>NZ_BMMH01000006.1 GCF_014645735.1 Nocardia jinanensis | reverse complement strand
TGCTGTCGATATTCAGGCGGAGAACCGTACCGCGCGCAGTGGTGGTCACGGTAGCGCGCAGTATTTCACCGCGCCCGATGACGCGCTCTACGCCAATACGGTCGAAGCTCAGGTTTCGGTTATTCGTTATACGCAGCATCAAGAGGCGCTGGCCGAACACCGCGCCGCGCTTGCCGAACATGCTGTGGCGCCGAGTCGTGAGACCCAGGAAAAGCTTCGGCTGACCGCTAACAAGCTCGAGGTGGCCGAGAAGAATCTCGCCGCGGCTGTGGACGATATCCGCGGACTCGCGGAGAAGTTGCAGCCTGTCGGGGTTCGTCAGCCCGGTATCCACGACCCCGCTACCGCTCACCCGGCCAACGGGCCACCGGCCACCGATACCCCGGCCGCCCGGACCCACACTCCGGACCGACCCCAGCAGCCGCCACCGATCCGCACCGCCGACGACGGACCCGCGATCGACCCGGCCGAATCCATGCCCGCGGCCACAGCTGGGGAGCCGAACACCGTTCGACCGCGACAGCACGCACCGTCGACGGATCCGGTGATACGGATACCGTCGGTCGACACCTCCGGCGCGTCCGCGGCCGCCGCGATGGTGGCGGCCGAATCGCCCGGCGCCGCAGTCGGGCTACAGCATCAGGCCGCCCAAGTGTTCGCCGGACATCCCGCCGAACTACAGATGGCCCAGCAGGGTGATCCGGCCGCCGCCAGATCACTGGTGGAGACCCAGTGGCCCAGCACCCTCGAGCGGGTGAGCGCGACGCTGGGTTCGGACACCACCACCACCGGCACATCCCCGGCGCCGATGCGGCAACTGGCACACGCTGTGGCCTTCGCCGGATTCCGGGCCGCCGAACTGGACGGCTGGTCGGTGCCCGCCGATCAGGCCCTCGGAGACTGGCTGCGTACGAAGACAGATAACGCGCTGCTCGACGGGCTGGGTCAGCTGACCCCGGCCGAGCGCCGACTCGTGGCGGCCGCACTCCAGGTGCCGGCACGTGGACAGCAGCCGACCGAGGAGCAGGTCGGCATGCTGGAACGGCTCACGCAATCCGTGCACGCACAGTATCGAGATGCCGGTACGACCGTCTCCGGGGAGCCGGTCGCGCATGTGCCGCAGTCGACCACGGAGAGCGTCACCGGGCGCGCCGATGCTCCTGTGCCCGGCGATTCCGCCGAGCCGGTCGCGCCCGCCGACTCCGCCGAAGTGGTCGTATCCGCTGCCGTTCCGCGCGTCGGCACCGACCACCCACCCGCTGCGAGCCGATCCGACGATGCGCAGGTATCACCCGTCGCCGCCGTGGTCTCCGCTGATTCGACCGAACCACCGAAGATGGATCCGAATACCGCACGGGATCTACGGGCGTTGCAACGGGGAGTCGTGGCCGCCTACAAGAACCTCGAGGGCGTTACCGACACCGACCCCGTGGTCGCCGCGCTCGCCACGGCCCCGCTCGCCTTGTTCGGGCGGTTCGTCGATCAGCTGCACCCGAGCCAGCGGACGGCTGTCCAGCTCCGGTTCCGGCAGGGTCTGTCCGAAGCGCAAACCGCCTATCTGCACAATGCCCGCTCGACCACGGGGATGCGCTGGCATGCCACGACCGTGCGCACGATCGCTGCTGGTGGGCTACGCCGTCTGGCCGGATCCATCGCCGCGGAGCACGGTGTTCCGGCGGCTGGTGCGTCGCTCACCGACGTCGAACTCGTGGTCCTGGAGTCGATGGCGCAGGGTTTGTCCCGTGCGGTGATCGCCCAGCGTCTGAATATGCCGCAGCGCACCATGGCAGCCGTGGCCAGGCGGGCCGCGCACAAACTGAACGTCGCCAACCGGGCCGCGTCCGTCGCAGAGGCGACTCGTCGCGGAGATCTCGACATCACCGCCTTCCCGGCGGCGGAAGATTCCGCGGCGGTGCGCCTGTCCGAGCGAGAAACCGCGGTGCTGGCCCTCACTGCGAAAGGCCTGACACCCGAGGCCGTCGCGGCGGCCCTGTCCCTCCCGCCGGCCGAGGTGCACGCCCACCTCGGTGATATCGGCAGGACACTCGGCACCCACATACCCGCCGGTATGGTGGCGGTCGGAATCCGGGAAGGGGTTCTGGAGGTGAACGGCCCGGGGTGGTCGAAATGGGACCGGACCAGCAGCGACCCCACCCGAGGCGAATCGCGTTCGGGCCCGGTGGCCGTCGTCACGGCAGACGACCCAGGTGGCAGGCCGGTACCCGTCGATCCCGCCGGGCTCGGCGAGCCGACCGTCGACGATTCGACCCTGCTCAAGGCTCGGGCGGGGGACCAGTCGGCCGATCGGGCACTGCACCGACGATACGGTCGCGACAATGTCGTGCGCACGATGGCCATGCTGGGCTGGGACACGGCACGCGGCACACCGCCAACACAGATCGTACGGCTGGCCTATGCGATCCATTCCGGTGTCGTAGCTTCGGCCGGCAGAAACAACTGGCCCGTACCCGCGGTACAGGCCATCCCCGACTGGATGTTCGCGGAAGCCCAGAACACTTTCCTCGAATGCCTCGAGTACGTGGACAGCGGCGACCGCCGACTCGTCGCGGCCGCGATAAAAGGATTGCACCGCGGCGGCGATCTGACGGAAGACCAGATCTCCGCGATCCAGCGCTTCGTGGCGGTGGCGCAGCAACGGTCCCGCCGTGCCGATTCCGCCGCGCCGGCCGGCGCCGGAGCCACCTCTGCAGGCGCCGCAGCCCAGCCGGTCCCGACGGCGGTGAATCCCTATGCGGGAATGGATGGGGGATACGCCGAGCCCGGGGTCGCAACGCCGACCGGCCGCTTCGACCCCATGCTGGTCACCGCGATCAATCCCGCCGCCCCCATCGGTTCGCACACCGTGATCGGACGGGGTGGATCAGTCGATGGGACGAAGAGCCCGGCCCAGCCGGCCGCGGATGCGGGCGACCGGGAGCCGGCACCAGGAGAACCGGGACCACCCAGTGCGCGGCTCCCTGCGACAGCGCTTCGGCAGCTGCTCGAACCGTATATCGCACAGGGTCGCCGGGACGAAGCGATCGCTGGGCTCCGGCCTCAGTTCGGGGACAGGATATTTCGGTGGGTTCGGGGCAGTAACACTGAGGCCCGGTCCGGATCGGTCGAGCTGAACAGCCTGCAGGTCGAACTGCTCCGCCTGGCCGTGCGCGGCGTACCCATCTACGAGATCGCCGAGCGCTGGGGGACGACGCCGCGCCAGATATCGGGATACTTCCTGGTCATCGCCCAAGAATTCGACCTCGGCCTTCGCACATCGGTGTTGAACGCAGTACACCACTGGTTCGCCGATTCCCCGGTCTCGGAGCAGACTGTCCCTTTTCTTCCCGACGAGCGGCAGCGCGCCATGACCGCAGGCGAGAGGAAATTGTTCCGCGCACTGACGGCGGGTGACAAGGAACTGCTCAGTATGGCCACGGCCGGAATCACCGACAGTGAGATCGCGCAGCGCTGGGGGCTGTCTGTGAAGGATATCGCCGCGCGGTGGCTTCAGATCGCCGACAAGATCGATGTCGAGTATCGCAACGAACTTGTGGAGGTCGCCGTCAGGGAAGGGGTGATCGATCCTCCGCAGCCCGATGCGCCGATCGGTCGCCGGCGGGGTACAGAGCAAACGGAAATATCCGAAACTCATATCGAGCTCTTGCGTCTCATCGCGGCAGGGTGGACAGACAAGCAGATAGAGCAGCACCGGAAACAGCCCGCCAGGACGGTGGAAAGGCAGTTGCGGTTCGTTGCGAAAGTGCTCGGTACGGAAAGCAATCGTATCGTCATGGTCGCATTCGCTGTCCGTAACGGGATCATCGATCCGCCCGAACATATTCCCGAAGTCGAATCATTGACTTCGAGGGATTTCGCCTTACTCGAACTGGCGGCACAAGGCAAGAGCGACCGGGAGATCGGAGAGATCGTCGGTAGGACGGGCGGGGCCATCGGCGAGTATTTCAGGGATATCCGCAGTACGATCGATGCGAAGACGCGAGCTCAGATGGTCGCTATGACCATTGCTGTAGCCGATGCTCGACAGGGGTCGGCAGGACAGGATCAGGCGCGGGAACGGCTGCGCGAGTTTTTCCCGGAGGAGCGGCCCGCGCCCCGAGTGCTGCCGGATCCCGATGATCCTGCCTACAGCGGGATCCACGAATGGTTGACAGACCTGCGAGATTATTCCGGTATCACGCAGATACAGTTTGCCGAACTCGCCGGAACGGCAGCCTCGACAGTATCCCGAATGCTGCGGAGGATCAACCGGCCGTCGGTTGTTGTTCTGCGGAGGCTGCGCGACGGGCTGGGCATTCCCGACGAGGTCCTCCGAAGAGCGGTGGAACGCTTCTATGCACGCCCGAACGCAAAGGTAGCGGATCCGGCGATACAACGCTTGTTCTGGAATCTGTTCGCTGCCCGGCCGGGATCTCGCGAGGAAAGGGAGATACAGGAGCAGATTTTCACGGAGTATGCGTGGATTCCGGTTGTGATCGCCCCGGACTGGGCGGAATCCGAAGCGCACCGGCAGGACCTCGTACAGCTGGGCGCCGCGGAAATTTACACCGCCATCATGAACTTCGCTCCGGTGGACGATTTCACCGCACTCGCTTTCTCGGCGGCCCGCTACGCATGTATGGACGACTATTTCTTGCGCCGGTTCCCCGATATGGACGAAAGCACGAGAAAGCTGGTGACCAGGGTCGAATCCTACGTCCAGCGTACCGGTGAACCCGATACGATCCCCGATATCGAGCTAGCGCGAGCACTCGATCTCGAACTGGCTCAGGTCGCACGAGCACGTGCGATCCTCGAGCGACGCTCGGCCGCGAGCCGACCGCTTTCGAAGAAGTACATGGCGCTCCTACGGCATGCGCTGGTAGGTCTGCCGGACGTCGAACTCGCGGTCCATGTTGTGCGGCTGCGGCTCTACGAGGAGCTTCCGGTGTCCAGGGTCGCCCGGCGCTGTGCCATCTCGCCGGAGAGCGCCCAGGTCATCCTCGACGAGGCCCTCCCGAAAATTCGTGCGGCATTTCACGCGATGGCGACTGTTTCCGCGCCGATAACCACAGAGAGTGGCCTCGGTAGTAGCGAAGGGCATCTCCAAGGCTCCGAGGTATTGGACACCCCGGAGCCCCGCAGCGTCGGATTGTCCGAGTACGAAGCGCAAATCGTACGTATTGTCGCAGGTATCGCCGTGGCCGGCGGTGACCCGGCACGCTCTCTCGGTGCCGTGCTGGGACTGACTCCGGAACGAGCGAACCGGATACTTCTGCGGCTGAATGACAAACTGGCGGGCGCGACGGCTGTGCGCGCGGCGCCGACGGCACAGGCGCGTCGTTCCGCGCGAGATCTCGGGCTGTCACCCGCCCAGGTCGAGATCCTGGGTCTGCTGGCGGACGATCTGCCCGACCGGACCCCCGAGAGCGCGCCAGTCGTGCCGTCGAATACTTTGCAAGTCTTCCGAACTCACGTGGCGAATCAGGCCGGCGCGGGCTTGAGCGAACACGAGATCGAAGTTCTGAACCTGTTCATGCAGGGCCACTCGGCCAGAACAGCCGCCCCGATTCTGAATCTCCCACGCAACACGGTCGGCAGCTACTTCTCGCATGCGGAGCAGGAATTCCGTACCCAGGGTGTGATCCCGACCGTCCTGGCGGCTGTGCGCGCTGGTGTGTTGGTCAACGACACCGTACGCGGCGATACCGTCGAACTGTCGGCGATCGAAACCCGTGTCGTCCGGCTGGTGGCGCACGGCGAGACGAACGACACCATCGAAGCCGAGCTAAGGGTGGGGGATCGTCGCCGCCGGCGGCTCATGGCCGAGCTGTACGGCAAGTTCGGCGTCGACAGCAAACTGGGTCTGGCACTGGAAGCGCAACGACGAGGCCTACTCGACGGCACCGGGACAGGTCCTGCGCAGCAGTCGGATGCCCGTGGCTCCCGGCACGCCGGTCCCGAAGCTCCGGACACGGGTACCACGGATACGCCGCCGTCGACGTCCGCGCCGCAGGGTGAGATCGCGACGCCCGGCGTTACCCCGAAGTCGAAACCTCCGGGAGCCGGAGATTCCGGCGGAAGCCCGGGGCCGGTAACGGCATTCGTACAGTCCGGCGACACGGTCACAGACTCCGGCAGCGACCGGGCACCCGCGGATGCGATCGCGCAAACGACGCCGTGGAGCGACTCGTCGGCGCACGGCTCGTCCGCGCAGCAGAGTTCGGCACACCACCCCCGATTCGGGACCTATCCGTGGAAAGCCGAGTACACCAGCGGTTCTCGAGCACAGGGGTCGGCGAACCCTGCGAAGTCGCTACAGAATCCGGCGGGTCGCGATATCGACCATCGCAATGAGATCTGTGCCCGCCGCCTCGTCCGGGTGCTGCGCGTGCTCGGCAACGCCCCCGACCTCGACCTGGACGAGAACAATCCCGCCTGGCACGCCACCGACAACTGGCGAATCGTCGAGGACAAGATCGTGGCCGATCTCGTCGACATCGACTCGCTGCCCAGCACGCAGCGCCCCCGCCACCCGGATGATCCGGACGACCCGCTGGCTCAGGTCGCCGCTACTCTGCGTGCCGGTGGAAAAGACGGCGACACCGCCGTGGTCGTGGTCGACGACGGCCGGGAGTCCCACGGGTATCTCCTCACAATGATCGCCGGCACTCTGTATGTCCACGACACGGCTATCGATACGCCCACGCGGGGCAGTACCCCGAGAATCCGGCTCTACCACAAGGATCACTGGCAGCCCAGCTACGATCACGAACGACTCGTCAACGGTAGTGCGTTCGTCGCCTTCTTCCACGACAACGAGGGCACGCTCACAGCTCGCGATCGCCGAAACCCCGGCCACGAGCACGATTCACACCCCTCACGCACGATCACCGGCGCTCCGACCGATGACGGCCGGGAGGATCGGTCCGCCGCCGCGGGGACACCGTGGTCCGCCGCCCGGCAGCCGGGCGCCCCGGGGACAGCCGGGGCGGCCGGCGTCCCCGAACAGGCCGAGTTGTCCGAGCGCTTACGACCACCGGCCCATGCCGACGACGAGCGAGGGTGGCGGCTGCGGCGTGTGCAGGATGAGGTCGAGCTGGCGAGAGCCCTATATCACAGACCGGAGAGCAGGCAGGCCGCGGTCGTGATGTTGGATCATCTGCGTGCGGTTCTGACCGTCCTGCACCCGGACGCGGCACCTGAGCAGATCGACAACGCGTTCTACGCGCCCGCGAACACGACGGCGAGCGGCATGGTCTTGCGCTCCGTGCCGTTGGATGAGCTGCGGCGAGACGGAAACCTCCGTGAGCTGATGTCCGCGGTACTCAACGCGATGATCCGAAGCAGGGAACTTCCCCAGCCTTCGGGCACAACGCTGGACGAGGGTCTGGCCCGACTGCTGAACCAGCCGGGTTGGCAAAAGCAGGCTGACCGGTCGGGGCTGAACGTGCCCGCGCTGAGCCGGGTGCGTGAGTCGATCACCGGGGGCGACCCGCGCAAAGAAATCAGGGCACAGGACATCCGCGATGAACGCAACGCCGTATCCGACCCGAGGTTCGCCGCTGTCGCGGAGGAACTCACCCGGAGCTACGCGGACAGAAAGAATCGCGCGGGCCGTGATCAGATCCGTCGGAGTCTGACCGTTCAGGACTGGAACCTGCTCGGAATGCCGTTGTCATTAAGGGAACTGGAAGCGATTCCCGGTGGCCTCGCCGTGCTCCGGAAGAGCCGGCTCGATCACCGTCGGATACCACACGACGATCGGGGCCGGGTCGATGTGGAGACGCTGGAAACCGAACTCGCGGCCGAGGACAGCACATTCCGGTACGTCCTGCCGCTCTACCGATACGACAGGAGCGGCCGACACGCCGGCGTGATCGGCGTACTGGCCTACCACGAGGAAGGAGTAGTCGGCCCCGCCACTGCGTTACGACTGGACCCGGACCAGTACGCTGTTCCGCTTCCGTGGCGGCCGGGCGTTGCCAGATTGGATTTCCGGACGGACGGTGAGTGGTTCCGGCGCACTGCGGTCGAACGTGGATTCCCGGTCGTGGCAGGAATTTCGGGAACCGCGGCGAGACTGGCTCTTCGCTTCCGCCTGCCACTACGAGCGGGGATTTCGCAGACCGCCGCCGCCGGAGCGATTCTGGCCTTCCTGCTACCGCAGCATCATTCTCTCTACGAGGTAGTGCTGGGGATGCAGATGGCCGGTATGCAGGTGGTGGACGAATCGGCATTCCTTGCC
Source organism: Nocardia jinanensis (assembly GCF_014645735.1). Classification (GTDB taxonomy): domain Bacteria; phylum Actinomycetota; class Actinomycetes; order Mycobacteriales; family Mycobacteriaceae; genus Nocardia; species Nocardia jinanensis. The sequence continues at coordinate 444,274 of NZ_BMMH01000006.1, read as the reverse complement.
CCGGACGGAGAGGTGGCCGGGCTGTATCGAGCGGTATTCGAACAGTTCGGGATCCCGGCGCCGGGAGGACAGCGCCCCACAGCCCCGGGGGAGAACAAGCCACACCCACCACGCACGATCACCGAATCCCCGGCCGATGACGTCGGAGACGGGACCATACCGAAACCGAACGCCCGAACGCCCGGCGCACCTGCCCCCGCACCGACACCGTGGAGCGGCGGCGAGGCGGCCCAGGCGGAAGAGCGGCCCCGGCCTCCCGGCGGCGGGCGGGAGCCGATATCCGGGCCGGAGACCGGTTTCACCGAGGTATCGGAGAGCGCTGGTCGGAGTTCGCGGCGTGGCGGCTCCGACCCGTGGGTCTGGCACGCCCACGATAATCGGCTCGGTCCGGGCGCGTGGGCGGATGGCGGCCGCTACCAGGGCGCGCCGTCCGGGTCGCGGGCGTCGTCGGAAGGTTCGCCGGTTTCCGCTGACCGGTTGCGTGATCATTTCGCGGGGCCGGTGGCGCAGCGGATCGGGGCGGTGCGGCGTCGGCAGTTCGTCCCCGAGCTGGTCCGTGAGGTGTTCCGCTGTGCGGAGATTCGCGCTGACGAGTGCCCCAGTGGGCAGGAGAGTATCCACCAGTGGCTGTTGTCGTTGGCCGATGAAGTGCTCTCGGTACCGGTCGAGTTCGTGCGGTTCCGCGGTGCGGTCGAGGGCGCGGCGTCGGGTGCGGCGCGCTCGACACTGGAGCGGGCGAGCTATCCGGAGTTCCGAGCGGCGGTCGCCGGGCTGAGGCGGGGCCGACGGCAGATGCTGATGGGGCGGTTCGGGGACAATGGTTCCGACCGGGCCGCGGCCGCCGCGGTCGGCGTCGGCGCAGACGTGGTCGTACGTGTGGTCCCGGAGATTCTGCGTGAGTTGGCCGGTGCGCTGAACCAGGAGCCACCACCGGACGAGACTCTCGACGATTCCGACGGTTTTCCGACGGAAGGCGAGCCGCTGGCGGAGCTGCTCGCCGGAGGCGGCGTGACCCTCGCCATGTCCACCGGCCGGCTCGCGCCCGCGATCGCGGTGTTGCGGTCGGCGCGCGATGACCATCTCGATGTGTTGCGCCGCCTTGTCGAAAAGTCCCGTCCGCGGAACCGTGACACCTTTGTTATGTGGTTTCTCGGCTACGGGATATCCGAAATCGCCGATAGTGACAACGTCACCCGAGAAGCGATACACGCTCGTTTGCTGGCTTTCCTTCCCGACCTGGCGGAGCGTGTATCTGCGGCGATCGAAGAAACGCGATCGGCGGCGATCTCACCGCCTACCTTGCGCGATATCGCGCGGGAGGCGGGCGGGACAGTGTCCGGGGTGTCCATGGTGCTTCGCGGAAAGCGGTCACCGGATACCGAATACGCCCGGCAGGTATTCGCTGTCGCTGCCCGCCTCGGGTATCGCCTGCCCAGCACACGCGGTGAGTCGGCCGAGTCCCGTCCACGTGGTCATTCTCGACGACCAGGGCAGGGCAACAACCGTGATCTCGCCTGGGCGGCCTGGCGTGCGGACGAACAACTCTGGGAACAGTGCGTAGCCGCAGGTTCGGATAAGAGACAGCAGCAGTGCCTGCGGCTGATAGTGCGCGACGGTCTGTCCATCCGCGATACCGCGCGAGTCATGCGTCGCAGCCAGCAGACGATTTCGCGGCTGTACACCGAGTCGGTCGACCAGCTGGCGCCCAGGATTCTCGACGAGTTCGGTGCTCGATTCCCGAACCTGGCCCAGGTCAGGATCCCTTCACGGGATGATGTGGCCCGTGCGGCCGGCGTCGACTCGAAGACGGTCTTCAATGTGCTCCAGGGCAGGAGATCAGCGGAGGCGGACGTCGCGCACAAGGTGTTGGCGGCTGTCGCCCGGCTCGGGTACCGGTCCCCCTACTACCGGGGGACCACGGGCGCGGAAGGGCTGGTGCGGTCGGCTCTGAACGGAGACCCGGCAGCCCTGGGGTTGCTGCGTGCGCGCTTCGAGCCCACTGTTCACGCGCGGCTGCTGGTCAGGGGGGTGCGCGAGAACGCAGCCGCCGAGGTCGTCGACGAAGTCTTCACCTATGCGGCGCAACAACTTTCCACTGTCCGTCCCGGACAGGATCTCGGAGAGTGGTTCGGATGGACCACCGAGACAGCGCTGAGTCTTCGCCGGATCCGTGCGCGAGCCATGAGAGCGTTGGCCGATGATCCGGCATCGGCGTCCACGCCGCAGTATCGGATCGCACCGACCGTCGATCTGGGGGCGATCGACCGGGTGCTGCATCACCAGCTCCCGGAACATCAGCGTCTCTGGCTGACCATGCGTTTCGGGCAGCCGAAGCCCAATTCACGCACCACGATCGCCGCGAAGTTCGCAAGTCTGGCCGACACCGGCGACGAGGCTGTGGCTGCCTTCGAGCATCGGGCGCTACGTACTTTCCTCGAAGCAACCACCCGCGAGGTCGCCGAGAGTACGCCTACGGCGGTATTCCCCGAGCAGAGCCGGAGGCTCTACGACCGGCGCTGGCATGTGCGCGCCGCCGCGCTCGCGGGCGTGGCCGGTGTACTGCGGGAACATCTGCGGTTCGCTGAATTCCAGCAGCGAAATCATTTCCATCATCTCTTCGTACTAGGGGAAGGCGAGCCTGCTAGCGGTCCGCTGGGCCGCGCACTGGCCACCGCCGGTCGATCAGAATGGCAGCGGGCTCTGCAGCACCTGTCGGCCGCGCAGTACGCAGTGGCTTCGAAATTGGCGCAATCGTCGGCGGACGAGCCGGTCACCACTCGAGATCGAGCCACTCTGCGGCAGCTCGCATTGACTCTGGCGGCCGAGCAGCGCAACCCGGCAGTCGCGGTGATGGAGGCTGTTCGCTATGACCGAATCCGACAGTGCATAGGTGAATTGCCCCCGGCCCTGAAAGAGATCGGTACGCAGTGGTTCCTGTACGGCAGGACCCTCGCCGAGATATCGGCCGATACGGGAAAGAGCCGGAAACGGCTCCGGCAGCTCTGCGGAGTGCTGGTCCGCCAGCTCATCGATGGGCTGGCCGGCATCGAATTGCTGACACACGCCGAGGCATCCGAGGTACTCACCCGTGCCTTGACCGAGGACAATGCGGCGCTGCTGCCCCATCGGCGCTCGTTCACGCCGCAGCAGTGGAAATGTCTCGGGATGGGGTACCTGCGTGAGGAGGCGGCATCGGACGCGGAAATCGCCGCTGCGCTGAGTATTTCGAGCAAAGCGGTGGACAGTCTGCGACGCCGCGCTGTCGTGCGCGCCGCCGAATTGCTCACCGTCGGCCCGGCCGCTGCGGAAATGCCCTCCGTGGCGGAGAAACTCCCCGCGACCGGTGGCGCTGATCTGGAACTGGTTCGTAACACCCCGGTCGATACGATACGGCTCGCTATCCGGACGTTCACGCCTCGCCATCGCGAGTTCATCCGTCTGCGATTCCTTGTCGAGAGACCGCTGTCCATTCCACAGATCGCGGTGGCGATGGGAATATCGGAGTCGGCCGCGGGAACATTGCAGGATCGGCTGGTCCCGAAGGTGGCATCGGCGCTGACGACCGGCGAGGTGTCCACCGTAGGGGGACGGGCCTTGGCATTGGTCAAGCTGGTGTCACTGGACAATCGACGCGGGTTCCGACGTGCGTTGCGGAAATTGCCGGCCGATGAGCGTCAATGCATCGAGTTGCGGATCGTGCAGGAGAAAACCCGCGACGAGATGGTGGCTGCGCTCGCGGGAACGGGCCGTACCGAGATGGGACTCGCCCAGCTGTACAAGCAGGCGGTGCGCCGCCTGGCCGAAGAGATCACGGGGTTCGTCCCGCCCACCCCCGCCGAAGCGACCGAGCGGATCGAGGCAGCCGAACGGCACGACCGGCCGGGTTTCGCGAAATTCGTTCGCGGGATGAGCGCGGACGCGGTCAGCGATGAAGAGCGGCGATATCTCGAACTGCGATTCCTCGACCGCGCGCCGCCGGAACACATCGCGACCGCACTGGGCAAGACCACGAACTCGGTCAACCAGATACGAAGGCGTGCGGTCGTGAAGCTGGCGGAATTGCTCGTCGCCGACCTGCTTCCCGGCGCGCTTGCCGACAAATACACCGTTCTCGGCACTGTCCGGCCGGTGACCGCAGCTGATGTCGCCCACCTGGCCGGAGTCAGTGTCAGCACGGTGTACCGGGTATACGGCGGCGGGGCCGACTCTCCCGAAGTCGTGTCCGCGATACATAGACTCGGTTTCCGGGCGCAGCGCGGCGGGAAGCGGCTCTGGCCGGTCGCCGACTCCACCGCGCAGCGCCGCAACACCGGGGCCGCGCCGGAGCGGCGCGGGGTTGTCGCGCCGCTCCCCGGACCGGTGGTCTCCTTCGCCGGGGCCGACCCGTTCGCGCCGAACCGCGCTGCTCCCAGCGGCTATCGGCGACGCCCTGCCGGTCCCGGGCCAGACGGGCTCTCCCCCTTCCTGGCCTTTCACCAGCACCCCGACGGCTCGGAATGGACCGGAAGCGAACGCGACCCCGGTGGTGCTTCTGGAAGCGACAGTGCGGATACGACGAACCGTGGGCCGGAAAGCGAACAGGTATCGGCCCGAGACAGTGCCCGGTCCACCGAGTACGCGGCGATCACTCCGGACGATCCGATCGCCGACTATCACGGGCGGGTCGAGGTCATCGAGCTCGTGGTGAATTCCGAGAAACAGTTCGGCGGACGCCACGGCCTGCACACCACGGAGAAGGCGTGGGGCGACTCGTTGAGTTTGGGCACGAACGATGAGCTGCTCGTGTCCGCGGAAGGCGTGCATATGGACCTGCACGCCGAGCTGCTCGCGAAGGGAAGCGAGACAGCGGCTGCCGCGGTGGGCTGGATGGCCGGCGGTGAGCTGACGAAGGTCGCCATCTTCTCCGAGGGCTTCCGGGGTTGGAACAGCCACCCGATGCCCGCTGCGCATATGAAGTCCGCGCTGATAAAACGTGGTATCGACCCGGCGGCGATCGAATTCGAGGACGGTAGCCAGGGCGAACTGTGGGCCGACACACCGGCCACCACGACTGGTCTCGACGTGGTCCGAGCGGGTCTTGACGCCGGAACAGTACTCACGGGACACGGAAACGACTTCTGGGTGCACGCGGCCGATGTCGAGCCGACGGGCGATGGGCTCATCGTGCGGATCACCGTGTGCGCGGTCGGCGACGAGCCCGCTCAGGTCACGGTCCATCTGCGGGAGAACGACGGTATCGCGACGGCACGCCTGGACACTTCCGGTATCGCCGGCGCCGGCGCCCGGACCTGGTCGATTGTGCACGCCCTACAAGAGAGGCTGACCGGACGCCTGAGTGTGACCGTCGAGGCGGACCATCGAACAGGTCGTGCCGATTCGGAGACGAAGACACCGGGGAACACGCCCGCAGGTGGACGGACACCGTGGAGCGACCAGGCCCGCACTACGCCGAACGAACGGATCACTGCCGCGGCACCCGTCGACCGGGAAAGGTCCGATCATGCTGTCCGACAAGTTGGTTCGGCCGGGAGAGCGCTGAACAAACCAGCATCGGGCACCGGCCGGGCAGCGACAACTCCCGCTGCGGGAACGCGATTCCAGCCGGACGTCGGCGTCCCGAGCCGGCCTCGAGCGGATATGCCGACGGAAGGCCGGGGTAGTTACCTCGGTCGGCTCGTGCGCGCGGCGCAACTCGCCGACCCGAGTTCCCACTGGAAAGAACAGGAACCCGGTGACGAGGCGAGGACCGGCGGAGCGACCTACCGAGCTCCGGTCGATTCGACCGGGGCCCGTGAGGCATCGCACGCCGCGAATCAGTGCGGGCGATTGGTGCTGGAGATGATGCCCTGGGTGGACCCCGCATCGATACCCGGGCCCGGGGAGATCGGCCTCGCCGGTATGCCCGCGAGTGAGGTCGTGCGCATCGCCGGTGGGCGGATCGGGCTGGTTCGCAGGTTCGAGGTGGATCCGCGGCAACCGCACCGGCATATCGCCGAAGCGTTCCATCGCGTACCCGAAGCGCAGCGTGCGGGTATGTCGCTGGTGGTGATCGAGAACTCGGCCGAACACGACGCGCACGACGTCGCAGTGGCCGACGAGCACCGCGTCGGCGGACATGTGCTGCGATGGGTGTATCAGGACGGCGAGATCCGGATCGAGGATCGCGGCAGGGGAGTGCTGGGGCCGTATCGGGACACGACGGATGCGGCGGGCCCGGCGGGTTTGTGGGCCGCTGCCTTCGACAGCGCCGGCAACCCGATCGAGCTGCCGGGGGGAGTGCCGGCCCAGCTCGGCGAGCTGGATTTCGCAGTCGGCCTGTCCCAGGACACCTTGCACGACCTACAGCTGGGATTGCTGGCCGAGGCCGGGCCCGGATGGCGGGCGCAGCTGTCGCGGTCGGCGAAGATCCGGCGGGCACCGCACCTCGCAGCGAATGAGGTCGGTAGGTTTCGTCCCGAGTTTCTGACGAGCCTGATTCAGTCGCGGGGGCTGGATCTGCGGAACCAGGCGATCACCATGATCCACGAGAACCAACACGCCCTGGATTTCGAGGACCATCCCCGGCCGGACCCCGCCACGATGGCGCGCGGCGAATACGTGCGGGCGATCCTGCATCGTGAAGCCCGCGCGTTCGTTCGGGAGATGCTCTTCGCTCGGGCGCTGGCGGACCAGGGCTACGATATGGCGGATGTGCCGGGATTGGCCACATTCATCGCCAACTACGATGCGGCGGTGGCAGCGGCCCGCACGGCAAACCCGGCCGGGGCCCCGGACGAGTGGAATGCCTCCGGCTTTCGGGTTGCGGTCGAGGTATTGGCGAAGCATCTCGCAAAGCCGCGTGAAGACGGCGAACCCGGTCATTATGTGCGGAAAGCTCGGAGCGAGTGGCTTGCCGCCGGACACGACGACCTGTCGGTCCGGCACACCCCGACCACGCCGGAGCGAGCAACGGAAATCCGGCGCGCGGCATTGGCCAGAACCGCCGCCGACCGTGACCTCGCCCTGCTGGATCGGGCGGTCACCAGGGAATTCACGCGGCAACGAGCCACTGTGCCCGTGCCGAACTCGCCTGCCGATGCCCGGCGCCGCGAACACGCGGGACTGCTGCTGCGTGATCTGATCGCCTGGCGCGCCGCGGCGGCGCGAGACGCTGCCGCGTGTCGCGCCGCCGCCGAATCCGCGGTCACTCGAGATGTGCTGGCCCGCGCCGTAGCTACTCGGGGTGGTCGAGTGCTGACCGACCACGTGGCGGTGATCGGGGGCGAACGGCCCCATCTCTACATCGTCGCCGAGGAGAGCGGGCATACCGAGTTCCGGGACGCGGCGATCGCAGCTCATCCCGACCAGCCGGGTCTGGCCGCGCTGGACTGTGTATACGTGTCCGCCGCCAGTGACTGGAACGGTGTGGTCCGGGCGGTACGGGCCGAGGCACTGCCACCGCGAAAGGAATCCCGGCAGCCGGAGATCCCGTGGCTGGATCTCGCCGAGCAGGCCGCGCGGCGGCGAATCGCCCGGGTTCGGAAAATCTTGCGGGACACCGAGATCGGGAGATGGGCCGACGAGGCGCTGCGGGAGAACGGTATCCATCTGCTGCTGGAAGCGCACGCCGATAACCGCTTCTATCCGGCCAGGAAAGCTCTCGTACTCGATGTCGGTCTCTCCGATGCCGAACTGGCAGCAGAAATGGTGGCGGGTGCCCACCACGCTCGGCAGGCGTACGAGCGCGCGCGTGCGGGGTCGAGCGAGGCCGAAGAGTCGATGAATCCGCGGCGTGCGGACTATATCGATGGACGGCTCGAGGAGGAGGCCGGGGCGCAGGCGCGGCGCTGCGAGGCGATGCGGCAGCTGCGGGAAGCCGGGTACGACACAGAACCACCCGATGAGCTGGAGCTTGCGTATACCGCCGCGTATCTGAAGGCTGTCGCGTCGTCCGCGCCCGGCAGCGGGCCGACCGCTGTGGCTATCGCCCGGAAGGCCGGCCTCGACGCCGTTCACCCGCTGTTGCGAAGTGTCGGACCGCGGTTGGCGGAGGGGAGCTACGCCGACTTCTACGGTTGGGCCTGGGACGAGGCGCAAGGCCGGGATCGCGCTGCCGGCTCCCGGACCGACGACCATGGCATACCGGCGGCCGAGCTCGATATACCCGCGCGGCTGGCCGCGCTGGCCCGGGAACGCGACGAAGCAGTGCTGCGCCGGGAGCGGGTGCGCGCGGAAATCGCGGCGTCGACGGAGGCGGATCCGGCCGGCCTGGGACCTTTGTCGGCCGAGCTGGAATCGCTACGGCGCGCCACCGATACGCCGAGCCGGGCGCTGGTCGGGTCGATCGACCTGTACAACCGGTGGGGCCTCCAGATCGAACTACTGGATTCCGCGATCGCGGCCTACGAGGAAACCAGCCGGGGGAGAGCCGCCGCCGATCGGCTCGCCGCGGAACGCTCGATCGGCCGCGGGCGGGTGGGCCCGGGCTCCTCGCCGATGGAGGCCGTACGTCGAGAGTGGGACGAGGTGCGCGGGGAACTCGCGGCCTTCCTGAACCTGGAACCGCAGCAGGTGACCGCCGACCACATGGACAACCTGCTGGGCCAGGCGGAGCGTCAGCAGCAGCGGTACCCACTGTCCCTGGATGATCCACGCAGGCTGCGATTCGCCGACCGTATAGCCTCGATGTGCCGGCGGTTCCTCGCTGCCGACCTGGTCGTTCGAGCCGTCGAGATCACGGCCGAGCGGGAATCGCAGGCGCGTTGGCTCGACGAGCGCGCGCACCCGGTGGCGCCCGCGATCGGTGTCCCCCGGATCCGGGAAATCCTCGACGCAGTACCGGATCTCGACGCCGACGGCCGTACCGCGGTCGCCGCCGTCCTGGAACGGGCATTGGAGCGCAAGGGCGCCCAGCTGTGGCCACTGGAGACGCTCGGTGTGGGTCACCGGATCCAGGTCCGTGACGCCGGCGGCCGACGGCTGCTCGATATCCGGATGACGGACGGTGTCGCCAGTGTCCGGTTGCACCTGCACCGTAACCGGCCCGACCGGGTCTTGTTCGCGCAGCAGCTGTTTCCCGAGCTGATGACCGGATGGGACGATACGCAGTCCACTAACGTCTTCGACACGGTAGTCGAGCGTTTCGCGGGTGTGAACCAGCCGCGTACCGGGCGATTGATCGGGGCCGACGGTACGTTCACCGCGGAGCTCTCCGGGGTGCGCGGCTCCCGCGCACTCGATATCACCGTCGCGAGCAGCCACGCCGGCTTCGCGCTGTACTTCGACGAGGCACCCGCCGCTGCTTCCCACACATCGAAAGGCTTCGGTGGCACCGTTGCCGGAGACCGTGGCGAACCGGACGGCATCGCCGCCTATGTTCGCCCGGCCGATTCGCCCGGTGGCCGGGAAGCACAGCCGCAGACCGGCGAACTCGCTGCGCAGCAACGGCAGTCGTCCGATCCGGCGGCCGGTAGTGCGCAGTTTCCGGCGAGTGATGAGGCCACCGCGGTGTGGGCGGGTGTCGACGGGCATACCGAGGAAGGCGGCCCGTTCAACTGTGGTCCATTGACGCAATGGTTCGCCCGTGACGCTGTCGGCGGTGGCGCCGCGGCGGCCATGCGACCGGCGGCGGTGGACGATCCGGTGATCGCGATGGCGGGTATGGACAAGTTCACGCTCGTCGCAGGTCTACGAACCGGTTGGGCCGAGCAGCCGATCGGTGCCGGGATCACCGGCCTCGCCGCCATGGTCGAACAGGTACGCCGGGCCGGCGGTGTCATGGTCGGCGGCGTGGACCCGGTAGGCGAGGGGCTCGGGCACTGTTTCGTCGTCGCCACGGTGACCGAGGAGTTCGCCGCGGTACTGAACGCACTGCCGACAGCGCTGCGTGGCGCGGCCGAGGTCGAGAGCGGCGAGGTGGTCGTATTCGACAATGCCGCAGGCGGACTGCTGCGAGGCCGGGCGATCTACGACTGGGTGACCTCCGGCTGGGTCGGTTCCGCGGAAATCCATGTGGCAGGTTTCGACGCCGATGGTGTGGCGCAGGAAGAATTCGATGCGGAGGTGCAGGCGCGGCGTGGACCGTCCCGCCGGCTCGGCGCGCTGGAACGGGCTGCCCGCACTCTGCCGTGGGGGCAGCGCACCGGTACCCGAGAGGAGCTCGACCAGGCCGTTGCGCAACTGTCGTCGCTGCTCGGGATCGAGCCGGAGATCGTGGACCGGGAGCACCTGGAACACGCTCTGCGATCGGTTCGGCAGGAGTTCGACCGTCTCGACGACGACGGATGGAAACGCGTGGCAGCCGGCCGGGCACCGAGGCTGTTACCTGGTGTGCTCGGCCGATTCTTGACGGATCTGCAGGTCACGAAGACCACCGTTTCCGACGAGTTGCGCCGGCAGTTCAAAACGCGCCTGCTGAACCAGAACTTCGAAGATCAGCTGGCCGGTGTGCTCGGTTGGCCGAGCGGCCTCCCGGCATCCTGGCCCGCACCGGAAGGGCAGACAGGCCTCCTGCGGCTGGCGCGTCAGTCGGCCGATCCGGCTCTCGGTGGGCTGGTCGAGGCGATCGTTTCCTATCGGGATCTCGCCGATGGACTCTCGGTCTCCACCGCGGACCAGCTGCGCCGGCGGCACGGTACCACTGTGGACGGCCACGGCACGCTGACAGATTCGGCCGGCCGGGTAATGGTGGAAACAATCCACGACCTGCTCGAGCGATTCCCGATTCCGGTGGCCGGACTCGTCGTCGCGCGTAAGAGCGACGAGAATTCGCCGGACCCGGATTCCGTACTGTCGGTCGCGAATGCGAATACCTTCGGCTCGGCGATCGAATCGACGCAGCTGAAAGTGGCAATACCGGCCCGGCGAACTGTGTCCGATGACGAGGCTCGCCAGGCCGCCGTCATCGGATTCGGGAAGGCACTGGTCATCGCCGGTCGCTGGCGCGCCGAGCTGCACGCGCTACGCGCATTGCGAGATCACTACCGCAGCGGGCACGGTGATCCGGACAGTGCGGAGTTCACCGCCTGGCTGCGTCGGCAATTCCCCGAGCCCTGCTTCTACGGCGGTGACACCTTCCTCCCGGGACCCGCCCTCGCCCGCTCGTTCGCCAGTGTGTACAGCGAAATGGCCGAACTCGATACCGAACCCGGCGATCAGGTGACCGAGGGAAAGAGGGTTCTCTACGAGCTCCTGGTGGAACTGGCCCAGGAAGTGAACTTCGACAGCGGCTATGCCTACCGCGCCCCGGCGAACGATCAGGAGCGGGCCGTCCATCGAGCCAAGCTCGAGGCGCTGCGGCAACTCGAGGCGCGAATCGGCCATCCTCTCCGTTTCGAGGGCCTCGAAATGGTCGAGGTCGATCTCGAGACGGTGCTGGAACTGGTCGACGAGATCGTGCACCACTTCGACGAAGCCGGCGGGACCGACCTCGTCGAATTGCGTGTGTCACCGTACGGGGATCCGGCGTACGCATTCGTATCCGCCGCACCCGACGGCGTGGTACTCACCTTGAACGAGAAGTGGGCGATCAACAGGGATTACCTCGAAACGTCGTATCGAATCTCGGTCGCCGACGGCTTCCACCCCCGGTTGCGCGGCTCCGCCTGGCGAGCGATCTTCGCTCATGAACTGGCCCATGTGGCCCAGCGGTACTCGGCGAGAGCGCTCACACCGGACACCACCTCGCCGGTGGGCACCGAGGACCTGGAGCGGCACCAGGCGCAGGAATGGCGAGCGATCACCCCGGCGCTGGCCGGACTCTTCACCGGAACCGGCCTTCCCGACGACGACCTGGGCCCGATGCTGGACGGGCTTCGGGCAGTGCTCGCCGGGTACAGCTTCAAGGCCGACGGTTCGCTCGATTTCGGTCAGGCGTTCGCCGAAGCTCGCTCGGCGGTGCGGCACGGCCTGCACCCCGAACAAGCCGAGCGGATAATTTACGCGCAACAGGTGAAATCGGCACGCGCGGAAACAGAGCGCAGACGTCGGCAGTACGAGGATCGGCAGGCGGCGAGCAGTCCGGACGAGGCCGCGGCGGTATCCGAAAACCCCGCGGTACCCAGCGCGGATCATCCGGCGGATCACGAAGCGATCACCGGGGCATCGGAGAGTGACTCCGGAGCGAAGCCCGACCCGGGCAGCGGAAAGCTCCTCGGGCCGGCGTCCGATCCGCCGGCGGAGGCGGTCTCGGGTCGGGCTGAGCAGGCGAAGGAGGTGTCGCTATCGGACGTCCAGCAGGGCGGGCCGGTACCGGACGCCGACACCAGTGTTGAGGCCGAGACCGGAGGGGCCGAGATCATCGGAGGTCTCGACGGTCTGGTCCGGCAGCTGCGGCGGTCGGTCTGCCAGGAGTATCCGAATCTAGCGGGACTCACGGACGCCGCTGCGGCTGTCGATGTGCTGGATCGACTGCCGGACAACAGTTTCGTCGTCCATTTCCGGCGACTCCTTCCGATCCAGCAGGCAGTCCTTCTGCTCCGGTACCGAAAAGGGTTGTCGGAGCGCGGAACAGCAGAGGTGCTCGACAGGGAAGAGGAAACACCGGTTCCGCTCGGAGCGGCGGCGATACGCATCGTTACGGCCGGCGCGATCCGGCGGCTGGTTCGATCGGTCGCGTCCGAGCGAGGAGCACTCGAAGCCAACGAGAGGCTGAGCGAAAAGGAAACCGAGATTCTCGCACTCACAGCGCACGGAAAGAGTCCCGGGGAGATCGCCGAGGCAGTCGGCTCGACTCGACAGACAACGGCATGGATGTTTTCGAGTGTGCTGGCGAAGCTGCGAGTCAAGAACAAGACCGCTGCGGTGACCGAGGCCGTGCGCAGGGGGATTCTCGATGTGCGCGGCTTGCCCGCGGCGGAGAACAGACCGGAGATCGCACTCACCCCGGCCGATATCCGGATCCTGACCCTTGTCGCCACCGGGTCGAGCAATCCAGAAATCGCCGAGACGCTCACTCGGTTCACCGGCGAACCTGTGACCGCCAACCAGGTCACCGCGATGTTGAGTCGGATAGCGAGGCGCCTCGGATCGGCGGACCGCACGGTCATGGTGGCGATCGGTCTGCGCCGGGGGCTCATCGATGTCGACGGCGCCGACTGGGAGCGATGGGGTGGAGTCCCGCGTACGGAACGCCGCCTCCTGGAACGGGAAGCGGAAGTGCTCGAACTCTTCGAGGCCGGTCGTCCGGTCAAGGAGATCGCTGAAGTGACCCAGTTGACCGAGAGCACTGTCGAAAACTATCTCAGGAACATCAGGATAAAGCTCGGTGGCCACGGTAGGCACAAATCGGTACTCGAATTCGGTCATGAGCGAGAACTGCGTGAATTCGATGAGTCGGCACCCCGTGTCGAGCTCACCGCCCGCGAAATCGATATACTTCGCCTGCTCTTCCGGGGACTCATACAGAAGGATATCGCCGCCGAACTGGGGGCGACCAAATCCTCGATCTCGACTTCGTTGTCCAGGATCCGGCACAAGATGGGGATCGACCGGAGGGCGGACCTGAAGGCGGTGGCCCGTCCCTACGGTGAGGCACTGGGAATCGATACTTCGGACGAACAGAATGCAACGCGTTCCACGTCCCGCGATTCCGAGGACACTTCTCCTGAGTCGTCCGCCATCCGGGAAGCCGGGGAGCCGGCGGCCGCTTCGTCCACACAAGAGTTACCGATATCCGATTCGGCGATGGACTCGCACCCACCGAACTCGACTGTGGAGAGTGCCTTCTTACAGTGGTATGAGCGACGTGTGCGGAACACGTCCCCCCGTCCGCGCCAGGGCCTGTCGGACTACATGGCTCTGCATCACCTGTTGCCCTCCCAGGTCGCCCGATGGCTCACGGCCGCCGGGCTGGAAATCGTGCCACCGGAGGCGCTGCCGAGCGGTCCCTTCCCCTGCCCCCGTGACCGTTACGCCACCCACTGGCTCGGCGAGGTGCGCCGGTATCTCGGCGTGACTCCGGAACAGATGGATATTTTGGTCGATGCCACTGGTCTGTGGGAGGCGGCGGAACGGGGCGCCGTGCATCTCGGGATCGCTCAGGTGCGCGCACTACTGCGCCGGGTCCCCGGTGCGCGGGAGGTTTATCCGGAGGTAGCACGACTGTATCCGGAGCTACTGACGGCAGACGGATCGCCTGCCTTTCCGGAAGGCTACGACCACATCGGTCGGTATTTCGCCTTTGTGCGGCGGCACCACGACAGCGAACTGCAGCAGTTCTACGCTCCTGTTCGGAGATACCTGTCACCCGAGAGGCTGAATTCGGCCGCGATCGCCGCCGCTATCGGTGTTTCGGAGGAGTACTGCCGGAGGATCGAGCGGGGTGAGCAGATTCCGTCGAGCGGTAAGTGTCTATCCCTGCTGCGGTTCGTTCCGCCACCGTTCGGGGTCACCGGCGACGAAATATCCGAACTTGTTCCCAAGCTGGCAAGGCAATCACTCATCTATCCGCCGGCGCCTGTGGCGATCTCGTTCGGCGAATACCTTCTCCACTTCCGGAAAGTCAATAATTTGACGCAGGAGGCCGCCGCCCCGATCTTCGGACTGACGGTGTGGACAATACAGCGACACGAGCAGCATGCGATGCACCGCCACGGAGGTGAGCTCGCCCTGCTGAAGCTCTACGACGCTGTTCTCCATCGGGCCTCGCCCTGGAACGATCTGGCGCGATCATGGGGTTTCGGGTATCGAATCGATCCGGCTGGGGAGACAACTCCCGATCCCGCCGACTATCGCACGGTCAACCAGTGGATACGGGCCCTGCGTCTGTATCGCAGGCTGACGATACCGGAATTCGATGAGGCCATGGGGGCGAGAGGATCCGGAGACTATCTCCAGTCCGGGGGAAAGCGGCCTCGGCTGGTGCAGCTGCGGTCCGTCCGGGACGCGCTGGGATTGGACGACGGTGCGATGGATCGCGCACTCGGGCGTTTCTATCGGAAATCCGGTTTTCCGAAGGGTTCCGCGACGGACGAACGGCTGATTCGGGATCTGTTCGCCACGCGGGTGGGCTCGCCCGAGGAGGCGGCTGCGCGCGAACGAATCGTCGAAGAATACTTGTGGATAGCGGAACAGGCGGCGGAACGCTGGGGCGGGGACAGATACGAGCGTTATCTGGAGCACGGACGTGCGCTGCTTTTCGCCGCGACCCGCAATATTGTTCCCGGGAGCCGTTTTTCTGCCCTCGCATGGTCGCATATGCACGCCGGCCTGACCCGTCTCGACGAGACTCTGTTGTCCCTGGACGCGCCGATCGGCGACGGCGGAGCCGATTTCTACGATATCGTCGCCGAACCGAACTCCATCGGCGTTGCCGCGGACAGACCTCACTTCGACCACGACAGATTCACCACGAGGGTCGAGGAAGCACTGTCGGATATGCCGGAGTGGGAACTGGCAATGGAAGTGGTCATGCTCCACCTGGTGGAAGGACTGCCGGAAGAGCAGGTGGCCGAACTCATCGGCACCACACCGGAACGAGTAATCGAATTGGCCGACGAGGCCGCGCGCCGACTGCGCGTGGTATTCGGCTCGTCGGACAGGCCGACGGCTTCCGAATCCGATGCGGACGCGCCTGACGGAGCGGGTCATCGGGACAGCCGTGGCGGAACTGCCCCGGACAGCGGCTCGGGTCCGCGAGAGGAAGGTCTGGGCCGGTACCGGGCGCCCGACCGGTCGGTGGACCTCGGGCGGGCGGGCGGTGACATCAGGCCGGTATCCGGATTCGTTGCCTCTCCGCCCGACCGGGCCACACAGCCGGTCGGTGCCGCGGAGGTCGATTTCGGTGGTGCCGCCGATGCGCTGGACGGACACAATTTGCGGCTGGATTGCGTGCCGAGGGCGGCGGAGGATTTCTGGGCGGCCTCGGGGCAGGAGCCGCCGGCCGGGTCGGCCGAGGCACGTCCGGACTGGGTGCTGTTGAAGAATGTGGCCGAAGTGGTCGGGGCGGGGTGGGATCCCGAGATCAGATCGGTGCAGCAGGCGATGGATCGGGTGGCGCGTACCGGGAAGCCGATGATTGTCGTGGTGGTGTACGAGGGGCAGCCGGGGGAAGCCCCACGGTGGGGGCATGCGGTGAATATGAAACGGTTGGACGACGGCTCGGTGGTGGTGCACGAGTCGGGTGTGGACAAATCGGAGTGGTCGCCGTCGGCGCCGGTGGCCGCGGTGCTGGGAATGCGGGTCGCGGACGGTCCGCAGGATCGGGTGGTCCAGGACCTCCCGGCGCATGCCCGGGCGTTCACCGATGTCCGGATCGGGTTGGCGCCGGGGCTGGCGGCGCTCGGACCGGAGAATTTCGCGAAAGTGGATGCCGCCAGGAGAGAGCTGGCCGCACTCCCCGGCTACTGGTATATGCACGATTTGCCGATGCCCGAGCCCGGGGACACCTTCGGCGTCGACTGGTTCAGCAATCGAGGGGCATGGTTCAACGCTCTGTTCCGGGGGGAATTCGATGAGTTGAGCGATATCGAACTCACGGAGAAGGATTTCCTCGAGCTCGGCCGGATCATCGAGCGCTTCCCCGTCTACGCGACGCTCGCCCTGATCGTAGCGGCCGGCTTGTCGATCGATCAGCTGGTTCATATTCGCAAAATGGGCTGGGGCAAGCTGTTCGTCAAACAAACGAAGATCACCCGCGAGGGTGAGACGACTACCGTCTGGAAAGTCCGGACCATGCGGAAGGGCACACGGCTCGAGCCCAGCAGCCGGCAGAGCGCGGACAAGACCACCCCGCTGTCGCAGTTCGCGCGCGACACCTCGCTCGACGAACTCCCACAGTTGCTGGCGATCGCCTTCGGCACGATGCAGTATTTCTCCGGCCGGCCGCTGTTGCAGGGGGATCTCGAGAGGATGGAAGAGATACTCGAGCCCGATGAATACGCGTTCTGGGCCGAGCATCTGAAGGACGACCTCTGGTCTGCGCTGCATTTCCCGGGCTGCCGAGCGCATGCTCCGGAGAGCAGAACTTATCTGCGGGCGCGGTATCTCGCTGCCTATGTCTGGTCGAACATCGGCAGCCGAGCCGCCGAAGAATACATGATGAGGGTCGTCGACCGCTACTTGGCGAGCGCTGTCGTGCGGGAGGCGCCGAACCTGCTGATCGGCACCGTCGAGGACATCCTCCGGGACATGGCCGTTCTACTGCCCGGCGAATCGGGGCGACGGCTGCTGGATATGGCGGGTGGTCTTGTCGAAAATAGCACGCAGACGATGCGCGGAACCGCAAACCGCCTCGCGGGCCATATATATCCGGCGCCGGACAATGGTGATGCCATGAGTTTCGAGCGAAAGAAAATGCTGGCGGCAGTGGCGTTCTTCGAGACAGAAGTCCCTGAACCGGGGGCCCTGCAGGAGAGCCCGCGCGATGATACCGACGACGATGTACAGCCGAAACCGGTCTCGTAGGCTTCGGGCGACCCTATGCCGCGCGATGGAAAGCCCGGTCGCTCCGACCCTCGGCGATAGGACGACGACGTACCCGCTGTTCAGAGAAGTCGAGCACCAACCGGCCGCGCAGGCCACCGGCCTCGAGCAGACGGTGGGCCTCGGCTGCTTTCTCGGCGGGCAGTACGTCGGCGACGCGCAGCGTCAGGATGCCGTCCTCGGCCCGGCGGCGCAGCGCATCGAGTCGCTCGGTATCGGTCATACCGTCCGTCACCATCACCGGGATCACGTGAATACCGCGCCCGGCCGGGCCGGTCCAGCCGCGCGGTTCGGCGATCGTCCCACCGTCGGCCACGGCGGGCACTGCCTCGGTGGTCTGCATCGAGCCGTCCACGAGCCCGGCGACCCCGCCGGGCGCCGACCGGCGGATCCGCGCGGCCACCTGGGGACCGCGTTCGACGATATGGTCGGCGCCGAACTCGCGCACCCGGCCGATATCGCGCGGGGCGGCATCCGCGACGACGGTCAGTCCGTCGGCCTTGGCCAGCTCGACCGCGTAGCCCCCGACCGCGCCTGCCGCGCCGGTCACGGCAAGGGTGACGGGCCGCCCTGCCACCATCTCCAGCGTGGTGCCGTCTGCGCGGGCCAACGGTGCCACAACCTCCGGGACAGCTCGGGCCGCGGTGGCGATTCCGTGACACCATTCCATTTCGCGGGGGTCACGCTGTCGGGACCCGACCCGGACGACCGCCTCGCCGACCCGGTACGCCGCCGATTCTTCTCCACCGAATAGCCGTTCGCTGTCACCTTCGTATCCCCACGATGCCGCGACCGCGGCTCGGATGTCCTCGGTCAGCGGAATATCGATGTAGACCACGCAGTCCCTTCTATGGGACCTGAGGGAACCGGATTTTCCCGACACATCAGCTGTGGGATGGAACACATGCTCGCGCGTCGGGTATGAATATGTCCGGTCTAGACTGCTCCGGATCAGCTGGTGAGATTTCCTGGAATTCTCGCACTCGGTACGAGCGGCAGTGGCCGACGTGGTCGGGACCAAGGGTGAGTCGATGAATGACAGCAAGACACTGCGGGACTGGTGGAACGATCCGGTCGACTACCGCTGGCTGGTGCGCACGCTGGCGGCCCGGTCGGCGCTCGGTCCGCTGAAAGTGCTGATCGGCGTCGCGGGCGCGGCGATCGCGGTGATGGGCGCGGTGATCGCGGGTACCCCGGTGGGGCCGGTCGGCGATCCCGGTATCGCTTCGACGATCGGGGTGCTGAGCGGGACGCTGTGGGCATTGCGCTGGTGGCTGCTGCCCTGGCCGAGTAGGACCGAGTCGCTGGTGCTGATCGCCGGCGCCGATGTGCTGTTCACGATGGAGTTCCTGCAGGTGCCGGATCGGGTGTTCGGCGCGATGGGCGCGGTGCTGCTCGTGGTCACCGGCAGTTACCTGGGGTTCTTCCACAGCGCGCGGGCCCTGGCGGCGCATTCGGTGTGGTCGTTGCTGTCGGTGATCGTGTTCTCGGTGCGGATCGCCACCGGCGGCGGTGATATCCGGTTGGCCGTCGCGGTCGCGCTGCTGCTGTTCGTCTCGGTGGTCAGCGCGCTGCCCGCGTTGCAGGTTCTGTACTGGCTGCTGCGCACCGAATCACTGTCGGACCCGTTGACCGAACTGCTGAACCGCCGGGGTCTGGAGATCCGGCTGCCGCTGATGATCGACCGGTATCCCGCGATCTGCGTGATGACCTTCGATCTCGACCGGTTCAAGAGCGTCAACGACACCTGGGGGCATCGTGTCGGCGATACCGTCCTGGTACGGACCGCCCGGCGGCTGCACGACGCCGCGGGGGAGGCGGCGGTGGTGGCGCGTACGGGTGGGGAGGAGTTCGTGGTGGCCGTGCCGATGGCCACCGTCGCCGCGCGCACCGAGGCCGAACGCCTGCGCGGCGCGGTCGCCGACCCGCCGGAGACCTCGGTGGAGGTCACCGCGAGCGTCGGTGTCGCGGTCTTCGATGCGACGATCTGTCCGCGGTGCCCGCGCCCGTCCCCGGACCAGCTGCTGCAATCCGCCGACGCCGCCATGTACCGGGCCAAACAGTCCGGCGGGAATCTGGTGATGGTCGACGATCTCACCCCACCGCGGGATCACCGCCACCCGGTTCCCGGATAACGCGGGTGCGGTCATCACTCTCGGACTGATGCTCGTGCTCAACAGTGCGGCCGGGTGGATCTGGGGAGTGCAGAGCAGGGAGTTCCCGGCGATGGTCGCGGGGCCGGTGCTCATGCTGGGCCCGGTCGTGATGTCCCGGCAGTCCGTGGTGATCGTCGGCGCGATCGTCGGCGGCCTGTGCGTGGGGGTGGCCGAGAACCTCGCCGGTACCTATATCTCCTGGATCGGCCACGATTTCGAGCAGGCGGTCGCGCTCGTCCTCATCCTCGGCGTGTTGTTACTCAAACCGGAAGGTCTGTTGGGCGCGAAGAAGGTGGCACGGGTATGAGCCTCGTTCAACTCCTCCGCCGTCCACACGCCGAACTCGACGCGCCGCTGTGGCTCTCCCGTGCCACGGTGATCCTGGTCGTCGGAGTCGCCGTGGTGGCGCCGCTGGTGTCCGCGCCATATGTGAACTTCGACCGCTCGATGGTGCTGGTGTACATCGTCGTCGGACTCGGGCTGAACCTGTTGACCGGCAACACCGGCCAGATCTCCCTGGGCCACGGCTTCTTCTTCGCACTCGGCGCGTACCTGAGCGCCGTGCTGGTGGAGAACCACAGTGTGCCGTATCTGCTCCTGATGCCGATCGCGTTCGCGGTCGGCTACATCGTGGGCTATCTGTTCGGGTTGCCGGCACTGCGGTTGCCCGGACTCCAGCTGGTGCCTGCGACCCGGACCAAGACGACGGTCTTCGCGTTCAGTGCCGCGCTGGCCGGTGTCGGCGGTGTGCTCTACAGCTTCGTGGTCCAGTATGTGGGGCCGGAGGCGTTCGGGCTGCCGCTCGCGATCGCGTTCATCACGATGATCGTCGTCGGTGGACTGGGCACGGTGCCCGGTGTGGTATTCGGCGCCTTCTTCGTCGTGTACGTCCCGCAGTGGACCGCGGATATCAACCAGTCGGCCACCGGAATCACGTACGGCATGGCGTTGATCCTGTTCATCTTGGTCCTGCCCTACGGGGTGATCAGCCTCGTGCGGCGGGGTTTCGGGCCGGTGGTCGCACGCATCCCCGGACGCCGGCATGGTGGCCCTGCCGCGGGAGGCGCCGCGTGACCATCCACGCCGCCCAGGATCTGTCCTGTGCCACTCGGCGCGGGTTCGACGCCCGGGCGCGACCGCTGCTGGACCGCGGCGCGGTCGAACAAGCTACCCCGTCAGAGAGCGTCGCCTGATCTGTCGTGAATCGCTTCGCTCCTCTCATTGCGCATGACCGCGTACCAGAACGTCGCTGTCGCCAGCACGCTCGATACGGTCAGTACCGAGAACAGTGTCCTCGAATGACCGGCTCCGAGCACGGTGGCGAGCGCGGAGACGACGGCGGTCGATCCGATCCAGGTGAGACCGGTCAGCGATGAGACGCGACCGATCTCGTCCTGCCGAAAATCTGTGAACATCTGTTGCGAGAACAGAACTCGCGCGAATGTGCTCTGAAAGCCGCTGATCACTGCCATCGGAACCAGGAGAAGCGACGTCGGGTTCCACGCGAGGACTATCAGAATCGGTATCTCCAGAATTCCGGATGCCACCGAGACGGACAGTCTGTTCTCGATCTCCAGTTTCTCGACGATCATCGCCCCGGCGATCGCCCCGAGGCCGAATGCGGCGCCCAGGGCACCCCAGCGAGTTACGGCAGCGGAGACGCCGAGGTGGTGGCCGAGTGCAACCGGGGTAAGTATCAGATACGGATGGACGACCAGGATGTTGGTGATCAATTGATAGGACAGCACCAGCTGATAACTCCGCCGGGACCGGAGCGGCCGGAAGATGCCGCCACGGGGGGAAGCGTCCGCGCCCTCGTCGATCTGATCGCGGTGTTCTCGATACCTGTTCCGGTTCCAGATGATCGCCATCGACATGACGAGAAATGTCACGCCGTTTATCGTCACCACCAATCCCGCGCCGAGCCCGGCCAGGAGCAATCCGCTGATTCCCTGCCCGAGCAGCTGCGAGATGCTGCGATAGAGAGTCGTTTTGCGGGCCGCCTCGTTCAGCCAGCGCTCGCCCGGCGAGATAACGGCCAGACTGCGGGTCAATGCGGGCCCGGCTACAGCGCCCAGCCCGGTCAGGATCACCTGCAGTCCGATCGCGAGAGCGATGGTCGACCGGTAGAAGTCGGAGACGGCGGCGTAACCGAAACATGCTGCGGCGAGCGCGCACTGCACCGCGAGAGACGTGGAGTACAGCTCTGCTCTGTCGAGGTAGCCGGCGAGCATCAGTGTGACGAAGAACGGCACGACCTGCCCGACCAGGAAAACCACCGCGAACCAGCGCTGACTGTTGTCGCTCGAATCAAGGGTCGTGTAGGCGATGATGCTCGGCATCAGGGCCGTGCCGAAGCCGGATACCAGTGTCGCGAAAAGAAAGAAGCGCAATGCCGCCGGAGCCTGCTCATCACCGGCGGTCCGCACGGTCATGTGGACGACTTCCGTGATGCGGGGAACAGCGCACCGAACTGTCGCGCGAACTCCTGTCGTGGTGATTTCGCACCCCGCGTCGTCGGTCCACGCGAGTCGGCGCTCGTCATATCCACCCCCCACAGGACCCAGAGGTCCATTATCCGGGCGGGCCACCGAGCCCGCTCACCACATGCCGACCCGGACTCATCGGCATCCGGTTGCACAGGGACGCATATTATTCGGGGCGGACCACCGTCCGCACCAGTCCGGCGCACCGCTGGGGGATCGGAGGGCTACCGAACGAGGCCACGGCCGATAGCCGAAGCGCCTCAGGTCCCTCTCGCGGGCCTCGACGGGTGCTGATCCGGGTGGCGGGCCAGAAACGTGAGGATGATGTCCCGCGCCGCGTGGACCGTGGCAGCGAAGGCGGCCGGGTCCCGGCCGACGCGTTCGGCGCCCGCGCGCATGGCACCGGACAGTAGCTCCACCGCGAGGTGCACATCACCGACGTCACGGAACTCTCCGCGCTCGATACCGTCGCGGACGACGTTCTCCACCTCGACCACGATCGTGTGGAACGGGCTGCCGGGCCCCTTCGGCAACTCGTCGACCAGCGGGCCGGACCCCGGCCGGAACATCAGCTGCATGGCCTGGTCCGTGGATGCTTCCAGGACCGCCTCGATGATCTCCCGCATCCGCTCCGCGGCCGGGTCCGCGGAGCGTGCGGCGATCGCGGCTACACGCTCGACCGCGGGCCGGCTCGCCCGCTGGGTCAGCGCCAGAACCAGCGCGCTCTTGTCGCGGGCGTAGTTGTACAGCGTGTTGCGCGCGAGCCCGGCCCGGGCCGCGATGTGGCCCATGTTGATCGTGTCGTAGTCACGTTCGAGCAGCAGTTGCCGCATCGCCTCGGCGAGGTCGGCCCACACCATCTCGTGGTGCTCCTCGATACTGGCTCCCCGGATCCGCGGCATCCGATCATCCTCCCTCCACCGCGGCGTCATTCCTGCCGCGGGTCCGCCTCCCATCCCGCACGCGGACGTGCGCTTCGCCCCGGTTCCGCCTGCCGCTCGGCGCGGGTCCGCCGCACGGCGGAGCGATGGTCTTCTCCTCGCGGGCTACCTCGCGAGAGTCGTGTGGCGGCTGTGGCCTTCGCCGCTAGCGTGCCTGCCCGGCGGCCAGGGCAGCGCCGGACAGATGGGCGTTCTCCTGGTAGGTCGCGGTGAGCTTTACGCGGTCCAGGCGCCAGCCGTCCGCTGTGCGGACCGCCTCGTTGTCGTAGAAGCCGACCACCAACCAGCGATTGGGCCCACCGCCGGTGAACTCCTCCGAAAGCCAGTGTTCGGCACGGACGTGCGCGTGGATCGTCGCTCTGTCGCCGTCGATGCCGATGACATGGCCGGTGATGGCGTGGTGAGTTGCCGTAAAGGGCGCAAAAGAGGCGCGGATGATCTCGAGGTAATCGTCGAGCGGTGTGGTCATCGGTGGAATGTCGGCGACGGACTCGAAGTCGAGTGTGAGCGGGTCGGTGAAAACGAGGCCGGGCAGCTCGGTGAACTCCTTCAGGTCCGCTATGTCGGCATAGCGGCTCAGCAGTTCGATGAGATCGGCGCGATCGGTCGGCGCATTCATGAATCCATCTCCATTCACTGTGGCGACATCGGAGCGTTCGTTGTGCGGCGGTCGGGTGGTTTCCCGCAGCTCCATACGTTTATGCGACACCCTGTCGTAAAGATTACGACAGAGTGTCGCATAAATCAAGGAGGTTCGGTCGTGCTGCCGCCCGAGTGCCCGCGGACCACGGCTCGGATCACCGTCGAACTACCCCGCAACGGCTTTCAGCGCCAACGGGCAGGCGACCATTGTTCCGCGCGCCACCGTCCCACCCGGTGTGACCATGGGACAGCGCACCGCGCTCTCGGCGGGCGATGTGAACGCCGCGCACACGATCTACCCGGACTGGTCGGGCGTGGGCGACCGATGGCGCAATACCGGCGGTATCTTCCCGGTCGGTATCCACCGGTACCGGCACCGGCACCACCGATGCCCGCGTGAGGACACCGGTGCCGCCGCGTGTTCCGGCCACCGAGAGTCACAGGCGCGGTCCGCGGGGCGGGCCGACCGCCTTCGGTGGTCACCGCAGCGTGTTGTTCCTGCACGGCCGCGGGCAACAGGAGCGCATTCCCGAGGAGCTGCGCCGCACCTGGACGGCCGGCCTGAACAAGGGGCTCACCCTCGCCGGTCTGAGCACGATCGACCCCGCCGATGTGTACTTCCCCTTCTACGGTGACCAGCTCGTCGCGAGCATGGATACGCACGAGGGCGTCGATACGGGATCGGTCCTCTACGAGAGTCTGGTCGCCGAGGCGGCGCAGCAGGCCGGGATGCCATGCCGCGGTGGCCGCCACCATCGGACGGCCGCCCGTGAGGTCGGACATACTGGGCGCTCGGTCACGAACTGACCACACGCGCGTTGGCCGGCCGGGAGTTCGCCGGGATCCCGAAGAAATCCGGAAACCGCACCACCACAGCATCATTCATGGACGACCTGGGCGCCGACGGCGCATCCGGCAAGGCGCTGAGTACGCCGGGTCCGGGCTCCGACGACGCATCCGGCGAGCCGCCCGGCAAACCGGGATAGTCGCGGCGTACGGCCTATTCACCGAACTCCGAACGTGCGGCCGCGAGCGCGGTGATCACCTGCTCGGTCTTGGTCTTGCCGCTCGCGAACGTCAGGTCGAGCGCACGCAGGGCATTCTCCAGCCCTCGCTGTGCGTCGAATGCGCGCATGTGCAGATCCGCGGGTGGTTCACCGTCCGTAGGAGTGACCCTCAGCGACAATTCGAGCAGGTCGAGGCCGGCGACGGTCCAGCGTTCGACATCGGCGTACACATCTGCCACGAGCACCCCCGTCCACTGCGCCGAGGCGACCGGGCCCAGCGCCCGTAACCGCTCGACCGCCACGCCAGGAGGAGTGCAACTCACCAGGAACTGCCGCTGGGCGGGGTCCAGGGCGGCGGTGATATCGACACCGCGGGCCACAGCATCGCGGAGGGAACCGGAAGGTCGCCGGCCGATCACCGAGGCCGACAGCATCCGCCGCCCGCCGCACCAATCGCTCTCGATGCGGTACTGCACCGCGGAATCGGTGAAGGGCGCGACCCAGCGCCCCACCAGTTGGGGGCGCTGACACGGTCGCAGTTCGACGGTCAGGTCGTGGGCGGCGCCGCTGCGCAGCCGGATCACGATGCCACTCGACAGCAAGGTGGGCGCTCCTGTGACACCGGCGGAGCGCGGCTCGGCGAACCAGATATCGCGGCCGGTCGCCGTGGCACGGGTGCATCCGAGCCGGCTCAGTGCGCCCGCGACATCCCTGTCGAGGTTCACCTTGATATGGATCGGCGTGCTCACCGGAGGCCTTTCCGTCGTTGTCACAGAGCGTTCCGCGGTGCGCGAGCGCCCCTGGTAGTCAGCCTCGCCCATGGACCTGCCATGGCGCGCGCGTAGTGCGCTACGCGATCAGGTCGAGTACCCGAGTCACGGCGCGACTTCCACCGATGGCACCCCGGTCCCGCCGGCGGCTCGGGGACGTCCGAGTCGTGGAGTAGTCGACTACTCGTGACGGGCCCGGCATCGTCCCGGAGACTGAATGCGATCCGGTCCGGTCCGCGCCGGGGTCGGCGCCGATCCTGCAACCCAACCCGCGCACGATCAGCAGGCAACCGCCACGACGTCGACAACGCGCCCCGGCTCGAGCCGCGCGATGCCACCGATCTGCCACCGTGACCACCGCGCCACCCGCGCATCCGGTTCGCGGGGCCCATCCCGGTGGCCCGGTTCGGCACCTACCGGGCGCCGGGACCGACTCGTTGTGACGGCGCCGGACGAGAACTACAATTTTCATGCATGGGCGCACTCTGGCAGCTGCTCGAGCGCCCCGCCGAATACGAAGCCGTCCGTGGGGCTTTGACGAACGGCCATACCGGCGGTGTGGTGTTGGTCGGTGCCGCAGGGGTCGGCAAAACCACTTTGGCTCGCCTCGTTACCTCGGTGCTGTCCGATCCGGTGCGCTGGGCGGCCTGCACCGCGTCGTCACAGGCCATTCCGCTGGGCGTGTTCGCGCCCTGGATCGCCGCCTCCGCGTCGCGCGATCCGCTGGCGCTCCTGCACTCCGCGCGGGAGAATCTGCTCGCCCGGCCCGGCACTGTGATCGGCGTCGACGATGCGCATCTGCTCGACAAACTCTCCGCGACGCTGGTGCACCAGATCGCCGTCGACCGCGGCGCCCATATCGTGACCACCGTCCGCGCCGGGGAACCCGTACCCGACGCGGTCACCTCGCTGTGGAAGGACGGCTACCTCGAACGCATCGAGCTCGCGCCCTTCACCAAAAAGCAGTGCACCCAGCTCGTCGAGACCGTCCTGGGCGGTGCGCTGGAAGGGCTCAGTGCCGACGTGATGTGGGAATCGTCGGGTGGCAACCCGCTGTTCTTACGCAATCTGGTCGAAGGCGCCGTCGAGGCGAGCACCCTGACCGACGTCAACGGCGTCTGGCAACTGCGTGGCCCCACCGCGGTGCCCGCCGGACTGGTCGATCTGCTCGACGAGCGGTTGACCAGGGCGGGTGGGCCGGTGCTGGATGTGCTCGAGATGCTGGCCGTCTACGAGCCACTCGATATCGACGTCCTCAGCGAGCTGGTCGGCGCGGACGCCGTGGACGCCGCCGAGGCCACCGGGCTGATCCGGGTCGCCCGGCACAACGGTGCCGTCGATGTCCGGTTCAGCCATTCACTGCTCGGCGAGGTGATACGCCGCCGAGTCGGCACCGCCGCCGCCCGCGCCCGCCGCGGACGCCTCGTCGAGACGCTGCGGAACCGGGATACGAGCACCCCGGCGCACCGGATCCGGCTGGCCCAGCTGTGCGTCGACAGCGATCGGCCGATCGATATCGCGTTGCTGGTCGATGCCGCCAAGGACGCCGTGTCCCTGTCCAACCTGCCGTTGGGCGAACAACTCGCGCGGGCGGCGTGGGAGCGCGGCGGTGGGTTGCGCGCGGCCGAGCTGCTCTCCCGGGCGCTGCTGTGGCAGGGCAGACCGCAGCAAGCCGACGGGATCCTGGCCCGCTTCGACCCCGACTGCCTCGATCCGCTGCAACTCGTCCAGTGGGGTGTGGTGCGGGCCAGCCTGCAATTCTGGTCGCTGGGCGATGTCGAACACGCCCGCGAGCTGGTCGAGGTACTCCGCACACGGGTCGAGTATCCCGCCCTGCGCCTGACGGTCGACGCCGCGGCGGCGGCGATGGCGGTGCACGAGAACCACATCGCCGCGGGCATTCAGGCCGCCGAACGGGTCCTCGCCGATCCGAACTCACCCCGCCAGGCCATCGATTTCGCCGCCTTCGCTCTCGGCCTGGCGATGCCGGTCGCCGGGCGCGGCGCCGATTTCGCGCCGATCGCGGCCCGCAGCCGGGCCCAGCGAAAATCCACCGACGGCATCATCCGGGTGATGGTCGGCTATGGCGAGGTGCTCGCCCTGACCACCCTCGGCGACTTCGACCTCGCCGAACGGCGCGCGACCGAATTCCGGGAGTTCTCCTCGGCCGGACAGTTCGTCGGCTGGGCGATCGCTCGCATCGCGGTCGGTGTCGTGGCCACCTACCGGGGCCGGTTCCGCGCGGCGATCACCGCCTTCGAGCAGGCGCTGGCAGCACTCGACGCCGAAACCTCGCTGCCGTGGAAACTGCCCGCGCGGCTGCTGCTGGCCCGTGCCTACGCCGTATTGGGCGAGGTCGAACACGCCGAACGGGTCCTCGCCGACGCGGAAGAACACAGCGGCCCCTATATGGCCCTGCACGAACCGCAGCGCATGATCGCCCGGGCCTGGCTCGCCGCCGCCGCACACAACCCGCACTCGGCGGTGGAGCTGGCTCGCAAAGCCGCCGATACGGCGCACCGCACGGGCCAGTTCGCTCTGGAAGCCGAAGCATTACATCA
Source organism: Nocardia jinanensis (assembly GCF_014645735.1). Lineage (GTDB taxonomy): Bacteria > Actinomycetota > Actinomycetes > Mycobacteriales > Mycobacteriaceae > Nocardia > Nocardia jinanensis. The sequence continues at coordinate 416,311 of NZ_BMMH01000006.1, read as the reverse complement.
CGCGACTCGATTCGGTGATCGCACCCTCGCTGCCCGGCTCGCGGTCGTCGCCGGCCGCGTGCAGGGCCCGGCGGCGGCGATCTACGCCCGCCATGCCGCCGCCCTCGCGAATTCGGACCCCTGCGGGCTCGCCGCGGTCAGCCGGGAGTTCGAGTCCGCGGGCCTGCTCCTCGCCGCCGCCGACGCCGCGGCGCAGACGGTTCCGATCTACGACCACGCCGGACAACGCCGGCCCAGCGCCGGCGCCGCCGCCCGCACCATGGCCCTGGCCGCCCAGTGTGACGGCGCGGGCACTCCTGCCATCACCGCTGCCGCCCGCCCCCTGCCCATCACCGAGCGTGAACGCGAGATCGCGGCCCTGATCGGCCGAGGGCTGTCCAACCGCGCGATCGCCGAGCGTCTCTGCGTCTCGGTCCGCACGGTCGAAGGCCATATCTACCGTGCCTGCATCAAACTGGATGCCGCTGATCGCGACCAGCTCGCCGAACTGATCTGAGTGACCGTGGATCACGGTAACCGGTCACAGTGGACGGGCCGCGGGGGCTCTTACCGGGGGAAGAGGGTCAGCACCTCCGACATCACCTGCCGAGCGACGTCGTCGGTGGCCGAGGTGACCTCGACGACCGGTATGCGCGGTACGAAAGCTGTACTGCCGGAAGGTAATTCGGGCCCGACGACGGCGGAGTAGATCGGGATGCTGCTGTCGTACAGCGATGTCGAGCGGAATACGGTCCGGTCACCGATCTTCTCTTCGGTGCCGCGGGCCCGCAACTGGTCGGGGACGCGGTACTCATAGCCCACCGTGACTGTTTCGTTCCGGTACCCGAACAGGCATTGGGTCAGCCGTCGCTGATCGGTATCGGTGGTGTCGGCCAGTTTCGCGCGCACCGCGCACGGGTCGGCACCGAGCAGCACCGTGTCGACGGTATCGGGTGAGGTGCCCTGGGCCGGGGACTGCCGCCATCGCTCGATCATACCGGGCAGCAAACTATCGGCGACCGCACACGAATCACGGTCCGGAACGGCGATGCTGAGGTAGAACGCGGCGCCCACCGGGAAACGGGCGGTGGCACCGCAGGCGCGCGGATCGTTGTCGCGTCCGGGAACCAGCAGGACGCTCACATCGCCCAGTTGCTTGCTGATACCGCGGCTCGGGGTGAGTGTGGGGAGCAGGGTTGTATGCCAGGTCAGAGTGCCGACTTCACCCGCGCCCGCGTCGCCGAGGACTGCTCGGCACGAGTCCAGACCGACCGTAACGCTCCGGATATCGCCCAGGTCGAGGTCACCGAGGGTTTCGCGGGGGAGCAGAGCGCAGACGTCGATCTCCCGGGTCGCCTGGGCGACGTCCGCTTGCTGTTGCGGGGTGTCGGCGGGTGCCGACCAGAATTCCGGCGGTGGAGCGGGAGCCGCCTGCGATCGTGTCTCGTCGGCCCGGGTGCCGGTGTCGTCACCGCAGCCCACCACGGCGAGCGAGACGGCTGTGACGAGCGCGAGCGTGCGATTCATCATCACCTCTGACCTCCCGGTACGGGCCGAGCCGGATCGTTGCCCGGCATCGAGTCTGCGCGCAACGGCAACTACTGCGCAATTATCCCGATGCCTTCGGCCGGTCGGCAGGCTCGGGCCCGGACGCGAGAGATCAGGTCTGGGCCGATCGCCGGGGTCTCCGGCTCGTCATGTGCCGGAGACGGCACGTTCCTGCGGGATATCATCAGTCGAGACGCGGGGTCAGCGTGATGGTCCTGGCCGGTCACGGTCGGCGTTGCGGGCAGTGCCTCGGTGGGCGGGCACGGTGGTGGGGTCTTCCGGCCAGGCATGTTTGGGGTAGCGGCCGCGCAGGTCGGCGCGGACTCGCGGCCAGCCGGTCCGCCAGAAGGATGTGAGGTCCGCGGTGACTGCTATCGGGCGTCGGGCGGGTGAGAGCAGGTGCAGCACGATCGGGACGCGACCGCCTGCCAGGCGTGGTGTGTCTGTCCAACCGAAGACCTCCTGCACCTTGATCGCGAGCACCGGCGGGTCGGTCGAGTAGTCGAGGCGGGGCCGGCTGCCGGAGGGGACCTCCGCGCGTTCGGGCGCCAGTTCGTCCAAGCGGGCGGCATCCGGCCAGGGCAGCAGGCGGCGCAGTGCCTGTCCGGCGTCGACGCGTTCGAGGTCGGCGCGGCGCCGGGCGGCGGCGAGTTCGGGGCCGAGCCAGGTGTCGGCGGTGGCGAGGAGTGACTCGTCGTCGACCCGCGGCCAGGGGGCGCCGAGAGCGCGGTACAGGAAGTCGAGACGTTGCCGGAAGGCGATCGCCTCGGCGTTCCAGCGCAGTAGGCCGAGACCGGTCGAGTTCAGCCCGCGCCGCACCGCTGCGCCGACCGATCGGCGATCGGGGTCGGGAATCGGTTTCTCCGACAGTGTGATCGCACCCAGTCGTTCGACCCGCCGGGCGACCACATCGCCGTCGATCCAATCGATCTCGTCGACGGTGATCAGCAGGTTCGACGCGGCACGGCGGGCCAGCTCTTCATCGGCGACCGCGGCCAACCGTATGTACCCTTCGGCACGACCCGGGTCGCGGGTCGCGACGCCGATCGCCAGCCACTCCGGATCACCTGTTCCGGAGCCGGGCGGCAGCGTCACCGCAGTGCCACCGACCATGAGATAACTCGCCGAACCCGGGCCGCGCCGGCGAGCCAGACGCTCCGGATGAGCGAGCGCGACAACGAAAGCCGGATCGTCGACCCCGTCGGGCCCCTCGACCGATCGGGCCAGTCGCTCGACCTCCCGTCGCCAGCGCGCCGGCCGCTCGCGCCGCAGCGCACGCAGGCCTGCGGTGAGATCGACACCGGATATATGGGTGTCGTCATCGAGGACGGTGACCACTTCCGCAGCCGCCCGCGCGCCCACCACTGCGGCCCCGTCGAGCAACGCGCGCGCCAGCCGCGGATGGAGCCCGATCCGGGCGATTCCCCGCCCGCGGTCGGTCACCGCACCGTCTCCGTCGACAGCTCCCAACGCGCGCAGTACCTCCCGCCCGGCGGCCAATCCGCCGGGCGGTGGGGCATCCCACCAGGTGAGGCCGTGCCCATCGGCGGTACCCCAACACGCCAGTTCCAGCGCCAACCGCGTCAGGTCCGCTGTCCGGATCTCCGGTTCCGGATAGGCGGGCAGCGTGCCGTGCTCGTATTCGGGCCAGCACCGCCATACCCGTCCCGGGGCTTCACGCCCGGCTCGCCCGGCCCGCTGCTCGGCCACCGCCGCCGACACTCGAACTGTGGCAAGACCGGAGAGTCCTCGCGCCCGATCGATACGTGGGACTCGGGCGAGACCCGAATCCACCACTGCCCGCACCCCCGGCACCGTCAGACTGGACTCCGCCACCGCCGTGGACAACACCACTCGCCGCCGAGTCCCGGGCCGTAACGCGGTGTCCTGCCCCGCCGCGGAGAGTCTGCCGTGCAACGGAACGATATCCACGTCGTCCGGATCGGCCAGAAGTACTGTCGTCCGCCGGATTTCGGCTGCGCCGGGGAGGAAGACCAGTACATCGCCTTCGGTTTCGGCGAGCGCGGTTCGGGTGGCGCGCGCGACCTGCGCTTCGATCCGCTCCCGTGGCAACGACGGGACGTAGGTGGTCTCCACGGGATAGGTCCGACCCTGGGCCCGCACCACCGGCGCCGCGTGATCCCCGCCGAGTAGGGCCGAAAGCCGTTCGGCTGCGACAGTTGCCGATGTCGCGAGCACCTGCAGGTCCGGCCTCAATCCGGCTCGGGCGTCCAGCAGCAACGCCAACAGCAGATCCGCGTCGAGATGCCGCTCGTGACACTCGTCGAGCATGATCACATCGACCCCTGCCGACTCGGGATCGTCCTGTAACCGTCGTACCAGCAACCCCGATGTGACGACCTCGATCCGAGTCCCGCGGCCCACCCGTCGATCCCCCCGGACCGAGTAACCGACGGTTTCGCCCACCTGCTCGCCCAGCAGCGCAGCCATCCGCCCGGCTGCGGCCCGGGCCGCCAACCGCCGGGGCTCGGCGACGACCACCCGCCCTGCGACAGACGCCGCCAGCGCCAAGGGTGCCAGGGTTGTCTTACCGGTCCCCGGCGGCGCGACCAGCACGGCAGTCCTGCGTTCGGCCAACGTCTCGACGAGATGATCGAGAACGCTACGGATAGGTAGGTCGGGAAGCTCGGGCGGTTTCATCACCGATCAGTGTGAGGCCTCGGCTCCGATCCACGACGCCCACCGTATCGGTGGGCCGCCGACACCATCCGCAGCCCACGCATCGACGCCGGGTACGGTTTACTTGCTTAGCAGAAGCAACTAATCTACCGGCATAAACATTCTCATCTCTGGTAATCGAACAGACGAAGGATGGGCGCGATGGAGTTGATATCCGTCGCTGACGAGCTCGGCACCCCCGCCGACGTCGCGACCCTGTATCACCTGCTCACCCGAATCAACCGCACACTGCGCACCCGCGATCAGGGCCGAAATCTCAGCGCGGGTGTCGCGTCGGCGCTGTGGACGATCATCAACCACGCCCCGATCCGGATGTCCACCCTGGCCGAACGAGAATCCGTCTCCGCACCGACGATGTCTCGTATCGTGGCCGTCCTCGTGGACCGGGGGTACATCGAACGCACCCCCGACCCCGGCGACGGCCGCGCCCGCCTGCTGAACCCGACAGCGGCCGGGATCGAATTGATCGCCGACGCCCGGACCAAGAGAGCGCAATTGCTCGCGGAGGCCCTCGACGGCCTCGACGCGGACGATCGCGTGACGGTCGGCCGCGGAGTCACGATTCTGGCCGAGGCGCTCGGGATGACCTAACGCTTCCGGACACACGCCGACGATGCGTCGCGTTTCAGCCATCCCTTGGACCACCGCTCAGAGGAACTGCCCATGACCACGCCCACCGTACGAGCATCCACCGCGGGATCGGCAGACCTCGGACCGCACTACAAATGGATCGCGCTCTCCAACACCACTCTCGGCATGCTGATCGCCACGATCAACTCCTCCATCGTGTTGATCGCGCTGCCCGATATCTTCAAGGGCATCGGTCTCAATCCCCTGGAATCCGGGAACACCAGCTATCTGCTCTGGATGATGATGGGGTTCCTGGTCGTCACCGCTGTGCTCGTGGTCAGCTTCGGCCGTCTCGGTGATATGTTCGGCCGAGCTCGTATGTACAACCTGGGCTTCGCCATCTTCACCATCTCGTCGGTCTTCCTGGCGATCACCTGGTTCGACGGCCCCGCCGCGGCGATCTGGCTGATCGCCTGGCGGATCGTCCAGGGCATCGGCGGCGCCTTCCTCATGGCCAACAGCTCCGCCATTCTCACCGACGCGTTTCCCGCCGGCCAGCGCGGACTCGCCATGGGTATCAACGGTGTCGCCGCTATCGCCGGCTCGTTTCTGGGCCTGCTCGTCGGCGGTGTGCTGGCGCCGATCCAGTGGCACTACATCTTCCTCGTATCAGTTCCGTTCGGTGTCGTCGGTACCGTGTGGGCCTACCTGAAACTGCGCGACACCGGCGTCCGCACGAGGGCGAAGATGGACTGGTGGGGCAATGTGACGTTCGCTGTGGGTCTCGTCGCGATCCTGGTCGGCATCACCTACGGCATCCAGCCCTATGGCAGCTCCGATATGGGATGGTCGAACCCCTGGGTGTTGACGGCGATCATCGGTGGTCTCGTCGTGCTCGGCGTATTCGTGTACATCGAAACGAAAGTCGAGAGCCCGCTCTTCGAGTTGTCCTTGTTCGAGAACCGTTCGTTCGCGTTCGGTAACGCGGCCAATCTGATGGGATCGATAGGCCGCGGTGGCCTGCAGTTCGTCCTGATCATCTGGCTGCAGGGCATCTGGTTGCCGCAGCACGGCTTCGACTACTCCCGCACCCCGCTGTGGGCCGGGATCTACATGCTGCCCATGACAGTCGGCTTCCTGCTCAGCGCCCCGCTCTCCGGCGCGCTGTCGGATCGGTTCGGCGCCAAGGGTTTCACGACCACCGGAATGCTCATCACCGCGGGGACCTTCGGCGCGCTGACAGCCATACCGGTCGACTTCGGCTACTGGGCATTCGCGCTGATCCTGCTGATCAACGGCATCGGCATGGGTCTGTTCTCCTCACCGAACCGCGCCCTGGTGATGAACTCACTGCCGATCACCTCCCGCGGCTCGGGCGCCGGCATGATGACGACCTTCCAGAACGCGTCGATGGTGCTGTCGATCGGGCTGTTCTTCTCGCTGATGATCGCCGGACTGAGCGCGCATCTCCCGGCCGCGATGTTCGACGGTCTGACCGCGGGCGGCATGACCGGAGAATCAGCTCAGGGGATCGCCCAGCTGCCGACAGTCGGCATCCTGTTCGCGGCGTTCCTGGGCTACAACCCCATCCAGCAGGTCGGTGGCGACGCGCTGCACGGGCTGTCGCAGTCCAGTATCGATCACCTGACCGGGCTGGAGTTCTTCCCCCATTTGATCAGCGACCCGTTCGCCGACGGTCTCAGCGCCGCCTTCACCTTCGCGCTCATCTGCTGTGTGCTCGGTGCGATCTTCTCACTCTTCACGGACGGACGCCGGAAGGGAAAGGCGGACAGCGAGGAGATCCACGAGTCGGTCGGCGAAGAGCTGGCCGCGGTCGCCGCACTCGCGTCGGGGGAGGCTCCGTCCGAACTGATCGACGGACCTGTACGACGCTGAGCCGGTTCCGACCGGGACTGCGGCGCGGGGACGCGGTGAATCGGCCACCCTCTCGTTCTCGGGGCCTGGCCGGCCGCATATCCGACCCGGCCTCCGGCGGACCCGGCCTATGAACGCCATTGTGTAGTAGACGTGCTCGATATTCCGTTCGACCACACCGACGAGCTCCCAACCCAGGGATTCGAGCAGCTCGATGCCGATGAGCAGATGGACGACCGGCTCGAAGGTCGCGCATGAGGGAGTCCGAAGGAATGGAAACCCTGCGCGCGACCGGATTGCCACCCGATGCCGTCGAAGTCCTGGAGGATACCGAGCGCGATCTCCCGCTCGTCGCGGAGATATTCGTCGACGTCTGCCTTCGTCGGGCCGGTATCGCTTGCTGCGTCTGCCGGGACCATGTCGACTGACCTGCTGAGCAGGGCAGGAACATCCATGAGCCGATTCTCGGCCACGACCGGCGGATAGATCAAAAAGACCCGGCCCGTAGCGGGGCCGAATATTCGGATCGCTGCGATCCGAAAGTCCGGAGGGGAGGCGGCGCGTTCGGAGATCACGCCCTCGAGCTGGGGAAATGTGAATTCTGGAACCGTGATCGCCGGAAACTGAGTGTGTCGGCCACCCGCGGTCCATGCCGGGATTTACTTGATCGTTGTTAACCTTTTGTCGTCGGTTCCACACGGTTGACCGGTCACCTGCGAACGAAGGGAACCTGCACGATGACGACAATGTGTCAGGTCTCCCCACCCGGGACCCCTCTGCACGAAGGACATGCCGATGACCCTGCCCGACTCGTCGACCACCAGCGCGGAGTACGTGGCAGCGGTGGAGCGAGTGCAGGTCGCACTCATTCAAGCGGCCCGGCAGTTCCGGACGATGGATCGTGCGGGTATCAACCAATCCGCGCGCAGCACCCTCGCGGCGATCGTCAAATTCGGGCCGCTGTCGATGTCCGAACTCGCGGCACACGAGGGTGTGGACCCGGCCAGCGTATCGCGAACGGTTCGCAAGCTCGAGGAGTCCGGGGAGGTCGTCCGCCGCACTTCGGATGCGGATGGCCGGGTCAACTTGATCGAAGTGAGCGAGTCGGGCCGCGAGCTGTTCCTGCGCAGCCGCCGACAGCTCACCGAGATCATCCTGGACCGGATCTCGACACTCTCACCCGAGCAGATGGCCACGATCATCGCCCTCGGCGACGGACTGGAACTCCTGGTGTCGGCGACGGGGCCGCATCCGTCGTAACGACCCCGCGCGGGTGTCCGACACCCGCACCTGCGCACCGTACCGATCCCACTGCCTGACATCTGCGGGGCCGCGATCGGCCCGCAGACAATTCACACCCTGCTCCGCCGGCGACGCACCCGCGACGCCGGCCGATCGAACGGATTCTCATGACCGTGCTGAGTGCCGAGCCCGCGGCCGAACGGGCGGGCCGAACACCTCCGATCCGCCGACCGACCCCGGTCTCACGCGCCACCTCTCTCGCCGGAGTGGTTGCTCCGCCGCTGGCGCTGATCATCCTGCTGGCGGTGGGGTGGAATGTCATGGCCGCCCGGATGGACAGTCCGCTGGTGCCGTCGCTCGGCGCGATCGCCGACGAGCTGGTGGTGCTGTCGGACAGCGGTTTGCTGTGGACGAATCTCCAGGTGACGCTGACACGGGTACTCCTGGGGTTCGCGGTGGCCTTCGTTGTCGCGGTGGTGCTCGGAATCGCGATGGGGCGCAACAAATATGTGCAGCGGTTCTTCGAACCCGCGGTGCTGCTGGGGCTGGTGACGCCGGGTCTGGTGAAGGCACTCCTGTGTGTCATCTGGTTCGGGATCAGCGTTGTCAACCCGATCCTGGCCGTGGCACTCGCCGCCGCCCCCGCACTGATCGTCAACATCACCCAGGGCGTTCGCGGGGTCGATCCACAGTTGCACGAGATGGCCCATGTGTACCGCTTCAGTGCGTGGACCCGCCTACGCCGTATCTGGCTGCCCGCCCTGGCTCCCGCGCTGTTCACCGGCGCGCGACTGGGCATCGCCATGGCGTGGAAGGTGATCGTGCTGGTCGAGATCTTCGGATTGGCCAGTGGCGTCGGATATCAACTCAACCTGGAGTTCTCCAACCACAATGTGGCGGGCGTGCTCGCCTGGACGATCGCCTTCGCGCTGGTCATGACGGCGATCGAGTACGGCGTCCTCCAGACACTGGAACGGCGAGTTTCTCGCTGGCGTAAGGAGTCCGCGGTATGAGCGCCGGAATCGAACTTCGTAATATCTCCAAATCCTTCGTGAGCAAGAAGGACGGCACCGTCCAGACGGTCTTCGAGGACTTCTCGCTCGAGGTGGCTCCGGGTGAGCTCGTATCCCTGGTGGGCGCTTCGGGCACCGGCAAGACGACTCTGCTGCATCTGGTGGCCGGCCTCGAGACGGCGGACGCCGGCGTGATCCGGGTGGGCACGAACGCGACGCCGGGCCGGACGGGAATGGTCTTCCAGCAACCACGGCTCCTGGACTGGATAAGTGTCGCCGAGAACATCGAGATCGCCGCGAAATCGGCCGGACAGAGCGTGGCCGCGGTCCCGGAACTCATCGAGGCGGTCGGCCTGAGCGAATACGCCGACGCCTACCCCTCGGTGCTGTCCGGCGGGCAGCGCCAGCGGGCGGCAGTGGCGAGGGCGTTCGCCGTCGACCCGGACATCGTCCTGTTCGACGAACCGTTCAGCGCGCTCGACGAACTCACCGGCCGCAAACTCCGGCTGCTGTTGCAGACCTTGCTCGTCGAACGTTCGGTCACCGGATTGCTGGTCACCCACAACGCCCTCGAAGCGGCCTTCCTGTCCGACCGGGTCGTCGTGCTCGCCGACCGCCCGGCGCGGATCGTGCAGGACATCCGCGTCACCCTCGCGCGGCCGCGGTCCACCGAGGACGCCACCCTGTTCGACCTGCATCGCGACATCATCGCCCATATCGCCTGAGACAGAACTGATCCAGAAACGGAGACCCCGTGTCCGCACCACGTGGCAACATTTTCACTCGCGAATCCGCGCTGGGACCGGCCGTCTCACGCCGGCAGGCGCTCCGGGCCGGTGCCGCGCTGTTCGGCGGACTCGGCCTGGGCGCGCTCCTCGTCGCATGTGGTGAGGCCGCACCCGCCGCCGTCGATGCGAACGGCAACCCGCTGCGACCGATCAAGGTCGGTGCCGTACAGCCCGGAACCGCGGGGTCGGTGATAGATCCGATCACCGAACAGTTCGGGCTCGAGGCGAAGCACGGGCTGGACCTGCTCCGTGACGGTGGCGGCGGGGTCGGCACCGGTCAGGAGAATCTCCTGACCGGCCTGCTCGACACTTTCGCCTTCGGACCGCTGGGAGCCACCGAAGCCAATATCGCCGGTCACGATGTGGTGATCGTGGGGCCCCAGCTCTGGAATCACGGACGATGGCTCGTTCCCGCCGACAGCGATATCAACTCGGTCGAGGATCTGCGGGGTAAGCGCATCGGTGTCCAACCGGCGAGCTCCGACACCTACAAGGCGGCCGCACTGGCCCTGGCGGTCAACGGAATCGACTTCGAACGCGAGTTCCAGATCTTCCCCGGGCAGCCGATCGCCAACCTGGCGCTCTACGAGCGCGGCGACCTCGACGCGATCATCGCCATCGAACCCAACGCCACCCGCCTGGTCGCGCAGGGCAACCGTCAGGTCGCGACGGTTTCGGAGCTGTGGCAGAAGGGCACGGGCGACTCGAACCCGTTGTTCCTCAACGGCGCGGCGTTCAATCGCTCCTGGCTGGAAGGCAACCGCGACACCGCGGCGAGATTCGTCGCACTGCGTTCGGAAGCCAACGCGCTCATCACCAACGATCCCGCACTGCTGGCCGCGAACTACGAGGCATTCGGTATACCGGCCGAAGAGGAAGCCGCCATCGACCTGTTGCCCCAGCGGCTGCGCGATATCTATCCATCCGCCTGGGATCCGAGCGTATTCGCGAACATGGACAAGCAGATCCGGGTCGCCCTGGATATCGGCCTGCTGTCGCGCACCGCGGAGCGGCCGGTCTACGAAAGCCTGAGTTGAGTAAGCCGCAGGCCCCGCACGCCGTGCGGCATCCACGCACCGCGTTGCTGGCGTGCTGCGCGAGCCTGTTCCTCTCCTCGCTCGACACCTCGGCGCTCGTGGTCGCGCTTCCCGCGCTCCAGGCGGATCTCGGGCTCGATGTGGCGGGGTTGCAGTGGGTTGTCGTGGCCAATGCCCTGGCCCGGGGCAGCACGCTGTTTCTCGCGGGTTCGCTCGCCGACCGCTACGGTCCGCGGCGGGTCTTCCGGATCGGTGTCGTGCTGTTCGGCGCGGCATCCCTCATGTGCTTCCTCTCGTCCGGCTTCGTCGAATTGATCACCTGGCGGGTGCTGCAGGGGATCGGAGGGTCGCTGATGACCCCCGCGTCGATCTCGCTGCTCACCGGAGTTTTCCAGGATCCCGTCGCACGCAGCAGAGCACTGGGTTCCTGGAGCGCGACCGCCGGGGTGTCGACGGCTCTGGGACCGGTCATCGGCGGTGTACTCGTCGCGGCCGTCGGGTGGCGCAGTGTCTTCCTGATCTGCCTGCCGTTCGCGGCGCTGGTCGTGGTCGGCCTGCGCTGGGTACCGGAGTCTCCGGTTCCACGGCTGCGGCGCCGAATCGATCCGGCCGGACACGTATCCATCGCCGCGACACTGTTCTTCGTGACCTTCGCCCTGTCCGGTGGTGCCCGCGACGGCTGGATGTCGGCATCGACGGTCCTCGGATCGATCGCGTCCGCGGTATCGATGGCGGTCGTTGTGCGGGTGGAGCGACGGGCCGTCGATCCGGTTCTCGACCTGACGGTGTTCCGCCGGCCGCAACTGCGCGGCGCTGTGCTGACAGCGGGTTTCTCCTACTTCTGCCTCACCGGAATGAACTTCGTCAATACGCTCTATCTCCAGCAAGTGCGCGGGTACGCCCCGTGGGAGGCGGGGCTGATGGCGTTACCCCTCACGGCCGGAACACTCGTCGCCGCGCAGGTCTCCGGCCGGCTGCTCGGGCGGCACGGCCCACGAAAACCCATTCTCCTCGCTTACCTCTTCTTCGTCGCCGCCATGGCGTCGCTCGCGCTCGCGGCGTCGACGACCTCGTCGATCGGCTGGGTGCTGGTGGCCTTCGCTCTGCTCGGGATCGGGATGGGCATGGCCAATCCGCCCGCGACATCGTCGGCCGTGGCCGCACTGCCACCGGAACGGGCCGGCTCGGCGAGCGCGATCACCAGCACCTCCCGGCAGGTCGGCATGAACCTGGGTACGGCCGCGCTCGGCGCGGTGACCGTCTCCATCGCGGGGGTTCTCGCCCGGCCCGAAACCGTTTCGGCGCACGACTTCACCTCCGGAATGCGAATTGCCTACGCCGCCACGGCAGTAGCGGCGGTCCTCGCGCTCATCGCTGCGAATCGCTGGTTCCCGGCGACCCCGAAATCGACCGTATCCGAGGTCGACAACACCCCACGAAAGGAACGATTCGATGACTACCAACGATTCGAAGGCGCCGCTGCCGAAGATCACCAGTGTCCGGACCGGAGCGATCTTCACGCTCCCATATCTGGTCGGCCTCGAGAAGGGCTACTTCCTCGACGAGGGCGTTGATCTGGAGCTCGTCGCGCCCGGCGCCTACAACGTCAGCGTCAAGCCGATCGAAGACCATCATCTGGTGAGCTCGTTCGGCGGGATCTCGCGGGGTTTCGAGGACGGCGAGGTCTCGCTGTACCGCGCCTGCGAATGGGGACAGGTCCGGCGGGCACAGGATTCCGGGCGCGGCGGTCAGATCGTGACCCAGCGGGCGGCGATCGCCAGCCAGGCGATCTTCGTGCGCCCCGACTCCGACGTCTTCCACCCGCAGAGCCTGCGCAACAAGCAGGTCGCCGTGAACTTCCACCACGGCTCCCATTACCTCGCCATCCAGACACTCGAGGGATTCGTCGAGCCCGACGAACTGAAAGTCGTGCATGTGGGCGGTCCGGCGGACCGATTCAAGGCGCTGCGCGACGGCACCGTGGAAGCCGTCGCGCTGATGGAGCCCTACATCAGCCTCGCGCTGAAGCAGGGGTACCGACTGATCGCCGAGGCGTTCTACACCGGAGCCGAGATCGCCGACGAGAAGGTCGATCCCGAGGTCTACGCCGCGATCGATCGTGGCGTACGGCGGGCCGTCGCCGATATCAATTCCGATGTCACGCCGTACCTGCACTACTTCACCGAGGAGATTCCGGAGGATCTGGGCACGCTGGACGAGTCGGATATCAGTCCTTGGCGCCTGCGCTTCGCGGACCCGCAGCCGTATGCGCCCGAACAGTTCGACCAGACCTATCGCTGGCTGCTCAAGTGGGGCCTGATCGAACAGGGCTCCGAGTTCAAGAAGCTGGTCGACAACCGCGCGCTGTCCTCGTGACTCGGTGATGCCGGGGCGGTGTGGCATGTGCCGCGCCTGCCCCGGTATCCGCCTCGTGTGTGAATCCCGCCGCGACTGCGCGGCGGGTCCGTCCGAGCCCCGTGAACTCGGTGCCTCACTCACCAGCTGCCGGAACCGCCGCCGGGTGACCCCCGAAATTCACGAACAGCTCCTCAGCGGTGGCACCGCCGAACGGGGCCGAGCGGATCGCGGAAACGATCATCGTTTCGCACCGGGCCCAGCGATCTACTACCGGACTCCGGAACATGGCATCGCTGCGACGAGGTACGGACCCACGAGGCGCCATCGGCGCGGTCGTCATTCTGCCGGTCGGGTGACGGGAGGGTTGACCTCTCCGTTTTCGTCGGCACCGTTGTCCGTCCGCTACCCACTTGTCGGGATCTCGGGATCGGAACTGACGGCGAAGACCGGAAACCTGTCCTCGCGGGGTTGCGGCTGGAATCGCACCCGCACCGGACGGCTCGACCACAAGGGGACGTCCCCCTCGATGGAGGTGTAGACCCACGGGCCTTCGTCGAGTTCGACGATGGCGATGGTCAGTGGCATCGGCCCGCCGCCCACGCCGGCCACGGCCCGGTCCACCACCCGCCACGACAGGATCGAACCGATACCGGACGACGGCACCCAGTCGAGACTGTCGGAGGCGCACGATGAACATTCGATGGTCAGCGGTGCGAACAATTTGTCACAATGTGCACACCTGCGGATCATCAACGTGTCTCCCGCGGACTGTGGGTTGCCGCCGCGGATGCGGCTGGTGCTCTCTGAACCAGGTTGATACATGCAGACCCTCGCGAAATGGTTCCGACGTTTTCTCCACCGTGGCTGTGTCCGGCGTTACTGCGCGACGGTCGAATGACCCGGGACATACCTGTTTCTATCAGGTAACAAAGTGCGGTTCCTCGACCGTGGCAGGTTGCTGTTCGATCCGCGTATTGCGCCCCTATAAGCGATCTATCTGCTAAAACAGCTTGTCCGGGCGTCCGGCGGGGTTCCTCGGCCAGCGGAAGTACTGCCGCTGGCCGCGTGTGCGAGACGCGGGGGCGGGGCGCCCGCGAACCAGCCCCCGGCCGAGGGTGCCGGCCCGCCGCGACCGCTGCTGACTGCCGAGTGAGCAGCCGTCGGTAACAGGCCGGCAACCCCGGCCCCATGGCCGGCGAAATCGAACCCGCGAAGGTCCACATTGATCACTGCAGCGCCATCGCGTGAGGCGGCGATCCGACCAGTTGCTACGCGGAATCTCCGTAGTCGGCAGACGATGGCCAGATGCCGCGTAGCGGCCGCATGCCGTCTTCGACGTAGTCGGCAATGGGGCGGTTGCCGCCGTCGAGGTACCACTGTTCGAGCGCGGCGAAGTAGCCGAACACAAGGGCGTTGGTGGCCACGCGGGCCTGCGTTTCGGTCAGGTTTCCGGTCGACGCGATCAACGGGGTGAGCCGCTGGCTGGTGCGGTCGGCCGAGGCGCAGGCGGCCATGCGAACCGATGGTTCGGTGAAGTGATAGCGGACCCTGCGCCACGGACCAGTGTCGGGCGGAGCGCCCGCGTTCTGGGAGTCGGGGGTGTGCTCCGGTGTGGATTCATCAGCGCGCACGGAGCGGAGCAGGCTGCCGATGGGATCGTGCGGATCGACGATGCCTTCGAGTTCTTCCGCGCTCATGGTGTCGAACTCGTCGGCGACGATGATCCCTTCCTTCGTGCCGAAAAGACGGTAGACCGTCGATGGTGAGACTTCGGCCGCGGCCGCGATCTCCTCGATCGTGACTGCGCCGAACCCCTTCTCGTCGAACAGATCGAGGGCGCGTTCCTGGATGGTGTGCATGGCCCTGAGTCGCCAGCGCTCGCGAAGTCCCGTCATATGGGAAGAGTATCAGGAAGTGACTTTCTGAAGAACGTTGCTGTCGTTCAGACATTGACTGTCTGAAATCGCGCCTCTAAAGTCCTTCCTTGGAGACAGTGACTTTCTCGATGGTGCGCGTGGCTCGCCCAGCTCACGTGGACTCGGGGGCTGCGCGGCCGCCGGCGCCTACCCGCCGTCGAATCCACCCACCGAACTCACCTGGAAGGACTCCGGCCATGCACCGACCCGGCCGCCACGACCGTCCCGGCAGTCCACATCGAGCCGAGCCGTCCGAGACGGGAGCACGATGATCACGACCGATCTTGCCGAGGCGAGGAATCAATCCGGCCGTCCGGATCCCGTCCGCGCCGAGCAACAGAGCTTCGCGGCGCTCCTACGCCCCCATGCCTGGAGTTTCTCCGCGGTAGTCGTCCTGCAGGTCATCGGCGCTGTCGCAGGTTTGGCGCCGTTGCTGGCGGTGGTCGAGTTGGGGCGCGTGCTGCTGTCGACCGGTCCGATCGACGACGGTCGTGCCTGGTGCGTGGTTGTTGTGGGGGTGGGCGGACTGTTCGTCCGGCTCCTGTTCACCGCCGCTTCATCCGGGCTCGGGCACTTGGTCGATGGTCGGGTGCAGCTATCGTTCCAGCGGCAGTTGGCCGCTCGCCTCGGGCGTGTACCGATCGGCTGGTTCTCCCAGCGCCGGACGGGGGAGCTGGCCAAGGTGGTGGGAGAGGATGTCGCCGCGCTGCATCCGTTCATCGCCCATGCGCCCGCAGAGCTGGTGTCGGCGTTCGTGGTGCCGCTGGGGTCGCTGGTTTACTTGTTCACCGTCGACTGGCGGCTCACGCTGATCACGCTGATTCCGGTATTGCTGGCGGTGGCGCTGGTTCCATTGATGATGGCTCCGGCCCGGCAGCGCGAGCAGCGCGATTTCGATGCGGCGATGGGCCGGATCGCCGATTCGGTCGTGGAATTCGTGCAGGGCATCGCGGTGGTCAAGGCTTTCGGTGGTGGAGACCGCGCGCACCACCGGTTCCGGTGGGCGGTGGACGAATTCGCCGATACCTTCCTGCGCTGGGCACGGGGCCTTTCCCCGGTCGCGGCCGGGATGCAGCTGGCGCTGTCGCCGCCGTTCGTGCTGCTGGTCGTGCTGCTCGGTGGCACGATTCTGATCACCAGCGGCGGGATGGCTGCTGTTGATCTGCTGCCGTTCCTGCTGCTCGGGCTGGGGCTGACCGCCCCGGTTGCGGCGCTCGGCCACGGTTTCGACGATATGCAGGCCGCCGGGCGCGCGGTCAGCCGGATCCGGGACGTGCTCGATGTCGAGCCGCTGCCCGAACCTGTCCGCCCGGTCGCGCCGCGCGGACATCGGGTGGAATTGCGCGGTGTCCGGTTCGCCTACGGCGCCGACCGCGAGGTGTTGCGCGGAATCGACCTGGTGCTCGAGCCGGGCACGGTCACCGCGCTCGTGGGACCGTCGGGTAGTGGCAAATCCACCCTTGTCCAGCTACTTCCGCGGTTTTTCGACCCGACGCGCGGCACGATCACCCTGGGCGGTGTCGACCTGCGCGAGATCGGCAGTCGCGAGTTGTATCGAGCGATCTCCTTCGTCTTCCAGGATGTGCGGCTGCTACGTACTTCGATGGCCGACAACATCGCGCTGGCGGTCCCGCACGCCGACCGTGAGCAGGTGGTCCGCGCCGCCCGGCTGGCGGGCATTCACCACCGGATCCTGGAGCTGCCGCACGGCTACGAGACAGTGCTCGGCGAGGAGGCCGGGCTATCGGGCGGCGAAGCACAGCGCCTCGCGCTCGCCCGCGCGCTGCTGGCGGACACCCCCGTTCTGGTGCTGGACGAGGCGACCGCATTCGCGGACCCGCAGACCGAACAGGCGGTGCGTCGCGCCCTGGCGAGTCTGCAGGGCGACCGGACGATCCTCGTAATCGCCCACCGGCTGGAGACCATCGCCGATGCCGACGTTGTCGTCTTGGTGGAGGACGGGGTGATCGCGGAGAGCGGCGCACCCGCGCAACTGCTGGCCGGCCAGGGCAAGTTCGCCGCGTTCTGGCGATCCCACCGAGGAAACGAGCTGTGATGATCCGAATGCTGTTGCGCGTGCTGGGCGATCAGTACGCCGGCCCCGTGCGTCGGACCGTGGCCCTGATGACCACCACCGCGGTCGTGGAGGGCCTGTCCTACGCCCTGCTGGTCCCGGTGCTCCGGGAGCTGTTCGGGAGCGATCCCGGAAACGCTCGGCCCTGGCTCATCGCATTCGGGACCGCGGTCGCGGTCTACGCCGCGTTGCGCTACATCAGCGATCTGGTCGGTTTCCGCGCCGGAACCACGCTGCTGCGCGGCACCTATCACCGGCTCGGCGACCATCTGGCCCGGCTGCCCATGGGCTGGTACGGATCCGACCGCGTCGGCGAAGTGTCGGTGCTCGCCAGCCGGGGCGTTCTGGAAGCGATGAGCGTGATCGCGCACCTGCTGGCTCCGTTCGTGGCGGCCTCGGTGACCCCGCTGATGATCGTCGTGGTGATGCTGGTGTTCAACTGGAAGCTGGGGCTGGCCGCACTGATGGCCGTCCCGCTTGTGGCGGCGATCCAGAGCTGGACGGGACGCGCGATGGCCGCTGCCGACGCCGAACGCCACGAACGTGACCAGCTTGCCACCGGCCGGGTCATCGAATACCTGCAAGCCCAGCCGGTGCTGCGGACCGGCGGGCGCACCACCGAACGTTTCGACATGCTGGACGACTCACTACGCGGAATCCAACGCGCTTCGCGCCGGTCGGCGCTATCGGCCCTGCCCGGCGTCGTCGGATTGACGCTCACCGTGCAGGCGACGTTCACCGTGCTGCTGGCCATGGGCGCCTATCTCGCGCTGGGCGGGAACATCGGCACACCCGAGGTCCTGGCGATCCTGGTGCTGGCGGCCCGCTGCGCCGAGCCCCTGCTGTCGCTGGCCGATATCGGCGGCCGACTCCGCGGTGCGCGAGCCCAACTGACCCGGCTGGATGCCCTGTTGCGCACCGAGCCCCTGCCGGAGCCCAGTGCCCCGATCCAGCCGCGCCGCTACGACCTGGAGTTCGACGCCGTCGCTTTCCTGCACGGCGACCGCCTGGTGATCGACGATCTGACGCTTACCGTGCCGCAAGGTCAGAAGGTGGCGATCGTCGGCCCTTCCGGTGCGGGCAAGAGCACCCTGCTCCAACTACTGGCGCGGTTCCACGAGGTGAGCAAGGGTGCGGTTCGCGTCGGGGGCGTCGACGTGCGCGACATCGACACCAGCACTTTGATGGCGCAGATCGCCGTCGTCTTCCAGAAGGTCTACCTCTTCGACGGCACGATCGAGGACAACATCCGCCTCGGCCGTCCCGACGCCACCGACGCCGAAATCCGCGCCGCGGCAACAGCGGCCCGCCTGGACGAGGTGATCGAACGGCTCCCCGGCGGCTGGAACGCCGACGTCGGAGAAGGCGGCACACTGCTTTCGGGCGGCGAACGCCAACGCGTATCGATAGCCCGCGCTCTCCTGAAAAACGCTCCCATCGTCCTACTCGACGAGGTCACCTCCGCTCTGGACCCGGTCAACGAAGCCGCGATCCACCACGGCATCGAACGACTGATGGCCGGCCGCACAGTGGTGACCGTGGCCCATCGCGTACACACCGTCCGAACCGCCGACCGCGTCGTCTTCCTCGACCACGGCCGGATCGCGGAAGAAGGCACTCACCACGACCTGCTGGACCGGGGCGGCCGCTACGCCGACTTCTGGGATATTTCCACGACTCGCCCTCGGGCCGTAGGCGATGCCGCTCGCCGCGAACACGCCGATCGAGCCTGACCAGCGAGCGTGCCGGGCGCGCGGCTGCGGCCTGGATCCATGGCGGGGCATCTCGCGCGCCGACTTGTGCCCGATGGTCTGTGGCCGGCGGCCGTGCCGTGCGAAAGCCGACCTTCTTGTAGACATCACCGCCACGCGGATCGAAGGCATAGACCCTCCAGTGAAATCCGGTGCAGGCCGAGCCGCTCGAAGCCGTAACCGACGATCAGACGCGTGGCCTCGGTACCCAGCCCGCGCCCCCGTCCGGCGGCACCGAGCAGGATACGGAAATTTCAGCTGAGCCACCGCTCACCCACACAATGCGTGGGTGAGCAAGTCGCCGATATCCACAGTGGAGGGGGTGCCGGTGTAGGAGACGGTGACCGCGCGCCCGCCCGCGGTGGCACCGGAGACAGCGGAGAAGCCTTGAACGCCACCGACATTGCCCACGAATTGCGCGCCGCACGGTAGCCGGGTGTATCCGACGCCGAGCCCGTAGAACATGCCGTCACCGTGGCCCATATCGCTCCCGTCGAGCATCTGCTGCAAGACGGTATCCGGCACCAACTGACCGGTCTGCAACGCGGTGAAGAACCGGTTCAGGTCCGCGCCGGTGCTGACCAGCGCGCCTGATGCCCACGGCAGCGACGGCTCCATGCGTGTCGTGTCGGTGAGGGCGCCGCCGACGGTGGCATAACCGGTCGGATGCGGGTCGCGCAGGCCGGTTTCCCCGGTGGCCGGCAGATAGGTACCCGACAGGCTCAGCGGCACCAGAATGCGGTCGCGCAACTCGTCGGCGTAGCGATGCCCGGTCACCGCCTCGACCAGCATGCCGGCGACAATGTAGTTGGTGTTCGAGTACTCGAACCCGGCACCGGGAGCGAACCGCGCGGGAGACCGCAAGGCGAGTGCGATCTCCTGCGCCGGGGTGTAGGTACGGCCTTCCTGTGCCGCCGCGTACTCGTTCGTCTCCCAGGAGCGGGCCGGCTCGGGTAGCCCGCTTCGATGGCCCAGAATCCGGCGGACCGTGATGGCGTTCCTGTCCAGGCCGGCACCGGTGAGCAGGCCGGGTAGATACGCCTCGATCGACCGATCGAGATCGATCCGTTGCGCGGCTACCAACTGCAGCACGATCGCGGCGGTGAAGGACTTGGTGATGCTACCGGCCCGGACATACTGAGGAACCTCGGTAGGGATGGAAGTACCCGCCGCGATATCGGCCAGACCGGATGCCACGACCGTGGTCGCACCGTTCTCGGTCAGCGTGGCGACGGCGCCGACAGCACCCGAGCCGACCAGCGCTTCGAGGTCACCGCGCACAATATCCAGACGCGCGTCTGCGGCTGAAGGCACAGTAGCGGGCGCTGCCGGGCTCGTCGTGCAGGCAGAAAGGAATACCACTGCTGTGCAGACCAGCACAGCGAAGGCTCGGATACGCATGAGCCGACGATAGGAATCCGAAGTCCGCGCACACATCGAACCGCAGTACTGGCGCATATCGAACTGGAGTACCAGGTCCGAACAGCCGGCGAACCGCCTTTACGCGGATCACGCCCACCTACCCCCGGAACCGGCGCGCCCGCCCACTGCTCGACCTACGCACGCAGCCCTCGCAGGATCCCCCGAGACGCAGCCTTCGGGCGTTCGTCCTTCCCGCGCCCGTTCGCATCCCGCTGCGGGTGCGGTTCGAGAGGCAGAACATCCGCTTCCCGAGCAGAGGAAGAACTCTCGCGCCAGTCTCGAGAGCCCCTGGGACGGAGTGGTGGTGTCCGCCTGTGGCCAGTTCAGTCCTCGCCGTGGATCTGGAACTCGGGCGACGTGCCGCTGATGGGGACACGGTCGCCGCTGAGCTGCACGGCGTCGCCGAAGTACCGGATCCGGTAGCTGCCGGGTGTTGCGTCGGCCGGGCTGTGCCAGACGATGGTGATTCGCGAGCTCGATGCGGGGCCACGCGACCAGCTGAAGGTGGTCGCCCAGTCGCCGTCGCCGGCGATCGTCCGCCAGCGCTTCTCGTCGCGCCGCTGCACCATGAGGTAAGTGCTGCCGCGATGTAGGTCGTGGTTGGGGTGCGCCCCGGCGAACTCGACGTTCACTGGCTCCCCGGCGCGATACGCCGGTTCCGGCTCGGTGAGCACGTCGCCGAACTGCTTTCCCGCCGGCGGAAAGTCCGGCGGTGGTGCTATTTCCGCAGGTCGCTGCCGCTCCGCCAGATCGGGCGCCGTGGTACCGGACGGTACGGTGTCGCCGTCGTGCATCGCGGTCGCGAGCTGCGCCGCTATCTGCTGCAGGGCCGGCAGCTCCCATCGGCCGAACAAGGTACTCGCGCCTTCGTAGTGCTGTGCGTCGTACTCCTCAGGAGTTGTGACGTAATGCATATAGGCGTTGCTGTATCCGGCGACCAGGACATTGGCCAGCTCGGCGCCGAGGGCGGCCGCCACCGTGCGCCGCAACCGCAGGCCGGCGGTGATCGTCACCTCGCCCGGAATGCCGAGCAGATACAGCTCGCCGATCTGGATGAGTTGTACCGGAACGATCTCTTGCACGTACGGCCCGAACCGGTTGAGCAGTCTGCCCGGAGCGACGATCGCTTTGGGCGCCTGCGCGTCCCGCAGTGCGGGCGCGAATCGGTACGCCAACCGCGACAGCAGATCCCAGCCCGGATTACGGCCTTCGTGAAAGGTCTTCCAGTGGGTGGGCCCGTCGTACTCCGCGCCGGCGAAGGCGGCCGCACCCCCGGCAGGACTGCCGGTGCGGTGCTCGCGCCCGTCTCCGGTGAACTCCGCGGACACGGTCACCGCGGACAGATCGACATGTACGAAGCGGTAATCGACGCTGCCGGCCATTCGAGGTATGTACCCCGCTCCGAGTTTCGCCGCGGCCTCGTATTGGCGCAGGCCGAGGATCCGGGCGTTGTCGAACTCGTCGCCGGTAGGGCCGTGACCGGGCCTGCCGTCCAGGTTGGGTGACATATCACCGGCGTTGGTCTGTGCGAAGGCCGCGACGAAGTCGGGATCCGGGTCCGCGAGATAGTCCACGCCTTCGACCACATGCTCCCAGTGATAGGCCGCGTATCCCTTGTTGTCGCCGCTGATCAGCGTGTTTCGGTTGGTCAGCGACGTGCCGTGCGTGGCGAACCAGTTGATGGCGCCGACCGGTTCGCCCTCGCGATCGATGCGTAGCAGGGTCGTCTGTGGGTCGACGGCGTCCGGGAAATAGTCCCTGTCCTCCTGCGGATTTCGGTCGAATGCCGCACGCGCGCGATTGACGCTGGCCTCGCGCAGCTCGCCGTGTATCAGGCGCAGGGTTGCCGGTGCGAGATCCTCGTGCGCTCGCTCGACCGCCTCGACGATCCCGTCGACGATGGCCGCGAAGGTCTTGGGGCGGAACCCGGTCGAGCTGTTGTACAACCGGTGGTGCGAATAGCCGCCGGGCCCGCAGTGGGTGTGGGTTGCGGTGAGCATCACGTTGGACTCGGTGTAGGTGTCGCCGAAGCTCTCACCCAGGCGGCGCAACACCTCCTGGGTGATGCTGGAAAAGACCAGAGGCAGCTCACTCACGATCAGCAGCACCCGCCGATCGACGATCGGGTCCGCGAAGACGAAGGCGCGTGCGCGCAACCGGAGGTGTATTCCGGTGGTCTTCTGATCGGCCTTACCGTAGCCGAGCATGCCGACCTCGGCCGGTTCTCCGGTGATGTCGGCAAAGCCACGCCCGACCAAATGGCGATCGTTCGAATAGATCGTTTCCGGCATCGACCTCGTCTTCCGTCCTGTTGGGACCGGCCCGCGGCAGCGGTCCAGATTTGTTGCACCGACAAACTAGCAAGGACGAAGTCAGGATTGCGCTGCGCGACCTATGGTTTCGCTGGTTCGACACGTCGATGGAGGGTGGTTCGGTGGGCAGGCGCGGCGGGACCGGCGACCCTGACGGTTCCTACGCGATCTCGATCTCGGGAGCCTCCCCGTTCCTGCTGTGCCATCGTCGCCTATCGGCCTGCTTTCACGCCACCTCGACGCGATCGGCGCAGTCGGTGACAGGCGGAGGCAGGATCTGCTGGCCGACTATTCGCCGTGCTCATTCGAGAGCCTCGAGAACTGATTTAGGATCGAGGTGGTGAGCACTCCGTTGCCAGAAACGACGACCCGATCAGATTCGCGCACGATACACAGACCCCTGCGTGTAGTCGCGATCGCTACGACGCTCGTCTCCGTTCTGCTGATCCTTTTCGCCGTCCCCTGGTGGACGCTGGTGATATCCGGGACACAGTGGCCGACAGCCATAGTCGCACTGGGAACAGCGGCCTTCGTGATCACTCTCGTGGGCCTGCCCGTGACACTTGTCTCGAGCCACGGCCGACGGCATCTCGATTGGGCCGGCCTGATCGGCGACTCCGTCCTGGGAATTATCTGGGTGCTCTTCGTGTGGTCGGTGCTCGGCAATATCGCGCGCCTCGCACTCGGCTCGATGGGGGTGGCGGACCCGGTTCGCTCACGTTCGGTCGCCACAGCGGTCGTTCTCGTGACCGCGGTTCTCTTGATCTGGGGCAATCGGGAGGCCATGCGAATTCCTCGAATCAAATATGTGGACGTCACCCTGCCACGACTCGGCCGCGGCCTGGACGGCACCCGAGTCGTCGCCGTCACCGATACGCATTTCGGCCCGATCAACCGGACGAAGTGGTCGCTCGGAGTCGCCGCGGCTGTGAACGAATTACGTCCCGACATCGTTGCCCACGTCGGTGATATCGCCGACGGCACCGTCGAACAACGACGTGTGCAGGCGGCCCCGCTCGCCACCATGGATGCCGGGCTCGCCAGGGTCTATGTCACCGGCAATCACGAGTACCTCGGGGAGGCGCAGGGCTGGCTCGACTACATGGATTCGATCGGCTGGAAAACTCTGCACAACGATCACATCGTCGTCGAGCGCGGCGGTGACCGGCTCGTCGTCGCGGGGGTCGACGATGCCACTGCGAAGTCCGCGAAACTGAGTGGTCACGGCGCGAACTTCGACGATGCTCTGGCGGGAGTCGATCCCGGGCTTCCGGTGCTCATGCTCGCGCATCAACCCAAGCAGGTCTTCGAGTCCGAGGCTGCCGGTGTCGACCTTCAGATCGCCGGCCACACCCACGGTGGGCAGATCTGGCCGTTCAACTTCCTGGTCCGCCTCGATCAGCCCACCGTTCACGGGTTGAGCCGCCACGGTGCACGGACACAGCTGTACACGAGCAGGGGCTCCGGCTTCTGGGGTCCTCCTTTCCGTATCTTCGCACCCAGCGAAATCACGGTGATAACGCTTCATTCGGCTTGACATCAGCGAACATCGCAGTGCCGGATCCAGCGAGCGGGAAAGCATCCTCTTCGACGACAGCTGGGGCACGAGGTCCGCAACGACGCGGACGATCTGCGCGTGGTCCTCATCGTCGACGTGCTGCGCCCGCCGCCGTTCCCCTTCCATGCCCTGAACCGGCTGGTCAGCGTGTCCATCCGCCACTGTACGGCCGGGGTCTCGTGAAGAATCTCCGTTGACCGACCGAGCCCGCCCTCCCCGTGAATCTGTGGCTGATGACGCGCGCGTGGTGCAACGCCCGGGCCTATCCGCGGATCGGCCGGACGCTGTGGGGCCTGTCGGTTCACGGACTCGATGGGGTTCGGGAGATCACGAGCCGGGGACGTGGCCATCCTGAGCGGTCGTATGCGCCGATGTGCTGCCTCGGTCGTCTCCGTCCAGCAGCTTCTGGACGATATCGCCGAAACGCAGCAACACCTGATCAGAATGTGCGGCAGAGTGGGGGGCCTCGAAGATTCGCAGAGCAGCGGCGAGGCCCATCAGCGCACCTACTGCCAGCTCGGACCTCAACTCGGCGTCGTCACCACCGCCGAGCCTTTCGGCCAGCGCATCGAAGTAGCCACTGGTGAACTTCTCTTGAATCGTGTCGGGATCGGGGGCGGTGAGCCGCAGCATGATCGCGCGTCCCATTGGTTCCACCGCGTTCGTCCGTCTGCGTTCGATGATGTTTCGGACCAGGGCTCGGCCGAGTTCTTCGTCAGGTATTCCGGCAAGCTCGAGTGGCTGCACCTCGGCCACCTCGTGGAAGAGTTTCTCCTTGCTTCCCACCGCTTTCATCACCATTGCGGGTGACAGCTCTGCGGCCAGCGCGATATCGCGGATGGTCACGTGGCGGTATCCGCGCTCCGCGAACAGTTTCGCCGCCGCTGCCAGCGCGGCATCCCTGGCTCGGGTCACCGCGCGGATACCGCGTCGGCGTGCGGTGTAGCCGATATCTGCGCGGAGGGCTCGGGAAGCTCGATATCGAAGTTACGAGCTGAGCCCAAGATCGTGATTGCGCGTGCGGTGGACGAGGAATTCGTGAACGCGGTGATGATGTATCTCCCGTTCTGAGGAAGGGGCAATTGGTAGTCTCCGATCGCACCGGTCTTGGTCGTCCCGACGGCTTCGCCCGATTGCCGGGTGAGTACCACATTGACACCGTGTACCGGCCCGCTCGCATCGACCACTGTGCCCGCCATCATCAGCCGTTCCTTCAGCACTATCGCATCGATTCTGCCACCGGTGTCGATGTCTACCAGGCGAGAGTCCGGTGTCCATCCGTCGGCTGCGGTGACCAGCAGGTAGCGGCCCGGGCCGGGAACGGCGACCGAGAAGTGGCCCGCCGAGTCCACCTGACTCCAATCGACGTGGTCTGCAGACGGTGTGAACACTGTGACGACCGCGTGACCGATCGGGCGCTCCGACTGGTTCAGCACTTTCCCGCCGGCCACCGCCTCATGCGAATGCGCGGATTTGTCGAGTTCCTCGGTGCTCTCGTCCGGTATCTCCCGAAGTTTGGTCATGGCCAACGCAATGATCGCTGTGGCGAAGCAGGCACCTGCGGAAACCCAGAACAGCACGGTGAAGGCCTGGAAGCTGGGGAATACCTCGTCAGCGACTCGGATCGTACTCATGGTGGCCACCGCGGCCATGACTGCGCTGGACAGGGCCGTGCCGATGTACCGCAGTAGGGTGTTCAGTCCATTTGCCGACGCCGATTCCGTAAGAGGAACGGCGCGCATTATCAATGTGGGGAGGGCAGCGTAGGTCATCGATGTTCCGGCGGCCACCAGCACCGAGCCGACGACTATCTGCCAGAGATTGTCGCTGAGATACACGCGAGCCACATAAGAGCCGGCCATCAGGAGCGTTCCGGCCAGCAGTGTCGCCACCGGGCCGTATCGGCGGATGATCTTTGCAGACACCGGCGCCATCGCGCCGAAGACCAACGCGATCGGCGCCATCCACAGCCCGGTGTTCACTATGTCGTATCCGAGCCCGTAACCCGAACTCACCGGCAGTTGGAGCAATTGGGTGGTGACGAGCATATTCGCGAACATGGCGAAGCCCAGCAGCAGTGAGGCCGCGTTCGCCAGCACGATTGCCGGGCGGGCAGCGATTCGGACATTGACGAGCGGATTTCGGACTCGAAGTTCGAGCGGCACCCATGCGATCAAAAGAGCTGTGCCTACGCCGATAATGGTGAGAGTGGTGCCCGAGGTCCAGCCCCAATGTGCCCCTTTGGACAACGCGAGCATCACCGCTGTCAGGGCGACCGATCCGATGACCGCGCCCCGATAGTCGAACGACCCGCCGGTCTTGACCGGAGACTCGCGGATCACCCGCCAGACGGCGGTAAGGACGACAACTCCCACGACTCCGGTGACCCAGAATATGGCATGCCAGTCCAAATGCGCCGCTATCAGACCGGATAAGGGGAGCCCCGCACCGGAACCGATCGCCAGACTGGCACTCATCAGTGCTACCCCGAGCGGCATGCGATCGCGAGGCAGCTCGTCCCGAAGAATCGCTATACCTACGGGTATGAGGGAAAGCCCGACACCCTGCATCGCGCGAGCGATGATTATCAGTATGAGGTCGGTGCTGACCGCGCCGAGGACCGAACCGAGCACCATGATGGCGAGTGCGACCATCATCATCCGCTTCTTGCCGAACATATCGGCGAGCCTGGTGACGGTGGGAATCGAGACCGCACCGAAAAGCAAAGTCGCGGTCACCAGCCACGACGCGTTATCGGCGGTGGTGTTCAGGAGGCCGGGCAGATCGGGCAAGAGCGGGAGGACGAGTGTTTGCTGGAGGGAGACGACGGTGCCGGTGAGCGCCAAGGTCGCCATCACGGTCCAACTCCGTGCGCCTTCGGACTTTGTGACACGGTCTTGCGCGCTCACACAAGAACCCTTTCGTTCGGGGTGAACGAGTGTTCACCCCGCTGAGTGAACCAGTGTTCACCCCAATGAGTCGAGCGCCGAGCGAAGATTGTGATGAACGTAATTCCGGCTGCACGGTGCACCGGGGTGATCTCGCGGCGCTCGAGCCGTAATGGTCGTATGGCCTACGGAGGGGTTCCAGTTCCTGCCGACCTACTCGTCGGGCCGGCTCGTCTACAGCTCAGGAGAGCGATCGTGTGGGGTGGTGTCACTGCGCCGGCCACCGGATGAGGTGTCTCTCGTGAGGCTGTTGTACAGGCGGCTGAGGTCCAGCGTCTCGGACGGGCCGGCCTGGGTGCGCTCGGTGCGGTCGACCTGGCGGTGCAGGGCTTCCATTTTTTCGTCGAGCTGGGTGGCGACTCGGGCGGCTTGGGTCAGGTCGCTACGGAGGTTCGGCGGGACCTCACCGCGGTATTTGTAGTAGATCTTGTGTTCGAGGCTGGCCCAGAAGTCCATGGCGATGGTTCGGATCTGAATTTCGACCGGCATGTGTTCGGTGCGGTGGGAGCGGAAGACCGGGATCGATACGATCAGGTGCAGGCTCTGGTAGCCGTTCGGTTTGCGGTGGGTGATGTAGTCGCGTTCTTCCAGGACGGTGATGTCTTCCTGTCCGGCGAGCATGTCTCTTATCTCGGTGATATCGGAGATGAAGCTGCACACGACTCGGACTCCGGCGATATCGAGGATGTTCTCCCGGATGGAGGCCAGGGTCATCGGGTAGTTCTTGCGCTGGATCTTCTCCATCACGCTTTCGGGGGATTTGAGTCGTGATCCGACGTGTTCGATGGGATTGTATTCGTGGGTGCTGTTGAAATCCTCGCGCAAGATGTTGATCTTGGTGGTGATCTCGTCGATCGCGAACTTGTAGCCGAGCATGAAGTCGAAGAACTGGTCGCGGAGCGCACGTACGTCGTCGACGGTGACCGGGCTCGCATTACCCGGGGGGTCGGTATCGGCGCTCGGTGCCGGTTGCCAGGATCTCATTGGCTCCAGTCTGCCGTTACCTGCGATTTCGCCGCCACGTCGGGTGAGGTAGACCACTACCGGCGCGGTGCTCGATCGCTACGGCCGAGTTGACGGGGTGGCGTATGAGCTCGATGTCGGCGAAGGCCGATGTCCGGTGGTCGCCCACCAGGCCGTCGGCGATTTCGGTGTCGGCGCCGAGATCGCGGCAGGTGTATTCGCCGGCAACTCGGTCCAGCCATACCCGGATTTCGGCGATCCCGAGGTAGTCGTGTCCGGCGTCGGTGATATGAGCGTCGTCGGCGACGAGCGCTGCCGCTGCGGCGCGATCCCTATCGCGAACCTCGGCTACAGCAATGGAGCACCGGTCCGATACGCCGCCGACTACATCGACATCGCGGACCACACCTACGGTTACGGTCATTTCGTCGGCACCCCGGAGCCGGGGCCGTACAACAGCGTCGGAATTCCGGTGTGCCCCACAATGGAGCTGGCGGGCGGATGGTGGTGGATCGAACGTTGCGACGGCCCGGAGTACGACCGAGTCCGGTGAACCCGCCGCTCGGTCCGTTGGACCAGCTTCTTGCGGCTGAACTGCTGTCTGCCCGATGGTGCGGCGCCGAATGCGGGCGCTGCCGAGACCGCGCGAACCGCGAGCGGCATTCTCCTGGGCTGTAGTGCCGTCGCCGATGTCTCATCTTGTAGGTCGGGCCGTCAAGTGTGTACGAGGTGTGGGAATCCGCCGATCGGCACGCGGTCTGCTGATTACGGAGCACGCGCTCTGTTATTATGTGGCCATGCCCCGCCCGCGAATCCACGACCTCGATCACCTGATGGATGCGGCCGAGCAGCTGGCCGTGGACTCCGGACCGGCCGCGGTCACCGTCCGTGCGCTTTCGGAGGCCACCTCGGTGTCCAATGGGGCGATCTACCACACGTTCGGCTCCCGGGCCGGACTGATGGGTCAGGTCTGGCTGCGAGCCGCGCAGCGCTTCCTGGCTCTGCAGCGTGAGGCGGTCGACCGCGCGATGGCCGTGGGCTCCTCACGCGAGGACGCGGTCGAGGCGGCCGTCGCCGCTGCCGACACGCCCGCCGAATTCTTGCTGCAACAACCGGTCTCGGGCCGCCTGTTGCTGACCGTGTCCCGGCGGGAACTGCTCGGTTCCGCCGAGCTCCCCGACGATATCGCCGAGGAATTGCGCCGACTCGATCAATTCCTGATCGACCTGTTCGCCGGCTTGGCGCGCAGCGTGTTCGGCCGCGGCGATCGCGAAGCCGTCGCGGTCATCCGCGACTGCGTGGTGGAACTGCCCACCGCACTGCTGCTGCGTGGCCGACGAAACCCCGATCCGGCAGTGCGTCAACGGCTCGCCGCAGCCGTCCGCGCGGTCCTGGCGCTACCCCTACCGCCACCGCGGCCCAGCAGTGACACCACCCCAACCACAACGAAGTGAAAGAAAACAACGATGACCGCGAACCTGCACTACCAGGACAAGATTGCCGTACTGACGCTCGGCGACGACGAGAACCGGTTCTCGCCGGACTGGCTCGACACCGCCAACGCCCACCTCGACACCATTGAGCGAAACGCTCGAGGCCTGGTCACAACCGGTACCGGAAAGTTCTACTTTAACGGCCTGGACCTGGACTGGCTGATGGCCAACGGCGACCGCGTCGAATGGTACATCGCCGGCGTCCAAGAACTGTTCGCCCGCATCCTCACCTTCCCGCTGCCCACCATCGCCGCGGTCAACGGCCACACCTTCGGCGCCGGTGCCATGCTGGCCATCGCCCACGACTATCGCGTCATGCGGGCGGACCGCGGCTACTACTGTTTCCCCGAAGTCGATATCGACATTCTCTTCACCCCCGGCATGGCCGCCCTCATCCAGGCCAAGCTCAGCCCCCAGACCGCGGTGATCGCCATGACCACCGGCCACCGCTTCGCCGGCCCGGAGGCTCTGGCCGCTGGGCTCGTCGACGCCACCGCTTCCGAAGCCGAGGTCCTCACCACCGCCGTCGACCGGCTCGCACCCATTATCGGCAAGAACCCAGCAACACTCGCCGCCATCAAAACCACCATGTACAGCACCGTCGCCACAGCACTGCGCTGAGACATCCCGGATCGATCACAATCGGAGGAAGACGGTCCGTGGTCACCACCCCGGCCCGGCCGGGCAGCGCCGATCTCACCTCTGGAACCCGCTGTAGCACTTTCGCGTGAACGCACCGCCCTCGCCTCAGTTCACCGAGATCCCTTTGGTTCTTCGGTTCGGTAGCACAGGGGCCCTCGATGCCCTCGGGTTCGAGCAGGTCGTGCGGATGGTGGATCAGCCAACGGCGGACACCGCGCGTTCGCACCATGCCGGGCTCCGCCGACCGACTCTCCCGGTAGTTCGGCGACGGCTGGGAGGGTGGTATCCGGGATAATCCCGAATGCCCATATCGGCTCTCGGGGATCGACGGTCCTGCGACCGGTCGGTGATCCCTCAGCTCGACGCGGCTATGCCGATGCGCCAGTAGCCGGTGAACGTGATGTCGGACTTGTCGAATCCCCGGTCGCGCACCAAATGCCGGCGTATTCCGGAGGCGAGTTGCTGCTCGCCCGCGACAAAGGCGTAGACGTTCGCACCGGGGAGGTGGGCGCCGCACACCGCCTCGGTGGCCAGTGTGCCGATTCGGCGGGTGGGGGTGTTACGGGGTAACCAGTGCACCCGAACCCCTGTTGGTTCGTCCAGATCCTGGATATCTTCGCTGTGGGGCACTTCGATATACGCCGCGCCCTGCAGATCTCTCGGCGCGGAGCGGAGTACACCCGCAATCGCGGGTAGTGCGCTTTCGTCCCCGGCCAGCAGCGACCAATTCGTATGCGGCGGAGCCTGGTACATAGTTCCTTCGTCGAGCAACCCGATCCGTGTGCCGGGAAGCGCTCGGTCTGCCCATGTGGAGGCGGGGCCGGTATCTCCGTGTGCAACGAAATCGATGTCGATTTCGGCGTGCGTGCCGAATCTCCCGGCACCTGCCGGTCGGAAAGCGCGAACGGTGTAGTTGCGGATGAACGGCCGAGTGTTGCTGCTCATTTCCAAATACTGGGCATACCAGAGCTTGTCCTTCGCCACGGTCGGCAGGCGCAGGCCGGGCTGCTGCGCCCTCGGTAGGAATAGGCGGAACCACTGGTCATAGCCCATCGGGGCGAAATCGTGAAGGTCGGGTCCGCCGATCGTCACCCGGATGAAGCTGGGACCGATTCGCTCGGTGGCGAGAGTTTCAGCGGTGCAGACCCGTCGCTCCTGCGGCTCGAGGTGTTTGGTGCGCGTCGCCATGGAAATTAGGGTAGCAAAACCTAACTATCGACCAATCGGGGTGCGATGAATGCGCATATGCCGGTTCATACCGGGATCAGATCCTTCCTCGGGTCCACTCCGAAGTGCTCGGCCAGGGTGGTGATCGAGGTATGTGCGCCCTGAATGCTCACCGACAGGACGAAGGGCTCGTCGTCGACCTGGATCACGTCACCGGACAGGCGTTTCCACAGCGGGTTGGCTTCATAGGACTTCTTCTGGTCGCGGCTGGAGTCGCCCTCGGCTCCCGGTGGGGTGTAGGCCGAGACCATGATGAGGCCCGCGTCGGCTCGCAGGATCTGTTCCACCGACAACGGGGTGAAGATGCTGTCGTTGTTATCGGGTGCGTCGGCGGGGCGGGGGATGCCCATATCCGTCATGATGTCGCCGATGAAGGAGTTGCTGGAGTACAGCCGGGCGGTGTCCTCGCCGGCGAAGCGGACCAGCGAGTACGTCAATTCGGGATTCGCGGCCCGTATCTGCTCACCCACCGCGGCCGCACGTTCCTCGTAGGAAGTTATCAGCTCTTGGGCCCTGCTCTTCTTGCCCAGTGCTTCGCCGAGAAGAACGATGTTCTGCTTCCAGGTCGGTCCCGTGGTCTCGGAGAACACGGTCGGCGCGATCTTGGACAGCTGATCGTAGAGCGGTTCGTGCCGCACCTTGGCGGAAATGATGAGGTCGGGCTCGAGTTCCAGGATCTTCTCCAGGTCGGGCTCTGCCGTTGTGCCGACGTTGACGGAATCGGCGACCGCATCATCGATATCACCGAGATAGTTCGGGAACGGATGGTCGGGGTCCGCGCGGTACTGGATATAACCGGCGAGGGGGACGTCGAGCAGCAGTGCGGCGTCGGTGAAGCTGGGATCCAGTGCGACAACGCTTTCCGGTGGGGCCTCGATCGTGGTGATGCCCATGGCGTGCTCGATCGTGATCGGGGAGCCACTGCTGCCCGCGGCGTCCGGGCTCACCTCGCCGGAGCCACCACAGGCGCTGACGAACGCCAGCCCGCATGCCATGAGCGGAATCAGTGACCGGCGCGCGATCGATCGGGTGGACGTTCCCCTCATCAAATGGCCTTTCATCCGGGCCGGGCCGCCGTGAACCATCAAGACGATAAGGATAGGCTGCCCAACGTGGGGCTGACCTTAGCAAGGAGAACCGAGATGGCGACACCAGCGTGAGCGAATCGGTGACCAGCGGGACCACCCCCGATCCGCCGGATTCCTCGATCGACGCTCCGGCCACGCCTCGAAGTAATGCCGCGATTCGCGCGGGACGCTCACCACTGGTCATGGTCGCCGTGCCGGTCGCCGCTGTGCTGGCGGCGGTTCTGCTCAGCATCTGCGTCGGCAGTAATCCCTCGACCTTGGCCGAGGTGTGGCATGCGATCTCCACGCCCTCCGGGACCGATATGGATGTGACGATCCGCGAGCTCCGATGGCCTCGCACCCTCGTCGGCATCGCTGCCGGAGCGTGTCTGGGTGTGGCCGGAATTCTCACCCAGGGGCATACGCGTAACGCTGTCGCCGAACCAGGTTTGCTCGGCATCAACCAAGGTGCCGCTCTCGCGATCGTTACCGCGACGTTCCTCTTCGGCGGCCTGTCGGTTCATACCCAGGCCGGTCTGGCCTTCGCCGGTGCACTGGCGGCCAGCGTGTTGGTGTTCGCGGTCGGGACCGCCGCCCGCAACGGAGCGACGCCGGTGACCCTGGTGTTGTCCGGCGCGGCTGTCACCGCGCTCTGTGGTGGGCTCGTCACCGGACTGGTGTTGCTGGACAGCGCGTCCTTGGACACCCTGCGGTTCTGGCAGGTCGGCTCCTTGGCGGCGCGGCCGTACACCTTGGGGGCGATATGGCCCTTCGTTGCCGTCGGCCTGCTGTTCGCCCTGCTCAATATCGGCGCGCTCAATACGCTGGCCCTGGGTGAGGACACGGCTCGATCGCTGGGAACCTCGGTACCGGTCGCGCGGTGTGTGGGTATCGCCGCGATCACCCTGCTCGCCGGGTCGGCTGTCACCATGGCCGGTCCGATCGCTTTCGCCGGGCTACTGGTTCCCCATATCGCCAGGGCCCTGGTCGGTGCCGACTACCGTCGCACGGTACCTGCGTCCGCGGCGTTCGGTATCTCGCTGGTGCTCATCGCCGATACCGCGGGCCGGGTCGTCGCCCGGCCGGGCGAGTTGTCGGTCGGGGTGGTGCTCGCAGTCATCGGAGCGCCGTTCTTCGTGCTCCTCGCCCGCCGCCGCCGGCTGGTGACCATATGAGCCACCCGGACCGGAATCTGCTCGCCCCCGCCCGGGTTGTGCGGTGTGGGCCGATCTCCGTGCGCGTCGCGCCTCGCGCGCTGTGGGTCGGGCTGTTGCTGCTCCTGCTGGCCCTGGCGGCCGCTGCGGTACACCTGGCGAACGGCGGCTCCGCCCTACCACTGGGCGCTGTAGTGCGGGCCCTGTTCGGTGACGATTCGAATGCGCGTGTGCATCTCGCTGTGACGGAGTTCCGAGCGCCGCGCACCGCCGGGGCCGTTGTCGCGGGCGCCTGTCTGGCAATGGCAGGGGCGTTCACCCAGACTGTCGCACGCAATCCCCTTGCCAGCCCCGACATTCTGGGAGTGACGGCGGGAGCTTCGCTCGGCGCCGTCTCCGTGCTCGTGCTGGCAGGCGGCGGCGCGGCCGGTCTGAGTGGTTTCGCCGGTGAGGTCGGCCTGCCGGTCGCCGCGTTCGCCGGAGGGGTGTCCGCCGGAGTCCTGGTATATCTCCTGGCCGTATCCGGGACCCTCGACAGCTACCGCCTGGTGCTGGTGGGCCTGGGCATCAACGGACTCGCCGTCAGTTCGACGACCTGGATGTTGACCCTCGGTGATGTCAGCAATGCCGCCCAGGCACTGACCTGGATGTCGGGTTCGCTCAACGGCAAAGACTGGCAGCTGGTCGAGCCGATGGGTCTGCTGGCCCTGGCCTTGTCGGCGGGGGCGCTGCTGCTCGGGCAGCGGCTGGTGCTGTTCACCATGGACGACGATGTGGCGATCGGGCTCGGCGTGCGGATCGGCCGCCTCCGGCTGTACGCGCTGGCGTCGGCGACACTGCTGGCTTCCACCGGAGTCGTCGTCGCGGGTCCGCTCGTATTCGTCGCTCTGGCGAGTCCGCAGATCGCACGGCTGCTCACCGGATCGGCTGTTGCGCCGATCTTCATCTCGGGGCTGGTGGGCGCCGTATTCGTCCTGGTCGCCGATACTGTCGCCACGAATGTGCTGCCGGTATCGCTGCCGGTCGGTGTGGCGACCGCCGTACTGGGCGGACCGTATCTGATCTTTCTCGTCCTGCGGAACCAGAGGAGGCTTACGTGAGTCGTCCGGCCACGGCGTCCGTGCTACGCGCGGAGAACCTCACCCTCGGCTACGGCGCGGCCGATGTCGTCACCGATATGACCTTCGATATCCCCACCGGGTCGGTGACCTCGATCATCGGCCCGAACGGGTGCGGGAAGTCGACACTGCTGCGCGGCCTCGGCCGATTGCTCGCTCCGAAGTCCGGTCGAGTCCTGCTCGACGGCACACCCATCAACACACAGCCCACCCGGAAAGTCGCCCAGCGCATCAGTATCCTGCCCCAATCGCCCGCCGCCCCGCCCGGCCTCACGGTCGCCGACCTGGTCTCGCGCGGGCGCCACCCCAGGCAACGATGGTATGAGCAGTTCTCCTTTCTCGACGAAGCTTCGCTGCGGCATGCCCTGAACAGCACCGGCCTGCTGGATCTGGCCGGCGCCAGACTCGAAGAGCTCTCCGGTGGGCAACGCCAACGAGCCTGGATCTCCATGACGCTCGCCCAGGAAACCGACATCATGCTGCTGGACGAGCCGACCACTTACCTGGACCTGGCGCATCAAGTGGAACTGCTGGAACTGATCGTCCGGCTGAACCGGGAACACAACCGGACCATCGTCATGGTGCTGCACGATATCTCGCTGGCCGCTCGATACAGCGACCACCTTGTCGCGATGAAGAACGGTGCCATCGTGATTCAGGGCGCACCCGACCATGTGGTGCGCCCCGACGTGCTGCGTGATGTTTTCGGACTCGCCGCGCACGTGGTGACCGAACCGGCCGAAGGGCGACCACACGTCATCCCATTGGGATCATCGAGATCCTCTCGGTAGGACCGAGCTCCGGTGCCCTTTGGGTGGCCTGATCGTTGGGATTGTTCAATCGCTGCTCTCTCGTGCGGTCGATACCGGTTGTCGTGGTCCGATCCACCATGGCAGTTGGCGTGCCGGTGCGCCGGCAAGTGCGGCGTCGGCGTGACGTCGACCGAGTTCGATGGATGATTCGATGAATTCGCGGTCGAAGTACAGGTAGCTGAACAAGTCGCCGCGGCGGGGGCCGTCGCCGGCCAGCGCCCGGCCCAACATCCGTAACTCCGCCTGACGCAGGGTCGACACGATCCCGCTCTGACGCCGGCGTTGATCGGCGAAAACCTCTTCGGCCAGGTCGCCCAGCGTCGCTCGCGTGGGCGGCGTGATGGGGAGGAAGGGGATAATTCTCTTCGGCAGCTCCGTCGTGGTGGCGGATACGGCCGAGTCCACCAACGTGTTGACCTTGGCCAGCGTGCGCACATCCTCGATCATCCGGTCGACCAGCGCGGCATCCATCAACCGCACGATGACATCGTCCACGTCGGGCGGCAGGTTGTTCGCGGGTACCGGCGGTATGGAATCGACTACGGGGTGGGTCGCCACGACCACGATCGCATCGGTGCCCAGCGCGATCGCAGGTTTGAGTGGCGCGTTGAGTCGTATCCCGCCGTCCAGATACCAACCGGCCCACTGTGGCGGGGTGCTGACGTGGACGGGTGGGAACACGACCGGAATCGCCGCCGAGGCGAGCACATGCTCGGCCGTGATCTCGGCGGCCACATAATCGATCGGCCGTTCGTCATCGGACGGCGGCAGCGCTGCTGTGTCGGCGCGGTCGACGAACACCACGGTGCGATTGTCCGCACCGGATGTCGCGACCACTGCCAACGTGGCCCGACCCTCGGCAATATTGCGGCGCAGCCACTTCCAATCGATGGCGGTGCGGGCCGTGCGGTGCAGCGGAGAAGTATCGAGCAGATTGGTCAACTGCACTCCGGGTACACCCAGCAGCTGACCGGCGGCGCGGCCGACGAGGCGAGGCAGGCCGAGGGCCGGGGACCGGAACACGTCGCAGACGGTGATGTCGCGCCACACTTGCAGCGCCCGCTGAGCCTGCTCGTCCGGCGGCAGATGCGATAGGGCAGCGAAGATCGTCGCGTTGACAGCCCCGGCGCTGGTAGCGACGAACCGCACCGTGTCCACACCCGCGTTGCGTAGGCGCGGTACCAGTACCGAGAGCACGCCGGCCTCGTAGCCACCACGGGCGCCCGCACCCGCCACGACGACGCTCACCCGGCGGGGCGGGGTACCAGACCAGTCGATCACCAGTGACCTCCTTCGTTCCAGGGAAGTTCCTGCTCAGCAGTGCTTCGGGAGATACCTACAGCATTCTCGGGATGATTCCCAGGTCCTGGCGCATTGCCGACCGGGGCAGGGTATAGATCGCCTGCCAGGATATGAGCAATTCGCCTTGTGGGCCGTCAGCGAACGGGCCCGCGCGTCCGGTCCGGTGCAATCCTCGGGGCCGATCCCAGGCCGAGTTGAACAAGGAAGTTGTTCGCCGCTTCTACCGAGCCGCTCTCCGAGCGCCCGGCGGCCCGGACTCCGCAGCACACACCGTCGGCTGTCGGGCCGGGCGGGGACGATCCGCCGGCCTGGTGGGCAGCGATATGTTCGCGATGCAGGGCGGATACATTGCCGCCGAGCTGATTCAGCCGGTCCCGCACAGGGTTGCTATCCGCTGAGCGGGATCACGACGGAAGGAAGCCCATGCGTTCTATTGCGATCTTCGAGCACCGCGGGAGACGGCTGTTCCTCCTGGTGTTGTCCGGTGTGTTGGCGGCAGTGTTGCTGACCGTGACCGCGATGGCAATCAGGGCTTACACCGTGACCGACGACGCCCGGTCGCCCCGGGACGGCGGGGTGTTCGATTCAGGGCTGCTGGTCCGTATCGCGCGGGCCGAAGCGTATGTGAAAACCCGTCCCGGGTTTGCGGGAATCGTGGTCCGCGACCGTATGACCGGTGCGGTATGGCGTAGCGCGGACGCGGGCACGCTTGTCTGGGCTTGTTCTACGCCGAAGCTGGCCATGGTGGTGGATCTGCTGCTCCGCAACGACTCGGGCGCGATCACATTGACCACGGAGGATCGTGAGTTGATCCACAGGATGCTGAACTCCAGCGACGACGAGGCGGCCACGACGATGTGGTACCGCTATGGCGGTGAGGCGGAGTACGCGGCGCGGTTTCCGTCGTACGGTATGACCGATATGAGATTCACCGACCAACACAAGCATCATTGGGGTTGGATCCTGACCACATCGAACGATCTCGACCGTCTCATCGGCTACGTGCTGGAGGAGCTGCCTGCGCGGCATCGGGACTACATCGTCGGTGAGATGCGTGCGGTGGATGTCAACCAGCAGTGGGGGGTCTGGGGTGCGGGTGCGAAGGCGCGGCCGGGGAACAAGAACGGTTGGTCCGACGATAACGACGACGGCTCCTGGCTGATGAATTCAGTGGGATTCGTCGGCCCGGATGAGCGGTACACGTTGGCGATCATGGACAACACCCGGGTGATCGAGGGCGGTGACAAGGTCGGCATGGAGACCACGACCAAGATCAGTGAAATCCTGTTCGGCGGCTACTTCGGCCTGGAGTATTAGCGTGAACCTCGGCGCCGGCTCGATCGCCGGTGCCCGGCGTACCAGCGCGCCCCGGTGCGCGGCGGCATCGATGCCGAACGTTGCGCCGAAGCGTGTAGAAGATCGCGTGGAACTCGCGCGGGTGTCCTACGTCGAGCGTATGGTGCCCTCGCCGGCCAGTGAGGTCAGATAGGCGTGTGCTTCGGTGAGCGAGTAGACCTCGCCGATCTTGGCCGCGATATCGCGCAGGTTCGACTCGTGGGGATCGGGATGCCGGTCGCCGACGCACTCGCGTACGACTATCGGGACGAAACCGTTCTGTAGGGCATCGAGTGCGGTCGCTCGAATACACCCGCTGGTCGACAGGCCGACGATCAGGACGGTGTCGATTCCGCGCGTTGTCAGCGACGCCGCGAGAGATGTGCCTGCGAAAGCGCTCGGGTAGTGCTTGGTCACGACAGTCTCTCCTCGGCGGGGCGCGAAGCCGTCGACGAACTCCGCGAGGGGATTGCCCTCGGTGAAGCACGCCAGACCTGGGACCTTGCGGAAGAACAATCCGCCGAGCACGCCATCGGCGTGGTCGTAGCGCACTCGTGTCAGATAGATGGGAATTCCCGCTGTGGCGGCCTGCTCACGAAATTCGAGCATGGCCGCGACGGCATCCCCGACAGCCGCATACAACGGGGAGTCGGGCTCGGTGTAGGCGCGGGCAGGGTCGACGACGAGAAGAGCCGGCCGCACGCCGGGTTCGAGGTGACCCCCGAACCCGGCGTGCGCGTAGTCCTCGGCGAGTGTTGTGCCGAGCAGCGGAGTGCCGGTCATGCCGCCGCCTCGACCCCGGACGTCCGCACCGTGTTGTCGTCGTACTGTACGAACGCCTTGGCGGAAACGACCGGTGCGATGTGATCGGCGATCACGGCGACATGAGCGGGGTGCGTGCGGTATGCCTCCCATGCAGGCTGCGCCTCGAATCGCAGGTGGAAGCGCAGCGTCGCGTTCCCGTCGGACAGACCGGCGTCCCGCACGACTTCGGCGGAGACCAGCCCGTCGATCCGGTCGGGCAGAGCCAGTAGCGCGTCGGCGATTCCTTCGATCTGCGCGTCGGTGGTTTCCGGCACCAAGGTCAAGTGCCCTACATGGTTGAACATGAGTCCTCCTCCTTCGACTCGTCAGAATCGCTCGAGTAGCGAGCCGTGGCCGAAGATCTTGTCGTCGATTCCGTTGGCGCGCAGGGCGTGCCACACCGTCGCGAGATTGATCGCGATCACCGGCTTGTCCAATTCGCGCTCCAACTCCGCGGCGACCGCGACAGCCTCGAGGTTGGTGCCACACTGGATGAGAGCATCGACATCGGGGCCGTCCACAGCGAGGAACGCCGCCCGGATATCGTCCGGTGTCTCGTCGGCGATAGATGTCGCCGACGCGGACTTCAAGCCGTGGATCGCGGTGACCTCGAAACCGAGTTCGGAGAAGTAGGCCACGACCTGCTCGTCACCGACCGGCTGATAAGGCGTGATCACCCCGATCTTCTTCGCCCCGAACGCCTGCAGGGCGTGGCCGGCCGCGGTCGCTCCGGTGGTTACCTCGAGCCCGGTGAGGTCACGCACCCGTAACTCGAACTCGGCGTTGCCCGCCACTCCGCCCCAGAAGGTTTCGGCGGACATCCCCATCACGAGGTAGTCCGGCTGCGCGGTCATCACCGTCTCGAGTGCCGCGGGCAGCGCTTCGTTGAGGTTGTCCCGGAACTTGCCGAAGGCATCGGCCGAATCCAGCGCCACCGCGCTGATCATGATCCGGCCGGTGTGCCATGAGCAGTCCCGCGGCCGCAGATGATGGAACTCGCGCTCGACGGAGGTGTTGGTGGAGGGGACGATCAGGGCGAACTTGAGGCCCTTGTGGACGGATGAGCCCGCCACGGAAGGGGTCGGCGCGGTCATACGAGGCTCCTG
Organism: Nocardia jinanensis; assembly: GCF_014645735.1. Taxonomy (GTDB): domain Bacteria; phylum Actinomycetota; class Actinomycetes; order Mycobacteriales; family Mycobacteriaceae; genus Nocardia; species Nocardia jinanensis. The sequence goes on along the minus strand of NZ_BMMH01000006.1, from coordinate 376,197 downwards.
TGATTGTCGATACCGGAAGCGACACCGTTGGCCGTGCCACTGTTGGGGGACAAAGTGTTCGCGGCAGTGACAGCATGCTCCGCGGCAGCCAGTCGATCGTCCTGGCCGAGGAGTGCGGTGAGGGCCTGCCATTCCGCGGCACTGCGACCGGATGTGCCGGTGTCGCGGATCGTCCGATAGGTGTCGGCGACCGCTTCGGCCGCGGACAGCAGGGGAGCGACGGGGTAGATCATCAGGGCTACACCGCACTCGGCGAGCACCTGGGCGGGGGGAAGGTCGGAGTGATCACCGGCCTCCGAGAGATTCACCATCAGTGGGACACCGGGGACCGCGTCACGCACGCGACGCAGCGCGTGCTCCGAATACACCCCCTCGACGAAGATCAGGTCCGCGCCCGCCGCCGCGTAGGCGCGTGCGCGGTCGAGCGCAGCTGCCTCGCCTTCGACGGAGAGTGCATCGGTGCGCGCGATCACCAACGCCGAGGTGCGTCGTGACACCGCGGACTGGACCTTGGCGATCATCTCCTCGACCGGCACGAGCTGCTTCCCGGCGATGTGTCCACAGCGCTTGGGCGCAACCTGATCTTCGAACTGCACCGCTGCGGCCCCGGCCGCCTCGAACCGGGCCATCGCCTCCTCGACCTGCAGTATTCCGCCGTAGCCCGTGTCTCCGTCGACGATCAGCGGCAGGTCACTGACCGAGGTCATCCGGCGCACCTGCTCGGCCATCTCCGCGAGACCCAGGTATCCGAGGTCGGGCCTGCCCAGCGCGGTGGCGGAAACGGCGGCACCCGAGACATAGGCCGCGGTGAAACCTGCCGCGTCTGCGGCCCGAACTGTCACCCCGTCGTACACGCCAGGAGCGGATACCGTTTCATAGCACAGCAACTCCGACAGCCGCCGACCGGCGGGCCGGGTAGCGTCGGGAACCGCCCGCAGCTCCCGCGCGAGGCGCCCGAGAGTGATGCGCAGCGACGGGAACATCGCGGCGCGCCGCTGGTGCTCCCGCTTGTCCAGCAGGTCCCGATCCAGTGCCGACAGCTCCTCGGCCCTTTCCACCCGGGCCGCCGAGTCCGATTGCCGCATACCGTCGTAGTTGCTCTGCGCTCGCGCCTGGACGTGGTTGAGCGCGGCGTCACGGCGCAATTCGCTGTAGAGCTGTCCGACGTGGGTGTCGTCTGTGCCGGTCAGAGCGGCATCGATGCACAGTGCGGCGGCCCACGCGTCGTGGATGCCGCTGTTCATCCCCATACCGCCGAGCGGGTTGTTGACGTGGGCACTGTCGCCGGCGAGCAGGATGTGGCCTACCGCGAAGGTGGCCGCGGCGCGCATGTTCACCGAGTAGACGTTCGCGTGGGCGATCTCGTAGTCACCGGGCTGTGCGGCGATGCGCTGCAGACGAGCCTGCAGTGAGGCACTCTCCAGCGCTTGCTCGTCGGACTCCTCGTCGCGGATGGGGAACAGCGCTCGCCAGTGTTTCGGCGTCCGCAACAGCACCCCCCACTCCTCGGGGTCGGAGATGTAGGACACGTAGGCGAGGTCGGGGAAATCGTCCCGGAATTCGTGGGTGGTGGAGATGACGAGGAATCGTTCGTCATAGGTACTTCCCTCGAAGGAGATGCCCAGGGACTTGCGGATCGCGGAGCTCGCTCCGTCGGCGGCGACCAGCCACCGGGCGAGGACCGGACGATCACGATCGGTGTCGGGCAGGAAGATCCGCACGTGGGCATCACCCTGCTCGACTCGCACCACCGGCGAGGAGTACCGCAGGGTGACGTTGGGCATCGTCACCAGCACATCGCGGACGATGCGGGTCAGGTTGTCCTGCTCACTCTGCAATCGGTAGGGGTATTTCGTCTCCGTCGCGAGCAGTCCCATATCCATTTCGGAGAGCACGGCACCGCTGCGTTCGCGGTACTGGTACACCGGTGCCTTCAGCCCTACCTCGTGCAACGCGCCGACCACCCCGAGCTCCTCGAGCAGTTCGAGGGTGGACGGGTGGAAAGTCGAGGCCCGCGATTCGGTGGACAGTCCGCTGCCGGCCTCGAGTACCAGGATCTGGTGGCCCAGCTGGGCGAGCTTGAGCGCGGCAACCATTCCCACCGGGCCCATACCGGCCACGACCACGGTATTCATACTGGTGGTATCGCTGTCGGTCACGGCCGTCTCACGCTTTCTCGGTCAACAACGGGCCGTATAGCTTCGGCTGCCGGGTTCCGACGGGGTCGAGGTGGTAACCCATCATCTTGTTATGCGATTCGCGCAGGTCCAGGCGCATCAGCAACTGTTCCTCGAAGCCGTAGCGGGTCCACTGAGCGGATGGGTAGCGCATCAGCGCGATGGGCTGTCCGGGGACGAACGGATCGGCCCGCACGATCTGACTGCCGACCTTCGCTGGGCTGTCGAGTCGGTTGACCGACACCAGATGCACCCGGTTCTCCTCGGTTCGCTCGGTCGCCGCCATATCGGGCGCCTCTCGACGGTCCCAGTTCGCGGGGTGGGCGACGATCTCCGCGCCGCGCAGGGTGAGCAGTCGCATCACCTCCGGCACCCACACTTCGTTGCCGATCATCAGGCCGATGGAGCCGATCGCGGTGTGCGCCACCTCGATGGTGTCACCCGCACTCGCCCAACCGGTTTCGGCGGCATCGAGATGGGTTTTGCGGTAGGTGAACGCGACCTCGCCGCTCGCGTCGATCAGGTAGGCGGTCGAGTAGAAGGCCGTGCCCTCACGTTCGACGAGATGGACGACGACCCACAGCTGATGCTCGCGTGCCGACTGCCGGATCGTGTCGAGTACCCGCCGAGAGACGAGGGCGGCGGCCGCGGGATCTTCGGCGACCTCGCCGGGGCGGAAGCAGAACAACTCCGGCAGAACCCCGAGGGTCGCGCCTCGGCGTGCGGCATGGGCGATCTGCCCGAGGGCACGGGTGATGGTCCAGTCCTGGTTGTGGAACCAGGAGACCTGCAGGGTTGCCACATCGAGCGGTTTCGCCGGCATCTCGGGGTCGACCGGACCGAGCATGGAAGCGACGGGAAGGCCTTCGTGCGGGGTCATCAGGTCGCCGTAGAGATCCGGCCGGCGCCAGCCCATGATATCGGCGAAACCGGGAACGTTCTTGTCGTCGGCCGCGGCCGGCACGATATCCGCCCACACCAGAGCCTCCTGCACCTCACCGGCGGCGCCGAGTACTTCACCGCGTGGCGAAACGATCTGCGAGCCACCCATCCACGGATACGCGTCGGCAGGCCCACCGACGGTGTTGGCCGAGATATGCCAGACGTGGTTCTCGAGTGCTCGTAACGGAACGTGTACCCGCACCTCGTCCGGGCCGCGGGAGTTGAGCGAGTTGCACAGGATCTGGGCACCCAGTGTGCCGAGTACTCGCGGTACGTCCGGTGCGATTCCGTCGGCGCACATCAACAGGCCGAGTCGGCCGATCGCGGTGTCGACCACCTCGAGTGGTTCCGCTCCCGGCGTGAACAGGGTGTATTCGTAGTCCCACAAAACGGTTTTGTGGTGGATGTGCAGGATCTCGCCGTCGGGTCCGATCAGAATCGAGGCGATCCATACCTCCGGTGCGGTATCGGCGCGCAGGTCGACACCGACGACCGCGTGGATGCCGGTCGCACGGCAGGCTTCCCGGAGACCGGTGACGAATTCGCCGTCGAGTTCCTCGGAGTGTTCGTGGCACTCGGCACGATCTGCATAGTCCCGGACTCGATTGCTGTTCTCCGGCAGCACGATCAGCTGGGCACCGGCTGTGGCGGCGGCGCGGATATAACCGGCGCAGAGTTCGGTGTTGGCCGCTACATCCGGGCCCGAGAAGAACTGCGCGGTGGCGACGCGAACGACGTCACCGTCGCGTTCACAACTGTCTGGCGTTTTCATGCTGTGTCACATGACCTTCCGCTGAGTCGGGGAGGTGGGGTGGTCGACGGATGGTCTGCTGTCAGGTACTTCGATCGACGGTCAGCACCGCCGACAACAGTTGGCGGGTGTACCGGTTCTGCGGGTTCCGCCGGACGGAGCGCCACGGACCGGCCTCGACCACGCGTCCACGGAAGAGCACCGCGACGTCGGAGGCCAGCGCCGAGACGGTCGACATATCGTGGGTGATCAGCAGGTAGGAAACGTTCATCGCTTCCTGGACCTCGCACAGGGTGTCGAGGATCCGCGAACGCACCGACAGGTCCAGTGAGGCGGTGGGCTCGTCGAGCACGACGAATTCGGGCTCGGTGACCATGGCACGCGCGATACCGACTCGCTGCTGCTGACCACCGCTGAGTTCGGCCGGGTAGCGGTTCCACAGGGCCGGGCTCAGGTGCGCGAGTTCGAACGCCTGCTCACCGCGTGCCCGCCGGTCCGCCTTCGACATGTCCTTGAAGTGCACGTCCAGTGGCTCGGACACCGATTGTCCCACTGTTCTGCGCGGGTTGAGCGCGAGCTCCGGCTCCTGCAATACGATCGAACTACGCCGGCGCCACCGGGCGAGGCCGGCCTTGTCCAGCGAGGCGAAGTCGACTCCGTCCATCACGATCCGGCCACTGTCGGCGGCCTCGGCCCCGAGGCAGATACGGCCCAGGGTGGACTTCCCCGAGCCGCTCTCACCGATCAGCCCGAGCGTGGACCCGGCCGCGACGGAGAACGAGACGTCGTCGACGGCCTTCACGCTCCGATCGCCACGTCCGTAAATCTTGTGCAGCCGCTGAACTTCGAGTCTGCTCATGCCACAACAGCTTTCACCGAAGCGTCGGAGGGTTCGTCGTCGAGATAGCGGGTGGACGCCGTGACCAGCTGCTGTGTGTACTCGTGCTGCGGGCCGGAGAATACCGAGCGGGTCGGCCCGTTCTCGAGTACCCGTCCGTCACGCATGACATAGACCCGGTCGCAGTAGGTGGACACGACACCGAGATCGTGGGTGACCACGAGGATGGACTTGCCGTCCTCCCGGCAGATCCGGCTGAGCAGATCGAGGATCTCCTTCTGCACGGTCACGTCCAGTGCGGTGGTGGGTTCATCGCCGACTACCAGATCGGGCTGCAGCATCAGCGAGATGGCGATGACCACGCGCTGCGCCATTCCGCCGGACAGATTGCCGGAGTGACCCGCCAACACTCGCTCGGGGGCGGTGATCTCCACCCGGCGCAGCATCTCGCGCGCCGCCTCGCGGATCCACGCCTTGCTCTTGCCGTGCGAGCGGCCGACCGCGAGGAACTGCTTCTCGACGGACTGGACGGGATTGAGCGCACTCCAGGGCTGCTGCGGAATGAACCCGATATCGTTACCCTTCACCGCACGGAGCCCACGTCTACCGAGTTTGTGCAGGTCTTTGCCTTGAAAAAGGGACCGCCCGCTGACCATACGGCCGGTCGAGGGCAGCATTCCCAGCGCCGCCCGCAGAGATACCGACTTGCCCGACCCGGTCTCGCCGATGATGCCGACGAACTCGCCCTGGTGTACCTCGAAGGACACATCGTGTACGACCCGGGTGGCGGTGTCGCCGCGGCCGAATTCGACGGCGAGGTCGGTGACCTGGAGTAGTGGTGTTGTCTCGGTGGTCATTCGACCTCCTTGGCGAAGTGGGCGTCGAGGCTGTCGGAAATCAGGTTCAGCGCGACGATCGAATACACCAGTGCCAGCGCGGGGAAGGCGATGGGCCACCATTGGCCGGTGGTGAGCCCGGCGGACCCGGCCTGGATCATCGATCCCCAACTGGGTATCGGTGGGGCGATGCCGAGACCGAGGAAGCTCATCGCGCCGACCGCCGATAGTGCCAGTGCCGCACCGGTACTCGCCTGCGACAGGATCGTGCCCGAGATATTCGGCAGGATATGGGTGCGCAGCCGGTAGTACACCGAGGTGCCGATCACTTGCGAGTAGAAGACGTAGCGCGACTCCCGCAGGTGCATCGATTCCGCGCGGGTGAGCCGGATGAAGCGGGGGATGTTGAGAATCGCGATGGTTGCCAGCAGGATCGCGGTGCCACCACCACTGATCTGCACGATCACCAGGATCAGGATGAGCAACGGGAAGGCGTCGAAGCCGTCGACTATGCGCATGATGTAGCCCGAGCCGCGGCCACCGGAACCGGCCAACAGGCCGAGCGCGGTACCGACGACCATGGCGACGGCGGTACCTCCGAGCGCCAGCGGCAGGTCGGCCGCGGCGGCGGCGAAGGTGCGCAGCGCAACGTCGCGACCGGCCGAGTCCGTTCCGAACGGGTGCTCGCCGGTGGGTGCGGTGAGCACCATTGCCGGATCGATGCGATCCGAGTCGAGAAAGAACCTGCAGACGATCGCGGCGACGGCGAGTGCCGCCAGCATCCCCCCGCCGATATACGCGCCGGCGAGCCCGCGTCGGCGGTTCTTCTTCCGGGCTCGGTCCGCACGGACGATGGCCGGCTCGGGGACGGCGCCGGGCGGGGTGGTGTCCGGCGAAGTGCTGGGGGCGGTGTCCGCCCCGATGTGGCTGGTCATGGTGGAGGCCTCAGGACTTGTGACGGACGCGCGGGTCGAGGAGCAGGATGACGATGTCGATGACGAGGAACGCCACTACCGTCAGGCCACCGAGCGCGATGACGATTCCTTGGATGACAGGTAGATCGAACTTGAAGATCGAGTCGACGCCGAATGCTGCCGCTCCGTCGAGGTTGTAGATCTTCTGCATGATCGCGCCGCCGCCGATGATCGCACCGGTGACCACGGCGATCGTGGTCAGGACAGCGGTTCGTGAGACGGTGAATGCCGACCAGAACACCCGAGCCGGGGTCAGTCCGCAAGCGCGCGCGTATTGGATCTGCTGGGACGACAGCACCGTCGCGAACTGCGACCGGGTGACACGGGCGAAAACCGCGGAAAGGACCAGTCCGAAACTCAGCACCGGGAGCACGAGCTGCTGCGCGGCCCTGCCGAAGGTGGACATATCGCCGGCGAGGAGCGAATCGATCACCACCACACCGGTGGCCCCGTCAGGTACGGCAGTGCGCATGGACACCTGCCCCACCGGGGCGGGAGCCACACCGAGGACGTAGAAGAACACGTAGACCAGGACGAGGGCGAATACGTACTCCGGAAGAGACTGCAGCACACTGACGATCACCCGCGTCGTCTGATCAGCGGGTCCGGTGCGGTAGTAGGCGCCGACGGCACCCATTCCGACGCCCACGACGATCGCCACCACAAGGCCGAGCAGGCCGACAGTGAGGTCGAGCGGCAGTCGCCCGAAGATCTCCTCGGAGACGGGACGGCGGGTGAAGTACGACATCCCGAGGTCACCGCGGACGAGGCCGGCGAGGAAGTCGGTGTACTGCGACCACAGCGGCCGGTTGAACCCCAGCTCTCCCTCGATCCGGGCGATGGCCTCCGCGTCGGCGTACTCGCCGCCGATCGCGGCCGCGGCGTTGGTGCCCGGCAGCCGGATCAGCCAGAACGCCAGTGTCGCGACCGCGAAGATGGATACCGGGATGGCTACGAGCCGACCGAGCAGCATCGCCACCGGAACTCGCCGGGCCGCCCCCGCGGAGCCCTTTCCGGGTTCCGCGGGAGACATGTCCGATGCGGTCGTGGTATCCGTGGCGTCGTAGGACGCCGATACGGGCTGGGTTTCTACTGGCATCGGGTGTTCGCCTCGGTGTAGTTGGTGCCGAACGACGACGCCGGTACCTGCTCGGCACAGATACTGCGGATATTGATCGTGGAGCGGTCCGCGAGATACACGGCGGGCTGCTGTTCTGCGATCAGTGTGGCGACGCCATTCGTGGTCGCCTGCGCTCGCGGTCCCGTGCTGTCGGCCATCAGCTCGGCGGTCAGCGTGTCGAACTCGGGATTGCAGAATCCGGCGTAGTTCTGCAGACCTCCGCAACCACTGGTCAGCCAGCCGGAGTAGCCCGCGTTGGCGAACGCCGGCGTCTCCGCCAGTAGCCAGGCCTGCATCGTGTGTGCCAGCCCGTCGGAACGGAACTGCACTGCGGAGGGCACGGTCACGACGTTGACTTCGATACCTACCTCACCGAGCTGCTGCTGGACGATCGCGGCGAGATTCGCCGAATGCGGTCCGGGCTGGGCGGGGGAGACGCTGAGATCCAGCGTGAAGCCGTCCGCGTAGCCGGCTTCGGAAAGCAACTTCCGGGCCTTGTCCAGATCGCGAGCGTACGGGTCGGGATCCGGTGCCGGTGCACCGAACTGGGCCGACAACCCACCCGCGGAGGGCGCGGCGAACCCGCGGTAGACGGCCTGGTTGATCGCGACCCGGTCGAGTGCATAGGAGATCGCCTGCCGCACCTCGGGCTTGCCGACGATCGGATCGGAGGCATTGAGCCCCAGCCAGTCCCGGGCGGGGTTGGCGCAGTCGGCGAGATTGACGGTGTCGCTGTCGCGGAGGTGCTCGAGCTGCGTGTAGTCGAGGTTGGTGACCTCGGCGACCTGCCCGGACTGCAACAGCTGGATCCGCGAGGAGGCATCGGCGACGGTCTGCAGCAGGATCTGGTCGATATTGCCGCGCTTACCGGCGAAGTTCGGGTTCCGGTCGAAGGTGAGCTGCTGGGAGGTGAACCCGGTCAGATCCCACGGACCGAAGTTCGCGGTGTTGTCGGTGAGGTAATTCTTGCCCCAGGGGTCCTCCGGGGTGGAGTTGGCACGCACATCGGCGCTGTCGAGGATGATGCCCGCGACGCTGGCCAGCACATACGGCGCCATCGCGTTCCGCGACACGAGATTCATCCGCAGGTGCGCCGGATCGATCACCGTGACCGGGTTCGCCCGGTCGAAGCCGCCGACCTTGAAGAACAGGGTCTGAGCGCCGGCATCGATGGCCACCGCACGATCGAGGGTCCACTTCACATCCTCGGCGGTGAGCGTATTACCCACCGCGCTGCGCACCCCGTTACGCAGAGCGATCTCGATGCCCAGCCCGTCCGGGGTCACCGCCCACTTCTCCACCAGGGCGGACTGCGGATTCAGTGGGGTGGGTACCTCGGACAGGCAGGACGTGGGTGTGCTCGCGTCGGTCTCGAACTCGAGCAGCCGACTCTGCATGACGTCGGCGAGAACCTTCGACGCCTCACTGGAGTAGCTCGCGCGGTCGACACCTTGGAAGTCCTGTGGGATGGCGATCACGTAGGTGGAGGATTCGGGCAGGTCGCCACCCGCGGCGGGTCCGCCGCCACCGCCACACGCGGACAACAGGAGCGCGGACACTGCGACGGTCGCACCGGCCACCACGAGCTTGGCGCGACGAGAAGTTCTGGCGTACATGGCTTGTCCTCGGTCTTACTCGGTGGAGAAGGGGCGGCCGATCACTTCGAGATTCCGGCGCGGCTGTCGTTGCGCAGCGCGGTCAGGTAGTTCAATGCCACGGGGATGTCGGCGACGACCGTGCCGTGGGCGGGAGCGAGCATCGACGGGGCGAAGCGCTCCAGCAGATCCATGAACCGCTGGATCCGCGACTCGACATCCAGATGTCCTATGCCACTGACGATCGCGGTCATCACCGAGTACATCTCGGTGGACGGTTCGATACCGGACTCCTCGGCGGTGAACCCGCACGTGTCCTCGCGGTGCCAATGGAAGAAGGCGAACCCGTCGGCGGGGAACAGCACCCGGGATCCATGGTCGAATCCCCATATCGTGTTCGGCAGGTCACGGAACACCGAGTCGACGAACTCGAACTCACGGCCACCGAGGTCGAGGGTCGACCCGGGCGCCATCGCCTGGTACGCCGAATCCGGCACCGATGGGTGATAGAGGAAGTAGTCGCGGACGTCGCCGACCACCTTCACTTCGGGATGCGCATCGTAGAGCATGGACAACGAACCACCGTGCGGGATCTCCGGGTGGGTCGGCATCACGTAGTCGAGCCGGCGTCCGCCGAGCGCCTTTTCGAGTGCGGGGAGGTAGGTGTCCCACAACCCCGGATGCGCGGTGTCGACCAGCAGGGTCTTCTCCGTGCCCGTGATGAGGTAGGTGTTCAGAGCCGAGTGCACCAGGTCCTGGCGCTCCTTGTCCATGAACAGCGCGGAGCAGCCGCCGATCCACTGCACCCCGTCCGCGATCGGCCGGGGGAAGCGCTCGTGCACGAAATAGGTGCCGAAGACATCGAGCAGGTCGTCGAGATCAGGCATGGTCGGTGGTCTCCTGCGTCGAAGTCGGGGCCGCGGCGAGTGCGGCGTCGGGGGCCAGCACATCGAGGGCCATCTGCAGGTGCCGACGGACCTGATCGGGGCCTTCGATGACCGTGCCGTGGTAAGGCGCGAGACGGTCGATCTCGACGCCGTCGAAGAACTTGTGCAGGTCCTCGATCAGGGGCCCGGTCTCGGCGTCTCTCATCCACTCGAATCGGGTGTAGATGTGATCGCGGACCTCGTCGAGAGTGGATCGTTCCTCGGCCGACATCACCGGGGAGCCGTCCGCTGTGTCGAGCTTGCCCTCGGAAAAGAAGTCACTGCAGAACAAAGTCCTGGTCCCGGCATCGTAGAGCCACGCGAACCCGAGCACCGTCAGGCGAGTGTTCATGAGCGTCGTCCGGTGGTTCGGATCGAATGCCACCTCGCTGGGACGGTTCAACTCCCGGATCAGGGTCCGGCCGGGGTTGTCGGCGGGCATCAGGAAGTGCATGGTCACTCGGTCCTCGCCCGGTGCGGATCCGCCGAAGTCGTCGTGTTCGAACCACCTGAGCAGATGACCGGCACCGGCGAACCAGATGTGCTCGACGTCGAACTCACTGACGAGTGCCGCGAGGTTGCCGATCTCGTCTGCCTCGTTGCGGTCGGCGTACAGGTGTAGCTTGCGGTCACCGAGAAGTTCGCGAACCTGATCGATGATCAGCCGGCGATGCAGTTTGACGCCGGTGCCCACGAGGAGTGCGTTGTCTTCCTCGAGCAGGAGGTAGGCGCTGATCGGCTCGAATCCCGTGACCCCCGGGCGGCGCCAGCTCAGCCGGCCGTCGATCGGCACCACACCGCCCAGCCGGTAAAGCCTGTCCGGTACGAGCTCGACCGCCGGAGCGGCCACAGTCGTGGAACGAGTAGGCATGGATAGTCCTTTCCTGTGCGGCTCACGGGACGCCCGAAGTCGCGTCCGAGAACCGGGGCGCAGGGCGACCGGCCCCGATCGCATTTCAGGGCCGGACCTGTCGTGGAGCAGTACTCGTATGCCGGGCGCTCCGATCGGAGCCCGGCCCTGCGCCGCGGACCGCCAACCAAACCCGAATCCTGTCTCTCATAATGTGAGAGAAAAGAAGGTGCAATGTGGGAATTAGATTAGGCGAACCGTGCGGTCTCGTCAAGGCGGTTCTGAGGTGTTAATCACGTGTTTCGAGGAGATTGCGTATACCTCAGCGCGTCTGCTGCGCGGCCCGGGGTGTCGTCGTAATTCTGATGGATGACAATATTAGCTGGTGGTCATGGTTAATGGTCGGGATTCTGGCGGTGGAAGGGCGAGCTGTTGATCGCTGGGGCGTGTTCGAGAGGTTGGTCGAAGGAGCGCAGTGGAAATCCTGTGACGGAAGATCATGTTCCCGTGTACTATTCCCACATAATGAAAATGAGCATTGCGAGAGGATGAATATGGCTCGACCTCAGGAGCCCGGACAGGTGGCGGGAGCGGAGAGCGGTCGTCGGGTTCTGGCCACGCTGAGCTCGTTCACCGGAGCGAACTCGGTCTGGACCGTCGCCGAAATCGCGGATCACCTCGGGTACAAGCAGTCCACTGCCTATCGTTACATCGGGATCTTGCGCGAAACGGGTTTCGTGGAGCCGTGCCCGGGTGGTGGCTATCGGCTCACCAACAAGGTCCTGGCCCTGGCCGAGGCTCATGATGAGGCACGGGACACCCTCGCCGACGTCGCCCGCCCGATCATCACCCGGCTGCGCGACACCGCCGACGAGACCGTCCTCATCGCTCGCCGCCGAGGCGACTTCGCCTTCTGCGTCGATCGGGTCGAATCCACCCGCCCGGTGTCCCTGCAGTTCGACCGGGGTCAGCCGATGGCGTTGCATTCCGGGTCCATTCCCCGCCTGCTGCTGGCCACCATGCCCGGACCCGAGCGCGACGAGTATCTCGATCGGACCCGCCCGCTGCTCGCCCCCGCGCACGTGCAGATGATCTCCGACCAGGCGCTACGCGCGGTACGCGAGGCCGGATTCAGCCAGTCCAGCGAGGAGATCGACCAAGGTATCTGGGGTACCGCCGCGCTGATCCGGCGATCAGGAAGGCCGGTTGCCGCGCTCGGTACCGCGGCGCCGGTGTCCAGGCTGACCGAGGAACGTCGCGCGGAACTGACCCGACTGATCATCGCTGCCGCCGAGGAGATCTCGGGCCGTCTCGCCGACGGATACTGAGGGCGCTGAAGCGAGACTGTCGCACCACGGCGCGGAATCGCCGAGTCGGCACATGGTGCTCGAGGCGTCGGTCTGCCGCGGTGGGTGTCGAGGCCGAGTAGGTACGGGTGTGACGGACCGCCGACGACCGTGAACACGGGAGGCCGCGTGTTCGTGGCCGCGAGCACTTCCCTCGCGGGCGGCGCCGTCGGCGGAACGGTCCCGGGGCACTCGCCGGTAGCCATCGGAACCTCGCCCCGGCGCCGGCGGCGGCCGCCGGTACCGGCAGCTGTGTCGGTTGCCCCGAATCCGGCAGGTTTGCCGCGAGGTGAGCGGGTATGGCGGCGGAATGAACCTGCATCGAGTTCTGCGAGGAGTCGAGGAGGCCGGTGTGGTCGATCGGCCGGCCGCGGTGCTGTCGGCCGTGGCGGATCGTGTCGTGGGGCGGGGCCGTACCGGGGAGTGGTTGCGTGGTTCGTGGCTGGGTCATCCGGTGCACCCGTTGCTCGTCACGATGCCGATCGGGGCCTGGTCCAGCGCTGCGGTGCTTCGCCTGACCGGTCGCTACGACGCGGCGCAGCATCTGGTTCTGATCGGATTGGCGGCCACCGTGCCCACCGTGGTCACCGGCCTCGCCGAGGTGCGCGGTCTCGATACACCGCAACGGCGTGTGGCACTGATCCACGCGTCGGCCAACACAGTAGGCAGTGCGTTGTTCCTCGGGGCTTACCTACGCAGAGAACATCAACGTCACGCCACGATCCTCGGCGCCTTCGGGCTGGCGGCGGTGGGCGTCGGCGGAGCGCTGGGCGGTCACCTGTCCTACGCGCTCGGCGCGGGCGTGCACCGGTGGCAGACCGGGCCATCGACCACCCCGCCGGACATCCCCGTCCAGACCTGACGCCAGTGATGGAACCCCGCGGAGATCTGCGACCGCAGCACGGTTGCCGACCGGCACTCGGGTGCGTGGGCGGGCGTGCGGGATAGCGTGATCAGGTCATGCCGGTAGCTGCGCGGCCGACGGCCAGCGCCGTGAGACGTCGCAATGATTCCCGGTTCCGCGGAACCAGCACCAGGTCTTGCGCCACGCCCGGCAACAGGCGTCCGGGCCCCTGGTACACGCGCTCGACCATCCTCACCTCGGTGAGGTCGGGTCGGCGCTCGATGAGGTTCAGCCGGATGCGCGCGGCACCGGCGGGCCACAGCCGGGCACCGAGCTCGAGCCGGTGCGGCGCGTCCACCACCAGGACCTCCGTGGTGTCGTTGCGGGTCAGCGGCCACCCGCCCACACTGTGGTGGATACGAGAGCCGGTGTCGGGCCAGCCGGGATCGACCTTGCGTATATGGGTGGCGCCGACAACCCATAGCCCGTAGAGCCAGCCGTCGGCGAGGATCGCGAAGACGTCCTCGGCGGGCAGCGGGATTTGCACACTCGGTTCAGCAGGCATCGATCCTCCGATCCTCCGGCTCCACTCTCGACCTGCTCGACCTGGACGCGGCATTGCTCGCCCGCGGTAGGTTCGTGCGCGTTACCCCTCGGTGGATCTCCTAAACGTGGTGCTCAGAGGGATTTGCCGACACCGCTCGACAAACCCGTCCCGCCCGTCCCGCCCGTTCCGTACCGATCCCCGTGATCGGCGAGGTTCCCACGATCGGCGGGCGGCCGAGGTCGAACGCATCCGCACGGCCGGCACTCGACAGGAGCGCCGCCGGCTCGGCCGCCTCGGTGGAGATCCTTCTCCGCTGGCCGTGCTCTGTACAGGGCCCCGCACGCTGTCGCTCGCATGGATACCTTCTCCGGTGCCGCTCGCGATGCCCCGGGCCGCCGCCACGAAATGGCGTGAACTAGTCACACCGGCGTTGTCATATCAGTGCGTACATCACCTCGAGCTGGCCACCGTTTTCCGGCCGCCACTAGCGATCCGAGTTCGTAACGGCCTACCGGATCCCGAAGATTCACCTGCTCGACGCCATGACGGAATGTAACTGTTTCGCCGCTCGAGTTCGGCAGGCCGGCGAGAACTGCAGTGAGCTGGACACGCCCTCCGATTTCCCTGCTGGAGGGCGGGTGTTCCCCTACGGTGGGATCACGCTCAGGGGCCGATACCACCGAGCCGAATGGCGCGCATCGGTCAGTGCCCAGGTCGCCCGATGATTTCTTTCGGACTCGAGGGGCTCCGCGAAGACCTTCGAGTAAGCGCAGGCGCACTCGCAGTCGAACTTCTGTTCAATGCTGTTTCCCGCCGCGGCGCCGGTAGGTCGTGGGGGTCGACACGGCCCGATCATGAGGAGTGAGAGTGTTCATCCACAACAAGGATCTGCAGTTCGAGGTACGTGTCGAGCGCCCGGATCCGCGGTTCGCGACACTGCTACAGGAGCAGTTCGGTGGTGCCAACGGCGAGCTCAAGGCCGCCATGCAGTACTTCAGCCAGGCCTTCGTACTGCGCCGCAAGCACCCGAGGATGTACGACCTGTTCATGGATATAGCCACCGAGGAATTCAGCCACCTCGAGATCGTCGGAAACATGATCACGATGTTGCTGGACGGTCTCAACGATGACCTGAAGCAGGCCAACGAGCACTGCGACTGGATGCCGGTGATCGCCTCGGCCGACGGGAAGGAACAGGCCATCCACCAAGTCGCTACCGATCCGCTGTTCCTCGCGCTGCGCGGGGGTGGCCCCGATGTGGGCAACTCCGCCGGTGTTCCCTGGAGCGGGGCGTATGTCAATTCCAACGGTGAGCCGTCGGTGGATCTGCGCAGCAACCTGGCCGCGGAATCTCGCGCCAAGATCGTCTACGAGTATTTGAAGCAGTTCACCGACGATTCCGGTGTCCAGGACACCCTGTCGTTCCTGATGTCGCGCGAGGTCGCCCATTTCCAGCAGTTCACCGCGGCCCTCAACGAACTGCCGGTCAACTTCCCGCCCGGCGTGCTGCCCGGCGACGACCGCTTCCAGAATGTCGCGTTCAACATGTCCAATGGCGACGGCAGCGCGCGCGGTCCGTGGAACGAAGGTCAGGGACCGTGGCCCGCAGGCGTGGAGTGGCAGTACGTCGAGGATCCGGTGCGCGACTGGCTCGGTACCGGTGAGCGGGAGAACCAGGGCGCGACCGCCAATCCCGAGGGCAGCCCTGCGGTAGTGGGGACCAAGCAGTTCACCCACGAACAACACGGGCCCGCCTGAGGAATTCGGGCAGAGAAGGGAGACCACCGTGGATGCGTTGACTTTTCTACGCGGCGAGCACGAAAGCGTGCTCGGCATGATCGAGTCGCTCGAACGCGGCCGCGGTGACAGTGAGATCGAGCTACAGAACCGCGCACACCTGGCGACCAGCCTCGTGATCGCCGCCTCCCAGCACGAGGCGGTGGAGGAACAGTACTTCTGGCCCGCCGTCCGCACGGCATTGCCCGACGGTGACGAACTCGCCGACCGTGCCCTCGAACAAGAGGACACGGGCAAACAACTGCTCGAGCGCATCGAGCGCTCCGAGGTCGGGGCTCCGGAGTTCGAGCAGGCCCTCACCGAGTTCATCGCCGCGATGCGCGAGCACATCGACTACGAGCAGGACCAGGTGTGGCCGCGGTTCGCCGAGATCGAACCACCGCAGGACATGGCGGGCCTCGGCGATCGGATGGCCGCGGCGAAGAAGACTGCGCCGACACGCCCGCACCCGGGCACCCCATCCAGCCCCGGTGCCCAGCGGACAGCAGGATTGGGCGCCGCCGCAATGGACAAACTCCGGGATATGGCCAGCGGACGGAAAACCGATCAACCACCCGACCCGCCCGCACCGTGATCGCCTGCCGGCCGCTGGTCCATACCGGCGGCCGGCAGGGTCCGTTCAGCGAACGACGAGACACGGTGGCTACATGCGAAGGGAAAGGGCCTCGTGCACTATCTCGACAAGGTGAAACAAGAGCTCGTCACGCTCGCCGGCAAAGCCGCGGGATCGGTGAGCGGCGGCAGCACCAGCCAGACATTGACAATGAGGTGCCCGCGTGCGGCGGCGGCACAGTTCTGGCGCGATGCCGAGAATCTATCGCGCGTCTTCAGCGGGATCGCCGAGGTGCGCTCGACTGCCCCGGATCGTTACGAGTGGGCGGTGCGGCGCGACGGCCACGAGCTCATCAACTGGGAGAGTGTTCTGGTCGCGGAGGAAGACGGGCTCCGATTCGTCGACGCTACCGATACCGACCTCGTGCAGGTGGAGCTCGGATTCGCCGACGCCCCGCACGAACTGGGCACCGAGGTCCGGATGTCGGCGCAAGCGCCGCTGCCGGAACAGCTCAGCGGTATGGCGATCTTCACGGTTCTCTATCGCGCGCGTGCGCTGCTGCAAACAGGCGAGGTGCCCACACTCGAGCAGAACCCGAGCGCGCGCCGCCGACCGACCGAGGAGGAGTGATGCGTGCACTGTGCTGGAACGGTGTCAACGATCTCGCGGTCGAGACCGTCCCCGACCCGGTACTGGTCAACCCGCACGATGTGATCGTGCAGGTGAAACTGACGACCACATGCGGTTCGGATCTGCACTTCATCGACGGTTACCTCCCGGGCATGCGCGCGGGAGACGTCTTCGGTCACGAGTTCATGGGCGAGGTCGTCGAGACGGGCCGGGAGGTCGCCGCGACGAAGGTCGGCGCGCGAGTGGTCGTGCCCTCGTTCATCGGCTGCGGCTCGTGCCGCTACTGCGCACACGACCAGTATTCGATATGCGACACCACCAACCCGAACGCTGCCCTGCAGCAGCCCGTCTTCGGGTACCCGACGGGCGGTATCTACGGATACACCCATCCGTTCGGCGGGTACCAGGGATCGCATGCGAACTACATCCGCGTCCCGTTCGGCGACGTCAACTGTTTCACCGTCCCGGACGGTATCACCGACGAACAGGCCCTGTTCTGCTCCGATGCGGTACCGACCGGCCTCATGGGCGCGGACTTCTGCGATATCTCCGCAGGGGACACCGTCGCGGTGTGGGGCGGGGGCGGTGTGGGGTTGATGGCAGCGCATTCCGCCGGGCTGCTCGGCGCGGAGCGAGTCATCGTGATAGATCGGTTTCCCGAACGTCTGGCGCTGGCGCGGGAGCGATTCGACGCGGTCACGATCGACTACACGAAGGTGGACAGCGTTCAGGAGACTCTGCGGGAGATCACCGGTGGCAGGGGACCGGACGCGTGTATCGACGCGGTCGGTATGGAGGGCCACGGGACGGGGTTGCAACAGGTCTACGACCGAGTCAAGCAGCTGCTTCGTCTGGAAACCGATCGTGCAACCCCACTGCGGGAGGCCATCCTCGCCTGCGGCAAAGGCGGAGTGGTCTCGGTGCTGGGCATCTACGGGCTCACCGACAAGTTCCCGATGGGGGTGGTCACGAACAAGAGCCTCACCATCCGTACGGCTCAGCAACACGGGCAGCGGTACATGGCGCGAATGTTCGACTACATCGAGCAGGGCGACCTCGATCCGTCGTATCTGATCACTCATGACCTGCCGTTGGAGGACGCGGTACGCGGCTACGAGTTGTTCAAGACGAAAGAGCAGGGATGTATCCGAGCGGTGTTCCGGCCCTGAGCCGACCAGCGGAGTCCCGTTCCACCGCACCCCGAGCCCGCCCATGGTCGGCACCCAGAACTTCCATTCCGCCGGATGTGCGTCAGTATTCCTACGATCGCGGTCATGGGCCTGCGCAAGGAACAGGATCCGGCGGCGGCCGGCCACGGCCGCGGTGGCGGCCTTGTCGCGGTCGAGTCGGCCATCCTGCCCGGCGAGGCTGCATCCGGTCTCTCGCCGGTCGACCCGGACCGCGAGAACCGCAGTCTCGATGCCCAACAACACACAGTCGTCGTTCCAGGTGAAGGTGAATTCCGGCAGAAACGTTTGGCCCGTGGATTGTGGGATAACACGGCCCGTGTGAAGAAAAATGTTTTTGTGCCGGCCCTCACCGAGGCTCAGCGTGACGAAATCGGCACGGTCGACCTTCCCGTGGAATTGTCCGTACACGGTTTACTCGATTACGAGTCCCTGGTATCCGCCGAGGAATTCGATTTCGATGAGCTGCTGGATCGGGCACGCGCGGAATTGCGTGCCCTCGATGGGCGGGTGGACGCGCTTGTCGCGCACTGGGACTTCCCGACCAGCGTGATCGTGCCGATTCTCGCCGACGAGTTCGGTTTGCCCTCAGCCGATCTGGAGAGTGTGCTGAAAACCGAGCACAAGTACTGGAGTCGGGTACTGCAACGTGAAATAGTACCCGAGTGCGTTCCGCGGTTCTGTGCGTTCGATCCCTTCGACGATAATGCTCTGGACCATATCGATATCCCGTTCCCCTTTTGGGTGAAGCCCATCAAATCACATTCCTCGCAGCTGGGATTCGAGGTATCGGACCCGAAGGCCTTCGCCGCCGCCGTGGAGCAGATCCGTGCCGAGATCGGTCGTATCGCCGACCCGTTCGATCGAGCACTGGCCCGGGTCGATGTACCGGATGGTATCCGCGCGGCCGGCGGGCGAACCTGCTTGGCCGAACAGATCGTGACGGGCACCCAGGCTGCTCCCGAGGGATCGATGTTCCGGGGCGAATACCACGTGCACGGCGTTTTCGATATGCGTAAGGACGCCGCAGGGCTCAGCTTCGATCACCTCGACTATCCGGCCTGCACGGTGCCCGCGGATGTACAGCAGCAGATGATCGATGTCACCGAGCGATACCTGCGTCACACCGGTTACGACAACGGCTGCTTCAACTCCGAGTTCATGTGGGATGCCGAGACCGGGAAACTCTGGCTCATCGAGGTCAACACCCGTATCTCACAATCGCACAGCGACTTGTTCGCGAAGGTGGACGGTTGCTCCAACCATGCCGTGGCCATCGATGTGGCCCTCGGCATTCCGCCGCGGATGCCGCATCGCAAGGGCGAATTCGCGGTTGCGGCACAGTGCATGGTGCCCCGCTACGAGGACGGGATCGTTACGCGGGTGCCCAGCGACATCGAGATCGAGGCGCTGCGGCAGCGCTTCCCGGGCACCGAGGTACAGGTGGATGTCGGAGTCGGGGAGCGGCTGTCGGAATTGCCGAACCAGGATGCCTATCGCTACAAGCTCGCCACCCTCTATATCGGTGCCGGCGATTCGGCGGCGCTCGAGCAGCGCTATCGCGATGCCGTTGATGCCCTGCCCTTCGAATTCGAGGAGGTCCGCTGAGGTTGCGTACCGTCGACAAGTTTCCCTACCAGGTCATCGACACCGAAAACATCTTCATCCCGATGCGTGACGGCGCGCAGCTCGCCGCGCGGCTCTGGCGGCCTGTCACCGAGGAACCGGTGCCCGCGGTCTTCGAGTACATCCCGTACCGTAAGCGTGATCTGACCCGCGCCCGCGACGCGCTCAACCATCCGTATACGGCGGGGCACGGCTACGCGAGTGTCCGGGTTGATCTACGCGGCAGCGGTGACTCCGACGGAGTCCTGACCGACGAATACCTGGCCACAGAACACGACGACGCCTGCGATGTGATCGAATGGCTGGCCGCGCAGCCGTGGTGCGACGGCAATGTCGGCATGATGGGGATCTCCTGGGGCGGTTTCAACAGCCTGCAGGTCGCTGCGCGCCGGCCGCCGGCATTGAAGGCGATCGTGAGCGCCTCGGCGACCGAGGATCTCTACGTCGACAATATGCATTATATGGGCGGCTGCCTGCTCTCGGACAACTTGTCCGAGGCGACAGTGATGTTCGCGTTCAACAGCTTGCCACCGGATCCCGCCATCGTCGGCGATCGCTGGCGGGAACTGTGGCACCAGCGTCTCGAAGGCAGTGGGCTGTGGATCGAGCGATGGCTCGAGCACCAGCACCGTGACGACTACTGGAAACGTGCCTCGGTCAACGAGGACTACGGATCGGTGCAATGCCCGGTCCTGGCGGTCGGAGGCTGGGCCGACGGCTACACCAACGCGATTTTCCGGCTGCTCGAGCATCTCGACGTCCCACGGCGCGGACTGATCGGACCCTGGGGTCACAAGTATCCGCATCTCGGGGTCCCGGGGCCCGCGATCGGCTTCCTCCAGGAAATGGTGCGCTGGTGGGATCATTGGCTCAAGGGCCGCGATACCGGCGTGATGGACGAACCGATGCTGCGGGCATGGATGCAGGACAGCGTGACACCGCAGCCCACCTACGACGACCGGCCGGGACGCTGGGTGGGCGAACCGAGCTGGCCGTCGCCGAACCTGGTACCGCGCCAATTCACGCTCACCAGGCATGCCCTGGAGGAAGCCGCGGAGCAGGTCGAGCAGCGCTCGCTCTCCGTGCAATCACCGCTGAGTGTGGGGTCGTTCGCCGGTAAGTGGGCGTCCTACGCAGCGACCCCGGACCTCCCCTCGGATCAGCGCGAGGAGGACGGCGGATCCCTCGTGTTCGAAACCGAACCGCTGGACACGGCTTTCGAGGTGCTCGGCGTTCCCACGCTGGATCTGGCCGTATCGGCGGACCGGCCCAACGCGATGGTGGCGGCGCGGCTGTCCGACGTGGCACCCAACGGTGAGGCGACCCGGGTGACCTACGGGCTGCTGAACCTCACCCACCGCGGCGGCAGCGAAGCTCCCGAACCCTTGGAACCGGGCCACGACTACCGGGTGCGCGTGCCGTTGAACGGGCTGGCGCATTCCTTTCCGCCCGGCCACCGGATCCGGCTGTCGGTGTCCTCCTCCTACTGGCCACTGGCATGGCCGTCGCCGGAGCCGGCGATGCTCACCGTCACCACTGGGCAGAGCGTGCTGACGTTGCCCCAGCGCCCACCCCGGGACGAGGACCGGCAGCTGCGTCGGTTCGGGCCGGCCGAAGCCGCTCCGGAAGCACCCTCGAGGCAGGTAGAACCGGGTACACATCATTGGAAGGTCGAGCGCGATCTGGTAACAGGGGTTTCGACCCTGGAGATCGAGAACGATCAGGGCACGATCGTGCTCGACGATGTCGGCACAGTAGTGCGCCGGGCGACCACCGAATGGTTCAGCTTCCGGGGCAACGACCCGACCTCGGTATGGGGCGAGACCCGCACGGTACGCCGCCTCGAGCGCGAAGACTGGCGCACCGAGGTCACCACGCACACCACATTGCGCTGCACACCCGGAGAGTTCATCCTCGACGCGGAATTGGACGCTTTCGAGTTGGATGATCCCGGTGCCGATCCACGCACCGCCGAAAAGCGCGTGTACTCACAGAACTGGCATCGCCGCATCCCCCGCGATCTCGTGTAGGAAGCCCGGCCTACCGGAATCGACGAAGGCACAGTGCCGGCCGGCCGGGGATGGTGGGGTTCGCCGCGCCGGTGCTGGTGCCGGCACCGAACACGGTGGCGGCGCTGGTGCCTCGGCACCTGTTCACCGCGATCCCGCTGATCCCGCTGACCGTGCCGGGCCTTCGTTCGGCTCGGCTACCCGCCGGACCCACTGGAGGAACCGCTCTTCAGACCGCTCGCCGATCCGGAAGGTAGACGGAGATTGGCGTCGGGAACGCCGGTTCGGCCCTCGGCGAGTACTCCGTCCTGGCCGGCGTAGGGGATTTCCCCCGGTGGCGCCTGCAGGGTGAGGATGTACTTCCAACCGGAGTCGGCGAGTGCGGCGCCGCCACCCGCTGACGGACTTGTTCGACACCTCGAAGGGTTCCTGCGTTCCGGGCAGGAAACCGGGGAGTTCCGCCCGTTCGCGACCCGGCCGATGGCCATCGCCATTCGAGCCGCCGTCGACGCCGCGGGCGGACGCATCGCAGACCCCGGCTTCGACATCGACTCCTACACCACCGAGCTGGTGACCATGGTCGACCGAGCCACCAGGAAGAACCCGTCATGACAGCGCACTCGGAAACATCGTCGACACAGGCAGCGGGCACCTGCCGCAGTCGCGCCGTGACAGCCGCACTACTACTCGCCGACACCGCAACGTTGCCTCTGCTACCCGAGGCTATTGCCCGCTCCTGGCAGGACAATTGGCGCGACGACCCCACCTTTCGCCGTGCCATGCGACTGATGACTCTCGCCTGGGGTTGCGCATTTCTCATCGACGCCGCCGCGTGTCTCGTCATGGCTTACACACTGCCCCTCGACCTCGTCCCGCTCCTCAGTATCCTCCTGTTGATCGCCATGCTGACCGCCATCGTCCACGCCGGCAAGACCGCAGGTAGAGCTCGATATCCGCAGTTCGGTCTGCGCCGTGGCAGCGATCGGGGGGCCGCCTCTGCTCAGATCAATTCGAGGTAGTCTCGCAGAGCCGCGTTGGGATTGTCGGGGCGATAGGCGATCCCGACGGTCAGATACTTCGGGGGCCCGTCGAGCTGACAGAGATGGACGCCGGGAACGCGAAAGGTGTTCGCTCGTCCGGCGGGCATGGGGGCGATCCCCACTCCCGCCCCCACAGCGTGCAGGACCTGTTCGTCGTCGGCTTCACTGCGCACCACGCGCGGTGCAGTGTCGGGCCACATCTGTTCGACGATGCAGTCGTACATGCCGGGTCCGTTGGAGCGCGGCCAGAACACGACCGGCTCGTCGACCAGTTGCTCCGGTCGAATCCGGTCCATGGTCGTGAACGGGTGGTTCGCCGGAACGGCCAGTAGCAGTGGTTCGCGGTCCATCACCTCGACGGTCATATCGGGTTCGTCGACGGGAGGCCGCACTACGGCGATGTCCACCACCCCCTCCCGCACCAACTCCAGATTCCGCTTCGTGAAGCCTCGATGTTCGTCGATCGCGACGTCGGGGAACCGCGTGCGGAACGCGTCGAGGGTGTGGGCGATGGCGCCGCCCGCCCAGGATCGGGTATGCGCGAATCGCAGTGTCGCGCTCCCGCCGGCGGCGGCCTGGATCCGCATCAGTGCCCGATCCGCGGCAACAAGCAGGAATCGCGCCTCGCGAACGGCGACTACGCCCGCATCCGTGAGTCCGATCCGCGGGCCGTTCCGGTCGATCAAGGTCACCCCTACCTCGCGTTCGAGCACTTTGATCTGCTGGCTCAGCGCGGACTGGGCGACGTGCAGTGCCGCGGCGGCCCGCGTGAAGCTGGAGTGCTCTGCCACCGCGACGAGATAGCGGGCGCGTTGGAGGTTCATCCTGCAATTATAAGGAAAAGTGATCACCGATCGAGAATCTGTCTTGGACGCGACGGTGACGTCGGAGGAGGCTCTCCCTCGCGCACCGCGATCGCGGTGATGTGTCTGACAACGAGAATTTCCCATGGCATACGACACGAACACCGCAGCAGCGGCGAAGCCGCCCTCGGCGGCGCCACCGCCGCGGACATCCCCGTCGCCACCGGCCTCGCGCCGGTCAGTAGAAGGAAGTAGGAGAATGACGGTGGAAACCCGGTCGCTCACAGATGAGTTGACCGAAATCGTGGGTGCGGCTCACGTATTGACCGAGCAGGAGCTGATCTCGGGTTTCGTCACGGACTGGACCCGGCGCTGGACCGGGCATACCGCCGCCGTCGTGCGGCCGGCGAACACCGACGAGGTGTCCGCGGTACTGGCGGCGTGTCACCGTGCGGGGGCGGCGGTCGTTCCGCAGGGCGGCAACACCGGCCTGGTCGGCGGCTCCGTCCCGATGCACGGCGAGATCGTGCTCAGCACGGTGCGGCTCAACCGGATCGACCGGGTCGATCCGGTAGGCCGGACGATCGACGCGGGCGCGGGTGTCACCGTCGCGGAGGCACAGCGCGCGGCCCGCCACCACGGGCTCGACTTCGGCATCGACCTGGCGTCGCGCGATTCGGCGACGATGGGCGGCATCGTCTCCACCAATGCGGGCGGCATCCGGATGATCAAGAACGGCAACACCCGAGCGCAGCTCCTCGGCGTCGAGGCCGTCCTCGCGGACGGCACCGTCTTCACCCGGTGGAAAGAACTCACCAAGGACAACGTCGGCTACGATCTGCCCGGCCTGCTCGCCGGCGCCGAAGGTACCCTCGCGGTGATCACCCGGGTCCGCATGAAGCTGGTGGTACCCCCGCGAGCCACCAAGGTCGCACTCGTCGGCGTGGAATCGGTGGGGGGCGCACTGGAGTTCGTGGACACGCTGCAGCGGTCCGGTCTGTCCCTCGAGGCCGCCGAGCTGATGACGAGGTCGGGAATCGACCTGGTCCAGCACCACAAATCGCTCCGGGCGCCGTTCGCGGAGGACACCCCGTTCGCCTTGCTGGTCGAGGTGTCGGGTCAGGCGGACGCACAGCAGTTGCTGCTCGACGCGCTCACCGCGGGTGAGTCGGTGATCGTCGACGCGGCGATCGAGGACGGTCCGGCGCACCGGCTGTGGAACTACCGGGAGAGCCACACCGAGGCGGTCGGCGCGGTCTCGACGACGCCGCCGGTAAAACTCGATATCTCCACGCCGCTCCGCGAGATCGAAAGCTTCCTCGCGGAGCTGACGGTCCGGATGCGCGACGCTTTCCCCGGAGTGCGGGCGATCTGCTTCGGGCATATCGGTGACGGCAACATCCACGTGAATCTCCTCGACGTCGCGGACGATCAGCGTGAAGCCGTGACCGATATGGTGCTGCGCCTCGTCGCCCGACACGACGGCAGCATCAGCGCCGAGCACGGGGTCGGACGTGCGAAGGCGCCGTGGATCGGACTCGGCCGCACCCCGGTGGACCTCCAGCTGATGCGTTCTATCCGATCCGCCCTCGACCCCGCCGGAATCCTCAATCCCGCAATCCTTCCCTCGAACCCACAGCCCTGACGAACGTGAAACGTCTCTCGACCACATGACGATCACCACCTGGACCGAACGGCTGCGCGAGCTCGGCATCACCCTGCCGACCGTGCCCACACCGGCCGCCGCATACCTGCCCGCGGTGCGCACCGGAACCTCGTGTACACCTTCGGACAGCTTCCGCTCGTCGACGGGGTCTGCACCACCGTCGGCGAACTGGGTGAGACCGTCACCGTGGATCAGGGGGCGGACGCCGCCCGGCTCTGCACGCTGAACGGTTCGGCCGCTGTCCACGCCCTCGTCGGCCTCGACACCCTCGTCCGCGTTGGACCCGATCACCGAATAGCTTCCGGGACTCTCCACAGTCGCCCGCCGGACTGTCCGTAGCAGCGGTGATCGTCCCGCTCGTTCCTCCCACGCACGAGGAAACATACCGCCCGGCAAGGCCCGCATGAGGTTTCGGCGAGTCTTTGTGTCGGCTCGGACACACAGTGGATGTCGGTGCGCGTACAGACCCTTCGGGTCCGAAGCCGAAGAATTGTGGTCGCTGAAACGAACGCCATTCGAAGGAGATTTCTACGTGATGAATTCAAGGCAGACAATCGCGGTGTGCGCGTATGCAATCGGAATTACCGCCGGAGTGGCGGTACTCCACCCCGCAACCGCGTCCGCGGCAACTTACGGCGGTCAGTGCGGCAAGGGATATGACGTGATCGATTCACGCGAACTCAGGGGCGGCACCGTCTACCTCACCTACAACGGTGAGAAGAACTGCGTCGTCACCGTGCGGGACCAGCCGGGGAAACCTGTGCGGATGGGCGCCGGACTGCGGACGTCGAAGGATCGCAGCAATGTGATCATCGATGATGCCGACTACACCGAGTTCGCCGGCCCGGTGAAAGTTGCAGCGAAGGGCGAGTGCATCGACTGGGGCGGTCTCATCGGTGATGACAAGTGGCAGACTTTCAAGGTGCATTGCGGCTGAGCGGCACAGATTCGCGCGGCGGCGCCAGGACTGTGCCGGAGAGGGTCGGCCGGCGATGGTTTCCTCCGGGGAAAGCGTGTATGGGTCAGCCGAATCCACTGATATCGATCTGCACGAGGCTGTACTCGGGGGCCGCGTACAGGCCGGGAGCGATGGACATCATGTCGCGGATCGGCACCGCGGATTGCCCGACGGGTCGGCGGGTGGTATCGGCGACTGTCACAGATTGCTGCATGGAGAACCCGGCGATCGCGCAGATGAACTTGCTGTCTGCGCTCACCGCGAGGCCTTCGACGGCGTGGTCCTGTGCGAGCAGCGAGTGTCGAGGGCCGCCACATCTCGACCGTGACCGTGACTGTGATGGTCATACGGGCGGATCGGCGCGCAGCGTACACGCCGGACCGTGCGGGGTTTCCCCTTCGATTCGTGCTCCGGGGGGGTCGCGCGCCGGATCTCCCGCCGGATTTCTGCCGGTCGCGTGTCGCTCTCCATCGGAGTCGCCGACTCGACCGGTTGCCGGTCTTCTCGACGATGCCGTGGTCACACCACGCCGGGCTTCTCGGAAGGCTTCGACGAGCTCGGTGGCCGGCTCCGGAAAGAACGCATGGTGAGGTGGGCCACAGCTGTCCCTCTTTCGAGGGATTGTCGCGGTGGACGGGTGCCGCCGCGAAGGGCCTCGTAGGTCGGTCGTTGACGCCGCCCTTATATGGTCTTACCATTCAGCCATATCTGAGGGAAGGTGAAGGATTTGGCTGGTGTGTGGTTCGACGAGTTGACAGTGGGGCAGAAGTTCGAGCATCCGATCCGGCGCACGGTCACCGAGACCGACAATGTGCTCTTTACCGCGATGACGCACAACCCGGCGCTGCTCCATCTCGACGAGGAGTACATGAAGGGCACCGAGTTCGGCCGCCGGGTGGTCAACAGCGCGTTCACGCTGGGTCTGATGGTGGGAATTTCGGTGGGTGACACCACGCTCGGGACCGCGGTGGCGAATCTGGGCTGGGACGAGGTCCGCTTTCCCGCCCCGTTGTTCCACGGCGATACGATTCACGTGGAGACCGAGGTGCTGGAACTGCGCGAGTCGAAATCGCGTCCGGACCAGGGAATCGTCGTCTTCCTGCACCGCGCCTACAATCAACACGACGAGCTGGTCGCCTCGTGTAAACGCGCCGGGCTGCAACGGAAGCGGCCGCAGTGAAGGCGCCGATCCGCTCGTTCCTGTTCGTGCCGGGCGACAGCGAGAAGAAACTCGCCAAGGTCGCGGACTCGGCCGCGGACGCCATCATCCTCGACCTCGAGGATGCCGTGAGTGAGGCGCGCAAACCAGCAGCGCGACAGATGGTCTCGGAGTTCATCGCTGATCGGGACCGAACTGCCCGGACGCCTCAGCTGTGGGTGCGGATGAACCCGCTCGGTGGCGAGCACGCCTTGGCGGATCTGGCAACCGTCGTATCGGCCGGGCCGGCGGGAATCGTCATACCGAAGATCGACGGACCGGCGGATGTGCTGCGTGTGCACAATTACCTCGAAGTTCTCGAAACGGCCCACGGCCTGGATGCCGGCAGTATCCGGCTGCTGCCCGTCGCCACCGAAACGCCCGTAGCGCCTTTCCGGCTCGGTGAGTTCGCCGCCGCGCAGCTCGGCCGTCTCTATGGCCTGACCTGGGGAGCGGAAGATCTCAGTGCGGCGTTGGGGGCCTCGGGGAACACCGGGCCCGGTGGAGAGTGGACGACCACCTATCAGCTGGTGCGCTCGCTGACATTGATGGCGGCGCGGGCCGCGCAGGTGGAAGCCGTGGAGACACTGTATGTCGATATCCGTGACGGTGCCGGGCTGGCGGAATCATCACGCCGAGCGCGGGCCGAGGGCTTCAGTGGGCGAATCGCCATCCATCCGGCGCAAGTCGACATCATCAACGCCGCCTTCACTCCGTCCGCCGACGAGGTGGAGTTCGCGAAACGGGTGGTCGATGTTTTCGCCGAGGGCGCGGGAGCGGTGGCGCTGGACGGCAAAATGCTCGACCTGCCTCATCTGAAGCAGGCCGAGCGGGTGCTGGCGCTGGCCGGGATGCTCGAGCTGTAACAGTCCAATCGGCGTTGCCGCCGATGTCGCGCCTGATTCTCGTGAACCGCACGCGAGCCGGTTTCAGGTACAGCACGGAGACGGGCTGTCCGATTGCCTCTTTCGAGAGAGGCCGTCGCCTTCACGCGATTCTCCGGATGCAGGTCGGCCCTGCGGCCCGAGTGGGCGCCGCAGGGCCGAGCAGCGAACAGGGGCGAGATCAGGCGGACTGATCGAAGACGAGCACCGGCTTCACCACGGTTCCGGCGTGCTGCGCGGCGACGGCATCGTTGATGTTCGCGAAATCGAAGGTCGTCACCAGCTTGTCCAACGGCAGCCGCCCCGCGCGATAGAGCGCCACCAGCTCGGGGATGAATTCGTCCGGCACACTGTCGCCCTCGATGATGCCGGTGACTGTCAGCCCGAGCGTAAGGGTGGCGATGATGTTCAGGTTCACGGCCCCGGCAGGGTCGGCGGGGACTCCGATCAGGCCCACTGTGCCCCGGACCCGAGTGGCGCCGATCAGAGACTCGATCACCGCCGGGATCCCGGTGGTATCGACGACATAGTCGACGCCCGCGGGAACGATCGCGCGGACCTGCTCGGTGAGCTCGCCCGCGGCAGGGTCGACGACATGGGTGGCGCCGAGTTCGAGCGCGAGGTCTCGGCGTGCGGCGTTGGGTTCGACGACGATGATGGTCGCGCACCCCTGGACCACGGCGCCGATCGCCGCGGACAGCCCGACCGACCCGCCGCCGGCGATCGCGATCGCGGAACCTTTCTCGGCTTTCAGCGATCGCGTGACGGCACCCACGCCGGTCTGCACTCCGCAGCCCAGGGGAGCCAGCAACGCGAAGGGAATCTCGTCATCGACCTTCACGACGTTGCGTTCGTTGGCCAGTGCCACGCGTGCGAACGACGATTGTCCGAAGAACATGCCTCCGATCGGCTCCCCGTCCCGGCTCAGCGGCCGGCTGCCGTCGGCGCGAGTGCCGCCGTAATTCAGCTGGATGAAGTTCTCGCAGTAGGACTGGCGGCCGGTGGTGCAGGTGGCGCAGTCGCCACAGCTGTTGAAAGTGATACCGACCTTGTCCCCGGGCGCCACCGCGGTCACGCCGTCGCCGACCGCAAGCACCGTCCCGGCACCCTCGTGACCTGCGACGCCCGGGAACTCGAGGGGCAGCACTCCGTCGCGGGCGGCGAGATCGGTATGGCAGATGCCGACCGCCTCGATCCGGACGAGGACCTCGCCGGCTCGCGGACCGTCGATATCGATCTGCGTGAGGGTGAATTCGCTGCCCGGTTCGGTGAGCAACGCTGCCTGTGCTTGCATGGATTCTCCTGGATATTTTTTCGTCGACGAGGGTCTAGACGCCGAGCGCCGAGTCGGCTGCGACGTCGCGCAGCGACACCTCCGAGTCGGCCAGAGCGGCAGGATCGACTTTCCTGTGCTCGGCGACGAACTTCTTGCCGGCGACGAAGTCGCCGGGGGCGTTGGCGGTTTCGACCGCCACTACGGTGTCCGAACCGGACAGATGGAACAGGGCGAACGAGCCTGGCTCGCGTCCCTCGCGAGCAACGACCCGGCATCCGGGCGTGACCAGTCCGGCGATCTTCAGTTTGAGGTCGAACTGATCGGACCAGAACCACGGCACTTCGTGGCCCGGGTGGTCGGAGCCGAGGAGTGCCGCGGTGATCTGCCGGGCCTGTTCGGTCACGTTCGGGATGGATTCCAGCCGGACGAGGCCGTTCATCCCGGGGATCGGGCGGCGTGCCACATCGCCGATCGCGAATATCGCCGGATCGGTGGTGCGGCCCCACTCGTCGACGAGCACGCCGCTGTCACACGCCAGCCCGGCGTGATGCGCGAGCTCGTCGGAGGGAACGGCGCCGATTCCGACCAGCACGGTATCTGCGGCGACCACGGTACCGTCGGCGAGTTCGACACCGCGGGCGCGGCCTGCTTCGGTGCGTACCGCTGCCACGTCGGCGCCGGTTCTGATCTCGGTGCCCCGCTCGCGGTGTGAGTCGGACAGGCGCCGGGACAGTTCCGCGCTCGCGACCCGGGCCAGTACGCGCCGCTCACGCTCGATCACTGTGACTGCGATACCCGCGGATCGGGCGACGGCGGCGACCTCCATCCCCACGTATCCGCCACCGATGATGGCCAGCCGGTCGCCGCGTTCCAGTGCCCTGCCGAGTTCCATGGCGTCGTCGAGGGTGCGTAATGCCTGCACACCCGCGGCGTCGGCGCCGGGTACCGGCAGCGCGCGGGGTGTCGAACCGGTGGCGAGGACGAGGGCCCGGTAACTCAGGGTCGATTCGTCGGAGAGCTGAATACGCCCGGCGACGCGGTCGACAGCGGTCACCTGGACACCACGGCGCAGGTCGATGTCATTGTCGGGATAGAACTCGGCCGGGCGAAGCATCCGGTAGACCTCGGGCCCGGCGAATTTCTTCGACAGCGGAGGTCGATGGTAGGGGTGGTGCCGTTCGGCGCCCACCATGACGACGCTACCGGTGTAGCCGGACTGCCGGAGCAGCGCCGCGAGCGCTGCTCCGCCGTGTCCGGTACCGACGATGACGATCGAATCGTCGGTACCGCTCATCGACCGTTGAACTCCAGCTCGACGGGCATGTTCTTCAGCCCACCCACGAAGTTGGTCTGGATGAACTTGGTATCGCCGGTGAGATGGACTGCTTTCAGATGGGGGAGCAGCGTTTCGAACATGATGCGCAGCTCGATCTTGGCCAGGTGCTGGCCGATGCACATATGTGGCCCGTAGCCGAACGCGATGTGTTTGTTGGGCCTGCGGTCGATATCGAAAACATCCGGGCGGTCGAAGATATCGGTGTCCCGGTTGCCGGACTGATAGAGCAGCATGAACCGATCACCCGGCTGGATCGCGCGACCGCGCAGCTCATAGGGCTGCAGTGCGGTGCGCATGAAGTGCTTGACCGGGGAAGCCCAGCGCAGCGACTCGTTCACCAGGTTCGGCACCAAGGACAGATCACCCTGCAGGCGCTCGAGCAGCCCGGGGCTCTGCGAGATCGCATGAATACCGCCGGCGAGGGTGGAGGAGGTGGTGTCGTGACCGGCGGTGGCGATCGCGATGAAGTAGCCGTAGGCGACTTCCTTGGCGAAGTACTCGCCGTGCTCGTCCCTGGCCTCGGAGATGATGGAGGCGAGGTCGCCGGTCGGGTTCGCCCGACGATCCATCAGCAGATTGTCGAAATAGGCGAAGAAGTCCTGGATGGTCGCCACCCACTGCTTGGCGGCGGCATCCGGGGTGAGGGGCTCGACATCGTCGCGAGCGGCGTCCGGGTCGGCGGTACCGAAGAATTCCTGGGTCAGCGTCATCATCCGCGCTTCGTCGGATTCGGGGACACCGAACAGACTCATGATGACGTGCAACGGGTAGTGCAGCGCGAAGTCCTTGACGAAGTCGATCTTCCCGTCGCCGGTGAGCAGGCGGTTGACCGATTCGCGCGCCAGGGTCCGGATCGTGTCCTCCCACTGCTTCAGGTTGTTCGGCCGGAACCAGTCGGCGGCGATATCTTTGATGACCGTGTGCTCGGGGGGATCGAGGTAGGTCAGCGTCTCCAGGATGCGGAGGCTGCCGTTGTTTATCGATCGGGTGAATGTGTCACCGGCCTGGTTGGCCAGGATCGGGTTGAAGGCGCCCTTCTCCTCGCCGCCGGCGCTGGTGAAAATCTCCGGCTGCCGCTCGATCTCCATGATGTCCGCGTGCTTGCTCACGAGGTAGATCGGGTCGTATCCCTCGACCTCGGCAAGCCCGAGGGGGTTGTTCTCACGCAGCCACCGATATGCCTCGAACAGACGCGCATCGTCGCGGTGCCCTTCGGGCAGAACGACCTGCGCGGCCACATCGTCGGGGATACGCAGGTCGGCTGGGGATTGCGTGGAGGAGGTCATTCGAAAGTCCTATCTCGCGCTTTCGCAGGGCTGGAACTCGATCAGTGTGTGCCCTGGATCACGTGACTCTCATCACCCCGACGGGGTATCTCGGTGCCTTCGAGAGGGAATTGTCGAGACCACTCCACCGGCTCCCTCCGGCGGGCTGCCGAATATATCCCCGTGGTGATGATCCGGGCTTCGCCGCTGCCCCACGATGAGGCGAGGCAGCGCAGCCTCGAGACACAGACGAGGAGAGATCATGGCACGAGTCGTTTACCACCTCCCCGACGGCACTACGAAGGCCGTTGAGGTTCCCGCAGGTCAGAGCGTGATGGATGGTTCGGTCAGGAATAACCTTCCCGGTATCGTCGCCGAATGCGGCGGCAGCTGTTCGTGCGCGACGTGCCACGTCTATCTGCCCGATTCCTCGTCCGATCTCTTCGATCCCCCGTCGGCCGAGGAATCCGAGCTCGTGGAATTTCTCGATGGATCGCAGTCGAATTCGCGGCTGTCCTGCCAGCTGATCGTGGGGGAGCAGGACGAGGTGCACGTCGAGGTGGTCGATTCGTCGGTCTAGCGATGTGTGTCAACCGGACCGGGCGATGAGTTCGGCCCGGTTGACGGCTCCCATCTTCCGCAGAATGTGTTTGACGTGGGTCTTCACGGTCTCGATCGATAACGTGTGAGTCTGGGCGATGGCCGCGTTGGACGCGCCCTGCAGAATGTTCTCGAGTATGTCGCGCTCGCGATCGGTGAGCAGTGCCGCCGCGGCGGCGAACTCGGCAGCCCGATCACTGTGCGGGAGGGCTGGATCGGCGCCTGCCGAGTGCAGTCCGCGGATCTCCTCGCTCAGCGTGCGCAGCCGCAGCTGCTGGGCACGCAGACGTTCCTCGCTGTCGAGTCGTTCGGCGGTCGCGACAGCAAGGTCGATCAGCAGCAGTACGGCAGCGTGGTCCTCGTCGCCGACCGTGCCTTCTACAAGTAGGACGGTACGGGTAGCGGCCTGCTCGATCTCCAGCACGGTGATGGCGCGCCGGCTCGCGGGTACAGCGAAGCCGATCTCGTGCCGCACCATGCCGCGGTCCTCATGCGCGGGAGGAAGCGGGAGCGTGATCTCCTCGGCTCGAAGTCCGGGCGGCGCGGAGCCGGTCCGATCGTGACGGGCGATCTCGTGTAGCAGCATGCCGGTGACTTCGGCGAGTAGCACCGAATCGGCGCCGGTGACCGCTGCGCTGGCCGCGCACAGCGCCGCGGCGAGCATATCGCGATCGGTGGCCTGCGTAACGGTCGCGACTGCTCGGTCGACCTGCCCGCGATGATTTCGATCGGCACTCACGGTCGTATCGTCGTGCCCGCCCGGCCGTGCCGGTAGTAGGCGGCGGCCTGCGCGCGAGATTCCACAGCGAGCTTGCGGAAAATTTGGCGCACATGAGCTTTGACGGTGCCGTCGGAGATGAACAGCTGGGTGGCGATCTGCCGGTTGGTCGCGCCGGCTGCCATCAGTCGCAGTACATCTTCTTCGCGGTCGGTCAACGGATCGGTGGCGGTCAGCGCGACCCCGAGTCCAGGGGGCGACTGCTCGGGCCGGCCGCGGCGGAACATGGTGGCGTCGCCCGTATCGGCGTCGACGAGCTGCTCGACCAGCCCCGCCAGCGTGCTCCGTCGCCGGGCCAGATACCCCAGGTTCTCCTCGGTGGCGATCACCAGCCCGGATACCCGAGCGGCCATGGCCAGCAGCCGCAGATCCTCGTCGGTGACCACTTCACGGTTGCGGTCGACATGAAGAATCGCCACGGTGCGTCCGTTGGCGATGATCGGCGCCGCGGCATACGCGACGGGATCGGACAGGTCGATGAGCGGCCGGTACGCCCCACGATGGTAAGCGCGCCGACCGAGCAGGTACGGGCGCCGGAACCGGACCAGATCGGCCTCGCGCGGTGCCCGCAGCAACGGCACGGGAGTGCCGTCGACGGCACGACGGAGTTCGTGGAAACAATCTTGCAGATCCGGTGCCATGTAGACATGCTCCGGGGTCCACGACGCACCACTCACCCGAGAGAACATCGCCTTGGTGAAGCCCAGCGCTTCGCATGCCTCGCGGCATGCGACAGCGCCGAGCGCCTCGCCTCCGGCCGTTCGGAGCTGGGAGAGAAACCGCCGCATCGCCCGGACGGCGAAGTCGTCCGGCTTCGGTTCGATCACCTTCATTGGCTCGACGTTCTCCACAATGCTCAGGGACGTGATGTAAGACACAATATCAGTCGGGTGTGCGCCGCCGGTCAGACGGCGGGTGGCAGGTACACCGTCCGGATGTGCTGGAAGGTGTGCAGGCCCTCAGGGCCGAGCTCGCGGCCCATACCACTGCTCTTGATGCCGCCGAACGGCGCGACGGGGTCGTTCGTGTAGTGGTTGACCCCGATGGTGCCCGATTGCACCCGCGCCGCGAGATTCGCGGCGCGCTCCACATCCGACGACCACACCGAACCGCCGAGGCCGTAGTCGCTGTCGTTGGCGATGGCGATGGCCTCGTCCTCATCGGTGAACGGGATCACGCTGAGCACCGGACCGAAGATTTCCTCGCGTGCGACGGTCGCCGAATTGTCCAGGTCGGCGAAGATGGTCGGCTCCATGAAGTAACCGGAGTCGAAACCGGCCGGACGGCGGCCGCCGGTGGTCAACCGGGCGCCTTCGCGCCGGCCCTGGGCGATGTAGCTCTCCACCCGTTCCCGCTGCCGAGCCGAGACCAATGGGCCGATCTTGGTCGCGGGATCGAGTGGGTCGCCGATTTTCAGCGACCGAGCCAGGTCGGTCAGGGCGTCGACCACCTGCTCGTAACGCGAACGTGGGGCGAGCACCCGGGTGTTGAGCCAGCAGATCTGGCCGTTGTTGAGGAATGTGACCCCGAACAGCGACTCCAGCGACGCGTCGAGATCTACATCGTCGAGCAGGATAGCCGCCGATTTACCTCCCAGCTCGAGGGTGACCGGACGCAGCAGTCGTCCACACGTCTCGGCTATTTTGCGCCCGGCAGCCGTGGATCCGGTGAACGACACCTTGTCGACTCCGGGATGTTCCACCAGGTACGCGCCGATGTCGCGGCCGCCGGGCACTACATTCAGGACGCCGGCGGGCAGGCCCGCGGCTTCGGCGGCCTCGGCCATCAGGAAGGCGTCGAGCACCGTTTCCTCCGCCGGCTTCAGCACGACGGTGCAGCCCGCGGCCAACGCGGGCGCCAGCTTCAGGAACGAGATGGCCTGGGGGACATTCCACGGTACGACCGCGCCGACCACTCCGATGGGATGGCGGGTGATGCGCGCGGTACCTCCCAGCATTCCCGCGCGCTCGTCTACCTCGGGTGTGTCGATCATCAGCTGAGCGAAGTATCGCAGCAGGACTGCGGGGAACCCGCCCTCGAACTGTTCGGCCAGCCAGATCGGCATTCCGTTCTGCAGGGAGACCCGGAGCGCGGTCTCGGCCGACCGTGATTCGAGTTCGGTCGCGAAACGCTCGAGTGCCTCTGCGCGCTCCTTCGGATGCCAGGTCGACCAGCCCCGCGGATCGTCGAAAGCCGCCCGCGCGGCGCCGACCGCCCGGTCGATGTCCTGCGGCGCGGCCGCCGGCACGCTGCCGATCGGCTGTTCGGTGGTGGGGGAGTGCACGGTGATGGTGGTGCCGGTGGCAGGCGTTCGCCAGCCTCCGTCGATGTACAACTCGCGGTAGTCGATGGACGTCATCTCGCTCCTCATTCTGTGAACGGCGTCACTCTCAGCATGCCAAAATATAATCAGATGGCAATGGTTAATTTGGTACGACCAATAAGGATCACTCGCATGATCCGCGGAATCCCTCGTTCGGGTGAACCTGGTGCGATTCGGATGCCGGGGCGGCTGCGTAGTGCTTTCTGTGAAGGGAGCCTGTTGCGCTATTAGGTCTAACCATTCTAATCTTCAGACTGAGTGTGTGTGACATATGCAATGGAGGACGGCACCATGACCAGCGAGCCAGACCTCGGCCGGTACACCCCGGCGCAGATCGAGGAGTTCTACGCGAGCGCGCAGTGGGCGGACGAGAATTTCACCGAACTGCTTCGGTCACGAGCCGAGTCGAACCCGGGCAAGGTCTTCGTCACCGATGGAACCTATGCGCTGACTTTCGACGGGCTCTACGAGTCCTCGCAGCGACTCGCTCTCGGTCTGTACCGGCACGGGCTACGCCCAGGGGATCGCGTTGCCGTGCAGTTGCCCAACTGGGCGGCTTTCGTGCTGCTCGCGGCGGCACTGGCCCGGATCGGTGTGGTGATGGTCCCGGTGATGCCGATCTACCGCAAGGACGAGGTGTCGCATGTGGTGGCCGATGCCGGGGTGCGAATGGCCATCGCGCCGGCCGAGTTCAAGGGCTTCGACTATGTCGGCATGCTCGAAGAAATCCGCCGTGACGCACCGACTCTGCAGTCCATCGTGGCGGTGCGTGCGCCGCGAGACCGGAAAATGGCATACGCCGAGCGCGGGATCGAGGTGCTGGAAGACCTCATGGTCGCCGGCGTGGATCCGGAGCAGGTCGATGCCGAATTGGGCTTCCGGGCGCATCCGGACGACCCGTTCGTCATCGTGTACACCTCCGGCACCACATCCCGCCCCAAGGGGTGTGTACACACCTTCAACACCTATGCCGCCGGGGCGCGCGCGCTGACGGTGGCCTTCGGGCACACCGAGTCCGACGTGCAGTTCGGTCCTTCGCCGATCACCCACACCACCGGGCTGGTGACGAGCGTATTGGTCCCGCTGCTGGCCGGTGCGGCGACCCACATCATGGCGGAGTGGAGTCCGGTCCGGGCTCTGGCCGAGATCGAACAGTACGGCTGCACCGCGGCAGTGACGGCGACAACCTTCCTGCAGACCCTGCTGGCCGCCGCCGAGGAGCGACCCGGGGCGGATCTCTCCTCGCTACGGGTCTGGACCTGCGCCGGCTCCCCGATCCCGGCCACCGTGGTCGAGCACGCCAAAGCGGCGTTGCCGACCGCGAGTGTGTTGTCGCTGTACGGCCGCAGTGAGAATCTGTCCACCACCACCTGCACCGTCGCCGACGCCCCGGAGCGAGCAATCAAATCCGACGGCGCGGCGCTGCCGGGCGCCGAGGTGAAGATCGTCGGTGACGACGGCCTCGAGGTGCCGCGCGGAACCGAGGGCGATATCGCCTACCGCGGCCCGTCGCACATGATCGAATACCTGAACCGGCCCGCGGAGACCGCGGAACTGTTCACCCCGCAGGGGTACTCACGATCGGGTGATCTCGGTGTGATGGACGCCGACGGGTATGTCCGTGTCACGGGTCGTACCAAGGACATCGTGATCCGGGGCGGGATGAACATCAGTGTCCGCGAAGTCGAGGACAAGCTCGCCGACCACCCGGATCTATCGGCCCTCGCCGTGGTGGGTATGCCCGACGAGCGGCTCGGGGAGAAGGTTTGTTGCTACGTCGTGGCCAGGGAAGGCCACCGGGCCCCCACCGTCGAGGAACTACGCGGCTATCTCGTCGAACGGGGAGTGGCGATTCAGAAGACTCCCGAGCGGGTTGTGGCCGTCGAGGAACTGCCGATGACCGCGACAGGCAAAATTCAGAAACATCTTCTGCGTAGGCAAATCGCGGCAGAGCTGAATCAGCCGACTGCGTCGGGCGCGCACCGACCGTGATGCCGATCTCGACCCCACAACTTGCTCTCGGAGGACCGGAGGCCCTGGTCCGGGTAACTCCCGTCACCCTGGCGTCGCAGCGGGCGCAACTGATCGTGGAATCCGGCCCGTGGCTGCGCGACGTCGAGGCCGGTTGCAGCCGCGCCGCCCTCGGGGTACCTCTCGACGACGTGACCGGCTACCTGGTCGCCGCGGCCGCACCGGCGGGCGGCTGGCCGGTGAGCCTCGGCATCCGGGTCGATTTCCTCGCCGATCCGCCGCTGCACGGCCCGCCGATGACGGTGACCGGCGAGCTCGTCGCACGTGATGATCGCGGCGGCACGACACGCGGCACAGTGACCGACGACCGGGGGCGTGTCCTCGCGCTCGTGGTGCAGCGTTCGCATCTCGTGCCGGTGGACAGCCCGCCTGCCGGCGCGGGGGCACCGGCCGCCGGCCCGCCCGCCGATATGCCGCTACGGGAGGTACTGGGGTTCCGCGCGGTGGCGCCCGATGTACTGGAACTCCCGTCCACCGCGTTCGCTGCCAACGGTATGGGCAACGTGCACGGCGGTATCCTGTGCGCCGGCGCTGAGTTCGCCGCGATGTCCGCCCTCGGGGCGGCCGGAAGAGCGCGGACCACCAGCATCGACATCGTTTATGTCCGGCCCGCCGACGCCGGCGGCACGACGACATTCCAAACCCGGGTCCTGCACCGCGGCCGCACGCTGGCCGTGGTACAGGTGACGGCTGTGAACTCGTCGAACAAACCCTGCGCGGTCGCGACCGTGGTGGTGCAAGGGGAGCCTCGATGAAGGCGGTGGTGCTGGACGCCTTCGGCGATCCGCAATGCCTGGTACCGCGCCATATCGCCGACCCGCAAGACCGTCCCGGCTGGGTCACCGTCGAGCTGCGAGCCGCGGCGCTCAACTGGCACGACGTACTGGTCCGGCGCGGGCGTTACCGTTCGCCGCTTCCTCATGTCCCCGGTGCGGACGGTGCCGGGATCCGCACCGATACCGGCACGGAGGTGGTGATCCTGCCTTCGCTGTTCTGGGGCGACCGGACCGATGCCCCGGCTTCCGGGTTCGAAATCCTGGGGGATCGGATTCCCGGTACCTACGCGCACTATGTGAGCGTGCCGGAGGAGTGCTTGGCACCCAAGCCCGCCGTTTACTCCTGGGAAGAGGCTGCGGCCCTGCCTCTCGTCGGTGTCACCACCTATCGCGCGCTGGTGAGCCGGGCCGGCCTCGGTGCCGGTGAATCGTTGCTGATCATCGGCGCGGGAGGCGGCGTCGCCACCATGGCACTGGCGCTGGGCCGCGCCGTAGGTGCCCAGGTGTTCGTCACCGCGTCCACGCCGGACAAGCTCGACCGGGCCCGCGCGGCCGGAGCTGCCGGGGGTGTGCTGCACACCGCGCCGGACTGGCCCGAACAGATCAGGGAACGGTCCTCCGGCGGTACCGGTTTCGATGTCGTGCTCGATCCGGTGGGTCTGTGGGACCGGTCGTTGCGTGCGCTGCGACCCGGCGGGCGGCTGGTGGTGTTGGGCGCCAACGTCGCCGAGCGGGCCGACATGGACGTTCGAGCATTCTTCTTCGGCCAGTACAGCCTGCTGGGCACCACGATGGGCGGGCCCGCGGACTTTCGCGGGTTGCTCGGCCTGGTCGCGGACGGCGAGGTGCCCCCGCCGCCCATCGCCCGCGTCTTCCCTCTCGACGAAGCGGCCGAGGCGCATCGGCTGATCGAGGCCGGCGAAGCGTTCGGGAAGATCGTGTTGCGGCCGTAGCGCGGTGCCGGCCGGGTGGGCCGGCACCGCGGCCGGCTACGTCGTCGGGGAGATCCGGACGCGCGCGGTAGCGCTCACCACCACTCGGTCGGCGACACTCGCCGTCAGTGTCGTCTCGGCGATATCGCCGAGCACGGATTCCACGCGCCCGGTCAACTCGAGTGCTTCACCGACCGCGAGTGGCGAGGCGAACCGCACGGCATAGGTGAGCAGATGCTCGACATGCACCACATCGGTCAGCCACGCGGCGAGCATGCCGGCCTGCATCTGCCCCATCGAGATCACCCCCGGGAGTCCGGCGCGGAGCGCGTACTCCGGATCGTGGTGCAGTGGGTTGAAATCGCCCCCGGCACCGGCGAACCGGATGATGTCGGTCCGGGTGATCGGGCCGATGGTGCGGGTACCCAGATTCTGTCCCGCGGACAGTGGCAGCGGTGGACGCGTCATCGCCGGCCCCTTTCGATCAGGACCTCGCGCTGAGTAACGGCGGTCTCACCTGAGTCGTCCACCCAGGACGTCTCGAGTGTCACCAGCCGCATGGTGCCGCCGCGTTTTCCCTCTTTTGTGGTGTCGGCGACGACCCGGCGTGTTCCGGTGAGCCGATCGCCCGCTACGAGGGGACGGTGGTATTCCCACTTGACCGAGCCCACCACCACGCGTTCGATGGCCAGCCCGAGGTCGCGGACGAATTGTTGCTGATCGCGGTGGTGCCCGGCGACGACCACATGGGTCGGCGTCGCGGGCATACGCGCAAATCCGGCTGCCGCGGCCGCCTGCGGATCGGTGTGGACCGCGTCGGTCGCTCGCGTGGCGTGTGCGAACTCGCGCACCTTGCCCGCCTCCACCTCGAACGACACGCGGTCGACGACGGCTCCCGGCGGCGCCTCGCGTATAGAGGGGCTCGGCATCGGTACCTCCTAGTCATTTGGTCTGACCTATTGTAACGTTGGTCCGTAACGATGTGGAGGTGCAGATGGACCTGAGCGATTCGCCGGAGGAAGAGCGGTTCCGGGCGCGCGTGCGCGTGTGGCTGGCCGAGACGCTGCCCGCGCTGCCGGGAGCGGAACCGGCGCTGCTGGAGGACAAGCGCGCGTACTGGGAAACCTGGCAGCGCAAGCTGTTCGACGCCGGATTGGCCGGGCTGTCGTGGCCTGTCGAGTACGGCGGTGCGGGGGCCGACGCCAAGATCAAAGCCGTCTTCACCGAGGAGATGGATCGGGCCGGCGCCCCGGAGCGACTGAACATCATCGGCGAGGACTTCGCCGGCCCCACCATCGTGGCGTTCGGCAGCGACGAGCAGAAGCAGCGCTACCTGCAGCCGATCCTCGCGGGCGCCGAGATCTGGTGCCAGCTGTTCTCCGAGCCGGAATCCGGTTCGGACCTGGCCTCGCTGC
This sequence comes from Nocardia jinanensis, assembly GCF_014645735.1. GTDB lineage: Bacteria > Actinomycetota > Actinomycetes > Mycobacteriales > Mycobacteriaceae > Nocardia > Nocardia jinanensis. The sequence continues at coordinate 335,368 of NZ_BMMH01000006.1, read as the reverse complement.
GCACGAAGGCGAGCAAGGTGGACGGCGGGTGGCGGATTCAGGGTCAGAAGATCTGGACCTCGCGCGCGCAGATCGCCGATAACGCCATCCTGCTCGCACGGACCGGCGGCGGTGAGCGGCACCGGGGTATCACCTACTTCCTGCTGCCCATGTCCGCACCGGGCATCTCGGTGCGGCCGCTGGCCCATATGCTCGGCGAAGCCGAGTTCAACGAGGTTTTCCTCGACGACGTCTTCGTCCCCGATTCGGCGGTCGTCGGCGAAGTGGACGGCGGCTGGCAGGTCGCTATGGGCACGCTGGCCTTCGAGCGAGTCGGGATCGCGACCGGTCGCGTGAACACCACCCGCGCGGTGGGTGATCTGATCGCGCAGATCGAGCGCGGCCGCGACGACGAGGGCCGTCCGTTGGCCGCGAATCCCGAGATCCGTCAGCGGATCGCCGATCTGTACGGCAGGGCGCTCACGCACTATCTGATCGGACAACGGGTGGTCACCGGCGCTGCGTCGGGCGAACCTCCGGGTCCGGTCACCTCCATCGGCAAGCTCTATTTCTGCCCGCTGGTCGAGGAGATCGCAGACTTCGGGTTGGAACTCGGTGAATTCGGCGGACAGTTCGGCCTCGCGGAGAACGGCGAGAGTGCCGACGCCGACCAGCAGCGGTGGCTGCGGCTGGCCTACCAGGCGCGCGGCACCGCCATCGCCGGCGGCTCGACCTTCATTCAACGCAATATCGCTGCCGAGCGCGTGCTCGGAATGCCCCGGAGCTGAGAAAGGGTGGCGTGATGAGCACCTATGTCTGGAATCCAACTGCGGAGCGGATCGCGGAAGCGAACGTGATGCGGCTGGCTCGTAGACACGGTATCGACTCGATCGAGGAACTGCGCCGACGCTCGACTGCCGACGTCTCCTGGTACTGGAACGCGGCTGTCGAAGACCTGGGGATCCCGTTCGCGACGCCGTACGAGCAGGTCCTCGACCTGACTGCGGGAATCGAGTTTCCGGAGTGGTTCGTCGGCGGCGCCTTCAACGCCGTGGATGCCTGCCTCACCCGCTGGCTCGCCGACGACGCGGACCGGCCGGCGATCGTCCACGAGGCCGAGGACGGCACAGTCCGGACCCTCACCTATGGCGAATTGGCCGATCAAGTGGGCCGAGTCGCCGCAGGCTTGACCGAGCTCGGAATCGGCGAAGGCGACGCTGTCGCGATCTACTTGCCGATGATCCCGGAAGCTGTGGTGGCCTGCTATGCAGCGGTCGGCCTCGGCGCGATCCTGGTGCCGCTGTTCTCCGGGTTCGCCGCCCCTGCCATAGCTGCCCGCCTCGCCGATGCGGACGTGAAGGCAGTCGTGGTCGCCGACGGCACGATCCGCCGGGGCCGCACGGTACCGATGGCGGGGGAGCTCGCCACGGCGCTGCCGCGGTGCCCGTCGGTGCGCACGGTCGTCACAGTCGACAACATCGGCGAGGGTATAGAAGAGCTCAGCGGAGTCAACGTCACGGTGACGGCTTGGGATGCGCTGGTGGGCTGCGATCGGGATCCGTACGAGTTCCGGCCCTTACCGGCCATGCAGACACTCATGCTCGGCTACACCTCCGGGACGACCGGCAAGCCCAAGGGGGCCGTGCACACGCACGCCGGGTTCACCGTCAAGGTCGCTACCGAGGTGGCGTATTCCTTCGATATCTCTCGCGGTGACACCTTCTGCTGGATCACCGATATGGGCTGGGTCATGGGCCCGCTCGCGGCATTCGGTACGCATGCCAACGGGGCGACCCTGGCACTCTACGAAGGTTCACCGGATGTGCCCGACGCCAACCGATTGTGGGACCTGGTGCAGCGGCACAAGATCACCATGCTCGGTGTCTCGCCGACCTTGGTCCGGGCGCTCAAGGCAACCCCGCTCGATGAGATTGCGACGCGAGATCTCTCCTCGGTCCGGGTGCTGGGCTCCACTGGAGAGCCGTGGGATCCCGTCTCCTACGACTGGCTGGCACGCGATGTTTTCAGTGGCCGGGTGCCGGTCATCAACTTCTCCGGTGGGACCGAGGTCGGTGGCTCCTTCCTGGCGCCGTACCCGGTGGAGCCCATCCCGAGCTGCTCGCTGGGAGGTCCGTCGCTCGGAATGGACGTCGACGTCGTCGACGATACCGGCGCACCGATACGTGGTGCGATAGGCGAACTGGTCTGCCGCCAGCCGTGGCCGGCGATGACTCGCGGGGTATGGCGGGATCGCGAGCGCTACCTCGAGTCCTACTGGTCCACCTTCGACGGTCTCTGGTGTCACGGCGATTTCGCCCTGGTCGACGGCGACGGGCAATGGTACATCCTCGGACGGTCCGACGACGTGATGAATATCGCCGGTAAGCGACTGGCGCCCGCGGAAGTGGAGTCGGTGCTCACGACCCATCCGGCGGTAGCCGAAGCCGCCGCGGTCGGCGTGCCCGACCCGAAAAAGGGTGAGACGGTGTGGGTTTTCTGGGTGCCCCGCGCGGGTGCCGAGACCGCGGGCGTGTCCGACGAGCTGCGCCGGATGGTGGCGACCGGAGTCGGGAAGCCGTTCGCCCCCGCCGAAGTCTGGCCGGTGCAAGCGCTGCCCAAGACTCGGTCGGCGAAGATCCTGCGGCGAGCGGTACGGGCCGCCGCCATCGGCACCGACCCGGGCGATCTGTCGAGTGCGGAGAATCCGGAGGCCGTCCAGACCATCCGAGATGTTGTGCACGGCACGGCGGCGAGCTGAGGAGCGAGAATGCACTGGGAATTATCGGAGGAACAAGAACTGTTCGCCTCGTCGCTACGCGAGTGGCTCGGGGCGAAGTTCCCGGTCGAGGTCGTGCGCGAATTGCGAACATCCGGCGCGGCCGACAAGTTCACCACTGCTTTGATCGGGGAGGGCTGGTGGGGTGTCGGATACCCGGAGGAAGCCGGTGGTGAGGGCGGCGGCGTGCTGGAGCTGGCGCTGGCCGCGCGCGAGTTCGGCCGCGCCGCGGCCCCCGATTCGTCCTGGCTGGCCGCCGCGCTGGCCGCACCACTGCTGAGCGAGGGGGATCTGGCTGCCCAACTGGCCGGTGATCAGCGCTTCGCTGTCGCGACCCGGGGCGATCGAGTGCCGGGTTCGACGTTTCTGCCCACCGACGGCGCACGGCTGAGCGGCGTCGTACCGCATGTCATCGGGGCAGCCGATGCCACGGTCCTGCTCGTACCGGTCGACGGCCCCGACGGGCGCGGTATCGCCAGGGTGCGTGCCTCGGAGGCGGTGATCACCCCCGAGAATCTGCTCGATCGCGGGCGCTCCGCGGCCACCGTCGAGTTCACCGACGCCCGCGTAGCCGAGATCGCGCCGGGAAGTGACGCGCTGTCTCGTGTCGCCACGGTGGCGGCGGTGCTGGTTGCCGCGGACGCGTTGGGCAGCGCCGAGCGCATGCTCGACCTCGCGGTCGGATACAGCAAGCAGCGCAAGCAGTTCGGGCAGTTCATCGGCGCCTTTCAGGCCGTCAAGCACGCAGCGGCGCGGATGCTGGTCACCGTCGAGGCTTCCTACTCCACGGCGTTGTACGCCGCGGCCGCGGTCGACTTCGAGCACGACGAGGCGGCGACCATCGCGGCCGTGGCCAAGGCTCAGGTGACCGGGCCGGTGGCCGAGCTCGCTGATTCGGCACTGACCGTGCACGGTGCGATCGGCTATACGTGGGAGCACGACCTGCACCTGTTCTACAAGCGCGCGAAGCTGGACAGGGCCCTCTTCGGAGCGCCGGGCGCGTGGAACGAGCGGATAGCCGCGGATCTACTCACCACCCCGGTTGCGGCGGTTTGACAGTTTTTTCTTTTGGTCAGTCCATTGTTATAGTTACCGCATCGAAGAGATGGAGAGCGTCAGGTGGATTTCGAACTGACAGAGGACCAGGTCACGATCCGTGACACGGTCGCCGAACTGGCGGCGAAGTTCGACGACCGGTACTGGGCCGAGAAGGACGCCGCGCACGAGTTCCCGACAGAGTTCTACAACGCGTTCGCCGCGGGTGGCTGGCTGGGCATCACCACCCCCGAGGAGTACGGCGGCCACGGCTACGGCATCACCGAAGCCTCGATCCTGCTCGAGCAGGTCGCCGCCTCCGGCGCAGGTATGAACGGCGCCAGCTCCATGCATCTGTCGATCTTCGGCATGCATCCGGTCATCGTGCACGGCAGCGAGGAACTCAAGCAGCGCACCCTGCCGCGCATCGTCAACGGCGATCTGCATGTCTGTTTCGGCGTCACCGAACCCGGCGCGGGGCTGGACACCACCCGGATCACCACCTTCGCTCGCCGCGAGGGCGACACCTACGTGGTCAACGGACGCAAAGTCTGGATCTCCAAGGCGCAGGAGTCGGAGAAGATCCTGCTGCTGACCCGCACCCAGAAATTCGACGAGTCCCCGCGCAAGACCGATGGGATGACCCTGTTCCTCACCGACCTCGACCGCAGCAAAGTCGAGATCCGGCCCATCGAGAAGATGGGACGTAACGCGGTGACCTCCAATGAGCTGTTCATCGACAACCTGGAGATCCCGGTAGAGGATCGAGTCGGCGAAGAGGGCAAGGGTTTCACCTATATTCTCGACGGACTCAATCCCGAACGGATGCTGGTCGCCGCCGAGGCGCTGGGTATCGGCCGCGCCGCGTTGCGCGCCGGGGTGCGCTACGGCAATGATCGCGAGGTCTTCGGGCGTCCCATCGGCAAGAATCAGGGCATCCAGTTCCCGCTCGCGGACTCGCTGGCCCGTCTCGACGCGGCCGAGCTCATGTTGCGGAAGGCGACCTGGCTCTACGACAACGGCCTACCCTGCGCACGGGAGGCGAACACCGCGAAGTACCTGTGCGCCGACGCCGGTTTCGAGGCCGCCGACCGTGCCCTGCAGACCCACGGTGGGATGGGCTACTCCGAGGAGTACAACGTCTCCCGCTACTTCCGTGAAGCCCGCCTGACCCGGATCGCACCGATCAGCCAGGAAATGGTCTTGAACTTCCTCGGCTCCCACGTCCTCGGCCTCCCCAGGAGCTACTGATGACCGAAAAATCAGAACCCGCCGGAATCCGGGCGTTCGCCCTGGACGGCCGGACCGCGCTGGTGACCGGTGCGGGCGGCGGAGTCGGCGCCGCCGTCGCCGCGGCCTTCGCCGCGGCGGGTGCCGCGGTGCTCGTGACCGATATCGACAAGGACGCTGCTGCCGCGGTGGCCGCGGGTATCACCGCCGCGGGCGGGACCGCCGAGCCGTTCGCGCTGGACGTCTGTGATCCCGGCAACGCCCGCGACGCTGCCGCGGCTGCCGCCCGGTTGGGCGACGGAACACTGCACATCCTGGTGAACAATGCCGGAGTGATCGCCCCGGCGATGTTCCCGCAGCTGGACGAGGTGAAGTTCCGCAAGGTCCTCGATACGCACCTGATGGGCAGCTACCACTGCAGCCAGGCTGCGCTCGACCATCTGCCCGACGACGGCACCGGCCGCATCATCAACGTCACGTCCGCCGCCGGGCTGACCGGGACCATCGGTCAGGCCAACTACGGCGCCGCCAAGGCCGCGATCATCGGGCTCACCAAATCGCTGGCCCGCGAACTGGCCCGCCGGGCGATCACCGTGAACGCGATCGCACCGCTGGCCGCCACGGCGATGACCGAGAACATCCGCGGCAACGAAAAGCTCGCCGCCAAAACACTCGCGCGAATCCCGCTGGGCCGCTGGGCCTATCCCGACGAGATCGCGCCGTCGTTCGTGTTCTTGGCCTCGGGTGCCGCAGCCTACATCACCGGACAAGTGCTGCCGGTCGACGGTGGGACGGTGATCTGATATGAGTCGTCGAATCTCCGGGCCCTTCGTCAACGCCGGCCGCGAGGTGGTGATCGCCGAGTCGGTCCGCACGCCGATCGGCAAGTCCCACCGGGAAAAAGGATGGTTCCGCGATACCCATCCCAACGCCATGCTGGCCGCCTGCTACCGCGATCTCATTGCTCGCACCGGCCTCGACCCGGCCCGGGTCGAGGATCTGGTCATCGGGTGCACCGCACCGTTCGGCGAGCAGTCCCGCAATATCGCGCGCAATGCGTGGTTGCAGGCGGGCTACCCGGCGGAAGTACCCGCGACGACGCTGGATCGGCGCTGCGGGTCGGCGCAGACCGCGGTGAACTTCGCCGCGGCACTGGTCTCCTCGGGTGTGCACGACATCGTGATCGCCGGCGGTGTCGAGCATATGGGGCATGTGCCGATGAATTCCCCGGCCGAGATCAGCAAGCTGTACGGCGAGCCCTGGCCGGCCGAGATGTGGGACCGCTACGACTTCGTCACCCAGGGCGAGAGCGCCGAGCTGATCGCCGACCAGTGGGGTATCTCGCGCACCGAGATGGACGAGTTCGCCGTGCGCTCCCACAGCCTGGCTGCCGAGGCGGTTGCCGCGGGCCGGTTCGAGGACGAGATGGTGCGGATGGAATTGGACGGCGAGGTCCGCGTCGGCGATCAGACGATCCGGCCCGGCACCTCGCTGGACACTCTGGGCGAGCTCGCACCGGTGTTCCGCCCGGAAAACGGCCGGATCACCGCAGGGACCTCCAGCCCTATCTGCGACAGTGCCGCCGCGGTAGTGCTCTGCACGCGGGAGGCCGCCGAACAGCACGGGCTGCGGGTGCGCGCCCGCATCGCCGACCAGACCACCGTCGGCGTCGACCCGATCATCATGCTCACCGGGCCCATCCCGGCGACGCGCAAACTGCTGGACCGCAACGGGCTCACTGTGGACGATCTCGACCTGTTCGAGGTGAACGAAGCCTTTTCCTCGGTGGTGCTGGCCTGGCAGCGGGAGCTGAAACCGGATGAGACCCGGGTCAACGTCAACGGCGGAGCCATCGCGCTGGGGCACGCCGTGGGCGCCACCGGCGCCCGGCTGATCGCGACGATTCTGAACGAGATGGAACGCCGCGACAGCGAGCTGGGCCTGGTCACCATGTGCTGTGGCGGCGGGCTGGGCACCGGCACGCTGCTCGAGCGGGTGGATTGATGGTCGACTTCGGTGCGCTGCTGCCCCCGAGCGCGGGGGTCTGGTGGAGCCAGGCCGCCGCCGAACCGCGCCCCCTGGTCGACCTGCTGCTCGCGCAGGCGGGCGATCTCGGACCGCTACGGCTTTTCACCGGGCTGAGCTGGAACGACCAACTGGCAGGGGCGATCTCGCCCGCCGATACGATGGTGTCCTACGGTGGCCTCGGCGCACTGCGCGAGCTGGGTGCGACCGACCAGCTCGAGGTGGTGCCCTGCCACTATTCGGCACTGCCCCGGATGTTCGCCGAACGCCGGCTGCCGAGCGATGTGGGACTGCTCCAGGTCGCGCCGCCGGATCGCGGCGGAATGTGTTCACTGGGCATCGGCGTCGACTATATGGCCGACGCCCTCGAGCACACCCCCGTGCTGATCGCCGAGATCAACGCGCAGATGCCGGTGCTCCCCGGTTCGCCCCGGGTCCCGATGAGCCGATTCGCGGCTACCATCACCACCGACCGGCCGCTGCAGGAGGAGACCCGCCGCCCGGCTGGTGAAGCCGACCGGGTCATCGCCGGTCATATCGCCGAACTGATCGACGACGGTGACACGGTGCAGGTCGGCATCGGATCGCTGGGCGCCGCCGTCCACGGCGCGCTCTCCGAGCACCATGAGCTGGGCGTCCATACGGGCATGATCACCGACGGCGTGCTGGCGCTCATCGACAAAGGGGTGGTCACCGGCGGCCGTAAACAGATCGACGCCGGGCTCGCGGTCGCGGGCACCGCCTTGGGCTCTGCTGAGCTGTACTCCCGGCTTCCGGATCTGCCGGTGTTGTTCCGGCCGACGAGCTACACCCACGCACCGCAGGTGCTGTCGCAGCTGTCGTCACTGGTCGCGGTCAACTTCGCGATCGAGGTCGACTTGACCGGGCAGGTGGGCGCCGAGATGAGCCGTGGCACCTATCTCGGCGCGGTGGGTGGGCAGGTCGATTTCGCCCGCGCCGCTGCCCTCACCGGCAAGAGGTCCATCGTCGCGCTGCGATCGACCGTGCGCGGGCGCTCGTCTATCAAGGCCCGCCTCGACGAGGGTGTTGTCACGACCGCGCGCGCCGATGTCGACTGCGTGGTCACCGAACACGGGATCGCCCATCTGCGCGGGCAACCGCTGGCCGAACGCCGTCGCAGGCTCATCGCCGTGGCGGCTCCGGAGTTCCGCGAGGAATTGTCCCGTGCCGCCCGTGCCGCAGCGTGAGGTTACCGAAATTCGCAGATGCTCCGGCATCTGCCCGACCGACCGAACATCATCGAAAGGGATCGGCATCATGAGCAATCGAGTCGCACTTGTCACCGGCGGTGCCCAGGGCATCGGCGAAGGAATCTCGCGCAAACTGGCCGCTGTCGGATTCCGGGTAGCCGTGGCCGACCTCAACCTCGAGGTCGCGCAGCGGACGGCCGAGGAGATCGTCGCGGCCGGAGGGGAAGCCGTCGCGATTCCCATCGACGTCACCGACACCGCGTCGGTACGGGCGGCCGTGGACCAGGTCGCCGCCGAACTCGGGCCTGTCGAGGTCGCCGTCAACAACGCCGGTTGGGACGATTTCATGAAGTTCCTCGATACCGACGAGGCGTTCTGGGACAAGATCCTCGAGATCAACTTCAAGGGCGCGCTGCGGGTCAACCACACGGTTGTGCCCGGCATGATCGAGCGCGGCTACGGCCGGGTGATCAATATCGGCTCGGACGCCGGCCGGGTCGGCTCCTCGCTGGAAGCCGTGTACTCCGGCGCCAAGGGCGGCATCATCGCCTTCACCAAAACCCTGGCCAGGGAGGTCGCGACCAAGGGCGTCACCGTGAACACGGTGTGCCCCGGACCGACCGACACCCCCGCGCTGCGCAAGTTCGCGGACAGTTCGGGCCAGGACGCGGACAAGGTGATCGGTGGGATGACCCGGTCGGTACCGATGAAGCGGCTCGCGCTACCCGCCGATGTCGCGGCAGCGGTCGCCTTCTTCGCCTCGGACGAGGCCGGCTACGTCACAGGCCAGACGCTGTCAGTCAGCGGCGGCCTGACGATGGCGTGAGCGCGACCGAGGCGGAGTGGACTACGGTCCGCCGCTACGACGACGTCGACTACTCCCGGACCGCCGACGGCATCGCCCGCATCATGATCTGCCGCCCCGAGGTGCACAACGCCTTCCGGCCGCAGACCCTGATCGAGATCTCCGACGCACTCACCCACGCACGCGAAGACCCTTCGATCGGGGTGATCGTGCTGACGGGGCAAGGCGAGCAGGCGTTCTGCTCCGGTGGCGATCAGCGGGTGCGTGGCGACACCGGCTACCTCACCGACCCCGACCGGCCGGACGCGGTCGGCCGATTCCATGTGACCGACCTGCAGATGCAGATCCGGCGCTTGCCGAAACCGGTGGTCGCGATGGTCGCCGGGTACGCGATCGGCGGTGGACACGTCCTGCAGATCGTCTGCGATCTGACCATCGCCGCCGACAACGCCCGCCTGGGCCAGGTCGGCCCCCGCGTGGGCTCCTTCGACGGTGGATTCGGCGCCGGACTGCTCGCCGACATGGTCGGGGTGCGCAAGGCCAAGGAGATCTGGTTCCTGTGCCGCCAGTACGACGCCGCCGAAGCTCTGGAGATGGGGCTGGTCAACGCCGTGGTCCCGTTGGCCGAACTGGAGTCGGAGACCGTGGACTGGTGCCGGCAGATGATGGAGCTGTCGCCGATGGCGCTACGCCTGATGAAGGCAAGCTTCCACGCGGCCGAGGACGGTCTGGCCGGTATCCAGCAACTCGCCCACGATACGAACCTCCTCTTCTACGCCACCGAGGAGGCAAAGGAGGGGCGCGAGGCGTTCAAAGCCAAACGCGCCCCGCAGTTCGATCAGTTCCCGCGCCGGGCATGACCACGGAAGGTTCCTTCAGTTGACGACATTCGGAGTGAACGCTTTCGGCGTCGGACGTGGACGGCAGCGGTTCGAATCGATGGCCGGGGTGGCCCGCGAAGCCGAGGAGATCGGGTGCGCCGCGGTGTGGACGAGCGAGCTCTACAGTCGCTCGGCAACCGTTCCGATGGCTGCGATCGCGGCGGGTACCAGCACCATCGCTATCGGCTCGAATATCGCCTACGGTGTCGGGCGCAGCCCGCTGATGTGGGCGGCCGAGGCCCGCGACCTCGACGAACTATCGGGTGGGCGGGTTATTCTCGGGCTCGGCAACGGCACCCCGACGATGATGGATGCCTGGCACGGGGTGAGCGGCGAGGCGCCGGCGGTCCGGATGGCCGAACTGCTGACCGTGCTCGAGGCGCTGTGGCGCCTGCACGAGGGGCCGGTGCACCACGACGGGCGTTTCTACCGGGTGCACATCACCCCGACCTCGGACGTGCCCGAACCGGTGCGGCCGCGGATCCCGATCTGGATCGCGGGGGTGAATCCGCGGATGCTACGGGTCGCCGGGCAGCACGCCGACGGTCTGGTCGGTCATCCGATGTTCACCACCGAGTACGTCCGCGGCCCGGTGGCCGAAGCGATCGCGGTCGGCGCCGACCTGGCCGACCGCGACGCCGGCGCGATCACGGTGATGGGTATTCGTATGTGCGCGATCGACGATGACATCGAGATCGCACGCAGGCAGGCGGCTTTCGCCATCGGCCAATACGCGGCCTCCCGCGTCTACGACCGGCTCTTCGAGCTCCACGGGTGGAGCGCGCAGCAGCAGGATATCCGGCAAGCCGCCCGCGCCCGCGACCACGACGCGCTCGTCCGCGCGGTGTCCGACGAAATGATCGATGCCATCACCATCACGTGCCGGCCGGGTGAACTCGCCGGGGCGCTGGCCCGGATCCCGGAGGGCTTCGACCACCTCGACCTCATCGCTCCGCCGTGGGGACTGTCCGAGGAGCAGACCCACACGACCAATCTCGAGATCCTGGCGGGCCTTCGCCGGCACTTGTCCACGCCGTCGGCCGTTTGACACCGAAACCGGGCTCGCGCGCTATGCGCCGAGCCCGGTCGGCGTGTGCTGTCAGGGTTCGACGAGCTCGATTTCGGTGCGCTTCTCGACCTGGACCACGGCCTCGGCGTATCCGTGCACATGCTTGCTCATCCGCCGAGTAGCGGCCGCGGAATCACCGGCATGGATAGCGTCGGTGATCGTTTTGTGTGCTTTGTAGGTCGTCTTACGCACGGCGTCGTCGACGAAGGCCTGATTCTCGGTCGAGCTGTAGATCGCCTTGGACAGTGCGGTCATGAATCCCGTGAGCAGTTCGTTGTGGCTCGCGGTCGCGACGGCGAGATGCCAGTCCACATTGGCCTGCAGGAACGCCTCGAGGGGTAGTGCGGGATCACCGATGGCGAGGTTGGCGGCGTCGAGCGCGGCGAGATCCACGTCGGTACGGTATTTGGCGGCCAGCCCCGCGCAAGCGGGCTCGATGGCTTCGCGGGTCTCCAGCAACGCGGTGAGCCGCAGTTGCTGACCGCGGATCAACAGGCTCACCGAGGTCGCCACCGAATCACCGCCGGGCTGCTGCACGAACGCGCCGCCCGAGCGCCCCGTCTTGATCACGACGAGTCCCTGTACCTCGAGGATGCGCAGCGCTTCACGAACGGTGGTGCGGCTCATCTGTGTCTGGATGACGAGCTCGCGTTCGGGGGGTAGCGCGGTGCCGGACGGGAACTCCCCGCGCAGGATGCGTTCGCGCAGATCGTTGGCGAGTACGTCGGATGCCTTGGGCACTTGCATCGGCTGCAATCGGACCGGTTGCCGCGCCACCACGCCCGACGGGGTCGACTCGGGCATCGCCACCTGCTTTCTGTGCTTTTGGTCGTACCTAAATCTATCAGGTGGTAGACCAGGAAAGCGATTTGGACGAGCACCTTTATATTTGGTCATACCAAAATAATGGTTGACTAGATGTCGGAATCGGGGCTAGTTTGCAAGAAGAGGCATGCCGGTGACCGGCGAGGATCAGGCGAGACGAGGGCGATATGACAGACCGGGCCGCGGACGTGGTCACGTGGAGCACGGCCCAACCGGGGATCACCGTGGTGCGGTTGGCACGCCCCCCGGCCAATGCGCTGGGTGTGCCGCTGCTGGAAGGTTTGCACGCCGCGATGGACGCCGCCGAGAAGGCGGGAGATGCCAAGGTCATGGTGATCACGTCGGCCCTGCCGAAGTACTTCGCCGCCGGCGCCGACATCAAACACCTGTCGTCGATCGACGCGTCGGCCTTCACCGCGTACGGCGACATCATGCGCGAGGTCAACGACCGTATCGCGGCCGCCCCGTGGCTTTCCATCGCCGCGGTCGACGGTGTCGCTCTCGGTGGCGGGCTGGAACTCGCGCTGGCCTGCACGCTGCGGGTCGCCGGCCCCGGTGGCCGGTTCGGACTACCGGAGGTCAAGCTCGGCTTGATTCCCGGTGCGGGCGGCACCCAGCGCCTTCCCCGGCTGGTCGGCCGCGGCCGAGCCCTGGACATTATGCTCACCGCGCGCCAGATCGGCGCAGCGGAGGCGTACCGGATCGGGCTGGTGGATCGGCTGGCCGACGGTGATGTGCTCGAGGCCGCGCTGGAATTCGCTGCCGAATTGATCGGTCCTTCGCTGCCCGCGCAACTGGCGGTCGTCCGGACGGTGGATGCCGCCGGCGATCTTGCGCTGGCCGACGGCGCCCGTTACGAGGTCGACCGGATCCAGTCGCTGTTCGAGGAGGGGGAGGCGGCAGAAGGCATCGCCGCCTTCGTCGAGAAGCGCGCCCCCAATTTCCGCTGATTCCGAGGAGTCCCAGTCATGAAGACCTTGGACGAAAAATTCGAGACCCTGCTCGCTGCCGAGGTACAGCCGGGGGTCGTAGTCGTCACCCTGAACCGGCCCGACCGCTACAACGCGATGACCAACACCATGTTCGTAGAACTCGAGCGGCTCGCCTGGGGCCTCGAGACCGAGGACAGCTGCCGCGTCGTGATCCTGACCGGCGCGGGCAAGGCGTTCTGTTCCGGCTACGACCTCGCCGACGCCGACGACCTGCCGAACCTCGGCGCGCTCGGCATGCTCGACCAGCAGGAGCGCGCGGCCCGTGCGCTGACCGCGATCCGCTCGCTGCGGGTCCCGGTGATCGCCGCGGTGAACGGTCCAGCCGCCGGAGGCGGGCTGGCGCTGGCGCTGGCGGCCGATATCAGGCTGGCGAGCCCTACCGCCAAGTTCAACGCCGCGTTCGTGCGGATCGGCCTGTCCGCCGGCGACCTCGGAACATCCTGGCTGTTGACCCGGCTGATCGGCCCGGCCAAGACCAGCGAGATCTGCTTCACCGGGAGGATCGTCGAAGCAGCGGAAGCCGGCGAACTGGGCATTGTGAACTCGGTATGCGGTGACGACGTCGTCGCCGCCGCGGTCGCACTGGCCGAACAGATCGTGGCGAACTCCCCGGGCGGTGTACAGCTGTCCAAGCGCGCGCTGCAGGCCAATCTCGAGGTCGGCTCCTACGCCGCCGCCCTCGAACTCGAGAACCGGGGGCAGGCGCTGCTCACCCGCAGCCCGGACATGGCCGAGGCATTGAACGCGTTCAAGGAAAAACGCGCCCCGGTGTTCCAGGGCAAGTAGACCGCTCACCACCAGCAGACAGGCCGCGATATGACCACCGACCTTTCCGAGCTCGAGACGCTGACCTTCGAAGAGGCCGAACCGGGAATCGGAATACTTCGGATCAACCGTCCGCACCGGCTGAACTCTCAGACGGTGCGGATGTTCCACGAGTACCTGGCGGCGGGGCGGGCGCTGCGCGACAGCGGCCTGCGCGCCCTGATCGTCACGGGCACCGGCGAACGCGCGTTCTGCGCCGGATTCGATCTCGACGAGATCCATGTCATCACCGAGATGGGCGTACGGGAGTTCCTGAAGTTCCAGGAGACCGCCACCGGCGGCATTCAATCGATCCGGCACCTGCCCTTCCCGGTGATCGCCGCCATCCACGGCCCGGCCACCGGCGGTGGCCTGGCGCTGGCACTGGCGTGCGATATCCGCTTGGCGGCGTCCACACTCAAGATGAGTGCCGCGTTCGTGAAGGTGGGCCTGTCCATCGGAGAGCTCGGCACCTCGTTCAACCTGACCCGCCTGGTGGGCCCGGCCCACGCCGCCGAAATCGGTTACACCGCCCGCGTGGTCGAGGCGGAGGAGGCGCTGCGCATCGGTCTGGTCAACCATGTCGTACCTGCCGAGCAACTGCTCGATGAGGCTATGGCGATGGCACGCCGGATCGCGCAGAACTCGCCCGGGGGGGTACGGATGTCCAAGCGCGCCATCCAGCGCAACACCGAGATCGGGTCCTACGAAGCGGCTCTCGAACTCGAGAACCGGGGCCAGGCGCTGCTGACCCGCACCGACGATATGCCCGAAGCGCTGGCGGCCTTCAAAGAGAAGCGCCTGCCCGAGTTCACGGGCCGGTGACCGCGATGGCATGGGACTGGACCGCGGAGACCCGGCGCGAGCTGCAGCAGTTCTTGGTTGCGCGCGGGATTCTGTCGGGGCCGATCACTACCAGGGCGATCGGCGACGGCCATTCGAATCTGACCTATCTCGTCGCCGACGGCACCCGGAAGGTGATCGTGCGCCGGCCGCCGCCGCCGCCGATCCCGCCCGGCGCCAACGATATGCTGCGGGAGGCCAGGCTGCTCACCGCTCTCATGCCGACGGCGGTTCCGGTTCCGGAGGTTCTCGCCGTTGCCGAACAGGGCGACGTGCTCGACGTCCCGTTCTACGTCATGAGCTACGCGCCGGGACCGGTGGTCACCACCGAGACCCCGGCGCCGCTGAACACCCCCGAACAGCGGCGAGCGGTGGGAAACGATCTGGTCGACACCCTCGCCGCCCTGCACGCGGTCGACTGGCGCGCCAGGGGCTTGGAAAATCTCGGCCGACCTCAGGGATTCAACAGCAGGCATCTGCGGCGGATGCGCCGCCTGGTCGCCGACGACAACGGTGATCCGCCGGCACATTTCGCCGATATAGACGCCTGGCTGGAGGCGAACACGCCACCGGAATCGGGGGCGACGATCGTGCACTGCGACTTCCGCATCGGCAACCTCGTGCTCGCTCCCGATATACCGGGGCGAGTGGCGGCCGTGCTCGACTGGGAGCTCGCCACCGTCGGCGATCCGCTGCTCGATGTGGGGTATCTGCTGGCGACCATTCCGGAACCGGGCCGTCCGATGAACCCGACCGCCGAGCTGAGCGCCGCCCTGCTCGAGCACGGTTATCCGTCGAAGGATGAACTGATGGACCGTTACTCCGCACACACCGGTCGGGACCTGACGAATCTGGCCTGGTACACGACACTGGCGCTGTGGAAACTGGCGGTGCTCTACGAATACAGCCGCCGGCGAGTGCTCGATGGTATCGGTGACCCCTACTACACCGACCTCGACTTGGTCCGGCGTTTCCTCGACGACGCCCGCCGCAGCGCGGGTCTCGCGGGAGCCGATGCCGCACACCGGTGACGCGAGCGGCGCGCACATCCACGACAAGGAGCACATATGGCGATCACCCAGGAGCCCTCGCGGGTTTTCCACGACCCCTTGGTGGGTCCGGAGCAGACCGGTCTTCCCGACGGTTTCTTCGACCGGCTCATGTTCAATCTGCATCCCGTCGATGCCCTGTCGCCGTCTTTGATCACGGGTTTCGGTATCTACCCGGGCAAGGACACCGCCGATGGGTTCGTCGTCGTCTCCGATGCCACCGAGCAGCGCAACCTGCGGTTCTCGACGGTGCTGAGCGCTACGGAGCGCGACGGTGCCGGACCGTTGCGGGTGGAGGTCGTCGAGCCGAATCGGGTGTGGCGGCTCCGGCTCACGCAGAACGAGATCGGCGCCGAGTTCGACCTCACCTGGCGGGCTCGCACACCCGCCTGGTTCGGTGAGATAGCGGTAACCAACGCATCCGCGCAGCGCACCTCCTTCGAGCACCTGTTCCAATCCGGGCATTACGAGGGCAGCCTGACGCTCGACGGCACCCGGGTCCCGGTCGACGGCTGGTACGGACAGCGCGACCGTTCGCGCGGGGTGCGGACGATGTCCGGCGGGCAGGGACTGCATATCTGGTACCAGGCGCAGTTCCCGGACTGCTCCATCGGATTCCTGCTCGTCGAGACCCGGTCGCACGATCGCCTACTGCTCGAAGGCGCGGTCATGGGGGAGGACGGCACGCTCGACGGGATCGTCGATGTACGGCATGCGCTGGAGTTCACCGACGGGCTCGACCTGGTGGGTGGAAAGGTCGCGGTGTCGACCGCGACCGGCCGCACCTACCTGGTCGACGCCGACGCCCGCGCCGGCGGCGGATTCATGGCCGGAGCCGGTTACGGTGGGCATCACGGTGTGTCGCAGGGGCTCGATCACGTCGAATCGGACCGGTTCCCGCTGGACGGCTCGGTATCGCCGCGCATGCTGGACTCGGCGCTGACCGATCGACTGTGCGCCTTCACGCTCGACGGTGTCGCCGGATCGGGGATCTTCGAGTTCGCTCTCACTCGCAGCAGCTCCTACCGGTACCGGCCTTCGCTGCGCTGAACGAACAGCAACGACGAAGGGGTGCCCATCCGAATCGGATGGGCACCCCTTCGTCATAGGACCGCAGCGGCTGCTGATCACACCGTTCGCTGAGCCTTGCTGGCCTCGGACGCCGCCTTGCTGGTCTCTTTGATCTGCTTCCAGTCCGCATTGGTAAGGCTGGTCAGCCCGGCGAAAGTACCCGGCCCCGCCAGCATCTGACCGCCGTCCATGGCGATGGTCTGGCCGGTCAGGTAGTCGCACGCATCCGAGAGCAGGAACATCGTGAGATTGGCCAGCTCCTCGACGGTGCCGGTACGACCGGCCGGGATCTGGTCCGCCTGGGTGGCGCCCACCGAACTCTTATCAGTGGGGTTGAGCATCTCCCACGCGTAATCGGTGGGTATCGGCCCGGGTGCGACCGCGTTGATCCGAATTCCGTACTTGGCCCATTCCACGGCCAGCGACATGGTCATCGAATGTACGGCGGCCTTGGCCATGGCCGAGGGCACGACGAATGCCGAGCCGGTCCACACCCAGGTGGTGAGGGTGGACAGCACACTGCCGCGCAGTCCCTCGGCGATCCAGCGCTTGCCCGCGGCATGTGTGGTGTGGAAGGAGCCGTTCATCACGGTGCCGGTGATCGCCGAGAAAGCACGCGGGCTCAGCTCTTCGGTCTGGGCGATGAAGTTGGCCGCCGCGTTGTTCAGGACGCCGGTCAACGGACCGTGCTCGTCCCAGATCCGGCCCATCGTCTCGTCGACGTTGTCGTAGTCGCGCACGTCGACGGTGTGATAGTGCACTGCCCCCTCGCGCCCGGCCGACGCCTCCTGCGCGGCCTCGGCCAGGATGGTTTCACGACGTCCCCACAGGTGCACCTCGGCACCGTGGTCGACCAGGTGTCGGGCGACCCCGCGGCCCAGGCCGGTGCCGCCTCCGGTGATGAGGATGCGTTTGCCGGAGAGCAGGTCCGGGGAGAAGGTCGGGTGATCGGTCATCGTGTACCTCGTTGTCCGATGGGCCTGGCCGGCAAGCCGGTCACAGGCCGATGGTCTTGGCGATGATTTCGCGTTGAATCTCGTTGGCACCGCCGTAGATCGGGGGTGCGAGGGCGCGACGAACCTGGCCCTCCATGCCGTACTCGCGGGCGTAGCCGTACCCGCCCATCATCTGCATCGCCTCGAGGGTCGCGTGTTTGGCGACCTCGGTGCAGCGCATTTTGGCCATTGCGCTCTCCCGGGCCAGATCGCTCTCGAGCCCGGCGTCGATCTTGGCCGCGACGTCGTAGACGAAGACACGGGACAGCTCGACATCGGTAGCGATATCGGCGATGCGGTGGCGCAGTGCCTGATTGGCGGCCAAGGGTCGGCCGAACTGCTCCCGTTCCCGGGTGTAGGCGATGACATCATCGAGTGCGCGCCGGGCGGCGCCCACACTCATAGCGGCGATGATCAGGCGTTCGATGCTCAGCCCGCGCATAAGCTGTTTCCAGGCGTCGCGAGGCTCACCCACGACGGCGGAGAGGGGGACCTCGACATCGGTGAAAAAGATGTCGTTGCAGGTGCGGGGCTCCATCGTCTCGATGCCGCGGATGGTCAGGCCGGGCGCGGAGGTCGCAACCATGAGCAGGGTCATGCCCTGGTGCCTGGTGCCCGAGGAGTCCTCGCGCGCGAGCACCAAGATGTGCTCGGCGATATGCGCTGCCGATATCCAGGTCTTCTGCCCGTTGATCAGGTAGCGGTCGCCGTCGCGCCGGGCGGTGACCCGCAGGCCGGCAAGATCCGAGCCCGCACCGGGCTCGCTCAGCGCGATCGCCTCGAGGCGGCCGGCGGTGATGTTCGCGCCGACGGTCTTCTTCTGCTCCTCGCTGCCCCAGCGCAGGTACGTCTGCGCCGCGGTCAGTCCGGTGGAGTAGGCGGTGATGGGCGCGAGCCCGCGCGCCGATTCCTCCAGGAAGAGGCACTCGTCGACGAAGCCGGCCCCGCCGCCGCCGTACTTCTCGGGTAGCGAGACTCCGAGCCAGCCGCTGCGTGCCATATCGGCCAGCACCTGTGGGCTGTTGGCGAGGGTGCCGCCCTCGGTCCGGGTATCGCGCTGAGCCACCGTCGCCAGATCGCGGCGGCAGTAGTCGGCTACCGCCGCCGCGAACTCGCGTTGTTCTGCGGAGAACTGCACGTCATTTGCCCCGGTAGGGGGAGAAGTCCGGTTTGCGCTTTTCGTTGAACGCGGCGATGCCCTCGCGGGCCTCGGGGGTCTCGCCGAAGATCTCGAGCGTCGAGTAGGCCATGGTGCCGATGCTGACGAAATGCTCGGTATCGGTGTTCATGGACTGTTTGAGCACCTTGAGCGAGGTGGGGGAGAAGTCGAGCATCTGATCGGCCCAGGCGCGGACCTCGGCCTTCAGATCGGCGGCCGGTACGACCTTGTTGACCAGACCCCAGTCCAGGGCTTCCTCCGCCGAGAGGCGCCGCAGCATGAACCAGATCTCGCGGGCC
Source organism: Nocardia jinanensis (assembly GCF_014645735.1). Lineage (GTDB taxonomy): Bacteria > Actinomycetota > Actinomycetes > Mycobacteriales > Mycobacteriaceae > Nocardia > Nocardia jinanensis. The sequence continues at coordinate 316,320 of NZ_BMMH01000006.1, read as the reverse complement.
CGCTTCTCCCCGACGACACGGGCGAGGTAGCCGGAGCCCAGGCCGGCGTCGAATGAGCCGACGCGGGGGCCGTTCTGGCCGAACTGCGCGGTGTCGGCGGCGATGGTGAGATCACACAGCACGTGTAGCACGTGTCCGCCACCGATGGCGAGACCGTTGACGGCGGCGATCACCGGTTTGGGGGTGTCCCGGATGACCCGGTGCAGTGCCTCGACCTCGAACAGGCCGCTGGCGGAGGGGCCGTAATCGCCGGTCTCCATGCGCTGTTTCTGGTCACCGCCGGCGCAGAACGCCTTGTCGCCGGCGCCGGTCAGCGCGACCACTCCGACTTCACTGCTGGCCCACGCCTGCTTGAAGGCGAACACCAGCTCGTCGACGGTCTGCGCCCGGAACGCGTTATAACGCTCCGGCCGGTTGATGGTGATCCAGGCCAGCCCCTTGTCGACCTCGTAGGTGATGTCGGTGAATTCGGCCATCAGACTTCGGTGTCCTTCCTGTGCTGAACAGCACGTTCGAATTGTGGTCATTAGGACTGACCATTTGCATAACAGTAGCGTTTTCGTCGTTCGGGGGCAACATGTCACACCCGTGCTCGAAGGGCCGGTGCTGTAGGTCCGATATTTACTTTGGACTGTCCATATGCTGTTATCGGTGTGACGGCGGCCACTGATCTTCAGTGGAGCGGCGTGCGTGACGGATCGTTTCAGCAGAAGGACAGGCGAATGGCAGCGGTGACTCCGGCAACCTCAGATCGGCATCTCAACAGATGGTGGTACGCCGCGACGGGGTTCTTGACCCTTCTTTTCGGCTCCAGCACGGTCAACGTGCTGTTCAACGTTCTCGGCAAGCCCATGTCCGAGGAGTTCGGCTGGAGTCGCAGCGTCATCAGCAACGGGTTCTCGATCGAAACCGTGATGGTGGGCGTGAGCATCATCGGACTGGGGATCCTGGTCGACCGGTACGGTCCTCGGATGCCGTCGGTTCCGATGGCCGTGGGATTCGGCGGCGGGCTCATGTTGATGGCTGCTCTCCCGGACAGTCGATTGGCCTTCTACGCGCTCTGTGCGGTGATCGGCGCCTGTGGTGGTGCGTTGAATCCGGTCGCTCACGCCACTGTTGTCAGTGCGTGGTTCGCCGACCGGCGGGGGTTGGCGCTGGGTCTGCTGATGGCGGGGATGGGTGCCTGTGGTGTGCTCATGCCCTACCTGGCCAACTGGGCCCTCGAGGCGGCGGGCTGGCGTGGCGCCTTCCTGGTGATCGGTGCGTTGTGCGCGATGATCCCCACCGCGGTATACGCCTTCGTCACGAAGATGCCGCCCACACATGAGAACGAGCGCCGACAGGCGCGGGCCGCCGGGCGGGTCGCCGGCGAGTCGTTGTGGACGATCGCCCGCGGCTACCGCCAGTTCTGGTTGCTGAGCCTGGCGATCTTCCTGGTCTCGACCGCGACCTTCGGGCTCATGTCACAGGTCGTTCCGATGACGACGGACAAGGGTATCGACCGAGACGTTGCCGTGGTCGTGCTGTCGGTGCTCAGTCTGTCCTCGGTCGGGGCCAGGCTCGTGGTGGGCTATCTGCTCGACAGGTTCTTCGCGCCGTTCATCGGCTCGATCCTGTTCGCGCTGTGCGGGGTGGGGGTGGCGCTGTTGATCTCCTCGACGAGTACCGGGGTGCTGCTGCTCGGCGCCGTCCTGATCGGTCTAGCGCTGGGCGCCGAGGGCGACGTCGCCGCCTATATGACGAGCCGGTACTTCCCGAAGCACTCCTACGGCCGGGTTCTCGGGTTCGTCTACTTCCTGTTCGCGATGGGTTCGGCGGCGGGGGTGTTCCTGCTGGGACAGGTCTACGGCCTCACCGGCTCCTATACCGCCGGGATCGTGCCCATCGTGGCCATGGTCGGCATCGCCGTCGTGTGCCTGCTCGGAATGGGGTCCTACCGCTACGGGCTCGACCATCGGGAAACGGCCGCCGCGGAGACGATGCCACCCGCCGCCGAGCCGGCGACACCGTGACACCGCACCGGGCAACGCAGTACTCCGGGTCGGTCGATGGACGTATGGCATGGAACCGGTCGACCAGGCTCGCGTAGAGACGGTCGAGGCCATCGAAGTCCCACGCGCGGTGCACGATCTCCTCGACGGCCAGGCCGATCCCATCGGCGCGGCCGACGAACGAGAGACTGCACAGGTCGGATGGGGGAGACCCATACGGACGGCAGCGGATTGCCGAAGCCGTCCCAACGGAGGGCGCCCATGGCTTCCAGGAAGGCGGTGGCGGGTGTCGGGATATCTTCGCACGCACGGCCGCGGCGCCGACCCGGTCGGTTGCCGACGAACGTCGGGGCGCTGCTGTGCCCCCACTGCCGGCGCGGAGCGCGCTACGTTCGAGGCGGAACGGAAGGATCGGCACGGACCGGCGGAGTGCCGAACGAAGGCTCACCTGGTCCTCTTTCGGCCGACCTGTTCCTTTGATGAAGCACGGAAATGCGCCGGGAGGGGCGACGATGGGCAGTCGCGCCTCCCGGTCGACATCAGGAAGCGGGAGTGAAGGTGATCGGCAGTCGTGTGCAGCCCCGCACCTGGCTGGCATGGAGCACCGGGGCGTCATCGGGGACGAGATCGTAGTCCGGGATCCGCCGGTGGATCTCCTCCAGCGCCAGCCTGAGTTCGAGGCGGGCGAGATGGGATCCGAGGCAACGGTGCGCTCCCGCGCCGAAGGACAGGTGGCGGTTCGGCAGCCGGTCGATCCGGAGCTCGGAGGGCTCGTCGAATTCCGCGCCGTCACGGTTGGCCGAACACAGCATCAAGATCAATTGGTCGCCCTCGGCGATACTGACCCCGCCGAGATCGGTTGCCCGGGTCGCTCGACGGCCGGGGACGACCGCGGCCTCGATGCGCAGGATCTCCTCGACCGCCTGCGGAATGACATCGGGATCGTCGATGATCTCCCGGCGCTGATCGGGGTTGTGTACCAGGTGGATGATGCTCCAGGCCAACGATCCCTGGACGGTGTGCAGCCCGGCGATGAGCAGCAGGAAGAACATCCGGTTGAGTTCTTCGTCGGTGAGCAGACGCTTTCCGTCGTGCAATGCGAACTCGGTGCCGATGATCTGCGAGGTGATGTCGTCACCGGGATGCTGCCGGCGCTGGTCGATCATGGACTGGAAGTAGCTCAGCATCTGCCCGGCCGCCTCGCCCCGGGCCCGGTTCGATTCCTCCTCGCCGGCCCCGGGAATTCCGGTGAGGAGGATGTCGGTGGAGTCGGTGAACAGCGGGGCATCTTCGAGCGGCCAGCCCATCAGCGCCAGGAAGACACGAGTGGGTAGTTCGTGGGCGAACTCGGTGATGAACTCGGCCCGGCCCCGGCTCGCGAAATCGTCGATGAGCTCGTTGACAACTGCGCGGATATCGTGCTCCAGCGCTTTCATACGGATCGGGCTGAACAACGGCTGCAGCGCCAGGCGGTAGCCGGTGTGCTCGGGCGGATCCAGTTCGAGCGGGAGGAACTTGCCGAAACCGGCCGTTGTGGTGACCAGATTGTTCGGGTGACTCGAAAAGGTCTCCGGATCGCGTAGGACCTCGTGGATCTCTTTGTACCGGGTCACGATCCAATGGCCGCCGTGGGCGGCGGAGTAGACGACCGGTCCCGTGCGGGCGAGTTCGGCCACACGCTCCTGGAGGGTATCGACCGGGAAAGCGAGGGACGGATCGTAGATATCGAAGTCGACTACGAGGTCGGCGGGTATTTCGGCGGCATTTGTCATCGCAATGGTTCCTCGGAAACAGGGGGTGGGGCCGTATACGCCAGCGAGAGCGCACGTTCGGGGCAGACGGCGACGGCTCGATCGGCGTCGCCGCGGTGGGTGTCGGGAACGGGATCCAGCAGGACCACCGGGTCACCCTGTTCGTCGCATTCGACGAGGGACGGCGCCACGGAATAGCACATGCCGTGGCCCGCGCAAGCGGTGCGATCAACGACGACGCGGACGGGGATGGTGCTCATGCCGGACGACGCCGGGTGGGCCTCAGCGCCTCGTCGGGTGTAAGGAGCCGGGACAACGGGACCGATCCGGTCGTGATGGTTCTGACGGGTGTGTCTTCGAGATTCATCCAGGGGACTCCACTGTCGAGTACTGAGGGTGTTCCTGTGCTGCCGCTGGGCCGGGTCGAAGGGATCGAATCGACGCGGTCGCCGTGTCGGAGCAGCCGACTGAAAAGTGCTCCAATTCACAGCAGAAGATACTTCATGCAACGAATGACGTCAATCGTAATTTGTCCGCAGAGTGGCCGCCGGGGCACGCCTATGTCGAAATAGGTTGTCCGGCAGCGGCGCAATCTCCTCTGCGCGTTCGGGTAGGGATTCGGGTGGGTTGGTTCTCGTATGCGGCGGAGCGATTCGCGACCCGCGGTCATAGCGAGATGGAATCGAGTGGCATGAATCGATATGCGCTGAACGTGGCTCGTCGTCGGGCGCGGCGACACTTGTGCGGACCGGTATCGCCGACCGCGCGGTAAAGGGCGCCGGCGGCCGGCCGAACCCGCGCGGCAGTCGTGGTCGGCGGGCGTTCCGCTACTCGGGTCGGCCCCGGCGCAACGGTCAGCGAGGGGTTCGCACTTCTCGACCGTGCTCTGTGGGGCTTTTGATCAGGGCGGGGGCCACGAAAGTGCGGATCTTCGCCCGGACCCGGTCGAGCGAGCTCGCTTCCGTGTCGGCCCGGCTGATGTACATGATCTCGATCTCGGAAATCCATTCGCAGACCAGGCGTAGATCCAGCTCCGGCCGGAGCTCACCGGCCTGCTGCGCGGCGGCGAGTACCGGTTCCCACAATTCGTAGGTGAGTTCGACCGCGCGCCCGGAATCGGTGAGCAGCTGGGAGGACAGGATCATCTCCTCCGGTGACACCAGGCGGTGCATCATCGGGTCGAGCATGCCTTTGCGGATGTCCTCGCAAATTCCTTCGACCAGCTTCTCTTCGATGCTCGGCCAGCGCGCGATATAGGCGCGGGCCGGACCCAGGTTCGCCCGGGCCCGGCGAGTCACGGATTCGGTGACCAGGGAGTCGCGGTCGGTGAAGTAGCGATACACCGTGGCCCGGGAGACCGACGCGGCGCGGGCCACGTCCTCCATCGTGGTCTTGGTGATGCCGTAGCGGGCGAAGCATGATTCCGCCGCGGCCAGAATGGCCGACCGGGGGTCGGTTCCGCTCACCGTCTTCGCGCTGCTCGCTGTCACGTATCGCACCGTATCAAGAACTCGATCAATCGAACGGCTTTAGATAAGACGCTAGACAAGATTTGTTGTATGTGTCATTCTCGGTGAATGGAGCGCGAGGAGAAGATCAGGCTCACCCAGCGACTGATCGCCCATGTGGACAACGACACCACCGACTACGCGGACGATCTGCTCCGTGTGCCGTTCTCGGTGTTCGACGACCCGGAGTTGGCCGCCAAGGAACGCGATGTGGTGCGCCGGTTTCCGCATATCGTGGCTCATGTCGACGAACTGCAGAAGTCCGGCGATTTCCTCACTACCGAGCTGATCGGCACCCCGCTGCTGGTGGTGAAGCAGAACGACGGCAGTGTGAAGGCCTTTTCGAATGTGTGCCGGCACCGTGGGTCGAAGGTCGAGTTCGGTGAGTCGGGCTGTAAGCGGGTGTTCGCTTGTCCGTATCACAACTGGTCCTACGGCAAGGATGGGTCGCTGCGCGGGTTGCCGCACGCCGACGGCTTCCAGGGGATGGACCGCTCCGAATACGGACTGGTCGAGTTCCCGTGCGAGGTGCGGCACGGGCTGGTCTGGGTGGTGCCGACGGTGGGCGCGGAACTGGATATCGCCGCGGTACTCGGCGCCAAGCACGACGCCGAGGTCGCCGATACCGGGATGACCGATTCCCATCAGGTCCGCAAGGAGACCTGGCGGCTGGGCATGAACTGGAAGATCGCCGTGGACGGTGTGCAGGACTCCTACCACCTGTGTCAGTTGCACACCAAGACAGTGTGCAACTACCTGGAAGGCAATATCACCGCCTTCGACCCGGTCGGCCGGTCGTGGCGGCTGGTGGTGGCGCGCAAGGCGATCACCGAGGTGCGCGACGCCGACCCGGACAGCTTCGACGTCCGTGACTACTCGCTGGCGAACTACACGGTCTATCCCGGCACCATGCTGGTCACCGAGCCGAACCACTTCGAGATCTGGACAATCGTCCCGGACAAGGACGATCCGAATGTCAGCTGGTGCACGATCCGGCTGCTGTCGCCGCGGAAGCCGGAGACGCCGCGGGAGGAACGGATCCTGGAGAAGAACTGGGAACTGCTCATGGAGACGTTGCACGACGAGGACTGGTTCGTCACCAAGACCATCACCGACAACGCCGCGCACGGACAGGTCCGCGAACTGATCTACGGACGCAACGAACTGCCCGGTCAGGTGTTCCACAATATGGTCGCCGCCGATGTGGCCACGCTCGATCAGAAGCGGGTGCCTCAGCCGGCGCCTGCCCGGTAGCGGCGTCGTGATCGATAGAGATCTGCACCTGGACCGGCCGGCGCCGGGGGTGCTGCGGCTGACCCTGAACCGGCCCGCTGCGCGCAATGCGATCACACTGTCTCTGCACCGGCGGATGGACGAGGTGTTGTCCGAGGCCGCGGCGGATGATTCGGTGCGTGCGGTGGTCCTCGCGGGCGCGGGACAGCGGGCCTTCAGCGCCGGGTACGACCTGGCCGAACTCGGCGCGGCGACGCCGGCGCAGGCCGCTGCCATGACCACCGAGCGGGAGGAACTGCTGTGGCGGTACGCCGCCTTCCCCAAGCCGACCGTGGCGGCCGTGCAAGGTGCGGCGCACGGAGCGGGCACCATGCTGGCTGTGTGCTCGGATCTGCGGGTCGGCGGCGCGGATACGTCGCTGGCGGTGACCGCCGCGAAATACGGGGGAGTGAACCTGACCTGGCTGCTGGATTCGCTGATCGGTGGGGCGCACACCCGTGACCTGCTGTTGACGGCGCGCGAGGTGCGCGGCGCCGAGGCCCATCGGATCGGGTTGCTGCATCGCTACGCGATCGATGTCGCGGGGACCGCGGTGGACCTCGCGGGACTGATGGCCCGGCGTCCATCCGAGGGGTTGCGGGAGATCAAGGCGTTGCTCCTCGAAGGAGCGGGCCGGAGTCTGCGCGACCGGTACGAGCGCGAGAACGCCGCGGTGCGAGCGAATCTGGCCGTACAGCCGATCTCGGAGATGTTCTCGTCCTTCTTCGCGGCCCGGAGCCGGGGTACGGGAGTCACACCATGAATGAGCCGGGTCCGCAGGCGGCGGCGCAGCGTGACCACGCCGAACCCCGGCTCGTGCCCGGTGGAGACGGTACGAGCGAATCGGGCTGGGACGATCCCTTTCTGCCGACCCGGGAATCCGGCGATGGATACGCCGGTCTCGTCCGGGCGCTGCGGGTGGTCCAGGAGGCGGTGACCAGGAGTCGGCCGACTCCGGCGGTGGCCGCCGCGGCGAGTGCTCGCCTGTCCGAGATAGCCGCCGCGATGCGGGAGTTCGAGGTCGACGAGGACACCCAGGTCGCCGGTAAACGCTGGGACCTGGCCGGGCGCGGGCACGCGCTGGCGCCGCCGTTGCATCTCGACGAGATCACCGCGACCTCGGCGCGGGGCCGGGTCACGGTGGGGCGTTTTTACTCCGGGCGGTACGCGATGAACGGCGGCGTGACGCCGCTGATCTTCGACGAAATCCTGGCCCGGCTCGCCAACCACGGCCGGCCGTGGGCCCGGACCGCGCATCTCGGGGTCGATTACCGGGCGCCCGCACCGCTGCACACCGAACTGACGGTGACCGCCCGGTTCGTCCGGCAGGAGGGACGGAAGCGTTTCATGCGCGGCGCTCTGCACCACGGTGACCTGCTGCTCGCCGAAGCCGACGGCTTGTGGATCGAGCTGAAACCCGAGCAGACACACAATATTTCGAACGAATGGGAAGGAGCCGGCCGATGAGCGGTTTCTCGTTGCTGAACGGCGTGCGGGTCCTGGAGGTGGCCCAGCTCGCCCCCTCCTCGCTCGGCGGGCACCTGGCCGACCTCGGCGCCGAGGTGATCAAGGTCGAATCCGCGCCGGCGGGCGATCCGGTGCGGGTCGGCGGCAGCCGCGCGGTCGGCGGCCCGGACGGCCCCGCATTCATGCATCTGCGCTGGAACCGGGGCAAGAAATCGGTGGCGCTCGATCTGCGTACCCCCGAGGGGAAACAGGCGTTCCTGGATCTGGCTCGTTCCTGCGACGCCGTGATCGAGGGTATGCGCGGCGGCTATCTGGACTGGCTCGGTATCGGCTTCGACGCACTGCGCGCGGTGAATCCGAAGATCGTCCTGTGCGCGGTATCCGGGATGGGGACCGACGGCCCCTACCGCACTCTCGGCACCGGTGGCCCGGTCTTCGACGCCTACGCGGGACTGCGCGAAGTGAACACCCCGGATGAGCCACCGGTCACCGGCATCGCCGGGTCGACCAGCCCGCCGATCGCGATGTACGCGCTCGGTGCCTATGGCGCGATGGGACTGCTCGCGGCACTGCATCGGGCCCGCGCTACCGGTGCCGGATGCCGGGTGGAGGTGTCCGGGATCGATATCGCGGCGGCGTGGATGCCGGATCTGACGGATGCGGAGCTGAACCGTGACCGGTCGATACCTCGGCCCACCTGGCTGCCGGACGGGCGGTTGCCGGATTGGCCTCGGCTGGAGGCATACCGGACCAGAGATGGCGCGGCCATCCTCTTCGGGTCCCATGTGGAGAAGTTCTGGCGCAACTTCCTGGTCGCGGTCGGGCGGGAAGATCTCGTCGACGTGGACCTGACCGGCACCGATGCCGAGGCACCGGCCCGCGCGGATCTCGTCTGGCGAGCGCTGACGGAGATCTTCGCGCAGCGCACCAGGGACGAGTGGGTGCAGTTGTTCCTCGAACATCGGATAGCGGGCGGCCCGGTCAACTCTGTGCCCGATATGCTCGCCGATCCACACTTCCGGGCGCGGGAGAACACCTATCGCGTCGAGGACGAGGGCGCCGGGGAACTGGAGTTCCTGGTGAGCCCTGTCCGGGTGGCGGGGGAGAAATTCGCGCCGGCGCTGCCACCGGAGGTGGGGGCCGATACCGTCGCCGTGTTGCGTGATCTCGCCGGATACGACGAGCTCCGGATCGCCACGGCTACCGGTGGGCAATCATCACGAGGAGGAGCTCTCACGTAGGGCTGATCCACCTGTAACCGCCGCTGACGACGCCCCGGTGAGTATTTCGCCGCGGGCGTCGTCGTCGTGCGTGCGCGACGATACGGACATATCGGCGAAATCGGGTATTGCCCCGGCTATCTACAGGTGTTAGGTTTACGGCACGCAGTGAGCGCGATCACATCGCCCTGCATATGGCCGGCGTTTCCGGCGGATCTTGAGGAGATCGGATGAATCTTGCGGATTTGACTCGCTACTGGGGAAAGACCCGCCCGGATCAGCAGGCCATCGTGTTCGGCGATACCGCCGAGACCTGGGCCCAGGTGGACGCGGTGACCGACGCGCTCGCCCGCGGTCTGGCCGCCCGCGGCGTCGGCAAGGGCGACCGGGTCGCGGTGATGATGCTCAACCGCCCGGAACTGGCCCACATCATTCTTGCCACTCTCAAGCTCGGGGCCATCAGCGTCCCGCTGAATTTCCGGCTCACCGCCAGGGAACTCGCGCCGATGGTGGTGGATTCGGCGCCGCGGGTGGTGATCGTGGAGGACGATTTCGCGCCGCTGCTCGAGGTCGCGGCCGACCAGCTGGACTTCGAGACCTATGCCATCGGTGGCGACGCGCATCGCCCCTACGAGAGTCTGCTCGACCCCGGCCCGGCAGCGCGGGTGGATATCACCGGCGACGACGCGGCCTTCATCTGCTACACCTCCGGTACCACCGGGGTCCAGAAGGGCGCCCTGGTCACCCACCGGAGTGCGATGGCTCCGGGTATCTCGCAGACCGTGAGCCATGGGTTCACCGCTCGTGACCGGGTTCTGTGTTCGGCGCCGCTGGTGTACACGGGCTCGGTGCTGTCGATCTTCATGCAGCTGGTGGTGGTGCCCGGCGCGACCATGGTGCTGCTGCGCGAATACGATCCGGAGATCGCCCTGGACACTCTCGAACGGGAGCAGATCACCGCGACGACCACCGTGCCGGTCATCTGGGAACGGATGACCACCCTGCCCGATTTCGGATCCCGCAAGCTGGCGAAATTCACCTTCGCCGGCACCGGCGGCGCCCCGGTGAGCCTGGACCTGGTCGAGTTCTACCGGTCGCACGGGATTCCGCTCACTCAGGCCTACGGTCTCACCGAGGCCTCGGGCATGGTCGCCACCCTGAGCTTCGCCGATGCCCGCAGCCGCCCCGGGTTCGCCGGGCTCGCACTGGTCGGCACCCAGGTCAAGATCGGCGACCCCGGGGTGGACACACCTCCCGGCGAGGTGGGGGAGATCCTGGTGCGCGGCGAGCACGTGATGCGCGAGTACTGGAACAAACCGGAGGCGACCGCTGCCACCCTGATCGACGGATGGCTGCGCACCGGCGACCTCGGGCTGCAGGACGAGGGCGGGTTCCTCAAGATCGTGGACCGCAGCAAGGACATGCTGATCTCCGGCGGCCTGAATGTGTACCCGGCGGAGATCGAGCAGGCATTGCACGGTATCGATGGGTTGGTCGATCTCGCGGTGATCGGGGTGCGTGACGCCAGGTGGGGTGAAGTGCCCATGGTGGTCTTCCACAGCGACCGGCCCGTGGCCGAGGTCCTCGCCGATATCGCGGCGGTGTCGTCGATGGATCTCGCCAAGTTCAAACGTCCCAAACACGCTGTGGCGCTGGGTGAGCCGCTACCGCGGACGTTCTCCGGCAAGCTCGCCAAACCGCTGCTGCGGAAGCGGTTCCCCGAGGTGCCCGCCGATGCGCTGGCGGTCGAGGGCAGTGCCGCCACGAGCGCATGAGGGCTGTGCCGTCGGCGCCGTGGCGCGGTCGGATCCGACCGCCACGGCACGACCGGGTTTCGTGCCGCGGATCCAGCGTCCCGGCGATCGAGCGGAATTTCGCGGCGCTCACCCCGCCGCTGGCGCGGGCCTGGTTCCGCGGTACCGGTTCGCACACCGGGGTGTGCATGGGCCCGCATTCGAACCTCGCCGAACGATCAACGCGGTGCCGACTTCGACGGCCATTCCGGTCGCCGTGGAACCGGCACCGCGACCGAACCCGGAGGTGAAATGACCATTTTGCGTGCTGCGCACCGGATCTGCCCGCTGTGCGAATCGACTTGCGGTCTGCTCGTCGATATCGACCACCGCCGGATCACCCGGATCGCGCCCAATCCACGCGATGTGTTCAGCGGTGGGCACAGCTGCGCCAAGGGCCTCGGGCTGGGTGCGCTGGAGTCCGACCCGGATCGGGTCCGCACACCGCTGCTGCGTACTCCCGAGGGCGGATTCCGCGCTGCGACCTGGGACGAGGCCTTCGGCGAGATCGCCCGCCGGCTACCCGAATTCGTCACCGGTGACCCCGGCAGTTGCGCGATCTATCACGGAAACCCCGGCGCGCACCATCTGGACACGACCTTCTATCTGGGCGAATTGATCGCCGCTCTGGGCACACGCGGTATCTACTCGCCGGCCAGCGTCGACACCTGGCCCAAGAATCTCGCGCACATCCTGCTGTACGGCACCGGGCTCGGACTGAGCCTGCCGGATATCGACCGCACCGAATACCTGTTGATCCTGGGTTCGAATCCGGTGGTGTCGAACGGTAGTACGGTCACGGCGCCCGGGATGGCCGACCGGTTGCGCAGACTACGTGAACGCGGCGGCACCCTCGTCGTGGTCGATCCCGTGCGGACCGATACCGCCGCCCTCGCCGATCTGCACGTGCCGATCCGGCCGGGCACCGACGCGTTGTTCCTGTTCGGTGTGCTCTCGGTGATCGCGACGGAGCGGTTGTCGCGCCCGGCGCGTATTCCGGAATCCGTCCACGGGGTGGCCGAAGTCCTGGACCTGGCCCGGGAATTCCCGCCGGAGGTGGTCGGTCCCGCCTGCGGTATCGATCCGGAACTCGTACGCCGGGTGGCCCGGGGTTTCGCGGCGGCCGGATCGGCCGTGGCGCACTCCCGGATGGGGAGCTGTATGCAGGAATTCGGCACCATCGCGAACTGGCTGGTCGAGGTGGTCACCATCGTGACCGGGAACCTGGACCGGCCCGGCGGCGCGATGTTCGCGCTGCCGCCCTGTGGCGGGCCGAATACCTGGCCGATATCCACCGCGCGCCCGATGGTCGGCCGATGGCGGTCGCGGGTGCGCGGACTGCCGGAGGCCATGGGTGAACTTCCCGCCGTCTGCCTCGCCGAGGAAATACTGACCCCGGGGCCGGGACGCACGCGCGCCCTGCTCACCGTGGCGGGCAACCCCGCCCGGTCGCTGCCGAACACCGGGCATGTCGAAAACGCGCTGCGGGAACTGGAATTCATGGTGTCGGTGGACTGCTATGTCAACGAAACCACCCGGTACGCCGATGTGATCCTGCCGCCCCCACCGCTGGCGACCCGCGGTCATCACGATGTGACCCTCGCGCATTTCCAGATCCGCAATGTCGCCCGCTACACCCCGCCCCTGCTCGACCTCGCCGACGACGAACTCGCGGAGTGGCAGATCCTGCTGCGCTTGGCCGCCATCGCCGAGGGGGAATCCGGTCGCTCGATCGAGGAACTGGACGACGAGGTCGCAGCGGTCGCCGCGCGCCGCGCCGCGAAACTGGCAGGTGTCGAACCCGATCGGGCCCTCGCGTCGACCACCGGCCGCCACGGACCCGGACGACTGCTGGATCTGCGGCTGCGCAGCGGCCCCTACGGTGACCGCTTCGGCGCCGAACCCGGCGGCCTGACTCTCGCGCTGCTCGAAGCGAATCCCGACGGCATCGACTACGGTCCGCTGCGCCCCCGTCTCCCGGAGGTGCTGCGCACGCCGGACGGCCGCGTCGAGGTGATGCCGGAACCGATCGTCGCCGACATCGCCCGCCTACGGGGGAGTCTCGCGCGGCCGGTGCCGGACCTGTTGCTGATCAACCGGCGACAGCGCCGGGCCATGAACTCGTGGCTGCACAACGCTCTGCCCCAGCCCGACGACGGCCAGTGCGCGTTGCTGATGAACCCGGTGGACGCGGCCGGGCGCGCACTGGTGGACGGCGATCGGGTGACGGTCGCCTCCTCGATCGCCACCGTCACCGCGGAACTGCGCGTCGACGACGCGCTGCGGACCGGCGTGGTGAGCATGCCGCACGGGTGGGGACATCGCGGACCCGGGCTGCGCACCACCCGCTCGGCCGCCGCACCGGGCACCGATTACAACGCGCTGGTGGACGATACCGCCGCGCTCGAGCCACTGACCGCGGCCCCGATCTTCAACGGGGTGCCGGTCACCGTCACCCGCCGCCGCGAGGAGCGCACTCGATGAGTTATGTGATCACCCAGAACTGTTGCAACGACGCCACCTGCGTCGCGGTCTGCCCGGTGGACTGTATCCATCCCACTCCGGCCGAACGCGAATACCGGACCAGCGAAATGCTCCACATCGACCCGGGTGCCTGTATCGACTGCGGGGCCTGCGCCGATGTGTGCCCGGTGGACGCCATCGCGTCCGCGGACGCGCTCCGGCCCGAGCAGCAGCGTTATCGCGACCTGAATGCGGAGTACTTCGATCGCCATCCGCGAAAAGCGTCGCCGGGCGCGCATGTCCAGCCGCTGCCGCTGTCCATCGCGACCGCCACCGACGGCGCACCGGCACCGTTGCGGGTGGCCGTCGTCGGATCCGGTCCGGCCGCGTTCTACGCGGCGGAGGAACTGCTGGCCCGCCGTGATATCGCTGCCGAGGTGACCATGCTGGAACGGTTGCCGGTGGCCGGTGGGCTGGTGCGTTTCGGCGTGGCCCCGGACCACTGGCGTACCAAAACGGTCGACCGGGTCTTCGCGCGGACCGCTCGCCGCGACGGTTTCACTATGCACCTCGGTGTCGAGGTGGGCCGGGACGTGGCGGTCGCGGAACTGCTGGAATACCACCACGCCGTGCTCCACGCGTCCGGCGCGGCCGGGGACCGCCGGCTCGATATCCCCGGTGAGGATCTGCCGGGTAGTCACTCCGCGCGCGAGTTCGTCGCCTGGTACAACGGCCATCCCGACCATGCCGCCCGGACCTTCGACCTGTCGGCGCGCCGGGCGGTGGTGATCGGTACCGGCAATGTCGCCCTCGATATCGCGCGCATCCTGGTCACGGGCACGGAGCGGCTGGGCGGCACCGATATCGCCGATCACGCGCTGGCGACTCTCGCGGAGAGTGCGGTGGAGGCGGTGGTCGTACTCGGCCGGCGCGGGCCGGAACACGCGGCCTGCACCACGCCCGAACTGCTGGCGCTGGGTTCGCTGCCGGGGGTCGATGTGCTGGTGGACTGCCCGGTCGCCGCCGGGCCGGACGCCCCGATGAAACTGCGGGTGCTGGCCGAGTACGCCCGGCGGCGGCCGACCCCGGGTAACAAGCGGATCGTGCTGCGCTTCGGGGTTACACCGGTGGAGGTCGAAGGCGGTGCGCGCGCCACGGCACTGACGGTGCGCGGCACCGGGACCGGGGCATCGGAGTCGATCCGGTGCGGCCTGGTGATCCGCGCCGCCGGCTATCGCGGCCTGCCGATCACCGGCCTGCCGTTCGACGAGCAGACGGCAACAGTCGCCAATGTCGCAGGGCGTGTGATCGATCCGGACAGCGGTGAACCGGTTCCCGGCCAGTATGTATCCGGCTGGATCAAACGTGGCGCGACCGGGGTGATCGGCACGAATCGATACTGTGCGGCCGAAACGGTGGCCGCGCTGGTGGCGGATCATCGCCGCGGCCGGCTCCGCACGCCGTCCGCGGCGGCCGCGGATTTCGCGGCGCTGATCCGGCGCCGATGCCCGGACGTCTCGAGCGGCGCGGACTGGCGTGCGATCGACCGGTACGAGCGGCAGCGCGGGCAGGAATCGGGGCGGCCGCGGGTCAAGATCGTCGACCCCGCGGTCGCCGCGCTGGTCGCCGCCACCGAGCGCGACCGAGGGTGATCGGGTGGTAGCCGAACAGGTCCACACGTTCTGCCGAATCTGCGAACCGGGTTGCGGTCTGCTCGCCGAGGTACGCGACGGGAAGGTGACCCGGCTGCGCCCGGACATCGAACACCCGGTACACAAGGGTTTCTGCTGCCACAAGGGTGTGCACTACCTCCAGGTACACGACGACCCCGACCGTCTCGACCGCCCACTGAAACGGCGGACTCCACGCGGTGCGGAGTCCGGCGACTTCGTGCCGGTCGACTGGGACGTGGCCTTCCGCGACGCACGCCACGGAACACCAGCGGGTCGCGATCGTCACCGGCGGCGGCCGGGGGATCGCCGTCCGCGCCGATATCTCCGACGCCGAGCAGGCCACGGCGTTGATCACCGCGATGACCACCGAGCTCGGCCCGCCGACCGTGCTGGTGAACAACGCAGTGTCGTTCCTGGTCGGCGCCGAGGGATGCCATGTATCGGGTGAGGAGGTCGGAGTCCGGCTGGGCGGTCCGGTGTAGCCGTCGGCTACAGGACAACGGCCGTGCCGTGCCCACTTCGTGCCGGCGCGCTGTTCTCGAGCGGTGGCATCTTGAGTAATTAACCTAAAGCCATTAGCTTTAGTGTCGACGCCCCACTCGCCACGAAGGGCTGTGCCAGACCATCCGAGGTGATGCGAAATATGTCCGACCTGATCCAGACCGAGCGGCCGTGGCCGGGTGTGCTGCTGGTACGCCTGAACCGCCCCGATGCGCTCGACGCGATGAACACCGCCGGGCTGCGAGTGCAACAGCACATCGCCTCGCTCGTCGAGACGTTCCGGGGTGTGCGGGCGCCGGTGATCGCCGCGGTGAACGGCGCCGCCGCGGGCGGTGGTATGGCGCTGGCGCTCATGGCCGATATCCGGATCATGGCCCATACCGCCGCACTGCACGCGTCGTTCATCAATAGGGGTCTGTCGAACTGCGATATCGGGGTGAGCTGGCTGCTGCCGCGGATGATCGGTTTCTCCCGGGCGGCGCAGATCCTGCTCACCGGCCGCTCGGTCGATGCGGACGAGGCCCAGCGGATCGGGATCGTATCGTCGGTGGAGCCCGCGGATCGTCTGCTGGACGCGGCGCTGAACACCGCGGAGGTCATCGCGGGCAACAGTCCGTTCGGGGTGTGGATGACCGAAGAGCCTACCGAAATGGTGGAAGACGTCGCGCTTGTCGGACCGGCCGACAAAATCTGTGAGGACATCGTGAATCGCTGGAAACCGACCTGCCCGACCACGCTGATACTCGGCGGCCGGCCGCGACCCGAATCCCGGGAGCAGATCCTGGAGGCGGTGCGGTCGTGACGCTGGATCCTCGTACCCCGGTACTCGTCGGCGGCGGCCAGATCAGCGATCGGGCGGGCGGTCGTGAACCGATCGAGCTGATCGCCGACGCCGCGTTCCGCGCGGCCGACGAAGCGGGCAGCGCGAAATTGCTCGAACTGGTCGACTCGGTGCGGATCGTGGGTCTGCTGTCGTGGCGCTACCGCGACCCCGGTGCGCTGGTCGCGGCCCGGATCGGCGCCGAACCCCGGCACACCGGATACACCGGCAGCGGCGGCAGTACTCCGCAGGTGCTGGTGAACGCGGCGGCCGAGGAGATCGCGGCCGGGCGGGCGGATGTGGTCCTGATCGGTGGCGCCGAATCATGGCGGACTCGGATGAAGTTGCGCGCTGAGGGGATTCGGCCGGAGTGGTCCGTACAGGACGAATCCGTCCCGCCGGCGCCGATACTGGTCCCCGAAGTGCCGATGCGGTCGGATACCGAGATGCGCGCCGGGCTCGACCGGCCCGCCTATCTCTACCCGATCTTCGAACAAGCCCTGCGGCTCGGCGCCGGCCGGTCCATCGCCGAGCACCGCGCCGCGATCGGTGAACTGTGGGCCGGGTTCAGTGAGGTCGCCACGCTCAACCCGTACGCCTGGACGCAGCGTGTGCACACCGCCGCGGAGATCGCGACACCGAGCGACGGGAACCGCTGGATCGCCGCGCCCTACACCAAGCTGATGAACTCGAACAATATGGTCGAGCAGGGTGCCGCGCTGCTGCTGTGCTCGGTGGAGACGGCCACGAGACTCGGTATCGCCCGGGAGAATTGGGTGTTTCCGCAGTCGGGCACCGAGGCGCACGACACCGCCGATATCGCCGCCCGCGGCGCACTCGATCGGTCGCCGGCCATCCGTTTCGCCGGTGCCCGTGCCCTCGAACTGGCCGGCATCGGACTCGACGACCTCACCCATATCGACGTGTACTCGTGTTTCCCCTCGGCGGTTCAGGTGGCCGCTCGGGAACTGGGCGTGGCGGTCGACGATCCGAGCCGCCCGCTGACGGTCACCGGTGGCCTGACGTTCGCGGGTGGTCCGTGGAACAACTACAGCACCCACGCGATCGCGGCCATGGCGACCCGGCTGCGCGCGGCACCGGGCACCTACGGTCTGGTGACCGCCAACAGCGGCTACCTGACCAAACACGCTTTCGGTGTGTACCGCACCGAACCGGCGCGAGCCGGGTTCCGTCGCGAGGACGTGCAGGGCGCGGTGGACCGGGAACCGACCGTTCGTGCGGAACCCGAGTACGCGGGGCCCGCGACCGCTGAAGCCTGGACCGTGGTCTACGACCGCTCGGGCGAGCCGGAACGCGGTTTTCTCGCCGCACGGACTCCGGGCGGTGGCCGGACCCTGGCGTCCACCACCGAATCGGAGGCCGTGGCGCGCCTGGTGGCCGCCGAGACGGCGGGTGCGGTCGTCGAGATATCCGCCGCCGGAAGTTTCCGTTTCAGCACCTGGTGAGGCACTCCCATGGAGGCTGTGAACTCGGTCGTTGACCAAAAATACCTAAAGTCATAAGGTAAATGTCGAAGGGTTCCCCCACCCGCTGTGGGGCGACCCCGGGGGAGCAAGGAGAAAACATGTCCGCAGAAGATTTCCGCGCGCTGTACGAACGTCACGTCGGCTGTGTCGTTCGAGGCGATATGAAGGCGGCGCTGGCCGATATGGTTCCGGAGAATCTGCCGGCCGTCTTCGAGGGCGTCACCGTGCCCCGGGGTGCGGTGAACGGGTACGAGATCAAGGCTGTCCGGGCCGAGGGCGATGAACAGATCGGCGAAACGGTTTACGACACCGCCCAGGGCATGATCGGCCTGCGCTCGATCTGGGAACTGCGCGACGGTGTCTGGAAAGCTGCCGCGCTGGAGAACTTCCCGGTCCCGGGGGACCCGGCATGAGTGGGTCGGGCCCGGAGGCGGTAGCGAAGCGTGACCCCGCAGGGCCCCCGCTCGTGCCCGATCGACACAGCATGAGTGGGTCGGGCCCGGAGGCGGTAGCGAAGCGTGACCCCGCAGGGCCCCCGCCCGGCGGTACGAGCGCACCGGGCTCCGAGGTGGCGACGCCGCGCGATTATCCGTGGGGTCCCGCCGAGGACGGACTCGACCAGCCGTACTGGGACGGACTGGTCGCGGGCGAACTGCGGTTGCAGCGGTGCGGGCAGTGCGGGGTATGGATCTGGGGGCCGCAGTGGATCTGCGGTGCCTGCCACACCTTCGACCCCGGCTGGGAAGCGGTCGATCCGGTGGGCACCGTCTACAGCTGGTCGCGCAGCCACTACCCGTTCATCACCGAACTCGCCGACCGGACTCCGTACGTGACGGTGCTGGTGGAACTCCCCGCCGCCGGTGACCGCCGAGTCCTCGGGATCCTCACCGGCGCCGACGCCGAGTCGGTCCGGATCGGTGAGCGGGTCGTCGGGCATATCGAACTCGACCCGGGCGCCACGTGGCCTTTGCTGCGGTGGCGGCGGGAAACCACGGAAGGAGCGCGGCCGTGACCGGTGCGTTGCTGCGCGGAGCCGCCGCGGTCGTCGGCGTCGCGGATATCCACTACAAACGCGGCGCGGCGCCGCACGGTGAACTACGGATGACCCTGGAGGCGATCGTCGCCGCCTGCGCCGACGCCGGGATCTCGCCGCGCGAACTCGACGGCTTCGTGTCCTACGCCGGCGGCGGCGGCCACGACGGCGCGATACTCGGCGGCGCGCTGGGCGTCGAGGAGGTGCGCTGGTCGAACATGATGTGGGGCGGTGGTGGCGGTGCCGTCGCCGCCGCGATCAACAATGCGGCGGTCGCCATCGCCGCCGGCCAGGCCGAATGCGTCGTGGTGTTCCGGTCGATGGCCCAGGAGGACACCGGGCGGCTCGGATACGCGAAATACTTCTACGGGCCGCACTATCTCGCCCACGGTGTCGGCTCACCCGCCCAGGTGTGTGCACTGCGTACGCAGCGGCTGCTCGAACACGACGGGGTACCGCGCGAAGCGATGCGGGCACTGGTCCTCGCGGCTTATCGGCACGCGCAGAACAATCCGGCGGCCGCCGCCTACGGCAAACCGCTCGACGAGCAGACCTACGAAACCTCTCGCATGATCACCGAACCGTTCCACCTCTTCGACTGCTCCCGTGAGAACGACGGTGCGGTGGCGCTGGTCCTGGTCTCCGCTGAACGAGCCCAGGCAATACGCCCCGACGCCGCGTACGTCCTGGCCGGCGCGCAGGGCGCACCCGGCGGTTACTCGTCGATCATCGACAACGACGACCTCTACACGAGCGCGGGTTTCGCCGGACGATCCGGCCGTCCCGGTGTCGCGGGTCGGCTCTGGGCCGCGGCGGGCCTCGGACCGGACGATATCGATGTCGTCCAGGTGTACGAGAACTTCAGCGGCC
The DNA here is from genome assembly GCF_014645735.1 of Nocardia jinanensis. Lineage (GTDB taxonomy): Bacteria > Actinomycetota > Actinomycetes > Mycobacteriales > Mycobacteriaceae > Nocardia > Nocardia jinanensis. The sequence continues at coordinate 296,471 of NZ_BMMH01000006.1, read as the reverse complement.
CCGCCGTCGCCGCGCTGATCGACCACGGTCTCGCACCGACCGGACCGGCCGCGGGGGAGGTGCTCACCGTCGACAACCTGACCGCGGGTATCGGCAAGCTCCCGGTGAACACCAGCGGCGGGAATATCGCGGACTCCTTCGTGAACGGTATGGGCCTCGCCGTCGAAGCCGTCCGGCAGATCCGCGGCACCTCGACCAATCCCGTTGCGGACGCCCATCTCTCGCTGTTCATCGGCGGTCCGATGGCGCCACTGGTCAGTTCCACCCTGTTCGGCCGCGAAGAAACCCTCTGACCACCTCCGCACTATCCGAGGACCGATATGGACACCACTCTGGATCGCCGCGCGTTGTTCATCGACGGCGAATGGACGAAGCCACATACCGAGACCACCGTCGAGGTGATCGAGGCGGCCACGGAAACGGTGCTCGGCACCTCCGCGCTGGCGACGGTCGCCGATATCGATTCGGCCGTGGCCGCCGCGCGTCGCGCACTACCGGCCTGGCGGGCGCTGAGCCCGGCCGAGCGCGCGGAGTATCTCGACCGATTCGCCGCCGCCCTGCGCGCCCGGGCGAAGGCGACCGCCGCGCTGGCCAGCCGCGAGAACGGTATGCCGATCGCACTGTCGATCAATGTCAACGGTTACGCGCCGAGTCTCATGGTCGGCTACTACGCGAACGCGGTGCGCGGCACCGAACGTGATGAGGTGCGGCCGAGTGCGTTCGGTGGTCGCACCGTAGTGCGCCGTGACCCGGTCGGTGTCGTCGCCGCGATCACTCCGTGGAACTATCCGCAGTCCCTGGCGGCGATGAAACTCGCCCCCGCGCTGGCCGCGGGTTGCACTGTGGTGTTGAAACCGGCGCCCGAAACAGCCTTGGACGCCTATGTTTTCGCCGACGCGGCGCTGGAGGCCGGATTGCCGCCCGGTGTGCTGAACGTTGTCGTGGGCGGTCGGGAGGCCGGGGCTCACCTGGTCGAGCACCCGGGTGTCGACAAGGTCGCCTTCACCGGTTCCACGGCGGCCGGGAAAGCGATCGGCGAGGTGTGCGGGCGGTTGCTGCGACCGGTCACGTTGGAGCTCGGCGGGAAATCCGCCTCGATCGTCACCGCCGATGCCGATCTCGAGGTTTTCGCCGCGAACCTGCTCGAGGTGTCGCTGGTGAACAACGGCCAGACCTGCCATGCCGGGACCCGTATTCTCGCGCCCCGCAGCCGCTACGCGGAGGTGGTGGAGGCGGTTACCGAAACCGTGCGCAACCTGCGGATCGGTGACCCGCTGGACCGCGAGACCCAGATCGGCCCGCTGGTGAGCGCCGCCCAGCGGGAGCGGGTCCTGGGGTTCGTCGAATCCGGCCGATGGGACGGCTACCGCGTCACGACCGGCGGCGGCACCCCGGCCGACCGGCCCACCGGCTGGTACGTCGAGCCGACGGTGTTCGAGGGAGTTCACAATGCCGCCCGGATCGCCCAGGAGGAGATCTTCGGACCCGTCCTGACCATCACCCCCTACGACGGTGAAGAGGACGCGATCGAAATGGCCAACGACTCCCGCTACGGGCTCGGCGGCACCGTCTGGACGACCGACGAGGAACGCGGCCTGGCCATCGCCGGCCGGATCGAATCCGGGACCGTCGGAGTGAACCACTACCAGCTGGACCTGGACGCGCCGTTCGGTGGCGTCAAGGATTCCGGTCTCGGCCGCGAACTCGGCCCGGAAGGACTCGCTCCCTACTACACCGCGAAATCCGTCTACTTCGGGACGCGGTGAGCACATGGCAGATCGAACGGAGTCGACGATGAACCTCCCACTGAACCGCGTCCGTGTCCTCGACCTCACCGACGGGCTGGGCGAATCCTGCGGCCGCTACCTCGCCGACCTGGGCGCGGAAGTGATCCGAATCGAACAACCGGGCGGTTCGCTCTCGCGGGCCGCCGAACCCGTCGTGGACGGAGTGAGTATTCCCTTCGCGCTGCGCAATGCGAACAAGCTCGCGATCACCGCGGACCTCGCCACGGAGACCGGCCGGGAGCGGTTGCGCGAACTGGCCGGAACTGCGGATATTCTGGTCGAATCGCAGCCGCCCGGCCGATTGTCCGGCCTGGGCGTCGGTCCGGCCGAGATCCGTTCTGTCGCAACGGGGCTGGTGTGGGTTTCGATAAGCGGATTCGGCCAGGACGGGCCCTACCGCGACTGGCAGGCCACCGAGCCCGTCCTGTATGCCCTCTCGGGTGTGCTGTCGCGGTCCGGTGCGCCCGGTGCGGAACCATTGCTGCCGCCCGCCGGCCTGATCGAGGAATCGGTCGGCGTCCACGCCGCCTGGGCTGCGTTGCTCGCCTACCATCACCGCCTGGACACCGGGCACGGTGACACCGTCGATGTCTCCGCCTTCGAGGCGATCGTGCACGGTTTCGATCCCGGTTTCGGCACGCAGGGATCAGCGGCCGCCGGCCGGTCGGAAGACTTCCCGCGCGGGCGCCCCGACGCGGCGAACTTCTATCCGGTGTTCCCGTGCCGCGACGGACATGTCCGGATCTGCATGCTGGCGAAACGGCAGTGGCGCGCAATGTTCGAATGGCTGGGCGCACCGGCGGAATTCGCCGACCCGAAATACGACACCATCCCCGCCCGGTTCGCGGCGGCGGACACCCTGCACCCTCTGATCGAAAAACTCTTCGCCGAATACACCCAGTCCGAACTGGTAGCCGAGGGCTCCCGGCGCGGTGTCCCGGTCGGCGGAGTGCACACCCTGACCGAGGTCCTCGGCACCGAACAGTTCGCCGTCTCCGGCGTGCTCGCGGACGCCGAGATCGCCTGCGGGTTACGTGCCCGCGTGCCCTCGGGATACGTCTCGCTCGACGGTCGCCGCGCAGGATTCCGCACGCGGGCACCGGAACCCGGTGAACACGACACCAGGGAGTTCCCCCGGACCGCACGCGATATCACCGCGGACCGCGCCCGGCCCACCCGCGCCGCCACCACGACCGGTGACCTGGCCGCGGCGCCCCTCGTCCGGTCCGCCCGCCATGACACCGGGGCAGGTGACCCGGCCGCCGCGCCCCTTGCCGGTCTTCGGGTGCTGGATCTGGGTGTGATCGTGTTCGGTGCCGAACTGAGCCGCCAGTTCGCCGACTACGGCGCCGACGTGATCAAAATCGAGAATGCGAACTTCCCGGACGGCCTGCGCCAGTCCAGGCGTGGCTCGGCGCTCGCCGCCTCGGTCGCCTGGGGGCATCGCAACAAACGCAGCCTCGGCCTGGACCTGCGCAGTACCGACGGCTCGGCGGTCTTCCGGCGGCTGGCTGCCGGCGCCGACGTGATCCTGGCCAATTTCAAACCCGGCACCCTCGCCTCGATGGGCCTGTCCTACGACGTGCTCGCCGAGATCAACCCGCGTCTCGTGATCTCCGAATCCAGCGCGTTCGGCAGTACCGGCCCCTGGCGGGCCCGCCTCGGCTACGGTCCGCTGGTCCGCGCGTCGTGCGGTGTCTCCGCCCTCTGGCGGTACCCGGACGACGCGGAACTGCTCTGCGACGGCCAGACCGTCTATCCCGACCATATCGCCGCCCAGGTGACCGCGGTGGCGGTACTCGCCACCCTGATCGGCCGCCGCCACACGGGCCACGGTGCGCATATCGAAGTGGCACAGGCCGATACGGCCCTCGTGCACCTCGGCACCCAGCTGGTGACCGAGGCCCTGTGCGCGGGCACGGTCACCGCCCCCGGCAACGCCGATCCGTACGCGGCACCGAGCGGCGTCTACGCCTGTGCGGGTGACGACGAATGGTGCGTTGTCACCGTGCGCGACGACCACCAGTGGGCTGCGTTGTGCGGCGTCCTCGACCGGCCGGACCTCCGGTCGGACGACCGTTTCTCGACCGCCGCGCACCGTATCGCGAACAGATCGGAGGTCGACCGGCTTCTCGCCGCCTGGTTACGCGACCGGGACCCCCAGGAGGCCGCCGCCGAATTGCAAGCGGCGGGCGTTCCCGCCGGCGCGATGCTGCGGCTCCCGCAGCTGCTCACCGACCCGCACCTCACCGCCCGCGCGACCTACACCCGCGTCGAGCACGACCTCCTGCCCATGAGTCTGCCCGCCGTCGCCCGCGCGGCCGTGTTCACCGGGATCGCCGACCCGCCGACCCGGCAGGCACCGCTCGCCGGGGAGCACACCCGGGAGATCTGCGCCGAACTCGGCATGGTCAGCGCCGAAATCGACGTGCTGATCGGGGCCGGGGTTCTCCAGCCGGTGGCTACGGGTACAGCGCCGAACCGTTCATTGCGGCCGTGATCATCGCCCGCGCGGCCTGCCCGTGGATCGCCTGGCTGGTGAGGGTATGGAAAGCCTTGCCGTACACGGCTATCTCGCTGGGCTGGGTGATGGTCAGTTCAGCAGATATGGTCTCGACCTGCACCATGCGGATGTCGAACATGATGAAGTCGTTCATCACCGGTGTCCGGTACTCCGCCCCCGCCGGCACGATACCCAGCACTACACGTGGTAGGGACATTGCGGTCAGCAACCGGTCCAGCTGCTCGACCATCACATTCGGATCGCCCACGTGGGTGTGGAGCACCTGTTCGGCGATGAGGAAATAGAAACGGTGGTTGCCCCCGGTACAGAACCTGTTGACGTTCGAGGCGGGCGGCCGACCCGGGTTCGAGGTCCGACGGTGTGTCGTCGTAGAAATCGAGAACCATCTCATGTCCTGGAGCAACACACCCAGACATGTACCCGGTTCGAGGAACGTGAGTAGCGGGTGTGGGATCTCCAGCACTCCATCGTTCCCGGGCATCCGCCGACCTTGAACAACATAGGTATTGCGGTCGGTCCGGTACAGCGACGGGCAGCCGTTCTTGTTGGAGCGTGGTGGGCCGTGGACTCACTGTCCGGGTGGGTCGAGAACGAGCTCGAGTGGGTGGGAGCCCACGGCCACAGATCAGGCTTTCATCAGGTCGCGGTGGATGATCTCTTTCATGATCTCGTTGGTGCCGCCGTAGATCCGCTGGATGCGGTGATCCAGATACGCCCGGGCGACGGGGTACTCCATCATGTATCCGTATCCGCCGTGGAACTGGACCCCGGCGTCGATGACCCGGCCCTGTAGTTCGGTGGCCCACAGCTTGGCCTTGGCCGCGTCCACCGCGGTGAGAGTGCCGCTGTTGTGTTCCCGGACGCAGCGGTCGAGATAGGCGCGGGAGACCTCCACGGCGGTGCGCAGTTGCGCGAGATCGAAACCCATTCCCTGGAATTCGCCGATCCGCTTGCCGAACGCGGTGCGTTCTTTCACGTAGTCCATGGTCCAGCCGAACACCGCCTCGGCCGAGACCTGGGCCGCGATACCGATACCGAGGCGTTCCAGCGGCAGCGACTGCATGAGGTAGGCGAATCCGGCGCCGCGCTCACCGAGCAGGTTCGCGGCCGGCACCCGGACATTGTCGAAGAACAGTTCCGCGGTGTCCTGGGCGTGCAGGCCGACCTTGTCCAGTTTGCGGCCGCGGGTGAAACCGGCGGTACCGTCCTCGACGACGAACAGACTGAATCCTTTGGAGCCGGCCTCGGGGTCGGTCTTGGCGAAGACGATCACCAGGTCGGCGAGGATACCGCTGGTGATGAAGGTTTTTGCGCCGTTGATGATCCAGTCGTCGCCGTCGGGTACCGCGGTGGTGGTGACGGCCCGCAGATCGCTGCCCGCGCCGGGTTCGCTCATCGCGATGGCGCCGATGGTCTGCCCGGTGACGAATCCGGGTAGCCAGCGGCGGCGCTGGTCGTCGGTGGCGTGGCGGAGCAGGTAGTTGAGGACGATATCGTCGTTGGTGGAGAAACCGGACTGCAGTGCCGAGGCACCGGCGCGGGCGATCTCCTCCTGGATGATCACCCGGTAGCGGTAGTCGGTTTCGGCGGGGCCGCCGAATTCCTCCGGTACGGACAGGCCGAGGATGCCCTGGCGGCCGGCGGCGAGCCAGATATCGCGGTCGATGAGGCGCTGGGCGTCCCACTTCTCCATATTCGGTACGACGTGTTTGTCGACGAATCCGCGCACCGAAGCGCGGAACAGTTCGTGGTCTTCGTCGAAGAGGTCGCTCTGCACGGTCGGGTCTCCTTCGTTCTTCCGTCTCAGGGCTGGGCGAGTAGTTGCTGCACGCCGCGGCGGAACACCTGGTTGGCCACCTCGTTGCGGCCCAAAATCATCCGCCCGGCATTCGCACTGGCCATGCTCACCTGGGAATCGCGCAGCAGCGGGAAGTCTTCGGCGTGCAGCACGGCCAGCAGGATCTCCCAGTTCTTGTCCCACAGCCGGGTCCAGCGCTCCTCGGTCATCTCGGTGTCCTCCACCTTGGGCACGATCAGGCGCATCTCCATGCGGCTGCGCTGGGGGTCGGTGGGGTGGGGCCGGAAGGTGAGCAGCTGGAAGTGGTCGGGCTGGCGCAGCAGGGTGCTGTTGGGCAGCAGGAAATGGGTTTCGGTGACGTGACCCGCGAGGCTGCGGTCGCCGGGGTCCTCCTCGATCCAGCGGTCGATCGATTTGCGCGGGGCGATGAAGCGGCAGTGCCGGCCGAAATCGTCGAAGGCGAGCACGTTGGTGTGGATGTGCTTGGCGGCGGTGTTCGGATGCGCGTATTGGATGTGGTAGCCGTCGAGGAAGGCGTCCTGCATGATCTTCCAGTTGACCGGCTCGTCGAAACCTTCGCTGCGTACCGTGACCAGCGATTCGAGGTTGTAGGACGCCAGGACAGCGTCCATCTCGGGTCCTAACCAGGTCGCGACGTCGATCTCGGCGCCGGCGTCGTCGATCACCCAGATGAATCCGTGCCGCTCCTCGGTGGGCAATGCGACGAGGCCCATCTGCGCTCGTTCGGCCTCGCCGAAGGTGTTGTCGCGGGTGATGGTCCGCAGACTGCCGTCGGTGTCGTAGGACCAGCGGTGGTAAGGGCAGGAGAACAACCGGCAACGGCCCTTCTCCTCTTTCTCGACCATGGCACCGCGATGCCGGCACAGGTTGACCAGGGTTTTGACGCTGCCGTCGCGCTGGCGGACCACGATCACGTTGTTCCGGGGCAACTGCAGGGTGAAGAAATCGCCGGCGCGCGGAATCTCGGAACCGTGCGCGACGATGCTGGGCACCCGGCCGAAGACGAGATCGCGTTCGCGCTTGGCGACAGCGGTATCGGTGAACTCCTCGGGTTCGAACCAGGTGGTGTGCTCGAACGCGTCGGTGGTGTCGTTGCGCAGGTGGTCGAGGGTGCGCCGAATGCGCTCCTCGCGGGGTGCTCCGACCTCGGTCATCGGGTTACCTCCAATCTGATGCGCGGCGGCGTGACCGCCGCCGATCCTTGCTTAAATCTAAATCAGTTAGTTTTACCTGTAAAGCGCGGGGCATTGCCCCGAAAACCGACTACCGTTAGATTTAGGGCCAGCTTCCGCTCGTCGAGGAGTACGGATGATCTCTTACCGATGGTGTCCCGAACTGGATGCCGCGGACCTCGCGCAGGTAACCGCGCTGATCGGCGCCGCGGCCGAGTACGACGCGGAGGCCGGTTTCTCCACCATCGACGCGAGCGTGCCCGGTCAACGTTCGCGCGGTGCGGTCCGCGTCGCGCATCTGCCCATCCGCGCCCGTCGTGATCTGAGCATGCGCGCGGACGCGCCGTGGGTGACCGTGGCCTATCTGAACCTCCGGGTGGATCCGGACGGGCTGGGCACCGTGCGGTTCGTGGTGCACCCGGACTATCGCTCGCGTGGGGTCGCCACTCTGCTGGTGGAAGAACTGGGCCTGGAGGTCGCTGTACCGGGCGGATGGTGCGGGACCGGTGCGCGGAGGTTGCGCGCGTGGGCCTACGGTACTCATCCGGCAACCGAGCGGCTGGCCGCGCGCTTCGGCATCGCCGCGGTCGACCGGCGGTGGACGCTGGTGCGGCATCTGTCCGGGCCGTGGGCCGTCCCGCTCGGCGCAGTCGACGTCGGCATCGAGATACCGGGGTCGCGCTCTGCCGACGGATGGGGCGGTGCGGCCGAATTCGCGGCTGCGGTGCTGCCGGACACACTCGCCGCGGCATCGGTGCCCGGACCCGGCCGGGTGATCGCCGTCGGTGATGCGCGGGGTCCGGTGGGCCTGGTTCGGTTCGACGCGGGAACCACCCCCTACGCCGAATTCCGTGGCGCCTGGATCCGGGCCGCCGCCGTCGCGCCGCGTGCCGGTAGGCGCGGGATCGGCTCGGCGCTGCTGACGCGCGCATTGGGGGAGATGCGGGACGCCGGCGCGCAGGTGGCGCTGATCCGGGTGGATCCCGCCGATGAGCGTGCTGTCCGGACGTTGCGGTTGTTGTCCTTCGAGCAGGAGGAGACGCACACATTGTTCGGTGTATCTGAAACATGAGATAAAAAACGTTTTCTGTTCCGTGTTGACCGCGGCGATGGTCCGCAGTACTTTGTTGTGACACCACTCACAGTCATTCGGCATCAGTTCCGCGCCCGCGTCGGCAGCGGGCCGGTGCACGGGAGCGGGGAATTCACCCCGGCATCGATCTCTTCGAAAACCTCAGCGAGAAAGAGAAATTCATGAAACGTCTCGACGGCAAGGTCGCGTTCATCACCGGTGTGGCGCGCGGCCAAGGGCGTTCACACGCCGTCCGGCTGGCCGAAGAAGGCGCCGCCATCATCGGGATGGATATCTGTGCCCAGATCCCGTCGGTGTTCTACCCGATGGCGACCGAGGACGACCTCGCCGAGACAGTGCGCCTGGTCGAGAAAGCGGGCGGCCGGATCGTCACCACCATCGGTGATGTGCGCGATCGCGACGATGTGCAGCGGGCCTACGACGCGGGTCTCGCCGAATTCGGGTACGTCGACACCGTGGTCGCCAACGCCGGCATCATGCCGGTGCTGGACCAGGGCAGCGAGCCGCAGGCGTGGCACGACGCGGTCGACACCATGCTCACCGGCGTCTGGCACACGCTGGAGGTGACCGTCCCCGGCATGATCGAGCGCGGGGAGGGTGGCTCCATCGCGATCACCAGTTCCGCCGCCGGTCTGCGCAGTATCGGCCTGAGCACCTTCCCGGGGCAGGCCGGATACTCTGCCGCCAAGCACGGAGTCGTCGGGCTCATGCGGCTGTACTCGAAGCAGCTCGCGAAGCACTTCATCCGGGTCAACACCATCCACCCCACCGGGGTGAACACTCCGATGGTCGCCAATGCCGAATACGGCGCATTCGTCGACGCCAATCCTGATGTCGCCAACGACGACGCGTACAAGAACCCGATGCCGGTCGAGTTGATCGAGGCCGTCGATATCAGCAACGCCTTGGTCTTCCTCGCGTCCGACGAGGCCCGCTACATCACCGGCGTCACCCTGCCCGTCGACGCCGGCTACAACAATCGCTGAGAAAGGCACCGCGCCATGACAACCACCGATACCGCCCTGTCCGCACCGCCGGTCACCGACCGGGAGCAGGTGTTCATCGGCGGCCGCTGGACCGACTCCACCGGCGACGAATGGATCGAACTGATCGATCCGTGGAGCGAAAAAACTGTGGCCCGTATCCGCAGTGCCACCGAGCAGGATGTCCGACGTGCCGTCGACGCTGCCCGGCAATCGTTCGACTCGGGCATCTGGGCCGGTAAGTCCATGGCCGAACGGGCAGCGGTGATCGATGAGATCGCGACCCGGCTCGACGAGCGGAGGGACGAACTCACCACCCTCGGCGTGCTCGAGGTCGGCGTGCCGGTCACGGTCAGTGCCGGCACCCAGCAGATGACCGCGAGCCTGTTCCGGGCGGTCGCGGAGGAGGCCCGCAACTTCACGGTTCGTGAGGATCGGACCCGCGCCGACGGTGGGATTTCGCGCATCCTGTCCGAACCCACCGGCGTCGTCGCGGCCATCATCCCGTGGAACGGCCCCATCGGCACGATCGCGTTCAAGGTCGCGCCCGCGCTCGCGGCGGGCTGTTCGGTGATCCTCAAAGGTGCTCCGGACGCACCGGCGTCGCCCGCCGTGTTCGCCGATGTGATCGCCGAACTCGTTGCCGAGGGCCGGATTCCGGAAGGTGTGGTGAGCGTTCTCCTCGCCGACCGGGAGGTTTCGGAAACCCTGGTCACCAACCCGGGCGTCGACCACATCACCTTCACCGGCTCCACCGGGGCGGGGCGCCGGATCGCCGCGCTCGCCGCGCAGCGGATCGCCCGGGTCTCCTTGGAACTGGGTGGGAAATCCGCGGCCATCGTTCTCGACGACGCGGATCTGAACCACGTCCTGCAGTCGCTGCCCATGGGTGGATGTATGCAGTCGGGGCAGGCGTGTATCGCGCTGACCCGGGTACTGGTATCGCGTAAGCGCCATGACGAGGTCGCCGCGGCGTTGTCTGCCGCGTATTCCGCGCTGCCGATGGGCAATCCGTGGGCACCGGAGAATTTTCTCGGTCCGCTCGCCGGAGCGCGTCATCAGGAGCGGGTGCAGAACTACATCGACTCCGCGGTCCGGGACGGGGCGACAGTGCTCACCGGCGGCGGCCGCCCGGACGGGCTCGACCGGGGCTACTTCGTCGCCCCCACCCTGATCGACGGGGTGCGCAACGATATGCGCATCGCCCAGGAGGAGGTGTTCGGCCCGGTCATCTCGCTCATCACCTATGAGGACGAGGACGATGCGGTCGCCCTCGCCAACGATTCGATCTACGGGCTGTCCGGTGCGGTGTACACCGAGGACCTGGAGCGCGGTTACGCGCTGGCCCAGCGGATCCGGACCGGGACCGTGAGCGTCAACGGTTCGGTCATCGATTTCACCCTGCCGTTCGGTGGCTACAAACAGTCCGGGGTGGGCCGGGAAGGCGGCGTCGAGGGACTCGCGGAGTTCTTCGAGACGAAGACGGTCCATATGCCCGCATCCGGGCACTAGCGAGGAAGCCCGCGCAGGAATCGACACTGCGCTGGATCGGCCGGTACGAGGTCGCCCCCCTCGTGCCGGCCGAATTCGCTCGCTGGTCAGGCGGGCACGGCGACCTCCGCGTCGCGCACCACGCCGTGCAGGAAGCTGCGGACCATTTCCTCGAACAGTTGCTTGGAGGTCATCCTGTTCGCCGCCAGCGCGACGGTCAGCACGGGCTGGGAGTCCGCGTCGACATTCGGGAAGATCGTGGACCGTGTGCTGGGCCCGCGCATCGCCTCGGTGAGCGCGGCTCCCAGGGTGATCCGTTCCATCCCGTCGAGAATCTGCACGTGCAGATGCGGTGGTACGCCCGAATCGGCGAGGAAACGGGCGGTTTCCTCGTATGTGCTGATGAGTAGATCCCGGGGCAGGTACTGCAACAGGATCGGCGCGGCATTGCGGTGGCGCAGGATCGAGCGGCGCAGGTTCAGCGCGAGGGCGACGAAGAACTCGGGCCAATCCGGACCGGGTTTACGGCGCGGAATGCTTCCCGCCCCGGCGATGTGGCGTGCGACAGCGGCCAGGATCTCCGATTTATCCGCGAAATGGTGGTACAGCGAGGGTGCGCGCACGCCGAGATGTTTGGCGAGCCGTGGCAGGCTGAACGCGTCCAAGCCCTCGGTGTCGATGATCTCGATGGAAGCCGCCACCACCGAGGAGCGGCTGATCAGCGGTTGCGACGGGCGAGGCATAGGCGGCTTTCCACTCGGGTCGCGCCAGGCGACTTACCTAGCGTTGTGAGGTTGATCCTAACGTGCGGCGGGGCCGGGCCCAGGGTGCGGCACCGACTCGTCGAGGAAGGTGAGCAGTCCCTCGGTCAGCACATCGTTGTCGTCGCCACGGTGCCGTGGTCCGCGCCGGCCGCGGGTTCGAAGCGGTCGGCGACGAGTGTGACACCCGCGTCCCGTAGGCGCACAACGGTGCTGGTCGAGGTCATGGCTCGAATCTCCTCTGCTGTTCAGTGGCCGGACGCGCCGCCATCGACGGCGAGGGTGGAGCCGGTGATATAGCTCGCGGCGGGGCCGGCCAGGAACACCACGGCCGCGTCGATCTCGCGCTGCGTGGCGGTACGGCCGAGGGAGCAGTCCCGCAGGAATTCGTTCAGGGTGTCGGTGGACATCTCGCCGATCATGTCGGTGTCGACGAAACCCGGCGCTATCGCATTGACGCGGATACCTTTTCGCCCGGCCCACTGATGCGAGAGATCGCGCGTCAACCCGATGAGGCCTGCCTTGCTGGACGCGTAGGCGGCCTGCGGCAATACCGACTTGACCAGCCCGAGCATGCTCGAGACATTGACGATGCTCGAGCCGGGGCGCATCACCCGCGCGCACGCCTGCGCCGCCCAGTACGCCCCGAAAAGATTGACCTCCAGCACCTTCCGATAGTCGTCGGGGTCCTCACGGGTGGCCGGCGCGGTGTGAGTGACACCCGCGTTGTTCACCAGTACATCGAGCCGGCCGAATTCGGCGACGGCAGCGCGCGCCAATGCCTCGCACTGGCCGGGGTCGGTGACATCGGTCGGCACCGCCAGACAGCGCCGTCCCAGGGCGGTCACGCTATCGGCGACCTGGTCGAGCTTATCGCGTCGCCGTCCCGCGACCACGATATCGGCGCCTGCCTCGCCCAGCGCCCGGGCGAACCCTGCTCCGAGTCCGCTGCCCGCCCCGGTCACCACGGCCACGCGGCCGGTGAGGCGGAAGAGGTCGAGTACCGATCCGCCCTGCGACACCGCTGTACTCATCCACCGTCTCCTCTCGTCGGTTAGCTAACAGTATTAGTTTTATCAGGTATGTGTTATCTATGGAGGATCGCCCCACGTGGCTATTGCCTCTGATTAAACTAAAAGCATAAGATTTATCGGAGAGGGAACGGAGAGGTGATGGGTGATACTCGGACGACCCGCCGTATGCGGGTGGCCGGTAAAGACTCCGTCGCGGACGGCGTCGTCACAGTGACGCTCGCTGATCCGGACGGCGGGGCGGTAGCGGAGTGGGCGCCCGGCGCCCATATCGATCTCGTTCTGGGTGACATCACCCGGCAGTACTCACTGTGCGGCGATCCCACGGACCGGTCCTCACTGCGTATCGCGGTGCTCCGCGAATCGGACGGGCGGGGCGGGTCGGTTTTCGTCCACGACAAGCTGGAAATCGGCGATCTGCTCGAGGTCGGCGGGCCCCGCAATAATTTCGGGCTGGTGGAAGCTCCCTCGTACCTGTTCGTCGCCGGTGGTATCGGTATCACCCCGCTGCTGCCGATGCTGCGGCTCCTCGCCGAACAGGGGAAGCCGTGGCGACTGCTGTACGGGGGAAGGTCGCGGGGGAGTATGGCCTTCGCCGCCGACCTGGCGGCGGCGTACCCCGAGCAGGTCCGCCTGAACCCACAGGACGAATACGGTCTGCTCGACCTGGCGGCCGCGCTGGACGCCGCCGGGGCGGATACCGCGGTGTACTGCTGCGGTCCGGAACCGCTGCTGCGGGCGATCGAAACCGCCTGCCGCGAGCGTGACCATCTCGCCCTGCACGTCGAACGGTTCGCTCCCAAAGAAGTCAGCGCGGCGCCCGCCGGCGCGTTCGAGGTCGAACTCGCGCGCAGCGGTGCGGTGGTGACGGTTGCGGAATCTGAGTCGGTGCTCGACGCTCTGCAACGCGGCGGCGCGGAGGTCGACTTCTCCTGCCGGGAAGGTACCTGCGGAACCTGCGAGGTCGCTGTGCTGTCGGGCCGCCCGGAACACCGCGATTCGGTCCTCACCGAGGATGAGCAAGCCGCGAACGACGCCATGATGATCTGCGTTTCCCGAAGTCGTACACCTCGTCTTGTGCTCGATCTCTGATCCCCACTCGTTCCTTCCAGGAGGCATCGTGTCCCCATCCGAACCCGCGGCACTGTGCGAAGTGCACGACCACATCGCCGTGGTCACGCTGAACCGGCCCGACGCCCTGAACGCGGTGAACTCGGCGCTCTCCGCGGCGGCGGGCGCCGCGCTGGAGCGGGCCGCCGCCGACCCGGAGGTCCGGGTCGTGGTGATCACCGGCGCCGGCCGCGGCTTCTGTGCGGGTGCGGACCTCGAGGAGATCGCCGCCGGCCGCAGTGTGTACGACCCCGATCATCGGGAGTGGGATTTCGCCGGCATCGTGCGGCACTGGATCGGCAAACCGGTGATCGCCGCGGTCAACGGGTTCGCGCTCGGCGGCGGTACCGAGATCGTGCTCGCCGCGGATCTGGCGGTGATCGACGAGAACGCCGCGCTGGGTCTGCCCGAGGTCCGGCGGGGGCTGCTCGCCGCAGCGGGCGGCCTGCTGCGGATCCACCGCCAAGTGCCCGCGAAGATCGCCGCCGAGATCGTGTTCACCGGCGAATCTATCTCGGCGGCCCGGGCGTACGAACTGGGCCTGGTCAACAAGGTTGCCCCGGCCGGTACCGCGCTGGCGGTCGCCGTGGAGCTCGCCGGCGTGATCGCCGCGAACGCGCCGGTGTCGGTGCAGCAGAGCAAGAAGGTGCTGCACGAGAGCGCCGCGTCGGATACCGGTTGGTCGCCCGGGGAATGGGAGGTGAACCGCGCGGCCGCGAAAGTGGTGCTGTCCAGCGCGGACGCGAAGGAAGGCCCGCGCGCCTTCACGGCGAAGCGCGAGCCTCGGTGGACCGGGCGTTGAGCGCGGGTGGGTACGGCGGGTATTTGTCAAAATACAAATATTGATTGACGTATCACAGCTCGCTCTGTAGCGTGGATCACACGGCAGCCGATCACCCCGGCAAGCCCCGACTTCCGCACCGTGACTCGATGCCGGTGCGCTCGACTCGAATCATCCAGAATCACCGACGCCGGAGGCCCGGTCGTCACTTGGTGGGCAAAGGAGCTCGCAGATGAAACTGCAGGACAAGGTCGCGATCATCACCGGCGGCGGCTCCGGTCTCGGCCGGCAATCCGCCCAGTTGTTCGCCTCCGAGGGCGCGCGGATCGGCGTGGTCGATATCGATCCGGAACGCGCCAAGGGCACCGTCGAACTGGTGCGGGAGCAGGGCGGGGAAGCCATCGCCCTGGTCGCCGATGTCAGTAAGAAGGCCGAGATCACCGAGGCGGTGACCCGAACCGTCGCCGAGTTCGGCAAACTCGACATCATGTTCGCCAACGCCGGCGTCGTCTCCCGCGGCGGTGTTCCCTCGGTGGCCGGGGGTGAACAGGTCGCCTTCGAAGATCTCACCGAAGCCGACTGGCACCACGTCCTCGGCGTCAACCTCAGCGGTGTCGTGTACGCGGCGCAGGCCGCGGTCCCGGTGCTCGAGGCCAACGGTGGCGGGGTCATCCTCGCGACCTCCTCGGCCGCGTCGATCGCGGCCTACCACAGCATCGCGATGTACTCGGCCACCAAGGCCGGCGTGAACGGCCTGGTGCGCGGCCTGAGCCTGGACCTCGGTAAGCGCGGCATCCGGGTCAATGCCATCGCCCCGACTCACGGGATGTCACCGAACTTCCTGGCCCCCGCCGGCACCCCGGTGGTCGGCAAGTCCTACGAAGAGGTCGCCGGTCCGTGGGAGCCCGCCGTCTCCCCGATTCCGCTGAAGCTCAACCGGCCGCCGTCACTGCTGGACAACGCCCGCGCCGCATTGTTCCTCGTCTCCGACGATTCCGCCTACATCTCCGGGGTCACGCTGCCCACCACCGATGGCGGCACGCTGTCGCGGGTCGCGATGTGGTTCGACGAGGATCGCGGCTTCACCGAGGCCTCCTGAGAGCCACCGGGTCCGGACGGCGCCGTACACAGAAGTAAGGACAACGATGGCTGCGACAATCGGGTCGGCCCTGTGCTGGTGGGCCGAGACCAAAGGGGATCAGCGGGCGCTGATCGTCGAGGACGAGGCGCTGACCTACCGGGAACTGCAGGACTGGTCGAGCCGCGTAGCGCGGCACCTGGCCGACGCCGGGATCGCGCCGGGGGAGCGGGTGGGGGTGCTCGGCCCGAACTCGCTGATCTGGCCGGTGCTGGCGCTCGGGGTGCTCAAGGCCGGCGCGGTGCTGGTTCCGCTGAATCCCCGCCTCAAACCGGCCGAATTGCGCAAGGTGCTCGATGATTCGGGTGCGGTGCTGGCCATCGCCCCGGCCGAATTCGCCGAGCCGATCGCGCAGACCCGGGAACTGGGCGATGATTTCGTGGCGAAGTTCTTCGACGAGTTCACCGGCCTGCGCGCCGACGGCCGCGACGATTTCCGCGTCGACGTCGACCGCGACGATCCCGTGGCGCTCCTGTTCACCAGCGGTTCGACCGGTCTGTCGAAGGGTGTCGTCTGCACCAATCGGACGTTGCTCGATATCGTTTTCGAGGCCACGCTCACCGAGGAGGGCCTGCGACCTGGTTCGACCGCACTGCTGCTGCTACCGCTGGTGTTCACCCCGGGTGTGGTCTGGGGCCTGATCATGGCCGTGGTCCTGGGAAACACGCTGGTGGTCGAAAAGGAACTGCGTCCCGAGCGGGCGGTCGCGCTGATCGGCGAGCACCGGGTGAACACACTGTTCGGTGTGCCCCTGGTCTTCGAGGCCATCGCCCGCACTCCCGCCTTCGCCGATACCGATGTCTCCTCGCTGCGCACCGCCATCGTCGGCGGCGCGGCCGTCGCGCCCGCACTCCTGAAGACCTGGGCGGACAAGGGCGTGGAATTGCGTCAGATCTACGGGATGACCGAGGCGGGCGGCGTCGCGACCGCGACCAAACGCGCCGAGACGTTTACCCACCCCGGCAGCTGCGGCACGGGTTCGATCTTCACCGAACTGAAGGTGATCCGCCCGGACGGCAACGAGGCCGAACCCGGGGAAGAAGGCGAGATCGTGCTCCGCGGACCGGGCGTCACCCCCGGCTACTGGAACGATCCGCAGTCCACCGCACAGGCGCTGCGTGACGGCTGGTTGCACAGCGGCGATCTGGGCACCCGCGACGCGGACGGCCGGATCACCTTCGTGGACCGGATGAAAGATCTGATCATCACCGGCGGTATCAATATTTCCCCGGTCGAGATCGAACGGGCCATCGGCGAACTCGCCGGTGTCGAGGAGGTGGCGGTGATCGCCGCCCCCGACGAACGTTTCGGGGAGACACCGGCCGCCATCGTCACCGCCGCCGGCGGCGACGTCGACGCCGCGGCGGTGGTAGCGCACTGCGAGCGATTGTTGGCCGACTACAAGGTGCCCCGCTACGTGGTCATTCGATCCGAACCACTGCCCAGGCTGCCCAACGGCAAAATGTCCAAGACCGCGGTGCGCGCGGAATACCGCGATGTGGCGGACCGATTCGAGAAGGTGCGTTGAGCCCGATGATCGAAACCTCGGACGGCTCTCCGGTCCTGCTCGATCGGGACGGTGAGATCGCGATCCTGCGATTGCACCGGCCCGATCGGCTCAACGCCTTCACCGATGAGATGTGCGAGCTGCTGCTCACCGCCATGGACCGGATCGATGCCGACGACTCCGTGCGCGCGGTAGTGCTCACCGGCTCAGGGCGGGGGTTCTGCGCCGGCGCGGACCTCGCTGCGGGCGGTGACACCTTCGTACTCGGCGACGATCCCGTCACCGGCGGCGCGCCGGCGGATCAGGGCGGGCTCGTGGCCCTGCGCTTCTACCGGTCCACCAAACCGATCATCGCCGCGATCAACGGTCCGGCGGCAGGCGTCGGTGTCACCATGACATTGTCGGCCGATATTCGGATCGCCTCGGACACCGCGAAATTCGGTTTCGTCTTCACCCGGCGTGGCCTGGTGCCGGAGGCCTGCTCGTCGTGGTTCCTGCCGCGGATCGTCGGTATCTCCACCGCGCTGGAATGGACCCTCGGCGGGCGCATGGTCGGCGCGGACGAAGCCCGGGAACGGGGTCTGGTTCGCGAGATCGTGCCGGCCGGCCAGGTGCTGGAGCGTGCGCTCGAACTCGCCCGCGAACTCGTCGGGGGAACAGCGCCGGTCTCCGTCGCGCTCACCCGTGGTCTGATGTGGCGGATGCTGGGTGCGGCCTCTCCCGAGGTGGCCCATCGCGCGGATTCGCTCGGAATCCACCTGCGGGGAGTGTCCGGCGACGTCCGGGAAGGTGTCGAGTCCTTCCTGGCCAAACGAGACCCACAGTTCCCCGATCGCGTCTCCGCGGGGCTGCCCGACCTGTTCGGTGCCGCCGAGCCGGCTACCTGATTGCTAGGATCTCACCGGGCTCGGCGTCCGGCCGGGTGGGTGATGAAGGAGGAATACGGAGATGGCTCGACGGCGAACCGGGAGCGTCCTCAGTGAGGACCCCGACGAAGCGCGCCGTCAGATCCTCACGGCCGCCGAGGCGGTCTTCGAACGCTACGGCGTCGCGAAGACCACCATGGACGATATCGCCAAGGAAGCCGATGTTTCCCGGCCCACCGTCTACCGCTACTTCGGTGATCGCGACAGCTTGATCACCGCGTTGATCGAGGTCCGCGCGCGGGCCATGTTCACCCGCGCGCGGACCTTCCTGCGCAAACGCGAAACCTTCGCCGAACAGGTCGTCGACGGCCTGATCTATCTGGTGAACATCGGCCGCAAGGATCCGGTGGTGCGGTTGATCGTCAGTCCCGAGCATATGGATCTGGCCACCGCGCTGGTCGGTAGTTCGGGACTCGCCGCCCGGCTCACCGAAGAGATGTGGGCGCCGGTACTGCAGGCGGCCCGCGTCCGCGGGGAGGTACGCGAAGACCGCACCGATTCCGAGATCTGCCAGTGGATCGCACTGGTGGAACTGATTCTGGTGGGCCGCATGGATTTCGGTTCCGACTCCGATCCCGATCACCGGCGGATGCTGATCAAATTCCTGTTACCGGGGATCGTCACTCCGGAGGCCGCGGCCCGCGCGGGAATCTGAGGCACACAACCCCATCCGGGGCCGTGGCGGTTGTCATGGTCATCCGTGGAGTCGACAGCCGGTCGGCAACAACTCGGATGTGTTGTCGCGGTGTCAGTAACCGACCGCCGCGGCGCTATGCCTATGCCCGCCTTTTCTCGCACCGGATGCGGAGTGGAGCGGCGCGGAGTGGAGCATCGATCCCACCGCGCCAGCTGATCAAAGGACCGGTAGTGGCGGTGAGGGCTGGAAGGTGACGGGTAGTGCAACCAGAGCACGCTGTATCGGGCCCGGCCGCCACTGTAGTTCGTCGGCGGGAACAGCGAGTTCGAGCTCTGGGAGTGCGTCGAGCAATTGGTCTATGGCGCATTGTGCGATCGAATAGCCGAGCGATGTGGCCGGGCACGCGTGCGGTCCGGCGCCCCATGCCAAGTGCGCGCGGTTGCCGGTCCGGTCTCCGCTTGCGATCTCCGGATCGGTGTTGCACCCGGCGATGCTGACGACAACGGGTTGGTGCGCGGGCAGCCACCCACCGTCGAGCATGATCGGCTGCCGGGGGTAGCTGAAACTGATATTGGCCGTGGGCGGGTCCTCGAACAGGACATCGTCGAGTGCGTCCCGCGTGGACAACGCGCCACCTATGACGCCGCCGCCGAATCGCTCGTCGGTGAGCAGCCGGAACAGCGCGGTGGTGATCAGGGCCTGTACCGGCTCCACTCCGATGCCGTAGAACAGGACGAGTTGCTGCAGGATCTCGTCGTCGTCGAGTGCGCCGCCGTGGCGCAGCAGACCGGTGGTGATGTCGGTGCCGGGCGTGGCGCGTTTGAATTGGATCAGTTCGAGCAGAGCTTCCTCGAAGGCGCGATTGCCTTCCTGGGCGTTGGAGCCGTCATAGATAGCGGCGACGCCGGCTGCGGCCTTCTCGCTGATCGCCGGCGGGCAACCGAGCAGGTCGTTGATCACCGCGAAAGCGATGGGAGCGGAGTACTGCGTCGCCAGCTCTGCACTACCGGTGGTGCAGAAGGTGTTGATCAGCGGTGCCGCGAGGCGCTCGACGATGGTGTTCACCGAGTGCAGATCGACCTCGTCGAGGGCCGCGGTGACGACTTTGCGTAGTCGAGTGTGGGCGTAGCCGGTGGTGCGTGATGCGCTCGGCCGGTACTGCATCGCCGGGAGGACCGGGCAGTCGGCCGGAACGCTGGTTTCCCATTTCCGTGCGTCGGTGGGAAACCTGTCCAGATCATTGAGGATTGCCAGCGCGGTTCGATAGCCGATAACGAGGGTGGCGG
This sequence comes from Nocardia jinanensis, assembly GCF_014645735.1. Taxonomy (GTDB): domain Bacteria; phylum Actinomycetota; class Actinomycetes; order Mycobacteriales; family Mycobacteriaceae; genus Nocardia; species Nocardia jinanensis. Next base: position 276,425 of record NZ_BMMH01000006.1, on the reverse strand, counting down.
GGACACCGGGCGCGAGTTCGACTGGTACGAGCGAGCCGAAACGTTCACGCATCTGCTGATAGGCGCGGTGCGGGTCGGCAGTGAACTCGGGTGTGTGTAGGTGAACACGCTGTTGATCGTTATGTACGAGATCCGAGGGTGATGTCGGCAATTCTTTTCTCCGGCCGCAGGCGTATCAAAGCGAGGATCGCGCCGGAGACCTGGTCCGGGCGTGAATACTTTAGCGCAGCAGCAGATCGGGCGCGTCCGATTCGTCACTCGGCACGCTGTGTGCGAACCGACATCGACCACGGGCGATCCGGGGGATATCGACTTCTCCAATTCATCGGCCGGCGCCGCCGTGCTGCGTCCCCATACATGGGTGTCGACCCGATCGGCGAATGTGGACGATTTGCTGCCGCATCCGTTTTCACGGTTATATGTGCGGCACCCGCGCCCGAGGCGGCACAGGAATCGGACGGGTGGTGAATCCGGATTCAGCAGACGTAGCCGATATGAGGAAGGTCGGTGACCGAGGTTCCTGCCTGCACGGTGAACTCGCCCGGCTCGATTTCCCAGCCGGAACCAGGACAGCAGCACGGCCGCGACATGGCCGCGTCACGGCATCTCCACCGGCGCGACGGAATTCACGATGTGCATCGACTTCGTCGCCCACGGTGAGCGTCCGTGTCACGTGACGCTGCGGTGGGTTGAAGCAGGGCCGCGGGCGGGTCGCCGGAATCCAGCGCCACGTTCTCGTCGAGCGCGGTGAGGTACTCGCGGCCGTTCTGCTCAGTATCCCGCTGCTGCGCATGGCAGATCGCCTCCACCTGCCGCCGGAAATCGATGTGACCGCGTTCTGCGCCGCGCGGATCGAGGAATACTGCTGGACGCGTAGGCCGGTCACACCGCTCGGTGAGAAGGCCGAGTGACTTCACTGCCGATCAGGGCGAGGGCGTCACCATGGGTGCCGGAGCCGGGCCCGGTCCGACGGGCGCTCGATCGGCGGACACGTCCGCGCGACCTCGACCCGAGGCAATCGAACGGGTCACGGCAGTCGTAGCTCAGCGACAGAACCGGTTACGCGAGATCTTCCGCAGCCGACCCGAGTACGAGGTTCGTGCATTTCGCTACGATCCTTCACTTGGTGAGCGAGGTGTAGCGAGGGCGGCGGGTACCCGGGCAGTGCACCATCCTGGAAGCCCATCGCCCGACTGAGTGGCGACATCGGCCATGCCCTGCAGCCGATTTCACGCCTGCGTCCAGGCGCCGGTGCCTCACTGGTGGCGGGGCCGCCCGTAGACCGCACGCCACATCCCGTACCAGTCCGGGATGTGGCGCCCCGGGCAAGGGTGCCGGATCCAGTCGTTGTGGCCGACGACGCAGCGGTTCGATGCCGCGCGCCGGTAATCTGTCCGGCCCGCTCGTTGACCTGCGGAACTGCGGGCGGACCTCCCCGGCTGGGCTCAGTGGTGAGGACGAGCGGGAGGAATTATTCGCGGGTGGGTGCCTGGGCCTGCCGCGGTTACCGGCAGCAGTTGGGGTCGAGAACGACGCAGAGTGCGGCGAGGGCGTCGCGGTGGACGCGGTGGGTGACGCTCATGCCGTGGCGTTCGGAGTTCACGAGTCCGGCTTTGCGGAGTTGGCCGAGGTGGTGGCTGACCGTCGATTCGGATAGCCCGACCGCGTCGGCGAGTTCGCCGCCGTTGCGGCCGTCCTCGGGGCTGGCCAGCAGTAGCGACATGAGCTTGACCCGGACCGGGTCGGCGAGGGCTTTCAGTCGGAGTGCGACGTGCAGGGCCGCTTCGTCGTCGACGGGGCCGGCGGCCACGGGTGGACAACAGACGGGTGCGGTCATGTCGATGACGGGCAACGCTTTGGGCATGAAATCCATCCTACCTACGATGTTGACTTATGTCGAAAAGGTGGCAGACTGGCCGCTGTCAGTACTTCGATATATGTCACACAGGTGGTGGTTATGATGTCACGTGTTCAGCTCGCGCTCAATGTGGACGATCTGGAGCAGGCGGTCGAGTTCTACTCGGCCCTGTTCGGCACCGAGCCCGCGAAACGCAAGCCCGGCTATGCGAACTTCGCGGTCGAGCAGCCTCCGCTGAAACTGGTGCTGATCGAGAACCCCGGTCAGGGCGGCAGTGTGAACCATCTGGGGGTGGAGGTGGAGTCCTCGGAGAAGGTGCATGCCGAGATCGCGCGCCTGTCGGAGGCGGGTCTGTTCACCGAGGAGCAGATCGCGACGACGTGTTGCTTCGCCACCCAGGACAAGGTGTGGGTGACCGGGCCGAACTCCGAGCGGTGGGAGGTCTACGCCGTCTTGGCCGATACCGAACACTTCGGTACCGCCCCGGAGTTCGCCGAGCTCAACGACGGGGAGGCGGTGCAGGCATGCTGCGGCACCGACGGCCGCGGTGCCGCCTCCGGTGCGGAAACCGAGACCGGGTCGAAGGTGGCGTGCTGCGCGCCGGCCGCTGCCCGGTAGGGGCCCGGCCCTGTCGGCATGGACCGGCGGCTACGCCCACGCCTATCTCGTCCTCGGTGCGAACGAATACGACGTGGTGGTCAATCGGCGGCGGCCGATCCGGATTCGACGCCGCCCCACTGGGTCGGATCGTGAAACAGGCGCCCACCGCCACCGGTTCGCCACCGGTTACCGCCCGCACCTGCCCTATCTCACCCGGAACCGGGGCGCTCACCGAGACCGGGATCCCACGGCAACGACAGGACCTGTCGCTCACCCATCCCGGTTCGGGGTTTCTCGGGCTGGAGTGGCAGCGCACCCCGTCGTCGAACTCGCTGCGTGGGGTCGGCCGTGACGCGGCATATCTGGTGCGGCGCCTGCAGCCCGCCGGCACCGGCGCGGACGCGGTCGGGGTGCGCTGACCGGAGACGACGCAGGGCCCAGGCCGGATCGGTGTCTGGTCAGGGTCTGCGTCGGGGGTCAGGTGTTGGCCGGGACCAGTTCGGTGATCAGTGCCTGGACGCGGGCGCGGATCTCGTCACGGATCGGGCGGACGGCCTGGATGCCGTGGCCGGCCGGGTCGGGCAGGTCCCAGTCGCGGTAGCTGATGCCGGGGAACACCGGGCAGGTGTCACCGCAGCCCATGGTGATCACCACAGTCGAGGACTGCACCGCATCGGCGGTGAGGATTTTCGGGGACTGGTCGGTGATGTCGATCCCTGCCTCGGCCATCGCCGTTACGACGGCGGGGTTGAGGTGTTCGGCCGGAGCGCTGCCGGCGGAACGGACCTCGATCGCCCCACCGGCCAGATGAGCCAGGAACGCGGCGGCCATCTGGGAGCGGCCGGCGTTGTGGACGCAGACGAACAACACACTGGGCGTGGACACAACAGCCTCTTTCACAAGGTGGGAGCCGCGGTCACCGGGACGCCACCGCTGCCGTGACGGTCGGATTCCGGAACCGGCTACGCAGGGCCAGCGACACATACACCAGCGCCACCAGCACCGGGACCTCGATCAACGGGCCCACGACCCCGGCCAGGGCTTGGCCGGAGGTGGCGCCGTAGGTCGCGATCGCGACCGCGATGGCGAGCTCGAAGTTGTTGCCCGCCGCGGTGAACGCCAACGTGGTCGTGCGCTCGTAGCCCAGCCCCATGACGGCGCCGAGGAGATAGCCCCCGCCCCACATGATCGCGAAATAGGCGAGCAGCGGGACCGCGATCCGGACCACGTCGAGGGGTTGGGAGGTGATGCGGTCGCCTTGCAGGGCGAACAGCACGACGATGGTGAACAGCAGTCCGTAGAGCGCCCACGGCCCGATCTTCGGGATCAACGTGGTCTCGTACCAGCCGCGTCCCTTCGCTCGTTCCCCGAACCGGCGGGTGAGATACCCGGCCAGCAGCGGGATCCCGAGGAAGATCAGCACCGATTTCGCGATCTGCCACGGCGAGGCCTCGATCGTGGCCTGCTCCAGCCCGAGCCAGCCGGGCAGCGCCGAGAGGTAGAACCAGCCCAGGACCGCGAACATGATGACCTGGAAGATCGAGTTGAGCGCCACCAGTACGGCGGCGGCTTCCCGGTCCCCGCAGGCCAGGTCGTTCCAGATGATCACCATCGCGATACAGCGCGCCAACCCGACGATGATCAACCCGGTCCGGTACTCGGGCAGGTCCGGTAGCAGCAGCCACGCCAGGGCGAACATCAGCGCCGGGCCCAGCACCCAGTTCAACACCAGCGACCCGGCCAGGAGTCGGCGGTCGCCGGTGACGGTGTGGAGACGGTCATAGCGGACCTTGGCCAGCACCGGATACATCATGATCAGCAACCCGATCGCGATCGGCAGCGAGATCCCGTCGATCTCCACCGCGGCCAGGCCGTCCCCGAGACCGGGGATCAACCGCCCGAGCAACAGTCCGGCGGCCATGGCCACGCCGATCCACGCTGGCAGGAACCGATCCAAGGTGGACAGCTTGCCCACCACACCCTGATCCGGCGCGCCGGCGGCGGCGCTCATCCGGTCAGCTCGGCGATCGCGCCGCTCTCCATCAACAGCACGTCGGATGCCTGCCGCAGCGCCCGCGGGACCACCCGGTAGTACACCCAGGACGCGCGGCGTTCGCTGGTCAACAGCCCCGCGCCGCGCAGCACCTTCAGGTGGTGGGAGATGGTCGGCTGGGTGAGGTCGATGCCCTCGGACAGATCGCACACGCACGCTTCACCGCCGGCGCGGGAGGCGATGGAGCTGAGCAGCCGCAGCCGGACCGGATCCGACAGGGCCTTGAATACCGCCGCGAGTTCCACCGCGGCCTCGGCCGTCAATGGTTCGCGTACCTGCGGTGCGGGGTTGCAGGCCTCGATCGGCGCCACCGGTATCTGCGACTTAGACATTCATCGATATTGACAATCATCTATTCTGTACGCAAACGAACATACGGTGAACAGTCCGTTCCGGCTCGGCTGCTGCGGCGACCTGATCGACACCGACGCGACCGCGGCCCGGTCCTGCTACGAGGTCATCTGCGCGGAGCTCGTAGCCAGTCTCGTTCGCGTGGGCGCCGTTCGGCTGGGACCGACGGAGCGAAGCAGGGGGCCGACCGTGCCGTGACGGGCATAGCCGTGGGTGCGCCGCTCCGGCATGCCCGACCGCACCGTTACGATAGCGCCTGAGCGTCGCATGCGGGTCCCGCGAAGACGACCAACGGCCAGGATCAGAGGATTTGGCGCAGAAACTGCCGGGTCCGGGGATTCTGCGGATTGCCGAAGAACTGATCCGGGTCGGCGTCTTCGACGATCTTTCCATCACTCATGAAAACGATCCGGTCGGCTGCTGCCTTGGCGAAGCCCATTTCATGGCTGACCACGACCATGGTCATACCCTCGTCCCGCAGCTGGATCATCACGTCGAGCACTTCTTTGACCATTTCGGGGTCGAGTGCCGATGTCGGCTCGTCGAACAGCATGACTTCCGGTTTCATGGCGAGCGCGCGGGCGATGGCGACTCGTTGCTGTTGTCCGCCCGACAGCTGCGAAGGATAGTTGTCGCCCTTATCTCCCAGGCCGACCAGTTCGAGCAGTTCCCGGGCTTGTCGGCGCGCGAGGTCCTTCGGGGTGCCCAGTACATGCCGCGGTCCTGAGGCGACATTGTCCAGGGCTGTCATCATCGGGAAGAGATTGAAGCTCTGGAACACCATTCCGGTGTACCGCCGCTGTTTCGCGAGCTGAGTCTCGGGGAGGGGGCGCCGCCGATCGTCGTCGGTGAATCCGATCATTTCGCCGCAGACGCGCACCGTGCCGGATTCGATTGTCTCGAGGCAATTCAAAGTACGGAGCAGGGTGCTCTTACCGCTTCCCGAAGGACCCAGTAGCAGGACCACTTCTCCTTTGCTCACGGAGAAGTCGATCCTGTCGAGCACGACCAGGTCGTTGTACGCCTTCGTCATGTTCCGGACTTCGACCATCATCGGAGTTTTCTCCATGACACCGGTCATCGGTTCACCGCCTCTGCCTCCAGCGCACTCTGGTCCAGGACCTTCGAATCCCGGGTGCCCTTACGTTTGTAGTTGCGGTCGTAACCCTTCCCCGCACGGGCTTCCAGCATCCGTTGAATCAAACCCCACAGGGTGGTCAGGACCAGAAAGTACAGCGCTGCCGCACACAGTCCTTCGAGCACTCGGAAATTGACCTGTACCAGGAACTGTGTTCGCCGGAGCAGCTCTTGAACAGAGATAACCGACACCAGCGTGGTGGTTTTCAGGAGCCCGTTGAAGCTGTTTCCGAGTGGTGGGATCATCACGCGCAGCGCCTGGGGTAGTACGACCACCCGGAACACCTTCGCCGGCGACATTCCGAGCGCCCGCGCGGCTTCGGTCTGACCGGCGGGAACGGACAGGAGACCCGACCGCACGATCTCGGAGAGGTAGGCCGCCTCGTTGAGCACCAAACCGAGCAGCGCGGCCTGGATGACGCCAAGTTTGATCCCGACCTGCGGCAATCCGGTGTAGATGATGACGAGTTGGACCAGCAGGGGAGTGCCGCGCATCAACCAGACATAGAACCCGGATACCGCGCGCAGCGGCAGAAACCGCGAAGACCGTGCGGCGGCGACCGCTACCGCGAGGATGAGACCGAGGACCATGCTCACGACCGTGAGCCAGATCGTGACCCACGCCCCCTCGAGTAATTGCCGGCTCGTCAGAATGGAAAAGAATGCGTCCCAAGACCACATGGGGATGCCTTTCGGATAGGGCTGTGGATCAGCTGTCCAGCGGACCCGTACGCACGGCGATATCGCCCGCGTAGCCGGTGACGCTGTACTGACCGAACAGGTCCGGGAGGTATCCGTCCGCACGCATCTCGGTGAGTACACGCGCCACTTCGGTGGCCGCCTTGCTGTTCTTGGCAAAGCCCATGGCCAGGGGCGCTTCGTTGATACCGCCGACGGCGGTCTCGAACCGGCCGTCCTTCTGGTAGAAGGACGTGACCGACTCCACGATCGAGGCTCCGTCGATTTGGCCGGCGGACAATGCCTGGTAGGCGTCGGCGTTCGTCTTGAAAGTCTGGACATTCAGTGCGGGCTTGCCTCGGGCGGCGAACTGCGCAGCGAGCTCCGTCAGCGTGTCGAACTCGTATCCGGGCGCTTCGACGCCGATCGTCTTACCGGCCAGGTCGTCGATATCAGCGATCGACTCCGGATTGCCCGAGGGAACCGAGATGGATACCGCCTGTACCTCGTAGGGCACGAGATCGATGGTCTCCGCGCGGGCCGGTGTGTAGAACATGCCGGTATCGATCATGTCCCAGCGGCCGCTCTGCACACCCGGAATCTGCGCGTCGAACTCGATGTTGACGAACTTCGGCGCGAGACACAGGCGCTCGGCGATCTCCTTGCCGAGATCGACTCGCATGCCGATGACCTCGCCGTCGGCGTCGACGTATTGCATGGGCGGGAGGGTCGCGTTGGTCGCCATGGTCAGCGTGCCCTCTTCCGCGAGGTCGGCGGCGCCGAGTGTCGGCGAACAATCCTTCGGGGCGGCGGCCTCCTCGGTCGAACTGCATCCGGTGACGGCGGCGGCGGTGATGACCGCTACCGCGAATCCGATGATCTTGCGCATTGACGAGCCTTTCGAGATGAACTGCATCGCAGCCGAGGTCGGGAAAGTCGAGATCGATTCGCCCAGTGTTATTGGATCGGTGGGTTATGGGATCGATTGCACTGAAGAGTGGCAAAACCTGAGGAAGCCGTCAATACGGTTAACGCGTCCGGCACCCAGGTAATCAATTGTTAACGAGACGACGGATCGGACGACGAATTCGGGTGGGCTCCGGCACGGGGGCGGCACGATTCGCGTTCGATCAGGCGCGCACCGATCCGATATGTCCGGCCATCCGGTTCGGCCGCGTCGTTGATCTGCTGGAAGAGCAGATCCATCGCGACGTTCGCCAGTTGGGCGGCCCCGTTGTCCACGACGGTGATGGCCGGTTTCCACAGTGCCAGCCAGGGCATGTCCTCATGGCAGACCAGGGACAATTCGTCCGGTATGGACACGCCGCGTGCCGACAGTGTGGGTAGGATTCCGAACACCGCCTCGTGATTGGCCGCGTACAGCGCGGTCATCGGCGCGGTGCCGTCGAGCAGGGAGTTCACCGCTTCCGCGCCGAACTCTGTGGTGAATGGTCCTTTGCGGACGAGTTCGTCGTCGACCTCGATTCCTGCGTCGGCCAGCGCCAGACGGTAACCCTCGAACCGCTCCCGGCCGGAGGTTGCGTCCGCGGTGCCGCCCAGGTAACCGATCCGGCGGTGTCCCAGCGCCAGCAGATGCGCGGTAGCGTCCCGGGCGCCGTCGAGATCGTCGGCGAGCACGGTGGAAGCCTTGCTGCCCTGCACCGACCTGATGAGGTTGACCACCGCGCGCCCCTGCGACAGCAAGGCGTTCGACGCGGTGGCGCTGCGACCGCTGCCGATGACGATCGTGCCGTCCACCCCGTGCTCGCCGAGCATCGCGAGCACATCGTTCTCCCGGCCGGGGTCTGCATCGGTGATGCACAGGATCACCTGGAACCCGCCGGCCGAAGCTCTTTTCTGCACCACTTCCGCGACCGTGTGAAATGTCGCGTTCAGGAGGTTGTTCATCACCAGCCCGATCAGATGCGATCTGTTCGACCGAAGCGCGCTCGCGGCCCGGTTCGGTCGATACCCGAGCGTCCGGGCGGCGTTTTCCACCGCGGCGCGCGTCTCGGCCGAGATCAACCGGGATCCGCTCAGTGCGCGTGATGCGGTACTGCGCGATACGCCCGCGGCGACCGCGACATCGATCAAAGTGACCGCCATCGACTCCTCGTGTCTCCATTCCGTTTCCGACTTCCGATATTCGACACCGCCGGCGTTACGGCCGGGTTTCCGGCTTGACGGCGGCGCTTGTCTGACGGCAGTGTATGCAATCGATCCCATAACGGTCGCCAAAATGGCCATCTTCGGTGGATTTTCTCGCTCGAAAGGCAGCACCATATGAATCGCGATGACGTCTCGTGGTCCGGATACTGGCCCGCGGCCCCCACACCGTTCACCCCCTCGGGCGCGCTCGATACGGAAGCGCTCGGGTCGCTGATGGAGCTGTACGCCGGTATGGGCGTGAACGGCGTACTCGTCAACGGCAGCACCGGTGAATGGTTCAGCCAGACCGACGACGAGCGCCGGACCGTGACAGAGGTGGCGGTGGAAGCCGTCGCGGGTCGATTCCCCGTCGTCGTCGGAATCAGCGCGTATACGGCTCGACAAGCGTCGGCGCTGGCGGTGCACGCCGCCTCGGCCGGCGCCGACGGCGTGCTCGCCACACCTCCGCCGTACGTGCACACCTCGCCCGACGAGACGCTGCAGTTCTTCGCCACCGTCGCCACGGCGACGTCGTTGCCGTTCATGGTCTACAACTGGCCGCGTGGGGTCTCCGTCGATATGGGCACCAGCGCGGGGCTGTTCTCCCGGCTGGCCGACCTCGACAACGTCGTCGCGATCAAGGACAGCACCGGGAACTGGCTGTCGATGCTGGACACCGTGGAAGCGGTGGCCGGCAAAGTCCGGGTATTCGGCAGCTTTCTGCACCGGCGCGGACTCGCCACACTGCTCGAACTGGGTGGTGACGGCAATATCGATGGCGGCGGCGTCGGCGCTCCGTTCGCCGTACCGTTCTACCGTGCGGTGGCAGCCGGCGATGCCCGATCCGCTCGCGGCTGGGCCGACCGATACCGGGCGTTCTCCGGGCGGCTCATCAACGGCGACTACAGCGGCGTGTACGCCTCACCTATCCCGCAGCTGAAAGCGGTCATGAACCTGCTGGGCCAACCGGGCGGCGCGGTGCGGGAACCGTTGCTCCCGGTCACGGACGCGACGACCCTTGCGGCATTGCAGACCATCATCGACGAATCCGGTATCGCCGAAGTCTCGGCGCGCACCCTGGGAGCCGGCAGTGCACGCTGAGGTCGATGCAGTTGTCATCGGAGCCGGAATAGTCGGCGCCGCGACCGCAGTGGCGCTCACCCGGGCCGGTTCGCGAATCGCCGTGCTGGACCGCACCACACCGAATACGGCAGGTTCGGGTACCACGGCGGGAAACCTGCACATCCAGACCATCCACGCGCGGCGCCCGGGACAGGGCGTTGCCGTCGATGTCGAACGCCTACTGCCGCTGCAGAAGGCCACCAGCGGGTTATGGGATGCGCTCGCCGACTCCGTGCCCGATCTCGGCCTCGTCCGCTGCGGCGGATACATGGTCGCCGAGACCGAGGAGCAGGTACGCAGGCTGCATACGAAGCATGAGTGGGAACGCGCCGCCGGGATACCGACGGAGGTACTGACCGGGGACGAAGCGCGTCGCGCGTTACCGCTCCTGGGGCCGACGATCGAAGGGGCCACCTGGTGTGCCTGGGACGGCTTCGCCGAACCCGATATGGCGGGACCGGCATTACTGCGTCGAGCGGTCGCCGAAGGCGCGGCCCTGCACTCGAACACGCCGGTGACGGCTCTGCATCGCGCACGCGAGCGGTGGGAGGTCGGCACACCTGCCGGGACGTGGCACACACCTGTGGTGATCGACGCCGCCGGCCCGTGGATGGCCGATATCGCCGCACTGGCCGGAGTGCAACTCGACCTGACACCGACATCCCTGCAAATGCATACGCTGGCCGCCGCCCCGAATACGCTCGAGGTGCTGGTTCAGCATGTCGGCGAAGGTATGTCGATCAAACAGGACCGGCGAGACCGTCTCGTCCTCGGGGGCGGATGGCCCGCAGGGCCGTTCCACGACAGCGACCCCGCGGCGATCCTGGAGAACAGCACTACCGGCAACCTCGCCCAGGTCGCCCGTTTGCTGCCGGCGCTATCCGGTGGGCAACTGCTCGAGGCGTGGACCGGGCCGGTCGTCACGACACCCGACGAAATGCCGGTCATCGGTGAACTCGACGGTGCACCCGGGGTTTTCGTCGCCGGTGGTACCTACTCGTTCACGTTCGCTCCCCTGTGGGCGGAGCTGCTCACGGCATTCGCGCTCGGAAAAGAGACCGGGCTCGACGTATCGGCCTTCTCGCCCGCACGCCTCATTCAACTTCCCACGCAGTAAGGACGGTTCTCATGGATCGGGTCACAATGTTCGTCAACGGGCAGGCGATGTCCGGCGGCACGCTCAACGACGCGTTGACCGACGCACGACTTCTCGGCAAGGTCGAAACGGCGCCGAAGTACCGGTTCTACTCTGTCCGCGACGAATTCCCCGGCCTGCACCCCGTTGCCGAGGGTGGTAGCACGGTCCCGGGTGAACTGTACGAAGTCGACTACGACGTCCTGCGCGAGAAACTGCTACCACGCGAACCGGCAGAACTCGAACTCGGCGTCATAGAACTGGCGGACGGTAGCGGCTCGCTCTCCATGCGCATGCGGGCGGGCGCACGCGGCGCGCCCGGCGTCACCGATATCAGTGACCGCGGCGGATGGCTGGCATACCTGGAGGGCAAATGAAGAAGGTCGTGCGCGGTGGCACTGTCGTGGAATCGACTTGGTCCGCGGCAGCCGACCTCGTAATCGACGACGGCAAGATCGTAGCCGTCGTCGCACCCGGCACCGCGGTCGGCGAACCCACCGAGATCATCGATGCCACCGGCAAATTCGTCATGCCCGGGGGCGTGGACCCGCACTGCCACGTCGGATTCACCTCCGGCGAGTTCACCTCGCTGGATTCCTACCTCGAATGCACCACCGCGGCGGTCTTCGGTGGGACCACGACGATCGTCGACTTCGCCATTCCCCGTCCGGGCCAGCAGCCGCTCGACGCCGCGGAGAGGCAACGCGCCAAGGCTATCGAGGGGCTGTGCGATTCGGCCCTGCACGCCTGTGTCGTCGAATGGGACGAGACAACGGCCGGGCAACTGGCGACCATGGCCGGCGCCGGTATTCGCACGGTGAAAATGTTCACCACCTACGCCGGCGAGACCATGGCGAACGAACACACGATCCTGAATACAATGCAGGCCACCCGCGACCTCGGCGGCATGGTCGTCATCCACTGCGAATCCGACGCCATTGTCACCGATGCGCAGAACTCCGCGGCCGCCACCGACGGTATCGACGCTTCCCATATGTCGCGGACGCGACCGGAACTCGCCGAGACCGCGGCGGTCGCCGCGATTCTCGCGATCGCGGAGTCGCAGGGCGCGCCGGTGTACTTCGTACATCAATCCAGCACCGCCGCAGTCGAACTGGTAGTCGACGCACGGAAGCGGGGATTGGTCGCCTTCACCGAGACCGTCGCACACCATCTCACGCTCGATGACACCGAATATGCCGGAGCGGAACCGGAACGTTTCGTCTGCTGTCCGCCGCTGCGATCCGCCGATATCGTCGAAGGCCTCGGCCGGCAGCTGTTCACCGGCAACATCACCACTATCGGGTCCGATCACTGCTGCTATGACACGACGCAGAAGCAATCACACCGTCACGACGTACGGCATATGCCCAATGGGCTGCCGGGTGTCGAAACACGGCTCCCTGTCATCTTCTCCCACTATGTCGACGGGATGGGGTTGGCGCCGAGCAGGTTCGTCGAACTGACGGCGACGAATCCCGCGCGGACCAACGGTCTCTACCCTCGGAAGGGTTCACTGATGCCGGGGTCCGATGCCGATATCGCGATCTGGGATCCCGGACTCGAGTGGACAGTCACCACCGGCGAGCTGCATATGGCCACCGACTACACCCCGTATGAGGGACGGCGTCTCCGCGGTAAGCCGGTGACTGTCCTGGTAGGCGGTTTCGTTGTCGTCGAGGACGGGAAGCTGGTCGACGCGACGCCGCGTGGACGGCACCTGCGGGCGGATCCGTTGGACTTCAGCGGCGCATTCCACATGTGAGCAGGTGCTTGCTCGGCGACGATCTGTTCGAGGAGTAGTGCGCCGAGTCCTTCAGCGGTGTGCCGGAACGGACAACCGTCGACGGCACCCATGGGGCGTCGCAATCGGATCGGCTGAACCGGCAACGAACTACCGATGGACCGAAACACTGTTTGTTCCAAGGCTTCTCGGCCGTATTCGCCGACTTCGGCCCGAGTATTCAGATACCATCCCCGCATGCTGCCCGGCCTACCCTCGGCCGACCCGAAGCGGCGGTGCCGCCTATCCCGGCATCGCCCGCCTTCACCGGCAGTCCAGGAAGGAAGATTGCCATGGATCTCGAATTGACCGGCAGAACGGCAGTTGTCACCGGAGCCAGCCGCGGTATCGGATTGGCCGTCGCCGAGGCGTTGACCGCCGAAGGTGTGCAGGTGGTCGGCGGCGCCCGGACCATCACACCGGAACTCGAAAAAGCCAGCGTCGCCGCAATTGCCGTCGATTTGAGCACCCCGGAGGGAGCAACGCGACTGATCGACGGCGCACTCACCGAACTCGACGGTATCGATATCCTGGTCAACAACGTGGGCGCGGGTGATGCGGATCTTTTGGGTCTGGGCGGCTTTCTCGATGTCACCGACGATCAGTGGCGCAAACTCTTCGACCTCAATCTCTTCAGTGCCGTGTGGGCCACCCGGGCAGCACTGCCGAGCCTGCTGCAACGGCGCGGATCGATCGTGAACATCTCCTCCATCTTCGCCCGGACCCCCACTCCCGGTCCGATCGGCTACAGCGAGGCCAAGGCGGCATTGACCGCCCTCGGTAAACGACTCAGCGACGAGTTCGGCCCTCGCGGGGTGCGCGTCAACACGGTGTCGCCCGGCGTGGTGGGCAGCCCGCTGTGGCGCGGCCCGGATAGTTTCGGAGCTAATGTCGCTGCCGCCCAGGGTGTTTCGCACGCCGAACTGCTGGAGAGCCTCGGCGATATCTTCAATATCGCCTCCGGCCGGATCACGGAGCCCCACGAGGTCGCGGCACTGATCACCTTCCTCGTTTCCGAAAAGTCCGCCAATATCGTGGGGGCGGACTTCGTCATCGACGGCGGCACCATCAAGACCGCCTGACGTCTGCACGAGCCGAGCGAGGCCGGCGACCGGACATCCACGCCCGCCGGCCGGGCCGGCGGGCGCCGGGCCCGCGATCGACGCGAAGCCACTTTGCGGTTCGGGCCGACTTCAGGGGTTCGGGGCCGATGCAGATAACATTTTCGACAATTCGTCTTCGGCCTGAAAATTCCCGGCCGCAGGAGTGGGAAGATTCCATCACCATAATCGGAAAGACTCTGGCATGGAAAGACTCTGGCAATGATCTTCGCGGCTTGGGCGTTCGGACTGCGGAAGACATCATTCTTGCGTTTACCGATCCTCGTGGCCGCGGCTGTCCTGCTGTTGCCGAACTCCGGCGTCGGGAGCGCCGCGCCACCTGTCGGCACCAACGGTGATTGGCCGATGTGGCAGTTCGACCTCGCCGGTTCCCGGCACAATCCCCACGAGACCGCCCTCACGCCGGCCACAGTGTCCTCATTGCAGCTGAAGTGGGCGTTCGCGTTCCCCGACTCGATCGCCGCTTCCAGCCAGCCGGCGGTCGTGGACGGAACCGTGTACGTCGGCGGCCGCAACGGGACGTTTTACGCGCTGGACGCGTACACCGGTGCGACCCGGTGGTCGTTCCGAGCCGAGACACCCCTCGGCGGAAACCTCCCGACGTACGGGCTGCGCAACGGGCCCGCGGTCGTCGATGGAACGGTCTACTTCGGCGACAACTCGGCCAGAATGTGGGCCCTCGATGCGCAAACCGGTGCCCAGCGCTGGGTCCGCCAACTGGACAACCATCGTTTCGCGATCATCACCGGTTCGCCCCTCGTGTTCGATGGTCACGTCTATGTCGGTGTGTCCAGTCAAGAGCTGGGTACCGCCACCAGCGACCTGTACCCGTGTTGCACCTTCCGGGGAAGTGTTGTGGCGCTCGAGGCCGCGACCGGCACCGTGCAATGGCAGCACTACACGATCCCGCCACCGGAGCCGACCCCCAGTAGGTCGCCGCCGTTTGCCCCCAGCGGTGCGCCGGTTTGGTCGTCACCCACGATCGACCCGGAGTCGCGCACGCTGTACTACACCGCGGGCAACCCCTACACCGGTCATCCCGAGGGTGCGGAAGCAATCGGCGCGCTGGACATCGACACCGGAACCGCCCGGTGGGTCCGCCGGATGACTCCCGGGGAAGCCCCCTGGAACGGCCGCTGCACGTACCCGCCGCCGGGTGGCAACTGCCCCGAGCCCGGTCACGATTTCGACTTCGGTTCGCAGCCGAACATTTTCGAGATAGGTGGCCGCTCGGTCGTCGGCGCGGGCCAGAAGAGCGGTGTCTACCACCTGCTCGACGCCGTCACCGGCGAGATCGTCTGGCAGACCAGGTTGAACACGCCGGTACCGGTGTTGCCCATCCCGGGCTCGGAGTCGCTGCAAGGCATCCAGTGGGGTGCCGGCTATGACGGCCACCGCCTGTATGTCGCCACTTATCAGGGCGCGCCGGGCACACTTTTCGCGTTGCACCCGGCGACCGGCGAGGTCATCTGGAGCACGCCGAATCCCGCCCACGGTTGCCTGTTCGATCCACCGCCGATACCGATGCTTCCGCTGTGCCAGCTCGCCATGCCGAACGCCGTCTCGTCGACACCCGGCCTGGTCTACGAGGGCAGTCTGGACGGCAAGATGCGCGTTTTCTCCGCCGATACCGGTGCCGTCCTCTGGGAATACAACACGGCACGGCACTTCCACACCGTGAACGGGGTGCCGGGTGTCGGCGGCGGTATCAACGGTCATGGCGCCGTCGTCGCGAACGGCATGCTGTTCACCAATTCCGGTTACGGCCGACAGATCACCACTGGTATGCCGGGCAATGTCCTGTTGGCCTTCGGGCTTCCCTGACCTGCTCGGATTGCGAGTTGCCGGAACAGAGCGCGCCCAGGATTTCGAGGAGAGGGCGACTGAGGCGTTTCGAATTCCTGGCGCCGTGGCCACCAAGGTCCCCGATCACCGGGGTCTCGGTAGGGCCCGGCCCCGGCGCGAGTAGGAGATCTGGGCGGGGTTGTTTCCGGTGTGAGTCGCGGTGAGTTCCGACATCGAGACGTGAGTTGCTGGAACGCGAAACGTCCCTCATGCCAGACCGGAGGGGACGCCCTGTGTTCTCGGTCGGGATTCCGTCGCCGCTGTGTTGTGTCCTTGATGACCGCGAAGGTGAGCGCGGTGGGTCCATCCCCACGAACCGAGATCAGCGGGCTTGTGCGGCGATCAGGAGGAGTGCATGGCTGCCGGTCTGTCCGGGTACCGACCGCAGGTAGTTGCCTGCGGGCTTTTCGGGCCGACGCGGTCCCGCGTGACCAGCGCCTCACCGGGCCACGGGGTGAGGGGATCACGCAGCTCACGGCGCGTGGTCCCGGCCATCCACGCTGCCCACTGCGGCACGCTACGAACCGCTGCCCGACCGTTCGGGTCGGACCGGCTGACGAATCCTGGACCTCATCTCAACGCCGTGTGTGCGCAGCGCGTTGCCCCCGGATCGGTCTGTGAAGTCACCGCTGCACGCTGCCGTCGAATACCAGAGTTCTGTAGTCGCCGAGTCCTCGGTTTCCTCGGTGCGGAATCCGAGTGCCGGGCAGATCCAACGCCGAGGGCGGGCAGCTCACGGTTTCCTCGGCCCGGCCGACGGGTCGGGCTCCGCGCACGGCCGAGTGGTGGTGCCGCCGGGGCGTCAGAATGCCCCGGCGATGGGTAGCGGTGGCGGCTGGTAGGCGTCGGCGAGATCTTGATCGCCGGTCGACTGGGCGATCAGCAGCTGTGTGGTTTCGAGGAGATGATCGCGCATGGTGCCGGCGCTGGCGGCGGAGTCGCTTTTGCGCAGTGCGGTGAGGATGCGCTCGTGCACGAGGAGGATATCGTCGAGTGTGCGGGTTCGGGTGGTGGACAGTCCCCGGTCGAGCATTTGCATGCGGGTGTTCGCGGCGACGTCGACCACCCTGCCGTTTCCGGCAGCGTGCAGGATCGCGGCGTGGAAGGCGATATCGGCCTGCTGGAAATCCGGTTCGCTGCCGGCCTCGGCCGCCCGCTTCATGGCCGCGAAAGCCTCTTCGACGGGCTGCAACAGTGCGGGTGTCATCCGGGACGCCGCACGGTGCGCCGAGGGCACCTCCAGCAGCATCCGCAGCGAGTAGATCTCCTCGATATCGCGGGTCGATATCTCCAGGATGCGTACCCCGCGACTGCGTTCGAATTTGACCAGCCCGCTGCTGGCCATGCGCTGGAACGCTTCACGTACCGGGGTTCGCGAAACGCCCAGTTTGGCGGATAGTTCGACCACCGAGTGCAGGGTGCCGGCCGGTAGTTCGCCCGCCTGGATCGCACGCAGCAGTTCGCCGTAGACCTGGTCGGTCAACGAGGTCTGCTCCGGCACGAACGCGCTCATCGAAGACGTCCCCTAATCTCCTCGGTCGGCATAACCGTCTCAGAATAACCGATATGTTGCATGCATCGTGCTCCTCGCAGTGCTTCCTTACAGGAAGGAGAGATCGGCGCCTTCACTGGCGGGTAGGACGGTGTCCTGGTAGAGCTTCTGCCAGCCCCGGGTCGCTCGGACCGGCGGAATGAAAGATTCCAGCCGCCTTGCGATCTCGTCCGGCTCGACGAGTAGTTCGAGGGAGCGGGCCTCGACATCGAGGCTGATCATATCGCCGTCGCGGACGATGGACAGCGGGCCGCCCGCCGCGGCTTCGGGGTCGCAGTGCAGCACCACTGTGCCGTAGGACGTTCCACTCATTCTGGCATCGGAGACCCGGACCATATCGCGGATACCGCGTTCGGCGAGTTTCGCGGGGATGGGCAGCGCGCCGGCCTCGGGCATACCGGCGGCGATCGGCCCCGAATAGCGTAGGACCAGAACATGATCCGGAGTGACATCGAGCTCCGGATCGTCGAGGATCCGGGTCGCGTCGGCGGGGTTGTCGACCACGATCGCGGGCCCGGTGTGTTTCATCAGATGCGGGCTGGCGGCCGAAACCTTGATCACCGCGCCATTGGGGGCCAGCGATCCCTTCAATACGGCCAATGCGCCGGGAGCGCCCAGTGGTTCATCGAGCGGGCGGATGGTGGCCTGCCACTCTTCGCGGTCGCTGGTCTCGGCCACCAACTCCCGCAGCGGGCGACCACCGACGCCCACGTGATCGAGATCGAGGAGCGGAGCGAGTTCTTTGAGTAGTGCCGGTACACCGCCGGAACGGTGGAAGTCCTCCATATATCCGGTACCGGAGGGTTTGCAATCGACGAGCAGGGGAGTGTCCGCGCCGATGGTGTCGAAATCGCTGAGTGTCAGTTCGATTCCGGCGCGACGGGCGACGGCGATCAGATGGATGAGGACGTTGGTGGAGCCGCCTATCGCCGCGAGGACCCGGATGGCGTTGTCGAACGCCGCCCGCGTCATCACTTCGCGGGGCAGCGGGCCGCCGGTGCGGGCGAGTTCGACCGCGCGCCGCCCGGTTTCGGTGGCGTGTCGCAGCCGGGCACCGCTCACCGCGGGTGGGGTCGCGCCGCCGGGCAGCATCATGCCCAGGGTCTCGGTGATCGAGGCCATCGTCGACGCGGTGCCCATCACCGTGCAGGTGCCCGCGGTGGTGACCAGTTCGTTGCGCACCGAGGTGATCTCCGCGCCGTCGAGTTCGCCGCCCCGGTGTTTGCCCCAGAACCGCCGGCAGTCGGTGCACGCTCCGAGCCGCTCGCCGCGCCAGCTACCTGTCATCATCGGCCCGACGACCTCCAGCATCACCGGGATATCCGAGGACGCCGCCGCCATCAACTGCGCCGGAACGGTTTTATCGCAGCCGCCGAGCAGGACGGCGGCGTCCATCGGCAGGGCGCGGATCATCTCCTCGGTATCCATCGCCATCAGGTTCCGGAACAGCATCGTGGTGGGGGAGGTGAGGATCTCCCCGAGCGAGATGGTGGGGAAATCCATCGGCAGCCCGCCGGCCTGTTCGACCCCGCGGCGCACCGCCGCCAGCAGTGCGGGCATATCCCGATGGCAGGTGTTGTAATCCGAAGAGGTCACCGCGATGCCGACGATCGGCCGCTCCAGGGATTCGTCGTCGTACCCCGCGGACGCGAGGAACGCCCGCCGGAGGTAACGGCTGAACCCGACATCACCGTAGGAGGTCCGGCTGCTGTCGACGGCGGACCGGCCGTTGTATCCCGGTGCTGCCGACTCGGGGGCCTCGGTCGGATCGGTGTGTTCGGGCATCGGAGCCCCTTTCGTGGCAGTGTGCGAACCCGCATCGGGTCGCGCGTGGACAGTGGTGTGCGTCGGCGGCAGTGATCAGCTCAGCAGCGGCATCGCGAGTGGTCGCATCGGAGCGCCGGTGGCGCCGCGGATCTTCATGCTCGCGGCGATGAACGCGAACTCGTAGAGCTGTTCACCCGCCAGCGCCTCGCAATCGACGACCTCCATGATCGGTACGCCGGCCTCGGCGAGCAGATAGGTGTGTACGACCTGCCAGTTCTCGGCGTCGGCGGCGGGGGACTGTTCGAGCGCGAGGGTATCGCCGCCGATCACACTGGCCCCCGCTTCGGCGAGGAACTGCGCGCCGTCCCGGTTGAGGCCGGGCGCGTTGTCGATATAGGCGTCGACGTCGGGCCAGGCCCGCATCCGGCCGGTACGCACGAGAGCGACGTCACCGAGCCGGAATTCGGTACCCTGCCGCTTCAGCGCGGCCGCGAGATCCTGTGCGCCGATACCGTAGTTGTCGGGGACGATATCGACGCCCAGTAGTGCGGCGATATCGAACAGCACGCCGCGGGCGATGATCGGCGGGAACTTGTCGGCGCCGGCCTTGGTCCAATGCCGGGAACTGATGCACTGGGCCGCTTCGAATCCGTTGAAGATCTTGCCGTGATACCCGAAATGGTTGAGCGTGTCGATATGGGTGCCGCAGTGGGTGTACATCGACATCGCGTCACCCGAATACGAGACGAGCGCGTTCTGTTCGGCGCCGACTCCGGTGATGTCGTCGAATACGGTACCCGCCGGTGTATGTGTCATCCACTGCTGGAACCCCGGATCGCCGGCCTTGGTCCAGGACGGCATCCCGGTGAAGTAGTCGACCGACAGATCGAGCACCCGGCCGCCGTCGGCCGCGCGCATAACCTCGCGCGAGGTCTGGGCGTTTATGAGGTTGAGCATCCCGATCTCGTCGTCGGGCCCGAACGGGCTCATGGTGACCTGACGGAACTTCGCCGCATGGGCCGCGATCGTGGCCCGCGCGCGTTCGTCGACGAATCCTGGTCCGCACATGGTCGGCCTCCTCGGTGCTGTTGTCGGGGCGCTAGTTCTGGTGTTCGGTCAGGGCGCCGTACTGTTCCGGCCGCCGTGCCGCGAATACGGGGAGTGCGAATTTCGGCTCGTCGAATTCGAGCCGTTTGATCCGGGCGCGTGCCGGATCGATCTCCGCGGTGACCACACCGGGGGTGTCGCCGGCATCGACGAGGACGTCCCCGCCGGGATCGATGATCTGGCTGCGGCCCAGGAATCGGGTGCCCGCCTCGGCGTCCGCGCGATCCGCGACGGCCAGGTAGAGCAGGTTCTCGACGGCCCGGACCCGGGTCATGTGGTCGGCGAGGAAATGCGAGGCGAGCGGCCAGTTGGTGGGCATCGCGACAACGTCGGCGCCGGCCAGAGCGAGCGCGCGGGCCGATTCGGGGAACCGCAGATCGAAACAGATCATCAACCCGACCCGGATCGGGCCGATATCGATGACGCGCGGTTCTTCGCCGTTGCCGGGGTCGACGAAGTTGTCGGCGCCCAGTTCTGGCAGATGTTGTTTGCGGTAGCGACCGGCGATACCGCCGGGCCCGACGAGGAGCGCGGTGTTGTACACCCGCTCCCCGTCGGCTTCGAGCAGCCCGACGACGGCGTGGACGCCGGCCCGGGCGGCGGCCTCGAAGATCGGAGCCAGGCGTGGATCCGAGACCGGAACGGACGCGGCGAGGACCTGATCACGATCGGTGAACATATAGCCGCTGAGCCCGCATTCGGGAAAGACGATCAGGGTGTCCCCAGAACGGCCCGCGTCCAGGATCGCCTGCGCGACGGCCGCCACGTTGGCCTCGATATCCCCGCGTAGCGAGGGGATCTGGGCAACGGAAACACGCACGGGGGCGGCGGGCGCAGCGAAGTCGGACACGGGGGAGTCGGACATGGGGATCCCTTCTGGGTCGAAGCTCGATTGAGGTTGACATGCTGCATGCAGCATGTCAACCTACTCGACACGTCACGTGTTGCATGCAACATGCTCAATCAGAATGGAATACCCATGACCTGCCAAGTCGTACTGGTCACCGGGGCAGCCGGTGGTATCGGAGCAGCCACGGCGCGGCTCCTCGCGGAGCGCGGAAGCGATATCGTGCTCGTCGATCGCGACGCGTCCGCGCTGGAATCGGTATCCGCGGCGGTAGCAGCGGCCGGCGCGCGTGCTCTGGTCCGGGCCGCCGATGTGACCGACGAACACGCGGTCGCGGCCGCCTTCGCCGCCGCCTACGAGCAGTTCGATCGTGTCGACGGTCTCGTCAACAGCGCCGCCACCATGATCTCGACTCCGCTGATCGATACGACTGTGGCGGAATGGAATTCCGTGCTGTCGGTGAATATCACCGGAACGTTCCTCGCCTGCCGGGAGTTCGTCCGCCGACTGCGCGCGACCGGCCGGCCCGGTGCCATCGTGAACCTGTCCTCGATCTCCGGCTCGGTGGCACTCCCGAACCAGGCCGCCTACTGCGCGTCCAAGGGCGCGGTCGCCCAGCTGAGCCGGCAGATCGCGGTGGAGCAGGCGCCGCACGGAATCCGGTGCAATGTGGTCAGCCCGGGTTCGGTGGCCACCGATCAGCTCGCCACCTATCTCGCCGCCCAGCCGGATCCGGCGGCAGCGCGCACCGATCTCTATGCCGCGCATCCGATCGGTCGGATCGGCGAAGCCGACGAGATCGCGGCCGGTATCGCATTCCTGCTCGGTGCCGACGCCGGCTTCGTGACCGGTGCGGACCTCGCCATGGACGGCGGTTACACCAGTGTCTGATTCGAATACGGAGAAATCCCCGATAGCCGAGATCGCGGCCGCGAGCTCCGCCGAGTCGCCTGCGACGCCGAACACGGGATCGTGGTTGTCCCGGCTGCGCGGCGATCGTTTCCTGCCGGTCGTGGTGATCACTGTCGCGCTGTTCGTGCTCAGCCCGCTGCTCGCCCCCGGCAGCCTGTCGTCGTCCGCGCTGAGCGCGATGCTGCCCTTCGCGGCGATCATGGCGATCGCCGCGCTCGGCCAGACGCTGGTGATCGCGCACGGCGGTATCGATCTCTCGGTGCCCGGGGTCATGGCGCTGGCCGCGGTATTCGCCACCAAGATCGCCCAGAACGGCTCGCTACCGCTGGTGGCCTGCGTGGTGCTGGGAATCGTGTGCGGGGCGGTGTCCGGCCTGATCGTCGGTATCGCCGTCGTACGGTTCTCGGTGGCGGCGTTCGTCGCGACGCTCGCGGTCAACTCGCTGCTGCTCGGCTTCGTCCTGATCCTGTCCGACGGGTTCCCCGGTAGCGCGGACCCGGCGTTGAGCGCCTTCGCGGTGAGCTCGGTATTCGGTGTTCCGAGCCTGTTCCTGGTCGCGGTCGTCGTGGTCGCGCTCGGCCACGTCCTGCTCCGGCATTCGGTACCGGGCCGCCGGTTCATCGCGGTGGGCGCCGGGGTGCCCGCCGCGCGGATCCTCGGCCTGCGCACCGCGGTCACCGAGATCTGCGCCTATGTCCTGGCCGGGGTCGCCTACGCGGTGGCGGGAACACTGCTCGCCGCCTACCTGCGCACACCCGATCTGCGCCTGGGCGACAGCTACCAGCTCACCACTATCGCCGCGGTCGTCCTCGGCGGCAGCCTGCTGCGCGGCGGGATCTCCTCCATCGCGGCCACCGCGGTCGCCGCGCTCTTCCTCACCCAGCTGGGCCAGGTCGTACTCGCCGCCGGTGCGTCGACTGCCGTGCAACTGCTGGTGCAGGCCGTCGTGCTCGCCGTCGCGGTCGTCGTCCGCGGCATCCCGTGGCGCACCTATCTCCGCCGCCCCGCTACGCGTAGTTGACCCGGCACCAGCCGGCTCCAGGCAAGGACTGTCCTCACGTGAAATCACCACACTTCCCCCGCGGCCGGGCCATGGCCCTGCTGGGACTCGCCGCGCTCGCACTCAGCGGATGTGCCGGCGGCCCTTTCTCCGACACCACCGGAGATTTCCAGGTCGACCCGGTCTACCTGGATCGATCGCAGATCGGGTCGGTCGACGAATTCGTACCCATGAGCCGTCTCTGTGGCACCGATACGGTACGGGTCGCGCTCGCCGACGGCGTGGGCGACAACGCCTTCCGCAAGACCGCGCGTGCCGAGTTCGAGGACGAGGCGCGTCAATGCCCGAATATCGAACTACTGCCCTATGCCGACGGGCAGGGGAACCCGCAGAAGGCCATCGGCGATATCAAGGCTCTGGTCGCCCAGGGCGTCGATGCGCTCGTCGTATTCCCCGACGCGGGGCCCGCTCTGATACCCACCCTGCGCGAAGCCTTCGAAGCCGGTGTGTCGGTGGTGCCCTATACCGCGAGTCCCGGTGGCGAAGCGGGTGTGGACTACACCGCTTTCGTCGGCCACAACACCGTCAACGACGGGCGGGCGTGGGCGAGGTGGACCTGCGAGACGCTGGGCCCTGGCGGCGGTAACGCGGTATTCCTCGGCGGCACCCCGGGTAATGCGCAGAGCCTCACCGAAATAGCCGGAATCGAAGCCGAATTGGCCGAGAATCCCGGCTGCGCGGCGGTCACCCTGCTCAACGACCCGGGCGCGCCGATCGATACCGGCTGGAATCCGGCCCAGACGCAGAAGGTCGTCGCGGGGCTCATCACCAAATATCCGAAGATCGACGCGGTGATCACCGACTCCGGTGATGCCTCGCTCGGCGGGATCCGGGCATTCCTCCAGGCCGGCCGGCCGCTGCCGATCTGGACTGCCAACGACGTCAACGGTTTCGCCTGCGCCTTCCAGGACAACCACCCGAAACAGCCCGGCTTCCAGGTGGTCACGGTCTCGTCCCGGACCTGGATGGTGCGCCTCGCGCTGCGCAAGGCGGTGGCCGACGCCCAGGGTATCGACGATCCCGAGCCCAATATCGTCGATATCCCGATCGTCGAGAACTCCGTGGATCCGAAGGCGCAGCCCCGATGCGACCGCGGCCTGCCCAGCAGCGCGGTGCTGTCCTCCGAGCTGTCCACCGACACGCTGTCCCGGATCTACCGGTGAACGCCTCCGCGCCGATCGTGCCCGCGCGGTACCGGTTCCATTCTCATTTCGAAAGGCCCTGCATATGACAACCGTGTCCACCGGTGGTCTGGCTCTGACCGGCGTCACCAAACGATTCCCCGGCGTCACCGCACTCGACTCGGTCTCGTTCACCGCGAAGGCGGGCGAGATCCACGCCCTGATCGGCGGGAACGGTGCGGGTAAATCCACCTTGATGGCCATCGCCTCGGGGGCGCTGGTCGCCGACGAGGGCACCCTCACTGTCGACGGTGCCGCGATCGTGAGCGGCTCGCCGCTGGCGGTGCGCGAGCAGGGCCTGGCCATCGCCTACCAGCATCCGGCGATCCTGCCGGACCTCACCGTCGCGGAGAATCTGGTGCTCGCGGTACCGCCCGCGCTGCGACCCGATCTGGCCGCCGCGCACTCGTGGGCCGAACGGGCGCTGGCCCCGATGGGGATGACCATCGATCCGGCGGCGCCGGCCGGCAGCCTGGGCCTGGCGGAGAAACAGGCCGTGGAGATCTGCGGTGCGCTCGCCGCGAATCCGCGCGTGCTGATCCTGGACGAGCCCACCGAGCCGTTCGCCGCCACCGAGACCGAGACACTGTTCGGGCTGATCCGCTCGCTCGCCGAGTCCGGTGTCGCCGTCGTCTACATCAGCCATCGGCTGCCGGACGTCTTCGCGCTCGCCGATCGGATGACGGTACTGCGTGATGGGCGCACCCGCGGCGAGTTCGCCGCGGGTGAGGTCACCGAGCGCGAGATCGTCACCTTGATCGCCGGACGGACCATCGACGCGCTTTTCCCGCCGCGGGCTGCGGATATCGGGGACGTGGCCCTCGATATCGACGGTCTGAGTGCCGGGCCGCTCACCGGTGCGACCACCCGGGTGCACCGTCGTGAGATCCTCGGGCTGGCCGGCGTGGAGGGCAACGGCCAGCGCGAATTCATCAGGGCGCTGGGCGGTGCGATCCCGGCCGGCGGCAGCGTGCGGGTCGGTGAGGTCGTCGTCGATCTGTCCGATCCGCGGACCGCCCGGGCCGGCGGGATCGTCCTGATGCCGCAGGAGCGGCATATCGAGGGCATCGCGCCCGCGCTGTCGGTGCGTGAGAACCTCTCCGTCGCGGCGCTCGGCCGGGTATCGCGGGCGGGAATGGTCTCGGCCGCCGCTGAACGGGAGTTCGCCGGTGCGCAGGTCGGTACGTTCGGCGTGAAAACCGCGACCATCGAAACGCCGCTCGAGCATCTGTCCGGCGGCAACCAGCAGAAGGTGGTCCTGGGCCGTTCGCTGTTGTCCGAACCCCGGGTGCTGCTGTGTGACGAACCGACCCAGGGCATCGACGTCGGAAACCGCTCCGATATCTACCACCGGCTGCGGGAAACGGCGGACAACGGTATCCCCGTGGTGGTGTCGAGCTCGGACAATGTCGAACTGGCCGGGTTGTGCGATCGCGTACTGGTCTTCTCGCACGGCCGGATCGTCGAAGAACTCACCGGCGACGCGCTGACCGAACACACCATCACCGAGGCGTCGCTGACCGCGGGCCGCGGCGAGGCCCCGGCCTCGCCCGCTGCTGTGGCCGGGGGCGGTCGCGGCAGCGCGTTCCGGCGGTTCATCGTCGGCCAGCAGGCGCCGAGCCTGGTCCTCGTCCTCGCTGCCGTCGTCCTGGCGACGGTCAGTTACTCGCACAGCGAACGGTTCCTCTCCGCGTTCAACATCGGCAGTATGCTCGCGCTACTGGCGCCGATCCTGTTCCTCGCGGCCGGGCAGCTGGTGGTGATGCTGACCGGCGGTATCGACCTGTCGGTAGGTCCGCTGGCCGGGACACTCGTCGTCGTCGCGTCCTTCTTCGTCGTCGAAGGCTACGGGTGGGGGTGGTGGGTCCTCGGTTTTGTGTTGATGGCGGCGCTCGCGCTCGTCGTCGGCCTGCTCAACGGGTCCATGATCCGGTTCGCGCGAGTCAGTCCGGTGGTCGCCACCTTGATCACCTATACGGCGCTGCAAGGACTTTCGCTCGTGCTCCGGGACGCGCCGGGCGGGATCATCGCCCTCGATGTCGTCGATGTCCTGAACACCCGGATCGGGCCGATTCCGGTCGCGGTTCTCGTGGGGGCCGCCCTGCTGGCCGGCCTGGAATACCTGTCCCGGCGCAGTTCCCTGGGACTGCGGTTGCGCGGCGCGGGCTCGAACGATTCGGCGGCCCACTACCGCGGTATCCCGGTCGGGCGGGTCCAGTTACTGGCCTATATCGCGAGTTCGGTTCTCACCGCCGTCGGTGCGCTGCTGCTGATGTCGCAGATCGGCGTCGGGGACCCCACGGCCGGCCTCACCTACACGCTGACCTCCATCACCGCCGTCGTACTCGGCGGCGCCTCGATCTTCGGTGGTCGTGGCAGCTTCATCGGGGTGCTGTTCGGGGTGCTGTTCCTGCAACTGATCGAGAACTCGACGATTTTCCTCGGGCTCTCCCAAGCGTGGCAGTACCTGTTCGTCGGCGTCATCGCGCTGGCGGCGACGGCACTGTACGCGCAAGTGCAGCGGCGGACCGCGCGATAGGCCGTCGGTCTGTCACCACGATGTGGTCCGTGGAGCCGCCGCCGAACCGGCGGTGGCTCCACTCGCTCGGGTGACCCACTACAGCAACGGTCGCCGCGGCATCACCAAGTCGGCGATGACGTGGGACCAGTTCCCTGTGCGTTCTCGATCGGCTCGAACCGGGCCGGTCTCGTTCTCGGCGGTTCGCATTGCCGGGATGCATTCCGGCAGACTGCACGCCATGAAGTACAGCGCCGGAGTTCTGCTGTTTCGTCGTGAGCCGGAGGTGCAAGTGCTGCTGGGGCATATGGGCGGGCCGCTGTGGGCGCGTAAGGATTCGGGGGCGTGGTCGATCCCCAAGGGTGAGTACGAGCCGGCGACCGAGCAGGCCCGCGCCGCCGCGAGCCGCGAATTCGACGAGGAGTTGGGAGTGCCGGTGCCCGACGGGGAGTGGATCGCGCTGGGTGAAGTGCAGTACGGCAGCGGGCGGAGCAAGAAGCAGGTTACGGTGTGGGCGGTCGAGGGCGAGCTCGATCCGGCTCGAGTGGTACCGGGGACATTCGAGATGGAATGGCCGCCGCGGTCGGGCGAGTACCGCGCTTTCCCCGAGGTCGATCGAGTCGAATGGTTCGATCTGACCACCGCGCACGACAGGCTGACCACCGGCCAGCGGCCATTGCTGACCCGACTTGCCGAGCGATTTCGCTGACAATCGTCGGCTCGGCAGTGGAGATTGCGGTACAGCCCGGTCCACCCGGGTCTTGTTGTAGCCGGGTATCGATTCAGGCGAACGGCATCGATCTCGGTCCCGGCTCTGGAGCCCAGCAGGTGCTGCGGATCCGCTCGAGCTGGTGGCGGTCCGGTCATTCCGGCGGCGATGAGCGCGCGGCAGTCCGGGCCGAGTTTCGGGCGGGCGATACCGCGTAGTTCCTCGGCCAGGGCGCGCACGGCGTCCGGATCCATATGAAACGACTCGCCCACATTCGCCTCTGCGCGATATTCACGGCTCACCGGTCACGTCTTGCCCCCGCCGGTCAGTGAAAACGCGGCGAAGAACGGGGAATGCTTCGACCAGAGCATCTTGCCCGCCGAGAAGCGTCATTCCGCGTTCGGTGGCGGCTTCGCTCAGAGGGCGACGGACGCGGGCACGGGATAGCCCTTTTCCTTCAGCACCTCCCGCAGCAACTCGGGGCTATCGGTGACGATTCCCTTTACGCCGAGATCGATCAGCCTTACCATTTCGGCCCTATCGTTCACCGTATGCGGCACGACCGGCACTCCCACCGCCCTGGCCTGCCGCATGAACTCCTCGGTGACCATCGAATAGTCCGGTGACAGCATGGTGATACCAGAATCGCGCGCGGCGGCGGGGACATCACCGCCCGCGAATCGCACGACACCGCGCGGCAGACGCAGGACGCCTCTCTCCATCGTGGCTATCGAATAGATCCTGCTCGACAGGGGGACCCCCGGGTCGCTGCGCATCCAGGCAGGTTTCGCGGTCCACGGTATGACCAGCCCCACCCGGTCGACCTCCGGCGCAATGACGGCCGCTCGCTCGAGTGCCCGCCAATCGAACGCGAGCAGCCGGTACGGAACGCTCCGGCTGTCCGGGTCAGTGGTGCGTAGGGTGTGGACGGCGGCATCGACCAGCTTGCCGACCCGCGCCTCGTCCCAGGACGGATCGGTTTTGATCTCAACACACAGCGTGCCCTTCCACCCAGTGTCGCGCACGAGGGCGGCAACCTCGGCCAAGCTGGGGATGGCGGCGTCGAATCCGCTCTCGGCAGGTGCGGCGGATCCACCATGCCCGCTGGCCGGGACGAGCTTGCGGACCTGCGCGTACGTCAGGTCCGCAACCCGTTTGCGGACGTAGGGGAACTGCGGGTCTCCAGCAAAAGCCGGTCCGGTGTCTCGCATCTTTTTCGCGGTGAAGCGCTGATCGTGGTACACGATCGGCACCCCATCGGCGGTCAGCCCGATATCGAGTTCGATCGTGTCGACTCCGAGTCGCATAGCGTGTTCGAACGCGGCCAGCGTGTTCTCCACCGACGAACTGCGCCCACCACGATGCGCCTGCACCTCCACCTCGGGTCGACTCCTCGGCGGACCATCTTCGTAAGCGCGTTGTGCGCCGATGATTTCGCGATAGACCCCGTCGCCCTCATACCCGCGGCGGCGCACGTTGTCGACCAACTGCTCGAACGTCGGGCCGTCGGGGTTCCCGTAGTCGGCCAGGTCACGTTCCCGCTTCAACTGGGCTGCGTCTGGATCGTCCTGCTCACGCAGGCGCATCCGGATGTAGTGCCGCAACGCGGCTGCGCGCCGCGCCCGCTCATCCAGCGGCACTCCCTCCGATTGCCACTTCCGGTCCAGGGCCCGGATCCGGCTGGGGCGGAGCAGTGCGGGATCGCTGCCCGGAATCAGTTGCCGCAGTGCGTGTTCGGCGTGGGCGATGTCGATTTCCGCACGGGTGGGCGCACCATCACCGACCTGGGAATGCCCCGCGGCGGGCCGGGTGGGGTGGAATGGTTCGATATCGTTGTATCTCACGGTGGGGTTTTCGGCGAGCCGGGTCAGCAGGTGGTGCAGGGCTTGTGCCGGTATCGGCGTGTCCGGGCCGCCCACGATGTGGTCGGCGAATGCGTCGGCCACTGCGTTACCCGGTTCGAGGGTGCGGTCGAAGGCGATGCTGTTGCCGCTGAGTTCGGTAATCCAGCTGGGAAAGTCGGCGTTCTGCTCCGCGGCGATTCGGTACAGGTACGGTTCCGCGGATCCGCGGGCCAGGTAGCCGGTCGCGTAGTCGAGTGCGTGACCGTACTGGCGGGCGAAGGTGTGGTAGACCGGCCGCTGCAACGCGATCGGCGACAGGTCGGGTTTACCGAATCCGCCGCTGCTTCTTTCGCATCCTTCACGGACCTTCTCGCGGAATTTAACTGCGCTGGAAGCATATTCGGAGTCGAGGCGGATACGTATCGGAGCCAGATCGCCGGTTCCGGGGTCACGTCCGGGTTCCGATATTTTCGCGAGACCGTCGGAATCTTTCAATCGTTCGATACCGACACTGTCGATCTTCGCGCGCGGAAACCCGGAGAGCATATCGATTACTCCCCGCGCGAATTCGCGCGCTACTTCTGGATTGAGGCCGTCCCGGTCGAACCCGAGAACCTCGACTTCGGAGCGACCCATGTTCTCGAGTGCGGCCCGAAGTCTGATTCCCACCTCTGACGGCGACCACTGCGACCAGTCGTCTCGGGGTGCGCCCAGTAGCTCCGCGTCCGAAGGGTCCGGGGGTTCACCGGATTCGCCGGATCCGAAATGACCGTCATCGTTGCCGCCGGATCCGAAATGGCCATCACCATTGCCACCGGCCGCGGCCCCGGATCCGGTATCGGCCACCAGAGCGGCCTCGGATCGGGTGGTGGTGAAATGTGTTCCACGGACACGCCCGGGTTCGCTGCGGGTAGATACACCGGTGGTGCCGGACAGTGGTGTGGCGCCGCGGGGCTCTGATATGAACTGGGTGTCGGCGGGTGGTGCGGTGTGGGCCGGCGCGGTGATCGTGGTGGTCGCTGCGGTCCCGATCAGTCCGGTGGACCCGGATGCGGCGGCGGCCGCTGTGATCGGATAGCCACCGGCCTGGGTGAGCGTGCCGCTGGTTCGGGAGTGTGATGGGGGCGCGGCACCACCGAGCATTACTCCGGCACGTCGGCCGGTGTGGGTCGCTGCTGTGGGTCGGGGCGATACCGCGGCAGCGGCCGTGGTGGTATACGCCGGTTCCGGGGTTGTGATGCCGGAGAGGAGGTCGGTGGTGCGCGGGTACCAGGTTGAGGGTGTGCGCTCGACCGGCTGAACGCCGGGCGGGGTAGGTGCCATGGGATCGTCGCGTGACCACGGGGTGCTCGGCCGGTTCTCTGTTTCCGGGGCCTGGGATAAAACGTCGGGTTCGGGCGCTGTGCCGGTGTGCGCGGTGGAAGGAGTGTCGGCCGTGATCGCCGGGACGGCGGTGGTCGCCGGTACCGCGGTGGTCGCCGGTACCGCGGTGGCTGTCGGTACCGCGGTGGCTGTCGGTACCGCGGTGGTTGCCGATCGGTCGACAGTCATCGGGGCGGCGGCCGCGCTGCCCGGCGCATCGCCGATCGGTGTGGTGTCTGCTCCGGGAGCCGTGGAGCCCTGGTATGCGCGGTGGATCTCCAGCAGGTTCGCGGTGGCCGCCCCCGGGCCGGTCGTGGTACGGCCGGCGGGGTCCGGACCGAGGGTCGAGTAGGTACCGGTGGGAGCGGCGGACGGGGTCTCGGCGCGGGCCGCGAACGAGGTATCGGCCGTGACCGCCGATCCGAGACCCACAGCGATCTGCGTCGGGCCGATTGTGTCGGTCGGGTCGGCGACGGCGTCCGGGACAGCCGCGGACATGTGGTCGCTGCTCCGAGGCAGGAAAGGGGGCGCCGTGATCGTGGCAGCGGGGGAAGGTGTAGCGGCCGGAGTGTTGTCGTTGCCCACTGACCGAACCAGGGGTGCAGGGCCGTCGGTGCGGGTGGCGTCGGTGTCCACGGATGTCGCGGACCGAGTCGAATGCCCGGCGGTCAGGGCCGAAGCGGGGTCGTCGGGTCGGGCCGCGTTCATGTTTCGAGCGAGGGCCTCGAGGTCGCCCAGCCCCTGCCGGGGCAGGCCAGGATGTCCGGGTAGTCCGGCCGGTGGTGTCGGGGGTGTGGCCGCACCGCCGATGGTGTGTACGCCCCCGGACAACAAACCCTCCAACGCACCATTGACCGCACCCAGATAGAACTCCGACCCCTCGGGCATCGAGGCATCCCCCGCATACACACTCGCCGCCACCGCACCCCCCAACGTGCCCGTCACCCCACCGGCCACCCCCGCCGCACCACCAGCCGCCAACACCGCCGCCGCATTCCCTCGCCGCGAACCCGACCCGTGCAACCGCGCCATCACCCCCGCCACCGGCCGGGAATACAACACCCCCGCACCCACACCACCGGCCGCACCCCCCGCACCGGACACCACCACCGTCTCCCAATCGATCGCATCCCGAGTCCCCTGCCCCTGCTGCCATACCTGCACACCCCACGAAACCCCACCACCGAACACCCCACCCACCACAATCCCCTGACCGATCAACACCGCACGCGACGCCGCCAACCGAGCACACACCGCCACCATCGACTCGATCAACCGCGCCCAAGCCAATTGCCACCCCGTCCTGGCCGTAACCCGCACCCCCGCCGCCGCGGCCAGCCCGCCCCCGGGCACCGCCAACGTCGCCAGCAACTCCACCACCAGCGCCGACCCCATCACTATCCACGTGGCCTGCCCCAACTCGATCACATTGGCCGTTTCGTAGCACTCCGAGGCCTTACCCTCGCAATACTCGGCCAGATCCCGCTTCCGCCCCGCCGACACCACCAGCACTCGCTGCGCCTCGCTCCCCGCCTCGCCGGCCAAACAACCCGGCACCGACAACACCACCCCCTCGAGCTCATCAGCCTCCGCGCGGCACTCCCGCGCCGCCCTCGCCCACGCATCTCCCCCAGCCCGCAACGCCTCCGGATTCCCCCGCGGAAACGGCCCCATCACCGGCTCACACACCGCCAAAGGAAATCCCTCCGGCAGAGCAACCACACAACTCACCTCGAAACGACCATCGACCCGACGAACAGACCAACACCAGCCAAGCAACGGTCGCATACCCAACCCCCGCCACCCACCACCGAGAACCCCGCTCCCGGGCTGCCCGAATGCGCCGAAGCACTCACCGGGCAACCACACCCCCTCGCCCGCAACAACCCCGCGATCAGTAGCAACGGTCACACCGACCGTTGCTACTGATCGCGGAAAGTGGTCTCGTGGCAACCAGGCTCGGTCAGCGGCTGAGAAGGCCGGCGATATCGGCCGCGGCGGTCATCAGCACGAGTACCGGAACGACTTTCGGCGGTGGTATCTGATAGGTGGCGCGACTGTGTTGTTCGATGATTCCGGCCGACGACAGGGCGCGGACATGGTGGTAGAGCTGTCCGGTGGAGGTGAGGCCGACGGCTTCGGCCATCTCGGTCCCGGTGCACGGGCCGTCGAGCAGTAACTGGACCAGCGCCAGCCGAACCGGATGTCCCAGCGCGGCCAGTACTTCCCCACGGGCAGTGGCGGATAGCTGGAGTACCGCTGCCGCGCTGTAGCGGATGGTCCAGTTGACCTCGCCGGCGAAATCGACGTGACCGCGATATTCGATGGACCCGTGGGCGGCTGTGTCGCCGGGGCGCGGGCGCCCCTCCAGCGCTTCGATTCGCGCCTCCAACTCGGCGAGCTTGGCAGCGACATCGGTCATAGCGAACACGTTAGTCGCCGCAGCATATCCGGTTCCATCATGGCCCGGATGAGTACCTCCTGTTCGCTCAGGGTCTGTAGCGCGGTGCGCCATGTGGTCTCGGGTATGCGACGATCGAGCAGGACGGCGGTCGCGGCGGTACCGTCGGCGCGGCGTAGATAGATCGCGTCCGCCAGCACGCCGGGGAACGAGCCGCCCTTGAATCCCATCGCCGCGTACCCGTCCGGCGCGGGTTGCCATTCCAGTTGTCCACGTGCGATATCCGTGCCCGGCCCGAAGCTGCCGGTGGCGATCGAACGGTGCATCGACGCGAGCTGATGTGCCGATGCCGTGGGTGTGGTGGCGGCCCACGATGCTTGAACGGCATAGGGCGGCAATGGTTTCGACTGCATCGCCTTTCGGTACGGCGGATCGGCGGAATAGCGGCGCGCCGCCGACCACACGTCGACTACCCCCGGCTCGAGCAGGCGGATCATATCGCCGAGTTTGGAAAAGGGCGAGAAATTGTGCCACCCGCCCGCTGCGGCGGCGTCGACCAGTGCGCGGTCACCGAGGCGGTCGCGCAGGTAGTCGGGGACAGCGTTGTCGCTTTCGCGAATCATCGCGCTGACCATCTGGTCGAGAGTGACCGTGTCGCCGGGCAGGCGGGTTCGCGCCTGTTCGTGCGCACCGCCGTCGGTGCCCGGGAGGTACCAGCGTTCCCATTCGGCGACGGGAACGCGTTCCTGCGGGTCGAGCGTTCCCGCCGCGACAGCCCGGGCGTAGGCCGCGAGCGGGACGACCTTCATGGCCGACGCAGTGGGTTGCTGGTCGTCGACGCGCCGTCCGGCAGTATGTCCTTTCCCGTCGTCGACGGCGATCGAGATATTGTCCGGCTCCGCGTCGATCCGGCCCAGCCATCCCTCGGCCGATGTGACGTCCGGGGCCGGGATCGGAGCGCACGCGTGGTCGCCGGTCGCATCGCTGGTGCATCCCGCGAGCATGGGCAGTGCTGCCACGACAACGATAGTGAGCTTGCGCAACATTGCGAACTCCCATTGATCTGTAAATCCGTAATTCCGAATTAACAGAAAGTACCCCGGTTACCGCTGGATGTCGAGGTTCGCGCACTCGTCGCCCGTGAACGGCCCTTCTTTCAACGTCCAGGCACCGATATGCGGCGGCCAAACCCCCGCAGCCCGCGTTCACAACCTCACGGGGAACTACACCTAGAGCTCGTGCGCTGACTCGCGCCGGCATCCTGCCGCAGGCGGGTGGAGATCGTGACGCCCGGCTGCAGCTCACGGACATCGAGGAGAGCGCTGTCCGCGCTGCGGCCGTACTCGCGGTGGGGCAGGCGTTCGACGTGGCGGATCGGCTGGAGCTCGCCTTCGAGGACAGCTGGACAGTGCGCGTGACACCCGTAGACCAGGGGCGATACCGATAGCGCCCGCCACCCTCGAAATCCCACGTCGCGCAGTTCCTGCTGCGCCGGGCGCCGGGGTCGGGAGCCGAGCCGAACTGCCCGGTCATGGGCGCGGCTCGATGCTGCCCGCATCGGCCGGGAACTGTGCGCGCCACCCGGTTTCCACCGAGCGTCTGCAGCGCGCAGTGTCGTCGCCCGCGGCGGCGAAGAGTGCGACCAGCACGGGAAGTGTCAGTTCGATCGTTTCGGCGGGTAGTGGTCCGTGTGTGACAAGGGACGCGGCGCCGTGTCCGATGAGCCAGGTCTGCGTGGCCAGCGTCAACGGGTCGATATCGGAACGGAACCGTCCGGTGTCCCTGGCGCGTTCCACCGCCACGACCAAGTGGTGCAGGGTGGCATCGGCGGCGGCCGGATCGGCGAGTTCGAAATCGGCGTCGAACATGACCCGGTACAGATGCGGGTCGGCGAGTGCGTTGTTCATGTACACCGCACCCAGCGCCGCGAGATCGTGAACCGGGTCCTCGGTCGCGTGGACCTCTTCGATCCGGGCGGCCAAACGGGTGAACCCCTCTTGGCGAACCGCCGACCACAGTCCGGGCAGCCCGCCGAAGTAGGTGTAGAGCGCCATGGTCGACACACTCGTTCCGGATACCAGTGACCGGATGGTGACGGCTTCTCGGGCGGCGAGCATCCGGGCTGCTCGTTCGATCAACATCGACCGGACTGCCGGATCTTTCGTGCGAACCATGGCCTCACATTACATATCGATGTTATGTTTTGATCATCCACATCGAGAGAGGGGATGTCATGGCCGTAACTCTGATGAATCCGGAAGGGCTGCCGAAGCCGGAGGTCTATCGTCAGCTGTCGGTGGCTCGCGGGTCGAAACTCGTCTTCGTCGCCGGTCAGGTGGCTCGCGATGCCGAGGGAAATCCGGTGGGTGCCGGCGATTTCGCCGCGCAGGTCGAGCAGGCGCTGCTGAATGTCGACACGGCGGTCCGGGCGGCCGGTGGCACCTTCGACGACATCGCGAGACTCACGATCTACGTCGTCGGCTGGGATGCCGGCAAGTATCCGCTACTCGGCGAAGGTGTTGCCCGTGCTGCGGCGAAACGCGGGATCGATCCGTTGAAGCCGATCACGCTGCTGGGAGTGGTCGGCCTCGGCGAGCCGGATCTGATGGTCGAGATCGAGGCCACGGCGGTCATCGAGTAGGTCGGCGTCCACGGGCCCTGCCGCGCGGCGGTGGTGGGTGCGAGCCCAGCACCGACCGATCCGTACTGGGCTCTCACTCGTCTGTGAATCCGTGACGAAGGGCGTCCGACCGAGGCGGCGCTGCGACGTCCTGTTCGCCATGCTCGAGACCGAACAGTTCGACCGAGCGCCCGCCGGCGTCTCCTGAGCCCGGGGACAGGTCCCGCGCCGTTCAGCGTCCATTCGGGCACGATGTCGAAGTGGAACAACCTCGAATCCGGGTAGCCGCATACGTAATCAGGCGACGCACAGCCCCTGAACTCCTCGTGTTCGACCACGTCGGCATACCCGGGGCAGGCACCCAGATACCGGCCGGTGGGGTGCAGCCCGGCGAAGATCTCGAACATGCGGTCCGGCGTGAGGTGGCGGAAGAAACCGGGCTATCCGATGTCTCCGTGATCAATCGAATTGCTGTGGACCACCGCCCACACCCGCAGACCCAGCATCCACGCCGAACCACCTACTTCCACCTCGATGCCGGGGCGGACACACCCGATGCCTGGACACATCGGGTCACCGGCGCAGGCGACGACCACGGCATGGAGTTCGCGTGTCGCTTCGTGGCGCTACCGCTGGAAAAGCCGTTGGCCGACAAACAGGACGCCTGGCTGGATCAAATCTCGGGCTGAGCCGTGGTCGAATGATCACAACACGGGAACTGGGCACGCCAGCAGCCCTCACTTCTGTGTCGCGAAAACCATAGGGACACCCCCCGACCGCCCTGTGCCGGATCGCCGACTGTAGCTCGCAAAGGTTTAATCCAGCGGAAGGACACCGGTTCAGCGGTGTTGTGCACACGAGACGAATTCGCTTTTCGGGTTGTGCTCTGTGCACATATTTTTCGATATTTCGCGGGTGTTGATTGTGTACAGGAATTGCAACCGGTGTGGGGCGGCGGGTACCCCTGAAACCGCACATGGGTATTCAGGCGTACCCGTCGCGGGACGGATGTCAGGAATCGAGCGCTGCGGCTACACACGCCTGGAACTGGCTGTAACCAGCTGTTTTAACCACACACTGGCCGACGAGGGCATCGACGTCGATCCGGGGTGGGGCCACTCCTATGCGCTGTGCGGAGGCCGACCCCGCCGAAAGCACGAGAACAGCCGATACCGCCGCCAGCGGGAGACCGGCGAATTTCAGAACAGTGCGGAACATGGTTTTTCCCTTCAGGAACGAGTACGGCGCCGAGTACGCGACCGGGTCTCTACGTGGATTCACAGTGCGGCACCACCGCACGCACAATTTTGTCCACCGCGAATAATAGTATGCGAAGAAGAACATTTCGGCAGAAGACGCTGCTGCCGGGCAGCGCTGGAGGCGCCCGACCGTGTTATCGGTAGCAGAAGTCCGCGGGAATCGAACTCCTGGTGATTCTGGTAGAGGCTGATCTTCTGGTTGAGGGTGCCTGCTGTGAGGACTGCGCGGATATCGCCGAGTGAGTCGATGAGTTCACGGACCTCTATTTCGGTGAGCTTGTGGATGGCATCTCTGATGGGGGCGGCCGGCAATTTGCGCCCGCGGGCGTCGCAGCGGATCAACCTTTGGGGGGGAGATCGTCGGGGCTCTCGGTGTGGCGCTCGCGCCGATCCGGCGCCGACGGTTGCGGCGCCGTCGGTCGAGCTCGCGGGAAATCAGGAGCCCGCTGGTCGATTCCGATCCTGCTCGTCGGCGAGAGCTGTGCGCAGTGCCTGGCGCGCCCTGTCGAGAATGGCCTGTGCGGCCGCGGCTTCCAGGTGGAGGTCGGCGATGACATCTGCCAGCGGCAAGCCGAAGGTGAAGTGGCGCATGACCACTTCTACAGCCACTGCCAGGTCGGGTCCGTCGAATTCGGCCACGAGAGCTTCACGCACGGTCAGGCGTAGGGTCGCATCGGCCATATCGTCCGAGGGGTCGGCCAGCTGGAACCCCCGACTCCCTTCGCGTGCGGGTGCGTCCACCGATAGTCCCGGCCCACCTTGCAGGATTTGCAGCGCTTCCTGGACCCGGTCGGGATTCATTTCGAGTTCAGCCGCGATTTCTGGCACGTCGGGAGTACCACCGGGGATACCGAATCGCCGTGTGAGGTACGAGTTCACCGTCACCACGGCACGTCGTGTCGTACTGTCGAGATTTGGATACTTGCCCTGGAAGAACGTGGCCAGGACTGTGCCGCGTGCTGTTACCGCCGCGTAGCGATCGAACGATCCGAGCATCGGGTTGTGGTTTGCGACTGCTCGCCATATCGCGAGGTACACCTGTTGGGCGACGTCATCACGCTGGCCGGGGTCGGTTCGTCGGGGGATGCTGCGGTCGATGAATTCCTTCAGTGTGTGCGATCGGCCCGAAGGGCTGGTATAGGGGTAGTTCTCGACGATTTCCAGCTGGAGTCTGCGCTCGTCCGCGGAATCCGGTGCGGTGGCGATCAGCTCCCAGAACTTCTCCTCGATGTCGGGGGCATCACGATGCGCGGCCCGGTCTCGATAGAAGTATTCGAGGGCGGCACGGAACGTGCCGGTGGAGCTGCTGGTGGCATCACGGATAGTCCGCAGATTCGCCAACGACGGGTTTACCTGGTCCGCTTCCCACCTGGCGATGGTCTCCCGCCTGACTTCGAGGTGTTCGGCGAATTCGGGCGGTGTCATGTCGTGGTGTTTGCGGATGTCGGCGAGCCAGGTGCCGAGGGTGGGGTAGATGGTGGGGTTGTGGATCTGGGGTATGAGGGGTGGTAGTCGGTCGGGGAATTCGGTCGGGTCGTGGTAGAAGTGCTGGTAGGCGGATTGCAGGGCGTTTTCCGGTACCAGGTTTTCCTCGAGCAGCGTGCGTAGCTGGTCGAGTGAGGGTTTACGGCTGCCTGCTTCCCAGTAATCGATGGCTGTCCGTGTGAGCCCGAAGAACTCGGCGAATTCGGGCGGTGTCATGCCGTGGTGTTTGCGGATATCGGCGAGCCAGGTGCCGAGGGTGGGGTAGATGGTGGGGTTGTGGATCTGGGGTATGAGGGGTGGTAGTCGGTCGGGGAATTTCGCCGGGTCGTGGTAGAAGTGCTGGTAGGCGGACTCCAGGAGCGTTACCGTTACGACGTCTTTGTCGAGCATGTTCCGCAGCTGGACGAGTGGAGGTTTGCGGCTGCCTGTTTCCCAGTCATCGATAGTGGGCCGGCTGAGCCCGAGGTGTTCGGCGAATTCGGGCGGTGTCATGTCGTGGTGTTTGCGGATATCGGCGAGCCAGGTGCCGAGGGTGGGGTAGATGGTGGGGTTGTGGATCTGGGGTATGAGGGGTGGTAGTCCGTCGGGGAATTTCGCCGGGTCGTGGTAGAAGTGCTGGTAGGCGGACTCCAGGAGCGTTACCGTTACGACGTCTTTGTCGAGCATTATCCGTGAGTGGTCGAGTGAAGGTGCGCTGCTGCCGATTTCCCACCTATCGATGGATGACGGGCTGACATCGAGGAGTTCGGCGAATTCGGCTCGGGTCATGTTGTTGTGTTTGCGGATATCAGTGAGCCAGGTGCCGAGGGTGGGGTAGATGGTGGGGTTGTGGATCTGGGGTATGAGGGGTGGTAGTCCGTCGGGGAATTTCGCCGGGTCGTGGTAGAAGTGGTGGTAGACGGATCGGAAGGCATCTTCTGCTACCAGGTCTTTTTCGAGCATTGTTCGTAACTGCTCGATGGAAGGTTTGCGGCTGTCATTTTCCCACCTACTGATGGATGGCTTGTCGACTCCGAGACGCTCGGCGAATTCCAGTTGGGTCATGTTGTGGCTCTTACGAAGAGTGCGGAGCCAGTCGCCGAGTGGGGTTTCGTTGTTGTCGTCGCCGGATGATGAGTTGTCCGGAGTTGTGGCACTTTTCTTCGGTGCTGCGTGGCTGGTAGGGGCGCTGCCGGATCGAACTTCTGGCTCG
This sequence comes from Nocardia jinanensis, assembly GCF_014645735.1. Classification (GTDB taxonomy): domain Bacteria; phylum Actinomycetota; class Actinomycetes; order Mycobacteriales; family Mycobacteriaceae; genus Nocardia; species Nocardia jinanensis. Next base: position 236,778 of record NZ_BMMH01000006.1, on the reverse strand, counting down.
GCGAGAGCTGAACGCAGCGCCGAGCGTGCCTTATCGAGAATGGCCTGGGCGGTGGTGGTATCCAGGTCGAGGTCGGCGATGGCGTCGGCCAAAGACGAACCGTAGGTGAAATGGCGCATGACCAATTCTTCGGCCAGTGCCAGGCCGGATCCCTCGAATTCCGCAGTGAGGGCTTCACGCACGGTCATGCGCAAGGTCGCGTCGGTGATATCGTCCGAGGGATCGGCCAGCCATCCCGGACCCCCTTTGCCCGAGGGTGCGTCCACGGATAGCGCCGACCCCTGCTGCAGGATGAGCAGCGCTTCCTGCACCCGGTTCGGGCTCAGCTTCAGTTCCGCCGCGATTTCGGGCACGCCCGGAGTGCCGCCGGGGATGCCGAGTTGCCGCGTGAGATACGCGTTCACCCTCGACACGGCAAGCCGGCTCGTGCCGTCGAGATCCGGATACTTGTTCTCGAAGAACGCCTCCAGTACTGCGCCGCGGGCCGTTACCTGCGCATGTCGAACGAACGGTCCGAGCATGGGGTTGTGGGTTACGACCGCTCGCCAGATCCTGAGATAAACTTGTTGGGCAATATCACTACGCTGTCCGATATAGATTTTCGCCAGGGTGTTGCGGTCGATGAAATCTTTCAGTGTGCATGATTCTCCTGAATAGGTGTACGGATAGTGTTCGACGATTTCCAGCTGGAGTCTGCGCTCGTCCGCGGAATCCGGTGCGGTGGCGATCAACTCCCAGAACTTCTCCTCGATGTCGGGGGTATCGCGATCGGCGGAGCGGTCCCTGTAGAAGTGCTCGACGGCGGTACGGAACGTCCCGGCGGGCACGCCGGTGACATCACGGATAGTCCGCAGATTCTTCAACCAAGGGTTTCCCCGACCCGCTTCCCACCTGGCGATACTTTCCCGTCTGATCCCGAGGTGTTCGGCGAACTCGGTCTGGTTCATGCCTCGATGTCTTCGGATGTCGGCCAGCCAGGCTCCGAGGACGGAGTAGATGGTGGGGTCGTGGATCTGGGGTATGAGAGGTGGTAGTCCGTGGGGGAATTTCCTGGGGTCGTCGCAGAATCTCTGGTAGGCGGATTGCAGGGCATTTTCCGGCACGAGGTTTTTGTCGAGCAGCTTCCGTAGCTGCTCGAGCGAGGGTGCTTTTCTGGATGCTTCCCAATTCCTGATGGACGACTCCGAGGCTCCGATACGGTCGGCGAATTCCAGTTGGGTCATGTTGTGGCTCTTGCGAAGAGCACGGAGCCAGTCGCCGAATGTGGGTTCGTCGCCGTTGTTCTCCGCGTTGTCGCTGTTGTCGCTGTTGTCGGATCCGCCGCCGTCGTTGCTCCGATTGCCGGCACCGGATTCAGCGGGAAGTCGAGGTCCGGCATCGGCGTGAGCGCCGGGTTCGGGTGTAGTGGTTCTGCCGGGGGCCGAGGTGAAATGGTCGCCGTCGGTGGAATTGCCGATCTCGGATTTCGGTGTTTCGCGCCTGGCTTGTTCGGGTGTGTCCCAGCGGGTGACGGTGGTGGGCGGATTGGTGATCGCGACGGTTTCCGCAGTGCCGGACAGTAGGTTGCCCGGAGTCGTGTTGCTTTCGTATCGAGCCGGGTAGCGGGTGGTCCGGGCGGGGGTGTCGCCGGATCGAACCTGTGGCGTGGTAGCGCCGCGTGCGGTCACTACGGACGGGCCGGCGGTTGTGGCTGCGGTGGGTCGGGAGGGCTCGACGGCGTCGGCGGGTGCGGAGTGTGTCGGTTCCGGCCTCGGGTTGCCGGGGAGGAGGCGGGGGGTGTTCGGATGCCAGGGCGATGGGCCGTACTCCACCGATCGAGGTCCGGGCCGGGTGGTTTGTTCCGCGGTGGGTATCCACGGGATGCTCGGATGCCTGTCGGATGGGCCGTCGGTCCCGGCGAGGGAGGGGGTGGCCGGGGTGCGCACTTCCGCATCGACGATATGGCCGGTGCCGGCGACGCTCGGAGCGGTGCCGGCGCCGACCGGGGTCTGGACGCTTGTCGAGTCGGTAACGGTAGCTGGTGGGGTCGTCGTCGGCCCGGTGGATGCCGGGAAGGCGGTGCTTGTGTACGGGTCGCCGGGAGTGGGGGTGAGTGGGTACTGGGTGAGAGTCTGCGAGTGGTCGGCCCAGGAATCCCGCACGATCTGGTCGGGGGGTGAGGTGATGGGTGTATGGACGGTGGTATCGGTCCTGGTGGTGGTGTCGACTGTCGTGGCGGGGTCGATGGTTACCGATCCACCGGTGCTCGAGACAAGATCGGCTGCGGTGCCGGGCTCGGTGGTGGACGCACGGCCGTGGCTCTGCGGCGGAAACGGCGTCGCCTCGTCTATGGTTTCGGGCGGGGATGGCAATACCGGGTGTGCCGCGGCATGACAGTGCTCGGGATTCAGCGGTTGCCGGGCTCCCGGGACAAGAGGCAGATCCGCCACTGCCCGGGCAGCCGACTCGCCGAACTCCGACCTCCCGGCGGCGCCCGCGGGGTCCACCGGTGCGGCTGCCGGCAGCAGGCCGCCGATGGCACCGAAAGATGAATGTGCAGAGGTGGTTCCGGTGACAACAGGAAGGTCGGCAAGGCCGGACGTCCGCAGCCCGGCCGCGGCCCGGCCGGCGTGCACGGTGTGCGCTCCGCCCGAAATCAGCCCCTCGAACACGCCATTGACCACACCCATCCACACCTCGTCCTGCCGCGGCGCGGCCCACGCCCCCGCATACGCGCTCGCCGCACCTGCCGCACCCACCGCACCACCCACACCACCCGCCACGCCCGACACCCCACCCGCGAACAACGCCGCCCCCGCTGCCCCCGCCCACGAACCCGCCCTGTGCAACCGTGCCACCACCGCATGCACCGGCCGCAGATAGAACACCCCCGCACCCGCCACACCAGCGACACCACCACCCGCCCCCGCGGTCACCACCGACTGCCAGTCAATCTCTGCACGCCGGCCCTGCATCTGCTGCCACACCTGCGCACCCCAGATGATCCCGCCACCGAGCCCCACACCCAGGACCCCCGAACCCCCCAACATCGCCGCCCGCGAGGCCGCGAACCGCTGCCCCGACAACGTCAGCAACTCCACCAATTGCGTCAACGCCATCCGCCACCCGGCTCGGGCCGCGGCCCGGTGGGCCGCCGCCGCCACCGGCGCACCGCCGGCCAAGAACATATCCGCCACCAACTCGGCCACCAGCACGAATGCCATACACCGCCACGTCACCTGACCCAGGTCGGTCCCCAACGCTCCCTCCGCGCATTGCTCGGCCACACTCCCGCAGAACTCCGCCTGCCGACGCTTGACCACCACCAGCCCCGCCACCGACCGCTGAAACTCCGCACCGGCCCTGCCGCCGAACCGCCTCGGCGCCGCCCCCGCCACCTCATCCAGCCGATCGGCCTCCGCCGAACACGCCTGTTGCGCCGCGGACCACGCCGCCGCCCCCGCCCACATCTCACCCGCATTCCCCCGCGGATACGGCCCCATTACCTGCTCACACAGCATCAGAGGAAACCCCTCCGGGAAAGTGAGCACCTGATTCACCTCGATACCACCACCTGAGCAAACCTCGGACCAACGTTGGCACAACCGAGCCCGGCTACCCGGCACTGAGAACTCACTTTCCTACCCCGGCCCTGCGGCGGTACGCGGGACCTCCCCGAATTCGCCACGGATCGCGATCGTGAGCTGGATCGAACGGACATACCATCAACGCCGCCGAGCCCGGCTCGGCCGGTTCACCCCGATCGAATACGAGGCATCATGGCCCCAGCAGCCGGGAAGGCTGCATATCCACTGTCATCTCATCCCGCAGCAACCCCGTGATCCCGCCGCGAAGCATGGAGCCAGGTTCTCGGGCGGCCAGGATCGGCCCAGATGTCTTCCACATCCAGGACCCTGTTCGGGTTCGGTGAGCTCCCGCTCCCCGGCAGGCCGGGGAGCGGCGCCGTCGGTGGGATCTCGACCCTGTGCGTTCCACCCAGATGGGGGTGGTTCGGCGCAGCCGGTACGTGCTCACGCCGTGGGCGGCGACCCGCCGCAGTTCACCGCCCGCGGCAGCCAGAGTCGGTCGGAGATCTCATTTGTGCAATCTGCACACGGATCCTCGGCAAATATGTTCACGCGACACCTTTCTCGGCCCGCTAACCGCTGGTTGAACTCGGCTCACGCTGACCAGGAAAGTTGATAAGAGTTATGTCCTGAGCCGTTGAACATTTCGCGTGGCCTCACGTCGGCTTCGCACCGCGTGTCCAGGGCGGCCACCACCGGGCACGGCCACACTGCGAGTGGTTGCCGAAAGTGTCGATGCTGCTGAACAACCGGACGGCAAACAGCCGCCGACCGTTCGGCGGCTCGGCGCGATCGCCACACCTGGCGGAGGTCGGTCGGGTGCGGGCCGAACAGAGGCGCAGGACCTGTCCACTCATCGATCGGCACACGAGTCGGCAAAGCGGCCGGCAACCACCCCCACCGTTCTGGGCAACCGGGGCATCGCCCCGGACTCGATTCGGCACTTTTCTCTGGACCCGGCGGCTCCGTGCGCGCCGCCGGGCTTTTTCGGCGACCCTGAAGACTGGGATAGAGACGTGGACACAAGCACTGGCGATTCGTCCGACCGCATGCTCGAGTACCTGAAAAAGGTCACCGTCGAGCTCATGACCACTCGCGACGAACTGGACCAGTTGCGGGAGCGGATGGACGAGCCGATCGCGATCATCGGGATGAGCTGCCGTTTCCCGGGTGGCGTCGAATCGCCGGAACACCTGTGGGGTCTGGTCGCCTCCGGCACGGACGCGGTTACGTCCTTCCCGCCGGACCGTGGCTGGGACCTCGAGCGACTGTTCGACCCCGACCCGGACCGGCCGGGAACCACCTATGTCAAGGAAGGCGGATTCCTCACCGGAGCGGGTGCTTTCGACGCCGGCTTCTTCGGTATCGGTCCGCGCGAGGCGCGGGCCATGGATCCGCAGCAGCGTCTCGTCCTGGAGGCCGTCTGGGAGGCATTGGAAGATGCCGGTATCGGTCCGGTGTCACTACGGGGAAGCGACACCGGCGTGTTCATCGGTGCCGCGCCGTCCGGGTACGCCGAGCGGGTGACCGGCGAACACGAAGGTTTCCGGCTGACCGGCAACGCGGAAAGCGTGATCTCGGGCCGGGTCTCCTATGTGCTCGGGTTACAGGGTCCGGCTCTGACAGTGGATACGGCGTGCTCGTCGTCGCTGGTGGCCCTGCACGTGGCGTGCCAGGCACTGCGCAACGGTGAGGCGTCGCTGGCGCTGGCAGGTGGTGTGGCGGTCGCGGGTGCTCCGCAGCTTTATGTGGACTTCGCCCGGCAGCGGGGTCTGGCCGGCGACGGACGGTGTAAATCGTTCGCCGCCGCGGCAGATGGCGTCGGGTGGTCGGAGGGCGTCGGTGTGCTGGTTGTCGAGCGGTTGTCCGACGCCCTGCGGTTGGGACACGACATCCTGGCTGTTGTCCGGGGTTCGGCGGTGAATCAGGACGGCGCTTCGAACGGGCTCACCGCGCCGAACGGGCCGTCGCAGGAACGCGTGATCGCGGCGGCGCTGGCCGCGGCCGGCCTCCAGCCGGCCGATGTGGATGCGGTCGAGGCCCATGGGACAGGGACGCCCCTGGGGGACCCGATCGAGGCACGAGCACTGATCTCCGCTTATGGGCAGGGCCGGACAGCGCCCTTGCTGATCGGGTCGTTGAAATCGAATATCGGGCACTCGGTCGCGGCGTCGGGTGTGGGTGGCGTGATCAAGATGGTGCAGGCGCTGCGGCATGAGATATTGCCGAAGTCGCTGCATGTGGACGCGCCGTCACCGCATGTGGATTGGTCGGCGGGTGCGGTGCGGATTCTGGCCGAGCCGCAGGCGTGGCCGGCCGTCGACGGTCGGGTACGTCGCGCGGGGGTGTCGTCATTCGGGATCAGCGGAACGAATGCCCACGTCGTTCTGGAAGAAGCACCCCGACCCGAGGAGCCCGTCGGCACGGCGAGCGGGGCCGGTGCACCGGCCCCGCTCGCCGCGGTGCCGCTGCTGATATCGGCGAAGTCGCGCGCTGCGCTGCACGCCCAGGCGGACCGATTGCGCCGCTGGCTGATCGACAATCCGGAGGTCGACGACCTGTGGAGGGTGGCCTGGTCGCTGATCGGCACCCGGACGCAGTGGGACTGGCGCGGCGCGGTGGTGGGCGGTGACCGCGAACAGGTACTGGCGGGGCTGGCCGAGCTGGCTTCGGGTGTGTCGGCGGGCAGCGTGATCCAGGGCAGGACCGGATCGGGTACCACCGCGTTTCTCTTCACCGGACAGGGTGCGCAGCGGGCTGGGATGGGCGCCGGTTTGTATCGTGCGTTTCCCGCGTTCGCGGCGGCCTTGGACGAAGTGTGCGCACAGTTCGATCCGTTGCTGCGGTGCTCGTTGCGGGAGCTGATGTTCGCCGCGGATTCGGCGGATTCGCTGAATCGAACAGAGTTCACCCAGCCGGCGCTGTTCGCCTATGAGGTCGCACTCTTCCGGCTCATGGAATCCTTCGGGATCACTGCGGATGTGGTGGCCGGGCATTCGATCGGCGAACTCGCCGCCGCACATGTCGCCGGAGTGTGGTCGCTGGCGGACGCCTGTGCCCTGGTGGCGGCCCGGGGGCGGCTCATGGGCGCCCTACCGCCGGGTGGGGCGATGCTCGCGGCCTCGATCACCGAAGCCCACGCCGAGCTGCTCCTGGCCGACCATCGGGATCAATTGTCGATCGCGGCGGTGAACGGTCCGGAATCGGTGGTGTTCTCCGGTGCCGCGGATGCCGTCGACGCCGTCGAGAAGCTGCTGTTCGATGCCGGTGTCCGGACTTCCCGGCTGCGGGTCGGTCACGCGTTCCATTCGGTCCTCATGGAGCCGATGCTGGCCGAGTTCCGTGCCGTCGCGCAACGCCTGGAGTACAGATCGCCCGCTATCCCGATCGTCTCGTCCGGCGCTGTCGCCGATACCGGGCCGACCGATCCGGACTACTGGGTGGGCCAGATTCGCGGCTGTGTACGGGTCGCGGGTTGCCGGGCACCCGGGCGGGCGAGCCGCTACCGGCTACCTGGGATTCGATGCTGGACCAGCTGGCCGACGCCGCACTCGACACCGTCGGTGCCGATACCTTCGCGCTGGCGGGCTACTCGATCGGCGGAGCGCTCGCCCACGCGCTCGCCGCGCGCCTCGAGCAGCGCGGCCGCGGCCCGATGGGCGTCGCGATGCTCGACACCTACTCACCCGACGACGAGGACGGTAATCGGGACGTTTTCGCGAGTGCGATGGGCCTCGCGCTCGGCCTGGGCCCCGAATTGATCTCCGTAGACGACCGCACTCTGATGGTGATGGCGAACTATCTGCGGATCTACCGTGAGCGGCTCGCGCGCCCGATCAGCGCGCCGACCCTGCTGCTCCGCGCCACCACCACAATGCCGGGTCTCGAGCTGGCCGAGCCGATACCGGAGTGGCAGCACCGCGGCGCCACGATCGAGATATCGGCCGATCATCTCACTCTCCTCGAAGCCGCGGCGCCGGTGGTGGCGGCGCGGCTTCGAGAATGGCTCCGATCCATAGCGGACACAAGGTGATTCGTGATGGCCGGCCTGGTGACGGACTTCTTCCGCTTTTCGCTGTACAGCTCTCAGTCAAGATTTGAGGATATTCCGTGGTCGAACCCGGGCATGTAGTCGCCATTGTCGGAATGTCGTGCCGGATGCCGGGCGCCGCCGACCTCGAGAAGTTCTGGCGGCTGCTGCGTGACGGCCGCGACGCCATCGGCACCGCTCCCGCCGACCGTCCGGACATCGATGAGACAGCCGGATTCCTCGATTCGGCCTCGGAATTCGATGCCGACTTCTTCGGGGTACCGCCCAATGAGGCGCGGTCGATCGATCCGCACCAGCTGCTCGGCCTGGAACTGAGCTGGGAGGCATTGGAAGACGCGAGCTACCAAGACCTGCGTGGTGCGCGGGCGGCGATCGAGCTCCGGAATCGGCTCGCCGAGGGAACTGGTATGGCATTGCCGTCGACACTGGTGTTCGACTACCCGACCGCCACCGCGGTCGCGACATTCCTGGGCTCGCACTGGGCAGACAAGTCGACCATCGCCACGGTCGACGACCAGATCGCCGCGCTCCGATCGCTGTTGGCGACACTGCCGTCGGCAGGCGAAAAAGAGCGTCTGGCCGAGCGGATCCGTGCGACGCTGGCCGCAGCCCTGGGGGAGCATGAATCCGATGCCGACGGCGCCCGCGCCGCGGTCGAGGAGGCGAGTGCCGACGAGCTCTTCGCGCTTATCGACCAGCAGATAACACGCTGAGCGGCGATCTCGTGGCCTGAGAACAAGAGCGACTTGCGGCCGGTGGCGGTGAATCCCGCCTCGGCTGAGCGTCGATGACCATTACTGCGATCGTCGGAGGCTTGTACAGCTGGCGGATTCCTACTCGGGCGTCATGGCGCGTCGGATACTTCGGTGGAGCAGGGCCCGGCGCTGCGTATGGAGGTCCTGGGGTTCTTGTGCGGTGGCGGCGTAGACGTTGCTGACCGGTGACCATGCCATCGACATCGCGATGACCATGGCCATGATGTCGAACGGGTCGCCGTGGCGCACCAGTCCGGCCGCTTGTGCGTCGGCGATGGCCCGCAGTGTGGTTGTCGTCGAGGCGGTCGGGTTCGTCGACGAGGTGGCCGGTCGGGCGTCGTTCCAGCCGCGCCCAGGTGGCCGTCTCGGGATTGTCCACGTTCGAGACACGACAGGGTGCCCGGCCGGACGCCGAGGTGGTGCGCGGCCGCGGTGAGCGTGATGTCGCGACCCTGTCGGGTCGGGCGCAGGTCCGTATAGCCGGGCAACCCTATCGGGGCGGGGCACCGGGTGGCCGCTCGGCGAAGCGAGAAGTCCGACCGGTGGAACGGTCTGTCACTCGCGCTAGCTCAGATGAGCCGGATGCACATCCGATCCGATGGCAGCCGCGCATTCGCTCAGGTGGTGACAGATCTCGCCGGTCTCGTCCCATAACTCGTCCTCCCCGGTGTGGGTCGAGATATTGAGCCCGGCCACGACATTGCCTCTTCGGTCGCGTACCGGAGCGGCGAGGGTACTCAGACCCGCGTCGAGTTCTCCGCTGGATCGGCACCAGCCGTTCGCTCGGATCTGGTCGAGTTGTTCGCGCAGGTCCTCCTCCGTCTGGAGAGTGCGGGCGGGGTTGTCACGGTAGGTATCCGAGGCGAGGAACTCCTCCAATCCCTGTCCGGGGAGCCAGGCGAGCATCACGCGTCCGATGGCCGGGAGGTGAGCGGGTAACCGGGTCCCGACATTGATCGAGACGTCCATCAACCGGGGGAGTCCCACGCGGACCAGGTAGACAGCCTCCGGGCCTTCCAGCCGGGCCAGTGACGCGGTGTGTCCGGTCCGGTGCGCGAGCGATTCGCAGTGTGGTCGTGCAACCTCTGCCAGGGACAGGCGCGACTGCTGTGGGTAGCCGAGGTCGAGCAGCCGTGCTGTGGGGGCGAAGCGATGGCCGTCGAACCGTATGTGGCCCGCGGCCATCAGGGTGCGCAGCAGTCGCCGGGTCGCCGATCTGCTGATACCGCTGCGGGCGGCGACCTGGTCCAGGGTGAGCGCCGGATTGCCGGCGTCGAATACCCGGATCACTGCCAGGCCCCGCTGCAGCGATTGCACCAGGTCGCGCGCGGAGCGTGGCGCGGCCTGGACCTCGCCGGTTATGGATTCCGCCATGCGTACGAGTCTACTGATTTTCGGAACACAATGCCGACATGCCTTGACCGGCTGTGACCTGCGTGACATGCTGAGCCGCGGAAAACAAACACTTGTACGCAGAGTGGAATGAAACATTGGGTATTCGAAATCCGCCCAGACGTACCAGCCCCCTTGATGAAAGCGGCGCGGTGCTATGGGTTGCGCTGGCTGCATGCATGGGCGTGGGGCCGTTGGTCCTCTACGCGTTCACCGCGGTCTCGCCGCTGGTGATCGGCGACCTCGGGCTCACACCGACCCAGTACGGTGCGGTTTCCGCGATCGCCTTCGCGTCGGCGGCCGGGACCGCACTCCTGCTGGGGCGGCGCACATCGAGGGTCGAGGCCGGCACGCTCATGGTCGCGATCTCGCTCGGCGCGGCCCTCGGGATCCTGCTGCTCGCGGTTGCCACCTCCTATGTCGTGGTGGTGGCCGCCGCGGTGGTGGCCGGCGCCGCCCAGGCGCTGTCCAATCCGGCCACGAACCGGATGGTTGCCGGCCTCGCGCCCGACCGCCGGGGCGCATTGATCGGCTGGAAACAGTCCGGAGTGCAGATGAGCCAGTTCGCGGCGGGCCTGTTGACCCCCTCCCTTGCGGTGCTCGCCGGTTGGCGGGTCGCGGTGGCCTGCTGCCTGCTGGTGGCGGTGATCGGCGTGCTGAGCGCGCGCCGGGTGCGTCGTGCCACGGTGGTCCGGCCGCCCGATCCGGAGCAGGGTACCGACGCGGTCTCGGTGCCGATGCTCACCGCGTACATCTTCTTCATGGGTTTCGGTCTGCAGGCGACCAACGCCTACACGCCGCTCTTCGCACACCAGCGTCTGGGTTTCGGGGTTCGCACCGCCGGGCTGACAGCAGCGATGATCGGCGTTGTCGGGCTTTCGAGCCGGATCTGGTGGGGCCGGCGCTCGGATCGACAGGAGCTCGCGCCCTCGACCTTCACGGTGCTGGCCCTCGGCTCGGCGGCCGGTGTGGCGCTTGTGCTGTCGGCGGTATGGGCCGGCGCCTGGGCGGTCTGGGTGGGTGCCGGTGTTTTCGGCGCGGCTGCGCTGGCGTCCAATTCCGTGACGATGTCCGCCTTGGTCCGCAGCGTGCCGCCGGCCCGTCTCGGCGCCGCGACAGCCCTGCTCGTCACCGGACTCTACCTGGGTTTCGCGACCGGTCCGCTCGTCTTCGGCCTGGTGCTCGGCCACGCGTTGTCCTTCGAGCTCGCCTGGCTCCTACCACTGGCGGCCTTTGCGGTCGCCGCTGTCCTCGGCTGCCTCACCGGTCAGTCTCGTCCCCAGTTGAAAGGCACACCATGCTGACTCGCGAACAGAACGAACTACTCACCCGCACCGGACCCGGTACGCCGATGGGTGACCTGTTCCGCCGGTATTGGATCCCGGCGCTGCTCGCCGATGAGGTCGCCGAGCCCGACTGCGACCCGGTGCGGGTCACCTTGCTCGGTGAGCAGCTGATCGCGTTCCGTGACACGCAGGGTCGCCTCGGCCTGATCGACGAATTCTGCAGTCACCGCACCGCCTCGCTCTTCTTCGGGCGTAACGAGGAGTGCGGACTCCGGTGCGCGTACCACGGCTGGAAGTACGACGTGGACGGCAACTGCGTCGATATGCCCTCCGAGCCGGAGGGCACGAAAATGCGCGAAAAAGTCAAACAGCGTGCGTACAAGACCGTGGCGGCCGGTGGCGTGATCTGGGCGTATATGGGCCCGGCGGACAAGGAGCCACCGCTACCCGATCTGGAGTGGATGTCGCTGCGCCCGGCTCAGCGTTTCATCTCCAAGCGGCGCCAGTTCAGCAATTACCTGCAGGCGATGGAGGGCGGTATCGACTCGAGCCATGTTTCTTTCGCCCATCGCTACAACCTCGACAACGACCCGCTGCACAGCGGCACCGAGGGCAACAGGTATCTCAAGGCGGACACCCGTCCGAAATTCGAGGTGGCCGAGTCCGACGGCGGGCTGCTGATCGGTGCCCGCCGCAACGCGGACGAAGAGCACTTCTACTGGCGCGTCACGCAGTGGATGATGCCGTGGTACACGATCATTCCGCCGTTCGGCACCCACAATCCGCTCGGCGGCCACGCCTGGGTTCCGATCGACGACGAGACGTGCTGGGCCTGGAGCTGGAACTATCACCCCACCGAGGACTTCGACGAAGCCACGCTCGAGGCCCTGGCCAGTGGTGACGGTATCCATGTGAAGTACAAGCCCGGCACCTACGATCCGCTGGCGGAGAAGGCCAACGACTATCTGATCGACAGAGGTGCGCAGCGCCGCCGCGAATCCTTCTCCGGCATCGCCGGAATCGCCGCGCAGGACTTCTCGCTGCAGGAGTCGATGGGCGCAATCTGTGATCGCACCAAAGAGCGCCTCGGTACCAGCGACGCGGCCATCATCCTGGCCCGACGCCGCCTGCTGGCGGCAATGGAAGATCTCGGGTCCGACGGCCTGCCCGGTCTCGACCCCGCGCACACCCGAGTGCGCTCCACCTCGATGGTGCTGCCGAAGCAGGTTCCGTTCCAAGAGGGGACCGCCGAGGCGACCAGAGTCACGCCCGGCGAGAACTTCGTCTCCGTCTGAGCGGTCCAGGGAGAAGATATGCAGAAACGACCATGGCGCATACGCGCGGTAGCGGCCGCGCTGGCCGCCACCGCGGCGGCAGCGCCGCTCACCGCGTGCTCGACGAGCGCTGCCGGAGCTACTTCCTGCGCGGGTGTCGGAATCGACGCGGGCATCGTCAGCAGTCTGTCCGACGCGATCCTCTACATCGCCGACGGAAGGGATATTTCGCCGACGAAGGCATGGAAGTGAACTTGCGCTCGTTCAAGTCCGCCGGCGAGATGATCCCCTATCTCGCGGCGGGGCACCTCGATGTGGGTGCTGGTGCCCCTTCCGCCGGGTTCTACAACGGGATCGCGCGGGATATCGACATCAAAATCGTTGCCGACAAAGGCAAGCTGGTCACCGACCACAACTACATGCCGCTCCTGGTTCGTAAGGACCTGGTCGAGTCCGGCAGGGTGAAGACGCCCGCGGACCTCGCGGGGCTCACGGTCGCTGAGCCGGCGCCGGGAACGGCGACATCATCGACTCTGGGCTCCGTGCTCGCCGCGCACGGACTGGGGTACAACGACGTCGGCCACACCTTCCTCGGGTTCGCCGACCACGTGGCCGCGTTCCAGAACGGTTCGATCGACGCGGCGATGACCACCGAACCGGCCGCCACCTCGGCCCTGCGAGCAGGTTCGGCGGTGAAACTGGCCGACTCCACCGAGGTCTACAACGATCAGCAGCTCGCGGTGCTGCTCTACAGCGGCGACTTCATCGGAGAGCAGGGGGCGTCCGCCCAGTGCTTCATGAATGCCTACGTGCGTGCGGCGCGGGATTACAGCGCGGCGGTGGCGGGCGGCAGCTGGGACGGGCCGGGTGCGGGCGAGATCGTCGACATCGTGTCCGCGGGGACCGGCCTGGATCCGGCGATCATCGTGAAAACAGTTCCGGGGTACGTCGACCCGGACGCGATCCCCAACAAGAAGAGTTTGCAGCGGGACTACCAGTTCTTCACCGACCAGGGCCTGTATCGCGGCGATACGGCTGTCGACTTCGGCTCGCTGGTCGACACCAGCTTCGTCGACAAGGCGGCGCGGACCGTGCCGAAGGGACAATGACATGACAGCAACGATCATCGACGCACCGGTCGCGGCCGAGGCTGCCGCGACGCCGCGGCGCCGCCCAGCGCTCGGCCGTACCGCGCAGCGCGCGATCTCGGTCCTCACTCCCGTCGTGATCCTGGTGGTGTGGGAGCTGCTGGCCCGCACCGGCGTGATCGACGAACGGTTCTACCCCGCACCCACCGCGATCTTCAGCGCTCTGTGGGACCAGGCCGCCAGTGGTGAGCTGTGGGAACAGTCCGCGGTGAGTATCGGCCGTCTCCTGGTGGGCATTGTGCTCGGCACCGTTCCCGCGGTCCTGATCGGCGTGGCGATGGGGCTGTCCCGGGTGGTCCGCGCCGCGCTGAAGCCGCTGATATCCGGGCTGTACCCCATCCCGAAGAGCGCCGTGTTCCCACTCTTCCTGCTCTTCTTCGGCCTGGGTGAGTGGACGACCTACTGGTTCGTCGCCGTGGGCGCCTTCTTCCCGGTGGTGATCAACACCGCCGCGGGCGTCGCGAATGTCTCCAGCGTCTACTACGACGTTTCCGACAACTTCGGTGCCAGTCGCTGGCAGGTCTTCCGCAGCGTGGCGATCCCGGGTGCGATGCCGAGCATCATCACCGGAATCGAGCTCGGCGCCGGAATGGGCCTGATCATGCTGTCCATCGCGGAGATGATGGGCGGCGCGGGATCCGGTTGGGGCTTCATGGTGTGGAACTCCTTCCAGCTCTTCGCCATCGATGCGATGTATGCCTACCTGCTGGTCTTCGCGGTGGTCGGCTTCGGAGTCGCCATGATCGTCGGCGCGATCGGCCGCAAACTCACCCCGTGGATCACGCGAGACTGACGCGCTCCACTCAACGATCGGAACCACTTCTCATGTCCCACATCGCTACGCCGGGGACGGCGTCGACCACGCCGGACCATGCCGGCAGCAAACTCGCGATCCGTAACCTCAGCAAGCGTTTCACTGTTCCCGGTGGCCACGTCGTCACGGCACTCGAATCCTTCGACCTGGATGTCCCGCAGGGGCAGTTCCTCGTGATCGTCGGGCCCAGTGGCTGCGGGAAGACCACCTTCCTGCGCATGCTCGCCGGCCTGGAGGAGCCGACCGAGGGCACCATCGAAATCGCCGGCGGCACCGCGGGAAGGCCGGAGAATTCCATGGTCTTCCAGGGGGACACGATCTTTCCCTGGATGACCGTGTGGGGAAACGCGGCCTACGGATTGACCATGCGCGGCGTGCCGAAGGCCGAGATCGAAGAGACCGTCGGTCACTACCTGGACAAGACCGGCCTGACGAAGTTCGCCGCGGCATACCCGCACCAGCTGTCCGGCGGTATGCGCCAGCGCGTATCGATCGCTCGAGCGTTCGCCAACGACCCGGAGATCCTGCTGATGGACGAGCCGTTCTCAGTGTTGGACGAACAGAACAAAACGCTGCTGCAGGCCGAGCTGCTGCGGATCTGGGACGAGACCCGGAAAACGGTCGTCTTCATCACCCACTCGGTCGACGAGGCGGTCACCATCGGCGACCGGATCATGGTGATGAGTGCACAGCCCGGGCAGGCGAAGGCCTTCATCGATGTCCCGTTCGAGCGGCCGCGTGATGTCCTCGAGCTGCGTCACAAACCCGAATACGGCGCCATCGTCTACGACATCTGGCAACAGTTGCGCGAAGAGGTCGAACGGGCGAAGCAGCAGGCCGAGGCGAAGAAAACGCCGGCCAAGCGCGGGTGGTTCCGGCGATGAGCAATCTTGTCGTGCGGGCCGCCGTCAGCGACGGGAAGGGCGACACCGCCGTACGGACGCGGGTGCTCTCCGATCGGGTCAGCCGGCTGCGGGTGGAATCCTCCGCGGTCTGCGGTACCGATGTGACCCTGCATGGTGGTGGACTGAAGAAACCGGCGGTCCTCGGCCATCACACCATCGGCCGGGTCGAGCATCTGACCGACGGCGACGCCGTGGCCCTCGGCATCGAGATCGGAACCCGGGTCGCGGTCGAAGAGTACGTGGGGTGTGGTGAATGCGCCGACTGCCGGGCCGGTCGTTACCGGCTGTGCCCCAGCGTCGACCTGTGGACCGGCGGCGAACGGGTCGGGATGATCCCGGCCGATCGCGGCTCGGGGCTGCACGGCGGCAACGCCGAGTATCTGGAGTTGAGCGCGCACCATGCGCTGCACCCGCTGCCCGAACACCTCACCGTCGACGAGGCGGCGTGGACCCTCCCGCTGGCCAATGCTGTCGACTGGACCCTGGACGCCGGTGGTGTCGGCCCGGGTGCCACGGCGGTCGTCATCGGACCGGGCTACCACGGCCTCGCCTGCGTGGCCGCGGCCGTGGCCGGGGGTGCGGAATCGGTGACGGTGCTCGGTCTGCCGAGCGATACCGCGCGCCTGGATATGGCCCGCGGGCTGGGGGCGCACGCGGAGTTCAGTGACGACACCGTGGTCGAGCGCGTGCTCGGCCGGGCCGGTCGTGCCGACGCCGTCATCGACACCATCGGGTCACCCCAGACCGTGGCGACCGCGCTGCGCCTGCTCGGCCGGTTCGGTGTCCTGGTGCTCGGCGGACTGAGCGGCGGTGAGGCCGCGCTCGACCCTGGTGCGATCGTACGCAACCTGCTGACCGTGCGCGGGGTCCGCGGCCGCTCGCCGGGGGCCGTGCGCCGGGCCGTCGGCCTGCTGGATTCGCGTAGTACCCGACTGGAAACCGTTGAGTCCCAGCATATTCCGCTCGACCTGGTGGGCCGGACCCTGCGGGCGATGGGCTCGCGCACCGGGCCCGCGACACCGCACGTGGTCGTCTCGCCCTGGCTCTCGGCCGACGCCACCACCACACGTCCTGCTGCGGAGGCAACCACATGAATCCACTACGCCGCTCCTATGAGGCGCGGGTGCTCGTCGTCCCGCTCGGCGCCGGCAGCGCGCTCCTGACCGACGATCTGGCCGCGCTCGGTGTCGACGGTATCCGCATCCTGAGTAACCCCGATCCGGTGCGGGCACTGACCGAGCCACTGGGCAGCTGCGCCTGGGAACCGCCCGTCCCCGCCGGCACCGGCGAGGTGACCAGGTCGGCCGATATGGTCGTCCTGATCGGCACCGACCTGTCCGACGTCCCCGAATCGGTTGTGCGCGAGGTCTGCGCGGCCGGACGCGAAGGTGGCGATCTCCTCGCCGCGGTGCTGGTGGACCCGCAGAACTGGACGGACCCGGCCGGTGCCTCCGCCATGGTCACCTTGCGCCACGAAGTCGATATGGTGATCTCCGTCCGCGGTCCGCGGTTGCTTGCCGGGTTGCTCGACGTCCTGCGCGGCGGTGCACGCTCCGAGACCGGATCGGCCGCGGCAGAGGTGTCGGCATGACCGCGCAGCGGGAATTCATCGAGGTCACCGTCCGGCAGGCCACACTGGAGGCCGACGGTGTCATTTCGCTGGAGATGGTTCCCGACAGCGGCTTGTTGCCGGCGTGGGAGCCGGGCTCACATCTGGACATCATGCTGCCGTCCGGGCTGATCCGCCAGTACAGCCTGTGCAGCCCGCCGGGGGACCCGAGCTACTACCGGATCGCCGTGTTGCGGGAAAACGACGGTCGCGGTGGGTCCGCCGAGCTCCACGACACCATGCTGGTGGGGCGCAAGGTCGGGATTCGCGGGCCGCGCAACCACTTTCCGCTGGAGCCGTCGCCGCGGTATCTGTTCATCGCCGGCGGCATCGGCATCACACCGATGCTGGCCATGGTGATCCGGGCGGAGCGGGAGAAGTCACCCTACGAACTGGTGTATGTCGGCCGCGACCTGGAGTCGATGGCGTTCCGGCGGAAACTGGCGACCGGCCCGCACGTCAAGGTGCTGGTGAGTGCGGAGACCGGCCGTCCCGACCTCGCCGAGCTCGTCGGCTCGGTCACCGAGGAAACCCTGATCTATGCCTGCGGTCCTGCCGGGCTGCTCGCAGATCTCGAAAAGGCCTGTGAGCAGGCCGGGCGCGCCGGCCAACTACGACTCGAGCGCTTCGAGGCCAATGGGGCGGCCGCGGCGGAGGCAGCCGCGGGCGACTCGTTCGAGGTCGAGTTGAAAAGATCCGGAACAGTGTTGACGGTGGGTCCCGACGATCTCATGCTCGATGTCATTCGCGATTCCTGTCCGGACCTGATGACCTCGTGCGAAGAAGGTTTCTGCGGGACCTGCGAGACAAAGGTCCTCGACGGCGAGCCGGAACATCACGACACCATTCTCAGCGAGAAGGAGCGGTCCACCGGCAAGACGATGATGGTCTGTGTCGGCCGTTCGAAGTCGCCCCGGCTCGTCCTCGACCTCTGACCGATCCTCGGTTTCATTCCGCGCCTGCGGTCAGCGCGGCGCTGATCGCGGCCGAGGTATCGAGGAGCCGAGGCAGGATCGACTCACGTAACTGTTCCAGCGATGTCCGGGTGACGTGCGTGGAAACGTTCACCGCGGCGACGGCGCGGCCGTCCTTCCCGCGCACCGGGGCGGCGACCGAGCGGAGGACGGGATCGAGCTCCTGGTCGGCGATGGCGTAACCATCCGTGCGGGCGGTGGCGATCATGCGCGCGACGCTGTCCGGATCGGTCTGGGTGCGTCCGGTGAGTGGCTCGGCATGGAGGTCGGACAGAAAGGTATGCAAACGTTCGTCGTCGAGATCGGCGAGCAGCACCCGCCCGGTCGAGGTAGCGAACGCGGGCAACCGCGTCCCGACCGCGATGTTCACCCGCAACACCCGGGAAGCCTTCACCCGGTCCACGTACACCACGCTGTCGCCGTCGAGAACTGTCAGTGAACAGGTATCGCGGACTTCGTGCGCGAGGGAGGCCAGATAGGAGTGCGCGATGGCGGGAAGTCCGAGACAATCCAGATAGGTGTCGCCCAGTTCCATGATCTTCGGCCGCAGCCAGAAGGTGGGGCCGTTCGTGGCCACATACCCCATATGCTCGAGCGTGAGCAGAAACCGTCGAGCCGTGGCACGAGTGGTGTCGACCGCTCGGGCGACCTCCGCCAGGGTCAACGGCTCCTCGCTGCTGCCCAGAATGTCGAGCACCTCGAGCCCGCGCAACAGGGAGGTCACCAGCTCTTCGTCCGGTGCGGTCGTACGGCTCACGCCTGAATTCTAGCCGCGTCGGCCGTCGGAACACGCTCGGCGCGGCTCTACCCCGGTGGTAGTGGCCGCCCGGCGCTACCGAACTCTAGTGATGTTCAGCCATTTCTTGTGCGCCTTTGCTGGTCATTCCAGGTATCGGTGGCGCTGATCAGGCTGTCGTCTACTGCTCCTCCTTCCTACCGTAAGCCATCCGCACACCGGTTCTCGACGCCCCCAGGTAGCACCATCGCGTGCGCGATGGCGGTCAGGGCCGCGACGATCGCCGGTTGTTCCCGGTATTCGGGGGTCTGGGAAATATCCGTGATGACGCCGATTGTCGCTTTGGCGAGTGACCGTGCGTCTTCGCCGGTGAGTCGGTCGGATCGGGCGAGGAGAGCGTGCTCCCATTCAGCGACGTATTCGCGCTGAGTCGCTTGGAGTGCGGCCTGTTCCTCTTCGGACAAGTACAGGAGATCTGTGGCGAGGATTTTCATGATCCGCCCGTGCAGGCCCATCGCCTGCCGGATATAGGTGTCGATCAGGGCGCCGAGCACTTCCTGCGGTTCACGGACGGGCGCGAGGGCGTCGGCGGTCACGTATAGCAGACCTTCGGCGCCGCGCTTCAGGATGGCGCGGAGTACATCGGACTTGCTGTCCGCGGATTGATAGAACGTGCTCACCGATATCTGCGCGGCCGCCGCGATATCGTCGATCCGGACGTCATAGAAGCCGCGCTCGTCGAACAGGTCGGCAGCGGCCGCGAGGATGCGCTCGCGCCGTCCGGCGGGGCGGCGGTGCACCGTGATCTCAGGCGGCGTGCTGTCGGCATCTCGTTCCGGGAGATAACAGCCGACGATCGCCCGGGCGACGGTCGATTGGATCTGTTTCAACCGATCTGGCGTGAGTTTGCCGCGGATACCACTGGTATTCGAATACATGGTGAGAACGGCGAATCCGAGCAGTTCGGCATCCCGCTGTGCCAGTTCGGGGCGGACGCCCATGATGCTCGCCGCAATCCGGCCGCCGAAGTGGGAGAAGTGAGTGCGGAACACCTCTCGCTGCTCGGGCTCGAGGTGGCGTTGCTCCCGCCGCCACAGGGTGGCCTCGTCGCGCTCGGCGGTCAGGTCGCCGAATCCGTCCAGCAGCAGGTCCAGCCGCTCCAGCGGGGTGGTGCCCTCGTTGTCCGCGCGCTCTCCGAGTTCCTCGACGATCCGGGTCTGCCGCATAAGGGCTGCCACGAGGATGTCGTGTTTGCCCTTGAAATGGCGGTAGACCGCAGGGCCGGTCAGGCCCACCGCCGCACCGATTTGCTCGATACCGACATTCTGGTAGCCCTGGGTCCGGAAGAGTTCGCCCGCGGCTTCCGCGATCTGCTCGGCCCGGCGGCCTCGGCGCGGGGACCGGGGCGCGGTCGAGCCGCGGCGCGCGGCGCGGAACTGACCGACCTGGCGGACAGTTCGCCGTTCGGCCGGGTGTGCACCCCCGAGGACGTGGCGGGCGCGGTGGCGTTCCTGGTCTCCGGCGACGCCGGTTACATCACCGGGCAGCGGCTCACCGTGGACGGCGGCGGCCCCGATACGAGTTGTTCTGCTGGACGCTTTCCTGGACGATCTGACCGCGGCACTGGACGGCGCCGTGGGCGCCGCGGGCACGCTGCGCCTCGGCGCGGTGGACCGGCGCGGTGAGGGCAACTCGTGGGAGACCTATCTGGTCGGCGCAGTATGGGACGGCCCGGCCGGGCCCGGTTCGGTCGATTACGCGGTGAAGCGCAGGCCGCTGCGCGGGTATCGTCGCCGACTACGACGTGGACCGTGAGGTTGCGTTGCTGGGTGCCGCCGCCGCGATCGGGCTGCCGGTGCCCGCGGTGATCACTCACGAGTCGCGACGTTCCCGCGGGTTCTTCGTGATGGAGAAGGTGTCCGGGATGATCCCGTTGCCCGGCACCGTCTCCCGCCTGATCCCGGACCCGGCCCGCCGCGAGGACCTGGGCCGTCAGGTGGCCCGCGCCATGGCCCGGTTGCACGGCGCCGACCCGGACTCGCTGGGCCTGACCTGCCTGGGCGTGGTACCCGATGCCGCCCGTACCGGGGCTGTCGAGAACGCGACCTGGACCAGGAGGTACCACGAGGTGGCCGATATCCGGATCCCGGTACTGGACCTCGCGCTGGCCTGGCTGGAGCACCGGCCGGATCGGCTGGGACGCCGAACGTCTCGGCGTCGTCTGTGCGCGCACCGAAAACTTGGCCCGTGAACTCGGCATGCCGTCGCACGAGGACCTACCGAGTGTGGCAGTACTGCGCGAGCGCCGTGCCGCCGTGGCCGAGGTGCTCGCCGGGACCTACCGCGACGACCCACCCGGTCCGCGGCCGGTGCTCGCAGCGGTCGGCCGGTTCACCGCCGAGGATGTGGCCGATCAGATCACCGGTGCGCTGCGCGGTGCGTTCACGGTGCCGGAAGGAGACGATCGATGACCGAACCGGAGCCCCTGGCGGCCGAGGATGTCGCGCTGCGGCGTGCCGAGGCGGCGTTCGCCGCCGTCTTCGGCGACGGCACATTATCGCTCGCGCAGTTGCGGCACAACCTGGACGCCATGATGCTCGAGGCACCGCTGCCGTCCGGGGTCACGGTGACCGAGGAGGTGGCCGGCGGCGTCCCGTGCCTGCGTGTGGTCGCCGGCCCGGTCGCCGGTGACCGTGTCCTGGTGTGGTTTCACGGCGGCGGATATGTCATGGGCAGCCCGCACGGTTACCGGGCAGCGGCCGCGGTGCTGGCCGAAACGCTCGGCGCAGCGGTGCTGTTACCGGATTATCGCCTGGCGCCGGAGTATCCGTTCCCTGCCGCACTGGACGACGCCGGCCGGGTGCTGGAGGCCGTACTCGCCGCAAATCGGCCCGAAGATGTGCTGGTGGGTGGTGATTCGGCGGGCGGCGGTCTGGCACTCGCCGCACTGAGCGGAGCGCGGGACCGCGGTGCCGCGCTGCCCGCCGCCGTGGTGGTGGTCTCCCCGCTGGCCGACTTCACCGGTTCCGGGGCCAGCGTCACCGAGAACAGCGGGATCGATCCGGTGATCAGCGCACGCGCGCTGCGTGGGCTCGCCACAAGCTATCTGCGGGGCCACGACCTCCGTGATCCCCGGGCCTCTCCGGTATTCGATGACTTCGACGGGTTGCCGCCGATCCTTTTCCTGGCCAGCGAGCGCGAAGCGCTGCGCGACGGTTCGCGACAACGGCCGCCCTCGCCTTCATGATCCGGCACACGTCCGGATTCGTGGAGGTCGCGGTCGGCGGCGACGACTGCGCCCGATTGCATCTGCCCTCCATGTGGAGCCTGTATGGCCGACGTGGACGAATGTCGCGAACTCGCCGCCGAACTGGATATCGCAGTGCGGGGCTGAGCCCCCGAATACCGAACCGGTCGAAAGGCGGATGTATGGTGGCGCCGGCGTCCCGTTCCGGTGGTACCGCATTCTTATGGCCTGGCGTCGGCCGCCCCCGGCAGTGCATCGGAGCCATGGATCGGACGCGCACGGTGCTGGCAGAGCATGACCGATCCGCTCAGGAGCACGGCTACGCCGCTGAACGAGACAGCGAGGACGGTGAACGAGGTAGACCGCAGCTCCGTCATTCCTAGTAGGAAAGTACCTGTCGCGGTTCCGGCGTAGAGTGCCGAGTTGTTCCAGGCGACCGCAGGAGCCCGCAGATCGCCCATTGTTGCGGTCAGGTACTCCTGACTGGTACTGACATAGGCCGACCCGGCCGCGAAGGTTATGACCCATCCGAAGACGCTGATCCACACGGTTTCCGAGCTGGTGGCGGCGAACAGCGCCAACGCCATCACCGAGGCGTAGCCGACGTTCAATGCGAACTGGCTTCGACCGGCTCGGTGAAAGATATCGACCGAATACCCTGCCAGCAACGCTCCGATCATCGATCCGGTCCCCACCGCAGCACCTATGAGACCGAGTTGGATGGTGTCGAACCCGAAGCGGGACAAGAGCAGGGCGCCGGCAAAGGTGTAGGTGGCGTACCGGGCTGCCTGGGCGAAGAAGTTCGCGGATACCACCAAGGTGAAATCGCGGCTCTTCCACAACCCGGCCGAGGCGACGATAACGCTCCATGCCCTCCGGCCTCGTGGCGGAATACGTGACTCGCCGGTCACTTTGAGGCCGATGAGCAGGATGACAGCCGATGCGGCCAACCCGACCGCGGCGAATACCCATCGCCAGCTCGCGTTGTCGGCGACCAGCGCGCCGGCCGGTACACCAAGGATCTGACCTGCGGCGAAGAACGCGGACACACGGGAAACAGCGCGGCCGCGTTCTGGCGGAGCCGCGGTCTCCGTGACATAGGACCACACCGCAGGACCCATCAATGCCGCACCGAGACCGGCGAGCACACGTCCCATGAGCAGAAATTCGAATCGGGGCGCTGCCGCACAGAGCAGTTCCCCACCGACGAACACAATAGCTCCGCCGACTATGGCGGCCTTACGGGTCGAACCGTCCGATAGCGCTCCGATCAGGGGACTCGCCGCAGCGTAGGTCACAGCGAAGGCGGACACCGACATAGCCGCCACCGGTGTGGTGGTGCCGAATTCGGTCGCCAATAAGGGAATCAGCGGGGAGAGGACGAACATCTCGGCACCCAGCAGAAAGAAGAGCATGCTGACCATCGCATGTCTTCCCCATGGGGTGCCGAATTGCCCCGCATCGACGACTTCCACTCGGCCGGGCAGTGATTCGGCTGCCATGCCACTCCTTCACATTCTCGAGACCCCGGCAGCGGCGCGAGTTGTCCGCGTGCCGACCGCTTCACAGCCACGTCCGACGGCGGCAGCTCGTGGTTCGCGCGTCTCGGGCGGCGAATCGGGCCGACAACCCGGCCGCAGCACGAGGCTGCCGATATCACTACGGGGTGCGCCCTCGCGGGTCGGTCGCCCAGGGTCCGATCATCGGGATCCATTCGGTGACTTCGTACGACGCGACGTACCCGCGAAGGTAGAACGGGTCCGCTTCGATGACGGCGACAACGTCGCGCCTTCGGCGGGCCGAATACACCATGGCCGCGCCGGCCTCCTCTCCCGGGGCGAAAGGGCCGGATCCGAGGATCAATCCGCGGTCCGCGGCCGCGGCCAGATGATCCTTGTGCGCGGGCCGGTGCTCGTCTCGGCCTGCGGTGTCGTCGCTGTACCGATACCGGACGAGAAAGAACGCCACCTCAGACGTCTTCGGTGACCGCGGAGGGTGTGGGCTGCTGCCGCTGTTCGGCGAGCAGGGCGGCGTCGCGGCCGATGGTGTAGCCGAAGACGAGGGCGGGCCCGATGTTGGCGCCGTACCCGGGGTAGCCTCCGCCGAAGATGCTCACCGCCGCCGAGCCGGCGGCGAACAAGCCGGGAACGGGCCGATTGTCGTCGTCGAGCACCTGACTGTGCCGGTCGACGGCGAGTCCGGAGTAGGCACCGAGGTCGCCCATCTGGATCTTCGCCGCGTAGTACGGACCCCTGTCCAGTGGCTCGAGGTTGGGATTCGGTGTGTGTTCCATATCGCCTTTGAAGTGGTGGAACCAATTGGAACCACGGTTGAACGCGGGATCCTTCCCCTGTGCGGCGCCTGCGTTGAACTCCGATAGCGTCTCTTTCAGGCCGCTGGCGTCGACGCCGATCTTGTCGGCCAGTTCCGCCACGGTGTTCGCCTTGTGCAGGAACCCGGTCTTCTTGAAATATCCCTGCGGGATCGGCCACGGTTTGGCATACCCGATGCCGTACTTCCGCATTGCTTTCGAGTCGGCGATGATGTATCCGAAGGTCCGGTCGGAGTCGGCGTTGTCCTCGATCATCGCGACCCCGAAGTCGTGGTACGAGCTCGACTCGTTGGCGAAACGCTTACCGTGCCGGTTCACGGCGATCAGCCCCGGCAGCCCGAAAGCCCGCAGGTGCGGAAAGAGGCGCTGCTGTTTGCGTAACCCGGTGAACACGGTGACCGGTGCCCACGCGGCCGGTTCGTGGACATCGGTGTCGACGTGTCCCCCGAAAGGAGCCGCGAGTCGTACGTTGTCGCCATCGTGACCGACCGTCGGCGTGAAATGATTGGCGCCATCCGGGTCGTGCCGCCAGTACCGGGCACGCAACGAGGCGTCCGCCGAATAGCCGCCCGCCGCGATCACCACACCGAGACGCGCTTCCACGGTGCCTTCGTGCGCGCCACCGAGGACGGCCCCGCGCACGATCCCGTTCTCGCCGCGCACGATTTCCGTCACCGGCGTCTCGGTCCACATCCGGATGCCGAGTTTCGCAGCCGAGGAGACCATCCGAACCATCAGTGAATTGCCGTTGGTGCGGTCGAACGCGCGACGGAACGCCACCGTCTCGGCCCAGGTCTTCACCAGTTTCTTCGATACATATACGAATGACTTCCACGACTGGTTCGCGTGCAAGAACTGCGCGATGTCGGGGCCGACCTCGGGCATGTAGCCGAAGACCGTATAGGTGTCGAGATAGGGACGTACCCGTAACCGGTTCTGGCCGAGGATTCGCCCGTCGGCGACCTTGCCCGAGATCGCCCGCCCGGAGGGCTTCGCGCCGGGGGCATCCATCTGGTAATCGGGAGCCATTTCGGGATAGACGAATTCGACATCCGTTTCCCGCTCGAGCCAGTCGATGGCTTCGGGCACCGCGTCGAGGAAGGTCTGCACCATCTCGGCCTTGAAGCAATCCTTGGCCAGGGTCTTGATATACAGCTCGATCTCCGCACGGGTATCACCCTCCGCGACACCTTGCTTGTTGCCGGGAACCCACGCCCACCCACCGGAGATCGCGGTGGTGCCGCCGAGCCATTTCGACTTCTCGGCGACGATCACACTGTGACCTTCGCTCGCGGCCTTGAGCGCCGCGGCCATGCCGGCAGCACCGGATCCGATGACCAACAGGTCACACTTGACAGTCTTCGAGCTCATACTTCGCTTCCTTTCTGCGGGGCGTCGTCCCCGCCCGACTTCTGTGTATTGCCCTGTGGCCGGGGCGGATCGGGGTGCCGTCGGCTATCGCCCGTCGCTGCCGCTGAGAGAACGAGCGGCGAAAGAGATGTGGTCGGTGTATCGCACAGCGATGATTTCGACGCGGTCGCCGGGTCGGACCTCGTCGCTTCCCCAGAGACGGGTGGCCAGGCGCAGGCCTTCATCGAGGTCGACGACGCACACTCGGTAGGGCACTTCATCGACGAAGGCATCGGGAGCCGCGTGGATCGTGGTGAACGAGTACAGCGTGCCCCGGCCGGCCAGTTCGATCCAGGTGACGTCTTGACTCCAGGTGTGTGGGTCGATCGGTTTCGGGGGAAAGGTCGGGCGCCCGGTTGTGGCGTTCGCGGTCGTGATGAGCCTTCCTTCGCGGAGCGCGTCCCAGAACGGTGCGGTGGCTTCGGTGACTCGCTGGGGATACGGATGCCCAGAAGGGATATCGACGATCGGGATCATCAGTGCACTCCTTCGAGGATGTGAACCAGGGCAGCGTTGTAATTGCCGAGTTCGGCGCTGGTCAGCGCGAGTTCCGCGGCGTGGACCTGGCGCTCACCGGCCGTTCCGCGTAGCTGCTCGAATACTTCGACGAAGCTGTAGAGCGGGGTGATGTAGGCGGGGTGGCCGCGTGAGGTGAGGCCCCCCGAGGTGCAGATCGGGATATCGCCGCCGAGGCTGGTTCGGCCCTCGGCCGCGTATCGCGCACCCATACCGCGTGGAGTCAATCCGAGTGCTTCCGCCGCCAGGACTTCGACAATGGTGCACGGCGCGTAGATTTCGGCCAGGTCGACATCGGCCGGCGAGATTCCCGCCCGGTCGTATGCTTGTCGACCGGCGACCTGCGCGGCCTCGAGTGCGGTCATATCGTTGGGTACTTCGCTGATCTGGTGCGCCCCCTCGTGGTAGAAGCCGCGGGAGCGAACCCGCACGTACGGCCGGCCCGACGACCTGGCGACTTCTTCCTCGGCCAGCACGAGGCACACGGCTCCGTCGCTGCGCGGGGGGACCTCGTAGAGGCCGAGTGGTTCCACGATCATCGGCTGTGACAGCACGTCGTCGAGGGTTATCGGCTTGCGGAATTGCGCCAGCGGGTTCAGGGCGGCGTGACCGCGATTCTTCACGGCAACGGTCGCCAGTTCCTCACGGGACGAGCCGTGGTCATGGATGTAGCGCGTGGCGTCCATTGCGTACCACGCGATGGGAGTGATCCCGAACGGCGCTTGGAAGTCGACGTCCCCGACTGCGCGCATCGAACTCATCATGTGCTCGCGCGCGGTGATCGCCGTTTCGAAGTTGACTCCCAGGGCCAGGGAGACCTTCGATCGCCCGAGAAGGATGTCGTTGGCGGCGTGCTCGAAGGCGAACCCACCGGTCATCCCGTTGCCCAGCACCTCGGAGATGTTTCCCGCGCAGGGCAACCGCAGGTAGTGGGCCATGAACGTCGCGAAGTACTTCTGCGCCGTGTACGGCCGAGGCTGCGCGAAGGTCATGCCCTGGACCTCGCTCTTGTCGATGCCGGCATCGGCGGTGGCCTGCAGTACCAGCCGCGCCAAGACTTCGTGCTCGAGGACCTGGACAGCTGCGGTGGGCGCGCTCTGCCATTTGCCGACGGGCAATGCGGCGGCCCCGATGATGGTGACGGTCTTTTCCACGTGTGAATCCTTCTTCCGCCGCGTCCGGTGGCCCGGCTTGCTGTGACGTAGCCACTTGACAGATCAGGGAGTGACTCACAACATATCAATGGAAGGACCAATGCGCCAGCGGGTCGAAGGAGGACTTTGTGAGCCAGACGAACGGGAGAGATGTGTTCTCCCGCGATGACCTGAAGAAACTGATCGATCCGGCCGTGATCGCGGTCGTCGGCGCCTCTGCGACCCCCGGGGGGTTCGGGAAACGCACGATGGAGAACCTCAGCGGCTTCACCGGCCGTGTCTACGGGGTGAACCCGCGCTACGACACTGTGGAGGGTCGGCCCTGCGTTCCCGGCCTGCGCGATCTTCCCGAACTGCCGGACTGCGTAATCGTCTGTGTCGCAGGGCATCTGGTACTGGAAACCCTCGAGGAAGCCGCTCGGGTCGGAGCCCGCGGGGCGGTCGTCTATGCCTCGGGCTTCAGCGAAACCGGACTCGAGGAAGGAATCGCCGCGCAGGTTGCCATCGCGGAGCTGGCACAGCGCACCGGGCTGCGAGTCGCGGGCCCGAACTGTGTCGGCCTCATCAACCTCGGCACCGGCGGCGCGATGAACTTCATGACCGACTCCGGGGCCATCACCGCCGGAGCGGCCGGGGGTATCGCGATCGTCTCGCAGAGCGGCGCGCTCGGATACACCGTCTTACAGGCCGTTCAGCGCGGTGTCGGCGTCAGCCACTACCTGGCCTCGGGAAATTCCGCGGACGTCGATGTCTGTGACTACATCGCCTACCTGGCACAGGAACCCACCGCTGAGGTGATCATCTGCTTGATGGAGGGCGTCAAGAGTGGCGAGCGTTTCATGCAGGCTGCTCGTCTGGCCGATGCTGCCGGCAAACCGTTGATCGTCTACAAGGCGGGCAACGGTGTGAAGAGCGGGTTGGCCGCGATGTCGCACACCGGCACCTTGACCGGATCGACCGCGGCATACGAGGCGGCATGCGAGCGCGCGGGCGCTATCTGGGTCGACGACCTCGAGGCGCTGACCGAGATCGCGTCCTTCTTCGCCAAGAACCCGCGGGGCCCGGCCGCCCCCGGCGTCGGCATCATGTCCACATCCGGTGGCGCGGGGGTCATCAACGCCGACAAGGCCGAGGCCAACGACCTCGAACTGCCGGCATTGCACGAGTCCACTCGCCTCGCTCTCAGTGAAGTGGTGCCGGCATTCGGGTCGATCGGTAACCCGGCCGATCTGACCGCCGAAGTCCTCAAGGACGCGGCGACCTTCGCCCACTGCCTGGACGCGTTCACCGCCGATCCGGGCCTGGGCGCGGTCGTGGTCCCGCTGGTGTTCGTACACGAGACGACGACCGGTGTGCGTGCATCGATACTCGGCCAGGCCGGTGCGCGCACCGAGACCGCGCTCGCCGCGGTCTGGATGAACGAGTGGCTGGAGGGGCCGGGCAGCCGAGACCTCGATGGGGACCCGAAGATCACGTTGTTCCGGTCCGCGGCGCGGTGTATGCGCGCTATCCGGCTGTGGCAGAACTGGCATACGCGTCGGCGCACCTTTGACGCGCGCCCCTCGTCGAAGCGGATCTCGGACCCCGCCGCGGCGGCTACCATCCGCGGCATCCTCGCGGCCGTGGAGGACAAGTCATCGGCACTGACCGAGCAGCAGGCCAAAGCCGCCCTGTCCGCATACGGCATCGCCGTACCTCGGGAAGCGCTGGCGACCACAGCCGAGGAGGCTGCGGAATTCGCCGATCGCCTCGGCTACCCGGTGGTTCTCAAGATCGCTTCGGCCGATATCCAGCACAAGACCGAAGTCGGTGGAGTCCGGTTGAACCTCGGCTCAGCGGGGGAGGTGCGTGCCGCAGCAGCAGAAATTCTGCACAGTGTTCGCTCGCTCGCTCCCGGCGCACGGATCGACGGCGTCAGTGTGCAGACGATGGTGGGCGCCGGGGCGGAGGTTCTGCTCGGATCCCGGATCGATCCCCAGTTCGGTCCGATGATCACCGTGGGTTCCGGCGGAATCCTCGTCGAGCTGCTTCGTGACGTCTCGACCCAGCCGGCGCCGGTGACAGCGGACACCGCACGCCGGATGATCGCGTCGCTGCGCCTGCACAAGATTCTCACCGGAGTACGGGGCGATCCCGGCTATGACATCGACGCCCTGGTCGATGTCATCGTCCGGTTCTCGGAGATGGTGGGCGACCTGGCGGACGTCCTCACCGAGGTGGACGTCAATCCGCTCATCGTCGGACGCACCGGCGCGACTGCCGCCGATGCTCTGGTTGTCACGGGTCACCCCGAAGCGGCAGCCATCCAGGAGGGAGCCCGAAATGGGTAAATGTGTCGAAGAATTCATCGTCGGTGAGGTATCCGTCAGCCCCGGCCGCACCGTCACGGA
Source organism: Nocardia jinanensis (assembly GCF_014645735.1). Lineage (GTDB taxonomy): Bacteria > Actinomycetota > Actinomycetes > Mycobacteriales > Mycobacteriaceae > Nocardia > Nocardia jinanensis. Next base: position 207,219 of record NZ_BMMH01000006.1, on the reverse strand, counting down.
AACCGATGTAGTCCAGTACTCGTGGATTTCCGGAGATACCAACCCCATGCACACCGACGCGGAATACAGCGCCCGCTCCCCTCTTGGACAGCGCATCGCACACGGAACACTCGGTATGTCCATCTGCACGGGCCTCAGCGCCCGGATGGGGCAGTTCGACGGCACGTCTATCGCCGCGCTCGGGGTGGACGAATGGGAATTCCTCGAGCCCGTATTCATCGGAGACACGGTTTATCTCCGGACCACCGTTCTTTCGAGCCGAGTCAGCTCATCCAAGCCCGACCGCGGTGTGGTGGCCCGGCAGATGGAGCTGCTCAACCAGAACGGGAAACTGACCCAGCGCGGAGTGATGAAAACCATGGTGTACAGCAAGGCCGGGCTCGCGGCCGCCGAACTCGGCAAACGAATTCCCTGAGCCGTATCAGACCGCAGAAGGAGCACATGCATGACCACCGCAGCCATCCGACAGAATACCGGCCTCGTCAACACGGTAGGGCTCTCCGACGAGCAGATCATGATTCGTGAGAGCGTTCTGGATATTCTCCGCAACACTCTGCCTCTCGACAGCATCCGCGACCTCGACGAAAAGCGGCAGTTCCCGGAAGAGGCATACCAGGCTCTCGCGGCATCGGGATTCCTGGGAATTCCATTCGAAGAGAAATACGGCGGTGCCGCAGGCACTTTCAAGGATCTCACCGTCCTCATGGAAGCGCTCGGTTACCATTACACCGGCATCGGGCAGGGTGTGATGACCACCTTGATCTATGCCGGCGGCCACGTCTCCAAATTCGGCTCCGACGAGCTCAAGCGCCGTATCATCCCGCAGATCATCGAGGGCAAGGTCAAGCTCGCGCTGGCCATGTCCGAGCCGGGAACCGGTTCCGACGTAGCTGGGCTGACCACCAGGGCAGTACGCCGGGACGACGGCTATGTACTGTCCGGGACGAAGGTATGGATCACGTGTGGTCACCTGGCGGACTACATCGTGGTCATTGCCAAGACGGACCCCACCGCATCGCGCCACCAGGGGCTGAGCACTTTCCTGGTCGATGCCCGCGCGCCCGGAGTAACGGTGAATCCGCTATCGATGCTCGGGCGTCGCACCACTCATGCCAACGAGGTGATCCTCGACAACGTATTCGTCCCTGAAACGAATCTGATCGGAGAAGAGAACAAGACCTGGAAGAACATGATGAAGTGCCTGGCTGTCGAGCGGCTGGCGCTGGCCTCGATCTCGGCCGGACACTGTTTCCGCATCACCGAGTACGCCCAGGATTACGCCAAGAACCGCATCCAATTCGACCGCCCGATCTCGGACTTCCAGGTCAACCAGCACAAACTGGTCGATATGCGCATAATGGCCGAAACCGCACGACAGTCGGTCTACCGGGTGGCCGAACTCCTCGACGCCGGCCACGATGCCATCGAGGAAACGTCGATCGCCAAGATCGTCTGCACCGAGAACAACTTCAAATGCGCCGATATCGGGCTGCAAATTCTCGGCGGCGCCGGCTATTCCATGGAATACGATATGCAGATGTTCTTCCGCGACTCCCGCGTCGGCCCCATAGGGGGCGGTACGAACGAAATCCAGCGGAATGTCATCGCAAAGCGTATGGGACTTTGATCGCGTAAACACACCACCGCGTGGCCGATCGCGTACCACGCCGGACTCCGGCGATCCGGCGTGATACGCGTGGACCGGCCGGCTGCACCACAGAGGACAGAGACCCAGACCCGGTCACCGATGATCGGTAGAAAGGCGAGACGATGGGGCGAAGAAAACATGCCGCCGGCTTCTGGCGGCAAGCCCGCCGCGGGGCCGCCGCGGTGGCGATACTGGTGCTCTTGTCGGCATGCGGTGCCGCCGGGCATAGAGCCACCGGAACATCCGACGAGCCGCTGGTCCTGCGCTACGCGGATTACACCAGCGCACAATCGGGTGATGGTTTCCGCGCGTTCGCGGCGGAGGTCACCGAACGCACCGGCGGCCGTATCGGGTTCGACGCGTACTGGGGTGGCAGCCTGCTGACGGGTACGGATATGGCCTCGGGCGTACGTGGCGGGGTCGCGGATCTGGGTATGTTCACCGCGACCTACTATCCCAGCGAGTTCCCGGTCACCGAATGGCTTTCCCGCCTGGGAAATCTGGCCGATACCGACTACCCCCGGGGCGTTATGCAGGCCAACGCCGCTCAGGCCGACTTCGCGATGTCCAGCGAGGAGGTGAACAGCCAATTCGAGAACCGTGGCATGAAGCTGCTGTTCTCGGCGCACCCGATCACCAACTACGACATCCTCTGTAAGACCCCGGTCACCACACTCGCGGACGCGGCCGGCAAACGCATCCGATCCGGCGGCGGGATGTGGGACGACGAGGTACGCGCGCTGGGCATGACACCGGTGAGTCTTTCCATCGGCGAAACTTACGAAGGGCTCGAACGCGGGGTCATCGACTGCACCCTCGCCTCTCCCAAGACCGTGACTTCATACGGATTCTGGGAGGTTGCCAAGCACTACACCAACCTGCCGCTGACCGGTATCAACGCCCAGTACATCGTGATCAACCAGGAAGTATGGAATTCGCTGCCGGTCGAGGACCAGCGCGTGATATGGGACGCCGCCTATCTGTGGTTTCAAGGTTATCTCGAATATGAAGGGCTGGGATTGGAAAAGGTCCTCGTCGACACAGGCGCCTCGAAACACGCGTTGAAATTCCATGATCCGGAGGACGGATTACTGACGACCCTGAAAAACCATCACGCCTCGGTGCGTGCCGCATTGCCCTCACTGGCCCCCGACCGGATCGAGTCGCCGGAACAGATGCTGCGCGACTATGAGAAGACCATGGGAACCTGGCACGGCCGACTGGCCGCGATGGATCTGGGATTCGAGGGAACCAACGGGCGTGTCGACTTCACCGAATACGCCGCCGAGGTGCGCAGGACAGTCTTCGACCGCTACCGGCCATAACAGATTCCTTGTCAACCGGTGGCTCGTCGGCCATCCGCCCGAAAGGGCATCCGTTCATCGCCATTACCCCGCATCGACGCGGGAAGGGAGCCTGCCATGGAAACCCTTGACACCACTTCGTCAGCACTGAGTGCCTTATCGCGCAGACTGGCGCGATTCGCGGGCGCCGTGGCGGGAACCATCGTGCTGATTCTGACCCTGCAGATCGTCACGGATGTCGTGTCCCGGAATGTGTTCAACAAGCCGATTCCGGGCACGCTCGAACTGACGCAATACCTGTTCATGCCGTTGATCGTGTTCCTGTCGCTGGCATACGCCGAGTCCGCCGGCGAACATATCCGGGCAACCATCCTCGTCGCTCGTTTGACCGGGCGCACCGCGCAGGTCACCGAGCTCGCCGGCCGGCTGATCACGCTGCTGGTGGTACTCGCGCTCACCTACTACGCCGTGATCGGCGCGATCTATGCCACCGAGATCCGACTGGAGGCGCTCGGCGCCATCACACTGCCGGTATGGCCGGTGAAGGTGCTCACGGCCGCCGGATCGGCTTTATTCGCCGGACAGCTGATCGCCTCGACGGCCGATCAGTGCATCCACCCGACAACCAGGAATGACCATGGCTGACAGCGCTGTAACCGCATCCCCCTCGGTGATCCCCGCACGCGAAGGTACCGCCGCCGACACCGGCCCCGGTCCCTCCGCCCGGCGCGCGAACCGCGTCATGATCCTCGTCGCTGTTGCCACGGCCGTCACTTCGGCCGCTCTGGGCCTGGTCGAGATGCCCGACCCAGTAGTAGGTCTCGTCGTGATCCTGGCGACGATCCTGCTCATGCTCGCCGGCGTGCCGGTCGGGATCGCCATCCTCGCCGCCGGCGGAGCAGGCCTGTGGAAGCTGGCCGGATTCGACGCGATGGCCGTCACCTTCGAAGACGTCCCGTTCGCGACAACCGCCAGTTGGAGTTTGAGCGTCATTCCTCTCTTCATCTTCATGGGTATCGCGCTGGGGAAGTTCAACCTGACCACCAAGCTGTTCGACGCCGCCCAGCAGTGGATGGGAAAACTGCCCGGCGGGCTGGCCATTGCCACCAACTTCGCCGGCGCCGGGCTGGCGGCCGCGAGCGGCAGTTCCATCGCCATTTCCTATGCCCTCGGCCGCATCACCATTCCCGAAATGCTGCGCGCGAATTACAAACCGTCCCTGGCGGTCGGTGTGGTCGCCATGGCCGGCACCCTCGGGATGCTCATCCCGCCGAGTGTCGTCCTCGTTGTCTATGCCGGGGCCGCGGGCACCGCCATCGGGCCCCAGCTGCTCGCCGCGCTGGTACCGGGACTGGTCCTGGCGGTGGCCTTCGCAGTGCTCATCCTGGTCCGTTCGGCCCTCGACCCCACCCTCGCGCCGCGGATCGAATCGAGCGATATCACCTGGAGATCGCGCCTCGGTTCGCTGCCGGGCATCACCCCCCTGGCGCTGATCATCGCCGTCATCATCGGCGGCATGTACACCGGCTTCTTCACCCCCACCGAGGCCGGCGCCTTCGGAGCGCTGCTGGCAGTGCTGCTGGGCTGGTTGTTCGGCGGCGGCGACCGCAACCTACGCAGGCTCGGCACGACCCTCGTCGCCTGTCTGCGGGAAACCGTCGCGGGTGTGGCCTCGATCTTCCTGCTGCTGATCGGTGTCCACGTCCTGACCCGTACGGTGGCGCTCTCGGGTCTGGCCGACCTCATGGCCGACACCGTCACCGGTATGGGCCTGTCCCGGATCGCCTTTCTCTTCGTCCTGATCATCGTCTTCCTCATCTTGGGCATGTTCATGGACAGCCTCGCGATGATCCTGCTGACCGTCCCGGTGCTCATGCCGGTCCTCTCGGCGCTGGATATCGATATGATCTGGTACGGCGTATTCATGGTGATCCTGGTGGAAATCGGCCTGGTCACCCCGCCGATCGGGATGCTCAGCTACATCGTGCACCGGCTCACCCAGCACCCCGAGGTCAATCTCGGACGCACAGTCCACCTGTCAGATGTTTTCAAAGGCACCGCCTGGTTCATCATCGCCGGGCTCGCCGTGCTGACCGCGCTCATCTTCTGGCCGGACCTCGCACTGTGGTTGCCGGGGCAATCCAACGCCGGATAGGACGACCACCCAGGAAACCGAGGATCAACAGCATGACCGAACCCACGACCACACGACGCGCGGCGCCATCCGATACGGTCGAGGGCATCCTCTCCGCCCGCCACAGCTGCCGTGCCTTCCGCTCGACGGCGGTGCCCCGCAGCGATATCGAGAGGATGCTCAGCCTGGCCCAGCTCACCCCGTCCTGGTGCAACTGCCAACCGTGGCAGGTGCACGTCCTCAGCGGCGAGGCCACCGAGCGACTGGCATCCGCGCTGCGCGCCGGCGCCCAGCGCGGAGAGCGGCAACCCGATCTGGACCCACCGCGCGAATATCTCGGCATCTATCGGGAACGGCGCCGTGAATCCGGCTACGCGCTGTACAACAGCCTCGAGATCCGCCGCCAGGATCACCGGCGCCGAGCAGAGCAGCACCTGGAGAACCTGCGATTCTTCGGCGCTCCGCACGTAGCGATCATCACCACCGACCAGCAACTCGGCACCTATGGGGCCGTGGACTGCGGGGCCTATGTCGCGACCCTGCTCCTCGCGGCCCACAGCCTGGGTATCGCTACCGTTCCGCAGGCCGCGATCGCCATGGCGTCGGGCACCGTTCGTGAGCAGCTCGCGATCCCGACCGACCGCCGCATCGTGTGTGCAGTCTCGTTCGGGTACGAGGACGAGACGCACCCCGCCAACAGCTTTCGCACATCCCGCGCACACCTGAACGAGGTGGTCCAATGGATCGACCGCTAGCGGGCACGGCAGCGGCTACCGAAGAAGAGGTACTCGAGCCGGCTGTGTCCCTTCCCATTTCACCCGCCTCGGCCGCGGGCCCGCTTTCCGGAATTCGTGTCGTCGAACTACTCACGCTCGGTCCCGGTGCTCACGCCGGCACCCTGCTGGCCGACCTCGGCGCGGACGTGGTGCTGGTGGCACGCCCCGGCTGGCTCGCTCAACAGGGCAACGATCCTGATCACACCCGCCGCGGACGCACCCTGGTCGAAGCCGATCTCAAGGACCCGGACGATCGTGAGGAGATCATGCGCTTGATCGACCGAGCCGACGTCTTGCTCGAAGGATTCCGCCCCGGGGTGACCGAGCGGCTCTCGATGGGCCCCGAAGACTGTGCGGCGCGCAACCCCAGGCTGGTCTACGCGCGGATGACCGGCTGGGGGCAGACCGGTCCACGCGCACACCGAGCCGGTCACGACATCAACTACATTGCCGTGACCGGGCATCTGCACGCGATTGCCCGATACGGCGAATCGCCCATGCCTCCGCTCAACCTCGTCGGGGACTACGGCGGCGGATCGATGTTCCTTGTCCTGGGTATCGTCTCGGCCCTGGTCGAAAGGCACGCCTCCGGCCGCGGTCAGACCATCGACGCCGCCATGGTCGATGGGGCGAGCATGCTCGGCCACTGGATGTGGGCCATGCGGCCCCGTGGACGATGGTCCGATATCCCCGGAACCAATCTTCTCGACACCGGACGCCCGTTCTACGACGTCTACGAAACCTCGGACGGCGAATACATGGCGGTAGGAGCGTTGGAACCGCAATTCTTTTCGTCGTTCATCGCCGGTCTCGGGCTCGAACCGGACCAGGTACCCGGCCAACTCGACACCGACCGGTACGCCGAGCAGCGCGCGATCATCGCCCGCATATTCAAAACTCGGACCCGGGAGGAATGGACCGTGATCTTCGCCGATACGGACGCGTGCGTCACGCCCGTACTGTCGTACGAAGAGGCGGCCCGGGATCCGCATCTACGAGCCCGGAGCACGCTCTTCGAATTGGAGGGAGTGACTCAGCCCGCCCCCGCGCCGCGGTTCTCGCGCACCGATCGGCGAGTCCCCGCCGGGCCGCCGCGAACGGTCACACCCATAGGCGATATCTGGACTCCGGCGAACAGCGCATAGAGCGCTGCCGAGGGGTGGAGCGGATCACCGCGCCACCGTCGCCGCCTGCGTCGCGGTAGTCCCCTCGATCCAGCGGTCCTGCAGCTTGGACATATACCATTCGAGCTCGGCTGTCGCCGCGGCGGCATCGCGCTTCCTCAGGGCATCGAGCAACCGATAGCGGGACTCGATGATGTAGTCGTCCGCGGAAGGTCCCACTCGCAGCGTCAGATCGTGGGTCAGTTCCAGCAGCGGTTTGATCAGGATCGACAGGATCGGATTGTGCGCCGCATCGGTCAGCTTCTGGTGGAACTCGAGATGTACGTTCATCTTCTCCCGCCAGCGGGTGGCGGCATCGATCGCTGCCGTGCGCCGCACCACCTCCTCGAGAGCGTCGATTTCGGCATCGGTCGCCCGCTCGCACACCTTCTCGACGATCAGGCTTTCGACCCCTATCCTCGCCTCGGTCAGATCCGACAAGGAGTACTGAGTAAGTGTCAGTCCGTCCAAGATTCCCCGGGCAACGGCCCCGGACGTGGAATCGGCGACGAAGGCACCGCCCGTGTGCCCCTTCTTGAGCGTCACCAAGCCGGAGATCTCCAGCATTCTCAGCGCTTCGCGAACGGTGTTCCGGCTGACGCCGAGTTGTTCCGCGAACTCACGCTCACTGGGTAACTTTTCTCCTGGCCGCAGTTCTCCGGACTGGAGACGGTCACGCACTTGGTCGATGATGTCGTCGAAGGCGCGTCGTGTCTTCGCGGGCTCGAACTTTAGCCGCGCATCCATCAGATCCTCCTGTCGCGTCGATCGTGCGCTCTTGGTTTCGAAGCCCAGATCGAATCGGTCACCTTGGTTCAACCATTGACTGCATGCCCATTGTAAAGGCTTCTCGATGATCAGTCCCGGCGTCCCGGCTGGACCGACAAACCAGCAACGACCTCGTCATCCACCCCACCCGCCAAGCCTGGTGAACCCCACCCCGACCGGCACCTACACCGTGAGGAGCCGCAGACCGTGTCACTCGAGCGTCGGGCCGGCGGTCGGCGAAGGTGATCGCCGCCTTCGCCGCGGGCGTGCGCACCGCCGCCGAACTCACCGGCACCCCGGTGCGCGCCGTTCACCTGGTCGGTGGCGGCGCACGCAACCGGTTGCTGTGCCGGCTGCTGGCCGAGCACGCCCCACGACCTCGCGCCGCTGTCGCGGTTCCGGAAACCGCGCTTCGACGCGACCCGGCGCCGCCTCGATGCCGCGCTCACCATCGAGGACCTGCGCCTGTCGCCAACCTGGTCGCACTGTCCGGGCCGGAACCACACCTGTCCGTCGTCGAGGACGATCGCGGGGACCTCGAGGTGGTCGAACATCGCTGTGGTGCAAGGCTGCCGATAGGTCAGTTGTCGAGAATCTCGACTCGATTCTTGTAGAAGGCGACGTAGTTTGCGATCTCGGCTGCCTTGGCCTTCGGTTCGGGGTAGTACCAGGCAGCGTCGGTCAAGGGTTCGGTATCGCCCACTTCCACGGTGTAGTAGCTGGCACGGCCCTTCCACGGACAGAACGTATGTGTTTCGGTCGGCTCGAAAAACTGTTTCCGTAACGAGTCCGGCGGGAAGTAGTGGTTGCCTTCCACGATGATGGTGGCGTCGCTGGACGCGATGGTGACGCCGTTCACGATTGCCTTTGTCATCCCTCGATTCTGCCTCGGCACCCGGGAACCGGCTGTGCGGAGCGAGTTTGCGATGGGTTCGAAGCCGAGGTCCCAGCCGAGCGGCGCAGAATGACATATCAGCCCCTCGAATATCTGGTTCGACGAACCTGTGGTGGAGGTTGTCTAGCGCGGGGGCACGGACAGTTCGGCGCCGGCGCCGTGTTGGTCGGCGCGTCCGATGTGGGATTCTTCGCGTAGGCGTTCGGCCATGTGCGGGTAGTGCAGTTCGAAGGCGGGCCGTTCGGAGCGGATGCGGGGTAGTTCGTAGAAGTTGTGCCGCGGTGGCGGGCAGGTGGTGGCCCATTCCAGGGAGTTGCCGCCGCCCCAGGGGTCGTCGACGGTGACGACTTCGCCGTAGCGGTAGCTCTTGAAGACGTTCCACACGAAGACGATCATGGAGGCGCCCAGGATGAACGATCCGATCGTGGAGACGGTGTGCAGGGCGGTGAAGCCGTCGTCGGCTTGGTAGTCGGCGTAGCGGCGCGGCATGCCTTCGGCGCCCAGCCAGTGCTGGACCAGGAAGGTGGCGTGGAAGCCGAGGAATGTGGTCCAGAAGTGCACGCGGCCCAGGCGTTCGTCCATGAACCGGCCGGTGAGTTTGGGGAACCAGAAGTAGATGCCGGCGAAGGTGGCGAACACGATGGTGCCGAAGAGCACGTAGTGGAAGTGCGCCACCACGAAGTAGCTGTCGTGGACATGCCAGTCCAGCGGTGGGCTGGCCAGGATGACTCCGGACAGTCCGCCGAGCAGGAAGGTGACGATGAACCCGACCGCGAACAGCATCGGTGTTTCGAAGGTCAGCTGCCCTCGCCACATGGTGCCGATCCAGTTGAAGAATTTCACCCCGGTCGGGACGGCGATCAGGAAGGTCATCAGCGAGAAGAAGGGCAGCAGTACCGCGCCGGTGGCGTACATGTGGTGGGCCCACACCGCCATCGACAGTCCACCGATGGCGATGGTCGCGAACACCAGCGCGGTGTATCCGAAGATGGGTTTGCGGCTGAACACCGGGATCACTTCGGTGATGATGCCGAAGAACGGTAGCGCGACGATGTAGACCTCGGGGTGCCCGAAGAACCAGAACAGGTGCTGCCACAGCAGGACACCGCCGACACCGGGGTCGTAGATGTGGCCGCCGAGGTGGCGGTCGTAGGCCAGCGCCATCAGCGCGGCGGTCAGGATCGGGAAGGCCAGCAGTACGAGGATGCTGGTGATGAAGATGTTCCAGGTGAAGATCGGCATCCTGAACATGGTCATCCCGGGTGCACGCAGGCAGATCACGGTGGTCATCATGTTCACCGCCCCGAGGATCGTGCCCAGTCCCGACAGCACCAGTCCCATGATCCACAGGTCCCCGCCGACACCTGGCGAATACTGCATCGTGCTGAGCGGGGTGTAGCCGGTCCAGCCGAAATCGGCGGCGCCGCCGGGGGTGACGAATCCGGCGGTCGCGATGGTAGCGCCGAACAGATACAGCCAGTAGCTCAGGGCGTTGAGCCGGGGGAACGCCACATCGGGGGCACCGATCTGCAGTGGCAGGATCGCGTTGGCGAAACCGAACACCACGGGTGTGGCATAGAACAGCAACATGATTGTGCCGTGCATGGTGAACAGCTGGTTGTACTGCTCGGGCGAGAGGAATTGCAGGCCCGGACGGGCCAGTTCGCCACGGATCAGCAGCGCCATCAGACCACCGATCAGGAAGAAACCGGTCGCCGACACCAGGTACAGCACACCGAGCACCTTCGGGTCTGTCGTGGTGACCATCTTCCGCAGATAGGAGCCCTTGGGTCCGACCCGTGCCGGAAACGGGCGGGCGGCGGTCAGTTCTGTGCGCCGAGACGGTGTCACTGCCACGAGCTCTCCTCCGTTCGATCCACCGCGCATTCGAACCACTCGTGCTGCGCCCTTACCCCCGACGCGTTCGGCTAAACCTTGCCTCAGCCTCTCGGAATGTCGCGGCAACGACACCCGCCGGAACGCCGCGGCGCCGGGGACAGCACTGGCGACCGGCGACGGACCCGTCGAGTCGGAGGCGATGCGGATCGTAGTAGGCGCGGCCGAGTCGTCTGTCACTGCTCAACGGTCCCGGTCCATCGTCGTCGAGTGCGGGAATCCTGTGGGTGGTGTGCGGTCCACGCTGGGAGCCGCACCTTGTTCAATCGTCGGTGCTCGAGACCTTTGTGCACTCTTCGGAGCTGAAACGGATTCGAAGCGCGTGAAACCTGGGAGAACGAGGATCAGGCACCGGCCGCGGACGCGCTGTTCGCGGCCGAGTACGGCCTCGTCGGGAGCGTGACCGGCTGAACTTCTACCTTCACCTCGACCCCCTCACCTGGGGATGAGGAAGAGCCGGACCGCCGGCCGGCAAGAGTATCGCGAGTTCCCCTCGTCGGGCAGCCCGCCACCACCGCTGTCCGGAGTCGATGGCACGCCGGACTTTGCGCACAGCGCGTATCTGTGTGAGCAGGTGTAGCTGATATCGCCACGGCACTTGTGGCCCGTGCCGAGCCGCCATCGCATACGCGAACTGCACGGCGCTACGGTCGAGATACCGGTCGGCGTGTTCGAACCAGGCCATGCTGGTACGGGCGGCAGCCTGTATCGGACGCAGCGCAGCGCGTCGCTGCGCATCGTAGTTCTCCAGCGCGTCGGCGACCTCGGCATACTCGTACAGGTTCTGTGCGAGCGCGACGGCGTCGACGATTGCCAACCGGGTACCCGAACCGATCGTGAAATGCGTCGTGTGCGCTGCATCGCCGAGCAACACGACATTGTCGTGATACCAGGTCTTGTTGGTCACCTCGGGAAAACGGCTCCATTTTGCGAACTCGCCTCGTGTCTTGCTGATCAACGAGTGACCGTCGAGAATGCGCGTGAAGATGTTCTCCAGAACACGCAAGTTCTCCAGGTTGCCCAGGGAATCGAATCCCAGTCCATGCCAAGTCTGCGGTTGGCACTCAACGATGCAGGTGCTGATCTTCTCGGCAACCGACGGGTAGGCATGGAACCAGATCCAACCAGCGGAGGTGTGTTCGAAGGCGAAGGTGAATCGGGTGAAGACCTTGTCCGTACCGAGCCAGATATATCGATTCTCGCCGAGTGTGACGGACGTGCCGAAACAATGATCACCCAGCTGTCGTACCCGGCTGTTCGCGCCGTCGGAGGCGACGATGAGATCGGTGTCGTCGAATCCTGACAGATCGTGGACCTCTTGCCCGTGCCGAACATCGACGCCCAAATCGCTCGCCCGTCGGGAAAGTACGTCGAGTAATGCCGCGCGACCCATGCTGAATCCATAACCCCCGAAATGTGCAATCTGGCCGTCGCGCACATGGATTGCCTGTTCGCGCCATAGGACCGACCCGGCACGAACCGCCTGGGCGCTGTCGGGGTCATTCCGGTACAGAATGTCCAGCAGGTCGTCCCAGTACACGACGCCCCAGCCATAGGTGGTCCCGGTGGGATTGCGGTCGATTACCGTGATGTCATGGGCCGGGTCGCGCCGCTTCATCGAAATAGCGAAGTACAACCCGGCCGGCCCGCCACCGACACACACAATCTTCATCTCGTTACCAGCTCCAGCCAGGCTGGTCGAACCTCACTTCACATGATCGGTAGTCGATGCGACCGAGCCCGGCACGCTGCGCGTGTCCGGGCACAGTCACCGGCGCTAGAAGCTGCCCCAGCCACCCCAGCCGGGTACGCTCCACCAACTCCACCACCCGGGGTTCCATCCCCAACCGGGATTCCATCCCCAACCGTCGCCGCGTCCCCAACCGTCGCCGCGACCCCAACCATCGCCGCGACCCCAACCATCGCCGCGACCCCAACCGGGGCTGTCGACGAGTTGGCTTGCAGACGTGGGCGTTGTTGCGTGCGCGGAAGGCGCTTGCTGCGCGGTTGCGACGACCGGAATCGCGGCAACTGCGGCTATACCGGCGGCGGCCGCCAACCGGGCGAACTTCGTGTGTGAATTCTTTCTCGTCATGATAGGGCTCCAGACACTGTCCCGACCCGCTTGAATTCTACGCGCCGAACTCTGGAAGTCACCGCGTTACCTCATCTATAATTTGCCGAATTTTCGACCATTGCCCAATCCGGGGCTGCCCGCAAACTCCGTGGCGGAGGGAGCCGGTGGCGAAGGTCGCAAGAGGTGCGGTCCGAGTTCTCCGCGCTGCCGTACTCGCAAGCGTGCGAAGAGCACCCGTGACGACACCGCGGCGATCGGTCGCGGCCGCGTCACCGACCGCATCGAGACGGCCACCAGTGGCGTGAGCGACCTCGGCCAGAGTCAGGGGGATCATCAGATCAATTTCTCCTCCCCGACCGCCGGCCCCGAAGAACCCGACCGCCCGGTGTCCCCGAAAGGGAGGTTGATGGCAAATGTACGGTCCCTGACATCGCTGACCAGCGAAGATTCGGCATCCGGGTGTCCAGGTTTCGAAGCGGGACACCATCCCCCGCGAGTTTCGATCGCCCCGCCCGGGGGCGCTCACTCTTCGGACCGGCGACTCCAACGGCCATCTGGTCTGCGGCGTCCCGGCCCGGGGTACGGCAATCCGCGCACTACAGCGCGTTCGTAGCGTCGCCGGGCAACCACACCCCTTCGCCATGACGCAGGCCGGATCGGGGCGGTGAAACGGGGCAGAGAAATAGCCGCTGAAACGAGTACGGTGACGGCATGCGCACCGAAAGTGTGCACACTTGCGGCATGGTCAGTGTTCTGATCCGCTCCGGACACGTATCTCTATCTTTCTACCTGCTGTTATTTGGTTTGTGCATCAATTACTCGAACCATATGTGCAGGTCATCGGCGTGGGGGTTCAAGTCGTATTCGGTTGAGACAGTCCTGAGAACCAACTCGTGTATGTGTCGTTCCGCGGTGGCCGACAGCGCATCGCGGCGCTGCCGTTGCCGGAAACCTGAAACCGCGCCCCGCCTGGGGACGAGGTGCGGGCGTCTCGCCGGCTGTGGGTTATTTCGTCGGGAGGCCGGGTGAACGGCAGTATGTAGAGCGTGACCCGTGGGGAGGGACGACGAATCAACCGTGGCATCGCCGGGATCGGGGAGCCGATGCCCGACTACGAATGCGTGGAGCTTGCGAGCTGGATACCCGGCTCGGGCGCCGCCACTACTATGTCGTCGCAGCGAAATCGCAACGCGCCGAACCGAATTGCCTTACTCGGTACGGGCACGCCAGTCCCCATCGACATCGAGGGCGATGGTCCACTCCTCCCGAACAGGTTCAGGGCCGGACCTGATTCGGTACCTCGAGTACCTCTGGGCGGTCTGCCTCGCCGCGGGCGGGTGTCTTTCGGGACCCCGGCCGTCGATCGCCGTGACGACTACGACAGTGGGTGGGAGACGCTCATGATTCCAGCGGCCGTTCGGGTCGCATAACCAGGAGCGTGCGGCAGCCCCTCTCGCCTGACTGCGAGACACCACCTGGCGGCTCAGAACCAGCTATCAGCAAGCAGGTTCAGGGAGCGCTGCCGCACTGCGGGGTCGTAGGCGTAGGTGACGGTGATGAGCTCGTCCGCGCCGGTGCGCTCGACGAATTCCTCCAGTTCCCGAACGACCGTCCGCGGCGCGCCGACTGCCTTGATACGCAGCATCGCGTGATCACGACCGCCCTGGGCGGCAAGTTGGTCAGGGTCGACGGGCGGCTGGAGCTTCCGCCGCCGGCCGCTCCGGATATCGAGGAACATCTGCTCCAGTGTGGTGAACTCTCGCTCGGCCTCCTCGTCGGTCGGTGCCACCATGACGTTGACGCCCGCCATCAGGTACGGCTCAGCGATCTGCGCGGTGGGAGCGGAACCGGAAAACGTGTCCCGGTAGACCTCGGCGGCCTCGTCCAGTTGATCGGGCGCAAAGTGCGAGGCGAGGGCGAACGGCAAACCGAGCCGGCCGGCGATGGAGGCTCCGTTGACTGTCGAGCCCAGGACCCAGATGGGGACCTCGGTTCCTGCGGAGACAGCCGAGACGATCGGGGCAGTCCGGGCCGTTCCATCTGCGCTGAACCAGCCCTGCAGATCGAAGATGTTTTCCGCGAAAGCGTGCGGTTCGCTGGATGACCGGCTCAGGGCACGGGCGGTCATCATATCCGTGCCCGGGGCGCGGCCGAGACCCAGATCGATCCGGTCGCCGTACATGGCGGCGAGGGTCCCGTACTGCTCGGCAACCATGAGCGGCGCATGGTTGGGGAGCATCACACCGCCGGATCCCAGGCGGATCCGTTCGGTCACCGAGGCGGCCTGAGCGATCAGCAGCGATGTGGCGCTGGCGGCGAGGTTGGCAGTGTTGTGATGCTCGGCGAACCAGAGCCGGTGGTAGCCGAGGCGGTCCGCTTCCCGGGCGGCGTCCATCGAGGCGGCGATGCCGTCGCGGGCCGTTGAGCCTTCGGGGATGGAGACCAGATCGAGAATGCTCAGTGGCACGGACAATGTCGCGGCTTCCTCACGTTGACGACGGTAGATATTGCCGTGTCAACCATCTGAACCTGGGTGTCTATTCCTCGGTCGCTTCGAACCGAGGTTCCAGGCGGTCCTACCGGTGCCGGTGTCGATTCAAGGCCGCCGGCTCGCTGATCTGCTCGATGTCGAGACCGCGCAGCACGTCGTGGCCAGGGCGCCCTAACCCGCCGGAGCGAGGAGGGGCCAGGTCGGGTGCGGCGAGACGATTCCGAGTCGAGGTATACGGTTGACGTTGCCATGAGCCGTCTGCCGGGCGATAGCAACACATTTCAGCGATAGTCCGGTATCAGTCTGGAGTCGATGTTTGAGTACCACTACACCCGAACCCGCGGCCGCGTCCTGCCCGGTCGTCCGCAGCACGCCGTTCGACAGCGACAGTCCGCAGTACCTCTTATGGGAACCGGAATTCGCTGAAGATCCACACCGCCACTACGCTCGAATGCGCGCGCGGGGTCGCACCACGGTGTCGGTAGAGCTGGCGCCCGGGGTTCCGGCGACTCTGGTGATCGATTACCAGACGGCGGTACAGATTCTCAACGACCCCGAGCGCTTTTCGGCTGATCCCCGCGCATGGCAGAAAACCGTTGCCGCTGATTGCCCTATCCTGCCGCTCGTGGGATATCGTCCCGTCCCCGCTCGTACCACCGGAGCGGAGCATCAGCGTTACCGCAGTGTGCATATCGAGGCGATGCGCAGCCTGGACCTGTACGCTATGCACGCGCATGTCGAGAACCTCGCTGTCCCACTGATCAACAGCTTCTGCGCAGATGGCCACGCCGACCTGATCCGGCAATACTCGTTCCCCCTCTCGTTCGCGGTCTGTAATGTTCTTCTGGGTTGCCCGCCACACCTCGGAGACCGGATTGCCGATGGTATGGCGAAGATCTTCGAGAACACCGATGCCGAGGCCGGAAATCAGATCGTGGGGGCAGCGCTGGCGGAATTGCTTGCGCTCAAGCGGAACGAGCCCGGGAACGATGTCACCACAAGAATGTTGCAGCATCCGGCCGGTCTGTCCGAGGAAGAAATCCTGCATCAGATCAACAGCCAGTACGGCGCGGGCATCGAGATCCAGCAGACACTGATCGCCAACACTCTGTTGCTGATCCTCTCCGAGAAGCATCTCGGTGATGGTGTACTCGGCGGCAGCATGTCGACTCGTGATGCCCTGGACGAGGTGTTGTTCACGGATCCTCCGATGGCGAACTTCCTGCTCACCTATCCGCGGCAGCCGATCCTGATCAACGATGTGTGGCTTCCCGCCAATCAGCCGGTGGTGATCAGCATCGCCGCATGCAACACCGATCCCCGGATTCGACGTGATACTGTCGCGGGCAACAGATCTCACCTATCGTGGGGGCTGGGCAACCACAGCTGCCCCGCGCAGGATATCTCCTATCTGGTCGCGCAGGACGCGATCGACCAGCTTCTGGACGCCCTGCCGGAGCTGGAACTGGACTTCCCCGGCGACGGGCCGAAATGGCGTCCGGGGCCGTTTCATCGCTCCATGACCGAGTTGCCGGTTGCGTTCGATCCCAGCCCGCCTATGCGACTCTAGGAGTCGTCCCGTGTGGTCGGTGCGAACCGGCCACACGGGTTCACTCACGGTCGCGCGTCGGCCGATTCGCCGGGAGTGCGAGGCCGATCGGTTCGAGTAGTTCGCCGGGTGGACAGACGTCGTCGAAGAGTCCGCATCCCTCGGCCATCAGCCGGCCATGGCGGTTCGGTCGGGTCGGTGTCGGCCCGCCGACGGCAGGCGGCCGACACCGATGCGACCGTGTTCACGGGTCAGGTGAGCTCGCGGGTTCCGGGTTCGAAGCGCAGATGGATGTTGTCCACGCCCCATGCCAGACCCAGGTGCTCCTGCGGGATCCTGTCGGCGGCCAGCTCGAATTTCGGCAGCCGTCGACGCAGTTCCTGGAACGCGATCCGCAATTCCAGCCGTGCCAGGTGCACACCGACACACCGATGCGGACCCAAGCCGAAGGCAACGTGTGGCTTGGCGCCCATATCGACGAACCGGTCGACGATCACGTCGTCGGGGTTCTCGTAGTAGGAAGGGTCACGGTTGGCCACCGCGAGCGGAAAATGCACCCGCTCGCCCTTGGGTAGCGTTACCGCACCCACCTGCACCTCGTCGTCCACGATCGTGCGGGTCGGGACCGGCGGCGTACCCCATCGCAGGAACTCCTCCACCGCGGAATTCAGTACTGCGGTGGATTCGAACATCTGATCCCACTGCTCCGGATTCCGCGCCAGATGCACCATCGCCTGACCCAGCACACTCTGCACGGTGTCCAGACCTGCCAGCATCATCAGTAGGAACAGGTCGAACAGCTCGCTGTCCGAGAGCTTTTTACCATCGATCTCGGCCGCCAACGCCGCCGAAGTCACATCCTCCCGCGGTGGCGCGGCCCGCCGCTCGGCGATCAACGCGAACATGTACTCACGAATCTCACCGTGGGCCTTGCCACGTGCCGCATTGGCCTCGTCCTCCGGTACGCCGGGCACACCGTGCATCACGATGTCCACCCAGCCGTACAGGCGGTCCAGGTCCTCCTCGGGCCAGCCCATGATCTTCATGACCGTGACACCGGGGAACGGCAGCGCGAAACCCTTGTTGAAATCACACTCACCGGCACCGATCCAGTCGTCGATCAGCCGGTTCGCCCATTCCCGCAGACCGTCCTCCAGCTGCGCCACTCGCTTCGGCGAGAACGCCGGGTCCAGCATCACCCGGAACTGGCGATGCCTCGGGCCGTCCAGCTCGATCGGGATCATTCCCTCGTCCGCGCCGGTGGAGTTGATGCCGTCGGGGTCGTTGGGGAAACTGATGAACCCACGGTTGCTTCGCCGCAGCACGCCGGCGATGTCGTCGTAACGGGTCAGGACCCAGCAACCGTTGCCTCGTGCCGAATAACTGACCGGTACGGTCTCTCGGCGGTCCGCCAGCTCTGCCAGCTGCTCGGCAATCGGTACCTGATGGTAGGGGTCGTAATCGCGCCGGTGGCTCGCACGCAATTCCTCGATGGGTATATCAGCTCTGGTCATGTACAAACTCCAACCGCCCGGGGGCGTCGATCGGAAATCGTGATGAGATTCGGATTGAACATTAGAGAACGTCTGGTTGAAGGATCAAGTCAGGACGGGCGGTGAAAGTGGCTGGGACACAACGGGTTTGCTCGCGCAGAGGTGCTGCTGGGCGAGCCGAGTGTCGAGGCGGCCTCACTCTGCCGGGGCGATTTCGATGGCTTCCTCGGGGCAGGCGTGGGCAATACGTTCCATCGCGTCCCGCTCCGCGGCAGGGTGCAGGTGGTGGACCGCCTGGCCGTAACCGAGCTCGTCCGGGGTGAACGAATCAGGCGCCAATGTGTAACACCGGCCGTGCCCGGCACAGATCTCAGGGTTCACACGGTAGTGAAACCGGTTGTGCTGGGCGATCTTCTCCGATGGTGTCACGATAGCTCCTACGGGTGGGCCGAGCTTTGCTTCCCTGGGGAATCGGGAGACCTCGGCGGCAGGGTTGGCGGGGGTAGCCGCCGCACTCGCGCGGTGGCGCGAAAACACTCTCCCGCAATATAGTTCAGGCCACCGAGCACCGCTCTGGTGGATCGTGCTTCCTGCAGTCGGGCGAAACCATTCCGGTGGGGTGACCGTGCCTACGGACAGGCACCGATGGGTGAGGCCGACGTGGACATGTTCCTTCCCGCGGTAGATCGCACCTTGGTGCAGAGCGACCGGCGCGGCGATGAGTTCTCGATTCGCGGCGGTAGTTTGCGATGAAGACGGCATCAGACACTCGGGCAGGAGAGTGATATGAGGGCATGGCAACTCACTCGGTACGGTTCGACACTGGAGCAGGTGCTTCTCGTGCCCGCGGCGTAGTTCGGTCTCGATGGAGTGGGTGAGGAAGTAGGCGACCTCGCGCATCCCGGGCGCCCGCCCCACCACCTGCCAATCGAGCAGACCGGCTCGTCCGTCGGGGGTCGCGCAGGCTGCTCTCGATCTTGCTGTGGACCGCCTGCGCACCCGCCATCTCTTCGGTGGGCCGCTCGGCAGGATGCAGTACTGGCAGTTCAAGATGGCCGAGCGTGCACCGAGTGTCGAGATGGCCCGCAGCCTGTATCGGAAGGCTGCGATCCGGTTGGACCGCGGTGCGCGCTCGGCCGAACCGGGCTGATCGGCCGTGACGTCACAGGATGACCATCGAGGTCACCGGATCGCTCCGGACCTGATAACAGATCCCGGACCCGGCCTTTCTGTCGCGATGTGTGGGTCCAATGGCGTATTTGCGTGCTCGGGGGAGTCGGGGCTCGGGTCGGGATCGCGGCGCCGCCGTCGGACGGGTGGCCGGGTCTCGTCGCCGGCCCGATCCGGCGGGGTATAGTCGGCCTTGGTTTCAGACGAATTACGTCTAGAAAGTCGGGTGACCGAGTCGCCGGGCGATCCGGACGCCGCGCCGGGCTGCCCGACCAGAGGCAACAGCAGGAGTAGTACGCATGACCAACTTCGATCTCGACCCACGCACCCCGGTGGTCGTGGGTGTCGGACAGTTCGCCGAGAGCCTCGATGCCCCCGGATACCAGCGGTTATCTGCCGTGGACCTCGCTGCAAACGCAGCACGTGGAGCACTCGATGACACCGCAGCGGACACCGCATCGATCGCCGCGGCGATCGACACCGTCGCCGGTATTCGGCAGTTCGAGATCTCGTCTCCGGGCTGGCCCGCCCCATTGGGCAAATCGGACAACTACCCGAGGTCGGTGGCGAACCGCCTCCGCGCGGCGCCCGCTCGGGCGATTCTGGAAGTCGGTGGCGGGCAGGGCCCGCAGCACCTGGTCACCGAGCTGTCCGCGGTTATCGCGGCAGGTGATTCCGAGGTCGCGCTGGTATTCGGGTCCGAAGCCATCTCCACCGTGCAGCATCTGGCCAAGGCCCCGGACAAGCCGGATTTCACCGAGCATGTCGAGGGCAGCCTCGAGGACCGCGGATTCGGCCTCGCGGGCATGAGCTCGCAGCAGTCCCGGACCCACGGCCTGACCGACGCACCCAGCCAGTACGCGCTGTTCGACAACGCCCGCCGGGCCCGTTCGAAGCAGTCACGTGCGGAGTACGCGAGCGCGATGGGTGAACTGTTCGCTCCGTTCAGCAAGGTCGCCGCGGCGAACCCGTATTCGTCCGCACCGGTGGAGCGCAGCGCCCACGAACTGGTGACCCCGACGGAGTCCAACCGGATCATCGCCGAGCCCTACACCCGTTATCTCGTCGCCCGCGAAAAGGTCAACCAGGCCGCGGCGGTGCTGATCATGTCCGTGGCCGCGGCCCGGCGGCTGGGGGTGCCGGAAGACAAGTGGGTGTTCCTGCACGGTCACGCCGACCTGCGTGAGCGCAGCCTGCTGGACCGGCAGGATCTCAGCCGTGGGCCGGCCTCGGTGATGGCCGCCGAGCATGCGCTGGAGGTCGCCGGAATCGGGGTGGACGATCTGGCCACCGTCGACCTCTACAGTTGCTTCCCGATCCCGGTGTTCAATATCTGCGACGGACTCGGGATCGACCCCGCCGACCCCCGTGGGCTCACCCTGACCGGCGGGCTGCCGTTCTTCGGCGGCGCGGGCAACAACTATTCGATGCATGCCATCGCGGAGACCGTGCAACGGATGCGCGCGCAGCCCGGCGCCTTCGGTTTCGTGGGCGCCAACGGCGGCACGATGAGCAAGTACTCCGTCGGCATCTACTCGACCACCCCCGTACCGTGGCGTGCCTGCCACAGTGCCCGGTTGCAGGCCGAGATCGATTCCTGGCCCGCCCCGGAGCGGGCTGTGCACGCCGACGGCTGGGGCGTCATCGAGACCTACACGGTCAAACACGACCGGAACGGCTCCCGTACCGGTGTCGTTATCGGCCGGCTGGAGGCCGATAACCGGCGTTTCGTGGCTATGACCGAGACCGGCGACGACGAGATCCTCGACCGTCTGAGTACCGGCGAGCCGATCGGTAGCCGGGTCTATGTGCGCTCCTTCGGTTTCGGCAACCGGGTCACCACCACCGAGGGAAGGATGGATCAACTGTTCCCGTCGCGTCCGGCGGTGTTCCGGGACGAATACGCGCATGTTCTCGTGCGCCGCGACGGTCATCTGCTGGAAATCACCATCAACCGTCCGGAGGTCCGCAACAGCTTGCATCCGCCGGCCAATGAGGAACTCGCGGAGATCTTCGACGCCTACTTCGCCGATCCGGACCTGTGGGTCGCGATCCTGACCGGCGCGGGGGACAAGGCGTTCTCCGCGGGCAACGATCTGGTGTACTCGGCCTCCGGTAAGCCGAGGTGGATACCCAAGACCGGGTTCGGCGGGCTCACCAGCCGACGCGATATGCCCAAGCCGGTGATCGCCGCGGTGAACGGTTTCGCCATGGGTGGTGGTTGCGAGATCGCACTGGCCAGTCATCTGGTGGTCGCGGACGAGACGGCCCGGTTCGCGCTGTCGGAGGTGAAGGTCGGTCTCATCGCGGGCGCCGGTGGCCTGATCCGGTTGCCGCGCAAGGTTCCGGCGAACGTGGCCAACGAGATGATCTTGACCGGCCGCCGTCTGACCGCTGTCGAAGCCGAATCGTACGGTCTGGTCAACCGGGTCGCGCCGGCGGGCAAGGCGTTGGAGGCGGCGCGGGCGCTCGCCGCGGAGATTCTCGACGGTTCCCCCACGTCTGTGCGGATCTCGCTGCAGGTCATGAAGGAAACGCAAGGTATCGCCGATACTTTCGACGCCGTGACCCACCAGTCGCCCGCGGTGGAGGAACTGCTGGTCAGTGCGGATGCGATCGAAGGGCCGGCAGCGTTCGCGCAGAAGCGGCGACCGCAATGGAAGAACCGCTGATATCGGGAATCCTGCTCAGCCCGGCGAGTATCCCTCGCCGGGCTGTCGGCTGATCCCGGTCAGCCCGCCGTGGCGTTCGCGAGGATGAAATCGACCAGCTTGCGGGAGTAGGTCTCGGCTGCGGCCTCCCGCTCCTCCGGGGCTACCGGTGGTGTGGTCTGCACATGATTCATCACGGCACCGCTGAGGG
Source organism: Nocardia jinanensis (assembly GCF_014645735.1). Lineage (GTDB taxonomy): Bacteria > Actinomycetota > Actinomycetes > Mycobacteriales > Mycobacteriaceae > Nocardia > Nocardia jinanensis. The sequence continues at coordinate 184,993 of NZ_BMMH01000006.1, read as the reverse complement.
TGTCCAGGAGCAGCGTCACCGGGGTATCGGGTGGTAGCTCACCCCGTTGGATACCGCGGCGGACGATCGCGCGCGCGGCCACGACCTGCGAGTTGCGGATACCGGCCCAGTGTTCGGCCACCCCGGGGATGCGGGAGGCTTCCAGTGCGATCCGGAAGGCGGCCTGGCCGGTATCGCCGACGTATCGCCGGAACAGTTGCAGGGCGAGTTGTACGAGCTCTTCCCGGACATTCGCCGGCTCGACGGCGGTGACACCGCTGAATCGCTGTCGCAGCGCCTCCAGCAGCAGAGCTTCCTTCGTCGGCCACCGCAGGTAGATCGATGCTTTACCGACCCCTGCTCGTTTCGCCACGGCTTCGACGGTGAATCCGGCCCAGCCTGCGGCGCCGAACAGGTCTATGGCGGCGTCGGCGACCCGCCGGTCGACATCGGGATCGCGCGGACGCCCTTGGGTCGTGCTGGTACTTCGCGCCACGGCGTCACCTTCCGGAACTACAGATTCATACTTGCTGAACGGTGGCCGTCAGTATACCGTCGAGGTTATTACAGACGATTACTGTTCAGTAAATAGAGGATCATCATGTCGGCACACGACGAACTGACCGCCTTCGCCCAAGCGGTAGCCGGAACCGCCCGGCGGGAATGGGGCGACGCGACAGCCGCCGAGTCCGGCGACCTCGAAAAGCTCTGGCAGGCCGGCGCCGGACAGGGCTGGTTCGAACTCGGCGCGGCGCAGGCCCTGGATGCCGCGCTGGCGGCCACGCGGGAGCTGGGCCGGGTGGCCTGCCCCCTCCCTGTCCTGGACGGGTTCGTGGCCGAGCGCCTGTTGCCCGACGTATCCGCCGTGGAATCCGGCCGGATGCGGATTGTGGTCGCGACCACGGCCGACGGCGACGAGATCGGCTACGCCGAGGCGGCCACCGCGGCCACCCATGTCCTCGTCGTTCCGCCCGCCGGCGGCACGGCGGAGCTGCGGGAGATCGGCGAGGTGCGGGAGCGGCCGGGTTTGGCCGCGCCGGCCTGGTCCCGCGTCACGCTCGGTGCCACGGTGGACACGATCGATATCGACCCCGCCCGGGCCGACGAGGCCGTGCTGCTGCTGCGCCTGGGACTTGCCGCGCGGACGCTGGCCGCGGCCGAGCGGGCGCACGAGATGGCGGTCGAACATTCGAAGACCCGCCACCAGTTCGGTCGGCCGATCGGTAGTTTCGGTGCGGTTCAACAGCGCATCGCCTCGTGCCAGATCGATATCAGCGCCGGGAATCTGCTGATCGCTGCGGCCGTGGCCGAATGGACCGATTGCGCCGCCGGCTGGACCGCGTCGGCCGAGATCGCGGTCGCGCACGTGCGGGCCGTGGCGCCACGGGTGCAGCTGGGCGCTCAGCACACTCTCGCGGCGATCGGCTACTTCGAGGAACACGAAGCGCCCTGGCTGTTCCGCCGGGTCCACGCCGATGTGACCAGGTTGCGGGACTACCCCCGGGCGACCGGTGAATTCGTCGATGTCCTGGTGGAGACCGGCGCCTCGCTGCCGTCACCGAACGCGGGGGAGACCGGAGAGGCGTTCCGCGCCGAGGTCCGAGAGCTCTTCGCGAAGTACGAGGACCGGTTCTCCCGCAGCAGTATGGCGGTGGACAAGGAATTGATCGCCGCTGTCGCCGACCGGGGCTGGCTGGGGTTCGCCTGGCCCGAGGAGTTCGGCGGCCGTGGCGCCGGTCTGGCCGAGCAAGTGGTGCTCAACGAAGAAACCGCGTACTCGGGCGCACCCATCAGCAAGGCGCTCGGTGCGGTGATGCTGCTGGGCAACTCGATCCTGCAGCACGGCAGTCAGGAACAGAAGGACAAGTTCCTGCCGCTCATCCGGCGCGGTGAACTGTCGTTCTGCCTCGGTTACAGCGAACCGGAAGCCGGATCCGATCTGGCGTCGTTGAAGACCCGCGCGGTCCGCGACGGCGACGACTGGGTGATCGACGGGCAGAAACTGTGGACCACCGGCGGTCACAGCTCCGACTGGGTCTGGCTGGCGGTGCGCACCGATCCGGAGGCGACACCGCGGCACGCCGGCATCACCGTGTTCCTGGTGCCGATGGACACCCCGGGGATCACCGTGCAGCAGCATCGCGCGCTGTCCGGCGAGATCTCCTGCACCGTGTTCTACGACAGCGTCCGCGTACCCGATTCCGCCCGGGTCGGCGAGATCAACGGCGGGTGGAAGGTCATCACCAGCGCCCTCGCCGGGGAACGTATCACCATGGGGAATATCGCGGCCGCGTTGCACCGTCAGCTCGACGATCTGCTCGGCGTCGTGCGGGCCGATATCGACGGCACCGTCGGACCGCGTGGATCGGCCCGCCGCGCCCGGCTCGGCGAGATCGCGGTGGGGATCCAGGCCACCCGCGCGCTGGTATCGGCTGCCATCGGCGCCACCGGTGGGGGTGGCCGGCTGGAGGCGCCGATGGCCGGTGTCCTCGGCGGGGAGACCGCCGAGGCGTTCGGCGCGGCCGCTCTGGAAATCCTCGGGCCCCAGGGCGCTCTGGAGACCGTTCCCGGCTACGACACCGCGTTCGAATACGGACTCCGGCTGTCGGTCATGTACGTCGTCGGTGGCGGTACGAACGATATCCAGCGCGGTCTCATCGCGCGCGGACTCGGCCTGCCCCGGTAACACCGTTCACCACGAAGGAGTTGTGAATTGTCCAGCGTCATCACCCCCGAACGGCTCAGGTCGCTGTTCCGGCCGCGCAGTGTCGCCCTCGTCGGGGCGTCGAACAAATCGCCGTTCTCGAACACGGCCTACCGCAACCTCGTCGAATTCGATTTCACGGACCGCACTTTCCTGGTGAACCGCCGGGGCGTGGAAACCCACGGGCGCCCCACCGTCACCTCGTGTGCCGAGATCGGGCAACCGGTCGATGTGGCATTCATGATGGTGCCGCAAGCGGGCACCCTCGACGCCCTGACCGACGCGGCGGCAGCGGGGATCCGCAACGCCGTGATCCTGTCCTCCGGTTACGGTGAGGCGGGCGAAGCCGGGCGGGCGGCGCAAGCCGAACTGGTCGCCCATGCCGAATCGCTCGATATGGTGCTGCTCGGCCCCAACCACCTCGGGTTCGCCAATCTTGTCGACCATGCGCCGGTGACCCCGATCCTGGGGTTGCCCCATGAGGCGGGTTCGGTCGCGCTGCTGTCCCAGAGCGGCGCGAGTTCGAAGGCGATGGTCGAATTCGCCACCCTGTCCGGCGCCGACCTCTCCTACATGGTGACCCTCGGCAACGAAGCGATGATCACCGCCGGTCACGTCCTGGACTTCCTGGTCGAAGACGAGCACACCAAGGCCATCGCCATCTTCATGGAGACCATTCGGGAACCCGAGGTGTTCCGGACCGCCGCCCGCCGCGCGGCCGCCGCGGGCAAACCGATCGTGGTCCTCAAGGCCGGTAGCAGCGAACTGTCCGCTCGCACCGCCGCTGCCCACACCGGCGCGCTCGTCGGTGACGACCGCACCATCGACGCGATATTCCGCGACCTCGGCATCATCCGCGTGGACTCCATCGAGGACATGCTCATCACCGCGGGTACCGCCGCCCGGCTGGGCCGCCTCGAGCACTCCGGGATCGGCGTGGTGTCGATATCCGGCGGAGCCTGCGATATCTTGGCCGATCGCGCCGAGGACCTGGGTGCGCGGTTTCCCGAATTCGCCCCGGGCACACAGGAAAAACTCGCCGAGATCATGCCCGAGTACGGCACCGTGCAGAACCCGCTCGACGTGACCGGTGCCGCGATCATCGACCCGACGATCTTCACCCGCTCCATCGAAGCCGTATCCGCCGACCCGGAGATCGGGGTCGTGGCGGTGGTCAACACCCTGCCCTGGGAGCGCGAGGGGGACGGCAAGTTCAGCGGCCAGGCTTTCGCGAACGCCATCGGCGCCGGGATCCAGCGGGCGAGTGGACCGGTCGTCTATGTGAACCAGGTCCTCGAGCCGATCACCGACTACACCAAGGAAGTCATGGCGGAAGCGGACGTTCCGCACGCTATCCCCGGTCTTCGCCAGGCCGTGGTCGCACTACGCAATCTCGCCTGGTGGTCGGAGGCGACCCGCGATGCGGGCAGGGGACCGTCCGCCGAACCTCGGGCCGTCCGGGTACCCGAATCTTCCGAACGCCGCGGCAACTGGTCGGAAGCGAGCGCTCGGCAGCTGCTGATCGACGCGGGAATTCCCGTCGTCCCAGGCACACTGGTCGGCTCCGCCGAGCAGGCGGTCGCCGCCGCGGCGGAACTCGCCGGACCGGTGGCATTGAAGATCGTCTCGCCCGACATCCTGCACAAGAGCGATATCGGTGGGGTGCGGCTCGGGGTCGCCGGGGACGAGGCCGTCGCCGCCGCCTACACCGAGGTGGTGGGTTCGGCGAGCCGCGTCCCGGGCGCCGGGGTGGAAGGCGTGCTGGTCTCCCCGATGCGGTCCGGCGGCACGGAACTACTGATCGGCGTGGCCCGTGACCCCCAGTGGGGTCCGATCCTCGCGGTGGCGCTCGGCGGCATCTTCGTGGAAGTCCTCGGTGATTCGGCCCTGTCACCGCTGCCGGTGAGCCCGGCGCAGGCCCGGGAACTGATCGAAAGTTTGCGGGCGGCCGCGCTGCTGCGCGGCGTCCGGGGCACTCGGCCCGCGGACCTCGACGCATTGGCCGAGGTCGTGGCCCGTATCGGCGACCTCGCCCTCGCGCTCGGCGGCGATCTCGAATCCCTGGAGGTCAACCCGCTGCGAGTGGACGGAAGCACGGTCGAGGCACTCGACGCAGTCGTCACCTGGACCGGCAAAGAAGACTGACAACTAGCGGAATCCCCCGAGGAACACTATGAAGACACCGATCTGCGACATGCTGGGAATCGATATCCCGCTACTCGCGTTCAGCCACTGCCGAGACGTCGTCGCCGCGGTAACCAACGCGGGCGGCTTCGGCGTCCTCGGCGCCTCCTCCCACACCCCGGAGCAACTCGAGGAAGAACTCGCCTGGATCGACGACCACGTCGGCGGCAAGCCGTACGGGGCAGATATCGTCGTGCCCGAGAAGTTCGCGGGCAAAGGCCAGAAGCTCACCCCGGAGCAGCTGCAGGGTATGGTGCCGGAAGCGCATCGCCGCTTCGTCGCCGATCTGCTGATGAAGCACGGTATCGAGGCGTCACCAGAGAACGTCGTCGAGGCGTTCGGGTCGGGAATGACCGACGATATCGGCGATCGGCTGCTGGATGTCGCGCTACGGCACCCCATCGAGCTCATCGCCAACGCCCTCGGCGTCCCACCGACGTTCATGATCGACCGCGCCAAGGCGGCCGGTATCCCGATCGCAGCGCTCGTCGGCGCGAAAGAACATGCGATCAAACAGGTTCGGGCCGGAGTCGACATCCTGATCGCGCAGGGCACCGAAGCGGGCGGGCACTGCGGCGAAGTAACCACCATGGTCCTGATACCGGAGGTCATCGAAGCGATCGAACCCATCCGTCGCGTACCCGTCCTCGCCGCCGGCGGTATCGTCACCGGCCGCCAGATGGCTGCCGCCGTCGCGCTCGGCGCGGCCGGCGCGTGGACCGGGTCGGTCTGGCTCACCACACCCGAAGCGGAAACCGCGCCGCATACGGTGCGGAAAATGCTGCACGCGTCCTCGCGCGATACCGTGCGGTCGACAGGACGGACCGGCAAACCCTCCCGCCAACTGCGGTCGAACTGGACCGAGGCGTGGGCCGCCGACGGGAGCCCGGAAGCACTGCCGATGCCGCTGCAATCGCTGATCAGCGAACCGAGTCTGCGGCGGATCGACAAGCTCGCCGAGAACGGTGACGAGGGCGCCCAGGCCCTCGCGACCTACTGGGTCGGGCAGGGTGTCGGACTGATGAATACCGCCCGCCCGGCCCGAGATGTGGTACTCACCATGGCCGAGGACTATCTCGACGCGGTCCAGCGGCTCACCGACTCGCTGGCGGACTGAGTGGCGCACTGCCCCGGCTCCCGCGGCCGGGGCCGGTGTTCCGCGCACACCTACTCGTCGGCGTCGGAACGCTCCCACCCGAGCGTGAGCAGGAGGTCTTCGTGCAACTCCATCCAGACATCGTGGTAGGAGCCGGACATCGGTTTGGCCAGCGCGGAACCGTCGCCGCTCTCGAATGCCGCGAGCGCGTCCGCGAATCGCGGCTCGTAGCTCTTCATGCGGGGGACCGACTCGACCGCGGCTGCCAGTACCGCGGTCACGCTCTCGTGGATCGTGCGCAGTTCCGGCACGATCGCGGACACCTCGCCCGCGGCTTCGGTCTGCCACCTGGTGGTCAGCGATTTGAACGCGCGGTTCGGCGCGAGGAACGCCTTGTAGGCGCCGGCCAGATCGTCGAGCCGGTCGGGAACATGGTCGGCGCGGAGTTCGTCGTGGCGCTCACGCCCGGCCGAGGTCAGCATGTAGCCCTGCACGCGTCCGCCGGTGCGTGAGCGGGCCCGGCCCTGGGCGACCGCGTCATCGAGTACTTCCCGGACCACGGCGGGATCGAGGCCCGTTGCCGACGCGATGTGCTCGGGTTGGGTCATCCCTTTGATCCGGAGTCCGTGCAGGCTGTCGAATTCTTCCTGGGCTGCGAAGCTCATAATCACCTTTTCTGGATGTGCGTGCTGGGCAATCAGGGCCGGGGCGTCATCACGATGCGAAGCGCCTTGCCGCTCTGCTGTGCGGCCACCACCTCGTTGATCCGGCTCAGGTCCGCGGTCGAGTCGATGAGTTTCTCGATGGGCAGCCGGCCGTTGCGCCACAGTCCCACGAGGATCGGCAGATCGCGGTGCATGCTGATGCCGCCGTGGAAGCTACCGGTCAGGCGTTTGTCGTCGTGGAAGAGTTCGTAGGCGTTGATCTCGACGACCTGATCGGGCCGGCCGGCACCCACGACGGTCACGGTGCCGCCGCGCCGGACCGCTGTCCACGCCTGCGACACCGTGGTGGGGGCGCCGACCGCATCGATGACGACGTCCATATTTCGCAAGTCGCCCAACCCCTCGGGTTCGAGCGATTCACTCGCCCCGACGGTCCTGGCCAGCGCGCGGCGTTCCGGCAGGGGATCGACGGCGACCACGCGGGCGGCGCCGGCGACCACCGCGCCCATGACCGAGTTCAGACCCACCGCGCCACAACCGATCACCGCGACATCGTCACCGGGCCGGACCTTCGCGCTGCGCAGCGCGGCCCCGACTCCGGTCGGCACCGCGCATCCCATCATGGCCGCGACGGGGAACGGTACATCGTCGTCGATGCGGACCACGGCGTTGGCGGGGACCACGGTCCGCTCGGCGAAGGTCGAGGTCGCCATGCCCTGGTGGATCGAGGTTCCGCCGACGCTGAGAGGCGAGGGGCGGGCGGCTCTGCCCGCCCGGGCATCGGCCGACGACCGGCGGTTGGCGCACAGGTAGTCGTCGCCGCGGCGACACGGCGCGCAGGTACCGCAGGGCGGGACCCACACCAGCACGACATGGTCGCCGGCCCGCACCGAGGACACGCCCGCACCGACCTCGGTGACAATTCCCGCCCCCTCGTGCCCCAACACCACCGGGGTAGGTTGTCCGAAAGCGGTGGTGAGCGACAGATCCGATGCGCACACACCGCAGCTGTGCAGGTCGACCGCTACACAGCCGGGCGCGGGCGCGGCGATATCGATCTCCTGGACTTCGAAGGGCTTTCCCGGGCCCCACATGACGGCTGCTCTCATCAGAATCGTTCTTTCCGGTAGTCAGGACTGATAGTGGATCGAGGTGAACTGCAGGTAGGCGTCGAGGCCCTCCGCCCCGAATTCGGTGCCGAGGCCGCTGTCCTTGTGCCCGCCGAACGGAGCCGCGGCGTTCGAGCCGTAGTGGTTGATGCCCACGTTGCCGGTCGCGAGCCGGTCGGCGACCTCGGTGGCGCGCTGCTCGTCGGCGCCGAAAACCGTGGCGGCCAATCCGTAGGGCGAGTCGTTGGCGATAGCGACGGCGTCGTCGAGGTTTCGGTAGGGGATCACCGACAGCACCGGGCCGAAGATCTCCTCCCGGGCGATCCGCATCTCGGGGGATACCTGCGCGAAGACGGTGGGTTCGACGAAGTAGCCGCGCTCGAATCGGGTGGAAACGCTCCCGCCGGTGACCGGCACGGCGCCCTCGGCCCGGCCCACCTCCAGGTAGCCGGCGACGCGGTCACGCTGCCGGGCCGAGACCAGTGGTCCGAAGAAGGTCGAGGGGTCGAGCGGATCACCCATCGGCGCGGCCGCCACCACCGAACTCGCGAGATCCGCCAATTCGTCGTGCCGACCGGCCGGAACCAGCAGCCGGGTGCAGGCTTTGCAGGTCTGCCCGGTGTTGCGCATCGACACCTCGAGCAGGTTTGCGGCGAGGACTGCGAGGTCGGCGTCGTCGAGGACGATCGCGGGTGATTTGCCGCCGAGTTCCAGTGTGACGGGTCGCAGACGTTCGCCACAGCTTCGCGCGATCGACCGCCCGACCTCGGTCGATCCGGTGAACGACACTTTGTCGACGCCGGGGTGCTCGACCAGGGCGCTGCCGGCCCGGGTGGAACCGGTCACCAGGTTGACCACCCCGGCCGGGATACCCGCCGCCGCCACCGCGTCCATCAACAGCCGGGAAGCCATCGGTGTCTCCGGCGCGGGCTTGACGACCACGGTGCAGCCCGCCAGCAGCGCGGGTCCGAGTTTGATGATGATCAGGCCCAGGGGGAAGTTCCAGGGGGTGATCAAACCCGCGACCCCGACGGGAACGCGCCGGACCACGGTACGGCCGGGTGCCATGGGGTTACGGCGGTCGTCGGGGATGGTGAGTACCTCCGCGAGATCCGCGGTGAGTCGCAGATGCGCGGCGCTGTGCCCCGGCGCCGTAGCGCTCTCCGCGACCGGCGTGCCGTTCTCCGCGGTGATGATCTTCGCGAGATCCGCTGCGCGGGCGTCTATCTCGTCGGCGAGGCGGCGCAGCAGCGACGCGCGGTACTCCGGCGTCGTGCTCGCCCAGCCGGGGAAGGCGGTCCGCGCGGCCCGTACGGCGTCGTCGATATCGCGTTCGTCGCCATCGGGAACGTGCGCCCAGACCTCCTCGGTCGCGGGGTTGATCACCTGCGTGCGCCGACTGCTGTGGGAGGGGACCCAGTGGCCGTCGACAAAGACTTCGTTGTGGTGGTGCATGAGCGTCTCCTCGGCGGTCTAGGTGCGCGTCGCGATAACTGCCGCATTACGTTCGGCAGCGAATTCGAGTGCCGCGAACCAGTTGTCGTGTCGCGCTATCCGGGAGCGGTACTTCATGATGTCGCCGCGGCGATCGACGGTGAGCGCGCCGACGAGCCGCTCGCCCTCCCGATAGAGGGCGACGAGGTCATCGTCCCAGCTGCCGGCGACCACGGCCGGTTCGCCGACGGGAAGGCCGGCGAACTGGATGCGCCGGCCGTACCAGTCCGACCAGAAGTACGGGACGTGCCGATAGGGAGTGGCTTCTTCCGGCGAGAGCAGGTTCTCCATGGCGTGTGCTGCCTGCTCACCCGCGTTGGTCCAATGCTCCAGCCGCATGGGGCGTTCGAACAACGGGTTCTCCCACCGGGCGATATCGCCCGCGGCCCAGACGTCGGGGCCGGCCTGCAGCAACCGGTCGCAGACGACCCCGTCGGAGACGGTCAGACCGGATGTTTCGAGCCATTCGGTGGCCGGCGTCGCGCCGATGCCGACGATCACCAGATCGGCGGGGATCTCCGAGCCGTCCACCAGGCGCACGGCTTCGACGTGGTGATCGCCCAGAAGTTCCGAAACGGCCACCCCGCAGCGGAAGTCGACACCGTGCCGGTGATGCATTCGGGCCAGACCGGCTCCTCCCGTTTCGCCCAGTGCCCGCACCAGCGGTATCGGCGCGGCCTCGACGACGGCCGGTGCCAGGCCGCGACGCGCCGCCGCCGAGGCGACCTCCGCGCCGATGAATCCGGCGCCGATCACCACCACCCGGGCGCGGGCGTCGAACGCCGCGCGGATCGCGCGCGCGTCGTCGAGGTTGCGCAGGACATGGACGCCGGTCAGGTGCCCGGTGCCGGGGAGCCGGCGAGCGTGCACCCCGGTGGCGACGAGGAGGGCGTCGTAGTCGATCTCGCCGCGGGTCGTCGTGACCGTGTGGCCGTCGATGTCGAGCCCGGTCGCCCGGGTGCCGAGCCGGAGATCGAGGTCCAGCGTCGCGGCGAGATCGGCGGCTTCGGGGAATACATGGGCGGTGGTCGCCGGGCCCTCGGCAAGGTACTCCTTGGACAGCGGCGGCCGGTCGTAGGGGAGATGTTCCTCCGCGCCGACCAGGGTCAGGCGTCCGGTGAAGCCGCTTTCGCGGGCGGCCTGTACGGCCCGCAGACCGGCCAGCGAGGCACCGACGACCACGATATGCCGTGGTTGCGTGGGCGCGGTCATGCCGGCGACACTTCCCGCCGGCCGGCCCACTGCTCGATGCGGAGCAGGTGCGGGAGTCGTTCGGTGACCGCGCTGGTGGCATCGGCGACAGCGGTGCGGACCTCGCCGATCCAGACGCATCCGCTGCCGCCGTCGACGGTGATGATCTCACCCGCGCGGACCACGAGCCCGTCTTGTGACCGGATCTCGTCGCCGGTGACGGCCAGCCGGTCGGCACCGACGACCGCGGGTATGCCCCAGTCGCGGGCGACCACGGCGGCATGACTCACCAGCCCGCCGCGGGTGGTGAGGATGCCCACCGAGGCCGACATTCCGGCTACGTCCTCGGGGCTGGTACTGGTCCGCACCAGAATCACATCCTCATCGGCGCAGAGGGCGTCCTCGGCGGTGAGGACGACGCGTCCGCTGACCAGACCGGGCGATGCGCCGAGCCCGGTGGCGAACAGGGAGCTGCCGGTTCCGGGCGCGAGCACTTCGGCCGCGACCTCGGCGCGGGCGCGGGCGCGCACCGGCTCCGGGACCCGGCTCAGCACTTCCTCGGGGGTGAGCGCGATCGCGTCGTCGTCGGCCATATCCACCGCGATCCGTACCGCGGCGACGGCTCCGCGCTTGCCGACCCGGGTCTGCAGCAGCCAGAGCCTGCCGTCCTCGACGGTGAACTCGACATCGCAGACGTCGCGGTAGTGCAGTTCCAGCCGCCGTAACGTCGACATCAGCTCGGTGTAGGCGTCGGGCTGGTGTTCGGCGAGGTGAGTGATCGGCAGGGTGCGGGTATTGCCGGCCACCACGTCCTCGCCCTGCGCGCGCGGCAGATAGTCGCCGTAGGGCAGGGCCTCACCGGTGGACGGGTTGCGGGTGAAGACGACGCCGGTACCGGAGTTCTCACCGCGGTTGCCGAAGACCATCGCCTGGATATTGCACCCGGTTCCCATGCTCTCGTCGATGGACTCGCGGTCCCGGTAGGCGCGTGCGCGCGGGGATCCCCACGAACGGAAGACCGCCTCGATCGCCTCGCGGAGCTGCTGGAAGGGATCGGCGGGAACCGGTCGTCCGGCCAGTTCGCCGATCGTCTCCCGCAGCGCGTGTACCTGCCCGCGGAGTTGTTCGGGCGTGGCACCTGCCGTACCGGGCTCGAGCGCTTCCTCGTCGAGGCCCATGACGGTGGTCGCGAACATGGTGAGGAATCGGCGGTAGCTGTCCCACGCGAAACGGTCGTCACCGGAGCGACGAGCCAGACCCAGCACCGTGTCGTCGTTGAGGCCGAGGTTGAGCACCGTGTCGAGCATGCCCGGCATCGAGACGGGAGCGCCGCTGCGCACTGCGACCAGCAGCGGATCGTTCGGGTCGCCCAGCTGCCGGCCCATCGCCCGTTCGAGCCGGGCGATATGGGCGCGGATCTCGGCGTCGAGCGAGGTGGGCCAGCCGGTTCGCAGGTACTCGCAGCACACCGGCACGGTGATGGTGAAGCCGGGCGGCACGTTGAGGCCGAGCGCTCCCGTCATCTCTGCCAGCCCTGCCCCTTTGCCGCCGAGGAGATGGCCCAGCTCTCGTGCGGGCCCGTCGTGATCGTGGTCGAAGGAATAGACGCCAGTCACTTTGTCTTCCTGTCGTTTATGGTCAGACCATTCGGTCATAGCGCCACAATTTACGGGATGTCCCAGCTCACCGAAACCATTTGGAGTGATCGGTCCCACACTTCCCCCTTTCGGGGGACCATGCGGGGTGTGTGCCGGTTCGGCGGTCAGGACGCGCGCAAGCGGTGGTACATCGCCCCCGCCTGGGCCCGGTTCGAGACACCCATCTTGCGCATCAGACGCTTCGCGTGGGTCTTCGCCGTCTCTTCGCTGATGTAGAGCCGGGCGCCGATCTGTGCGTTGGTGAACCCGGCGGCCATCAGCCGGAGGACCTCGCGCTCGCGCTGCGTCAGCGCCGCCGGCCAGTGCTGGGTGATCGCGCTCGGGGTATCGGTGTCGGTGCTGCTGGGGGCATCGAGAAGGCGGTCCACAGCGATACCGACGCTCTGGCAGAAGAGCGCGAGCAGATCGCGATCGAATTCGTCGTTGAGCCCGGTCTCGATGCTGCGGTCCACATGGACGATGCCCGCGACTCGGTCGTGGGCCACCACCGGCGCGGCCACATAGGTGAGCGATCTCGTGACGGGGTAGATGGTCGGGTGGACCCGAGGATTGGTATCGGCGTCCAGGACCAGGATCGGGCGCCGCTTCCGGACGACATCGACTTCGAGCAGTTCGCGGACCGGCTGATAGGGCGGGCCGCCCGCCGTCAGCATCGCCTGTGACTCCTGCGGCCGGCCCATCACATAGGCCGACCGGGGGACCCACCGCTCGTTCTCGACCCAGGAGAACAGAACTCGCTCGTAGCCCAGTGCCGAGACCTCCGACGGCAGGGATTCGAGCAGGTCCTCGAGGGAGCGCGCGGCGCGGAGGCGGGCGATCTGCGCAGTGATCAGCTCGACCTTCGAGCGCTTCCCGGCCAGTCGCACCGACAGCAACTGGGCTCGCGCGGAACGGATCGTCGAGCGGGCCGCGCGGCCGATTCCTGCGGTTTCCCTACTGGTCAGAGCCCTTTCCATGGCCGTCAACGCTTCCAAGGCGGACTCAACGCCGAGTACACCGTGCGTGGCGCTGCGCGGTGATGTGCTCAAGCGTCTGGCGGTACCGACGATCACCTCGATCGCTTCGCTGATCGCGGGATCCATCTCGCCGCCACTCACCATCGCCTCCGATCTCCGGTCGCTCGCGGCCCGGACTACCCCGAACGGGGGAAACTCCGGGCAAGTTGCGCCGGATGGGTTGACGCCATTGTGACAGCGGTTACATGCTTCCGGCAATGGTCCGACAATTTGCGACCAGTCGTTCGACAAGGAGATCCGCATGACCACCGCAGACATCGTGTCCGAGAAGCAGATCGGAAGCGGAATCAAGGCCTTCACCTCCGCGCAAGGAGCGACCGGAAAGATCCGCTTCCTCGACTCCCCGGAGGAGGTGCTCGAATTCGTCGACGGCCCGGATGTGGCGGAGACGATCGTGATCTCCCGAGGCGGGACCACCACCTTCATGTCTCCGGCGCTGATGGCGGGCGTCGCCGGCCTGATCACCCTGCAGGGCGCCCCCGAGAGCCATCTCGGCATCCTGTCCCGTGAGTTCGGGATCCCCTGTGTGATGTCAGCCGAATTCACCGAGGGTATCCAGACCTCGCGAGGTGAGACCATCCCCGCGGACGGGACCACCGTCCGCCTCGACACCGCGGGCGACACCGGCCTGGTGTTCCTGCTCGGGAAGGACGCGTAGCAGCACTATGGCGACAGCAGAACAGACCACCGAGGCCTTCGATCCGACCCCGTTCCTGCAGGCGTTCCAGGCCGAGGTCCCCCAGGGTGTGGAGGGCGACCGCCGGATGCGCGAGCGTGTCGAGGTTCCTTTCATGGACACCACGGCCGCGGACGTGCGCTCGACCGAGCTCGCGGACGTCCAGATCGACAGCTGGCTCGACTACGCGGCATGGAACCTGTGGGATTTCATTCTCGGACGTGCCTCCGAGGGAGAGTCCGGGCTCATTCCGCGGCAGGAGTACGAGACCGTCTCCTTTGTCCAGCAGTGGAACACCTACCCCCGGTTCATCCGGATGCTCACCGACGAGATCGGGATCGACGGGGTCCTCGAACTCGCGAAGACCTCCAGCCGGGAGATCGGCACCAAGATCAACGTCACCCGCAACTGGGCGGCCTCGGTCTGCCCGATCCTCGGACGCGGAATCGGGATCGAACTCGGCCAGGACACCCCGGCGGACCGGCGCGAGGATCTGGAAACCCTGATCCAGTTCGGTAGGCGCTTGCAGCACGGAACCTGGGGTGACGGTCCCGGATTCGTCTCCGGCCGGCAGTACACGGTGCCCGTTCTGGCCGCCGATGTCCTGCAGACGCTGGTCGATCAGGTCCGGCCGCTGGACGATCCGCAGGATCTGCAGGCCTTCCGCCAGTTCAATGCCCGTACCGAACTCTTCGGGTTCATGCTCCACTACGACTGCCGCGCCGGAATGGCGGATACGGGCCCGTATCCGCTGCCGGGCAACAGGTTCGCGATCGTGCGTGATCACTTCCTGAACGAGACGGCCTACCCGTGGGCGGGCGTCGCCGAAGGTCTGCCCTACTGCGTCACCGAAGTTCTGGTGTTCTCCGCCGAGCAGGTTTCGGCGACGATCACCGAGATCCAGACGACCTTCAGCGAGCCGTCGAACTATCTGGATTTCCTCGAAAGTGGTGTCGTCTTCGCCCGGGACACCATGACGACGCCGATGAGCGAGCTGCGCGTGCTCGACAAGGCGGAGATGGACAGCATCACCCAGCGTTGCCAGAAGGGCACGATGGAGATGTACCGGACATTGTCGAAGAAATCGACCGAGGAGAAGATCCGCGACGGTGTCCTGGTCTACACCCGCGAATTCCTGCTCCCGCACGCTTCCCGCGTGGGGTTGTGGGACCGGTTCGTAGCCGAGGGTTTCGACACCCTGCACCCGAACGCCGAGGCCGCCTGGCCGACGCTGACCAGTTCCCGCGCCGCGGAGATCCTGACGCCGGTCCTGTTGTTCGGCAAGGGATTCCCGCACGTGACCTCGAGCTGAGCGGTGAGGACACCATGACTGTGGAACAGCGGTCCACCGATCTGATGGACCTGACACCGTTCATCGACGGTGTGGAGAACGCCGTGCTCGCAGAACTGCGCGAGCACGACCCGTTGCACTGGAACGACGAGTCCGACGGGCCGGGGTTCTGGTCGGTCACGCGATACGCCGACGTGATGCGCGTCGTCACCGATCCCGTGACCTTCGTCAACGGTGAGGGCACCCAGATCCTCAGCCGCAAGGTCGAAGGCGGCACCAGCACGGTGCACAACACCGACCCGCCCCGGCACGGCAAGCTCCGCAGGCTCGCGGCACCGCACCTGCGCGCGGTGCGGATCAAGGAATGGCAGGAGGTGATCGATCGATCGGTCACCGCTGTTCTCGACGATATCGAAGTGCGGGGAGAGGTCGAGTTCGTGCACTCGGCCTCGGCGTTGTTGCCCATCCAGGCGCTGGGCCAGGTGCTCGGCGTGCCGCTGGAGGACTGCGGGCTGCTGCTCGACTGGACCAACCGTGTCGTCTCCGACGACCCGGAGTACATGCGCGGCCCGGACGAGAAGGAACGCGCGCGCACCGAGATGTTCGGGTACTTCCGCGAGCTCAGCGAACAGCGACGTAGAGAGCCCCGTAACGATATCGTTTCCAAACTGGTGCACGCGGAGCTCGACGGCGAACCGCTGCCGTGGGACGACCTGGCCGCCTATTACTTCGTGTTGGTCGGAGCGGGTAACGAGACGACCAGGAACCTGCTCACCGGTACCGTCCTGGCGTTCGACGAGTTCCCGGACCAGTGGGACAAGCTGGCCGAGGACCGCACCCTGCTGAAGCCGGCGATCGAGGAGATGCTGCGCTACATCACTCCCATCCGCGCGATGCGGCGAACCGCTACCGCCGATGTCGATATGCACGGCCGGACGATTCGAGCGGGCGACAAGGTGGTGTGCTGGTTCCAGGCGGCCAATCGTGATCCGGCGGTGTTCGCCGAACCCGATGCCGTCAGGATCGACCGGGAGGACAACGAACACCTCGGGTTCGGGTGGGGTATCCACGCGTGCATGGGTTCGCATCTGGCACGCGCCGAGGCGAACGCGTTCCTCACCCAGGTTCTGGACCGGGGGCTGCGGATTCGCCCGCTCGGTGAGCCGGACAGGTTGCACACCAACCAGTTCCATGCCTTCAAGCGTCTCCATGTCCGAGTGGAGAAGGAGGCCGGCCGATGAAGGTGCATGTCGATTGGGACCTCTGTGAGGGTCACGGTCAGTGTGAATACGCCGCTCCCGACGTATTCACCATCGACGACGAAGGGCAACTCGAAGTTCTCGACGAGACGCCCGACGAGGGCAAGCGCAAAGAGGTGGAGCTCGCGGTGCGGCGATGCCCGGTGCGTGCGCTCGCAATCGGGGACTGACCCCTGCCGATCCGTACCCGGCGCAGCGCCGGGTACGGATTCGTGCTCTCCACGGAATCCGCTGCCCCGATCCGGAGGTTTCGATGAAACGACATGCCGTGCGACCGAACGCACGATCCGACGCCGCACGGGCACTGTCGCCGGCGCGCGACTCCGACGCCGGCGAGTTCGTGCAGTACTACCTCGGTACGAGTCCCGGCACCGCGTCCGAGTGGCCGGCGGCCACGAGCGCGAGCGCCCGATGACATCGTCGGTGCGCCGCCGGATCCCGATTCCCGGCACCTCGAATCTGCGCGATGTCGGTGGATATCCGACGGTAGACGACCGGGTGGTCGCATCCGGTCGCCTGTTCCGATCCGAAGCGCTGGTCATGCCCGGCGGCAGCGGGTCGTACGCGATCTACGACGAGTCCGCGCGCGCGGAGTACCAGCGCCTCGGGCTGCGGACCGTTATCGATCTGCGCGCGGGGCAGGAGACGTCACGGGCGCCCACGGCCTGGGCGCAGGTGTGTGGTGCCCGCCTCGTTCTCCTTCCTGTCGCGGAAGGTGGCGAGGGGGCCGATACGAACTACATCCGGATGCTGATCAGCGGTGAGCTCGACGGATTCGGCATCGAGGATATGGCGAGGTTCTACACCGACCTGTTGCTGCGCCGGGCGGAGCAATTCGGTGCTGCCTACCGCGTCCTGGCCGAGGACCGCGATCTCCCCGCGCTCGTCCACTGCGCCGCGGGCAAGGACCGGACCGGTGTGTTCACGGCTCTGGTGCTCTCGTCGCTGGGGGTGCCCGACGAACTCGTCATCGAGGACTACGCGCTGACCGAACTGTTGCGGCCCAACCGGATCGACGCGTACGCGGACAGGTTCACCGCGGTGGGCCGTGATCCCGAGATCGCCCGCGTACTTTTCGAATCACCGGCCGCGGCGATGGCCTCGACGCTGCGATACCTGCAGGAACAGTACGGAGGCGCCCGGGGTTACCTGGCCGAAATGGCGCGGGTGCCTGCGGAGGTCGTCGACGCTGTCTGTTCGAATCTGTTGCTGGCGCCCTGACGGGTGCCACGGCGGCTCAGGTGATCAGGTGCTCGCCACTGCCACCACTGCCGTCGCGAACGCCACGCACCATCCGAAGAACAGGTAGCGCAACCCCTTCGGGGCCGACCTCAGCTCCATGAACCAGTAGCCGATGGCCGCGACCTTGGCGAAAGCGGTGAGCAGAACCAGCGCCACCCACAGGCCGGGGCCCAGCAGCACGGTCGTGTGGTGCGAGTCGATCATCACGACGGCGAAGACGGTCGAGCCGGTCAGCGCGACCAGGATCGCGGCGCCGGCGCGGAGTGATGTCATGGGGGTGTTCCTCGGGGAGAAGGTCAGGCCGCCGGGACCAGATACAGGATCGGAAACAGCACCATCCACAGAGCGTCCACCATATGCCAGTAGGCGCCGGCGCCCACCGCGAAACCGGACGCGTGGCCGTCCGGTCCCCGGCAGCCCGGAAGGCATGCGCAGATCAGCGCGATTCCGATCAGCACGTGCGTCAGGTGGATCCCGGTCAGTACGAAGTAGTAGGTGAAGAAGAGGTCGGTCGCCGGGCTCAAACCACGGTCGGCGAGATGCCAGTACTCGGTCGCCTTGACGACGACGAATACGGTACCCAGCCCGACGGTCACCCCGAAGAGGTTCCGGGCGCGCCGCAATCGTTGTGCCCGCAACGAATCCAGAGCGGCGACGACGCAGAACGAGCTCGTCAACAGCACGATCGTATTGACGAGCCCGGACCATGTGTCGAGTGTCAGGGCACCGGCACCGAAGACCGCCCGCTCCCGATCGTAGGCCGCGAGGTAGGCCACGAAGAAGAGCCCGAAGAGCGTCATATCGCCGAGGATGAACAACCAGAGGCCCGGCTCTCCCGGGACTCCGCCGCCGGCCGATCTCTGCCGCGGCCGGGCAGGCGCGCGAGCCGGTCCGGATTCGATTTCGCGGCGGAGAAACGCGGGCAGTTCGTCGCGGCCGTTGTCCCGGCGCGCCTCGGGGTCCCGTGTCGTCACGCCGCCGGCGCCGGTTCGGGTCCGTGCTGGGCACGGAGGGCCGATCGCAGCGAGAAGCCCATGATGAGTGCCCACGCGGTGTAGGCGGACAACGCCAGCCAGAACGAGAACAATCCCTGCCAGGCGAAGGGCCCGCTCTTGAAGAAGTAGGACAACACACCGGGCAGGAAGAGGAAGGCGACCCAGAGGTTGGCATAGGCGACCCAGCGGGGCAGAATCGGCCGTTCGGCTCGATCACGCAGGATCACCACGGCAATGGCGACGTTCTGGACGACGAACGGCGCCACCGGCGGTATGAAGAGTATCCAGGCGAGATCGTTCAACAGGACCGTCAGCTCCGGTGACCTGTCCGGCCGGAACGCCGCGACGTTCATGATGACCAGCGGCACGACCAGCAGCACCCAGGTCACGGTGCCGGCCACCATCTGGGTGAAGCACAGGACCGGCGAGCGTCCCTCGGCGGCGAGCAGGTGCACGGTGATCGCCGCGGTCAAGACACCGATACCGGAGATGCCGAAGATCGAGATGGTCAAACCCGTCCGCACCGCGGCCGGGTTGTCCGCGTAGAAGCGGACGAGCTCGGCGGTCGGCAGATCGGCGGCGGGGGGCTTGGGGAGAATACCCGCGATGAGCCACCCCACCAGCGCGATGCCGATGGCGGCCGGTCCGGCCATGGCGCACCACAGCTGCGTCCGCTGGTTGTTCATGCGATCAGTCCCGGTCGAGAGTGAGTTCGTGGCGGCCACCGGCACCGGCCCCGTCGGTGCGATGGTGGGCGATGTACTCCGGGGACCACGCGCATTCGATATAGCCCACCGCGGGTGCGCCGTCGACCGTCGCGTGCATCGACGCCTCGTGCAGCCACAGGCGGGGGCTGACCGGCCACTGCAGGTCGGCCCCTTGGCGACAGGTGATCTCGGTGACCCGGCCCGCGTCGTCGGTCACCGTGGCGGCGACCTTCGTGTGCACGAAACGTTCGTCGAAGGTCATATCCGCATCGAGTCCGACGGCGGTGGCGATGATTCCGTCCTTCTGCACGTAGCCGTGCAGGGTGGTCTTGCCGAAATACTGCAACTCCATCACGTGGATGGCAGTACCGCCCCCGGCCATCACATTCCACCATTTCCAGTGCGTGGCACCGCCCCAGTCGCGCATGCCCCAGGAATGGTCGCGGTGGCCGAACCCGTCGATCCGGTGTTCGACCCCGTCGAGGCGCAACGTACCGGTCACGCGGGCGCCTTGTTCGGCCCGATCCCGGGCCAGCCACTCGGGGCATCCGTTGCGGTTGGCGCGATAACCGAAGGCGGGGTTCAACCCGTCCCACCGGTAGTCGAGCGTGAGGCGCTCACCGGTGAAAACGATCCGTGAGCCCATCATGTCGTCGGAGAGGGTCATCGTCGCCGGCCCCACCCGCCAGTCGTCGAACGACATCGAATCGCTGACTCCGATGCCGTCGTGGACCTCGAAAACCGTTTCGCCCACCGCCGGCCCGTAGGCGATGCCCGCTACGCCCGCACGGCCTGTGCCGTTCTCGCCGAGAGCGTGCACCCAGGTATAGAAGATCACTCCCATTCCGAGTTCGGGTAGCGGTAGGAGATAGGCCAGCGACTCGCGAACGTCGGGATGACCGTTCGGATCGTGGAAGATGTGGCGCCGCTCGGCTCCGGACTCCAGAAGATTGATTCCCATTGTGGTCCTCTCGTTTGATCCGCGGCATGAGCACCTCGAAAAGCGTTGACTCGCAGATGATTCGAAGTCCGTTCGCAGTCTTCGGTTGCGCGGCCGGCTCTGGTGATGTGTCTGAAGTTAACAGCCGTGGATCGCGCCATGGAAGGCCGGAAAGTGACCGGGGACACAGTTCACTCCTTCGGGGGATGGGCGGATCGGCGGGAAGCGGGCAGGGTGCAGTTGATGGCACGCATGGTCTGCTCAATTGAAAGATCATGCCTTTTCGACTGGCTGGAGGCCGACGGTGACCGATGCGATCGATTTCGCTGTTTTCGTGGAGAAGTTCATGGGGGAGGTTCCGCGTGGTATCCCCGGAGATCAGGAGATGCGCCGCCGGGATCCGCATCCGTTCGTCGACACCACCGCCGCCGATATCCGGCCGGATCGGATCGACGACGACCAGATCGACAGCTGGTTCGATTACATGGCGTGGAACCTGTGGGAGCTCATCGCGTCACGGTCGACCGAAGGTGAGTCCGGGCTCATCCCGCGGCAGGAGTACGAGACCCTTTCCTTTGTTCAGCAATGGGAGGTCTATCCCGAGGCGATGCGGACCATCACGGCCGCGGTCGGCATCGACGGCCTGGTGGAACTGGGCAAGGTCTCCAAGCGTGAGGTCGGCACCAAGGTCAATCACCTGCGCAACTACGCGAGCGCCCTGATGGCGATCCTCGGCCGCGGCGTCGGCGTCAAGCTGGACCTCGTCGATCCGGTGAGTTCGCGGGCCGATGTGGAGACGTGTATCCAATTCGGCCGGCGGCTGTGGCACGGCACCTGGGGTGACGGCCCGGGCCTGGCCTCGGGACGCGGGTTCGTCCTGCCGCACCTCGACACCGATGTGCTGGAACCGCTGGTCGCGGCGGCGACGTCGCTGGCCGACCCGCAGGATCGATCGGTGTTCCGCAGGTTCAACGCGGCGACCGAACTGTTCGGGTTCATGGTCCACTACGACAACAGGCTCGGCATGGGCGATACCGGCCCGTATCCCTTGCCCGGTGGCGGATTCGCTCTCGTGCGCGACCACTTCCTCAACGAACCCTCGTACAGCTGGGCGGCCGCGGTGGGCGAGGGCATGCCGTACGCGGTCACCGAGGTGATGGTCTTCCGCGACACCGATATCGAGGTCACGATCAACGATATCGGTACGACGTTCACCACACCGTCGACCTACCTCGACCACCTGGACAGTGTCGCGGTGTTCGCCCGCGACACCATCGACACCCCCATGTCACAGCTGCGGGTGCTCGGAAACGACGAGCTGCGGGCGATCTCGGCGAAGGCCGAGAAGGGTGTCCTCGATCTCTATCGCCTGTACGCCAAGATGGGTGTGGACGAGAAGATCTGGGACGGCATCACCGTGTACTCGCACGATTTCATGCGTCCGCTCGCGCAGCGCGCCGGAGTGTGGGATCAGGTGCGGGAAGCCGGTTTCGATGCGCCGGCGGAGCTGACCAAGAAGGCGTGGCCCACGCTGGCGAGTGGCCGGGCGGGGGAGATCCTCGCCCCCGTCTTCCTGCTCGGCGACGGCTTTCCTTCGGTCCGCCCGCAGAACTGATCGCCGGGCGGCCATCCTGCCGCCCGACAGAACGGAGAACCGATTGTGAACCTCGCCAAAGCCCTTACCCCGGCCGACGACCGCAGGCATCGTCTCGCCGCCGATCCGCTGGAACGCGAAAGCCTGATCTTCCTCACATTCCTGCCCGAAGAAGACCTCGGGGTGATCGCCTACACCTGGGTCGACGGCACTCACGCGGCCGGCGCGATGGGGTTGGTATTCGGTCGCGACAACGAGCGATTCGGGCAGTTCCACGTGGAGGGGCAGCCGGTACCGGCGGATGCCGACTTCGACGATTGGACGGTCGGTCCGATGACCGTGCGGCACGGCGCGCCCCACCAGGAAGCGCAGGTGAACTTCGAGTTCGACGGCGTCGCACTCGACTATCGTTTCCGTGCCACGACACCTGCCTTCACCTATCACGACAACCGTGGGGGCTGCCCGGCCTGGCTTGCCGACAACCGGCTCGAGCAGAGCGGGCTGGTGACCGGCACCCTGACCATCGGTGACCGTGTCGTCGCATTCGACACCACGGGGCATCGCGACCACTCCTGGGGGCGTCGTGACTGGACCGCGATCCACCAGTACCGCTGGGTGAATGTCCAGGCCGGCCCCGATATCGCGATCAACTTCCTGCACGGCTCGGCACTGGACCAGAATCTGGTGCTGGGCTACGTCGATCGCGACGGTGAGCAGTCACCGGTCACCTCGGCGAGTGTGAACATCGAACGGGATCGGGAGTACTTCTCCTACACCTCGGCCGAGTTCGTACTCGTCGACGAGCTGGGCCGGACGACCGAGATCACCGCAGAGGGCCGCTCCGCGCTGGCGGTATGGCCGGCGGGCGGGCTGGAATCCCACGATGCCGGCGGGTACTGCACCGTCGCGGGCCGTCGCGGTCTGATCCATATCGAAGAGGGCTGGCATCCGGAATTCGTGGACCGGCGGCGCGTCATGATGGCCGAGAGCTTCGAGTCCGAGGAGGAACGCGCGGTGCTCGCTGTGAATCGGGACGTGGGCTCGGTCGGGGCGACCGCGAAGGCATGATTCGCGGCGGACCCGGTGGGCGCTGCGCCCGCCGGGCCCGCCGCCGAGCGGCCCGCCGACCTTACCGGGCGGCCACGGACTTACCAGGTGCCTACGGACTCGCCGAGCGCCCTCAGACCTTGCTGCGGTGATACAACGCCGCGGCCTGGGCTCGATTGCCGACGCCGAGTTTGCGCATCAGCTTCTTGACGTGCGTCTTCACCGTCTCCTCGCTCAGAAACAGGCGTGCGGCGATCCCGGCGTTGGTGAGCCCGGCGGCCATCAACTCCAGTACGTCGTGTTCGCGGGCGGTCAGTACTTCGGACCAGGCGGTCACGGGACTGTCCCCGCCGTCCGTGGCGAGGTGTTGTTCGGCGAGTAGTCGATCGAGAACGACGCCGAGACTGTCGGAGAAGTAACTCAGCAGATCACGGTCGAATTCGTCGGTTTCACCGGTGGCGACACTGCGGTCGAGATGAACGAATGCCGCGACATGGTTGCGTGCGACCACCGGTGCGGCGACATAGGTCGTCGACCGCGAGACCGGAGTGATATTCGGATGCACCCGCGGATTGCGGTCGGCGTCGAGCACCAGGATCGCCTGGCGTTTGCGTACGACATCGACCTCCAGCAGGTCGCGCACATGCCGGTACGGTGCCGTTCCCGCGGCGAGGATCGCCTGTGCCTCCTGCGGACCACTCAGTGTGTGCATGGCTCGCGGAACCCAGCGTTCGTGGTCCACCCAGGAGAACATTGCCCGCTCATAGCCCAGGGAGGTCACCTGGAGGGGGACGGACTCGACGAGCTCGTCGACCGTGGTCGCCGCACGTAACCGCGCCAGGGCATTCGACAGCAGTCCGAGCATGGATCGTTGGCGACCCAATTCGTAGGCCAGCAGATCCGCTCGCGCGGAGCGGATATCGAGAACGATATCGTCGGCTCTCTCCGGTGACGCCGCGATCGCGCGTTCGAGTGAATCCAATGCCTCGAGTGCGCTGATGATGTCGCGCACCCCATGGGTCGCGCTTTGCGGCTGCACACCGAGGCGCTGTGCGGCCCCGGCCACGGCGCGCACCGCATTGTGCACCGCCGAATCCATATTGTTCACCACCCTGCGTCCGGGTGCGGCGCGCCGTCGGGCGTCGTTGCCGCGTGTGTGGCCTCGGCGTTGCCGCTGTCCCCGATCGAGGAGCCGGCAATATCGGTCGAACCGAGAGGATCCATTGTGACACCAGTTACACTAATGGTCAATGGTTAGACCCTCAGACCGTTGTCTGCGCAGCGGTCGGGCCTGCTCGCCGAGGCGCTCATCGGCGAGTGGCCGAGGACCTGCCGGATCAGGGTATGGGCAACGGCGGGGACGGCGGGAAGGTCACCGGCAGTGATGCGAGCGAACGGGCGAACGGGCCCGGCCGCCAGTCCAACTTCTCGCGCGATGTCGCCAGCTCCATTTCGGGCACTGCGTCGAGGAGCTGGTCGACTGCTTCTTGGGCGATCAGATAGGCAACGCTCCGGGCCGGGCAGGCATGAGACCCGCTGCCCCAGGCCAGATGCGACCGGTTTCCGATACGGTCGCCACCGGCGACTGCCGGGTCGTTGTTACACGCCGCCATGCTGATGAGCACCGGCTGGTGCGCGGGAAGCCAATACCGGTCGACCAGGACCGGCTGCCGTGGGTAGGACATGCAGAGGTTGGCGATCGGGGGGTTCTCGAACAGCACCTCGTCGATCGCGTCCCGGGTCGACAGGTTGCCCCCGACGACCGAACCGCCGAACCGCTGGTCATCGATCACCAGCAGCAGCGCGTTGGCGATCAGGTTGTGCAGGGGTTCCACTCCGGCCCCGTAGAAATCGAACAGTTGGTGCAGGAGTTCGGTGTCGTCGAGCCGGGACGGATGCTGCGCCATCCACGAGGCCACATTGCCGTCCGGGTTCTCGCGCCGCAGCCGCACCAGCGCCCGCAGCGCTTCTTCGATCACGGCGAACGCCTCCGCGCCGTTGTCGCCGGAATCGCTGACCGCGGCCATTCCGGCGGCGATCCGCTGCCCGAGATGCGGGGGGCAGCCGACGAGTTCGTTCAGCATCTGGAACACGATCGGGAAGACGTATTGCGCTGTCAGGTCGGCCGAGCCGGTTTCGCAGAATTCGTTGATCAACGGCGTCGCGATCGCGGCCACCGTGCCGTGGAGGGAGTGCAGGTCGATCTGGTCGATACTGCTGGTGTAGGCCTGGCGATAGCGCCGGTGTTCGGCACCGGTGTTGCGCCGCGCGTTGGGACACCATTCCATGGCCGGCCGCACCGGTGAATCGGCCGGAACGGTTTCCTGCCAGATGCGCGGGTCGGCCGGGAAATGCTCCGGATCCTGCAGAATGCGAACCGCCGTGTGATATCCGAGCACCAGCGTCGCGGGGACTCCCGGGGCCAGCTCGATCGGCGCCATCGAGCCGTACTTTTCGCGCATCTGCTGGAAGACCCGCATCGGATCCCGCGTGTATTCGCCGGTGTAGAGCGGCACTCGCGCACCATCCGGCTCCATGGCAGGAGGGGCGGGCCGGGATCCAGGCTCCCGCCCGATAGCTTCGGAAAAAGGTTGCGTGGTCAAGAATCTCACTTTGGACGACGGGATCGGCTCTGGGTGACGCTGGTGGACGGCGGCGAGGCGTTCCTCGAGCGCCCGATCTGCCTTGGTTCATGTTCTGTACCAATAGTATTCCGGCGTTACGTAGGCCGCCCGTCGTGCGCCGCGCCGCGATGCGGAAGTCTCGATCGCCTACTCGGCGAACTCCGCTCGAGCATGGTCATGCGACACGGGGCTCGACTGCTTCGGTAGCTCTGGCGGGAATACGAGGAGCTGGGGCAGCGCAACCGAGCGTATGGACACCGATGACCACCGACAGCCTGTCGTGGGTGGAGAGCACTGAAGTCGCCCCCGGTCGGGAGACGAATGGCATCCGTGTCCTCCACGTGCGCGCCGACACCATCGACTACCGTCGCGAGCGCATCGGACGGCTCATCGGGATTCGATCCCGGCCAGGTGAAAGGTCCTGTGGTGCCTCCGGTCGGCTCGGAGCCCGCAGCTATCGGCAAGTTCTCGGAGCGTGATCCCGTGCGGTCCCGGCACCGACACAGACTACTTAGTTAAAAACGTCTACCTAGTGCAACTGGATGTGCCACACTCCCCCTGCCTACAGAATGGAGGAAGTCGTGGGGTTCGCGAGAGGTCAGGGCATCCGAGGTCGTCGATGGGTGATCAGATCATCGATTGCGGTGGTCACGGCTGTGACGATGGGCCTGTCCGCGGTGGTCGCCGCCCAGGCGGCGCCCCAGGATTCGGTCTCCGGCGTCGGCCTGACCTTCTATCCATGGGTCGACAACGGCTATCCGAGTCTCGGCCGCAACGGACTGGTCGCCGATCCGGAGTTGCTGGATGCGTTCGCGCGGGAATACGCCAACAATCCACACCTGACCAACACCGGTGCGGTGACCACGGCGAATCCGAACGTGCAGGACTTCTTCGTCTGGTGGTTACCGCACCAGCTCGCCAATATCGCCATGGGCGAAGCCGAACCGCCGGAGGGGCACCCCCTCGATCTCGCGACAGCCGAGGGATTGGGCCGCGCTCAATGGCTTGCCCACATGGCCGGGTACTACTCCAGCACCTGGTTGCGCTCGAATATGCGGGTCTTCGATCGGCCGTCGCTGATCTCGGTGACGCCTACCGACGATGTCTACGCGCAGTTCTACAGCCAGGCCCTCGCGCAGTACCGCGACACGGCGCTGTCCGGTAACGATGCGCAGGCTGTCGGCTTCGCCGAGCAGACATTGCGGAGTAATGCGCCGCTCACCGCCGGCCTGCCGGGCCCCTACACCGACATGCTCGAGCGCGGGCCGGCGGAAGTGGGAATGTTCGGATACGACGCGGCGTGGCTGCGGAACCTGCTGCCCCCGAGTCTCAATGCCCCGTCGGCGGCGAAACCGTTCACCGACAATTACTTCAGCGCGAACCCGGACGTACTGCTCGATGCGCGTTTCGCCCTGCCGAGCCAACCGTATCTGCAGGACGCGGAGCGCAGTTACGCCGAGGCGACGGGTGATCCGGGCGCGGCCGCGCGGGTGGCGGAAATGGTGCGCGGCCGGGCGGGGCAGGAGCCGCTGCTGGCAACACAGCAACGTTTCACCGCGGCGGGGGACGCGATCTACCGGAACGGCGTGATTCCCGGAACGGTCACCATTTATCGCGGATGGGATCAGGAGCAATACGACCGGCTGCTCGCGTGGGCCTCGTACGCGGTCATGTACAACAAGGCCGACAGTCTCAACGCTCTCACCGCCGTGGCGACGAACGACGCGCCGCTGGCCCGGCAGGAGATCCGGGCCGCGCTGCTGTGGTGGATCTACTCGACGACCTATGTCGCCACCATCTTCGACCCGCGCAATGATACGAAACCGCTGAGCGAATCCCTTCCCCGTTTCCTCGCCGACTAGCTGTGCCGACCCCGGGAGACCGTCGATCCAGATGAGCGTCGAGCGGCGGCCCGAGGGGCCGCTGGACTCGCCGAACCCTCGATGCGGTCTCCGGGTCGGTAATCGGACCCGATGTTAGAGTCAGAATGTTATTTCGAAATTTCCGTTCTGACATCAGGGGGTCTCGCCAGTGGCCGACCGCGGCTCGAAAACCCCGGAAACGGTGCTTTCCGGTGGTCGCCACCTACGCCGGGTCGCCAATCCCGCCAGGCAGGCCCTGTACGACGACGAGGTCAGAAAACTGATCCGTACCGCCCAGGACGTCATGGTCGGTAAAGGGCGGACGGAGGTGCCCACGGTCGCCGAGATCGTCCGTGCGGCCGGGATGACGAATCAAGCGTTCTACCGTCACTTCCGCAGTCGTGACGACGTTATCGTGGCGACCTACGAGCAGGGGCTGCTGACCCTGCACAGCTATCTCGAACACCGCGTATCGAAGTACACCGAGGTCCGGGAGCGGATCCAAGCCTGGATCGACGGTGTGCTGGCGCAGATCGAGGACACTCGCCTGTCGGAGGTCAGCGCCGTGATCCTGTGGAATGTCGGTCAGGTCGCCCGGGACAAGAGTGAGATCGAACCTGTCGGGCATATACGGATTCTGGGCCTGCTCGATTCTGTGCTGGCCGACGCCGGAGTCGTCGATCACGAGCGCACCGCATTGTTCGTGCAGACACTGGTTCTCGGCATGACCACCCGCTATCACGAGAACGGCACGGTCCCGACCGCCGCCGAGCGCGCACATCTGCTGCGATTCTGCCTCGGGGGCATCGGAATAGCCTGAGCCCGGTCGAGGGTCGCGCCTCAGGCCTGATCGTCCGCGCGCAGCGCGCGCACCATGGCGGGAACCTCGGCGAGTGCGCGCATCGCGTCGTTCAGGTGGGTGCACCCTTCGGTCCCGGAGAATTTTTCCAGGACGACGGTGCGGAGCTCGGAAAGTGGTGTGCCGAGTATTTTTCCGACGTTACGCGAAGCGAGGGGGCACTCATCGTAGGGCAGTACGCGAGGGTCGGCATCGATGGTGAGCAGCTCCCCGGTGCGCGGATCCGCGGTGGCCGTGAGCCGATACTCGTGCACCGCGACGCGTCCTCCGGTGGGCACCGTCGAACTGTCCTGGAACATCGAGTCGATGGCGATCACCTCTCCGATGTGCACGTCGATGCGGCGTGCGCGGCGCATCGACATTGCCGTTATCTCCTCCAGTGCATGCCAACCCATCGGATCGTCGGCACGAGGCAGCGGGACCACCGGTCGCACCTGGTGGTTCCACTTCGACGAGCCGTCCGGCATCAGGGCGCCGGAACCGGGCTGGAACCCCGTGCAGATCCCGGTCATATTGCGTACCGGCGCGGCGCTGATCGCCTGGAGGAGAAGATCGCGATCGATCCATCGGGAGTAGGCGAATCCGGCGATGAGAGATGCGCCCGCGATATCGTCCAGCAGTAGGTACAGAGGGGTTCCCGTGGCAGCCTCGTCGGCCATCGCCTCGGCGAGAACCGCCCGTGAACTCCCGCCCCCTCGCGAACCGATCAGTTTCCGCACGTGGGGACGTGGGGGATGGGCCTCGATTTCCTCGATGGTGCGCGTCGTGGAGTCGACGCCTGCCCGCATGGTGTCCTCACGGAGCACCATCGGGTCGCTACCGCTGTGAGGTGTCAGCAGATCTCGTGCGCGCCCGAGGAGCCGGAGCTGGGTGCCGGGGCCGGTGGGCCACTGCATATCGATGGTCGACGTGCGCCGAACGGACCCGGGCCGGCGTGGGGGAGTGGCCTCGGCCGGTCCTTTCGCGACGAGGCCAACCGGTATCTCGACAACCAAGTCGGTGCCTCCTTCGATCGTTCACGCCGCAGCACATTCCGCACTGGGCCCGGACAGCTCAACACTGCGCCAAACGAGGTGCACCTAGTAATATATCATCGCAGAAGTTTCCCCTGCGCAGCCACGGCGGCCGGCGGGGATTCGCGCCGCGCGGATCGCAATTCGCGACGTACTGTGGAAGCCGACACCGCTCCGGCAGTGCGTCCGCACTCGAACGGCCGGCTTCTCACGGAAGGAAGTGCAGTGCCCCGACTACTCCGGGTCGACTCGTCGGCGGAGCTCGATTCGTCGGTCTCCCGTGAGCTCACCCGCCTGTTCGCCGATACCTGGCGTGACCGTGGTGCCGAGTTCACCGTGATCGAACGCGATCTGCACCGAAACCCGCTGCCACACCTGCCCGCCGCCGAGTTGCACTACGCAGCCCGGCTGCGGCGAGCCGGGGCGGCCGTGGACCCGGAGGCGGAGGCGTTGCAGGCGCAGTTGATCCGCGAAGTAGCCGAAGCGGACGCGGTGGTGATAGGCGCGCCGATGTACAACTGGTCGCTGCCGTCGACACTCAAGGCGTGGCTCGACTATCTCCACGTGCTCGGCACCACCGTGCCGTTCGACACTCCGGACCGGCCGTTGGCCGGTATCCCGGCTGTGGTGATCTCGAGCCGCGGCAACACTTACGCCGCCGGGACACCCGGCGAGGGGACCGATCACACCGTCCCACCGCTGCGGCAAACGCTGGGCGTCTCGATGGGAATGGATGTGACCGTGGTGACGGCGGAGCTGACGCTGGCGGGCCGGATTCCGGCGATGGCGTCGCTGACGGAACAGTCCGAGGCCAGCGCCTCGGCGGCGCGGGACGCGGTTCGCCGGCTGGCGAGCGCCCTCGGATGATGACCGGCCGGAGCTGTTCCACCGCGCGGCGCCGGCGACCCGCGGGCCTGCCTGTCGTCCGGGGCGGCCGACAGATCGGCAGCCGGTGATCCGGCCCGGATGCCTTGATCACTACCTGACGACCGCACTGTCCTCGGCAGCTCGACCTGACCCGGCGTCCGGGGTGCGGGCGGAATATGACCTCCGCTACATAGATAACCTAGATTAACAAGTTCCACGTAGGCTTCCGATGGTCGAACAGGTCGCCGGCTCGTCGAGGAGTGCATATGGCCAAGCCCGAAGCATCAACGGAGCCGATCGTGCGCACCGAGCAGCGCGGCGGGGTCCGCATCCTCACTCTGCACCGGCCGGCGGCGCGGAACGCGCTCAGCAGTGCTCTGATCGAGGATCTGCGCCGCGAGCTCGCCGCCGCCGATGACGATGATCGAGTGGATGTGGTGATCCTCACCGGATCCGATCCCGCGTTCTGTGCGGGGTTGGATCTGCGCGAACTGGGCGCGACCGGGGGCAACGCCGAGCGGATCGCCGATGCGGAGATCCCGGTCGGTCACCCCTGGCGCCCGCTGTCGAAACCGATGATCGGCGCCGTCAACGGTGCGGCCATCACCGGCGGCTTGGAACTGGCACTCGCCTGCGACTTTCTGATCGCTTCGGAGCGTGCCCGTTTCGCGGACACCCACGCCAGGGTCGGGGTGCTGCCCGGTTGGGGCCTGACCTCCCGGCTGCCCGCGGCGGTCGGGCGCGGTTTCGCCCGCCGGATGAGCCTGACCGGGGATTTCGTCGATGCCGCGACAGCCCTGCGGGTGGGGCTGGTGACCGAGGTGGTCGCGCACGAACAGCTGTTGCCGACGGCAGTGGAGGTGGCGGTCTCGGTGGTCGGCAACGACCAGGCCGGCGTGCGCACGCTCTTGGACTCCTACCGGCGCGCCGAGGAACATCTCGTCGATCCGGCGCTGCTCGTCGAGGACGAGACGTCGCGGGCCTGGATGGCGGAGTTCGACCCCTCCCGTGTCGCCGATCGCCGCGCCGCTGTCGTGGGCCGGGGGCGCGCTCAGAACCAGGGCTGAGGGTGCGGCCGCAGGCACACGAGTAACCGCCTACTTCCGCAGCCGGAGCAAGCCTTCCTGCATGGTGCTGGCCACGAGAACGCCGCTGCGGTCGTAGAGGTGGCCGCGGGCGAGCCCGCGGCCACCTCCGGTCCACAGCCCCTCCTGCTCGTACAGATGCCACTCGTCGGAGCGGAATTCCTCGTGTAACCACACGGAGTGGTCGAGGCTGGCGAGCTGCATGCCGGGCTCGTCGATGGTGACGGCATGCGGGGGGAGCGCGGACGAGAGCAGGAACAGATCCGAGGTGTAGGCGAAGCCGGCCGCCTGGATCAACGGGTCCGCGGCGAGCCGCTCGGTGGTCCGTACCCAGGCCCGCTGCCGGGGCGGCCGGGCTTCACCGCGGGAGTTGGCCACGCGCGGATACTCCTCGGGGAACCGGAAGTCGACAGCGATGTTCGCACGTAAGTGGGGCAGCCAAGTAGTGCCGGCCAGGTACGCGGGGTCGACTGATTCTTCGAAGGTCGGCAGCTCCTCGGGTGGGGGCGCGGAAGTATCGCGGGCCTGGTGTGAGAACCCTCGTTCGCGCCGCTGGAAGGAGGCGGTCAACAGGAAGATTGTCGCCCCCGCCTGAGTGGCCCGTACCGACCGGGTCGTGAAACTGCCACCGTCCCTGACTCGTTCGACGTGGTAGAGCACGGGTGCGCCGGGGTTGCCCGGATGGATGAAATGGCCGTGCAGTGAATGGATGCGGCGTTCCGGCGTGACGGTGCGGCCGGCGGCGACCAGGGCCTGCGCGACGGCCTGGCCCCCGTAGATGCGCTGGGCGGCGTCGTTGTGGGAACGGCCGATATAGAGGTCGGTATCGACCTCCTCCAGCTCCAGAATGCGCCCGAGCGGTGGACGGGGACCGGGCGGCGGATCGATCACGCCCGCCTCGACAGCGCTGGACATGCCTCGAAGTATATAACTAAGTGATACTTGTCCGCGAATCGGTGCGACGGAAGTGATCCGCCGACGCCACCAGCGCCCCGGCGAGACCATCCCTGGATCGTGGATACGATAACGGGATGTGGTCGGGCCGGGGCCTGGCGGCCCATGAGCGGCATCGGCTCACCAAGGGAAATGGTCAGCGGGCGATCTGTTCCCGGGGTAGTCCCAGCAGCCGCTCAGCGATCACATTGCGGTTGATCTCGGAGGTGCCGCCCGCAATGGTGTGTGCCCGGCCGAACAGATAGTCGCGGCTCACTTCGGGGAGCTGCCCGACCACCGCGGCCTCGCCCGCGAGCCGCATACCCGCCTCGGCGGTTCGCTGCAGGTGTTCGGCCGAGAGCATCTTGGTGACGCTCCCCTCGGGGCCCGGCGCCGCCCCGGTGACGGCCCGGGCGACATGTCGCAGATTCAGTACCTGCAACGCCTGTTCGTGAGCGAGCAGGTCTGCGACCGCACGGACGGTCGACGTGTCGTCGCCACCCGCCCGCACCAGCTCGATCAGATCGAACGGGGTCCGGCCGTGCGCCATGCCACCGATGGAGACACGCTCGTTGCCGAGGGTCGCGCGGGCAACGGCCCAGCCGTTGTTCACCTCGCCGACCACGTCGGCATCGGGAACGAAGACATCGTCGAAGAACACTTCGTTGAACACCGCGTCGCCGGTGATCTCCCGCAGCGGGCGCACCTCGACGCCCGGCGCGTGGAGGTCGATCACCACCGCCGTGATGCCCTTGTGCTTCGGCGCGTCCCGATCGGTGCGAATGGTCGCCAGACCGCGGTTGCAGTTCTGCGCGTTCGAAGTCCAGACTTTCTGTCCGGTCACCCGCCAGCCGCCGTCGACCCGCACACCCCGGGTGCTCACCGCGGCCGCGTCCGACCCGGCACCGGGCTCGGAGAACAGCTGGCACCACACCAGTTCGCCCAACAGGCTCGCCCGGATCCACCGCTCGATC
Organism: Nocardia jinanensis; assembly: GCF_014645735.1. Classification (GTDB taxonomy): domain Bacteria; phylum Actinomycetota; class Actinomycetes; order Mycobacteriales; family Mycobacteriaceae; genus Nocardia; species Nocardia jinanensis. Next base: position 151,929 of record NZ_BMMH01000006.1, on the reverse strand, counting down.
TGTGCCGGGGTGCCGTGCTGGCTCAGTGTCAGCGTGACCCAGGCGCCGATGCCCAGATTGGGCAGTTCCACGTCCGCGAACTCCTCATCGATGACGAGTTGTTCGACCGGGCCGGCTTCGCGGCCGAAAGGTTTGCGCCAGTGCGGCATCAGGTAGCCGGAATCGACGAGCACGCGGCGTCGGTCGGACTCCGGTGCGGTGCGCAATTCGTCGACGAACGCGGAGGCCGCCGCTCGGAACGCTTCGGCTTCCGGCGGAAGATCTACGGCATATTCGCGGCGCACTCCCTGGGCGGCACTCGTGTACACCGTGTGGTGGGCGGCGTCCACCGCACCGAACAGCGCTCGAATGCTCTGGGCGCGGCGCAGGTACAGGTGGCAGTCGTGCTCCCAGGTGAAACCGATCCCGCCGTGGATCTGCACGCTCTTCTCCGCGTTGCGGACGTACTCGTCGTAGGCGATCACGCCCGCGACATTCGTGGCCAGCGCGCCCTGCTCGTCGTGTACACCCGCGCGGGCGGCGTCCCAGGCCGTGGCCACCGCCAGTTCGGAACCGGCCAGCATGTTCGCGAGGTGGTGTTTGACGGCCTGGAACGAGCCGATGGCACGGCCGAACTGTTCCCGTACTTTCGCGTAGCCGAGCGCGTGTTCCAGGGTTGCCCGAGCGCCGCCGGCGGCCTCGGCGGCACCGAGGGCCTGCGCGGTACGGGCGGCCGCCGCGGCCGCGCCGGGCAGTACAACCTCGGGGGATACGCCCCGCAGTGTCACGCTGCGGATCTGCAGCGTGGGGTCGAGCGCGTCGACAGCTTCGGAACCGACTCCGTCGGCGTCTGCCCGCACCAGTGCGATGTCGTCCCCGACCCGCAGCGCGAACAGGGTCGCCGCACCCGCGCCGACCACGTGGCCGGCGTGGCCGCTCAACGTCCCCGAGTCGTCGGCGGCCAGCGCGCCGCGCAGACCGAGTCCCGCGACCTGCGAGCCGTCCGCGAACCCGGGCAGTAGCGCCTTCCCATCGGCGCCCGCGTCCGATGCGGCGAGCAGCGATGAGGTGACGACGGTGGGGATGAACGGGACCGGTGCGACCACGGCACCCAGTTCCTCCGCCACGATCGCCAGTTCGGGCAGCCCGTAGTCGTCGCCACCGAACTCGGTGGGCAGGTGCAGCCCGAGCCAGCCGAGGCCGGACAACTGTTTCCACAGTCCGCTGCCGTCGGTTTCCGGATCGTCGAGGAAACCGCGCGCGAGTTCCTGGGCCTTCTGATCGGTGAGGAAGGACCGGACCGCGGCGGCGATCGCGAGGTGGTCGTCGGTCAGTGCCAACGGCATGGCTTATCTCCTAGCTGGATGCGGGTGGGATCAGCGGGGTGCGAACCGCTGGCCGGCGTCCAGGCGCAGGCACTGGCCGTTCAGCATCTGATTGTCGACGATGGCGAGCGCGAGTTTCGCGTACTCTTCCGGCCGCCCCATCCGCTTCGGGAAGGCGGCGTCCGCGACCAGGGGTGCGACCTGCTCGTCGGTGAAGCCGGCGGTGGCGCCGGTGGCGAACAGGCTCGGGGCGATGGCCAGGACCCGGATGCCCTGCGGGCCGAGGTCGCGGGCCATCACGAGCGCCATACCCGCGATGCCCGCTTTCGCGGCGGTGTAGGCGACCTGGCCGATCTGTCCCTCGAATGCCGCGATCGAGGAGGTGTTGACGATGACACCGCGTTCGGAGTCTTCGGCCTCGTTCTTGCTCATATGGAAGGCTTGCAGGCGGTTGAGGTTGAATGTGGAGACCAGGTTCAGGTCGAGGACCTGGCGAAAGGTATCGAGGTCGTGCGGACCGTTACGGCCGAGGGTCTTCTTCACGGTGCCGCCGCCCGCGGTGTTGACAGCGATGTGCAGGCTGCCCAGGTCTTCGACGGCGGCGGCCAGGGCCTGTTCGGCACCTTCGAAATCGGTAATGTCGATAGCGTGGAAGAGCCCGCCGATCTCGTTGGCGATTTCTTTTCCGTCGCTCGACTCCCGATCGAGGATCGCGACCCTCGCGCCTGCCGCCGCGAGGGCCTGCGCGCTGGCTTTGCCCATACCGGACGCGCCGCCGACGACGATCGCGCCCTTACCGTTGATCTCCATATGTGCTTCCTGTCCGCCGGGCCCGTCGCCGGCCTGCCGGAGGCCGCTCGACGGATGATCGCTACGGTGCGAGAGTATGTATTGCTTCGCTCACTTATAGTACTATCTAAACTATGTGACAGGTGCCATCGGCCGGTGAGAGTTTCGATTTGCTCACCGATAACGTGGCCCGTCCGGTCAGACGCACAGTTGGAGGCACCGTGATTCTCAAGGTCGGCCAGTCATTGGCAAGTACCGCTGACGCCACCGCGCTCATCGTCGTGCGCGCACCCGCGGGCGATATCGCCCTCACCTGTGGTGGCGCGGAGATGGCGACGGGCAAGGCCGGAACCGGCGACGGCAGCGCCATCGACCCGGCGCACCGCTCCGGTACCGCACTCGGCAAGCGCTACGTCGACGAGGAAACCGGGCTCGAGGTGCTGTGCACGAAGGGTGGTGCGGGTTCGCTGGCGGTGGGCGACCGCCCGCTGGAGGTCAAGCAGGCCAAACCGTTGCCCGCCTCGGACTGACCACCGCCTCGATCAGTACGCGAACCTTGTGGAGTTTCGAATGAATCTGACCCTGCTGCTGGATATGGCGATCGACGGGTTCGCCGACCGAGTGGTCATCGGCCGGCGCGAGGGCGGTATCACCGCCGCGCGACTCGGCGCGATGTCGGAGGCGGGCGCGGCGGTGATCCGCGAGTCCGAGGCGGACTCCGTGGTCTATCTCGCGGTCAACGGCCCGGCCTTCCCGGTTGCGATGTTCGCCGCGGCGCGCGCGGGGGTTCCGCTGGTGCCGGTGAACTACCGGCTCGGCGCGGAGCAACTCCGGTCCTTGCTGGCGAACCACCCGCGCGCGATCGGGATCGCCGATGAAGCGCAAGTGTCCACCTTGCGAGACGCCGGGCTGACCGTGCTCACTCCGGCGCAGTGGCTGGAACGGACGGCGCAGCGCGACACCGCCGGTGCCGAGGCCGCGCCGGACCTCGGCGATGTCGAAACACCGGCCGTCGTCATCTACACCAGCGGTACCACCTCGGCGCCCAAAGGTGTGCTGCTGCGGCATGAGAACCTCACTTCCTATGTGTTCGGTTCGGTCGAGTTCGCCGCCGCGGAGCCGACCGATGCCGCGCTGATCAGCGTGCCGCCGTATCACATCGCGGCGGTGGCGAACGCGATCACCAACCTCTATGCGGGGCGGCGCACCCTGGTGCTCGAACGGTTCACTCCCGGGGAGTGGCTTCAGCTCGCCCGGGAAGAAGAGATCACCAATGCGCTGGTCGTCCCGACGATGCTCGCGCGCATTGTCGACGCCGACGAGGACAAGACCCTGCCCTCGCTGCGCGCGCTCGCATACGGCGGGGCGCCGATGCCGACCGCCGTCATCGAGCGCGCCCTGCGGATGTGGCCGGAGGTCGGGTTCGTCAACGCCTACGGGCTCACCGAGACGAGTTCCACCATCGCGGTGCTCGGCCCGGAAGACCATCGGGCGGCGCTCAGCAGTGACGAGCCCGCTGTGCGTGCCCGGCTGGGCTCGGTCGGTCAGGTCGTTCCCGGAATCGAACTCGAGATCCGGGACGCGAACGACGCGGCGGTCGGGCCGGGGATCGCGGGCAATATCTGCGTCCGCGGCGACCAGGTATCCGCCGAGTACGCGGGGATCGGGCGTGCGGTCGACGATCGCGGCTTCTTCGATACCCGCGATCAGGGATACGTCGACGAAGCCGGTTACCTGTACATCGGCGGACGGATCGACGACACGATCATCCGCGGCGCGGAGAACATCGCACCGGCAGAGATCGAGGACGTGATCCTGCGCCACCCCGCCGTGCTCGATACCGCCGTCGTCGGCGTACCGGACGAGGAGTGGGGGCAGCGGATCGAGGCGGTCGTCGTGGTGCGCGCCGGGTTGGAGCTGGACCCCGAGGAGCTGCGGGACTACGTGCGCGCAGTGCTGCGCGGCAGCAAGACGCCCGACCGGATCGTCTACTGGGACGAATTGCCCCGGACCGAGACCGGGAAGCTGGTCCGCCGTCACGTACTCGAACGGATTGTCACCGACGACGTCGCTGTCTGAACATTCCTGCTCGACCGCAGATACTCTCGGCCGATGATGCCCCTCTCCGAATCCAGGAGAGGGGCACCACCCTTTCCGGTCGGTGACCGCCGACCGGTCGTTTCTCATCGGGCTCAGGTGAACAGATCCACGATGGTGGTCTGGCCCGATCCGTCGCGGAACAGACCTTCACCGGCGACCCGCATATGTTCGCTCCAGTGCTGCTGTGCGCCGTCGCGGTCGCGCGCGGCGACCAGGGCGACGAGCTTTTCCAGCGACCGCAGATTCCGATGAAAATTCCTGCTGGGCGCGGCGGTCCGCAATCCCTTCGCGAACGTGTGGGCATGGTGGGTGTCGATGATGTCCCGGACCACCCCGGCCTGCACCGCGAGGGTCCTGTTGCCCGCGCGTTCGGTGATCAACTGGTGGAACTGGGAGAGCAGCTGCGACCACTCCGACATGGCCGACGGCGAGTCGAGCTCCCGTTCGCCGAGTCGATGCAGCGCCGTGAGGCACCCCCGCAGATCGTCCAGGTCCGCTTCGGTATGCCGCTCGGCCAGCAGCCCGGCGCACGCCGGTTCGGCGATCATCCGAGCCTCGTACACATCGGCGAGGGTGGTGCCCTGTAGTTGCAGGATCAGCCCGACATAGCGTGCGGCGACACCGATCTCGGGTCCGGTCACCTGAGCGCCGCCGCGGGTGCCGCGGCGGCTGCTGATCAGTGACTCGGTCTCGAGGATGCGGATCGCTTCCCGCAGTGTCGGGCGGGAGACGCCGAACTGCTCCATCAGTTGCGCTTCGGTGGGCAGGATATCGCCGGCGACCAGTTCACCGTGCACGATCTTGCTCCGTAGCCGCATGGCCACGAGTTCCGCCGTCTTCGGTGCGCGCACCGAGGCCCCCGGCTCGAGTTCCCGGGGCGCGTAGGCGTGGGGGTTACTCACCAAGACAGCATACCTCGTTAACTTAGACAACCATGATCAACGTCGGAAGTGTAGTTCAACCTCTTTCACTTAGTTTACCTTCTGTGTAGGGTGGGAGGTGCGCCCGACGGGCATGGGCTCGGGCGCCCACTGACAGCGCGCGCCCACGTCGGCTCACGGCTCACGACCACGGAGGTAAAGATGACGACGACGGAAGAGAAGCAGCAGGACGCACCGAAGGTGTACACCTTCCGGGACGAGGACATTCAGCGCGCGCACGACCTGGTCGGCATCTATCACGCGGTGACCCAGCGTGAGCAGTTCACGCGCGCCACGCCCGATGTGATGCGCAATTTCGCGCGCAGCTATGGCGACGACAACCCGCTCTTCGTCGACGAGGAGTACGGCCCCAACACCCGCTGGGGCGGGCAGATCGCGCCCCCGATGATCAATATCGCCCTCACCCGGGATCTGCTGGCGGACCCGGTTCCCAAGGAGCAGCGCCGCCCGTCGTTCCGCGGTATCCATGTGTTCGTCTCGGGTACCACCACCGACTGGTACCGCCCGGTGTACGACGGTGACACGCTGTATTCGTTCCAGGGCTTCAGCGACGTGGAGCTCAAGGAGTCCGAGTTCGCGGGCCGCTCGCTGATCGTCACCCGCTCGCACGTCCAGATGAACCAGCGCGCCGAAGTCGTGCAGGTGCAGAAGGTCATCACGATCCACACCGAGCGGCACGAGTCCAAGAAGCGCAACAAGTACCAGGCGATCGAGCCGGCCTCCTACACCCCCGAGGACATCGCGAAGATCGACGAGATCTACGCGGCCGAGCACCGTCAGGGCGCGAATACCCGGTACTACGAGGACGTCACGGTGGGGGAGAGCCTCGGCACCATGGCGAAGGGCCCGCTGACCACCACCGATATGGTCGTCTTCCATTCCGGTGGCTACGGTTTCGCTCCGTACACGCCGTCGACCGGCCGGCTGACCTACCAGAACCGCCAGCGTATCGCCGCGTTCTACATCCCGAACGAACAGGGTGTCCCGGACGTCGCGCAGCGTATCCACTGGGACAGCGAGTACGCCCGCTCCATCGGCCTGCCCGCCGCCTACGACTACGGCATGATGCGCGACTGCTGGCTCTCGCACTACCTCACCGACTGGATGGGCGACGACGCCTGGCTGGTGAGCATGTCCAGCCAGATGCGCAAGTTCAACTACCAGGGCGATACGCACACCATCACCGGCGAGGTCGTCGGCAAGCGTGTCGACGGCGACCGGTATCTGGTCGACGTCGAGTTCCGCGGCACCAGCCAGCGTGGCGAGATCACCTGCCCCGCAACCGCCACCATCGCGCTGCCCAGTCGCGAGGGCGGCCTGGTCGGCCTGCCGACACCGCCGAAGGAACTCGAGGCAGTCGCGGCGCAGATGCTCGCCCGGCACGGTGAATTGCGCGCCGCTGCCCGCGGCTCAGCCAACTGACGGGCATCGACGGGTAGCGCTCTGCGCACACCGAATCCGGTTCGGCAGAGTGGGAACAGAACGACTCGCCGGGGTGCACACGCACTCCCGGCGAGTTCTTTCATATCTGGGTTTGTTCGGATGCTCGCTTCCGCGTGCCGGACCGCCAATGCCTGCCGCGGGCTGGTCCGAGGCCGACGAGAAATCGGAACCTCGGCATCTGCGAATTGTCGAAATCGCGCTATCGCAACGGATTGATTCGGCCCGGACCTCGGAAAACCCGGCCCCCGTACCGCTAGTCGAGGATGTCGCGCACCTGGGTGTTCTCGCGGCCCTCCATCAGCGAAATCCGGGCGTTGACCATATGTTTCTGCCAGTGCGCGAACACGCCGTCCGCGTCCCGGGCGCGCAGTAGTTTGATCAGCCTGCGGCAGGAACGGACCTCGAGTTTGTACGAGGACTCGTACCGTTCCTTGTCCGCGCGAGTCTCGAACAGTACCGCGCCGGTGTGACGTTCGGTGATCTCGTGCAACATTCCGGCGATGATGGCCAGCGTCGCGTTCCCGGACAACTGCACGATCCGCAGATGAAAGGCCGAGGTGCCGACCGCGAGGTTGTCGGCGGCGTACGCGGCCGGGATCTCTTCGTCGACGATGCGTTCGAGCTCGTCGAAGTTCTCGTCGGTGCCCTCGATCGCCAGAATGCGGGCCGCATCGGGTTCGATGGCCTCGCGGGCGACGAAGACGTCGGCCACCGTGGCGCCGGAGAGTTCCAGGAGCAGCGACGCCGGCCGTGCGACAATTTCGGGGCCGGGAACGCAGACCCGGGCGCCGGAGCGGGACCCGCGCCGCACCTCGACGAGGCGTTCGGATTCGAGGACGCGGACGGCCTCGCGCAGGGTGGGGCGGCTGACCGAGTAATGCTCCATCAGTTCGGCCTCGTGCGGGAGGTGGTCGCCGTCCTTCAGATCGCCGTCGATGATCATGCGGCGCAGATTGCGTGCGACCAGCTGGGCGGTCTTGGGCGTCCTGATCGGGCGAGACGCCGCGCTGCGCGACTCGAAGATCGGTGCCAGGGCCCTGTCAGCCACGTGTTTCCTCCAGGTAGATCGTCTTCGTCGGCCAAGTAAACCATCTGGTCCGACCTCGTGCCGGTCGGGCGGGCCGGGCTGTTCACCGACGCCGGGCCCAGCGAATTCCACGATCGTTACAATCTATCGTACTAGGTTAAACAAGTTTCGTAGGCGCGGCGCCATGGATCGGCCCGAGGCGGCGAATGATCACGTGAGCAAGCACGGAACGGCGTCTCGGCTCGTGCCGGGCCGCGTTGTGTCGGCCCGGCACGGCCGGAGTGGGGTGGAACGCCGTGGTGAACCGTCCCGGCCGGGTCAGGCGACGATCCCGCGGCCGCGCAGATCGGTGATCGCCGCATCGTCGTAGCCGATCTCGGCGAGCAGGGCGTCGGTGTGGGCGCCGGTCAGGCAACCTCCGTCGGCCTTCGTGCGTGACCGCGAGAAGGTGGTGGCCGGGCTGAGCCGGCGATGCACATCGAATGTGGGGTGCACCGCGTTCACGCTGTATCCGGCATCGAAGAACTCGTCCTCCTGCAGCGTTTTCTCCGCCACCTGCTCGGCCACCGCGACACAGCCGATATCGGCCCCGCCGAGTTCCTTCTCCCACAGCGCCTTCGCACGCGAAGCGAACACCACTGCCAGAACCTCGGCGAGGGCGTCGTTGTGCTCGGCCCGGGTCTGCGCCGTGGCGAAGCGGGGGTCGTCGGCCAGCCGGACGTGGGGCTCGATCGCGACGGTCAGGCCCGGCCATTCGTGTTCGAGTGGGGCGGCGAGGAAGATCCAGCCGTCCTCGGCCTCGTAGAGCCGGTAGAGGGCGCTGTATCCGTACATCTCGCGATCGGCCTGCCACGGTTCGACTTTGCCGGCGTAGTCGACATTGCGGTCGACCAGCGCGTGCGATCCGGTAGCGATCATGGTGGTGGTCAGCGTGCCGAGCGGCCGGCCCCGGCGGCGGGCGAGCAGTCCGAGCAGCATCGCCGAGGCAGCCCCGAGCGCCGCGACCCCGTCCGCCTGCACCGACAGGTTGGCCGCACCGGCGTAGAGCCGGATCACCGCGGCCTTGATCTCGTCGAGGGTGCCGACCCGTGCCGTGGCATCCGGCACATCGGTCAACGCGAGGCCGGCCGCGGCGCCGATGGACGGGGCGTAGGCGGGCTTGGCTCCGTACGGTCCGTCGACTCCGTAGCCCGGTGCGCACAGGTAGACCAGGCCGGGATTGAGCGCGGTCAGGGTGGCGGCGTCCACTCCGGCCCGTTCGGCCGCGCCCGCCCGGTAGGTCTGCAGCACCACATCGGCCTGCCCGGCGAGCCGGTGCACGATCGCCAGGCCTTCGGGGGAGTGCATATCGAGGGCGATGGATTCCTTGCCCTGCATCACCTTTGCGCCGCCTGCCTCGGGAAACGGCACCAGACCGCGAATGGTGTCGCCCGTCGACGGTTCTACCTTGACGACCCGAGCTCCGAGGTCGGCGAGCAGCGTGGCGGCGTAGGGGCCGGCGAACATGGAGCCCAGCTCCAGGATGGTGACGCCCGCCAGCGGGAGTCCGGCGGGAGCGTCACCGGGAACCGCTCGGGGGACCTGGGTCTCGGTCGCACGCCGCCGCAGCGCCTCGGTATCGGCGCCGGGCCGCGGTGCCAGGCGTGGCGGCGCCATCGCGGCACCGTCCACGTGGACGAGGGTGGACGGCTGCGTCACTTCGCCGAGATCGGGATCGGTGATCGTCACGATCCGGCGGTCGTGCACCATCTGCGGATGACGCAGCGCCTCGGCCGGGGTGCGGAAGATCTCCGCGCTGAGGTCGGGGTTGGTGTCGAAAACCTGCTGCCACTCGGCGAGAGTGCGGGCGGAGGCTCGCTCGAGCATGATTTCCCACAGTTCGATCCGCAGGGCGACGTCCTCGAGCTGCGGGATGCCGGTCCATTTCGGGTCGGTGAACATCCAGGTGAGGTCGAGTTCCTTCATCAACGCCAGGAACAGGCGCGGCTCGGTCTGTGCGAACTGGATGAAATGACCGTCCTTGGTGGGGGTGACGAGCAACGGGTAGATCAAATGCCCGTTGGGGTTGCCGTCGTCGTCGAACGCCGACACCGGGACGAACGCGTCGGGCCACCGGTTCGCCACGAGTTCGGAGAACCACTGCCACGTGTCCATTGTCGCGATTCCGCGGACGAGGTCGGCTTCGACGTGCTGTCCGGCCCCGCTGTCCTCGCGTTCCAGCAGCGCCGCCAGGATGCCGTGTACCGCGGTCTGAGCGGCACCCCAGGAGGCGAAGGGGGTGGGTACGAAGGAGGGCCCGGGTCGCGTGGTGGTCTGGCGCTTGCCGAACATGATGCCGAGTTTCGCCATCACCAGGGCCTCGTACCCCTTGAGGTCCTTGAAGGGCCCGGTCGAACCCCATCCGGTGATGGCGGCGCTCACCAGCCGAGGGTTGAGCTCGGCGAGCGCGTCAGGGTCGAGGCCGAGCCGGGCGGCGGCCCCGGGGCGCATGGTGGTGACCAGTACGTCGGCCGTCCGCAGTAGTCCACGCAAGGTTTCGGCATCCGCGGGTTCGTGCAGGTCGAGGGTGATGCTCTTCTTGCCGCGGCCGAGTGCGGGCCACCCCGGCAGGGACCGCAGCGGGCTGCCCGCGGGCGGTTCGACGAGGATGACCTCGGCTCCGGCGTCGGCCAGGAACATGGTCGCCTGCGCGCCGGGCAGGGTGCTCGACAGGTCGATCACTGTGAGGCGGTCGAGGGGGCCGGAGTCGGCAGATGCGTCGTTGCGGGGGGTACCAACAGTCACGGGTGATCCTCCGGATCAGATGGGTTCCCGATACCCCGCGGGGGCGGCTGCTGCGGGCCGGCTGCTGCGCGGGATCGGATGTGATCTGGATCTCAGGTTAACCGTAGATTACATAGTGCACAAGGTTCATCTTCTAGCTGTGCGGCCCAGTGGGTCGAGTGATGTAACCTGGTAATAAATAGCCTGAAAGCTTACTATGTGATATAGGTGAACCGTGGCTTCGCATACTCGTGACGCCGAGGATTCCTGCGTGTGGTCCGCGCACTCCGTGCCTCGGGCTCGGTGGTCGACGGCGACCAGAATGGAGTATTGATGTGTCCAACGGTTTGAGGGATGTCGCCATCGTCGGCGTGGGGGCGACCCCGTACTACAAACGTGGCGGGTCCGCACCGCAGACGAATCTGGAGTTGGCCGGCAAGGCGATCCTGGCGGCCTGCGAGGATGCGGGAATCTCGGTCAAGGAAATCGATGGTTTCGCCTACTACTCCGGCGCCGGCGCCGGGTACGGCGACAAAATGGACACCGCCGATTTCATGGAAACCCTGGGCATCCCCGAGGTCACCTTCACCGCGTCGTTGACTTCCGGCGGTGGCGGTGCGGCCGGCTCCATCGGACTCGCCCGCGCGGCCATCGTCGCCGGTGACGCCACGACGGTGGTCACGGTCATGACGCTGCAGCAGCAGAAGCAGCGCCTGGGCTCGGTCTTCGCGGCCAGCGCCCCGGATCCGATCAACTCCTTCCTGCAGCCGTCGGGGCTGTCCGGCCCGGGCCACCTGATGTCGGTATTGGCGCGCCGGCACATGCACCTGTACGGCACCCGCCGGGACGCCTTCGCCGAGATCGCCATCTCGACTCGGGAGAACGCGCTCAACCGTCCCAAGGCGATCCAGAAGAAACCGCTGACCAAAGAGGAATACTTCAGCGGCCGCATGATCGCGGACCCGCTGTGCCTCTACGACTTCTGTCTCGAAACCGAGGGTGCCGTCGCGGTCATCACCACCAGTGCCGAGCGGGCGAAGGATCTCCGGCAGAAGCCGGTGCCGGTCGTCGCCGTCGCGCACGGCGGTCGCCGTGAGTGGGGCCGCGCCTTCGCCTGGTACGGCATGCCCGACGAATACTTCGCGTCCTCGGGTAACGCGCCGATCGCCGCGCGGCTCTGGCAGCAGTCGGGCCTGACGGCCGAAGATATCGATGTGGCACTGCTCTACGACCATTTCACTCCCATGGTGCTCATGCAGCTCGAGGACTACGGGTTCTGCGGCAAGGGCGAGGGCGGCGAGTTCGTCGAGAGCGGTGCTATTCGATACCGGGGTGGGTCGATTCCGGTCAATACGCACGGCGGCCAGTTATCGGAGGCATACATCATCGGTATGACCCATATCAAGGAGGCGGTCGAGCAGATGCGCGGCACTGCGATCAACCAGGTGAAGGACGCCGAATTCGCGCTCGCTACGGGCGGGCCCGCTGCACTGCCGGTCAGTGGCTTGATCCTCGGGAGTGCGGCATGAGCGGTCAGGGCCGGAGTCGGCAGCGGAGCGTCACCACGCAGGCCCCCGCTCATGCCGAAGACGAGCACGGCATGAGCGACCTGCGTGCGACCACATTGCCTGCCGAGGCAGTGCATATCACCACCAACAGTGACACCGAGCCGTTCTGGGAGTACGCCAAAGAAGGCAAACTCGTCGCGCTGCAATGCGGTGCGTGCGGGCACTTCCGGATGCCGCCGACACCGTTCTGCCCGGAATGTCAGTCCACCGAGAAGAATTGGAAAGAGCTTTCGGGCCGCGGCAGTGTCTACAGCTATGCCGTGGTCCACGGCTTCCCCGGTCTTCCCGATATCACCCTCGTCGGGGCCGTGGTTTCCCTCGACGGGGCCGGCGATGCCCGGCTGGTGACCAATGTCGTCGATGTGGATCCGAGCGAGGTGCAGATCGGGATGGAACTGGAGGTGACCTTCTCTCCCATTTCGGACGGCTGGCAGCTGCCGGTCTTCCGTCCGGCGCGGGGGTGAGAGCGTCGGTGCGCTGACGCGCCGATTGTACTGTGCCGCAACGCGGGTCAGGGTTTTCCTGGCCCGCGTTGCGTTGTTCCGGGGTTGACATCGGGCGTAGAACTCAGAATGATATTCTCAGAATGTAAATTCGATTCTGTGCACCGCTGAGCGCGCCGTCGGTCGCGCTTCTCACTCCGAAGGGAACAACTTCGATGCCACCGTCCGATTCTGATGCCCACCTCGACGCGGCGGCCTTCGCCGACCGGCTCGGGGTCCGTGCCACCACGGCAGCGGGCCGGGTCATCTCCGGTGCGACCGTGTCCGGCGTCCGGCCGCTGACCGGCGGCGCGTCGAGCCTGACCTTTGTCGCGGAGCTGAGCGCGCCGGAAGCGTCCGAATCGGTGGTACTCAAGGTCGCGCCGCCCGGATTGGCACCGGTGCGCAACAGGGATGTGCTGCGGCAGGGGCGAGTGATGTCCGCGCTGGCGCAAGCTCCCGGCGTCCGGGTACCCGCGGTGCTGTTCGACGACGAAGGACTGCCGCCGCGCATTCCGCCGTTCGTGGCGATGAATCTGGTCGCCGGCGAATGCGTGGAGCCACTGCTCGAAGAGGTGCGTGAGCCCGCGGGAGCGCACCGGGTCCGGGCTCGGTACCTCGATGCCGCCCGTATGCTCGGCCACCTGCACCGTGTGCTGCCGGCGCAGGTCGGACTCGGTGCCGAGCCCGTCGTCACTCTCGGTGACGAGATAGACCGTTGGACAAGAGCTTTCGAGACCGTCCCGGAAGATCTACAGGGCGATTACCGAACCTGCGCGCGCGCCTTGCGCGAATCCGCGCCGGACCAGGCCGAGCCGGTGGTCAACCACGGTGACTACCGACTCGGTAACACCCTGTGCGAGGGCGACCGGGTCACCGCGATCATCGATTGGGAGATCTGGTCGGTCGGTGATCCCCGGGTGGACCTGAGCTGGCTGACCTACTTCACCGATGAGGCGCGCCACCCGGCCGCGCCCAGCCCCGAACCGTGCGGGACGCCCACCGTCGCGGAGGTGGTCCGGGAGTACGAACAGGCGCTGGGCCGATCATTGCCGGACCTCGTCTGGTTCGATGCGCTGACCCGGTACAAGGAGGCCGCGGCCACCGCGCTGCTGATCAAACGGGCTCGCAAAACCGACACCATGCCGCCGGCGTTTCGGCGGATGGAGCCCGCACTTCCGGGCCTGATCGACGAGGCGATGGCCCTGCTCGGGCGCTGACCCGCGACGACATACACCGAGACAGCTTCGAGACGAAGGACCGAGCGCATGTGGGATTTCCGGACCGACCCCGATTTCCAGGACAAGCTGGACTGGATGGAAACATTCGTGCGGGAGGAGTGTGAGCCGCTGGACTTGCTCTTCCCGCATATCGGCCAGCCGTACAACACCGAGAACGCGGCGGCCCGCGCGATTGTGAAGCCGCTGCAGCAGCAGGTGCGGGAACAGGGGCTGTGGGCCTGTCACCTCGGGCCCGAACTGGGTGGCCAAGGTTACGGACAGCTCAAGCTCGCCCTGATGAACGAGATCATCGGCCGGTCCATGTGGGCGCCCACGGTATTCGGAACCGCGGCGCCGGATACCGGTAATGCCGAGATCCTGGCCATGTTCGGCACCGCGGAGCAGAAGTCGCGGTATCTGCAGCCGCTGCTCGACGGCGATATCGTCTCCTGTTTCTCGATGACGGAGCCGCAGGCCGGCGCCGACCCGAAGGAGTTCGTCTGTGCGGCGCGCCGCGACGGTGACGACTGGGTGATCAGCGGCGAGAAATGGTTCTCCTCCAACGCGCGCTATGCGAGCTTCTTCATCGTCATGGCCGTGACCGACCCGGACGCATCCCCCTATCGCCGGATGTCGATGTTCATCGTCCCCGCCGAAACACCGGGTATCGAGATCATCCGCAATGTGGTGGTGATGCCGGACCGGGAAGAACTCGACGAGGGCACGCACGGCTACATCCGGTACACCGAGGTGCGGGTGCCCGGCGAGGCGATTCTCGGCGGCCCCGGCCAGGGGTTCGAGGTGGCGCAGGCTCGGCTCGGCGGCGGCCGGGTACACCACGCGATGCGTACTGTCGGCAAATGCCGGCGCGCGTTCGACATGATGGCCGAGCGGGTGCTCTCGCGGCGTACCCAGGGTGAGTTGCTGGCGGACAAGCAGATGGTGCAGCAGTTCATCGCGGATTCCTGGATCGAGCTGGCCCAGTTCCGGCTGCTGGTCATGCAGACCGCGTGGATCATCGACAACGAGCCGCACGGCGCGGCGCGGACCGGTATCGCGATGTGCAAGGTGGCGATGGCGAAGATCTTCGGCGATATCATCGGCCGGGCTGTACAGATCCACGGGTCACTCGGTGTCACCACCGAACTGCCGCTCTACGAGTGGTGGACCAGTGTGCCTTCGCTGGCGCTGGCCGACGGCCCCACGGAGGTGCACAAGGCCACGGTCGCCAAACAGGTACTGAAAGGTTACCAACCGGCCGCGGGACTTTTCCCCTCCGAACATATTCCGACGCGCCGCGACGCTGCCCGCGCGCGGTACGCAGACATTCTGAAGGAGCACGGTCTCGTATGACGGATCTGTTCTCACTGGCCGGCAAGATCGCACTCGTCACCGGGGGTAGCCGTGGTCTGGGCAGGCAGATGGTCCTGGCCTTCGCCGCGGCCGGCGCCGATATCGTGATCACCAGTCGCAAGGTCGACGCATGCCGCGAGGTGGCGGAAGAGGTTCGCGCCCTGGGGCGCCGGGCGCTCGCCGTGGGATGTCACGTCGGCAAGTGGGACGAGATCGACGCGCTGGTCGAGGCGGCCTACGCGGAGTTCGGCAGGGTCGACGTACTGGTCAACAATGCCGGTATGTCGCCGGTGGCACCGTCGTCCGCGCAGACCGGGGAGGATCTCTTCGACAAGATCGTCGATGTGAACTTCAAGGGGCCCTTCCGGCTGAGCGCGCTCGTCGGGGAACGGATGGCGGCGGGCGCGGGTGGCTCGATCATCAACGTATCCTCGTCCGGCGCGCTCATGCCGCAGCCCGGATTCGGCCCGTACTCCGGCGCCAAGGCGGGATTGAACGCGCTGACGCAGGTATTCGCGCGCGAGTTCGGCCCGGAGGTACGGGTCAACACCATCTCCGCGGGACCGTTCCTCACCGATATCTCCAAGGCATGGCCGGAGGAGGGTCGGCGGACAAGTCGCAGTGCGGCGGGGCGGCCCGGTGACCCCGCGGAGATCATCACCACCGCCCTGTATCTGGCCAGTCCGGCGTCGAGCTACACCACCGCATCGCTGATCCGGGTGGACGGCGGCCTGTACTGACCGCCGCCCGCGGGATCCGGACTCAGCGGACGGAGAAACCCGCGTCCACCGGTAGTGAGACGCCGGTGATCCATTTCGCCTGATCGGATACGAGGAACGCGATGGTGTCGGAGATATCGCTCGGTTGCAGGATCTCGATCGGCAGGGCGTTCTGCATCTCGGCGATGGAGTTCTTCCCCCCGGCGGCGGCTTCCTGGGCGAGCCGGCCCATCGCCTCGTTCATCGTCATACCCGACGCGACGCCGGTCGGGTGCACGATATTGACCCGGATCGAGTGCTCGGCCAGCGATGCGGCGTACTGCTTACAGATTCCGACCAGACCCCACTTGGACGCGGTGTAGGCCAGCGCGGCGGTGTTCAGGTTCGCGGTGGGGCGCACGCCCGCCGTCGATCCGGTGAAGACGATCGAACCGCCCTGCCCGCCGGAGATGAGGTGCGGAACCGCGGCGGCGACCACGTGGAAGCCGCCGCTCAGGTTGGTCGACACCACGTCCTGCCACATCTGCGCATAATCGTCCGGGCCGTCGCTGAGCCGGACGATGCCCGCATTGGAGAGCACGATATCGATCCGTCCGAGCGTTTCGTAGCCACCGTCGACGGCCGCCCGGGTCGCGGCGGCATCGCGAACATCGGCCTCCACCGCGACGATCCGCCGGCCGAGCGCCTCGACCTGGGCGACCGTTTCCCGCAGATCCGCGGGCGTGGCGTTCGGGTAGTCCATCGTGTCGATATCCGCGCAGATATCGAGGGCGATGATATCGGCGCCCTCGCTCGCCAGGCGCACCGCGTGCGAGCGTCCCTGGCCGCGGGCCGCTCCAGTGATCAGGGCGACCTTGCCCTCGAGACCGGTCATTGGGGTCCTCCGTAGATTCGACACGGGTTTGCCGTAGAAACCGGCCGGGGGCGGGCGTGTACGGCATTGAATGCCTGGAAGTTAACCGACTGAGTTAGATATGTGCAATCACTTCTTCGGCGGCCGCGCCGAGCGCACTATGACGTCGACGAGCGGCGCGACGTGCTCGCCGGGGTGTGTGCGCGCATGCTCTCTCTCCTCGTGCGAGCGTGACAGCGTATGCATCAGGACGGCGCCGAAAAGGGACTCGATCAGTGGTTCGTGGGCAGTGCCGGTGGCCATCTCGCCGCGCTCGACCGCTCGGGTGAATGCTCCTGTCGCGGCACTGCGCAATGCCTTCACGATGCGCTGCTGGAAGGGGCGGAGGTCGGTGAACTCGGCGGTGACGTCGATGGTGATCCGTAGGGTCGCCCAGCCGATCGGGTCGAGGAAGTGTTCGAGCAGCGCGGTGGCCAAGGCTGTCAAATCGCCGGTCAGCGAGCCGGTGTCCACGTTGACGCTTAGGGTCAGCGCTACCGATTCGACGCTGTCGAGCAGCAATTCTTCCTTGGTCGACCAGCGTAGGTAGAGCGCGGACTTGCCGACGCCCGCGCGCCTGGCGACGCCCTGCATGGTGAACGCCCCCCAGCCCAGCTGGGCGTATTCGAGCAGTGCTGCCGTCATCAGCTTCTCGTCCAGTTCGGGGTCGCGCGGGCGTCCGAGGGGTGTGGCTTGCCGGCTCATGTGGGTTCTCTCCTTGCTGCAACGGGCCGCGCGTTCGTCTCGGATCAACCAATCACAGTCGGGTGTGCGCGTGGTCCGGCGGTGCTCGATTTTTGCTACTTGCAGACACTTGGAGTCCGTAATACTGTGTGAGCTGCGCAACATCGTTAACTAAGATGGCGTTGTCATATCCGATCGCAATGAAGCGAAGTGACGAATCCATGAGCAGTCAGGCAATCGATACGACCAGGCCCGCGGTGCACCTGCGAATCGGGGCCGAGCGGCTCGCGGGCGGGTCGGGCGGAGTGCACGAGCACATCAATCCCGTCGACGGCCGGGTCGACGCGCGGATACCGCTGGCGGGTCCGGCGGAGGTGGACCGGGCAGCGCAAACGGCGCACGAGGCCTTCGCCGGTTGGCGCCGCACCCGGCCCGCCGAGCGGCGGCAGCTGCTGACCGGGCTCGCTGATCTGATCGAAGCCAATGCGGACGAGTTCGCCCGGTTGGGTGCGCTCGACAACGGCACCCCGCTCCCGATCGCGGCCGGTCTGGTCGCGTCGTCGATCGAGTGGACGCGCTACTACGCGGGCTGGGCGGACAAGCTGACCTCGGAGGTCACCGGGTCGTTCGGTCCCGACGGAGAGTTCTCCTACTCGCTCGGCCAGCCCTATGGCGTGATCGGTGTGATCATCACCTGGAACGGTCCCTTGATCTCGCTCGCGATGAAGATTCCGGCCGCATTGGCCGCGGGGAACACGGTAGTGGTCAAACCCTCCGAGCTGACCCCCTTCACCGCCGAACTCTTCGCCGACCTCGTCGAGCAGGCCGGCATACCGGCCGGTGTGGTCAATATTCTGCCCGGTGCGCCCCAGGCCGGCGCGGCGCTGGTCGAACACCCGCTGGTCGAGAAGGTGACCTTCACCGGTGGCCCCGACACCGCGCGCAAGATACTGCACAGCTGCGCCGATCTGATGAAGCCGTCGGTCCTGGAGCTCGGCGGCAAATCAGCGAATATCGTCTTCGCCGACGCCGACCTGGACCAGGCATGTTCGCACGGCACGATGATGTCGATCGGAGCGCTCAGCGGCCAGGGCTGCGCACTACCCACCCGGATGCTGGTGCAGGACAGCATCTACGAGGAGATGATCGGCCGCGTCAAGGCGTTCACCGAATTCATCACCGTCGGCGACCCGCTGGCCGAGGGGACGATCTCCGGGCCCGTCGTCAACGAGGCGGCACTGCACCGGATCCTCGGCATGATCGAGCGCGCCCGGGCGGACGGCGCGCGTCTGGTCACCGGTGGCCGTCGGCTCGGCGGTGCGCTGGCCGACGGCTTCTTCCTCGAGCCGACCGTGTTCGCCGATGTCGACCCCCGATCCGAACTCGCGCAGAAAGAGGTGTTCGGTCCGGTGCTGGCCATCACCCCCTTCGCGACCGAGCAGGAGGCGATCGAGATCGCCAACAACAGCGAGTACGGCCTGTCCGGATATATCCAGACCAACGACCTGCGCCGCGCGCACCGGGTTGCCGAGGAACTGGTTACCGGCGAAGTCCTGATCAACGGCGCGATGAACCTCGGTGTCAACCGGGCGTTCGGCGGCGTCGGCCTCAGCGGCCTGGGCAAAGAGGGGGGCCGGCAGGGCATCGACGAGTTCCTCCGGCTCAAGAACATCGCCATCGCTTGATCTCTCGCCGCGCGTAACCGAGAACGCGGGCAAGGCATGGCACCGGGCTGCCGACCGTGCCGACCATTTTCGACGAAAGGAAACACCGTGACGACAGGACCGGACCAGGCAACGAGCCCGGGGCCCCTCGCGGATTTGGTGGTCGTCGACCTGTCGACCACGCTGCCCGGCGCGCAGGCGAGCCAGTTCCTGGCGGACTGCGGCGCAGACGTCATCATGGTCGAGCCGCCCGGAGGCAGCGATTTGCGCGACCTTGCGGGCTGGCCCGGGCTGCTGCGCGGCAAACGCAGCGTCACCCTGGACGTGCACGCCGACGACGACCTCGCGACGCTGCGTGCGTTGCTGAGTAGCGCGGACGTGCTGATCACGACGATGCGGCCGAATTCGGCCGCCCGGCTCGGGCTCACCCCGCAGACGCTGGCGGAGAAGTACCCGCGGCTGGTCTGGGCGTCGATCACCGGCTGGGGGAGTACCGGCCCGTGGAAGGACTACAAGGGCTGGGAAGGTCTCGTGATGGCCAAGACCGGGGTCATGTTCGAGAAGCGCCAGCTGACCACCCGGCCGGGACCGGCATTCGTATCCACGCCCTACGCCTCCTTCGGAGCGTCGCAGGCCGCGGTGCACGGTATCCTCGCCGCGCTCATCGAACGGATGTCGAGCGGCTGTGGCCAGGCCGTCGAATCCAACCTGGTGACCGGTATGGGGTCGATGGATCCGTACAACTGGTTCTACGAGATGGTCCTCGAGCGTTACCCCGACGCCTTCAGCCCGATGGATGTGGCCTACGACGACGAGGGGCGTCCACAGGCCTACCTGATCTATGCCCTGCTGATAGCCGCGACCGCGGACGGTCGCTGGATGCAGTTCGCGCAGACCGCGCCGCGGTTGATGCAGGCGTGGCTCACCGAACTCGATCTCGTCGGGGAGCTGGCCGACCCCAAGTGGGCCGGCTTCCCGATGCTGCCGACCGCGGAACTGCGGACCGAATTCTGGGAGATGATGCTCGAACGCGTCGGCGCCCGTTCGTTCGAGGAGTGGCAGCAGGTCTTCGAGACGAATCACGACATCAGTGCCGAGGCCTTCCGCACGCCCGACGAGGCGTTGGATCACCCCCAGGTCGTGGCGGACGGTCGCGTCGTCACCGTCGACAATCCCGGGATCGGCCCGGTACGCCAGCCGTCCACCCTCATCCACGCGGACGGCAAGCCGCTCGTCCCGCCACGTCCGGCACCGCTTCCCGGCCAGCACGATGACGAGGTGCGCGCCGCGCTCGCGGCGCTCGCGTCGGCAGCGGCCGCGGCCGACCCCGAACGGGAAGAGTTGCCGTTGCGCGGGGTCACGATCCTCGAATTCGGCACCATGTTCGCCGGGCCTTACGGGGCGACGCTGCTCGGCGACCTCGGCGCCAGGGTGATCAAGATCGAGCCGATCGAGGGTGACAACATCCGCAACCTCGTGGCCTTCCCCGAGGCCGGGGGAGCCAAGGTGTTGCAGGGCAAGGAAAGTGTCGCGGTCGACCTCTCGAAACCCGCGGGACTCGAGCTCGTCTACGAGCTGGTCAAACGCAGCGATATCGTGCTGCAGTGCTTCCGGGGCGCGGCCGCCGAGCGGGCGCAGATCGATGAAGCGACGCTCAAGACGATCAATCCGGACATCGTCTACCTGAGCACACCGGGTTACGGCATCACCGGCCCGTACGCGTCCAGGCCGGCCTATGCCCCCTCGATCGGTGCGGCGACCGGACTCTCCGCGATCGACGGTCGCGACGCCATCAACCCGCCCGGCGACGGGGACGCACTGCGCGCCGGAGCGCGGACCCTGCATGCGGCCGGCGCGGTACCGGCCGTCCAATCCGACGGTATTGCCGCCCTGGGGGTCGCCTCGGCGATGCTGGTGGGCCTCTACGCCAAACGCCAGGGTGTCGAGCTCTCGAATATGGTCACCACGATGCTGGGGACAGTGCACCAAGCGCTGATCTCCTACAACACCAGCTACGAGGGCCGGCCGGAGATCGCCACCGCCGACGCGCAGTTCTTCGGGCTGGGTGCCCTCTACCGGATGTACCGGGCCGGTGCAGGCTGGGTCTTCCTCGCCGCGCCGCTGCCGAGTGAATGGGAGGCGCTGGCGAAGGCGCTGTCGCCCTACGCCGATCTGGCTGCGGATGCGCGGTTCGCCACTCCCGAGGCCCGCAGCGAAAACGACGCGGCGCTCGCGGAGGTGCTGACACACGTATTCGCCACCAAAGGACAGCAGCAGTGGGAGGACGAGCTCACGCCCCTCGACGTGGGGTGTGTCGCCGTTCTCGAACGTAACTCCGAATCGGCGCTGCAGTCCGACCCGTTCTTCGAGGCCGGGTACAGCGTCGAAGCGGTCAGCCCCATCTTCGAGGAGCACCGCCGGCTGGCGCCGCTCACCCGGTTTTCGCGCTCACGCACCAAAGCCGATGCCGGCTGCACCATCGGCCGGCACACCCGCCCGGTGCTTCGCGAGATCGGGCTCGCGGCGGAGCGCATCGACGAGCTGCTCGAGCTCGGAGTCATCGCCTGCGACGACTGAACCATCGACGGTGCGCGGCGCCGGATGCCCGGCGCGCACCCACTGTCACAGACGCCGCCACCGCGGGATTCCCACTGTCCCGCGCTGGCGGCGTCCGCAGTGCGAGTAGGAAGAGAACCGAATTGTCTGCCGCATCGACGCTCGTCGCCATGGCAACCGATCCGGCATCGGTATTGCCGGTCCGATTGCGTGCCCGCGCCCTGTCGGAGCCGGACCGGCCGTTCCTGCACGAAGTGACCGGAGGACATGCCACCTACGGTGCGACGTGGGAAGGCGTCTGCCGCTGGGCCGGGTACCTCCGCGATCTCGGCGTGGCGCCCGGCTCCCGGGTGGCGACCCTGTTGCCGCCCTCGATCGATGCGGCGATGGTCTGGATCGCCCTCGGTTGCCTCGGGGCAATCGAAGTGCCGATCGACCCGGACCTGAAGGGTACGTTTCTCGAACACGTGCTCGACGACGCAGCGCCACTCTTGTGCCTGGCCAGACCGGAATTCGTCGACCGAATCCGGGAAACACGACCGGCTCTGCCCGTATGGGCAGTGCAGCGGGGCGCATGGGCAGACCTGGACGCAACGGCCGTCGCATTCGATTCGCTGCCCACGCCGGCCGATATCGCCTGCGTGATCTATACGTCCGGCAGTACCGGGCCGGCGAAGGGAGTGATACTCGCCTGGGCCCAATTCGCCACCATGGCCGACCGGATTCCGCTCGGCCCCGGTGATGTGGCCTACAACTGCCACCCCATGTTCCACGTCACCGGACGCAGCCCGTTGGTGGCCATGTGCGCGACCGGCGGCCGGGTCGTTTTCCGCGAACGGTTCTCGGCGCGGGCCACCATGGACGATGTGCGCAGGTTCGGCTGCACCACCGGGACGTTCCATGCCGCGCTCCTGCTCGCGTTGCCGCCACGCCCGGACGATGCCGAGAACCCGCTCGAAGCGGTGTTCGCCGGTCACAACGCGGCACTCGCCGCCGAGTTCGCTCGGCGATTCGGCGTGCGGTGCTACGACCTCTACGGATCGACAGAAGTCGGCTTCCCGCTGGTACTGACCGACCCGCCGGACCTCGAACACATGTGGTGCGGCCGCGTACGCGACGGCTATCGAGCGCAGGTTGTCGACGAGCACGGGAACCCCGTTGCCGACGGCGTCCCGGGCGAGCTCTGGATCCGGCCCGGGCACCGGCTCATGATCATGATCGGTTACCTGGACCGGCCGGCGGCGACCGAACGGGCGCTGGCCGGCGGTTGGTATCACACCGGCGATATCGTCATCCGGCACGCCGACGGCAACTTCGAATTCGTCCATCGGGCCGGCGATACCATCCGCCGGATGGGCGAGAACATCTCCAGCACCGCGGTCGAGGCGGTCGTGGACGAGCACCCGCAGCTGGTTGCCTGTGCGGTGGTCGGAGTACCCGATACCGTTGCCGGACACGAGATCCTGATCGCGGCGGAAGTCGTCGAGAACGGCACGCTGGACGCCCCGGCGCTGTACGACTGGATGACGAGCCGGCTACCCAAACACACCCTGCCGAAGTATCTTGCCCTGGTCGAGGCGCTACCGCGTACGCCGACCAACAAGGTGCTCAAAACCGGGCTCCTCGACACGATCGACCTGACCGCCGCGTGGAAACCGCCGGCCGGGCGGCGTTGACCGCGGTGTCCCGCTGCCCGTCGTCCTGCCGGGGCGGCGGACGGCTCCGGCGTATGCGCGGCGGTTCTCGTGCGCCGGGGGTGGGTCGCGATCGGGGAGCCGCCGGGTCAGGGGATGCTGCCCTGGTATCGGGCCGAACGATAAGGCCCAGGCCAGCGCAGCTCGGCCCGCAGTTCGACCGCCGCGCGGAACGGCCAGTGCGGTTCCCGCAGCAATTGACGGCCGAACATCAGCGCATCGGCCGCGCCGTCGACCAGGAGCTGCTCGGCCTGGACTGCTTCGGTGATCAGCCCGACGGCGATCACCGGAATGGAACCGGCCGCCCGCGCGGCGCGGGCGAACGGGACCTGATAGCCCGGACCGACGGTGATCTTCTGGTGGGCGACCATACCGCCGCTGGATACGTCGATCATGTCCACGCCGGTGCCGTCGAGTTCCGCGCACAGTCGCACGGTGTCCTCGATGCTCCAGCCGCCCTCGGCCCAGTCGGTGGCCGAGAGCCGGACGAACAGCGGAACCGATTCGGGGATTGCCGCGCGAATCGCCGCGACGACCTCGTGCAGGATGCGGGTACGGCCGGTGAAGTCGCCGCCGTACCGGTCGGTGCGTTCGTTGCCCAGCGGGGACAGGAACTCGTTGAGCAGGTAGCCGTGCGCGGCATGGATCTCCAGGACCTGGAAGCCGGCCTCGACCGCCCGCTTCGCCGCGGCGGCGTAGGCGGCGACGGTATCGGCGATTTCGGTGAGGGTGAGCGCGTGTGGTTCCGGCAGCCCCTCGTACGCGAGCGCGGAGGGGGCGACGGTGCGCCAGCCGCCCTCCGCTTCGGTGATCGCGTTGCGCCCCTCTGTCGGGACCTGAGTGCTGCCCTTGCGGCCCGCATGGGCGAGTTGCATGGCGGGAACCGAACCCTGGCCGACAATGAACCGGGTGATGCGGGACCACGCCTCGATATGTTCGTCGCCCCAGATACCGGCATCGGGGAGGCAGATACGTCCCTCGGGAAGTACCGCGGTGGCCTCCGACATCACCAGGCCGGCGCCGCCGCGGGCCATACCGCCCAGATGGGCGAGATGCCAGTCGGTCGGGACGCCACGCTCGGTGGCCGAGTACTGCGCCATCGGCGCGACCCAGAGCCGGTTCTTGACCGTGACCCCACGCAGGGTCATGGGTGAGAACAGCAGGCTTTGCGGCATGGTCGGGTCTCCCGGCGTCGGAGTCTGCGGTGATTCGGCAGTCTCTACTACTGACATTTGAAGGATAACTTAGTAAGTTTTGTTTACCACATGCTTGTCGCGCGAGCGGCCGTTCCCGGGCCGGTTTCGGCGACCGTAAGATAATTCACTTAGTTATATAGGTATAGTGCGGAAGTATCACTCACGACTGCAGGAGGAACGGTGGATCTGAACGGGTTGACCACGGTGATCGCGGAGCTGAAAGAACACGTCCTGACCATCACCCTCAACCGGCCGGAGCGGATGAACTCCTTCAACGACGCCATGCGCGCGGAGTTCAAAGCGCTCTGGCGGTTCGCGGACGACGAGGACGATGTGCACGCGATCGTGCTGCGGGCCAACGGTGACCGTGCCTTCTGCACCGGGGTGGACGTGCGGGAAGGCACCTATCTGGCCGACAACCCGTTCAGCCGGCAGGATCCCGGTGTCGATCTGTCCCCCAAACAGAACGGCTGCTGGAAGCCTCTGATCTGCGCGGTGCACGGCATGGTCGCCGGCGGCGCCCTGTATTGGCTCAACGAGGCCGACATCATCGTCGCCGCGGACGACGCCCAGTTCTTCGATCCGCATGTCTCCTACGGTATGGTCGCGGCCCTCGAACCGATCGGACTGGCGCACCGCATTCCGATCGGTGAGGTATTGCGGATGGTCCTGCTCGGTCTGGACGAACGGATGTCCGCCGAACGTGCCCACCAGATCGGCTTCGTCAGCGAAGTGCTGCCGCGCGCACAGCTGTGGGATCGGGCGCAGGAACTGGCCGCGCGGATCGCCGCGAAGCCGCCGGCCGCGATACAGGGCAGCATTCGGGCGATCTGGGAATCGCGCGATACGGGCCGTTCGCACGCCCTCGCCACCGGTATGTCGTACACCGTGATCGGCAACCCGATCGGGCTGGCGCAGGTCGAGCGGTCGGAGGTTCCCACCCGAAACTACGAGGTTCGCTGACCGGCGGGTAGCCCGGCGCGGATCCACAGAAGGAGTAGCTGAGATGGACTACGGAATGAGCCCGGAGCTGGAGCGGTTCCGGCTGGAGGTGCGGGCCTTCGTCGAGGCCAACGCGCCGGCGATCCCGCCGAAGGCCGGCGTGCGCAGCGCCGAGGACCGGGCCGAGCACACCTTGATCACCGAGTGGATCGGCAAGCTCTACGCCGCCGGTTATATGGGCGGCGATTGGCCGGAGGAGTACGGCGGCGAGGGCAGCTCCTACTCGAGCGAGCGCGATGTAGTGGTGGGTGAGGAGCTGGCCCGGGCCCGGGCACCGCATTTCGCGGGCGCCGGTGGTCTGGTGTCGCACGCGCTGATCGACTTCGGCTCCGAGGAACAGCGCCGGCGCTACCTGCCGGGCATCCGCTCCGGCAAGGACACCTGGTGTCAGCTGTTCAGCGAGCCCAGCTCCGGCAGCGACCTGGCCTCGCTGCGGACCAAGGCTGTGCGTACCGAGAACGGTGGCTTCCGCGTCAGCGGCCAGAAGGTGTGGACCACCAATGGGCAGTGGGCCGAATACGGTTACCTGCTGGCCCGCACCGACCCGGACGCGCCGAAGCACAAGGGCATCAGTGCCTTCGTCGTCGATATGAGCCTGCCCGGTGTCGACGTGCGGCCGCTGCGCGAGATGACCGGTACATCGGACTTCAACGAGGTGTTCCTCGACAACGTCGAACTGCCCGCCGACGCCCTGATCGGTGAGCTGAACGCGGGCTGGGCGATCGCCAATTCGAGCCTCGGGCACGAGCGCAGCGGCGTCGCGACGAGTGTGGTCCGATTGCGGCAGAACGTGGACGCGCTGAAGGACCTCGCGCAGAAGATGACCCGCGGCGGGCGCCCGGCCATCGAAGACGGTGCGGTCCAGGAGACGCTGGGCAAGTTGACTGCGGCAGTCGAGGCGCTGTCCGCGCTGGTATACGCCAACATCAGCCGATGGTCACGCGGCACCGAGCGGGTGCAGGACGCGCCGATGGCCAAACTGATGTTCAGTGAGATCGGTGTGGAGATCGCGCGCTTCGCACTGGAACTGAGCGGCGAAGCGGGCATCCTGGTCGAAGGTGACAGCGGTGCCGTGGACAGCGGCCGGTGGCAGGACGAATTCCTCTACGCCCGCGCGTTCACGATCGCGGGCGGTAGCTCCGAGATCATGCGCAACATCATCGCCGAACGCGGATTGAAGATGCCGCGCTGAGTGGCCGGACCGGCGCGCGGCTTCGCTCTCACCCGCGCGCCGTCACACCGTCGCGCCGACGCTGGTCGGCCTGACACCCGGCGTACCGCCGATGGGTGACGGATCAGGCCGCAGTGCCCTTCAATGCCCTGGCGAGTTCGCGCTGCAGGCTCGGGGTTTGCACGCCGATATTGTTGATCTCGTACCGGGTGACGACCTCGCCGGCCCGGGCCCGCAGCGCTGCTGCCGCCTCTGCGGGGGGACCGACCACGGCGAACAGCTCCAGGATCTCGTCGTCGATGAGAGTTCCCATCTCCGACCATTTGCCGGCCCGATCGCTTTTCGACAGGGTGGTCAATTCCTCGCCGAGTTCGCCGATTCCGTGCAGGTCGAGCACCACCCGGTACGCCGGAGTCGACGCGTAGAACGCGATCTGCCGCCGCACCGCGGTCACCGATGCGGCCAGCTCCTCCTCGGTGTTCCCGGTGGCGACGAACGCCGAGCTGACGATCTCCGGTGAGGTTTCGGGGGCGCCGGGTGTGCCGCGTCCCTTCGTGAGAGCGGGCACGGTCACCTCGCGCAGGTAACGGTCCGTCGAAAAGGGGTGCAGCAGTATCCCATCGGCTACTCTGCCTGCGGTTTCGGCCATCTTCGCGCCGACTCCCGCCAGCAGCACCCGGGGTGCCGGAAAGACGGTCGGCGGCGTGAACATGGGTGTCATCAGCGTGTGGGTGTAGAAGTCGCCCCGGAAGTCGAGCTTCTCGCCGGTCGCCCAGGCGTCCCAGATCGCCCGCATCGCGGAAATGAATTCGGCCATCCGCGGGGCCGGCGCGCTCCACGGCATCGAGAACCGCCGCTCGATATGCGGTTTGATCTGGGTGCCGAGGCCGAGAACGAGCCGTCCACCGCTGTAATCCTGTAACGCGCGGGCCTGGACGGCCAGGGTCATCGGAGAGCGGGCGAAGGCGACCACGATATTGGTCAACAGGTCCACGCGTTCGGTCACGCCGGCGGCGATGGTCAGATGGAGCAGCGGATCCGAGACGACCTCGCTGTAGGAGACGCCGTCGAACCCGCTCGACTCCGCTTCGTCGGCCATGGCGGCGACATCGGCGAGGGCTCCGGTGGGGGAGGAGAGGGGCAGATCGATCTTCATTGCCGGGCGAGCCGCCTGCGGTGCAGGCTCACCGAGCCGTTCAACAACTCGTCCACCTTGATCCGGCGGGTCAGCAGGTGCAGGTCGTGCTCCCAGGTGAACCCGATGCCGCCGTGTACCTGCAGGGCGGTGGAGGCGATGGTGCTGGTCGCCTCTCCCGCGTAAGCCGCCGCCGCGGACACGGCCGCGGCACGGCGGCCCGAGTCGGTGTCGTCGAGCGCGACGGCTGCGGCCCATAGCGCCGCCCGGGATGCCTCGGTCTGCAGCGCCATATTCGCGCAGTGGTGCTTGACGGCCTGGAAACTCCCGATGGGCTGACCGAACTGGGTGCGCTGACCGGCGTACTCGACCGTCTGCTCCAGGAGCCGTTCGGCGGCGCCCAACGCGTCCATTTTCCGGTAGAAGGCGAGGGCGTCGTCCAGGTAGGCAAGAGTGCCGTCCGGTACGGCAGTCCACCGATCGGCAGGCACCGTCAGGTCGAGTTCGAGAACGGACCAGGACCTGGTGAGGTCGAGTGTTTCGCGAGTGCGAAGCGTGACGCCCGCGCTCCCGCTCGGCACGTGGGCGAGAATCTCCGTACCCGTCGAAGAGATTGTGGCGACCAGGTATCCGGTGGCGTCGAGCAGTGCGGTGGCGGGTGCGGTGACGCCATTGACCCGCAGCTCGGCGCCGCTGATCTCGGCAGTCAGTGGGGCGCCGTCATCCGAGGCGAGAACAAGCGGGATGGATTCGGCACCGCCGGCGTTGGCCTCGGCGAGCGCTGTGAGGGAATGGTCGAGCTTGTCCAGCTCGGCGGTGGCCAGCGCCAGTTCGGCGAGCGGTACGGTGCTGCCCGCTCTGCCGTGTTCGGCGACGAGCACGGCAAGGTCGACATGGGTACCGCCCATATCACTGGTCAGCAGGCCGATCAGTCCCGACTCCACGAGGTGTTTCGCGGCGCTGCCGGGGACTCTGGCCGGGCCCGCGTCGATGGTCGGCCGGCGTGCGGCGAGGGGGTCGTGCTTGGCCAGCCAGGCGCGCTCGCCGGCGGCAAGAACTTCCTGCTCGTCGCTCAATGCGAAATCCACAGAGACTCCTTTCAATATTGACCTAGTTAACCATGTCAGCTATCTTCTGAATAGAGCATACGACACCCGGAATACCGGGCTATGTGATCACGGCGATCGACACGGTCGGGTGCCGAAAGTGCGGCGTCCCGGCGCGGTGGCCCGCTACCGCAAGAGTGGGAGGAAACGAATGACGAGCATCAGGGGCGCGCTGGCGCGGCTATGGGAGGCCGACGACGACGCCGCCATGATCCAGCAAGGTGACACCTGGTTCACCTGGGGGGAAGTCCGGGCGCTTGCGGAGAGCCTGGATGCCGCCCTGGCCGGCGCCGGCTGCGGGGCGGGCAGCAGAGTCGGTGTCGTGCTCGGCAACCGGATGGAGTCGATCGCCGCCCTCATCGCCATCCTCGGCAAGGGGCGCACCGTCATCACCCTCAACCCCATGCAACCGGTGGCGCGGCTGAGTGCCGATATGGCCGATGCCCGCCCGCGCGCCGTCCTGGCGCCCGCCGCCACGTGGAATGAGCCGGAGTTCCGGTCGGTGGCCGAAAGCGCCGGCATGATCGGATTCGCCGTCGACGACACCGAAGTGATCGCGACCACCGAGGCGAGTGTGGCCGGGACGCCGGAGACCGGTGCGGAGATCGCGGATCCGGTCGGCATCGAGATGTTCACCTCGGGGACCACCGGCCCACCCAAGCGGATTCCGCTCACCTGGCGTCAGCTCGAGGCCGCGCTCTCCGCGGTGCACGGCCATACCGGTGCGGCCGGTCCGGCCGACCGCAAACTGCTGACGGGACGGGTCGCGCTGGTCACCCTGCCGATCGTGCATATCGGCGGTTTGTGGGGAGTGCTGCAGAACCTCGCCGAGGCCCGGCCCTTCGTGATGCTTCCGCGCTTCACCGTGGAGGGCTGGTGCGCGGCGGTGAAAGAACACCAGCCCAAGGTCGCCGGCCTGCCGCCCGCGGGTATGCGCGCGGTGCTCAGCGCCGATGTCCCCGCCGCTGATCTGGCCAGCCTGCGGGCCATCACCGCGGGCACAACCTTCGTCAACCCGGATCTCGCCGACGAGTTCACCGCGAAATACGGCATCCCGGTGCTGGTCATGTACGGCGCCACCGAATTCTCCGGGGCGATCGCCGGGTGGACCAAGCCCATGCATGCCGAGTGGTGGACCAAGAAGCGCGGCAGCGTCGGTCGGGAAATGCCCGGCGTCCGCCTGCGAGCGGTCGCCGAGGACGGCACGATCCTGCCCGTCGGGCAGTCCGGGCGCCTCGAGGTCAGTTCGAGCCAGACCGGCACCGGCACGGGCGACTGGGTCCGCACCTCGGATATCGGCCACCTCGACGAGGACGGCTTCGTCTACATCGACGGCCGCGCCGACGACGCGATCATCCGGGGTGGCTTCAAGATTCAGCCCGAGACGGTCGCGGAAGCGCTGCGCGCCCACGACGCCATCCTGGATGCCACGGTGTACGGCCGCGAGGACGAGCGGCTCGGGAAGGTGCCTGTCGCCGCCGTCGAACTGGTCGACGGCACCGCGGAGGTTTCCGAGGACGAGCTGAAGGCGTTCTGCCGCCATCAGCTCACCGCCTACGAGGTCCCGGTGCGGATCTACACGGTACCCGAGTTGCCGAGAAGCGCGTCGCTGAAAGTGGACCGGCGGCGGCTTCTCGAAATAGTCGCGGAGATAGAGGAATCCGATCCGGCCGCGGCAGTGGCGTCGGGAAGGTAGGCAAGGGATGAAACGCGAAATCTTCGATACCGAACACGACCAGTACCGCGCGACTGTGCGCGAGTTCCTGGCCCGGTACGCCACCCCGCACCAGGAGCAATGGGAGAAGGACGGGATCATCGACAAGCAGCTCTACGTCGATGCCGCCAAGTTCGGGGTGATCGGTTTCTCGGTTCCGGAGGAGTTCGGCGGGGGCGGGATGTCGGGCGATTTCCGCTACAACGCCATCGTCGCCGAGGAAGTGACCCGGGCTTCCTCCGGTGGGCCGGCCTTCACCCTGCAGAACGATGTGCTCGCGCCGTACATGCTCGAGCTCACCAACGCCGAGCAGAAGGCCCGCTGGCTGCCGGCTTTCGCGGCCGGCGAACTGGTCGTCGCGGTGGCGATGACCGAACCGGGCGCGGGCAGCGATCTGCAGGGGATCCGCACGTCCGCGCGCAAAGACGGCGACCATTGGGTGCTGTCGGGGTCGAAGACCTTCATCTCGTCCGGGATCCATGCCGACCTCGTCATCGTGGTCGCCCGCACCGACCCGGATGCCAAGGCGAGCGGGGCGTTCACTTTGCTGGCCGTCGAGCGCGATATGGCGGGGTTCACCCGCGGCCGCAACCTCGAGAAACTCGGTTTGCATTCCCAGGACACCGCGGAACTCACCTTCGACGAGGTGCGGGTTCCGTCCGCGAATGTGGTCGGTGAAGTCGGCAAGGGTTTCCTGCACCTGATGCGCAACCTGCCGATGGAACGGCTGTCCATCGCGGTCTCGGCCGTCGCCTCCTGCCGGACGCTGCTGGACGCGACCCTCGAATACGTCAAGTCCCGCAAGGCATTCGGTACGCCGATCGGTTCCTTCCAAGCCAACAAGTTCGAGCTGGCGACGCTCGAGACGGAGGTCGATCTCGCGCAGGTCTACGTCGACCGGTGCATCACGGAGCTGAACGCGGGCACCCTCGACGGCACCGACGCGGCCAAGGCCAAGTGGTGGACCACCGAACTGCAGCAACGACTGATCTATACCTGCCAGCAGATGCACGGTGGTTACGGCTTCATGATGGAGTATCCGATCGCCAAGGCCTACGCGGATGCGCGGATCCAGACCATCTATGGCGGTTCGACCCAGATCATGAAGGAAATCATCGGGCGCTCGCTCGGACTGTAGAAAGGAAACCCTCATGGGTGCAGTAATTGTCGAGGCCGTGCGTACCCCCGTCGGGAAACGTAACGGTGGGCTGTCCGGGATCCATCCCGTCGATCTGTCGGCCGTGGTGCTGCAGGAACTGGTGAAGCGGGCAGGTATCGAGCCCGAGTTGATCGAAGATGTCATCTGGGGCTGCGTCGGGCAGGTCGGGGAGCAGACCCATGACATCGCGCGCAATGCGGTGCTCGCGGCGGGCTGGCCGGAATCGGTGCCGGGTGTGACCGTGGACCGTCAGTGCGGATCGTCGCAGCAGTCGCTGAACTTCGCGGTCGCCAGTGTGCTCGCCGGGCACTACGAAGCGGTCGTGGCCGGCGGTGTCGAGTCGATGTCGCGGGTTCCGATGGGTGCCGCGCTGACCGATGGCAGCAGCCCGCTCAGCCCGAAGTTCATGGAGCGCTACAACGCTTCACCCAATCAGGGCGTCGGCGCCGAGATGATGGCCGAGAAGTGGGCACTGTCGCGCACCGACGTGGACGCGTTCTCCGCGCGCTCGCACGAACGCGCCGCGGCCGCGCAGGACGCCGGTCTGTTCGACGCGCAGATCGTGCCCGTCACCCTGCCCGACGGGACGGTCGTCACCAAGGACGAAGGTATCCGCCGCGGCACCACCGTCGAGAAGCTGGCCGGCCTGAAGACCGTCTTCAAAGAGGATGGCGTCATCCACGCCGGCAACTCCTCGCAGATCTCCGATGGGGCGGCGGCACTGCTGATCGTCAGCGACGAGTTCGCGCAGAAGCACGGGTTGACGCCGATCGCGCGCGTGCACACCGCGGTCGTCGCGGGCGCCGACCCGGTGATGATGCTCAGTGCTCCCATCCCCGCGACCGAGAAGGCATTGCAGAAGTCGGGCCTATCGGTCGACGATATCGGTGTGTTCGAGGTCAACGAGGCCTTCGCACCGGTACCGATGGCGTGGCAGAAGGAGATCGGCGCGCCGGACGAGAAGTTGAACCCCAACGGCGGCGCCATCGCCTTGGGCCACCCCCTCGGTGGTTCCGGTGCCCGGATTCTGACCGACCTGGTCTTCCATATGCGCCGCAACGACATTCGCTACGGTCTGCAGACCATGTGTGAGGGCGGCGGCCAGGCCAATGCGACGATCCTCGAGCTGGTGAAGTGATGACGGCGGCAACCGAGGTCGGCGCTCTGGTCGAGCGCAAGGGCAATGTCCTGCTGATCACCATCAACCGTCCCGAGGCCCGCAACGCGGTGAACGCCGCGGTGAGCGCGGCCGTCGGCGCCGCATTGGTCCAGGCGGAGAACGACCCGGAGATTCGCGTGGTCGTGATCACCGGTGCCGGCGACAAATCCTTCTGCGCCGGTGCGGACCTCAAGGCGATCTCGCGCGGCGAGGGGCTGTTCGCACCCGGCAACGAGCACTGGGGTTTCGCCGGATTCGTCCGGCACGTCATCAGCAAACCGACCATCGCCGCCGTCAACGGCACGGCGCTGGGCGGCGGCACCGAACTCGCCCTTGCCGCCGATCTCATCGTCGCGGCGAAAGGCGCGAGCTTCGGGCTGCCCGAGGTCAAGCGCGGGTTGCTCGCCGGCGCGGGCGGGGTGTTCCGGTTGCCGGCGCAGATCCCGCAGCGTCTGGCCATGGAGATGATCCTCACCGGAGACCCGATCTCGGCGACCACCGCGCATGAGTACGGTCTGATCAACCAGGTGGTGTCGGACGGCGCTGTGGTCGAGGCGGCGCTGGCGCTGGCCGAGCGGATCGCGGTCAACGCTCCGCTGTCGGTGCAGGCCAGCAAGCGGATCGCGCTCGGTATCCAGGCGGGCGACCGTCCCGGCGAGAACGACAGGTGGGGTCATTCGGAGGCCGAGTGGCAGGACCTGATGAACAGCGAGGACGCGAAGGAAGGCCCGCTGGCCTTCGCCGAAAAGCGCGCCCCCGTGTGGAAGTCGCGGTAGCCGAGCGAAGGTTGTCTCGCCGTCGGGCCAGGAGTAGCTCACCGGCGGCGAGTCCAGTCCGCCCCTGTCGAAGAGGACAGGGGCGGACTTTTCGTCTGTCCGCTCCGAGGCGAAAAGCGCTGGTAGTGAGCTGACTACGGATAATCGAGATCGATGGCGGATGAGCTCGACACCTCGGGCCGGGGGCGGCCCCGAGTGCCGCCCCCGGCCCGAGGTCAGGTTCCGATTTTCGCCTCCGCGGTGCCGAGATAGGCGCGCTCGATCTTTTCCGGTGCCGCCGCGAGTTCCGCCGCACTGCCACGCAACA
This sequence comes from Nocardia jinanensis, assembly GCF_014645735.1. GTDB lineage: Bacteria > Actinomycetota > Actinomycetes > Mycobacteriales > Mycobacteriaceae > Nocardia > Nocardia jinanensis. The sequence goes on along the minus strand of NZ_BMMH01000006.1, from coordinate 118,005 downwards.
CGTCGTGCCCGTGCGCGAGCACTATGGCCGTATCGGCGATTCCGAGGGCGAGCCGTACGTGCTGCTCGACGAGAATCACCGCCGTGCCCTTGTCGTCGGCGACCCGGCGGATCACCGGAAGCAGCGATTCGACGATCACCGGCGCCAGACCCATGCTCAGCTCATCGATCAGCAGTACCTTCGGATTCTGCATCAGCGCCCGGCCGATCGCGAGCATCTGCTGCTCACCGCCGGACAGCATGCCCGCGCAGACTTTGATCCGTTCACCGAGCGGCGGGAAGTACGCGATGATGTCGGCAACAGCCGGCCCCGAACGGTGGCGTGCGAGTTCGAGATTCTCCCGCACGGTGAGGCCGGTGAACAGCGCACGGTCGTCCGGCACCAGGACCAGCCCGGCCCTGGAGGATGCCCGCGCGCGGCCGGGTCCGATCGCGGTGCCGGCGATGCTGATCGCGCCCCCGATGCTGGGCAGCAGCCCGGCGAGGGTCATCAGCAGGGTGGTCTTGCCCGCGCCGTTGGGCCCGAGCAGGGCGAGGACCTCCCCCTGCTCCAGCACCAGATCGAAACCGCGCACACACGGGCGCCCCGCGAAATAGCCGGCGTCGACCCCGGCGCATTCGAGAACCGCGGTCATGCGGACACCTCCGTGGCTGTATGGGTGGTGCCGAGATAGGCACGCACCACTTCGGGATTCGACTGGATCTCCGCGGGCGTGCCCGCCGCGATGACCCGCCCGAGGTCGAGGACGACGATCCGGTCGCAGATCTCGAGCACGAGTTCCATATCGTGATCGACCATCAGGACGGTCACTCCCGCATCCCGGACGGCTTGCAAACGCTCGCCGAGCCAGCGGCTTTCGGTGCTGTCGAGGCCTGCGGCAGGCTCGTCGAGCAGGACGATCCGGGGGCGTCCGGCGAGTGCACGGGCCACCGAGACCAGTTGACGCCGGCCCTGGGACAGCTCGTTGACCGAACGATCGGCCACCTCGTCGAGGTGCAGCATGCCGAACAGGCGGTCGATCTCGGCGGTCGAGGGCGCGGCGCCGTCGGGACGGTGTGTCGCCGCCACGACCCCGACGGCGACGTTCTCGCGCACCGTCAAATCGTCGTACAGTTCGATGCCCTGGAAGGTCCGGCCGAGGCCGAGCCGGCTGCGTTTGTGCGGTTCGAGACCGTCGATCCGCCGGTCGCCCAGGGTGACCGTCCCCGACGCGGGCGCGAACCCGCTGAGAGCGTCGATACACGTCGTCTTGCCCGCCCCGTTGGGTCCGATCAACCCGAGGATCTCGCCGGAGCGGACCTCGAAGCCGATATCGTCGAGCGCCACGACGCCGCCGTAGCGCACGCCGACCCCGTCGGCCGACAACAGGATCTCGGCGGGCAGCTCCCGCGGCTCCGGCGCCCCGATTTCGGCTGCGGGCGGCGCCGGAACGGGCGGGCCGGGCCGGGGCGGGCGAAACCGGCCGAGCAGGGCACGGATTCGTGCCGTGTGCTCGTGCAGGTGCCCGATGAGCCCCTCGGGGTACTTGATGACCGTCAGCACCAGGAAGACGCCGGAGATCAGCGCGTAGTAGTCGCCGAGGTGCAGGAATCGGTCCATCACGATGAACATGACGCCACCGGCCCCGATCACGCCGGCGAGGATACCGCCGGACACGCACGTGATCCCGGCGATGTACACGATGGCGAACAGCCCGATTCCGGCGATTGTCGAATACGATTCGGCCGTCGCGACCGTTTGCTGGTAGCCCATCAGCGCACCGCCCAGGCCGGCGATGAACGCACCGATGGCGAAGGCCTTGATCTTCGTGCGGGCCACGTCGATTCCGGCCGCGGCGGCCGAACGCTCGTTGGCGCGGACCGCCAGCATCGAGGCACCGAGACGGCTGGTGCGCAGCGCGGCGACGGACAACGCAACCAGCACCAGGACAGCCAGGCAGACGAGCCCGAACGGTACCCGGGGATACGTCTCGCCGGCCCCGATACCGAGGTCGATGCCGAACAGGCGCGGGTTCTCGATATGCGCCCCGGCCAGTCCACCGTTGAGGTTGCTGTTACGGAACCAGAAGGTCTCGAGGAAAACGGCCAGCGCCAGAGTCACCACGGTGACCGGCAGGCCACGGATCCGCAGCGCCGGCAGCCCTACCACCACCCCGATCACGGTGGCGACGAGGGCGGCGAGGACCGGTGCGAGGGGGAACGGCACACCGAGGTCGCCGGTGAGGCGGCTCAGGGTGAACGCGCCGACGCCGGCCAGCGTGAGCTGGGCCAGCGAGATCTGACCCGCGAAACCGGTGACGACCACCTGCGATAGCGCGATCACCGCGAGGATCAAGGTGGTGATCACGGCGGCCCGGTAGCTACCCGAGGTCCACAGCAGCGCCGCCACCGCGACCACCACCGAAAGTACGGCGGGGACCAGCAGGTTCCGCGGCCGTGGCGCCCGGCCGAGGGTCTGCTGGATGATCGCGCCCCGGGTGGGCAGGGGCTTTCCGCGGATCACCAGGAAGATGAGGATCATGACCAGCCCGACGAGTTCGGCCATCCCGGATTGCGGGAACCAGCTCACGGTGCTCTGCAGGTGCGTCATCTCCGACTGCACCATGCCGATACCGAGTCCGGCGATCACCGTGAGCCCCATCGCGGTGAAGTTGCCGACCAGCGCGGCCGCGAGCGCCGGCACGATGAACAGCGTGTAGGACACCGGGATGAGCGGCACGATCGGTGCGATCAGGATCCCGCTCAGCCCGGCCACCATCGTGCTGAGCGCCCAGTTACCGAAAGCGATGCGTTCGGGGGAGAGCCCGGTGACCAGGGCCCCCTTCTCCGATTCGGCGGCGGCGCGGGTCGCCAGGCCGAAGCGGGTCCAGCGATACAACAGGGTGAGAGCCACCGCGAGTGCCAGGATCACCGCGGCGAACCACAGCCGGTCCACCGGGATGCGCGCATCGCCGAGGGACAGGGCGCCGGACGGCAGAATCGCTTTCACCGACACCGGTGTGGTGCCGACCCGCACCGCCAAGAGCGCCTGTACGAAGAGCATGACGCCGATCGACGCCACCGCCTTCGCGACCGGTGGCGCGGTGCGTAACGGCCGGAAGACGATCGCGTAGATCAACGTTCCCAGCAGCGCGGCGATGGCGAGCGAAATGCCCATCGCCGGCAGCAGGCCGAGGCGCCCGCCGAGATCGATCGATTTCGGCATGCCCGGAATCGGGTTGAGTAGTTCACCTTTGCGCAGCAACCCGTACGTGTATGCCACGTACAGGGCGACCGCGCCGGTACTGAAGTTCACGACGCCCGAACTTCGGAACGTCATCACCAGGGCCAGGCCCAGGGCCGCGTACACGGCCCCGTTGCCCAGTCCCAATGCCAGGAAGACCAGATGATCGGTCACGGAAAGCTCCTCGGGGATCGAATAGGTCGTGGAATCCCCGTCGGCCTATTCGGTGACCTGCGGATCGGTGGGTTCGCCGTCGGTGATGGTGACCGTCACCAGTTGCGTGCTACAGATCGAGCGCAGCTGTGCCAGCGCCGTGCCGTCGCAGGCGAAGGTCATGCCGTGCCCGGCGGGCAGGGTCACCTTGTCGGCCGTGGTGATCGCGGTGGCGACGGCCGTGGCGGTCGGGTCGCCGGTCACGCCCTGCGCCGCGCGGACGAGGCCGAGCATGCCCTGGTAGCCGGTGTAGGTGTAGCCCGCGGTGTCGGTGTCGGGTGCGTACCTTTTCAGCACGCTGCGGTAGAGCGCGGCCTCCGGATCGTCGGAGACCAGGTCCGCGGTGGTGAAGACATGGGCTCCTTCCATCGCGTCGCCGATGGCCTCCATGGTCGCGGGATCCAGGCACGGCTGGATCAGCATTCTGTCCTGGGTCGCACCGAGGGCGCCGAGCGATTTGACCACCGCGGTACACATCGTCGCGTCGCCTACCACGGCCACAGCGCCGATATCCCCGGAAATCCCCGAGCTGACCTGGGGTGTCGCGTCGGGCGTGCCCAGGGGAATGGGCACGACCCGCAGATCGATGCCCGCGGCGCCGAAGGCGGCCCCGCCCATCTGCTTCGCGGTGGGGACCGCGGCGCCGTTCTCGGTGACGAAGGCGGTCACCTTCTTGTATCCCTTACCGGCCGCGTAGGCCGCCATCGATTTCAGAGTGCCCGGGAATCCGCCGGTGAGGCTGAAGGCGTTGGGCGTGGTCATTTCCGCACCGGCCGCGGCGGACGGGGTGACGTAGGGAATGCCCGCTCCGGTGATGACCGGGACCATGGTGTCGCCGTAGGCGGTGGTGGTGACGACGACGGCGGAGACTTTCGCCTCGACCATCTGGTTGGCGCAATCGCGGTTCGAGGCGGGATCCTCCTTGCTCGCGCAGGTGACGAGTTCGATGGGATGCCCGGCGATTCCGCCGAGGTTCGCGTTCGTGTATGCCACGACGGCCTCCGCGGCCTCGCGGTTCGACGGCTGGGAAATCGCCGGGCCGCCCTCGGGATTGATCAGCCCGATCTTGATCGGGCTGCCGGTCGCCGGTTTGTCGGGGAAGGCGCTGTCCGGGGCCTCGGCGGCCGTGCCCGTGGAGTCTCCGCCGCTGCCACAGGCGGTGGCGAGTGCTATCGCGGGAACCAGTGCGAGCAGACCGAGCCGGCCGAGCCGAGTTTTGACGGTCGGCGAATTCGCATGCGTATCGGCCATGGGGGAGTCCTTCTCTCATGGGCGGCTGTGACCGAGCTGGACCGCTCGATGGGGTGATGTGCATCACAAGCCGGAGACCAGCTAAAGGTAGGGTGCGCAGACAAGATGTGTCAATAAGCAATCTAGGTTCACTAGGTGTTTATTCATGACGCGCATCGCCGGTTCCGGTGTTCGGGGTGCGAATTGTCGGGCGAGGGGTCTCGTGACACTGGAGGTGTGTGGACCCGGTGCGTAAGTGCCGAGGGTTGTGAACGATTTTCTCGGATTGCCGCCTCGATAGGCCGACGATCAACGGCGGCTTGCAGGCGCTGACATAGTGCACTATGTTATCTAGGTGAGATTCTGGCGAGGTTGCTGGAAATAGTCGGCCGAGAGGTGGGCAGGGTGCAGACGCTGGAAATCGAACGGCGCGACGGCGTGGTGACGGTGGTGATGTCGCGGCCGGAGAAGAAGAACGCCGGCGACCCCGCCATGTGGCGCGAACTCGCCGAGACCTTCACCGAGATCGAGCGCACCGGGGGCGACCGGGTGATGGTGCTGACCGGAGCCGGTGGTGACTTCTGCTCCGGGGCGGACCTGGAAGGGCTCTCCGGCGACGCGCTGGACTATATGAAGCGCGCGAGCCACGCCGCCGCGGCGCTCTCCGCGCTGACCATCCCCACCATCGCGAAGGTCGACGGTGTCGCGGTCGGTGCGGGCTGGAACCTCGCGCTCGGTTGTGATCTCGTCGTGGCCACCGACCGGGCGCGGTTCTCCCAAATATTCATTCGCCGCGCGCTGTCGCTGGATTTCGGTGGCAGCTGGTTGCTGCCTCGACTGGTGGGGCTGCAGAAGGCGAAGGAACTCGCCTTCTTCGGTGACATCCTCACGGCGGCGCAGGCTTCGGACCTCGGTCTGGTGACCCGGGTCGTGGCGCCCGACGAGCTCGACAGCACGGTCGAGTCCATGACCCGCCGGCTGGTGCACGCGCCGGCCCAGGCGCTTTCGCTGACCAAGCAGCTGCTCGATGCCGCGGCGGACGGCGGCAGTATCGAGGCCGCGCTGCAGCGGGAGAACCACGTTCAAGCCAACAACATCGTCGGCGCCGAGGCGGAGGAGGCGAAGGCGGCCTTCCTGGAGAAGCGAGAGGCTGTCTTCTATCGCCCCGATTCGCAGCCGGCCACCACCGCGCACGTCTAGGAGTCACACCATGTTGAAGACACGTTTCACCGAGGAGTTCGGCGTCGAGCACCCGATCGTCCAAGGCGGCATGATGTGGGTCGGTCGTGCCGAACTCGCCGCCGCGGTCTCGGCGGCCGGCGGTCTGGGCATCATCACCGGGCTCACTCAGCCCACGCCGGAGGATCTGGCGAAAGAGATCGCGCGTGCCCGGGAGATGACCGATAAGCCGTTCGGGGTCAACCTCACCCTCACGCTGTCGATCAACCCCCCGCCGTACGAGGAGTACCGCCAGGCGATCATCGAATCCGGGGTGACGATCGTCGAGACCGCGGGCTCCAACCCGCAGGTGCATGTCGAGCACTTCCAACAGCACGGCATCAAGGTGATCCACAAGTGCACCAGCGTCCGGCACGCTCTCAAGGCGCAGAGCCTGGGCGTCGACGCGGTGAGCATCGACGGTTTCGAATGCGCCGGGCATCCCGGCGAGGACGATGTTCCCGGCTTGGTGCTGATTCCGGCGGCGGCGGACAAACTGACCGTCCCCATCCTCGCCTCCGGCGGTTTCGCCGACGGCCGCGGGCTGGCCGCGGCGCTGGCGCTGGGCGCGGACGGCATCAATATGGGCACCCGTTTCATGTGCACTGTCGAAAGCCCGATCCACGAGCGGATCAAGGAACAGATCGTCGAGGCGACCGAACTCGATACCCAGCTCATCTTCCGGCAGCTGCGCAACACCATGCGCGCCGCGAAGAACTCGGTGAGCGAGGAGGTGGTCGATATCCTCGGTAAGGGCGGCCGTTTCAAGGATGTCCAGGAACTCGTCGCGGGTACGCGCGGACGTAAGGTCTACGAGAACGGTGACCCCGAGGCCGGGATCTGGACCGTCGGAATGGTGCAGGGCCTGATCAACGACATCCCGACGGCAGGCGAGCTGGTCACCCGGATCGCCGCCGAGGCCGAGATCGTCCTGCGCCGCAACGCGGCGCTCGTCTCGGATCCGGTCGTGGTCTCCTGACAGTGTCGGACAGGAGCGCAGTGAGCAGCACCACCACCGAATCTGCCCGGCCCGTGCAGTTCCGCGGGTCGGGCGGCCTGCGGCTGGTAGGGGACTGCTGGGGGCGGGCCGGCGATCCGGTGGTGCTGTTACTGCACGGAACCGGCCAGACCCGGCATTCATGGAAGCGGACGGGTGCCCACCTGGCGGCCCGGGGCCTGCGTGTCCTCGCGATCGATACCCGCGGTCACGGGGACAGTGCCTGGGCGTCCTCGGCCGCCGAGTACGGCATGGACACCCTCGCCCGGGATATCTGCGCGGTGGTGGATCAGATCGGGGAACCGGTCACCCTCGTCGGGGCGAGCCTCGGCGGACTGACCGGACTCCAGGCCGCCGGCGAGCTCGGCGCCGCCCGGATCCGCAAACTCGTGCTGGTCGATGTGGTTCCGCGAATCGAGGAGGGCGGCGGGAGCCGGATCAGGGCCTTCATGGAGGGCAACCCGGACGGCTTCACCAGTCTCGAGCAGGCCGCGGACGCGATTGCGGCGTACCTGCCGCACCGGAAACGTCCGCGGAGCGCGGAAGGTTTGCGCCGCAACCTGCGCCGGCGTCCGGACGGGCGCTGGCGGTGGCATTGGGACCCGCAGTTCCTCCGGAAGGCGCAGCAGGACCTGCACACGTGGGCGCGGGAACTCGAATCGGTGGCGGCCGGTCTGGGCGTGCCGATTCTGGTCGTCCGCGGCGCGCTGTCCGATGTGGTCAGCCGGGGCGCTGTCGAAGAATTCCTGGCGGCCGTGCCGAGCGCGCGGTGCGTCGAGCTGGACGGTGCGGGTCATACCGCCGCCGGTGATGACAACGACGCGTTCACCGAAGCAGTAGTCGAATTCGTCTGAGAATGTGAGGAATCCCGTGGGTGCGGACAACGACAACGACCAGGCCGAGCCGGTCCTGGTAACTCGTGACGGCCACGTCGCGATCCTGACGCTGAATCGGCCGGATCGGCGTAATGCGATCAATCGGGCGATGCGCAAGGCGATCAAACGGGAACTGTGGAAGGCCGACGCGGACGAGGATGTCCGGGTGGTGGTGATCACCGGGGCGGGCACCGCGTTTTCCGCGGGTGTCGACCTGCCCGAGGCGCTGACCGGCCCGCCGCCGCGTACCGAGGGAACCACACCTACTCAGGCGTTGCGCGCGATCGGCAAACCGGTGATCGCCGCGGTCAACGGGCCCTGCTACACCGGAGCGTTCGAGTTCGCGGTGAACTGCTCGTTCATCATCGCCTCCGAGGAGGCCGTATTCGCCGACACCCACGCCTCGATCGGACTGCTGAACGGCTGGGGTGGCAGCGCGATGCTGCCCCGCATCGTGGGATTGCCCGCCGCGACCCAGATCATCCTCAGCGGCGAACCGATCGACTCCGCCACCGCGCTGCGCATCGGCCTGGCGAACGAGGTGGTCCCGCACGAGCAGTTGATGGAACGCACTCTCGCCGTCGCCGGGGCGATCGCGGCCGGGCATCCGGTAGCGGTGCAGCGAATGCTGCGCCTGCTGAAGGAAGGCGCCGGCGCCTCGGTGGCCCACGCCCTCGGCCTCGAGGCGGAGGCCTCGGCGTCCTGGCGGCCCGACGGCAAGGATATCGGTGACCGCTTCGGCAAGCGCGCGGCGAAGCCGAGCCGAGATGACTGAGTTGGCCACGGGCAGGCGCGCGGATGAACTACGGACTGTCCCGCTCACGGACATCCTGACGCTGGATCGTCTCGATCGCGGTCTGTTCCGGTCGGTGCACCGATTCGAGGTCGATCGCGCGCTGTACGGCGGCCAGGTACTGGCGCAGGCCCTGCTGGCCTGCGGCGCAACGGTCGAGCCCGACCGTGTGCCCCATTCACTGCACGGTTACTTCCTGCGGCGGGGCAACGCCGCGCAACCGGTCGTCTTCCGTGTCGACAACGACCGGGACGGCAGGTCGTACTCGGCGCGCCGCGTGGTCGCACTCCAGGACGGCGAGGTCATCTTCAACATGTCCGCGTCGTTCCGGACGGTCGCCGAGGGCGAGGAGCACACCACGGCGGATGTGGTGCCGCTCGCCCCGCCGGAACAAAGCCCGATCGTGACCTCGGAGCCCGAGCTGGCGCTACTGGCCCGCGTCGAGGACTGGTCGGGCCCAGAGAAGTTCTTCCCCTCCAGATTCTGGGTCCGCCCCAATTGCGAACTACCGCACGATGACCCGCTGCTGCACGCCGCGGCCATCGCTTATATGTCGGATTTCTCCACCGGACTGCGCCGCACGGTCGGCACCGAGGTCCTCGGGCCGAGCCTCGATCACGCGCTGTGGTTCCACCGGACGCCGCGCTGGGACGATTGGCTCTTCGTCGACCACGGGCGGGGTGTCTCGGCGGGTAAACGCGGCTGGTACCGGGGCACGGTCATCGGCCACGGCGAGATCGTGGCGAGCCTGGCACAGGAAATGGCCTACAGCGATCGCCGCTGACCTGATCGGTAACTCACAGAACGCGGGAGGCGTTGATCCGTGAAGACCACACGCTCGATCGATTGGGTCGTGCCTACTCGCCGCAAGGTTCTGTCCCGCGCGACTCCCGGTGAGTCGTGCCTTACGGCACCGCCGATCGACGATCCGATCGACGACGCCGCGGCCGCGGTCCGGCGGATCGTGGACGCGCTGGCCCGTACGGCGCCCGACGAGGCCGGGCTACCTGCCGCGGCCGCCGAACTCCAGCGCATCGCCGAGCAGCTGGAGAGCCGCACCCGGCCCGTCCCCGCCCAGCTGTCGGAGATGTGGCAGGGCGAGGGGATCGCGCGACACGATCCCGCGACCGGTCCGGAGAACCCGATCGCCCCACCGCTGACCATGCGGGACGCGGGCGGCGGCTGGGCGGAAGGTGTTGTCACCCTGGGACTTCCGTATCAGGGCCCGCCGGCGCTGGTGCACGGCGGTGTCTGCGCCCTGCTGCTCGACGGCGCGCTGGCCGTGGCCAACCAGCTGGCCGGGACCGCCGGTATGACAGCGCAACTCGACCTGACGTATCGGAGGCCGACGCCGCTGTACGTCGCGCTCACCGTACGGGCGCGGCGAATCGGCCGGGAGGGCCGCAAGTTGTACACGATCGGCGAGATCGTCGCCGACGGGCAGGTGACAGTGTCGGCGCAGGGACTGTTCATCGCCCGCGGGGAGTCCGGTCGGCCGGGTACCGGCACATGAGGCCGCCGCTGCCCTTCGACGCATACCCCTGCGAACGTGAGATCAGCCTGATATTCGCCGATATCGACCGGATCGGTCACGTGAACAACGTCGCGATCGCGCGTTTCTTCGAAGAGGGTCGCGTCACCCTGAACCGGATGATCGAGGGGCTGCTGCCCGCCGGCACGCCGCTGCGGATGCTGCTGGCCCATGTCGATATCGACTACTTGGCGGAAGTGACGTACCCGGGGGAGGTTCGGCTCGGGATCGGTGTGCACCGGATCGGCCGGACTTCGATAGCGCATCGAGCCGGATTGTTCCAGAACGGCAAGCCGGTCGCGGTGTCGCGCTCGGTCGATGTGCACACCGTCGCGGGGGAGTCCGGAGCTGTCCCGCTGAGCGAGGAGTACCGGGCGGCAGCGCGCAAGCTGCTCCTGCCCGATGCGGCCTGAGTTTCCGGATGCCGGGGCGGAGGACCGGTGCTGCGCGTGATTCACGGGCGGGGGACTTCCCCTCGGAAAGCGCTCGCTGTAATCTATGACTAAGTTAACCTAGTGACTCTTGATCGGTAGCTGAGGAGACGTTGTGGCTGGATCGACGACAGGTCCGCTGGAGGGATCGACCGAAACGGGCGACTGGCGTGCGCGGCTGACCGCGTTGCTCGACTCCTACGCGAAGCGTCCGCGGCCGAAGACGTCCGAGGAACGCGCCGCCGCCGCGCGCGCGTGGCAGTCGGAGATGGTCGATGCCGGGGTGGCCGCCCCGGGCTGGCCGGTATCGGTCGGCGGGCTCGAGCTCGGGCTCGAGGATCAGCTCGACTACTACCGGATGACCAGCGCCGCCGGGGTGCCGAAGCATCCGAACTCGATCGCCTTCATCGTCGCCCCCACCCTGATCGTCTACGGCACCGACGCGCAGCAGAAGCGCTTCCTCGAGCCGCTGCTGCGGGCCGAGGAAGCCTGGTGCCAGGGCTTCTCCGAACCCGGCGCGGGCAGCGACCTCGCCTCGCTGTCCACCAGAGCGGTGCGCGAGGGCGACAACTACCGCGTCACCGGCCAGAAGATCTGGACCACCCAGGCCGCCGAGGCAGACTGGATGTTCGCGCTGGTGCGCACCGGCCCACCCGGCCGCGGCACCGACGGCATCAGCTACCTGCTGATCCCGATGAACTCGCCCGGTATCGACGTGCGCCCCCTCCGCGATGCCGCCGGCGGACACCATTTCGCCGAGATCTTCTTCGACGACGTCGTGGTGCCGGTGGAGAACCTGGTCGGCGAGGAGGGCAAAGGCTGGTCGGTCATGCGGACCTCCCTGGGCCACGAACGCGCCACCGCGTTCCTCGCCGACGAATTCCGCTATCGCGGCCTGGTCGACAAGGTGTTCGCCCTCGCGAAGAAACAGGGGTACGCCGACAACGCCCTGGTACGTCAGGAACTCGCCCACGTCGAGACCGGTGTGCGCGCTATCGCCGCCAACAGCGCGCGCGCACTCGACGCGGTGCTGCGCAAGGCCGATCCCGGTGGGGTCGCCTCGGTGAACCGACTGGTCAAATCCGAATTCGAACAGCAGCTGCACCGGCTCGCGCAGCGGCTGACCGGGACGGGCGCCGCACTGGGCAACCGGTCGAAAGGTGCTGTCGACGGGGGCAGCTGGACCTACGGCTACTTCATGACCCGGGCCTCGACCATCGGCGCCGGAACCGCGGAGATCCAACGTAACGCCATCGCTGAGCAGGTACTCGGCCTGCCCTCGCATCGCGGCGAGGGCACCCGTCCGGCGCCGGTCGCGCCGGGCCGGCCGCTGACCCGGCCGGACGAGGACGAGGCAGCGCTGCGCGAGGTACTCGGCAAGGCACTGGCGTCGCATACCAGCACCGAAAAGCTCCTGTCCTGGGCGTCGAAGACCGCCGACTACGATATCGGGCTCTGGGACGAACTGGTCGAGTTCGGTCTCCCCGGCCTCGCGGTTCCGGAGGACCTCGGTGGCGGTGGTGCCGGGACGCGGATGCTCGCGGTCGCGGTCGAAGAGGCCGGCTACGCGGTCGCGCCGGTTCCCCTGGTCCCGACGCTGATCGCGCTCGAGGTGCTGCGTCAGGCCGGCGCCACCGAGGCTGTGCGGGCGGTATGCGACGGTGCCACCGCCGCTTTCGTCGTCCCGGTGGACGACAACGGCTGGGCCGTCGACGGCCCGCTGCCGACGTGGGACGGATCCCGGCTGTCCGGTTCGGTCGAGCGGGTGCCGGGAGCGCCGGTCGCCGACCAGCTCGTGCTGCTCGCCCGTGACGCCGGCACCGGTGAGCTGGTCCTGGGCACGGTGAAAACCATGTATGCCGAGGTCGAGCCGCAGGAATCGGTGGACCTCACCGGCACCATCGGCGTCGTGGTGCTGGACGGGGTCGAGCCGGAGGTCATCGCCCGCGGCGCGGAGGTGACCCGGATCCTCGACGCGTCCCGGCGAACGGCCCAGGTGGTGCTCGCGGCGGAGTCGGTCGGTATCGCGAACAGGGCCCTGGCGCTCGCCGTCGACTGGGCCGGCCAGCGTGAGCAGTTCGGCCGGTTGATCGGCTCGTACCAGGCTATTTCGCATCGTTGCGCGGGGATGCTGATCGGCGCGGAAGGTTCGCGCGGACAGGTGCTGGCCGCGGCGCAACTCGATCCGGACCATCCCGAGGCGCAGCTGTCCGCGGATATCGCCGCGGCCGCCGCGCTCGACGCCGCGGTCTCGGCGGCCGAGTCCTGCATCCAGATCCACGGCGGTATCGGTTTCACCTGGGAACATCCCGCGCATCTGCTGCTGCGCCGGGCCACCGCCAACCAGGTGGCATTGGGCCGGCCGGAGAATCTGCGCGACCGCGCCGCCGGCGCGGTACTGGACCGGCTGTCCTGACCTGACTCGGCAAGGAGTTCTTGTGACCTCGATCGACGCGGGCCTGGCCCTGCTCCGGGTATGCCTGGGGCTGACCATGGCCGCACACGGCTACGGAAAACTGTTCCGCGGGGGCCGTATTCCCGGAACCGCGGGCTGGTTCGACAGCATCGGAATGCGTCCGGGCGCAGTGCACGCGTGGCTGGCCGCGCTCACCGAAGTCGGTGCCGGAATCCTGCTCGCACTCGGTCTGCTCACCCCCTTCGCGGCGGCCGCCTTCGTATCGCTGATGGTGGTGGCCGCGTGGACGGTGCACCGGGGCAGCGGTTTCTTCATCGCCGGGAACGGGTGGGAGTACAACCTGATCCTGGCGATCGGCGCGGTATCGGTCGCCGTCGCCGGAGCGGGCCGGATAAGCCTGGACCGGTTGATCTTCGGGGCGGACATCCTCACCGGCTGGGCCGGGTTCGCGGTCTCCGCGGGCCTCGGCGTCGTGGCGGCGGTGGCGTTGCTGGGCACGTGCTATCGCCCGGTGCGCGAACCGGACACGGCGGGCCAGGCGACGGAATGACACAAGCCGAGCTGATATCCCGCGACCTCGCGTCGAGGGACGAGACCGCCACAACCGAAACGGCCGAGCGCCCGGTCCGCACCGAACTGCACGGCGCGGTCCTGGTGATCACCATCGACCGCCCCCGGGTACGTAATGCGGTCGACGCGGCTGTCGCCGAGGGGATCGGCGATGCGCTCGAATACGCGCAGGCCGACCCCGCCGTGCGGGCGATCGTCCTGACCGGTGCCGTCGGCCCATGCTTCTGCAGCGGCGGCGACCTCGGGGAAATGGCCGCCGGCCGCAGTATCGAACCCGCCGACCCGGCCAAACAGGGTTGGGGATTCGGCGGGATCTGCGAGCACCCGATCGACAAGCCGATCGTGGCCGCGGTGAACGGCCACGCCATCGGCGGCGGCGCCGAAATGGCGCTGGCCTGCGATCTGGTGGTCGCGGTGGAATCGGCGGAGTTCTCCCTACCGGAGGTGCGGCGCGGCTATATCGCCTCCGGCGGCGGCGCGGTGTGGCTGTCCCGGTGGGTGCCGCGCGCGATCGCGATGGAGATCCTGTTGCTCGGCGACCGGTTCAGCGCCGCACAAGCCGAGAGGTGGGGCCTGGTCAACCGGGTGGTACCCGACGGGCAAGCCCTCACCGCGGCTCTTGCCCTGGCCGAGGCGATTGCCGCGAACGCGCCGCTGGCGGTGCAGGCCCATAAACGCCTCGTCGCCGGGCTGACCGATTCGCGATTCGCCGCCGCCGCTTCCGACTGGGCGCGTAACCACGCCGAGCACGAGCACATCCATCGGACCGAGGACGCCGCGGAAGGCCCGCGTGCCTTCATCGAAAAACGCGCACCCGTCTGGAAGGGGCGATGAGCATGGAGTTCGAGTACCTCGGGCGCAGTGGCGTCACGGTCTCCCGGTTGTGTCTCGGCGCGATGTCCTTCGGTGCCCTGGGCAATGCCGATCACGACGACTGCCACAGCATCATCGACCGCGCCCTGGACGCCGGCATCAACTTCATCGACACCGCCGACGCGTACTCGCGGGGCGAGTCCGAGGAGATCGTCGGCAAGGCGATCGCCGGCCGGCGCGACGATGTGGTGGTCGCCACCAAGTTCTTCAACCCGATGAGCCGGGACCCCAACCACCGCGGGGCTTCGCGCCGGTGGATCGTGCGCGCCTGCGAGGACAGCCTGCGCCGCCTCGGCACCGACTACATCGACCTGTACCAGGTGCACCGGCTCGACGAGGCCACCGACCTGGACGAAACCCTAGGCGCACTGTCCGATCTCGCCCGGGCGGGCAAGGTGCGGATGGTCGGCACCTCGACGTTTCCCGCGGAGGCGATCGTCGAGGCGCAGTGGGTGGCCGCCGACCGCGGTCACATCACGCCGCGTTGCGAGCAGCCGCCGTACTCGATCTTCGTGCGCGGCGCCGAGCGGGACGTGTTCCCCACCTGCCAGAAGTACGGCATGGGCGCGATCGTCTGGAGCCCCCTGAACGGAGGTTGGCTCACCGGAAAATACCGCAGTGACAACCCGGGCGGCGACGAGGCACGCTTCAGCCGTCTCGGTCGCGGATCCTGGCGGATCGACTCCGACGGGGCGCAGCGCAAGCTCGCGCTACTGGACAGGCTCGACGAGATCGCCGCCGGGGCGGGCGTGGACCTGATCACCCTGGCGCTCGGGTTCACCCTCGCGCACCCCGCGGTGACCTCGACGATCATCGGCCCCCGCACGATGGATCAGCTGGAAAGCCAGTTGAAGGTCGTCGGCACCGTACTCACCGACGAGGTGCTCGACCTCGTCGACGAGCTCGTCGCCCCGGGCGAGACCATCGCGCGGGCCGATCTCGCCTACGAACCCCGAGCGCTGCGACACAAACACTTGCGCCGGTCTCCCCGGCCGATCGGAGCCGACAACACATGATCAACTGGAACTCGCTCAGACTCCCGGTGATGGCCGCGCCGATGTTCATCGTCTCCAACCTGGACCTGGTCATCGCCTCCTGCCGGGCCGGCGTCATCGGCGCCTTCCCGTCCGCCAACCCGCGCCACCCGGAAACCCTGGAGACGTGGCTGCACGCCATCCGCGAGGCGGAGAAGGAGACCCTCGACGCCGGCGGCGATTTCGCGCCGTTCTGCGTGAACATGCTCGCCTCCGCGGCCTTGGACAAGACGGCGCGCGACCGGGCGCTGGCCACCGTGCGCAAACACCGCGCACCGCTCATCCTGACCAATATGGGCGACCCGCGGGAGGTCGTCGACGCGGCGCACGAGTGGGGCGGCCAGGTCTTCCACGATGTGACCACCATCCGGCACGCCGAGAAGGCCGTCGAGGCAGGGGTCGACGGGTTGATGCTGGTCTGCGCGGGTGCCGGCGGGCACGCGGGCACACTGTCGCCGTTCTCGTTCCTGCCGAAGGTACGCAGCTTCTTCGACGGCCGGATCATGCTGGCCGGTGGTATCGCCGACGGACACGGGATCGCGGCCGCGCTCGCGCTCGGCGCCGATATCGTGGTCATGGGCACCAGATTCATCGCGACCGCGGAATCGGGTGCCTTCGCCGACCACAAGGAAATGCTGGTCACCGCCAAGAGCGAGGACGTACTCTTCACCGACGCGATCGCCGGTCTACCGGCCAGCTTCCTGAAACCCTCGATGATCCGGGCCGGTCTCGACCCCGCGAACCTGCCCCGGCCTACCGGTCGACACCGGCCGAACCTGCCCGAGGGCGTCAAACCGTGGAAGTCGGTGTGGAGCGCCGGGCACTCGACCGGGCTGATCGACGACGTACCGCGCGTGCAGACGGTCGTCGACCGGCTCGCCGCGGAGTTCGCCGGTGCACGCGTACCCGCGGACTGGCGTAAGACGCTGTCGGACGACAGCTGAATCGGCCGGATACGACCTCGACCCGGCCACGCCCGACAAGAAGGAGTGGGGCAGCATGAACCTCACCGAACTGGCCGCGCGGTACGGCGACAAACCCGCGATCGTGATGGCGGGCAGCGGCGATACGTTGACCTATCGCGAACTCGAGGAACGCTCGAACCGGATCGCGCACCTCTTCCGGTCCCGAGGGCTGGGTCCCGGCGATCACCTCGCGATCCTGATGCAGAATCAGCTCGAGGTCTTCCCGGTCGCCTGGGCTGCCCAGCGGTCCGGCCTGCTCTACACGCCGGTCAACTGGCACCTCAGCGCCGACGAGGCGTCCTATATCGTCGCGAACTGCGGCGCACGCATGCTCATCCATTCGGCAGCGCTGGCCGACCTCGCCGCCGCGGCCGAAGCCGCTGCACCCGGGCTGCAGTCGCGGCTGGTGGCCGGGGGAAACGTCGAAGGCGCCGAACGGCTCGAAGACGCGGTCGCCGACCTTCCGGTCACACCGATAGCCGACGAGACCGAGGGCCAGTACATGCTGTACTCGTCCGGAACGACCGGGCGTCCCAAGGGGATCCTCCCGGCACTGACCGGGCGGCCGTTCGGCACCGGACTGGCCATCGACCACCTGATGGGTACCGCGTTCGGTTTCGGCCCGGACACCATCTACCTCAGTCCGGGCCCGCTCTACCATGCGGCGCCGCTGGGCTGGACGATCGGCACCGTGCGCAACGGCGGCACCGCGGTCGTCATGGAGAAGTTCGACGCCGAGCGCACCCTCCACCTCATCGACGAGCGCAAGGTGACCCACGCGCAGTTCGTCCCCACCATGTTCGTGCGGATGCTCAAACTCGACGACGATATCCGGGACCGCTACGACGTCTCGAGTCTCCGGCTCGTCGTGCACGCCGCCGCGCCGTGCCCGGTCGAGGTCAAACGGCGAATGATCGAATGGTTCGGACCCACGCTGACCGAGTTCTACTCCGGCAGCGAAGGAACCGGGTTCTTCATGATCGATACCCCGGACTGGCTCGCCCATCCGGGATCGGTCGGCCGGGCCGTCCGGGGCGTCGTGCACATCTGCGACGACGACGGCAACGACGTCGCTCCGGGCGAGGTGGGCACCGTCTGGTTCAGCGAGATCGAACGATTCGAGTACCTCGGCGACGCCGCCAAAACCGCGGAGGCGTTCAACGACAAGGGCTGGAACACCCTCGGGGACCTCGGGCATATCGACGAGGACGGCTACCTCTACCTGTCCGCCCGCCGGTCCGATCTGATCCTGTCCGGCGGAGTGAACATCTATCCGCAGGAGATCGAAGACGCCCTCACCCTGCATCCCGCGGTGCTCGACGTGGCGGTGATCGGGTTGCCGGACGACGAGATGGGCCAGCGAGTGCACGCCGTGGTCCAGCCTGCCGCCGGAGCGACGCCGGGCCCGGAGCTCGAGCGAGAACTGATCGACTACTGCCGTGCGAAGATCGCGCACTACAAGGCGCCCCGTTCGGTCGGATTCGGTGTGATACCACGGTTGCCGAGCGGCAAGATCTTGCGGCGCGAACTGTCGGCCGGCTACGCGGAAGCCGGGCCGCCGCGGACCTCGAGCTGAACGACGGTGCGTTCGCGGTCCTCCGTGGGGTCGCGGGAACCCTTTCCACACTGTGCGGCACAGCGTGCCGGGACCCGCACCACCGCACCCGGCTTCGGGAACGTCGGGTGCCCGGGTCCCTGGACGTGCGGTGACCCGTTCTGCGCGGTTCGTCCCGCACATCGATCGAATCACCGCACGATCCCTGGTCACGGCCGGCCGGAGCCGGATCGGCCGGTTCGGCCCTCGCCCCGCGTGTCCGGGGTGGTCAGAGCAGTCCGGCCCGCAGGGTGAATCCGCCGTCCACCGGAAGAACGGTGCCGGTGATGAACGCGGAGTCGTCCGTGGCGAAGAACAGGGCAGCCCTGGCGACGTCGTCGCTGGTGCCCTGATGCCCCATCGGGACCATCGCCGCGCGCTTCGCGGCGATCTGCGCGCGGTCGGTCCCGGTGGCGCGGGCGGTGGCGTCGACACCCATCGGTGTATCCATCATGCCCGGGGCGATGCAGTTGACCCGGACGCCGTGGGGCGCGTATTCGATGGCGAGGCTGCGGGTCATCGAATGCACGGCGGCCTTGGAGGTGCTGTAGGTGATGTTGTCGCCGGCGTACAGCAGTCCGGCCATCGACGAAATATTGATCACTGCGCCGGTTCGCCTGGTGCGCATATGGGGCAGCACGTACTTGCACGTGAGCCACATGCCGGTGAGGTTCACCTCGAAACCGTGCCGCCAGGTCTCGGCCGTGATGTCCTCGGTGCGGCCGGCCGGGACGATGCCGACGTTGTTGTGCAGCACGTCGACTTGGCCGTATGCGGCCAGTGCGGCGTCGAGGATGCTCGCGCAATCCTGTTCGACAGTGATGTCCGCGCGGTGCGAGACGGCGAATCCGCCGTCCTGCCGGATGAGCTCCGCAGTGTCCTCGGCCGAATCGGCGTCGCGGTCCACGACCAGGACATTCGCGCCTTCGCGCGCGAAGGCGCACGCTACGGCGCGTCCGTTGCCGAGCGTGGCGCCCGGTGTCTGGCCACCCCCGACCACGACCGCGACGCGCCCGTCGAGCCTGCCGGTCATCGCTGTCCGCCTTTCTCGTCGGGGGACGTGGCTCCGGTGGTTTCGCGGATGATCGCCGACATACTCGCTCCCCGGGGCACACCCGCGTAATGGGCGATCTGCAGCGTCACCTCACGCAGTTGCTCGGGCGTGAGGTCTCCGGACTCGAGCGCGCCCTTGATATGCCAGGGCAGTTCGCGCTCCGCGCCGAGCGCGCCGAGGACCCCGAGAGTGATCAGTCTGCGGTCCCGGTCGCTGAGCGCCTCGCCGCACCACAGATCGCCGAAAACGACTGTGACGGCGTGGTCCTCGACCGAACGCGGCTCGATCGGCGGCGCCGGGGTGGTCTCGTCGGCGCAGGTTACCTCCAGCATCCGCCGCATACCGCGCTCCCGTAGGTGCGCGAACGAATCTTCCGTCATATCGGGTCCTTTCACCAGGTGACCGGCAGTTCTTCGAGGCCGTATGTGAGCGCGTCGTTGTGGAAGTGCAGGTCGGTTTCGTCGACGGTCAGCCGCAGGTCGGGCAGACGCTGGAAGAGCCGGGGCCAGGCCACCTGCATCTCGACGCGGGAGAGGTTCTGGCCGAGGCACTGGTGGACGCCGAACCCGAACCCGATATGCCGGCGCTCCACGCGCGTGATGTCCAGGACTTCGGGGTTGTCGAACACGTCGGGGTCGCGGTTGGCGGCGGGCAGGTTGCAGATGACGCCTTCACCGGCGCGGATGAGAACGCCACCGATTTCGGTGTCCTGTAGGCAGACACGGCGCGGTTCGGTCTGCACCATGCTCCAGTAGCGCATCATCTCTTCGACGCAGGTGGCGGCGTATTTGTCCGGGTCGGACAGCAGGATCCGGCGCTGCTCGGGTTCGCGGATGAGAGCCAGGATCCCGAGGCCGATCATGTTGGCGGTGGTTTCGTGCCCGGCGCTGATCGCGAGCATGCCGAGACGAATGGCGTAGTCGAAATCGAATTGCCCTTTCTCGTCGACGTACTCGTTGACGAGGCGGGACAGCAGACCGTTGTCCGGCTCGGTGCGCTTGCGTTCCGCGTGCTTCTGCAGAACGTCGTGCATATCTTGCATGGCGGCGAGCTTTTCGTCCTTGGAAATGCTGAGTTGCACCACCTTCTTGGACGCTTCGTGGACCCGCGGGCTGTCCTCCGGCGGCACCCCGAGTACTTCGCAGATGATGACGGTGGGCAGGGCGAGCGCGAAATGTTCGATCAGGTCGACCGGGCGCTCCATGGTTTCCAGCCGGTCGATCAGCTGATCGGTGAGCTCGATCATTCTGGGGCGTAACGCTTCGGACCGTTTCGCGGTGAAATCGGGGTTGAGGACGCGCCGGGTCGGCAGATGCTCGGCGCCGTCCTTGCGGAAGAAGAGATCGCCTTCCACATGTGGCTGGGCATCGCTGGTGCTGGGAAAGCCGGGCACGGTCACATCGGCGCCGAAGCGATCGGTGGCGCCGAGTACTTCGCGGATCTGGTCATGGCGGGTGATCAGCCAGGGCTGGGCGCCACTCCAGATCCGCACGCGCCGTGGGGCGCCTTCCGCCCGGAATTCGGTGGCCTGTTCGGGCGGGGCGAACGGGCATCCGCGGTGCAGCGGGAATTGAGGGGCTCGGGGTTGCTCGGTGGTCGTCAAGGCTGCTCCTTGCGTAGTGGTGTGGTCAGGCTGCGGGGCTGTGCGCGGCCATGGCGGTTGTCCAATCGGTGCGGTCGGCGACCACGGACCGCAGGGCACGCAGCGGGCGGACCATGTTCACGCCGAGAGCGGCGGTCACCCGGCCGTCGCGTGCGCACAGCGCGGTGAACTTGCGCTCCGCGATATCGCCGTCGACGACGTGGATGCGGTCGGCACCGCGGCTGCGGCCGTAGATCTGGATCTTGAGGTCGTACTGGTCGGACCAGACGTAGGGCACACTGCGGAACGGTGTGGCCTCGCCTGCGCGGGCGAGAATATTGCGCGCCACGGCCGATCCCTGTTCGGAGGCATTGGTGCGGTGTTCGATACGTATGCGCTCGCCGGTGTCCGGGTCGGGGAAGGACGCCACGTCACCCGCTGCCCAGATGCCGTTGCCGGCAGAGAGGGTCTCGTCGCATTCGACGCCGTTGCCGAGAGGGATGCCGCTGCCGGCGAGCCATTCGACGTTGGGCCGGGTGCCGATACCGATGACGACAATATCGGCGTCGACGATGCGGCCGTCGACGAGCCGCACGCCGGTGGCGCGGCCCTTTTCGCTGGTGACGCTCTCGACCATCGCCTCGGTGACGATGTCGACCCCGTGGTCGCGATGCACGGTGGTCAGCATGTCGCCGACCTCGGCACCGACGGCGTCGGACAGCGGCACCGGCCGGTCGGTGATCATGGTGACCCGGCAGCCCAGTTCGCGGGCCACGGCGGCGGCCTCGGCGCCGATGAACCCGCCGCCGACGATCGCCAGGTGGGGCCGTGCGGCCAGCGATCGCTGCAGGGCCAGTGCGTCTTCGAGATTGCGCAGCAGGTGTACCCCCTCGATCCCGTCGATTCCGGGCAGGGCGCGAGCCCGCACGCCGGTGGCGACCACCAAGGCGTCGTAGCCGAGTGCGGTGCCGTCGGTGAGGCGGACCTCGCGGGCGGACGCGTCGAGAGATGCTGCCGGGGTGCCGAGTTCCAGCTCGACGCCGAGATCCTGGTAGGCCTCGGCGGGGCGCAGTGTGAGCTTCTCGGTGTGCCAGGCGCCCGACAGCAGTTGTTTCGACAGCGGCGGCCGATCGTAGGGCAGGTGCGGTTCGTCGCCGACAAGAGTGAGTGCGTCCTCGTACCCCGCGCGGCGAAGCCCCTCGACTACGGACAACCCGGCCGCCGAGGCCCCGACGACGAGGACCCTGCGTGGCGCCGGCCTCATTCCCGCAACTCGATGGCCGCGGCGGGGCAGATGGCGGCTGCGTTGCGGATGTTTTCGTACTGATCCGCACCGGGCTCGGCGTCGAGCAGTACGACGACGCCGTCCTCGTCGCGCTGATCAAAGACCTCCGGGGCGGCCAGTACACACTGTCCGGCGCCGCAGCACTTGTCCTCTTCGATCAATATCTGCATGGGTTCTCCCTGGTAGGGGTCGGAATACGCCGGCCCGTCTTTAACTTTCCATATATAAATTTACAAGTGTTTAGTTTGGTTGAAAAGGCGATTCTCCGGTTGGCATCTGTTGTGTGCGTCATGTTCGCTTCAGGTTTGCGTTGTGCGAACCTGGGAAGCATGTCCTCATCCGCCGATTCGACCGGTACGTCTGGTTCTCCGGGTCTTGCCAGGTCGCGCAATGCCCGGGGCGAAGGCGGCAGACTGCGCACCGAAATCCTGGAAGCGATGCTCCGGCTGATCGCCGACGAGGAGCGGATGAGCCCCATTCCGCTGTCGCTGCGGGAGGTGGCCAAGGAGGCCAACATCACGCCACCGGCCATTTACCAGCACTTTCCCGATAAGGAGACGCTGGGGCGTACTGCCATGCACTGCCTGTTCGACCGACTGCTGGAGCAGATGGATCAAGCGGCACAGGACGCGGCGAGCCTGCGGCCCGCGGCGAGGTTCGCGGCGGTAGCGCACAGCTACTGTGATTTCGCGCAGCAGA
This sequence comes from Nocardia jinanensis, assembly GCF_014645735.1. Lineage (GTDB taxonomy): Bacteria > Actinomycetota > Actinomycetes > Mycobacteriales > Mycobacteriaceae > Nocardia > Nocardia jinanensis. Next base: position 95,423 of record NZ_BMMH01000006.1, on the reverse strand, counting down.
ACCCGGCCGGCTTCCGGTTGATCTTCACGGTGTCCCCGGAGGCGGTGGGAGACGACGGCGCCAACTCCGGTGATGTGGCCGAGCGCTGGCGGGTCGCGGTGACGTGGCTCGCGGAGGAAGGTATGCGGCTGACGATGGCCCCGCGGGAGGCGGCACTGTCCTTATGGTCGGCCGTGCACGGTCGTTTGATGCTCGACCTGTCGGTTCGCGACGTGTGGCCGCAGGGCGGTGTACACGAGTTCATCGACGACCTCACCAGGTCGGTCGTGGACGTCGGCTAGAGTTTCGGCACCCGAAATCGACCGCAGGTGTTCAGCACGGAGAGTCGAGGATTTCTTCGGCAGTCCTGCACCGGACCAGTGGTCGAGGTGTGGTGCCGCTGCTGTGCTGCAGGTGTGTGTCGTGGTGGTTCGAACTCGATGGCCGTGTCGGCCGTCGGCGCGGCGGGCGCGCTCGTGGCTGCGTCTTTCCGGCAGCCCGGGCATCTTCGGCAGAACCGGCTGCGGGCGGTCGGGTGTCTACGTTTGCCGCTCATGTCCTACGCAGCAGCTCGCGCCGCTGCGTAGGACCGTGGGAACGGACGTTTTCGGCGGCTCCGCCTTCATCGCCGGCGGATCACGCACGTATCCGACGTCTTGCAGGCGCGGAACGCCGGGGGTTTCAGCGGGGCGCCATCCGGATCGCGCCGTCGAGGCGGATGGTTTCACCGTTGAGCATGGGGTTGGCGACGATATGCGCGGCGAGGGCGCCGTACTCGGACGGGTCGCCGAGGCGGGACGGGTGCGGGACCTGGGCGCCGAGAGATTTCTGGGCCTCGTCGGGCAGGGTGCCGAGCAGCGGCGTCTTGAAAAGCCCCGGCGCGATCGTGTTGACGCGAATGAGCAGGGACGCGAGATCGCGGGCGATGGGCAGGGTCATGCCCACCACCCCGCCCTTGGATGCGGAGTAGGCGGCCTGGCCGATCTGGCCTTCGTAGGCGGCGACCGAGGCGGTGTTGATGATGACACCGCGTTCGCCCTCGACCGGTTCGGTCCGGGCGATGCGTTCGGCGGCGAGGCGGATCACGTTGAACGTGCCGATGAGGTTGACGGTGACGACCTTGGTGAAGGCGTCGAGGGGGAAGGCGCCCTTCTTGCCGACAGTCTTGATGGCATTGCCGATACCGGCGCAGTTCACCGCGATACGCAGCGGGCCCAGGGATTCGGCGACGTCGAGGGCCTCGGCGACGGCGGTCTCGTCGGTGACATCCGCGGCGACGAAGCGCACCCGGTCGCCGAGTTCCTTGGCGACCGCCTCGCCGTCGGAGGAGGGCAGGTCGATGATGACGACGACGGCGCCTTCGGCCAGCAGGGCTTTGGTGGTGGCCAAGCCGAGGCCGGAGGCGCCGCCGGTGACGACGGCGATGCTGTCGTTGATCTGCATCTGGATTTCCTTTCGGTGCTGCGACGGTTTCGCAAGCTAACTAGCTAGACGTAGTTTACTATGTCATCTATCTGATGGGTTCTGCTATCGGATACGAACGGAGACGATATGCCGGTAACCACCGAAGTCCGTGACGGCGCAGTGATCGTCACCCTGCGCTGGACGGATAAGCGCAACGCGCTGTCGGCCGCCGACGCCGATATCGTGTCCGACGCCATCTCCGCGGCCGGGTCCGAGCCCGATGCCCGAGCGCTCGTCCTGACCGGGGAGGGCGCATTCTCCGCGGGCGGCGACCTGCCGTACTTCGCGGAACTCGGCCGTACGCTGACGCCCGAGGCGGTCCATCGCACCATCTACCGCCGCGTACAGGCAATGGTGCGCGCGCTCGGTGATTGCCCGATCCCGACCATCGCGGCCGTGGACGGTGCGGCCGTCGGACTCGGTATGGACCTCGCCCTCGCGTGCGATATGCGGTTCGTCGGCCCCGCGGGCTTTCTCATGCAAGGGTGGGCCCGCGCGGGCCTGATCGCGGGAACCGGTGGCGTAGCCCTGCTGCACCGCATCGCGCCAAATCTACTGTGGCGGTTGCTCGCGGCACCGGAACGGATCACCGCGGATCGAGCGGTGGAGCTGGGCCTGGCCGAACGCGGTGAACCGGACGCACTGGCGGCGTCGCTCGCTCGCGTCGAGGCGCTGTCCTATATCGATCGCCGCGTTCTCGGCGACTACGCCGCATTGGCGCGCAGGGCGGCCTGGCCGGTGGACGAGAACTTCGACGAGGCCGGCGCCCTCCAGGGTCATCTGCTGACCTCGCCGCAGTTCCAGAACCTCACCCGAAAGCTGCTCGGAAAGTCCTGATATCGCTCCGCCGGGCAGGTCCGGATTTTCGAACCTCCCCTGGCATCGCGCGTCCGGATCCTGTTGTCCGACGGGTCCTTCCGCATTACCGGCACTCGCGTTCGTCGGCGGCCGGTGCCGCCGGTGGTCAGGTCACATCCACCGGAAGGTCGAGCTCGGCCAGCACATCGAGCCGGTCGGGATGCGGTTGCCAGCCGAGCTCGTGGCGCGACCGGGGCGCACGGGTGCGGCTGCACGTCGAGAAGACGATCAGTGCGGCGAAGGTGCCCCATATCTCCACACCTTCGGACAGGTCGATGCTGCGGGCCGGTACGCCGTGCCGGCGTGCGAGGGCCTCGGCGATCGTGCGGAAATTCGTTTCCCCCGACACCGCGTGGTACAGCGCGCCCGCCGGCGCCTTCTCGGCCGCGAGGTAGAAGATCTCGGCGACGTCGTCGACGTGGACGTTCGAATACAGATTCAGGCCGCGGCCGATATAGCAGACCGTGCCCGTTTTCTCGATCGACGTGCGGAAGCCGTCGAGCATGGGGGAGCGGCCGTGACCCCATATCATCGCGGGCCGCACGACAATGCCGCGGACACCGCGCGAACCCGCGGCCCGCACCAGATTCTCGGTATCGACGCGACCGCCGATGTACTTGGACGGGGTGAAATCGTCGTACTCGGTGAACGTGTCCTCGCTCCACTCGCCGTCGGTGCGCTGCGACAGGACACCGGTGCCGGACGTGAAGAGCAGCGTCTTCCCGGTCCCCGCGAGAGTGTCGATCAACGCCTCGACGGTGCGCCGTTCGGGCTCGAGCAGTAGCTGTGCGGCGTATACGACGATATCGGCGGCGGCCGCGTGGGCCACGGTGGCCGCGGGGTCGGTGAGCAGGTCGCCGAGCACGGGTTCGGCCCCGGCCGCCCGGAGCGCGTCCGCGGCGGCGTCGTTGCGGACCAGGCCGCGCACGGTGTGCCCACCGGCTACGAAACGCCGGACGAGCGCGGAACCGAGGAACCCGCCCGCGCCGAAAACAAGAACCTTCATGGCGTCCTCCCGGGACTCTCGTCGAGCCTGCGCCTCGTGGAGCGGCGAGGATTACATAGCTTACTTGGTGTGTAATGTTTCGCACGACGGAGATCTCGGTGAGTGCTTCGCCGACGCGAGCAATGTCATGGGTACCGGGAATATGCGGCCGAGTTCGACGAAACCTTGCCGTCTACCTAGTTAGATAGGTAATACTTGTTCTGAGCGATGGTGTGGCTTCGGCAACACCCGCGTCCGAGCATGGCATACCTCGAGCGAAACGGAGCCGAAGTGGACCCGATCGATACCGGCCCCGGTGACAGGTCCGCGCCGAAGCCGCGCGGCACGTGGCTGACGGCGTTATGACGATGGACCTCACGGAACTGCTCGCTCGCGAAGGCGTCCGCGACACGATCGCCCGGTACGCGCACGCCGGCGACGGTGGGAAGCTCAACGAACTCGCCGAATGCTTCGCTCCGGACGGCACGCTCGAGATCAAGGGCAGGTCCACCGCGACGGGGCGGGACGCGATCGTCGCGATGCTCGGTGCCGGCACTGCGTCCGCCGAACCCCCGCGGACGAGCTCGGGAGCGAAATTCTTCCAGCGACATTTCGTCGCCGATCCGGTGTTCGATTCGATCACTGCCGAGCGTATCGACACCCGTGCCTATTTCGTGGTGTTCGGGCCCGACGGTGCGGACCACTGGGGCCGATACCGGGATGTGTTCGTCCCGGTCGGCGACCGCTGGCTTCTCGCGCACCGTTCGGTGGCGGTCGATACGACGGCGCCGGGTTCGTTCCTCGCGGCGCGGTGGTCGCAGTAGACCGCGCGCACCACGACAACGCGTGCTCGCCCACACGGCCTCGCAGCGCCGGTGGACGGCAGGCCGGAGAAGACAGATCATGACCCCGAAGCGAACCGAGGCGCCGAGATGACAGCACCCGAGATCACCACCTACGATCCCGCCGCGTTACGCGCGATGTGGTACCGCGAGGGCTTCTACAGCGACCGCACGTGGCCCGACGTGCTCGCCGAGAGCTGTGTCGCGGGAGCGGCGGCGACCGTCGTATACGCCGGTACCGGCGGAACGCAACTCGTGACGACGGTCGGTGAGATCCACACGCTGGCGCGGCGGGTGGCCGCGGCGCTACAGGAGCGTGGCGTCCGTCCCGGCGATACCGTCGCGGTGCAGCTTCCCAACCGGATCGAGGCATCGATCGCCTACGCGGCGGTACTGCTCGCCGGTGCGGTCCTCGTCCCGATCGTGCACATCTACGGGCCGAACGAGGTCCGCTTCATCCTCGAACAGTCGGGTGCCAAGGTCCTCGTCCAGCTCGACCGCTGGCGTTCGGTCGAATACGGCGACCGCGTCGCCTCCTACGCCGGGATACCCGGCCTGGAACAGATCGTCGTGGGCGGCGGTACGGTTCCCGCCGGCGCGGTCGGATGGGACGAGTTCGTCACCACCGCGGCGGTGTACACCCGCCCGGCCGTCCGGTCCGACGATATCGCCTTGCTCATCTACACCTCCGGCACCACTTCTGCTCCGAAGGGCGTACAGCACAGCCATAATTCGCTGCTCGCCGAGCAGTGGTCGGCGCCGCAGTACCTGGGATCCGGTGCCGACGCCGTCCAGCTCGTCTCGTTCCCGCCCGGGCATATCGCGGGCGTGGGCAGTGTGCTGCGGCCGCTGCTGCACGGTCAGGACACCGTCTACATGGATACCTGGGATCCGGCGCTGGCCGTCGAACTGGTCACCCGGCACCGCGTCACCGCGACCTCGGGTACGCCCTTCCACCTCATGGGCATGCTCGACCTCGGAGATGTCACCGGCAAGCTGGCGACGCTACGTGAATTCCTCATCGGCGCGGCGACGGTGCCCGAGGACCTGGTCCGCCGGGCAGCGGCTGCCGGTATCAGCACGTACCGCTGCTACGGATCGACCGAACAACCCACCATCACCTCGGGCACCGCGAGCGACCCCGAGCCCGCGCGCCTCGGCACCGATGGTGCGCCACTTCCCGGTGTGCGGGTGCGCATCGTCGACGAGTCGGGCGCCGACGTGGCGCCCGGAGACGATGGCGAGGTCGTCACGCGCGGGCCCGATCAATTCGTCGGGTACCGCGACGAAACGCTCAACGCCTCGGCATTCACCGCCGACGGCTGGATGCGCACCGGTGACCTCGGCCATCTCGACGCCGACGGGCGGCTCACGATCACCGATCGCATCAAGGACGTCGTGATCCGGGCGGGGGAGACCATCTCGTCGGGCCAGCTCGAGGATGTACTGGTGACCCACCCGGCAGTGGCCGAGGCGGCCATCGTGGCCGCTCCCGATCCCCGGTTCGGGGAAGTGGTCGCCGCCGTCGTGGTGCCGGTGCCGGGCACCGAGATCGATCTCGACGGCATCCGCGAGCATTTCGCGAAATCCGGTCTCGCGAAACAGAAGACACCCGAGCGGCTCGTCGTGGTCGATGCGCTGCCCCGGACGGCACTCGGCAAGATCCGCAAGGCCGAACTCCGCGCCGAACACTTCCCGAAGGGCGGCAGCCGATAAGTATGCGCCGGAGGGTCCACGGCCGCGGACCCTCCGGTCGTCATCGTCCTCGCCATTCCGGCCTGCGGCGCTCGAAGAACGCCTGTACACCCTCCTGGAGATCTTCCGAGGTCATGATCGCGTCGATTGCTCGTGCGGTTGCCGCCCAACCGATTTCGTCCGCGACCGCGTACTGGTCCGCGAGCGCCGCGAGGGTCTGACGGACCGCGACAGGTGAAGATTCGCAGATATCGTCGGCCAGAACGAGCGCTTCGCGGAGTGCGGTGCCCGGCTCCGCGATCCTGTTGACGAGGCCGAAGTGGTGGGCTCGTTCGGCGGACAGGCCGGCGCCGGTGATGAGAAGTTCTTTGACGACAGGCAGTGGCAGAGTCCGCACCGCCCGGAACAACGCTCCCGACGTCGCGACCACACCGCGCCGTGTTTCCGGCAGGGCGAACCGGGCCGTGGTCGAGGCCACCACCAGATCGCACGCGAGGGCGATCTCGAATCCCCCGCCCAGGGCAGGGCCTTCGACCGCTGCGATCAGTGGCTTTCGGCGCTGACGCCGGATCAGCCCGTATTCGCCTCCGCGGTCGGTCTTCGCGTCACCGCCACTGCTCAGGTCCGACCCCGCCGAAAATACCGAATCGGTCCCCGTGATGATGCCGACCCACAATCGGTCGTCGTCATCGAGCCGGTCGAGGGCGGCGCCGATCCCTTCGGCCATCGCGCGGTCGATGGCATTGCGTTTCGTTTCGCGCTCCAGGTGTACGACGAGTACTCGCCCCCGGATGGTTTCTCGTACTGTCATCGCGGTGCTTCTCTCCGGGGTGCGCTCAGGCCACTGCGGTCTCGGGCATCTCGGGGATGGCCGACAGCAGGGTCGCGACGGGCTCGTCACACACGATCAGCGACGGCCCCGTGGTGGACTTGCCGGCGCCTGATTCGCCTACCGGGGCGAGGGTTTCGCCTTGGTTCGAGGTGAACGACACATCGTCGACCGCCGGCCGTGATGCGGAGCCGTGCGGGAAGGTTTTCGACAGGGAGCGGACGTCGAGCAGGGGCATGGTGCTCCACTTCGGGTCGGGAAACAAACCGGGGGTTGCGTGATCTACCTAACTTAGTATACATAGTGTTCTATGTGAAGGTGCGCTTTCGCCGACCTATCCGTGGTCGTGGCGGTCGTGCGCGCACTGTGCCGCGACCGGGTGACGCTGTGCGCCCTGGTGTTCCTCGCCTTCATCACTATTGTCGTGGTGGCCGGACCGTTCATCGTGGGTACCGAACCCAATGCGCTGAACCTGCGCCATGCCCTCGTCTCGCCGAACGGCGAATTCTGGCTGGGCACCGATGCTCTCGGCCGGGACCAGTTCAGCCGGCTCGTCGACGCCACCCGCGTGACCATGGCGACGTCGATGTTCGCGATCGGCATCGTGTTCTCGCCCTCGATCTTCCGCATCGTTCGCGGTGCCACGATGGCGGTGCGCTCGGAAACATACGTGGAGGCGGCGGTCGCCATCGGCTGCCGGCCGCTGCGCATCATGTTCGTCCACGTGTTGCGCAATACCTTCCCGCCCGTTTTGGTCCAGGTCAGCCTGCTCTTCGGCATCGCGATGATCGCCGAGGCGAACCTCGGCTTCCTCGGTCTCGGCGTGACACCGCCGCAGGCGAGCTGGGGATCGCTGTTGCGCACCGCATTCGACAACGTCTATACGGCGCCCTTCAGTTTCAGCGGCGGTATGGCGCAGCGCGTGATGATCGCCACGCGCAGTTCTCGACGGAGATCGGCCTTGCGTACCTTCCCGATCGGCGTGCGCGGAAGGGCATCACGGACTTCCAGATACTCGGGCGTTTTGTGCCGGGTGATCCCCGGGGTTCGCTGCTACTTGCCGACCACCGGTAGCCCGGTATCCAGGATTGATTCCACGGCGCGAACGGCGCAGCGGTGTCGCTCCGGAACCGACGTGGCCGACAGGTAGGTCAACCCGGAGGAAATCGACACAATGACATCGACCAGGGACTGTCCGTCGACATCGGGAGCAAGCTCACCGTGGGCCACAGCATCGCTGATCAGCCGGCTGTACAACTCCTCTTCGGCCTCGCGGCGGCGGGAGCGCAGTGCGGAGAGGTCCGGATGGCGATTGGTCTCGAACGAGATGCTCGCCTCGAACCTGGTCACCGACGGATAGTCCTCGACACATGCGAGCGCCTCCTCGAGGATGGCGGTCAGCCGGCCGAGCAGTGTGGCCTCCCGCTCCGCCGCTTCCTCGAGGCGTCCCACTACTTCGCCTAGTACGGACTCCAGCGTGGCAACCACCAGCGACTCCTTGGACGGGAAGTAGTGGTAGATCGCCGCGCTGGTGAGCTGAGCTTCCTGGGCGATCGCTTTCATGGTGGCATTGGCGTAGCCGACCTCGGCGACGTGCTTCATCGTGGCAGCCTTGATCCGCCGGCGAGTCCGGTCTCCGTCCGCTCCCATCGGGCGGCCTATGTGAGCAGTCGCGCCCATCTGTCCCTCCCGTCCTGTGGAGCCGTATTCTCCCATGGGTTCTCCCGCGCGGCCTCGCCGGTGGCCTGCGCGGGAAATCGGGATCGTAGGCGGGTCCGGACGCGCTACGAAAGAGCCCGCAATCCCGCGGCCATGAATTCTGCTGTCACCTCCGCGGCGCGCAGGGCATCGCCGCCCACGTCCGAGCCGCGCAGTGCACGATGGGCGATACCCTCGCCGATGACACCCAGCTTGAAGTTGGCCAGTGCTGTGTAGAAGTTCCAGTTCCCGAGGTCGCGGCCGGAGCGGGTGGCGTACCGGTGGGCGAGTTCGTCGGCGGCGGGCAGCCGGGGGCTGGTCCACGCGGCATCGGTGCCGAGGACGAGGTCGAAGCTCGGCGTGCGGTAGACGCACATCAGGGCGATATCGGTGAGCGGGTCGCCGAGGGTCGAGAGTTCCCAGTCGACCGCTGCGCGAACGATATTCGGCTGGGCGGCGTCGAGAATGGTGTTGTCGATACGGAAATCGCCGTGAATGATCGATGCGGCCGAATGTGCCGGAACCGCGTCGGACAACGCCGCGTGCAACGCCGCCACATCGGGGAGTTCGCGAGTTTTGACCCGCTCCCATTGCCGAGCCCACAGCGCGATCTGACGAGCGAGGAACCCATCCGGCCGGCCGAAGCCGCCGAGCCCGATCGCCTGGTAGTCGACGGCGTGCAGATCCACGAGAACCGAGACCAGGGTGTCGGCGGCGGCCTCGACCTGCGCGTCGGTGAGCGCCGCGAGATCTGCCCGGTCTCGGATCACGAGCCCGTCGACGTATTCGACGACGGTCATCGGGGCGCCGAGTGCGGTGCCCGCCGAATCGAAGGTGACGGTTCGGGCGACCGGTACCGGGGTGCCCTGGAGCCGGCCGGCGACGGTGTACTCGCGCGACATATCGTGCGCGGAAGGAGTCAGTCCGCTCGTCGGCGGTCGCCGTACCACCCAGGTCGATTCGTCGTCGTAGGCCTTGAAGGTCAGGTTGGATCGTCCGCCGCTGATCAGTTCGACCCGCAGTTCGCCACGCACGGGTACACCCGCGTCGATCAGGTATCGGCGTAATGCGGCGACGTCCATGCCGGGCGTGCTCATTGGTTTTCCTTCGCGGCGCGTTTGGCGGCGCCGACGACTCGTTTGGCGATGGCCCAGCGGTGCACTTCGGACGGGCCGTCGTAGATCCGGAACGGCCGGACTTCGCGGGAGAGCCGGGCCAGCGGCAGATCGTCGGAAACACCCAGGCCCCCGCACATCTGGATGCTGCGGTCCACGATGCGGAAGATGGCTTCCGCGGCGAAGGTCTTCGCGATGGATGTCGAGTCGGATGCGGGCTGTCCCTGGTCCAGTTCCCAGCAGGCCCGGGTCAGCAAGGCGCGGGTCGCCGCGATATCGATCTCGTTGTCGGCCACCATCTTCTGGGTCATGCCGAGATCGCCGAGTTTGGTGCCGAATCCGTCGCGCCGGGCGATATGGCCGACTGCGATATCGTGCCCGCGCCGGGCGGCGCCGAGCCAGCGCATGACATGGGTCATCCGGGCGGGCCCGAGGCGTACCTGCGCGTACTGGAAACCGCGGTCGACTTCGCCCAGCACGCCGGAATCCGGGACGAACACCTCGTCGAAGAACACCTCGCAGTGTCCACCGAGCATGGCCTTGTCCAGCGTTCCGATATGCCGGCCCACCCGCAGGCCGGGTGCGTCCGCCGGGCAGAGGAACATCGTGGCGCCCCCGCGTTGTCCCGGCTCACCGGAGGTGCGGGCGAAGATGATGAAAAAGCCCGCACCGTCTGCGCCGGTGATGAACCATTTGTGGCCGGTGATCCGCCAGCCGCCGTCGGCGCGCACCGCGCGGGTGGTCAGCGCCGCCGGATCCGAACCCGCGCCCGGTGCGGGTTCGGTCATCGCGAAGGCCGAACGGATATCGCCGCGCGCGAGGGGCTCGAGGAACTGTTGTTTCTGCTCCGGGTCGGCGACGTGGGCCAGCAGATGGACGTTACCTTCGTCCGGCGCGGCGATATTCAGGGCCGTGGGACCGAACAGTGAGTACCCGGCCTCCTCGAACACCGGCGCGCGCTCGGACATGTTCAGCCCGTGACCGCCGTACTCGATCGGCGCATGCGGCGCGAAAACCCCGGCCTGCTGCGCTTGCCGCTGCAACTCGACCCGCACGGTGTCCCCGCCGGCGGCGGCGATATCGCCGAGGTGTGCGTCCTCCACCGGGAGCACGACCTCGCGGACGAAGGTCCGGACCTGCTCCACCAGTTCGGTGGTCTCTGGCGCACAGGACAGATCGATGGGCATCCGAAACTCCTCGAAGGTGGGGGCCGGGAAACGGGTCGGAACGATCGTTCGGCCCGCCGGGCTTATAACCTGGCATATGTGTCGAACAACCGTCAAAATGTTCAGGATTTCTGAATGCTGGAGCGAGGTGCATATCCAATGGCCGTACCGGAGGCGATCCGCTCGGCTCGGCGAGCCGCGGGAATATCGCAGCGCGAATTGGCTCGCCGTCTCTCGCTGAGTCCGGCGACCCTGAGCGCGATCGAGAACGGAAAGACCAAGGTCACCGTCGACCGCCTGCGATTGTTCGCCGCGGCACTCCAGGTGGACGTGCACGACCTGCTCGGCGGCGGCGACGTCCCGGTACGGACCGTCGCTACCCGCGGGAGCAATGGAGATCGCCCACCGGGACCGACGGCCGGGTGGCGGGACTTCCCGCCCCTGCGCCTCGATCCGGTACTCCACGCCGCGCTCGAATCGTTCGTCGAAACGGGATATCACGGCGCCACGATGCGTTCGCTGGCGCACCGCGCCGGTATCAGCGTGCCCGGGGTGTACCACCGTTATCGAGACAAACAGGGACTCCTGATGCGGATACTCGATACCACAATGGACGAACTGCACTGGCGAGTGGACGCCGCGCGGGCGGAAGGCGCGACGAGCATCGCCCGCGTCGCCCTGATGGTGGAGGCGTTGGCGCTCTATCACACCCATCGCCGAGCGCTCGCCTTCATCGGCGCCAGTGAGATGCGCAGCCTCACCGGTGAGAATCGCCGCCATATCACCGCATCGCGCAACGCGATCCAATACGCACTCGACGACGAGATAGCCGCCGCGATCACCGACGGTTACCTGCGGGCCCAGGATCCGCGCGTGGCCGGACGGGCCGTCGCCACGATGTGCACGTCCCTGGCCCAGTGGTTCCGTATCGACGGCCCCAGCACACCGGAACATATCGCGAGCCGGTATTCGGCCTTCGCGCTCGACCTGCTCGGAAGGCGAGAAACCGCCCTCTGAGCGTTCCGGAGGTCAGCCGTGTGGATCAGCGGGTTCTCGGCATTACGCCGGCGCTGTTCACTGCTGCCGTGTCAGTTCCGCTCCCATCGCCGCGATAACGGCCTGCAAGGCCTTGAAAGGCCGAATCATGACGGTGAACTCGGTCAGGCGGCCGTCGGTATCCCAGCGGATGAGGTCGACACCATCCACCACCAGCTCATCCACGGTCGCGGAGAAGCGCAGCACGGCGGAATCGTCATCGAACCACTGGTGGCCGTAGGTCAATGTCGGGCCGAGGACCTGCAAGGCCGCCCACAAGTAGGCGAAGGCTCGATCGCGGCCAACCTGCGGTGTGTGCACTGCCGGTGAACGGAACACCACCTCGGGTGCGAGTAGATCCCGGAGTCGCGCGGTATCGGGCTCGGCGACGAGCCGGTGCCACGCGGCCACCGCGGAGGGGGTGTCGGTCGCAGCCATGGTGTGCCTTCCTGGCGAGTGGGCGGTGGGAATTCGGTACGTGGTGCGGGCGGCCGGTCAGTCGGTCAGCTGGGCGCGGGTCTCGTAGGACACCGGTGCGGTGAGCATGCCGACCCAGCCGTCGACATAGTTGTGTAGCTGGGCCTCGCTGATGTGATGGGTGCGGGCGCTCGCGCCGAGCAGGTTCAGCACGCTGTTGTAGAGCTGGAACGTCCGGCCGCGGCGGATACGGTCGGGCAGATCCTGAAGCGCGGCCTCGACGAGTTGCTCCATGCGCTCACTACTCCAGAAATCCTCCAGGTGGTCCGGCCAGTACGAGGTGCGGGCCTCGGGATCTTCGCTCAGCCGTGCGAGGAACGGGACGAACATTTCCCCGGCCCGGATGCTGTCGGCCAGCGGTCGGACCATGAGCCAGACGACCGCGCGCGGATCGGCGGCGGTGCCCTCGTCGCGGATCCGGTCGAGCAGGGCCTGGCGACCGGCGTCGAGTCCGGCGAGGCGGTAGGTGATCAGCGCGCGGACCAGCCCTTCCCGAGAGCCGAAGTGGTAGCCGATCACCGAAGAATTCGATTGGCCGGCGGCCAGCTGTATCTCGCGGAGCGTGACGGCGTCGACACCGCGTGCCGCGAACAGTTGCTCGGCGGCTTCCATCAGGGCGATGCGGGTCGACTCGCCCGTCGAGTGCTTGCGTCGCCCGTTGTGCTCGGCTGTCTCTGCCATCCCAGTCATCGAACCACTCGTTCCCGCGATATCGGAGCTTCTAATCGGAGAGTATTACATAAATCGTCGATTCTGCCCGGTCTGCGCATCGAGAAGGAAAAACCTAAGAACTAATCATTAGATTTGTCTGGACTGCGCGGCTCGGAAGTGCCATGCTGGGTCTCGGCTACCCGTGAGAGATCGGGAGCGTCCTCGAGCCCCCTGGGAGAGATGATGAGCAAGATCTGGACCAACTCCGGCGACTCGCATTTTCTGGAGCCGGACGACCTCTGGCAGCAGCGACTGCCGAAGCGGCTGGCCGATCTCACTCCGCGCGCGGAGAAAGAGCCCGATGGTGAGTGGGAGACGGTGCACGTCGACGGGCAGTCGTTCCGCCGCAAGCTGCCTTCCTCGGCGGCGGTGCAGTTCGTCGAGGAGAGCCACAAGCCCAAGGGTGTGCGCGACGCCCGCGCCCGGCTGGCCGACCTGGACAAAGAGGGCGTCTGGGGCGAGGTCATCTTTCCGTCGCTCGGCATGTGGGCCTCGACCTTCCGGACTCCCGAGCTGCTGAAGGCGTGCATGCGGGCGAGCAACGAGTGGGCACTGGAGGAGATCACGGCGGTGTCGGACCGTTACGTCGTGACCGCCCAGGTCTCGACCCTCGATGTGAACGACGCGGTGGAGGAATTGACCTGGGCCGCGGAGCAGGGCTTCAAGGCCGTCTTCCTGCCGACCACCCCGCATCCGAGTGCCGACGACTGGCATCGCAGTAGCTGGGAACCGTTCTGGACGGTCGCCGAGGAGGCCGGGATCGTCCTGGCCTTCCATATCGGCACCGATCCCGTGGATATGGCCTCGGGCGGGGCGGGGCAGGTGTACCGCGGTCCCGGCGGTGCGGTGATGAACTACACCGAGACCACGTTCTCCGGTCAGCGGGCGGCGATGAAGATGGTTGCCTCGGGTGCGCTGGACCGGCATCCGAATCTGCGGGTCCTGATCTCCGAGGGCGGCGCGACCTGGGTGCCGTTCCTGGGTGACCGCATGATCGAGGGTTACCGCCAGCATCACATGGCGGTCCGGCCCAAGCTCTCCCGTGACCCCAAGGAGATCCTGTTCAGCCAGATCTACGCATCGTTCCAGCACGACGAGACCGCGGTGGCCGCCTACGATCACATGGGCTACAAGAATGTGATGTTCGGTAGCGACTACCCGCATATGGAAGGCACCTTCGGGCATACCCAGGACACCCTCAAGGGACTGTTCGACGGCATCTCCGACGAGACTCGCCTGCGCATCACCCAGGGCACCTTCTACGAGCTGTTCCCGCACGTCCCGCCGGTCCCGGCCGACGCGCAGTGACCGGGAACGCGATGACCACGACGAAGGAGGATCCGGCAGTGTCGGACGAGGAGAGCGGCCTGAACGAGAAGCCGCTGGAATTCTTCATGGCGGCGGCCGGCACCGGCGGCTACCACGACGGCCAGGCAGTGATCCCCGTGGACGACCACTACCGGGCGTTCTGCACCTGTGGTGAATGGGAGACCACGGCGCCCACTCAGGAAGAGGGGTTGCGTCAGGCCCGGATCCACACCGGAAGTATCAGCGCGTGACGGCCGAGGCGCCGGACGATGTTCCCCTGTCGGGCGGAGGCTTCCCGCCGACCCGTACGTGGGGCGAACCAGGATTACCGAACCCGGGTGGTGGCGCCGAATACGGCGACATGATCGCGGAACTGCGGCATTTCCTCGACGTACTGGCCGCGGCGGCGCCGGACCCCGCGACGAGCGCCGGCCTCGCCGCCGACCTCGCCGCGTGGTCGGGGAAGCTGACGCCGATGGCGGTCGAGGAGCGCCGTGCCATTTTCGCCCGGCGCCTCGATCTGCCCGGCCGGGGGCAGACCATGTCTCCGGCCTTTGTCGTGGAAGGGGGAGACCGGGACAGCGTGTACGGCACGGTGACTTTCGGTCGCTACTACCTCGGTGGGGGCGGTGCCGTGCACGGTGGTGCGATCCCGCTGCTGTTCGACGAAGTGCTGGGCCGATTGGCCCAGGCGGGTGGTCGGGCGCCCTGCCGCACCGCCTACCTGCACACCGACTATCGGTCCATCACGCCGGTCGGAGTCGAACTGCAGGTTCGCGGTCGGTTCGTCAGCGAAGAGGGCCGTAAACGTGTCCTGCGCGCCGAGATCCGGCACGGCGATGTCCTGTGCGCGGAGGCGGAAGGGTTGTTCGTCCAGCTCCGGCCGGGTCAACCCTAGTCTCGATCCAACGATGAGGCAGGTGACGGGTCAGCGCGCCTGCGGCACGCTGACCCGCTGCTTTCGGGTAGAGGGTCAGCGGCTGGTCCACAGCGCGGTGACCCGGCGGGAAGCTGGGAGTCAGAAGCTATAGGGGCCGAAGCGTCCCCAGGCCACGAATACCGCGGCGGCGAACAGCACGACGTTGAACACGATCGCCGACGGCTCCTTGCGGCGGGCGTGGGTGACCACGGCCAGGGCCATGATGAGGGCCAGCCCCGCTGCCGCGATCGGCGTCAGAATCGGGGCGATCCCGGTAACCGCGGGCAGGATCAGCCCGAGCGCGCCGAGCAGCTCGGAGACGCCGATCAGGCGCAGCGTGCCGACGGAGACATCTGCGACCCACGGCAGCTTCTCGGCGAGTTTTTCTTTGGGCTGGGTGGCCTTCATCACCCCGGCCATCCCGAACAGGACGGCCAGGACCCCGGCCACGATCCACAGGGCAACGTTCACCGTACAGCTCCTTCGATCATCGAGCGCGAAGCGCGACGCCCCGGTGGGTTGTCGCCTGCCGGTCCCGATCTGCGGGGTGGAACGGGCCTCCCGGTGCGCTCGGAGAGTGTAGCAAGATAAGTGGGTACGGTGTTCCACTTATGTAGGGTGGTGGCTGTGCCATTCCCGACGACGCCGGCCACCGGCTTTCCCGAGCAGCGCGAACCGGAACTACGTGTCGATGCCGAACGCAACCGCGAACGCATCATGACCGCCGCGCGTCGGCTGTTCGCCCGGGAAGGCCTGGGGGTGTCGATGGCGGCCGTCGCTCGCGAAGCCGGGGTGGGTAAGGCCACGCTGTCGCGGCGGTTCTCCACCCGCGAGGAACTGATCGCAGCGGTCTTTGCCGATCGTATGGACGCCTATGTCGCGGCCACCGGCACCGCACTGGCCGATCCCGACCCGTGGCATGGGTTCGCCGGCTACATCCAGGCGGTGTGTGCGATGCAGGCCGCCGACCGCGGGTTCGCGGACGTGCTGACCATGACCTTCCCCACCGCCGAATCCCTGGAAGCCCGCCGCGCACAAGCCTTCAACGGCTTCCTGCAGCTCATCGACCGCGCCCAGGGAAGCGGCCACCTGCGCGCTGACTTCGTCAGTCAGGACCTGGTCGTGCTGCTCATGGCGAACGCCGGCGTCATCGCCGCGACCGGTGACGCGGCTCCGGACGCCTGGCAGCGACTGGTCGGCCAGGCGTTGCGCGCATTTGCCACCCCCGGAGCCGAACTCGCTCCGCTACCCTCGCCGCCGGAACCCCGCGCGCTGTACCGCGCGATGGTCCGCCTCACCCGATCCCAGCCGGGCGGGGCGCCCGGAAACCGGCCCGGCGCGACAAGCTCCACAACCCCGGACCCGTGACACGCCACCTCGGCCCCGCGGCTCGGAGCAGCCGTGATCGAGACCTTTCAGGCCGGCGCACGTCGTCCGGTTCCGGTCGCGAACGCTATCGAACGATGGTGAAGGGCCGGGCGATCCGATGCTACGGCAAAAAACTAACTCACTAAATAATAATTAGTGTGAATCAGCAGGTCAGCGGCCAATCGTAGAGCCTGAGCGGCGTCCCTGCCCGGCAGTCGAGGTCGAGTCGGTCGTCCGTTTTCCGGGCTGCGACGCCAATCGTGTTGCTGAGATGCTGCGCGAGACAACCTGGGCGGGGATCCGGTATCTGGCAGGCAGGCGCCACATTCACCGTGCGTGTGCGGTGCTCTGGCCCGATCGCCGAGGTTCGGATCGAGGGTTGTGAATGTAGTGGGAATCACATACTGTCGCACTGGTTAATTATTGCGCCAGTGCGGAGGAGGTCCGGGAGTGCAACATCTCATCGGCGTTCCGGTCCGTGCGGTCGGTGGGTTCTTCCAGATGTGCGCCGCCACGGGCCGAGCGACTTTCAAACGCCCGTTCCAGTGGCGTGAGTTCTTCGATCAGGGCTGGTTTCTGGTTCGAGTGGCACTCTTGCCGACCCTGCTGGTGGCGATGCCCTTCACTGTTCTGGTCATCTTCACGTTGAATATCCTGCTCGTCGAATTCGGCGCGGCGGATCTGTCGGGCGCCGGCGCCGGGCTCGGCGCGGTGACCCAGGTCGGCCCGTTGGTCACCGTATTGATCGTGGCCGGTGCCGGCGCCACCGCGATCTGCGCCGACCTCGGTGCACGGACCGTGCGGGAGGAGATCGACGCGATCCGAGTTCTCGGTATCGATCCGATTCAGCGCCTGGTTGTTCCGCGTGTCTTCGCCTCGACAGTGGTAGCGCTGCTGCTCAACGGACTTGTGGTGACGATCGGCCTGGTGGGCGGATTCGTATTCTCGGTCTACGCCCAGAACGTGACGCCGGGGGCCTACGTATCCGGCCTGACCTTGGTGACGGGCCTGCCGGAAGTGGTGATTTCGGAGGTCAAGGCCGGATTGTTCGGTCTCATAGCGGCATTGGTCGCAAGTCATATGGGATTGAGCGTCAAGGGTGGCCCGAAAAGTGTCGGCGATGCCGTGAACGAAACGGTCGTCTACGCGTTCATGGCCCTGTTCGCGGTGAATGTCGTGGTGACCGCTGTCGGCGTAAAAGCGACGTTGGGATAGAGATGGAAGACTTATCGGTAATTCGCAGCAGATATCCCAGCGCTGTGCGGCTGATCGGGGCGCCGGCCAGGGCACTGGAGCGGGCCGGGCACCAGGGCCTGTTCTACTTCCGCAGCTTCCGCGATATCGGCCACGCACTGACCGGCTACCGAAAGGAGACGATTCGCCTCGTCGCCGAGATGGGGATGGGCTCCGGTGCCCTCGCCGTCATCGGCGGAACTGTGGTGATCGTAGCCTTCATGACCTTGTCGGCGGGCGCGCTGCTGGCAATTCAGGGCTTCGCCTCGCTGGGCGATATCGGCGTCGAGGCCTTGACCGGGTTCTTCGCCGCGTTCATCAATGTCCGCGTGGTGGTTCCGACCACGGCCGGTATCGCGCTGGCCGCCACCATCGGCGCCGGAGCCACCGCACAGCTGGGAGCGATGCGGATCAGCGAGGAAATCGACGCCCTGGAAGTCATGGCCGTTCGATCTGTTTCCTACCTGGTATCCACTCGGGTCATCGGCGGGCTGATCGCGATCATCCCGCTGTATTCGATGGCGGTCCTGATGTCGTTTCTGTCGGCCCAGTTCTATACGACACTCATCGCCGGTCAATCCTCGGGCGTCTACAACCATTACTTCAGCACGTTCTTGCGTCCCTCGGACCTGCGGTGGTCGTTCCTGCAGGCGATCGTGATGGCGCTGACGGTAATGCTGATCCACTGCTACTACGGCTACCACGCGGCGGGCGGGCCCGCCGGGGTCGGTGAGGCGGTCGGGCGAGCGGTTCGCGCCTCGCTGGTATCGGTAGTGATGGTGACCCTGCTCGTATCTCTCGCGATATACGGCACCTCCGGCGATTTCAACCTGGCGGGCTGAGGAGTATGAGTCCTTTCTCGATCGGATCGAAGGACAAGACGTCGCGCTACCGTCCCCCGCGGTACAAGACCGCCGGGATTCTGTTGATAGTCGCTCTCACCGCGATCATCACCGTGTGTCTGTCCTCATTTCGCGGTGGCTTCGATACGAGCATCCCGATTACCGTGGTATCGCTGAGATCGGGCCTCGTGCTCGATATCGGTTCCAAAGTGAAGGTGCACGGTGTAGAAGTCGGCCGGGTGGCGCGCGTGGCCAATACCCCCGACGGTGCGAGTATCGAACTCGCCATCGATCCGGCCGAACTCGCCGGGATACCCGGAAACGTCGAAGCGGAGATCAAGCCTTCGACCGTATTCGGGGCCAAGTATGTGGAGCTGGGCGCCGACGGGCTCGCGGCGACAACACCTTTGGCCCCGGGCGCATCGGTACGGGCCCGCACCGTGACCACGGAAGTCAACACCGTCTTCCAGAACATCTCCTCGATCCTGGAGAAGATCGATCCGGACCAACTCAATGCCACCCTGAGCGCCATCGCCGAGGGTCTTCAGGGCCGCGGTGAAGCCTTGGGCGAGACACTGTCGGACGCCGATACCGCACTGGCCGCGCTGAATCCGCGACTCCCTCAGCTGCACTCCGACCTTCGCGATACCGCCACTGTGGCGCATACTTTCGGCGATGCCGGCGAAGACCTCGTGTCGATCCTGCGGAATGCGACCGTGACGTCGGCGTCGGTGGTCGATGAACAGGACAACCTCGAGCGTCTCCTGGTCTCGGCCATCGGGCTCGGTGATTCGGGGAGCGCGTTCCTCGACGAAACCGGCGCCGGGATCGTCGATTCGATGCGGCTGCTGGTGCCGACCACGGAACTTCTCGCCGAATACAGTCCGTCGTTCGCATGCCTGGCGCATCTCGGCGCGACCACGGCCGTACGTTCGGCGCGGCAGATCAACGACCACGCGATCAGTCTCGACGCCGGTCTCCTGTTCGGAGACGACCCCTACACGAACCCGCAGAATCTGCCCGTGGTGGCGGCGAAGGGCGGGCCGCACGGCGCGCCGGGTTGCTATCCGCCGGTCACCTGGGACAACTACCCCACCCCGTACCTGCGGATGAATACCGGTGCCCCGCTCAACGGGCCGGGCACCTACACCCCGCGACTCGGCTCCCCGAGTGCGATCGAATTCCTCTTCGGTAACGCCATCGGAGGTCCCGGCCGGCCATGAGAATCTCCGCCACCATCGTCAAGTTCTCCGTATTCGCCCTCGTGATGTTGATGGTCCTGTTCGGCCTCGTCGCGGTTTTCGGGAAGCTCCGTTTCCAGGACCGCGCGGAATACTCGGCCGATTTCGTCAACGTGTCCGGACTGCGCTCCGGCCAGTTCGTCCGGATCGCCGGTATCGAGGTGGGCCGGGTCGAGAGCGTCGGGGTCCTCGAGAACACATTGGCGCGGGTGTCCTTCTCGTTGGACAAGGACGTCGTCGTCAGCGGGGGGACCCGTGCCGTCGTGCGGTATGAGAATCTGGTCGGGGACCGCTATCTGGAATTGCTGGAGGGCCCCGGTGCTTCGGCGCCGCTGCCGGCCGGTGCCGCTATCGGCCTCGACCACACCTCTCCCGCCTTGGATCTCGACGCGTTGATCGGTGGCTTCCGGCCGTTGTTCAAAGCGCTCGACCCCGATCAAGTCAACCAGTTGTCGGCGGAACTCATCTCCGTACTGCAAGGCGAGGGCGGCACAGTGGCCAATGTCTTGAGCCGGACCGCGCAGCTCACCGGCGCGCTGGCCGACCGCGATCAGCTCATCGGTGCCGTGATCACGAACCTCAACGGACTGTTGGCGACTATCGACGACCGGGACGAGCAGTTCGATTCCATGGTCGACAATCTCCAGCAGCTGGTACGCGGAATCACCGCACAGGCCGACCCCGTCGCCGATTCGCTTGCCCACCTCGGCGCCACCTCGGCCACGGTTGCCTCGCTGCTCGACGTGACCCGGCCCGATATCAGCGCAGACGTTCAGCAGTTGGGAAGGGTGAGCACCAATATCGACAACGATCGGGACTATATGGACGGGCTCCTGTCGCGCCTTCCGCACGATTACCAGCGCCTGAGCCGGCTCGGACTCTACGGCGATTTCTTCAACTTCTACCTGTGCGACCTCACCTTGAAGGTCAACGGTCCGAACGGAGATCCCACCTATATCGACGTCATCGGCCAACGAGCCGGGAGGTGCACCGCACCATGAATTCGCTGAAGCCGATCGACGTATCGGACACATTCCGGGTCGGAATCGTCGGTTTGGTGCTCACCATCGCCGCAGTTCTCAGCGCCCAGAACTACGACAGACTCCCTTTGCTGGGTGCGCACCGTGAATATCGTGCGCACTTCGCCGAAGCCGGTGGACTGGAGGTGGGTGCGCCGGTGGAGGTGGCCGGTGTGACAGTCGGCAAGGTGACCGGTATGGAGCTCGACGAGAACAAGGTTCTTGTCCGTTTCTCCGCGGAGGGCGTCCTGGTGGGCGCCGAATCAGAGGCCGCGATCAAGACGCGAACGGTGCTCGGCAGCAAAACCCTCGAACTGCGGCCCCGCGGTGACACGGTGCTGAAGCCCGACGCCGTCATCGGCCTCGAACACACCACCGCCCCTTACCTGCTCACCGATACGCTCGGTGAGCTCACGACGACCATCAGCGGCCTGAAAACCGAGGATCTCACCGGTGCGTTGCACGTGCTCGGTGACACCCTGGACGAAGCCGAGCCCAGCCTCGGCGCGGCGCTCGACGGTGTGAGTCGGTTGTCGACCTCGATCAGCAGTCGCGACGGATTGCTGAAAGATCTACTGTCCAACGCCGCGGGGGTGACCGGCGTGCTGTCCGCGCGCAGCACGCAGATCAACCAGCTGATCCTGGACGGCAGCACTCTGTTCACCGCTCTCGACGAGCGGCGGCAGGCCATCGATGTCCTGCTGACGAATCTGCGCGCGGCGGCACAGCAATTACGTCTGCTCGTGGCGGAGAACGAGGCGCAATTGGCACCGGCGCTGGACAAGTTGAACGCAGTCGTCGACCTGTTGTCCGCCCACAAGGACGATATCCAGCGGACCCTGCTGCCGTTGAGCCAGTACGCACTGTCGCTGGGTGAATCGGTGGCCTCGGGCCCGTTCTTCAAGGCGTACGTGAGCAACTTGCTGCCGGGGCAGTACCTCCAGCCCTTCATAGACGCCGCATTCGCGCAGGCGGGAGTCGATCCCGGCGTTCTCGGCGTGCCCAGCCACCCAATCGACGGCGGAGACGACAGCCCGCGCGGCACGATTCCGCCGACCGGTACCGCCCCGGGACCGAACGGGCCGGTACCGCATGAGCCCCCGCCCCCCGGCTTGCCGATCCCTGGCCTCCCGATCCCTGACCTCCGGATCCCAGGGCTCCCGATCCCAGGAATGGGAGGCTGAACAGTGAAACTCCCGAAGACCCGTTTTGTTGTGCCGGCGGCGGTCCTGCTCGTCGTTGTGGTGTCGGTCCTCGGCGTTCTCGGCCGGCGCGTCTACTCCTCCGTTGCCCACACCACGGTCACGGCCTATTTCGCCAACACCAACGGGCTCTACGAGGGTGACGACGTGTTGCTGCTCGGTATGCCGATCGGGGCGATCGACAGCATCGAACCACTCGGTGATCAGGTGCGGGTGTCCCTGCACTACGACGCGTCGGTCGAGATTCCCCGGGACGCCAAGGCCGTGATCCTGTCACCGAGTCTGGTGTCGTCCAGAGCCGTGCAGTTCACGCCCGCCTACACGGGCGGCCCCGTAATGTCCGACGGCGACCGGATCGACATCACACGTACCGCGGTTCCGGTCGAATGGGACGATTTCCGCGGGGAGCTCCAGCGTCTGGCCGAGTCGTTGGAGCCGACCCGGGACGATCCTTCCGGCCCCCTGGGCTCGTTCGTCGATTCCGCGGCGAACGCGCTGAACGGCAAGGGCGATCGGATCAATACGACCTTGACGAAACTGTCCGAGGCGATGACGACTATTTCCGACGGTCGTGCCGATCTGTTCAGCGTGCTCCGCGATCTGCAGGCCTTCGTCAGCGCACTGGCCTCGAGCGAACAACAGATCGTGCAGTTCAACGGCCGGCTGGCCTCGGTCGGTCAGGTCTTGACCAACTCCGACAACGAACTGTCCGCCGCGCTCACCGATGTGGACGCCGTCGCTGCCGATCTGCAGCGATTCGTTGCCGCGAATCGGGATCGACTGAAGCATACGGTCGACGGATTGACCACCGTCACTACGTCTCTCAACGAGAGCCGGCCGGTGCTCGAGCAGTTGCTCCATGTGGCGCCGACCGCGTTCGGGAACTTCTACAACATCTACCAACCGGCACAGGGCGCGCTCACCGGCGTGCTCGCGGTCAGCCAGATGCAGAATCCCGTCCAGTTCATCTGCGGGGCGATCCAGGCAGCCAGCCAATTGGGAGCGGCCGAATCGGCGAAACTCTGCGTGCAGTACCTCGCGCCGGTCCTGAACAGTATCCAGTTCAACTATCCGCCGGTCGGGGTGAACCCTGTCACCGGCGTCCAAGCGCGGGAGGATCAAGTGGACTACAGCGAACCATTCCTCGACCCCCAGTCCGCCGCGCCGACCCCCGGGACGCCCGTTCCCGCGGGCAGCGGGTTGGCCGGACTGATGCCGAGGGCGGGGTCATGACAGCGAAATTCGGGCGTGCTACCGCGGCGCTCACGGGCGTCGCCATATGTGGCCTGTCGGCGGTACTGCTCAGCGGGTGCGGACAGTGGACCGGTCTCAATTCGCTACCGCTGCCCGGCACCGAGGGCCAGGGACCCGGCGCCTACACCGTCCGCATCGAGATGCCCAATGTCACTGCCATTCAAGAGAACTCGCGGGTTCGGGTGGCGGATGTGAACGTCGGAACCATCACCGGGATCGAGCGCCGAGACTGGCACGCCCTGGTGACCGTTGCCCTCAACGGCGATGTCGTGCTGCCGGCGAATGCGACCGCGACCATCGGGCAAACCAGTCTGCTCGGGAGTCAGCACATCGAGCTCGCCGGGCCCATCGGCACCCCGCAGACAGATCGGCTGCGCGACGGCGACGTGATACCGCTGGACCGAGCGAGCCAGTATCCGACCACCGAAGAGACCCTGGCTGTCGTATCGGTCATGCTGAACGGAAGCGGGCTCGGTCACCTCCAGCAGATCAACACCGAACTCAACGCCGCCTTGTCCGGCCGGGAATCCGATGTCCGCAGCTTGCTCGGACAACTGGAGACCTTCACCGATGGGCTCGATCGACAGCGCGACGACATCATCGCCGCGATGGCGGGCCTCGATCGCCTCGCCGCCACCGTGAACCGGCAAAGCGATGTACTCGCGGGCGCGTTGGAGACGATTCCGCCGGCCGTCGAGGTACTCAACCAGAAACGGGACAACCTCGTCGCCGCCATCGACGCGGTCGGCCGATTCGCCGCCGTCGGCAACAGTGTCGTCACTCAGAGCCGCGACGACCTGATCGCCAATCTGCGCAACCTGCGACCGGCACTACAGGGCCTCGCCGATGCCGGAGGTGACCTCACCCGAGCAGTGGGCGCCTATGCGACCTTCCCGTGGCCGGAAGAGACACTGCCCAGATGGGTTCGGGGCGACTACGCGAATCTGAGCGCCACCCTCGACCTCACACTGGGTCGCATCGACAATTCCATGTTGCAGGGAACGCCGCTGGAGGGCCGGCTGACCGCGCTCGAGACCGCGCTCGGCCGAACCGTGGGCAGACAACCGGGGCTCGGTACGCCGAACCCGTTGACCGGCCCGGTGACGGGAGGCCGCTGATGGTGCTGTCGAAATTCGTCCGGATCCAGCTGGCCGTCTTCTCGATCCTGACCGTCATCTCGGTGACCATCATGGGCATCGAGTACATGCAGATCCCCGCGCAGCTCGGTATCGGCCGGTACACCGTCAAGGTCGAACTCGCCACCAACGGCGGCCTCTACGCGACAGCGAACGTCAGCTACCGCGGCGCGACGGTGGGCAAAGTGGTCGATGTGGCGGCCACGCCCGCCGGCGCGGAAGCGACGTTGAGCATGTTCAGCGACGAGAAGGTGCCGAAGAACCTCGACGCGAATGTGCACAGCCGCTCCGCGATCGGCGAGCAGTACATCGATCTGATACCACGGGCCGATGGCGAGCCGTTCCTCCGGGACGGAGACGTCATACCCGTCGACCGTACGTCGGTTCCGCAGGAGATCGGAACCCTGATCGATACCGTCGATCGCGGTCTCGACGCGATACCGCGGGCGAATCTGCGGACTGTGATCCACGAGGGCTACAACGCGTTCCACGGTACGGGGCCCTCGCTGCAACGCCTGCTGGATTCGTCGCATGCGCTCACGTCCGGTGTCCTGGACAATATCTCGCCGATCACGACGTTGATCGAGGACGCCGGTCCGGTGCTGCATGCCGGGGCGATCAGCAACGAGGCGATCCGCGCATGGGCCTCCAGCGTCGACACCTTGACAGGGCAACTCGCGGCGAGCGACCAGCAGGTGCGCGATCTGCTGATCAGTGGCGCCGACGCCGCCGACGAGGCGAACGCGCTGTTCCAGAGTCTGCGGCCGACCACGCCGATCCTGCTCGCGAACCTGGTGGGCCTCGGGCAGGTCGCGGCGACCTACAACGCCGGGCTGGAGCAGCTTCTGGTCATTCTGCCGGCGGGGATGAGCGCGGTGGATACGGTCAACTTCCCCAACACCGGGGGAACCGACTCCGGAATTCTGGCGTTCAACCTCAACCTGAACGCGCCCGAGCCGTGCACGGTGGGCTTCCTGCCCGCCGCCGAGCGGCGCAACGGGTCGGCACAGGACGCCCCGACGCGACCAGCGCGCCCACTGTATTGCGCTCTGCCACAGACCGATCAGAACGCGGTGCGCGGGGCGCGTAACTACCCCTGTATGGACCGACCCGGAAAACGCGCCCCCACGGTCGAGATGTGCAAGAGCGACGAGGAATACCAGCCTCTCGGCACCAACCCGTGGATCGGGGAATCGCAGTCCTACATCGACAACCCCGAGTATCGGCCGTCGGCGGGAAATGCGCCGCCCGCACCGGGGGCAGCGGCACCGGCCGCCGCCACACCATCAGTGGGAACCGCGTCCTACGACCCGGAGACCGGCGCGTATGTGGGCCCGGACGGGCAGGCGTATACCCAACAAGATCTCGCCCGCAACCCGCACCACGTCACCGAGGAGCCGTCATGGCAGACCATGTTGAACCCGGCCGCGTAGCTCCGGTGCCGGGCCCCTCGGCCGCGGCGCGTGCGCGTGTGCGGGCCGCCCGCGCGGCCGCGGAGGCCGCCATCGCCAAGGCGGAGGCAGCCGAAGCCGTCGCCGCGGCAGCGGAAGCCGAGGCCGAGGCGGCGAAATCGGATTCGCCGGACAGGTCGGAAACGCCGGACAGCCGGGACACAGACGAACCTCCGGACGCCGACGCCGACGCCGACGAAGCCGTACCCGCCGCGAATCCTCCTCGACGTGAACGGAATCTACTCCTCGGCATCGCCGCCGCCGTTGTCGTGGCCATTGTCGGCCTCATCGGGGTGAACGGATACCTCGCAGTCGGCCACCGAGACGCCGTTGCGGACTCGGAGGAGCGGCTCGGCTACCTCCAAGCGGCTCGACAGGGGGTCGTCAACGTACTGACGGTGAATCACAACACCGCCGAGGACGACGTGGCGCGGATCCTCGATGACGCGACCGGGGCATGGCGTGACGAGTTCACTCCGCAATCGGGTCCGTTCCGGGATGTGGTGCGGAAGGCGCAGGTCGTCACCACGGGTGAGGTCACCGAGGCGGGCCTCGAGCGCGTCAACGACGACGGGAGCGCCCAGGTACTGGTGGCCGCGCATTCGAAGGTTTCGAATGCGGGCGGAGCCAAAGAAGAGCCGCGTACGTTCCGGGTGCGCGTCACCGTAGCGCCGGAGGGGGACCGGTTCAAGATCGCCAAAATGGAGTACATCGCATCGTGACCACCGATATCGACAAGAGCGTGACAAGCATCCGGCTCGACGACGAGGAGAGGCCGACCTCCAGCGCTGCCGGAGATACGAATCGGGATCCGGAAAATGAGCACCCGGAAGGTGCGGTGTCGGCCGAGCCGGCCGCGGGCGGTGCCTGGTCGAGCCGGCGTCGGCGAGCCCTCGACTACCTCATCGATGCCGGGCTCCCGGCGTGCATCGTCGTGATCTCGGCGCTCATCGTGGTGACGCTCGATGGCTCGCGATGGCTGTACGTTCCGGTCGCTACGGCTGCCGTCGTCATCATCGCCGCGGTGTGGAACATGGTGTATCGGCACAGCGCGATCGGTCGTACGGCCGGCAAGGGTGGTGGTGGGGGCCGACCCGTCGGCACCCCGGCCGCGAGAGTTCTGCGTGGATCCGCCCCCGGCTCCCCGGCGGCTCCCCGGCGCGCGGTGGCCGGATTGCTGATCGTCATCGCGGCCCTCGCCGGGCTCGCCGTGACCCAGTACCTGGTGGACTACCGCAATGACAAGGCCACCGAGCAGATCCACGCCGACGCGGCCCGGCTGGCTTCCGATGCGACGGTGGCGTTGCTGAGCTACCGGCCGGGCACGGTGGAGAACGATCTCTCCTCGGCCTCGGCGAAGCTGACCGGCGACTTCCTCGGCTACTACACCGAGTACACCACGAATGTGGTGATTCCGGCTGCCAAGGAGAAACAGGTCCACACCCGGGCCGAGGTTGCCGGGGCCGCGGTCGTGTCCGCAGCGGCGAATACTGCGACAGTCATCGTTTTTGTCAACCAGACCACCACAACCGCGGAGAATCCGCAGCCGGCGAAGCTGGCCAGCACGGTCCGTGTCGAGTTGGTCAGGGCCGACGGGACCTGGCTGATTTCGAAGTTCGAACCGATCTGACCAGGCGTCCGCACACCGTGGATCCGGTCGGTGTCATGAACGCTGCCGCCTCCACCGCCGGCGACCTCTCGATAACGCCACGCCCACCGGGACTGCCTCGGCGATAATATGCGCAGCCGGCCTGGGTCGGCCATCGGAGGCCCATACCGATCCTTCCGTTATTTCTCCCCGATAAGCTGGGACAATGCAGATACAGGGGAATTAGTTCAGAGGTTGCAATGGAGGAGCTTCTGCGTTCGGATGTGGTATCGCGGTGGTGGCAGGCGCTGAGCTCGACCGGCGAAGTGGCGCTGTCGTCATCGCGGGTGCGGGAGGTCTTGGGGGACTTGGTCGAGGTCCTCGCGGCGGGACTCACCGCTGATCCCTTCGATGCCGCCGTCGGTGTGCGAGTGGGGGAGCGGGTGGCTGCCCTGGGCTTCGTCGATCCGCGGGTACCCATCGTGTCGGCGGAGGTGCTGTACGAGTTGGCCGGGCGTGGACTGCCCGGACCGGTGCCGGCCGTAGCCTGCCGTCGCATCACAGCTCTACTCGTGGCTGTCGGTCTGGGGCATCAGAGGTGGGCCGGGTCCGGGCGACCGTCGCCTCCCGGCCGTGGCGAATCGGCGGAGTTCCGGGCTACCGCGGCGGTGGGAGGAGATCGGTTCCGCATAGTTTTCGACAACCTCGCGGTGGCGATCGCCATCGGCGACACGGAGGGGACGCTCATCGAGGTGAACCAGTGCCTGGCCGATATGGTCGGTGTCCGGATCGAGGAGATGCGAGGGCTCTCGATCTACCGCTTCGCGCACCCGGACGATGTGGACGAGATCCGTATCCGGCTGTTCGACAAGCTGGTTCCCGCCCGGGAGGGCACGGTGCGGATGGAGCGTCGGATAGTCCGCGCGGACGGCAGTGCCGTCTGGGTCGCGTTTTCCATTACCTATGTGAAGGGGACCCGCGGACGACCCGACTACCTGCTCGCTGTCGGCGAGGACGTGACAGAGCGACACCGACTCCAGGAGAAACTGCACTGGCAGGCCCGTCACGATCAGCTCACCGGCCTGTCGAACCGGCGGCATCTGCTGGAGCAGATCGAGAACTTGTCGGCACGACCCGATGGCAGCGGCCGAGTCGGGCTGTGTTTCGTCGATCTCGACAGGTTCAAGGAGATCAACGACCGGTACGGACACGGTGTCGGCGACCGGGTTCTGTGTATCGCCGCCGCTCGTATGCGCGACAGTCTCGCTACCGAGGACTACACGATCGCCCGGATCGGGGGCGACGAATTCGTGGTGCTGGTCTCCTCGTCGGCCGACGACGACAGCGTCGCCGCCGTCGCCAGGACCCTGGTCACTGCGCTGGCGGACCCGATCTCGGTCGGGGAGCACCAGCTCCGGGTATCGGCCAGTATCGGCGCGGTGGTGACGGTGGTGGCGGGTGTGCAGGCCGAAGAGTTGCTCGACGCCGCGGACCGTGAGCTCTATCGCGCCAAGGCGGGTGGTAAGGATCAGTGGGCGCTGCAAGTGCTCGACACCAGCCCCGCGGCGGATGCGGAAGCCGGAAGAGCCCAGGGACCGAGTAGACCGTGAAGCGGTGGATCCAGCGTCTCGGCGCGGTCATTTCAGGGGTTCTGGATTCGGATCACGACCTTGCCGTGCGCGTGCCCGGTCTGGCTCCGATGGTGTGCATCGGCTGCTTCCTGCAGGTCGAAGACGGAATCGATCGGGATGGTGAAGCGCCCCGCGGCGGCGAGTCGGGCGGCTTCGGCCAGACCGTGTGCTGCCACCGTTTCCCCACTGGTCATGTGGGCGCCGTGTTCGGTCGCGGACGGGTCGGCAATGCTCACCACCTGCGCCGGCGCAGGCACCAGCGTGATCAGCTCCGGGACCGAACCCGCGCCCACTGTATCGAGAGCGGCGTCCACGCCTTCGGGAGCGAGCGCAGCGACCCGTTCGGCGAGACCGGCACCATAGGTGGTCGGCATCGCCCCGGGGGAGCGCAGCAGTTCATGATTCGCCGACCCGGCTGTGCCGATCACCCGCGCTCCCCGCGCCAGGGCGAGCTGGATCGCGGCGGTGCCGACGCCCCCGGCCGCGCCGTCGATGAGCACTGTCATATCCTCGGCCACACCGAGCAGATCGAGGGATCTGGTCGCGGTCTCGACGACCACACCGGCGCCGGCGGCCTGCTCCCAGCTCCAGCCGGCGGGCTTGCTCGCCCAGGCGCTGAGGACGACGAATTCGGCAGTGCCGCCGGTCGCGGCGAGACCGAAGACCTCGTCCCCGACGGCCGCGGTGGTGACGCCATCGCCGACCTCGTCGACGATGCCTGCCGCATCTTGCCCGATGATGCCCGGCAGCTCCACCGGCATGAACTCGCGAACGAGGCCTGCGCGGATCTTCCAGTCGACCGGGTTCACACCGGCGGCGATGGCCCGGATACGGATTTCTCCGGGTCCGGCGTGTGGTTCGGCGGTCTGATCGACGGTCAGGATCTCGGGATCTCCGTATTCGTGGAATCTCACGGCGCGCATAGATCACCTTTCTTTGTCGACGCCACCGCCTGACCTTTCAGGCGGTGGCCGGTCTCGGTCTGCACGGCATATCGGCGGTCGATGTCCCGGCATCGCACGGGGGGTAGGACCCTCGGGCCGCCGCTGTAGCCGATCGTTACGGGTTCGAATGACATGACGGATGGTTCGGCCCGCCGGCCGAACCATCCGTGCATTCCTCAGAGGAAGAAGGCGAGGTTGGGGACTCCCAGGGTGGACTGGACCAGATAGATGTCCCGTCGCGCCAGAAGTAAACCCTGTGCCGTACGGCGCACCAGATCGTCGCGTTCCGCGGAGACGATATCGAGGTCGGCAAAGTCGGCGTGGCTGCGGACAGCGAGTACGTAACTGAGTACGCGGTACTCGGCCGGCTCGGGAGTGCGGTAGACACGGACGTTCGATATGTGTCGCTGCACCCGCGACGGCGGGTCGACCGCCCACGCGTTGGGTGATTCGGTCGCGCGTTTGATACGTCGAGCGATCGAGTTGTAGGTGTCGTCGAAATGGGCCATGGCCGCGGCGAAACCGAGGCCCTCCGCACGATTCCGAGTGACCCGCACCGGCGCCCGGTACACCAGGTCCTCGGCGAGGGTGTGCAGCCACTCGGTGAGCCGGTCGTTGTCGAGCAGCACCGCTTCGTCGTCGAGAAATTCGTGTAGTTCGCCGTGGGGTGGCTCGCCTACCCGGATTCGCTGGTCCGGATCCACGCCCAGCTGGGAATCAGGTGTTGTCCCAGTCGTCATCACAGTCACACCTTCCCGGTCAGATAGTCGAAATAGCGCTGCCACCAGTACCACTGGCCGTCGTCCTTGGTGAAACCTTCCGACACTATGCCGCCTCCGGGCCAGTCGGCCGGCTTGCTCTCACCTCGGAGCGCCTGGTATTTGAGGGTCTGTTCAGCGGCGTAGATACCGCGCGCGGCGCGGGTCGTGGCCGGCCAGCATTCACCGTCGTCCTGTTCGATCTGGCCACTGGTGCCCACCGTCTGCACGGTGGTGCGCCGGATCTTCTCCTTGAACTCCGGCGGCGCACCACGTTCGACCAGCGACCAATGCCAGAATTCCACCGCGTCGGGACCTTTGGGCACGAAGGTGTGGAACCCGACCACCCCGGACAGTTCGCCCTCCGCGCTCAAGAACGGGAAGCGGAACAGCGCGGTGTTCGGGAAGACCCCCCCCGACCACCGGCCGGGCTTCGGCGAGGACCCGCAATTGGTCGCTGTCGAGGCGCCGGCCCAGTGCCGGAACCATTTCCGGTGTTATTCCGGCCGGTGGGATGATCGCGAGCCGCTCCAATACGGGAATGTTCTGGTCCATCGCCACCAGATACGAGCACCGCGCGGCATGTCCCTCGACGAAAGAGACATCGAGTCCCTCCATACCCGGCGCAGTGGACGCGGTGATGGCCTCGGTGGTACCGAGCAGACCGAGGTCGAACTGCGAACGGTGCAGCGAGAGCGCGTGGTAGCCGTCGCCGCCCACGAACTGTTCGGCGGCGAGTTTCCAGTTGCCCCGAATGGTGAACCGCTGTGGTGGTCCGACGACCTCCAGCCCTTCCTCGCTGATGTCGAAGAAAAGATCCAGATACCAGGCCATTTCACCGAGATGCTCGTCCAGCGGCGGCACGTCCTGGTCCAAGGTGGCGAAGATCAGCCCGGCGCGCGTGCCGACCCGTGCCCGACGCAGACCGAGTTGGCTCTTCGAGAGGATATCGCCGTGCATCTGCTGGTTGGCGACCGGCGATCCGAGGAACTTGCCCCGCTCGTCGTAGACCCAGCCGTGGTAGATACACCGGAATTGAGTCGCGGTGCCCGCTTCGGACCGGCACACCGGCATCCCTCGGTGCTGGCAGACGTTCAGCAGTACCTGGATGTCCCCGGCGCGGTCGCGCACCACGATGACCGGGTCCTCGCCGATGTATCTGGTGACGAAATCCCCTGTGTTCGGAATCTCGGTCACATGTCCGACCACGTTCCAGGTACTGCCGAACAGTCGCTGCAACTCCAATCGGTACACGTCCGGATCCACCAGCACCCGCATCGCGACCTCACGACTATCGCGATGGATGAGGTCGGACACGGCGGTGCCATCGGGGAGGGTGGTCGAGATGCCGCCGCGCGGCAGGCTTGCGGTCGACATTGCTACACAACCCCCAGCAGATCGTCCTTGCGAGCGGGATCGAGCGGCTCGACCAGGCTCGGATGGGCGGTGTAGAGAATCTCGCCCTTCAAGTGGCCGTCCTCGGTCAACGGCAGCAGCAGGCAGAGCGGGCGTTGAACGAAGTACAGCCCGGCAGGGTCCAGTGGCTCCGGATGGTCCGGAATCAGCGCGCCGTAGTGCACGAAGGACCAGGTGGCTTCCATCAGAATGCCCGAGTCGCCGAAGAGGAATTGTTCGTTGTCCCAGGATCCGCCGGCGCACATGCCGGCGTCCAGGATGGCCTGATATACCTCCCGCCGCTGCTCGACTGTGGACTCGGACGAGGTGCCCATCGAACCGTAGGTACGGAACACCACTTCCGCTGGGAAGACTGTCATCGCGGCGTCGAGGTCACCGATGACTTCGGCCCACCAGTGCTGGAGGAAGCCCTCCAGGCCCCGCCGCCACCGGGGCGTCTCGGTGGCGGCGATCAATTTCTCCAGACGACTCCGTGTTTCATGAAAGGTCGAGAATGTAGCCACGTGGTGTTCCTTTCGCAGCGTTGCGCAGGATAAAATTAACTAGTCAAATGGTATGTGATTTACATCGCAGGGACAATACGATCGACAGGACCGAACTCTTGACCGTCTCACCCTTCACATCTCGCGCACTCGCGGGCAAACGAGTACTGATCACCGGCGGCGGCACCGGCCTCGGCCGGGGCGTCGCACGGCATTTGGTAGATCACGGTGCGGAGGTGCATCTCTGGGGTCGTCGGCCCGCGGTGCTCGAAGAGGCCGCGGCGCATGCTTCGGCGTCCCGGCCCGGCTCCGTGCACAGGCATACCGTCGATGTGCGCGACCCGGACCTGGTATCGGCCACCATGGACCACATCTGGTCCGAACACGGCCCACTGACCAGCGTTGTCAACAATGCGGCCGCCAACTTCATCGCCCCGACCGAGTCCTTGAGTCCGCGCGCCTATGCGGCGGTGACATCGACCGTCATGAACGGGTCCTTCCACACCACGCATGCGGCGGGCAGCCGCTGGATACGGGACGGGACCCCGGGGTCGTGCTGTCCACGCTGACAACGTGGATCTGGACGGGTTCGGCCTTCGTCGTTCCCTCCGCCATGGCCAAGGCTGCCGTTCACGCCATGACGATGTCGCTCGCGGTCGAGTGGGCCCGGCACGGAATAAGGCTCAATGCCATTGCCGCGGGACCGATCCCGACCGACTACGCCTGGGAGATGCTGAATCCCACCGAGAAGAGTTCGGTCGGCGCCACCCAGCCCGACCAGATCCCGATGGGCCGCACGGGGACGGTCGAGGAGCTCGCCGATCTCACGATATTCCTGCTCTCCGATGCCTGCGAGTACCTGACCGGGCAGACCATCGCCATGGACGGCGGTCAGATGCTGGCGGGCCCGGGCACCTTCGCGGGCCTGACATCGATGTCGGAGCAGGACTGGGCCCGGGCTCGGGAACACAGCAAAGCCGCGAGCGAAGCCGCGAAGGCCCAGCGCGCCACGCTGTGACGCCCGCCCTCGTCGTTCCCCGAGCCATCCCAGAGACACTCGGTCGGCTTATGCCGTGAACTGGACGTATCCGGCCACCGGCTACTACCGGGGCGGCCGCAGCGTCGAGGCGGTCGTGGGGCGCGCGTCGGCAGCGCGCGGACCACAGGGGATAGGTGTGGAGCGGCCGAGGCGGCGAATCACTGGGCTCGCTTCGGTTGTTTCGGGTGGGAACGGCGATCGGGAATCAGACCGCGATACTCAGCAGGGTCGCCGCGTTCCGATAGCAGATCTTGGCCTCGTCCGCCTCCGAGATCTTCATTCCCTCCAGCAGATAGCCGGGAATCTGGTCGATACCATTGAAATTCGTGCCGTACAGCAGACGGTCGGCGCCGATCGAGTCGATGACGGCTTGCCGCATGATCGGATCGTGAATGAGCGTATCGAAGTAGAAATGGTCCAGATAGTCCAGGAACGGCTTCTTGTTGCGTCCGTCGGACAGAGTGCTGTTGGCTTGCGCGAATCGGCCGATCTGATACGGCACCAGGCCGCCGCCGTGGGTGATGTATATCGTCAGGTTGCGTGCCTTGTCGAGGACACCCCCGCAGATCAGATTCCAGAACGCTGCTGCCTCGTCGTGGCAGGCTCCCAGGACAGCTGTGGTCCGGAAACCGTCCTTCGCCGGATCCTCCCAGGTGATCGACTGGTTGTGGCCGTGGATATAGATCGGTATGTCCAGTTCGGCACAGCGTTGCCACACCGGTAGCAGTTCCTCGCTGTGGAACTCCAGACCACCGAAGTTCACTCCACCCGTATTGATACCGCGGGCACCGAGACTCACCGCACGGTCCAGTTCGGTCAACGCTTCACTGGGATCCTGGAGTGGCAGCGGCGCCCACCAGTAGAGCCGGTCCGGCGCCTGTGCGCAGTATTCGGCGAATTCGTCGTTGACCATCCGGCACCATCGTGTGCCGAAGTCCTCGGTGTGGTACATGTACGCATGCGCGGGGATGGAGATCACCGACTTGTCGATACCGCGCTCGTCCATCTGTCGTAGCCGGTTCGGCGCCTCCATCCATTCCAGCGGAGAAGCACCCTCGCCGGTCTCGGGGGTACTCGCATCCGGAGCGCCGGGCGTCGGCCGCACCGTGGCCGGCATCCGTTGCTTTCCGGCGGAATCGGGCAGAAGGCCGAATCCGCGCTCGGATTCGAAACCGAGCATCCGGGGCTGGATATGGTGGGCATGTGCGTCGATGATCATCGCGTCGGAGCCTTTCTCGCGGTATCAGGCGCCGATTCCGAGTGTCATGCTGTTACCTCGTTCGTGCCTGTTTCGGACCCGGTGAGTACTGATTCGGCGACCGAGCGCCGGGAGAGTTTGCCCATGTCGTTGTAGGGCAGGCCGGCGACGAAGACGATCTGGTCCGGTGTCTTCGAACTGCGGAGCAGCCCGCGCACGTGGGCCATCAGCTGCTCGGGCGAGGTGGAGTCGCGGTGCTGGGGTGCCACGACCACCGCGGCCGCGATGCGGTGGCCCCATTCACGGTCGGGTATGCCGACGACGGCGGCGTCGAGGACGCTGTCGTGTGCGCGGAGCGCTTCCTCGATCTCGACCGGAGCGATGTTCTCTCCGCCGCGGATAATCGTGTCGTCGGCGCGGCCGACGATGAACAGATACCCGTCGGCGTCCAGATATGCCTCGTCGCGAGTGTCGAACCAGCCCGCCGGGTCGCGGTGGGCCGCCCCGTCGCGATATTCACCCGAAACCTGGGGACCGCGAACCCACAACGTACCCGGCGCTCCGGCCGCAACCGGCTCTCCGTCCGGCCCGCGGATCTCGGCCTCGATATCGGGCAGCAGTCGTCCCGCGGAGCCCAGCCGGGCCCGCCCGGCGTGATCGGTCGCGGCAAGTGCGGCCCGGTGCTCGTCGGGACCGAGTAGTGCGATGGTGGAGCTGGTCTCGGTCAGGCCGTACGCATTGACGAAATCGACTCCGGGGAACGTACGAAGCGCGCGCGCGACGACATCGGCGGGCATCGGCGCTCCGCCGTAGGACAATGTCCGAAGTGACGGTGTGTTGCCGGGTCGCCCGCCCAGATGGTCGACGATGCGCGCGAGCATGGTCGGTACTACCAGCGCGTGGGTCGCCGCCTGTGTGCGAGCGGTGTCCAACCAGCTTTCCGGCGAGAAGTCCGGTAGATGAATCACCCGGCGGCCTGCGTAGAGATTGGTGACTGTGTTGGAGACGCCGGCGACGTGATAGGGCGGGACACTCACCAGGCCGGCCTCTTCGGCGCCCGCGGAGCCGAATTCGACCGTGTTGGTGACGTATGCGGTGAGGTGGCGGTGACGCAGTACGGCGGCCTTGGGCTTCGAGGTCGTCCCGCTGGTGTACAGCAGCAGCGCGATGTCATCGGGGTCGGCGGCGGACAGTGGCGCCGCGTCGGCGCCGGCCTCGACCGATACGACGGCCATGGCGAGGAATTCGGCGGGCGATACCCATCCGGTGCAGCCGATCCGCTCCGCGATGACGGGGTCCACTATGAGGTAGCTGTCACGATCGGCTGCGAGCTGGTCCGCCAGCTGCTCGGCCGATAGTCGATAGTTCAAGGGGATCATCGGCACCCCGGCGGCGGCCGCGGCGAACAGTGCCAGCGGGAATGTCGGCGAGTTGGTGGCCAGAT
Organism: Nocardia jinanensis; assembly: GCF_014645735.1. Taxonomy (GTDB): domain Bacteria; phylum Actinomycetota; class Actinomycetes; order Mycobacteriales; family Mycobacteriaceae; genus Nocardia; species Nocardia jinanensis. Next base: position 59,096 of record NZ_BMMH01000006.1, on the reverse strand, counting down.
ACACGACTCCGGTGGCGCCGGCCGCGGTGAGGTGCCGGGCCGCGGCCCGGGAAAGCTGGTAGAGCCGTGCGGCGGTGAACAGTTCTTCGCCGTCCGCCTGCGGCCGGGACGAGTACAGAACGCGTTCACCGAACCCGCCGGCGGCCATCTCCAGAAGCAAGGACAGATTCATCTCATGCTGCCGATCAGTCCGAAGCGGGGAGCGGTTTGGGCTCTTTGAGTCCGATATCGCGGCCATCGGCCGAGAGCGGACCGGACCCTGCTCGGGTACACAGCAATTCGAGGCCCGAATGTTCGTCGACGTATCGTTTCCCCAGGACGACCCCGCCGGGCCCGGCCGGCGCCTCGTCGAGAGTTGGGGACCGGGTCGGGTCGAGTAATTGCATCGGGTCGCCGCCGCAGGTGAGTTGTAATGGAGAACGAGGCGCCCGCACTACGATGACCTGCGTCGAGCAGCGGGTACTGATCAGGCGGGCGCCCGGTTCGAGGTCGATCGCGTCGGTCACCGGAACACCGCCGCGTTCTGTGCGTCCGGCGTTGTCTGGTCCGAATGAGTTGTGTGTCCGGCCAACGGGAAACCTTCTTTGCGTACGAGGTCGGCAGTGCGAGGAGCCGAGTTCGGCGGTCGGGGGTCAGTCGGGGCGGCGGCTGATTCGCAGCACGTTCTCGGGGCAGTTGCCGGCGGCCTCCTCGGCCGAGGCGAGCAGCTCGTCCGGGATCTCGGTCGTCTCGGCAGCGACGAAGCCGTCCCGGTCGAGTGAGAAGACCTCGGGACAGATCTCGACGCAGATGCCGTATCCGCAGCACTTGTCCTGGTCGATTTCGAGCAGATTGACGGGGTGGCCACGATGCATCGCTACCTCTTCCTGACATGACATGAGATCAGCGACACCATAGCAGAGAATTAGCCGTGAGGTTAATAATTGGGACGACGCTGGAACGGGTGGGGGAGCGTCGGCCGGGAAGCGTGCTTTGTGGCTGTCACCCCAGCTCGGTGGGCATGAATGTGGCCGTTTACCCGGTTTCCGATGTGGTTCGGGGCCCGCTGGGGGCGGCTGTCGGCTCGCCGGATTCTGGTCGCTCGGCGCAGTCCTGGAGATCCTGACAGTGGTAGCTCGAGCACCGTCGGCGAAGTGCGGGGCCGAACGGGTACTCCTGATAATAACCAAAGGTGGAGGCCATTTTTGGGGTCAGCGGTAGTTGCGTGACCATCACGTGAAGGCGGTCCGGCTGCCCTTGGGCAGTTGGCGATCGACGTCTCTGGCGTTAAAGTATTAGCCAGAATGATAATTTTGCGTTGCAGCTCGGTCGCACGTCCGGGGCGTCGGCTTGTCTCGGAGTTACCTGGATATGCCTGTCGGTAGGCCGACGGCGAATCGCGCCCGAACAACGCGCTGCTCGACCGATCACGTCGAGCGCGGCGCTGCGGTGCAGGCCGTTGTCGTGCGGGGTGCCGACGAGGAGTTCACGAGGCGGTGCGACCGGCTCGATCCGGCTGAAATGAAAGGAATCGGTGATGACCATCTCCAGCGGGCCACTTCGTACGCCGAGCGCTCAGGAGGGGCACGCGTCGGACATAGCGGACCCCCGGGCCGACTCGGCCGGACAACGGGGCCGTGACATCTTCACCACCGCGCAGATCGCGAAGATGCGCGCAGGCCTCGATGCCTTTCGGTCCGGCCCCGGGTATGAACCCGGAAAGTGGAAGGTCAGCGATGCGAACCGCCGGGAGGACGTGGTGGGTCCACGGCCGGCGAGCGTGCGTATGCGCGATCTGACTCTGCGGGTCACCGAACAGATGAGTGATGTATCGCTGAGCCACCAGCAGCGGCTGCACTTGCTGAAAGCGCTGGTCCGAGCCGGTGTCTCCTCGCTGGAGACGTCATCGTTCGGTCGCGGGCACACGGTCGAGGAGATGCGCGAGGAGGTCGAGACCGCCAAGGCCGTCAACCCGGACTGCGAGCTGGTCTACACCGGGGCCGGCACCGAACGGCATATGCGTATGGCAGCCGAAGCGGGCTACGACGTCGTGCGTGTGCTGTCCGGTGTCTTCCTGGGCGATGCGTTGCCCGCGTATGCCGGCGCTGTCTATCACCGGGCGTGGCAGCGCCGCGAGTGGGGAGATCTGCGGTTCCCCGTCGAGCCCACCGAGGTCACGGCGCGTGCGCAGCGGCTCATCGAACTCGGTGTATCACACGGGGTGAAAGTGGGCGGCAGTGTGCTGTTGCTGTCCTATGCGACCGACGAGGACGTCGCCCAGTACTGCCGGGGCATTTCCGAGGCCGGCGCGTACGACGTCCAGCTCGGTGACCACGCCTCGGGGACATCTCCGGAAAGTTTCGCGCATTTCGTCCGCCTCGCTCGGGAAGCGGGGGGTGAGATCGAGATAGCGGCCCACACCCATGACATGTTCGGTCTGGCCACCGCCACCGCGGTGGCGGCCGGTCTGGCGGGGGCCACCATCTTGGAGGCCTCGGTCAACGGATTCACCGAGGGACCGGCGCAAGGCGATCTCGCCCATATCAGCGGTGCCATGGAAATGCTGTACGGGGTGCACACCGGCATCGACCTCACGCAGCTGACTCCGCTGTCGCGGTTGACCGAGAAGCTGATCGATCAGCGCAGGCCCGGTGACTGGGGACTGACCGGCGCGAACATCTTCGACTACGGCAATGACGGCGACGAGTATGCGCAGGAGATCAAGGTCGATCCGCTGATCCACATGGGTGTGGCGCCCGAGGCCGTCGGTAACGAGCGGCAGCTGCGCATCGGGCTGACGTCGGGGCCCTGGACGATGTGGGACAAGCTGGACGAACTCGGTATCGACGCCGGCCGCGAGGACATCCGGCCGGTACTGGATGCGTGCAAGCGGGATATGACCGAATTGGGTCGGGGGCTCACGGATTCGGAGATCCGGGCGACCGCGTTGCGGGTGCTCGATGCGACACGTGCGGGACTCGGCTCATGAACCACGACAACCCGCCGGCCGGTGTTCTCAGCGGGATCAGAGTCATCGACTTCAGCCGGATCCTGGCGGGCCCGTTCGCCACGCAGATCCTCGGCGATCTGGGTGCGGAGGTCATCAAGGTCGAGGCCCCCGGTGGCGACGACAGCCGGGCCTACGGCGGGGCCGGGGGCGGAGTGCGGCCGGTGTTCGCCTCGTACAACCGGAACAAGAAAAGCGTGGTCGTCGACCTGAAGAGCGAGCAGGGTCGCGAGATCGCCCAGCGGCTGGTGGGATCGGCCGATGTGCTGGTGCACAACTATCGCATCGGTGTCGCGGAGAAGCTCGGGCTCGGCTACGAGGACCTGGAGGTGAACTACCCGCGGTTGATCTACTGCGAGATCACCGGATTCGGCAGCCACGGCCCGCTGCGCAGTAAGGCCGCGGTGGACCTCATCGCGCAGGCCTATAGCGGGCTGCTCAGCTTCACCGGTGAAGCGGGCCGCGACCCGGTGCGCGTCCCGGTGTCGATCAGTGATCTCACCGCGGGGGTGTACGCGGCGCTGGGGATCCTCTCGGCGCTGCTGTGGCGCGAACGCGGCGGCCACGGCCAGAAGATCGAAACCTCGCTGCTGGAAGCCCTGCTCAGCCTCATCAGCGTGAACCTCACCCAGACCATGCTGACCGGTGTCGCCCCGCAGCCGATGGGCACCCAGAACGGGATGGGTCAGCCCAATCAAGTGTTCCGCGCACACGACGGGCTGGTCGCGGTGGCGGCCGCGAACGACCGTATGTGGGCCCGGTTCTGCCGGGCGATAGAGGCCGAAGAGCTTGCCGAGGACCCGCGGTTCGCGGTACTGGCCAGCCGTTACACCCATCGGGATGAGCTGGTGGAGGAGATCTCGTTGCGGATGAAGTCGCTCACGGTCGCGGACTGTGTGGCGCGATGTGACGCCGCGGGCGTGGTCTGCGCCCCGGTCCTGAACCTGGACCAAGTGGCCCGGGACGAACAGGTGCAGACCTTGGGTTCGATCGTGAAGGTGCAGGTCGCCGGCCGTGAGGTCCCGGTGGTCGCCAGCCCGCTGCACCTGTCCAGTACAGCCACCACCGTCACGGCCGATCCGCCCGACCTCGGCGAGCACACTGCCCAGATCCTCGACGGACTAGGCTATGACCCGGCCCAGGTCGCCGAGCTGCGCGGAGCCGGGGTGGTCGCGTGAACACTGCGCACCATCCCCGCGATCCAGAGGACTTCCGAGCCGCCGCGCGCGCGTTCATCGAGAACACCCTTCCGACACTGCCGCCGAAGCCCGATCCGGCTCCCGACACCGATGCCCGCGTCCCGATATCCCTGTTCACCGAGCGAGCCGCCGAACTGGCCGTATTACCGGCCGCCCGGCAATGGCGGGCGGCCAAGTTCGACGCCGGCTTCGGCTGGCTCACCGGGCCGCCCGCCTACGGCGGGGCCGGTCTGCCGGAGGAGTACGAGCGCCACTACGTCGAGGTGGAACTCGACTACGACATCCCGCCGGAAGATTGTTTCGCCACCGGGCTCGAAGGACTCGGGCAGACGATCCTGCTACGCGGATCCGAGCATCTCAAAGAGCTCCTGCTGGAAGGAATTTTCCGCGGTGATCTGATCACCTGCCTGCTGTTCAGCGAGCCGGGCGCGGGCTCCGACCTGGCCTCGGTGCGGACCAGGGCTGTCCGCGACGGTGACGACTGGGTCGTCACCGGGCAAAAGGTGTGGTCGTCCCGTACCCACTACGCCGATATCGGGTTATTGCTCGCGCGCACCGGCACCGAGGACGAGCGGCGGCGGGGGATCACCGCCTTCCTCGTCGATATCGCTTCGCCGGGGTTGGAAGTACGACCGCTGGTGGAGATGACCGGCGACGCCGGCTTCAACGAAGTGTTCTTCGACGGCGTCCGGATACCCGATAACCGGCGCCTCGGTGATATCGGCGACGGCTGGACGATCTACCTGGCGATCATGGCCGCCAGCCGGGAAGCGCTGGCGCGCAGCCGTCGGCGTGGCGGCCGCGGCGGGTTGGCATCGGTCGCCTCGGCCGAGCGGATCGCCGATGTGCTGCGGCGGCTCGGCAAACACGACGTCCCGACATTGCGGCAGGACTGGGCACGGGTATTCACCCGCTACAAACTGAACGAGCTGACCAGCGCCAGGCTCGCCGTCGAGTGGCCGGAGCCGAACGCGGCCGCGGCGGCCCGTGCCATGGGCAAGCTGGCGCTGTCGGATGCCATGTCGGCGGCCTCGGATCTGGTCGCACAAGCACTCGGCCCACGCATTCTCGCCGATACCGGCGAGATCGATTCGTTCGACTGGCTGCCGTTCCTCTTGCAGACGCCGGCATTTCATATCGGCGGCGGAACCGACCAGATCATGCGGAACCTCATCGCCGAACGGGGCCTGGGGCTTCCGCGGTAACCGCCTGTACCGACGAAAGGACACCGGAAATGACGGCAATGCTGAATTCCGCGGCAGCCGACTACTCAGACCTCGTCGAGGGGATCGCGGCGTTTGTCAAGCGCAAGGTCGTCCCACTCGAGGATGCGAACCGCGAGCTGCTGGAGAACCCACGACTCGCCTACGACGAGAAAGGCGGCTACAGCGCGCCGGTACTCGACCTGTTCCGGCAGGTCCGTGAGGCATCGGCCGAGGCGGGCTATTACGCGATGTTCGCCCCCGAAGAGCTCGGCGGTGCGGGGCTGGGCGCGCTGGCGCTGTTCAGCGTCTGGGAGGGGCTCAGCCACCTGGTCGGGCCGGGCCGGCCATTGCCCGACCAAGTGATCGGGCATTGGACCAGCGGCCCGAGTTTTCTGCTGGGGGAGGTGGATCCGAGCCTGCACGACAGTGTGGTCCAGGAAGTGATGAGCGGAGCCGCGACGGTCTGCTTCGGGATGTCCGAGCCGGATGCCGGATCGGACGCGTGGTCCATGTCGACCCGTGCGGTCCACGTCGGTGACGGTTGGGTGCTCAACGGCACCAAACAATGGACTTCGAATGCCGCGCACGCGAAATATGCCTTCATCTGGGCAGTCACCGACGAAGAGATGAGACGTGAACGCACCGGCGGAATCACCCTGTTCCTGGTGCCGACGGATACGCCCGGATTCGCTGTCGACAGCGTACTGCGGCTGTTCGAGCATGTCGGAGGAAACGAGACGATCTCGTCGCTCACTGATGTGTACATCCCCGACACCCACGTAGTAGGCACCCTCCATCAGGGTTTCGCGTTGGCCTTGCAGGGTGTGTCGAACGGACGCATGTACAACGCGGGGCACTGCGTGGGGATGGCCAGATGGGCGCTCGAGGAAGCGAACCGGTACACCGGGGTGCGGACCGCCTTCGGTAAGACCATCGCCGACTACCAGGGAGTGTCCTTCCAGCTGGCCGACAGCGCGATGGAGATCTACGCGTCCAAGACGATGTCGGTGGACTGCGCGCGCCGTCTCGACCGCGGCGAGCAGGCCCGGAAAGAGTTGAACATGGTCAAGGCCTACACCACCGAGGCGTGTTTCCGGGTGTTCGACCGCTGTATGCAGGTCTGCGGAGGAATGGGCCTGACCAACGAGATGCGATTCGTCAGTGGCTGGCACTTCGCCCGAATGGTCCGGATCGCCGACGGCACCGGCGAGGTCATGCGGCGCAATATCGCCAACAGTCTCCGGAAGGGGGATCTCGCATTCTGACCACACGACCGTTCGACGGATCCATCGCGTCGACGGCGAAGACCCTCGTCGTCGTCGGAGCCGGCCCGGGACTCGGGTACTCGGTCGCGCAGCGTTTCGGCCGGGAGGGTTTCGGTATCGCGCTGATCAGTCGCAGTACCGAGAATCTGGACGCCCTGGTCGGCCGGCTCGCTCGCCGCGGTATCCGCGCCGCGGGGTTTCCCGCCGACGTAGCCGACCAGGAATCGCTGCGGGCCGCTCTTGCCGCGGCCGAGACCGAGTTCGGCACCGTGGACGTGCTCGAGTACAGCCCGGCACCCGAGGGCGACAGTGTGGTGGATGCGCTGGCCATCACGCCGGCCAACGCGCAACTGCATATCGCTCGTACGCTGCTCGGCGCCGTTACCGCGGTCCGGGCAGTATTGCCCGGCATGCTCGAACGGGACAGCGGTGCGTTGCTGTTCACCGTCGGGGCGTCGGCGACCGTGCCACTTCCGGCGCACGCGAGTGTCGGACTCGGTATGAGCGCGCTGCGCAACTACGCCGCCGTCCTGCATACCGCGCTACAGGGCACCGGCGTGTACGCCGGTGCCCTGATGGTCGCGACGCGAATACAGAAGAACACTTCGGGCGATCCCGATCTGATCGCCGACGAGTACTGGACCATGTACCACGAGCGCAGCAGGTCCGAGACCGTCGTCGGCGACCTGCAATTGCTCGCGTCGCCACCACACGGCGGCCCCGATCGGCACTGAGCCGGTGCCGCGGTCGCCACGGGACTGCTTGACGCGAGATGAGCTTCGCCACATAATTAACTAGCCGCCTAATACTACGATTGCCCGACCCGGAAGGTGTGTCCATGCTTCCTGATAGCGCCAAATTGATTTCGGTCGATGACCATGTCATCGAGCATCCGAATGTGTGGCAGGATCGTCTGCCCGACAGGTTCAAGGAAGCCGGTCCGCGGGTGATCGAGCAGACCGAGGGGCAGTTCGCTGGTCACGAGGTGTGGCTGTACGAGGGGAATTCGTTCATCACGAACGGTGTGTCCGCGACCGCGGGCAGGGAAGAGCAGCATCTGAATCTGGATCCGGTTCGATTCGAGAACATGAATCCGGGTTGTTACGACCCCGCGGCTCGGATCAAGGATATGGATGCCGACGGTGTGCATGCTCAGGTGTGCTTTTCGACGTTCTCGCGGTATGCGGGTACTCGATTCCTCTTCGGCGAAGACAAAGAGCTGTCGCTGCTGTGTGTGAAGGCCTACAACGACTTCATCATCGACGAGTGGTGCGCGTTCGCCCCCGGCCGTTTGGTGCCGCTGGTGGTGCTGCCCCTGTGGGATATCGAATTGTGTGTCGCCGAGATCGCCAGGACCGCGGCGAAGGGGGCGCGGGCGATCGGGTTCCCGGAGAATCCGTCGTCGCCGGCCTTGGGTCTTCCGTCGTGGCACAGCCGGCACTGGGATCCGGTGCTGGCTGCCGCGCAGGAGGCCCGCATGCCGTTGTGCCCGCATGTCGGGACTTCGGGTGCGACCCCGGTGACCGGCCCCGATATGCCTCCCGCGGTGACGATGGCGATGGTGGCGTCGAACTCGATGGGCGCGATGCTGGATCTGATGTATTCCGGAACCTTTGTGCGGTTCCCGGATCTGAAGGTCGTGTTGTCGGAGGGCGGCGTCGGTTGGATGCCGTACACGATGGAGCGAGCCGATCGTATGTGGGAGCGGCACAAGGGATATCAGCCGGAAATCGATTTCGGGGTGCGGCCGTCGGAGATGGTGGCCGGGCATCTCTACGGTTGCTTCATCGACGACTATGTCGGTATCGAGCTGCGTGAGCGCGTGGGGGTATCGCAGATCATGTGGGAGTCGGATTATCCGCACTCCGACACCAGTTGGCCCAACAGTCGTCAGGAACTGGCGGCGATGCTCGTCGATGTCCCGGACGAGGACGCGCTGCGGATGGCCGAACTCAACGCTCGTGAAGTGTTCCGTATCGAGGACTAGCGACGGGGCGGCGTGTGTAGTGCCGATGATCCTCCGTTCCGGCGGCTCTCCGGGCCGAGGGAAATGACACCCGGCAGCTCACCTTTGTTGTGGGGTTTGCAAATGTAGTTTCAATAGATTTACTGGAAAGGCCGACGCTGAATGTCCACCGTTGAACCGGCGTTCAAATTCCGTCCCGACGACCCGGACGCGCCGTTCGTCCCGGATCCTGCGTTGCTGAGCCCGCGGCTGATCGAAATCAAGCAGGCCCTGGTCGACGCGGTATCCGCGGTCTTCGAAGAGAAGAAGATCACCTACGCCGAGTACGAGAAATTCCGGCAAGTTCTGCAGACACTGCAGGAGATCAAGGGCGTCCACGGATGGTTCGACATCTGGCTGGCGAAGATGGTCGACGAGACCTATGAGGACGAGTGGGTGGGCACGAGCTCCCAGCCGGAAGGTCCGCTCTACTTCCCGGGGGCACCGTCCCTGACGCCGGTCGGCCCGGATTACTCCTATGCGCTTCCCCAGCGCGAGGGCGAACCGGGGACTCCGCTGATCATCAGTGGTCAGGTGCGCTCGCTGGACGGGACGCCGCTGGCGAATGCCGAGTTCGATGTCTGGCAATGCGCCGACACCGGTATCTATTCGAACTTCGGGATGGACGACCAGCCGGAGTTCAACCTGCGCGGAAAGTTCCGCTGCGATTCCGACGGGCGCTACGAACTCCGCACGATCAAACCCGTTCCGTACATGACACCGGGAATACCCCAGATTCTCGTGGACATCTGGAACGGTCTGGGGAAGGCCCACTTCCGACCCGCTCACGTGCATATGAAAGTGCGGCACGACGATCTGCCCAGTGGCGAGTACATGACCCAGATGTACTTCGCGGGCGACCCCTACCTGGGAGACAACGATCCCGGGGAGAACTCGCTGAGCAGCCTCGAGGTCAGTCCTGAGAAGCATACGGACCCCGCGGAGTTGACGGCACGTGGGCTGGAGGGTTACTCGTCGTTCCTCACAGTGACTTTCGATATCGTCGTCGCGACAGCTCCCTGAACCGGGCGACCCACTCGGCGGCGGCAGACATTCGACGCGGTGGCAGGGGTATTCCTGCCACCGCGTCGACCGTTTGCGAGACCCTCGGCAAAGATAGGGAAGCGGGATATGGAATACACCCGTCTGGGTAATTCTGGACTGCAGGTCAGCCGGATCGCCTTGGGCTGCATGAGTTTCGGAGACCCCTCGGAAAAGCAGCCATGGACGCTCGACGATGTGAACGCCGAGCCGATCTTCCGGCAGGCGGTCGAGCTCGGCATCACCTTCTGGGATACCGCCAACATCTACGGCCTGAGTACGTCGGAAGAGATTGTCGGGCGGGCGCTGAAGAAATACACGCGGCGCGCGGACGTGGTGCTGGCGACCAAGGTGTGGTACCGGATGCACGACGGTCCAGGTGGTGCGGGGTTGTCGCGGAAAGCCGTGCTGGAGCAGATCGATGCATCCCTGAGACGTCTCGATGTCGATTATGTCGATCTCTACCAAATTCACCGGTTCGACCCCACATCGCCGGTGGAGGAGACGATGGAGGCGCTGCACGATATCGTGAAAGCGGGCAAGGTCCGTTATCTCGGCGCTTCATCGATGTGGGCGTGGCAATTCTCCAAAATGCAGTACACCGCCCAGTTACACGGGTGGACGAAGTTCGTCTCCATGCAGAACCAGTACAGCTTGCTGCATCGTGAGGAAGAGCGCGAGATGTTCGGCCTGCTCGCTGATCAGGGCGTGGGCAGTGTGCCGTGGAGTCTGCTGGCCGCGGGGCTGCTCACCCGGCCGTGGGGCGAGCGGCGCACAGGCCGGGCCACGAGCAACCCGACTACCGACCTGCAGGGCCGTCCGCTGTTTCTCGACAGCGACGAGGCGATCCTGGCGGCCGTCGCGCGGGTGGCCGAAAACCGTGGCGTGCCGATGGCCCGGATCGCCATGGCCTGGGTGTTGCAGAACCCGGTCGTCAGCGCGCCGATCGTGGGTGCCACGAAACCGCACCACCTGACCGATGCCGCGGCCGCGTTGGACATCCGGCTCACCGACGACGAGATCGACGCCCTCCAAGAGCACTACGCCCCGCGTCGACCCACGTACTTCTGACCACTGCGCTCACGCCACATGTTGCGCGTCTCCGGTGATCGAGCTCTCGAGCAACCGGGTGAGTGTCGTGCGGTCGATCTTCCCGTTCGGGAAGACCGGCAGCTCGTCACGGCTCAACACCGACAGATGCCGGGGCAGTTTGTACGAGGACAGCTGTTGCCGGAGCCGGCGCAGAATATCGTCCGGATCGATATCGGTGCCCGGATCGGGCACGATGGCGGCCGCTACATCCTGGCCCCGGTCAGGGTGGTCGACACCGACGACGACAGCCTGTAACACGCCGGCACAGGATTCCAGGGCGATTTCCACTTCGCGCGGAGTCACATTCATGCCGCTGGCCTTGATGGTGTCGACTATCCTACCGGAGAAGAACAGTTCGCCGTCACGGAAACAGCCGTAATCCCCGGTGTGGTACCAGCCGTCGGTATCGACGACCTCGGACTGTTCCCGCTTCACCATGCCGACGAACAGGTCCTCGCCCCGGACACAGATCTCACCCGGCTCGCCGTCCGGCAGCGTCTTCTTCCCGCCGACCTCGACGATGCGGTGCTCGATCCCGGGTAGCGGTGTGCCGAACGACCCTTCGGACCACGTCCGATCTGTGCGCGGACCGGCCGCGGTATGACCGCCGCACGTTTCGGTCATGCCCAGGGAGGTGTTGTGCACCCAGCCACGCATGGATGTCAGGTCGTGGTCGGCGAAGGCCGGGTGGTTGTGCAATGCGTTTCGGGCGTGGGCCTGGCCGCGGTACAGCGTCACCCGTTCACGTTCCAGGAAACGCAATGTCTGCGGCGGGTCCAGCTTCGGTTCACAGAGCACCGTGGCTCCGGCGTGCATCGCCGCGAGCAGCACACTGGACAGGCCACCGATCCAGAAGAACGGATTCGGCGTGTAGATCCGGTCCCCCCGGCGGAAGTCGTGTAATTGCGCCCCGACTCGGCCGGAATGGCGGACCAGGGTGCCATGGGAATGGATCACGCCCTTGGGCTGCGTGGTCGAACCCGATGTATAGATGACGGTGGCCGGATCGGCCGGCGTCACCTCCGATTCGACGGCGCGCAGCAAGGCGTCGTCGACGCCGGCGTCGACGACGATATCGTCCACCACCGTGGCCCATGCGGGTCCGCCGCGCCGGGTGGTCCAGATCTGGCGCAGATGTGGCAACGTCGGCAGGAACAGTCGTCCGGCTGTCGAGTGGGCCAGGGCCGGGGCGATCCTGTCCAGCCGGTCGGCGTAGTCGTGGTTGAGGTGGCGCAGCGTGGTCAGCAGCAGGTGGATATCGGCGTGCCGGAGGGTTCGGTGCAGTTCCGGGGCCTGCTGGTAGGTGTTCACCGGAATTGCGAGCGCACCTATTCGGGTCGCGGCCAGCCAGCCGACGATCCAATCCGGCGTATTGGCGAAGAGGATGCCGACGCGGGTGTTCTTGCCGACCGAGGCGGACAGCATTCGCCGGGCCATCTCGCGGGACCGCTGTTCGGCCTGCTGATAGGTCAATCGCTCGGTCGGAGTGACCAATAGGTCGGTATCCGGGTGGGCGGCCGCGCGAGCGAGCAGCAACGAATGCACGGTGTGCTCGGTGCCGTTCCGGTCGTCACTCATGGGTCACGATCCTTCTGCCGAATCGGTCGGGGCTGCCACGCCGAAAACGCGCATCTGCAGCGCGAGCAGCGAGTAGTAGCCGACCAGCGTGGTGAGTTCGAAGATCTTCGCCGGTCCCAGTATCGACACCGCGGTGTGGTATTCGGACTGGTTCAGGTCGGTGGTGCGCAGCAGTGTCAGCACTACCGAGAGCGCTGCGGCTTCCTCCGGATCGGAGAGTTCCGGGGGGCTGCCGGTGCGCAGGGCGTGGAGTTCGGCAGGCGTGAGTCCCGCGGTAGCGCCGATGATTTCGTGTGCGCGCCGTTCGAATTCGCACTGCCAGTGCGCGGCGACGGCGAGCACCGCCAGTTCTCGGCAGCGGGGACTGAGGGCGCCTCGGTAGCGAATGGCGCTGCCGAGCTCCTGGAGCGGGTCGCCCAGCGCGGGACTGAGCAGCATCGCGTTGAACGGTCCTTCCAGCCGTCCTTCGGCGTCGGCCAGCCGAACACCACCCGTGGCGGTCCGTGGACCGCCGAGAACGGCCCGGTAGACCCGGCGCTGTGGTTCGTCCAACTCGTCCGGGCGGAATCGGTGGATCCTGCTCATGGTCAGGCGCTGAGCTCGGTGCCGACAATGCCGACGAAGGAAACCGCTTCGCCGGGACCGCCACCGAGATTGTGGGTCAGCCCGAGGGACCTGCCCGCCGCGACGGTCCGGATCGTCCGGTCCGCCGGTGCGGCGCCGCGCAGTTGCAGCCAGCATTCGAACATCATGCGCAGACCGGATGCGCCGATCGGATGGCCGAACGCTTTCAGCCCACCGTCCGGATTGACCGGGAGATCACCGTGCAGGTCGAAAGTACCTGCCAGCACATCCTTCCACGCCTGCCCGCGTTCGGCGAAACCGAAATCCTCCATCAGGATCAACTCCGTGGGGGTGAAGCAGTCGTGCACCTCGGCGAGGGCGAGTTCCGCAGCCGGATCACTGATTCCGGCTTGGGCGTAGGCGTCCCGGGCGCTGCTGACGGTTTCGGGAAACGAGGTGAAATCGTACTCGCTGTCGAGATATCCGGCCGCGGGACCGGCCACGAGGGACAACGCCTTCACGAACAGCGGTTTGTCGGTATAGCGGTAGGCGTGTTCTGTGGGAACGACGATGGCCGCGGCCGCGCCGTCGGCCACTCCGGAACAGTCGAAGACGCCCAGCGATCCGGCTACCCGCGGGGCCGCGCGCACCGTCTCGACACTGACTTCTTTTCGGAACTGAGCACGCGGGTTGCGGGCCCCGTTGTAATGATTCTTCACGGCGATGCGGGCCAGCACCTCGGCCAGTTCGTCCGGGTCGACACCGTACTTGCGGGCGTACGCGGGCGGCAGCAGGCTGAAATTGGCCGGCGCGGTCGTTTCCGGCAGCGTTCCGTCGGACGGCGGGGGATACCCGACGAGTCCGGAGAAGCCGGAGTCCTTGAGCTTCTCCACGCCGATCGCCATCGCCGTGTCGTAGGCGCCGCTGGCCACCGCGTAGCACGCGTTGCGCAACGCCTCCGACCCGGTGGCGCACATGTTCTCCACCCGGGTCACCGGTTTGTCGGTGCGCAACGCGCGGCTGAGTGTCAGGCCGGAGGTACCGGAACCGGCCGTACCCAGCCAGAACGCATCGATGGCATCGACGGTGAGCTGTGTCGATGCCACCGCCTCGGCCGTGGCATCGATCAGCAGATCCTCGGTGGAGCGATCCCAGTGCTCGCCGAAGGGTGTACAGCCCATCCCGACAATGGCCACCTTGTCGCGGATTCCTCGGGAAACCATGAGATCACCTCGTGCTCTCTGTGTGGGGCACCGGCCGCGCTTTCCAGAAATAGTTGTGCACGCCGTTCGCGGTGAGGATCTTGCGGAAGGTCATCTCCACCGTGTCGCCGACGGCGACTGTGGCCGGGTCGACGTCGGCGAGCTGACAGCGGAACCGGCCACCTCCGGCGAAGTCCACGATTGCCAGCACGGCGGGCGGTTGCGGGGTGAATACCAGATGGTCCACGGTGAGGGCGGTGATCCGCCCGGTCGCGTCGGCCATCGGGTAGGGCGTCATCCGGTCCGTCGCGCGGCATTTCGCGCAGACTCGGCCGGGCGGCACGTGGACGGTGTCACAGTCGGCACACCGGCTGGCGACGAACCCGAACTTGTAACCGGCGCGCCGGTGCGACGGCGGTGCGGCCGGTGGATCGGGATCCGGTCGGCGGGGTGGCTCCCGATGAAGCATGTCGCGCCAGGTCAGGAAATTCGTGTACCGCAGCGTGTCGTCGCCGGCGGCGATCTGGGCTCGTACCGGCCGCGGCGAGCGGTGTTCGGGGAGTTCGGCCGTGGTGCGCAGGATGAACGTGGTGGCGCCGTCGGCGAGGACGACCAGCGCGATGGTGGTATCGGGTTCGGCCCGGTCGAGCAGGTCGGCGAGCATGATGCCGGGATGGGCCGTGCCGGTGTTCCCGACGCTGTCGGCGAGGTTGTCGGTGACGGCGTCCTTGCGGACGCCGGACTCGGCGGCGAACCTCCGGGCTGCTCGGGCGGGGAGTCCGGCGATGACCAATCGGTCGATATCGTCCGCCGTGAGCTCGGCCCGCTTCAGCGCGTCGTCGAACGCGGCCCGCGCGAGCGGTTGGTAGGCGTGTTCGCCGAAGCGTTCCTCCCAGACCCGCGAGCCGGGTGCGCCGGTGTCGCGCCACCGGTCGAGGAACTCGCCCGTCGCGGACCCGACCGCGAGGACGTCGGCTATCGCGGGGCCGTCGTGCGGGTCGCCGAACAACAGCGCGGCCGCGCCGTCGCCGCCGTCCCGCTCGTCGGCGCTGCCCGGCAGTCCGGTGCGCACATCGGCGGTGACGACCAGCGTCGGTTCGGCGGCGTCCATGGCGGCGATCACGGCGCCGACGCCGGAACGCACCGACCCGGTCATATCGACGGCGAGCGTCGAGATGTCCAGACCGAGCGCGGCATGGATGACCGTCGCGTTGGTCTTTTCCAGGTAGGCCGGTGCCGCGGTGGCGAAGTAGAGCCTTGCCGGGGGAGCGAGCCTCGAGGTGGTCCGCAACGCGATACGCGCGGCCGCCACACCCATCGAGGTGGTGTCTTCGTCATAGGAGGCGACCGTTCGGCGCCCGCGCCCGCCGCCCCCGCCGAGAGCCGCGCCGATGGCGTCGCGTCGCAGCCGGTTGTACGGCAGGTATGCGCCGTAGCCGAGCAGGTGAGTCATATGTCTCCGATCTCCGGTCACAGGCCGAGACGCTGGACGAGCAGTTCCCGGTGGTAGGCGGGGTCGCCGAGGAGGAGTTCGGTCGACTTGGCGCGGCGGAAGTACAGGTGGGCCGGGTGTTCCCAGGTGAAGCCGATACCGCCATGGATCTGGATATTGTCGGCGGCGGCCTGGGTGAAGGCCTCGGTGCAGTACGACTTGGCCATCGCGGCGGCGACCGGGAGTTGTGTGTCGTCCTCGGCCGCGGCCCACAGGGCGTGATATGCGGCCGAGCGGGCCGACTCCACTTCTAGTACCAGGTCGGCGCATTTGTGTTTGATCGCCTGGAAGGAGCCGATGGGCCGGCCGAACTGCACCCGTGTTTTCGCGTATTCGACGGCCATGTCCAGGCAGCGCTGTGCGCCGCCGACAGCCTCGGTCGCAAGCGCGACCGCCGCCAGGTCGAGCACATGGGCCAGTATCGGACCGCCGCTGCCTTCCTGGCCGATGAGTCGGGCGGGTACGTCGGCGAAAACCAGGCGCGCCTGTTTGCGGGTCGGGTCCAGCGTGTGCATCGGGGAACGGGTCAATCCCGGTGCGTCTCCGTCGACCGCGAAGAGCGAGATACCGGATTCGGTCCGGGCGGCCACCAGCACGAGGTCCGCGGTATGCCCGTCCAGCACGAAAGTCTTCTCGCCGGTCAGTGTCCAGCCGGTGCCGGTGCCGGTCGCGCGCATGGTGATACCCGCTTCGTCCCAGCGACCGGAGGGCTCGGTGAACGCCAGCGTGGCGGTCGTTTCGCCACCGGCCAGGGCCGGAAGGATCTCTTTCTTCGCCTGTTCGTCGTTCGACGACAGCACCACGTTCGCGGCGAGCACGATGGTGGAGAAGAAGGGCATGCACACCAGGGCACGTCCGGCCTCCTCCAGGGCGAGGCCGAGTTCGACGAACGTATAGCCCGCGCCGCCGAACTCCTCGGGCACCGCCAGTTGATGCAGCCCCAATTGACCGGCCATCTGCTTCCAGGCGTCCGCGTCGAAGCCGCTGTCGGTGTCCATCAACCGACGGACCGTCTCCTCCGGTGACGTCTTCTCGAAGAAGCCGCGCACCGTCCGGCGTAGCTCCGCCCGTTCCTCGGTGAGGGTGAAACTCATGTGACGACTACCTCCTGCGGCCGGATTCTAAAATATAACGTTCCATTAATAAATAACATCCCGATGATCGTTCGCGGCCGCATGTGTGCCGCTGAGCTGCGGTTCAGTCGACGATCCGTAACGCCTGCTTCGGGCAGGCCGCCACCGCCTGCTCGACTATCGGGCGGTCCGCGGGGTCCGGGACCTCCGCGAGTACCTGGAGCATGTCGTCGTCGTCCACTTCGAAAATATGCGGCGCTATACCCGCGCGCAGGGCATTGCTCTCGCACCTGTCCCAGTCGACTGCGATGCGCATCCGGTCGCCACCTCCGACACTCGTATCCCGCCATGTTTATTAGCTGGCTGGTTAATTATAGTACCTCGAGCCTGGGCTGTGTAGGTGATGAGCCATCCGGCATCGTTGGCCCGCCAGAGGATCTCAGTGGGCTCTGGCCCATGTGTCCGTAGCCGGACACGGGTGGCTGCGGCCGAGTTCGACCCCCACGCGTCGGCGAGCGTGGCGTATCCGTGTGCCGGCGCCTTCCGGCGTGCCGGCGCGGATATGCCGATGGGTCCGTACCTCTCGGGTCGGGGCCGTTCGGCGATGTGGGTGACTCCATCGGGCGGTTGTCTCCGTGTGGCCGGTTCGGGAGGTGAAGTTCCCTGCATTATCTATTGGTCAGATAACTAATATAGTACTTTCGTCCAGTCGGAAGAATGGTGTCGCCGGGCTCATCGGTGGCCGACGGAGAGGTCGGGTCTCATGACATATATCGCGCCGCGGCGTGGGCAACGACCATGAAGTTTGCCGGCCCCCTGCCCTGGATGGGCCCGCTCGCTACACCCGCGCTGGTGGCCCGGGCGGCTACCACCGTCGAAGCCCTCGGCTACGACGGCGTGGCCATCGGGGAGCATCTCTTCTACCCGAAACAGATCCGCGCCCGCTACCCCTATCGCAGCGATGGGGTGGTCTCCGTCGATCGGACGGCCGACCACCTGGAAATCTTCACTACCCTCGCCTATGTCGCGGCGCATACCCGGCGACTCGAGTTGCTGACCCATGTCGTGGTGCTGCCCTATCGGTCGCCGGTGGTCACGGCGAAGCTGGCCGCCAATGTCGACTTCCTGTCGGACGGTCGTCTCACGCTGGGCGTCGGCGTCGGCTGGCTCCGGGACGAGTTCGAGGTGCTCGGCGTCGACTGGCACCGGCGCGGCCGGAACACCGACGAGGCGCTGGCGGTGTTGCGCTGCCTTTTCGAGGGAGAGGGGCCGTTCGAGGGGTCGGCTATCTCTATCCCGGAGGTGCACTTCAACCCGAAGCCGGTTCAGCGGCCGCTGCCGATCTGGATCGGCGGGATGGGGCCGGCGGCTTTCCGCCGGGTGGCCCGCTTCGGTCAGGGCTGGGCCCCGATCGCTTCGGTGCAGGATGTGGCCGCGGCCGGACCCGCGCTCCGCGCGGCTCTCGAAGCGGCTGGACGCGGCGCGGAGCAGGTCGACATATACGGCCGGTTGTTCGTCGAGCGAGGCGCAGCGCGGGACGCGGTCGGTGCCGGGATCGACTACGGCGGCTCGGCCCGGTCCGCGAACGCCGAAGATTTGCTCGAAACGATCAGTGAGTGGGCGGCCGCCGGCGCGACCTATCTTTCGGTGAACACCGGCCAACTGCACAAGACCTCGATCGAGGAGGTGCTCGACGATGCCGCCTGGTTTGCCGAGGAAGTCATGCCGGAGGCCCGCAAGATCACCCGTCCGAGCGGATAGCCGCCCGCGTACTCGGCAGCTGTCGGGGCCGCCTGTGCCGTCGAGCAGACCATCACGGCGCGGCGGACGATCGCGCCGCCGCGCCCGATGACCCCCGGCGCAGACCGGGTCGCTACGGTCTTTCGCCGGCGATGGCCGCCCGAATCTTGCCCGCCAGCTCCGGATGCTCGGCCACCATCGCCATGTTCTGCGTTCCGGCTTCACGATTGGCGAAGCCGTAATGGGTATCGGCGTATTCGATCACCCGGACGATCTTGCCGTCGCGGATGGTGAAGAGGAAGCAGTAGCCCATCTCGTACGGGTCGCCATCCGGGTATCGGCCTTCGTTGTGAACCCTCAACACGACACGGTCGCCCTCCGCGATCACCTCGTCGACGACGAAGCGGAAGGTTTCGCAGTTGTAGGCTTCGCCGATCGCGCGCAGTTCGGTCGTGAAGAACTCCATCGACACGACCGGGTAGGGACCGGGATCGGGGGCTGCCGGCCAGCCGACGACCGGCCAGAACTTGCGGTGCATCATCTGCTGGATCGTCCCGCCGGGATCGAGAAGCGCTACCGCTCCCTCGACGTCTCCGCCGTGGAGGAGCTGGAAAAACGACCTGGCCAGCCGTTTGTTCGCTTCCGTCGCAGTCGGTTGGGGCTCGTGCATACGTGACCTGCTTTCCATCCCCGTCAACCTTCGAGGGTTACATAGTAGTGCATCAATTAATTGATAGGCCGACGCGGCTCAGGGAAGTTCGCGCCGCGGATGTGCTCGACGTGCTCGGAAACCGGGGTTGCAAGGTCTCGGTCCTGGCCTCGGTGTCCGGTCCGAGTGCACGAGACGTCCGGCCGCGAACGATGTTGCGGCCGGCCGGTCGAGGACTCGCTTCTCGTCGACCGGGTTTGTCGTTCGTGGCCTGTACGGCGAGGTGGGGGATGGTCGACTCCCGCTCCTGACAGTGCCGTTGATCGCCTGAGTTGCCCGAGCCGACTGCTGTGCACTCGGTACCCTTGCGGTCTCGTCTATGCCGCCTGCGATATTTAATTAGCTCATACAATAGTTTGCTACAGTGCTGGAACCGGAACGTGAGTGCCGGCCATCGTGCCGGTCGGCTCGGCGAGGAGAGGTCCCGTGGGTTTGGTGGAAAGTGAGCGGCTGGTCTTGGAGGTGCGCCGATGACCGGGGTCGCGTCGCAATCGACGCCGACCGGACTCGTGACAGCGCAGATGCGGGAGTGTGTCGGCCGGGAACTCGACCGGCGGGTGTCCTATCCGGTCGCGGCCTCCGATATCCGCCGGTGGGCGGTCGCGGTCTACTATCCCGAGCTCCCGCCGCGGCCCTTCTGGGACGCACCGGACGCCATTCTGGTGGCGCCGGAGGATTTCAACCCGTTCGCCTGGCTGGTCGCGCAGCCGCCGGGCCGCCCGCTCGTGCTGCGGGATCCGGAGGAAGTGCTGGGTATCCAGGGGCCGCAGGTCGATACGCGGCTGCGCGGCGGAATGACGGTCGAGTACGGGGCGCCCATCCATTCGGGAGACGTCATCTCCTCGGTTCGTTCGCTCGGCGGTTACGACGAACGGGACGGTCGGCGCGGGCCGATGCTGTTCACCACGATTGCCGATATCTGGACCAACCAGCGGGGTGAGTTCGTCAAGAACTTCCAGTTCACCTTCATCCGTTTTTGACCGAGAGGATCCGACCATGGCAGACCTGCGCGTCGGTGCGGAGATCCCGCCGTTCGTCCGCACCACCGATGCGGCCAACTGGAACCGGTATGCGGCCGTCAACGACGAGTTCGTCGGCATTCATATGGATGACGAATCGGGCCGGGCGGCGGGTGGGACCGGTGCGTTCGGAATGGGCAATATGCAGTGGGCGTACCTGCACAATATGCTGCGGGATTGGCTGGACGGGCGGGGGCGCATCGTCTCGGCATCATGTCGGCTGCGTTCGATGAACACCAAGGGACAGACCGTCACCGCGGGCGGCCGGATCACCGGCATCCGGGTCGTCGGTGCCCAGACCCTGGTCGATCTCGATATCTGGACCCAGGATGTGGTGGCCGATCGGATACTGGCCGCCGGGGCCGCGACGGTCGCCCTGGACGACCCCGTCGACGGGGCACACGACTGATATGCGCTACTCCATAGCGTTACCGAACGACCGGATCGAGCAGGCAGCAGAGTTCCTGACCGCCGCCGCGGTCGCGGATATCGCGACAACCGTCGAGGCGGCCGGCTTCGACGCCTGTTTCGTCACCGACCACCCCTTCGCCGATGATCGGTGGCTGCGGGCGGGCGGTCATCACGCGCTCGACCCGCTGGTGCAGCTGTCCTTCGCGGCCGCTGCCACCACCGAGTTGCTGCTGCACACCAACATCTACGTGCTGCCCTACCGCAATCCTTTCCTGGCCGCGAAATCGGTGCTGAGCCTGGACGTGCTGGCCGGCGGGCGGGTCATCCTCGGTGTCGGCGCCGGCTATCTGAAGTCGGAGTTCGCCGCGCTCGGGGTGGATTTCGGCGAGCGCAACGAGCTGTTCGACGAGGGCATCGAGGCAATGAAGCTGGCGTGGACACAGGAGGGGGTCGTGTTCGAGGGCCGGCGTTTCCGTGCCGGGGGCAACACCATGCTGCCGCGGCCGGCGACCCGGCCCCACCCGCCGATCTGGGTGGGCGGTAACAGCCGGGCGGCGATCCGGCGCGCGGTGCGTTCTGCCCAGGGGTGGTCGCCGTTCCCGACGACGCCGGAGCGAGCGCCCCGCACCGCTGTCATGTCCACGGTAGCCGATCTCGCCGAGCGGATAACGTTCGCGCACAAGGAAATAGAGGCGTCCGGCCGGCGGGATCCGCTGGACATCTGCCTCGGGCTGCTCCCGATTGCGCCCGGCTCTGCCGACTACGATCCCGGGCGCTGCCGGTCCTATCTGCGGACGCTCGCCGATCTCGGGGTCACCTGGATCGGGGTCCGGCCGGCAGGCCGGGATCGCGGCTCATATCTGGGCAACGCGCGTCGTTTCGCGGACGACGTCATCTCGGCGCTGCGGTGAACAGGTATCGGGCATGCCGACCACCCATTACGCGGACCACGAAATCTTCGCCGGCGCGCGTGCCCGGCGAGTACACGCCGTCTTCGGCTCCTTCCGCGAGGGGCCCGGTTTCGAACCGGGAAATCGGAAGGTCGGCAACGCACAAGGAAAGCTCGGTTTCGGAAAGGCACTGTGATGAAGTACGGAGTCCAGATCTCGCGATGGCGCACGGGCGTCCCGGATATCGTGCATTGGGTCGCGGACGTGGGTGAAGAGCTGGGCATCGACTCGGCCTGGACCTCGGAATCCTACGGCGGTGAGGCCTTCACGCCACTGGCCTGGATGGCGGCCAAGACCAGCCGGATCCGGCTGGGCACCGGGATCACCGCGATGCCGGCACGCACCCCCACCGCCACGGCGATGACCGTGATGACGCTGGACCACCTGTCCGCTGGGCGCACTGTGCTGGGCGTGGGGGTCTCCGGGCAGAAGGTCGCGGAGGGCTGGTACGGGCAGTCCTTCGGTAAGCCGCTGAAACGGACCCGCGAGTATGTCGACATCGTGCGCCGGGCCCTCGACCGGTCCGACCCGCTGGGCTACGACGGCGAGTACTACCAGGTGCCCGCGCCCGGCTCGACCGCCCGCGGCCTGCGGTCCTATCTCCATCCGCTGCGCCGGGATGTACCCATCTGGCTCGGCGCCCAAGGCCCGAAGAATATCGCGCTCAGTGGCGAGATCGGTGACGGAATGGTCACCGGGCTGTTCGCGCCCAAAGCCTCGGCCTGGTACGCCGAACAGCTGGAGATCGGTTTCCGGCGTGCCGGCCATACGGGGGGCAAGCCGGGCTTCGAGGTGGCGGCGATCGTCGATGTCCGCCGCGGGCGGACGGTCACCGAGGCGGCGGAGCCGCTGCGTCCCACGATGGCTTTCTATATCGCCAAGATGGGTCTGCCGGGTCGCAACTACTATTACGACACCTTCGTCCGCCTCGGTTACGCCGACCTGTGCGAACGGGTCAGCAAAACCTATACCGAGCACGGCGCGGACGCCGCCGCGGCGCTCATCCCCGACGAGATGGTCGAGGCCATCGCGCTGGTGGGCCCGACCGAGAAGATCGTGGAAGACCTGGCGGTCTGGGACTCGTCCATCGTGGATCTCATGGTGCTGCGGGGACCCGAAGAAGATGTGAAGTCGGTATTGCACGGCGCGCTGGGCTGAACCCCGAGCGGTCGCCATCGGATAGCACGTGGTGAGTTCACAACCGGGGGATACTCGGTCGTGAACTCACCATGAGCTCCGGCGACGCCCGGTGGTCAGTCCGTGCCGAGGATCATCGTCGCGGCCGAGCTGAACCAGCCGCCTGTCGCGTTCACACAGGCCAGCCGCGCGTCGGGCACCTGGCGCGGGCCGCATTCACCACGGAGCTGGCGCACGGCCTCGACCATCAGAAACATTCCGCGCATCCCCGGATGGCATGACGACAGTCCACCGCCGTCGGTATTGATCGGGAACGATCCACCCGGGCGCAGCCGGCCGTCGGCGACGAATTCGCCGCCCTCGCCCTTCTTGCAGAAGCCCAGGCCCTCCAATGTGACCAGCACTGTTCCGGTGAACGAATCGTAGATCTGGCAGACGTCGATATCCTCGGGAGTCACCCCCGCACGCGCGAAGGCACTCGGCCCCGAGACGGCGCACGGGGATTCGGTGAAGTCCGCCCACTCGCTCATCGTGGTATGCGACAGCGCATGCGACGAGCCGAGGATCCAGACCGGCTTCTTGTGGCTGTCCCGAGCGAGTTCCTCGGCGACCAGCACCACCGCACCGCCGCCGTCGGTGCGCAGGCAACAGTGCAACTGGGTGTAGGGATCGGCCATCATCCGCGCCGACTGCACATCGTCGATCGTCAACGGATCGCGGGCGAAGGCGAGCGGGTTCAGCGCGGCCCACCGGCGCGCGGATACGGCGACCTCGGCCAACTGTTCGATGGTGGTGCCGAACTCGTGCATATGCCGGCGTGCCGCCATCGCGTACTTGGAAATGAGGGTGTGCCCGTAGGGGGCGTCGAACTGCAGCGGCCCGGCGCTGCCGATGGCCATATTGCCGGTGCGACGTTTGCGCCGGACATCCGAGCGAGCGGTGCTGCCGTAGGCGAGTAGCGCGACGTCGATCTCGCCCTGGGCGATGGCGGCCGCGGCATGCTGGGCCATGACCTCCCACGCCGCACCGCCCACATTGGTCGAATCGCACCAGGTGGGACGTAATCCGAGGTACTCGGAGACCTCGATCGGTGGCAGCGTGGTGCCCACGGAGCCGAAACCCTGGACGTCGGCGGGGCGCAGACCGGCGTCGGCCAGCGCGTCCCGGGATGCCTGCTGGATCAACTGCAGCCGAGTCTTGTCCGGCACTCGCCCGCAGTCGGACAGCGCGACGCCGGCGAGGGCCACTCGTCTGTTGGTCATCTATTACCTCTGTCTCTCGAGCAACGCGTACCACTGTAGAAACAAATTAGCTGATTGGTTAAAATAATGTCCAGGCAAGATCGGTTCGACGAGAGGTAGATGACGTGGTGGATCTGCAGGGCAGGGTCGCGATAGTGACCGGTGCGGGCCGTGGAATCGGCGCTGCTGTCGCGAAGGTGCTGGCGGCCGAGGGGGCCAGCGTCGTGGTCAACGACCTGGGGGTGGCCGTCGACGGATCCGGCGGTGATACCAGCCCGGCGGGGGAGACGGTGCGCGAGATAGTCGACAAGGGCGGCACGGCGATCGCGGACGGCAGCGATATCGCGGACTTCGCGCAGGCGGCGGAACTGGTCGGCACGGCGGTCGAGCGGTTCGGCAAGCTCGACATCCTGGTCAACACGGCCGGCATCATCCGGGATCGGATGCTGTTCAATATGGCCGAGGACGAATGGGACGCGGTGATCCGCGTACACCTCAAGGGCACCTTCAACACCACCCGGCACGCCGCCGAGTACTGGCGGTCTCAGCGCGAGGAGGGCGCCCACCGCCGGATCATCAACTTTGCCTCCACCTCCGGCCTGTTCGGTATGCCCAGCCAGCCGAACTACGCCTCAGCGAAGATGGGCATCGTGGGTTTGACCTACGTCGCCGCGAACACCCTCGGAAAGTACGGCGTCACAGCGAATGCCATCGCACCGTCGGCCGACACCAGGATGACGCCGAAGGCGGTTGTCGAGTCCCGCGCCGCCACGCCCCGGCGCGCCGAGGATGTGGCGATCGTCGTCGCCTATCTGGCCGGCCAGGAGTCCGCGTGGTGCACCGGCCGCGTCATCGGTGTGTCCGGCAACGAGATCAGTCTCTACGCCGATCCGCAGATCGTGCGGCAGGTCGATCGCTTCGAGCCCTGGGACCTGGACTCCCTCGATGACGCCCTGCGGCGTAACTTCGCTCCGGTCCGGCGGGCCGCCGAGGGCCGGTGGGACAAGGTGCGCAGCATCGTCACCGGCGCCGCCGGCAGTGATGCCGCCGGCAGCGCCGCGGCGGCCGGCCGGGATTGATCGTCCGGCCGGGGCGTGGGCGTCGGCGGCTCAGCCGGCCCGGCCGGATACCGGCCGGAACACCGGGACCGCGACGTCTTCCGCCTGGCGGACAGTGAATTCCAGCTCCATGCCGATGTACACATCGGCTACCGGGCAGTCGACGATATCGGTCATCATGCGTGGACCCTCATCGAGATCCACCACGGCCGCGATATAGGGCAGCCGGTCGCGGAACGGCGGAAGGTCGTTCTGCCGGACGATCGAGAAGGTGTAGAGAGTGGCCCGGCCGCTCGCCGGCACCCATTCGACGGCGTCGCTCCAGCAGTGCGGGCAGAAGGGTCGGGGATAGGCGTGGGTGCGGCCACAGTCGCGGCAGCTCTTGATGAGCAGCCGGCCCTCGTGTGCGGCCGCCCAGTAGGCATCCGTCGTCTCATCCGGGGTCGGGAGGTCGTAGCGCGTCGTCGTCATATAATTAAGATATTCGCTAATTTGTTTTTTGGGCAATAGGAGTGGTTGTGGCGGAAGACGAGGCCGGGGGACCGGACGATGACGAGATCAGACATCATATGGCCGGGTCGGTCTCGTGGATCACGATCAATCGGCCCGCGGTGGGCAATGCGATCGGCCCGCGGCACCGGGCGCGTGTTATCGAGCTGCTCACACAGGCCAATGCCGCACCCGCGGTCCGGGCGGTGGTCATCACGGCCGGGGGCGACGCGTTCTGTACGGGCGCCGATTTGCGCACTCCGCTGCCCCCGCTGGTGCGAGACGCACCGGAGGGGATGCCGGACCGGCCGGCCGGCGCGACCATGCGTAGCCTGCGCGGGGGCGCGCAACGGTTGATCGATGCCGTGCTCAATTGCGAGAAACCGGTGCTGGCCGCGGTCAACGGCACGGCCGCGGGCATCGGCGCCCATCTGGCTTTTGCCAGCGACCTGGTGATCGCGGCCGAGGAGGCCCGCTTCATCGAGGTGTTCGTGCGGCGCGGCATCCTCCCGGATTCCGGTGGCCTGTGGCTGCTGCCCCGTCTGGTCGGTCTGCAAAGGGCCAAGGAGATGGTGTTCTTCGGCGACGCGGTTTCGGCGCGCGAAGCCGAGCGTCTGGGGCTGGTCAACCGTGTGGTGCCGGCGGATGAGCTGGCGAGCACGGCGCAGGCCTGGGCGCAACGACTCGCCGCGGGCCCGACGACCGCGATCGGTCTCGCCAAATCGTTGCTCAACCGGTCGTTCGAATCCCCGTGGGAGACCGCGCTGCGCGATGAGGCTGCCGCGGTGGAGATAAACAAAGGCACCCGGGACGCGGCCGAAGGTATCGCCAGCTTCCGGGAGCGGCGAGCCGCGAATTTCACGGGCTGGTGAGGCGAGAATGACAGGGACGCGAATACCACCGCTGCTGACCGACCTGAACCGGCATTTCTGGACCGGTGGAGCGAAGGGGGTGTTGCAGTTCCTCCGCTGCGCGGACTGCGGTCACTACCTGCATCCGCCGAGTCCGGTGTGCCGTCGTTGCCGGTCGGCGAAGCTCGAGATCGTGGCGGTGAGCGGTCGGGGCCACGTGCTGACCTTTACCGTCAATCATCAACCGTGGCGGCCCGGCGTGGCGGTGCCCTATGTCGTCGCGCTCGTCGAATTGGTCGAGCAGCGGGGACTGCGGCTCACCACGAATCTGGTCGGCTGCGCGCCGGAGGACATCGAGATCTCCATGCCGGTGCAGGTCGAGTTCGAGCAGGCCGGTGAGGTTTTCGTCCCGGTGTTCCGGCCGGACAATCGCGAAGGCGGACATGAGTAAGGGATTCGAGAAGCGGGTCATCATCTCCGGACTCGGGATGTCTCCCGTCGGCCGCCGCACCGGCCGGTCCGGGCTGGAGATGACCGTCACGGCAGCGCGAGCGGCGATTGCCGACGCCGGATTGTCGCCGGCCGATATCGATGGGCTCGCCACCGTGGGAGATACGCCGCGGTCGGAGGTGCAGGACGCCCTGGGACTCGAGCTCGGCTGGGGCGTGACCGGTAATGCGGCCGAGGACGGTAACGCGGCCGGCGCGCAGTTGGGCGCGGTCGTCAATGCCGCACTGGCGGTGGCGAGCGGGTTGGTCCGGCATGTGCTGGTCTACCGGACCGTGCTGATGAAAGGCGGCGCGGTGGCAACGACCGGCGAGGTGACCGGTATGCGCGAGTGGATGCTGCCGTTCCACGAATACTCGGCGGTCAACATGGCGGCCATGATGGCGCGCCGGCATATGCACGACTACGGAACGACGCGGGAGCAGTTGGGCTGGATCGCCGTGACGGCCAGGCATCATGCCGCCCTCAACGAGCAGGCCGTCTACCGGACTCCGATGTCGATGGCCGACTATCTCGGGGCCCGGCCGATCAGCGAACCGCTCGGCCTGTACGACTGCGACGTCCCGGTCGACGGGTCCGTGGCAGTCGTTGTTTCGGCGGCCGATTACGCGCCCGATTGCGCGGCGCCACCGGTTCGGCTGGCCGCGGTCGGTTGCGGCCTGCGGGGCCGGCCCTCCTGGGACCAGGGCGCGGAGTATCCGCGCGGCGCGGCCTGGGATGCCGCGGCGCAGATGTGGTCTCGTACCGATCTGAAGCCGGCCGACGTCGATATCGCCGAACTCTACGACGGCTTCACCATCCTCACCCTGGACTGGCTGGAAGCCCTCGGGTTCTGCGCGGTCGGCGAAAGCGGACCGTTCGTCGAGGGCGGTGCCGATATCCGGCTCGGCGGACGACTACCGCTCAATACCTACGGCGGCCAGCTTTCGGCCGGCCGGCTGCACGGCTACTGGCTGTTGCACGAGGCATGTCTGCAGATCAGGCGCCGGGCCGGGGCACGGCAGGTGCCCGGCGTCGAGGTCGCGGTGGCCGCGGCCGGTGGCGGTCCGCTCGGGGGGTGCCTGCTGCTGACCCGCTGATCTTCCGGCTTCCTCGCGAATATTAATTGATGATATAATTCTTTCATGTCGGAGCAGGACGTGCCGGAAGTCGAAAGTGTTGAGGCGTTTCGTGATCGAGCCGGATCTTGGCTGGACGCGCATGCGCCGCGACGGTCGACCGACCGGCAGGACGTGGCCGAACAGCAGGTCACCGGTGCGCGGGGGCGCGATCCGATCGCCGCGGCGAAACGATTCCAGGCCGAGCTGTTCGAGGCGGGTTTGACCGGTCTGCGCTGGCCCCGCGCCTACGGCGGGCGGGAGCTGACCCTCGCGCACGAGATCGCGTTCGCGGCGGCGGCCGCGCCTTTCGATCTGCCGACGGGTTTCGTCTTCAGTATCACCTTCGGCATGTGCGGGCCCACCGTGCTGGCGCACGGCACCGAACAGCAGAAGCGCCGGTATATCGAGCCGATGCTGCGCGGTGCGCAGATCTGGTGCCAGTTGTTCTCCGAACCCGGCGCGGGCTCCGATCTCGCCGCCATCCGGACGAGTGCGGTGCGCGACGGCGACCATTGGGTCGTCAACGGGCAGAAGGTGTGGAGTTCGGGGGCGCATTACAGCGACTTCGGGTTGCTCCTCGCCCGGACCGCGCCCGAATTACCGAAACATCGTGGCCTGACCATGTTCGTCGTCGATATGCGCCGGCCGGGGCTGACTATTCGACCCTTGCGGCAGATGAACGGCGCCGAACATTTCAACGAGGTCTTCTTCGACGATCTGCGTATCCCGGCGGACAGCGTGGTGGGGGAGGTCAACGACGGATGGCGGACCGCGATCACCACGTTGATGAACGAACGGGTGGCGCTCGGTGGGGGCGCCGACTCCGATCGGCAGGCGGGTGTCGAGAACTTATTCCGGCTGGCCAGGGCCGCGGGCCGGTACGACGACCCGGTCGTGCGCGACCGCCTGGCCCGGACCTACATCGAGCATTCGATCGTCGGCCTGATCGGGCAGCGCGTCCGCGACGCCGCCCTGCGCGGTGTCGCGCCGGGACCGGAAGGGTCGATCGGCAAACTGGCGACGGCGCGGTCGGACAAGGGGCTCGCCGCGCTCGCCGCCGATCTCGGCGGGGCGCGGATCGCGGCGTGGGACGACTCCGGCCGGGACTGCACGGTGTGGACGGATCTGCTCCTGAGCGTGCCCGCCCGATCCATCGCCGGCGGCACCGACGAGGTGCAGAAGAACATTGTCGGCGACCGGGTACTCGGGCTGCCGCGGGAACACGAGCCCGGGCGGCACGGCCCCTTCCGCGACCGGACGGCCGGCCCGGAAACGGCCGGACAGTGAGTCCGGCCGCAGTATTGCCCTGGTCGTGAGGGCGCAACGAGGTGTTACGAGTAAGGAGTCGGCCGGATGTCGAGTGCAGTGACCAATGGCAACATCGAGTTCGATCCGTTGTCGGAAGAGTTCTTCGACGACCCGTATCCGGTGTACCGCGAACTTCGCAACCAGGCGCCGGTGTATTTCAACGAGCGCTACGGGTTCTACGCGCTGTCCCGCTACGAGGACGTGTTGCGCGCGCATCGTGACGCGGCCGCCCTCAGCAGCGCGCACGGTGTGCGCCTGTGGGATCTGCTCAATCCGGAGTTCGTCAACCGGTCGAGCATCATCGGTATGGACGAACCGGAACACGCGCGCCAGCGCAAGCTGGTCAGCCGGGTTTTCACGCCTCGCGCGGTGGCCGGACTGGAACCGATGATCCGGGAGATCATCAGCGGAGAGCTGGATCGGCTCGCCGGTCGGAGTTCCTTCGATATCGTCGCCGAATTCTCCGCGCCGTTTCCGATCCAGGTGATCTCCGGGATGCTCGGCGTTCCGCGCGCCGACCGGGAGCAACTGCGGCACTGGTTCGATCTGGTGCTGCACCGGGAACCCGGCGAGCACACCCCGCCACCGGCGGGTATCGCGGCCTACGCCTCCCTGCACGAGTACTTCCACGAGCTGGCTCAGGACAAACGACGCCACCCCGCCGACGATATGATGACCCGGCTGGTCGAGGTCGGTATCGACCGCGACGAGGCGGAGGGTGGCGCCACCCGGCTCACCGATGCGGAGATCTCCTCGTTCGGAGTACTTCTCGGCGGGGCCGGGAGCGAGACCGTCACCAAGGCCATCGGCAACGGTGCCGTGTTGTTCCACCGCAATCCCGGCGAATGGCAGAAGATCATCGATGATCCAGAGGTGATTCCCGGGGCCGCCGAAGAGATCATCCGATACTGGGCTCCCTCGCAGTACGTGGGTCGCTACACGACTCAGGAAACGGAATACGCCGGTGCGGTCATCCCGGCAGGTGTTCCGGTGTTGTTGCTGACCGGGTCCGCCTGCCGCGATGAACGGGTGTTCCCGGAGGCGGATCGGTTCGATGTCACCCGGGAACAGCCGGTCCCCCTGCAGTTCGGGCACGGGATCCACGCGTGCCTCGGCGCGGCACTGGCCCGATTGGAGACTCGGATCGCGTTCGAGGAGATCGCACGGCGCTGGCCCCACTACACGGTCGACGAAGCGGGCTGTCAGCGGGTGACCGCCGCGAATGTCAGCGGCTACTCCCACGTTCCCGTGGTTGTGCCGAGCTGATCCGGACTTTCGACAAGGAGACAATCCATGGAACTGCTGAGCGGCAAGGTCGCTGTCGTCACCGGCGCAGGGCGGGGCATCGGCCGTGGTGAGGCGTTGGCGCTCGCTCGTCACGGCGCCGCGGTCGTGGTCAATGATCTCGGGGCGGCAGGCGACGGTGACGGCACCGATCAGCGCCCGGCCCAGCAAGTCGTCGACGAGATCGTCGCGGCGGGTGGGCGCGCGGTGGCGAACTATGACAGTGTCACGGATTTCGATCGGGCCGGTGGACTGATCCGCCAGGCCATCGACGAGTTCGGCCGGCTGGACATCCTGGTGAACAACGCCGGCATTCTGCGCGACCGGATGATCTACAACCTGTCCCCGGAGGATGTCGACGCGGTGATCGGAGTGCATTTGCGTGGGCACCTCTGGACCGCCAGGCACGCCTGCGCCTATTGGCGCGCGGAACACAAGGCGGGCCGGCCGGTGGCCGGTCGGATCGTCAACACATCGTCCGCCTCGGGAATGTTCGGCATGATCGGGCAGACCAGCTATGCGGCGGCGAAGGCGGGTATCGCGGCCATCACCCAGGTGACCTCCATGGAAATGGCGCGCTACGGCGTCAGCGTGAACGCGGTGTGCCCGACCGCTCGGACCCGGTTGACCGGGGCCGGCGGTGCGCCGGACGGTCAGGGGGAACCGGAGGGGTGGTACCTGAAGCATCCCGATAACGTCGGCCCCTTCGTGGCGTACCTGTGCAGTGACGCGGCCGCGGACATCACTGGACAGGTGTTCGGTGTGTTCGGCGGTGTGGTCCAGCGTTACGAAGGCTGGACACCGGCCGAAATCATCCAGCGCACCGAGCCGGGGCCCTGGGAGATGGCGGAGCTGGTGGCGCGGGGCGCGGAATTGTTCGGCACCGGTTCTTCGGGTTTCACGTCCCGGATGGGGGAGATCGGCGAACTGATCGACGCTGCCCAATCGGCGCTGGACGGTAATGGTTCGGCGCGGCCGGGGATCGGCGCGTCTGCCGGTAGAGCGATGTGAGCGGAAGAGCTTTGCCGGTGACCCGGATCAGCCGTGATCACGCCACCTCTTCATTCCGGGGAGGCGGACGATGAGCGTGCCGTTCGATGTCGCCCGCCTGGCGAGGTGGCTGGATGCCGAGGATGTGGCCGGAACAGGCGAACTTCCGATGGTCGAAAGGCTTACCGGCGGCTCCCAGAACGAGTTGTTCTCGGTATCGCGTGGTGGGGTGCGCACAGTTCTGCGGATGCCCCCGAGTACTGCGGATCAGGCGCGGGTGGATGGGTTGCGGCGGGAACTTCGGCTGCTCGGCGCGCTCGCGGGCACCGATGTCCCACACGCCGAGTTGGTCGCGGGCGACGCATCCGGCGAGGCGCTCGGCATGCCGTTCTATCTGATGAAGGCGATCGACGGATGGAGCCCGACGAAGAACTGGCCCGCGCCGTTCGACACCGATCCGCAGGCGCGCCGAGGTCTTGCCTTCGAGTTGGTGGACGGTATCGCGAAACTGTCGCGGGTCGATTGGCAAGCCCGCGGGCTGCAAGGTTTCGGACGGCCGGAGAACTTCCACGAGCGACAGGTCGACCGGTGGCTCGCGTTCCTGGGCGCCTACCGCTTCCGGGAACTTCCGGGCTTGGACGAGGCTGCCGACTGGCTGCGCCGGCACCGGCCCGCACGTTATGAGCCGGGGATCATGCACGGCGACTACCAGTTCGCCAATGTCATGTTCTCCCATGACACACCGGCCCAGCTCGCCGCGATCATCGACTGGGAGATGACCACCATCGGTGACCCACTGCTGGACCTGGCCTGGGCGCTACTCGGCTGGGACGGAGAGGAACCCAAGAAGACCGGCTTCTACCTCGATGTCTCGGGTATGCCGCGACGCGGCGAGTTACTCGCGCACTACGAGCGGGTCAGTGGACGCTCGACCGAGGACATCGAGTACTACCTCGTGCTGGCGAATTGGAAGCTTGCCATCGTGCTGGAGAAGACCCACGCGGCGCTGGTGCGCGGCAGTCGCGTCGACCCCGAACCCGAGAGGTTCGGGCCGCAGGTCCTGCGATTGCTTCGCACCGCGTCCGAACTGGCCGGATCACATACCGGGCGGAGCTGAGATGGGCTACGCCGCCGATCTTTTCGACCTGACCGATCGGGTTGTGCTGGTCACCGGCGGTAGCCGGGGGCCGGGACGGGAGAGGGCTTTCGCGGCGGCCCGTCGCGGTGCCGACGTGGTCGTCGGTGCCGCGCTGTACCTGATCTCGGACGCATCCAGTGACACCAGCGCCGCGACCTTGCGGGTCGGCGGCGGAATCTCGTAGGGAGCAACCATGGCTTGGGATTTCTCGACCGATCCCGAATTCGAGAAGAAACTCGACTGGGCCCGCGCGTTCGTCCGGGAGGAGGTCGAACCGCTCGACGTACTGTTCCCCGGATGCGAGTATCTGCCGCTCGACCCGCAGCGGCGCACGATCGTCGACCCGCTCAAACAACGGGTCCGCGACGCGGGACTCTGGGCGGCGCACCTGGGTCCCGAACTCGGCGGGCAGGGCTTCGGCGCGGTCGCGCTCACCCTGCTCAACGAGATTCTCGGCCGTACCGACTGGGGGCCGATCGTTTTCGGCACCCAGGCACCCGATACCGGCAACGCCGAGATCCTCGCCCGGTTCGGCACCCGAGAGCAGCGAGAACGCTACCTCGACCCGCTACTGGCCGGGGAGATCTTCTCCTGCTTCTCGATGACCGAACCGCAGGGCGGCGCGGATCCGCGCGTGTTCACCACCCGCGCGGTGCGCGACGGCGAGGACTGGGTGATCAATGGGCGCAAGTACTGGTCGTCGAACGCGGCCGTGGCGTCGTTCTTCATCGTCGTGGCGATCACGGACCCGAACGTGGGGGTCCACCAAGGTGCGTCGACGTTCCTCGTGCCGCGCGACACCCCCGGGGTCGTGATCGAGGCGAGCCACCACCTTTTCGGTGCCCACCGCCACGAGCCGGGACACTCGCTGGTGCGCTACGAGGATGTGCGGGTGCCCGCGCATGCGATGTTGGGGGAGCCGGGCCGCGGCTTCGAAGTCGCCCAGTCCCGGCTGGCCGGTGGTCGGCTCCACCACGCGATGCGGGCGATCGGTGTGGCGCAACGCGCGATCGATATGATGGCCGAGCGCGCCAAAAGCCGCTTCACGCAAGGTAGTTCGCTCGCCGACAAACAATTCGTGCAGGGGTTCATCGCCGACTCCTACACCGAGCTGATGCCATTCCGGCTGGCCGTGCTGCACGCCGCCTGGCTGATCGACACCCAGGGCTGGAACGGTGCCCGCACCGAGATCGCCGCGCTGAAGGTGCTCACCCCCAAAGTGATCCAGTCGATCGTGCTGCGCGCTATCCAGGTCCACGGCGGTATCGGCGCCACCGAGCAGCTCCCGCTGGTGGATATGCTGATGCACGGCCTCACACTCGGTCTGGCCGACGGGCCCACCGAGGCGCACAAAGTCAACCTGGCCCGGCAATTGCTCACCCGCTACGACGCGGACGACCCGATGTGGCCGACCGAATTCCTCGGCCGCAGGCTCGAAGTCGCGCGCGCCAAATACGGTGACCTCGTCGACACTGTGCCCTCGGTGCCGGACGGCCCGTGGGCCTGATCTTCACGATGTGCACGGGAACACACCGACGTCGCAGGCTGTCGACCTCGCCGCCCACTGCGTAGTCCGTGATCGCCCGCGCTCGATTCAGCGCTGGTGGCTTCCTCCCCGTGGAATTACTCGTCCAGGACCCGCAAGAGCAGGGCTCCCAGTTCGGTGATCCGCTCGGGGGTGTTGTGCGCGGGAGGAAGCTGGACGATCACGCCGTCGATCCCCCGGGCGAACAACTGCTGCAGGTGGTAGCCGACCTCGTCCGCATCACCGACGACGAATCCGAGCTGGTGCTGGTGGTCACGTTGCCACGGCGACATCAGCCTTTCGGCCTCCCGCCGGGTCCTGGCCAGGATGACCGGCCGGAACACCGTCCTGGCCACCGCGGACGGGTCCCGTCCGACCTCGGCGCACCGATCGTCGAGCACGGCATCGAGTTCGAGAACGGTGTCGTCGGCGCCGGTGAAGTTGGCTGCGTCGGCGTACTGCGCCACCAGGCGCAGTGTGCGCCGCCCGTTGCCGCCGATCAGTACTTTCGGCCCGCCCGGGGTGATCGGTGGTGGAAGGTTGACGGCTGCCTGGGCGCGCACCCATTTGCCGGCGAAGGTGGTCGGTGTGCCACGGAACATCGCTGTCGCCAACCGGACCGTCTCCTCCAGGATTTCCACGCGGTCGGCGGGCGGCGGGAAGTCGTATCCATAGGCGTGGTGTTCGGCCGCGTGGCTACCGGAGCCGATACCGAAGAGGGCGCGACCGCCGGAGATCACATCGAGGCTGGTGACCGTTTTCGCCAGGAGCGCGGGGTTGCGGAACAGTGCGGCGCCGACCAGTGCGCCGAGTCGGATGCGGCTGGTGCGGGCCGCGAGCGCGGACAGCGTGGTGTAGAGCTCGAGCCAGTGGCCGCCGGGTGCGGCTTTATCGGACATGAGATGGTCCCCGGCGAAGAACGAGTCGAAACCGGCAGCCTCGCCCGCCAGCACGAGCTGGGCCAGTCGCTCGAACGGGTTGCGCGGCCCGTCGTCCCGATAGTCCGCGATATTCAGTCCCAAACGGATCATCGGCTAATCCCTTCCACCGATTGCGGCGAGTGGTATCCGGCATTGCCGGAACAGATTCGCGGGCCATAATATATTAGCTGGATAGTTGGTTTTCGAATTAAGGAATCGGACAGTGGGCGAACTTCAGGTCGGTCAGGTGAACAACAACGGCGTCGAACTCGTGGTCGCTCAGGTGGGCGAGGGGGATCCCGCGCTGCTGTTCTTGCACCCGAACGCGGCCGATCACACCTTCTTCGGGCCACAGGTGGCCGAGTTCGGCGGACGCCACCGCGTGGTGGCGATCGATCAGCGTGGGCACGGCGGAAGCGGCAAACCGGCCGGCCCGTACACCCCGGCAGTGCTGGCCGAGGACGCTCTGTCCGTGATCGACCAGCTCGGTCTGGACCGGCCGGTCGTGCTCGGTAGCAGCATGGGCGGAGCCGTCGCGCTGGAGCTGGCCGCCGGCCACCCGGACGCCGTGCGCGGGCTGGTGCTGTTCAACCGGTCGATCGCGGCCAACCCGGCGATGCGGGACCGGATCACCTCGCTGGGGGCCGCGCTGCGCGGAGACCAGGCGGACGCGGCGCTCGAATCGCTGGTCGGTGCTCAGGTGGGGGAGTTGGATGCGCCCGGCCTCCGCGTGGACTACCTGCGGATGGCCCAGAGCGTGCCGCCCTGGGTATTGGCCTCGCTCATGGAGGGCTTCGCCGACTGGGACGGCGAAGCGTCGTTGCGGCGGGTCACCGTGCCGACGCTGTTCACGTTTTCGCATATGACCGGGAACTACGCCGAGCTCGACCGGCTGGTCGAGCTGTCGTCGCAGGTGGTGATCGGCCATACCGTCGGTGCGGGCCACTTCGATCACCTGACCGTGCCGGAGCAGATCAACCCTATGCTCCGGCGCTTCCTGGATGTCTACGTCGACTGAGGATCGTTCATCGGCGACCCGCTACGGATCGATCCGGGCTTCGGCGGAGCCGGAGAACACCACCTCACCGTGATGGTTGACCGTAACGACGGCGAGCGCGACGAAAGGCTCGCCACCCTCGTCGTGGATCGATTCGACGACCAGCCGAGTGGTGAGCGTATCGCCCGGCCACACCTGACCGCTGAACCGCCCACCGAATCGCCGCAGCCGGCCGTCACCGACATAGTCGGTGACGGCTCTGCCGGATACGGCCATGGTCAGCATGCCGTGCCCGAATACCGACGGGAACCCCGCGGCCCGGGTCGCGTACACCTCGTCGCTGTGCAGCGGGTTGAGGTCGCCGGAGGCACCGGCGTACATCACCAGCTGGGTACGGGTCAGTTCGTCGACCACCACCTGCTCGACGGTGTCGCCGACCCTGAGATTCACAGCCTGTAGGCCCATATCAGCCGTCCGTTCCCGATCGTTCGATGCGGACCCCGACGCGACGTGCCGTGATCACGAGGTCACCGTTCTGATCGTGGTAGTCGATGATCGTTTCGGAGAAGTGCATATGGCCACCCCGCCGCCCGTCCTTCTGCCAGTTCCGGCCCGGGCGCTCGGTCGCGGTGAGCACGTCGCCGGGGCCCACGTGACGGTGGTACTCGTAATGCTGTTCCGCGTGTAGCCGCACCTCCCCGCTTACGGGTTCGCCATCGCTCTCGGCGCCGGGCTCGGCCGTTCCGCTCGGTGTCCGGCCCGAGCCGAGCCACGGCCGGCCCGGCCTGGGACGCAGCGGCCAGTCGGGATCGAAATGCGCTGCGGCCATGGTGAAGGTAGGCGGCGCTATCGTGTGGCCGAGGTCGGTCTCGCGGGCGTACTCGATATCCGAATAGATCGGATTGGGGTCGCCGATCGCGCGTGCGAATTGCATCACATGACCTGCTTCGACGGGCAAACTCCACCCGCCGAATGCCTTTTCCTGTTCGCTCACCGCAACCTCCACGGAATTCGTCGGCCCGCCGCGAAAGTGCGCAGGCCCTCTTCGCGCTGCTCGGGCCGGTTTCCCAGGGCGATCATCGACCAGCCCATATCGAGCGCCTGGGCACGGGTCAGTTCACGGGCCATCCACAGCGACCGGACGGTCGCCTGTACCGAGAGACGCGGTTGTGACGCGATGGTCGCCGCGATCCAGCCGGCGCGCTCGGTGAGTTCATCGGCCGGTACGACTTCGGATACGAGGCCGATGGTGTGTGCGCGCTGGGCGGACAGCCTTTCGTGACTGCCGAGTAGCGCCATCCGGCTGATCTCGCCGAAGGGCATCCGGTGCGCCAATTGCACGGACTCATAGGCGGCGGTGAGACCGTAGGTGACGTGCGGATCGAAGAACGTCGCGTGGTCGGCAGCGATGATGATGTCCGATTCGCCGAGCAAGAAGGAGGCGCTGCCACACGCCATTCCGTTGACGGCCGTCACCACCGGGATCCACAGGTTCGACGACTTCGGCCCGAACCGGTGATCGTCGGCGTCAGGGTGGAACACGGTCGAGTCGAACCCGCTGCGCCGGCCCGGTTCGTCCGCCGCCAGTGCTTCGGTGGCCGCGAGTGTTTCCGAGCGGTCCCGCCCGGTGGTGAACGCGCGTTCGCCGGTTCCGGTCAGCACCACGCACCCGATCGTGTCGCTCGCGCGCAGCGTCCGCCACACCGCGGTCAGTTCGCGCTGCATCACCGTATCGATGGCGTTGAGCACGTCGGGCCGGTTGAGCGTGACCCAGGCGATCCCGTCACGTTCGGCATAGCGAAGCGTCTCGTAGTCGTCCATCTTGCTCCTTTCGAGCAGCAGCTCGCCTCCGGCCGCGATCAGGCCGGCCGGAGACGGGCTCGTGGCAGTCCGAGCGAGCGTTCGGCCAGCAGGTTGTGGAATATCTCGATCGAGCCGCCGTAGATGGCGGTGCCTTGCGCGAAGCGGTGCAGCAGCTCGATTTCACCGTCGCACACCGCGCCGTCCGCGCCGGCGGGCAGAATGCCGGCGGGTCCGAACAGGTCGACCAGATCGGCCGCGCTCCGGATCAACGCCTGGGCAGTCGAGATCTTGCTCATCGGACCACCCGGCAGGAAGGACACCTCGGCGTCGAGCGCGACCCGGGCCAGCCGTTCCCGCACGAGCGGATCATCGATCACCGGGGTGCCGTCCGGATGCCGCGCGGTGGCCGCCCACCGGAGACCGGCGTCGGTCAGCCGGTGGACGAGTCCCTGCCAGGTACCCAGGTTGCCGTCGTCGCCGATACCCCGGTCCTCGATCCGGCCCATCCGGTGCTCGGCGTCCAGCGCGCCGGCCACCACCTGCCAGCCCTGACCGGCCGGGCCGACCCGATAGTGGTCGGCGACCCGCACATCGTCGAAGTAGACAGTGTTGGTCCGTTCGCCGCCGAGCGTGCGGATCGGGGTGATCTCGACGCCGGGCAGGGTGAGCGGCACGAGAAACATGGTCAGCCCCTTGGTCTTCGGGGCATCGGGGTCGCTGCGGGTGAGCAGCCATACGTAGTCGGCGTTCTGGGCGCCGGTGGTGAACATCTTCTGGCCGCGGATCACCCACTCGTCGTCTGTGCGGATCGCCCTGGTCTTCGCGGCCGCCATATCGGACCCCGAGCCGGGCTCGGTATAGCCCAGGCACATCAGCACAGTGCCGCGGGCGACCCCGGGCAGGACTTCCTGCTTCAACTCCGCGCTGGCCCAGGCCCGAAGTCCGAGCGCGACCGTCGTGGTGATCAGCCGGGAGATCGACACCGACATCGACCCTCGCCAGGCGAGTTCCAGCGCCAGGACACGGGCACGTAGCGGGTCGAGCCCGGCGCCGCCTTCCTCGACCGGCCACATCGGCAGGATCCAGCCGCGCTCACCCAGCGCCGCATGGAACGGCGGGTGGTGCCCATT
This sequence comes from Nocardia jinanensis, assembly GCF_014645735.1. GTDB lineage: Bacteria > Actinomycetota > Actinomycetes > Mycobacteriales > Mycobacteriaceae > Nocardia > Nocardia jinanensis. Next base: position 20,087 of record NZ_BMMH01000006.1, on the reverse strand, counting down.
GCCGGTGCGCCGCTCCGCTTCCAGAACCTCGTCGGTGAGGTGCTCGTCCAGGAATCGCACTACTTCTTCCCGGAATGCCCGAGTTCCGGGCTCGAGGGTTATCGTCGCGAAGTCCATCGGTTCACCGTCCGCCTTGATCGATCAGGATGGCGGCAAGGGACTGGAGCTCCCGGCGGGGATCGCCGGCGATCGTCGCCCAGCCCTTGGCCCGCCGGAAGAACAGTTGGATATCGGATTCCATCGTGAAGCCGATGCCGCCGTGCACGTGCAGGCCGACCGTCACCGCTTCGGTCGCGACTTCGGCCGCGTAGACCCACGCCATCGATACCAGCCGCGCCGCCTCCGCCGGTTCGTGGTCGGCGAACCAGGCTGCTTTCCTGATCAATCTGCGGGCCGATTCGACACCTGTCAGCACGTCGACCAGCGGGTGCGAGACCGCTTGGAAACTCCCGATGGGGACACCGAACGCGTCGCGGGTTTTCGCGTGCTCCACGGCGCGACCGAGTACTTCATCGGCCAGACCGATCAGCGCGGCCGCGGTGAGAAGTTTCCACTCCCTGTGTGCGCGACGGAAATGGGCCCGCGCGTCGGCGCCTTCGGCGAGCACCATACGGGTGGCGTGTTCGCCCCCGGTGGTCCACCACGCCAGTGGCGCGCACGGTTGATTGGGAACCGGGGGAGGTGCGTCCGGATCGGCCAGTAGCACCAACGCCGCGCCGTCGAGGGCGATCACCGCGTCGCATACGGCGCCGGCCGGAACCAATTGACGTTCCCCGGCGGGCATTTCGTGCAGCGCGACGGTGAGGATGCGCCGGCCGGCGAGCAGTTCGTCCAGCCATGGCCGGCTCCGGTGATCACCGGCGGCGGCCAGGAGCCGGCCGGCGACCGCTGCCTCGATGAACGGAACGGGTGCCAGGGCGCTGCCGTACCCCTCCGCCACCAGGACCAGGTCCAGCAGACCGGCACCGTCACCACCGAGTTGTTCCGGGATTCCCATCGACGTCGCGCCCAGTTCGACTGTGCGGCGCCACAGTTGGGTGTCGAATCCCAATGGCTCCGCGGCCCGCACGCGCGTGGTCGGACATTCCTTGGTGAAGAAGGACGCGAAGGTATCGCGCAGGGCTTCCTGCGCGTCGTCGAGGGAGAAGTCGTTGTTGCGGATCACCTGAGCCATCGGCACCGTCCTCCACCTTCGTCAAATCAATTAGTCAGCAATTTAATTATTTGGGTAACAGATGTCAATGGTTGTCAGATGGTTTGTGGGAGCGCGCATCCGCGCGCTCCCACGGTCTGCGCGGAAGGTTCGGCGGGAGTCCGCCGATCTCAGCCGGCCGCGGGTTCCGTTTTCATGACCGCGGACATCGGGACGAAGACGCCCTCGGTGAGGAGCTTCTCGATGGTGCGGATCGCCGACCGGTGTCGCTCACCGGGCACCTCGACAGTGAGCATCGTCACGCCGAAGCTGATGATGCCGAACATATCCGCCACATCGCGGGGGTCTATGCCCGGTTTGAGCTCACCGGCGGCAGCTCCCTGCTCGATGATGCTCTTGTAGAACTCGTAATAGCTGTTGGTCGAGTGGCCGAGTGCGCGTCGTAACTCCGGGTAACGGGGGCCGTCGACCCGAACGCTGACGGAAAACTTGGCGAGATCGGGCATCTCGTCGGTGACCGCGATGGTCTCCTCGAGAATGGCGATCAGTTTGCCCTGGAGGTCGTCCGCCCTCGTGACGGCTCGTTCGAACCGCTCCAGCAACTGGCCGGTCACCTCGGCGATAACGGCGCTCACCAGCGCCTTCTTCGATTTGAAATAGTAGTAGACCGCGCCACTGGTCAACCCGCCGTCCTCGGCGATATTGTTCAGTGTCGCCTTCGCGTAACCGTATTCACCGATGTGCTTCATGGCGATGGAGATGATTCGACGACGCGTGGCATCCCCCACTGATCCGGTCGGCCGGCCTGGGCCTTTACCTGGTGGCACCGTCTGTACTCCTGATCTGCCGGTGTCGGCCGACGCATCGCCCATGACGTGTCGGTCGAGACGTATTAATTGGTCAGTTACTAGTTCTATTGTACGTCCCGGCCCATCAGCCCGGCATAACGACACCGGCGTCGACACACAGCATCTGTCCGGTGACCAGTGCCGAGTCCTCGCTGGCGAAGAACACTGCGGTGCCGGTGAGGTCCTCGGGAGTGAGCGTGCGCTTGAGCGCGCTCATCGCGGTGATCGCGGCGATGCGGTCCTCGGGGACCTGTTTCCTGGTCGCTTCCGATACCGTGACACCGGGTGCGATGCAGTTCACCCGGATACCCCACCGGCCGAGTTCGCCGGCGGACATCTTGGTCAGGCCGACCACGCCCCATTTGCTCCAGGGGTAGGCGTAGGAGCTGATTCCGGAGAACTCGGTGGGGGAGTTCTTCACGTACAGATACGCACCGGTCGAGGAGACATTGATGATCGAGCCGCCACCGCGTTCGACCAGATGCGGCGTGGCGGCCTTGGACATCAGCCAGGCGCCGTAACAGTTGATATCGAAAACCTGCCTGAGGTATTCGTAGCTCTGATCGCCGTAGTCCATGTCGTAGTAGATGCCCGCGTTGTTGAGCAGGACGTCCACCTGCCCGAACCGCTCGACGACCTGGCGGACGCAATTCTCGGTGGACTCCTCGGCGGATATATCGGCCTGCACGAAGGCCACCTCGCCCGAGTCCGCGAGCTCGGCGGCGGCCGATTCACCGCGGCCGGCGTCGATGTCCACGATCGCCACCCGGGCGCCCTCGTCCAAGAACCGTCGTGCGTAGGTCTTCCCTATGCCCTGACCCGCCCCGGTGACGATGGCAACTTTGCCTTCCAATCGCATCTGTTCGCTCGCTTCTGGTCAGGACCGGTAGGTGATCGATTTGATTTCGGTGTACTCGTCCAAGCCCTCGGCGCCGTACTCGCGGCCGATGCCCGAGCGCTTGTAGCCGCCCCACGGGACCTCTACGGCGCTACCGCCGTTGACTCGCACCGCGCCGGTGCGCAGCCGCTGGGCCAGTGCGAACGCACGTCCGGAATCCGCGGACCAGACTGCGCCGGACAGGCCGTACCGGGACTCGTTGGCCAGCGCGACCGCTTCGTCGTCGGTATCGAAGCCGATCACCATTCCCACCGGACCGAAGATCTCGTCCTGCGCGATGGCGTCCCGGTTGTCCACATCGGTCAGCAGTGTGGGCGAGTAGAAGAATCCCTTGGCCAGATGTGGCGGCCGGCCCCCGCCGGTGACCACCGTCGCGCCGTCGCGGACCGCCGCGTCCACCATGTCCGTGACCCTGGTGCGCTGCTCGTTTCCGATCAACGGACCCATCTGTGTCGCCGGGTCCGCGGGATCCCCGACGACAACGCTCTCCAGAACTGCCTTCGCCACCTCGATGAACGAGGGCATGATCGAACGGTGGACGAGCAGCCGGGAACACAGACCGCAGCCTTGTCCGGCCTGGACGACCAAACCCGTCGCCGCCTGCGTGGCGACCTGCTCGATATCCACGTCCTCGCAAGCGATCAGGGCCGATTTACCGCCCAGCTCCAAGTGCACGCGTTTGATGGTCGGCGCCGCCTGCGCCATCACGGTGGCGCCGACGGACTCCGAGCCGGTGAAGGTCACCATGTCCACCCGGGGGTCGGACGTCATAGCCCGGCCGACTTCGGTACCGCCGGTGATGATGTTGAGCACGCCGGGTGGTATTCCGGCTTCGGTGGCGAGGTCGCCGAGGACCAGCGCCTGCAGCGGCGTGTACGGCGAGGGCTTCAGTACGAGCGTGTTGCCCATCAGGAGTGCCGGCACGATCTTGGCCAGATTGATGAGGAACGGGTAGTTGAACGCGGTGATGGCGCTGACCACCCCGACCGGTTCGCGGATCGTGACCGCCGAGCCGAGCACGCCGCGGCCACCGGGCCCGGCGCTGACCAGGGGCGCGACCGGGGTGATCGCTTCGCGTCGGCGCGCCTCGTCCACGGCGAACCGGAAATGGTCCATGGCGATCCCGATGTGTGCGATCCGGGCCAGCGCCTTCGTCGCTCCGCATTCGGCCACGATGAGTTCTTCGAGCTCGTCCTGACGCGCCGCCAGTAGAGCGTAGAAACGGTCGAGTACATCGCACCGCTCCTGCGGTGTCAGATGCGGCCAGGGGCCGCTGTCGAATGCTGCGCGCGCTGCCGCGATCGCCGACTCGGCCTCGCGGGCCCCGCCGATCGGGACGGTGCCGATGATCTCCTCGGTCGCCGGATTGACCACCTCGGCGACGGCTCCCTGGGCGACCGACCAGTCACCGTTGATATAGAGGCCCTTGTACTGGTGCACTGCCTCTTTCTCCGTTCTCGTGAGCGACGCGACATAATCAATTATACAGTTAAATAGTATCCGGGACACGCCGGATGTTCGCGACCCTAGGAGTTGGCCATGTCCCACCGCCCAATGGAGGGTGTTCGAGTACTCGAGGTCTCCCAATTCACCTTCGCGCCGGTGGCCGGCGCGGTGCTGGCGGACTGGGGAGCCGATGTCATCAAGGTCGAGCACGCCGAGACCGGTGACGCGCAACGTGGGCTGCGCACCGGCTGGAACGGCCAGTCCGAAGGCTCGTTCCATCCGATCATGGAACACTCCAACCGCGGTAAGCGCAGTATCGGCCTGGATATCGGCACGCCGGGTGGGCGAGAGGTCCTCGACGACCTGGCGCGGTCCTGCGATGTGTTCATCACGAACTTCCTACCGGACTCCCGCGCGCGATTGAAGATCGACGTCGAACAGATGCGCCGGGTGAATCCGCAGATCATCTATGTGCGTGCCAGCGCGTTCGGTGACAACGGGCCCGAGGCGCCCCATGGTGGGTTCGACTCGAATGTGTACTGGGCGCGGATGGGCAGCAGTGCCGGTGTGACACCGGCGGACAGCCCGCGCACCTTGTCGATGCCGGGCCCGGCCTACGGGGATACGATCGGCGGTACCACGATCGCGGGCGGGATCGCGGCGGCGCTGTTCGCCCGGGGGCGGACCGGCGAGCCGTCGGAGCTGGACGTGTCATTGCTGAGCGTCGGCGCCTGGGCGATGGGTCTGGCGGTGGATATCTCGCTGCTCACCGGCACCACTCGGCCGGTCGCGCCGTTGAGCGACGGACCGGCCACGGCCCCGACGAACCCGCTGGCCGGTGACTACCGGACCGCGGACGGCCGGTGGATCAACATCAGTTTTCTCCAGCCGGGACGCTACTGGCGGGATTTCTGTCGGCACATCGACCGGTTGGACCTCGCCGAGGACCCCCGTTTCGACACCACCGAGGGGCTGATGGCCAACGCGTCACAAGCGGCCGAGATCCTGCGGGAAGAGTTGGCGGGTCGCACTTTCGAGGAATGGGTCGCGGCGTTCGCCACGTTGGAGGGGCAGTGGGCGCCCGTGCAGAACAGCGTCGAGGTAGGCCGGGATGAGCAGCTTCGGGCCAACGGTTGCATCGTGACCGTCGACGATGCCGACGGTCATCCCCGGGAACTGGTCGCCAGCCCCGTTCACTTCGACCGCACGCCGCCGGCGCTGCGCCGGGCGCCGCAGTTCGCCGAGCACACCGACGAACTGTTGCGTGAGCTGGGATACGACGAAGCGAAGCTCATCGAGTTGAAGATCAACGGTGCCGTGACCTGAGCCCCGCCGAATATCGCCAATGACCGGACAGTGCGGAGAAGTTGCTGCACACTAATTAATCAGTCATACAAAATCTTTTCTGCTCGGCTCTCGAGCCGACACGGTTGGGCGCAGGTGATTCGAATGCGGACTCTCTCTCGAGTCGGACGATGGTTTCGCAAGAGCTATGGGGCCGTCGCTTGCGTGACCGGAGCCGCCGTACTACTTGCGGGATGCGGAAGCGGCGTGGGCAGGAACGCGAACGACATCGTCATCGGAGTGGTCGTGAGTGAGACGGGGGCGCTCGCGGTGACCGGCAAGGGCCTGCCGGATCTCGCCCGGGGGTGGGCAGCGTGGGTCAACGAAACCCAGGGCGGGATCAACGGCCGCCACGTCGAGGTGATCGTGGCCGACGACGGCTCCACGGCCGCGACCGGCGTCAACCGCGTACGCCGACTCGTCAACAAGGACAGAGTGATCGCGCTGGTCGGCAGTTTTTCCTCGGTCAGCGACGGAGCCGAACCGATTCTCGCGCAACGCAAGATCCCGAACGTGGCCGCGATCACGAACACACCCAAGTGGACACAGAGCCCGGTGTATTTTCCGCTGAGCCTGACGGTCCCGAACTCGGTAATCGCCAAAGCGGTAACCGCCGAGGCGAGTGGCGCCGAGAAATGGGGCGGTCTCATCTGTGCGGAATCGCCCGCCTGTGATGTGTCGAGTATCTGGTCGACCGTGTCACCGAAGCTGGGTCTGGACTACTTCGGCTCGATCAAGGTGACGGCCGCCGCCCCCAGTTATGCCGCGCAGTGTCTGGCCCTGAAACAGAACGGTGTCGACTACGTGCAACTGGGTCTGCCGATGCAGGTGGCGACTCGAGTCATACGAGACTGCCGGCAGCAGGGCTACCAGCCGAAATACGGGGTCGACACCCTCGCCTGGGACCCCGCCCTGCTCAGCATTCCTGGGCTACAGGTGTTCGGCAGCAGCTATACGTTGCCGTGGTTCGCCGACCATCCCGCCCTGACCGATTACAAGAAGCTGGAGAACACCTACGTGCCCGAGGCGAGTTGGCGCAGTTTCGCCTCGGTGGCGTCATTCGCTGCCCTCGAGGTCTTCCGGAAGGCGATCACCGAAACCGACGCCGAACCGACCGCGGCCGGGGCGCTAGCCGCGATGGCGGCGTTGCACGGCGAGAACCTCGGCGGCCTGCTCCCGAATGATCTGGGGGGCTTCAATGCCGGTGAAGGGCCACAACCGGCACTCCACTGTTTCTACGAGGCGGGCATAGACAACGGCCGGTACGTCGTCCCGAATGGTATGAGCCCCCGCTGTGTGGATGTGGCGGCCTGAGATGAACAGCTATCTCCCCTTCGTGATCCTGGGCCTGACCAGCGGTTCGATCTACGGTATGGCCGCACTGGGCCTGGTACTGACCAACAAGACGTCGGGATTGTTCAACTTCGCGCACGGCGCGTTGGCGGCCACCGGCGCGTACTTCTTCTACTGGCTCTATGTCACCAACGGGTGGCCGTGGTGGCTCGCCGTCCTGGTCGTGGTCGGCGTGCTGGGTCCGATTCTCGGCGTGGGCATGGAACTGCTTGCCCGCCGGCTGGCCACGGCCGGCACCGTCTTCAAGGTCGTGGGCACGATCGGCATCATCCTGGTCGTCCAGGGGCTGGCCACGATCAAGTATCCGGCCGGTTCGGTCACCGTTCCGCAGTTCCTGCCGACCCGGACATTCGAGGTGTTCGGCGCGGCGGTGAGCTGGGCGCAGGTGATCACTGTCGCGGTGGGTGTGGCCGCCGCGATCCTGCTGTACCTGTTCCTGCGGCGAACGGTGACAGGAAAGGCGATGCGCGGTGTGGTCGACGATGCCGAACTGCTGGCCCTGACCGGCCGCAACCCCGCGACCGTGCGCCGGATCGCCTGGATGATCGGCACCGTGCTGGCATTGCTGGCCGGCGTGTTGATCGCGCCGAACATCAGCCTCGACGCCGTCGTGCTGACCTACCTGATCGTGCAGGCATTCGGGGCGGCCGCCATCGGCGCGTTCGCCAGCCTGCCGGTCGCCTACCTCGGTGGCTGTGTCATCGGAATCGTCGCCGCACTGGTCACCAAATGGGCTTCGTTCGACGCGGTCCTCGCCGGGTTCCCGTCGGCCCTGCCGTTCTATGTATTGTTCGCCGTCCTACTGGTTCTGCCGCGCCGCAAGCTGGTGTCGGAGGGTGCCGAACGCGCGCAGTTGCGGGTGCCGTGGCGAGCACCGCCCGGCGTGCGAATTGTGGCCGCGCTCGGCCTGTCGGCTCTGCTCGTGCTGCTGCCCTGGATCGTCGGATATGACATCGCCAGTTATACGAACGGCCTGATCCAGGTCATGCTACTGCTGTCACTGGGCCTGCTGGTCCGGACCTCGGGCCAGGTGTCGCTGGCACATATGGCGTTCGCCGCCGTCGGCGCTGTCTCCTTCTCCCAGCTCACGGTCGACCACGGCTGGCCCTGGCTGCTGGCGCTGCTCGCGGCAGGGTTGGTAGCGGTGCCGGTGGGCGCGTTGCTGGCCGTCCCGGCCAGCCGGCTGTCCGGGCTGTACTTGGCCCTGGCGACTTTCGGGTTCGGCGTCGCTGTGGAGTACATGGTCTACCCGCTGGGTTGGATGTTCACCACCGACCCGCTGGGCCGGCTGATGCCGTATCCGTCGTTCGCCCAGGACGACCGCTCCTATTACTACGTTGTTCTCGGCGTCGTCGTCCTCACCGCCGTGATCGTCGTGGTACTCACCGAGACCCGCCTGGGCCGCCTGGGCCGCGGGATGGCCGATTCCCCGGTCGCGATCGCTACATCGGGTCTCGATCTGCGGGTGACGAGGGTCTTGGTGTTCTGTATCTCGGCGTTCTTCGCCTCGGTCGCCGGAGCCCTGCTGGGCGTGCTGTTGACCACCGCGACTGCCGAGTCCTATCCCTCATTCCAATCGTTGGTGTTGCTGGCCGTGCTGGCGCTGGCGCCGTTCGGGGCGCCCTGGTACGCGTTCGTCGCGGCGGCAGGTGTCGCGATCGTCCCCATCTATTTCACCTCCGCGGACGCCACCAACTGGTTGAACGTGGCCTTCGGGGGATTCGCTGTGCTGGTGGCTGTGCAGGGTGGTGCGCCCGGTACACCACCGGCGGTGCAGCGGTTCTTCGAACGTTTCGCGTTCCGCCGACCGGCAGCCTCCGCCGCTCCGGCAGGGGAGCAGCCCGAGCCGGTGACACCGCGCGGTGTGCACCCGGCCGCCGCGGGGGATCCGGCGCTGGAGATCTCCGGCCTCACCGTGCGGCACGGTGGCCTGATCGCTGTCGACAACCTCACCCTGCGCGCACCGATGGGGCGGATCACCGGCCTTATCGGGCCGAACGGCGCGGGTAAGACCACCACCTTCAACGCCTGTACCGGACTGGTGCGGCCCGCCGCGGGGAGAATTCGGTTGCACGGCCGCGATGTCACCGACCGCGGGCCGGCCGTCCGGGGGCGGCTCGGGCTGGGACGGACCTTCCAGCACATCGAGTTGGGCGATTCGCTGACAGTCCAGCAGAACGTCGGCCTGGGCCGGGAGGCGGCGATCGGTGGCGCGAACCCGTTGTGGCAGCTGCTGAGCCGGCCCGCGGACCGCGTACAGATCGCGACGGCGACGCGCCGGGCGCTGGCGCTGTGCGGTCTCGAGCATCTGGCCGACCGGCTCGCCGGGGAGCTGTCCACCGGTGATCGCCGACTGGTCGAGTTGGCCCGCTGCCTGGCCGGCCGGTTCGACGTCTTGTTGCTGGACGAGCCGTCCGCGGGGCTGGACCGGGCGGAACGGGCTCGGTTCGCCCGGCTGCTGCGTGAGATCAACGAGGTGCGAGGCGATGCGATTCTGCTCGTCGAGCACGATATGTCGCTGGTCATGGAACTGTGCGACTACATCTACGTTCTCGACTTCGGTGAGCTGATTTTCGAGGGCACGCCGGAGCAGGTGCGGGACAGCCCCGTGGTGCAGGCGGCATATCTGGGTACCGACGCCGCCCCGGCGCTGCCGCGGGCATTGCCTGTGGAGGCAGATCATGGATAGCGGAGTCGCGGCTCTCGAACTGGCCGATATCACCAGCGGTTACGGGAACACCACCGTGCTGCGCGATATCTCATTGCGGGTGCCCACCGGATCAGTGGTCGCGCTCCTGGGCGCGAACGGCGCGGGGAAGACGACAGTGCTGCGCGCGGCCGCCGGGCTGAACCCGGTCTCGCGCGGGCGGGTCAGCGTATTCGGAGCGGACGTCACGCCGGAGGACCCGGCCCGTCGGGCGAGGCGGGGCGTATGCCTGATCCCCGAGGGCAGGGCGGTATTCAAGTCGTTGTCGGTCCGGGAGAACCTGGTGCTCCAGGTCCGGGGCAGCGGTGCGGCGCACGCCGTCGAGAAGGCAGCCGAGGCTTTCCCGATCCTGGGCCGACGACTGGGACAGACAGCCGGCAGTCTCAGTGGCGGTGAGCAACAGATGCTCGCACTCGCCCGTGCCTATACGACCGATCCGCGCGTGGTGCTCGTGGACGAGCCGTCGCTGGGATTGGCGCCCCAGGTGGTGGAGACAGTCTTCGGTTTCCTGGATCGGCTGGCCGCCGGAGGTACCGCGCTGTTGGTCGTCGACCAGTTCATCGGCCGAGTGCTCGACTCGGCCGACTACGCCTACGTGCTGGCCCAGGGTGAACTGACCTTTGCCGGGACGCCCGCGCAGTTGCGATCGGGCGATGTGTTCGAGAAGTACCTCGGCTGACCCTCGGTCACCGCGGAACGATCGTGACCGTACCGATCCGGGCGGGACTGGCGAGAATGTGAGCGACCATCGCCGCGTGTTCCGACGGATCGAGCTGGCGGCCGTTCATCTGACCCTTCTCCTGCCAGATCGCGCCGAATCGGGCGCCCTCGGGCTGCCGTTCGCGGACCGAACTCGCGGTGGGACCGATCGCGAGGGTGCTGAACGCGATATCGGGATTCTCGTACTGCCAGCACTGCACCATCCGCTCCAGTGCGACCTTGCTGCAGATGTAGGGGCCGATGCCGACCCAGGGCGGCTGGTGCAGGGCGGAGTCGGACGACAGATAGATGGCGTTGCCCCCAGCGGCTTTCAGATGGGGGAGCGCGGCCTGGGTGACCAGAGCGGCGCCGATCACATTGGTGTCGAAGACAGCGTGCCAATCCGCGGCCGACGTATCGGCCATCTCGCCGAACCGGAACGCACCGACGGCGTAGACCAGGGCGTCCAGCCCGCCCAGGTCCTCCGCCGCTCGGCCGACCGCCGTGGCGCACTCGTCGGCGTCGCCGACATCGCAACCGATGGCGACAGTTCGGTCGGGGTGTTCCCGGACGGTCTCGGCGAGTAATTCGGTGCTGCGGCCGGCGAGGGCGACGTGGGCGCCCGACCTGGCCAAATGCTGGGCGATGGTTCGGCCGATGCCGCGGGACGCGCCGACAACGAGCACTTTCCGGTCGCGCATCCTGTCACACACCTCGCTGTCGATTCGTGAAAATTAACCCACCGATAAATTAACATATGGCGGGTGATGTGGAAGGGCTTCGGCGCGGTGGGTCCGCTATGGCGCCATCGCTTCCGGGCCGGTTGGGCGGCGGGCTCACGCTTCGGGTCGATGGTTCCCGCAGATTTCGGTTGACCCGGCGAGAGGTCCTGATGTATATAATTAACTTATCAATATGTGACCTAGCTCTCTCGTGGAGATCGTGACCGAGATGTGCCGAGTCGGCCGTGATGTTCCTGGCCGGGCGGGTCTGCTGAAGGCAGGCATGTCCGCGCCGGCTGTCGCTCGTCGCCGATCTGCACGAGAAAAGGAAAGAGATAATGGAGACTCACCCGATCATGGGCGACCTCGCTGCGGAAGCACGGCTGGACGACCCGGCGTTCTTCCTGGCAGACCCGTATCCGACGTACGCAAGGCTGCGGCGGGAGGCGCCGGTCTTCTGGTGTGAGTCGGGTCAGTTCTGGGCGCTGTCCAAGCACGAGGACATCACCTGGGCCGAACTGCGGCCCAACCCGCCCTTCACCACCACCCAGGGTCTGCATATCCCCGAGGCGCGCCGGTCGGGCCGTATCGACGAGCGCGATCCCGGCGGTGCCCAGCAGACAGGCGGCGGGTTCATGAGTGATCCGCCGGGCCACACGGCCTTTCGCCGCCTCGTCGGTACGGCGTTCGCGCCGAAGCTGATGGTGGACCTGGAACCAGGCGTGCGCTCGATCGTCGACAAACTGCTCGACCGGCTGCCGGACGGAGAACCCGTCGACTTCGTCGAGGCGGTTTCGGCCCCGCTCGCGGTTCAGGTGATCGGGGAGTTCCTGGGAATTCCGGAGGCGGACTGGGACGATTTGAGGCGTTGGAGCGACTCCTTCATGGCCTTTATCGGCGGCGGGCTTGTCGAAGGCAGCCCCGAAGCCGCGCAGGCGGCCGTGGATATGCAGGAGATGTACGGCTATTTGACGCAGAGCCTGGCGGAGCGTCGGCAGAACCCTCGCAGCGACCTGATGTCGAGCGTGACGAAGCTGGTCATGGACGGCGAACCGCTGCCGGAAGCCAGCCAGTTGGCCGTCTGCTTCTCGGTGCTGGCCGCGGGTAACGAGACGACTCGCAATACCCTCTCCGGTGCCATGGTGGCCTTCGCCGAGGATCCTGGTCAGTGGGAGCGGCTGGTCGCGGATCCGTCCTTGGCGCCGGGTGCGACCGAGGAGCTCTTGCGGTGGGTCAGCCCGGTCACCCATTTCGGAAGGCGAGCAACCGAACCCGTAGTGATCCGCGACCAGGAGATCGCGGCGGGCGACTTCGTCGTGATGCTCTACGGGGCCGCGAACCGTGATGAAGATGTGTGGCCGGACGCGGACACATTCGATATCACGCGCAAAGACGCGCACAAGCACCTCTCGTTCGGCTGGGGTTTGCACCGCTGTATCGGTTTGGCCCTGGGGCGCGCCGAGATTCGCATCGCTGTCGAGGGGCTGGCCGAACGGTTCGCGGGGTGGGATCTTGCCACCGAGCCGGTACGCAACCCGTCCGTGCTGGTTCACGACTACAAGACCGTCCCGGTCGTACTCAGGCGGAGCTGACCGCGCGGTGAGTGGATCGAATGCGGCGGTGGTGCCGGTCTCGGGTTTGTCTGTCGGCACCTCGTACGCGAACCCGGCTACCGCGCACGGCGGTTCGGCACTCCGGAGGCCGACCTGTGGCGGGATGCGCGGGGACTACCCGACTGTCCGGGTCGCCGAGGCGCTCGAGCTCACCTCCCGCAGGGTCCGGCGCGGCGGAATCGCTGTGCTCTCCGAGGTCGGCTGACCCGGTGCCCGCGATCAGCCCGCTCCCGTTGGACGCGCTGCCGTCCGCGCTTCGGGAGGAGATCGACGGCCGGGTCGCGGCGCGGACCCTGAGCAGCACCCTGCCGGTGCAGATCTGGGCCCGCCGTCCGGAAGCCGCGACTGCGTGGGTTCGCCTCCTCGCCGCGTTGAACGAGGGTGCTCTGCTCGACGAGCGGCTCCGGGAACTCGTGCGTCTGCGCATCGCGGCGTTCACCCGGTGCCGGACCTGTCGGGCGGCGCGCAAAAGCGACACGGTGAGCGAGGACGAGATCGCCTGTCTCTCACCGGATGACCAGCAGTTCACGCCGCGGGAGCGCGCGGCCCTCCGATACGCCGACCTCTTCTGTGTGGACTGGCTGGGCGTCGACGACGCCACCTACGCCGGCCTGGCCGAGCATTTCACCGTCGAAGAGATCGTGGAATTGCAGATGTTCACCGCCATGATGCTCGCCGGCGGTCGCCTCGCCTTCGTGCAGCGCGGCTGGGCCGACGACGAGCTCCCGCCGGTGCTGGGCGACGAGCCGCCCGCGTGACGTATGAGGATCAGGTCAGCGGGAGCGGCCCGGCCTCGACGGTCGCCCGCGCCACGCCGAGATCCTCCGCTGCCGTGCGGACCGCGGCGAAATCCTTGGTCAAATACGGGATGATCCGGTCGAATACGGCACCGGGGTCGGGTGAGGCTCGCAGCCGAGTGATCAAGGCGCTCGCGCCGCTGCTCGTTGCGAGCGCCTCGAGTATCCGGGCGCGGTCGATGCCGAATTCGTCGCCGAGCCGTAGCACGTCGGCGGCCAACTGGGCGTGGGCGGTGAAGAGCAGGTTGTTGAGCAATTTGACCTTCAGCGCCGAGCCGCGCTCGCCGGTGCGGACGATGGTGTCCGCGTAGCACTCCAGGTGCGGGATCACCCGCGCCGCGGAGTCGTCGGTCCCGCCGAGCATGATCGTCAGCCGTCCGGCGAGCACATCGACCGCCGTGCCGCTGAACGACGCGTCCACGACGTCGACGCCGCGGCGGGCCGCGGTGGCGGCGATCCGGTCGAGCGTCGCGGGGAGGCCGGTGGTGTGGCTGGCCAGCAGTGCGCCCGCCGGTATGTGTGCGAGGGCGCCATCGGGGCCGAGCGTCACCGCACGCAACTGCGTGTCGTCGTATACGCAGGTGAGGACGATGGTGGTGTTGCCTACGGCCCCGGCGACCGTATCGCTGACGATCGCGCCGAGGCCGGCGTACTTCTCCCGGACCTCGGGGCGGCGAGCGTAGAGGTGGACCTCCCGTCCGGCCGCGAGCAGCCGCTCGACCATCGGGCCGCCGATCCGGCCGGCACCGAGGAAGCCGACGGCGCTCACCGCGGGTCGCTTTCGAAATGCTCGCCGAAGAAACGCTTCTCGTTGAACTCGCCGTCGCGCGCGGCAACGTGCCGCTGTAATGCGGCCTCGAGATCCCGGATCCGGGACCTCGCACTGTCCGCGGCGTCGTTCTTCCCGGCCGTCAGCGCGGCCTCCAGGCGGCCGGTCTCGAGTGCGATCTCCCCGCGGAGCCGGTCGCCCGCGATTCCGTAGGTCAGCAGGTCGTGGTCGTCTTCCTCCTCGGAGGGTGAGCCTGGGGGAGCTGCGCTGCTCGGAGGCATCGTCATAGGGCCACCTGACCTCTCGTGCGGGTTTCGCCTGAATGGAACATTAGATACGATAAGTGTCTCATTCATACCTCGAGGAGGGGCTGACGTGCCACTGCAGGACTATATGAAGATCGTCTCCGTCGACGACCACGTCATCGAGCACCCGCGGGTCTGGCAGGATCGCCTCCCGGCGAAGTACCAGGGCACCGCCCCGCAGATCATCACGACAGCCGAAGGCAACCACACCTGGAAGTACGAGGGCGCCCTCTTCCCCTATATCGGCGTCAACGCTGTGGCCGGCCGCGAGCCCAAGGACTTCGGCATGGAACCCGTCCGGTACCAGGACATGATCCCGGGCTGCTACGAACCGGACGCACGCGTCGCCGATATGGATCTGGACGGTGTGCATGCGGCACTGTGCTTCCCTTCCTTCCCGGGTTTCGGCGGAGGCGTCTTCCACCGGGCGAAGGACAAGGAACTCGCCGAACTCTGCATCAAGGCGTGGAACGACTGGAATATCGACGAGTGGTGCGCCGCGCACCCGGACCGGCTGATCCCCCTCGGCATCCTGCCTGTCTGGGATATCGACGCCACTGTGAAAGAGGTCGAGCGATTGGCGGCCAAGGGCTGCCGCACGATCAGCTTCCCCGACAATCCGATACCGCTCGGCCTGCCCGGCTTCCGTGACGAGCACTGGACTCCGCTGTGGGATGTGTGCGAGGCGACCGAAATGCCGATCAGCCTGCACTTCGGATCCGGCGGATTCGTGCCCGGCTTCCCGTTCACCACGGCCACCGGCGCCGCCGGTCGTTCCGCGGAGGCGGCCAAGACCTCCGATGTGCCGTACGCGGTCGCGATCACGCTCTTTTCGAGCAACCTGATGTGGTCCTCCGTCGAGCTGCTCTTCTCCGGTCGGCTGCAGAAGCACCCCGGGCTGCAGTTCATCCTCGCCGAGGGCGGCATCGGCTGGTTCCCCTATGTTCTGGAACGAGCCGACTACACCTGGGAGCGGCACCGCTGGTACCAGGACATCGACAAGAACACGCGCCCGTCGGACCTGTTCTACGAGCACTTCTGGGGCTGCTTCATCGATGATGTGCACGGTATCGAGAACCTCGGAGGCCCCGGCGGTATCCGGGCGGACCGGGTCATGCTCGAGATCGACTACCCGCACTCGGACTCGAACTGGCCGAACAGCCGCAAACGAGCGGCGGAGACACTCGCGGACCTTTCCGACGAGGACTGCCACAAGATCACCGAGCTGAACGCCCGGAAGATCTTGCGGTTCGACGCTTGACCGACCGGGCGGATTCCCCTCGGTCTGCCACCATCGCTGAGCCGGCGGCTGCGATGAGTCCCGTCGTCGGCGGTGCGGCGTCAGGTGGTGCGGCCGCCGACAGAGGTATGCGCTGAGGTGCTGATCGCCGTTTCGCACCGATCGAGTGACGGCGCGAGCGTCTCGGCGACCTCGCGGAGGAGGATGCCGAGCGCCGGGCGTCCGTCGAGCTCGGCCCATCGGGACATGGCGGCGATGCGAGCGCTGCTGGTGAGGGATGCGGCCAATCGCATGGCGAGGCTCTCCGGTGGCTGACCGGTGACCTCTGCGAAGAGGGCCGCCAGGGTCTGTGCGTCCTCGCTCCGGCCCCGGGCCATGGCGAGCTGGAGCCCGGGGTCGAGGTGGATCACTTTCAGCCGGGTCATCAGGTCGACCTGGTAGCCCGCCACCGCACCGACGTAGGCCTCGAAGAGAGACGCCACGACGCGTGCCAGCCCGTGGTCGCGGTCCAGTTCGGGTTCGAGCTGGGCCAGACGCTCCGGCGAGAGCCAGCGGCGGGTCAGCACTCCCTCTTTGCTGGTGAAGTGACGGTAGAAGGTCGCCACGGAGATGCCGGCGCCGGTGGCGATCTGATCGACGGTGACGGTGTCGTACCCGTGTTCGGCGACCAGCCGCCAGGCGGTGTCGCGGACCGTCCGGCGCAGCACGAACCGTTTCTGCTCGCGGCGGCCCAGCGACTCGACGGTCGTCATCGCACGAGGACGAGCCGAACGGGTCGCACTGTTCCGCTCGCTACCGCTCCGCGCGCGGTCGCGGCCGGCCCGGCGGCCACCGCGACCCGGGCCGCGACCGGCTGGTGGTGGCAACATCGGCGCCGGCAGTCCTCTCCGGAGTGGGCGGTGGCCCAGCGCAGCACCTCGCCCTCGTCCCAGCTGAGGATGCCGTGGGTGTCGTCGTGGGCATCGGGCACGCGCCCGCTCGCGTAGAGGGCCCGCCACTGCGGCCCCGTCATACCGGTGAGCGCTGCGCACAGGGGGGCCGAGATGTGGTGACCGCGGATGTCCGGGGACGGTGGTCCGAAGCGTCGCCACTGGGCCAGTGTCTGGCGGTCGACCCCGGTGAGCCGAGCGATCCGCGCCTCGGGCGCCAGGCGCCGGGCGACCACCGTGGTCGCCACGGTCCGTTGAATCAGGCGGGCCTCCGCATCGGGCGTCGCCGACGATTCGGCGAGTTCCTCGAGCAGGGTGAGGCCGCACACCGCGATCCAGGCCTCGGCGAGCACTCCTTCGGTTGTATCGGGGTGGGCGAGTACCGCTTCCGCGAGCAGCCGTGCCTCGGCGTACAGGTCGGCACCGGAATCGGCGACGGTGTCGGTGATACCGCGGAGCCAGGTGGCGATGCTCGCGGTATCGAATGCCGCGGTCGCCGGGTGCCCGGCCAGTACCGACGGTGCCGAGCGCGCGCCGAGTTCCGCGTAGGCGACCGTCGCGACCATGGTCGCGACCAGGACACGGGCGTCGGTCGTGCTACCGGCGAGGGCGGCCGCGCGTGCGGCCGCCACGACGGTCCGTCCCTCCGCGGCGTCCCAGCAGGGGGCGTCGTTGTGGAGCCGGGTACGGCGGACGGCACCCCGGCGGCCGTCGTGTAGAAGAGCTCCGAGTGGTCGTGTCACTGCGGGCACGAGCCCGCTCTCGGCGCTCTGGACCGACCGCAATGTCATACCCAGCAACCTCCGGAAAATGTGAGAGACGTCTCTCATTGGTGGAACAGTTTGTGTCATGAATGTTACGTGTGTCAAGGCTTCCGAGAGATGTCTGTCACATTTTGACGTCGCTCGATCGACCGGCAGGCGGGATGTGCTGAGTTAATGGGTATTGCGCAAACTGTGCATTATCTGTCTAATATGTTCGTCAGGCGGTGAGGTGAGTTACGCCAGTCGTGGACGGGCATGCGCCCGGTGAGGAGTTGTCGTGGGTCTTCTGGAGGGCAAGGTCGCGGTCGTCACGGGCGCGGGCGGGGTCATCGGCTCGGACACCGCGCGCCTCCTGGCGCAGGAGGGGGCCCGGCTCGTTCTCACCGACCTGGCCACCAGTCGAGTGGACGAGATCGCCGGGGAGTTGACGGAGGCGGGGCACGAGGCGGTATCCGTCGTCGGGGACATCACGGCCGAGGAGACCGCGGAATCGATCATCGGCCGCACCATGTCCACGTTCGGCCGGCTCGACATCCTGGACAACAACGCGGGAGCGACGTATCTGTCCCCCCAGGACGGGGACCTGCTCGGCACCACGCGCGAACTGTGGGAGATCTCGACTTCGATCAATGTGACCGCACCGATGCTGTTGTGCAAGCACGCCGTTCCGGCGATGATCGCCGGCGGCGGCGGATCCATCGTCAATATCTCGTCCGGCCAGTCGCTGCGGGGCGATATCCGCAATACGGCGTACGCCGCGGGCAAGGGCGCGCTGAACTCGCTCACCCAGCACATCGCCGTCCAGTACGGCCCCCAGGGCGTGCGGTGCAACGCGATCGCACCGGGCCTGATCGTCGGCGAGGACCGGCTCGCATCGTTCCCCGCCCAGGTGAAGGAGATGTTCGAGCCGAACTGCTCGATCCAGCGCCTGGGCCGCCCGCGTGACATCTCGAACGCAGTGCTCTACCTGGGGTCCGACCTCTCGTCGTATGTCACCGGCCAGGTGATCACGGTCGATGGGGGCATCACCCGGCAACTCGCGACCGTCGGGCCGTCGCGCGCGATGGCGCTCGCCCCGATCAACACGAAGGAATGACCCGAATGACCGCTGAAGTGAACGAGGCACCGACACCGGCGCAGCTGATGGCCGAGATCAGTGAGGCATTCAGCGCCGGATCCGTCGACAATCCCTATCCGGTGTTCGCGGAGTACCGCCGGAAGGAACCGGTGCACCACGGTGACGTGCTCGCGGAGTTCGGGACACCGTCGATGGCCGGGGGGTTCAACGGCGAGCGCGACGTCTACTCGGTCTTCAAGTTCGAGGACTGCCTGACCCTGCTCAAGGACTCCGAAACTTTCACGAGCGAAGCCGTTTCCGCCGCGTTCCGTCCACTGCTCGGCAAGGTGGTCACCGGCGTGGACGGGGAGGAACATTCGCGTCTGCGCAAGCTCCTGATGCCCGGTCTGGGCCGACAGAACTTCGACTCCTGGGGCACCGACACCGTCGAGCCGGTGCTGAGACGGATGGTCGCGGAGCTCGCGGGGCGGGGTGGTCGCGCGAACCTCACCGAGTTCGTCGTCAACTTCCCGGTCCGGATCGTCTACGAGATCCTCGGGTTCCCCGCCGACGACGAGGAGAAGTTCTACGATTTCCAGACCAAGGCCCTGATGATCCTGCTCGGCTTCGGAAGTACCGATCCCGCCAAGAAACAACAGGCGGCGGCGAACCGCGAGCGGGCCATCGGAGCGGTCAAGGGCCTGTACGACGACCTGCTGCCGATCGTGCGGCGGCGCCGCGCGGAGGGAGCACCGGGCAACAGTCTCATCTCGCACCTGCTGCGGGTCGAGGTCGACGGGGAGACGTTCACCGACGACGAGGTGGTCGTGTTCACTCGCTCACTGCTGCCGGCGGCGGCCGAAACGACGACCCGTTCCTTCGGCAATGTCCTGGTTCTGCTGCTCGATCGCCCCGAGGTGCTCGCCCAGGTGCGCGCCGACCGCGATCTGGTACCGAAGGCGATCACCGAGGGCACCCGGTTCGAGCCGGTGTCGATGGTCGCCGCCCGCACCACGACGCGCGACGTCGAGGTCCGCGGCGTCACCATCCCGGAAGGCTCCGGTGTCACGATCGTCAAAGGTTCGGGCCTGCGTGACCCCGACGCCTGGCCGAACCCGGACACCTTCGACATCCACCGCACGATGAACAAGCCCAATATCGCCTTCGGTTTCGGGCCGCATACGTGCATGGGGATGAACCTCGCCAAGTTGCAGATGAGCAAGGCGCTGAACCTCCTGCTCGACGAGCTTCCGAACCTGCGTGCCGACGAGGACGCCGAGCCGCTCGCGATCCGGGGCGCCAACTTCCGCCAGCCGACGTCGATCAATGTCCGGTGGGACTGAGCCCGGCCCGTCCGCGTCGCTTCACCTATCACCCGAGGAGCTTCCCAATGAAGATGTCAAGCCCGGGAGATGAGTCCCGGTGATGAGATCAGGCTGCGGC
>NZ_BMMH01000005.1:326613-495319 GCF_014645735.1 Nocardia jinanensis | reverse complement strand
ACCCGAGTACGGGCACAGCGCGCTCATCCACGGAATCAAACGCATGACGGTCCGGCAGGCCACCCCCTGAGCCCGGGTGGTTACCCGGGTCATGCCGCGCACCACCCAATTGGATGCGCTGTAGGCGGCGTGATTCGGAACAGACCGGAGGGCGCTGGTACTGCAGGTGTCGACGACGACCGGTTCGGTGGCTAGCCGGCGGCTTTTACGAAAGGCGCGTCGCCCTCGGCAAGATGTCGGCATCCCGGCGGGTAGAGGTCACGTACATCTGGAGATGCAGAATGCCGACGACCTCTATCCGCATCCGATAGCCTGCCAAGCCATGAGCAACACCACTGCGGTGGTTTTCGACGACGGTACTGTCGAGCACTTTTTCTGGGCCTACGACGTCGCCCTTGCAGTGTTGTTCGCACACACGATCAGAACTCCCGGATTCGAGTGCCCACGTCCGCGCGCTGCGCCGGGCACGACCAGCTGGTGGCCGATATGGAGACGCAGATCGAAATCGGCGCCTCCATAGCCGTGACCCTGCACAGCTACGATCGCGCATTGTTGCCCACGTTTCGATCCTGGCTCGCCGAAGCCTGCGATCAGTTCACCGCCGAGTGTGGTGTGCGGGCAACGGAGTGGCGCGCCCTCGGGTTTCCCGATCAGCGACACTTTCGCGGCGCGAAGTGGAAGCGAAACTGCAGGTAGGGGCCTGTGGGGGTTCGATTCGGACTAAGCTGAGGGAATACTGAGAAATCGGCAGGTTGGCGTAGCGCATCGCCTTCGCCGTATCGTGGGTGTCCTTCCGGCTCTCGAGGGTATCGGTTGAGTGCCCGCCGTTGGGGTGTTTCCTCGCTTCCTGCCACAACGATCAGAAGGTGGCGTCATGGAGTACGGCGAACAGACAGAGACTCCTAGGTCGACTAACGCTCGCTCGCCGCAAAGTAGCAGGAGCTCAGGGGAACTCCAGGTCATCGTCTCGGAGAATCCGCCCGAGCTCAACCCAGCCGCTGCGCGGGCTTTGCTGCACCTGATCCAAGAAGTCGCGACGAGGCCGCGTTAGCCCTGGCTTGCCCGGAAAAACCACCCGCGCCGCTGTTCCGGCCAGTTCGGTGAAGTTCCGTAGGTCGGACCCCGAAGCACCGCTAATGGGCTAACGCGTCGGCACCTACTGATGGACCATGTGCGGTTTACGCAAATACGGCCACATGCAGTCCACCTACGAGGTGGGGTTCATCAAGCGAACGTCTCCCGCCGGATTGACCGCTGGTCGCGGAGAGCGTGTAACGGTCGGCGGTGGTCCGAGGACATCAAGAAATCATCATGTCCTTCCGACGGCCGCAGGGCATCCCGGGGCCACCTCGCCGTACGAGTTTCGCCGCAAGGTCCGGACCGCCTGAGCTCTGTCCACTCAGGGTGTGGCGGTCGGGTCCGCGGTCAGGTCCTGGTGCGCTGTTCCGAATGACCGGTGGGGAGGGGTGAGGGTGTATATAGCGGCCAAGAACGACGAGGGAGCGCCCACGGGCGAGTCGGTCCACTTCCTGGTCGATGCAGTGGCCCTGCCGCGTGTTGGTGACCGGCTCCATTTCGCCGGCGTTCGGACAGCGCTGTATCTGACGGTGCGAGAGATCGAGCACTGGTTCTTCACCGAGGACGACGGTCGGAACCCTGCGAGCTCGCGGTGCACGCCGACCCGGACGCGGACGAAACCCAGCTGCTCGCGGTCCGCAAGCTGTTGAACCGGGAGGAACGCCAGCGCTGGGTCGCACGGTTCAGCAGCTCGGCTACCTGGATTGAACGAGATCACCGCTACGGCTGGGCACTCCTCAGCACGGCGCCAGGGGGAAGCACGGGGGCGGAGGCACAGCAGGTTCGGGCGGGGCAGCAGGTTTCGCGGGCACGACCGTCGAAGGAGCGGCAGGTCCCTCGGTGCGTTCGGCGGGTGAGTCCATGTGGGTGAGGGTCAGTACGACCAGCACGAGAATCCCGCCGACCAGGAGCGCGCCGAGGGCCCACAGGGTCGGCATGACCGAGGCGCTGCGCGATCCGGGGTAGTACGGGGACCGGCCACCGCCTCGCCGCGGCGCGGGGCCGGTCGGTGAAGCGGGTGTACCCCTTCACGTTCGTGCCGCCCAGACGTCCCCCGCGTGCATGCCCCCGTGGCGACTCGCTCCCCATAACCGAAGTATGACGCGACGATCCGAGACAGCGGCCCGGTTCGGAGAGGAAGATCCACAGCCATGACCCAGTTCGACAACGACAATCTTCCCGAGCCCGCAGTGACGACCGCGGGGGAGAGCATCGGCGCGCATCGGAGTGAGGACGCCGAGCAGAACAACGTCGAGATCGCGGTGAAACGTGAAGACGGCCCCGCTTTCCGTTGACCCATGGCCTCTGCGGCATCCGCCCCACCTACTTCGGGCATGTGGTCGAAGTTCATGCCGTATACCGACGCGATGAGGGTGGAGGTGAACAGGATGGCTGCCCAAGAGGAGATCTTCTTGACTTCTTCGCCCTGGGCGAAGCTTGCGCTGGACATGCGCTGCATGGCCTCGTTCTGTTCCAGTGATACGAGGGCGAGTGCACGTCGAGGGCGTTTTCGAGTAGGGAACGGCAGGTGGTGACGCGACGGTGACGGAATGTGGGTGAACGGCGCGACAGTCGAGTGACAGGGCAGCGGTTGCATTGCAGTCATGGCTGGATATACCGCCGTACGGGATGCGCTGGGCTCGGTTGTCACTCTGCTGGAGCGACATATCACCCAGTCCGGCGAGACCGGCCTGAGTGGGGTGCCGGTCTCGACTCTGTCCCCCCGAGAGCTCGAACTCGTGCCCACCACCACGGGGGTCTCGGTGTGGTTGCACCGAATCGATGTTCAACCCGATCTCGTCAATCGTTGCGCACCCCGGCCTGCACCCGACCGTATGCTGCACCGGCCGACACCGGTCGAACTGCTCATTCACATCACCCCCCTCGATCCGGCCGGGCCGGTCCGCGCGCTGATGCTGGGGCGGATCGTGCAGGTGCTCTCCGACCATAGTCGCCTCGCCGGGGCCGACCTCGTCGGCGGTCTGGCCGGTTCATCGACGTCCCTCCTGCTCGGGGTCGACACACTGGGGCAGTATGACCTCTCTCTGCTGTGGGGCACTCTGCACACCCATATGCGTCCGGGTGTGGCGTTGCGGGTGAACGGACTGGTCATCGATACCCACTTCACATCGCAGGACAGCAGCCGAGTGCTTTCGTCCACTTCGGTGGTGGAACAGATCACGGAGGTGCCGGTATGAGGTGGCAGTTGTGGTGACCAGGACGGTCGTGACCCCGACCGGGACCTATCGCACCGTCGAGGGTGAGCGGTTGCGTACCGAGGCCCTCGTGGTGATCGCGTTACTCGATGAGTGGACCGGCGCCGCGCCCGAACAGGTACGTGCTCTGTCGCGGACGCCGTGCGTCCGCGCGCACGTTACCGACGGCTACCTGGTGCTCACCGGCGTACCGGCTCGGGCCATGCCGGGCCTTGCCACTGCCGACCGGACCGTGACGGTCCGGATCGAACGGCGCGGGCACCGAAACCAGGATGTGGATCTGGTGGTGCCGTCGGGCAGTGACCTGCCCTGGTTCGGTCCGGCGCTGGCGCTGGACTCGGCGGTTGTTGCGGTCGCCGGTCGCGTCAGGGAAGCGGACCACCCGAACGCTCCGGTCCCGGGTGCCGCCCTCGAGTTCCGGGGTGCGGCGGGTGGACAGCTCGTGGCGCTGCGTGCGCCCTTGGCCTTCGCGCACGAGGCGGGAATCGCCGTCTCCGGTTGCGCTCTCACCCCGATCGGAACAGCTACTGCCGGACCGGCCGCTTCCGGTTCGATCCGCGTCGTCGTCACACCGAGCGCCGACATCGGGGGCGGCACGGTTCTAGCGCTGGGCCCGCCGGAGCGCGAAGAGCATGTCATCGCTGCCAGGGTGGAGCCGGGCAACACCGTGGTTCTGCGAATTCCCCTGGCGCGCACAGTAATCGACGGCACGCCCGTGCGACTTTTCGGCGCGGGCGGCCTGTCCGCGCCGACGATGCTGGCGCGCGCGGTCCACCCGGGTGACGGCGTGATCGTCTCCGCAGCGGCCTCGACCGCGGGTGTCATCGAGGTGAGCGACGGTGCCCGGACCGAGTTGCGGGCCACCGGTCTGCGCTCGGATACGGACGGACGCTGGCGCCTCGACGGAGTGCGCGGTATTCCCCGGGTAACGCTGACCGTATCCGCCCCGGGCCTGACCACTGTCGGTCCCGTCGTGCACCTGCTGAGCGCCGCTGCCGATCCGAACGTGATCGATATCGACCTGCCCGCCTGACCAGAAGAGGGAGTGCTCATGCCCGAGTACCTCGCCCCCGGCGTCTACGTCGAGGAGATCAGCTCCGGTCCACCCCCGATAGCCGGGGTCGGGACCACGACCACCGGGATGATCGGGGTCACCCGCCGCGGCCCCGCCGAAGGGCCTCCCACCTTGGTCACCAGTTACGCGGAATTCGTGCGTACTTTCGGCGGCGCGTTCGACTTCGGCCCCGCATTCGCCGAACACCGGGATCTGCCGGATGCGGTGCGCGGCTTCTTCGCCAACGGCGGTAGGCGAATCTACATAAGCCGAGTGGTGCCGACCAGCGCCACTGCGGCGCTGGGAACCCTGCACGGCGGTGTCATCACCCGACTGGCCTCCGACGCCCTGCCCGAGGCGACGACGCTGACCCTGGCCACGACCCGGGGGCTTCGCGTGGGCAGCGTGCTCAGGCTGGTCATGGAGAAGAACGGCGTGGAGGAGGACTCCGCGAACCTCACCATCACTGACTACGACCGGGATACCGGCATCGTCACGATCACGCCGGAACTGCCGGCAGACAAGACCTGGGAAGCCCGCTACACCAGGGTGCTCACCAATGTGAAAGGAGTGGCGAACAACGGGCAGGTGAGCGAGCTCGGCGGTACGACTTCGGCCAAGCCGGACACATTCGGACTGGTCGCGTCCAGCCAAGGGTCATGGGGCAACCAGATCCGGGTCGGCGTCGACTACAAGTCCGCCGGTCGGTCCGTTGTCCGGCATACGTTGATGACCACCGCTTCCCCGTCTATCCCGGTGGTATCGACGGCAGGCTTCTACCCCGGGGCCTGGGTCGAGGTCTCCTTCGGCACCGCCGAGCCCCAGAAGGTCTACCGCAAGGTCGAGCGGGTCGTCGATCAGGCCTTGGTCCTCGACGGGCCCGATATCGCCGCGGGGGCGTGGGATCCGGCCGCGCCGATCACCGAGACCCGGATCGCGACATGCGAGTTCGACCTCACTGTGAGCTGGTCCGACCCGGTTGAGCACACCCCCGTCACCGAACGCTTCACCGGACTGACACTCGAAAAGGTGCCGGGTCGCTACTACGTGGACCAGCTCGCCGGCTCCGCGCTCGTACAGGTCGATTCCACCGTGGCGGACCCGGCCGGCACACATCCCTTCTTCTTCCCGAGCCCCGCGGACGGGTTGGCCGACACCCTGAATACGCAGGGGACCGACGGTACGGCCGCGCCGATCGCGTCGGACTACCGCGGCAAGGAGGTGGCACCCAATGACGCCACGGGGCTCCTGGCGTTGGAGAAGGTCGACGAGATCGCACTGCTCGCCGCGCCCGGTGTCATCGATGCCGCGGTGCAGGGCGCGCTCGTGGAGCAGGCCACCCGGTTGATGGATCGCTTCGTGGTACTCGACCCACCTAGTTCGGCGTCGTTGCCCATCGTGCAGACCTACGCCGATAAGTTCGACACCCGCTATGCGGCGCTGTATTACCCCCGCGTCGTCGTCAGCGATCCCGTGACCGGCGCGCCCCGGGTGGTGGCGCCTTCGGGGCATGTACTCGGTATCTACGCGCGCGTCGACAACACCCGCGGCGTGCACAAGGCCCCGGCCAACGAGGTCATCCTCGGTATCACCGGCCTCGAACAGACGATCACCAAAGGTCAGCAGGAGATCTTGAACCCGAGAGGTATCAACGTGCTCCGGGACCTGCGCGCCGACCGCCGCGGCTTCCGGGTTTACGGGGCACGCTGCCGGACCAGCGAGCAGGACTGGATCTACGTCAATGTGCGGCGGCTGTTCATCTTCCTGGAAGAGAGCCTGGACGAGGGCACCCAGTGGGTGGTATTCGAGCCCAACGACTATCGGCTCTGGCAACGCGTCAAGGATTCGATCTCCATTTTCCTCGAGGGTGTCTGGCGCGACGGCGCGCTGATGGGCGAGAAGAAAGAGGAGGCCTTCTTCGTCACCTGTGACCGCTCGACCATGGCCGACGACGACATCCTCGGCGGCCGTTTCGTCGTCGAGATCGGTATCTGCCCCGTCCGCCCGGCCGAATTCGTGATCCTGCGAATCGGCCAATGGCTGGGCGGGTCGAGCGTCGCGGAACTCTGACCGCCAGGAGGCTACATCATGTCCACAGGAGATCGCGTCGATCCGTTCCGCGGGTTCAACTTCCGCGTCGAGGTCACGACCATGTCGGAGGCGGTGGCGGCATTCCGGGAGGTCAGCGGCCTGACCGTGAATACCGACCTCACCGAGTACCGCGACGGCAATTCACGTGACCTGCATCCTAAGAAGCTGTTCGGACTGCGCAAATACAGCAACCTCGTCCTCAAGCGCGGAATCACCACCAACAACGAGCTGTGGCTGTGGTATCGCCAGATCGTGAACGGCGTCGCCGACCGCCGCAATGGTGCCGTCGTCCTGCTCGACGAAGAGCACAACGACGCCTTGCGCTGGAATTTCTACGCCGCCTGGCCCTGCAAAGTCGACTTCCCGACCTTCAACGCGACCACGAACGAGGTCGCCGTCATTTCGTGCGAGCTGTGTGTGGAGAAACTGGAGATGGTCTGAGCTATGGCACTTTTCGCCGCGGCCGGGGCCCGCCCACCCGGTGTTCTCGTCCAGGTGGCCGACCCGCCGCCACCTGTCGAGCCGGTGCGCATCGATGTGCCCGCCTTCGTCTGCGTCTGTGAACGGGGCCCCGTGGACCAGCCGGTACGACTGGGTTCCTGGGCGCAGTTCCGCCTCGTATTCGGCGGGTTCATAGCGAATGGGTTCGGCGCGTATGCGGTGAAGGCCTTCTTCGAACAGGGCGGACGAGTGTGCTGGGTGATCCGGGTCGTGGCCCCCGAGGTGACGACCACGGCCCAGGCCCCGCAACCGGACGACCGGACGTGGACCCGAGTGGCCTCGGTGGCCGGGTTCGTGGTGGGTGCGGCCGCGACGGTTCGTCAGCAGGACACGGCGCACACCTATCTCGTCACCGCGGTGGACCCGACCGCATCGACGCTGACCTGGGACCGCCCGCTACATCCGAGTTTCGTTCGCACGAAGCCGATGACGGTGTCGACCGGCGCAGGGTTCGCGGCCGCCCGGCTGCGCGCCGCCGGCGGAGCCCCGGCGCTCGACGTCGTGGCGGCCAGCCCGGGATCGTGGGGCAATGCGCTGGAGGTGGTGGCCTCCCCCGGCCGGCGGACGGTGACCGTCAGCCGGGCCGGTGAGCCGGGTAGCTCCCGGGCGACTCCGGTGGTATCGACCGCCGGATTCGCCGTGGGGGATGTGGTGTGGGTCGGCCAAGGGGCGGGGAGTGTCGTCTCCGAGACGCGGATCGTTCAGCGAATCGACCCCGCCGACCGCATTGTGTGCTGGACCTCGCCGCTCCCGGCAGCACTGGACCTCACCGCGCCGATCATCCTCGAAACGGAGAGGACCTCCCTCACGGTCCTCGAGCACGGGCGGGTGGTGGAAATCTGGCCGGACCTCTCGATGCGACCGGAGCATCCGAGGTTCGCCCCCGCCGTCGTCGCCGGCAGTACGCGGGTTCAGGTCCGCGCGCCGGGACTCACCGCTGCGCGGCCGGTGCGTACCTCGCTGCGGGGCGGTCGGGACGGGACCGCCGCGCTGACGGTCGCCGACCTGGTGGGTGACGAGATACTCGGCGACGGGCGCGGCGCCGCCGCGCTCCTCGGCTTCGAAGAACCGGCCGTGCTGGCTGTGCCGGACCTGGTCGGAACGCGGACTCCGCCAGCTCTTTTCGCGCCGCCGCCCCCCGCGGACCCCTGCGATCCGTGCGCCGAGCCGATATCCGTCCCGCCGCCACTCGACGCGGTGGCCGTGGACGCGGGGGCCGCGTTCGACGCCGAGCAGGTCGTGGCGGCGCAATGCGCACTGGTCGAGTCGTGCGAGCGCAATACCGAACGGATCGCCCTGCTCGATCCCCCGACCGCGGATAGTCCAGCCGAGCTGGGTGCCCTGCGCGCGTGGGCGGCGCGGTTCTCCTCGTCGTACGCCGTCGCCGTGGTGCCGTGGCCGACCGTCCTCGACCCGCGTACCGCCGGACAGATACGGCGTATCCCCGCCTGTGGCCACCTGGCCGGAATGATCGCGCGTACCGATGCGCTCAGCGGCCCCTGGCTCGGCCCCGCGAACCGCACCCTCGCCTGGGCCCACGGGGTGGATCTGTCCTTCACCGACGAGCAGCACGCCCTCGCCAACCACGACGGCATGCTCGTCCTGCGGGCGTTGCCCGGCCGGGGGCTCGTCCCGATGGGCGGCCGGACTCTCTCGGTCGACACGTCGTGGACCTTCCTCACAGTGCGCCGCACGATGATCTACCTGCGCCGGGCCCTGCGGGTGCACCTGGCGTGGTCGGTCTTCGAGCCGAACGACACCCTGCTGGCCAAGACGGTGGAGTCGGTGGTGGCGACGCTCATGGAGCAGGTGTGGGAGGCCGGTGGACTCGCCGGGGCCGGGGCACAGGATTCCTATCTGTTGCGGGTCGAGCCGGGACCGGCCAGGATCGGACAGCTCGAACTGGTTCTGGGGGTCGCGCTGTCCCGGCCGGCGGAGTTTCTCACCCTGCGGGTCTCCCGCACCGACAATCGGCTCGATATCGCCGAACTGCCGGAACCTGTTCGGGCGGAGAAAATCTGATGACAGGTTTGGTCGGTGGCTTCAATTTCACGGTCCGCCTGGTGGAGACCGCCAAACCGGCGGCGGCGGTCATCGGAACCTTTGCGCCTCCCGTCGCCGGTGGCTTCGCGGAGGTATCGGGGCTCGAGGCCACCATGGCCGTCGACGAGTGGCGTGAAGGCGGGCGCAACGACGCGGTGCTGCGATTCCCGGGCCGTGTCACGCATCCGAACATCAAGCTCCGTCGCGGCCTTGCGGTGAGCAAGGAACTGTGGACCTGGCACGAGACCTTCCTGCAGGGCCGCGGCCGGCGGCGCGACGGTGTGATCGAACTGCTCGACGATACCGGCGCCGCCGTCCGGACCTGGCGGTTCCGCCGGGGGCTTCCCGTGCGCTGGGCGGGTCCGGCCCTCGCGGCGCTGTCGAGCGCGGTGGCCGTCGAAGAGTTGGAGATCGCGCACGAGGGCCTCTTCGTACAGACCGGTGGCGCCGCGGGTGAACTGCTCAACACTGTGTCGTCGGTTTTCGGGAGGTCGTGATGGACGTCCATATCGGGGAAATCGACACTACGGTCCGGGCGGTCGACGACCGCTCGCTGCTCAGCCCCGAGGTGCTGGACGCCGTGGCCCAGGCCGTGCTGGAAAGGCTCGAACAGCGTCGCCGCCTCGATGCGGCGCGCCGCGACGAGGCGACCCTGTGGGGCTCCGTACGAGAGGGAGGGCTGGGATGACTGTCTTGGCGAAGGCTCGCTTCCAGCGGCTCGCGACCCCGTCCGATGCGACGGGCAGCTTCCTCGACGTGCAGTACAACCCGACGGAGCTGTCGTTCAGCAAGGCGGCGCAGATCGCCGAGATTCCGGTTCCGGGACTGGACACTCCACTGCTCCAGTATGTGCGCGGGCAGGCCGAGACCGTCTCGGTGGAGCTGTTCTTCGACTCCACCGAGGAGGGCACCAGCGCCGCCGCAGAACCTGTCACCGGTAGAACCGACAAGTTCTACAACCTGATCAAGGCCGACCGAGCGACCCACGCGCCGCCCGTGCTGCTGTTCAGCTGGGGCGGTACGGCATTCCCCGGCGCACGGCGCGACGGCTTCCGGTGCGTGGTGACCAGTGTGCGGCAACAGTTCACGATGTTCGCTCCCAACGGTGTCCCGCTGCGCGCCAAACTGACCGTCGATCTCAAGGAGTACAAGCCACTCACACTGCACCTGGAAGAACTCGGATTCCATTCGGCCGACCACACCAAGGCCACGGTCACCCGCGCGGGGGACACGATCGGGGCGATCGCCTATCGGGAGTACGGCGATGCGCGGGCATGGCGCCGGATCGCCGACGAGAACGCGATCACCGACCCGCTGTCGCTGCGCGCGGGTACCGTGCTGCGAATCCCGAAGGGGGCGGCGTCGTGACCGGAGTACTGCCGCTCTCCAGCGCCGGGCAGGCGTTCTACGTGCCAGCGTTCGAGGTCGAGGTGAACGGGTCGCCGATGCCGCGAAATATTGTCCGGGACATCGTCGAGGTGACCTTCGAAGACAGCATCGACGGGATCGATTCCTTCGGCTTCGTCCTCAACAACTGGGACACCGACCGGCTCCGGCCGCAATACGTGGGGGAAGGTGCCGACGAAACATTCTGGGGCCAGGTCCAACCGGGCAACGGCATCGTGCTGTCGCTCGGGTACCAGGGAGATCGGCCGGATCTGCGGGTGATGACGACGGGATACCTCACCGCGCTGGACATCGATCTGCCCGACTCCGGCAGCACTCGGATCACCGTGCGCGGACTCAGTGTCCTGGACAAGCTCCGGGACCGCCAGTACACGTGGTCCTGGCCGGTAACGGCGACAGGCACCATACGCGACAGCGAAGTCGCCGCCGATATCGGCGACACACACTCCTCGGCCGCCGGTAAACCAGGTCTCCCCGGAATCTCGCGAGTGCGGGTGAGCGACAAGGCCCTACAGGACGAAGAGCCGCAGCCGCACGTGTTCATGAACAACCAGTACCCGATCGTGTTCCTGCTCCAGTTGGCCCGCCGCAACGGCTACGACCTGTTCCTGGTGCGTACGCCGGCCGGGGAGCAGGAGCTGTATTTCGGTCCCTCGCGTGATATCCATGACCGGACCTATGTGCTCGAGTGGGGTAGGACGCTGACCTCCCTGAAGGCGACGGTATCGACCGCTCGGCAGGTCAAGAAGGTCACCGTGCTCGGGTGGGACCGGGTACGCAAGTCCGTTGTGCGTGGCGAGGCGACCATCGAAAAGGACGGGGAGTTCCTGCCGGCCACGACCCGGGCGTTGGCCCGGGCCAACGGCCGTGAGGAGGTCGTCACCAACCGCGTCGTGCGGACCGAGAAGCAGGCCCGGACACACGCGATCCAGCAGTTGTACGACCTGGCCGCGCGTTTGGTGGAGGTGGAGGGCGTCGTGGTCGGACTACCCGAGCTCCGGGCCGGTCGGAAGGTACGGATCGAGCGGGTCGGACCGCACCTCACCGGCGACTACTTCGTGACCTCCACCCGTCACGTCGTCAACGACACCGGCTACCGGACCACCTTCAAGGCCCGGCTCGAGGGCCGCCAGGAGGCACACCGATGACGATGCATCTCACCACGCATACGGCCACCCAGCCGGGTCTGGTCCTCGGGGTGGTCGTCGACACCGAGGACCCCGACGGGCGCGGACAGGTCCGGGTGTCCTATCCGTTCCTCGGCAACGAGGCACGTAGCGCGTGGGCACCCATTGCGGCGCCGATGGCCGGACACGACCGTGGGTGCTGGTTCGTTCCCGAGGTCGGTGACGAAGCCGTACTCGGTTTCGATCGCGACGATCCCAGCTCGCCGATCGTGCTCGGCTTCCTCTGGAACGGTATCGACGATCCACCCTCGACATCGACCAAGGAGCGGATGATCCGCTCGGTCAACCAGCACACGATCCGCTTTCTGGACCCGACGTCGGCCGACGGGAACGACGGCGGGATCGCCATCGAGGATTCCTCCGGCAATTCGATCGTGATGAGCAACGGGAAGATCGTGCTGCACGCCGTCGGCCAGCTCGAGATCGATGCCGCGGCCATCGTTCTGACCAGCCTGGGCAACCGGCGCGTGGTCACTCCGAATTCGAACCCGATCTGAGGGATACGCCATGGCGACCTACGATATCCCGGTCAGTGAACCACTGGAGCAGGCGCTCGCGCCGTTGTCCTGCGTGGATATGTCGCTGCCGATGCCCGCCCCGCTCGAGGTGAATCTGCCGTTCGGCGGGTCGATCAAGGCTTTCGTCGATATGTCCAAAGGTATTCCCACCGACTGCTCGATGAATTTCAATCTGATGCTCCAGATCGCACCGTTGCTGGCGGCGCTCGAATGCCCGATAAAGATGCTGAAGCTGTTGAAACCGCTCATCGATATCGTCCAGGCGCTGCCGACAATGGATATGGCCACGATCGGCAAGGCGATGCCGGAGTTCACCGACGCGGCCGTCGCCGTCGCCACCTGCTTCACGGCTTTCGGCAAGGTCCCGCTCATGATCGAGGACCTGCTCAGGCTGATCCGGTCCGTCTTGCGCTGCCTGCTCGGCCAGTTGCGCACCATCCGCAATGCCATGAACGGTCTGGCCCTCCGGTTCGGTGAGGCCGAGGGGCGCCCCGAACTACGTGCCCAACTGGAATGCGCCCAGAAGAATCTCGCCACGCAGGCCCAAGCGATGACCAGTTCCCTCGAACCCATTGCCGGTGTCCTGGCCCTGGCCGGCACCCTTGCCGAGATCGCGGGCATGGAGCTGAATATTTCGCTCGAGACCGGTGGCGCCCCACCGGAGGATACCGAGGCTCTCGACGAGGTGATCGCCGTCCTCGAGACGGCGGTATCGGCCATCGACGCGATCGTGGGTGAATGAGCGTGGTGGACAGCAGATCGTTCCTCGGCAGCGGGTACCGATTCCCGGTCACGATCGGGCCCGACGGCGGCTTCGGGCTGTCCGCAGGGGAGCGGTCGGTAACCGAATCGATCTGGCTGGTGCTGTCGACTGCCCGGGGTGAGCGGGTGATGAACCCCGAATTCGGTTGCGCAGTACATGAACTCGTACTTGCTCCGGTGACCGACGCGACGTTCGCGATAGTGGCCCACCATGTCCGCGAGTCGTTGACGAGATGGGAGCCGCGGATCGAGGTGCTCGACGTCCGCGTGACGCAGGAGGGTGATCTGTCCGAGGTGCTGCTGGTCGCGATCGACTACCGACTCGAGGACAACAACGCGATGCACAATCTCGTCTACCCGTTCTACATCGGGGAGGGTGAACTGCGATGAGCGCCATTGTCGCGCCCGACCTCGACGATCGCCGGTACGACGATCTGGTCACGCAGGCGCGATCATTGATCCCGCGCTACCTGCCGGAGTGGACCAACCACAACGACGCCGACCCGGGTATCACCTTGCTGCAGCTCTTCGCGTGGTTCACCGATCAGCTCGTCTACCGGGTCAACCAGGTTCCCGAGCTGCACTATGTGAAGTTCTTGCAGCTGCTGGGTATTCAGGCCCGTCCGGCTCGGCCGGCCCGAGTCGACCTGACCTTCGCCACCGCGACCGCCGCGGACCGGGTCGTCCCGGCGGGGACACAGGTCTCGGGACCCGGCCCGGACGGCAAACCCGTGGTCTTCGAGCTGTCCGAAGGGTTCACTGCAATCGGCGCGCCGCTGACCGCGGTGCAGACCTTCGACGGTTTCGCCTACCGCGACGTCACCGGAGCGAACACCACGGCCGACCAGGCATTCGCACCCTTCGGACCGCATGCGCACGAGAACTCCGCGCTGTTGCTGGGGTTCACCGGTATCGGGGCCGGCGGTCTCGGCCCCTGCACGGACAACCCGATCACCCTGATGGCGTACGTATCGCGTGGACGCGCCGTACCGCTCGCGCAGGCGGGGGCGCTCGCGGTGCCGCCGCCCGCCCGGTTCGCCTACCAGTACTGGGACGGCGCCGGATGGGAGCCGCTCGGTGTCGAACGGGACGAAACGGCCGGCTTCACCGCGACCGGTCGGATCGTGGTGCACGGGCCCGGATCCGGTGCCGTCCGGCAGGCGATCGGCCAGGTCGCGACCCCGCTGTACTGGCTCTGCGTGCGGATGGTGACGGGAACCTACGAGCGGGGACCGCTGCTCGAACGGATCGCGCCCAACACGGTTCCCGCCCGCGCCGCGGTCACCCTGCGTGACGAGGTGCTCGGCGGGTCCGACGGGATGCCGGAACAGGGGCCGCTCACCCTGTCGCGCGCGCCGGTCGTACCGCTCGATCACCCGCAACGTGTGCGCCGGGCCGACGGCCGGTGGGTCACGGTCGAGAGCCTGCGGCTCGAGATCGACGAGGGCAGCGGCTTCGAGGTATGGCAGGAAGTGGACGACTTCGGCGGTTCGGGCCCGGACGACCCGCACTATCTGCTCGACCGCAACACCGGTGCGATCCGCTTCGGCGACGGCCGACACGGTGCCATCCCCACCGCCAATGTCGCTGCGCCGATGACCAATATCGTGGCGCGCCGGTGGGTGGCCGGCGGAGGAGCGGCCACCAATCTCGGCGCGGGTTCGGTGACGACCCTCGCCACTGTCCTGCCGGGTATCAAGACCGTTCGCAACGAGCTGCCGGCCGCCGGAGGCGCGGACGCCGAGACCGTGGACGCAGCCAAGTTGCGGGCGCCGGCCGAGTTGCAGGCCAAGGGCCGCGCCGTGACCGCCGAAGACTTCGAGCTGCTCGCTCGTGCGGCACCGGCCGCCGCCGTCGCCCGTGCGCACGCGCTCGCGTTGACCCACCCCCGGTACCCCGGTGTGGCGGTGCCGGGCGCGATCACGGTCCTGGTTGTCCCGGACGCGCCCGGCAATACTCCGAAGGCCGCCCCGGCCACACTGACCGCGGTATGCGCGTGGCTGGACCGGCACCGGCTGGTCACGACCGAGGTGTTCGCGACCTGCCCGACTTACCGGCGGGTGCGGGTCGTTGCCGATCTCGTGATCGCTGCCGACGCCGACCCGGCTCAGGTTCACCGCGCCGTGGCCGACGCGCTCGTCACCTTCCTGCATCCTTTGCGCGGTGGCGACGACGGTCGGGGCTGGCCCTTCGGCGGCCCGCTCTACTCCTCCGACCTTTTCCGAGTCGTTCTGCGGGTGCCCGGTGTGCTCCGAGTACGCGACAATCAGCTGACCGTCGAACTGGACGAGGAGCGCCAGCCCTTCTGCCGCGATATCGATCTCGGCATCGGCGAACTCGTCGAACCGCTCGACCCGGATCTGCGGGTGGGATACGCATGAGCGGCCGATGGTTCCTCCTTGCGGACCGTCCGGGATGGCGGGCCTCCGCCGCGCTGAGTGACGGGACGACCTATGACGGCGGGGCGCTGCGGCTGGCCGATACCGCTGTCCCGAGTGTGCTGGACTGCCCAGTCGCCACCCGGCTCGAGCTGCCGTGCTGCGAACACGCGGAACTACGTCCCGCACAGCGCACGGTGGCGCTGGTGACCGGCACCGGACAGGTGCGTGCGTCGGCCGGGCCGTGGCGAATTGTGTCCGAGGAAGGTGACGAGGTCGCGGTCGGCCCGGTCGCGGCTGTCCGGCGGGTTCCGGCAGACGGATGCGCTCCGGTCCTCGAATGGCCCGAAGACGCCTGGAATCCGGCGGGACTGGTGCGACTCGAGGACGGCCTGATCGGCGTCCTGGACGTGACCGCCGGGCTGGTCCACGTGATCGATCGCCACGGTGTGCCGCGGGGCGTTCGCGCCGCGGCGACGGTCTCCGGCTGTCCGCCGCCGGAAGGTTCGACCCGCTTCCGTACCAGCGGGACGGCCGTCACATCGGCGCTCGACTCGGGCGCCCCCGGATGCCGCTGGCATCGCGTCGTACTGACCGGGCGGGTTCCACCGGGCAGCCGGGTAGCGGTCGGTGTCCTCGTCGGCGACGCCCCCCGCACCGAACAAGAGATCGACGTTGTCGAGGAATCCCGCTGGTCGGCTCTCGGAGTGTTCGGCGACCCGGAGCTGATGCGCTGGGACACTCTCGTACGCGCTCCCCGAGGGCGCTATCTGTGGCTTCGGCTCACGCTGCGTGGCGACGGCACCGTTACACCCATAGTCGACAGCATCGAAGTGCACTTCCCACGCGAAACCGCGCTCCGCTACCTGCCTGCCGTGTACAGTGCGGGCGAATCCGACACGCTGGACCGATTCCTCGCACTCACCGACAGCATGCGCGACAGCGTTACCCGCCACCTGGACGGTTTCGCGCGTGAGCTGGATGCCCGCAGTGCGGACGCATCGAGCAGGCGCGATCTGCTCCGCTGGTTGGGCACCTGGGTCGGCATGGCCGGCATCGGTGCCCTGCCCGAGGAACGCCGGCGCCGATTGATCGGTGCGGCGGCCGAGCTCTACCGTCGGCGCGGCACTCCCGATGGCGTTGCGCGGCACGTCGGTCTCTGGCTGGGGCGGCGCACCGAAGTGCTCGAGCACTATCGCCTGCGGCGCTGGGCGGTGCACGATCGGAGTCGGTTGGGGGATGCCACGCGACTGTTCGGACGCGAGATCGTGGGTCGGTTGCAGCTCGACGGCGGGTCCGCGATCGGGGCCTTCCGGCTCGTCAGCACGCCGTCACCGCGGCTCGATCCGTTCGCGGTGTACGCGCACCGCTTCACGCTGTTCGTTCATGCTCGCGACGATGACGAGCCCGACGAACTCGCCGCTACCGCCGCCGCTGTCGCCGCGACGGTACGGCCGGCCCACACCGTCTGCTCGATCGCTGTTGTCACGCCGCGAGCGCGAGTAGGTGAGCAGGCGACACTCGGCCTCGATGCCGTGATCAGTGGCCCGCTGCCGCTCGCTCGTCTCGGCGACCGGCTGGGGTCGAACCCGGCCGGCGCCACCATGATCGCGCGCGACCCGCGTCGCGCGGACCTGTCCGCTGTCGGAATCGACGCCCGGGTGGGCGCCGGGGCCGCCCTCGGGTGAGGAGCACGAGATGAACGCGTCACACACCCTGGTCCGCGGGCACTGCTGCGACACCTGCGGTAACCCGCAGCTCTCCCGGAACCTGTGGTGGGTCGGCAAGCTCATGACCGAGCGGGACCTCACCGATGAACAGAGTTACCAGCTGGGCAAGATCACCCGGCACAACCGATATCTCCACGGCCTCGGCATAGTCTGCGGGCTGGACGTCCACGAGCACCCGAACCCCGCCTGCCGACCCGACTATCTGGTGGTGTCACCCGGGGCCGCCCTCGACTGCTGCGGCAACGAGATCCTGCTGACCCATGAGGAAGTCGTACCGATCCGCGAGCTCGTCCTCGACCAGTGGGTCGCCGACCACCAGGACGAGGAAATGACCGGGCCGCACCGGGTACAGCTGTGTCTGTCCTACCGCGAATGTCTGGGTGAGGATGTGGAAACACTGCTCGACTCGTGCGGCTGCGGCGAGGCGACGTGCGACCACTCGTCCTGCCGGCCCAGCCGGGTCCTCGACTCCTACCGGTTCGGGGTCGTCATCGACGCGCCGTCGGCGGCTCCGCCGCTGCCGGCCGCGTTGAACTGGTCGTCCACCCTGGCGGTAGCGGGAACGGTCGGTTTCGCCGTCGACGCGGCCGGAGACCGGGTCTATGTGCTGACCGAGACCTCGTTGCTGGTGTTCGCCGCGGGTACCGGTGCCGTCCTGTCGGTGGTCCCGCTGCCCGCCGTCGGCCTCGCTGTCGCCGTCTCCCGCACCGGCCACCGGGTGTATATCGCGGTCGCGGATACCGCCGAGGTGCTGGTTCTCGACGCGAGCGACCTCAGTACGGTCGTCGCGCTCGAGCTGACGACTGCGCCGACAGCAGCGGTGCGGCTCGCGTCCCGGCCGGACGGCGGCCTGGTGGCCCTCGATATCGGCGGCACGACAGTGCACGCCTGGTCGGCTGCCGTCGATACCGGTGCGGACTCGTCGACGGCGCTGGAGGGCAGTGCGGCGACCGGGGCCGACCCGCGCGGGGTCGCGGTGCTGTCGGACGGCGTCGGCTGGGCGGTGGGCTGCGGCGACGGCACGGTGCAACTCGTCGATGCGACCGCCCCCGGTACCCCGCACACCGTATCCCTCGCCGGTGCACTACTCGTTGCGGCCGTGCCCACCGTCGGAGAAAGCCGCCTCCTGGTGGTCGATGCGACAGCGCGCACCGCACAGCAGTACACCGTCGACCTGGCCGCGGGGACCTTGACGGCGGTGGGACATCCCGGCACTACCGTCGATGCCCCAGTTGCGGTAGCTGTTGCCGGCAGCGCCGCGTGGGCCGTCCTCGCCGGGGAGCGCGACGGTGACGGCGCCGGTACCGCCCGCGTGCTCGATCTCGTGGCGATGGGGACCGGGCCCGCGTCCGCCGGACCGGCCGAGGTCGTCGGCGACGGACCCATCGGGGTCGCCATCGACCCGGTCGGGTCGCGGGTGCTCGTCGGCTCGACCGGTGGCGCGGTAGCGCCCGCGGTTGCCGGTGTCGCGGTGCTCGCGGTATCGGCGAACGATTGCGGGGCGAGTCTGGGGGAACGGGCGTGTCCGGACTGCGACGGTGGCGACTGCCTCGTGCTGTCGACGGTGGAGTCGTGGACTCCTGGCGATCCGTACTCGGACACCGTTCTCACCGGCGCGGACCGGGTGTTGCTGCCCAGTGTCGCCCAATTGACCGCCGCGGTGCACTGCCTGCTGAGCAGGCCCGCTGCCACGGGTGAGCCGGGCCCGGTCGGGCCGGCCGGGCCGCAGGGCGAGAAGGGAGCTACCGGCGACACAGGGGAGAAGGGCGACCCCGGAGCGAAGGGCGATAAGGGAGATCCGGGCGGCCCAGGCCAGAAGGGCGATAAGGGGGAGGAGGGTGACAAGGGGGAGAAGGGCGATTCCGGTTCGCAGGGGCTGCCCGGTCCACCCGGCGAGACCGGTGAAGCCGGTCCACCCGGTCATTTCCCCCTTATCGAGCTGCCGCGGATCGTGGCTCTCTCCTGGGAGCACCGGGGGATCGTCACGTCCGACGAGGCCGTTCACCGCTTCAAGCGGCGGGGTTTGATCGTGGCGTTCAGCGAGCCGATGGATCCGCGAACGCTCGATTTCATGTCGGTGGCCGTGTATGTGCGGATGCCCGCCGAGACCTACACCGAGCTCGGATACCACTGGGTGGGTCTGTACCGCGAACCGCGACCGGTCTTCGTCGATGCCCAGTGCGGTGACGTGATCGATCAGTGCCGTACGGATCCGCCGGTGGACAATGTCACCGGGGTGTGGATCGAACTCGGGCGCTCGGCCCCCAACGGTGTGTACCGCGTGGTGCTCGACGGTGATGCGATTCTGTCGCTGCGCGCGGGCACCCGTATCGACGGCAGCTTCGGACCGCTTGCCCTCGACGGCAACCACCCCGGTCCCGGGCTTCCGGCACGTTGTCCCACCGGCGACTTCCTCGAGGGCGGCCGGTTCGAGAGTTGGTTCGTACTCGGGAGGTCTGACCAGTGAGCATCCTCGATATGACCCGGATCGGCTCCAGGGCATCCGCGACTCGAGCGCACGGTGGCGGATGCGAATGTCCGGCGTGCGCCGGGCTACGTACATTCGTGCGCCCCCGGTTCTTCGCCGGGCAGCTGCTCACCGATACCGAGCTCACCGCGCTGTCGACTTACCTGACCGAGAAGGACCGGCTACACAACCGGTATCTGCACGGGACCGGCGTGGTCTGCGGCCTCCAGGTCGAATGCGACGAGTGCGGGCCCGGCGTCCGGTTGCGCCCGGGCTACGCGATCGACCCCTGCGGAGCCGATATCGTTCTCCCCGAGAATATCTCGGTGAATGTGGTCGATCTCGTCGACACGTGTACACGCCGCGAGCGGGCCGCCGACTGCGATCCGCCCCGGGCCCCGCAGGTGACCGGC
The DNA here is from genome assembly GCF_014645735.1 of Nocardia jinanensis. Lineage (GTDB taxonomy): Bacteria > Actinomycetota > Actinomycetes > Mycobacteriales > Mycobacteriaceae > Nocardia > Nocardia jinanensis. The sequence continues at coordinate 475,475 of NZ_BMMH01000005.1, read as the reverse complement.
TGCGCGGAAAAGGAGCAGTCCTGGTGCCTGTGGGTCAGGTACGTCGAGAAACCGGGTCGGCCGGTATCCCCGCCCGGGGGCAACGTAGGTGATTCTCGCGGCTGCGGGTGCTCCGGCGATTCCTCCGCCGGCTGCGGGTGCGGGTGCGGCGGCCACCCGGCCGGTGGATCGGGCGCGCCGTGCGGGTGTTCCGGGTCGGCCCGCGATCTGTGTTCGTGCACGGAGGCAGCGCGTCCGGCCCGCCATGTCCCGGCCGACTGCGAGCCCAGCCGGGTCAGCGAGCTCTACGAGTTCGGTGTGGCCGGCCGAGATGGCGGATGCTGCGATGAGTCGTTGCCGGATCGGTTGAGCGGTACGTTCCCGTTGAAGGTGGTCGAATGTATCGAGCATCTGCGACCGGTGCTCAGCCGGGGAATGACAAAGGCCATGCAGATTGCCGCTCTCTCCCTGGTGTTCGGCGGGAAGGTGCAGCCCGGTGATATCGCCCGGGATGCGATCTGCACCCTCTACCAGAACGTGGTCGAGCTGTATCGGCGCGACCCCGTGCACACCGAATGTGTACTACCGCAAGAGCTGTGGACCGTGGACTGCTCGCCGTTCGACGAGGCGACGGAGACACCTCAGCAATACCAGCGGCGGATGCTCGCTGCATTGGAGGCGCTGCTCCAGCTGGTGCTGATATATCTGCGCGACTGCCTGTGCTTCGCTCTGCTGCCGCCGTGTCCGCCGGAAACGTGCGATGACCGCGTCATGCTCGCCTGTGTCACCGTCCGGGACGGCCGCGTGGTGCGTGTCTGCAACCTCAGCTGCCGCAGGTACGCCGGCTCGTTCGTCAATCGCGAGTATTGGATGCCGCTCGGGCCGGTACTCGGCTGGCTCGCCGCACTGGTGTGCTGTTTTCCGTTGCCTACCCGGCGCATCGTGCCGCTTCCACACGACCAGGATGCGAACGGGCGGGATTTCGGCCGGCAGCCCGCCGGCGGCGGCGTACTGGGACGGTACACGGCAGTCCTCGCGGCTATCCGATCCGACGACTTCGCGCTACCGATCCTGTGGCGGGCGCGGGCCGGTTCGGTTGTGCGCCGGTGGCATCCACTGAACCGGCTGCGGCGGGCCGAAGCGGTACTGGCCGCCGAGAAGGGCACCATCGCGCTGGCACCGCTTCTACACACCGACGCGGCTGTGGCGCATGCGGCGCTGCGGCGCCAGGGTATCGAGGTCGAAGTCGTGGAGGTCGATGATCGCGCCCGAGCGGGAGGTTTGGACCTCGTGCCCCGCGTGGCCAAGGGGGAAACCGCCACCCTGTACACGCTCGGCGCCACGGTAGTCGGTGTCAGCGGGCCGCGGCCGATCTTCGGCGAAGCCGGGGAGGGATCGTGACCGCCCCGCGGATCGCCGGTCTCGATGTGCAGCGCACACGGTACTTCGAGAACCAATACCTCACCACCGCCGACTTCCAACTGGCCCAGGACTACCACCGGCGGACCCTCGGCCGCCACGAAATCGGTGCGCACACCTGGGGGATCATGGTCGGTCTCGACCTGGTCGAGACACCCGACCCGGTCGATCCCACGCTCGTCGACGTCCACCTGACACCCGGCGTGGCCACCGACGGGTACGGCCGGCAGCTCGTCTCGTTCTCCCGCATCCTCGTCGACCCCGCCCTCTTCGACGCATTCGTCGACGACGCGCACCGCAGCCTGTGGATCGAGTACTACGAGACCACCGCCCGGCCGAGCGAGGACGGTTGGGCCGACTGTGCCGACGGCGGACAGACCCGCACGATCGAGACGTTCCGGCTGCTCGTCGACCCGGTCGATACGACAGCCGACGTGATCGTCGAAGGCGTGATCGCTGCGCCGCCGGATACTCCCGCCGACACTTCCGTTCCCTACCAGGAGATTCCGCCGGAGCCCCCGGTGGGCCGCTGGCTGGTGCGTCTCGGCACGGTGCGATGGGACGGCGGGCCGCGCCGGCTGCGACCCGCGGCGCCGGGGCGGCTCGCGGAGGGTCGGCGGTACATCGGATCCATTGCTTCAGAGGTGCTCGCCCCGGACGACACCCTGCGCGTGGCCCGGCGGACCCCGACCAGCGTGGACGACGCGGACTTCGCTCGGTTCGAAGGCCGGCTGCGGGTGCAGGGCCGGATCAACGCCGAGCGCGAGCTCTGGCTGGAAGGTGACGCCTTGCGGTTCACCTACGATGCCGGCGCCGATGAGGGTGTCCCGATGACACTGGCCCGCGACCGGGACGGCGCCGGGCACCGGCTCCACCTCCAGCTCGGTACGGCGGCCGCGGCGACGACGACGTTCGCCATCAGCGCGGGCACGCCTTCGACGACCGCGCTCGAGGTGCGCACCGACGGCCGGGTCCGAATGCCGTCCGGGCCCTTGGCGATCGGTCCGGCCGCGGACCAGGAAATCGAACTGTCCTCGCCCGCATACGGAATGGGTACCCAGCGCCCGGCGGCCGGCGCAACCGGAACGCTGTACCTGCGGAGTCCGCAGCGGTTCGCCTGGTACACCGGCGGTGGGCACGACGCCCAGGAACTGGAACCCGGCGCCGGCGGTACCCGCCGCCTGATGCTCGACGAAGAGGGTTCGCTCGACTTCGGATCCACCACACATCAAATGCTCAAACTGTGGTCCGGCGGCGGTGGCGGCGCCTACGGGATAGGCGTGCAGCCCTACACGCTCTACTTCCGCACACATTTCGATATGGCGTGGTTCCGCGGCGGGTCGCATATCGACCAGCGCGGCAACGCCGGCGGCGGCGCGATGATGATGCATCTCGACGAGTTCCGGCTGTCGGTGAACGGGGCCGTCACGACCAGGGACAACCTCACTGTCGGTGCCGGAGGCGACGCTGCTGTGGTCACGCGGCACGTGATCGGCAAGCAGGTGGGGTCCGATGCAGCGGATTCTCTCTTCCTCAATTGGGGGACCGGCAGGAGCGTGGTCGTCGGCGCGGGCGGCGCGCCGTCGGTGCTCGAAGTCAACGGCCCGCTGCGGGTTCGCGGCGTCGGCCCGGGGTCGGTCGAAAGCGTGGTCAAGGTCGTGACCAGGGAAACGGAGGTGGTGAATGCGTCATCCGGGGCGGTGGGCCGACCGGGGCTGTGGTCGGTTTTCTGGGTCGGTGAATTCGACGAGATCCAGGACGCGTTCGTGGTCCTGAACGGCTTCAGCCTCGCCGACCACGTGTACAACCCGACCCCGGGGCACTGGCCTCACGCCGGGGCGATCCCGCAGCACGTGTGGGCGAGGTTGATCGGGTTCGACACGAACAAGGCATGGGGCGATGCATTCTGCGCGGAATCGGACGGGAAACTCGAGAAGGACAACCGGACGGTCATCACCGTGGTCGCGATCGGAAGGAAATTCACATGACGTCGATGGAGTTGCGGCTCGCGGAACTGCGTGCGGAACTGGCCACGGGTGAGCGAACACTGGCCGAACTCGACCAGCGGCGCGAGCAGCTGGTCACCAGTATGTTGCGCATCTCCGGGGCGGTGCAGGTGCTCGAGGAGCTGGCCGGTGCCGGGCGCGAAACCGCCGAATCGGAGGTGCCGTCGGAACCCGAGCCGGTGGGCGCAGTGAGCCGGGAGTGAGGCATGACCGCCGCGACGGTCGGCAGAGTCGGGATCCGGGCGTCGGTGCCACGGACGCTCGGCGATCCGGCCACGCAGCGGCTGCAGTCTGCCCTCGGGGCCCCGCTGACCGACGCGGTGCCGGCCGCGTTCGCTCTGCTCGAGCAGGTGGATCCCGGCGCCTACTGGGTCCTTCGTGCGGTACTCGTGGATGTCCGGATTCCGGCCACCGAACCCGATCCGGCACGATCCGCGGCGCGGATCGCCCGAGCCATGGTGGCTGCCGTCGAGCGGGTGGTGCGCTGTGGTCCCGCACCCGATGCCGTGCGGTTCGGTGGGCGGGCCGCCTACGTCGCGGCGTATATCGGCATCGTGCTCGACGGCGGCACCGGCGGTTGGGTATTCGACCGATTTCGCATGCTCGGCGGGCTGCCGGCACCCGACGCCGTGGTGGCGGCGGCGCGAGCCGTCGAAACCGATCTCCTCACTGTGGTCGACGCTCTCGTCTCGGCTGGCCACTGGACGCGGCTGATCACCGCGGCTCGGGCCGCCGAACTGACGCGGCTCGAGGCCGCGATCGGTCGGGAAGTGCTCGGCCCGGCCGGTGCGGCGGTTCGCTCGACGGTTCGGAATATCCGGTGGCACGGCTCGACCGGTGCCGAGGCCGCAGGGTGGGCGCGACCCGCGGTCGAACGACGGTTGTGGCTGCTCGGTGAGGTGTCGGCCGCCGGGCTCACCGGCCCGGCGGCTGCCGCCGCGGTCTGGTCCGCCGAACCGGTACCCCCGGCCGGGGCGCCGTCCGTGACTGTCGCCAGCTCGGATACCCCGCCGGCTCGGGTACCGCTCGCGGAAGGACCGGGGCCGGATCGGGTCGGTGGTCAGCTATCTCACCCGGAGGAAATCGTGCAGCCGCTGATACCCGCCCAACTGTCCGCACCCGGAGCGGCCGCCTTCCTGCTCGTCCCCGACCTCGAGGATCTGCTGTCCGTCGCGGAACCCGGCGCCGACCTGGCCGGTAACTCCCGCGCTGCCGGCGACGCGCGGGCATTGCTGCTGGCCGCGGTTCTCGGCCGCGATGTGCGGGCCGAGGATGCCGCGGTCCGCCTGGCCGCCGGCGCGGAGCCGCATCGCCCGGACGGTAATGGCGACGATCTCCGCCAGTTGCTCGACGGCCTGGGTGGCTGGCCGGCCGCCCTGGATGCCGACGAGGTGTTCGGCTGGAAACATCCGGGCGATACCGCGTGGTTCGCCGCGTTGACAGCACACCACGAGCGGTTGGTCCCTGTTGCCCATGCTCTGCTGCGCCGGTTCGCTGCCCATCTCCCCGGATTCGGCCGGGCCGGTGCGGCATACCTCACCGAACGCACGCTCCCACTCGGCGGTTCGGTCCGGCTCGACGAAGACGTCGTGGTGGTCGAGTTGCCGCCGCCGCCCCTGCACGTCCTGCTCGGACTCGCGGGCCTGGACGCGTTCACCTATTGGTGCCGGTGGCTGGATGTCCCGGTGGTCGTCGTGCACGAGGGTGACTGATGCGGGCCGCGGTCGAATGGGTCGCGTCCGCGCTGCTGGCCGCGTGGGAGCGGCAGGAAAGCGAAGGCCGCTACCGCGGATCGGACGAATTCCGGGCCTTGCACATCGATCCCGCGGATGCGCTGGCGAGTTGGCGCGCCGCGGCTCTCTGCGACACCCCGTGGCCGGCCGAGCTTGTGGACTGGTTCCGCGAGTGGTCCGGCGCCTGGGCCGCTGCCGACCTGCTCGCACTGGACGATACGGAACGTCTGGTAGCCGCGCTCGCCGTCGCCGTCGAGTGGGAACCGCGGCTCCGGCCCCTGGTGGCCGCGCTCGGTGACGACCCGACGGTGCGCGCGCCGACGGTCGGGCTGGCCGGCGAACTCGCCGGCGCCATCGGGCGGTCGCCGGCCGATGTCCGGCGGGTCTGCGCTGCCGAGGGCCGGCTGGCGTGGTTCGACGTCGTGCGTGTCCTGCCTGTGGCCGGCCGGCCCTCCACGCTGGACAATCAGTTGCTGGCCTCCGCGTGGCTGGTCGGCTGCGGCGACACCCTGCCGGTGCGCTGGGTCCCGGCATCCCCAGGGGTGTTCCCGTGGCCGGAATCCGGATCGGTGGCACCGCTGGCGGTGAGCGGCGCCGACCACGTACAGCATGCCGAGTGCACGGCGTCGGCGCACCACGCCGACCGGGCTGCCCTGGTGGACGAGCCACCGGACGTCGACGTACTCGGGCGGTTGGCCCGCACCGCCGTATCGGCCGGTGCGCCACTCGTCGTCAGCTGCGACCGAACGCCTGATCCATGGCTGGTCGACGGTTGTGAGCGCAGTTGGGCGCTGGGTGTCGGTATCGCGCTCAGCATCGACCGCAGCGCCTGCTGGGTGCCGCCGCCGACGTGGCGACCCGTCACTGTCGATCCGCTGAACGTCCGGCAACGGGCGATTCGCTGGGGCGCGGCACTGGACGGGCTGGGCGTCGCTGCCGAGCGCGGGGATGTGGCGACCGTCGCCGCCGAGTTCCTGCTGGGTGCCGGCGCGATCGACGACGCGGCGCTCCGGGTACAGGCCGCTACTGCCGCCGCCGGGCCGGCCGATCTGGCCGAACTGCGCACCGCCGCCCGGAGGACGATCTGGCGCGATCTGGCCACCGTGGCGCGGCCGGGACCGGCCGGCGTCGGGTGGGATGATCTCGTGGTCGCGCCGCCGGTGCATCGTCAACTGCGTGAGATAGCGGGCGCGATCGGCCACCGGGCCCGCGTGCTCGAATCCTGGGGATTCGCCGATCGGCCCGGTGGCCGGGGATACCACCTGCTGTTCGCCGGACCCACCGGAACCGGCAAAACCCTCGGCGCGGCCGTCGTGGCCGGCGCCGTGGGCCTCGAGCTGTGGGTGGTCGATCTGGCCAGGGTGGTCGACAAATATCTGGGGGAGACGGAGAAACAACTCGACCGGGTCCTGCGGGCGGCCGAGGCGGCGGGCGCGATGCTGCTGTTCGATGAGGCGGACGCCCTGTTCGGCCGCCGCGGTGATGTCCGTGAGGCGCGCGACCGCTGGGCCAATGTCGAGGTCGCCTATCTGCTCCAGCGCATCGAGGACCACGACGGCGTCACGGTGCTCACCACCAATCTGAGCCAGAACCTCGACGACGCGTTCGCGCGGCGGATGAGTCAACGCGTCGACTTCGCGGTGCCGGACGCGGGGCTGCGCCGCCGGCTCTGGCGGATGTCCGTCCCGCCGGCGGCGCCGGTGGCCGACGAGGCGGCTCTGCGCACGGTGGCCGACCGTTTCGAGCTCGCCGGCGGCGCGATCCGGACAGCAGCGCTGAACGCGGCGTACGCCGCTGCCGCACACGAGGAGACGATTGCGCTCGGCCATCTGGTCCGTGCCTCCGTGCAGGAGCTCACCAAGGCGGGGCGCGCACCGACCCGCGACGAACTCGCCGACCTCGCCCCCCTCGTCACGACGGCGCGGAGGGCGATATGAGCGAGCCCGTCATCACCATGGAGGCGGTTGTCGTCCGCGCCCGACGTCCCCGGACCACTCGGCCGGACACCGTCACCCCCGCGGCGCCGGGACTGTCGAACCGTGCAGCGGGCCGCGCCCGCGCCGAGGTCGCAGCACCGGACGAGCCGATCCCGGACAAGTCTCCGTTCGGTGGTTTCGCCTATACGCGCACTGAGCAGGACGAGGAGGAGGTCGAGGTCGCGGGGCGGCCGTCGCCGCCGCGGGTTTCGGTGCCGGACGGCGGGACCACCGCGTCCGCGGAAACGATCGAGCGTGCGGGTATACGCGAGAAGGTCGATCCCGGACCGGTAGCGTCGGCCGCGTCGCCCTTCGGCGGTTTCGCCTATACCCGCACGCGGCAGGACGAGGAAGAGGTCGCGGCTGCTCGAAATTCTTCTCCGACTCGGTCGCCGGTGCGGGACCGAGGGGCGACCGGGCCCGCGGAACCCGCCGGTGCCGCTGCCGTCCCGTTCGAGGCCGGGATCGCCGAAGCCGGCGCGGCGATACCGGGCGATATCGAGACGTCGACCGGGGCGGCGGCCGCGGTGCGGGCGAGACCGGCCGGACCGGCATCGGACACCAGGGCGATCACCGGCCCGTCCGCCGCCACGGTGCGCAGCCCCGAGGACCTCATGGCGGCGGTGCGCACGGCCGCAGCGGCACTCCCGCACGAAACACCTTCGGCGGTACCGCTGTCCGCCGTGTACGAACCCCGGCTCGCCGCGGCGCGGGCTCGGGCGACCCGGCCGCGGCAGATCGGTGGGGGTAGGCGGATTCCGCTGCCGCGACCCATCGACCCGATCGAAATCGACCCCGTTCCCGAAGCGACCAAGGTCATTACCGATGCGCTCAATGCGCGGCTCCCGGAACTGGCCCTGCCGGCGCTGGAGCCGATGCCGGACGGTACCCGACCCCGGCTGGCCGGGGCCCCGAAGGCCGGCCCCGATGAACTGGCGGTCGAGGTGCCGGCGAGCCAGCCCGGAACGGGCAGTGCCACGGTCAACGCGGCCGAAGCCGCACGGGCGCGGGCTGCGGTCGCCGCGGCGGCCACGACCCCTGTCGCGACTGTTCCCGCGGCCGTGCCGATCGAGCCGCCTGTGCTGATCGACTTCCGGCCCCCGCCCCCGCCGCCGCTGCCACCAGCTCAGGCGCAGCTCGAGGTCGGCCAGACTCTCCGGGTCCTGTCGATAGTGCTCGCCACTGTCCCGCAGCGAGCCGGCCATATCGTGCAGGCTGTCCGCGCCGCGGCCTTCCCGCCCGCCCGGATGGCGAATCACCTCGAGGAACTGACCGAACCTCTGTATAAGGCAGTACAAGCCGATCTCACCACGAAGATGGATCAGCTGCGGGATGCTGCCCGCATCGCGCCTGCCGTTCTCGCCGCCGCGGTCGAACAGCGGCGCCATGAACTCGAGGCCCATCTCGAGCATGTCGCGACCGAGGGCGAACTCGCCGTCACTCGGGCGAGCGCGGCACAGGCCGCTGCGGCACAGCGGGCGAACGCCCGGATCGAGGCCGCCCGCTTGCGCGACGAAGCACGCCGTGTGCAACGTCTCCGGCTGGCGCTGCACAGCCGGAAACCCGAACTGGTGGAGGAGTTGGTCGCCCAGCGGATCGCCTATATCCATCGTGACGTCGGCCGAGGGGTTGTGGCGATCGAGGCGGCCGCTGCCCGTCGCAAGGAGCTGATCGAGGGTTACCGCGAGGAATACCGCGACGCCTACCGGCGGGCCGACGACGATTTCCAGGCGCGGCTGCCTACCGAGCCCCGGCGGCCCGCGAATCTGGGGGAAAACCTGTGGTTCGATGTGGTCGACGACAGGCTTACCGCGGCGATGCGCACGCTCACCGACCGGACGACCGATGACGCAGCGGGCTTGGTCGCGACCCTACGGAATGCCGGTATCAAGGCCGGGGCCGCGGTCCGGGATTGGGCCGACCGGCGATTGCATCGCTCGTTCGTCGCAGACAACGTGCGACTCCAGGCTGTTGCGGACGCGCGCGCCCAGGAGACCGCGATCACCGCCGCCCAGGCACAGGCCGAGCAGAACGCCGTCCGTACTCAGCTCGTCGGGGAGATCCGATTCGCCGCAGCCGCCTACCTGCAGGCACAGCACGAGGCATACGGCGCCGGCGCGGACCGCGCCGGCCGCCTCGACGCCGACCAGATGGCGATCGCGCGGCACTATCTCAGTGCCGGTTCCGACCGCGACCCGATGTCGGCCGTCGCCGGGGTCCTAGTCGGTAGGTACCAGAAGGAACACCATGAGCAACAGACGGCCGAGCTCCGCGAGCAGGTGTATGCGATCAGGCCGGGTAGAGAGGCCGAAGCCAAAGATCTCGCCGCGATCTATTTTCCGGGCGGCGACGGAGCGCTAGGGGTCCGGGCCGACAGACTGCGGCGCGCACTCACGGTGTGGCACGGCACGGCCGAGGAGGAGGTCGTCGTGGCACTCACCGGGGTGGACGGGCCAGCGATGGCCCTGCTGAACCAGTACTACAACATTGTGTTCGGTGAATCGCTACAGCAGCGTATCGAGCAGCAGATGTCGGGTTCCGACCGTGACCAGGCGAGCGGCCTCGCGGGAAACGACGGCTCGGCGACGGCCGCACAGGCGCGGGCCCGCCACGCGCGCGGGGTGATTGCCGACTCGAAGGGCTGGTTGTCCAATGACCCGGGTCGTGCCCTCGACGCGATCCGGGCGCTGCCACCGGGCGAGGCCGCCGCGGTCGTCGACGACCGCGAGACTCGTGCCCATCTCGTCTCCGTCCTCGGTGGTCGCCGCTGGGTCGAGTCGCGTGGCACGGTCACCGAAGACCGTGGCGAAAAGGAACTGCGAATCCTGCTGGACATCAATCGGATGAGCCGGAATCCGGGCGAGTCTCCACCTGGCGCGATCCGTGATCTGCAGGCGCAAGCCGACGCCATCGAGCTCGACCGCTACATCCGCCCCGGAACCTTCGCCGACGCTCCGGATATCGACCGGTTGTTCGCGCGGATCCGTACGTCCGTGCTGGCCGAACCGGGTGCTGCAGCCTGGTCTGCCGAGGAGGTCGACAACGAGGTACGTCGTCGAACGCGCGCGATGGAGAACGCCTACGAGCGCAAATTCGGCGCCGAGCTGCCCACCGGTGGGATCAGCGCGCTGCGGACAGCCATCGCGTGGAACCTGCGCGGCACCCGGCGTGAGATCGCGCTAGACCTGCTCGATGTCGATCGCGCCGGCGAGCGCGCCGCCCGGTTGCAGCGCACCACCGAGGGGCTCTACACCTCCGATTCGGAATTGAACGCCGAACTGGAACGTACCTACCAGGACGCGCTCGCCGAGGTGCGCCGCTCGGAGTCCTGCCGTCGGCAGGTCGAGGAGCGAGCCCAATCTCTCATGGACCGGGACGGCATCACCGACGACGGGCGCCGCCCGGCGGCCGCCGAGATCGAGGCCTATCAGCGCGAGGCGACGGAGGAGATCGCGCGGGAGCTCGCACAGCAGTGGATGAGTGACGTCTCGCGGACGTTCGGCGCCCGCTATGCCGGTCGCTGGGGTGGGAAAGCGCAGGGCGCGCTGCAGAACATGGTCGCTGCCACCACCCAATTCGGCGGCGCGGAAGAGGCGCGGTCTCGGCTGGCAGGCGGCGGCGGGCTCACTGCCGCGCAGTCCGTCCGATTCGGCGTGGTCGGGTGGGGGATGGATCGGGATCCGGTGCTGAGGGCTCTCACCGGTCGGACAAAGCAGCAGATCGCCCGGATCGGCGCCGAGTACATCCGCGAGGTAGACGGCGAAGATATGGTTTCCCGGCTCCGGTCCGAAACCGGCGGTTGGACAGCGGACACGAAATACACTGTCCTCGAACGAGACGCCTTCGACCTGCGTGAGGCGCTGGGCGGCGTGCCGACCACGGCAGCCGAGGAGCTCGCCGCGGCGACTCGGCGTTACCAGTACGAGCGCGACGTGTACTTCAAGAACAACCCCCGAGAGCGGGACAACGCCGTCGGGCCCGAACTCGCCATGCTCGAACGGTCCTATCGGCGGGCGACCGAGCGATACGAAGCCTACGAGAGCGCCGTACGGTCGGGTGATGCGGGCGCGATCCGCCGGGCGGAGGTGTCCGTCCGTGCCGCGCGGGAAGCCACGAACGCCGTGGCCGACCACTACCGCGAGGCCGTCGACGCCTATGTCGACCGAACGGCCCAGATCGTGGCGGCCAGCGCGGCGATCACCGCGGCCGTGCTGGTGACCGCCGCAACCGGCGGCACCGCCGGGCCGGTGGTCCTCGGTCTAGCGGCTTCACTGGCGGGCACGGCCGCAACGGTCGCGACCAAACAGGACATTCTCGGAGCGGCATACAGCCGGCAGGCCCTGACCGACGACCTGATCGTCGGAGTTGTCGACGCCGTTGTCACCGTGCTGACCGCCGGGCTGGGCGATAAGTTACTCCGGGTGATCGAACCGGTCGGTGCGACGAAAGCCGCACTGCGCCGAGCCGCGGCGTTCGCGGCCGAGCAGGTTGTTCAATCGGTGCCGACCTCCGTAACCGCCGCCGCACTCGACCGCGGCACCTGGCAGGGGGACCCGCTGCGAAACCTGGCCACCTCGGCCGGGATGGCAGCACTGGTCGGTATCGGTGTGGGCGCCGCCGTACACGGCGTGATGAAGTACGCCCCCAAGGCGTTGGGTGCCGCCGTGGACACGATCCGCGCCCTGCGCTCGGGTTCGGGGGCCGATATCGCGGCCGATCGGGTGCTGCTGCGCTCGACCTCGGAATCGCTCGCGGCCGGAGTTGTATCGCACGACCTGTCGGCGCGCCGCGGATCGCCGGTCGAGCGGCTGGCGGCCCGGCGGGAGTATCTGCGCAGGTTCCCGGACCGCACCCCGGCAGATTTCGATCGCGCGCTGGCCCGGGGCACCGCGGATGCCGTCGCGAGTGCCGAGGCGGTACGCGAGGTGCGTCGCGAGATGATGCGGCACTTCCTGTCCGGTATCCCCGCTGCCGAGCGCGGCCGGTTCGTCGATACCCCGATCATCGTGCTGCCCGATGTGGAGTTCACGGCCCGCACGGGCAGCGAATTCCGTGGCCACGCTGTCACTCTGGTCGTGGCCGGCGAGCCTGTGGTGGTGCTACGGGAGGGTGCGCCGCTGTCCGCGCTGCGCGAGGAAGGTAAGCACGCTCGCCAGATTCGCGACGTCCTCAACGCCGAGCGGGTGGCTCTGCTCGACGAGCGCCGCCTGGCGCAGTGGGCGTCGACCTCCCTGGAGGACCGGGCCGCGGCGTGGCACGCCAAGCTCGATCTGGAACTCGAGGTGCAGTCACGGCTGATGTCGGAGTACGACGCGGAACTGTCCCGGCCCGGCCTGACCACCGAGCGGGCCGCCGACCTCGTCGACCGCTTCGAGGACGCGCGGGCCGCGTTCGATGTGCTGTCGGAGCGCCGCGGCATGCTGCTCGACCTCGACGCCGGCGATTTCGACCGCATCCGCATCGGCGACCTCGACCCGCCACCTTTCCTGGCCGAGGTGCCCCGGCTCTTCGCCAAAAAGGCGCCGACCGCTGAGGAGTTCGGTGTCCGGATGGTCGGTCCGGAGCGCGTGTTCCGCGGAAAGGTAATCACCGAGGGGTCTCGGCGGTCGAGGTGGGTGCAGGTGTACGACGACTTCGGGAACGTGGTGGAGAAGTACGAGGAGCGCTTGGGTGAGCGGGGCTGGGTCAGGTCCGGTCGGACGAGCCGGTGGGCCGGTGGCGTCGCCGAGCTCGCGATGCGAATGGAGAACGCGCGGCCTGCCGGCGGCAAGGGCGTGAAGCGGGTGCAGCTCGACGCCCAGACCCCGCAGGGCTGGGGTTTCGACGACGTGATAATCGAGACCCGGCGGTCGGGCGGCGTCGTGCACGCGAAGATCATCGTGGGCGAGGCCAAGCACTACACCGGCTCGGTCAACGACTTCAGCGCGATCGACAGTAATTTTCGGAAGAACCTGAAGCGGGTCCGCGACCGCCTGATCGAGCTGCTCCGTACGGATACGTTCATGGCGGTGGGCCTCGACGAGACCGAGGTCCGTGCGGCGCTCGAGGCGGTCGACGAACGGCGCGTGCAGGTCGAGGTGCGTGCCGGCCAGAGCACGCGTATCGCGGCGGGGACGCTCGAGGCTATCCAGACTCGGCTGCGGTCGTTCGGCAAGAACATCTCGGTGGTCCGCGGCACGGATATCGCCCGGGAGAGCATCGCGGAGGCAGAGCACTGGTGGGCCACGGTGGAGCGCTACCGGTTGGGTGGCACCGAGGGAATGGCCGAATCGGACGCCCGACTGTTCCGCGAGTTGGCGCGGCGCCCGACCGGCGTCACACCGGACTCCATCGCGACGGCCGAGGCCGTGATGCTGGCTCTCCGGGCGCAGAAGAGCCCGATCGCCGACGGCATCGAGTGGGAGCCCGGTGGGCGCTACCTGGTCGACGGCGAGGGCCGGCCGTTCGTCGTCGATATCGTGCGAGGAGAAAAATTTGACGCGGAGGACGTGGCGCACCGCATTCTGGCGCTCGCCGACCAGACTCCGCCCGGCGCGTCCGCCTCGGCGCTGGCGCGAGTCATCGTCTCCTGCGAGCAGCTGACCCCCACCCAAGCGGCCCAACTCCAGCATGCACTGTCCCGGCAGGCGAAGGCCGGGAACCGCCGGGCCGCTCTGGACCGCGTGCTGGCGGTGGCAGTCCAGGGCGATGCGAAACCCGGGAGTTCACGATGACCGCCGGCGCCGCCGCACGGACGTGGGTGGTTCGGCCCGAGGTCCCGTTCCGTGCCGTGCATGCCGCACTACTCGGTGCCGGGTGGGTCGGCGGCCCGGTCACCCTTTTCCCGCCGCTGGTGCGTGACGAACCGGAGGTGGCCCGCTATCGGCGTGCCGGAGAAGTTGCCACCTATGAGCTCGATCCCGTCGCATGGTTACGCCTGTTGCATTCGCCGGATTCACCTCCCGGGCTGCCCGTACTGCAGGACGCGGACATCCTCGAGCTGCTGGAATTGCCCGGATCGGATATCGAATCCGCCGAGGGGCTTTTGCGTGGGGTACTGGCCGCGGGAGAATTGCGATTGGCTCGTGCAGTGCCGAAGCTGACCCGTATCCGGTACGGCGGTGTCCCACCCGTGGTCGCCGGTGCGGCAGCTCGATCTCTCACCCGCATCGAGGGCAGCGGGCCCGGGTCTCGGCGGTCTCCGTGACGGACCAGTGACGGCGTGCAGTCATAGTCGATCCATCGAACGTGGAGGCACCATGGCAGCCGGTTTGATAGGAGCCCTGGCGACGAGAGCGGCAGCGCACGCGCCCCTCGTCAAGTTGCTGGGAGGAGTCACCGTCGTCCATGCGTCCGCGAATTGGGGGATGTCCATCGGTGCCGCCCGACTGATCGCATTCTTGGCGCTGCATCCGGGGGCCCATGACCGGCACTACATAGCGGGCACGCTGTGGCCGGACACGCCCGAATCCCGTGCCGCAGGTAATCTGCGCTCGGCGCTGTGGCGCCTCAATGCGCTACCGGTGTCCTTGGTCGATGCCGATCGGTGCTGGGTTTCGTTGCAGTCCCATGTCCTTGTCGATGTCCGATTGTTGTCGGATTGGGCGGCACGGGTGATCAGCGGCGATCGCACCTCCGACGATTTCACGCACACCGCGTGGGACGTCGCGTGCGTCGATCTGCTGCCCGGCTGGCCCGATGACTGGCTGGTCCTCGAACGCGAGCGCATCCGTCAACGACTTCTCCACGGGCTAGAGTGCATGGCCCGAGAACTCATCCGCCTGGGCCGCAGTGCCGAGGCCGTCGAGGTGGCTCTCGTCGCCGTCAATGCCGACGTCCTTCGCGAGAGCGCGCAGCGCATTCTGATCCAAGCGCACCTGGCCGAGGGGAACCGTTCCGAGGCGCAGCGCTGCTACCTCGAGCACCGCGAATTGATCGCCCGTGAGCTCGGCGTGACGCCCTCGGACCGCCTCACCGCTCTGGTGGCTCCCGCCGACATCGGTGCCCGTCGATCCCCGACCGATCGGCGCGGTAGGTTTCGGCCGTCACGTACCGGACAAGGCCCGGGGCCTCGCAGGTCTCGGGGGTAGCCCATGTTTCATGGTGGACCGAGACGCCTCGACTTCCGGGGATAGCGAATGCACAGCATCCGGCCCGTCGACACCAACGGCCGCGTCGTCGACAAAGCCATCGTCGGAGCCCTCGACCGGCATCCCGGAGATCTGCTGTCGTGGCAGGTCACCGGGGGACTGGTTCTGATCACTCGCCCCGGTGCAGATGATGATGGAACGCTTCGGTCTGACGGTCACGGACCTCGGCACCGGATCGCTGGCCGAGGCCGCTCGTCTCGCACCGACCTTCGCCGAGTTCATCCCGGTCGCGATCGACCGGATGCCCGCGGGCCGCACCCGCGACCACTGCTGCACCTACTGGAACAAGATCATCGCCCAACCCGGCTGGGTGAACGGCGACTCGACGAACCCACCACCGCCGAACGGCAGGTGCTGTGTGAACAGATCCGCGCCGGCCGGGTGATCCGCCGCTCCGATCGTGGCGGCAACGAAGTCGGGCGCCACGTCATCGATGCGCTGCGCAAGCTGTACAGGCACGCCGAAGACAGCCGACTCACCGGTAACGACTCCGAATTGGACAGCCTGATCCTGCGCCTGCACACCCAAACCGCCTGCCGCCGCGCTGGGGCATTGGCCCTGCGACCGCAGGATCTCGATCCGGTGCAATCGGTGATCCTCCCGCGGGAGAAGGCGGAACACAGTTGTGGCAACCGATCTCACCGACCCTCATGCAAGCCCTGTGCCGCCACGCCGAACAATGCGGTGCGCCCGCCTCGGGTCCACTGCTGCGCGCACGCAACGGCAACCCGATCACCCGCCGACGCTACAACCACCTGTTCGAACGCCTCGGTAAACACCTCCCCTGAGCGCACACCCACGGCACCTCGATCCACTGGCTGCGCCACACCACCATCACCTGGGGAGTACACGTTTTCTGAACACCAGAGCAGAGCAGCGACAAGGCAATCTCGGTCCGGATTCGGACTTCCTCGCAGTGTCCAGAAGAGGATCGGTTTTTGAACGAGGAATTTGGAGTGCACCGAGCGTCGGGGGCAGCGCGCGGTGCCAGGTTCGTACCTGGCCGATCCACTTTGTCGGGCTGCGTACGGGCCAACCGTGAGTATCTGCGCCGACGTCGCGTCCTGGCGACCATCGCGAGCCCGGCCGATCAAGCCGGGCACCGCCCCCGGCGCGGCTCGCAAGGCGGCTGGCCTCTGGCGTTCGACACAGTGATTTACCGGGATCGCAACACTGTCGAGCGCTGTATCAACCAGCTCGAACAACATCGGCCGTGGCGACCCGGTCGGAATGAGCGCGAGAGTACGTCCACGGCAAGGGGTCTTCTCGAAATTCGCTGATGCGGCGTCAGGCCGGCGAGTCCGTTCGCCGGAGGTGTTCGAGGACGAGGCTGCGGACGGGTTCGATGTCGGCCAGGAGGCTGTGTCCGGCACCAGGGAGAATCACCGTGTGGGCCCCGGCACGCCGCGCGACATCCGCGGCCGCCTCCGCATCGTGCACCTCGCTCGCCCCGGCCAGTGCGACGAGGGTCGAGACCGGCAGGCGCGTCAGCCCATCCGGCAGGTGGGGATAGACGATCGGCGAGGCCGGGAAGTGCGCGGCTCCGTGAGCGAGCAGGTCGAGGTAGGCCTCCAGGTGCGCCGGCCCGCTGCCGGGGGTGCCCGGTGCCAGCGCCGCGCGGGCGTCCTCGAATGTCGGGTGCAGGTCGCGGTTCCGGCCCAGCTCCTCGAATTCGGGACTGAGCCCGGCGAAGACCAGGGGCGGATCGAGCAGGACCAGCCGTCGCACCCGTTCGGGATGGGCGAGCGTGAACCGGAGCGCGAGGTGACCGCCCAGGGATTGGCCGCACAGGTCGGCCCTGGATAGCCCGAGAAGGTCGAACGTTTCCGCCAGCCAGTCCACGAGATCGTCCATGCTGGTCAAAGCCGCGCCGGTGTGTCGACTGCGGCCCGGCTCGCCCATGATGTCCACGGCCCGCACACGATGCTCCTCGGCCAGTGAACCGACGACCGGATACCACATCCCGGACGTGCCACTGTATCCGTGGAGCAGGACCAGCGACTGTGCTGCGGACGGGCCGGCGGAAGTGACCCGTGTCGTTCCGTACTTACCCGGAAGATCTGCCGTCTCGACCGGTACCGGCCAGTGTGCCAGCACCGCGTCGTAGGCCCCGAAATATGCTGCCTCCAGCTCAGGGGCGGCGAATGCGCTCATCGCGCACTCCCCAACTCGAATCGGCGGCGCTCACCCAGCAGGAGCAGGGCATACGGTGCAGCGTAACCCCCTCTACTCGACTGGTAACGGTCCTCAATGGGTGCTTCAACCTTCCTCGGCAGGGATCTCCGGTCAGCCATTCTCACCACTTCCTTTTTCAAGTCAGCTGTATTATGTCAGGTGTATGGAGTCAGATGGAAGGGGTTCGCGTGCCCAAACAGGTCGATCACCGAGAACGTCGCCAAACCATCGCGCGCGCCCTGTGGCGAGTAGTGGAACAACAAGGTTGGACCCGAGCGACGATGCGTGAGATCGCCCGCGAGGCGGACGCCTCCCTCGGACAGGTCCAGCACTATTTCAGCTCCCGGACAGCGATGCTCGTTTTCGCTATGGAGTTCGCTTCCGAGCAGACCTCACGGCGCGTCACCCGAAGCCTCGACCGCCTCGGCTCACCTCCACACCCGCGCGACGTACTGCGAGCGACGCTCATGGAGATGCTCCCCCTGCACCCGGACGCCCGCGCCACCAGCCGTATGAGCGCCGCCTACACCCTCGAGGCGTTACACGACCCAGAGCTACACGAACAGGCCCGCCTCGGACTACACGACGGCAGAGCACTGACCGAACGCCTGATCAGGCAAGCAATCACCGATGGCCATATCCCCTCGGATCGTGAACCGGCCATCGAGACGAACCTCCTGCTTGCGCTGACCGGCTTCACCCCGCTTCTCGACTTCGACGTCATCGATCCCGATGCCGCGCTGACCGCCATCGATTACTACCTCGACAGACTCTTCGACTGCACGTCGCAACATCCCAAGCGGTAGGGGTCCCCGAGATCCACCGACGCATGTCCCGCAAAGGGCGTTCTTGGGCAGAACTCCGGCAACCGTTGTCGCTGACCAGCGATAATTCAGGTCGAATGTGTCCAAGAACGCATCAATTTTTGAACGGTGGTCAGGGCTGCCATTGGTTACCTCTCCTGTCAGGAGGAGAAGGGGGTCCACTGTTCGGCCTGGGGGCAGGCCGGGCAGCGGTCTGCCGATGAGGAGGAGCGGAACGAAGAGGTTCACCTTTCGCCTGAGTATGGGTGGTCTGGTCGAGGCTGTATCGAATTCCGCGTGGCGCCCCACGATGGGATTCACTGACCTGTCGACCAGCTCTTCTCGCCCTCGCCTCGACGAGACGTTGTGCTGCTTCCAGCATCCTTGCGGCGATCTCGCCGCCACCCGGCCTACCCACTGATACCTGCCGCCGCCGTGCTCATACTGTCGAACGGCGGGAGAAGCGTTGGGCGGTAGGACGATTGCACGGACTCGGGATCACTTCGCGGTCAGTTCTGGAATCTATTTGTACAACGCACTACGACAAGATGGGCAACTACGTCTGCAACGCCAACCCGTGGGAAGCCGTGCCCAGCGCGTACTGCAACGCCGTGATGACCCTGGTGCGTGCGCTGCCGCCGACGCCGATCGGCGGCCTGCTCGGCAGCCAGAGCTGACCCAGCGCAGCCGACGCCGGCCGTGAGCGCGGGCAGACCGTCGACGGTGGCCCGCGCGGTCACGCGGGGCCCGTCGCGGGACGCTTTCCGGTGACAGATGCGGGCAACCACCCCGTCGGTGCCGCGGGCCACGGCGCCGGATCTCGGGGTCGGTACAGGTGATAGCCCCGATGTGTGCGCAGCACTTGCGATTCTATGTTCTGCTGTGTGACCGCTACTTTCCTGCTGCGCCGGGTCAGCGCGCTCCTCATCGCGGTGGTGCTGGCCGGTGTACCCACCGCCGCGTCCGCGGAGCCGATTCGTGTCGGCCTGCCCGCACCTACCGGACCGTATCCGGTCGGTAGCACTGATCTGCACCTGATCGACCCGAGCCGGGAAGATCCGTGGGTACCCGGCCGTGTGCGGGAGTTGATGATCACCGTGCGCTATCCGGCGCGGCCGAACACCGAGCCGAAAGCGCCGTACATGGCCGCCGGGGTCGCCGCAGCCGTAGCCGCAACCGATGCCGGCAAACTCGGCGTCGAGCCGAACCTGCTCGACTACCGCTTCCCCACCCACTCCGGAATCGGCGCGCCCGTAGCCGACGGGCGCCGGCCGGTCCTGCTGTACTCGCCGGGGGCGACCTTGTCGCGCTCACACGGCACCACACAGATGGAACAACTGGCCAGCGACGGCTACATCGTCGTGGCGATCGACCACACCCACGAAGCCGAAGCCGTCGAATTCCCCGGCGGACGCGTCGCGCGCAAATTTCGGCCAGCGCCCACCCTCGACGTCTCCAAACGCCTGATCACCACCCGCATCGCGGACACCCGGTTCGTCCTGGACCAGCTGGAACTGCTGGCGGCCGGTGTACACCGCGACGCCGACGGCCGGGCTGTACCGGCTGGGCTGAACACGGCTCTCGATCTCTCCTGCATCGGCATGTTCGGTCACTCCGGTGGCGGATTCACCACCGCCGAGACCATGTTCGCCGACCCGCGCATCAGCGCGGGCGCCGATCTCGACGGCAGCATGGCCTACTCCCAATCCTCCCGCAACTTCGGCCGAGCCGCCGACGAAGGTCTGGACCGACCCTTCCTGCTGATGAGCGCCGGCGACCACAGCCTCGACACCGACGCCTCTTGGCAACAATTCCTCGGCCACCACCGCGGCCCGCTCTGCCGAGTCCACCTGCCCGACGGCGAACACTTCAGCTACACCGACTACCAAACCCTGCTCCCCCGGCTGGGGCACACCACAACAGCCTTCGTCGGCGCCGTCGATCCCGCCCACAGCCTCGCTGTTCAACACCACACACTCGCCACCTTCTTCGACACCCACCTACCCCACAACACCCGCGACGAGAACCGAACAGCAGCACCCGGCTGCCCATGAACCCCGCAACCGGGCCGCGTCACTTCGTCGAGGAAAGCCGCTCATCAGTCCTGAACCGGAGCCAGGTCCACATCGGCCGACGGACGCAACCGTGCGGTGAGCACCCGTTTCACTCGTGCTCAGGACGGTCTCGGTGTGGTCTGGCTGCGCCCGAACCACGTCGGTCGTAAGGACGAGCTGGTCACGCTCGCCGCCGACAGCGCCGGCCCCGTCGGGGCCGGGCGTACAGAAAATCAGCGGGAAAACCACAGGTCAACGCACTGGCACACTGGTGGGGACTCTCAGGAACAAAACGTCAAAGAACCGGTGTGTCGCACAAGAGAGGCTGAATGATTGCGCTACAAAGTGCGGTGGTGTGAGCGGGCGGAACCGAGTCCGTCGACGGTCGGTCGATAGGGAGGCGAGTTGCTCAACGAGACCATCGCGAGGTTGTTCTGGCATCGCGTCCGTGTCCTGCTCTGTATCGCTGTTCTGTTGGGTACCAGCATGGCGACATTTGCAGGCGAGGTGTCGGCTGAGGAACGGGGTGCGCGACCGGTGTTGCTCATCCTGCTCCAGCCGAATCCCTTCTCTCCGCCTCCGAGTCCCCTCAAGCCCCCTGCGGCGCTGGCCCACAACGAGGCCTGGTACGAGGATCGGATCTTCGGCGAGACCGGCGTAGCTGGTTCACGCAATGTGGCCGACTACTATTCGGCGTTGTCCCGCGGGATGTTCACCTTCAGCAGGGTGGATACGGTCACCGTGCTCGAAGACCGCAGCGCAGCGTTCGAACGCAGAGCCGACGTGCGAACATCAGACGGCGACTCGATGGCAAGGGCCAGGCGTGTGCGTCTGCTCGCCGCGGACGCGGGATTCGACTACAGCAAGTACGACACCAACGACGATGGCAGTGTCACGACCGACGAGCTCACGATCCTGGAAATCGATGGATATACAACCGGATCCGGAGCGACGAGGCATCCGGGATGCCTTCCCATGTCCGGCGTAGAGGTGTGCTCGAGTGTATCTCTCGCCGGTCACCAATCCGGTCTGATGAACTACGCGCACGAGCTTGCACACCTTCTTTCACCAGGGGCAGATGATCTCTACGGCTCTGGACTTCCTCCCCCTGACCAAGCGGCCAGTGTCTGCAACAGCATGCGCAACATTCTCTCGTCGCTCACGTTGATGTCCTGCACCATCAATGAGCCTTTGGATGCGGTGTTCGGCTTCTACATGGAGCCCTTCCATCGCAAGAGATACGGCTGGAACGGTTCGGAGCGCACGGTCGATCTGGATGTAACAAGATCCGGCACTCGAACAGTGGCGCCCTTCGGACTCGAGCTGCCCGCCACTGTACAAACCCTCACATTGCAAGGACCCGGCAATGAGGCGGTTACCTTCGAGTACCGCAATAGCATCAACCCCTTCTTCAACGCCTACGACGATGGGGTCGCGGCGCAGGGACTCCTAGCGTGGTTCGAAGAGACCGACGCGAGCGGCCAGGTTCTTTCCATTCCGACGGTTCGGGGCAAACCAGGCGGGCAGGACGCGGCTGTCTTCTCACTTGCACCCGTCGGTTGCGTGCTCGATCCCAATGATGCGCAAAGCCGCGGGGTGCCTGGAGCCCTCACCCCGGGTACCTATCAGATCAACTGGCGCGACGGGAGCCGGTCGGGTCTGATTCAAGTCGGATTCGACGGCGCAAGCTACAGGGTTTCGTGGAGTGACTCGATCGCACCATGCGGAGGCTCCCCGCTCCTACTACCGCCACCACTGTCCCCGGGCCTCTGCGGTCTGCTGCCGTTCCTGTGCAATCCTTGCGGGCCCTACGGATTTTGCGTCAGCAACCCTACGGACGAAGCGATACACCACACCCCCTCTCCGATCCAACGCGACCAGAACGCCGACAGGCCCATGTCGAGGGAGCCTGGGTCGACTGGCCGGGCCTGGCCCGCGGGGCACAGAACGAGGAGATCGGTCCGCTCTACGGTCGGCAGGACCGGCTGCTCCGCCTGGCGCTGATCTTCGCCCACGGCACCCTGGTCGACCTGCGCGCGACACGGTCCGGGCTCGGGCATGAGGAGGCCGCGCAGTCCTGGACGCGATGACGGCACCCCTGGGCCCGGCGGTGGACGTCGAGATCACCGACACCCCGGCCTACCTCGAACGTAAGCGCGCCGACGACGACGCGCTGGACGTGGTCCTGGGCGCACGCGGACTCGACCCCGACGACACCCACCCGAGAAGCTGATGCCCCTGCCCGACGACCCGTCGCGCCCCGGGCCGCTGCGCATGGAGAGTGATGGTCGCGACATCGACTCTGCTCATGCTCCAAGTCTCTCCCATCCAGCCAGGATTCAGGGCAGGGTGTAGCCGGCCAGCATGAGTTCTGGATCGGTGCCGGTCATTGCCGCGACCCGGCAGATCTCGGCCAGCTGCGGCGCCGGGATCGCGAACCGCTGCTAGGGACGGCGGCCCGGTTTCTCCAGCCGACGTGCCGGGTTGTCGGCGGCCGATATCCACCGGGAGCCGGGTGTGCTGTCGGCCCACCCGGACGCTGCGGGGGCGGTGCTGTCGGGCGCACTGTCCGAGAAGACGAGGATATCGGCGTGGATGCCCACGCTCGGCATGCACCGGCCCCGACGGTGATCGCACACCGTTCACGGTGGGTTCGGCGGACCTTCGGGCCGGCGCGGCAAGTGCGGCTGGAGTGGGGCGCGGTCGACCAGCGACACGATGGTGGGGGCGTGGAAGCGCCTCATCCCGGGCGACGGTGCGCGCGCCGGACTCCGGTCAGCCGAAGAGGAGCTCGAAGGGATCGAGATCGTCGATCGCGGCAGCGTAGCGCTCGGTCATGGCCGATACCACCTCGGCGGGTTGCATGACGGTCGGAACGCACATCCACGCGAAGCCGTGCAAAATGTGCCTGCGGTACTCGGCCCAGGCCTCGTCGGCGTCCACGGTGGGGCCGTCCGCGGCCGCGAGGGCGGCGGTGTAGTGCGCGAGCAGCTCTCGCTCATGCGTTCGCCGGTCCGCGACGGTGAGGGCGGAGCCGAGGAAGTAGGCGACGTCGTGGCCCCACGGTGCCAGGCATGCAGTCTGCCAGTCCAGGAACGCCGGTGCTTCGCCCGGGATGCGATACAACTGCCCGAAGTGCGCGTCACCGTGATTGATCGTGTGGGCGGCGGAGTCGTCGTACTCCCAGAGGGCGCGGAAGGCGCGGCGGATCCGCTCGTCGTCGCGGAGTCCGGGTGAGAGGTCGGGAACCTCGTCGCGGTTGATCAAGATGTGGAACTGCTCGGGGCTGAGCATGACATCGAAAGCTCGTCGAGCCGCCTCTGCGCCGACCGGTAGCCACGGAAAGCGGCCCGGGGCGCTGCCGGTGAGGGGGCCGTGCCAGCCGGCCATCACCTCCAGAGTCGCGGCGACGTCATCGACCGACCACAGCCTGGTCGGAACGGCGAAGTCGGCGTTCTTCTCGTTGAGGTCCTCCAGGATGACGACACCCTGGTCTTTCTCGGCGGCGGCGTAGAACGAATCCGGGTGCTCGGCTTGCAGGACCGGGGATAGGTCGCGGTAGAAACAGCCCTCGAGCTCATAGGCGGGGCCGAGCCCGAAAGCGCGGCTGCGTTCGTCGAAACCGCCCTTGATGCACAGCCGGTTCGGAATCTGCGCAGGATTCTTTTCGTACTCGACTTGGGCGAAGACCTTGGTCGCCGAGCCCCAGATGATGCCGGTTTGCGTCACCGAATTCACGAGGGTTCCCGGCTGCTGGATGCTCAGTGCGGCTCCGAGCCATTCCGGCGTCAATTCCTCGATCGTCCGCGGTAGGACGGCCTGGGCGAGGGTCTCTGAAGTGTTCACAACCTGACCGTACAACGTGTATAGACGTGGTGTCAATCACATAATTGGATAGAAGAGAGCCAAGCCACAATGCGCTCGAATCGCAGGTGAACGACCGGTCGGGCAGCGCTGGACGATGTGTCGGACCGTCGGGACCGGGACAGGGCGTCGTCTCGCGGGCCACTGTGCTCTCCGCCCGCTCGGACCGGGCTGACCGCGGTGGCGAGTCAGTGGATCTGGGAGCCGTAAACTGCCCGCAGCGCGCGGGAGGATGGGCCGGAATTCCCGGCGAACCTCGGCCGACTGGCGGGGCACGAGGATGTGTCTCGGTATCGAGGGGGCTCAGGGGCGGTTCGGGCAGGGTGTTCTGCCGAGTACCGGCAGCCGGGCTGTTGAATCAGAGCACGCCTCAGCCGGCGGGTTCGGCTCGATCGAGTGTTGCCGGGGACGACCGCTGATCAAACCCCGTAGACCGCGGAAACCAGCAGGTCGCCCAGGAAAGCCGCGACCGCGTCGATGTCCCGGAGATGCGCTTCCCCGGCCAGCGAACCCGCGATACTGCGCTCGATGGTCCACAGCAGTACCGCCGCGAACTCCGCGGCCGGCGGTCCGTCTACGGCGAGCCCGGCGGCGCGATCATTCTCGATGATGCGTTCGAGGGTCGTCGTCATCGTCGCCACGGTGTCCAGGTATCGCTGACGCAATTCGGGCCGACGCGGCCATTCGTGAATGGCATTGCGTAGTACCCCGAGGTCGGCCGCATCGAGTTCGAGCCAGGTGTGGATGATTCCTCGGATGGCATCGGCGTCGGCGCGGTCGGCGTCGGCGAGATCGACGAAACCTTGCACGATTCGGTCCGCGACGGACTGGAACAGCTCGATGAAGGCGTCGTCCTTGTTGCCGAAGTAGAAATAGAACGTGGCTCGCGACAGCTTCGAACGATCCAGGATATTCGCGACACTCAACTGGTCCAGTGTCATCTCGCCGAGCAACTCGCTGGTCGCTCGCAGGATGGTGGCCTTGGTTTCGGCATCGCCACCCGTTGCCGGGGCAGGTGGCTCCCGGACCGCGGCGACGGCGATCGGACCGTCGGCCCCACTCTTGCGCTTCCGCGCGCGTTTGGTCCGGCGTTTGGCCCCGAAGATTCCGGCGAGGGTGAGCTCGGTGATCGCGGCGACAGTCGCTCCCGGGTCGGGGATTCGAGGTTCGAGGCCGCGCTGGCCGATGTAGAAGCTTCGTTCGTAGCCGCAGACCAGGACGGTGGCGACCAGTTCGGCGGGTGCGCCGGCCGGCGCGCGGTCCGCAGCCCGCTCGTGTTCGATCTGTTCGGCGATGGCGGAGACGAAGCGTTGCAGCATGACGTTCCACGCCGCACCGAGTGCCGGGTGGCCGTGCATGTTCTCGACCACGGCGCAGATCAGCGGGCCGTGGGTGGACCACATCCCGATGGTGCGTTCGAGGTTGTCGTCGAGCGCACGCTGCCGGGAACGGCCGAGTTCGGAGTTCCACGGTCCTTCGGCGGTGTAGGTGTCGGTGAGCAGGCGGGAGACCATGGCTACCACGACGTCGAATTTGGAGGCGAAGTAGTGATAGAAATTGGCGCGGGAGAGTCCGGCTCGTTTGATGATCTGAGCCACCGTCAGATCGTGCAGGGATGTTTCCTGCAGTAGTTCTTCAGTGGCCGTGAACACGGCGAGTTCGGCCGCGGCGCCGCCGTCGTGAGCCCGGGGCCGCTGACGTGCTAACGATTCCATGTCCACACGTCCACCTTACTTGATGTCTGGACACTATGAACGGTTGGCATGTCCGTACCGTTGACGGTGCGGCGACATCGTGGCCGGGCGGGTGAGTCGGCGAACGATTCCTCACCCGCCCGGAGTCCGGTGGGTTCGTTCACACCGGACGCGCGGTGCGATAGATGTCCTCGATCAGATCGGCGTACTTGCTCGCGATCCCGCGGCGTCGCAGTTTCATGGTCGGGGTGAGCTCTTCGGAATCGGGCAGCCACTCGATGTCGAGTAAGCGATACGCCTTGATCTGCTCGACTCGGGACAACTGCGAGTTCGCCTGTTCCACCGCGTCATCGATCGCGGCGAGCAGGTGCGCATCGACCGCCACGGCGGCGGGCGAGGTGTCGGCTGAATCGTGCTCTTCGGCGAAGATCCGCGCGGAATCGGCGTCGAGCACGAGGAGCGCGACGTTGAACGGCCGGCGGTCACCGATCACACACGCCTGGCCGATCAACGGCGAAGCGTTCTTGAGCGCGCTTTCGATATTGACCGGCGACATGTTCTTGCCGCCAGAGTTGATGATCAGTTCCTTCTTACGGTCGACGATGCCGACCCAGCCGTCCTCGTCGATGACCGCGATATCACCGGTGTGCAACCAGCCCTGCGGATCGATCGCCTCGGCGGTCCGTACCGGGTCTCTGCGGTACCCGCGCATGACGTGCGGTCCACGCAACAGCAGTTCCCCGTCGGCGGCGAGCACGGCCTCGGTACCGGGCTGTGCCAGGCCTACCTTGCCGATCCGGATCTCGGTGGTGAGGTTGGTGAATCCCAGCGCCCCGGTCTCGGACATACCGAAACCCTCCTGAAGCGGCAGACCGAGGGCGAGGAAGAACTCGTGTACCGCCGGCGCGATGGGCGCGGCTCCGGTCATGAGCAGGGCGACCCGGTCGAACCCGAGTCGCTTGCGCAGTGGCTGGAAGATCCGCTCCTCGTCGGCGGCCACCTGCGTGCCGAGCACGGCGGGCACCTCGGCGTGTTCTTGCTCGAGCCGTACCGCGGTGATCGCCGCGGCCACCGCACCGGTGGTCGCGAGACGCTGCTCCTCGGGAAGGGCACTGAATCTGGTGAGCAATGCTCCGCGCAACTTCTCCCAGATCCTCGGCACCCCGAGGAACCAGGAGGGCCGGGCCTCGGCGACCGCGGCGAATACCGCCGCGGCATCGCGAACGGTCGTGATCGGCCAGCCGGTGACGGTGGCCAGGTAGTGGGAAAAGACGCGGTCCGCGGCATGGGCGGTCGGCAGATAGGAAATCGCCGCACCCTCCGCGCCGAAGGGGAAGCGGATATTGCACGAATGCATCACGAACATCAGGTTCGCGTGGGTGAGCTCCACGCCTTTCGGGGGGCCGGTGGTGCCGGAGGTGTAGATCAGCGTGGCGAGGTCGGAGGGTTGCACCGCCTGCCAGGTCCGGGCGAAGTCGAAACCGGTGAGCCGGCGGTGCCGCAATGCCGTCAGCGACAGCACTTCGGCATTCCCCACGGTTCCCGATCTGTCACCGTCGCTGACCACCACATGTCTCAGCAGTGGGGCGCTGGTGCGGGCGATGACGTCGAGGAAGCGTTCCTCGGCGACCAGGACGGTGTTGCCGGCGTTGTCGAACAGGTAGGTGATCTGTTCGGGGGCGGAGGTGAGGTAGATGGAGAAGGGGGTGGCGCCCAGGTGCAGCGCCGCCATATCGACGATGTGGAATTCCGGGCTGTTGGACAGCATGATTGCCACGGTGTCGCCGCGTCGGATCCCGAGCGCGGCCAGGCCGGTAGCGACTTCCTCGACGGCGGCGGCGTAGTCGTGCCAGGTCAGGGATCGATTCTCGCCGTGGACGACGAGTGCCGTGCGCTCGCCGCGCTCGGATACGGTGGCTTGGAATGCCTGGGGCAGGGTGGCGGCGGAGATCCCGGGCGCCGTGCCGGGGGCGGCGATTTCTACCAGTTCGGACATGACTTCCTCACATCATCGGGCGGGAGTGGCCGCGACAGACGAGTCGCGGTGGGTGATCTCGAAGTCCTCCAGCCGCGGCGCGTGTACCCGCTTCCAGTAGTCGACATAACGCCACGGACTGTTGGTGACGATGCGGCCGCGGCCGTTGCGGTAGTAGGTGGTGGTTCCGCCGAAGTCCCAGACCGTGTGTGCCAGCGCTTCGTCCAGTTCACGGTTGTAGGCATCGTGGACGTCCTGGCGAACTTCCATCGCGGCCCATCCGTTGTCGATCAGCGCGGCGATTGCCGCGCTGATGTACTGCACCTGCATCTCGGTGCCCGCGATGACAGTGCCGCCGTGCCCGGTGTTGGTGTTGGGTCCGTACAGGCAGAAGAAGTTCGGGAAGCCGGGAACGGTGATACCCAGGTGCGCCCGGCCGTCGCCCTCCCCCCAGACCTCCCGGAGGGTATGCCCGCCCCGGCCCTGGACCTGGAAGGAACCGAGAACGTCGACGGCATTGAAACCTGTTGCCAGAACGATGATGTCGGCATCGTGGTGGGCTTCATCCGCGGTGCGCACACCGTCGGCGGTGATGGTGCCGATCGGTTCGGTCACCAGTTCGACGTTGTCGCGGCGCAAGGTGCGGAACCACCCGGAGTCGATGAGCATCCGCTTGCCGTAGGGCGGGTAGTCCGGCACGCTCTTGGCGAGCAGATCCGGCCTGCCGTCGAGTTCGCGCTCGATATAGGCGGTGAGCGCGGCGCGCAACCGGTCGTTGCTCTTGTTGACCGACCGGCCGAGGCCCGGATACTCCGGGTCGACCTGTAGCAGGCTCCAGACCTTGTCGCCCATGCGCCAGAACACCCGGGCTCGGTACCAGGCGAGATAGAACGGAACATGCGCACAGAGGAACCGGAAGGCGTCGGTTACCTCGCGGCCCTTGTTCGGGTGCGGAGTGGCCCACTGCGCGGTGCGCTGAAACACCGTGACCTGCGCGGCGACCTCGGCGGCGGCAGGCACGACCTGCATGGCACTGGCACCGGTGCCGATCACCGCGACGCGCTTGCCGGTCAGATCGAGTTCGGGATCCCATTGCGCGGTGTGCACCGCGGGTCCGCGGAAGTCGTCGAGACCGGGCAGGTTCGGCACGCTCGGCTGGTTCAGCAGGCCGACCGCGCTGATCACGATATCGGCGGTGAGCGTCTCGGCATCGCCGGCGCCGTCGGCCGGCTCCACCGTGACCTTCCACCGCGAGGCGGCTTCGTCGTAGGCGGCGGTGCGGACCCGGGTGCCGAACCGGATGTGCTCGCGGACGCCGTGGCGATCGGCCAGGGTGCGCCAGTAGTGCGCCAGTTCCTCCTGCGGGGCGAAGTAGTTCGACCAGTCGGGCTTCGGATCGAACGACAGCGCATAGAGATGGCTCGGGGTGTCCACACCGCAGCCGGGGTAGACGTTCTCGTGCCAGGTGCCGCCCACCTCCTCGTTCTTGTCCACTATGAGGTATTCGATGCCGGCCTGCCCCAGCCGCACTGCCATGGCGAGACCGGAGAGGCCCGCCCCGATGATCACCACCCGGAAATCGGGATCGATGGGTGCCCGGGGTTCGCTGTGCCGGGGATAGATTCCCATTTCCTCGCCGAGCAGGGTGCCGTACTCGGCGGGGATCGAATCCGCGAGCATCACCGACAGCACACGCGCCAGCCGCTCCGGATCGGGTGGCGTGCTCGGGAAAAGTCCGGTTCCGTCGCGCCAGGCACGCAGAACGGCGCCGGCCTCGGCCCGGATGCGCTGCTGCAGCGACTCGTCGAAGCCGCCGGTGTCGTGGTCACCGAGATCGCGCGGCGGTGTCGGTAGGTAGGGCGCTTCGATCCAGCGGTCCTCGCCGGTCAGCAGTGCGAGCGATCCCAGGAGTACGGGCAGGTTGGCGGCGGCGAGCGCGGCGGCGAGCTCGTCCTCCGAGAAATCGGCCGAAGGCCGGAAACTCCCGGCCGGTTGGGCCCCCCAGTTCGGAGGAGTGGAGGAGGGAGACGACTGCGACATAGAGCGACCATACAATCTGTTTAGACGTGGCGTCAATCACTCCTGCTCGGTTCTGGATGGCCGACATCAAGAGTCGAGACAAATCGTGCATACGCTATGTATGGATAACATGTATTGTCCGTGAGATGACGATAATCGAGCAGCGGCCCCGTCACGGGTCGATCTACGAGACCGAGCACGAAGCATTCCGGGAGAGTTTCCGCACGTTCCTGGAAACGCGGGTGGTCCCGGACTATCTGCGATGGGAAAAGGCCGGAATAGTCCCCCGCGAGATCTTCGCCGAAGCCGGGGGCCACGGCTTCCTCGGAATGGCGATCGGCGAAGAATTCGGGGGCGGTGGCGTCGACGATTTCCGATTCAACGCGGTGATTGCCGAGGAGGTGGCGCGCGCGGGCGTCATGTCCTTCGGTATCAACCTGCACAATGACATCTGCGTGCCGTACTTTCTCCGCTACGCCGATGCCGACCAGCGGAAACGCTGGTTACCCGGGCTGGCCGCCGGTGAGCGCATCGCCGCGATCGCCATGACCGAGCCCGGCACCGGATCGGATCTGGCCGGTATCGAGACCACCGCGGTGCGCGACGGCGATCATTTCGTCGTCAACGGTGCGAAAACCTTCATCTCCAACGGGATGAATGCCGACCTCGTGATCGTCGCCGCCCGCACCGACAAGCAGGCGGGTAGGCACGGGGGGTTGTCATTGATCGTGGTGGAACGCGATACGCCCGGTTTCAGCCGCGGTCGCAATCTCGAGAAGATAGGAATGCACGCTCAGGACACCGCTGAGCTGTTCTTCGACAACGCGCGGGTGCCCGTCGCGAACCTGCTGGGCGAACCCGGCGCCGGCTTCGGTGCGCTGGTGTCGAATCTGCCGCAGGAGCGGATGACCATCGCCGTGGCCAGTACCGCTGCCGCCGCCCGCGCCGTCGAGTACGCGACGGAGTACGTGCGGGAGCGCATCGCGTTCGGGAAACCGCTGGCCGCTTTCCAGAACACTCGATTCGTCCTGGCCGAGGCGCACACCCGGACCGAGGTGCTGCGTGCCTTCGTCACCGACTGTCTGCGGGAGCATATCGAGGGCACGCTCACCGCCGAACGCGCGGCGATGGCCAAATTCGCGGCGACGGAAACTCAGGGTCGTGTGGTCGATGCCTGCCTGCAACTGTTCGGAGGCTATGGCTACATGGCCGAGTATCCGATCGCGCGGGCCTACGCCGATGCCCGGGTCCAGCGAATCTACGGCGGGACGAGCGAGATCATGAAGGAAATCGTCGGGAAAGCGATGGGGATCTGAGATGCGCCGGACGCTCTTCGCCGACGAACACGAACAATTCCGCGCGGCGGTGCGCAGTTTCCTCGAAAAGCACGCTGTGCCGCATACCGCCGAGTGGGAGGCCGCGGGTCAGGTCGATCGAGGCTTCTGGAAAGCTGCTGCCGCGCAGGGGCTGGTCGGTTTCGCCGCCGCGGAGGAATTCGGCGGCGCCGGACTGCGGGACTTCCGGTTCAACGCCGTTCTGAACGAAGAAGTGGTGCGCACCGGAACCGTCGGAGACGGTTTCTCGCTGACCAACGATATCGTCTTGCCGTACTACCTCGATATCGCTTCGGCGGAACAGCGGCAGCGGTGGGTTCCCGGAATCGTTGCCGGCGACACCGCGATCGCGATCGCCATGTCGGAGCCCGGCACCGGTTCGGATCTGCGCGCCATCAAGACCACCGCGGTCCGCGCGGCGGGCGGGTGGCGGATCAACGGTGCCAAAACATTTGTCACCCGGGGTATCCAGGCGGATCTGATCATCGTGGCTGCTCGGATTCCGGACTCCGACGGCGGTGGTTTCGGCCTGTTCGTCGTCCCGGGCGACCGGGCGGGATTCGAGCGCGGCCGCAAACTCGACAAGATCGGGCGCCGCGCGCAGGACACCGCGGAATTGTTCTTCCGCGATGTTCTCGTTCCCGATGCGGATGTCCTCGGTGAACCCGGCGAGGGCTTGCACTACCTGATGGGAAATCTCGCGCAGGAGCGGCTGTCGATGGCCGTGGTCGCGGTCGCCAGTGCCGAGCATGCGGTGGATACCGCCGTCGCCTACGCCAAGGAACGCAAGGCGTTCGGTCAGCCGATCGGCTCGTTCCAGGCCAATCGGTTCCGGCTCGCCGAGCTCGCCACCCGGGTCGGGATCGCGCGGGTGTACATCGACCGCTGCATCGAGGCGCAGAACAGGGGGGAATTGACGGCCGCCGAGGCCGCCGGGGCGAAGTTCTGGACCACCGAACTGGAATTCGAGGCGTTGGACAGCTGCCTGCAATTGCACGGTGGCTACGGCTACATGGAGGAATACGAGGTCGCGCGCCGCTGGCGTGACGCGCGGGTCCAGCAGATCTACGGCGGGACCAACGAGATCATGCGGGAGATCGTGGGCCGATCCCTCGGTCTCTAGCGGAACGGGCCGGGTCGGTCGCCCCTCGCGACTCCGTTGTCGGCGAGGATTCCGCAACCTAGTTGTCGCGGTGCGATCGGCCCCGGCCGGGCTCAGTCGGCGATGACTCCACTGTCGGCGAGTGCGGCGACCTCGTCGGCGGCGTAGCCCAGATCGGCCAGCACACTGCGGCTGTCCGCGCCGGGGGACCGGCGTGTTCGCGGTGTAGTCGGCGCGACGCCGTCGAAACGGGGCGCGGGAGCCGGCTGCACGACCCCGTCGATCTCGACGAATGTTCCGCGTTCGCGGTGGTGCGGATGGTCGACTGTCTCGGCCAGGGATAACACCGGCGCGTAGCACGTGTTGCTGCCCAGGAACAGTTTGTCCAGTTCCGCGCGGTCGTAGCGACCGATGCGCGCCGCCAGGACGCGTCGGAACTCGTCCCAATTCGTGGTGTCGAACTGGTTGTCGCGCACCTCGTCCGGCAGCTCGAGAATATCGCACAGCTCCTGCCAGAACGGCGCCTCGATGGCGCCGATGCTGACCCACTGCCCGTCCCGGGTTCGATAGACGTCGTAGAAGAACGCCCCGGTGCCGAGCATATGGGTGCCGCGTTCGTCGGTGAACAGCCCCTCTGCCCGGTAGGTGTGGAACATCGCCATGAGCGCGGACACTCCATCGATCATGGCCGCGTCCACGACCCGGCCACCACCACCGGCGCGAGCGGCGAGAATCCCCGCCAGCATGCCCATGCCGAGCAGCATTCCGCCGCCGCCGAAATCACCCACCAGATTCAACGGGGGCACCGGCGGCTCACCCTTGCGGCCGATCGCGTGCAGCGCTCCCGCCAGTGCGATGTAGTTGATGTCGTGTCCGGGCATCGAGGCCATCGGCCCGCTCTGTCCCCAGCCGGTCATCCGGCCGTAGACCAGGTCCGGATTGGCCGCCATGCAGTCCTCCGGTCCGACACCGAGCCGCTCGGCCACCCCCGGCCGGAAGGTCTCGATCAGCCCGTCCGCGCCCGCGCAGAGCCGGCGCACCACGTCGGCGCCGGCTTCCGTTTTCAGGTCGACCGCGAGGTGGCGCCGACTGCGAAACAAGATCGAATGTCCCTGTACTGCCCAAGAATTGCCACCGGGGCGGTCGACGCAGATCACCTCCGCTCCGAGGTCGGCCAGCATCATCCCGGCGAACGGCCCCGGACCGATACCGGCCAGTTCGATGATCCGGACTCCGTCCAGGGGCGGCCGGGGGGACCCGGTCACGAGCGGGCCACCACGGGCATATCGCCCTTGTTGGCGGCGATATCGGCATGTACTTCCTCCGGGTTCGCCACGGCGACGGCCTTCTGACCGTGGGGCACTTCGATCGCCGCGTTGAAGGTACGCAGGATGTCGAAGGCGGTCTTCTCGTCGTCGTGCGGAAGGAGCCGGCCGATCCGATGGGCGACCGCGACCAGCGGCCGGACCGCCGGCAGTACGTGCCGCCAGGCTGTGCGTTCGGCGCCGAGAGCGGTCAGCACATCGGTGGGAATCCAGGAGTACAGCAGGCCGTAGGCCAGGGCGAGCCGGCGCTCGGTGGTCATGAACTTGGCGATCGGCCCGGGCAGGATCTCTACGTCGCCCGGGGGGTTCTCGACGCTGTAGGCGATGACCGAGTGCACGACGTCGCGGCACAGCTCGTCCGGCGGCAGCTCGAGCAGGGTGTGCAGTTCGGTCTTGCGCCGCGCGTCCTCGTAGCCGGTGTGCAGGATGTCCGCCGGGACACCGATCACGTGCCCGACGTAGCGGCTCAGCGCGAAGATGTCCTCGAGCTCCCGATCGCTGTAGCGGAAGCCGGAGTTCTGGACGGCGTCGATGAACTTCACGCCGAACTGCCCGGCCTGGGTGACCATGCCATCGAGATTGTTGATCGGCACGCCCCAGTTCGCCCAGTCCCAGACCTCGGAGTGGCTGAGGCTGTGCCGGACCGCGGCATGGATCATCCGCACCTTCGCGGTGAGCCGGAATCCCTCCTCGAACCGGCGCATGCCGCCGGGGGTGTAGGCGGCGACAACGTAGCGGAAGCTCTCGATCAGCCGGGTGCCGACTTTGTCCGACTGCCGGAGCCGGCCACTGAACAGGACCGGCCGGGTCGCGCTGTACATCGAGAATCCGCCGGCGATGGTGGCCCAGGCGAGGACCGGCGGGACGATCGGCCCGGCCCGCCAGAAGGCGACCGCGCCGCGGTAGAGCTGGTCGAAATCGACCCAGTCCGGGATCCGGTCGAGTTCCGCGAACAGAGCCACCAGGCCCGGGCTGGGGTCGTCCACGGCGTCGATGCCCTGTTCGAGCGCCAGATCGAAGGTCCGCCAATTGGTGTTGTTGGACTTGTCCTTGAAGTCCAGCATCGCCTGGTAGGCGTAGTCGTCCGCGAGCAGGGCGTGATCGGTGAGCTTTTCCACCAGCTCACGGCCGTACATCGCGATGGCTTTGTCCTTGTTGGCGATGCGACCGAGATCGATACCGCGGGGAAGTCCGGGCGGAACGTCCAGATCACCGCGGAAGGTGCGGCCGTCCGGGCGCGTAGGTGCGCTGGTCATAGTCAATCTCCTCGTTGTGACTGCCGTTACAGCGAGGGTAGACTCAACTAGACACTATGTCTACACTCAATGTCTGGCCTCGCATTTTGCCGAATCGCCGGCGCGAGCGCCCGATATTGTCGCCGCCCGGTGAGGAAATCCCATGCCTGAAATGCTCGATGCCACCGTTCTCGCCCCGGATGACGCGGCCACCGATGCGCTCGAGCGCATGCTGCGCTCCCGCTGGAGTTGCCGTGCGTTCACTCCGGAGCCGGTCCCGCGCTCCGAGATCACCCGGATCCTCGACCTGGCCCGCCGGTCTCCGTCGTGGTGCAACACCCAGCCCTGGCATGTGCACGTGACGGAGGGGGCCGGCACCGAGCGGTTGCGGGAAGCGCTGCGCTCCGCAGTCGCCGCAGGCCCGGATGCCGCGCCCGATATCGCCTTCCCGGAGTCCTATGAGGGCGTCTACCGTGAGCGCCGCCGGATCAGCGGTTGGCAGCTCTACGCCAGCCTCGGTATCGACAAGAGTGACCGGGTCGCCTCGGGTGAGCAGACGCTGCGGAACTTCGATCTCTTCGATGCCCCGCATGTCGCGATCGTGACAACGGAACGGGCGCTGGGCGCCTACGGTGCCGTGGATTCCGGGATTTTCGTGTCCAACTTCGTTCTCGCGGCACACAGCCGTGGGATCGCGACGATTCCGCAGGCCGCGCTGGCGACCCAGGCGCCGCTCATCCGGCGGCACTTCGATCTTCCCCCTGAACGTCAGGTGCTGCTCGGAATCTCCTTCGGGTATGCCGACAGCGGTCATCCGGCGAACGGTTATCGCACCGAGCGGCAGGGGCTCGGGGAACTGGTGACGTTCGTGGGCAACTGAACATCCGGCGAGACTAGACAACGTGTTCAGACGAATTGTATGTTCCGAAAGTGCCTGATCGAACTGGCACCCGCGAACAACCGATCGACAGAGGAGTCCTCATGCCGGACACGCAGGCGCTGATCTTCGACGCCGTCCGAACCCCGCGCGGCCGGGGAAAGAGTTCCGGTTCGCTACATACGATCAAGTCGATCGATCTCGCGAGCGGGACGATCCGATCGGTGCTGGAGCGTAACCCTTCGCTGGATCCGGCCCGGATCGACGACATCGTGCTCGGCGTCGTATCGCCGATCGGTGAACAGGGCGGTGATATCGCGCGCACGGCGTCGCTGGTGGCGGGACTGCCGCACACGGTGGCCGGAGTGCAGATCAACCGTTTCTGCGCGTCCGGCCTGGAGGCGGTGAACCTGGCGGCGCAGAAGGTTCGGTCCGGGTTCGAGGATGTGGTGCTGGCCGGCGGCGTGGAGTCCATGTCGCGGGTGGCGATGAGCTCCGACGGCGCGGCTTGGATGGACGATCCCGCGACCAATATCGCCACCGGATTCGTCCCGCAGGGAATCGGCGCGGACCTGATCGCCACGATCGAAGGATTCGGCCGGGCCGATGTCGACGAGTTCGCGGCCCGCTCCCACGAACTGGCCGGCAAGGCGGAAGCCGAGGCACGCTTCACCGGCTCGGTCGTCCCGGTCCGCGATATCAACGGCCGGGTCGTACTCGACCGCCACGAGACCATCCGTCCCGGGACCAGCGTGGAATCCCTCGCCAAGCTGCCGCCGTCCTTCGCCGCGCTGGGTGCGAAGGCCGGGTTCGACGCCGTGGCGCTGCAGGAGTTTCCCGAGGTCGAGCGGATCGATCACGTCCACCACGCGGGTAACAGCTCCGGCATCGTGGACGGTGCTGCCCTGCTGGTGATCGGTAGTGAGCAGGTGGGCGCCGAACTGGGGCTGACCGCGCGCGGCCGGATCGTGGCGACCGCGGTGTCCGGCGACAACCCCACCATCATGCTCACCGCACCGGCACCCGCGTCCCGGAAGGCGCTGGCGAAGGCAGGCCTGCAGGTCTGCGATATCGACCTGTTCGAGGTCAACGAGGCCTTTGCCGCGGTCGTGCTGCGATTCGTGAAGGATCTCGATATCGACCTCGCGAAGGTCAATGTCAACGGCGGTGCGATCGCCATGGGTCATCCACTGGGCGCGACCGGCGCCATGCTCGTCTCGACCGTACTGGACGAACTGCACCGCATCGGCGGCCGGTACGGCCTGGTGACGCTGTGCGTCGGCGGCGGTATGGGCATCGCGACGATCATCGAAGCCCTCTGACCCGCCGAGCTTTTCGGAAAGGACATCGAAATCTATGAGCACCAGCGCCATTCACGTCACGCGCGATCCCGCCGGAATCGTCACGCTGACCATCGACGACCCGAACCAGCGGGTCAACACCATGAATTCGCTGTTCGTGGAATCTCTCGCCGCTGAACTCGACGCCCTCGAGAACGACGGGGAGGTGGCCGGGGTGATCCTCACCTCGGCCAAGAAGACCTTCTTCGCCGGCGGCGATCTGAACGACCTGCGGGCCGCGCGCCGCGACCGGATCGACGAGTTCGCCACATTCGTTCAGCGCAACAGCTCGCTGCTGCGGCGACTCGAGAAGTTGCCGGTCCCGGTCGTGGCCGCGATCAACGGATCGGCGCTGGGCGGTGGCCTGGAGCTCGCCCTGGCCGCACACCACCGGATCGTGGTCGACGCGCCCGGCGTGCGGCTGGGCCTGCCCGAGGTCACGCTGGGCCTGCTTCCCGGTGCCGGCGGTGTGGTTCGTACGGTCCGCGTGCTCGGGGTACAGGTGGCGTTGCGCGATGTGCTGCTGACCGGCAAGAAGCACACCGTGGCCGATGCACTGGAGCTCGGCCTCGTCGACGCGACGGTGGCGACCGCCGTAGACCTGCTTCCGGCGGCGACCGCCTGGATCCACGAGCATCCCGGCGCCCACCAGCCATGGGACAGCGAGGGATTCCGGATCCCCGGCGGGGCACCCGGTGATCGCAGCGCGCCGCTGCACGCCGCGCTGCCCGCGCTGGCCGCGACGCTGCGTGCACAGACCAAGGGTGCTCCCGCGCCGGCGCGGGAGCACATCCTCGCCGCGGCGGTCGAGGGCGCGCAGGTCGATGTCGACAGTGCGCTGGCGATCGAGGCCAGGTACTTCCTCGATCTGGCCACCGGGCAGATCGCGAAGAACATGATCCAGGCCAACTTCTTCGACCTGCAGGTTGTGACCGGTCCGCGCGGCCGGGACGCCGCTCGGGAGCCGTGGTCGCCGCACAAGGCGATCGTGCTCGGCGCGGGCATGATGGGCGCGGGCATCGCCTACCAGTGCGCGGTCTCCGGTGTCGAGGTGGTGCTGAAGGATGTGACGCCCGAAGCCGCCGAGCGGGGCAAGGGCTACGCGCAGCGGGTGCTCGACAAGCGCGTGAAAGCCGGGCAGATCAGCGCGCAGACGCGGGACGAGGTGCTCGCGCGGATCACGCCGGCCACCGAGGCCGCGGCGGCAACCGGCGCCGACCTGGTGATCGAGGCGGTCTTCGAGGACCCGTCGCTCAAGGCCGACGTATTGCGTGAGATCGAACCACTACTGGCACCCGACGCCGTGATCGGGTCGAATACCTCGACCTTGCCCATCACCGGTCTCGCCGCAAACGTCTCGGCTCCGGACCGCTTCATCGGCCTGCATTTCTTCAGCCCGGTGGACCGCATGCCACTGCTGGAGATCATCAAGGGCGAGCGGACCTCCGCCGAAACCCTGTCGCGGGCATTGGACCTTGCTCGGGTGATCGGCAAGACGCCGATCGTGGTCAACGACAGCAGGGGCTTCTTCACCAGCCGGGTGATCGGCACCTTCGTCAACGAGGCGCTGGCCATGCTCGGCGAAGGCGTGCCCGCACCGGTGATCGAACAGGCGACCACGCAGGCCGGTTACCCGGCCCCGGCGCTGCAACTTGCCGATGAACTCAATCTGGAGCTGCTGCGCCGGGTGCGCGATGCCTCCCGTGCTGCCGCAGAGGCGGCGGGCGGCACCTGGAATCCCCATCCGGCCGAAGCCGTTCTGGACCGCATGCTCGGTGAATTCGGCCGGGCCGGCCGTTTGGCGGGCAGCGGGTTCTACGAGTACGCGGACGGTGCCCGGACGCGGCTGTGGCCGGGGCTGCGGGAAGCGTTCGGCTCCTCGCGCGCCGACGTTGCCTTCATCGACCTGAAGGAACGCCTGCTGTTCGTGGAGGCGATCGAATCGGTGAAGTGCCTCGACGAGGGTGTGCTCGAGTCGGTGCCCGACGCCAACATCGGATCTCTGCTCGGCATCGGCTACCCGGGCTGGACCGGGGGTGTGCTGCAGTACATCGACGGCTACGCCGGCGGGGTGGCCGGATTCGTCCGGCGTGCCGAGGAACTGGCGGCCGGCTACGGTGACCGTTTCGCCCCGCCGCCGTCGCTGGTCGCGCTCGCTCGCGCCGGCGGCACTCTCGCGGCCGCGCACCGCGACCAGGTGTCTGCCCTGTCCTGACCGGTGTGCGCCACCGATCCTCATGGTGGGTTGCCCGGGTTCCGGGCGACCCCACCACCTTGTCGGAGCGAGAGGAAACATGTCCGAACGTCTCATCGAAATGCGCGACGGTGTACGTATCAACGTCCTGGCATTGGGAACCGGCCGGCCGGTGCTGCTGATCCACGGCTGGAGCCTGAGCAGTGCGGTCTGGGATCGCCAGATCCGGGTGCTGGCCGAATCCGGACACCGGGTGCTGGCGATGGATCTGCGCGGGCACGGCGGTTCCGAGGCCCCGCTGGGGGGCTACGAGATCGACTCGCTCGCCGCCGATGCCGCCGATGTACTGGCCGCCTTCAGGGTGCCCCAGGCGGCGGTGGTGGGCTGGTCGCTCGGCGGTATGGTCGCGCTGCGCCTCGCGTACGATCGCCCGGCGATGGTCGAGCGGGCGGTCTTGGTGGCCTCCAACGGCGTCGCCGCCTCCCGAACCGAGGCCTTCCCGTTCGGCGTACCCGCCGAGGGACCGCTGAACACCATTCTCACCGCCGAGCACAACGACCGGGTCACGTTGCGGCGCAGCGCTGTCGGTGATCCGTTCAAAGAGAAACCGGCTACGCATCTGCTCGATTGGCTGCATCGTATATCGCTGCAGACCCCGAGCTGGGCGGCCTGTGCCGCTATGCGGACGCTTTTGTGCACCGACCAGGTGCATATCCTCGACGGCGTACGGGTTCCGGTGACCCAGATCATCGGTACCGC
The DNA here is from genome assembly GCF_014645735.1 of Nocardia jinanensis. Taxonomy (GTDB): domain Bacteria; phylum Actinomycetota; class Actinomycetes; order Mycobacteriales; family Mycobacteriaceae; genus Nocardia; species Nocardia jinanensis. Next base: position 435,483 of record NZ_BMMH01000005.1, on the reverse strand, counting down.
CGACCCGGCGCTTTCGGTACGCGGTGCGCGCTGGTTGCACGAGCGGCTCGCCACCACGCTGGTCGAGTTCGACACCGGCCACTACCCGATGCTGGAAGCGGCCGACGAGTTCGATATCGCGCTGCTGCGCGCCGTTGGCGGCGGTGCCGGCTGACCGGCACCGCCCGGTCTGTCAGCGGCCTTCGAAAACCGGAGGCCGCCGTGCGGCGAAAGCCGCCACGCCTTCCCTGAAGTCCCGGGAATCGACCAGCCGGGTCTGCCCCTCGACCTCGCTCTCGAACGCGGCGTCCAACTGGGGAAGCAGGGCGGTGTTCAAACTGCGCTTGGTCGCCGCGAAAGCCGCGGTCGGGCCGGCGGCCAGGCGCAGGGCGAGTTCGGACGCTCGGTCGTTCAACTCCTCGTCTGCCACGACCTCGTCGACCATGCCCCAGCTCAGCGCGGTTTCCGCGTCGATGCGCTCGGCCAGCAATGCCATCCGGCCGGCCCGCCCCAGTCCGACACGGGCACCCAGAAGCATCGACGCTCCGGCATCCAGCGTCAGCCCGACCTTGGCGAAAGCCAGTGTGAAGGAGGCCGATCGGGCCGCGATGAGCTGATCGCACGCCAGTGCCAGTGCACAGCCGGCGCCGACGGCGGCGCCGTTGATCGCGGCGATCACAGGTTTGGGCATACTGCGGAGCGTGCGCACGGTGGGGTTGTACCGCATCCGCAGCTCCTCCTCGGTGCGCGGTGACAGCCGGAGCTCCGGGGACATCTCCTCCAGCGACAGATCCGCACCGGCCGAAAACGCCCGGCCCGCCCCGGTCAGCACGACGCAGCGCACCGAATCCTCTGTCGCGGCCCAGTCGGTGGCCGCACGCAATTCCTGTTGAAGCGCGAGATCGAACGCATTCAGTGCCCCCGGCCGCGCCAGGATCAAAGCCGCGGCCGCAGCTGATCGACGGATTTCGAGTACTTCTGTCCGAGAAATTAAATCCCATTCATTCATGCCGCGGCATACTAAGGCAGACGGTATATATATACAACGTGTTCATGGCACGCCGGAAGGGTCAGGGGTGTCCGTAAAGAAAGTGATTGACATTACATATGAACACTATGTATGGTTCTCGTCATGTTCCGCATTACTCCTGGTCTCGCGGCCTTTTTTCGTACCGCTGAGACAACTCCGGCAGCCCCCGATCACGTGGAGGCCGGACAGTGACCGCCACCGCGGCAGCGTCGTCGAAAAGTGCGCGCCGACCAGAATTTCTCGCGGATGTGGAGCGTGCGCGAGCCGCATTCGCCGGCGGCAGGACTCGCCCGCTCTCCTGGCGCACCGCGCAATTAGAAGGTCTGCTTCGATTCATCGATGAAAGCGAGTCCGAAATCGCGGCGGCGATCGCCGCCGATCTCGGTCGCAGCCCGATGGCGACATTTATGGCCGATATCGGGCCCGTCCGGCACGAGATCCGGCACACGTTGTCGCAGCTGGCGAAATGGGCGCGGGCCACGCCGGTGCGAGTGAGCGCCGCGACCGCGCCCGGCAAGGCGTGGTCCCTGCCGGAACCCAAGGGCACCGTGCTCATCCTGGGCACCTGGAACTTCCCGCTGCTGCTGACGGTGCAACCGCTGGTGAGCGCTTTGGCCGCGGGAAACACCGTGCTGCTCAAGCCGTCCGATCTCGCCGGCGAAACGGGTGCCCTGCTCGCCCGTCTCCTGCCTCGCTATGTCGACCCCGAGGCCGTACGGGTGGTGCTCGGCGACGGCAAAGTCAACCGTGCGTTGCTCGAACAGCGCTTCGACCACATCTTCTTCACCGGCTCCACCGTGGTCGGCAAGGCCGTGATGACCGCAGCGGCCAACCATCTCACTCCGGTGACCCTGGAACTGGGTGGAAAAAGCCCGGTGATCGTCACCGCCGACGCGGATATCGAGGTGGCGGCCCGCCGGATCGCCTGGGCAAAATCGATCAACTCGGGCCAGACCTGCATCGCGCCGGACTATGTACTCGTGGAGGACGCGGTCCGGCCGCAGCTGGTGGAGCGGCTGCTCGTCGAACTGTCCGCGCACGGCGCGAACGACACCACCCATATTGTCAACGACCGTCACCTCGATCGGCTCGCCGGTGCGCTGGCCGGCCATGGCGGGGAGCAATTCGGTGGTGTGATCAACCGCGACAAGCTCGCCATTACCCCGGCGCTGGTGACGGATCCGGATCCGGACTCCGAACTCATGCGCGAAGAGATCTTCGGGCCCATCCTCCCGCTGTTGTCCGTTCGCAGCGTGCGAGAGGCCGTGGACTTTGTGAACCAGCGTCCGAAGCCGCTCGCCCTCTACTTGTTCACTTCCTCTCGGGATACCGAGCGCACCGTGCTGGAGCAGACCTCTTCGGGGGCGGTGGTGGTCAACCATCTGCTGTACCACCTGCTGGTGCCGGAGTTGCCCTTCGGCGGTGTCGGTGATTCCGGTATGGGCAGCTACCACGGCAAGCACGGGTTCGATACCTTCAGCCACCACAAGGCTGTGCTGCGCAAGCCGGCCCGGCCGGATCCGTCCGCCGCCTATCCGCCCTACGGCACCGGGATGCAGAAGGTGTTGCGACGGCTCATGGGCTGAATCCGCACCCGTCGAAACCGTTCGCTCCGATCTGCCCACATGGAGGTGTGCAGTGAGTATTTCCGTATCCGGGGGGCTGGCACAGCGCGTCCGTGGCTCGTTCGAGTCCCGCGTGCTGAAAAGCCTTGCCACCCTGGGCAGATCGGCCCGCCTCGGCGCCGACGTGGCCCGCTTCTCCGTTGCCGACACCCTCGCTGGGCGCCTTCCGGTAGGGGAGGTGATCGAACAGATGTGGAAGCTGTTCAAGGTGACCGCGCTGCCCGCGCTGCTGATGGCGGTGCCGATCGGCGCCGAGGTGTCGGTGCAGGTCGGCGGTGTCATGGACCAGGTGGGCGCCAATTCGCTGGCGGGGGCCGCCAGCGGCCTGGGCGTGGTGAGTCAGGGCGCGCCCATGGCGGCCGGGCTGCTGATGAGTGGGGCCGCGGCCTCCACCATCGCTTCCGATCTGAGCGCCCGATCCATCCGTGAGGAAATCGATGCGATGCGTGTGATGGGAGTGAATCCCGTTCAGCGTCTGGTGGTTCCGCGCTTCGTCGCCATGGTGGCGATCGCCCCCGCACTGTGCATTCTGATCGTCGCTGCCGGCGTTGCGGCGGGCCTGATCATCTCGACGAACGTCAACGGTGTGGTGCCGGACAGCTTCTGGCAGTCCTTCGGCGCCTTCGCCACCCCGGTCGACTTGCTCTTCTCGGTGCTCAAGGCTTTACTCTTCGCGATCATTGTGGTCACGATCGCCAGCCTGCGTGGCCTCGAGGCCACCGGTGGCCCGAAGGGGGTGGCCAACGCGGTCAACGCCTCGGTGGTGCTGAGTGTCTTCTGCATCTTCATGACGAACCTGGCCGTGAGCCAGCTGCAGAACATGTTCTTCCCGGCGAGGCTTGCATGAGTATCGACAACCCGCCGTATCCGCTCGTGCCGCCCGGACGGGCCGTCCGCGCCCTCCGCGCCCTCCGGCGCTCCCTGCTCGACAGTCTGGCCGAGCTCGGGCAGATCATCACCTTCATCTGGAAAACCTTGGTGTACCTGCCCAAGACGGTGCGCCATTACTCCAAACAGACCCTCAAGACCATGAACGATATGGCGTGGGGCAGCGGTTCGCTCATCATCGACGGTGGCGTGCTGAGCCTGATGTTCTTTCTCGGTATCGCGGTCGGTGCGGTGGTCGCGATCCAGGCGTTCATGGCCTTCGATCTGCTGGGTTTCGGGGCACTGACCGGAATTATCGGATCGTTCGGCAATATCCGGGTCATCGCCCCGATCATCACCGGTATCGGGTTCGCCGCCCAGGCCGGCTGCCGGATGACCGCGGAGATCGGCGCCATGCGGATCTCCGAGGAGATCGATGCCACCGAATCCATGGGCCTGCAAGCCATTCCGTTCGTGGTCGGAACTCGCCTGATCGGTGGCATGCTGGTGGTGCTACCGGGCTACCTGATGGCGATCGTGGTCAGCTTCTTCACCGGCGGATTGATTATCAAAATCGGGTACGGCCAGCCCGCCGGCACGTACGACCACTACTTCGCCCAATTCGTCAACCTCGGCGATCTCGCCGCTTCGGTGGGCAAAGCGCTGCTGTTCTGCGCCGTGGTCACCATGATCCATTGCTACTACGGATATTTCGCTTCCGGCGGACCCGCGGGCGTCGGAATCGCGTCGGGACGAGCCATCCGGGCCAGCCTGGTCGCGATCGTCGTCCTCAATTTTCTGATGACCGTTGCCATCTGGGGTCTGAACCCGGAACTTCCTTTCAGGGGCTGAGCATGGCCAGACATATTCATCAAGATTTCGTCCGAGGTGACGGACACCGGCAGCTACGCATGCTGGTGCTCTGCGGTAGTGCCGCGACCGTCGTCATGCTGATCGCGGTAGCCGCCGGCTTCTGGGCCTACCCGAAAGCGACCGCGCCCTCCGGGGTCCGGCTGCAGCTGGTGGTTCCGGCCCTGGGCCCCGGTCTGGAGTCCGGCTCCAAGGTGCTGGTCCGGGGCGCCGCGGTCGGTGAGGTCACCGACGTGACCTCGCTGGATTCGCGCACGGCCGGCGTCTCGCTGGTGCTCGACCAGGGCATGGCCGCGATCCTGTCCGACAGCCTCGAGGTCGATTTCCGGCCGGAGAACTACTTCGGAGTGACCGCCCTGAACCTGATCGAACGTCCCGGTGGCGCCGCCCTCACCGACGGTGCGGTGCTGCACCGCACTCGGGCACCGGACTACACCATGTCCACGATGCTGGAGCAGGTGTCGCTGGTCGTCGACGGCACGCTGACCGCCGATATGATCGCCACACTGGACGAGGTCATGCGCTATGCCAACGGTCTGGCGCCGTTGATCCGCGCCGGTATCATCGTCGCCGACCAGGTGTCGCGCACACAGCAGCATCTGCCCACCGAGTTGCTGGTGCGCACCAACGACCTGCTGGCGGAGCTGCCCGCCTTCAGCCGAGGTGCGGCCGAGGCACTGTACGCGATCTATCACAGCGCCTACAACAAGCTGCCCGACGGCAGCACAGGCGTCGACGAAGCCTTCATGAACGAGACAGATCAGGCGCTGATCCTCGCGGCCACAGACCTGTTCGGCCTGGCCGGCTCGCTGCTCGCCTCACACGACACCGAGCTGATCCCGTTGGTCACCTCGGTGGACGAAGTGGTCGCACCGCTGCCCGGACTGCTGGGCGGGGGCCGGCTGGCCGAGATCCATGCCGTTCTGGACGGGCTGGAGTCCGCCTTCACCGGGACGCCGGAGCAGAAGACCCTGCAACTGCGCGTGGTCCTCGACGACGTACCCGCGATCGCCGGGCCGCTGGCACAACTCGGCGCCTTGCCCAGCGCAGCACAGGGAGCCCGCTGATGACGACCCGACGTGGCTTGATCTGGGCAGCGACGAAGCTCGTCGCCGTTGCCGTGGTCACAGTGCTGCTGTTCATCATCGTGCTCAATGCCATGCGCAATCCGGTGGAGCAGAGCACTCGCGCCTACACCGCCGACTTCTCCGATGTGTCCGGCCTCCGGGAGAACGCCGATGTCCGCCTGAAGGGGCTGCGCATCGGGAAGGTCACCGGGGTCGATCTCATCGCCGGCCGCGACGGTGCCGAGGCCCGGGTCAGCTTCTCGATGGACCGCGAATACGAGCTGGCCGACACCACGGTGCTGGCGATCAAGTACCAGAATCTGACCGGTGCCCGTTTTGTCGACGTAGCCTTCGCCGACCGGGCCGGTAACCCTGTCGACTATCTGCCCGCGAGCGCCACGCGCGGCTCCTTCGACATCACCGCCCTGTTCAACGGCTTGCAGCCGGTGTTGTCGACGATGAACACCGAGCAGATCAACGCCTTCGCGGAAAACGCGATCGCCGTGCTCGAAGGGGACGGCAGCGGGCTGGGACCGATGCTGGAGAGCGCGCAACAGCTCGCCGCCTATGCCCAGGACCGCCGGCAGCTGATCGCCACGATGACCGCCAATGTCGCGCGGATCGCGGACTCCATGGGCGGCCGCTCACCGTATGTCATCGAGTTTCTGAAGGCCATGAGCCTGCCCATCAGCAACGCGCTGACGGTGCTGGACGAGTTTCCGAAGACCGCCTCGAGCGGCCCCGCGCTCGTCGAACCGATCGAGCGGCTGCTCGCGGCGCTGGGTTTCCGTGACGACCTCGATATCGACGCGCTGCTGACCCAGGCCTTCACAAATGTCGGCGCGGCCGTCGATTCCTTGCGGCTGATGCCGGGTGCGCTGGCCGGGTTGCAGGTGGCGCAGCACCGGCCCGAGAACGCGGGCTGCAGTAACGGCCGGGCGACCCTGCCCGCTGATATAGAGCTTTTGCTCAACGGGAGTGAGGTCGTGCTGTGCAACGCACAATGAGCCGGTCGCGGACTCGGTTGCGTGATCGTGCCGCGGCGGTCTGGGGTAACGACGTGTTGCTCGGCACCGCGGTCGTGGTCGCCGCGATGGTGCTGGTCATCGGATTCGCCGGTTTGTACCTGCGCCCGTTCGGTCAGCAGACGATCACCTTCGAGACCACCGATGCCTCGGCGATCGAGACGGGTCAGGATGTGCGGGTCGCCGGGATCAGCGTCGGCAAGGTCACCGATATCTCCATCGGCGCCGATTCCGTCACGGTTCGCACCCGGATCGACGACGCGATCCGCATCGGGAATTTGTCCCGTATCGAGGTCCGCATGCTGACTCCGGTCGGCGGTTATGCGGTGACACTGATACCGCTGGGTACCGAAACCGGCACGGCCGCAATCCCGGTCGATCGAGTCGTGGTGCCGTACTCCATCGGTGATGTTCTGCAGAGCTCCCCGACAGTCACCGACGAGGTCGACACCTCGGTCATGCATGCGAATCTGCGGCAGGTGGCCCAGGCGCTGGAGGGAAACTCCACCTCGCTGCGCACCATCGTCGACGGAATGAACGCGGTCACGGGGGTGCTCGACCAGCAGCGGCTCCAGATCCACCAGATCGCCGGGCTGGCAGCCGAGTACCTGCATACCTTCAACGTCAACCGCGGCTTCGTATTCGAGCTGATCGGCAAGATCGACAGCGTACTGACGACCTATCACAACAACTCGGCGGGCTTCAACTACGCCTACCACCTGCTGGGCAGCGTGTTGTCGCGACTGCAGCCGATGATGGCGTTCTACCTCGGCCATTCCGAGGAAGTCTTCGCCCAGGTCCGGAACCTGCAGGGGTTGGTCACCGAGTTGCAACAGCATCTCGCACCGGCCATCGACAACCTCACCGCGCTGCGTACGCAGCTCGAGCAGTGGCTCACCCCGGCCGGTATGGCCGAGTTCGGCGGCGGAGTCCTCACCAATTCCCTGTGTATCCCTATGCCCGGGCGGGAGTGCTGATATGCGGTTGCCGAAACGAACCACGTTCGTGTCCCTCGTGCTGACCACGGCGGCGGCGATCTTCGCCGGTACCGTCCCGAACTACTCGGGAACAGCTGCGGCCGGCGACGGTGAGCCGGTCGGCGGTGGCGCGGGATACTGCGTCGATATGCCCGACGCCATCGGCCTCTATCCCGGGAATCCGGTGACCCAGATGGGGTTCCGGGTCGGCGAGGTCGAGACCGTGCAGCAGCGGGGCGATCACGTCCGGATCGAGTTCGCACTCGATGACGGGCGCCGGTTCCCAGCGGATGTCAGGGTTGTCACCCGATCCAAGTCGCTGCTCGCCGACCGCAGTGTGGAGCTGGTCGGAAACTACACCGCGGGGCCGGTGTTACGACCTGGCGAGTGCGTGCCCCTGCAACGCAGCTTCACTCCCAAGAGCATCTCCGAAATCGCCGGATCGGCTGCCGACTTCATCGACGCGCTCTCCGCCGCCGGCGACGACAGTGTGCGGGGGTCGATCACGGGTGCGAGCGCTGCCCTCGACGGCACCGGTGCGGCTATGAGCGCCATGCTCAATCACGCCGCCGCGGCAGCGGCGGGTCCTGACCAGGTCACCGCCGATATCGGTGCCTCGATCATGAATATGGCGCCGCTGACCGAGAACGCCCTGCGAGACTGGAACCGCATCGGATCCATTCTCGACCAGATGCCACAGGTTGCCGCCGAAGCCACCGAACTCTTCGGCTTCGTCGCCCGCTTCGACCGCGGACTCGGCTGGCTGGTCGCCACGATTTACGATATCCAGCGCAAATACGGTGCGGAACTATGGCCGTTCCTGCACGGTCCAGTCGTCGATGTGATCCGGCTGGCCGCCACTCGCGCGCCGGATCTCGCCCACCTCTACGGAACCATTCCGTCGATCGTTACCGCGGTACACCAGCAGCAGCAGGTCGCGGGCGGGCTGTCATTGCCGTACCGCCCGCCGGCGGTCCCGGTCGATCCGGGCCTGTGCCGGCTGCTGGGCCCACACTGCGCGAACAACGAATTCGCGCCCGGTACCACGAATCTCCTGTCCCTGATCCTGTGGAAGGCGGCGGCGTGAAAGCCTCGGAAATCGTTCGCGCACTGCGGGTCTCCGCGGCGGCGGCGCTCGCCGTCGGCACGCTGACCGTGGCCGGATGCTCGCTCGGCCCCGATGATCTGCCCTCGGTGCGCTCCGGTGTGGGCACCGACTACACCGTCACCATTCGCTTCGACAACGTCATGAATCTGCCTGCGGGTGCCGATGTGCTGCTGGGTGGGCTCCGCGTCGGCCAGGTTCAGGGGCTGGCTGCCTCCCCGGACGGCATCGACGTGACAGTCGGGTTGAGCGAGACCACCAAGGTACCGGCCGACGCCGGCGCCATCATTCGCCAGAACACCCTGCTCGGCGACACCTACATCGCGTTGACCCCGAATGCCGACCCGAACCCACAGGCCGGATTCCTCGAACCCGGCAGCTTCGTCCCGGGGGAGCGCACCACGTCGCCACCTCAGCTGGAGGACACGATCGCGGTGCTGGCCTACTTCGTCAACGGCGGCAGCATTCAGAAGATGCAGGACACCATGGCCACACTCAACCGGACCATGCCCGCCCTGGATGACGTGCGGAAGATGGCGGCCACCGTCGCCGTGGACCTGGCCGACCTGGCCGCCGGCACCACGGAGATCGACCGGCTGCTCAACGGCCTCAGCGATACCGCGACAGCGGTGAACGACGGCGCCGGGCAATGGCAAGCGGTCTTCAGCGAAGAGGGTGCCCACTACTGGCACAATGTGGCACGCGCGGTCGTCGCCCACATCAGCACCCTGTTGCCGTCGGTGGGTTCGATCTTCGTGGGCGGGCTGTGGCTCACCCCGATGTTGAACAGTCTGGCCGATACCGCCGAATCCGGCCGGGGCATCTGGGAGGACGCGCCGGGAACGACGGTGCGGCTGAACAACTTCCTGCGCACCACCCTGCTGCCGTTCGCCCAGCGACCGGCGGTGAACGTCACCTCGGTGAGTACCGGCGACGGTGCCGAACTGATCGACGACGCGACCTCCATTCTGCGGCTGCTGGGAGCTGTTCGATGATCACCCGAACTCGGATCTCGGTCCTCGCCATGGTGGCGCTCACGGCTCTGTCGCTGCTCTACATCCAACGTGTGGGTCTTGATCTGGATCGGCTGCGTGATACGCGCTCAGCGCAGCTGCTCGTGCCGGATACCAACGGTATCCTGGTCGGCTCCCGGGTCCTGCTCCGTGGCGTATCGATCGGCAAGGTGACCGATATCGAACCGGTCGCCGACGGTGTCCGGATCGGGCTGAGTTACGACGAAAGCGACCCGATCCCGGTCGAGAGCTGGTTTCGGGTGGACAACCTGTCCGCGCTCGGTGAGGCTTACATCTCGGTGCTGCCGGAGACCGCCGACGGCCCCTATCTGGCCGATGGCGCCCGGGTCGATAGCGACCGGGTCTCGGTGCCGACCACCTTCAAGGAACTCTCGGCGCGGCTGGCGCATCTGCTTCAGCAGGTCGACCCCGGGCAGGTGCGGCAGATCTTCGACACCCTCGACGTCGGCCTGCCCGACGGAGTAGCGGTGATCGGTGATCTCAACCGGGCGGGCAGCCTGCTCGCCGCCGAATTCACCCAGCAGACCGACAGTCTGGTCACCCTGCTCAGCACGCTGCAACCGCTGCTGATGAAAACCGCTGGAGTCCCGGCGAGCATGGCCGCCACCAGCCCCCAGCTGGCCGGATTCGGCACGGGGTTTCAGGACCTGCTGAACTCGGTGCGCGACGCCATGCGGCGCGGTCCGCTGCTCGAGGGCATCCGCGACGGTGCCAGCCCGCTGTTCGGCGAATTACAGAAGTTCCTCGACCTTGCCGCCGCCGATCTCAACATCATCGGTGTGAACCTGCTGCCTGCCGCACAGTCCGGCGGCGCGGCCCTGCGCACGGTCGACCTCGGCAGACTGCTCGGCCAACTCGTTGCGGCCACCGAGCCCGGGGGCGCCGTCACGGTGCACATCCCCGGAACCCCGAAATAGTAACCCTCCCGGAAGGAGCAGGTTGATGCCGGAGAAGTCATCGGCCACCGCGGTCATCGACACGGACGACGAACAGCACATGGAGGCTGCACCCGACACAGCGCGTACCCGCCGTCCGGTGACCGATCGTGCCGTCTCGGTGCGTGCCGCCCTCGCGGTGCTGGTCGTTGTAGCGGTTGTCGCAGTCGTCGGTGTTGTCTCCTGGCAATGGCGTTCCGCCGCAGCGGAACTCGGGAGTCGGGACACGGCGGCCGCCGATCGGCAGCACGCCGAGCAGGTCGCCCTGGACTACGCCACCGGTGCCGCCCAGATGAACTTCGAGAACCCCCAGGAGTGGCGAGCCCGGTTGACCGCCAACACAACCCCCGAACTGAACGATCGCCTCACCAAAGCTGCGACGTCCATGGAACAACTGATCGGTCCGCTGCAATGGTCGTCCAGCGCCCACCCGATCGCCGCGAAAGTCGAGTCCGAATCCGGCGGAATCTTTCGAGTGATCTGCTTCGTCGACGTTCTCACCAAGAATGTCCAGGCGCCCGAGGGTATCCAGTCGACAGCGACCTACAAGCTCAGCATCGACAGTGGCCGGAATTGGCTCATCGCCGAGATCAGCGGAATCGATGCGCCCCTCGGCGGCGCAGCTCCGCGCTGACCTGGGTATTCGACTCGAGAAAGGGATTACTGTGGGCGTCGAGGTGAGAACCGAAGGGGTGACAAAATCCTTCGGATCGCAGAAGATTTGGCAGGACGTATCGCTGACACTGCCTTCCGGTGAGGTCAGCGCGTTGCTCGGGCCCTCGGGTACCGGTAAGTCGGTGTTTCTGAAGTCGCTGATCGGGTTGCTGCGCCCGGAGCGGGGGTCGATCTATATCGACGGGGTCGACATCACGACCTGTACGAACAAGCAGCTCTACGAGATCCGGAAGTTGTTCGGGGTGCTGTTCCAGGACGGTGCGTTGTTCGGGTCGATGAACCTGTTCGACAACGTGGCATTCCCGTTGCGGGAGCATACGAAGAAGCCCGAGTCCGAAATCCGCGGAATCGTGCTGGAGAAGCTCGAACTGACCGGCCTGCTGGGGGCCGAGGGCAAGCTTCCGGGTGAGATCTCCGGTGGTATGCGCAAGCGTGCCGGGCTGGCGCGGGCGCTGGTGCTGGATCCGCAGATCATCCTGGTCGACGAGCCGGACTCGGGTCTGGATCCGGTGCGCACTTCGTATCTGTCGCAGCTGCTGATCGATATCAACGCGAAGATGGACGCGACGATCCTGATCGTCACCCACAACATCAACCTGGCACGGACGGTTCCGGACAACATCGGCATGCTCTTCCGCCGGCAACTGGTGACGTTCGGCCCGCGTGAGGTGCTGCTGACCTCCGAGGAGCCGGTCGTCAAGCAGTTCCTCAACGGCCGGATCATCGGGCCGATCGGTATGTCCGAGGAGAAGGACGAAGCGCAGATGGCGCGCGAGCAGGCCATGGTCGACGCAGGCCACCATCACGGTGGCGCCGAGGAGGTCGACGGCATCGTGCCGCAGATGCGCGCCACCCCGGGCATGCCGTTGCGCCGGGCGGTGCAGCGGCGGCAGGAACGGGTGCGCGAGATCATGCACACCATGCCGCACGCCGCGCAGATCGCCATCCGCGCCGACTTCGATGATCAGAACACCACCGCCGACGCCCCCCTCCGGACGGCTGCGTTCGGCTGAACGCCGACGAGCGAGAGGACACGACACAGCAAGCGCGCCGCGGTCGAGAGCAAGGTTTCCGCGCAGTCGACCCCTGGCCTCTGGATCGCACTCCGACTCCTCGGGATTGCACATTCTTTGGACTCCCATTCGAATATCAAACCGATTGATACAGCAGCATCGAACTTGGTAAGCAATTCCAGGAGCAGCAAGTTGTAGGGTTCGATGCGGATCTCTTGCCGTTGAGAGGGTGTAAACAGTTCGACGAGAACTTGCACATCGGCGCCCTTGCCATGGCTGGCAAGAGAGGTCGGTTGCGCCCGCGCCCGGACTGCGAAAATCTAGGATTCGAGTGTGATCCTGACGGCCGAACAACGCTCTCCGGGTCGAGGTTCGCAGACCGGCTTGCAGGACAGAGATCCGCTGAGGTGGGAGTGTGCTGTGATCGGGTCCGGGAGTCCGGAACTCGCGGAGCTGGCCGATCAGATCGTCGCTCGGCTGCGTGAGCTCGTGCCGGACAGACGACGCCGGTTCGAGGCCGCGTTCGCGATGACCGTTGTCGCCGAATCGGCGCTGTTCCTCGCCGATGACGGCGACCATCCGGTCCGGTGTCAGGTGTCCGATGCGGTGTGGGACTTGGTACGCCGGCATCGAACGCTGTCTGCTGCCGTCGAGAACGGGCCGTGGTGGCGGCTGGTGGTGCATGTCGATACCCATGGGGCCGAGGTCGCCACCGATCGGGGCGCGGAGCCGTTTCCCGGTGAGCAATTGTTCGCGCCGCAGGCGTATCTGGCGGATCTGGAACGGTATCCGCGTAGCAGGCTGCCCGTGTGGCTGGCCGCCTACATCGGACGCGGTGAACCCCAATCGAGGTCACCGCGCGCGGCCGCGGACGGCGTGCGCGCTGATCGGAGTGCGGGCGTGCAGGCCGCCCCGGTGATCGGCGAATTGCCGGATCTGGCGGTGGTGTGGGCCCGGTGGGCGGTGCTGGCCGCGGCCTTCGTGGCGGCCGGATCGGAACGAGGCCCGCGGATCGGCCCGTCGGTCGGCATCTTCGAAAGTTCGGGACACAGCGGTTCGACGTTGACGCTGCTGCCCGGCGACCGTGCGGTGCTGTCGGGCGGTGTCTGGGATGCGCCGGTCTTGGAAGCCGCCTACAACGGGCACGACGCGATGCCGAAATTATTCGCCGGAGCGCCGGATTGGGTGACCGACCCGGTGCTCAACCCGCGCGTGATGACCGGCATGCTGTCGTTTTGTTACTGGTGGGATCAGGGACAGTGGTACCGCGGCGAATCCGCTCCGATGGCGGAATGCGCGCCTGCGTTGCCCGCCGTGTGGACGGCCGATACGGTGGCGAAAGTGGTGGCGGGCGTGCTGGACGGCCCGACGCCGGATGCCGCTGAAGTGTTGGTGTCGGCTGCGCAGGCCGCGGCGGTGACCCGCGCGGCGATCGCGCAAGTTGTCGGTGCGGACGCCGAGGTCGATATCGACGGTGCCCTGTTCCAATTCGTGCTCGCCGATCTGGTCGCCGGTGACATCGTGGGGATCCGGGAAGAAGAGGCACTGAACCTCGTCCGTGATCACATCCGCAGCCGGGGTTACGACACGACCGGTTTCCCGCTCTCGACGTTGCGGGCCGAGCGGATCAGCGTGGGCTGGATGGTGCGATCACCGGTGCCGGATGGTGAGATCGCGCTCGACCGGGCGGTCTTCTATGTCGCAGACGATGGTGTCGTGGAGCGGTCGAGCTCGTCGGTGCCGCTGTCCGCGTTCATCACCGATCTCGAGCGCCGGTTCCGGCTGCGGACCGGCGGACCGATGTCATCTGCCCGAGGTGGGAGATGAGCGGCGAACTGCGACTGGACTTGGATAGCCTGCGCGAGCGCGGCGCGCGGCTGGCCGATATCGCCGACCGGGTGCAGCAAACACACGCCGGGCTGCGGTACTGCTTGCAGCAGGCGGAAGGCAGCTTCGGCGACGACTATATGGGGCGCACCTTCGCCGAGCAGTTCACGCCGCGCGCCGAACAAGTGGTTTCCACCGTGCAGGCCATGGCGGAAGGAATGCGCAGTAACGCGGCCGGAATCATCAGCGCCGCGAACGACTTCGGTGCACAGGACACCGACAGCGCCGCGCGCGTGGCCGGGGCTGCCCAGGATACGGGCCCGGCACCGGCCGGTCGCGCCGAGTCGCCCCCGGCGGGTACGGTGGGCCCGCAATCGCCGGTCGATGGACCCCGGCCGAACCCGCCCGATCAGGCCGCGGTGACGCCGGAGCAGAATTCGCCGGTGTATCCCGCCGGCGGGCCACAGAGTCGGAGCACCGACCAACTCCCGGCCGGTGGGCACAACCGGCCCGGTAGCGCACCGGCACCGGACGGATCCCCGGGGCGAGCCGCTGCGGACAACGGACCACGGTCCGAGTCGCCGTGGAGTCGTTCCCGGCCCGAAACCGGTCCGGCGAGCAACCAGGCGACCGGCGCCCCGGGCGGGCGGTCCGGACCGGCGGTGCCGCCACCGTCCTCCGCGGTCTCACCCCCGCCGGTAGCAGACCCATCGCGTAATACGCCCCAGACGCTGGGAAGACCGTCCGGCAGCCCCGTCGCAGGGCCCGCGGGACGGGCCGGAGCCCCGTGGACCGAGACGCCGCCCCGCGCGCCCGGCCAACCCGGGATGCCGGGCTCCCCTGGAAACGCTGGAAGGCCCGCAAACACCGGGCAGGCTCCGCAGCAAGGTCCCGCACGACCGAACTCACCGGCCGGTGACAATGGCCGCGACCGTGATCGGCGCGGCGGCCGCGAGCGGTCGCCGGCCGATCCGGCAATCGAACGGCTGGCACGCGAATTGGCCGAGCGGCACGGCGTCGAGGTGACAGGTTTCGATGCCCCCGATCTTCAGCTCGCGCCGGTACAGGAGTTCGTGACCGCGGTGGACCGGGTCCTCACCGACTACCCGATGATCGTGCTGGAGACCGTGGCGGTCGCCGAGCTCGAGGACGAGCTCGGCACGGTGCGGTGGGCCGGTGCGCTGCCGGACAGTGAAGGTGATGCCCGGTCGATTACCCTCGACCGGCGCGCCGCGCAACAGCCGCAGCCACCTGCCCGATCATCCCGGACACCCGCACACCCGCAGGACGCCACCGCCGATACCGAGGAAACGGGCGAGACGATACAGCCGGATATTTACACGGCCACCTTGCGGGCCTTCGGCCGGGCTTTCGACGCCGCCGGTGGCGGTGTCGCACATCGGCGGGCGCAACGCGTCCTGATCTCGGAGTACCTGAACACCCAGCCGCGCCCGCGCCCTGCGCTGTCCGAGATGGTGCGCGGCTACCGGGAGTGGCGTGCCGAGTTGTCCGGGAATGCCACGGAACGAGGCGGATTCGATGTGGACGAGGCGCTCGCCGTCGCGTTCGCCGAGGTGGTCCAGCACGGCGAGGAGGCCGGTATTCAGGCACGACTGCTGCATGCGGTGCTGGTCGCCGCGGCCACCCGGCCGGGGTAGGTCGAGGCGATGGACGGTTCGCTGTTCAGCCCGGTCGTGCAGCTGCGCAGCGCCTTCGAATGTCTGCCCGGGTTCCTGCGGACTCCGATCGAGATGGTGGTGTTCGGCGGAGAGCTTCCCGGCGCCGACATTTCCGGGATGCGCCGGATGGCGGCCGAGCTGCGTGCCCGCAGTCTAGAACTGGAGGGCCATTCGGCCGATATCGATAGCCTTCTGACGCAGGAGGATTCGGTCGGCGAGACAGCCGAACAGCTGCGTGAGACGTTGGGTTCCTATCGAAAGGGCGCGGCTCAGCTCGGCAACGATGTGAACGCCCTGGCCGATCAGGCGCAGGCGGCGGCCAACGACGCGGAGAAGTGGCTGTGCGTGATGTTCACGTTCGGCATCCACCTGGCGTGGAAGGTCTACGGTTTGCTGGCCGCCACCGCGGCGGCGGGGCCCGGCGGTCAGGTTGCGGCCGCGCCGGCGGTCGAATCCGCCCTGGTCGAGGGACGTGCCGAGGTCGCCGTGATGCGCGCGAACCTACAGCGGGCCATTCAGGCGGGTGGAGCCAAGGCGGCCGCCCAGCTGAGCGGTATGGGGCCGGCGCAGTTCGCCAAGTGGATGGGCACGGCGGTCGCGCTGCCCGTGGGTGTCGAAGTGGGTGTGCAGGCGCTACAGGTCGCCACCGGGGACAGAACGCCCGAGATCATCGGAGAGGACGGTTCCAACCCCACGGGCATCGATCTGAAGTCGATCGAGGTCGCCGCCCTGGCCGGCGCGGGCGGAGCGGTCGGCGGCATGCTCGCGGGCCGATTCGCTCCGATGGTGTTCCCCCAGATCGCGACCAGTCGTCTGGCCATGGGTTTGGTGCATGGTACGGCGGGAGCGATCTCGGGCCTGGGTGCGGCGTCCTTGGTTGCTGGTTGGCCGCAGCATTACACGGAGGTGCTGGGGCCACTGCTCAACGGCGCTGTCGCCGGGGGCGTATATGCCCAAAGCGCTCGTTCGCCGGCGATCGACGGCGGCGCGCCGTTCACGCCGCCCGATGCGATCTCGGCAGGGCACGACACGAATACCGCGGCGCCTCGGCAACCGATCGAGATATCGGCGGAATCGAAGCGGGCGTGGGAGGCCGCGAGGCAGGCATGGAAACCGGCTGCGGAGACCGCGAATACCGCACCTGAGCGTGGCGGGCCTCCCGCCGAGGTCGCGGGGGAGGCAGCGGCCGCGCAGCCACAATCACAGAGTGGGCAACAGGCATCGGCTCCGGCCGACGGCACCGGTGGTCGAACACCCGCGGCGACCGGTGGTCGAGTGCCCGAGGGTGCTGGCACTGGAGCGCCGGAAGGAGCAGGCGGTCGAGCGTCGGGGTCGCAGGCTACTGCCGGTGCTGTGTCCGCCGACCCCGCCGCGGCTCGGCCGCGTTCGGAACCGACCACAACGGTCGATCGGCCGCAGGCGGACAAGCCGACCGCGCCTGAGCGAGCGCCCGCGCCGCGGTCGGTCGAGGCGGCGGGCGAAACCTCGCCGCCGCCGAAAATCCCGACGGACGCACGTCCGGTCGGCGGGGTTCCCGAAAAGGCCGGTGCTCCGGCCGGAGAACACACCGCTGTCGCGGACGGCGCCGGCAACGAGATGCCGGCACGGCCCCACCCGGTCGCCGACGGTGAAGCCGGATCGCCGGGCGTTCACGACGAACGCGGATCGTCACGTGACGGAGAACAGGCGACTCCGCAGCGGGATGCCGCCGGCGAACAATCCGGCCCGGACAATCCCGCGGGCTCGAATCGAACCGAGCCGGCCGGTGAGAGCGCCGAGACGCCTGCCGTGCAGGACCATTCGCCGGCGCGACCGGACGAGCAGGGTGTCCCGGCCTCCGATCAGGGCGGTCGAACCGACGGAGCCGATGAGTCCGCCGGTCCGGCGCGTAGTGATCGTGATCGGGCGGCCGATCTTCTGTCCGAATTCCATGCGGCTTCCGGTGAGCATGTTCCGGAAAATCTACGCCTGCGCAACCTTCCCGACGACGTGGTGATGGCCGCACTACACGGCGGTGATGAGCACCAGTCGATGCTGGCGACAGTAGAGATCATCCGGCGCGGCACGATCAGTGACGCGGTGCCGGGCGGAATGGTGCTGCGGGTCGAGCAGGCGGAAGCGGTGTACGCGATGAAATCGCGTCCGGTGGAAATGAAACCCGGCGAGGGCAAATCGCTGGTATTCATGGCCACCGCGATACAACGTGCGGTGCACCATGGCTCGGTGCTGCTCGTGACAACGACCGATGGGCTGGCCAATCGCGAAGTCGTCACGTATGAGAAGTTGTTGACCGACTCCACGAATCAGAAGGTGTTCACCGACTTCGGGATCGATGTGTTCCGCGCCGATCAGGCGAACGGCTTCGGGCCGATCGAGGAAGGCCGGCCGGCGATCGTGGTCGCGACCGGCGAAACCGTCGGGCATCTGTGCAATGCCGGCATCGAGCCACCGCGGCATGTGCTGATCGACGAGATGGACGGCATCATCGACCGCGGCGAACGGCAGTTCCTGCGGTCCGAAGGTCCCGAGCAGGCGGCTGGGGAGGCCACAGCCCGGCAAGTGTTCGACGCGCACGACTTTCTCACCGAGGCGCTGGCGGACGGGTCGCTGTCGCACGAAGATTTCGGCCTCCGGCGAATCGCCGAGGAAATCGGCGTGCAGGCCGACGGCACACCGGAGCTCATGTACTGGTACGACGGTCAGCCCGAGCTGACAGCCGGGGGGCGGGCAAAGGTCGAGGCGCTGGCGGATGGCCGGAACTGGCTGGAGGGTATGGGCGCCGCCCGGCTCGAGACCGCCGCCAACGCCGAATTTCTCGTCCGGGCAGGTGTCCACTACGAAATGGACGCGGGCAAGATCGTCATCATCGATCAGGCCGAGCACGGGTTGCAACGGAACCCGAAGACCTCGAGCGAATCCCGGTGGAGCGCGGAGCCGGGTAAGGCGAGCCTCGCGCAGGCCATCGAGGCGAAGGAGCTCCGCGCGGCCGAGGCCCGAGGGGAGAAGGCCGAGGACCATCAGATCGTGGTGCGCGCGGATGCGGACTCCGCCAAACGCATCGATTCGGTCGAAATCTACCGTGTCGGGGAAGGATCCTTCTTCGACGAAGTGACCGGTGCGTCCGGCACGCTCACCGACCTGAACCCGGTGCTGCAGAAAATCTACGGTCTGGAACCGGCGCACGAGGTCGGACGGTCCCAGACGCATCGGTTGGTGGAAGGCCAGCACGATGTGGCCGAAAGCACCCATGCCAAGCTGCGCACGATCGCCGAGTACGCGAACGAGATACGGGATGGGGGTGCGGGACGGTTCCAGGAGATCCTGTGTCACCGCAACGACCTGGTCGAGCGGCAGGTGGAGGCGCTGGTGCGCGCGGGGGTGCCGCGCGAGGCGATCGAAGCGGTCGACGCCAAGCGGATCGTCGGCTGGGGTGCGGACTGGGAATCCCAGTTGCAGAGGGTTTTCGACAAGGCCGGTGAGCAGGGCAAGATCCTGGTGATCAACCGGCAGGGCCAGCGCGGCGTCGACATCTCGGTGTCGGATGTGGTGAAGGCCATGGGCGGCATGCATGTGTGGATGACCGAGGCGCCGGAGCAGTCCTACATCCACGAGCAGGCCAAGAACCGCACGGCACGTAACGGTCAGCTCGGTAGCGCGCAGGTGGTGATGTCGCCCCAGGATGCGCTGATTCGCAATGCCATGCACCTGCACGGGGTCCGTGAGGCGGTGATCCGCTACGAGCAGGCCGTGTCCGCGCACGCCGCCGATCCCACCCCTCAGACCCATGACACCGCCGTTGCGGCACGTCAGGCCGTGCGTGAGCTGGTACCTGAGCTGCAGCAGCGGGCGCTGCGGCACTCCACCGCGGATTTCATCCGGCACCACGCCCTCTCGACCCTCATGCCCGCCCTCACCCTCGCCGAGGCCGAGACCGGGCAGTACGGCAGCGACGTCGACCTCACCCGCCCCGACGGACCGGCGGATCGGACCGCACGACTGGCCGGGTTGCTGGGAGTCCCGGCCCCGGCCGTCGCGAACCAGATCGACGCGCTCGAACGCAACGGTTCGCTCGACCCGATCCGCGAACTGCTGCAACCGGCCGGTATCGCGCCCGCCGCGGCGGAGGCACTACGACAACATGTCGAGGCCACCGCTCCCGCGACGACATTGCAGCGCGCGTTGTTCACCGACGAGCAGGCGCTGAACCATATGATTCCGTTGCGGGACCGGCTCGCCGCCGAACTCGGCCTGCCGATCGCCGATGTCGACGGCGCCGAAGGTATGCGCACACTCGATCCCGCGCTGACCGAGGCGAGGGACGCGCTCGCCGCAGCGCTGGGTTATCCCGTCGCCGGCATCAACCCCGGCGTCGCCCGTGACATCCTCGGCGAAGCGGTAGGCGATCACCTACCCGCGGTGCACATCGCCGAATCCGATGTACGCGACGATACTGCTGCGGCTGCCGCGGATTCCGGGCCGCTGGGCCACGATTCCCAGCATGGGACATCCCAGGATGCCGCTGCTCAGAAGTCCGACACGCAGAACAGCGACGTCGACCGCGGGACAGCCGACGACATCGTTGCTGCCGCGTCACGATACTTGGCACTCTCGGCGCTGCTCGATTCGGTCGTGCAGATCCATCGCCGTAGTCCCAACAGTTGTGTCAACAATGCCGTAACCGGAATGCGAGTATTGTGCCCCGACAACGCCGGCCGCTTCCGGGCGCCGCCGACCAACCTCGAGGGATACGGCCGCGACACGGTGCGCGACATATTCGGCGCCGGTCTCGAGGAGACCGGATCGCTGGACGAAGTGGTCGAATCGCTGAAATCCCGGCCTGGTGGAATCAGCGTCCTGGTCTACAAATGGAAAGACACCCGAGCCAACGGCACCAGCACCGAGGCCGACGACCATATGGTGCTGCTGGTCAACGACAGCACTTCGGTCGACCAACCGAACCTGGTCGTCGTCGACCTGGCCGCCTCGCGCGACCGCAACACCGAGAACGACTACGGTCCGCGGGATCTGCGCAGCCGCCGCACCTTGCTGAACAGGGCTGTCGGATTCGATGATTGGCGCCGCGAGCAGGAAGTATTCATCAACCGCATGCCCGCGGAGGAGCGGCGGTTCGAGACCATCGAGTTCGACCGGGACGGCAACCTCGTCTCCGGATCGCGCACGGAAGCCCCCGACGCCGAGAATCTGCCACCATCCCAGAGAGTCGACGTTCCGTCGGCCATGCAGGACGAAATCAATGCGATACCCGTCGGACAACCGGGCCTGGACGAAGCGATGTTCGTTCGATCGGGAGCCGCCGGGGATATATCGAACGATACGCGCCGTGACGAATTCAGGCCGGCCGGCAGTCGACCCCACGACGGTCCTGACCACATCACGGACAACCCTGGACCCACCCCCGCGTCTGCCCGCCCGACCGCGAATACGACGCCGGGGAGCGCCGCGGCGGCATCCGGCAATCCGGCGCAGCCGAACACCCCGGCAGCGAACAACGCCCCGCCCGGTACCTCACCGTGGAAGAACCGGGCGGCCACCCCGCCGCACACCGGCGACGGGCCGCCACAATCGGCCGACACAGCTGAGTCCGACGTCACAGTGCAGTCGGACGGGTGGTTCACGCCTAGCTCCGCGGCAGCGACCCTGCTCGACCTCGATCGCTGGTATTCCGCGGAAACCCAACGTGCACAGGCCTATCAGCAGGCCCGCGCTCTGTTCACCCGGTTCCATCCCGCGGCGGCGCACTGCGTTGGAATGCTGGTCGACGATCGGGCGACCTACGACCAGATCGCCGGTCAGACGAGTCGAACACCCGGCGAGGTCGACGAGCTGCTGCAGGAGGCCGGCGCCTTCCTCGCGGCGATGGCGTCCGACACGCGTCCTGCGACGGATGTAGAGCTGCTGGCATGGCTGCAATTGCGGTACCCGTCGTTCGACGATCATTTGCACAGGCTCAGCCGCGAGAAGCCGATCCTGTGGCGGGTGGTCGAGCAGGTGTTCTTGCACGGGGAGTCGATCGACGCGGCCGCGGCCGCACAAGGCGGCGGTCAGGCTCGCATTCGAGGGCGCCTGCGCGAAGCGGCGACGGCCGTGGAGAGTTGGATAATCGAGGAACTACGGCCCGCGTGGTCGCCGGTGCCGCTCGACAACGACGGCTTCGCCGAATGGACGGCTCAGCGCAATAGCGCCACTCCCAACGATCTGAAGGGTCTGGCGGCGTCACAGGAAAAGGCGTGGATCGCCTACTTCCACTGGTTCTTGCTCGACCGGACGCTGAACGAAACCGGGACAGTGCTCGGTATGAGCCGCAGCGGCGCTCGCAATTACGTGGAGATCGCGCTCAACGAGCTGCGCGGCGCGCATTTCGGCCGAATCCACTCAGATGGGCGGCCAGATTGGCTGACTGGAGCGCCTGCCGCCGATCGGGTACCGAGTGCGGACGATGCCGCCGCCCCGCCGACGACCACCACCAGTGTGGAACTGTTCGACCAGATGAGGCGGCGAAACCCGGAGGTGTTCGGCCGCATCGATCGGTTGCTGGCGCGGCGTTATGCGCAGCACTGGCACCAGGTGTTCCAGCTCGCGGCACACGAACGGCTCGGACCTGCCGACATGGTGGCGCCGCTGGGTGTCAGCAAGACGCGGGTCTTCAACTGGACGCGCAATCTCCGCGCTCGTGCGGTCGAACTCTATTCGAATGCTCGTCCGCAAGAGGTGTTGCTGCGAATGGAGTGGCTCGAGGCCCATTATGGGCCGTTGGACCGATTCGTCGACCAGTTGCCCGCCGATCAGCAGCGGGTGTTCACCGCGTGTTACGGAGAGGGCCTCGGCCACACCACGATAGCGGAGCAGCAGCAGACGTCCCGGAAAGTGGTCGCCGACCGAATGCTTACGGCAGCCGCAGCGGTCGAGACGGCGGTGCTACGCGAGGGCGGCGACCGGCTCATCGCCGACATTCCCGACGAAGATCGGGGTCTGTCCGCGTGGCTGCAGGAGCACGATCCACGCTTCGCGAGCAATTTCGACCGCCTGCGAGTGGAGCACCCGTACCTGTGGCAGGTGTTGGACCGGGTCCACGCCGGCCGGACTTGGCAGGTGGTGAGCGACGAGCTCGGCTTGAGCCTCCCGGCAGTGGGCGAGCGCATGGCTGCCGCGCAGCGAATTATGCGCGGCTACTGCTACGAGGAAGCGCATCGCCGGCTGCTGCCCGCCGCGTGGCTCGGCGTCGCGCCGGCCGGTGCGGTGTCCGACCGGGTGCCGCGCCCCGACATCGGCGGATGGCTGACCGAGTATCGCCGCGAATCGGGCAAGAACCAAAGCGAATTCGCCGGTGGCCGCTACGCGCGGCGGGTAATGCGCTATCAGCGCGGCGACCAGATACCGCGGCCGCGATACCTGCGAGACCTCCTCGACATGCACAATGTCTCGCCCGTCATCGCCCGTCGACTGCTGATGGTCTTCTATGGCGGCCGCGGTGTGGCGTGGTACGACCCGGCCGGTGCATTCGCTCCCCCGCTCGACGAATCCGACTCGATCACCGAATGGCTGATCGCGGACCGTCGGTATCTGGGCAAGACCACGCCGCAGTACGCAGGCAGGTTGAATCACAGGGCAGTGCAGTTCATCGAATCCGGGGCGAATGTTCCCAGGATGCGCACACTGCGGTTGCTGGCCGAAGCCAACGGGTGGTCTTCGGAAGTGCTGCACGCGGCCGTGCGGAAACGATTCGAGCACGTCCCGGAGACGGCCGAGCCGGAGGAGGCCGAGCTGTTCTGGCGTCTCGTCGACACGCCCGTGGACGAGGAACAAATCGATGAGATCGTCCGCCGATACCTGTGGATAGTACAGGCTGTGCTGGGCCGGGGCGGTTACCGAGCCAGACCAGACTATGACGACGTGTTTCAGATCTGTTCCCTAGGACTGATGAGAGCGATCGGAAACCACGCGCCGTGGGGAGCGTTCGTCCCGTACGCCTGGGCTTTCGTCGCCATGGAGGCCTGGCACGCCACTCGCGAGATCCGATTCGCCAATTTGAACCCACGCGACCGCAATCTGGTTTTGGCGGTCCGTGCAGAGTTGGCTCGGTTGACCCAGTCGTGGGCTCGCAACGAGGAGCACATTCCGGACAGTGCGGTGGCCGAAAGGTTGGAGATCGCCGAGAGCGAGGTCTCCTGGGTGCGGCGGGTGGCCGGTGTCCCTTCGTCGCTGGACGAGCCGGATGCCGTCCGGGAGTCGGAGTCCCGCGGTTCTCGACTTGGCGACGACACCGCGCAAGTGCCTTTCGACAGTGTCGTATTCGGGGACAGAGTGCAGCAGGCGTTGGAGGATCTTCCCGATCCCGTGCGAGCACGGCAACTTGTCGTCCTGCATTTTATGCGGGAACGGCCCCTGTCCGAGGTCGCTGAGCGCATCGGCCTGTCACTGGAGGATGCGAAGCAACTCTTTGTCCAGGTCGTCGACCGGCTTCGCGAAAGTTTGGCAGATCTCGCCGCAGCGGCGCAGATCGGGCCGTTCGACGACCTGGCCGACGAAGGGGGCCCGAGCCCGGGACCTGCGGAAAACCGAACCGGTGGCGCGCCGGACAGTATCGGCAGTAAGCCGTCGCACAGCGCGGCCGATTCGTCGTCGCCGAACAGCGCGAATGCGTTGAGCCGTGCGCGGGGCGCGTGGATCACTGCGCGGCGTGACGACAAAGGCCGGCGTGATGGTAGGACTATGACCGCGGCTGACCTGGCCGGAGCTGTGGATGTCGATCCCAGTACCATGAGCCGGATCGAACGGGGAAGCACGCGGCCGCGGCCCGGACTCTTCGTCAAGATCGGCCGGGCGCTGGGTGTGCCGAGATCCGAATTCGTGGATATTGCACGCAATGTGTACCCGGACGCCGACTTCGATCTGGCACCGGCCGCATACCCACTCGACGCGCCGGGACGTTGGCTCTCGGCGATGCTTCACGACCGGGACATGTCGTGGAATGAGCTGGTGGAGGCCAGCGGGATCAGCGCGAAATATCTGAACTCGATCGGTAAGGGCGAGACCGTTCCGGGCGCCGCTGTTTTCCTGTCGCTGTGTCAGGAGTTGAACCTTGGAGCCGAAGCCATCGGGACGGCCGCCGACCGGTTCTTCCCGGGAACGCCGGCGGATCTCGCCCCGACTGCGTACGCCCGAGAGGAACGCGGACTGTGGCTCCGAGCGCAGCGCAACGACCATGGCATCTCAGATGAAGAGCTGGCACAGGCAGCAGGGATCGGCACCGAACGTCTCCGATCGGTCGAACGGGCTGAGCGTGAACTCGGGGTAGTTGATTTCCTGTCGGTGTGTAAGGCGTTGGGCCTCGGGCGCGAAGCCATCGATACAGCCGCCGACCGGTTCTTCCCGGGGGTGCGGGTCGGCCTCGACCCGGCTGCGTACGCTCCAGAGGAGCACGGCCTTTGGCTCCGAGCACTCCGTTACGACCGTGGCATATCCCCCGAGGAGGTGGCGGAGGCCGCGGGGATCAGCACCACCCACCTTCGCTCGATCGAAACAGGTGAACGAGCCCCCGGGGTAGTTGTCTTCCTGTCGCTGTGCGACGCACTGGGTATCGAGACCGACGTGACAGGTCGCGCTGCCGGACGGTTCTACCCGGAGGCGAGGTTCGATCTCGACCGGACCGCCTACACTTCCGGGGAGCAGGGACTGTGGTTCAGGGCACTGAGGTATCACTATCGCCTGCAACGGTCCGATGTGGCAGACGATACGGGCCTGACCGACAGGTATATCGGCCAGATCGAACGCGGGGAACGCATACCGAGCCGACGCGCTTTCCGGCTCCTCGGCCGGGAACTGGGAATCGGCCCGATCGACCTGGATGCCGCCGAGGACCACTTCTCTGCTTCGGCGCTCACGGACGGTCCGGGCCTGCGGTTCGACGACCTCACTGCCGGTAACGAGGCACAGGCCGACCTGGTGGAACGACAGATCGTCGGGTTGCTGGAGGGTTGGTCGGATCCGGCGTACGTGCGGGAGATCGCCGCGGCTGTCGGTGCGTCGATTCGCTGGGGGCAGGGGCCCATATCTCTCCGGGCCGAGTTGGATGCCGATGCGGTGCACGTTGATCTCGTCGACATCACGGGAGATCACAGCTATGTGCGGGTCGAGTGGCGGCTGGGGCGCACTCCGGGGCCGGTGGAGCGGGCCGCCGAGCCACCGGTCGAAAGGTCCTCAGAGGAGATCGATCTCGACCGTCTGATGGAGATGTACGGCGAATCCGCGCCCGAAGAGATACCGCCGTACCAGCGGGAGGTTCGCCGGATTCGCAATGCCGTCGAGGCACGGCTGCTGGAATACGATGCGGACGTCTCCGTCGACGTAGTCGACAGCATCATGCGAGCGGTGAGCGAACTGGTCACCAACGCGAAGAAGCACCTGTACAGCAATGCCTCGTCGGCGGGCCTGGCGCCGGAGGAAGTCCTCGATCTGGCGATTCGGGTCGGCGGAGACGACGAACAGGTGCACATCGCGGTCACCAATGACATCGCGCCGGGCGTCGCCGCGAAGCTGCCGAAGTGGACAGCCGACGAACAATCTGTGGACCGGGAAGGCGGCCGCGGCACGCAGCTCGTGATCGCTGAGAGCACGGTCGCGGTCCGCCGCATCATCTTCGCCAACGGCAAGAACACCATCGAGCATTCGGTCGAATTCCACGCGACACCTCCTGCCGGTGATGTCGCCGTCACGCACAGCCGCAGCACGACGCGCAAGCCCGCAACCATCCGCTACACCACGACGGGCCGATTCCTGCGCCGCCCCGTGCAGGAGCCGGCCGATGCCGTACCCGATCACGTCGTCGCATGCGCCGGCTCGACCATCCAGGCCGCGTGGGCCGACGGACTCGACGATGCGCTCATCCCGCATCAGGACACGGAGAGCTGGGACGACCTCGTCACCGGCCTCACCACCGGCCTCGCCGAAATCGTCGATGCCGACAGGGCGCTTGCCGAGCGCCTGGACCGCGAAATCGACAGCCTGCTCGAGCCCGACAATCCCCGGCACAGTTCGGTCTTCGTCGTCGAGCGCGACGGAATTGCCCACGCCTTCTATGTCACCCAGCTCGACGGCGTCATCTTCGTCCACGACACCAATGTCCCCCGTATCGCCGACCCCGACTTGGGCGGCAAATCCATTGCCCGTATCCGTGACCGCGGAACCTGGCAGCAATTCTTCCGAGAGTCGTTTGCCCGCGTGGACCGCGCCTTCTTCGCCCACTTCGAAAGCGCAGCCGGCGTTCTCGCTCCTCTTCCACACGAGCCCGCCGCCGCACTCGACGGCACGGATGCGCCGGTCCGCGGACGACCGATCGACCGGGATTCCGGCGCATCGACCCGGGAATGGGTGGACCCGGCGGACAGCGGTTTCGAATCGATCACCGACTGGCTCATCGCCGACCGTGAAAGCCGTGGTCTGAGCCGAGCAGACCTTGCGGCTCGGATGGGCCGTAGTAAATCCGGCGTTGCGAGCGTCGAACTCGGCCGAAAACGCGTTACTGTCGACTACCTGCGGGAATATGCTGCGGTCGTCGGTATTCCGGAACGAGTTTTGACTTCCGCCGTCGCTCGCCTCGAGCCTCGGCTCGTGAATTTTTTCGGTGATTCGGTCCCGCAACCGACCGACGACCGATTCCGGACTACCGGCGAGTGGCTTGTCGCGCTGCGCGAACTCCATGGGTGGACGGCGAAGGAGGCCGCGGGCCGGATCGGGGTGGATGCTACAACCCTTCGCAGGACGGAGAAGGGGCAGCAACGAATAACCGCCAACCATCTGCGTGCAGTGGGCACCGCGTACGAACTACCGACCGGTGTTCTGCGCGCTGCTGCTGTTCGTTTCGCGCCCGAACTGGTGGACTACCTGGCCGATTCGCTGCCGGAACCGACCGACACCCGATACCGGACGTTGAACATGTGGTTGACGGCCGTGCGGAAGCAACACGACTGGACGACAGGACAACTCGCCGACCGGATGGGTGTATGGGTCGGCACCGTACGAGAGGTCGAGGCGGGCGGCACTGTAACGCAGGACTATCTGCGCGCGTTCGCCGCCGCCTTCTCCGTGCCCGATGAGACACTTCGGCTTGCTGAGCGGCGCTTCACGACGCCTGATCCGCTGGAGTTCGAGTCGATCGGTGACTGGCTCAGAGCCGTCCGGGAACGCCACGATCTGGATCAGGCACAACTCGGCGCCCTTATGGATCGCCATCGAACGGCGGTGTCCATGGTGGAAAACGGCCGCCGCCGGCCAGGTCTCGGTTACCTGCGCGACGTGATCGATGCGCTCGGTACTCCGGACGCCGAGATCTTGTCCGCGGCCCTCTATTTCGACCTTCCCCTGGCAGATCATTTCAGGGAGTCGATACCGGACCCGACCGAGCCGGAATTCCGAACGTTGGGTGACTGGCTACGTGCGGTGCGCGAACATCACCAGTGGACACAGAAAGCCCTCGGCGCTCGGATGGGCCGGGGTGATGAAGCGGTCTTGAAAGCAGAGAGAGACATCGCGGTCACGCGGAACCATCTGCGGGACTTCGGAAAGGCACTCAGAATCCCGCGAGCCACGCTCCACGCGGCCACACTTCGACTCGCGCCGCATCTCGCAGACGCTTTCAGCGCCGCCGCCCCTGATCCGAGAGACCTGCGGTTCGAGACGATCGGAGATTGGCTGGCGGCCGTTCGTCATCATCGAACTTGGACACAACAAGAATTGGCCGATCGCGCCAGCCTCACCCGACTACGTGTGTTGCGAGCGGAGCACAGCGAAAGCCTGCCTGACGAGTTGTCGCGGCATATTGCCGATGTACTCGGCATTCCCGAACAGATTATCGAAATCGCACAGCGGCGATTCACGGTGCCCGACCCCGCCGACCCGTCGTTCGGTACCCTGGGCGACTGGCTCCGTGCCAACCGCGAGCGTTTCGGCTGGAGTCGGCAGGAACTGGCAGACCGGATAAATGACCATCGCGTCGCAATATGGGACGCGGAGGCAACCAATCGGCCGATCGGCCCTCGGCTCCTCCGCGACCTGCGTGCGGCGCTGGGTATTCCCATCGAGACCATGCAGCAGGCCGTTCTCCGCTTTGCTCCCGAACTGCAGGATTACTTCGGCACGTCGCTACCTCGCGCGCGGGATCGCACATCGGTCGCAAAATGGGTTACGGCGGTCCGGCGCCATCACGGGCTGACCAAGAAGGACCTCGCGACTCGCATGGAACGTCATCCACGCACGGTCGCCGACGTCGAAAACGGTGGTCGGGCAACGCTCGACTTCCTTAGGAGACTGCGCGATTCGATCGGGATGCCCAGCGAGGCGCTCCGCGAGGCGATCGAGCAGTTCTCGGTTCCCGGAGATTCGGAGGAAAGACCGGAAGACGCGCTGTTCTGGCAACTGATAGACACTCCTGTCGGGTCCTCGGACGAGACCCGGATCAGAAACTCGATTTTCGAGCAGTTCGACTGGATCGCCATCGCCGCCGCTCGACGCTGGTATTCTCGCCAGGAATCCGCGGACGATCTCACCCAGCGGTTCCGAGAATCGTTATTCGGCGCAATCCGCAATCATGTGCCAGGTGGACCGCCGTTCGCTGCCCACGCTTGGCGCAGTGCACGCGGCGCGATGCTGAGTTCCTATTTCGAATCGAGGTTCCCCAACCTCGACAGGCCGACGCGGTTGCAGGTCGTCCGCGTCTACACCTTCTTCAATCGCCATGTCGCCCAGACCGGTAGCCGCCCGGACGTCGACCAGATGGCCGAGGCACTGGATCTCACGCCCGCCGAGGTCAGAAATGCTCAGCAGCTCATAACCGGAAAGACCGTATCGCTCAATGCCAACCAGGCCAGGCAAGGTCGCCCGCTGGAAGTGGCCGACCCGACTCTCGCCACCGCCGACGTGGAGTTCACCACCACGGTACGTGCGGCGCTGCAGAACTTGCCCGACCCGGCTACCGCCGAACTCGTGGTGGGCGCGCTCATACAGGGGCTTTCGCCTGGCGAGGTCGAAGCACAACTGAACATCTCGAAGGAAACTTTCCAGCAACTGACCTTGGAAGTGAGTGCGGTGCTCCGCACTGTCTTCACCCGACCCACCGAAGCGAACCAGGACGACGAGGATCAGCCCGGTGCCGCATCCGACAGCATCGGCAGCAGGCCATCGGAGGACGCGGCACGTCGACCGTCACCGAACAACGATCCGTCGGCCGCCGCGGTTCCGGTCGCCCATATCCGAACACACCTCGCGGAACTGCGGGCGGCCGAGCAGGCGAATACGCCCGCGACCGAGCGGATCCGGCAGTTGACCGAGTTCGCGAACGCGGTCGAGGAGATGGAGAGCGCCGCCGCCGCGATGGCGCGCACCCGCGCCGATGCCGACGCCGAAGCCCGCTGGCAATCGGCACTTTCCACCGTCAGTTCGATTGTGGCCACGGTGGAGGCCGCGGCCCGCGACACCGCCCGCCACGACGAAGCCGTCCGCATGCTCGCCCGTCTCGGCGGCGCGGTCGTCGGTCAGGTGCACCTGGTGTACGCCGCATTGTTCGAGCACATGCGGGACGCGGGCCAGTATGTGGATGAGGTCGACGACACCGATGAACACGAATTCGCGCGGTCGGCCCGGCAGTACGAATCGCTGGTGAAACAGATCGATTGGCTCGATGCGCTCATCACCGTGCTGGAGCACTCGTCACCGAAGGATCGTTCCCAGCAATACCGATCGCTGATCGACACCAACCCCCGCGACCCGGACCCACGCCCCCTCGATCTGGCAGCCCTGCAATCCTGGCTGATGCGGGAGGCGACCGGTAGCGCAGACCGATCGACCGAGCTGGAGCAGCGGGCCGCAGCCGCCGTAATACGCCATCGAGCCGCCCTAGCCGCTGTCGGTGAACTTGACCGGCTTCTGATCCCCACTGATCCTCGCGGGCCGGTCGATACGGAACAACCCAGCACCGTGACGGATGCGCGCGCGTCGTCCGTCACCGCCCCGGCAGAGTCGATGCCCACCGCCGATCCGGCCGCGACGCCCCAGCGCACCGATGGTCGCGCCCACCGAGAGGTGGATCTGGGCCATGCCGCCGGTGTCACCGATATCGGCGGCAAATCGGCAGATCAACGTCACCGGCGTAATCAGGATGCCTTCGCCATCGCGACCGCGACCGTGTCGGGTGAGCGGATGACCCTCGCGATTGTGACCGATGGTGTCTCCCATTCGACAGGCGCGGAGCTCGCGGCACAGGTGGGATCGGAGGCGGCGGCCGAGGTGCTGGCGCGGCGAGCGGCGGCGGCCGAAGCGGGCGCCGGATGGGATCCGGTCGCAGTGGTCACCGAGGCGGTCGAGGCCGCCCAGCAGGCGGTGCTGGATCTGATCGCCACCGAAGAATTCGCCGCGACCAGCGACGCGGACTCCCCCAAAGCGACCATCGTGGTGGCACTGGTTACCCCTACCCAGGTCATCACCGACTCGCGCGGCGACGCCCGCGTGATGTGGATCAGCCTGGACGACAGCGCATCCCGGGAGCTCGCCGAGCCCGACACCTATGTCCCGCAGTACATGGAGATGTTCGGCATCACCGAACGCGAAGCCATGGGCCGGCCCGAGGCCGACAAACCACTCACCGGTCTCGGTAATGGCTGGCAGCGGGAGTGGCAACCACCGCAGCCGCAGGTATTCGAACCCACCGGCCCCGGAATCGTGGGCCTGTTCACCGACGGACCGATCAAACATCTCGCCGGCAGTCCGTCGAATCCCCGCACCACGGCGGAATCGATCGCCGAAACAGTCGCCCGACACTTCACTCGGTCCGGCACACTACTCGGCGCCGCCCAGGCTTTCATCCAGGGTGCGATCGCCGCGAAGCAGACCAACGACAATCTCACCGCAGTCCTGCTCGAGGGACCCGCCGACGCGATCGGCGCGAGACCGGACCGGACCACCGGGCGGATCGGCGCGCGGCCGAGTAGAACGGAATACGACGGCGCAGAAATCTCTAGACAATATCATCCTGAAGTCGATGAATTCTGGAGGAGAAGGCGGGTTGAGGTCATCGTCCTCGACGAGGACGATGACGGCTCATTCATCGGACCGGACAAAAAGAAATTAACAACCGGACGCGGACAGCATTGTTTCCTCATACTACGCAGCGGTAAAATTGTCACCACGAAGGACGGCAGCGCCGAACATCCAATTCTTCTGCACTCTTACATGTCAACTCATGCCGATGAAAACGAAAAGCGAATACACCAAAGAATCGAAGGACCGAGCATCGTCGCAGGTGGAGGATTCTGGCACCTAGTCGACGGAAGGCCGGAAATGATCGGATTCTTCAGCGGCATGATCCTTGCCCATGCGACCAAGACTCCGAGATTCTGGGCCCAAGCGCGACACCGCCTGAGCCGGAACTTCGATTTGTCGAATATATTCATACAGTCCGACGATGAACATATCGGGGGCGCGTGGCAAAATCCGCCCGAGAACACAGAAGAGAGCTCTGTAGAAACATTCACCAGAGCCTCCGTCACCGCCCTGGATCTACCCGCGCTCGAAAATAAGGTAGCGCAGCACCTTCGAGGCGGCAATGAAGAATTCTGGTTCGAGGTCGAAACCGTCGAATTTCCGCCCGAGGGCGGAATGTCTATCGACGCGATCATCCATCCCGTTCTCGGCGAACCCGCGGAGGTGACGATCGAGATCGGGCGGGGCGGCGGACCCGCGACCGCCCATTATGGTCGGTTCGATCCCGGCCCTGAACCCGCGCGAACCATCCCGGCATTTCGTGCCGTGCACGACGTACTCACCCAGTGGATCAGCGCATCGGGGATCGCCTGGTCGGATGACGCCGCTTTCGCAGCCGTCGCGGGGTCCGACGATGCGATCGGCGCGCGACCGGACAGGACGCCTGGCGATCGCGACGACACCGCCACACCATCTCCCGCCCGAGAGCAGCCACGACCCAATCGGTCGCGCCACATCGGTGCCAGACCCACGCGCAGCGAACTACCCGACGACGCGCAAGCCGCTTACCCTCGACCGGCCGGCGCACGATGGTCGGCCAACACAGTCACGCAGGCCGACAGGCCGGTATCCGACGGCCCCGAAGCGGCCTCACCGGCGAGCGCCGATATGCGAACCCGCTTCGGTGACAGCATCCGACAGCAGGCCGCAACCGCCGTCGACAATCAGATCGACCTCGGCAAGCTGACGCTCACTGCAGCGGGAAGGGGCCGGCTCCTCGATGAGATCGCCGAGGACATCATGGTGGCGGCCGGACAGATTCTCACCTCCGGACCACCGACCGATGCGCATATCGTCGCGGCGATCGCCGGGGCCAGAATTCACGAATACCTGCGATTTGCCCGCTTCCGACAAGGTATACGGACCGCCCTGCGCGACGAGGTGCGGTCCGGACCGCTCGGGCAGCAGCTGGCCGGGTTGAGCCCGGCCGAACTGGAAGGACGGCTCGACCGGCTCGCCCGAAGCCGACCCGATCAGCAGCGTTGCCTCGTACTGCGGCATCGCAACGGCCTGTCGGTCCGGGCAACCGCAAGGACCATGGGAGTCGGAGTGGACACCGTGCACACTCTGGAATCCCGTGGTGCGCTGTCGATCGCCGGCGCACCGATAGTCGAGGCCGTCGCCGACACCGAACCGGAGCCCGAACCCGCGCGCACTCGGCGACCGACGGCGGACCCGCTGGCATTGTTGAAGGTGACCGCGGCATTCCAGCACGGCAGGGCGGCCGCGGGCACCGGCGACACCACTGCCATCGACGCACTCACCGCGACGATCGAGCAGTTGGACAATCCACATCACCGGCAGGCGCTGAAACTCCGCTTCGTACAGGATATGGCGATTCCGCAGATCGCCGCATCGCTCGACCAACCACGCAGCGTGGGTGCGACCAAGCAGCTGCTTCGACGGGCGGTGCGCGTGCTTGCCCAGCAGCTCGACGCCGCCGACAGGGGGCTGAAGGTACCCGCTCCTGCCCGAAACGCCGCACTGGTGGCGCCGGAGGGTATTCGGTCGATACTCGGCCCGCTGGCCAGGCGTTTCCGTTTCAGCAAGAACGGTCGAGTCGTATTCCTCGGCGGCAGTATGGTGCAGGCGGAAGTCGAGAGCTTTCTCGGCAAGTTCCTGGCTCTGCAACCGCAGTTGGCAGCACTGGGCGCGCAACCTTGGTTCACCGCGACCCAGCTGCGAATTCGCCAGACCCTGGCCAAGGCACCGCTGGCGCGGTATTACAACTCCTATAACGCACCGTCGATAACGGACTCCACGGACCCCGCTGCGCCGTTGCAAGGTATCCGCGCCTCTGTCGAGCCCGACGGAACCCTGCGATCGACAGTGCTGCGCTCCGAGCACACGCCACCGGGCCATCAGATGTTCGACGATATGTGGGCGGCGATCGGTCACCATGTTCGCCGAATAGCAGGCCAGTGGGAACCGAACGAGGTCTTGCACGGCAACCTGAATACGTTCGATCAACTTCTACAACAGGGTCATTCGCCGCAGGAGGCGGCATTCGGTACCTGGACCGGAAAGATGGCACGCCACCTCGGCTTCACCGAAGTCACGGTCGAGGTGGACAGCGACAACCGGTCGGTGTGGGCACTGTT
Source organism: Nocardia jinanensis (assembly GCF_014645735.1). Lineage (GTDB taxonomy): Bacteria > Actinomycetota > Actinomycetes > Mycobacteriales > Mycobacteriaceae > Nocardia > Nocardia jinanensis. The sequence goes on along the minus strand of NZ_BMMH01000005.1, from coordinate 401,125 downwards.
CACAAATCGGATAACCGACCCGACCGGCGCACCCGACGACGAGGCGAGCCACGTCACGCACGAAGCGCGCGCCCGACCGGGATCGTTCAAGGTCCCCGACGGTGTGGCTTTCACGATGGACGCGTTCGCGCATCTGGTCGATCGGCAGCGCGGACTGTTCTTCGGCGTCGACCCTGACTCCTCCGGCTCGGCCGGTACTCCGTCCAGGGCGTCTTTCACCGAATATGCTCATGTCCCGACCGGCGAATTGGCACGACAGATTCAGAGCGTGGGCGATTCGGCCCACGAGCGCATACGGCGGCTGCGGATAGTTCGGGACGAGCTGATCGCCGAGGGCGGCGCGGATGCGCTGAGTCTCAGCGAGCCGCGGAATACCGGGACCGAGGTCGCCACATCGGATCTGCGCCGGCTCGAGCGGCGGATCAACGAAGAGGAGGTGTTGACAGCCGCAGAACTGCGGCAGGCCCTGGCCCGGGCGGAACAGTTGGCGATCGCGGAGATCACCCGGTCGCCGAACGGTGTGCTACGCCGCGGCGATCTTGTCGAAATATTCACCCGTGCTGAGGATTACGCGGCCGCGACCGAGCAGGCGGCGAGTATCCGCCGGCAGGGCGGCCCCGCCGTAGTGCGCCGATTGCACATCGATCTGTCCGGTCGGATCATGGTCGAAGAGCTGTCCGACGGCTCGCTCGCCGCGCCGGCGAACCAGCCCACCACGGCATTCCCATCGTCATCCCCCGACGACCCCACCGATCCCGCCATCGGCGCGAGACCGCGGCGCTCTCCGTGGTCGCGAACCAACCAGCAGGTGGCGGATGCGCAGAGCACGGGTATTACCGGGCAGGCAGAGCCCACGGCCGGCCCGTCGACCGACAACCCCCACCCCATCCCCCAGCTGGCCGCATACTTCGGCGCGGATGCCACCGAGCAGACATTGGTCCAGACGGTGAACCCCGACGATGTGACCGGTGCGTCCACGGCGCACACCGAGAAGGTGGCGCAGTGGTGGGAGTCGCTGGGCGACGGGGCTCCGCAGCGGACCGGGCTGCCGCAGTTGCAGCGAGAGCTCGACCTTTCGGATGCGCAGTACGAGGTGTTCCAAGCCCATTCCTGGTATATCGGCAATGCTGATGGCATTCCCTATACGGTGCGCGACAAGGCTAATCGGCTGGCGATCGACCAGCGGATCGAGCAGTTCCTGGAGCGACGGCCCGGCACGCGCCGGCGCCTCCGCACCAGCCTCACAGCGGCCCAGCGGGCCGAACTGGCCAATCTGCTTCGCCTTCGAAGCCAGCTGCCGCGGATCGAGGCGAAGGCCGCGGGGCTGACCGGCCGGCCGAAGGTTCAGCTGGTGGCGTTCGACCCGGCCGCGCACGGCGAGAACGGCCGCGTGATCATCGCCATCGGCGATCTGGACAATGCCGAGATCGTGAACATGATCGCCAACGGTTTCGGTGCGACCACGGCGGTGCTGTACAACCGTTCGGGGTATGCGTTGAGCCTCAACGAGATCGCCGCACTGCGCGCCGACGGCGCGCCGGTGGCGACGGTAGCCCATATCGGCTATCACTGCCCCACCGATGCCTCGGTAGCCGTCCCGCGCAAGGCCGCGGAAGGTGGTGACATCCTGGCCTGTGACACCGCCGGTATCCACGCCACTCGCGCGCATTACGCCCGCCGTCCCGGTCACGTACCGCTGCCGCGGTTGTTCAACGTGGTCGGGCACAGTTACGGTTCCACCACCACCTGCTATGCGGGGCAGGGCCGGCGCCTGGCCGGGATTATCGATCAGGTGATCCTCACCGGCTCCCCGGGAATCGGCTGGGGCATCGAACACGCCGATGATTTCGGTGCGCCGGTGTGGGTGCTGGGCGATCCGGACGATCCCGTCGCCCAGCTGGGAAATGATGCGCCTTACGCGGATCGGAGGAAGCTCGGAGTCGGTCTGGGGTTGGCGCCGACTGCGGCGGCGTTCGGCGCCACGGTGCTGACCACGGAGGTCCCGGCCGGGCGCAAGTTCGCGATGGGCTTCTCGGATCGGCTCGACCGCAACCTGTTCAAACCGCATGCCTCGTACTACCTCTGGCGCGATTGGCCGGGCCGGGTCCCCGCTCGCGGCCTGGACAATATCGGCTGGGTACTCGTCGGACGCGGCGACCGCGCAGAGGTCCGCGATCCGCATGGGGCGGACCGCCCCGGATGGATACGGGCACGGGCCGCCGACCGGTTCGGATCGAGTGATCACACCGACAACACGGGCGGGCCGCTGCAGGCGCCCATCCATCCGGGTTCCGACGACCCCATCGGCAGCGCGCCGACCAACGTCCCGCTGGACCCGTTCGACGCCGCACAGGTGGTGGAACTGGTCTCGAGCGCTTCGTCAGCACCGGTGCAATGGCAGCCGGTAGCGCAGGTGCACGATGACGAGTTGCTTGCCGCGGCCGCCGCCACCGACATCGACCTCGCCGCGATCCGGCGGAGATGGGAAGTCATCGCGACCGATTATCCGCGCTCGGGTTGGCGCACCGGCGGCGGGCTGTTGTTCCGTGGCGACGAACGACCCCACACCGTTGCGTTGGCAGAGGGCTTCGTTCCGCTGCAGCAGCGCGACGGCAGGGTTGTCTACACAACGGTCCGTGTAAACCGGGCCGCCGACTATGGCGAATCGGTGAAGATGAACGACCGCACGTCGCAGTGGTCGGTCGTCCACCAGATTTTCGTCATAGATGCGCCCGGTGGGTTCGGGGTGGTCGACGAGTTCGACGGCGTCGTCGCCGTGCATTGGCCGGGGGGGCTCCGAAGCGAGCGGATCGTGGGTTGCTTCGAGATTCCTGCCGAGATATGGCAAGGGGATTTCGCAGCGCTCGCCGACGAGCTGCGGCAGTACTGGCGCCCCAACCCGAGATATCAGCCACATGACGCCCCGATTGCTACCGAGGTGATGCCGACTGCGGCAGATTCTGTAGACGAGACCGCACGTCCCCAATCGGATTCCGATGAGAACACCGATCCACCCGCCCGGCGCGACCAGTCCCAGGGAAAGTCGATTCCCCAGCCCGCGCCAACGAGTCCGTCGGATCGCGGCAGGCAAGACGACAACCCCATCGGATATCGACCCCGCCATGGGCCCGCGGAATCGCGGTGGGCCATCGGGTCCCCTCAGGATTCGAGCCGAAATGCCGCTGACGAACCGCAATTGAGCGAGGACCACCTGCGGGTACTGCGGTGGATCACCGACGGGTGGGACAATGCGCGGATCACCGAGGCACTGCGTGGGCAGCAGGCATCGAAGTATGTCGGGGAGGTGGCCTCGGCGCTCGGTATCGCGAACAAGCGCTATCTGATCGCCGCCGAAGCCACGCGTCGCGGCTTGGTGCAGCCACGATCGCCACTGGCCGACCTCGGCAAGCGGCTGACGCCACGCCAGATCGTCGTCCTCGCGCATTTGTCGCGCGGACGCACCAGAGGCGAGATCGCGACGATGTTCGGCATCTCGTCCCGTACGGTCGATAAGCATGTCAATCGTGCGTTGCCCGATATCGGGTCGCCCACTCTGGTCACGGCCATGCCGCGAATCGTGGGCGCGCTCGATACGTTCGACAAGGAAGCTCTCGCCCGGCTCGCCGCATCGATATCCGATACGACCGCCGGACGCAGCCGCGACGAGACGCTCGCACAGCGCTTGTCCCCGACGGAGGCAGCGGTCCTGCGACAGGTGCGGCAAGGGCGAACCCATACCGAGATCGCCGCCGAATCCGGCATGTCCGCGCACGAGGTACGACGAGTATTGGCCGATGCGCGGCGCAAGGTCGGGGATTCCGACCGAAGCCGCCTGGCCGCACTGCATGCCGAGGAGCGTGCCCACAAGAGCAAGAACGCCGCCGCGCCGACGCGAGCCGGGAAGACCTCGGTACCGAACGAGCCGGCACCGGCACCGCGGCAGGACGGCAACACCTCCCGGCCGGGTACGGTTACCGGTCCTACCGCGCCGTTGTCGCCGGCAGCGGACCAGCCGCGGACGACGAACCGGGGACAAACACCCGATCCGGCGGTCCAGTCGCCCTGGAGCCGAGCGAAGAGCGGCACACCTGGCGACGCACCCACCGCATCATTGCCCGACCAGTCCACAGGGCTTCCGCGCTCCGACAGCATCGGTGCGAGGCCACGGTCCGAGGACCCGGGTTCTGGATCGAACGATCACGAAGCGCACCGAGCGGCCGCTGCCGCTGCGGGACCACTGGCGCTCTTGTCGGCTGCGCGTGCCGGCGACGAGACGGCAAGAGAACAACTGTGGCAACGGTTCTCCCGCGATATCGCTATGCGGGTCTCCGCCGGGGCGATGGCGGACCGACCCGATCGGCGGGAGCTGGTCGGGCAGGTCCTGCGGGGGGTCTTCGATCTCGCTTTCGATCCGGAGGGGCCCGCTGCGCCTGTGCGGGATGTCGAGGCATGGCTGCGCGCGATAGCTCGGGACGTAGTCGATCGAATGGTGTTCCGCCATGTGTGCGCCGGTGTCGCCACGGTGCTGCAAGGGAGGGGGATGGAGTCGAGCCCGGCATACCGCCTGCTGGTGGACCCGATCCCGGCAGAGGCCGCCCAGCAGGCGATGGCAGCGCTGGCCGGCACGCGGTATGACCGGTGGTTGCGGCAGAGTTTCTGGACGGGCGGCAACCCGGCCGACGTCGCGAATCTTCCGCTGTTCAATCAGGCTGCCGTTCGACAACTGCTGCGCGTTGTGGCAGAGGCTGTCGGCAAGGACGTTCCGGCGATATCGGAAGAACCCGACTCATATCCGGCGGACGCGGCACTCGATCAGAATGACGATGCCACTCATACCCCGCAGGCGGATCCGGCTGATCCGCTCGGGGATATATCGGAACGAACGGATGAAGGCTCCGACTCGGATGCTGCGCCGCCCTCGCCGGCATTGCTGCGGGTGGCCCTGCTCCGCGACCCGGATCTGGTGATACCGCATTTCGCGAGTCTGCCCGGGCCGGAGGCACTGTACGCAGAACTGCACTTCGGGTACGGCTGGCCCACCGGCAAGATAGCGGCGAGCACGGGCGATACCGAGAGCTCGGTTCGCGGTGGGCTGGAGCATATTGCCCACCTGTCGGTCGGGAAACTTCCCTCGGAGATGGTGGCGAGTTATCAGGATGTCCGTCCAGACCACGCCTTTACGATCGAGGATCTGGCGCGGGAGGCCGGGACAAGTCCTGCCGAGGCCGATGATGCGCTCAATGGTTCGCCCGGTGTGGGTCCCGAGACGCGGCAGAAGGTGTTCGCGGCGGCTGATCGACTCAGGTCTCACCGGGAGGTGCTGTGCGCGTTCATGTTCCATGACCGTCAGGCGTCGTGGGGACTGGATGGTCGAGTGCTGGCCGCGGCGACGACATCGGAGCTCGAGAGTGCGATCGGTCGGCTGGGTGTGCTCGAGCAGCAGGTGATCGAATCGCGGTTCGAGGAGTTGCGGTCGGTGGCCGAGACGGCGGCGCGGTTGGGTATGGCGGAGTCCGTGGTGCGGGTGTTGGAGCGGACCGCGGTGCGTGGCCTGGTCGAGGGGTTGGCTGCGGTTGTGGATCCTGCGGTGGCCAGGGAGTTCGGTGCTCCTGTCGCTGGGGTGCGGTTCGCGGCGTTCGAGGCCGTGGTGCGGTTGCGGCGGTTGGAGCGCGACTATCCGGGGGTGTTGCAGCCGTCGGAGTTCGCGGAGGCGGCACAAGCGCCCTACTCCGCTGTTCGCCTGATCAACCAAGTTCACGGCATAGTTTCGAATGGGGAGGACTCCGCCGGTGCGCCGTCGCGGGCCCTGGCGATACTGCGGGCTGCCCTTCGTGACCCGGATCCTGCGATACCGCATTTTCCGGGTCTCGCCGAGCCGGAGGCACTGTATGCAGAACTGTACTTCGGGTACGGCTGGCCCGTCGACAAGGTAGCGACGAGCACAGGCGCCGACCAGGAAAGCGTCTACGACCGACTGGCGCGCTTCGCCGAGTTGTCTGTGGCGAAGCTTCCCCTGGAGATAGTGGCGAGGCATCGGGTCGCCGGTGCACACCGCACACCTACCACCGCCAATCTGGCGGGGAAGGTCGAGACAAGTCCTGCCGGGATCAGCAGGGCGCTCAACGGTACTCCCGGCGTGGGTCCCGAGATGCGGCAGAAGGTGTTCGCGGCGGCTGATCGGCTCGGGTACCAGCGGAGCGATTTCGTTCTATTGCGCCGCGAGTTGTTGTGCGCGTTCATGTTCCATGACCGTCAGGCGTCGTGGGGACTGGATGGTCGGGTGTTGGCCGCGGCGACGAAAGACGAGCTGCATGGTGCGATCGGTCGCCTGGGTGAGACCGCGCATCGGGTGATCGAATCGCGGTTCGAGGAGTTGCGGTCGGTGGCCGAGACGGCGGCGCGGTTGGGTATGGCGGAGTCCGTGGTGCGGGTGTTGGAGCGGACCGCGGTGCGTGGCCTGGTCGAGGGGTTGGCTGCGGTTGTGGATCCTGCGGTGGCCAGGGAGTTCGGTGCTCCTGTCGCTGGGGTGCGGTTCGCGGCGTTCGAGGCCGTGGTGCGGTTGCGGCGGTTGGAGCGCGACTATCCGGGGGTGTTGCAGCCGTCGGAGTTCGCGGAGGCGGCACAAGCGCCCTACTCCGCTGTTCGCCTGATCAACCAAGTTCACGGCTCGGATTCTGCTGCCGGAGACGGAACCGGGACGAGAACGGGTTACGTGGCCTCCGCACCGCGGGGCACTGTCTCGATCGACGGACTGCCCGGATCGGAGCTCGAAGTCCCCGGAGAAGCCTTGTACTTCCGTCCGAATGCCACCGGCAAGATGACGCTTCACCGGCCGGAGGAGGTCCTGGATTCCAGCCGCCTGGTCCGGCAGCGCGACCATATCGTCGCAGGTGTCGTCACCGCCGCGATCATGTCGGCCGGGTCGGATTCGGAAGTTTCGCTCGAACTCGGGGCTGTCGAGGTTCCCGGCTCGTTCCATCCCAATATCGAGCAGGCCCTCGGCGGGCCCACCTTGCTCCACCTCCGGCACGGAAATCTGTCGGTGGAGTGCAAACTGTGGTATCGCATCTTCGATTCCGGCCGAATCGAGGCGCTCGTCTTCTACAAGAACGTGCCCGATACTGCCGACACAGATTTCCGTACGGTGACCCGGGCCATCGATGCCGCATTCCGCAGCAGGTTTCCCGGCTCGTCGATCGACGTCGAGGAATATCGCGACGATGGCACGGATTTCCGGCGACGGCAGATAAGGCCGGAGGGTGCGATCCCGCGGCGCACGGAGTGGCACGCCGTCGAGGACGCCGACGGGCGCCGACTCCACCGGACGGGCCTTACGGTGAGTTCGGCCGCCGACTCCGATTCCGCCCGGGCGAGGGGCGCGCGTGACGCTGCCGACTGGGTGTTCGAAATGCTGGGGGAATGCGGTTGGGGCGATCCGGATCGCGTGGGCGCGGCCGAAGACGCAACTTTCGACCTGGTGGCCGACGCGTTGAGCACCAGCCGCGGCGAAGTCACCGTGACCATGACCGTGACCGACCGCACCAGTCCGGTGCTCGTCGAGGTCACCGGGACCGCAGACGTCGAGACACCGCCCGACAAGGGTGCCGCACACCCGGCGTCCGAGCCTCGTATCCCGGCACGGCCCACACCGTGGAGCGGGGCTGCGCAGCGCATATTCGACGCTTGGTGAGCGCGGATCTCAGGCCGTGGCGATGACCGAAGACGAAGCGTCGATATTGCGCGACCTGGCCTCGAGCACGAGCGTCTTCCGCATCGAGAGCCCTCATCGCTGGAGCACGGTCGTCGGCGACAGCTTCTTCCCGGTCGGCGATCAGCCCGCAGTCGCCCCCACCACCAGGAGGGAGGCGCAGTTGCCGGCGCTGCTGCACCCCCGGGGTGACACGCGTGCCGCGCCCACTGTGCGTGCTCGAACCGCAGGCGCCACATGACGATTCGGCGCCGGTGATCGTCGAGGAGCGGCTGCCCGGGCATCCGGTCGCTGCCGCCGATCGGGGCCATGTGGTGGACGAGGTCGACGCTCCGGTGCACACCGTTCACGGGCGCACCGCGATCTTCGGCGTGGCGGCACAGGGCGGCGCGGTCGAAGACCGGCGGGTCTTATCGGCGGTCAGACCCGGCAACTGCGTCCCGTTTCATCCCGTTTGGCCCCGTTTCATCCCGTTTGACGTGGATCTGTTCCTCTTTCGTCCTTCGAGCGCCAAGCTCGGATCCCGTGGCGGCTCGCGGCCCGGCGCGTGCTGGCGCTGCTGTGGCCCTTTCACCGGCGAGGCAGGCCGACCAGTGGCCGCAGACGATGCCATCGAGACCGGGTTGGGCGACCCATCCGGCGCGGCGCTTCCGCTCTGGACCGAAGGTTCCCGACAACGATCGTTGTAGAGACTCTTGGTGACCACCGCCGACCGGCCCAGACGCAAATCTGGGCGCTTACCTCGACGTCACGACAGGGGCCCGGAACTCCCGAAGCTGGCCCGAGCCGCAAAGCAGAACGCGCCGATAGGTGTTGACTGCTCTACGGTCTTCTCGTGTGCCAGGAGTGGCAACCCGCCTTATCGTCGCGCATTTACAATACAGAGCAGTGCTGTATTGTAATGAACATGGGAATCGAGGCACGTCCGCCCGGCCGCCCGCGGGATGCCGACGCCGATACCGCCATCCTCGACGCGGCGCTGGAGTTGCTGATCGAGCGTGGCGCGGCCGCCGCCAGCATCGAGCAGGTTGCCCGGCGCGCCGGGGTGACACGAGCCACCGTCTACCGTCGTTTTCCGGACAAGACGCAGCTCCTGATCGCCGCTGTCGAGTCCACCTACGGCAACCCACCGCCAACGCCGGAGATCCGCGACCTGGAACATCTGCTGACGGGGTGGGCGGCAGCGCTCGCCGACCCTCGGCAGCGCCGGCTCCTGCGCCGGCTCTACGGCGCGTTCGAGGACTATCCCGAGATCGCCGCCGCCTACGAGAAGCAGCTCGGCAGTCCGCGAAGCGATGCCCGCACGGCGGTGTTCGAGCAGGCCCGTGACAACGGCGAGCTGCCACCGAACACCGACCCGCAGGTCCTCCTGGACATCCTCACCGGCGCGGGGTGGCAGCACCTGATCACCCGGCCCGACACCAGCACGCCGGACGACGTCGAGCAGTACCTTCGCGCCGTCCTTCACCAAGCGGGCTTCACGCCCGAAACCCGACGGGACCGCGCGCCCCGGCCAATCAAGGAGTAGACACCATGTCGACGACCACGTCGTCAGCCTCGGTCGAAGCACAGCTGCGCACGCGGGCATTCGCCCGCGTCATCGGCCCCTACATCGCCACGTTCACGATCCTCTACGCGATCCGGCTGCCGGATCTGATCTGGCTCATCAACGACCTGTTCTCACAGCCGGTCCTGGTCTTCATGCTCGGCGCGCTGATGCTCGGCGCGGGCCTGGTCATCATCGGCGGTCACCGCAGCTGGCGCGGGCCGCTCGCGATCACGATCTCCGTATTCGGCTGGTTCGTCGCCCTGCGCGGCTTCCTTCTGATCGCCTCTCCCACCGCCGTCGAGGAAACCGTTGACGCAACCATGCTCTCACCCACCGCGACGCTGCTGGCGCGGGCCTTCTTCGCAGTCCTGGGAGCGATCGGCCTGCTGCTGACGTACGCCGGCTGGTTCACCAAGCCGTCCGCGCCCGGAGCGACGGCCGCGGAGCCCACAGCCACGGATCTGGCCACCGACCGATGACGGCACATGCTCATCGGCCACGGGCGGGTCTCGACCGCCGAACAGAGTTGTGCTGCCGCGGCCTGATGTCCCAGTTCGGGTGCTGCGACTGCCCGGCCGGCGAGCCCGGCAGCTGACGCACTGATTATTGCGGTGCCGATCAGTGCCGTGAGTATCCGTTGTCCCCACATGGGTTCTCCAATTCGGTTATGACCCGGCTCTGTTCTGCTGACGAAACGGCCGCTACAGGCCCGCCGGAGGGTAGGGGAGGGCTTGGAGATGCCATCGAACGTGTGGTTCGGGACATCGGTGGAGAACCAGGACACCGCCGATCAGCGAATCCCGGAGCGGCAGCGCATCCCCGCGGCGGTGCGGTTCCTGTCGTGCGAGCCGCTGATCGGGCCGATGGACCTGTATGAGCACCTGTACCCGAACCGGTGCCCGGACGGCTGCCGCTGCCGGTGGCCCGACGACGGCGACGCCTACGAATGCCGCTGTGGTGGGCCGTGCGCCGACTGGCGCCGACGCCCTCGCCGGACTGGGTGATCGTCGGTGGCGAGTCCGGTCCGAACCCGCGCCCGATGCACCCGAATCGGCCCAGGAATCCTGAAGCTGTCATGAGCCGCAAAGTAGGACGCGCGGGTAACCGTTGACACGCCTTACGGTTTCGTTTCGTGCAGTGGGAGTGGTCGCCCGAGGATCTGATCGGGTCGTGGACGCTGATCGGCGAGAACGACTGGCGGTTGGTGGGCAACAAATCGGGAGCTACCAGGCTCGGGTTCGCTCTATTGCTGAAGTTCTCCGAGATCGAGGCGAGGTTTCCTCGCGAGGCGGCGGAGGTGCCGCCTGCGGTGGTGAGCCATGTCGCCGAGCAGGTGAAGGTCGATCCGGCGCTGTTCGCCTCGTATCGGTGGTCGGGCCGCACGATCGAGTATCACCGTGCCCAGGTTCGTGCCGCTTTCGGGTTCCGGGATTTCGCTGTCAGCGACGAGGACCAGCTGACCGGCTGGTTGGCTGAGGAGGTGTGCCCGGTCGAGTTGCGTGCGTCGGTCCAGCTGGTCGGCGACAACGAACGCCGCGCCCTGAGTCCAACATCAACCCCTGCGGCAGCTTTCGCTTGGACATGACCATCCGTCTGGACCTCACACGGGAAAGGATTGCGGGCTGAATTTCCCGAGTCTCCCGGTGAGTGATGGCGGAAGTCTTCTCGGCTCTGTCACACGCCGTTTGGCCATGGGTTTGGGGGAGAAGGCGGAGCAGGCCGCGCAGGCGCTCGTTCATTTTTACCGAACCACTGGCGGTCTCATGTGTGAGGGCGCTTACCGAATCGAACGCGCTCACGGGGGCTCACACATTCTCTGGCAGCTCCCCGAGGGTCAGATGTGGCCGCGCCCGGACCCGGTCGGCGTCCGGCACTATCAGCCCACCGCAGTCGAAACGGCCATGGCTGAACGTCGATTGGATACCGACGTCAGGTTCAGCGACGAGATGCTGAAGGACGTCCGCGAAGCCTCCAGCGTCTCGATTCGGAAGATGCGCTCGACCGATGGGGAGTTGAATATCTACAAACCCGAAGCGGGCGAGAACTACGACGGGTTGTTCCATTTCCGGCCGTATCGGGGCGCACAGACGGACCGGGAAGTCTCGGCATATCGCCTCGACGAGGCACTGGGCTTCGGCCGGATTCCGCCGACTGCCCGGACAGCAGGAGTGGCAGGCATGGAGAGCGGCCGCACCGGCTCCGGCATGATTCAGCAGTTCGTCGAATCAGGACCCGGGCGCGCGGCCCGCGAGTACGGCAAGCCTCAGCAGCAGCAGGTTGGCGTGCTCGACTACATCATGGGGAATCTGGACCGCCGCCCCGCGAACTTCCGCACCGTGTACCACGACGATGGCACGTTCGACCTGCTCGCCATCGACCACGGCCGCGCTTTTCCCGAGTCGTTCGATCCGTTCGAGGTGCCGATGTCATCCGACTTCCTCGAGCTGTGGGCAGGCAAAGGCGAAGACTTGCAGCCAGAGATCCTGGCAGCCCTGGACCGAGTCGACGTCGCCCAGCTCCACTCCGCACTCTCGGATACAGGCCTGAGCGAAAACGCGACATCAGGCGCGGTCGAACGGTTCAAATACCTGCGTGAACTGCGCAGGATCCCGCAGTACATATCGCATGACTGATTCGAGCGCCTCCCGAACCTGGTGTCCGATATGGATGTCCAGCACCGCCCCAAGGACAGTGAGCAGCCGAAATTGGAAATCCAACAGTCGTGTCACCCGATACATGAAGCCCTGTTCGGCCAGGTAGCTCCTCGGCGAACTTGCCGTCGCGGACTCCGCTGAAGAAGACTTTGTGGTTCGCCGTGCATCGGGTAACGCCACAGAAGGTCGTGGGTGGTCAGTTCGCGGATCGTGTCGGGCTCGTAGTTGTTGCTCCAGATCGCGGTGTAGTACTCGTTGACGAGGTTCTTGTTGCTGCTCATCGTTGCGGCTCCTCCGTGTCGGTGATGCCGACCGCATTCTGTGCGGCTGAAGAGAAGTCGCACGGCGTCGCCGGTGTGTGAGGTCTCGACGCGATCGCCGCAACGACCTCACATCCACCCGGCGGTTGTTCGTCTACCCGGTGACAGTGCAGGAAACATCTACCCGGTGACATCCCGGGAAAGGAGTAGCGACGTGACCGATATCAGGTATGCGCAGGGAGCGACCGAACTCGGCATGGCTACCTTCGTGACCGACGGCGACGCCTTGACCGGCTGCTATCTGTCCGGTCGAGGGCCCCGACCCGAGCCGGCACGATCAGGGGAGAAGGTCGAGCTCGCGCAGATCCCTGTGCTCAGGACGGCACATGCCGAGCTCGGTGAGTATCTCGCCGGCGAGCGCCGCGATTTCGATGTGCCATTGGCGACCTCGGGCGACGAGTTCGAGGAAAGGGTCTGGGCGATGCTCCGTGAGATCGCATTCGGTGACACGGTCACCTACGGCCACCTCGCCGAACAGCTCGGGGATCGGGGGCTGGCGCAGCGGGTCGGGCGGGCTGTCGGCGGTAATCCGCTGCTGGTGTTCATCCCCTGTCATCGGGTGGTCGGCGCGGGCGGCAAGCTGGTCGGATACGCGGCGGGCCTGCACCGCAAACGGCGGCTGCTGGAGTTGGAGGAGCCGGTCGCGGTGCGGGCTGCACGGTTGTTCTGACCCAGATACTCACACTCTCGTGCTGCGGCGCGTCTACTCTGCGATGACTGTGATGATCCCCTTCGAGCGGGCTGTCGAACAGCACGGAGCGACCGTGCTGCGGGTGTGCCGCGCGGTGCTCGGCCCGGGCCCTGATGCCGATGATGCCTGGTCGGAGACCTTCCTTGCGGCGTTGCGGGCATGGGACGGGCTGTCGGAGGACACCAATGTCGAGGCGTGGCTAGTGCGAGTGGCCCAACGCAAGGCAATCGACGTGACCCGTGCGCGCCGTCGATCGGCCGTGCCGACCGAGACATTGCCTGAGGTGGAGCCGGACCGCCGTGACCCGGAGGCCGATGACACTGCCCTATGGGTTGAGGTGGCGGCTCTGCCGGATCGGCAGCGCCTCGCCGTCGCCTACCACTACTTCGGTGGTCTCTCGCATGTGGAGACAGCGGCGCTGACGGGCAGCGCCCCGGCGGCGGTCCGCAGGGCCGCAGCCGACGGAATCGGCAAATTACGACAACGTTTGACAGCGGGCGGAACACAGAAAGGAGAACCCCGTGGACACGAGGAAAAATAGCCCGCGGGACCGCGGCGTGGACGCCCTGTTTCCGATCGCCCCCGACGCCCTGGCACGCCTTCATGAACAGCTCGAACATCGGGCCCAGCGCGACGGACTGGTTGATATCGCCTACCGCACCGTCGACTCCCCGGTCGGGACGCTGCTGCTCGCGTCGACCGAACGCGGACTGATCCGGGTCGCCTACCACAGCGAGCAGTTCGACCGGGTACTCGATGCCCTCGCCGCGAAGATCAGCCCCCGCGTCCTGCGGATGCCGAGCCGGCTCGACGGTCCGGCACGGCAGCTCGACGAATACTTCACCGGACACCGGCGAGTATTCGAACTACCGCTGGACTACTCCCTGTCGGCCGGATTCCGGCAAACGGTCCAGCACTACCTCCCACACATCGGCTACGGACACACCGCCACCTACAAACAGGTCGCCGAGTCCGTCGGCAACCCCCGAGCCGTTCGCGCCGTCGGCACCGCGTGCGCGACCAACCCGCTTCCCGTCGTGGTGCCGTGCCACCGAGTGGTGCGCTCCGACGGTGGGCTGGGTGGCTATATCGGTGGCCTGGACGCGAAAACCACCCTGCTGCATCTGGAGGCCGCCATATGAGGACTGGCAACGACATCATCGATCCTTGGCGCGAACGGGTCGAAGCCGCCGACTGGGACGCCATCGCCGCCGAAGTCGACGACCTCGGCGGCGCCGGGCTGCCTCGGTTGCTGACCGACGCCGAAACCACCGAGATCCGCTCCCTCTACCGCGACGAGCAGCTGTTCCGCAGCACCGTCGATATGGCGCGACACCGATTCGGGGCAGGTGAGTACAAGTACTTCCACCGGCCCTATCCCGAACCCGTCGAACGGCTCGAACAGGCGCTGTATCCGCGACTGCTGCCGATCGCCCGGGGGTGGTGGCAGCGGCTCGGGCGCACGGCACCCTGGCCGGACACCCTCGACGAATGGCTGCAGATGTGCCACGACGCCGGGCAACGCAGATCCACCGCGATCCTGCTGAAATACGGCGCGGGCGATTGGAATGCCCTGCATCGCGATCTGTACGGCGACCTGGTGTTCCCGTTGCAGGTGGTGATCAATCTGAACGACCCCGGCGTCGACCATACCGGCGGGGAGTTCCTGCTCGTCGAGCAGCGGCCCCGCGCCCAGTCCCGTGGCAGTTCGTTCACCATCGACCGCGGTCACGGGTACCTTTTCACCACCCGTGACCGGCCGGTGAAGTCGGTGCGGGGATGGTCGGTGGCGTCGATGAGGCACGGGGTGTCTCCCGTCCGCAGCGGCGAGCGGCACACGTTGGGGCTGGTCTTCCACGACGCCGCATGAGCACGCAACCCGGTCGAGGTGAGCGCATGTACACACTGCTCGGTCCGGACCGTAATACGTACACCTCGACAACACCGGGTCGCTACGGGGGACATCGCCGCAACCGGATCTACGGCCGCCTCGACTGCCCTTCCGCGTTGCGGGCGGTCGCGCGCGGAGGATACGTGGACAACCGGGTGTTCTTCGCCGACGAACACACAGCGATCACCGCCGGGTTCCGGCCGTGCGCGAGGTGTCTGCCCGAGAAGTACAAGAAGTGGAAGGAGGCAGCGCTGTGACACTGGACAGCCCTCGTCTTGCCGACACGCGGGTGCGTCGATATCGGACCCCGCACGTGTCATCTGATCAGCCGCCCGCGATCACCCACCCGCCATCCAGCACACTGAACTGACTACGCGCCTGCTCCGAGGCCCGACTCGATCGAGTTGTGAAATTCGCGATCGATCCCGCCGGTTGGGAGATTCGCTACAGCGGTTGTGTCGTCCTGTCCGCGGGCAGTGTGATGCTGTCGACGAGCGTGGCGAAGGCCGGATCCGCTCTATAGCGAGCGGGGTTCCAAGCGAGCGCGAGAGCGAATCGCGGTGCGGAACCTTTGATCGGGACGACGGCGTAGGCCGGATCCTCGAAGACCTTCCAGGGCCCTCCGACGCTCGGTGCGAGGGTCGGTATGACGCCGCCTCGGCACCGGATGCGATGGGCGAGGAGGCTGACGTCGGTGCTGTCGATTTCCTCGAAGCGGCGCAGTCCGACGTTTTCGAGGTGACGCCGGATGTCGTTGAGCGCCGAAGGGTAGGGGGTCGAGGTCGCGATCGTCATGGTCCGGCCCTGCAGGTCGTCCCATCCGACCAGTGATCGGGAAGCCAGCGGATCATCGGCGCGCATTGCCAGCCGTAGATCATAGGTTGCCAGCGGCCGGAACCCCATACCTGGCCGCATCGGCAGGTGTGCCACGGCTATGTCGACCCGACTGTCTTCGAGGAGATCGCACAGCGCGGAGGGGTCGGCCAGGGTGATGCGCACGGATCTGCCGGGCAGGTGTGCCTCGATCCGTCCGACAACTTCGTCCAAGGCGCCGGGTGGGGCCATGTGGGTCCCGCCCAGGGCGATCTCGTCCGCGCGAGGAGTGGCCTCGGCTGCCGCCGCACTCAGCTCGTCGACCTGGGCGAGGATGCTTTTGGCTTTCGCCACCAGCCGTTCGCCGGCGTCGGTGAGGCCCACCGAGTGATGGCGTCGGACGAACAGTTCGACGCCCAACTCCGACTCCAGCGCCCTTACTGTGCGGCTGACCGGTGAGGCCGTCAGGTGAAGACTCTGGGCGGCCAGCGTGAAGTGCCCATAGTGTGCTACCGCTATGAAGCAGCGGAGCTGGTGGAGTTCCATGATCCCATTCTCGGGAGTTCGGTAACCAAGTGCAATAACTTTCACCTGGAGCGTTGCGTTGCACGCGGCCTGAACGCGCAAAATCGGCAATGGACGCTCGATGTGCGGCCTGCCATAGTCGGCTTCCACAGTGCCATCGAGGTCGACGGCACTGGGGAGGAGGCACACCGATATGCCCGAAAACATCCACCTCACCACCCCCATCGCGCTGGCATTCGACGTGACGGATGCGGTCGGCTCGGGTGAACCGCTCACCCAGGTCGGGCGGCTGTTCCTGCCGGAGCACCCCGAGAGTGCACCGGCGGTGCTGGTCTGTCTCGCCGGCGGCACCTACGATTGGCACTACTGGCACCTCGAGATCCCGGACCGGCCCGGCTACAGTTTCGCTGAACACCTCGCCGGGCACGGTTTCGTGGTCCTCGCGCTGGATCACCTCGGTGTCGGGGAAAGTAGCGACCCGACGAGCTCCGGGCCCGTTGGTCTGGCGCTTCTCGCCCGCGGCGACGCCGCCGTCGCGAACCAGGTGAAGAGCCGAATCGCTGCCGGCACGCTCAGCGAGCACCTGCCGCCGCTCGATATTCCGCTGGTCGGCGTCGGGCACTCCATGGGTGCTTGCCTGACGACGGTCGTGCAAGCGCAGGCGCGTCCCTACGCGGCGGTGGCCCTGCTCGGCTATGGCGTCGACATCGCCAACGTGTATGACGAATCGAATACCGCCGGCGAGCTCGAGGACCGCATCGCGGAGAGTGAACGCACCTTCCGGGAAATCAACGGCGTTGGTCCCGAAGCCAACTCTTGTATCGTGCCGCGGGCGCACCTTCGCTCGATCTTCCACGCGCCCGATGTCCCCGACGAAGTTATCGCCGCCGACGACGCGGTCGAGGCGGCGGTCCCGGTTCGCGCCGCATCCGAAGTCACCACACCCGGTTACGTCGCCGAGTTCGCCGAGGCGATCGAGGTGCCGGTGTTCCTCGGGCTCGGGGGCGTACTCGACGTATCGCCCCGTCCACACGCCGAGCCGGGCAACTACCGCTCCTCCTCCGATGTCACATTGCATCTCGTCGAAGGATCCGCACATTGCCACAACTTCGCGGGCAACCGCGCGATTCTGTGGGACCGCATGGCCGCCTGGATCGCAACGGTGATCTGAAAAGCGGTCGGGCTCACTTCCGCGTGGCGATGAGTCGATGACGGCACGGTCGTCGGGTTATGGGTGGGCGTGTTGCTGCGCGGGTCGGTAGATGGCGCGCAGGATCGCCGCCGGTGGGCGGCGGTTCCCGGCCCGCGTCAGCGGAGGTGTGCCGGGTGGGGCCCGAGGGCTCCCATCGCGCGGTCGATGAGTGCGGGAAGCGGGGTCTCACCATGGCATGCCAGCCACGCCTCGGTGGCAGCATCGAGGCAGGCCAGGGCCGACGAGACCAGTGCCCGGGCGCGCGGATCGTGGGTATCGGTCGCGTGCGCGCCGACGCGGCGCAGGACTTCGGGCATCAATTGTTCCTGCCAGCCCAGCTGCTTTTCCCAGTGCCGGGCCCGCAACGAGGGCGTTTCGCTGAGCATGCGTGTCAGCCTGAGCGAGCGTTCCGGTTCGGACGTCAACGTCGCGGTGATCGCGTCGAAGGTACGGCGCAACGAGACCCAAGGGTCTTCGTCGTCCGGCCGCTCGGCAAGCGCTACGGCCAGCGTGCGACCGATCTCCTCGAGGTTGTCGAACAGGACGTCTTCCTTCGTTCCGAAGTAGCGGAAGAACGTCGCACGTGACATGCCGGCTTCGCCGGCGATCTGGTCGACCGAGGTGTTGGCGAAGCCCTGTTCGCCGAACAGTCGCATGGCCACCTCGGCGACCTCGGCCTTCATCGCACGGCGGGTTCGCTCACGCAGTCCGGGAGCCGCATCACCTGGTTGGGGCGATGGTTCGGAGCGGCCGGGCATGAGGTTATGCTACACAACCGCAAAGTGATACTCAGTCTCATATAGAGTTAGTATCTCATTGAGATTCCCGGTTTCAATGAAGGAGGCACTCGTGAGCAAGGTCTGGTTCGTCACCGGTTCGTCCCGCGGTTTCGGCCGCGAATTCGTCCGAGCGGCCCTGGCGCGCGGTGACAAAGTCGCCGCCACGGCACGCGACGTCGAATCCCTCTCGTCCCTCGTCTCGGAGTACGGCGACGCCGTGCTTCCGCTGTCGCTCGATGTCACGGATCGGGCCGCGGTCGACAAGGCTGTCGCCCGTGCGCACGAGACGTTCGGGCGTCTGGACGTCGTGGTGAACAACGCGGGCTACGGCCTGTTCGGCGCGGTCGAGGAACTGTCCGAACAGCAGATCCGCGACCAGTTCGAAACGAACCTGTTCGGTGCGCTGTGGGTCACCCAGGCGGCCCTGCCGTTGTTACGTGAACAGGGTGGTGGGCACATCATCCAGATCTCGACTGTCGGCGGAGTGACCACCTTTCCCAACCTGGGCGGCTATCACGCCTCGAAGTGGGCCCTGGAAGGCCTGTCCGAGGCGCTGGCCAAGGAGGTCGCCGGCTTCGGCATCAAGGTGACGCTCGTCGAACCCGGCGGCTTCGCCACCGACTGGTCCGGATCGTCGGCGGTACGCGCCGAACCTCTCCCTGCCTACGACGGTATCCGGGCGGCACTGGCTCGGGCGCCGAAGTACGGACAGCCCGGTAACCCGCAGGCGGTGGGCCCCGCCTTGTTGAAAATCGTCGACGCCGAAGAGCCGCCGTTGCGGGTGTTCTTCGGCTCCATGCCGCTCCAGATCCTCCCCTCCGTCTATGCCGAGCGATTGCAGACCTGGACCGATTGGGCCGACGTGGCCGAGGAGGCGCAGGGCTGACCTCGTCGGCGAGGCGGCTTCGGCTCGCGTACGGCAGGAGTGCGGCTGGATATCGAAGGGTGCCGGTGGGTGGCGTCGCTGAATGGCGGCGCCGCTCGGCGGGCCCGGGTGGGCGAGTTGTGCAGTCGGCGGGAATGCTGCCGTGCGAGATCCGTGAAACTGTGCTGTGTGCAGGCGGGTTGCTGATCCGCAGTTCACGCCCGTCGGCGGTGCCCGGTGATTGACACCGACTCGGGCCAGGACATATCGTCCATTACTAGCGACTGTTAGTTAGTATTCGATCGCTTGCCCCCTGGATCGGTGATTGCAGAATCGCCTGCCAGGAGCGTTGCGCTGGAACCGAATCCACCGACGAAGGAAACGGAAAACGGATGAAGTACGACAATGTGGCGATTCCGGCCGACTTGATCTGGTCGTCGCCATTCGCGCGGTGGCAGGGTGCGCTCGCGGACATTTCCAGCGTGGATCTGGCGGCGGCTGTCACCGGGCGCGCATTGTCCGACCGTGGAGTCGATATCGCGTGTGTGGACGAAGTCGTGCTCGGCCTCACCGTGCCGCAACCAGGATCCTTCTTCGGTCCACCGACGATCGCCGGTCGGCTCGGGATCCCGGCGGTGACCGGACCGACGATCAGCCAGGCCTGTGCGACGGCCGTGGCGGCCCTACATGCCGCGGCCGCGGCAGTCGCTGTGGGCGGGGGAACCGAGTTGGTGATCACGACCGACCGGACCAGCAACGGGCCGACCATCGTGTACCCGAGTCCGGCCGCGGCCGGTGGTGCGCCGCTCGTCGAGGATTTCGTCCAAGCCAACTTCGCATGCGACCCTTGGGCCGGCACGTCGATGATCGCCGCCGGCGAGACGGTTGCCGGTGAGCGTGGAATTTCCCGGGAGGAGATCGATGATGTCGCCGCGCTGCGGTACGACCAATACCGGGCGGCGCTCGCCGAGGACAGGCGCTTCCAGCGTTCCTATATGGTCCCGATCGAGGTGGCCGAGCGCCGCCGATCTGTGACGATCGCCGAGGATAGTGGGGTGCGTCCGGTCGAGCGGGAAGCGATCCGCTCGCTGACGCCCGCCATTTCCGGCGGGGTGCATACCGGTGCTTCGCAGACCCATCCGGCCGACGGCGCCGCGGGTGCGATGGTGACCACGCCGGCCAAGGCCCGCGAGCTGTCCGCCGGCCCGATCGTCCAGGTCCTGGCCACAGGATTCGCGCGGGTCGCCCGCACGCATATGCCCGAGGCGCCGGTGCCTGCGGCGCTGCGCGCACTCGAGGCCGCGGACCTGACGATCGATCATGTCGACGCCGTCACCACGCATAATCCGTTCGCGGTCAACGATATCGTTTTCGCCCGGGAGACCGGGGTCGATATCGCAAAGATGAATGCGTACGGCTGCAGCCTCATCTGGGGGCATCCGCAAGCTCCCACCGGAATGCGTGCCATCGCCGAGTTGGTGACCGAATTGACGCTGCGCGGTGGCGGGGTGGGTTTGTTCACCGGCTGCGCCGCCGGTGATACGGCCGCCGCGATCGTGATTCGAGTCGGCGATTGACGACGATCGCGGTCAGTGCGGGCCTCCTCCCGGCAACTCGGCGTCCGCGGCAGTCACGAGCAGCCCGCGGAGGCCCACTCGCTCACTGTCGGTGATTTCGGTCGGTACGCCTTCGATCGTCTTGACCATAACGCTCTCGCTCACCGCGAGGAAGCGTGCGTTCTGCAGAAGGCCCTGGGCGATCCCGAACGATGTGTTGCCGATGCGTATTACACCTGTCGCGCAGACCACGGGATCGGGGTAGGCGCCCGGATAGAGGAAGTCGATTGTCGTCGAGGCCAAGTGGAGCTCGGGAGTTCCGGCGCCGGATTCGGCGAAGGTCAGCCGGTTGAGTTGAGCGCGTCCTTCTTCGAGGAGGCGACCCAGAGCCACATTGTTCAGGTGCCGGTAGGAGTCGACATCGCCGAACACTGGTGTGTACTGAAATGTCAACGGGTAATAGTCGGGGCTGCGGCGGCGTGGATCTTCGAGTGACATCGGGACTTCCTGTGGACGGACGCTGGTCTGGATGGGTTGTGCCGCACCGGTATCCGGATTCGCGGCGGTCGTCGGACAGCTGACGGTCACGGCGCCGTCGAAGGCGCTCGACCGGTAGGCGTCAGCGGGATGGGCTCGCCGGGCTCGCGGTGGTCAGCAGATGCGCGATCAGGCCACCCGCCCGGATCCAGTCGGCTTCGACCGGGGTGTCGATCCGGGCGTGGGCATCGAACCGGTGCTCGGCGCCCGTGGCGGTCCGGACGGTCACCTGCACCGGTGTCCGCAGGTCCGGACCGGCGGCCAGACCGGTGATGTCGAACTGTTCGCTCCCGTCGAGATCGGCGGGCGACAAATCCGGGCACTCCACGGGCACAATCCCCATGGCGACCAGATTGGTGCGATGAATCCGCTCGAAACTCTGCGCGATCACCGCGTGGATGCCGAGCAACCTGGTCACTTTCGCCGCCCAATCGCGGGCCGACCCTGCCCCGTAGGAGTGGCCGGCCACGACGACCGTGGGCACCTCGCGGGCCGCGTAGTTCGCTGCTGCCTCGTGTACGGGGACGATGTCTCCCTCGGGCATCAGGCGTGTCCACGGTCCTTGTTCGCCCGGAGTCAGCCTGTTCTCGAGCCTGGGGTTGGCGAAGCCGCCGCGGACCATCACGTCATGGTTGAGGCGGCGGGCACTGTAGCTGCCGAATTTCTCCGGAGGCACCCCGCGCTCGGCCAGCCAACGGCCCGCCGGGGATTCGGACAGGATTCGGGCGACCGGCGAGATGTGATCGGTGGTGATGCCGTCACCGAGCAGCAGCAGCGGTCTCGCTGAGAGAATGTCACCGGTGGCGACCGGCCTGGTCAGCGCCGTGTCGGCGAACGGGGGGCGGCGGATCAGCCCGGTTTCGCTGTCCCAGTCGTAGTGGTTGCCCTCGGGTCGGGGGAGGGATTCCCATTCGGGCGTGGTGACAGGAAGCAATTCGACGTGGGTGAGCGAGCGTTTTTCATCGCACTCGACGACGGCGGCTATCTCCTCGTCGGACGGCCAGATCTCGTCCAGCAGAACGGGTCGTCCGTGGCGGTCGAACGCTAGCGGCTCGTCCGGGAAGGCGATCGAGGTACGTCCGGCGATCGCCATCGCCACGACCATGGGTGGTGAGGTGAGGTAGGAGTGTGTGACGTCCGGGTGGATTCGACCGGGAAAGTTGCGGTTTCCCGAGAGTACGGCCGCCACCGACAGTGAATGTTCATTGATCTGTTCGGTGATCCCGGTGTCGAGTGGTCCGGAGTTACCCATGCAGGTGCCGCAACCGAATCCGGCGACAGTGAAGCCGAGATCGTCGAGTGCGCTCTGGAGCCCCGCGGCGTGGAGCAGGTCGGCGGTCCTCCGGGATCCCGGCGTCAGCGAGGTCTTCGTCCAGGGTGCCCGGGTGAGTCCCCGCGCGACGGCATTGCGGGCCAGTAGTCCGGCCGCGACCATGGCCTTCGGATTGGAGGTGTTGGTGCAACTGGTGATCGCCGCGATGACCACGTCGCCGTCGCGCAGGCGCCCGGTGTCACCGGCATCCTCGGGGCCCGGCCGGGGGACCGTTTCCGCGAGTCCGGCGGCGGCGAAGGTCTGGTGCGGCCGGGAGGGACCGGCCATGGTCCGCTGCACCTCCGAGAGGTTCAGTTCGAGAACCTCGTCGTATTCGGGTGCCGGCAGTTCGGAGGTATACAGCATGCCCTGCGCGGTCAGATAGGCACGTGCCAGCGTGACTGTCGCTTCGGGCCGCCCTGTGGTGGCCAGGTAGGCGAGCGTGCGTTCGTCGGCTGGGAAGTAGGCCATTGTCGCGCCGTACTCGGGGGCCATGTTCGCGAGGGTCCCTCGATCGGGCACCGACAGACCGGCGAGCCCGGGCCCGTGGAATTCGACTATGCGCGCAACCACGCCGTGGGCTCGGAGCATCGAGGTGAGGGTGAGTGCTACATCGGTCGCGAGAATGCCGGGTCGCAGTACGCCGGTGACGCGGACACCCACGACCGCGGGGACGGGTATCAGGATGGGCTGGCCCAGCGCGGCCGCGGTCGCCTCTATCCCGCCGACGCCCCAGCCGGCGACCGACAGTGCGTTGATCATCGTTGTGTGACTGTCGGTTCCGACGACCGAATCGAACCGTGCTAGGGCCCCGGGTCCGGGACCGTCCGCGGAAACCACGTCGGCGAGCACTTCGAGATTGAGTTGATGACAGATGCCGAGACCGGGCGGCACGACCCGCAGTGTCGGAAAACGCGATTGTGCCCACCGCAGGAACCGGTAGCGGTCCGCGTGGCGGTCGTATTCGAGGGCCAGATTCGTGGTCGCCGCATCGGAGGTTCCGGCGATATCGAGTTCGAGCGCGTGGTCGACCACGAGATCCATCCGCTTGCGCGGGGACACCGCACCGGGGTCGATTCCGTCCGCGGCGGCTCGCTCTTGCACGGTGATCATATCGGCGAGTACCGGAATTCCCGAGGCATCCTGCAACAGCACCCGTTCCGGTGTGAACGGAATGGATACCGATCGATCACCGGTCGCGAGCGCGCGGATGTGGTCGGCGCCCACGGTGCGTCCGTCCTCGTGCCGCAGGGCGTTCTCGACGAGCACCCTGATGGCGTAGGGGAGTCGGTGCAGGGCTCCCGCCCCCGCCTTCTCCGCGGCACCGAGGTCGAAGAATTGCGCTGTGGTGCCGGGAAGGCGGCGGAGCGCGTGGAAGGAGTCGACAGTCATGAATGCGCTCCCGGGGTTCGCGCGGGGACGGTCCGCGGCGGAACGCCGGTATAGGTGGGGAGTAGCGGCGGGGGGATGGGGCCCTTGATCCGTCGTCCGCCTGTGCGCTCTTCCCAGGAGTGCGCGAGAATTCCGACGGATCGCGACAGGATGAACAGCCCACGTCCGAGTTCGGGGGCGAAGCCGAGTTCGGCGTAGATCACCGCGGTCGCCCCGTCGATGTTCATCGGAACGGGCCGAGCGCGCCCGGCCGCGAGTTGCCGCTCGAGTTCCTCGGCGATCCGCACGTAGTGCCCGTCGATTGTGCCCGCCTCGACCTGGGTGTGGACGGCGGACAACAGCGGGTCGCGGCGCGGATCCCGCGGATGGAAGCGGTGGCCGAATCCGGGAATGTATCTCCCTTCGGCCCGGTGCTCGGTAATAGTTTGCGCGACAGCCTCTTCCAGGTCGGTCTCGCGTGTTCGTGCACGGATCGCGCCCAGCAGTTCCATACATTGCTGACCGGCGCCGCCGTGTACATCACCGAGCAGCCCGACACCCGTGGACATTGCACCGTGCAGCCCGACACCGCACGTGGCGGCCATCCGTGCCGCGGCGATCGAGGGTGCCTGCGGCCCATGGTCCACGGCGGCCACGAGTGCTCGTTCGAGCAGTGTGGCCTGCCCGGCGCTGGGCAGATCGCCTCTGACCATCAGCCAGATCATCTCGGGGAAACTCACGTTCCCGATCAGCTGCTCGACGGGGTATCCGCGCAGTCGGATCGTTCCGGGTTCGATATCGCTCACCGACGTCGACCACCAGTCGGTGACATCGCGACTGGACGTGCGGTCCATCGCGTTCTCGCGGGCCTCGCTCATATCGCGGTCTCCCCGCGCAACCGGGCGATATCTGCTCGGTCGTAGCCCAGTTCGGTGAGTATCTCGTCGGTGTGCTGGCCGAGGGTGGGCGGCGGCGAGCTGGGTGCGACCCGGCGGCCGTCGACGTGGGTGGGTAGTCCGAGTACCCGCACCGAGCCGCCCGCCGAGGCCGGTGAATCGATGCTGGTGACGAGCTCGCGATGAGCGACCTGCTCGGACCGGAGCGCGTCGGGAACGGAGACGACCGGTGCGGCGGGCACACCTGTGTGGAGCAGGATCTCGTCCCATTCGGTAGCGGTTTTCGCCTTCAGTGACGCCTCGAGCTCGCCGCGCAGGACATCGCGGTTGCGCTTGCGATCCTCCCTGGTGCGGAACCGCGGATCCTCGATCAGCTCCGCGCGGTCGAGAACTGTGCAGAGTTCTTCGTATTGTTCCTGCTTGTTCGCCGCGATATTGAGTGCGCCGGCACCGGTGTCGAAGGTGCCCGACGGTGCCGAGGTGATGTTCTCGTTCGCCATCGGGAGGGGCTCTCGGCCGGCGATGAGATGATCGGATACGACCCACCCCATGGACGTGAGCGCGGCGTCGAGCATCGAGGTGTCCAGGAATGCGCCTTCCCCGGTCCGGCGCTGCCGCAACAGCGCAGAGGCGATCGCGAACGCTGCCGCCAGTCCGCCGAA
The DNA here is from genome assembly GCF_014645735.1 of Nocardia jinanensis. Classification (GTDB taxonomy): domain Bacteria; phylum Actinomycetota; class Actinomycetes; order Mycobacteriales; family Mycobacteriaceae; genus Nocardia; species Nocardia jinanensis. The sequence continues at coordinate 375,804 of NZ_BMMH01000005.1, read as the reverse complement.
GCTGTCACACACCGGGTATCCGACACGTAGCGGCGCGGTCTCGGGTGTGCCGGTCACGCTCATGATGCCGGACAGGCCCTGAACGACCTGGTCGTAAGCTGGTCGGCCGCGCATCGGCCCCGTGGCGCCGAACCCGGAGACGGCGCAGTACACGAGCCGGGGATTGATCTGGCGCAGTCGCTCCCAGCCGAAACCCAGCCGCTCGAGCACACCGGGCCGGAAGTTCTCGACCAGTACGTCGGCGGCGGCGACGAGCTTGTCGAATACTTCCTTGCCGCCGGGGGTCTTCAGGTTGACCGTGACCGAGCGCTTCTGCGAGTTCTGGGCCAGGAACGAGACGCCGAGGTGCTCTTCGCTCAATTGCGGGTCGGCGCCGAGCTGGCGTGCCAGATCGCCGGTACCCGGTGTCTCGACCTTGATCACGTCGGCGCCCATCAGGGCCAGCTGATAGCCGGCGAAGGGCCCGGCGAGCACATTGGTCAGATCGAGGACGCGGACACCTTCGAGTAGGTCGGCGGTCACAGGAATACCTCCACACTGCCGAGTCCGGCAGCGCTGATCTCGGTTGCCGCGGCCGTTACCGCGTCGACGTAGCGACCGACGCGATCCGCGGTGAATCGTGACGTCGGCCCGCTGGCCGAGAGCGCGGCGATCACCCGGCCGTCGGAGGAGTGGATGGGCGCGGCCACCGCGGATGCGCCCAGCTCGCGTTCGCCGTGCGTCACCGAGTAGCCCGCCTCCCTGATACTGGCTATCTCCCGGTGTAAAGGCTCGAGCTCGAGGTCCGGTCGCGCCTCGACGAGACCGCGGATCACCTGATCCGGCGCGCCGGTGAGCAGGATCTTCGCGGCAGCGCCGGTGGCGAGGGCATAGGGCACCCCGATCGCTACGACACTGCGCACGGTGGTGGTTCCTTCGACCTGGGCGATCGAGACCCGGTTCAGGTCCTGCCTGATATAGATATTGACGGTTTCGCCGCAGGTATCGACCAACTGCGTCATGATCCGGCGCGCCTCCGTGCTGACCTCCCAGAGTGACTGCGACAGCGTTACCCAGCGCAGGAACCCCGCGCCCAATCCGTAGGTCGAGTCGCCCCGGTCCGCGACGAGTCCGAGCGAATCCAGTGTCGCGAGCAGGCGCACCACAGTCGTCTTCGGGAGGCCGGTCGATTCGACGAGTTCCCGCAGGGAGCGAGTGGGGTGCTCGACATCGAACAATTCGAGCACTTCGACGGCGCGCGCAATGCTCCGAACGCCTCCGTCCGCACGTATGGACGCGGTGTCAGTCTCAGCCATACCGCGACTTTAAACCACTCTATGGTTCGTGTAAACCGAGATGCGGATTGACTACGACTTGTGTTCGTGTTTTTATCGGTGACGCAGAACACGCAAACTGCTCAATGGTTTGCTTGAACCGTGCAGTGGAGCGTTGGAAGAAAGAAGGACCTCGGTGAGTGACGAACCACTAGATCTTGTCGTCGTGGGATGCGGCGCCGGCGGGCTGGCCACCGCGCTGCAATTTCTCGAATCCGCACCGAGTGGGCGGGTCGTGGTTCTCGAGCGCACATCCGAGAAGGACCGCGGCGGCAACACAGCGTGGACCGGAGCGTTCTTCCGACTCGAGGAGGACGGTGCCCCCGCGGCCGATTTCGCCGCCCGGATGACCGAGCTCAGCAAGGGGCGGACCGATAGGTCCATCATCGACCGCCTCGCGGAGCTGGCTCAGCCGACAGTGCAGTGGCTCGGCCACCACGGCGTCGCCACGAAATCGGATATCACCTACTTCTTGACGTCCAAAGGACCGCGGCTCATGCCGGTCGGCGGCGGTGCGTCCATTGTCGAAACTCTCTCGGCCCGCATCGGAGACCTCGGCGGAACCATCGAGTACGGCGTGACCGCCCAGGATCTGATCCAGGATGCCGCCGGAGCCGTCGTCGGCGTAGCAGCGCTCGACAGCTCCGGGCGGACCCGGCGATTCCTCGCCCGGACCGTTGTTCTCGCATCCGGAGGATTCGAAGGAAGCGCTGCGCTACTGGACCGGTACCTGGGCGAGAGGGGGCACGAACTCGCGCCCATCGCACCCGGAGGACGCGCCAACAAGGGTGAAGGTCTCGAGATGGGACTGCGCGCCGGAGCCGATACCGACGGCCAATTCGAACGCTTCCACGGGGAACCTGTGGACGCACGGAGTCACAGTGCGGAAGCGCTCGTCATGGTCTATCCCTACGGGATCCTGGTCGATCACCGGGCTCGGCGGTTCGTCGACGAGGGCTCCGATACGCCGGACAACACCTTCGAATCGGTCGCTTACCGTATCTGGCACGAGGCCGACCAGTTCGCCTACGTGATCGCCGATCAGAAGCTCATGCGGCACAACATCGCCCGCGCTGTGCTGACCGACCGCGAACCCGAGTCCGCCTCGACGATCGAGGCGCTCGCGCGCCGGCTCGACCTCGATGTCGAGGCATTGACCGACACTGTCGACCGGTACAACGCCGCGGCGACTACCGGGCCGCTGGATGTCACCGTCCTCGACGGAGTCGCGACCCAGGGGCTCGAACCGCCGAAATCGAACTGGGCGCGCCCGATCGACGAGCCCCCTTTCGTCGCGTGGCCCGTGACCTGCGCGATCACCTTCACTTTCGGCGGACTCAGGACCGATGCCCAGGCCCGGGTGCTCAGCCGCGCGGGCGAACCCATTCCCGGCCTGTTCGCCGTCGGCGAGATCGCAGGCATCTATCACCACAAATATCCCGGCGCCACCTCCGTTCTCCGAGCGCTCGTCTTCGGTCGCCTCGCGGGCACAGCCGCCGCGCATCGGATAACGAAGTCCGCCGACGCTCCTGAATGAGCGCATCAACCATCAAGAGGAATCATGGTCAAGACCTCGCCGGCCACAACTGGTTCGAGCAACACACCCCGACGGGCCGCGATCGCGAGTCTGGTCGGTACCACGATCGAGTGGTACGAATTCTTCATCTACGGCCTCGCCGCGGCGCTGGTCTTCGGTGACCAGTTCTTTCCCGAGGTGGACGAGCACACCGGGCGACTCGCCTCCTTCGCAACGCTCGGTGTCGCATTCGTCGCGCGGCCACTCGGTGCGGCGATCTTCGGCCACTTCGGTGACAAGCTCGGCCGGAAGACAACGCTTATCGCCACGCTCGGCATCATGGGCACCGCGACCGGTTTGATCGGTGTACTCCCGTCCTACGACTCGATCGGGATCTGGGCGCCGATCCTGCTCGTGGTCCTGCGGCTCTTCCAGGGCTTGGCGGTCGGCGGAGAATGGGGCGGGGCGGTGCTGATGTCGGTCGAGCACGCTCCCGCGTCGAAAGTGCGGCTCTACGGGGCCGCACCGCAGATGGGCAGCCCCCTCGGGCTCGTGCTCGCGACCGCGGTGATGTCGGCGGTCGCTGTCCTTCCCGATGAGCAACTCCTCGACTGGGGGTGGCGAGTTCCTTTCCTCGCCGGCTTCGTTCTCGTCCTCATCGGGCTGGCGATCAGGCTCGGTGTCACCGAATCGGAACAGTTCCAGCAGCTCAAAGAAGCCGGCGAGACGGCCCGGTTGCCCATCCGAGATGTGTTCGCGCGCGCCAAGAAAAGCCTTGCCATCGGCATCGGCCTGCAGGCATCGGTCAACGTGGTCTTCTACATCATCTCGGTGTACTTCCTCAGCTATGCCACGCATTCGCTCGGGTTCGAACGCGATACCGCTCTGCTCATGGTGATGATCGCGGCGATAGTCGATCTGGCCGCGCTACCCGTCATGGCGGCGGTGAGTGATAGATTCGGGGCCCTGCGTGTGTTCATCGGCGGCGCGATCTTCACGATCCTCGCGGCGTTCCCGTTCTTCTGGCTGCTCCGCGGCGAAGCGCCCGTACTCACGTGTGCCGTCATCGTGATCATGATGGTGGGCGCTCACGCCACCACCTACTCCGTGGTGTCCAGCCTCATCGCGGACCGGTTCGACACCAGGGTTCGCTACAGCGGCACCGCCCTGAGCAACGCGCTCGGCGGGCTGCTCTTCAGCGCCCCGACCCCCTTTATCGCCGAGGCTATCGTCGGGAACGGAGGAAGTACATGGTGGCCACTGTCCCTGATGATCATCGCCGCCGCGGTCGTCTCCGTCGTGGCCGCAGCGGCGATCCCGCAACGCCGCAGCGTGGCGGCCGCGACCGATGAACCGGTGGCGGAGACCAGCGTGACCATGCAACACAGTCTGACCAAATGAAGACGAACTCGGAAGGATCCCTCATGACCGCCACCGATGCGACCGCCACAACCAGGGCCGGCAGCGACATCGAACGGTACGACATGTTCATCGACGGCGCCTGGAGGGCTGCGTCCGACGGTGCCACCTTCGACTCGATCAACCCATTCGACACCGAGCCGTGGGCGAAGGTGCCGTCCGCGACGGCGGCCGATATCGACGAAGCGGTCGCGGCCGCGCGCCGCGCGTTCGATGAAGGACCCTGGTCACAGTCCACACCGCTGCAGCGGGCCACCCTGTTGCGCAAGTTCGGCGACCTCATCCGTGACAACGCCGACGAACTAGCCCGTATCCAGGTTCTCGAGAACGGCAAGTTGATCCGTGAAGTAGCAGGTCAGACTCTCGCCCTGGCCAATCACTGCTACTTCTTCGCCGGTGTCGCGGAAAGCCCGACCGGTGAGACCCTCGCCAGCAGCGTGCCGAATATGCAGGTGTTCACCGTTCGCGAACCGATCGGTGTCATCGCCGCCATCACACCGTGGAACAGTCCGCTGGCACTGCTGCTGTGGAAGCTGTGCCCGGCACTCGCCGCGGGTAACACCGTGGTCATCAAACCCTCCGAGATCACTCCGGTCTCGACCCTCGTTCTCGCCAAGATCGCTCAGGACGCCGGCTTTCCCGACGGAGTGATCAATGTGGTCACCGGGGCGGGGCCGGCGGGTGCGGCATTGGCGGCCCATCCCGGGGTAGACAAGATCGCGTTCACCGGCTCGACCGCTGTCGGCAAGAAGATCGCCGTCACCGCTGCGGAACGCCTCGCCAGGGTCTCCCTCGAACTGGGGGGCAAGTCGCCGAACATCGTCTTCCCCGACGCGGACCTGCCGAACGCGGTCAACGGTGTGATCTCCGGGATCTTCGCGGCCACCGGCCAAACCTGTATGGCGGGTTCCCGGGTCCTCGTGCACACCGATATCTACCAGCAGTTCGCCGAGGCCCTCGCCGAGCGGACGTCACAGATCAAACTGGGCAACCCCCTCGATCCGGACACCGAAATGGGCACGGTCGCCTGCCGGGCGCAGTTCGATAAAGTCCTGCACTACATCGAGGTCGCCAAGGAAGACGGGGCCAAACTCGCTACCGGGGGAGCACGCCCCACCGACCCGGAACTGAGCCGGGGCCTGTTCGTGCAACCGACCGTCTTCACCGACGTCACCAACGATATGCGGATCGCGCGGGAAGAGGTTTTCGGTCCGGTGGCCGTGGTCATCGAGTTCACCGACGAGGACGACGCGGTCCGGATCGCCAACGACACCTCGTTCGGCCTGGCTGCCGGTGTCTGGACCCGTGACGTGGCGCGCGCGCACCGGATGGTCAAACGACTCCGGGCCGGGAGCGTGTGGGTCAACAACTACCGGAAGACCAACTACGTGGCTCCGTTCGGCGGCTTCAAGGAAAGCGGGCTCGGCCGGGAGAACGGATTCCACGCGATCGAGGAGTACACCGAAGTCAAGACCGTGTGGATCGACACCGGCAACACGATCACGGATCCGTTCAACCCACGCGCCTAACCGAGTACGCGCCGGTGTGCGCGGCGTCGACGGCGGTCGGCGGCTACGTCCGATCTGGGGGCCGCCGGCTGGTCCGGCAAGACGTTCGCCTCGGTCGAGGACGCCCAGCCCATGGGCATGCGCGGCGATGCCGATCTGCCGGCCGTCGCCGCCCCGCTGGGCTGTGGCGTCCAGACCGGCGCCAAGTGGACGCGGCCACGATCGAGGGCATCGTGGCGGAGATCCGCGACCTCGGTATGCGAGTGGTCTGCGCTGGTGCTTTCGCGGAGGCCGTGGCGGGTGGACGCGGGCGCTCACCAGGTGCCGAACCGAGGTGGTTCCGCTGGAGCAGGCCAGCGACTTCGCTGCGCAGCTGATAACGGAGGCCGAGCGGATGACGTGTCGGCCATGATCGATCCCCTCACCGGAACCGGTATGACCTTCGTGTTCACCTCAGGGACCGGGGTGCTGTCGCAGCGCACCGACGGCGAATGAAGTGAGGGCACGTTCGCCGAAGACGACGACTTCGTGCCGTCGAAGTACATCGGCGGGGGCAAGGACACCGAGGATCTGGTCCGCGCCACATCCTCGACGGGTGTGCGTCGGCCCGCGACCGGATGGTAAGGCCCGCCAGCGATGCCGAGGAAAATCTACAGCGGTGAGATTCGCCCAGTCGGTGTACCTGTCGTCATCGGCGTGTTGTGGATAGAGTGCGAGCAAATTCTGAATGCCGCGCTTCGCAACGAGAATTCTATTTCTTCCATGATTCCTGCCTTCTGTAGCCGGCTTCCGCCCGGTTGCTTCGCACGCGGACCGGCACCCGCCAGGTCGCCGGCAACGGGGTCGAGGGCTGTGGCGCGCTACGCAGCGAATGAGGTGTATTTGATGCGCTGGAAGGCCGATACGCCTTCGATGCCGCCTTCGGTACCTACTCCGCTGTCGTCGTATCCGCCGAACGGGGTCTCGGGGAGGGATGCCTGCCAACGGTTGACCACGACGGAGCCGGCTTCGATCTCGTCGAGTAGCCGTGTCGCGTCCGAAAGGCTGTTCGTCCATACATAGGATGCCAGCCCTACCGGTAGCCGGTTGGCGACCGCGATAGCTTCGTCGAGACTGTGGAACGGCCTGGTCGATGCCATGGGACCGAACGGTTCGGCATTGGAGATCAGGCACTCGTCGTCGACGCCCGCCAAGAGTGTGGGCGACCAGAACGAGCCGGCCTCGCCGATCCGGTGTCCGCCGAGCGGGATGTCGATCCCACGTCGGCGTGCGTCCTCGGTGAGCATGGCCATCGCCGCCACTCGCTGTTCGTTGGCCACCGGCCCCATATCGGTGCGTTCGTCGAGGCCGTTGCCGACGACGAGTGTTCTCGCGGACTGCGTGAACGCTTGCACGAAGTCGTCGTGGATGCTGTCGTGAATCAGGAACCGGCTCGGCGATGTACAGATCTGTCCAGCATTTCGGTAGGTTGCCCGCACGGCGGACTCTGCCACCGCCTTGACATCTACATCCGCGTTGATGATGACGGGAGCGTTTCCCCCGAGTTCGAGTATCAGTCGTTTCATCGACGGGGCAGCAAGGGATGCCAGTGCCCGTCCCACGCCGGTGGATCCGGTGAACGTCACGCCTTTGACCCGCGAATCGCTCAGCAGGTAGGTGCTGACGCTTTCCGGCTTCCCGAAAATCGCATTGAGGACCCCTTCGGGAAGCCCCGCCTCCTCGAACGCGCGGACAAGGGCCAGCGCGCAGCCGGGGGTTTCCTCCGACGGTTTCAGCACGAGCGTGCATCCCGCGGCGAGCACGTACGCGATCTTGCGCGCCGGGGTGATGAGGGGTGCGTTCCACGGGGCGAAACCGGCGATCGGACCCAACGGCTCCCGCCGGACGGTCTGCACGGTCCGTGGAGTGCGAGCGGGGATATCTCGCCCGTAGCCGCGGCGGCCTTCCTCGGCCGCCCATTCGATATGTTCCGCGGCGGTGACGACCTCGACGCGCGCCTCCCTGGTGGGTTTGCCGAGTTCGACGGTGATCAGGTCGGCCAACTCGGATGCCCTGGCGCGCATTATCGCCGCGGCACGCCGGAGGATCTCGGCGCGGGTAGTCGGAGATGTGCGCCGCCATGAACCGAACGCGGCGTCGGCGGCGTCCAGTGCCGCTACGAAGTCGTCGTTGATCCCTAGCGGTACGGCGCCGAGTTCGGTGCCCGTGGCCGGGTTGAGGACGGTGACCTCTTCGGTGCCGGAGCCCCGCGTCCACGTCCCGCCGATGTAGGAGGAAAGGTCTGGATAGGCGATCGTGCGGGTGGTCATCTAGCGAACCGCCTTTGCTCTGGATGTGGCCGGGACCGCCGTGAGCAACGTGAGATCTCCGGCGCGGTATCCGCTTCCGGTGAGCTGTCGTAGCTGTTGAAGCTCGGCGGAGAGCGTGTCGAGGTCCTCGTGCGCGGCCCAGAAAACCGGGCCACCGTGATGGCGCGGGAATCCATACCCCAGGGTCATCATCAGGTCGATGTCGGAAGGGCGCGCGGCGATGCCGTCGGCGAGAAGCAGCGCGGCTTCGTTGGCCATGGAAAGGAGGGCCCGCCGAACGATCTCGCGGTTGGTGAACGGACGTCGCGCGATTCCCTTTCGGCGCGACTCGGCGTCGATCAGGTCCTCGACAGCGCGGTCGGTCAGTGGTTGCGTAGATCCGGCGTTGTACCGGTACCAGCCCTGCTGCGCCTTCTGCCCGAACCTGCCCTGTTCACACAGCAGATCGGCGATGTCGGCGTAGCGCACATGCGGGTCGCGGTGGGCTGCGGTGTTCTGCCGCATTCGCCAGGCGATGTCCAGGCCGGATAGATCAGCGACCGTGAACGGGCCCATAGCGAACCCGAATTCTTCGAGCGCATCGTCGACCTGCCGAGGGTAAGCGCCCTCTTCGAGCATGAGCTCACATTGCTGCCGATAGGCGTTGAAGATTCGATTGCCGATGAATCCGAAGCCCGCCCCGGCGACGACCGGCGTCTTCCGCATGCGGCGGGCCAGCGCCACAGCGGTTGCCGTGGTGGCCTCGCTGGTAGCCGTCCCGTGGACGACTTCGAGGACCTTGGTGGCGTGGGCGGGACTGAAGAAGTGCAAGCCGACGATCCTGCCGGGATCGGAGGTAGAAGCGGCGAGTTCGTCGAGGTCGAGGTACGAGGTGTTGGTTGCCACCGGGATATCCGCACGGACGACCTCCTCGACCTGGCGCAGGACGTTCTGCTTGACGTTCATGTCCTCGTACACCGCCTCGATGATCAGGTCACATGGCTGCAGATCCGCGTAGATCATCGTGGTCGTGAGCGTAGCGAGACGCGCCCGCACCGCTGTCTCGTCGAGTTGGCCGCGGGTGATCGCGCGCTCGTACCCCTGCTGGAGTCTTTGCGTACCGGACTCGAGGGCGTCGCGGTTCGCCTCGAGCAGAACCACGTTCAGGCCGGTGTCGAGGAATGCTCGGGCGATCCCGATGCCCATGGTGCCCGCGCCGACAACCCCGACGATATTGATGTGTGAGGCGTCGCCACCGCGTTGGTCGCGGCCGGCAGCGCGTTCGGCGAAGAACAGGTGCCGCAGTGCCTGAGCCTCACGTCCGACCCGGAGGCGATGAAATTCGCCGCGCTCGAATGCGAGAGCGTCCGAACCGGGGACGGCGCCGGCGAGCATGGTGGCGCCGATTGCGGCGACGACGCGAGGGCGGGCCCCGATCTGCCGGATGGCCTCGGCTGCTGCCGCCTCGACCGACCCGACGGCATCGGGCCGGATGGGGGCGCGCGCCAGGATCCGCTTGGTTTCCTGCCGGCTCGCGTGCGCGAGCGCGCATCCGAGCAGGTCCTCCTCGGTCGCACACAGTTCGTCGACGATGCCGGCATCGAGTGCCTGCGGAGCTGTCAGGCGTGTCCCCGTGCACACCAATTCGATGGTCGCGGCGATACCGATCAGCCGGGGCAGCCGCTGGGTACCGCCTGCCCCGGGGATCATCCCGAGACTCACTTCGGGCAACCCCACCACCGCCGACGGTGCAGCGATCCGGGCATCGCACCCGAGGGCCAGCTCCAATCCGCCCCCGAGCGTCATCCCGGAAAGGGCCGCAACGACCGGTTTCGGGCACTGTTCGATGGCGGCGATCACTTCGGGTAGTTGCGGCTCGGGAAGCAGCGGTTCAGCGAACTCGGTCAGGTCCGATCCGGAGATGAACGCCCGCTCGTTCCCGATGAGAACGATCCCGGTGATGTCTTCGGCGTTCGCCGCCCGGGCAATTCCGGAGATGATCGCGGCGCGCACTCGAGCGGTGCTGGCATTGACCGGTGGATTGTCGATTCGAAGGACCGCAACCCGGCCATCGACTCGGTACTCGACCGGGTGGGCCGAGCCACCGACCTGTTCGGTATCCACCGTCGTCATCGTGACGCCGCCTCTCGGCCGGTGGCTTCGATGCGGTCGAGGACCGGGCGAAGGTAGTTCATGAACAGGTCATGGTCCTCGCTCATCGGGAAGTGCCCGAGTCCCTTCATGATCACCGCCTCGGTACCCGGGATCATCTTCTCGAGGTACAGAGTGTCCTCGGGCATGCATGAGTAGTCGTACTCACCGGTGAGGAAATACAGCGGGCACTTGGAGACGTCGATTGCGGCGAGATCGGAATCGAGGTCGCCCTCGTCCTTGTAATAGTGAAGATCGCCCTTGAACACACCCGGACCGCTTTGGGCATAATGCCAAAGCGTTTCGTCGCGGTCAGCGGCCGGGACGTCCGGCCCTATCAGCCCGGACATCAGCGCGGCACAGAGCTCGCCGCCGTGTACGTCGGGTCGATGAAGATACTCCCGGCTGTAGTACGGCGCGACGTGGGGACCGGACTGCAGGCCGATGAGTGCCCGGAATCGCTCGGGCGCCTCGCGGGCAAGTTTCAGAACGATTCGGCCGCCGATCGAGCAGCCCATGAGGGCCGGCCGGTCCAGGTCCAAGGCCTCCGATACCGCGTAGATGAGGTCACTGTAATACTCGGCAGTGAGCTGATATTCGGTTTCACGCCAGCCCGGGGCGGGAGAGGATTTGCCGTGCCAGGGCATATCGAAGACGATGACCCGGAACCGGTCGGTCACCGTAGGATCGTTGAGCAGGTGACGGTACTGTCGCCCGTCGGCTCCCGCGGTGTGCAGACACACCAGAGGAATACCGCTACCGGCTTCCTCGACGTAGATCCGCTGCTCGACGCCGCCGAGGGGAAGTCGCAGATAGCGGCCGGTGATGGGTTCGATCCGTGCGCTCACTGGGCACCTTCCTGATCGCGAAGTGTCGCCAAGATGTCTTTGAAGTACTGCAGGTTGGTGATGAACGGGTGCAAGTCGCCTTCAACGGTCATCACGCGGCGTCGCAGGAGCGCCATGATGTCGTGCGATCCTGGCTGCGGCCGCGGTGCGAAGAACTTCTCCCATTCAGCGCGGGGGGCTCGTAGTGCGAACGTCCACACCGGCATCACCGCCGGCTTCGGCTCGACGGCCTCTATCCGCCCGGCGCGCACGTGGACGATGTAGCTGGCGTCTTCGAGATCGAGAAGCATCGCGGCGGTGACGTAATGCCCGCGACGGACCAGCGATTCATCGGTGTTGACCCGGTCGGGCAGACTCTCGATTGTCAGCACGGTGTATTGCTTCCCTTCGTTACAGGCGACTCCCCGTAGACACGGACTACGGCGTCGACGGCGGCGACTCCCTGCCCGGCCGGCCGCACGAGCAGGGGATTGATTTCGGCCTCGTCGATCTCGGCGCATTCCGCGAGTTGGGAGACGGCGACGACGACTGCCACCAGCGCGTCGAGGTCCCCTTCAGGAGCACCGCGGTAGCCGCGCAGCACCTCGAACGCAGTGATCTCGGTCAGCATCTCGCGAGCGGTGCCCTGGTCCACCGGCGCCATGCGGATGCTGCGATCTGCGTAGACCTCCGCAAGGGTTCCCCCGGCCGCCACCACCACCAGCGGCCCGGTCACCGGATCGACCCTGTACCCTACGAGCACCTCGCCGACCGCAGCAACCATCGGCTGGACCAGCACATCATCGACTGTGACGTCGGCCAGTCGCGCCACGTCGGCGCGGATACGGCAGGCGGCGCCGACCAAATCCTGATCGCTGCCGACACCGAGCACGACACCACCGACGTCACTCTTGTGGGGCAGCTGATCCGAAAGTGCCTTCACCACCACCGGGTATGCGAGTTCGGGTGCGCCGTCGGCGAGGAGATCGTCGATCGTCAGGACCACGTACGGGGCGACCGGGATACCGGCGGCTTCGAGGATCCGGTACGAGTGGGCCTCGTCGACGAGGGTCGGCACCCCGCCGACGGCGGTCGAACGCGTCGCGCGGGCCGGAAGTCGGTTCAAACTTGCGGCAATCGCGTCGGCACAAGCTTCCGGGGTGCGGAAGCTCGGAACGCCGCCCGCCGACAGCATTCTCAGCGCCTCGGGTGCCTCGGGCACGATGAACGCCGCGATCGGGTGATGCGCGCGGCCTGCGCTCGCCACGTCGATGATGGGAGCCACCGCTAGCTCCGGCGCATGCCGGGCCGACGAACCTGCCACCGCGATAATGAGGTCGAACTCCGGCGCAGTGGTCAGCACATCGAGGGCCGCACGCATGACCTCCGGACGCGTCCCGGCGAGCGTGAGATCGGTGATCAATCCGGGCTCGGCGGCCGCACCGGCGTCGCGCATTCGGGCGAGTGTGTCCTCGGACGGAGGTGCCACCTCGATGCCGTGCACACCGAGTTGGTCCACGACCATCGCCGCGCCTCCGCCGGTGGTCGTCACGACCCCGACCCGGCGGTCCCGGCCCGGGGTGCGCGGCGGAACGGCCGCCACGAGCGGCGCCCCTTCGATCAGCGCGTCGAGGGTGTGCACCCGGACGATTCCGAGATCGGCGAGAAAGGCAGACGCGACTGCGTCTTCACCGGCAAGGGCCCCGGTGTGTGAAGCCGCCAGTTCCGCGGCCATCGGGGTCTTACCCAACTTGTACGCCACGACGGGCTTGCCTCGTTCCGCGGCACCGTAGGCGAACCGGCGGAACCCTTCTGCGTGCCGAATGGTTTCGAGGAACAGCAGATAGCCGGTGATCTCCGGGTCGTCGAGGGTGGCGGCGCAGACCTCGCCGATGCTCAAATCCATCTCCGCGCCGACAGAAATCAGCCGCGAGAACCCGATCCCGCGTCCGGCTCCGCGGGAGAGAAGAGCACCGATCATGCTGCCCGACTGCGAGGCCACGAACAGCCCACCCCGCGGCATATCCGGCTCGGCGAACGCGGCATTCGCCGTGAGCGTCAGACCATTGTGAGTGTTGACCACTCCCAGGCTGTTGGGCCCGAGAAGACGAAGCCCGTACTCGGCGGCGGTCGCGAGAATCCGCTCCTGCAACGCCTGCCCTTCCGGACCCGCTTCACCGAATCCACCGGACAAGATCGTCGCCACCCGCACGCCCGCCTGCCCGCATTCGGCGACGGTCTCGAGAACCGAAGCTGTCGGTGTCATAATGAAGGCGTGATCGGGCGCCGTGGCGAGGTCGGCGACCGTCCGGTAGACAGGTTCCCCACCCAGCTCACCACCCTTACGGTTGATCGGAAAGACGGTGCCGGCATAACCACTGGCCCGGAGGAACGCAAGCGGACGTGAGGACGCTTTCACCGGGTCCGCAGAGGCGCCGACCAGCGCAATCGAGCGGGGAGCGTACAGCGCGGTGGCCAGATCGGTCGATATGGTCGAAGCCATCTCAACCTCGCTGACTGAAGCGACGACCGAATACCGATTCGGCGATACGATTCTTCAAGATCTCGGTCGATCCGCCGGCGATCATCCATCCGCGCGTACGACGCATGCAGTATTCGACGAGCGACTCGGTGCTGTAGCCCATGGCGCCCATGGCCTGCATCGCATTGTTGGCAGCGAGGAACCCGGCCTCGTTTGCCGCCAGTTTCGCCACCGCTGTGTCGTACGCGGAAGGAAGCCCATCCGTCGCATTCACGACGGCGCGTTCGAGAAGCAGTTGCGCTCCGTCCAATGCCACCGCCGACTCCGCGAACTTCCACTGCAAGCCTTGGAACTCGTTGAGGGTGTGGCCGAACTGCTCACGCTGACTCACGTGCTCGCGAGCAATATTGAATGCGAGTCGGCCGATGGCGATCGAGCGAGCGGAGTTACCGATACGTTCGACGTTGAACCCGCTCATCTGCTTCTTGAAGCCGCCGGCGCCGAGAAGTACGTTGCGCTTCGGGATACGACAGTTGTCGAAGTACAGCTGAGACCACACCTCGCCGGACATGTAGGCACTCGGTTCGCCGATCTCGAACCCTGGCGTTCCGCGCTCGACCAACACCGAACCGATACCGTCGGCGCCCGGGGCGAACCGTACATACACCAGGTACAGCGTCGCATCCGAACTGTGCGTAGACCAGATCTTCGTCCCGTTGATGACGTACTCGTCCCCGTCCTCTGCGGCGCTCGTCTTCAGTTCGGTCACCGCAGAGCCCGCCTCCGGCTCGCTCATCCCGAGGGCGATCAGCTCCCGGCCCTCGAGTAAACCCGCCAGGTATCGACGCTTCTGGTCCGGCGTGGCGAACTCCGCGAACGTGCGGATGGCACCGAAGTTGCCGGCCTGCACGATATCGGCGCTCTTCGGGCAGATCAACGCCAACTCCTGAATGGCGATCACTGCGTCCATGAGCGTGGCTCCCTGCCCGCCGTCGGCTTCGGGGATCGTCAGCCCCAACAGACCCTGCTCAGCGAGGGACTTGGCAGTCTCCCACGAGTAGTGGGGGTCATGCGCTCTCGCCAATGCGCCACCCGCGAGATGTTTGAGCCCGAACGCGCGCACCGATTCGGCGAACGCTGCCTGTTCCTCAGCCAGTCCTGGCACTGATTCCTCCTTCAAACCTTGCCTGGATTCATTACCATGGTGTTGTATACAGCTTACCGCTGGTGATGGCCATCACCAAACATCGGTGGTGATCTAGCGGTCCCACCGCCTCGAATCCCGAAGGAATTACCTCATGTCTTTAGCCCGGAAGCGGCCGACCACGCCAGGGCGGGTGGCGCTGGCCACCCTGGTCGGCTCGACGGTCGAGTGGTACGACTTCTTCATCTACGGCACCGCTGCCGCGTTGATCTTCAACAAGCTGTTCTTTCCGGAGTTCTCCACGGTCGCAGGCACCCTGCTGAGCTTTGCCACCTTCGCCGTGGGGTGGCTGGCCCGTCCCCTCGGCGGAATCATCGCCGGTCACTTCGGCGACCGCATGGGCCGCAAGAAGATGCTGGTCTTCACCCTGCTGCTGATGGGTTTCGCCACGGCCCTGATCGGTGCCCTACCCACTTACGAGTCGATCGGGGTCCTCGCGCCTATCCTGCTGGTGACGCTGCGGATCCTGCAGGGGTTCGCGGTCGGCGGCGAATACGGCGGCGGTGTCGTCATGGCAGTCGAGCATGCTCCCGACGGCAAGCGCGGGCTCTGGGGCTGCTGGCCACAGATGGGCGTTCCCCTCGGATTGATTCTCGGCACCCTGGTGTTCCTGCTGCTCAACCAATTGCCCGACGATGCGTTCCTCTCCTGGGGCTGGCGCATACCGTTCCTCTCCAGCATCGCGCTGGTGCTGATCGGCATGTTCATCCGGCTCAATGTCACCGAAAGCCCGGCCTTCGCCGACAACGTCGATTCCGGAAATGTGGCGAAGATGCCGATTGTCGAGGTGGTGCGTGTGTATCCGAGGCAGGTGGTGCTACTCGTGCTCGCCCATATGGGCCCGAACACTTTCTTCTACACCTTCGCGACCTTCGTCCTGTCCTACGCGACCACCACGCTCGGCTTCGATAGGCAGACCGTCCTGATCGCCGTCGCCGTCGGAGCGGCCGTCGAAGTGATCGCGATGCCCTACTTCGCGATCCTCTCGGACCGCGTCGGACGGCGCCCGGTGTACATCGCCGGACTGATGGCACTCGGAATCACCGCCGCTCCGTTCTTCCTCGTTCTCGACCAGGAGAACGGCGTTCTGCTGACCGTGGCCCTCGCCATCGCGTTCGGGCTCGCCCACGGTTCGGTGTACGGCACCCAGCCGAGCTTCTTCGCCGAACTTTTCCCCGCCCGGGTTCGCTACAGTGGGCTCTCCCTCGGCGTCCAGGTCGCAGGGGCCCTGTTCGGCGGGCCGTTGCCGATCATCGCGACGGCTCTCGTCGCTGCCGGTGACGACCGACCCTGGATATTCGTCGGATACATGATGGCCACCGCGGCGATCAGCGCCGTGGCCGCCTACCTGGCCCAGCCGGCAGCGGCGGCCGTGCCCGACGACCCTGCCGACGGGCGTCGTGAGCGAATTTCCCTGTAGGGGAACGACGGTCGGGAGGCTGCCTGCGACCATACCGGGCGGGCAGCCTCTACACTGGATGTATACAGGGCCATGCACCGTTCAGTGGAGGAGTGAGCGAATGTCGAGTGACGTCGGAAACGAGCACCTGGGCGGGTCACTCGCGCTGTACACCCAAATATCCGAAGACATCGTGCAGGGACGGCTCGGTATCAACGACCGACTGTCGGAGAATGCTCTGAGTGAACGATACGGGGTCAGCCGGACACCTATCCGCGAAGCTCTCACGCGCCTCGAACAGGACGGAATGGTCATCCGCCAAGGCGCGATGGCGAGAATTCGCGTGCGTACACCGGAAGAGATCAATGACATCTATCGAGCCCGTACGTGGCTCGAGCGGGCCATCGCCCAGGATGCTGCCGCCCGACGCGGCGAAATCGACATTTTGCGGATGCGTTCGATGTGGGAACGCGAGGATGCGCTCGATCCGGACGTGTCGACACCCCTGGACTTGATGATCGCAAACCGTGCTTTCCATCGGGCCCTCGCCGCCGCGGCACACAACGAGGCGCTGCTCGACCTGCAAGCCCGGCTCACCCTCCAGGTGGCTCAGCTTCCTGCGACAACACTCAGTGTTCCTGGCCGATGGAAGGAAGCCCACAGCCAACACAGTCGTATCATCGAACTCGTCGAACAGCGGGACGAGAAGGCAGCAGGCGAACTCGCCGAGTTGCACATTGCGCAGGCCCGAGATCTCCGTCTATCCCTCCAGCAGCAGTTCTGAGACCTGGTCCGCACCCATCCGCGACCACATCGGCATCGCTCGGCCACGGTGGGCATCTTTCTTTCGTGCAGCCGCTGCTCGCTCAGCAAGGCCTCCGGCAACCCCGCTCGCGACCGGCGCCGCGATCGAGCGCGATACGACTCGGACGTGATCCAACACCTGGCTGAGAATGTGCAGGTGGGCTCAGGTTTCCTCGCGCTTCCGGGGCAACTGGCGTTCATCATGCAAGTCGCGCTGCCCTTTTCGGTGCCTCATCGATTCGAGCGTGGATCGGCGAACGACTTTCGCGCAGCGGCTTTCCCGGGCGTCCTTCACGCGCGCTGACGATTTCGGCCGCGATGGAGATCGCCGTCTCCGCGGGGGTCCGCCCCCCGATGTCGAGCCCGATGGGGGCGTGTAGCCGGTCGAGCTCTGTGTCGCCGAGGCCGAGCAGCCGCAGCTCCCGTTCGCGGTTGAGGCAGGTGCGGCGGGACCCCATCGCACCTACGTAACCCACGTCCAGACGTAGCGCGTACTCGAGCAGCGGCACGTCGAACTTCTCGTCGTGTGTCAGGACGCACAGCGCCGCCCGCGGGTCGAGATGCTGTGACCGCAGATACCGGTGCGGCCAATCGATGACGATTTCGTCGGCTTCCGGAAATCGCGCGCGTGTAGCGAATGCCGGTCGCGCGTCGCACAGCGTGACGAAGTAGCCCATGAGTTTGCCGACACGGACGACTGCGTGAGCGAAGTCGATGGCCCCGAAAACGATCATTCGTGGAGGCGGGGCGAAGCTGGTGACGAACAGTCCGGCAGTCGAATGGCACCGTTCTCCGGCACTGCATTCGACGACGTCGCTGGCGCCGGCGGCGAGCAGCCCGGCCATCCGGCTTTCGACGGCGCGGTCGAGGGCTGCCGAACCCGTGGATCCATGAAGCGTCCCGTCGAAGAGCAGGTGTGCCGGGTTCGGTCCCGACAGCGTGGTGCCGAGCGCGACGGGTGCCTGAGCGTGCACGGCACGGTGCAATCCGTCCAGCGTTCGCGCGAAGGCGGGGGTGTGTGGAACGACGAATACCTCGATGGTCCCGCCGCAGGTCAGGCCCACGGCGAAGGCGTCGTCATCGGACACTCCGAACCGCTGGTAGGACGCCGCACCGCTCGCGATGACGTCTGCGGCGATGGCGACGACCGCCGACTCGACACAACCTCCGGAGATACTGCCCACCACAACGTTGTTCTCCGAGACGGCCATCGCCGCCCCGGGGCCGCGGGGCGCGCTGCCGAACGTCTGGATCACGGTTGCGACCGCGTAGGCGATGTTCTCACGGTTCCACATCACGAGTTGATCGAGGATCTCGCGCACGCCACACCTCCTTGGAAGAGCGTCGAAGTAAACTAACTAACATTCGTTAAACTGTACTTTTGCTGGAGTGGCGGAGCAAGACCGATAGCGATGGCTGGGAAGATGGGACGATGACTGGCTATATCGACAAGCGTTCGGCGCCCGGACCGTCTGTCACGCGGGCGGACGTGTTCGATGCGGCACTGACTCTGTTCGCGGAACGCGGCTATCACGGCACCTCGCTCAAACAGGTGGCGGAGCGGCTCGATATCCGGACACCGAGCCTCTACAACCACATGGAGTCGAAGAGCTCGCTGTTGAAGGAGATAGTCCTGGGGACTCTCGATCGTGTCGTAGGGGATTTCGACCGGGTGATCGCGGAGATCGACAGTCCGGTGGAGCGGCTTCGTGCGGCCACCGAGGTATATGCGTTGCACCACGCCACTCATCCGCGCGAAGCGCTGGTGGTGAACCAGGACTCGACGAGTCTCGATGAGCCGGAACGGACTACGGCCCAGCAGATTCGGCGTCGCCACGAGCGGGAGTTCCGGCAGATCATCATCGACGGCCAGGAGGCGGGCGTCTTCACGGTCGAGAACCCCAAACTCGCGTCGTTCGCGATTCGCGAGATGAGTGTGAGTATTGCGCGATGGTTCCACGAGGGCGGGGCGTTGACCGCCGAGGAGGTGGCCCGGCAGTACAGCGAATACGCGTTGAGCATGGTCGGAGCCAGACAGACACCGACCGCACGCCGCGGCCGGGCACGGAAACCGGCCGCCACGCGCTGACCGTCCGGTCGCGGCGGCCGGCTTCCGGAGACCGGATCAGGCGTAGGGGTCCGCGAGCCCGACGTACCGGATGTCGAGGTACTCCTCGATTCCTTCGACGCCACCCTCTCTCCCGAGGCCCGACTGTTTGACCCCGCCGAACGGCGCGGCCGGGTTGGATACGACACCGACGTTGATTCCCAGCATCCCGGACTCGATCTCCTCACTCACGCGCAGTGTGCGCGAGGTATCGCGGGTATAGACGTAGGCGACGAGGCCGTATTCGGTGTCGTTGGCGAGCCGGACAGCGTCCTGTTCGTCCCGGAACGTCGTGATCGGCGCCACGGGCCCGAAGATCTCTTCGCGCAGAATGCGAGTATCCGCATCCACCCCGGTCAACACGGTCGGTGAATAGAAGTACCCGTCGCCGGGCAGTGGATCGCCACCGGCGACGATCGAGGCGCCGGTCCGCACGGCATCCTGGACCAGGTCGTGCACCTTGTCGCGGGAGCCCGCATCGATCAGCGGGCCGATCTGAGAATCCGGTTCGATACCGGGCCCCACAACCAGTTGCTGCATCTTGTGCGCGAGCTTGCTCGCGAACTCCGCTGCGACGGACTCGTGAACGATGAACCGATTCGCCGCGGTGCAGGCCTGCCCCATATTGCGCAATTTCGCGACCATGGCACCGTCGACGGCGGCATCGATGTCGGCGTCGGCGAAGACGAGGAACGGCGCGTTGCCCCCGAGTTCCATGGAGGTGCGCAGAACCCGCTGTGCCGAGTCGGCGAGCAGTCGGCGCCCGACTTCGGTGGATCCGGTGAAGGACAGTTTCCGGAGCCGAGGGTCTGCGATGAGGGGCTCGGTGACGGCGCCGGCGCGCGAGGTGGGGATGACGTTCAGGACGCCGGCGGGCAGCCCGACCTCTTCGAGTACCTGCGCGAACAACAGTGTGGTCAGCGGAGTGAGCGCGGCGGGTTTGATCACCATCGTGCAGCCGGCCGCGATGGCGGGGGCGATCTTGCGGGTAGCCATGGCCAATGGGAAGTTCCACGGTGTGATGAACAGGCAGGGCCCCACGGGCCGCTTGTGGACGAGCAGCCGCGTCTTTCCGTCGGGTGCGGTCGAGTACCTGCCCGAGACGCGAACGGCCTCTTCGGAGAACCAGCGGAGGAATTCGGCGCCGTATACGACCTCGCCGCGCGCCTCTGCCAAGGGTTTGCCCATCTCGAGCGTTATCAGCTGGGCGAAGTCGTCCGATCGAGCGATCACTGCCTCGAATGCCGCGCGGAGTAGTTCGGCGCGGTCACGTGCAGCTGTTCGCGCCCAGGACTTCTGGGCCGCGGTAGCCGCGGCGAGCGCCTGCGATCCGTCGGCCTCGGTGGCATCGGCTACGGAGGCGAGTTCGAGACCTGTCGCGGGATCATGTACCGCAAAGGTCCCGCCGTCGGTCGACGCACGCCACTTCCCGTCGATGTAGAGCCAGGTGGGCACGGATGTGAGCAGTGCCCGCGGGGAAGTCCGGGTGGTGGTCAATGCTTCCTCACTTCTCTTCGAAGACGATGACTTGCCGGATGGCGTTGCCATCGGCGAGTTGGTCCATCGCGGCGTTGATGTCCGACAGGGCGATTCGGGACGAGATGAGCTTCTCGACCGGGAGCTTTCCCTCGCGCCACAGCTGGACGAACAACGGAATGTCGCGAGCGGGGACCGCGGATCCGAGATAGCTGCCGATGATGGTGCGTGCCCCGGCCACGAGCCCCAGTGGCGAGATCGAGGAACGGGCGTCCGGTGCCGGGAGTCCGACGGTCACGGTCGTGCCGCCGGGGGCGGTGGCATCGACGGCGGTCTCGAAAGCGCGTGGATGACCCGCTGCCTCGATGACGATCGGCGCCTTGATGTTCAGTTCCGCGACCTCCTGCGGAGTGAACGTGGCCGACGCGCCCAGCTCGGCCGCCTGGGTGAGCTTGTCGGGATTGGAATCGACACCGATCACCTCGCCTTCCCCGAGGGACACCGCGGTGATCAGCGCCGCCATACCGACACCTCCGAGCCCGACGACCATGACGGTCTGTCCTGGTCCCGGCCGGCCGGCATTGACGACGGCGCCGCCACCGGTGAGGACGGCACAACCGAGTACGGCCGCGATCTCCGGGGGAACATCGTCTCCGACCGGAACGACCGAATGCCGGTCTACGACCGCGTGTGTGGCGAAGCCCGAGACGCCGAGATGGTGCTTGATATCGCCGCCGCCGCGGTGCAGCCGGATATCTCCACCGAGGAGGGTTCCCGCGTTGTTCGCCGCGCTGCCGGGGGCGCAGGGCAGCTTGCCTTCGGTCCGGCATTCGGCGCAATCGGCACAGCGCGGCAGGAACGCCATGACAACGCGCTGGCCGACCGTCAGATCCGATACCCCCTCGCCGAGCTGTTCGATCCGGCCCGCGGCTTCGTGACCGAGCAGCATCGGGATCGGCCGCGGACGGTTGCCGTCGACCACCGAGAGGTCGGAATGGCATACGCCTGCCGCTTCGATCCGGACGAGGACTTCGTCGTATCCGGGAGGGTCGAGTTCCAATTCGGCGATCGAGATCGGCGTCGATTCCGCGTACGGCCGGGGCCTGCCGCTCGCCTCGAGGACTGCTCCGTGAACCTTCATCAATGATTTCCTTCGTCTGCGTGCTGCGATGAACAGCCGCTGCCTGCTCCTCGGCTGTGCCATATGCGCTGTGGCGGCTGACTATTCGACGGTGGACGGTTCCTGCCGCCGCAACAGGTGGCGTTGAATCTTCCCCGACCCGGTACGCGGAATCTCGGGGACCGCGATGAATTCGGTCGGGACCTTGAAGTAGGACAATGCCTCGGCGCAGCGGGTTCGCAGCTCGTCCTCGTCGATACCGTCGTCGCCCACGGCGACCACGAACGCGACGGGGACCTCCCCGAGTGCATCGTGCGGCGCGGCTACGACGGCCGCATCGGCCACACTCGCGCAAGCGATGAGAATATCCTCGATCTCGGCCGGATAGATGTTCTCCCCGCCGCGGATGATCAACTCCTTGACCCGTCCACTGATCCGGATGAACCCGTTCTCGTCGCGGCGGGCCAGATCGCCGGTGTGGTACCAGCCATCGGTCAGCACGTCCGCGGTCGCCTGTGGCAATTCGTGGTAGCCCTGCATCACGTTGGGTCCCTGTACCCACAGTTCACCTTCCTCGCCGGGTGCGGCGTCGGTGCCCGTCGCGGGATCGATCAGGCGGACCGTCAGGCCGGGCAGCGGCAGGCCGCAGGAACCGAGGACCCTGCCGCCGGTCGGTGAATTCATCGTGACCATGGTGGATGTTTCGGTGATTCCGTAGCCGTCGAGCAACGGCACCGCGGCGAATTCCTCGAATGCTTCGTTGAGCGCGGTGGCCATCAGCGCGCCGGCGGAGACACACAGGCGAAGCGAAGGCGCATCGAGCCGGGTGCCGCCGGCCGAATCCATGAGGTACCGGAACATCGTCGGTACGCCGGGTAGGAAGGTGATCCCGTCCTCGGCTGCCGCCCGAAGCACCTGGGTGGGGGAGAACTTGGGCAGGAGGTACTCGCTCGCCCCGGTGGCGGCCACTCCCAGGACGCACAGCACCAGGGTGTAGGAGTGGAAGAGGGGGAGTGCGGACAGCAGCACGTCGGATTCGTTCAGCCCGGCGATCGGCACCCAGCACGCGCCCACCACCCACAGGCAGCTGCGCTGGGTGAGGCGCACCCCCTTCGGCCGGCCGGTGGTTCCGGACGTATAGAGCATCCAGCACCACGCGTCGAGGTGGGTGGAGTCGGGCGCGCGGCGTGCGGGTTCCTGCGCGACCAGATCGTCGTAGAACACCACTTTCGTATCGCCCGCGTAGGAGAGATGGGTGGGTGTGCCGGTGACGACGACGAACTTCACGGGCGCGCGGCCGGCCCCGCCGTCGATCAGCTCGAGCACGGTCGGCAGATGTGCGCGGTCGGTGAGAACGGCGGTGGCGCCGGAATCCCTGAGGATGTGCTCGAACTCGTGCTTCGTCCCGCCGGGATTGGCGCAGACGGTCACGATATCGGCACGCGGGGCCACCAAATACCCTTCCGCTACTTCGACGCAGTTGTCCAGATACATCAGAAAGCGGTCGCTTGATTGCAGGCCGAGTTCACGGAAATGGCCGGCCAGGCGAGCCGTTCGAGAATCGAGTTCGGCGTAGGTCACGGCCTGGCCCGGGTCTCGAAAAGCGACCTGTCCGGGTCGCTCCGCGGCGTGCTTGGCCAGCAGTTGGGGGACGGGCACGATCACGTCGGTGTGCAGCACGATACCTCCGAGTCTACTAATGAGCGTTAGTTAGCGTACCGCTCGGGTAGCCCCGGCGAAAGGGGGGTGTGGCGGCGCGATGGTGTGCGGGTGTGTGTGATCGCAGGGTTGCCGGGTCGTCGTCATTGCGACCTCTTGACGTGAGGGCGATCACACCCACATACTAACGCATATTAGTTAGTTATACGTGGCTGCCATCTCCAGCGGCCTGTTCGAGAGGAATCATGGCAGTGGATCACTCCACGATCGGGCGTACTCGGTACGCACCTGTCGACCCCGATTTCCAGCAGGTCGCGGCCTCACCCGACTTCGCGGAATTGGTCGATCGCAGAACCGGATTCGTCCGAGTCGCACTCGCGGGCTCGATTCTGTGGTTCGGCGCATTCGTAATTCTGACCGCCTACGCCCATAACTTCATGGGGCAGTTCGTCGCTCGCGGGGTCACGGTGGCATATGCCCTCGGCCTGTCGCAGTTCGTTCTCGTGTGGGTGGTCACCGCCGCGTACCTCCGTGCGTCGACACGGGTCTTCGTCCCGCTCGAAAACAGAGCACTGGAGGCGGTTACGGGCACCTCTTCGTCTGGAGGCCCCGCATGAACCCCACCAGGCTGTTCTTCTTCGCCGCCGTACTGGCCGTCACGGTCATCGTGACGTTCTGGGCCGCTCGTCGGACGAGCACCCAATCGGACTTCTATGCCGCCGGCCGCAGCGTCACCGGCGTCCAGAACGGGTTCGCGATCTCCGGGGACCTGATGTCGGCGGCGACCTTTCTCGGTTTCACCGGCTTGATCTTCCTCACCGGGTTCGACGGGTGGGTGCTGGCAACGGCCGCGATCTTCTCGTTCCTGTTGATCCTGCTGCTGTTCGCGGAAAAGATGCGCAATGCCGGCCAGTACACGATCGCGGACGTGCTCTCGTTCCGCTTCAGCAAGCGTCCCGTGCGGGCTGCCACCTCGCTGGCCACACTGGTGGTGGTCGTCTTCTACCTCATCGCCCAACTCGTCGGCGCGGGCGTACTCATCCGAGCGCTGACCGGAATGAACTTCACGCCCGCCGTGATCATTACAGGCGTCGCGATGCTGTTCTACGTCGTATTCGGCGGTATGCTCGCGACGACCTGGGTTCAGATCATCAAGGCGGCGCTGCTGCTGATCGTCGGCGCGGCCCTGTGTGTGAGCGTCCTCTGGAAGTTCGATTTCAACCCCCTGAGCTTGTTCGAAGCGGCCGCCGATAAGCATCCCGCCGGCGACGCCTACCTGGCCCCGGGCGGGTCGAGCGCGAACCCGCTCAACACCTTGTCCTCGGCGGTCGCCTACGCCATCGGCACGGCCGCGCTTCCGCATATTCTGATCAGATTCTTCACTGTTCCCGATGCTCGAGCCGCGCGACGCTCGGTGGGATGGGCTGTCGGAATCATCGGTGTCTTCTTCATCATGACCTCGATCATCGGGTACGGAGCTCGCGCGATCCTTCCGGCCGGATCGGAAAAAGAAACTGCCGGCGGAAACCTGACCGCCCCGTTGCTCGCGCAGTACCTCGGCGGCGGCGAGGGAAGTTTCGGCGGCGATGTCTTCATCGCCCTGGTCAGCGCGGTCGCGTTCGCCACTATTCTGGCTGTGGTGGCCGGCCTGGTGCTGTCGGCGTCGGGTGCTCTGTCCCATGACCTCTGGTTCAATGTCGTCAAGCGACGCACTGCGACCGAACGCGAAGGTGCGATCGTCGCCCGGATTGCGGCTGCCGGTGTCGGGGTGGTCGCGATCGTGCTGACACTTCTACTCGGACCGGGAATCAATGTCGCGCTGCTCGTCGGGTTGGCGTTGTCGATCGCGGCGAGTGCGAATTTCCCGGCTCTCGCGCTCAGTCTGAGCTGGAGGCGCTTCAACACTCTCGGGGCGGTGATCGGAATCGGTGCCGGCCTGGTCAGCTCCGTCGTGCTGATCATCCTCGGCCCTCAGGTGTGGCCGGGAGGCGCCGCGGATGCGCCCTTCCCGCTGACCTTCCCGGTGTTGGTATCGATCCCCGTCGGGTTCGTGGCCTGCTGGGTCGGAACCATGGTCGGGAAACCGGACCCCCGTCAGGAGCCGGCCTTCACCGAGCTGCGTGTGCGGTCGCAGGTCGGGCTCGGCGCCGAGGAATCCTAGGATCGCGGTTCTGTGGCTGCGGCGGTGTGTGCAGCCACAGAACCGGGTGCGGTCGTTGGGCGACTATCCGGTGGCCGTCTCGAAAAGCCGGCGCAGATCGGCGGGAATCGGTACCGGGCGCCGCGTGCCGCGATCGACATAGACGTGGACCCACCGGCCGCGAGCGGCGACCGTCGCCGTCGCCGGCGTGCCGGCGGTGAAGAGTCCGAGGTCGTAGGTGACGCTGGTACGGCCCAGCCGGGCTACGCGGATGCCGACCTCGAGGGTTTGCGGAAACTGCAGTTGCTCGAGGTATCGGCACCCGGACTCGACGACGACACCCAAGGCGGCGGTGCCGACCGGGTCGAGTCCGGATCGCTCGATGATCCAGCTGTTGATCGCCGCATCGAAGAGCTGGTAGTAGACGGCGTTGTTCAGATGACCGTACATATCGTTGTCGGACCACCGTGTGGTGACTGCACGGCGCACCGGGAAGTCCGCCACGGTCGGGTTCTCGCGCAGATCGACTGTTTCGGCGCTCATGATCGTTCTCCTGTCTCTCGTTCGAAAAGCACCCGGGTGTCCCGGACGGATATGGCCGAATCCATTGCTGGAGTGGGCAATTGCGTTGCCGATCGGCCCTCCCGGATTCGGCTGCGAAACGGTGCTCCGCGAGCCTCCGGGGAGGTTTGACACGGCTGGACGTGCTCCGTAACCTCGATACTAACGAGTATTAGTTAGGATGGCTCTGTGGAACTCATCAACACCTTCTCCGTGGATCTCCCGGTGGCGCAGACCTGGGACGTCTTCCTCGATATCGGGCGGGTGATCCCGTGTCTTCCCGGTGCCGCGGTCCTGGGTATCGACGGCGATGACTTCGAGGGTGCTGTCAAGATCAAGGTCGGGCCGGTCTCGGCCCAGTACAAGGGGGCCGGCCGCTTCGTCGAGAAGGATGCCACCGGCCACCGGATCGTTATCCGGGCCGAGGGTAAAGATGTGGGTGGTCAGGGCGGTGCCAAGGCGACGATCACTGTCACCCTGTCGGAGCAGGGAACCGGTACCAGCGTCCACGTCCTGACCGATCTCGCACTGTCCGGCCGCGTCGCCGGTTTCGGACGCGGCGTAATCGCCGATGTCTCCAACAAACTTCTCGGTCAGTTCGTGCGGAATCTCGAAGCCGAGATATCCGGCGGCGCAGCGGACCTGACCGGGGGCGCCCCAGCGCGACCCAAGACGATCGACGAGGTCGAGCCCCTCGATGTCATGGGCAGCATGAGCGGCATCGTGGCGAAGTACGCATTACCCGGCGCCGGGGCGTTGGCCGCAGTGGTCACGTTGATCGTGCTCTTGACCAGGAGGGGGCGCGGCCGAGCCGGGCCCGCCCGGCCCGGGGCATTCGGCGGCTACCCGGCTGCGGGCCTCCCGCTCACCATCAACCTCATTTTTCCCACCTACTCCGGCTACAACGGGCCGTTCGCCGAGACCGGTCCGATCAACACGTCCAACCCGGGCAACACCGAGGAGATCCGATGAAATTGGGTTCGCTGCTGTTGACGCCCCTCCTCGACGGCGCAGGCCAGGAGGATCCCCGTGAGGTACTGCTCCGGCCCGAGGTCCCGGGCGACCCCTGGGACGAGCACGAAGAACTGCTCACCGACGATGGGCGTCTCGAACTCGCCGTCGGCGGGTATCTGATCCGCTCGGGCGATCGCAACATCCTCGTCGATGCGGGCGTCGGGACGATCGACAACGGAAAGTACCGTGGCGGCCAGTTTCTCGAGAGCCTGAAAGCGCAGGGGCTGGAGCCGGGCGAAATCACCGATGTGATTTTCACGCACCTGCATTTCGACCATGTCGGATGGGCGTCGAAGAAGGGCGCTGTGGTCTTCGAGAATGCCGCGTATCGCGTGCACGAGCTCGACTGGGAGCATTTCGTCGAAAGCCCGTCCGCCGAACCCGGCGCCGTGCGCAAGCTCAGGCCGCTCGAGAGCCGACTCGAGCTCTTCGCCGGTGATGCGACCCTCGCCCCCGGATTGGATGCCCGCCACACCCCGGGGCATACGCCGGGCTCGACCACCCTCATCGTCTCCAGCGAGGGACAGCGCGCCGCACTGATCGGCGATCTCGCCCACACCCCGATCGAACTCGTCGAACCGCACTGGCATTTCGCGTTCGACTTCGATTCCGTCGCGGCCGCCGCCGTCCGCGCCGACTTCGTCTCGGAGTTCGCCGATACCGATACCGATATCCTCGCCGCCCACTTCCCGGGCATGCAAGCCGGCCGGCTGACCACCATCGACGGTGCACCGCGCTGGACCTACAACAAGGAGAACTGACAATGAACCTCGGTCTGGCAGACAAGACCGTCCTGGTGACCGGCGCGGGCAAAGGCCTCGGCCGTGCGATCGGCGCGGCCTACGCGGCGGAAGGCGCGAACGTCGCCTTCCATTACAACGCGTCGGCCCACGGCGCCGAGGAAGCTGCAAAGGAAGCCGCGGCACTGGGAGTGCGCGCGATCGCGGTCGGCGCCGACCTGGCCGACGGGGCTGCTGTGAATGCCGCGGTCGAGGCGGTCAAATCCGAACTCGGGCCGATCGACATCCTCGTCAACAACTCCGCCGTAACTCAGAGCAAGCCGTTCCTGGAGACCACGGAGGAGGATTGGGCTCCGCAGATCGAGATCACCGTTGCCGGCACGCTGCGTGTCACCCAAGCCGTCGCCCGGCAAATGGTCGACTGCAATGTCGAGGGCTCGATCATCAACCTGATGGGCGACTCCGGCCGCGTGGGCGAATCCCGTCTCCTCGTCACCGCGACCACCCGCGCTACCACGGTGGGATTGACCAAATCGCTGGCGAAGGAACTCGCACGCCACAAGATCCGCGCGAACGCCGTCTCGATCGCACTCGTGCAGACCGGGAGCCTCGACGCCCATACCGGCAACGCCGACGACGCGAAGATGAAGCGCATTCTCGCGGCGTATCCGCTGCGCCGCTTCGGAACGCCCGACGATGTCACCCCCACGATCCTGCTGCTGTCCTCGCCGAGGTCGTCCTGGACCACCGGCCAGATCGTGTCCGTCAATGGTGGGTATTCGATGCCATGACGATCGAGCACGCTGCTGAACCCGTTGCCGGTGCCGTGGGCAGGTCCGTTCGCCGTAAGGAAGACGCGCGACTGATCACCGGTCACGGCCGTTACGTTTCCGATCTCGACCTGCCGCGGATGCGGCATATCGCCTTCCTGCGCAGTCCCTACGGTCACGCCACCATCACGAAGGTCGACCTTGCCGCGGCGGAGGCCCTGGCGGGGGTTCACGGCGTGTTCGCGGGCGCGCTGCCCGCGTTCCGGTCCATCGCACTACGCGCGCAGTCAGCGCTCACCAGTTACGTCGAGACGGCGCAGCCGATCCTGGCGTGGCAGAAGGTCCGCTTCGCGGGTGAGGCGGTGGCAGCGGTCGTCGCGGAAAGCCGCTACCTCGCAGAGGACGCGATCGAACGGATCGATATCGACTACGATCAGTTGCCCGCCACGGTGATCGCGTGGCAGCCGCCGGAGGTCCCGGTTCACGAAGAGGCGCCCGACAACGTCCTGCTGGAACGAAAGTTCGACGCCGGAGATGTCGAGGAGGCCTTCGCGAGGTCGCATGTCGTCGTCGAACGGGAACTCACCACGAATCGGCACGCCGGAAATCCGATGGAATGCCGGGCGGGAGTCGCGTTGTGGGATCCGGTCGACGACAAACTCACCCTGTGGTCGGGTACGCAGATTCCGCATCTGGTACGGAATATGCTCGCCGAGTTGCTCGGTCTGGCGGAGTCCAACGTCCGGGTCATCGCTCCCGATGTGGGCGGCGGTTTCGGCACCAAAGCTGTGCTGTACCCGGAGGATCTCGCGTTGTGCGTGATGGCACGCGAGATGAGGGGATACCCACTCAAGTGGGTGGAAGACCGAGCCGAGCATCTACAAGCCGCCGCCCACGCCCGCGATCACCGGTACCTCGTCAAGGCCGGGTTCGCGAAGGACGGCACGTTGCTCGCCCTGGACGCGGACATCACCTGCAATGTCGGCGCCTACTCGGTGTATCCGTGGACCGCGGGTATCGAACCCCTCATGGCCGGTGGCCTGCTGTCCGGACCCTACCGGCTCGACAACTACCGGTGTGTTACCCGCGGTGTCACCACGAATACCGCCTACGCGGGCCCGTACCGCGGAGTGGCCCGGCCCGCGACCGTGTTCGCGATGGAATCGGTGCTGACCGCCGCCGCTGCCGAGTTGGGGATGACCGCTCTCGAGATCCGACGGAAGAACCTCGTGACTCCGGAAGAGATCCCGTACCGTATGCCCAGTCGGCTCGTCGACGACTCCGGCTGGTACGGCGCATGTCTGGACAAATGCGTCGAGGCGATCGGCTACGACGAATTCCTCGCAGAACAACAGCGTAGACGGCAAACGGGTGAGAACCCGATCGGTATCGGTTTCGCCTGCTACAACGAACTCACCGGACTCGGGCGGGCCGCCGCGGCCGGCCCGCGGATGCCTTTCCGCACCGGCCACGACGCGTGCACTGTGCGTGTCGATCCCGACGGCAAGGTGACAGTGCTCAGTGGAGTCACTACCCAGGGACAGGGGTCGGAGACGACCATCGCCCAGATCGTCGCCGACGCGGTGGGCGTGCCCTACGAGGATGTCAACGTGCGCATCGGCGATACCAACGAATCCCTGTGGGGATTCGGGGCCTTTTCCTCGCGGCAGGCCGTCATCGGCGGCGGTGCCGCACACCGGACCGGGGAAGCGGTGAAAGCGAAGGTGCTCGAACTCGCCGCCGCGCTGCACGGAGTGGACGCCGGAGACCTCGACTGCAGAGGCGGCGAGGTCTGGGGTCCGGATGACACGAAACCGCTGGCCACGCTGGCAGAGCTGGCCCGGATCGCCTATCTGGAATCCAATCGGCTCCCGGAAGGAATCGAACCCGGCCTGCAGGCGACCCGATTCTTCGATCCGATCCGCGGTGCCTTCGCCGCGGGAGCCCAGGCGGCCACGATCGAGATAGATCGCAGGACGGGTGACCTGAGAATCCTCAAATGGGTCTGCACCGAGGATGCGGGCCGCGTCATCAACCCCATGGTCGTGGAGGGGCAGATAGTCGGGTCCATCGCGCAGGGTATCGGTGGGGCCCTGTACGAACACCTGGTCTATGACGACGCCGGCAACCTGTCGACCGGAACGCTGATGGATTACCTGATGCCGACCAGTCACGAGGTGCCGGAGATGATCATCGAGCACATCTCCGTCCCGGCCGACAATCCACTCGGGGTGCGCGGAGTCGGCGAGGGCGGCACGCTCGGCCCCAACGCCGTGCTCGCCGCCGCGGTACACAACGCGGTCGCTATCGAGATCCACCATCTGCCGATCACACCGGCCACCTTGTGGGAGGCGATGCGATGATCACCGTCACCGAGCACGGAGACGTCGCGGAGATCACCCTCGATCGTCACGAAAAGCGTAACGCCCTGGACCTCGCACACCTGACCCAGCTCACGGCCTCGGTCGGCAAATGCGTGTCGGCGGGGAGCCGGGCGCTGGTCATCACCGGAGCAGGCAGCACGTTCAGCGCTGGTGCGGACTTGGGCGGGGTCTACGGTGACGGGTTCCGCGCCGCCCTCTACACCGCGTTGGGCGCGATCACCTCGGCGCCGATTCCAGTGCTCGCCGCGGTCAACGGGCCCGCGATAGGAGCGGGTACGCAACTGGCCATCGCCTGCGATCTGCGCATCGTCGCACCTACCGCGAAGTTCGCGGTCCCGACGGCCCGCAACGGCCTCGCCGTCGACCCGTGGACGATCCGCCGTCTCGCGGCGTTGGCCGGGGGAGCGACCACGCGTGCGCTGCTGCTCGCCGCCGATACCCTCGACGCACCCGCCGCCCTCACCCGGGGGCTGGCGGACAGAATCGGCTCCACCGACGACGCGCGGGCACTCGCGCGGGAGATCGCGTCCTATGCGCCGCTTTCGCTGAAATACTCCAAGCACGCTGTGCAGGCGCTGACCGAACCCGGTACCTGGGAGACCCGCCTCGACGAGGAATTCGAGCAATGCTGGGCGAGCGCGGACTTCACCGAGAGCCAACTCGCGCGGGCGGAGAACCGTATGCCGAAATTCGTGGGAAAGTGAGGGCGCGCCCATGAAGGCTGCACCGTTCGACTACAGCCGGCCCTCGAGTATCGCCGAGGCGGTGAAAACCCTGGAATCCGCCGACGGTGAGGGCAAGGTCCTGGCCGGGGGACAGAGCCTCGTCCCGGTGCTGGCGATGCGCCTCGGACGTCCGGCGATTCTGATCGACATCAACCGAGTGCCCGGACTCGACACGATCGAGACCATCGATGACTCCACCGTGCGGGTGGGCGCGCTCGTCCGGCACTCGATGCTGGTCGAGCAGGTACATCTCCCATTGCTGTCGGAGGCGGCGAAGTGGATCGGCCACAGCGCCATCCGGACGCGCGGAACCACCGGCGGCAGTATCGCCCACGCCGATCCCTCCGCGGAGTTACCGGTGGTGGCCACCGCGTTGGGTGCGCTCGTCCACGTCCAGGGCCCTGAAGGTATCCGCGCACTATCGGTGAACGATCTCTTCGTCGGCCCTCTCGAGACCTCCCTGGACGATAACGAGATCGTCATCGCTGTCGACTTCCCGGTTCCGGAGCGGTACGGGTTCGCCGAATTCTCCCGCCGGCACGGTGATTTCGGCCTCGTAACGGTCGCGGTGGCAGAGGTGGGCGGGGTCCTTCGGATAGCCATCGGGGGTGTCGGCACGATCCCGATCCGTCCCGTCGCGGCCGAGTCGATCCTTGCGGATGGGCCGATGACCGACGAGAGGATCGCCGAATCCGCGCGCGCTGCCGCGAACGAGATCACTGCGGCTTCCGATCTGCACGCCTCGGCCGAGTATCGGATTGCGATGGTCGAGGAGTTCACACTGCGCGCGCTGACCCAGTCGATAGGAAACAAGGTAGGAGCGCATTGATGCGTATCGAATTGACGGTCAACGGGGAAAGAGTCGCGATCGACATCGAGCCCCGCAAGACCCTTGCCGATGCCCTCCGCGAAGATCTCGGGCTGACCGGTACCCATCTCGGATGCGAGCACGGGGTCTGCGGTGCGTGCACCGTCCTGGTCGACGGCGGCCCCGTGCGGGCCTGCCTGATGTTCGCCGTACAAGCCGATGGATCGTCGGTGACCACAGTCGAAGGCATGGCCGCCGACGACGGCACTCTGCACCCCTTGCAGCGGGCCTTCTGCGACCGGCACGGGCTCCAGTGTGGGTTCTGCACCCCGGGGATGCTCATGTCGGCGCTCGATCTTCTGCACCGGGAAGTCGAGCCCACCCGGGAGCGGATCCGAGAAGAAATGTCGGGCAATATCTGCCGGTGCACCGGATATATCGGAATCGTCGACGCTGTCGAGGAGGCAGCCGCGGAGATGAACCGCACGGGCCGGGAGCCCTTTCGGGAAGGCACGGCCGCCGAGCGGGAAGGCTCGGCGCAGGGGAGCAGATCCGGAACGCAGGCCGAAGTCGCTGCGGGTCCAGAGCCCTCTTCGCCCGCATAACGAGGACAACGCGGGTATGCCGCCGGTCTACTACCGCAGCGCCGAGATCCCGATCATCGCTTCGTGAGTCGCCGGCTCAGATGAACCCAGCGGTCGACCGGGGGCGATAGGGCGTAACAAGAGCCGCGCGCTCGGCTTCGGTGAGTTCGATATCGATCGCGGTCAGGGCGTCGTCGAGGTGCGCGGATTTCGTCGCTCCGATGATGGGAGCAGTGACCGTCGGACCGGCGGCCACCCAGGCGAGCGCCACCTGAGCACGGCTGAGTCCGCGGTTCTCGGCGATCGCTCCGACGGCGTCGACGATCGGCCGGTCGTTCTCGCCGTACAGAGTTTTGCCGAATTCGTCGGTGTCTGCTCGGGCGCTGGATTCGTTCCACTCACGCGCGAGGCGTCCGCGGGCCAGCGGGCTCCACGGGATCACTCCGATGCCCTGATCCGCGCAGAGTGGCAGCATTTCCCGTTCCTCTTCGCGGTAGAGCAGGTTGTAGTGGTTCTGCATGGAGATGAAGCGCGTCCAGCCGTGATTCTCGGCGGTGAAGAGGGCCTTGGCGAACTGCCATGCGTACATCGAGGAGGCGCCGAGGTAGCGGACCTTTCCGGCCTTGACCACATCGTGCAGCGCTTCCAAGGTCTCTTCGATCGGGGTGCCGTAGTCCCACCGGTGGATCTGGTACAGGTCGATGTAGTCGGTGCCGAGTCGTCGCAGGCTCGCATCCACCTCGGTGAAGATGGCCTTGCGCGACAGTCCGCGACTATTGGGGCCCGGACGCATCCCTATGTACAGCTTGGTGGCGATCACGACGTCCTCGCGCTGTGCGAATTCGCGCAAGGCGCGGCCGACGATCCCCTCGCTCGTCCCGGCCGAGTAGGCATTGGCGGTGTCGAAGAAGTTGATCCCGGCCTCCACTGCCCGACGGAGGAGCGGGCGGGCGTCATCCTCGCCGAGCGTCCATGAGTGTCCACCCGCCCCGGGGGTTCCGTAACTCATACAGCCGAGTGCCAAGCGGGACACGTCGAGGCCGCTGTTGCCCAGTTTCACGTACTTCATGTTCATCGCCTACCTTTCATTATAAGTAAACTAGGTTATATTTCAGGAATCGACGTCCGAACACAGGGAGATTCGATGGCGCGACGAGTGGTGGTGACCGGCGGCAGCGGCAAGCTCGGCCGGGCGGTCGTGGCGGACCTGCGCGCACACGGGTGGAAACCGGTCGTCGTGGACAAGGTAACGCACCCCGACCGCGACGTTCCGTCGGTGGTCGCCGACCTGCGCGACCTCGGCCAGGCGACGGAGGTGTTGACCACTGTCGACAGCAGGTTCCGCCGAATCGACGCGCTCGTGCATCTGGCGGCGATCCCCGGGCCGGGTCTGGCCACCAACTCGGCGACATTCGAGAACAATCTCATGATCACCTACAACCTGTTCACGGCGGCGGTCCGCGCCGGCGTGGGCACGGTTGTATGGGCGTCGAGCGAGACGCTGCTCGGAATCCCTTTCAAGACCCCGCCGCCCTATCTGCCCGTCGACGAGAACTACCCGGCTCGCCCGGAATCGTCGTATTCGCTGGCCAAGCACCTCGAAGAGACGATGGCCGTGGAGATCGCCCGCTGGAATCCGGGCCTGTCGCTCACCGCGTTGCGGTTCTCGAATGTGCTCGACGACGCCGACTACGGACGCTTCGCCGAGCATCAGGCCGACGCGACGCTCCGGCGCTGGAACCTGTGGGCCTATATCGACACCCGCGACGGTGCCCAGGCGGTGCGAAAAGCGCTCGAACGGGCGATCGTGGGTTACGAGGTATTCGTCATCGCGAACGCGGACACCGTGATGGACCGACCGACCGCCGAGCTCGTCGCCGAGCAGTTCCCCGAAATTCCCATCACCCGCGAGCTCATCGGCCACGAGACACTACTTTGTATCGACAAGGCGCGCCGCGAGCTCGGCTACGAGCCGCAGTTCGGCTGGCGGTGATTCCGCTCACCTCTCCTCGTCGGACCTCTTGTGATTCGTTCGAGCTGTCCGGCGGCCGCTGGGTCCGGTGGATGCTCACCGAAATGATCCGTCGGCTGCGTACCGGATGGATGAATGTGATATCTCCCGGAGTGGCCGGGTTAACCTCATGAACTAGTATAACTAGTTGATATAAGTGCCGGACGGCTCGAACGAGAGACCCCCGGTTGGTACGAGAGGGCGAATTCATGAGTAGCGGCGTCGAATCGGTTGAGTCACTGTCGGCGACGACCCATCGGCCGCATCCCGCGCGGTCCAGGCTCGAGCTGTATCCCGTGACCGGGGAGACCCGGGCCCGCTATGCCGATATGGACCCGAATGCGCATCTGAACAATCTGGCGCTGGAGTCGTTGCACGAAGACGCGCGAGCCACCCTGACTGCGCGGGTTTTCCCCGGCGTGCACGACCCGGGTGCGCGACAACTGCGGTTGATCACATCGCAAAACGTCGTCCACTTCCTCGCCGAAGCGCATTGGCCCGCGGTGATAGAGACCGGTGTGGGCGTTGGTCGCATCGGCCGGACCTCGTTCGTGGCCTCTTCGGCGCTCTTTCGTGACGGAGTATGTGTCAGTGTCTGCGATACCGTGCTCGTCGCGGTGGGTGACGAAGGACCTACGCCGATAGTGGGCTTTGCGCGAGAGATGCTCCGAGAACTGCAGCTACGCCCATCCGGGCGAGACGAATGGACGAGGTGAATGGACCGAATACCTGAGGTCGCCTGTGCAGACGATCTCCGCGTCGGTGACTCGTATCAGTTGGGTGTGCACCCGGTCTCCGAGGAGGAGCTGATCGGATTTGCCCGGCAATGGGATCCCCAACTGTTCCATACCGATCATGTGGTGGCAGGCGAAGGCTATTTCGGCGGTGTGATCGGGAGCGGTATCCACACGATCGCGATATGTCAGCGATTGGTCGTCCTCAGCGTTTATTCCCGATGGAACATGATTGCCGGGCGTCAGTTTCGAGAGGTGAAGTTCTTGTCTCCGTTGCGTCCGAACGATGTGCTCACCGGTTCATTGACTATCGAGGGGATCGAACTGGACAATCGATCGCGCGGACTCGTGACTGCCGCCGCGGAGCTTGTGACAAGCGAGGGGGTGAGGGTTCTGACCATGGTCACCGAGATGTACCTACGAGCTCGGACATCCGCAGCTGTGATCGATAGCCGCCCTGTTCTCTGACGACGCGGGCGCCACCTTGTGGCAGTGCTGGTTCTGTCAACTCACTTCGATACAG
Organism: Nocardia jinanensis; assembly: GCF_014645735.1. Lineage (GTDB taxonomy): Bacteria > Actinomycetota > Actinomycetes > Mycobacteriales > Mycobacteriaceae > Nocardia > Nocardia jinanensis. Next base: position 339,537 of record NZ_BMMH01000005.1, on the reverse strand, counting down.
AACCCAGCCGTCAAGATGTCGCGGGGCGCGGTGCCAGTGACGGCGCCAGCAGGTGGCGTAGCACTCCTTCTTCGCCGCCGTCTTCGATGTCCGGGGGTTCGGCCATGAGACTGAAATTGACGCGGGTTACCCAGCGCGCCAAAGTTTCTGCTGGTAGGTCGTCGCGCAAATCGCCGGCGGCTGCGGCGACCGCGAGCCTCTCGCCCAGCGCGTACCCGAGAGTCGAGCGCCAGATCTCGGACGCCTCCGCCACCTGATAGGTGTGTGTCGCCTCGTCGTTGGTGATCAGCAGACGGGCTGTCGGGGATCGGCGGGCCGCCTCGTTGCCGACGAGGCAAGCGTTGACGAGCCGATCGAGGAACGGCTCATCGGTGTGCCAGCAGTGCTCGGCTGCTGCGAGCACTCCAGCGAGGGCTCGCACGAACGCCGCGGCGAGCACGGCGTCCTTGTTCGGGAAGTAGTAATACACCGTCGAGCGGTGCACGCCGGCCTTGTGGGCGATGTCGCCCATTTTGGTGCGGCTCGGTCCGCGTTCGGCGTAACAGGCTTCGGCGGCGGCGAGTAGTCGCTCTCGGGCCTCTTCTTCGTTCAACGGCAGATCGGCACCCCAGGCGCCACGTTGATTGCGTTCCGGCCGAGCCAATTCGCCTCCATCCAGCTCGAGGTTGACAAACATCACACAGTCACCTTAAGTGTATCGGGTCCGACAGATTGCAAATTATGTCGGACACATGTTAAAGGAGGCGCCTTGATGCCCGCACGGACCGAACTTGTAGCAGGCGGCCCCCTTCCGCCGTCGAACGCCGCATGGCTGGTAGAGATCGGCGGGTGGATCGCCTTCGCCGGTGTGGCAGCGTTCTTGCTCTACCGTTGGCGCAAGAATGGGCAGCCCGACACCGCGGCACTGCTCTTCATCGGGTGCTTCACCATGTGGTGGCAGGAGTTCTACGCCGACTGGGGTGCCTACCTGTACTACAACCCTGATCTCGCACTGTTGCCATGGGGGTCTTCCCCGTACACCACCCCGAACAAACCGGTCTATGTGCTGGCCGGGTACGGCTGGTTCTACGCGGGCGGGTTCGCGGCGGTATCGGCTCTGTTCCGTTGGTTCCGCCGCCGTTACTCGACGGTGAACTACACCGTGGCCCTGCTGATAACCGTGTTCATTCCATTCATGTTGTGGAACTTCGTCACCGCCGACGGCGTGTCCTATGTGACGAACTGGTTCCAATACCTGGAGTCGATCGGGCCGACCATCCATACCGAGAAGGGCGGCCTGCAGCTGATCTATCAGGGTATTCCGCTGTCTCTCTTTGCTGTCGCCGTGGTCGTGAGCCTCGACCGCCGCGATGTAACCGGGCGCCCGTGGTTCGAAAGAGTGCTCGGCGTCAAACCTGCTATCGCCGGATGGGGGCAGCGCATGCATCAGATCATTGCCTGGATCTTGGGCATGAACGTTCTGTACGCGGTGTTCCTGACGCTGCCTCTGGTGATCGCCCGCATCCTGTTCTTCCCCGATAACCCGTGGGTGCCCAACCCATGAGCCGTGAAGTCGCTATCTCGCACTGGCTCTCCGACCGCATCGGTGCGCGGAAGAAACCGTGACCATGCTCTCCAGGGCAGCGAGAGCGCCGGCGTGAACCGGGTGCTGCGTTCGAAGAACGTGCCGGCCGCGCAGCGCTGCAGCCCGAGGAGCAAGCCGGGAAATGGGTTGTCAGGTGCTGATTCCGTGGGTGAGGACGGTGGCGAGTTCGCGGTAGGCCGCGGCGTCGTCGAGACCCGTGCCGGTGCGGACGCCGCCCTGCTGGATGCGGACCATCATGGTGGCGGCCAGGTCGGCGGCGAATGCGGCGTGGACGCCGCGGAATTCGCCGGCGGCGACACCTTCGTCGATGAGTTCCTGGACGCGGCGGGCGGCGATGCGGGTGTTTCGTTCGTAGACCGCGCGCGCCGGAGTGAAGTGGTCGAGGTCGGTCATGAACTGATCCGAGGCCGCGGCCAGCGCTTCGCCGACCGCGGTGAGGTAGGTGGTGATGCGTTCGCGCGGCCCTTTGCCGGTGGCGACTTCGGCTTCCACGGTATCTGTCGCGCGTTTGAAGAAGTGCACGGTGGCTGCGGTGACCAGCTGTTCCTTGCTGCCGGCCAGGGTGTAGAGGGTGGATTTGGAGCATTTGAGCCGGGCGGCGATGGCATCGAGGGTGAGATGTGCGAAGCCCTCGGCGAGGAACAGTGCGACGAGTGCGTCGAAGAGTTCGGTACGGCGGGTGGTCGCGAAGGCCGTGCGCTGTTCCATGCAGGCGATAGTACTGCGGAGCGCCTTGCAGTACTGATCCGTGGACAGTACTCTGAAGCGCATCCGAGTACTGTGCTGCGTACCACCGCGAGGAGATTTCTGTGGCCGTCGATCGACTCCTGCCCACCGACGAGGCCCGGGATCTCATCCAGCTGACCCGCGATGTGGCCGACAAGGTGCTGGCGCCGATCGTCGACGACCACGAAAAAGCGGAGACCTACCCGGAGGGTGTATTCGCCACGCTGGGGGAGGCGGGCCTGCTGAGCCTGCCGTATCCCGAGGAGTGGGGTGGCGGTGGTCAGCCCTACGAGGTCTACCTACAGGTGCTCGAAGAGATCGCCGCGCGCTGGGCCGCGGTGGCCGTGGCGGTGAGTGTGCACAGCCTGTCCTGCCACCCGCTGATGGCGTTCGGAACCGAGGAGCAGCAGCGTCGGTGGCTGCCGGAGATGCTGGGCGGCGCCACGATCGGCGCCTACAGTCTGTCCGAACCGCAGGCCGGTTCGGACGCCGGGGCGCTCGCCTGTAAGGCCACCGCGGTCGATGGTGGATACCGGGTCAGTGGTTCGAAGGCATGGATCACCCACGGTGGTATCGCCGACTTCTATAACCTGTTCGCGCGCACGGGGGAGGGATCCAAGGGGATCTCGTGCTTCCTGGTGCCGCGCGACACCGCGGGGCTGAGCTTCGGTAAGCCGGAGGAAAAGATGGGCCTGCATGCCGTACCCACCACCTCCGCGCACTACGACGACGCCTTCGTACCGGACGAACGCCGGATCGGAGCGGAGGGGCAGGGCTTGCAGATCGCGTTCAGCGCCTTGGATTCCGGCCGGTTGGGGATCGCCGCGGTCGCCGTCGGGCTTGCGCAGGCCGCGCTCGACGCGGCGGTGGCGTACGCGCAGGAGCGGACGGCATTCGGTCGCAAGATCATCGACCATCAGGGGCTGGGTTTCCTGCTGGCCGATATGGCCGCCGCTGTGGATTCGGCCCGCGCCACCTATCTGGATGCCGCGCGGCGCCGAGATGCGGGGTTGCCGTACTCCCGCAACGCGTCGGTGGCCAAACTCGTCGCCACCGATGCCGCGATGAAGGTCACCACCGATGCCGTGCAGGTACTCGGTGGTTACGGCTACACGCGCGATTTCCGGGTCGAACGCTATATGCGGGAAGCCAAGATCACGCAGATTTTCGAGGGCACCAACCAGATCCAGCGCCTGGTCATCAGCCGCCACCTCGCCGGCTGACCGGACCGCCGCTTCCGCAGAGTTTCGAGAGGTCGATATGCCCACTTCCGTGATAATCGCCGGTGCCCGCACTCCGATCGGCCGCCTGCAAGGTGCGTTGGCCGGATTCACCGCAGCGGAGCTCGGTGCCGTCGCCATCGGCGGCGCCCTCGACAGAGCGGGCGTCGCCCGGGACCGGGTCCAGTACACGATCATGGGTCAGGTGCTGACCGCCGGGTCGGGTCAGATGCCTGCCCGGCAGGCCGCGGTGAAAGCCGGTATCCCGATGTCGGTACCGGCCCTGAACATCAACAAGGTGTGTCTGTCCGGCGTCGAGGCGATCATCCTGGCCGACCAGTTCATCCGTTCCGGTGCCTTCGAGGTGATCGTCGCCGGTGGTATGGAGTCGATGAGCCGGGCACCGCACCTGCTGCCCGGTTCCCGCACCGGCTACAAATACGGTGAGGTCACCCTGCTCGACCATATGGCCTACGACGGACTGCACGACGCCTTCACCGATCAGCCCATGGGGCTGCTGACCGAGGCGGGCAACGACCGCGACACCATCGCCCGCGAAGACCAGGACGCCTTCGCCGCGCGCTCACATCAGCTGGCCGCCAAGGCTTGGGACAGCGGGGTTTTCGATGGGGAGGTGATCCCGGTCGAGATCCCGGCCCGCAAGGGTCCGAGTACCCGGCTGACCCGGGACGAGGGCATCCGCCCGGACACCACCGGCGAGACTCTGTCCCGGCTGCCCGGTGCGTTCCGTAACGGTGGCACCATCACCGCGGGCAATGCCTCGACTATCAACGACGGTGCGTGCGCGCTGGTGGTGACCAGCAAGGAGTACGCGCAGGCGCACGGGCTGAGCTGGATTGCCGAGATCGGTGCGCACGGTATGGTCGCCGGCCCGGATTCGGGCTTGCAGTGGCAGCCGTCGAACGCGATCACCGCAGCCTGTGCCGCGCAGGGTATCGCCCCGGCCGAGCTGGATCTGGTCGAGATCAACGAGGCGTTCGCCGCAGTCGGTATCGCCTCCACTCGTGCCCTGGGTATCGAAGCCGATCGGGTGAACGTCAACGGTGGTGCTATCGCGCTCGGCCACCCGATCGGTATGTCCGGCGCCCGGATCACGCTGCATCTGGCTCTGGAACTCGGACGCCGTGGCGGCGGTGTCGGTGCTGCCGCGCTGTGTGGCGGGGGCGGCCAAGGTGACGCCCTGATTCTGCGCGTTCCGGCAAGTTCCAGCGTGGCTTGACGCGTTCCGTTCGCAGGCCGCAGGGGACATCCAAGGGTCTGCGGCCGGCCGTCAGGGTGTCGACGCGTTCGTGGCGAAACGCAGGCCCGACAGCGGGTCGGCCTGCGTTTCGTCCGGCGGCGCGTCGTTCCGCTCGATCAGGCCGGATTCCTGTCGGCGACGGAGAAGTTCAGCACCGGCCCGGGAAATGCCTGGGGGTCGGCGAGGATCGCAGAGATTCGAGAGCCGATCTCGGTGTCGGTCAGCCAGTCCGGCCCGGCCACCTCTCGGGTGCTGAGACCGTTGACCATGGCCGCGATCGTGAGCTGGCGCACCGCGACCGGTGCGTCGCGGTGCTCCTTGTGCCACGCCCGGACGAAGTTGCGCTGAGCGGCCTGTGACATAGCGACCGGTGCCATGCCCGGGAAGATCGCGTCCGCCATCCCGCCACCGACGGTCAGGTATGTCGCCCCGCTGGGGAGCTGGGGGAGTAGCACCCGGGCGGCATTCACGTGGGGGCGCAGCAGCCGGTCGAATGTCTCCGACACCGCGTCCCAACCGCAGTCGCGGACGGGTGTGGGTGACCACGGTCCGCTCACGGTCACCACGACGGCGTGGATGGATTCCAGGTCGACAGCATCGGCCAGTGCGGCCGTAGTCTTCTCGCTGGCGAGGTCACCGACCACAGTGGACAGGCGTTCGTCCTTGTACTCTGCGGCGAGGTCGGCGAGTTTCTCTGCCGTCCGGCCGACGGCGACGGTTTCCCATCCCCGCGCGAGACAGGCCGTCAGGACGCCCCGCCCCACATCGCCGGTTGCTCCGATCACCAGGACCTTCATTCCGAACGCCTCCTCTTGCGGCCACTTAATAGATTACTCATTCTAATAGTACAATTAATGCGATATTAGACCCGGACGTGGGTGCGACGCGGGGAGTCGTGTCGTCGCGTCCGATTCGAGAGATGCGGTGGCACGGGCCGCCGCCTGGAGTAGCCGGCGGGCGACCGCGTGGTAGAGGAAGAGGATATGGAAATCTATCGAGGAATCGACGACCTCGAGGCGGCAGTAGGTCGCGAACTGGGACCGACACCCTGGTTCACCATGGGGCAGAAGCGGATAGATGGGTTCGCCGATGACACCGAAGATCATCAGTGGATCCATGTGGATACCGAACGGGCTGCGGCCGGCCCGCACGGGGGCACCCTCGCGCACGGTTTCCTGACGCTCTCGCTGGTGCCGTACTTCTTGAATCAGCTGCGGCGTATCGAAGGCGTTCGGATGGGCGTCAACTACGGGCTCGACAAGGTTCGCTTCCCGGCGCCGGTCATCGGCGGAAGCCGGATCCGGGCGCGCAGCACCTTGATCGAGTGCGCGAGGATCGGCGAGGACGGTGTCGAGCTGAAGACCCGCACCGTCATCGAGGCCGAAGGGCAGTCCAAGCCGTCCTGTGTAGCCGAATTGATCGCTCGATACTATTTCTGATCTCTGGAGCGTCGCGGTTCGGGCATCGAGTCTCGATCCCGAATCACGACGGGCTCGTGCGACCCGGCTCGGCCGCATAGTGCGAAATGCCTCGTGGAGATCGGACCGGCGCGCCCGGAACGCCGACCTCGCCGACGCAAGCGTGCCGCCGGCAAGCGATGACAGTGTGCGTATCACTGCCGCAGCCCTGGCTGCCGTTCTACCGCTTGAACGTCTACCAGGTGCTCAATTGACGTTATCGTCGTAGTCATCCGCGTGTGAGTTCCCAGCTTCAGAAGCTGAGAGCTAGCCTCGACTCGTTAACTTGACGTTTCTGTCAACTAAGCCTACGGTGGAGTAGTAGCACCACCGGCACAGTTCGCCGTTCCGAGAGGGAGACCCGTGACTCAGTTCACCGACGCACCGATCTTCGATGCCGACCAGCACATGTACGAAACCCCGGATGCCCTGACGAAGTACCTCCCCGAGAAGTACAAGTCGGCCGTGCATTTCGTGCAGCTGGGCCGGCAGACCCGCATTTCCATCCTCGGCAAGATTCGCGACTACATCCCGAATCCGACCTTCGACAAGGTCGCCGCCCCCGGCGCGTGGGAAGCGTTCTTCGCCGCCGAGAACCACGAGGGCAAAACCCTGACCGAGATGGCCAGGGAGCGTGTGATGGACGCGATCCCGTCCTTCCGCGCCCCGGAGCCCCGGATCGATTCGCTCAACGCACAGGGTGTGCAGGAGGCGCTGATCTACCCGACGCTGGCCAACCTCGTCGAGCACTCGGCGAGCGAGGATCCGGAATTGTGCAGTGCCATGATCCACGCACTCAACCGGTGGATGGTTGAGACCTGGGGCTTCACCCATGAGAATCGCCTGTTCATGACTCCTGTCATCAACCTGGGTCTGGTCGACGAAGGACTGCGTGAACTGGAGTACGTGCTGGAGAACGGGGCCAAGGCCATCCTGATCAAGCCGGCTCCGGTGCGGAACTGGAAGGGCTGGCGCAGCCCGGCGCTGCCGGAGTTCGACCCGTTCTGGCGTGAGGTCGAAGCGGCCAACCTGCCGGTTGTGCTGCACGCGAGCCAGCCGCCCCTGGACGATTACATCAATATGTGGGAGCCGCCGAACTCGCAGGTGTTCACCGAGATGAGCGCCTTCCGCTGGATCGCGCTGGGACACCGCGAGATCACCGATATGATCACCAGCCTGATCACTCACGGTACCTTCACGCGGTTCCCGAAACTGCGTGTCGCCAGTATCGAGAACGGCTCCGCGTGGCTGCAGCCGCTGTTCCACGATTACCAGGACTTCTACAAGAAGATGCCGCAGGCGTTCCCGGAACACCCGATCGATGTGTTCCGCCGCAATATCTGGGTCAGTCCGTTCTGGGAGGGTTCGGTTGCCGACGTCGTCGAGACCGTCGGCTGGGACCGGGTGATGTTCGGTTCCGACTTCCCCCACCCCGAGGGCCTCGAAGAACCGAAAGGTTTCTTCCGGTACGCCGAAGGAATGGACGAGAAGCGCACCTACGACTTCATGGGTGACAACGCCCGGCGCTTCCTGGGTCTGCCGGTGCGCAATCCCGCCGAACTCGCTGTCGCGTAGGGGTTTCGGCGTCTGCTGTGGGCAATGAACGATCAGTGGGATGTGTATCGGGTTGCTCCACTCGGCCGGCGTTCGTTCCGCGATCCGGCCGAGCAGTTTCTCCCCGAGCTGGTCGAGGGGTGGCCTCGACCAGCTGGGTGACCGTCTCGGGTTCGCCGATATCGCCCTGATACAGGACCGTCCTGCGCCGGTGCTCGCTGACCAGTTGTGCTGTCTGCCCGATGGCGGCCTGATCGTGGCATCGGTGGCGCCGTCGGCACTTGCCATGGCTATCGCCTCATCGGGCAGCGTGGCAGTTCCCGGCGCCGCTTACGTCAGCACCTGACGACGGCGTCCGTTCGGCCCGTGCTCATGACCCGGCCGCGGTTCCGATTCTTCTCGGTGGCGCGTATTCGCTGCCGGCCGCGTTCCATTTCGTCCGTCGGAGTCTGCGGCACCCTGTCAGTTGGTGTGGAGCGGTTCGCGGATCGAGGCAGGTCGTGCGACTGTGATGTTGTCACGCAGGGCTATTAATAGCTAAATTATTAATTGACTTGGTGGGCAATGTGGGATAGCGTGTCGCGTATCACACCGCCTTCTGCTCGTCTCGGCTCGAGATTCCGGTGGCGCATTCGTCCCTGAGGTGTGAACAGCTGCATCCCGGCGCTGTGATGCCGGTGAGATCGAGAGGTTTGGATGGCGTCGTACGACTACATCGTGGTAGGCGGAGGCAGTTCCGGTTGCGCCCTGGCCGCGGAGTTGAGCAAGGACCCGCATGTGCGTGTTCTCCTGCTGGAGGCGGGCAAGCGAGACAGCAATCCGGTCTTCCACATTCCCAAGGGCTTCGCCTTCACCATCGAGAACCCGAAGCACTCGTTCGTCTACCGCACGGAACCGTTCGGACCGCTCGGCCAGACGGAGCTGTGGTCCCGGGGCCGGGTGCTCGGTGGGTCCAGTGCCATCAACGGAATGGTCTACAACCGCGGAGCTCGCCCGGACTGGGATTCCATTGTGGAGCGCGGAAATCCGGGTTGGGGTTGGGACGATATCCTGCCCGTCTATCGGGAGATCGAGGACCATGAACTAGGTGAGTCCGAGCTCCGCGGGGCGGGGGGACCACTGCACATCAGTGTGCAGCAGGGCGGCGATCCGGTCGACGAAGCGATGCTCGAAGCGGCCGGGAACATCGGCCTGAAGCGTGTGGACGATCTGAACGGCTCCGATGAGGAACGTGCCGGATACGCACCGGCGAATATCAAGAACGGTGTGCGGCAGAGCGCCGGCAAGGTGTTCATCAAGCCGGCCGAGAAGCGCGGTAACCTCACCGTGCGAACCGGCGCGACCGTGACGAAGATCGTTATCGAAGGTGACCGTGCGGTGGGGGTCCTCGTCGCCACCGGCAAGGGCTTCGAGCAGGTCCGTGTGGACAAGGAAGTGATCTTGTCGCTCGGCAACCTCGAGACTCCGAAACTGCTCGAACTGTCGGGTATCGGCGGCGCGGATATCCTCCGATCCGCGGGTATCGAGGTCGTGCTGGATCGGCCCACCGTCGGGGAGCGCATGATCGAGCATCGCTACATCACCCTGCAGCTCCGGCTCAACGATCCCGCCCTCGGTTACAACAGGCGGTTGAGCAGTCCGATCGGTCAGGCGGTCGCCGGAGCGAAGTACCTGGTTTCGCGCAAAGGCCCGATCGCTTCGCCGGCCTACGATCTCGTCGGGTTCATGAAGACCGATCCCAGTGAGCCGCGCGTCGACGCGGAGATTCTCATGACTCCGTTCACCCAGGGAATCAAGCCGCTCGACGTGAGCCTGGAAGAGCGGCCCGGCGCCTCGATCATCGGTAACCCGTTGCGCCCCACTACAACCGGCAGTGTGCACGTCGTGTCCGACGACCCGTTCGCGCACCCTCGAATCGTTCCCAACTACGATTTCGACGAGTCGGACCGCCGGAAGTATGTCGCGCTGTTCCGGCGCATGCGGGATATCGCCGCGCAGCACCCCTTCGCCGACATGATCGCCGGTGAGACCTCGCCCGGCTGGGCGGTTCAGGACGACGACTCGGTGATCGCGCACGCCCTGCTGAACGGCGGTACCAGTTTCCACGCGTACGGAGCCTGCGCGATGGGTCCGGACGACGAGGCGGTCGCCGATTCGAAGCTGCGGGTCCGCGGTATCGATGGCCTTCGGATCATGGACGCCTCGGTCCTTCCGGTGATGGTGGCGGGCAACCTGAACGCACCGCTGATGGCCATGGCGACCCTGGCTGCCCGAATGATTCTGGAAGACGCGTGAGCCGCCGCCTGCCCGGCCGGTGTGAACGCGCTCTACAACCGTTGCAAGAAGAAAGGGATTGGTAGTGGAATCGATTCTGCAAGGCGTCAAAGTGGTGGAGCTCGCCGCGTGGACGTTCGTGCCCTCGGCCGGTGCGGTCCTGGCGGACTGGGGTGCCGATGTCATCAAGGTCGAGCATCCCGAGACCGGGGATCCCCAGCGTGCGCTGATCAGCTCCGGTGTGGTGGCCGGCGCCGGCGGTGTCAACCATTTCATCGAGCAGCCGAATCGCGGTAAGCGCAGTATCGGTCTCGACGTTGCCAATCCGCAGGGCCGGGAGATCCTGTACAAGCTGATCGAGCAGGCCGACGTATTCTCGACGAATCTGCTCCCGGATTCGCAGCGGCGGCTCGGTATCGACGTCGAATCGATCCGCGCACGCAATCCGAAGATCATCTTCGCCCGCGGGCACGGCTACGGACCGAAAGGGCCGCAGGCCGAACGCGGCGGTTTCGACCTTGCCGCCTACTGGGCACGGGGTGGTATCGGCGACGCGCTGGCGGCCGAGGACGGATCGTATCCTTCGCCGCAGCGGCCGGCCTTCGGTGACCTGTTCGGCGGTTTCGCGATCGCGTCGGGGATCGTCGGCGCGCTGTTCAAGCGCGAGCGCACCGGCGTGCCCAGCATTGTCGACGTCTCGCTGCTGGCCACCGCGATCTGGCAACTCGCGCCGGATATCGTCGGGGCGGGCGTAACCGGGCAGAACATCCCGAAGTTCGACCTGGCGGAGATGCCCAACCCGGTGGCGAATATCTATCGGACCCAGGACAACCGCTTCCTCGCATTGGTGCTGCTGCAGGCCGATCGGTTCTGGTCGGATCTGTGCGAACGGATCGAGCGGGTCGATATGGTCGAGGACGAGCGGTTCGCCGACGCCAAGGTGCGTTTCGTCAACCGGAAGGAATGTATCGCCGAACTGCGGCGTACGTTCGAGTCGAAGCCGTTGGCGCACTGGGTGCAGCGGCTGGAGAGCTTCGAGGGCGTCTGGGACGTGTTCCAGTCGGCACTCGAATTGCACGACGACCCGCAGGTCGAACTGAACGGTTACCTGCCGAAGACCACCGATGCCAACGGCAACACCTTCGCGCTGGCGGCCAACCCCGTGCAGTTCGACGAGCAGTCGCCGCCGCTGCGGTGCGCACCCGGACACGGCGAGCACACCGACGAGATTCTGCAGGAGCTCGGCCTCGACTGGGATCGGATCGTCGAGCTCAAAGTCGATTCGGCAGTGCTGTAGAGCGACGCCGCGAGCTTGCCACGTCGATCGTGGCCCACGCCGTACAAATCAATAGCCGTTCGAACAACCGCAAGCGCCGGTAGCTGCCCGGCGACGCCGAAGTGGCGTCGCCGGGCGTTATCGCCGGCGCCGACCGATGACAGGAAGTATGTGCAATGCCGTTGCAGCCGTGGATGAAACTGATCTCTGTCGACGACCACCTGATCGAACACCCCAGGGTGTGGCAGGACCGGTTGCCGGCCGCGTTGAAAGAGACCGGCCCCCGGATCGTGGAGCAGTCACTGGGAGAGGGGCGCCCACCCGCGCAGGTGTGGGTGTACGAGAACCGGATCTATCCCTACATCGGTCTCAATGCTGTGGCGGGAAAGAAGCCGGAGGAATACGGACTGGACCCCGTACGCTACGACGATATGATCCCCGGGTGCTACGACCCGAAGGCTCGGCTGGCGGATATGGATATCGACGGCGTCGAGGCCATGATGTGCTTCCCGTCTTTCCCGCGGTTCTGCGGCACCGTGTTCCTCGAGGCCGAGGACAAGGATCTGGCACTGCTGTGTGTGCAGGCATATAACGATTTCGTACTCGACGAGTGGTGCGCGGCGGGACCGGGCCGCCTGATACCGATCGTGCTACTGCCTTTGTGGGATGTTACGGAGGCGGTCAAGGAAATTCATCGGACCGCGGGTAAAGGTGCGAAGGGAATTTCGTTCCCGGATCTTCCGCATGCGCTGGGGTTGCCGTCGGTGCACTCGGACTATTGGGATCCGGTGTTCTCGGCCGCGGAGGAGACCGGAATGCCGTTGTGCCAGCACTTCGGCAGCGGCGGCGCGACTTCGATCCCGCAGATCGCCCCGGACGCGCCGTTCGCGGTGATGACGAACCTGATGGGCACGAACAGCATGCACGCCACCACCGACTGGGTGTTCTCCGGCGCGCTGCACAAGCATCCGAATCTGAAGATCGGCCTGTCCGAGGGCGGGATCGGCTGGATTCCGTACATCATCGAGCGGGCGGACTACGTGTGGCGCAAGCACCGCTTCTACCAGAACATCAACCAGGATGTGAAGCCGTCGGAGATCTTCGCCAAGCATTTCCACGGTTGCTTCATCGAGGACGATTTCGGTCTCTCCAACCGTGAGCGCGTCGGCATCGATCGCATCACCTGGGAGTGCGACTACCCGCATTCGGATTCGTTCTGGCCCGCCAGCCGTAAACGCGCGGAAGAGGCGTTCCAGGACGTGCCGGACGAAGAGGTGCACAAGATCGTCGAACTGAACGCGCGACGACTCTACAACCTGCCGGTCGCCGATCCGGTGCCTGCGGGACAGTCGAGCTGAGGCCGCTGTGAGCGAGGGCAAACAGATCGCGGCGGACGACTGGACCGATACCGACCTGCTGACACGAGCAGAAGCAGCGGAGCGACTCGACGACGAGATCGCCACGGCCACAGAACAACTGGCTGCCTTGCAGGCATCCGGTGGTTCCGAGGCGGCGGTGGACCTCGTGTCGAGGCGGCTGGCAGCGATGAAGGCCGCCAGGTCCGATCTGGT
>NZ_BMMH01000005.1:296225-326561 GCF_014645735.1 Nocardia jinanensis | reverse complement strand
GCTACGAGATGCCGACGGTTTTGGTCTGCAGGTGCTGTTCGAAGCCTTCGATACCGTTCTGGCGGCCGAGTCCGCTGTTCTTGTAGCCACCGAAAGGAGCATCGGCGCCGTACCAGTTGCCGACTCCGTTGATGCCGATGGTGCCGGTACGAACGGCGCGGGCGACGCGCTCGGCGCGTTCGGGTGAGGCGGAGAATACGGCGCCGGACAGGCCGTAGGGACTGTCGTTGGCGATGCGGATCGCGTCGTCGTCGTCGTCGAACGCGATGATCACCAGCACGGGCCCGAAGATTTCCTCCTGGGCCACTGTCATCGAGTTGTCCACATCCGCCAGGACGGTGGGCTGGACGAAGTAACCTTCGGTCAGGTGTTCGGGTACGCCGCCGCCGGCGACGACGCGGGCGCCTTCCGCCTTGCCGGATTCGATATAAGACAGCACACGTTCGTGCTGGCGGGCGTTGATCAGCGGTCCCGACAGCACCGCGGGGTCGGTCGGATCGCCGTATCCGATCTGCGCATAGGCCGCGGCGGCGATCTGGACCGCTTCCTCGTACCGTGCGCGCGGGACCAGCAGCCGGCTGGTGAGGGCGCATCCCTGGCCGGCGTGGATGCACGCCGATATGGACTGGGGAATGGTGGCGGCGAAGTCGGCGTCGTCGAGCACGATCATCGCCGATTTTCCGCCCAGTTCCAGGAAGGTGCGCTTGAGGGTCGCCGCCGATTTCTCCACGATGCGTTTTCCGACTCCGGTGGAGCCGGTGAACGAGATCATGTCCACCCGGGGGTCGGTGACGAGACGTTCGGCCACGGCATTGTCGGAGGTCGGCACCACGTTCACCACACCGTCGGGAATGTCGGTGCGTTCGGCGATGATCCGGCCCAGCCGGGTGGCGTTCCACGGGGTGTCCGGCGCAGGCTTGAGCACGACGGTATTGCCGGTCGCCAGCGCGGGAGCGAGTTTGTTGAGGATGACTTCGAAGGGGAAGTTCCACGGTGTGATGGCACCGATCACGCCGATCGCTTCCTTCCACACCTGCCGGCGTGCCTTCGCGCCCATGACCTCGGCGTCAGGGAGGTCGCGTTGCCAGGGGAACTCGTCGATCAGGGCGATCGCATGGGGGAGCGCGTCGTCGAGAGCCCAGGCGAGCTGAGCGATATAGGTGGTCGCCACCGGCGCGCCCACCTCGGCGATGAGTTCGGCGCGCAGGGCTTCCTGCTCATCGACGAGCGCGTCCTGGAGTTGCTGCAGGCACCGTTTGCGCAGGGTGCGGTTCGTCGACCAGTCGGTGGTATCGAAGGCACGGCGCGCGGCCGTGATCGCGGCGTCCATATCTTCGGCGCCGGCGTCGTAGGTCTGTCCGATCACCTTTCCGGTCGCCGGATTGATGTTCTCGAACTTCTTGCCCGATGAGGATTCGACGAGTCGTCCTCCGATGAGCATCCGGGCTTCGCCCTGAACCGCCGCCGGAGTGGTGGAGGTCGTCATGGTGCGTTCAACTCCTTGTGGTGGGTATTTGCCGCCGAAGCGCCGAAGGTGACAGAGATCACCATCCGGCGTAGGCTAGATCATACATCTAAATCAGACTAATGGGTTAAATTAATCAACTAACTGTAACCCAGTTCGTTACTCGGATGTGATCGTCGGGGGCGTGCGCCGCGGCATCTCTCGCTGATGGGCCGGTAGCCGCAGACATTGGAACGTAACGCAATCCCCGGAGGCCGGTCGGATCTCCGGAAGGTGAGGAAAGGCAAATGCGGATGGCATCGATAACGGCAGCAGGCCCGGTCGGATTCGTGGGCGCGGGTTCGATGGGGTCGCCGATGGTGGCACGCCTGCTCGGAGCGGGGGTTCCGGTAGAGCTCTACGCTCGTCGGCCCGAGGTGCGGGCGAAGTTCGCCGAGCAAGGTGTGAAGGTGCACGATTCGGCTGCCGAGCTTGCTCGGTCGGTCGGAACCTGCATAGTGTGCCTGTTCTCCGGTGATCAACTCGAAGACCTCGCCCTCGGTGACGACGGGCTGATCGGTAACCTCCCGGCCGGCGCGGTGCTGGTCAACCACACGACTATCGCGACCGCGACGGTCGACCGGGTCGCGACGGCGGCGCGGGCGCGCGATATCGAGTTCCTGGACGCGCCGGTCAGCGGGACGTCGGAAGCGATCACGGAGGGAAAGCTCACCGTGCTGGCCGGCGGCGCCGCCGCTGCGGTCGAGCAGGCCGAACCGTATCTGCGGACCTACAGCGCCCAGGTGTTGCGCACCGGGGGCATCGGCTCCGCGACGAGGGCCAAACTGCTCAACAATCTCACCTTCGCGGCACATGCGCAGGTCGCGCAGTCGGTCGTCGGGCTCGCCGCCGAGCTGGGATTGGCGGCCGAGCAGGTGGTCGAGGCGTTTGCCGCGTGCAGCGGTGACAGCAGGGTGTTCGGGTATCTCCGGGCGCAGGGTATCGACGTGCTGAGCAAATCGGTGCCCTACATCCGTAAGGACGTACTGGCGGTCGAATCGGATGCGGCCGATTTGGGCGTCGATCTCGGTCTGCTCCGCGAGATCGTCGGGCGGGGGCCGCTGCCGTTTTCGTGAACGGCGAGAGGGTATGGCCGGCGGGTGGCCAATGGCCACCCGCCGGCCACCGGGCTGTCGCATGGAGTCTGCCCGAGGTGGCCTGCGTGGTACTCGGCGACCGCCGCCGGGCGCCGACCCGGTCAGGCCCGGCCGTCGCGGCGCAGTTCTGCCGGGACCCAGGCCGGCGACCGCCGCTGTTTGAAAGCCTGGAATCCCTCCAGCGCCTCCGGTCCGGACAAGCTGGTGGCCATGCCGATTCGGTCGAAGAGCCCGAGGTGGGCGTCCAGACTCGCCTTGACGGTGCTTCGGGCATCGGGCGCGGTCTGGCATATCCGGGTGAGCAACTCGATGGCGCTGTCCTGCAACTCATCGTGTGGGACCACCCGGGATACCATGCCCCAATCGAGCGCCTCCTGCGCCGACAGCGTCCGGCCGGTGAACATCAGATCCCGGGCTCGCACCGGGCCGACTACGTGGGGCAGGATCTGGGCGTAGTAGGTGTCGGCGATCCCGCGCAACAGTTCCGGAACGCGGAAGGTCGCCCGCTCGCTGACCACCGACAGATCGCTGCACAGTGCCATCATCAGGCCACCGCCCTGGCACAGGCCGTTCACCGCGCACACCACCGGTTTACGCGCGCGACGCAGGGTGTCGAACGGTGTCACATCCATGCCGAGTGTGGTCTCGAAATCCAGCCAGTCGTCGGCCCCGGACTTCCCGAGATCGCCGCCGGGGACGAAGATATCGCCGGTGCCGGTGATGATCAGGCCGGCGAGGTCGGGATCGCTGTCCACGTGGGTGATCGCGTACCGGATACCGAAGTACATGGCGGGGGTGAGCGCGTTACGCGCCTCCGGGCGATCCACCGTGCAGATCGCGATCGCTCCCTGGCGATGGAAAGTGAGATACGGCGTGCCGAGCCAGTCTCCGGCGGGCGGCCGGGGGTCGGTGTGCGCTGACATATGTGCTCCAGATCGTCGATGGTGCGCGGACTGTCGGGTCCGTCTCGGAAAATCGCGACATAGGTTAATTAATAAGCTATATTATCCGATGTGACGGCGCTCGCACCAGCCGTCACCTGCGCACTGCCCCGCCTGCGCCTGCAGCCCTGCCGAGGCCCGGCGGATGGTCCTTCTGCGCGAGTGACCTCCCCGGATCGAGGGGCGGGAATCGAACAAGGAGATCGAGAGAGATGACTACCACCGAGCACGGGTCCAATGGGCGTGTCGAGGTCGAATTCGACCACCATTCGGCGGAATTCCGGGAGAACAACTACGCACAGTTCGATGAGTTGCGATCGAAGTGCCCCGTCACGCACAGCAGCACGCACGGCGGTTTCTGGGTGTTCTCCGACTATGCGACGGTCTTCGAGGCCGCCCGCGACGACGATATGTTCAACTCGTACCCGTCGGTGGGTGTCCCCGCCTCCGAGATGCCCTTCCCCATCATTCCCATCGAATCCGACCCGCCGCTGACCCAGAAGCTGCGGAGCATCCTGCTCAACCGCTTCTCACCGAAGGCGACCGATACGCTGGAGCCCAAGGCCCGGGAACTGGCCACCGAATTGATCGACGGGTTCATCGAACGCGGATCATGCGATATCGTGCAGGAGCTGACCACGCCACTCCCGGCGCGGCTCACCCTGCATATGCTCGGTATGGACGAGTCCAAGTACGAACACTGGGTGCACTGGGTGCACTCGACCGTCCACGACCGCGCAAGCGATCCCGAGAAAGCCGGTATCGCGGGTATGGAGATGTTCGGCGAGATCGCCGAACATATGGCGCAGCGCCGCAGTGAAGGGTTCGGCGACGATGCGCTCAGCGCCCTGATGCAGGCGAAAATCGACGGCACGCCGCTCGACGATGTCCAGATCACGATGTACACCGTCCTGTTGTTGATGGGCGGGATGGACACCACCAGTGGCCTCACCGGAAATGCCATGATCCGCCTGATCGAGCGTCCGGAGTTGCGGCAGCGATTGATCGAGGATCGCGATCTGCTGCCCGATGCCACCGAGGAGTTCCTGCGCTACGACACGCCGACTCAGGGGCTGGCCCGGACCATCGGCAAAGATGGCCGGTTCTGCGGCTTCGAGATGAAGAAGGGGGAGCGGGCCGTCCTGCTGTGGGCCGCCGCCAACCGCGACCCCGCGGTGTTCGAGGACCCCGACGTGATCGATTTCGACCGGCAGAACAAGAAGCATCTGGCCTTCGGCGTCGGAGCGCACCGGTGCATGGGCTCCAGTCTCGCGCGCATGATGTTCCGGGTGATGATGGACGAAATCCTCACCCGCCTGCCGGATTTCGAACTGGCGGGGACCCCCGAGCGGTTCGAAGACGCCGCGGAAGTCTACGCCGTATCCAGTATGCCGATCCGATTCACCCCCGGTCCCCGGGTCGGCGACGGCGCCAGCTGACGAACAGATCGACCTGGGAGGAAACAGCGAAATGAAGGTCTCCATCGATTCGAAAGCCTGTGTCGGACACGGGCTCTGCTTCATGAACGCCCCCGATGTCTTCGTCTACGACGATGACGGATTCGGTCAGGTGGCCGGCGACGGCTCCGTGGACGAGTCCCAGCGCGAGCAGGCACGCGCCGGTGCGTACGCCTGCCCGGAACGTGCGGTGACGGTGGTCGAGTAAAGGGTCGCGACGGTTGTGCTCGTTCGGGCCGGTACTACCGGTCCGAACTGTGTGCCGGATACGATCGTCACCCTCGTCCTACTCGAGTCAGAAGGTCTATATAATTTAGTGAGTCACACTAATGGTGGCGGTCAACCGTGCCGCTCACCGCGATCGGCGGAGCCGTCCGCCGATCATCCGCAGCTGGAGAGGAATATCGATGACCGGACGGGTAGCAGGTAAGGTCGCGTTGATCACAGGTGCGGCCCGTGGTCAGGGCCGGGCGCACGCGGTACGGCTCGCCGGAGAAGGTGCCGATATCATCGCGATCGACCTGGCCGGCCCGCTGCCCGGCGTGCTCTACGATTCGGCGACCCCGGCGGATCTGGACGAGACGGCGCGTCTGGTGAAAGAGGCCGGTGGCCGGATCGTCACGACCGTCGCCGACGTCCGGGATATCGACGCCCTACGCGCGGCCACCGATGCCGGGGTCGCCGAACTGGGCCGGCTCGATATCGTCATCGCCAACGCCGGTATCTGCATCCCCCACGCGTGGGACGACATCAGCCCACAGGAGTTCCGGGATGTCATCGACATCAATGTGGTCGGCGTCTGGAACACCGTCACGGTCACCGCGCCGCATGTGATCGCGGGCGGACGTGGTGGCTCCATCGTTCTCACGAGCTCGTACGCGGGTGTGAAGATGCAGCCGTTCATGGTGCACTACACCGCGAGCAAACACGCCGTCACGGGGATGGCACGGGCCTTCGCGGCCGAACTCGGCCGGCACGATATCCGGGTCAACAGCATTCATCCCGGCGCGGTGGACACGCCCATGGGTTCGGGCGCCATGCAGGAAGGGCTGGCCACCGCGGGTGAGACCAATCCGGCGCTCAACAATATGGGCACCCCTTTCCTGCCGCGCTTTGCGGCGTCCGCAGAGGAAATCGCGGACGCGGTGCTCTTCTTGGCGAGCGAGGAGTCGAAGTTCATCACCGCGGTTCCGCTTTCGATCGACGGCGGCGCGGCCCGGTACTGATCGGAACCGATTCTATTCCGCTGCGGTGCCGTGTCCTCCGTGTGCTCCGAGGAGATCCTCCTGGAGCACACGGAGATTCTCGCATCCGGCCGGGAAATCACGCTGAAAGCGTTATCGTCCCGGCACGGCCGAGCGGCTCGGCGTGGGCCCCGCGGATCTCGAGTGGATCAATCCGCAGCTTGTCCACGTACGGGTGATCGGGTCGCCTCGCCTCGCCGACGCCATCAGCGCCGGAGGCGCCGAGGCCGCCCGTGACCTCGAACGCCGTCGGCATGCCACGTCCATGGAACGAGCTCGGGTGACAGCGATGCGACACGGGCGGCCGGATATCGGTCTGGGCGCCGAACGGTTCAGCGTCCTTCGGCGTCGAATACCGAAATGACCTGCTCGCCGTAGTGGCGGATCGCGTCGAGCGCGGCCTCGACGCTCGCACCGGGCAGATGCACGAGGGACCAGGTGACGCCGGCTTCGGCCAGCGCGCCCAGCTCGTCCAGGTGACGGCCGAGCTCGGGAACGCCGCCCGCGGCGGTTTCACCGGGCGCTTCCACTTGCACGTCGATGGTTTCGATATCGCGGTTGTTGCGCCGCAGGTCCGCATGCACCTCGTCGATAGCGGCGGCGAGTTCGTCGACGGAGTTCAGTGCGGCGGTCCGCAGGGCGCTGTTCGCCGGCCCGCCCCGGCCCAGCATCGGTGCCCAGCCATAGCCGTACTTCGCGACACGGCGCCGCGACAGCTTGCTGTTGCCGCCGATCCACAGTGGTACGTGCGGCTGGACCGGGGGCGGTTGCAGCTGCTGCTCGCGTGCGGTGAAGTGCCGGCCCTCGAACGTCACCGGCTCGCCGGACCAGGCTCGGGTGATCAATTCGACCGCCTCGTCGAAGAGCGCATTGCGTTCCTCGAAATCGACTCCGAGAGCGGCGAATTCCGACTTCAGATAGCCGGTGCCGGCGATCGCGATGAGCCGTCCGGCGGATAGTTGATCAAGTGTGGCCATCGCCTTGGCGTTGAGCCATGGATTCCGGTAGGGCAGTACCAGCAGGTTGGTGATCAGACGCAGCCGTGTGCTCGCCGCGGCGCAGAATCCCAGCGCGGCGACGGAGTCGAACGTGTGGTGACCGCCGGATTCGAGCCATTTCCGGGACGGCGCGGGATGCTCACTGAAGGCGATCGCACCGAACCCGGCCTCCTCGGCCGCGTGGACCACCCGGGCGAGATTTCCGGGCTGCCGGAACTCCGCGACGTAACCGTGCCGTTCCAGGGGGTATTCGATGGTGAATTGCAAGCTCATGTCTCCGGTCACACGGTCTCGACGACGATGGCCGAGGCCATACCGCCACCGGCACACAGCGCTGCCACGCCGATTCCGCCGCCGCGTCGCCGCAGATCGCTCAGCAGGGTGGTGATCATACGCGCGCCGGTGGCGGCCACCGGATGGCCGAGGCTACAGCCGCTGCCACTGATATTGACGATTTCGGGATCGAGATCCAGTTCTCGGCAGGCGGCGATCGGGACTGCGGCGAAGGCCTCGTTGATCTCGAACAAGGCGACATCCGAGAGGCTGAGGCCGGCGCGCTTCAGGGCCTTCGGAATCGCCTCGATCGGTGCCAGGCCGGTCCGGAGGGGATCGACGCCGACCGAGGCCCAGGAACGGACGACACCGAGCGGGCTCAGGCCGCGTTCGGCGGCGAGGGTGTCGGAGGTGAGTACGAGTGCGGCGGCCGCATCGTTGATACCGGAGGAATTGCCGGCGGTGATGCTGAACCCGTCGATCTCCGGATGCAGCGGCTTCAGGCCGCCCAGCCGCTCCAGCGTGGTGTTTCGGCGCGGATGTTCGTCGACCTCGAACAGCACCTTGTTGCCGTCCGGGCCGGCTACCTCGACCGGGACGATCTGGTCTGTGAAATGACCCGCGTCGATCGCCGCGACGGCGCGCTGATGGGAGCGCAACGCCCAGGCGTCCATATCCTCGCGTGAGATTCCGGCCAGTCGCGCGGTATTCCACCCGACCGTGATCGACATATCGTCGGCGGGAGTCTCCGGTGTCGCCGGATGCGAGGGCGGCATCCACCGGACCGGTTCGTCGCTGTCCGGAAGCTGTTGGAACATCTTCGGCGCGGTGGATATGGATTCGGCACCACCGGCGATGATCGCGTTGTCCATACCGGCCCGGATACCGGCCGCCGCGGTCTGTACGGCGGACAGGCTGGAGGCGCATTGACGCTGGTGGGCCAGACCCGAGACCGACGGGAGGCCCGCGGTCAATGCGACGTAGCGGGCGAGGTCGCCACCGCCCTGCATCACCTCGCCGAGAACGAGATCGTCGAATACCTCGACGGGAAGCGTCGACCGCCGCACCACTTCCTCCACCACAGTGGTGGCGAGATCGCCGGCCGGGGTCCGGCTGAGGGTTCCCTTGAACGATGTTCCGATGGCGGTTCGGCAGGCGGCCACGATGACTGCTTCAGGCACGATCAGCTCCCAGGTTTGGCGGCTCGGTACCGCCGCGTACGGTGACAGAATCCTCAAAAGAGTACAACAAATTATATAAGATGACGTAAAAGTTATTAGCGTGAGCAACGTATTAGTAGTTGAACTAGTTATATAATTCGGTTACGATCCGGGAGTCCGTGGTCGCCGGACGGGCGGTATCGGTGACCTTCGGCGAGATACGCGAGATACGTTCCGTCGTGGACGTGCCCACACCAAGGAGAACAGAGCATTGCTGAACGGACGGGTGGCGCTCGTCACCGGCGCGGGACACGGTATCGGCCGGGCACACGCCCTGGAACTGGCCGCGCGCGGTGCGAGCGTGGTGGTCAACGATCTGGGCTCGTCGGCTTCCGGTGAGGGGCAGGGCCGCGACGCCGATCGTGTGGTCGAGATCATCCGGGAACGGGGCGGCACGGCGATCGCCGACTACGGCGATGTCGGCGACGAAGCGCAGGTCGAGGCGATGGTGGCGCGCGCGTTCGACGAGTTCGGACACCTGGACATCGTGGTCAACAACGCCGGCATCGTCCGGGACAGGGCGATCTGGAATATGTCCGTCGAGGATTTCGACCTCGTGTTGCGGGTGCACTTGCGCGGGAGCTGGCTCGCCGGTCGGGCTGTTGCCAAGCGCTGGCGTGCCGCCGCAAAGGCAGGCGACGGGTCTGTCTACGGACGGATCGTCAACACCACCTCCGGTGCGGGCCTGCAGGGCAATTTCGGACAGTCGAACTACAGTCCGGCCAAGGCTGCCCTCGTCGCGCTGACGCAGACGTTGAGCTTGGAGCTCGCCGGTATCGGTGTGACGGTCAACGCGATCAGCCCGGTCGCGGCGACCCGCCTGGCCAGTGGCGTGATCGACGGCCCCGTACTGGAGGCCGACGAGCGCGCCGCCGGTGAGTTCGATCCGCTCGATCCGGCGCTGGCAGCGCCGGTGGTGGCCTGGCTGGCGAGTCCGGAGGCCGGTCATATCAGCGGACAGGTCTTTCGGGTGACCGGCGAATATCTCGCCCTGATGTCCGGTTGGGAGGTGGCGGCGAAGATCCCCAACGGGGGCGCCTACTGGGACGCGAGCAAGCTCGGATCCCTCGTGGCGACGGATCTCTTCCGCACCCGGACCGCCGGTCTACGGCCCGGCAGCTGAGAAGCGCGGGCGAACGGGTGCGTGCTCTTCGCCCGGCCATCCGAGTCCGCCGGGAACAGCTGAAACGGAAACCAACGACGGGAAGTGGTGGAAAAGCCGATGCGGCGGAACATCTTTACCTCCGATCATGATCAGTTCCGGGCAACGGCTCGGGCCTTCTTCGAGCGTGAATGCGCTCCGTACACCGAGGAATGGGAACGGGACGGCAAAGTCAGCCGCGAAGCCTGGCGCAAAGCCGGACAGGCCGGTTTGCTCGGCTGGGAGGCGCCGGAGGAATACGGCGGGCTGGGCATCAAGGACTATCGCTACAACAGTATCGTCAGCGAGGAGATGTTCGGCACCGGTTCGGTCGGTATCGGGCTCGGCATACAGAACGACATCATGGCCTCGTATCTCGTGGGCGATCTGACCACCGAGGAACAGAAGAAGCGCTGGCTGCCCGGGTTCACCAGCGGCGAGATCGTCACCTCGATCGGTATGTCGGAGCCGGCGGCGGGCTCGGATGTGGCCGGCATCAAGACCACTGCGAAACGTGACGGCGACCATTACGTCATCAACGGTTCGAAAACGTTCATCAGCAACGGGCTGCTGTCGGACCTGGTGATGGTGGCAGCCAAGACCGACCCCGCGGCCGGGCGCAAAGGCATCAGTCTCATCGCCGTGGAGACGACGACCCCCGGGTTCCGGCGTGGCCGCAAACTCGACAAGATCGGACAGTGGTCGGCGGATACCGCCGAGTTGTTCTTCGACGATGTCCGGGTGCCGGTGGAGAACCTGATCGGTGAGGAGAACCGCGGCTTCTACCACCTGATGCACAACCTGCCCGCCGAACGACTCGGTATCGCCACGTACGCGATAGGGATGGCGCGGCGCGTGTTCGACCTGACCGTCGCTTATGTTCAGGAGCGGAAAGCCTTCGGGCAGCCTATCGGCACCTTCCAGGTCAATCGCCATTTTCTGGCCGAGATGCAGACCAAGCTCGATGTCGCCCAGGTCTACCTCGATCAGTGCCTTCTCGCGGCCAACGCCGGTGAGTTGACCGCGCAGGAGGCGGCGGGCCTGAAGTGGTGGATCACCGAGCTGCAGTGGGAGATCACCGATCGCTGCTTGCAGCTGCACGGTGGCTACGGCTATATGAACGAATACGAGGTCGCACGTTTGTGGCGTGATGCGCGGGTGCAGCGACTCTACGGGGGCACGACCGAGATCATGAAGGATCTGGTCGGCCGGGGTATGGGCTTCTAGCAGCCGTCCGTGCCGACCGAGGGGAGCACGCGGGCCGGGTCCGGTCATCGACGATCGGACTCGGCTTCGGTGTGCTGCCCCATTCGGCAGGTGGATCTGTCGCCGGAGGCGGCCTCCGCGGGCGCGGGTTCTACACCGGGGGAGTGTGGCGGGCCGATGGCACGGCTGACCGCGAGGGCGACTCGGGAAGGGCTGTTTCGTCAGCGGTCGGTGCATGTGGAGCCGATGATCGGTTCTGCTCGCGCTTCTGCGTGATCCCAGCTCATATCGGTGCGGATATATCATTATCGTCAACTGCACATGTTCACGCATTTATCCGAGTTGCCACGCGGTTTTCCCGATGATCTGGCTTCCGATGAAGTGAACTGGGTATAATCTGACTATGTCGTCAAAAAATATGGCCAGCGGCCTGGATCCGGCATCGACCGCCGTCGTGTGCGTCGAATGTCAGAACGGGGTGCTCGGGCCGGATTCGATCCTTCCGGCGCTGGCCGCCGAGTCGAAGGAACTCGTGCGCAACCTCGGCCGATTGTTGCCGGCTGTCCGGAAGGCCGGTGTCCGGGTCGTCCACGCGACGTTCGAAGGTATCCGGCCGGATGCCGACCCCGGGTCGGCGCCGCTGTGGAAAGCGACCGCGCGGTCGCGCGAGTGGCATCCGGGACATCCGGCCACGCAGGTTCTCCCCGACCTGTTCGACGAAACCGACGTGGTGATCCCGCGCCGTCATGGGTTGTCGCCCACCCGGGGCACCGATCTGTCACCGAACCTGCGCACGCTGGGTATCCGCACGGTTCTGCTGACCGGCGTATCGCTCAATGTCGCGTTGCCGGCCACCGCGCTCGATCTGGGGCAGGACGGATTCCGGCTGCTGATCGTGCGAGACGCCGTGGGAGCCAGCACCCCGGAGTACGGCGAACAGGTGCTGCGCAACACCATGTCGATGCTGGGCAGGCTGACCACAGTCGATGATGTGGTCACGGCACTGGCCGAAACGGTGGTGCAGGCATGAGTAGCGGAATCGCCACCGGTCCCGCCGGAGCCGGCACGCCGGCTCAGCGTGATGCCGCGCCGCATCATGCGCATGCCGTGCTGCACTGCAACCTCAATACGGTTGCCGTCGACCGCTCCTCGGCCTTCCATATGGCGATCTTCGGCCTCGACCCGCGGATGCGCTCGATCAGCAGGGACGACGATTCGGCCACCATGGGGCTGGGGGACAGCACCGACAGCATCACCTCGTTCCTCTTCGATGCCCGCGGTCCGCGTTCGGCGCCCGCGCTGGAACTGGTCGGCTGGTCGCGCCCCCAGACCGAACCTGCCGAACCCGGGATGGTCGCGCCGATCCTGAGCGCACTGGGCTTTCGGGTCGCCGCCCTGGCCGATTTCACAAAGCGCCTGACCGCGGCCGGGGTCTCGCCTGTCCCGATCGAGGGCGGACTCATGGTGCGGGGCCGCAAGTGCGCGGCGTTGCGCTTCGCCGATCCGGACGGGGTGGCGTTCGAAGTCGTCGAAATGGCGCCCGCGGATACCGATCCACGCCGGGCCGCGCTGCTTTCCCACGAACGAATGCGCTGTTCCGATCTGGCGGCCGCCCTCGCCTGGTACGAGGGCATCGGCTGGCAGGTGCGGTCACGGGACGACGTGGACGGTCGGGCGACCGCGTCGATGATCCTGCCCGAGGACCCGACCTTCTCGCTGGAGTTCGTCGAGATTCCGGCCGTTTCCGGAACTCCGCGGGCGGCGAACACTCAGGGGCTGTATCGAATCGCGCTCGCCGTCGACAACGTCCGCGAGGCGTACAACTCGCTGGTCGACAGCGGTGCGCACGGTACGGTTCCGGAACCGGTGGTGTTCGCCATGCCCGATATCCCGACCGGTGGATTCGAAGTGCTGTTCCTTGCCGATCCCGATGGGGGAGTGGTCGAACTGGTGGAGCGGCCACGAGAGACCATGCGGCGTCCCCAGGAGCCACGATGAATCGACATCGGTCGATAGCGAGTCATCGTATCCGGCGATAGATTCGACGGCGAGGTAGCTCCGGTCACCGGCGAATGGCATCGGCCGCGCCTTACCTATGCGAAACCCCCGGCTCGCCGTAATGGGCCGGGGGTTTGCGTGATTCGGGATCAGAGCGTGATCGCCGGTGTGTGCGCGGTGCCTTCCAGCAGCGCGGCGCCCATCTCCTCGGCGAGGTCGGTGTGGCTGCCGAGCAGTTGGTCGAGTGCCGCGGTACGAGTGACGTAGCGGTGCACGTCGTGTTCGCGGGTGAGGCCCATGGCGCCGAATACTTGTACGACGTGTCGCATGACCTCGGCCTGCGCGCGACCCGCCCGCAACTTGGACAGCAGCGCGGCGGAATTGCTTCCGTCGGTCCAGGCGAGCTGCAGTGTCGCTCGCGCGCCCTCGATGGCAACGTAGGATTCCGCGAGCCGGTGCCGGACCGCTTGGAAGCTTGCCAGCGGGCGGCCGTACTGGACCCTGGCGCTCGTATGGGCCGTGGCCAGTTCGAGCGCCGCGGTGCAGGCGCCGAGGATTTCGGCGCAGAGTGCACGCCGAGCGGCGGCGACAGCCCGCCCGCCGGCGTCGCCCACCGGTACTTCGCCCGTAGCGGGCAGGTTGCCGGCCCGGAACCATCGGGCGGCGTCGTCGAATCCGCGTACGGGTTCCAGGGTGATCGAGTCGGTAGGGAGCAACCGGACGGTTCCCGCGCCATCGATGGCCACGAGTTCACCGATCTCGTCCGACGGTCCGAGCGTCAGGGCGATACGGGGGGAGCAGTAGAGCACCGCACGTTTCGCTGCGGGATCGGGTAGTGCCGGCGCCAGCGCCTCGAGCACTACTGTGTCCAGTAGCCGTGATGCCGCGAGCGCCCGCCCGTGTTCGCTGAACAGCAGGTCGATCGCCACGGCGGGATCGGTCGAAACAACGTCGTCCCAGCCCAGTTCGTGGAGCGCGGCCTCGGGATCCTGCTGTCCCGCCTGGTCGGCGAATACCTCGCGCAGGGTGCCGGACAACAGTTCGATCGCTGCCGGATCGAGACCGGAAGTGGCCATGGTCATCGAGCGGCCTCCTTGGGCAGGCCGAGCACATGGTCGGCGAGGATGGTTCGCTGGATCTCGGCGGAGCCGCCGAGGATCGTGGCCGAGCGGCTGTACCACCACTCGCCGCGCCATTCGTCGGCCGCGCCGGTGGGTGCGAAGAGGAAGTCCGGGCCGAGCAGATCCCGGCTCAGGTCGTACAGCGCGATTTCCGCCGTGGCCAGCAGCACCTTGTCGACGCTGGCCTCGGGGCCGACTGTTTCGCCGGCGGCGAGTTTGCGCACGGTAGCGGCGCTACGGGCGCGCAGAGCGACGAGTTGGGCGTGGCAGTCGCCGATCCGCGCCAGGGCATCGCCGGGTAGCCGCCGGCCTTCTTCGACTTCGCTGCCGATCTGCGCGCACAGCTCACGCAGTCGGCGCGACGCCTCCGCAGCGGACAGCCACGCGTACATCGCGCGTTCGTACTGCAGTAGATACATGGCGACCGCCCACCCCTGGCCTTCTTCCCCGATCAGCCGGGAGGCGGGCACGACGACGTTGTCGAAGAAGATCTCCGCGAGTTCGTTGGCGCCGCTGGCCAAGGAGATCGGCCGCCGCGATACACCGGGCGTATCGGCATCGACCATGATCATCGACAGCCCGCGATGCCGCGATTCCGGGCTACCGGTGCGCACCAGGCACACCAGCCTGGTTGCCGTGGCGCCGTGACTGGTCCAGATCTTCTGTCCGTCGAGGATATAGTTGTCGCCGTCGCGGCGGGCTCGGCAGCGCAGTGACGCGAGATCGCTGCCCGCCTCCGGTTCGGAGAAGCCCTGACCCCACCATTCGCCGCCGCGCAGATAGTTCGGGAGGTATTCCGCAGCCAGCGCGGGTGCGAATCGGATGGTCGGCGGGCCGAGGGTCTCGAGCAACAGATGTGGGGTGGGAACAGGCAATCCCGCAGCGGCGAGCTCGTCGTAGAGCACGGCGCGATGGCGTTCGTCCCCGCCCAGGCCGCCGGCCTCGACCGGCCAGCCGTATCGGTTCCAACCGCCGTGATACAGCTCGCCCATCAGGAGGGCGTGGTGGGCGATCCGCTCTTCGGTGGTCGAGTAGTGCCGGGACCTCCAGTCGCCCAGTTCGTCGCCCGACAGGTATTCGCGCAGCGCCGTCCGATAGGCGGTGAGGTCGGTGGCGAAACCGCCGGTCACGGCTGCCCCGCCGCGGCACGCTTACGCGACCGCTCCAGGAATGAACGCACGAGTTGCTGGTGCTCGGGACTGTCGAACGAGGCGAATTCCTCGGCCAGCGCGTACTCCAGCACGCCTGCGACCGCCCGTTTCATATGCATATTGAGCGCCCGCTTGGTGCTCTGCAGCGCCTGTGGCGGCTGCGCTGCCAGCTTGTCCGCGACCCGCAGCGCTTCCTCGAGCAGGTCGCCGTCGGCGACGACTCGGTTGGCCAGCCCCAGCTCGACCGCTTTCGGCGCCGGGATCCGTTCACTGGTGAGCAGATACTCCTTGGCCTGTAGCATGCCCATCAGCAGTGGCCAGGTCGGCGCACCACCGTCGGCGGCGGTGAGTCCGACGCCGACGTGCGGGTCCGCTACGAACGCACTCTCGGCCATCAGGACGATATCGCTGCATACGGCGAGATTACAGCCCAAGCCGACGGCCGCGCCGTTGACCGCGGCGACCACCGGCAGTGGGAAATCGATCATCGCGTGCAGAAGTTGTCCCGCCGCATCGATCTCCTTGCGCCGCGCCGCGCGGTCGTCCCACAACTCCACGAAATGCTCGAAATCGCCACCGGCGCTGAACGCGCGACCTGCTCCGGTCAGGACCACCGCCCGGGCCTCGGGGTCCTTGGCCAGGTACGGCCAGACCGCGATAAGTGCATCGTGCAGGGCCTCGTTGGTGGCGTTGAGCGCTTCCGGGCGGTTGAGGGTGACGAGCCTGACCGCACCCTTGGATTCGATCAGCAGCTCCGGTTCGAACGGATTGTGCATGGCTCTCCCTCTGATGTATCCCTTGTCGGAATTCATCACAGCGCTATTTGACGAATATGTCAAGTAGGGTTCAACCGGGGTGATCTGTCAGTTCGTCAGGGTAGCCATGACGGAGTCGGTGATGGCGCCGACGACGTCGGCGCGCGATACCGGAAGGCGGCTCGTGTGGACCAGGAACCAGGCCCGCTCGAGCATTGATTGCACAGCCAGTCCGAGCGCCTCGGGCGCGTCGGTCGGCCGGTTCTGCCGGTTGCGCAGCGCCGTGCCGAGTAGCCAGATCACCCGCATCTGCATTCGAGCGCTCGCCGCGCGCACCTCCTCGTCGTCAGGGCCCGAATGTGCGGACATGGCGAAGGCGCCGTGGCGGTCCATGAAATCGAAATAGGCCCCCACCCAGCGTTCGATATCCGCGCGGGCGGCGGCACTGGGTACCGTGTCCCATTCCGCGACCAAGTCCAGTAGTTCGCGGTAAGTCGTCTCACCCAGGACGTCGAAGATCTCCCGCTTATCGCGAAAGTACGTGTAGAAGCCGGCCCGTGAGATACCGCAGGCATCGGTGATGTTGTTGATGCGGGTACCGGCGTAGCCGCGTTCGAGGAACAGTTGCTTGGATGCCTCGAGGATGGCGTTGCGGGTACGGATCGCGCGCGCGCCGAGTTTGTCCTCGGCGATCGGCGCCTCGTGGGAGCTATCGCGGGTGTCGAGTGCTGTGGCGTCGGAGTCCTCCATGGTGTGACCAGTCTAGAAGATCTGGTTTCACGTGGGTGGGATACATGTCATGACCAGGAGCTGTACAGTTCCGTCAACTCTGTACGGATCGCTGGATCGTAGTGCCTTGGATTTCTCTCAACAATTAGATATATTATTCATCGTAATATTCTGATTGTGCGGAGAGGGTGAGATCGGCGTGACTGCTCTCGCGTGCTCGGGGACTGGGGCGCGGATTGCAGGCGATCATGGTTCGGGGGTGCGTCTGCGCGCGGCCGAACTCGGGCCGGAGGGGAGGTCGACGCTGCGCGTGGTACGCGAGTTCCCCGAGGCGGAGCCGGCCGGCGCCGGAGTCGAGCCGAGGCCGGGTATGAACGCTCCGGCCGATCGCGAATTGTCCCGCAAGACGATTCTTCGAGCGAAGGAGGAACCCGGGTGTACGGCGCACGCACAGCCGAGCAGCAGGAGTTGGCTGCTACGGTCCGGAAACTATTGCAGGACAGAGGGTCCGAGGCTGATCTACGCCGAGCGATGGAGAGTTCCGAGGGGTACGACCACGAGCTGGCGCGTGTCATGGCCCAGCAGATCGGCCTGCACGGACTGGTGATTCCGGAAGAGTACGGCGGTCTCGGCGCCGGGTTCGTCGATCTGTGCGCGGTACTCGAGGAGATGGGACGCGCGCTGCTGTGTGGGCCGTTCTTCAGCAGCGTGGTGCTGTTCGCCGGTGCGCTGCTGGCCGCACGCAACGACGATGCCTGCCGGGAATGGCTGCCCGGTATCGCCACCGGGGAAACAGTCGGCACGCTGGCGATCACCGAGGATCGCGAGGGCTGGGACGAAGACTCGATCCAGCTGGCCGCGCGGCACGACGGTGCCGGGTATCGGCTGGCCGGGCGCAAACGTCATGTGCTCGACGGTGCGATAGCCGATGTGCTCGTGGTCGCGGGCCGATTGCCGGAGGGTGTCGGCCTATTCGTGGTGGACGGTGGTGCCGATATAGAACGGACGCCGGAGGATGTCCTGGACCCGACCCGGCGGCAGGCCACAGTACAGTTCCGGGATACTCCGGCCCAGTTGCTGGCGGGGCCCGGCGACGGCTGGCCGGTGCTGCGGCGGGTGCTCGACCGGGCCGCGGTGGCGCTGGCCGCCGAACAGGTCGGCGGCGCCGAGCGCGTCCTGGAAATGGCGGTCGGCTACGCGTCGACGCGGCAGCAGTTCGGGCGCCCGATCGGATCGTTCCAAGCCATCAAGCACAAATGCGCGGATATGCTCGTCGCGGTCGAATCCGCGCGGTCGGCGGCCCGTTTCGCGGCCGACGCCGTCGACGCCGACGATCCCGAACAGGACATGCTGGCGGCGCTGGCCAAGAGCGTGTGCTCCACCGCGTACAGCGCATGCGCGACGGAGAACATCCAGATCCACGGTGGGATCGGCTTCACCTGGGAACACCCGGCGCAGTTGTTCTACAAACGCGCCAAGAGCAGTGAGGTCCAGTTCGGCTCGCCGGCCCATCACCGGTCGGTACTCGCCCGGCGAGTCCCAGCGCTGTCCGGTGCCGGACAGATCATCAGTTGATCCGTAACAGTCAGGGCTTCGGCGTGCCGAACCCTGGGAAGGAGGGCGAGTCGCCATGCCCCAGAAACAGGTTCCGCTCGCCGAAGGCCTTTTCACGTGGCCGTCGGAGAATCCGGCGCTGATCGCCGGGAAATGCGTCGAGTGCGGTTTCGTGGAATTCC
This sequence comes from Nocardia jinanensis, assembly GCF_014645735.1. Lineage (GTDB taxonomy): Bacteria > Actinomycetota > Actinomycetes > Mycobacteriales > Mycobacteriaceae > Nocardia > Nocardia jinanensis. Next base: position 307,990 of record NZ_BMMH01000005.1, on the reverse strand, counting down.
CGAAGAAGCAGCGGTGCCTCCGCTGTTTCTCGGGGACGACGGAAGCCTACGAACTACCACGCCGAGGGACGTTGTGGACCTTCACCACTCAGCGTTTCCGCCCACCGGCACCCCCGTACGCCGGCGGTGACACCGCGGAGACCTTCGAACCGTTCACGGTCGGGTATGTCGAATTGGACGGCGGACTGATGGTCGAGGCCCGGCTCACCGAACCGGACCCGGACAAGCTCTCGATCGGCCAGGAGATGGAACTGGTCGTCGTTCCCTTCGGCGCTGCCGGGGACGACTCCCAGACGATGATCTACGCGTTCCGGCCGGTCGGCTGAGAACCATTCCCGAGGAGTATGCAATGGACGTCGCGATCGTAGGCATCGGCCTGCACCCGTTCGGTCGTTACGAAGGAAAGTCGGCTCTGGAGATGGGCGCCGACGCGGTACGCGCCGCGTTGGCGGACGCCGCTGTGGAGTGGAAGGACATCGGGACCGCCTTCGCCGGCAGCATGGAGATAACCAATCCCGAAGCCGTGGTCGGCCTGCTCGGATTGACCGGGATGCCGGCCCGCGCAGTGCTCAACGGGTGTGCCACCGGCGCGACGTCACTCGCGATGGCGGCGAATGCCGTAGCCAGCGGTGAGCACGATCTGGCGATCGCCATCGGCTTGGACAAGCACCCGCGCGGTGCCTTCGCCGCGGATCCGTCGGTCGCCGGTCTGCCGGGCTGGTACGGGGAGGCGGGCCTGTTCCTGACCACCCATTTCTTCGGAATGAAGATCAACCGTTATATGCACGATCACGGCATCAGTGACCGGACACTGGCCCGGGCCGCGGCGAAGGCGTTCCGCAACGGGGCGGCCAATCCCAACGCGTGGCGGCGCAAGCCCATCCCCGAGGACCAGATCCTCGGATCTCAGATCCTCAATTATCCGCTGACGCAGTACATGTACTGCGCGCCGGACGAGGGTGCCGCCGCGGCCATCGTGTGCCGTGCCGATCAAGCGCGCAAGTACACCGATACGCCGGTCTACATCCGCGCGTCGGCGCTGCGCAGCCGTCGGCTGGGCGCGTTCGAACTGCTCACCCCCTCGCTGCCGGTGGACTCGGTGCCGAGCCCGACGGTGGATGCCTCCCAGGCGGCGTACGAGCAGGCCGGTCTCGGCCCCGAGGATGTCGATATCGCGCAGTTGCAGGACACCGACGCCGGTTCGGAGATCATCCATATGGCCGAGAACGGGTTCTGCGAGGACGGGGAGCAGGAGAAGTTGCTCGCCGAGGGAGCGACCGAGATCGGTGGGCGTATCCCGGTGAACACCGACGGTGGCCTGCTCGCCAACGGCGAGCCCGTCGGCGCGTCGGGGCTGCGGCAGATCTACGAACTGGTCACCCAGTTGCGTGGCCGGGCCGGTGACCGTCAGGTCCCGGGCGATCCGCGGGTGGGCTACGCCCAGCTGTACGGGTCCCCGGGCACCGCGGGGGTCACCATTCTCTCGCGGTAGGCAGCGGAGGAACCCCGCCCCGTTTCCTTGCTTCCGGGGGGTGTGGTCCGTACCGCCGGCAGCAGTACATCCGAGAACCGATGAGGAGTGAGTGTGACAGGATCAGGCGTGCAGGAGACGGCCGATCCGGCGCAGTTCCGCAGCGAATTACGTGCCTGGCTGGAGTCGGCGCCCCGGCCCGAGGGGCTGCGGGACTACGGCCCCACCCCGACCGTCGAGGATGTGCCCGCCGGGCGTGCCTGGCAGCGTCTGCTCGCCGACGCGGGGTATTCGTGCCTGCATTGGCCGGTCGAATACGGCGGCCGGGACGCGTCCATCATGGAGCAGGCCGTGTTCGCGGAGGAGACCGCCCGAGCCGGCGTGCCGAAACAACTCGGCATCGTCGGCACGAATCTGGCCGCCCCGGTGATCATGCGGTACGGCACCGACGCACAGCGCGCACGGTACCTCGAGCCCATCCGGCTCGGTGACCACCTCTGGTGCCAGCTGTTCTCCGAGCCGGAGGCCGGTTCGGATCTGGCTTCGTTGCGTTCCCGGGCGGTCGCCCAGGACGACGGCTGGGTGATCGACGGACAGAAAATCTGGACCAGTGCGGCAGCCGCCGCGGACTACGGTCTGCTGATCGCGCGGACCGGGCCGGAGCGGCACAAGGGGCTGACCGCGTTCATCGTGCCGATGGACCTGCCCGGGATCGAGGTGCGGCCCATCCGGCAGATGGACGACGAGAGCAAGTTCAACGAGGTGTTCTTCGCCGGTGTGCGGCTGCCGGACGAATACCGGCTCGGTGCGGTCGGGCAGGGCTGGGCGGTTGCCACGGCGACACTGGGCACCGAACGTCTCTCCCTCGGGGCGCAGTCGGTGTCGATGTTCTCCGATCTGGAGGCGATGATCGCCGCCGCGGCGCAACGGGATCGGATCACCCCGTTGCTGGGCGACGAGTTCGTCTCCCTGTGGACCCGGATCTGGCTGTTGCGTGCGACCTGGCTGCGCGCCGTCTATGACGATTCCTCGCTGGATTCGCCGACCTTCTCGGTGCTGAAGGTGATGAGTTCGGAAACCCACCGCGATCTCGGCGATCTCGCCGTCGATGTGCTGGGGCTCGACGTGACAGCCGACTTCCGTGACAACGCACTGGCGCGCAAGATGCTGGTGGCGCGCGCTCAGACAATCCTTGGTGGCACCAGCGAAATTCAGCGCAACATTCTCGCGGAGCGTGTGCTCGGGCTGCCCCGTGAACCGGTCCGGAAAGACGGATGACGCTGTGACACCAACGAGGACGGCGACGCTCGCCACGCTTGTCGGAGCCGGTGACACCGTCGCCGTCGGAGACGGATTCGGCGCGCCACGGGCGCTGTCGCGTGAGTTGACGGCGGTGGCGGCCGAACTCGGCGATCTGCGGCTGGTATTGGGTTGGGTCCCGGAAGCGGACCCGGAACTGGACGCGGCGGAATTCGCGGATGCCCGGACCTTTATGCCGGGCTGGGGGTTACGTACGCCGGTCGCCGCCGGCCGGGTGCGGTCGGTCCCGGTCCGCCTGTCTGCCACTCCCGCGCTGCTGCACGGACCCCTCCGTCCCGATGTGCTGGTGGCCTCGGTCGTGCAGACCCCCGAGGGATTCCGATTCGGCAATGAGATCTCCTGGCAGCACAGCGCGGTCGCAGCCGGTGCGCGGATCGCGGCCCTGGTGTCGCGGGGCGCGCCGTCCTGCGCGACCGGGCCGGTACTGCCGCCGGACCGGGTGTATGTGGTCGGCGAGACCGACGACCCGCCGTTGGATATGCCCGAACAGCCCGCTACCGCGGAGATCGAGCGGATGGTCGAGCGTCTGCTGGCGTACATCCCGGCCGGCGCCCGCCTGCAGGTCGGGCCGGGTGCGCTCGGCGCCACCGTGTTGCGCGAGCTGACCGTGCCCGTACGGCTCGATTCGGGCCTGCTGCCCGATTCCGTCGTGGATCTCGACGCCCGCGGCCTGCTGCTCGACACCCCGATCACCACCTATCTGGCGGGCGGTCCGCGGCTGCGGGCCTGGGCCGAGGGACGCGAGCTCCTGCATCCGGTCGAGGTCACCCACGACCTCGGGCGGTTGAGTGCCTCGCCGCTGTTCGCGGTCAATACCGCGGTGGAGTTGGATATCGACGGACAGGTGAACGTCGAGGGCACCGAGAAGGCGATCGTCGGAGGGATCGGCGGACACCCCGATTACGCGGCCGCCGCCGCCCGTTCCGTGGGTGGGCTCAGCATCATCGCGGTGACCACCACGCATCGTGGGCGATCGACGTTGGTGCCGCGGCTGTCGCGGCCCGTGAGCACACCGGCCCATGATGTCGACGTAGTCGTCACCGAGCACGGTGTCGCCGATCTGCGAGGGCTCGATCGCGCCGAACGCACCGAGGCGTTACTGGCGGCCTGGGGCCCGGCCGGAGTACGGGAGGTCTGATTTCCGGCGGCCGGCAGCCGGAGCGCAAGCGGAGAAGAGAACGAAAGCCCGGTGTGGAAGTGAATCCACACCGGGCTTCTCAGCGCGATATCGGGAAGTTTCCAGAAAAGTCACGTCGGTCACCGCACACCTCGTACTCGTCGACCGCTTCGGCAGTGGTTCATCCGAATAGATCATTTAGATCACTATTTATACTATGATTTGTCGACGTGACATCCGTTCAGCGCCTCTCCGGTGGGGCGGTCAACGGTTGTCCGAGCCGGAAGGATTGCCTGGGGCCTGTGCTCGTCGCGGCTCGATTGCGGCGCGGTGATCCGACCGATGACCGGTGTCTCCCGCATCATCTCCGGAACGTCGCCTGATGGAGGCCTACTCGTGCGTCCGACCTACTACCCCGTACAGGTGCGCAGCGTGCTGGGCGCCGGCGTGCACACCGCCGACTCGGGAACGGCGGTGCCGTTGTATCGCGACTTGCTCGAACTATCCCCGGGAAGGGAGTTCTCGGCAGGGCTTCGGGAGGCTCGTGCGCTCGGATTCGACGGTCGGCCGATCGCCGACGCCTCCTTCCTCTACGACCACCGGGGTCCGTGCTCGGCGCCGGCACTGGAAATACTGCAGTGGCGTACCCCTGCGGAACGTGCGGAGTTCTCTGTTGAGCCGCATCGAGTCGGATGCGCGGCGGTCGGCTACCTGGTGCCCGATATCGGCGTGGTGTACGAGCGCGCGATCGGGGCCGGTTGGCAGGCGGCGGTGCTGCCCAGATGGCATCTGGCCGGCGAGTCCCGGCGGGTACTCCGGCTGACCGGTCCGGACGGTGTTTCGGTGGAGGTGGCCGCTGCCGACGGATCGGTGGGCGGGACGAGATTCTCGCATATTCGGATCAACTGCTCGGACCTGGAAGCGTCGATCGAGTGGTATGCGCGACTGGGTTTTCGTGCCAAGGGCACCCCGCGGCGACTGGATATCGATGCCGCCGCGCTAGGTTTCCCCGCTGCGGCGCTGCTGTGCTCGTCGTTGGCGCTGCCGGACGATCCCTCGGTGACGCTGGAGTTGTGCTGGTGGGAACATCCGGCTCCGGTGGAGGCCGACCCGGTGGCGGGCGAAAGCCGGGGGTTGTGCCGCATCGCGTTGGGTGTCGACGATCCGGTGCGAGCGCCCGCGAGGCTCGATCCCGTCTGGCCGGATATTCCCGGGGCCACGTTCGTGCAGATGCCGGCAACGCGACTCGGCAGTGCCGACGTGCTGTTTCTGCGCGATCCCGACGGAATCGGGGTGGAGTTGGTCGGTCTCCCCAGTGGTGGGCCCCGCGCCCGCACCGGCGGCAAGGCCGTTCGAGATTCGCGGAATTTCTGCCGGATCCGGCGATGAACAAAGACCGGGTGCGGGACCGATCGGCTCCGCACCCGGTCGGTGAAAGTAGCTACTCGCCGCGCCAGACCGGGCTGCGCTTCTCGGCGAACGCCTGGGCGCCCTCCCGCGCGTCGGCGGACGTGAAGACGGGGCTCATGATCTCCGACTGCCGGGCGAAGGCGATATCGCTGGTCCAGTCGGAGGACCGGGTGATGATCTCCTTGGTGGCGGTGACGGCCAGCGGCGCGTTTGCGGTGATCTTCTCGGCCAGTTCGACGGCGGCGTTCAGTGCTTCGCCGGGTTCGGTGAGCCGGTTGATCAGGCCGAATCGATGGGCGTCGGAGGCGGTGAAGAAATCGCCGGTCAGCGCGTACTCCAGGGCGAGCTGCTGGGGGATCCGCCGCGGTAGGCGCAGCAGGCCGCCCGCACCGGCGACCAGGCCGCGTTTGACCTCGGGCAGGCCGAATTTCGCATTCTCGGCGGCGACCACGAGATCGCAGGCCAGCATCAGTTCGCAGCCACCGGCCAGGGCGTAACCTTCCACGGCGGCGATCATGGGCTTGCGCGGCGGCGCCTCGGCCATCCCGGCGAGTCCCCGGCCGGGCAGTGTCGGATCTTCGCCTCGCAGAAAGGCCTTCAGATCCATACCGGCGGAGAACGTGCCACCCGCGCCGGTGAGGATGCCGATGGACAGATCCTTGCGTGCGTCGAGTTCGTCGAGGGCGTCGGCAATACCTTTGGCCACTGCCGCGTCGATGGCGTTACGTGCGTCCGGTCGATTGATCGTGATGATCTGGATGCGGTGGCGCTGTTCGACCAGCACTGGCTCGGACATCGGAGGTACCTCTCTCGCAGGGTTCTGGGTTACCGATCGCAACGAACGAGCGGTGTCGGCAAATATTAATATTATCCAACTATCTTGTCGCCGGTCGGGCGGGTGCGCGGCCGCCGTTGCACAGGGACGAGGAGCTCGAGCGACCGGAGAGACGTCTCGGTGTCTTGCGGGATGCGGCCGTGCATGATCGTGAGCCGATCAACGACGAGAATTTCGCGAAGTTCTTCGGATATCAGCTCCGGCGCGGCACCGAATGTGGCGACCGGACGAGCTGCGTCATGTTTACTGCTGCTGGTCGGCCAGCCATGCCGCGATCTGTGTCCGCGAGGTGAAACCGAGTTTGGTGAGGATGCGCTCGACATGTGTTTCGGCGGTGCGCTGCGCGATCACGAGCGCGTGGGCGATTTCCCGGTTGGACATTCCCCGGCCGACCAGTTGGGCGACCTCACGTTCGCGGCGGGTGAGCGACGTCGCGGTAGAGGCGGCCGACCGGTCCTGTGCGGGGACTTCGCCCGGCGATCGTCCCAAGGCCGTTTCCGCCCCCTGGGCGAGGCCCAGCCGAGCGCCCTCCGCCATGAGCGAGGTGAAGCCTTCGGCACCGAGTTCCGCCTGCAGCCGATTCCCGCACTCGGTGTGGCGGCCCGCCAGCAGGGACACACTCTCCACGGATACACCTATGGAACGCCACCGAGTGGACGCGATTCCCATCAGGACAGCACTTTCGCGCGGATCCACGGTGGCGCGCACCCAGGACAGCGCTTCTATACCGAGGGTGACGCCGTAGGTGTTCTCCGTGCCCAACTGGGGCTGCAGATTGCGACGCAGGACGGCGGTGGCTGCGGTGACGTCGCCTTGCGTGCACAGGGCGAGACCGGCGAACCAGTAGCTGTAGGACATGTACCAGGTGTCGTCCACCTCCTGGGCGCAGCGCCGGCATTCCGCATGCCACCGTAGGGACTGGTCCATCTCGCCCAGGCAGAAGTGGGCTATCTGGATCAACGTCATATCGGCGAGAACATCGTAGACGTTCCCGGATCGCCGGGCGACCTCGAGCGCTTCGTGACCGTCCGTGAGCGCCCGCTCGTAGTCACCCGTGAATATCCAGTACAGCGAAGACAGACTGTCGAAGGCGGTAACCGTTTCGGCTGAGCCGCCGTCGGCCTGGAGACCGTCATCGATCCACGCCCGGGCGCGTGTGGTGTCGCCGGCGATCAGCGCCGTCCACGCCGCGGTCCGCATGGCGAATATTCGGGTCTTCGCAGAACCGGGGCCGGACTGCAGGAACTGCTCGATCCAGTAGGTGCCCTCGCTCAGGGCGCCGAGATTGATCCAGTGGTCACGCAGGCCGCCCGCGATCCGCAGCCCGATTTCGGCGTCGGGCTCGGCCGCGCAGAGGCTCAGCGCGGTTTGCAGGTTCGCGTGGTCGCGGCGCATGCGCGCGATCCATGCGCGCTGGTCCGCGCCGCTCCACTCGCGGTCCGAGCGGTCGACGAGACCGGCGAAGAAATCGCGGTGGCGGAGGCGTACGGCGCGTTCTCCGCCCTCGTCGCGGAGCACTTGTGTGCCGTACTGCCGGATCACCTCCAGCATGCGGTAGCGCATCCGGCCATCGATCTCCTCGCCGATGACGATCGATTTCTCGACGAGCGACAGCAAGGTTTCCAAGACGTGGGGGTCGTCGGGGTCGCCGCAGACCGCTTCGACGGCGTCGAGTTCGAACCCGCCGGAGAAGACCGCGGCCCGAGCCCACAATCTGCGTTCGGCGGGGGAGCACAGCCGGTAACTCCACTCGAGGCAGTTCCGCAGGGTTCTCTGCCGGTCGGGACCGGCGCGGCTGCCGGTGTTCATCAGGTGGAATTGATCGGTGAGCAGGGTGGCCAGCTGCGCGGGGGTCAGCCCGCGCAGCCGTACGGCGGCCAGTTCTAGAGCGAGTGGTATTCCGTCCAGACGGCGACAGATCTCCGCGATGTCCTGCCGGTTGTGGTCGGTGATCCGGAAGCCGGGCACCGCGGCGCGGGCACGTTCGACGAAAAGCGTGACCGACTCGTATTCGGTCATCTGCCCGGTATCCGCGGGAGGCACCGTCAGGGGTGCTATCGGCAATACGGTTTCGCCTGCGATGGCGAGTGGTTCCCTGCTCGTCGCCAGGATGTGGACCGCGGGTCCGGTACGCAGCAGGGTGTCGGCCAGCTGCGCGCAGGCGTCGACCAGATGTTCACAGTTGTCCAGGATGATCAGGGCATTGCGGGTCCGGAGCTGGTCGACCAGATAATCGGCCGAAGAGTCCGAGGCGTTGGTACGGAATCCGAATGCCGCGGCGACCGTGTCGGGCAGCAGCGTCGGATCGGTGATGGCAGCGAGGTCGACGAAAACGACCCCATCGGCGAATGCCCGATGCAGGTCCGCACCGGCTCGCTGGGCGAGCCGCGTTTTACCGACGCCGCCGAAACCACTCAGCGTGGTCAGCCTGGATTCGGACAGCAGTAGTTTGATCCGAGTACGTTCACTGCGACGGCCGACGAAACTGGTCAGGTCTGCTGGTAGTTCACCGGACGGTCCCAGTGATCTCGCAGGAGCGCCCATGCCGTCAGTTTATACACCTGTTCCCCGCCCTCATCCGGCTTTCCGAGCCAAGTTGGGTACAAGGGGGCCAGGGCCATCACGCGACGCGGTCGCCGACCTCGAACGGTGCGAACAGCGTGCTCATCGCGTTGCCGGTCAAGAGGTCGCCGAGCGCGGCGAAATTCCACGGCAGAGCGCCGTCGGCGCCGGTCTGCGCCAGCTCGACCAGTGGTTCGTGCTCGTCGTCGGGCAGCAGCGTGTCGAACAAGCGGGGGAAGTTGTAGTCGTAGGTGCTGATAGCCAGGTGTTCGACATGCTGCTCACCGTAGGTGCAGGCCAGTTCGCGCGCGTAGTCGATAGCTGTGTGCAGGCAGAGTTGCTCCGCCGGCGTGTGGGGCGCGGGGCGCTCGCCGTGCGAGAGCGAGTCGGCGAGGGTGTCGAAGGTGCGAGCGAGGTGATAGAGGAATACGGGGCGGGTCCCACGCAATATGCTCGCGCGGACCTCTGCGGCGAGGTACTGGCAGGAAATCAGGAGCATACCCGCGGTACGCGGGGTCAGGTCGGGTGGCGCACACCGTTCGCACTCGCCGTCCAGGCAGATCTCGCAGTTCGCGCAGTCGGTGGCGCAGCCCTGGCACTGGGGACATGAATACGGCGTACCGAGGCAGGCGGTCGTGGGAAACCGGGACAGACCGGACACATCCGTCCTCCCGAGTCGGAGTGCCCTCGTGCGCTCGATCTGTCCGGTCATGGTGAGCTCCTTTGCTTCGATACCCGTGCCGATACTGTGACGCACGACACTGGAGGATGGCGTCGGGAGAGATACGTACGTACCTACGCAAAACCTGGAGTCGGCGGTGAGGAGCTTTCGGCTTCCGTCATCTGATCGGTTGCCGCCGTGACATCGGCTACAGCCGGGCTTCGAGCGCGGGGTTCCGGTCCTGATCGGTGATACAAGTGATATCAGGTAACCGAATCCAGGACCGAGGGGGAGCCCATGTCGCCGAGCGAGAGGCCGACCGTCGTACGTGTGCCGAAGGCGGGGGAGCTGGTCGCCGCGCAGTTGCGGAGGCAGATCATCACCGGGGAGCTGAGCGAAGGCGACCCGCTGATGCCGGAGACCGAGCTGATGGAACGGTTCGGCGTCTCCCGGCCCACGCTGCGCGAGGGTTTTCGAATCCTCGAATCGGAGCAGATGATCCAGGTTCGGCGTGGTGCGCGCGGTGGCGCGCGCGTGCTGCTGCCGGACGTCGGCACGGCGGCACGGTATGCCGGCACCCTGTTGCAGTACCGCCGGACGACCCTGGCGGACGTGCACGAGGCCCGTGTTCTCCTGGAATCCTCGGTGCTCGCTGTGGTCGCTCGTAAACGGACCGCGGCGCAGCTGCGCGCTCTCGAGGAAAAGTACGCCGAAGGCGAGGCTCTGCTCGACGACGCTCCCGGCTTCGGGCAGTACGAGATCGAATTCCATCGGTTGCTGGTGCAGTCGGCCGGCAATCAGACGATGAGTGTCCTGTTGAGTATCGTCTCCGCGATCATCGCCCGGCATATAGAGAAGTTCGCCCGGGAACATCGCGGCGACGCGGCGGCGGAGTCCACCACCGTCGCAGCGCATCGCGCGCACGGCAAGCTGATCCGGCTCATCCGGGAGAGAGACGTCGACAACGCGGTGACCTTCTGGCGCCGTTATCTGTCCCGGGTCAAGGAGTTCATGATCGAGAACCCGGACGAGTCGGTGCTCGACGTGCTGTCGTGAAGCAGCGGGTTCGCGTGTCCACCTCTCCCGCCCTATGGCATAATTAGTTAGATTATTATGTCTGCAAAGGAGATGTGGATCCATGAAGAGTGTTGCCCTGGTGACCGGTGGCGCGGGTGGTCTCGGAGAGGCCGCGGTACGCCGGATCGTGGCAGACGGCGGTGCGGTGGTGATCGCGGACCTTTCCGATGACCGCGCCGGGAAACTGGCCGACGAACTCGGGGCCGACGCCCGCTATGTGCGTACCGACGTGACCGATGAGGCGAGCGTCCAGGCGGCCATCGATGCGGCCCGTGAGCTGGGCACCTTCCGGCACGCTGTCGTCGCTCACGGCGGCTACGGAAAGCCGGAGAAGGTTGTCGGTCGCGGCGGTGCTCCGGCGTCGCTCGAGCCGTTCACCAAGACCATCGACCTCTACCTCACCGGAAGCTACAACGTGCTCCGGCTCGCATCCGCCGCCATCGCGCAGAACGAGCCCGACGGTGACGGGCAGCGTGGCGCGGTGGTGCTGACGGCCAGCATCGCGGCCTATGAAGGCCAAATCGGACAGATCGCGTATTCGGCCGCGAAGGCGGGTGTGGTGGGGATGACCCTGGTTGCGGCCCGTGACCTGGGGCCCCTCGGGATCCGGGTGTGCACGGTCGCGCCGGGCACCATGCGCACGCCGATCATGGAGTCGGTCGGCGAGGATGCGCTGAAAGCGTTCGCGGCCAATATTCCGAACCCGCAGCGGCTGGGCAAGCCGGAGGAGTACGCGGCACTTGTGCAGCACATCCTCACGAACCCCTACCTCAACGGCGAGACGATCCGTCTCGACGGTGCGCAGCGCTTCACCCCGCGGTAGGCGGCCCGTTCAGCGTCGGCGGACTCGCCCCGTCGTCCACCGGCAATGATGTGGACGACGCGGGCGGGTTGCCGTTGCGCTGACTCTGCTCAGCTGACCAGTGCCGGCAGGCGTTTGCTGATGATCTCCGTGGCGTCGTCGATGATCGAGGTGACCACGTCGGCGCAGTCGGCGACCTCGTGAATCAGGCCCTGCGCCATGCTCGCCCACCACAGTCCGCCTTCCAGGTCGCCCGCGCCGAGGACTTCGGCGCGACCACGGGCGCCGGAGGCGAGCGCGGCGATATCGGCGAAGGTGGCGCCCGGCCGCTTCGAGATCTCGGCGATCTGCTCGGAGATGCTGTTGCGGGCCACGCGCGCGGAGTTGTGGAACTCGCGGAAGACGAGCAGTGTGTCGCGCTCGGTATTGGCGACGATCTGCTGTTTGACGTTGTCGTGGATGGGCGCCTCGGTGGTCGCCATGAAACGGGTGCCCATATTGATGCCGTCC
>NZ_BMMH01000005.1:0-296167 GCF_014645735.1 Nocardia jinanensis | reverse complement strand
ATACCGCCGGAGGCGATCACCGGAATATCGAGCCGAGCGACCGCGGCGGGGATGAGGATCAGACCCGGGATATCGTCTTCGCCGGGGTGGCCGGCGCATTCGAAGCCGTCGATGCTGATCACGTCGACACCCTTGCGGGCTGCCGAGGCAGCGTGCCGGACACTGGTGGCCTTGTGGATCACCTTGACCCCGGCCGCGTGGAAGTCCGGGAGGTGCGGTGCGGGGTCCGAACCCGCGGTCTCCACCACCGTCACGCCGGATTCGATGATGACCGCCCGGTACTCGTCGTAGGGAACGGGGTCGATCGTCGGCAGGATCGTGAGGTTCACACCGAAGGGCCGGTCGGTCAGCTCCCGTGTCCGGGCGATCTCCTTCGCCAGGTCTTCCGGGGTCGGCTGGGTCAGCGCGGTGAGGAAGCCCAGGGCGCCGGCCTCGGCGACGGCCGAGATCAGCGGTGCGGTGCCCAATCCCGTCATACCGCCGCAGACCAGGGGATGCTCGATGCCGAACATCTCCGTGATTCGGGTACTGATCATCGTGTTACCTCTTCGCGCTGTCGGTGACCTCGGTCAAGCAATAAGTCAGTTTATTATACTTAATGCGTTGGTGATTCGACGCGCCCGCCGGTGCGATCTTCGCGGACCGCGATGTGGTCCCCGGCGAGATGCTGTCCGCGGGGATCAACCGGTTCGCCCCTCGGAGGGCTGATTTCGCGCCGTGCGGCACCTACCGTGGTCATCGACCGGGCATTCGGTCGCGAGCGCAGTTCGCGTCGCCGGTGGGGTGCGGCAAACGTCGTGCGGAGGGTGGAGTTACCGGCGGGCTCGGCCGCCGCGGTGGCGATGCCCGTCCTGTCGCGCGTCCCTGGCCGGTATCCAGCTCGTCTACGGTGTTGCCGCGGCGGCACTGGCTGCCGTGGGAGTAGCGGTATTCATCCCGTCCCTCGGCGAATCCGGCGACGGAGAGGTGGCGGCGAGCTCGGCGGCCGAACACGAGCTTTCGATTCAGGCGGGGTCGCGGCGTCCGGCTGCTGGCCCTGTGGGCGTCGCCTGGATCAGGACAGGACGTCGAGCACCGTTTCGCCGGCGCCGGGGTCGGCGATCATGAAATCGGCGACCTGGGTGAGGTGCTGGTGCCAGAAGGCAGCCGACGCGGAAGCATCCTTGTCGCGGATCAGTTCGACGAGCCTGATATGAGCGCGCTGCGCCGAGCGGCACATCGCCAGCGAGGTCTCCGTGTTCCGACTCCGCTGCAGGACCTTGCTGTTGTGGCTCTCGATCATCGAGAACAGGACATCCAGCAGGACCGAAACTGTCTGGTTTCCGGCCAGCTGTAGCAGCAACCGGTGAAATCGGACGTCGTGCTCGGTGAAGGCGCCCGCGTCTTCCAGCAGTAATTCACCTTCGGTGACCGCCTTTTTCAGCTCGCGAATATCCGCAGCGGTTCGTTTCCGGGCCAGGCCGGCGACCGCGGCTGTTTCCAAATTGGTGCGCGCCTGGTAAACGTCGGCCAGGGGCGTGTTACGGAATTGGAGCAGAGTCCCGACATACCGGCCCGCTGTTCCGGAATCGGGAAGCATGACCCGTGCACCACCGCGCGCGCCGCGCTTCACCTGGATGATGCGTTCGGATTCGAGAATGCGAAAGGCTTCACGAAGTGTCGGGCGCGAAACGCCATAGCGTTCCATCAGGACCGATTCGGGGGGCAGGGCGTCGCCCTCCTTCAGTGCGCCGGTCACGATCTGCCGGCGTAGCTGCGCCGCTACCATTTCTCCGGCTTTCGGTACCCTGATCGTGGCCGAGACCGGTATTGCGGGCATGGAGGAACCCTTTCTGGTTATAGTCGACTGATCATACTATTGCTTCTTCCTACCGGCTGTGTGCGCGTCCTTACGCATCGTGCGAATGCCCGGCTTCGCCGCGAAGTTCAGCATCGGCGCGACGCATATCATAGGATAAAATAGCTGATTCACTCCTCTGCCGTGGGGAGCTACGGACCGCTGGTCGGCGGCATCCGATAGCATGGGGCGACTGTTTCTATCGACGGAGGGGACGTATGACTGCGATGCCCGATTCGACCATCGTCCGGGTGCCCAAGGCCGGTGAGATGGTCGCCGCGCATCTGCGTCGCCAGATCGTGACCGGTGAGCTGAAGGTGGGCGACGCCCTGCCCTCCGAAGCTGCCCTCATGGAGCGCTACGGCATCTCGCGTCCGACACTGCGCGAAGCCTTCCGTATCCTCGAGTCGGAGCGGATCATCATCGTCCGGCGCGGGGCGCGCGGGGGTGCGCGGGTCATGCTCCCCGATACCGGAACGGCGGGCCGATACGTCGGGACCTTGTTGCAGTACAAGGGGACAACGCTGGCAGACGTCTACGAGGCCCGGATGACGGTGGAGACCTCGGCCGTTGCGGTGGTCGCGCGGAAACGTACCGCCACCGGGCTCGGCAGGCTGGAGGCGATGCTGGCCGAGGGCGAGCAGTTGCTCGACGATCCCGAGGCCTACGGACGTCGACATGATCTCGAGTTCCACCGGTTGCTGGCGGAACTGGCCGGTAACGAGACGATGATGGTCATGCTCGATATCTTGTTCTCGATCATCGAATGCCATAACGAGAAGGTTCTGCGGGAACACCGGGGCGAGCCGGAGCATCTGGCGAAATGCCGGGCGGCTCAGCGTTCTCATGCCAAGCTCATCGAGTTGATCCGGGCGAAGGATGCCGAAAAGGCAGTCACGTTCTGGCGGCGTCACCTGATCCAGGTGAGCGAGTTCATGATCGGCGATCCTGGTGAAACCGTTCTGGATGTGCTCCCTTGAGTGCTCCTGGCCGGTTCGCGGCTCCCGTGAACGAGAGACCGGTTCGGGTACCCGCGGATGAGGCCGGCGATGCCGCCCACGGTGGTGCCGAGTCCTATCGTCGGGGCCGGTGAGTACCGCGACAGCTGGTTGCGAGATTTCGACAAATCCCGTCGAGGGACTCGGGTCCGCTTCATCTCGGCTTGATCCAGGTCGGGGCAATGGCCCGTCGCCGGCCGAGGTGCGGTAGTGGAGGTTCGTCAGTCATCGTTGACAGGTCGAATTAGGTTCTATAATCTAACTCATTATGAGATTTGACCCGACGGATTGATCGATAGTAGTCGATTTGCCGGCATCGAGAACGGCAGCGCCGGCGCCGCGCCCTGCTGCACCGGTCCGGGCTCGGGCGTCCACCGGCCTGGCGGGAACCGATCGGATGACGATCTCGTCCGCCGAGCCTTCGCTCGCCGGCCGTTGAGAAGGAGGGGCCCACGTGCCTGAAAATCAGATTCTGTACCGGACCGACGGGCCGGTCGCCGTTATCACGCTCAACAGGCCAGAGGCTGCGAATGCGCAGTCATTCTCTTTCCTGGACGAGCTCGACGCAGCGTGGACCGAGGCCGATCGAGATTCCGGAATCCGCGTCATCCTGGTCAACGCCAACGGAAAGCATTTCTCGGCCGGGCACGACCTCCGGGGCGAGGATCCCGTAGCGAAGGACCTGGCGGAAATGTACGCCAATGAAGCCGAACGCTACATCGGTTATTCACTCAAATGGAGGAATTCGCCGAAACCGAGTATCGCCGCGGTGCAAGGTGCGTGTATTGCTGCCGGACTCATGGTGTGCTGGCCCTGCGATATCATCATCGCGGCCGATAATGCCTATTTCTCCGATCCGGTGGTGAACATGGGTATCGGGGGAGTCGAATACCACGGTCATACCTGGGAACTCGGCGCTCGCAAGGCCAAGGAACTGCTGTTCACCGGAGACCGGATCTCGGCCGAAACGGCCGAGCGGCTCGGCATGGTGAATCGGGTTGTCCCCTTGGACGCACTGGTAGACGAGAGCCTCGCGTTGGCGCACCGGATCGCGCAGAAACATCCCTGGGCACTGCGCCAGGCCAAACGCGCGGTCAACCAGACCCTCGATGTGCAGGGCTTTCAGACCGCCCTGCAATCCGTTTTCGATATCCACGCGACGGGTCACGGGCACTGGTTCAGTGCCGTGCAGTATCCCGCGATGGTGGGCCTGGAAGAGATGAAGGCGGCGCAAGGGAAGGAAATGTCTTGACTGCTGTCCGCTTGTGCCATCACCGCTCGTCTGCGGTGATCCGGCACCGGTGATGTCGAAGCGGCCCCGTGAACTTGTACGGTATCGGCGCGGAATATCGTCGGGGCCGCTCACCGCCATCGCCTTACGGGCTGGGCTGGAGTGAATTCCACTGTGCGCGCAGCTGTGGCTTGATGACCTTCATGCTCGCGTTGCGTGGGAGATCGTCGACGAACACGATATGGCGGGGCACCTTGAAATTGGCCAGTCGTTCCCTCGCCCATTCGATCAGTTGCTGTTCGGTGAGATTCTCCGCGAGCACGAAGGCTGCCCCGACCTCGCCCATACGCTCGTCGGGGACGCCGATTACGGCGACGTCGACGATGTTTTCGTGTTGCCGCAGAACCTTTTCGATCTCGGCCGGATACACGTTGAAGCCGCCGACGATGACCATATCCTTCTTGCGGTCCACTATCTTGAGATAGCCTCGATCGTTCAGCACTCCGATATCTCCGGAGTGCAGCCAGCCGTCGGAGTCTATCGCCGCCGCGGTGGCCTCCGGATCATCCCAGTAACCGCGTGTGACGTTGAACCCGCGGACCAGCACTTCGCCGGGTTCGCCGGACGCCACTTCTGCGCCGTCGGTGTCGACGAGTTTGATCTCGACATCACGGGCGGCCCGGCCGACCGAGTTCGCGATATCGTCCAGCGCGTCCGTGATCTCGGCAGTGGTGATCACCGAGGAGGATTCCGTCAGCCCGTAGGCGGAGAGCACTACATCGAACCCGAGCTCATCGCGCAGCTGGTAGTACAGCGATTCGGGCACATTCGCGGCGGCGGGAACGGCTACACGCAGGTGCGACAGATCGAACTCGCCGCGGCGGGGATTGCGGATGACGTCCAGGAAGAGCGTCGGCGGGCCGAGCAGAATTGTCACCCGTTCGTCGACAAGACGCTGGAACACCACATCGGTATCGAAAACCGGCTGCGGTATGGCGCACACGCCCCGCAGCAGACACGACATCCACCCCGCCTTGTAGCCGAAGGTGTGGAAGAACGGGGGGATGATCAAGTACCGGTCACCAGGAGCGAAGGTGAATATCTCGCTCAGGTACCCGTACATCCGCAGGGACTGGCCGTGAGTGAGCATCACGCCCTTGGGCGCACCCGTTGTCCCGGAGGTGAACATGATGTCGGACAGATCGTCGGCCGTGACTGCGGCGATTCGCGCGCGAGCGGAGTCCTCGGTGACGGAGGCACCGCGGGCCAGGAATTCCGGCCAGTTCGTGATTCCCTCCGGTGCTGCGGTATTCATGAGGACCACCGGCACGTCGACGTCTTCGGCCCGGAGCATCGCCACGTAATCGTTGCCGACGAACTCGGGGACGGTGAAGACGGCCTTGGCGCCGCTGCGGCGTAGGATGTAGGCGGCTTCGGAGCCCTTGAAGCGGGTGTTCATCGGAACCAGGACCCCGCCGGCGCCGAGTACACCGAGCGCGGCCACGATCCAGTTCGCGCTGTTCGGTGCCCAGACCGCTACGCGGTCCCCGGGCTCGATACCGAAAGCGACCGCCGCGCGGACGGCTTCGAGCATCCGGTCGGCGACGTCGTGGAAATTCCATCGGAGGCCGAGTTCGAGGTCGACGACGGCCTCCGCGGTCCCGAATTTCTCCGCGCTGATGAGAACCATCCGGGGAATACTGACTAGTTCCAGGTCATGCCGTGTCATGCGGGGCCGTTTTCTGTGTCGATGGTCGCGGTCAAACAGGTTCAATAATATCGCTGATATGGCAGCTCTGTCCGAAGTTCTGGATGCATGCTCGGCGATGGGGGTACGAGAGTTCCCGTACGGGAGTGCTTGTGGTGGGGTGGATGCCTCAGTGTTCAATAAGATAGATTATTACCCTGTTATGTGGTGCGGCTTTGCTCGAGGGGTCCAACGGCGCTCGTCGGACCGGTGCCGGCCTCGGCCATGCGGTGGGGCCCACCTGCTGGTGCGGCCCGGCCACCGACCACCGGCACCTGGTGGCCGGTCGATTCTGCACCTGCTCGGTCCGTCGAGCGGAGGGTGCTCTGGCTGCGACAACGAGCAGGGCACATCGTTCTGATACCCCCAGACAGGAAGTTGATCAACCGTGGATCTGACAGCGCTCGATGCCGGCGTAGGACTATTGCGGGTCGTGGGTGGCCTGACCATGGCCGCGCACGGCTACCAGAAGTTCTTCTCCGGTGGCCGGCTCGCCGGGACGGCTCGCTGGTTCGACAGTATGGGCATGCGGCCGGGCCGCGTGCATGCATTGGCGGCCGCCTCTTTCGAGATGATCGCGGGGGTGTTCCTCGCGCTCGGGTTGCTCACACCGTTCGCCGGTGCCGCGTTCGTGGCGCTGATGCTGGTCGCGGCCTACACGGTGCACCGCGAAAACGGCTTTTTCAGTGTGAATTCCGGATGGGAGTACAACCTGATTCTCGCGGTGCTCGGCGTATCGGTGGCCATTACCGGGCCCGGCCGGATCTCGGTGGACCACCTTCTGGGGCTGGACGATACGCTGGCCGGCCTGCCGGGCGGGCTGATCGCAGTTGTCGGCGGTATCGCGGCCGGGCTCGCCCAGCTGCTGCTGTTCTATCGTCCGCCACGGGAGGCCGCGGTCGAGAACTGAGGCCCGCTGTGGTCGATAGCTCACGCTGAATGCAATGGATCCGTATGGCGACGTGGTTCGCGCAGGGGCATTCGCTATGTGGGTGACACCTCGTGTGTGCGGGGCGCGGTGGCGACGACCTTGTTGTCACAATGTGACAACAGATGATAGGTTGGCGTCATGCCAGCTCCGACCAGGTATTTGACGCCGCTGGAGGCGTCGGAGGCGTGTGTGGCCGTCTACCTCGAGCATGGCGGCCCGGACGTTGCGGTCGAGACGCTGGCTCGCTGCGCCGGCATCTCACGGCGGACCTTTCACCGATACTTTCCGACAAAGGAAACGGCCGTCGTGCCGGTGCTCCGGCACGGACTGGAAGTACTGGCCGAAGTCCTCGCCGCGCATCCGCCGGACGAATCGTTCGACGAAGCGTTGGTCGCGGCGTTCCACGCATCGGCCGGCGGTCCAGTGCTGGACCGTACGAGAAAACTCGTCCCGATCCTGCAAGCCTCACCTGCGATGCGCGCGGTGCTGTCGCAGTCGTTCGACGACGCCGAAGCGATTCTGCGCCGGCCGGTCGCGGAGCGGCTGGGCCTGGGCGTCTCGGATATCCGGACCACTGTGGCAGTGGTACTGGTCACGGGTCTGCTACGGCGTGCCACCCTCGATCTTGCCGAATCGGACAGCACTCCCGATTGTCTTCGTGACTACCTGGCAGTGGCCGATATCGGCGCACTGATGAGCAGCTGAGACCCCGTCTCCGGCCCTCAGCGGAAAGGAAACCTGCTATGCGTGCATTACGCCTTCACGGACCACGCGATGCCCGGCTGGAGGAGATACCGGAGCCGGAGCTTCGCCCCGGCACGGTCAAGGTCCACGTCGAGTGGGCCGGGATATGTGGCTCGGATCTGGGGCTGTACGAATCTGCTCCGATACCGGCCGACTACGCGAACCCGATCATGGGGGAGACCGGCCCGCACACATTGGGTCACGAGTTCTCCGGATACGTCACCGCGGTGGCCGAGGATGTGACCGGTGTGGCGGTCGGTGATCTCGTGGCGGTTCAGCCCAACTTCGCCGATGGAACCTGCGCCGAATGCCTGGCGGGCCGCCCCAATCTGTGCGACAACTTCGCCTTCATCGGTATCAACGGCTGGGGTGGTGGATTCAGTGACACCGTGGTGGTACCGGCCGACCACGCTCTGGTCTTGCCCGCCGGATTCAGCGCGGAGACGGCCGCGTTGATCGAGCCACTCGCCGTCGCATGGCATGCCGTCGAACTCGCCGGGGTGAACCAACGCAGCACCGCGCTGGTGGTAGGTGCGGGCCCGATCGGCTTGTCCCTGGTCCTCGCGCTGCGGGCACACGGCGTCGAGACGGTTTTCGTCACTGAGCTGAGCGCTTCGCGCAAGGAACTCGCGCTACGACTCGGTGCCGACCGGATCATCGACCCTCGCGAAGAAGAGGTGGTCGGTGCAGTACGGGCAGCAACGGGCGGGCGCGGTGTCGATGTGGCGTTCGATGCTTCCGGGGTGGGTAAGGCGACTCTGCAGCCGGCGATCGACGCGCTCGCAGCGGCAGGGACGGCGGTCGTCGTCGCGAACTTCCACGGTGATGTGCCGTTGGATGTGGTTCCGTTCCTCACCAGGGAGAAGGTGCTCACCGGTAGTTTCGCGTACACGGCGGCCGACTTCCGCGAGGTGCGGGACGCCGTGGTGGATGGCCGGATCCGGCCCGACGCTTTGATCAGCAGCCGGGTCTCTCTCACCCACGCGCTGGACAGGGGAATCGAGCATTTGCTGGCCGATGGCCGTGCGACCGAGGTGAAGATCCTCGTCACCCCTCGCGAGATCTGAATCGGTGGACAGGTCGGTGTAGACGGCCGGGGCTCGCCCGAGTTGTCGGTCCCGCGGGGAGGCTCACATTTCGATATCCACCCATCCGGCGCCGGCGGCCGAGCGATTCGCGGCATCGATGATCGCCAGGCTGAGCAGGCCGTCATCGAATGAGGGTGCGGTGCCGACGCCGCCGTCGAAGGCCGGGAGCCAGTCGTCGAGCATCAGCGCCATCGCGCGAGCGGCATGACCGGCCAGGCCATCAGGCAGTGTGCCGGGGTGTGCCGGGGCACGATCGGAGTCCGGGAGCGGGGTGAGGGAGGTGTCGCCGGTCGAGCCGGAGGTGAAAGACGATGATCGGAGCGTGCCGTCACCGATGACGGTACCTTCGGAGCCGAACAGCTCGAGCCGGTAGTGGTCGGCGTACAGGCCGATGACCGATACGCTCAGGATCGCGATCGCTCCGGACTCCAATCGGAGCAGCAGGGCCGAGGTGTCGTCGGCGGTCACCTGGAGGACTTCCCCGTCCGGCAAGGTACGCACGGGCTCGCTGGAGCGTACTTCGGCGCAGACCGACACCGGGCGGCCCAGCATGCTCACCAGAAAATCCAGATCGTGGACGAGGAGGCCGGCGAGGTAACCGCCGCCTTGGTCCCGGTCGTACATCCATCGCGCCTGCGGCCGCCGGGAGGGGTGCCAGTAGGAGGCGCTGCGGTTCACCCGCGCGACGTACACCTTGCCGAGCGATCCCGAGCGCACCGTATCGCCGACGGCCAGCCAGTCCGGGTTCCACCGATTCTCGAAGCAGCATGCCGAGGGCTGTGCGGATTTCGCCGCGGCGGCGGCCATCAGCCGGCCGGTAGGGAGATCGGCGGCGAGCGGTTTCTCGCACAGCACCGCCTTGCCCGCTTCGAAGGCGGCCAGGGCCATATCGGCGTGCATCCGTGCGGGTGTGGCGACGGAGATGACGTCGAGATCGTCGCGGGCCACGAAGCTCTCCCAGTCGGTCGAAGTGTCGCTGATACCGAGCCGTTCGGCGGCCGGATCGAGGCGTTCGCGGGTGCGTGCGCAGAGGGCGACCGGTTCGAATCCGGCGCTGGCGCGTATCCCGGGTACCTGAACCATTGCTCCCCACCCAACGCCGATTACTCCTACACGCAACGTCATTGTCAACTCCCTGTTGAAACGGTCGGGCCGCGCGCATTGCCATGGCCGGGTGCGCGAGGTGGCGGATTTCCGTAGGTTACATCGCTACACCACCTGTGCGGCCGAGGCGCCATAATTGATTCAGCACCAACACTTTTCGACTTTAGATAATGTATCGCTGCTTGCCTCGGGGTGGTCCGGCTCGCATGCGGTCGAGATGACTCGCATGTCCCAGAGGGTGAACAGTTAATGCGTCGAACGCGATAAATTTGACACAAATGTCACTACTCTGGCAAGGGGTAGCGCGCGCTGCGCGGACCAGCTCCCGACGGAAGGAATGATCGCAATGGATTTCGGGATCGAGGACCGGGTGGCACTGGTGGTGGGCGGCAGCCGGGGAATGGGTTTCGAAGTGGCGAAGATGCTGGCCGCGGAGGGGAGCCGGGTGGCGATCGCGGCCCGTACCGCGGCCGATGTCGAGGCGGCTGTCGATCGGATCCGCCGGCAGGGTGGCACCGCCTTCGGAGTGACGGCGGACTGTTCGGACCGTGACGAAGTGGGCCGGGCGGTGGAACTGGTGCGCCGGGAGTTCGGGCCGCCCCTCATCGTTATCGGTCAGGCAAAGTACCAGCGTCCCGGTGACTTCGCCGATATCACCGACGCCGCGCCGCTCCGGGAGTCCTTCGAGGCCTACACGGTGAGCCAGTTCTACCTGCTGCACGCGGTGCTGCCCGGTATGCGGGAGGCGGGGTGGGGCCGGTTCGTCCATATCGGATCGGCCACCGCCAAGGAACCCACCGGAAGTATCCACCACGTCGTGGCCAACGCCACTCGTCCCGCCACGGTGGGTCTGCTGAAGACCGTCGCCGACGAATACGCCCGATTCGGCATCACCATCAACACGGTCGCGCCGGGCTGGATCGAAACCGAGAGCGCCATCCAGTACCTGGACGCGGTGGTCGGTGCCGGTAGTGAGAGCGAACGGCGCGAGTTCATGCTGACGAAAGCCCGAGTGCCGGCCGGCCGGATCGGCCGGCCGGCCGAGATCGCGTCGCTGGTTACGTATCTGTGCTCGGCCGACGCGGGCTATGTGAACGGCAACTGGATCGAAGTGGACGGCGGCCTGCACCGGTCCGCCTTCTGACGCTGCTCGACGAGCCGGGCCCGGGGGATCGCGAAGGACAGCGCCTGAGGTGCAGGTCGTCCACACTCCGGTGTGCACCACCTCGATAACTATTACTTAGATAGATGAATAATCTATATTGGGGAGGTGACCACTGCTGAACAGGAGATACCCGGGTATACCCGGCCACGAACGCGACTGCTGCCGGAACCCGGACCCGAGTCGGAAGCGTTCTGGACAGGTGGCCGTGACGGCAAGCTGATGATCTACCGCTGTCGTAGCTGCCGGCGTTGGTTCCATCCCGGCGGGCCGGCATGCTTCCGGTGCCGGAGCCGGGACGTGGGGCCCGAGGCCGCCTCGGGCAAGGGGAGGGTTGCTGCCTACACCGTCAACCATCAGCAATGGATTCCGGGTTTCGAACCACCGTATCTGGTGGCGATGATCGAGCTCGCCGACGAGCCCGATGTCCGGATCGTCAGCAACGTGGTCGGGGTCGACCCGGATCAGGTGGCGATCGGGCAAGAGGTCGAGGTGTGGTTCGAACAGTGGGACGACGTCTGGCTGCCGCTGTTCCGTCCGGTGAAAGGTGAGAGCGCGTGAAGAATTCGGGTGGACCGTTCGGCGGGCGGGCGGTTCTCAGCGGTGCCGGAAAATCTCAGGTCGGTCGTCGGCTGGGCCGCACCGGACTCGATCTCACCGTGGAGGCGGCGCTGCGCGCGATCGCCGATGCCGGGCTGGAGCCCGACGATATCGATGGTGTCGCGAGCTACCCCGGGCCCGGGGTTCCCGATCGAGGATTCTCCGGGGCAACGGTGCACGAGTTGCGCAATGTGCTCGGTCTGAGTTCGCGGTGGTTCATCAGTAGTACCGAGACCGCGGGGCAGTTGGGTCCGGTGATCGAAGCGTGCATGGCGGTGGCGACCGGGTTGGCCGAGCACGTGCTGGTGTTCCGGTCGGTATGGGAATCGACGGCTCAGGCGGACAAGGGCCGTGCCTCGGTGCTGTTCGGTAATGGGCGCGCGCCCGCCCATCTGGAGTTCTTCGGTCCCTTCGGGGCGGTGTCGGCGGCGAACTGGCTGGCCATGCCGGCGCAGCGCTATATGTACGACCACGGCCTCACTCGTGAGCAATTGGGTGCTATCGCGGTGAACGCGCGCAAGCATGCGGGCCTGAACCCGGATGCGATCTTCCGTGATCCGCTGACCATGGACGACTACCTGAACGCGAGGATGATTTCGGAACCGCTGTGCCTCTTCGACTGCGATATCCCCTGCGACGGCGCGACAGCGGTGATCGTCTCTCGGCGCGAGGCGACGGCAGGACTGCCGAAACCGCCGCTGACGGTCGAATCGGTGGGCACCGGCATGTTCGAGCGCGCGACCTGGGATCAGCGTCGTGACCTCACGACCATGGCTGCCCACGATGCGGCCACGACACTGTGGGAGCGCACCGACCTGCGTCCCGCCGATGTCGATTTCGCACAGCTCTACGACGGGTTCACGTTCTTGACGATTCAGTGGCTGGAGGCGCTGGGATTCTGTGAGCACGGCCGCGCCGGAGACTTCGTCGATGGCGGCCACCGCATCGGCCTCGACGGTGACCTACCGCTGAACACCAGCGGTGGGCAGCTTTCCGGTGGCCGGTTGCACGGTATGGGGTTCCTGCACGAAGCCTGTGTGCAGCTGTGGGGTGAGGGCGGTGATCGACAGGTTCGCAAGAACGCCGAAGTCGCCGCCGTCGCCGCCGGTGGTGGGCCGGTGGCCGGGGCGATGCTGGTCAGTCGACGGTGAGTACGGACTGGAGCGATTCGCGGCCGACGTCGAGGCGATCGGACGGCGCCCGATCCTGATCGGAGCGAGTTTCGGCGACGGCCGGCCTGGTCGGGCCGGCACGCCGTTTATAGGTCCCTGTCGCCGTAGTTTCACCGATGCCGTGGCGTACGCATCAGGAGATGCTCGGTAGGGCGGATGAACTACAACACCGAGGCTTCCATGTTCGAGTCCATAGCTGAACCCGACGACGGTCCCGTAGACCCGGCGGAAACCGCGCTGATGATTCGGCGTTGCCTGCGCTGTGATCAGCTGCTGGCCCCACCGACCGGGGAATGCTCGGTGTGCCGATCGTTCGAGCTCGAATGGGTCCCCTCATCGGGCCTCGGTTCGATCGTGTCATGGCGGCCGGCGCACCGCAGTGTCGGCCGCCCACACTCCGCGCTGGTGCCGATGACGCTCGCGATCGTGGAACTCGACGACGGTCCGTGGGTGTACACGACGATCGAAGGCGACGTCCCGCCGCAAGCGGACCGATCCATCCGGGTTCAGTTCCAGCCGTATCCGCAGGTAGATCGCTTCCCCGTATTTGTGGTCTGTCCTGAACAGCCGAGCTCGGACGAGGACGGTCCTACGGCTCGGATGACCTCGACCTGTGGAGGAAACTCCATCGACTGGTACGGCGGGTCGCCGGCCGTTACTTCGCCGGCGAGCCCCTATCCCTGAGCGGTGCAGGTGTCGATTCGGCGCCCGCTCAGGACAGGCAGGCGGTGCGCCGGCGTCCGGTCTTCCGGCGGGTTCAGGCGCCTGCAGGAACCCGCTTGGCTGCGAGGCCGGTGGCGAACGCTTCGACCTGGGCCCGGTCGAATACTCCGACGATCGCCGCACGGTAACGGGCCACTATGGCGGGAGCCCCGAATCCGGTAACCGCAGTCAGCCGGTCGTCGGCGAAATGACCGAGGACGGTTCCCCGGATGGCCCCACCGCCGAAACCTTCGCCGTGCAGCTGAACGATGTCGTCGTCCGGCGCGACGCGGCCCAGGACCTGGATCTTCATACCGAACTGGTCCGACCAGACATAGGGGGTCGGCATGGTGGGTACAGAAACTCCCAAGATCGCTGCGGCGACGATCTTGGCCTGATCCTGCGCCGAGGTCCAGTGTTCGGTGCGAATGTGTTCGCCGCAGGCCGGGTCGTACCAGGCGGCGGCATCGCCCACAGCCCAAATATTGTCCGTGCCGACGACCGAGCCACGTTCCGTACAGTGGACGCCGTTGGCCACGATAACCCGATCATCGGCCAGCCAGTCGAGGTCGGGTATCCCGCCGACGCCGACTACGCCCAGCTCGGCCCGTAGTTCGTCGCCCGTCGCGAGCCGCACCGCAACACCGGAGTCGGGGTCGAGAAACTCCTCGACCGTCGTATCGCACAACAGTGTGACGCCGGCATCGGTCAGTAGGCGCGCCGTCATGCCACCGACCGCGGGCCCGAAGGACCGAGCGAGTGGATGCGGGGCCGCCTCGACGACGGTCACTGTTTTTCCCTGCTCCACCGCCGTGCTCGCGACTTCGTTCCCGATGAACCCCGACCCCAGTACGAGTACGTTGTCCGCGTGGGCGAGCCGAGAGCGCAGTGCGAGCGCGTCGTCCAGCGTACGCAGCGTGTGGAACGCATCGGTCTGGCCGGGCAGCCGCCGTGCGCGCACACCGGTGGCGATCACCACCGCTCCGGCATCGACGGAGTGACCATTTGCCAGAATCGCCCGCGTGCCGCGCAACTCCACCACCGGGTTGCCCAGATCGGCGTCCACATGGAGTTCTCGCAGCCGCTCATAGCCCGCGAGCTGTGTGCGAGCCGGTTCCCAGGTGCCGGACAGAACCTGTTTGGACAGTGGCGGTCTGTCGTACGGCAGTTCGGGTTCGGCGCCGATCAGGGTGATCAGCCCGGAATAGCCCGCGGATCGGAGCGCCTCGATGGTGCGCAGCCCGCCCAGTCCGGCGCCGACAACGAGAATATGGCCGGGAATTTCAGACATTGTTGGCACAACTTTCGACAGATCGGCCGATTCATAGGCACCGGCATTGCAGGTGTTCACATTCCGTGGTGTGGTGACCGATCAGTGGGATGCACGGGCACGGGCGACCGGGTGGCGCTCGACGACCTGGCCCGGCGCCGATTCGATCGGATCGGCGCCGACCACCTCGGCAAAGCGCAGATCCCGAATCCGCAGAAATCATCCGGTTCGACCAATCAGGCTTATTGTATAGAACATCTAGCTGATTATGCTAAAGATGCAGCGCATGCCTGCCTGTCGGGTACTCCGGCAGTCCGGACTTGCCGTCGCGCCCGGTGGGGACGAGTTCGGCCGCGCGGGCTGCACCTGACCCGGACGCTGGTGCTTCCGTCGAGATCAGCGGGCGGCCGGCACCTTTTCCGCGTGGGGGACGGTGCCGGTCTCGTCGTCGGGGAAGAAAGTGAGGACCCACTGCCTCAGCTTGCGGAACCCGGCGGCCTCCGAGGCGGCCAAGCCGGGTGGGTCCAGGTAGATCTGGTTGTTCCAGATGTTGATGTCGTCCGGCAGCGCGTTTTCGATTTCCTGGTATCGGCGCGCCAGTACGCCCGGCTGGGAGTCGTCTTCGCGTTCGGCCAACCAGTATGTCGCAAATATTTCGGAGTGCTCGTCGTCCACGGGAGTGAGGCAGATCGCCACCACGCGGACGCCGCTGCGGGTGTGTTCACCGTTCCAGCTGACTCCGATCCCGGACCAGTGGATCACGATCGTGCCGAGGGTCTCGTCACTGCGGCTGCCGTCGGCCCAGCGCCGACCGAAACCGACGCGTGAGTGCCAGGTCCAGTCGTCGACGTGCTCCTCGAGTACCACAGGTGACATCGGTGTGCCGTGGACGAAGCGGAAGTGGTGCGGGTCGACCGCGTTCTCGGGCGGGATCCGCGGGTGGATCCGGAGATCGGGGAAATGTGCCGATCGCGGTGGGTGGAACGACTCCTTCTCGATGTGTGCTCCGAGCGCCTCGAACGGATCGTCGGGCAACTCCCACAGTGGCGGTCGGCCTGAGACGTCGTGCCAGAGAAACACCTGGCCGGCGCGTTCGGCGGCGTGCCAGGAGCGTACCCGCCGTACTTTGTTGGGCCGATCGGGCTGATAGGGAATGTGGACGTTGCGGCCCGCGGAGTTCCAGACCCAGCCGTGGTACGGGCATTGCAGACCCTCGTCCACGACCTTCCCGCCGCAGGCGAGGTTCGCCCCGAGATGCTGGCAGTAGGCATCGAGGACGTGTACCTCGCCGTCGCGGCCCCGATAGGCCACGAGATCGTGGCCGAAGTACCGCTTGCCGACGACCGCGTCCGGGCCGAATTCCGCTGACCACCCGATCTGGAACCAGCCGGTCGGCTTCACGCTCAGCGTGCTCTGCATATGTGCTCTCTCCGTATGTTGTGGTGGGCGGAGGTCCCGGCGGTCGGGGGCTGTGCGTCCGTCGTCCACGAGGCCGGACGGCACCGTGAGAAGCCGGCGATCCGCAAGTCCGTGCCACTCCTCCCGCCATGGCGAGGTCCGGTTCCCGGCGCTTGCTCGGAGACGGCGTGCACCTCCGCGGCCGCGGGAGCTGAGACTTGACGATTATGTCATATTCAGCTCGGGATGAGTACCGCCTGGGGGGGAGGTGCGCAGTCGGCGTGCACACCACGACGGTCGAAAGTGTCGAACTTCAGCCCGGAAAGCTCCGCGGACCAGCCACTGTCGACATCGGTAGAGCTGGTACGCGACCTGGAACCATATCTCAGACGCCCACTGCTGCATAGGATTCGTGGTCGGCAACGGCCGTTCCGAGACGATGCTCGAGCATGGTGGTGATAGCGGGAGCGACCTTGAGGGTGATGCCCCAGAGATAGAAGCCGTGCAGGACTCCCAAACGCATGCCCAGCCATGCCTCATCCCATGTCGGAGCGTCGACCCCGGCGATCCTCAGCTGCTCCAGATAATGGCGCAGAAGGTCCTTTTCGGTAGTGCGCCGATCTTCGACGGTCAATGCGGACGCAATGTGGTAAGCGACATCCAAATACCATGGACCGCGCTGTGTCAGCTGCCAGTCGAGGAATGACGGCCGGCCGTCACCATCGAGGTAGAGGTTGCCGACATGGGCGTCGCCGTGAACGACCGACCACGGTTCGGCCGTGCTGGTCCGCTCCGCGAGTGCTCGGTAGGCGTCGAAGAGCCGCTCGGCGTCGCGTACTTCCGCCGGAACTCCCGCGCCGATCTCGCTCTCGAAATTGCCGCGGATCTCCTTGACACCACGCACGTTCCGAATGAAATCGAGCCGCGAGTCCAGCCACTCGGCGGCACCAACGGTCGGACTCCCCCATGTCGCGGCGTGCAGTGTGGCCAGCTGGGAAAGGCTGTCGGCGGTCAGATCGGGCGTGTATTCACTGGTGGCATCGAGGAACCGCGCACCCTGAGCGACGACATCCTCGGTGATGACCACGCCATGTCCTGTTCCGTCCTCGACCTCCGCGTACACGTTGCGCAGTGTCCGTATGCCGGTCTGGGCGGCGAGGCGCTGATAGAAGAGCACTTCGAATGTGCCGGCGTGCCGGTTCGACCAGCCGGATTCTGTGAAGTAGCCCTTGCCGCAGAGATCGGGGGAGAGCCCAGGGGGGAGTCCACCGTCGCATTCGATGTGGAATCGGGCATTGGTCGATATCCGGCTCACCACGGGTCCCGGGGTGAGCCCGGTGATGCGGATGTCGGGAAAGCGGGCGCCGAGTGCCTGTGTGAGCCATTCCGGGGAGAGGAGGTCGGTCAGTGTCCGCGGGACCGGAGGTTGCTGTCGATTCGATGTAGCCACGATGCCTCTTCTGGGATGTTCGTTGATTTCGGGGAAACGCATGCGATCGCCGGATCCAGTTCGCGGCGGGCCGGGCTCTTCGGCTGGGGCGTAGCGCGGATCCTGGGGTCCGAGGCGAGCGGCGTGAGCAACTGTGCCTGGCACGAGTGTAGGTGAATGTCGACATCGATATTGACATTATTGTCGATTTCCGGTTGAGCTCGGATGGTTCAGGAGCGTCCAGGGACTTGTCCGCGTGATGGAACGGAGCCGGTGTTCCTGGGCGTCGGCTGCCCGGTCCGCCAACGGATCAGGGCGCGAACTGCCGAGGTTTCAATGAGGTATATCGCTACCGGCGGCTTTGGCGGCGCGGTGTGCCGCATCGGCGACCTGGCGTCCGAGGGCTTCCACTTCCGGAATGGCCAGTTCGTGCGGAGGCCCCAGCAGCATCAGCGCCGCCGCGGTCCGGCCGGCCACGTCGAATACCGGTGCCGAGATCTGCATCAAACGGACCGGTTCCGCACCCTCGAGATCCATCGGGAGGTACTCGGTGTGTTTCATGCGTTCGGCCAATTCCGCTTGATAGCGGCGAGCGTGCTCGGGATCCGGGGGGTTGAGCGCGGTTTCGAAGGCCGAGTCGGGGTCCGGTACCCAGGAGCGTGCAGGCGTCAGCGAGACGCTGTACCCCCGTCTGCGAATGGCGTCCAGCGCCTTGTGCCAGCGATCCGGGGCTTCATCGGCCGATGTGCCGGCAGCCTCGGCCAGCCAGGCAACAGCCTTGTCCCGGTCCCAGGCAACGAAGACGGCGCCGAAAGGAGGCGACAGCGGGACGGACTGGCCCGGCCGGGGGCGGGTACCGAGGGGTGGACCCCAGTCGGAAACCGCCATTACCCGGGTCGCGTTCCCGATGAGCGCGGACACTGCCACGCAGGCGTTGAGTGCACGGGCGAGGGCTTCCGCCTCGACACTGGCGGCATTCAAGATCGGGTTCGCGGCCCGGGCGGCATCACCCAGCACGATGCAGAAGCCCCCGAGTTCATATCGGAGTTCGTGTCCGCGGCGCACGACCAGACCGTGTTCCGCCAGGGCCTGTAGCGTGGAATCGCACGTCGCACGAGGCATATCGGTGGCGCGTGCGAGTTCGGCGATCGAGTACGAAGCAGACGGGCGCCGGGCCATGAATTGCAGGAGCTGACCCGCGCGGACGACCGCCGGAGACGGCTTGATCGGCATCCTGCCCCTTCACCTCGTCACCCTGCCCGCACCGAACATTCCAAGAATAGCGCTGAGTGAATCGGCCGGCGGGGCAGGTATCCGGTTCGAGGTTCGCCACCTTCGGCCCGGGTGACGGCTATCCGATGTGAGCTCCCCTGGCGGCACGCGCATATGCGGCGTCCGGACTGCCGGAGGGCTCGACTCGGGCTGATCTCTGTGCGCCGACTCGGTTTTGGAGGAAGTCGGCCGCCATCATCACCTCACGATAGCCCTTGTGCCCCACATCACAACAAGCTATCATTTGGATCAATGGTGCTGAAATACGAGCATCAAATGCCACTTCTCCTCTTCTGTAAGGACCGCGTTTCCCTGAATTGCCGGCCTGCACTCGCCTGAGATGCGCGGAGGTCGACAGTGCTCGGGGCGACAGCCGGGTGCCTGGCGTAGCCGACTCGGTGTCCGTACCCGGTTGATCCCTCGGCCGTCCCGTGTGGAGTCGCGTCGAAAGCGTCGTCCGGAACGCATCAGGAGGTCAGAGGTGGCTCAGCGAGCGTTGCGTTTGCACAGGAGACAACGTTGTCAGTTTGCATTTACCCACAACGAACCGGCCGGTCGCTACGAACTTGCGCTGGGCGCGTTCTGGTCGGCGTACTGCCCCCGGGCAGCGGATATGAGGCCGCACCGGACAGGCTCGGGCATTACCCGGCGAACAGAACAGCAATGGACGAACAAGGGAGCCGGACGTGAGCAACGGTGCTTTCCGCGATATCCGGGTAGTCGAGTTGGCTCAATGGGTTTTCGTTCCGGTCGCCGGCGCGCTGCTGGCCGACTGGGGAGCCGACGTCGTACGGATCGAACGCATCGAGGGTGACCCTTATCGAGGCCTTGCCACGCAGGGCATCGGCGTGGACAGCGGCGGGGTCAATCTTTCGATGGCACTGGCCAATCGGGGCAAGCGATCGGTCGCATTGGATCTGCGGGTGGAGGGCGGCCGAACCGTCCTCGACCAGATGCTGGAGACAGCCGACGTTTTCCTGACCAATTTCCGGCCGGGTGCGTTGACACGTCTCGGACTCGACGCGGAAACGCTGACCGCGCGGTACCCGAAGCTCGTCTATGCCCGTGGGCACGGATACGGCGCCCGGGGTCCCGACGCGGACCGGGCCGGCTACGACTCGTCCGCGTTCTGGGCACGGGGCGGTATGGCCCACGTCCTGACGCCCCCGGACCGGGAGAACCCGATCCACCAGCGTGGCGCGATGGGCGATCGCAACGGCGCGATGGCGCTGGCTTTCGGGGTCGCCGCGTCCCTGTTGCGGCGCGAGCGTACCGGGCAGGGCGCGGTGGTGGATGTCTCGCTGCTCGCGACCGCGATGTGGACCTTGTCATCCGACCTGCTGTCCGCGTTGCAGGGGCAGCAGCCACGAGCGATGTCCGGGAACGAGGACTCGCCGAACCCCCTGGTCGGCACCTACCGGACGAAGGACGGGCGTCATATCCAGCTGGTATTCCTTCAGGGTGATCGATACTGGCGGGATTTCTGCCGGGCGATCGGCCGAGCAGAATTGGCCGACGACCCACGCTTCGTCGATCTCGCGGCGCGGCGGGAGAATCGGGAAGCTTGTGTCGCCGAACTGGTAGCGGAATTCGGCGAGCGCACCTTCGCCGAATGGAAGGAGCTGCTCGCCACGATAGATGCGCCGTGGGCGCCGGTTCAGAGCGTGGAGGAGTTGCTCGAGGATCCGCAGGTGCTTGCCAACGGGTACCTGGGTGAAGTGGTCGACGGGGACGTGAAGTACTCGTTGCCCACGGTTCCGGTGCAGTTCGACGGACATCCCCCCGATCTGGTCCGGGCACCCGAGCACGGCGAGCACACCGAATCGGTACTACTGGAACTGGGATACAGCTGGGCGGATATCGGAGCACTCAAGGATTCGGGAGTGATTCCGTGATGAGCGCCGACCCGAGCATCGGGCACGCCGCTGCGGACCGACGGCCTGTCCCTGTTCCGGATGAACTCTCCGCCCCCTTCTGGGCGGCGACGGCTCGGCATATGCTCACCGCCGCCCGATGCGGCCGTTGTGCACTGTTCACCGTTGCCCCGGACCAGATCTGTCCGCACTGCCGAAGCATCGCTGCGGAGTTCGTATTCGAACCGGTGAGCGGATCGGGTGTGGTGCGTTCGTGGACGGTGGTGCGTCAATCGTTCCTCTCCGGGTTCACGGCCGACGTGCCGTTCGTTCTGGTGGATGTCGAACTGATCGAACAGACCGAGCTTCGATTGATCGGCCGACTGCTCGACGGTCCCGGGGCACCCGTCGAGATCGGGTCGGCGGTGCGGGTCGCGTTCGAGGACATAGCGTCCGGCGTGGCCGTTCCCGCCTTCGTGCTGAGCGGGGACGATCATCGGGACGGAAACGTATGAGCGGCAGGTTCGGCGCAAGCAACAAGGTGGCAATCGCGGGCTGTGCACAGAGCGCCATTCAGCGGCATGCCGATTCCCCACTGGGGGCACTTGCGGTCGACACGGCGCGCCGGGCGATCGCCGACGCCGGTCTGGAACTGGGCGAGGTCGACGGTATCGTCGCCGCCTCGATGTTCCCGACCGCGGGTTCGCACACAGTCGAAGACGGGATCAGCACGGTCACGGCGGCGTGGATGGCCGAACACCTCGGCGCCGCACCGCGATACGTCGCCGGTTTCCAGGGGGTCGGCCAGGTGTCCGGGGCGCTGACCCTGGGCATCAATGCTGTGGCCTGTGGTGCCGCGGATTATCTGTTGTTCTTCCGCGCGCTGCACAACCCGCGTGGGAGCTACCACGGGAACTCGACCCGTGAGATCACCGGTCCTCAACAGTGGACTGCGCCCACCGGATACTTCGGGCCCCTCGCGATGATCGCGCTGCCCTACACCGAATATCTGCAGCGTTACGGTGCCGACCGGGAAGCCATGGCGGCCGTACTCGTCGAGGCGCGCAAGAACGGCGCGCGGATACCGTGGTCCCACTGGTACCGCAAACCGCTGACGGCACAGCAGTACCTGGACGCACCGCTGCTCGCAGACCCGGTGTGCCGGTACGACTGTGATATCCCGGTCGATGGGGTGGCCGCGTTCGTGCTCACCTCCGCGGACCGGGCCCGGGACCTCCGGCATCGCCCGGTGTACATCAGCGGTTACGCGCAATCGAGCCCGGTACCGCACCGCCTGCCATTGCACTGGCCGCTCGACGACATCATGCGCGGCGGTGCGGAGACCGCGCGCCGGTTATGGGAGTCGGCCGGCGTGGGGCCGGACGAGGTGGATCTGCCGCAGCTCTACGACGGTTTCTCGCCTCTTGTCTGGTTCTGGTTGGAGGCCCTGGGCTTCTGCCCGGTCGGAGAGGCGCACCGGTTCGTCCAGGACGGACGGATCGACAGTGACCGGCCCGACGGGTTACCGGTGCTCTCCGGTGGCGGCGCACTCGGCAACGGGCGTATGCACGGCATCCCGCAGATGCTCGAGTGTTATCTCCAGCTCGCCGGGCGGGCCGGCGCACGACAACGCGCGAAGGCGACGATCGGCGTCGCCTGCCAATCGTCGCCGCATTACGGAGGCGCCGTCGTGTACAGCGCCGAACCGTTCTGACATTGCCAGTTCGACGAAGGGATCGATCGTGACGAACATTCCACACTGGTGCTCCTACGTGGCCGGAAAATGGCTGGACGGCGGCGCGGTGTTCACCGTCGAGAATCCGGCGGACGAATCGACCGTTGCGGAGCTCGCCGCGGCATCGGTAGCGGATATCGGCTGGGCGGTGACCGAGGCGCGCCGCAGTTTCGACAGCGGGGTGTGGGCCGACCTGCCGGCCGTGGAACGGGCGCAGACACTGCACGCCTTCCTCGAACACCTGGAGTCCGCCCGTGAGGTGCTCGTCGACCTCATCGTCGCCGAGGGCGGGCAACCGGTGTTCTACGCGGAGGGTGCGCAGTTCCGCACCACCATGACGATGGCCCGGGAAACGATCGATCTGTACCTGTCCATGGCGCATGAGGAAGCCAACCCCGTGCCGGTCGACGAGCTGATACGGGCGGGCGTGCGGCTGAGTATCCGCCGGTATGAGCCGATCGGCGTCGTGGCCGCGATCACTCCTTACAACGCCCCGTTCATCATGGGCATGCAGAAACTGATTCCGGCGCTGATGGCGGGCAACTCTGTGGTGCTGCGCCCGAGCCCGCTGACGCCGATCTCCTCGCTCATGTTCGGTGCCGCCGCGGCGGCCGCGGGCTTGCCGCCCGGAGTGCTGAGCGTAGTGGTGGAGCCCGGCGCCGCGGGTGCGGAACTGCTCACCACGGATCCGGCGGTGGATATGGTGTCGTTCACCGGCTCCACCACGGTCGGGCGGGCGATCCTGAGCCAGGCCGCGCCGACGGTGAAACGGGTGGCGCTGGAACTCGGTGGCAAGTCGGCGCAGATCTATCTGCCCGACGCCGTCGAGCACGCCGCCAGGGGAGCCGCAGCGGTAGTAGGGGCGACGGCCGGTCAAGCATGTATCGCCGCGACCCGCATGCTTGTGCCGCAAGACCGTAAGGACGAGGTCATCGCCGCGGTGTCCCAGGCCTACGCCGGTATCGAGGTGGGGCCGCCCAGCGACCGGGCCGCGACGATGGGTCCGGTGATCAGCGCGGCTCAGCGGCAACGGTGCGAGCGATACGTGGCGCTGGCGCAGGACAACGGTGGCCGTGTGGTGTTCGGGGGCGGGCGGCCCGCCGGTCTCGAGCGGGGCTATTACTTCGAGCCGACCGTGCTGGACCTGCCGGACAACGACAATCCGGCGGCGCGGGAGGAAATTTTCGGCCCGGTGATCGGGGTCATCGGTTACCGGGATATCGACGACGCGGTGCGGATCGCAAACGACAGCGATTACGGCCTCTCCGGCCAGGTGTACGGCGCTGATGTGGCCGCGGCAACGGCCGTGGCGCGCCGCCTGCGGACGGGTGCGGTGAATGTCAACGCCGGCCTGTACAGCGCGTACGCCCCGAGTGGCGGCTACAAGCACAGCGGTCTCGGCCGCGAGCGCGGAACCGATGGCATCCGAGCCTTCCAGGAAGTCAAACACATCGCCATCGGGGACCTCCGCTGAGCCGGGCGCGAGCGGAACGACAAGCAGAACCCGACCTCGTTACGAAGGTCGCCGAAGAAAGGACGGACAATGACCGCCAACCTTGATCTCGACTGGATGATATCGGTCGACGACCATGTTCTGGAGCCGCCGAACGTCTGGGTGGATCGCGTGGCGAGTAAGGACCGCGACCGTGCACCTCATATGGAGGTCGACGACAGCGGGATGGATTTCTGGGTCTACGAGGGTAAGAAGTTCCCCAGTTCCGGGCTGAGCGCTGTGGTGGGCAAGTCCAAGGAGGAGTTCAGCCCCGACCCGGTGCCGTACAGCGAGATGGCACCCGGCTGCTACGACGCCGTGGCGCGAATAGAGGATATGAATCGTGCGGGAGTGCTGGCCTCGCTGTGTTTTCCGTCGGTTACCCGGTTCTGCGGGCAGATCTTCTACGAGGCGGATGACCGGGACTTCGGGTTCACCTGCCTGCAGGCCTACAACGACTGGATGATCGAGGAATGGTGCGGGGCGGCACCCGGTCGCTACATCCCGCTCATCTTGATCCCGCTGTGGGACCCGAAACTCGCGGCCCGGGAAATGGAGCGCTGTGCCGCCAAGGGCGCCACATCCTTCGCGTTCTCGGAGAATCCGGAGCCGCTCGGCCTGCCCACCATTCACGACCCCAGCGGCTACTGGGACCCGGTCATGGCGGCGGCCAACGATCTGGACATGGTGGTGTCGATGCATGTCGGGTCGTCCTCGACGTTGCCGCAGATCTGCTCGAACGCGCCGTTCATGGCCAATCTCACCTGGGGCGCGACCAGGACCTCGGGCACCATGTTGTCGTTTCTGTTCAGCGGCCTGTTCCAGCGTTATCCGAAACTGAAGATCGCGCTGTCCGAGGGCGAAGCCGGATGGGCGCCGTACTTCCTGGAGCGGGCCGAGCAGGTGCTCGACAAACAGCGCTACTGGGTTCAGCGCGGTGTATCTTTCGACGGGCATGCCGGCAGCGGTGCGATAGATCTGGACAAACTCGATCTGCGGGCGGATTTCCGAGACCATATCCATCTCTGCATCATCGACGACGCCCATGCGATAGCGAGTCTCGGCGAGATCCCCGAGGACAACATCATGTGCGAGACCGATTATCCGCACTCCGACACCACCTTCCCCGACTCGATCCAGGTGGTGAAGAACCGCATCGGGCATCTGTCGCCGGAAACCCAGTACAAGATTCTGCGTGGGAACGCCGAGCGGCTCTACCGATTCACCCCCGCAGAGCCGCCCGTTCTGACCCGCGCCTGAGCCGAACTCGGCCGGATCCATCGCTGCTGTCGAAGTGTTCACCGGCGCCTTGCGCTCGGTATCGAATGGGAAAGGAATGTGCAGCAATGTTGCTGGACGGAAAGAGCGCCGTGGTCACGGGCGCGGGGTCGGGTGTCGGCCGAGCGACCGCGCTGCGGTTCGCAGCCGAAGGCGCCCGCGTGGTGTGCGCCGATATCAGCGCGGAGCGGGTCGAGGAGACCGTTCGGCTGGTCGAGAAGACCGGTGGGACAGCAGTGGCGGTCCGGGTGGACGTCGCCGAGGAAAGCGAGGTGGTGGGGATGCTCGATTCGGCGGTCGAGCATTTCGGGCGGTTGGACATTCTGTTCAACAACGTCGGCATCCCCACCCCGAGGCTCGGGGGAGCTCTGCTCGAAGACCATACGGTCGCGGAATTCGATCGGTTGGTCGCGGTCAACCTGCGTAGTGTTTTCCTCGGGTGCAAACATGCTGTCTTGCGCTTCAAGGAGCAGGGTGGTGGCGGGGTCATTCTCAACACCGGCTCGGTGGCGGGCCTGGTCGGCTGGGGCGGGGCGGTCTACGGCGCCACCAAGGGTGGCGTGCACCAGTTGACCCGTGCCGTCGCGATCGAGGGCGCCCCGTTCGGAATCCGGGCCAACGCCCTCTGCCCGGCCGCCATGCCGCAGACCAATTTCTTCGCCGCCGGCGGACTCGGGCAGGGGGCCGAGCTGTCCGAGGAGGCGGTTCGGCAGGCCGGTGCACAGCATCCACTCGGCAAGCCGATCACCGCGGAGGACTGTGCCGCGGCCGCCGTTTACCTGGTATCGGAGTCGGCCGGCAATGTCACGGGAGTGCTACTCCCGGTCGACGGCGGATATGTGGCGAGGTGAGGACAACCGATGAATGAGAAAGAGCCCGGCTATAAGGCCCCCGATCTGGCCCTGGTCGGCGCGGAACATATTGCGCGCTATCGCGAAACCGACGGGGAAGTGGGCTACCTGTGGAACGGCGTACCGACCCTGTTGCTGACGACAACGGGGCGCAGGACCGGCCTGCCACGTACCTCCGCGCTCATCTTCGGGCAATCCGGAGCGGACTATATCGTCGTGGCCTCCATGGGCGGGG
This sequence comes from Nocardia jinanensis, assembly GCF_014645735.1. GTDB lineage: Bacteria > Actinomycetota > Actinomycetes > Mycobacteriales > Mycobacteriaceae > Nocardia > Nocardia jinanensis. Next base: position 270,038 of record NZ_BMMH01000005.1, on the reverse strand, counting down.
CGCCGGCGCATCCCGAGTGGTATCGCAACCTGGAGGCGAACCCCCGCGCCGAGATCCAGGTACGGGCACAGCGCATCCCGGTGGTCGGCCGGACGGTGTCCGGCGCCGAGCGCTCCGCACTGTGGAAGGTGATGTCCGATCGGTGGCCCAATTACGACGTCTACCAGACTCGAACGGCTCGGACCATCCCGCTCGTGGTGCTGTCCCCGTAGTGAGGTGACTCAGTCGTGGGCGGTGGACCGGAGTTCAGTGGTGTCGCGGATACCGAGGGCGTTCACCCATATCAGGGTGAGCTGCTCGCCAGCAGTGTCCAGGTCGAAGTCGTTGTCGGTATTGAAGAGATGGTCGGTGAAATGGGCCACCATACCGCCCAATGCTCGCGCCGCGTAGGCGGGGTCGATCCGGGGATCGGTGTGACCGGATTCCTGGAGGCCGCGGATATGGGTTTCAACAGCCTGGGCGAAGCTGTTCTGCCGCTGCAGGCGGGTGGCGCGCACATCGGCGTCGATGGTGCAGACCTGGTGGATCACGCTCATGATCTTGGCGTTGGCGCCGAACACCCGCAGGTAGTGCTCAGTGGCCGACTGGATGCGCCCGATCGGACCGGTGCCCTCGGGCGCGGGTCCGATCGTGAGCAGGTCGAGTTCGACCGAATCGGCCACCTCGGTGAAGATTTCCTCTTTGGTGACGAAGTAGGTGTAGAAGGAGCCGTGGGAGACCCCCGCGGTGGTGCAGATATCGGTGATCCTCGCATGCACGAATCCGTCGCGTTCGAAGACCGCCTTGGCGGCATCGACGAGCCGGCGCCGGGTTTCCCGGCCCCGGTGCGTACGTCCGGTCCCGCGCCGTTTTTCCGGTTCCGGACCGTTGTGGCGGCGCCTGGCGTTGGACATGGTCGTCTTGCGGCCGGTGACTTCCGGCATCAGGGGACCCCTTCTCCTGGTGTTCGTTACGTCCCTGGAACGGCCTTCGGGCCGGCGGATCGGAGGTCACCGGCGCTGCTGAGGACGGAAACATCCGTGCCTGCCCACGATAGCGACCTCGATGTCGATGTCGATACTGCCCCGAGCGCCGGCGGGCGGCTCTGGGCGAGATCACAAGGTTAGGACAAGCAATGAAGTCATTCGATACGGCGTCGGATCGGTTGATCACGGTCGACCGAACAGCGTGTATCGGCAGCGGAATGTGCACTGTCTACGCTCCGGGCACCTTCACTCAGGACGAGGAGGCGAAAGCGGTCGTACTGACCCCTTCGACAGATCCCGACGACTCGGTCCGGACCGCGGTCGAGGCCTGCCCGGCCGGCGCGCTGGGAATTGTCGACGAAGCGTGAGAGCCGACAGTCTGTGTTGCAACCAGTTCTACAACTATCGCGGGGATCGTCCGGGTCACCACCGGATCGGTGTTCCCGGCCGACGGTCCGATATTCAGTGAGGTGACAGGTGAGTACTACATCAATACTCGACCGCGACCGCGTTCGCGAATTATTCGATCTGCGAGGTTCCTACGGAGCGGCGCACGGTGGTGGTTACGAGGGCGATCCATACCCGGTATGGCACCGGTTGCGTGAACAAGGTCCCGTGCACGCCGGTGTGGTTCACGAGTTGACGGGCTACGAGGGACCGGCCCTCTTCCAAGGGCTGCCCCATCCGGACCGCCCCCACTTCTCGGCCTTCAGCTACGCGGCGTGCGATACCGCGTATCGCAACGGAGAGGTCTTCGCCTCGTCGATCGAGCCTGTCGACCCGAACAACGGGGAGCTCAGCGTGAGCAACAGCTTGTTGACGATGGGCGGTCTGCAGCACCGGCGGTCACGGGCGCTGGTGCAGCCGTCGTTCATACCGGGCAAGGCGCAATGGTGGATCCGTAACTGGATCGAGGAGACCGTCGATCAGCTCATCGACGGTTTCGCCGACGCTGGGCGAGCCGAACTCAATGTCGACTTCTGTGCTGCCATTCCGGTACTCACGATCACCGGAAGTTTCGGCGTATCCGTGGAGCAGGCGCTGGAAATTCGTGCGGCGTTGTCGCGCCCGGACGATATCGTGGAGATCCTCCGGCCGATTGTCGCCGCGCGGCGGGAGAAGCCGGAAGACGATCTCATCAGCGTTCTGGCGCAGGCAGAGCTGAAGGGCGAGGATGGGAAGACCACGCGTCTCACCGATGCCGAGATCTACTCGTTCTCGGTCCTGTTGCTGACGGCCGGCTCGGGTACCACCTGGAAGCAGATGGGCATCGTGCTCACCGCGTTGCTGCAGCGTCCCGAGGTGCTCGACGCGGTACGGGAGGATCGCGAGCTGTTGCGGCCAGCGATCGAGGAAGCGTTGCGGTGGATGCCGACCGATCCCATGTTCTCCAGGTACGTAACGCAGGATGTCGACTTCCACGGTGTACACATGCCCGCGGGCTCCGTGCTGCATCTGTGCGTTGCCGCCGCCAACCGGGACCCCGACCGCTGGCGTGATCCCGACGAGTTCGATATCACCCGGCCGCTCACACCGACATTCGCCTTCGGCGGCGGCGTGCACGTCTGTCTCGGAATGCATGTCGCACGAGCCGAGATGCGGGTGGGGATCAACAGGCTGCTCGACCGGCTGCCGAATCTCCGCCTCGACCCCGAGGGGGAAACGCCCCGCTTCATCGGCATGTACGAACGGGGCGCCACCGAGATACCGGTGCTGTTCGGATAGGCTCGTCACCCGAGATGCTCGGCGCGGTCACGGACGACACAGGGATCACCGCGTCACCGCGCGCGAGCGCTCGAGATCCGCGCCCAGGTGGAAGGCCCGATCGCTCGCCTCGGTGAGAACGACAGCCCGGTCGGCTCCTTCTCGGTCTACTCCAGTAGCCCACCGGCCGCTCGGCACATCGCGGCGTCGACCGCGTTGCGGGCTTCCGGCCGGTTCAGTGTGATCACGACGACGAGGACGTGCCCGGTCGGCTCCGCCGCGGAACGGGCCCGGGTTCAGCAGCGCCCGCGCCCGCTCCGTTCGATCCAGCCCGCGCTGGTCCACGACGCAGGCCTCCGTCACGAGCTCGTCGGTGCCGTGACCCGGTGTCCGACCGATGCCCTGCAGCAGCGACCCCTCCTTCGGCCGACGATGTCGCGCCCGCCGCCGTCACCGGAACGGACGTGCCGGAACCGCTCCCGCATCCTGCCGAGGAAGTCGCGGGGTCCACTTGATGGTAACGTCAGGCCTTTCCCGTTGGCGGTCGGCCGGATCGGCGCGGCGGGCGGTATCATCTCGTGGTCAACTGCGCGGAGCTGGCCCGACTGTGGGAGGAAGTCATCGAAACCACACCTGACGACACCGTCACACACCATCCCGAAGCGGGCGCGGCCGAGCTGGGGGCGAGGGCTCTGCAGACGCGGGAGACGATCATCAATGCCTCGCGCCGACTGTTCCTGGAGAAGGGTTACGCCGGCACCCGGATCAACAACATCACCGACGCCTGTGGGATTTCCCGGGCCGGGTTCTACACATATTTCAAGGACAAGCGCGAAGTCTTCAATCTGCTCGGGGAAGCCGCCTACCACGACTTTCTGGAACTGGTCGGCCGGTGGGACACCTTCCCCACGCCCGCGCCCCGCGGCGAAATCCGGGACTGGGTGTGTGGCTACCTGGCGCTGATGGACAAACACGGGGCGTTCGTGTTCTCCACTGCCCAATCGGCACCGACGGACGACACTTTCATACGATCTGCCCAACGCATCCAGATGCGGGTGGCCTGGATCCTGGGGACCGGCCTGCGCGCGCGGCAGACGGCGCCGACTCCGGCTCCCGAAATACTCGGTCTGATGGTCATCGCCATGCTCGAGCGTTCGTGGTTCTTCGCCGTCGTGCAAGATCTGCCGGTCGATATGGATGAATTCGTCGATACCCTCACCACAGCGATCACGGCAATCCTCGACGGCAAACCCGGCGAAGACCGCTGACGAACATTCTTCAGCCGGCGACCGCCTCGCGAATCAGGCCCGGATCGGTCGCCGGGAGTTCCGTGATGAGCATCGCGGTGAGCCATACGCCCGAATGTCGCGGCAAGTGCGCGGTGTCGTCGTGACTGTCGACGACACCGTCAAGCTGTGACGCCGGGCGGTATCGTCGGCAGAAAGCCGTGATCCGGCCAGTTGAACCAGCCCGACGACGCCCATGTCCCGCCGTCCGGATGAATCGTCGTGCCGGTTACGTAACGGGACAGATCCGAGGCGAGGAACACAACCGTTCCCGAGACGTCGCTGGGAACTCCCGTCCGTCCCATGGGGATCGCGATGCCGGCCGCGGTCGGATCGAGCCCGACCGCCATCCCGCCCACCGTCCCCGTGGTTGCGGCGGACCGGCCGTCTCCGGTCGTGATCCCACCCGGCGTCGTGGGGGTGAGATCGGGGGCGACGTTGTTCACCCTGATGCGCTCCGGAGCCAATTCCACGGCAAGGGAACGGGCCAGGTGGGCGAGACCGGCCTTGGCGGCCGAATAGACGGCGAAGCCGGGCGCGGCGCGGTGAGCTTCGATCGTGGTCAGGTTGACGATGCTGCCGCCACGACCACCTCTGCGAATCAGCGGTACCGCCAGCGAGCAGGAGTGCATGATGTGGACCAGGTTCGTCCGCAACAGTGTGTCCCATCCCTTCGGGGTGGTGTCGGTGAAGTTCGCCCGGAAGGTGCCCCCGACGCAGTGAACGACGGTATCCAGGCGGCCCCATCGCTCGTCGACAGCGCCGTAGAGGCGGGTCAGCACGTCGACGTCGCGAGCATCCCCGGTGATCACGATCAGTTCCGAGAGGTTCCGGCCATATAGCGCGGCCGTGGCCTGCGGGTCGCGATCGACCACGGCGACGCGGACGTCATTGTCGAGAAGATCATCGGTGATCGCCAGTCCGAGACCGCCGGCTCCGCCGACCACTACGGCGACCGTTCCGGGAAGTCCTGACCTGCGAGACCACCACGAGTTCGGCCGGGCGCTCATCGCAGGGCCCGGCGGGGGTGGGAGATCGGCAGAATCGGCGGCTGTCCGGGAATGTGCATATCTGACAGTATCGTCATAACCATTCCCGGTCGAGGGTAGGAGGAGATGATGACGCCAGGTCTCCGTGGTGAGTCCGACGCGCCGACACCGCAGTTGGTGAATTTCCGCGATATCGGAGGGTTGCCGCTACGGAACGCCGGCGCGGTGCGCGCCGGCGTCCTCTATCGCTCCGACGCTCCGATGCCGGGGGATCGGACTCCATCCGGTGTAGCGATATGGCCACCGACGACCGTCATCGATCTGCGCTCCCGCGCGGAGCTCGCACAAGAGCACCCCTTGGTCCGGATGGGGGCTGCGGTCCATCGGTTTCCGCTCTTGGACCGGCTGACAGAGTCGGGCGCGGAGCGTGCCGAACCGCGCTTGGCGCAGGTGTACCGGCGGATCGTCTCCGGGATCGGGGAGGTCGCCGGTCCGCTCCTCGGCGTGCTCGGCCGGGCCCCAGGGCCGGTGTTGATCCACTGTACGGGCGGGAAGGACCGGACCGGAGTCCTCGTGGCCGTGATACTGGGCCTGCTGGGAGTGGAGGCGGAGTCGATCCGGGCGGACTACCGCCGTTCCGCGGTCGCAATGCCCGCCCTGCTCGAACGTCATCGGCACGGGGGCAACCGATATCGGCCCGATGTTCTCGGTGTGCCGGACAGCGCAATCGACGTGGTTTTCTCCACCATCGGTGCCGAGCCGGCGGAGGTGGAGGCATGGCTACGTGGTCACGGGGCGAGCCCGGGCGATATCGCTGCCGTCCGGACGGGCCTGACGGCCGATGCCGGCGACGTCCGGTGAGGAGGTGTCGAACCCGCGAGGGCCTCGCCAGGTTGGATTTAACGAAACTGTCAGATATGGTGGCGAGGTGGCCGGGATCAGCTTTTCGAGGATCCCGGTGTCCTTTCCCAGCGGTCCCGCCTGAATCCTCGGCGATGTGGACGCTGAGCCCATGAGGAGGCTTGCCCGTGACCATCGACCGACCGCAGGGTGAGAACGTCCCGACCGAGGAGTCGGTTCGCGATTGGCTGCGATCCGAACTCGGCGAGGTCGTCCGGATGGAGCAGCAAGCGCGCTGGCGACCCTGCTGGTTCGTCGACGTCGTCCGCGACGGTAAGACCTTGCCGCTCTACGTTCGCGGCCCCCGGGTCGATACCGAACCGCCGTTCACGCTGAACCATGAGATGACCTTCCATCGACTCCTCGAGGATGCCGGGCTCCCCGTGCCCCATGTGCACGGCTCCTCCGACGAGCCGAACTTCTATGTCATGGACCGGATCGACGGCGTATTCGAATTCACCGACAGCACCGATGCCCAGCGACACGCGGTCGTCGACCAGTACTTGCGGGCCCTCGCCCGTCTGCACAGCCTCGACACGCGGCCGTTCGTGGAGGCCGGTATCGCCAAGGCGCCGTCGCCCGACCTGTCCTGGCAGCCGGGCATCGCCGCGTTCGAACGCGCCTACCGATCGACGAAGCAGCGGCCGGACCCCTTGATGGAGTGGGCCCTGGCATGGCTGTTCCGCAATCCACCGGACACCGGCGGCCGGGAAGCTCCGGTGGTGTGGGACTCCGGCCAGTTCCTGCATCGAGACGGCCGCATGCTGACGCTGATGGACCTGGAGCTCGGCCATCTCGGTGATCCGATGATGGATCTCGCCGGCTGGCGCATGCGTGACACCATCATCAACTACGGAGACTTCAACGATCTCTACTCCCGGTACGCCGAGTACCGCGGCGAGCCGGTCGACCTCGACGCGATCCGCTGGCATCATTTCGCGTTCACCCTCAGCAACCAGCTGAGCTTCCACTCGGCGCTGGCGGCGCCGCCTCTCGGGTCGGCATACATGACGAACCTGCAGTGGTGCACCGAGACAAACGTCATGGTCGTCGAAGCGTACGCGGAAAACGCCGGTGTCGAGCTCGAGCGGCTCGATGTGCCGAGTCCCGACATCTCGCCCGCCGCCGCGGCCTTCGGTCACCTCGTCGCGTCTTTGCGCTCCTTTCCGGCGACCGACGACATCAGCAGGTACGAGGCACGGATGGCCTTCCGGCTCGCGCGGCACCTCCAGCGCTTCGACGAGATCGGGCAGAAGGTCGCCGATGCCGATCTCGATGACCTCGAACCTCTGCTCGGGTACCGGCCCGCCGCCTGGCAGGAGGGGGAGGAGGCGCTCGAAAAGTTCGTGGTCGCCGATGGTGGATCACACGATGACGAGCTCCTCCGGTTGTTCAACCGCCGGACCCAGCGCGCGCAGATGCTTCTCGGCCCGGAAGGGTCGGCGATTGTGCAGCACCATCGCGTCCAGGCGTTTCCGCCGCGGTGATTCGCGTGGCAGGGCCCGCGCTGCACTCGGCGCGGGCCCTGCAGCCTGGCTGCATCGTCGGGGCCTTGTGCGACCCGGTCCAGAAAACAATCTGACGATTACGACGAATCCACTTCGGACTGCTGATACTGCAGTTCGAACCCGGTTTTTGGGCTCTCGACGATTCTATACACCTGGTAATTTGACTAAAACGATGACAAAGATCCGCCGGTCTCGGTACCGTTTGCGGCATCGGTTGGCCGCGAAGCGGCCGACTGTCTCCGGCTCGATCTGCCGGCAGCCCGGCTCGATGGATCCGGGACATCACACCACTGTGGAGGACTCTTCGTGACCGAGCGAGGACGGGCCTGCGCGGAGACGTAACGGCAATCCTCGGCCGGTCCGCGGGCAGTGCCACCCGAACCGCCGTTCCGGCGCCACCGGACCGGCCAGCGAGGATGTTATGACGCCTACGGACAGCATGTTCGTGTCCGGATCGGACGAGCGAGAAGGAACCGGCCTCCCCGCGATCTGGCACCAGGTCGAGATCGCTGCCGGACAGCACCCCGAGACGGTTCTGCTGGAGGACCAGCAAGACCGTCGGATGACGGCCGCCGATTTCCGGCGCGCTGTCCTACGGGTCGCCGCCGGGTTCTACGAGCTGGGGGTCGGACCCGGAACCCGGGTGATGTGGCAGTTGCCGACCTCGATCGAGGCAGTGGTCACGTGCCTTGCGTTCCACCGGCTCGGCGCGGTTCAGAACCCGTTGATACCGGTGCTGCGCGAAGCCGAAATCGGCTACTTCCACCGGAAGTTCGGCTCCGTGCTCGCCGTGGTGCCGTCCGAGTGGCGCGGTTTCCGCCATGCCGACGTCGTGCGGTCGTTCGCCGGTGCGGGCACGGTGCTGGAGGTAGACCATCGGACTGCGGGTCCCGGAGAACTCGCCCTCCCGCAGGCCGACCCCGCCCTGCTTCCACCGCCGCGTCCATCGGACGAGCCGCGATGGCTCTACACCACGTCGGGCAGCACGGCACGTCCCAAAGGGGTCTGGCACACCGACGACTCGGTGCTCGCCGCGTCGCGCAGTCTCGACAGCCAGTTCACGATCGGCCCGGACGACATATTCCCGATGGCGTACCCGTTCGCCCACATCGGCGGGATGGTCTGGCTGCTGACGGCGCTCCGGACCGGCGCGCGCCTGGTGCTGTTCGACGTGTTCGACCCCGCGACGACGCCGCAGGCCATGGCCCGTGCGGGCGCCACCCTGCTCGGTAGCGCTACGCCGTTCTTCGCGGCCGCCGTGGCCGCCCAGCGCAAACAGGCCGGCGAGCGGCTGTTCCCCCGCTTGCGGCACTGTATCGGCGGGGGAGCGCCGGTCCACCCGGATCTGCACACCGCCGCCCGCGACGAGTTGGGCGGGGCGGGTGTTTCGAACGGGTACGGCCTCACGGAGTTCCCGAGCATCGGTTATCCCCCAGCCGATGACGACGAAGCGATGCGCATGTCGGCGTGGCGGCCGGGCCAGGGCGTGGAGATCCGGATCGTCGACCCGCAGGGGCGCGATGTCGGTATGGGCGAGGGAGAGCTACGGCTCGCCGGTCCCCAGCGGTGTGCCGGGTACCTCGATCCCGAGACCGACGGCGAACCGTTCGACGAATTCGGCTTCGTGCGGACCGGGGACCTGGCTCGCCGGCACGGTTCGGCCGGGTTGGTCCGCATCACTGGCCGGATCAAAGAGATCATCGTCCGCAACGGCGAGAATATTTCGATGTCCGAGGTGGAGGACGCGCTCGTCGAACACCCGGGCGTCCTGGATGCCGCAGTGGTGGGGCGGGCCGATACGACGCGGGGCGAAATCGTCCACGCTCTGATCGTGGCCGAGCCGGGTACGCTACTCGACCAGCTGACAGTCGATGTCCTGCGTGCGCACTGCCGGGCCCGCGGTCTCGCCCCGTTCAAGGCTCCTGATTCCGTGCAGATCGTGGCTACCCTGCCGCGCAATGCGATGGGGAAGCTCAGCCGCGCCGAACTCGCGCTCCTCGCCGGGGACTCGGCCCCGAGTTGACGATCGGTGACGCGACCTGCCGGTGAGACCGCGAGTCGAAACGTCGTATGCCCCGAGCGAGCTCTGCTCGTCCGGGGCCATATCGGTATGCTCGCCCGCGACAGCAGAGCGGCAGTGATCAGGCCGAGGCCGGCGGCGCAGGTGTCACTGCCCGGAACGCGGACCTTGTTTGCCGGGACGTCCGCACCGACGGCTGGGCGTCGTCCCTATGGGAGGGCCGCGCGCAGGGCCGGCAGCATCTCGTCGGTGACACCCCACAGGTCCGCCGTCGTCGCGCCGCCGTCGACGATCAGTGTCTGTCCGCTGGTCCGGGCCGAGAGATCCGAGCACAGGAACAGCACGGAGCGGGCGATATCGGTTGCGCGCGGTGCGGCGAGCGGGTTGATGCCGTTGACCGCGTACTCGCCGTCGGGCTGATCGAGATTGCCGCTCCCGACGTTTCCCGGAGCGACCGTGTTCGCACGGATGCCATACCTACCCAACTCGTGACCGAAGGTCTTCGCCAGGGAGATCACGCCGGCCTTCGCGGCTCCGTAGGCGGTGTGGAACGCAGCGGCCTGCGTCCCGTCGACGGACGAGAGTGCGACCAGCGAACCGCCGGTCCGCTGGGCGACCATGCGTTTGGCCGCCTCCTGCCACACGAAGAAGACCTGTGTCAGGTTCTCGTGCAGTTGCGCGTTCCAGCTCTCGGGTGTCTCGTCGAGCACCGAGTTCCAGGTGGCGAACCCGACGATGTCGACACATACGTCCACGCCGCCCATTTTCTCCGTTGCCTCGTCGAAGGCCCGTGTCACCTGATCGCGGTCCCGGACATCGGCGACGACTGCGAACGCGGACCCGCCCGACCGCACGATCTCGTCTGCGATCGCGTCCGCACGGCCCGGATCGATGTCGACGCAGGCGACGGTGGCTCCGGCCTCGGCCAATGCCAGCGCGGTGAACCGCCCGTGGCCGGCCCGGTCGGGTATGTATCCCGCGCCGGTCACGACGGCCCGTTTGCCCTGCAATCCAAGATCAGGCATCTACCGATCCTCTCCATCGCCATTAGAAATGTGACTTCGTTATTACGAATACGAATCCGCTAACTGATAATGCGCACGGCCTGTGCGGTTCTGTCAAGGGCGCGGCCCCGCGGTGGGTTGTCGGTCGCCCCCAGTGTCAGGCGAAGCATCGGTTTCGTAATAACGAAATCTGGAGCGAAATAACAGATATCGCTGCGGGATTGCGTGTGTGTCCTTCATCATGGCTAGTTGAGAGCGACGTCTCTATCGAGGTGAGCCACGACCGCCCGTCCGGCCACCCGAAGCGATGCGGGCCGCCCCGGACCTTCGCTCTCAGCAGTCAGCGGACGTCACCCGCTCGACCGGTGCCGGTGCTCGAGCGCCGGGGTGAGCCGACGGGAACCGGGGAGAGCGGTGATCACCGCGCATATCGAGAGGACGACTCATGGTCGACGACGACTTCCTGAACAAGGCGCTGCACGGTGCCGAGCTCGGAGCGCTGCGGATCGCGCTCTACCAGGCCACCGGCGATCCGGAGATCGCCGGGATCCCGCTGGAGGAGAAGTCGGTCCGAGGGGGCGCGGGTGCACTTCCGGTCGTCCCGCAGGCGTACCACGCACGGCTGAAGGCGGCCGCGGCCCGGTTCCTGCGCGAGGAAGCCGGCAATTTCGTGCCGCGAGTTCCTGATGCGGACGAGATCGACAGGCTGATCCGGATGGCCCACCTGGAACCGGTGTCCGCCGCGGCCCTCGCCGCTCGGCGCGATCTGCTGGCGTTCGACGAGTACACCCGCCAGACGAAGCCGCCGGCAGGTGGGGTGCGAGTCCCTGACGGGTTCCAGGTGATCGTCGTGGGCGCCGGGTTCAGTGGTATCGCGATGGGGGTCCAGCTGGGATTGCTCGGGATCCCCTATACGGTGCTCGAGCGCAGGAGCGAGGCCGGCGGGGTATGGAGCGTCAACACGTATCCCGACGCCCGGGTCGACACACTCAGTGCCACATACCAGTTCTCGTTCGAAAAGAACCACCGGTGGACCGAACACTTCGCACGCCAGGGCGAGGTGCGCAGCTACCTGGAGACCGTGGCGCACAAGCACGGTGTGTACGAGCACATCAGGTTCGAACACGACGTGGTGCGGGCGGAGTGGTACGACCAGGAAGCGGAGTGGGAGCTGACTGTCCGGACCAGCGACGGCAGTGAAAGGTCGATGCGCGCGGGCGTGGTGGTCAGCGCGGCCGGGCTGTTCGCGCTGCCTCGTGCGCTCGATCTTCCGGGGGCCGGCGAGTTCCGCGGGGAGATCGTCCACACTACGGCCTGGCAGGCCGACCGATCGGTCGAAGGCCGGCGGGTCGCGGTCATCGGCAACGGCTCTACCGGCGTGCAGTTGCTCGGCGCGGTCGCCCGCGAAGCCGACCACGTCTCGGTGTTCCAGCGCACTCCACAATGGATAAGCCCCCGCGAGAAGTACGGGGAGCCGCTCGGCGCGGAGGAGCAGTGGTTGCTCCACGCCATGCCGTACTACTGGAACTGGAGCCGCTACACCGCGGTGGTGCCGTTGCTCGATGCCTATGATCTCCTCGTGCCGGACCCGGAGTGGATCGCCTCCGGAGGAAAAGTCAACCAGCGCAACGATATGCTCCGCGACATTCTCGTCGGGTACATGCGGGCGCAGCTCGGCGACCGGCAGGATCTCCTGGACGCGCTCACCCCCGACTACGCGCCCATCGCCCGCCGTCCCGTGGTCGACAACGGCTGGTACAAGGCGCTCACCCGCGACAACGTCGAGCTCGTGACCACGCCCATCGAATGCCTGACCCCGGACGGGATCCGGACCACCGACGGGCGGGATCACCCCCTGGACCTCATCATCGCGGCGATCGGGTTCGAGACCGACCGCTACCTGTGGTCGACCGAGTACCTGGGTCGCAGCGACTCGCTGCACGAGCACTGGGCCGAGAGCGGGGCGGAGGCCTTCTTGGGCATGGCGGTTCCCGGGTTTCCGAATATGTTCATCCTGTACGGCCCGAACTCGCAGCCGGTCGCGGGAGCGAACACCCTGCCGATGTGGTTCGAGGTGTGGTCGAGCTACATCGCCCAGTGCCTGCTCGCCATGTTCGACGAGGGGGCGCGGCGAATCGAGGTCCGCAAGGATGTCTGCGACGAGTACAACGATCGGCTCCAGCGCCGCGCTGCGGAACTGGTTTACCTGTCCGGGGAGGGCGTGCCCGGCTCGAACTACTACGTCAACTCACACGGCAAACTCGGTGTCAACGCCCCGTGGGACTTCGAGGAATACCACGAGCAGTGCATTCGACCGGACCTGGACCACTTCATCCTGTCCTGACAGTCGTGCACGGTCCTCGCGGTGGAAACCGTTTCCCCGCATGGCCGTCCAGGTTTGCTCGGCCGCCACGGGTCATGCCTTCCCGCGGTGCGCCGGACGCGCGAACCCACCCCCTGAGCCGGCGGCGTGGCCGGCGCGGCCCCGCCCCACGATCGAACCGGCGACCGCAGAGCACCCGAGTGGAGACATATCGTGAATACCGGCCCCACGTCCGCAAGAGTCGCCCGTCGACGAGCTGCGCTGGCGACAATCTTCGGATGTACCGTCGAAGCCTATGACTTCACGGTTTTCACCTACCTGGTAATCTTCGTCGCCCCGGCGTTCTTTCCCGACGGGGATCCCGCGGCGGCGGTCCTGTCGACCCTGCTGGTCTTCGCGGCGGGCTTTGTCGCGCGGCCGCTGGGCGGAATCTTCTTCGGACGCCTGGGCGATCGTATCGGCCGTCGGCGAACCCTGCTGATCACTATCGTGTTGATGGGCGTGAGCAGTGTCGTGATGGGAATGCTCCCCACCTACTCGGTGGTCGGCATCGCGGCGCCGATCCTGCTCGTGGTGGCCAGGCTACTGCAGGGTTTTTCCGCGGGCGGCGAGCTGTCCGGCGCCTCGGTGTACGCCGCAGAGCACGGGACGTCGGACAACGCCGGACGGTTCAATACCCTGCAGCCCATCGGTTTCTCCCTCGGCGCGGCGCTCGCCCCTCTGGTCGTGGGAATCACCGCCTCGGTACTGGGCACCGAGACCATGACGCAGTGGGGCTGGCGGGTCCCGCTGTTGCTCGTCCTTCCGCTCACCCTGGTCTGCCTCGCCTTGCGCACGCGCGTCGCGGAGTCACCTGCCTTCGCGGCGCTGACGGAACAGCAGGCCGGCTCCGCCGCCCCTCTTCGCGAGGTCTTCGCCCGGTACCGCGGCGCGGTCCTCCAGTGCATCTGCCTCGCGCTGGTCAACGGGCTGATCGCCTATCTGCTGATCGCCTACCTGCCGGTATATATCAACGGGGCCGGACATCTCGAGCCAGGGCCGGTTTCGTTGATCTTCGCGGGCGTCGGCGCTGTCACCATCCCGCTGATCTTCGTCTCCGGTGCGCTCGTCGACCGGGTCGGTCCCAAGCGCCTGCTCTGCACTGTCCTCGTCGTGGTGGTGGTCCTCATCGTGCCGGCCATGGCGGTGCTCCGTAACTCCTCGAGCATCGTCGGCGTCGCCCTGACGGTGCTCGTCCTGCTGGTGTTCACCCAGATGATCGCCCCGCCGGTGCTGGCGACATCGACGGGTTTGTTCCCGACCCGCATCCGGTACAGCGGCGTTGCCGTCGGCTACATGGTGGGATCGGTGCTGGGCAGCGGTTTCGGGCCCTACGCCGCCGCGAAACTCGCTGCCTCCACCGGCAACCCCTACGCCCCCGCGCTGCTCGTGGTCGCCGCCGCTGTTCTCGGCTGCGTCGTCATCGTCGTCGCGAAGCCCCGCTATGTGGATATCGCCGGCGAGGAAGCGAAGACAGCGGGGAGTCCGTCAGGGAAAGGGGGCGAGGCTCTGAGCATCTGATCCCGGGATATGGCCGATCAGGCCTGCGGACTGTCACGACGTCATATCGAAAGCGAATTCGCAGATCGGCCGGCGCTGCGGGTATCGTGCGATCGTCCGTATTCCGCGACCCCGCCGAGCGTTCGGCGGCTGAGTGAGGTGTCCTGTGCCGACCCCATCGGCGAGATCGGCGGTACGTGCCGTCGCGGTTCTCGACTACTTCACGACTCATCCCGGGCGGTCGTTCACGCTGTCGGAGCTGTCGGACGAGGTGGGTGCGAGTCCGTCGTCGCTCACCTCGGTCCTCCAAGCCCTGACCGACGCCGGCTACCTCATCCGGCACCGGCGGCACAAGACCTACGAATTGGGACCGGCTCTGGTGGCTGTGGGGCGGGCGGCGTGTGCCCGCCACCCGGTGGTCGACCTCGCTCGTCCCGAGCTGGAGCGGCTGGCGGACCGGCACAATGCCGATTGTCTCGGCAGCGTCCTCGTCGCCGACGAGATTTTGCTGCTCGTCGTGGCGGGCCGGGCATCGCGGAACACCCGGGGGCTTGCACCGGGGCACCGCGTTCCGCTGGTGCCCCCCTTCGGTGAGATCTGGCTCGCCTACAGCTCGATGGACGCGGTGCGCCGATGGCTGGCGCGCGGGCTGTCGGAAGACTCGGCGGGGGACCGGGGACGCAGGACGGATGAACTGAAGGAGACCGAGCAGCATCTGCACGACGCGCTGCGGCGGATACGGGAACGGGGATTCGCCGTCAAACTCTCCAACCCGCGCCTCGACGAGATCGAAGCGGAGATACTCGGTCGAAATACCCACGGTGACCTCCGAGAGCGCGTCGCACGGATAGCGGCCACGCTCGACTCGTACGATCTGCTCGGCGAGAGTCCGGACGAGACCTACCTGCCGAAGATGATCATCGCGCCGGTGTTCGGTCCGGATACCAGCGTCGAATTCGCGATCACGCTGACGGGCCTGAATGCGGCGACCGGGGCGGAGATCGAGAGCATGGCCTCTTCCGTCGTCGAGACGGGGCTGTCCTTGACGAGGGCCATCGGCGGTCGGGTCCCCGCCGGCGATTGGGTGTACGACGCCTCCTGAGAGGTCGTCGCCCGGCGCGGCACGTGCCGCGTTCGAGCCGTGTGAACGGGTTTCCCGGACCGGGCGGTGCTCGCCCCTACATGTCCTGGTGAGCGGTGAACGCCCATGGCGGCTGCTGTGGGTCCGAGCGGCCGGAACGGCTGCCCTTCGTCTGATCGACCGACGGCCGCCCGGTCGGGGCCGACGGTTGTCAGCGTGTGCCGGATCGGCGTTTCGCCGTCGATCGGCCTGATCCGGCCCGAACTTCTGGTTCCCGTCGTCATCCCGGGCTCGCCCTGCCCGCGGTGCGACCCGTTCTCCGAGTCACCCGAGATTTCGTGGGTAGTTTCGCAATTACGAAACAAGCGTGTATTTGACGGAGTATATTCCGGTATCGCGTACCGGTTGGCAGGACGGCCGGTGCTGGAAGACATATCGAGGTGATCTCATGCAGGTGGATTCGAAGTCCGAAATGCTCGGTGCCGAGGCTGGACGTGCGGCATGACCCGCGGTCCGGCCGCTACCCCGGAGTTGGCTGCGCGGCGGGCCGTCGCGCAGGCGGGCGCCGCAGCGGTGCCCCCGCCGGGTGTCCAGGTTTCGGACAAGGCCTTGGGCGGGGTCCCCGTCATGGCCGTTCGGCCGGACAGCGCGACGGGTGACGACCGGAGCATGCTCTGGTTCCACGGCGGGGGGTATCGGATGGGCTCCGCGCGAGCCTTCACTGCCTGGAACTGCGCTCTTGCGGTGGCCGGCGGCTGTGAGGTTCTATCGGTGGACTACCGTCTCGCACCCGAGCGGCCTTACCCCGAGGCGTTGATCGACGCCGTACTGGCATACACCGCGTTGCTCGACTCGGGGCGCCGCGTGCTCGTCGGCGGAGAGTCCGCCGGAGCCGGGCTCGCCGCGGCTCTGATGCTCGCTGCCGCGGACCGCGGGCTGGCCGCGCCCGTGGCCGCGGTGCTCTGCTCGCCCTGGCTCGACCTGAGCAACAGTGCCGCCTCGTTCACGGACAATGCGGGTACGGACGAAATCTTTTCCCGGCAGTCGGCGGACCAGGCGGCCGCGATATATCTCGGGGGCCACCCGGCGACCGACCCCTACGTCTCGCCGCTGTGGGGGGAGTGGACGGCCGCCGGCCCACCGATCCTGGTCCAGGCAAGCCGCGACGAAAGCCTGCGGGACGACGCGGTCAGGTTCGGTGACATCGCATCCACCGCACGGATCCAACTCTTCGACGGACTCCCACACGTATGGCATCTGGGCTACCCGCAGGCACCGGGGTCCGTCGAGGCGGTCGAGGGCATCGTGCGGTTCCTCGACGAGTTCGCAGCGCCGGCACGGTTGGCAGAGTCGGCGGGAGCGCCGGGAATCAGGGGAAACCGATGACAACGAAAAACACGGTTCCAGCACCGCAGGCCTTCGGTTTGAGCGGGCGGACGGCGGTCGTCACCGGAGCGGCGAGTGGGATCGGCCGCGAGACCGCGGTCGTCTTCGCCGAGGCCGGGGCCGACGTGATACTTGCCGACCGCGACCTTTCCGGCTTGAAGGAGACCGAGGAGCGGGTTGCCGGCGCCGGTCGCTCGACGTTGATCAGAACACTCGACGTATGCGACCGCGGCCAGGTCGAGGACCTGGCCGACGCTGCCGCCGCCGAGGCCGGCGGCTTCGATATCTGGGCCAACGTCGCCGGCGTTATCGCCTACTTCACCCTGGATGAAGCAGAGGAGGCCGAGGTCCGCCGGATCACGGACGTCAACCTGTTCGGCGTCTACTGGGGCGTGGCGGCAGCCGGCCGGCGGATGGCGCAGCGGGGGCGGGGATCGATCGTCAACGTCGCCTCCACCGGAGGTGAGATCGCGGTGCCGCGCCTGTCGGTCTACGGCATGACAAAGGCCGCGGTCATTCACTTGACGAAGACGGCAGCCGCCGAGTACGGGCCCTCGGGTGTCCGGGTGAACGCGGTGGCCCCGGGCTTCGTGGACACCCCGATGGTGGCGGCGAACTACATTGCCGACGACGGGTCGGTGGACGAGGACGCGCACGCGCACCTTATCGCCGAACGCGCCCGTCTCGCCGCACTCGGCACCATCGGCACTCCGCGTGACATCGCGCTCGCCCTGCTCTACCTCGCCTCGGACGCCTCGTCGTTCATGACCGGGCAGACACTGCGGCCCAACGGTGGCACGACCATGAGCTGACGGTCGAGGCGGTGGCAGCCGTCCGGCGAACGCCCCGGTCCCCTTCGCGGCAACTCATACATCCTCGATTTCACGTCAACGACGACGAGAGGACAACAACAGTGACCACCAGTGATCTTCGCTCCACCGGTGCTCCGGACAGGGCCAACAACTGGTACCGCTGGGGTGTCGACGACGAGCGCGGCGCGCTGAACCTGCTCGGCCCCGACACCGTCCGCCGGGCAGCCGCCGCGATCACCTCCGGCCGCGTCTACAGCCTCGGTATCCCGATTCAGTCGCGAGACGTGCCGTTGATCGAATACCGCGGAACTCCGATGCGCCTCACCTTGCAGGATTCCACCGACGAGGGCACGGCGCCGCCGGAGTTCGGCTGCGCGCCCGGTACGGGGTCGCACGAGGATGTGCTCATCATGGCGTCGCATACGACGAGCCATATGGACGCGTTGATCCACGTCTACCACGAGTACCAGCACTACAACGGGACCGGCTACCAGGCGATGCAGGCCACGGCCGGTGCCACGAAACTCGGCATCGACAAGGTCGGGGCGGTCGCCGCGCGCGGCGTGCTCCTCGACATGGTCGGCTACTTCGGCTGCGCCGAGGACTGGATCACGCCCGGTCGCGTCCTCACCGCGAACGACCTGCAGGGCGCAGCACGTAAGCAGAGCGTCGAGATCGGAGCGGGGGATGCCGTCCTGATCCGTACCGGATATCTGCAGTACTGGCTGGAGAATCGCCCCGGGCCCGAAGCGATCGGCCAGCCGGGTATCGGCCTCGATGCGGCATCGTGGCTCGCCGCCCAGGACGTCGTCCTGGTGGGCAGTGACAACGCCGCTGTCGAGGTCATCCCGTTCGACCGGGGCGATTTCCTCGGGGTGCACAAGACCCTGCTGGTGGACCACGGCATCTATCTGATCGAGTACCTCGATCTCGCCGCCCCGGCTCGCGCCGGTGATTACCTGGGTCTGTTCACTGTCGGCCCGCTGAAGGTCACCGGGGCGACGGGCAGCCCCGTCAACCCGATCTTCGTGACCTGACCCTTCGATCCGGCTGTACCGACGGGCCCTCGACGTCGACGTCCGGCTGCCAGCGCCTCTTTCGCTGCTGCGAACGAACCTCGCGGACCGTCCCGTCGCTGATCTGGGTGGTCGAGCGGTCCGGGATCGCAGACCACACCCTCGGCTCTTCGTGCGGGGCCGCGGGACCGAATATTTGCACGACAACGCTGGTGCGCAGCTATCGGGAACCGCCGTACTCGCGCACTGTCGACTCGATGAGGAGTACGTAATGGGAGATCGATTGCACGGCAAGGTCGCCCTCGTGACCGGCGCCGCTCGAGGCCTCGGCGAGGCCCAGGCACGGCTGTTCGCCGAACAGGGAGCAGTCGTGGTGCTGACGGACGTCGATATGGATCGCGGTTCCGCTGTCGCGGTGGAGCTCGGCGCATCGGCGACTTTCCGCCGGCTCGACGTCCGGCGGGCCGAGGACTGGGCGGCCGTCGTCCGAGAATGCACCGGCACGTATGGAGGCGTGGACGTGCTGGTCAACAACGCGGGAACCGGGACCATCCCCGGACCGATCGAGCATGAGACGACCGAGAACCACTTGCTATTGGTCGATCTCAATCTCAGCGGTGTCTGGCGCGGCATCCGGGCCGTCATCCCCGCCATGCGGAAACGGGGCGGCGGCTCGATCGTCAACATCAGCTCCATCGATGGTCTCGTCGGTGTGGCCGGGATGGCCACCTACGCGGCAACGAAGTTCGCAGTCACCGGGCTCACCCGGACCACAGCCCTCGAACTCGGACGCCACGGTATCCGGGTGAATTCCGTGCATCCGGGCATCATGCAGACGCCGTTGGTCGAAGGAGCCTCGGAGGCCGTTCGCAAGGCGCTGCAGGACCTGGTCGGTCTTCAGCCGATCGCCCGGCTCGGCCGCCCCATCGAGGTCGCGCAGGCCGCCCTCTTCCTTGCCTCCGACGAGAGCTCGTACTGCACCGGAGCCGGCATCGTCGTCGACGGCGGCCACCTCGCCGGGCCGCATCGGCCCGGGTTCGATACGGCGTGACCGCCCGCGCGCGAAGACACCCGGCCGACAGCGTTGCCACCTCGCCCTGCCCGTCCGGATCGGGGCGCGACAATCCCCCGAAGTCCGTGGCCGGCCTTCGGGGGAGGGTCGTGCTGACAGGTCAGCTGGTTGCGCTATCGGTCCGTGCCGACATTCTGGCTCCGATAGCCGGCTGCTTCGTAGAAGCCCGGCCAGCCGTTGTGTTCACGTGCGGATCTGCGTAATTCGCTCCAGACAGAGGGGCGCCTGTCGGTGATGTCGATATCGAACTTCGTGGCGTGCCGGAACTCCAAGACCGTCACGCCTTCGGGGCCGGCGCGGTAGCCGTACCGAGCCCCTCGGGGTACAGAGGGCACCTCCCGCCATGAGCGCGAATTCCTCGGGCGGGATCGAATCCACGACTTCCTCGGGATAGCCCGGAAAGTCCATGATCTGCGACAGATCGACGACCGGCTCGCCGGTGAATATCCGGAACTCTGCCCGGGTCCCCTGCCCTGTCGGCCCGGGTTCGGGGGCGGTCGCGTCATTGCCGGCTGTTTCATGCGGCTCGGACATGTGCGTTCTCCTCGACCACGAGCAGTTCCTACTGGCGGATTCTTCCGACGACCGTCCCGACCTCGTAGGTCGTCTCGATCTCGCCCACGATTTCGAGGGTCCCCGTGCCCGGTGATTCGATCTCGGTTTCGGTCTTGTCTGTGGCCAGGTTGTAGATCGGCTCGCCCTCGGTGACCGACGCCCCGTCCTCCACCAGCCACTCGGTGATCTCGCCTTCCGTCATGGTCACGCCGAGTTGTGGGATCTTGATTTCCACGGTCACTGTCCTTGTTCCTGAAGTAGGTGCGATTTCGGTAGGGGATTATCGAGTGCTCGCTAGGCGAGCGTGCGGACGGCCGCGGCGATCTTGTCGGGGCCGGGAAGATAGGCCTGCTCGAGCGTTCCGGCATAGGGCACCGGGGTGTTCGGCGCCGTTACTCGCAGCACCGGGCCGGCGAGCTCGCCGAAAAGCTCTTCTTGAACAGTGGCGGCCAATTCGGCGCCGAAACCGCCGCGCCGCACCGCTTCGTGGACGATCACAGCCCGCTTGGTCTTGGCCACCGAAGCCAGGATGGTGGGCAGGTCGAGCGGCTGGATCGTTCGGAGGTCGATCACCTCGACGTCGATTCCTTCGCCGGCGAGGGTCTGCGCCGCCGTGAGGCTGTCGAGAACCTGCCTGCCGTAGGTGAGGATGGTGACATCGCTGCCCGGGCGAGCAATGGCAGCCCGGCCCAGTGGTACTCGGTAATCCCCCTCGGGGACCTCGCCCTTCGCGGCGAAGTACAGCCCGGTCATTTCCACGAAGACGCACGGGTCGTCGTCGAAGATGGCGGAGAGGAGCAGTCCCTTGGCGTCGGCGGGGTTGCTGGGCACGATGACTTTGAGGCCGGCCGCATGCGCCAGAGGTGCCTCGAGCATATCGGAGTGCTGGGCGCCGAATCCGCCGCCGGTGCCGGTGGCGGTGCGGACGGTCAGTGGCACCGGGGTGCGCCCGCCGGACATGTAGCGCATTTTGGCGGCGTGGTTGATCAACTGGTCCGCGCAGACGTGCACGAAGTTCATCAGCATGATTTCGGCGACCGGGCGCAGGCCGGTCATCGCCGCACCGATCGCCGCGCCCATGATCGCCTGCTCGGAGATCGGGGTGGCGCGTACACGAGCCGATCCGTACTTGGTTTCCAGGCCCTTGTGCACGCCGAACCCGCCCCCGCCGGGGTCCATGATGTCCTCGCCGAGCGCGAAGACACTGTCGTCGAGTTCCATCGCGGTGTGCAGTGCCTCGTTGATCGCTTGGACGAAGAGCAGATTCTTCGTCGCGACGGTGGTGCGCTCATCCTGGATGGTCATGCGATCGCCTCCTCGGCGTACACGTCGGTGGTCAGTGCGGACGGGTCCGGCCAAGGTGCGTTGAGCGCGAATTCGGCGGCGTCGGCGATCTCGGCGGCCGCCTCCTCATCGATCGTGTCGAGTTGCGCCGCGGTGGCGGTGCCCTCGGCGATCAACTGTTCTCGGTACCGCAGCACGGGATCGGCGGCAATGGCGGCCGACAACTCCTCTTTGGGGATGTAGACCTGCTGGTCGCCGATCACGTGACCGTTGAACCGGTAGGTCAGCGCCTCGACGAGAGTAGGGCCGTCGCCACGGCGTGCGCGCTCGACTGCGTCACCGGCAACCCGGTACGTCGCGATCGGGTCGTTGCCGTCGACGGTGACACCGGGCATCGAGTAGGCGGCGGCGCGGTCGGCGATGCGGTCGATGGAGGTGCCGTCGGCGAGTGGGGTGTACTCGGCGTACAGGTTGTTCTGGCAGACGAAGACCACCGGCAGTTTCCAGACCGAGGCCAGGTTGAGGGATTCGTGGAAGGCGCCGATATTGGAGGCGCCGTCACCGAAGTTGACCACGGTGACCTGGTCGGTTCCGCGCATCGCGGCGGACAGGGCGATGCCGTTCGCGATGGGCAGGCCGGAACCTACGACACCGGTGGTCACCATCAGGCCGTGCTCCGGGGAGGTGACGTGCATCGGCCCGCCCTTCCCGCCGCAGGTGCCGGCGGCCTTACCGAGGAATTCGGCCCACAATTCGCGCAGTGGTACACCTTTCGCGATCTGATCGTGCAGACCGCGATAGATGGTGACGACGTAGTCGTCGGGGCGCAGATGAGCCGCGACCGAGACAGCGGCGAACTCCTGGCCGCGCGGCGAGTAGTACATGCCGCCGATGGCGCCGCTTTTCATCAACGACAGATACTTCTCGTCGAAGAGTTTGATCCGGGTCGCCGTGCGGTAGAGCGCGACCTGGGTGTCGGCGTCGGGGACCGGCGTGGTCGGGGTCATGACCTCTCCTGGGTTTCGATGGTGGTTGACGTCGATACGCCGGCGGCGTGTTCACCGGCCCGGCGACCGGAGAACACGGCGTCGGCGAGCGATAAGCCCGAGACGTAACTGTTGCTGCAGAGGCCGACGGCGGAACGACCGGCCGCATAGAGCCCGCGAATCGTCTCGCCGTTCTCCCGGACGACCTGGCCGGTCGCTTCGTCGACGACCAGGCCGCCGAGGGTGATGAACTTGAACGGGTAGGTGACGGAGACATCGGGCGACAGATCGACGGCGTAGAACGGGCCTTCATCGAGCCGATGCCGGACCTCGTCCTTCTTCCCGAAAGCGTCGGGGCGGCCCTGATCGATATCCGAATTGTATTGTGCGGCAGTCGCTGTCAAACCCTCCGCGGAGACGCCGATCGCAGCGGCCAGCTCGGTCAGCGTAGCGGCCTTCGAGTGCCCGGCCGGGCCGAAAACATATGCCAGCTGCGGTACGTGGAAGAAGGCTGCCTGGGTGCGTGTTTGACTGCGGGCAAGTCGCCAGGTCGCGGAGTCGACGATCAGGAAGGCCCGCGCCTGGTGTTCCTCCACCATGGGCGTCGTCATCGTTGCCCCGTAGAGCTGTTCGTTGGCGAATCGAACACCGTCGCCGTCGACGACGATGCCCTCCAGAAAACCTGACGGTGGTGCGATGAACCGCCATCCCGACATCGACCCCAATTTGGCTGTGCGGGCCTCGACCTGGGCGCCGAGCCGGAGTGCCGTACCGTCGTCACCGACGGTCCCCAGCGCGTCGATCGCCGACCAGGCCGGTGCGTACTGGTCCACCAGTGCTCGGTTGAAGCCGAACCCGCCGGCCGAGAGGATGACGCCCGCTCGAGCGTGCGCCCGGTGCGCCGTGGCGCGCTTACGGCGATCACGCTCGACGATCCGGTTCAGTCGTATTCCTGACGAGTTGTGCCAGACCTGCAGCTTCTCCGCCAACTTGGTGAGCTTTTCGAAACCTCGGCCCGGCATACGGTCCGGTGCGGGTGCGTGGAATTCGACGCCGACGATCGCATCACCGTCGACGATGAGGCCGGACACCTCGGCGAGGGGGCGAAAGGTCACGCCCTTCCGGAGGGCGGAGTCCCGCAGCCGCTCGAAGAAGGTCGCACCCGAGAAGTTCTTCGCTCGTACGCGGTGGCCTCGGGGCGCCGGCTCGGCGATATCCGAAAAGCCGGCGGCCAATTCGTTGCCGGAATAGTAGAGGTAGTGCCGGTTGGTGGGATAGGAGGTCTTGTAGGGGCAGACGCTGCCTTCGAACTCGAGCCCCTGTGCCTCGAGCCACTCGATCATCGCCGGGCTGGTGTCGACGAACCGGCGCAGCGTCTCCTCGGTGACCGCGTCACCGATCTCTTTGCGCAGGTACGCGTACATATTGTCGGCACTGTCGGGGACGCCCGCCGCCCGCTGGGTGCCGGTCCCGCCGCCGGCGTAGACCACTCCACCGGAGTGATAGGTGGACCCACCGCCATAGGACCGGTCGAGGACGAGCACGGAGGCGCCGGCGTCGGCGGCGGCGATGGCCGCGCAGGCTCCGGCGCCACCGAAACCGACGACGATCACGTCGTAGGTGGTGTCGTCCTTTCCTGCCGCACGATCTTGCGTTGTCACATTTGCCTCGAATCCACCAGTGTTCTCATTCATTTCGATCACCGTTCGCTTCGGGATCGGTCTGCCTCTTCGCGCCGCGCTTGTCCACGGTCACCGGGCCGAGCACCGTCATCCGGCAAGCGATCCGGGTGTCGCGTATCGCGGATCGGCGGCGACGACTGGCCATCTGCTGGAGCAGGTCCCGCTCCTCGGGCTCGACGGGCCCGGCGTTCTGGTGCCCGTCGAGGATCTTCAGCGCGCACGCCGTGCAGCGCGCCTGGCCGAAGCAGACGGTCGGCCATGTCACTCCCGCCGCGAGCGCGGTCTCGAATATCGTCTGACCGGGCGCGACGTCGAGATCGATGCCGGCGGGTTCCACCCGTACCTGT
Organism: Nocardia jinanensis; assembly: GCF_014645735.1. GTDB lineage: Bacteria > Actinomycetota > Actinomycetes > Mycobacteriales > Mycobacteriaceae > Nocardia > Nocardia jinanensis. Next base: position 245,579 of record NZ_BMMH01000005.1, on the reverse strand, counting down.
GCCACGTCCGGTTACCGGGAGAGGTATTTGTCGATCGTCTTGTGGCTGTTGACGATCATCGCTTCGTACTTCTCGGACATGACCAGATCCGGCAGCCCGTGGGTGTGGACACCGCGCTGTTGCCTTCCGATGTTCTGGAAGTCCTCTTTGAAGATCTGCGGCCATTCTTCGATCGGGATCGGCCCTTCGAGCTCGGGGCGGCCGAAGCTCTCGGCGTCCTCGGCTGCGGGAATCTGCACCGCCCACACCTCGAAAATGCACGATTCGGGATCGTCACCGTTGGGTCGCACCCGGTAGATGATGGAGTTCCCGTAGGCCGGTAGCACGGTGATGTTGGGGAAGATATGCCCGTATCCGCTGGTCTCCATGGTCGGGGGCGGCAGCGGGATACCGGCGCCCTGGGCGTATTCGTAGAGCGCCTGGAAGAACGCCATCGGGAACTGGTCCTCGGGGATGTCTTTCTCGAGCAGTCCTTGCTGGATGAACATGTCCCGGTCGGTGGCGTAGGCGTCGGTGCCGATGTACAAGGCGTTGTTGAACTGGATGAAGTAGTCCGCCATCGACATTCCTTTGACCGGGCACCCCGCGGTCGAGGCGAGCAGCGAGTGCGCGTGGCCGTTGTCGAAGCATTCGAAGTTGCCGCCCAGTGTGTCGACGTCGTAGTCGTCGTCCGCGGCGCCCATGCTCAACGACGGATGCGCCTGCATCACGTGGTACGCCTCCAGGAAGGCTTCCTGCGCCATCTTCCAGTTGCCCGGCAGCACCGCGTGCTTCCACCAGCGCACCTTCATCCGGTCGAACCCGATCAGGTCGAACTTCTGCCGGATCCCGTCCATCGCGACCTCGAGCGGCTCCGCTTCGGGGTCCAGATTGATGAACACCATCCCGAACATGGTGCCCACCCGGCATTCCCGCAGCCGGAGCTTGTCCGGGTCCAGGCACGCCGGGGTGAATCCACGCTCGGCGTAGACATACGAGTTACTGCCGTCGAGGTTCCACCGCCAGCCGTGATACGGACAGACGATCTGGCCGCCGTGAAAGGTGCCGGTACCGTCGCCGAGTGCGGTCGCGCGGTGCCTGCAGGCGTTGAAATAGGCCTTGATCGACTCTTCGCTCTCGCGGACGATGAGGATCGACTGATCGTTGATCTGGTATTCGGTGAAGTCTCCCACCCGGGGAATCTCCTCGAGCCGGCACGCCATCTGCCAGACCTTGGTCCACAGTTTTTCCTTCTCCAGCGCGGCGAACTCCGGGGAGAAGTACCGCTCGACCGGCACTCGTGCCGGGTTGGTGATCGCATGCGGGATCGCCGCGGCGGTTGCCTGCATCGGTTCTTCGAGGGTGGTCATTGCTGCCTCCAAACGTGGGCTGCATCAGAGCGGTAGGGCACAATGTGTGTCCCGCATCATTAACTGATTGATGAGTTAGTTTGTGGCGTAGAACGCGCTCTGTCAATAGGTGTAATGAGTTGACCATGTTCGGTGCGGTGAATCCGCGCCCTGTGTCGGCCACTCGGTCCCGCGACCGATCCCCGAACAGGAGTCGACGGCGGGAGCCGAAGACAAACGACGGCGTGCGCGATCGGGATTACTTGTCGGCTACCGGCAGTCCGGTAGCCAAGATCGCCTCGAAGGCGCGAACGGCGCTGCGGTGCCGTTCCGGAACAGACGTTGCGGACAGGTACACCAACCCCGACGAAATCGACAAAATAACGTCGACCAGGGACTGTTCATCGACCTCGGGTAAGAGTTCACCGTCGGCCACCGCATCGCTGACCAGCCGGCCGTACAACGTCTCCTCTGCCTCCCGGCGGCGGGAGCGCAGTGCGGAGAGGTCCGGATGGCGGCTGGTCTCGTACGAAATGCTCGCCTCGAATCTGGTCACCGACGGATAGTCCTCGACGCAGGCGAGGGCCTCCTCGAGGATGGCGGTGAGGCGGTCGATCAATGTGGTCGCGCGCTCGGCCGCTTCCTGGAGTCGCCCGATCAGCTCGTCCTGCACCGATGCCAACGTCGCAACGACCAGGGATTCCTTGGACGGGAAGTAGTGATAGATCGCGGCGCTGGTGAGTTGAGCCTCCCGCGCTATCGCCTTCATGGTGGCGTTGGCATAGCCGACGTCGGCGATGTGCTTCATCGCGGCAGCCTTGATCCGCCGACGGGTCCGGTCTCCGTCTGCCCCCATCGGGCGTCCCATATGAGCCGGCGCGGCCATCTGTCCCTTCCATCCGGTGGAGCCGTCATTGTCTCACGGACTGTCATTCCACTCGGCACAGACTTCCGGCAGGTTACGGACTCGTGGGGCCTGCCGGCGGGGTTGTCGATACCGACTTCGATCTCTCGGTGCGCGGGGTCAGTTGATAGGTTAATAATCTATCTATTATTGCTATTCTGCCCATTTGTCAGCGCGTGGCGGCGGCGCGAATCTATTATGGCGCCCATGATTGCTTCACTGACGCGCGCTCTGGGGCTTGCGCTGGTGCACTGTGTCGCGCAGGCATTGCTGGGTCTTACGGTCCTCTTCTGGACGGACTGGACCTCGCCCGCCCGGATCATCACACTGGCGCTGGTAGTGGGTGTTTCGCTGGTCTGGGGTATCGCCGACGGGCGCCGCGATCGGCTGCGGTACGGAGACCGGTCGGAGGCGGACTTCTCGCTGCTCTGGTTGCGGGCCGCCGTGGCCGGCGGCCTGGTGGCCGGCGTTTCGGCCTGGATCGCCGACGTGCTGCCGTACCTGAACTCGGGTGGAAACTCACTGTTGTTCGAGCTCACTGCCGGCGCCGCCTGGATCGTTCTGCTGATCTACGTTCCGGCCATGGCCGGCGTCGGAGTGGGGCGGGTGCTGGCCACTCGGGTGGCGGCGCAGGACGCCACCCATCCGGTGTGACCGAGGGGGTGACATATGACGTTCGATTTCGTCGACGAGGTCCAGAATCTGGTGCGCACGATCGCTTGGCTGCTCCTGCGGGGGCAGCTGCCGCCGATGTAGCTTGCTGCTCCAGATAGGTCGATATCGATTATTTGTGGCGGGCGCGGTGTCGGCGTCGTGTCCGGCGACTCGTCGAAACGACGGAGTCTCGGCGATCATGACTACCCGGCCCGGGTCCCGTCCGGGATCGTATCCCCGAAGCGGGTGGATGCGGTGGCGTGCCCACGCATCGGATGAGAGCCGAGGCTCTGGGCCGCCGGAACAGCCGCGCGGGCCTCGAACGTACCTCGACACGAGGTGTGTCGGATTCCCCTGATCCCTGCGGCCACGGCTACGGCTCGAAGGGATCGGCCGACCGCAGCGGGTTCGATCTCGGGGCCTGATCTCTGTGCGCGTGTCGTCCGCCCCGACCTCGTCGCGGACGAGCGTTTCGAAAACGCGCGAGCACGGTTCGCCAACCGCCGGGAATGCACGGCGGAACTGCGCCGACCTTCGAATTCCAGCCGCTCGGGTACTACGCGCGGCTGGAGGATTTCGGCGGGGTGTGGCCCAGCGCAGACCGGGCCACGACAGTGCGGAGCTGCCGGGATGACGGCGCCACCGATGACGCCGGAACGCGTAGCTCGGACCCGGTGCCGCCGCTGCCGAGATCCCGAACGGTGTCCATGAGTCCATCGGCACCGGCGGACCGTCAACTCCCCGCCGGCGAGCAGGGGTTCTCGGCAGATGTGATCCAGCCGCTCCGTTCGTGTGGCGTATCGCGCGGTGCGGTCGGAGTCGGCGTCGATCAGATGGGCTCGAACTGGGAGATCCGCCATTCGTGACCGATCTCGACCAGCTCGACCCGCACCGTGCTCGACATGGCAGCCGGCTGCGGATTGTCCGCGGTCGTCGTCGCCTGGTTGATGAACACCAGCACGGTGGCGTGCCGATCGTCGGCGTTCAGCACGGCTGCCCCGGCCGCCTGGGCCCGGGTGGCGACCTTCTTTTCCTTGGCGGCCGGAATGACCACAGTCTTCGTGTAGTCCTGGTAGTACCTGAGGAAGTCCCCGGTGAGCTTTTCCCCGGCGGCGGAGAGATCGGATTCGACGGTGTCGGGTTCGTAGGACAGCAGGGCAACGGTGTAGTCGCCGGCTATCCGGGCCACCTCGGTGCGAGTCCGCTCGGTCGCGCGATCGTGCCGGTAGTCGACGGTGTACTGCGTTGTGGCAAGTCCGACGGTCACCAGTGCCAGTAGCCCGAAACCGCCCAGCGCGAACCGGCGAGCGCGCGTCCGATCCGTATCGGCGACACCGGCGGACACCACGACCACCGTGTCGGCGAGCTTGTCCGCGAAAGTCTGTCGCCGGGCATCGCGCAGCGGCCAGAACCAGCCGGTCAGCAGCGGCACGGTATCGACGAGATGGGCCGCCGCGCGGAACAGCGCACGGGCGACGCCCGGCGGCCGCGCACTCCGCACCCGGTCGGTGCGGATGCCGAGGAGCGTCTTACCGAGCGTGCGCCCGGTCTTCCCCTGCCGGTATCCGATGTTCCAGATCGCCGCGGCCAGAACCGCTACGGCGACGACAGCGGCGGGCACCTGCATCCATGGATCGGACGCGGCGACTGTGGCGGTGGCCAGCGAAACCGCGAGCACAGCGGCGGGGCAGCCCGTGTCGACGACGAAGGCCAGCGCGCGTGCTCGCCAGCTCGCGAAGTCCGGACCGGAAATATCGGTGCCGGAGGTGGATTCGGCCGCATCCGAGATATCTGTGTCGGCTGCGGTCTCCGCCGTCTCATCGGTAGCGGTGTCGAGGTCCGGATCGGTTTCCGGGCCGGAAGCTGTCCTGTCGGTCATCCGAGTGGTCATGACGGCACGTACTCCATCTTCGCGATCTTCAGTCGTCCCCCGTCGGAGGCGACGGTTACCCGTAGCCGGAAGGTCCGTTGCTCATTGGCGGCGCCCGCGGCATTGGATACCTTCGAGTGGGCCGCGATCAGGACGCGGGCGGTGCCGTCGTCGTCGAGATGTTCCAACCCGGCCGCGGTGACCTCGGCGGTCGTCACGACCTTCGATTTCTGCACAACATCGGTGAAAGGCATTGCCTGCGGCGAGAATTCGTCGCGCCAGGCCCCGGTGGCATTGTCGAGGATGCGCTGCACATCGTTTTTCGCGGAATTGAAGTCGACGCTGAGGATATTGACGACACCCTGGCGGGCGGCCTGCACATAGGCCAGTCGCCGGTCGGCCTCGTGGACCGCGTTCCGGTGCGCCACCGCGAAATAGGCACTGGCTCCGGCGGCGGCCACGGTGACGACCGCCGTCAACGCCACGACGGCACGGTATCGGATACGCCGCTTCTTCCCCGGTTCCGGTATCGGGTGCGGATCAGGGAGAGAGGCTTCGGCGGCCGCTCCGACAGACCCGTGTGTGAGCTGCTGTTCGAGTTCGGCTGCCGCCGCCTGGGCCGTCGCCAGAGCCGCCAGCGCGGCCTCCTGGGTGGCGAGCGCGCGGGCGCGAGCCGCTTCCAGGCCGGCCCGATCAGTACTTATAGGGCGGGGTTCAGCATCGTCTGCCATGATGACTCCTTCCGTGTTGCCGCAGCCGCCGGCGCGACATCGTGCAGGGTGTAGCTGCGCCCGTCGGACCCCACGTAGGAGCCGTCACTCGGGTCGTAGGTGGCGACGTCGACCGCTGGTGTCGCGTCGGGCGGCGCCGACGGCGCGCCCTCGGAGTACGCGCTCGGCCGATACTCCGGGTTGTCGAGGTAGGGCTGGCTGTCGCCGATCCAGGGATTGGTGCCCTGCGGCTGATAATCCTGATCGCTCTTGCATATCTCGATGGTGGGGGCCCGTTTGCCGGGGTGGTCCATGCACGGGTAGTTACGGGCGCCGCGGACCACATTCGGCGCCGACTGCGGCAGCGCACAGTAGAGAGGTTGCGCGGGCCGGGGCGGGGCGTCTTCCGCGCTGCCGTCGCGGCGCTGCTCGGGAGGCAGATATCCGACGGTGCAGGGTTCGGGCAGGTTCAGATTCAGGTTGAAGGACAGATATGCGGCATTGGTGGTCTCCCGGTCGGGGAAGGTGGAGACGTCCAGCTGGCTCGCGCCCTGCGGCAGCAGCACCAGCAGTTGTTCGAGTGAGGCGTTATAGGTCACCGCTACCTGACCCAGGCCGACCAGGTTCGCCAGCAAGATCGGCGTTGTCGGGCGCAACTGCTGGAACAACGCGGTCGCCTGATCGGCGGCGGCCCGGCCGGAAACCAGCAGTCCGCGCACCCGCTGATCGGAGGCGGACAGTTGCCCCGTCAGTGCGGCGACATTCTGTGCCCAGGACCGGATCGCGGGATCACTGGCCGCAACGGCATCGAGGACGGGCCCGGAATCTGTCAGTAGCGACGTGATCGCCGGCAGATTGTCGTGCGTGCTGCCGACCAGTGCGTGCGATGCGTCGAGTAAGCGGGCCAGCGAGGGTCCCGTGCCGTGGAACGCGAGATAGCTCTCGTCGATGAGGGTCTGCAGATTTCCCTGCGGCAGGGTGTCGAGGCTGCGAGCGACGGTGTCGATCAGCGGGCCGATGTCCTGCGGCACCGAGGTCCGATCGACCGGAACGACGTCGCCGTCGCGCAGGTACGGCGGCTCGGTGGTGCGCGGTGCGAGATCGATGTACTGCTCGCCGATGGCGGACCGGCTGTGCACGGCGGCGTCCAGATCGGCGGGGATCTCGACGCGGCTGAACAAGCTGACGGTCGCGGTGACCCCGTGGGGAGCGGGTTGCAGGCCGACCACCTGGCCGACGGTCTCACCGCGGTAGGTGACGTTCGCCGTCTCGTACAGATTGGCGTTGTAGCTCAGTTCCACCTTCACCTGATACCTGCCGACGCCGAACAGTGCCGGGATCTGCATGAACTGGATGCTCATCACCGTCAGCGAGATGACCGTGAGGATCGTGAAGATGATCAGCTGAGTGCGGACGAATGTGGTCAGCTTCATCAGCGGCCTCCCGCGAGTGGTCCGGTCAACGGGTTGGGGGTGCCCAGCCCGGGCTGCCGGCTGTCGGTACGACCCAGCGCTGTCTCGAGGGCGGTGAGCTGTCCCTCCCACGGCGTGCCCTGCATCATTGAGTTGTCGATGCGGCCGAGGGTGAGGTCGATGATGGCGGTGAGATTCGCGTAGTCGCCCCGGACCCATTTCGGTAGGTTGATCTCCGGCCACGGGAATGTGGTGTAGAACCCGAGCGATCGGGTCAGGTCCTGCCCGGCGTCGGCGAGCCCGGTGAGGGTGGGTTGCAGGTTGCGCAGGTTGGCGATGATGTCGTCGCGGCTGGTGGTGACGATATCGTCGGCGGTAGCGGCGAAGTCGCCGACCGCGGTGGTAGCGGCGACCAGGTTGTCACGCTGTTCGTTGAGCACCTGCAGGGCAGGTGGTATGGCGCGCAGTGCATTCGTGAGGACGTCGTTCTGGCGGTTCACGGTGTCGGCCAGATTGTTCAGGCCTGCTATCGCTGCGACGATGTCCCCGCTCTGTTGCTGCAGCTGATCGGTGAAGGTGTTCAACTGATCGAGCAGGCTGCGGACCTCCGCTTCGTGGCCGGTCAGCGCGGCATTCAATTCCTTGTTGATCTGCTGTAGCCGGCCGAGGCCGCCGCCGTTGAGCACCATCGACAACGTGGCGAGAGTCTGTTCGGTAGTCGGATATTGGTCGGCGCGGTCGAGGGGGATCACGTCACCGTCGTGCAGCTGCCCGGCCGCCGGCACCCCGATCGGTGGGGCCAGCTCGATGTGCTGGCTGCCGAGGAGACTGGTCTGGCCGATCGCCGCGGTGACGTTCGCGGGGAGCACGACGTCGCGGTCGATGGTGACGGTTACCAGCGCGTGCCAGCCCTGTCGCTCGATCCTGGTGATCGAGCCGATATTCACATCGGCCACGCGGACCCGCGAATTCTCTTGGATCGTGGAGACGTCCGGCATCTGGATCTGCACGCGGTAGGACCCGGCTCCGTGTCCTGCGGCACCGGGAAGCGGCAGCGAGTTGGCACCGCGCCACTGTCCGCAGCCACTGAGCAGCAGTAGCGCGGCCACGCAGCAGATCGCAGCGGGTGCGCGGTGTGGTCGGCCGAGCTTTCGAGGGATGGTCATCGCTGTCCTGTCCGACCGAACAACCCGGGCATACCGCTGCCTGCGTCGACCGTCGCGCCGGCGGGATACGGGTTGAGGAACGGTTCGCTGTAGTCGACCTGGTCGCGCCGGGCCTGGACGCCGGTCATCGGGTTGGCGCCGACCGGGGGATAGTTGAAGCCGATGCTTTTCAGCACCGGTCCCAGGTACTGCACGCACAACTTCGCGGCCTCCGCCGCACCGAGCTGACTGGCGGCCTGGATTGCGCCGCAGATGAATTGGACCGGATTCTGCATATTGGGCACGGTGAGCGCGCCGGTCAGTGCGCCTTGCGCCGGCTGGTAGATGTTGTAGAGGTTGGCGAAGGCGTGCGGTGCGACATGCAGGGTCTGCTCTATGGTGGCCCTGTTGTTGTTCAGCATCGTGGTGACCGAGGCGAGTTGATCGACCGAATGCTGCAGCCGATTCCGGTTGTCGGCCACGAATCGCTGAATATCGGCGGCTACCGTGTCCAAATCGGATAAGGCCGTGGACAGTTGGCTGTCCGAATCGACCAGGACCTGGCTGACCGACGCCAGATGACCGTTGATCTCGACGATCTGCTGGTCACTGGCGGCCAGCGCGCTGACGAACACCTGCAGGTTGCGGATGGTGCTGAACAGGTCGTTGCGGCTGCCGGCGATCGTGCTCATCGCGTCGGAAAGGGTGGTGATCGTGGTGTTGAGCCGATCACCGTTGCCTTTGAGGGCGCCTGCCGCGGAATTGATGAACGATCCGAGAGGTCCGGTCGGCTGTTCGCCGGTCGGACCGAGTGACTGCGCCAGCCGCTCCAGCTGTTTGCGGAAATCGTCCCACTCGACGGGAACGGCGGTACGGCTGATATCTATGGTGTCACCGTCGGCCAGTTGCGGTCCGCCGGTATGGGCCGGGGTCAGCTGGATGGCCCGGGAGGACACCAGCGTCGGCGACAGTACAACGGCTTTGGCGTCTGCGGGGATCGCGACCGAGGAGTCGTAGTGGAAGCTGACCTTCATCTGCCGGCCGTCCGGCTCGATGTGGTCGATCCGGCCGATCTTCAGGCCCAGCAGGAGTACGTCGTCGCCCTCGTACAGGCCGTTGGTGTTGGCGAAATACGCGGTGATATCGATACGTGTGCGGATCGAATGGATGTACCAACCGGTGGCAGCCAGCACCGCGACGAGGACGACGGCGGCGGCACGGGTGAGCGCGCGACCGGAAATCGGCCATCGCGCCAGGGCGGGGATCTTCATCGCTGGCCTCCGAGCCCCGGGATGGGCGGGAGCCCCGGGATTGTCGGGATCGGTGGAAACGGTGGTGCTGCGGGGGGCGCCGGAGCAGCGGGTGCGGGACCCGGATCGGCCGGCGGGACAGGACCGGGCGGCCCGGTGGCACCGCCACCGTGGGGCCCGCCGAGGATGCCGGGGTTCACGCCCTGCTCGGCGAATGCGGCGTCGATGAAGGGTTGCAGGAATTGCCCCGGCAGCAGGTTGCCCACGTAGGCCTTGAAGAATGGCCCGGACGCCACCGATTCGCCGAGTGAGAGCGCGTACTGACTCAGTGGCAACAGAGTCCTCTCGATATCGGCTTTGCGTTTGTCGAGCAGATCGGCGACGCGGTTCAACCGGTCCAGGACGGGGCCGAGCTGCTCCCTGTTATCCGCGATCAGGCCGGTGAGCTGCGTCGACACCGCGGAGATGTTCGTCAGCAGGACCGACAGCGCCTGGCGCCGCTCGTCCAGCGCCTGGAACAACACGTTGCCGTCCAGGATCAGCGCATTGAGCTGGGCGCTGCGTTTCGACAGCACGCCGGTGACAGCCGACGCGTTCGAGAGCAGATCCTTCAGCAGGTCGTCGCGCGTGCCGATCGATGTCGACAGCCGCGACACGCCGTCGAGCGCAGCACCGAGATTCGGCTGGGCCATGTTCAGCGTGTCGCCGAGCACCTGCAACGCGGCGGTCAGATCGTCGGTCTTCAGTCCGCTGATGGTGGCGGTGAGGTCACCGAGGGTGTCGGTCAGCAGATAGGGGGTCGAGGTGTGCGCGGTGTCGATGGTCGCGTTCGGCCCCAGTGGGGTCCGTCCGCGCGGGCGCAACTCGAGCATTTTGCTGCCCAGCACGGTATGCGTCTTGATGGCGGCCTCTGTCTCGGTGCCGAGTCGCACGCCGTCGGCGGAGAATCGGACCAGCACCGTTGTGCCGTCGAGTTCCAGGCTGGACACCTTGCCGACCTGGACACCCGCGACCTCCACGGGCGACCCCGATTTCAGCCCCGCCGCCTCGGCGAATTGCGCGCGGTACTCGCGATGCGTGCCCAAATAGGCGACCTTGTCGTAGTTGTTGGCGGTCAGTACCGCCGCCGCGGTGACGACCAGCCCTATCAGGCCGATCCGGAATGTGTTCGCTGTTGCGGTTGCGCTCATTGGGGCGGAGTGCACCTTCCCGCTCGCTGGCCGACGATCTCGATATAGTTCGGATCGCCGTTGGGCCCGTTGACCTTCAGGGTTACGTCACAGAGATAGAAGCTGAAGAAGTCGCCGTACAGGCCGAGCCGGCTCAACCGGGCGTAGTCGGAGGGCAGCCGCGACAGCAGCCCGTCGACGTAGTCGTGATCGGCGTCGATATTGCCGCTCACCCTGCCCAGCTGGGTCACATCCGAGGTGATGTCCGCGTGGGTGACATCCAGCAGCGCGGCGATGTTCCCGGACGCGGAGCCGATACGGGCCAATGCGTCGGCCACCGGCTGCGACTGCTTCGAAATACCACTGATCAGCAGCTGCAGGTTGTCGACCAGCGAGTCGAATTGTTGATTGCGGTCGTTGACGGTGCCGAGTACCGCATTGAGGTTGGTGATGACCTGGCCGATCAATTGGTCGCGATCGGCCAGTGCCGATGTCAGTTGCGCGGTGTGGTCGAGAATGCCGGCGATGGTGCCGCCCTGCCCCTGCAGGGTGGCGATCAGTTCCGCCGAGAACTGGTTCACCTGATCGGGATCAAGTGCCTTGAACAGCGGACGGAACCCGCCGATCACGGCGTCGAGATCCAATGCCGGTGCGGTGTGATCAGCCGGGATGGTGGCGCCCCGGGACAGCGGGTCCGTCGCGCCGGCGCCCTCACTCAATTCCATGTACCGGTCGCCGACGAGGTTCTCGTAGCGGACCTCCGCGCGGGTCGCCACGGTCAGCGCGACGTCGCTGTCCAGTGAGAAGTCGACCCGCGCGCGGGTGTTGTCGGTGACCGATACGTTGTCGACCCGACCGACCTCGACCCCGGCGATGCGAACGAACTGACCGGATTTCAGGCCCGATACATTGTCGAATATTGCCGAATAATCCGAGCGGCTCTCGAAGCGGAGCTTTCCGAAAACGACCACGATCGCGAAGAGAAAGAAACTCATCGTCACGGCGAAGACCACGAACTTGAGCATGTGCGAGGTAATTCTCATCGGCGTCCCTCTCCGGTCGGCGCAGTGCCGAGCAGATACTCGATGATGCTGGGATTGCCGAACTTCGGATGGTCACTGCCCGGTCCGTTCAGGGGGGCGCCCGTATTCATCCTGAGGTACGGCGCCGGATAGTTTTCCCAGGTCGTCGGTGCGTAGCAGCCCGGTTCGGTGTGTGGTCCGCCCTTGGCACCCACGATCGGAAGGTTCTCGGGGTAGACGTAGGGATCGTCACCGCCCAGAAGTCCGACGTCCATGGAGGCCGAGTATCCGGTCTCATCGATGACCGGAGGCTCGTTGGCGGCATTCAGCGCGCCGAGATGGAACATGCAGGGAAATCCCGGACTGTACTTCGCCAGCAGCGCTGTTGTCGGTGTCAGCAGGCGCATCGAGTCGACGATTCCGTTTCTGTTCTCGCCGAGAAACGTATTGCCGGTCGAGCCCAGGCCGATCGCGGAAACGAGCAGAGCAGCCAAATCGTCCTTTTTCTCGACGATGGAATCGGAGGTCACGGTGGCATTGCGCAGGATGGACATGAGGTCGGTCCCGGCATCACCGAGTGTCTGGGCCGCGGCGGCGGTGCTACGCAGGTCGCTCTGCAGCCGGGGCAGTTGAGGGTTCAGCTGCACAAGGGTGTCGTCGAGCCGGACGATCGTCTGGCCCAGGTCGTCGCCGCGTCCCTGCAGGCCTTCCGCGATCGCGGTGAGGGTGGCGTCGAGTTTTTCCGGCTGGATCTTGTTCATCACCGCCACGATGTCCTGGAAAACGGTGTTGATCTCGGCGGTGACGCCGAGGGTGCGGATTCGAGCTCCGGCGGTCAGGGATGTGCCCGCCGGGCCGTCGGGAGTAACCAATTCGATGTATTTGGCGCCGAATATCGTCGTGGGCTTGATTTCGGCCAGTGCATTCGACGGGATCTGTGGCAGCCTCGACGGATCCAGGGCGAGTGAGATCGTGGCTTCCTGTCCGGTGGTGGCGATTCCGTCGACGTGGCCGATCTCTACGCCGTGCAGTTTCACCTTCGACCCGACCTCCATGATCAGCCCCGATCGCGGCGAAACCACGGTCACCGGGGCTGTCTCGGTGAAGGTGCCGCGAAAGGATGCCGCGCAGAAAACTACGAGACCGGCCAAGGCGCCGACAAAGACGACCGAGATGGATTTGTACGGTGGATTCTTGTATCGCGAACCTTGCGCGCGGCCGAACATCAGTTCTCCCTCACCCGGCGAGATTGAAATTGCCCGTGGTGCCGTACACCGCGAGAGAGACCAGCAGAGTGACCATGACAACGGCGACCAGCGACGCGCGAACCGCACGCCCCACGGCGTAGCCGACTCCGGCGGGACCGCCGGCGGCATTGAAACCGTAATAGCAGTGGATGAGCATCACCGTCAGCGCCATCGCGATCGCCTGGACGAACGACCACATCAGGTCGGTCGGTCGCAGGAATGTGTAGAAGTAGTGGTTGTACACGCCGGAGGACTGACCGGCCAGCAATGTGGTGTACAGCTGGGACGACAGAAACGACATCAGCACCGCGATCGAGTACAGCGGAATGATCACGATCAGTCCGCTGATCACCCGGGTCGAGACGACGTAGGAGATCGACCGGATCGCCATGACCTCGAGCGCGTCGATTTCCTCGCTGATCCGCATGGCGCCGATGCGTGCGGTGGCGCCGGCGCCGATGGTCGCCGCGAGGGCGATGCCCGCGGTTACCGGAACCACGATGCGCACGTTGATGAATGCGGAGAAGAAACCGGTCAGTGCCTCGACACCGATATCGCCGAGGGACGCGAAACCCTGGATCGCCAGCAGCGCGCCGGCCGACAGGGTCATGAATGCGACGATGACGGCGGTACCGCCGATGATCGCCAATGCACCTGTGCCCATTCCCATTTCGGCGATGATGCGCAGCACTTCCATACGGTAGGTCCGTACGGCGTGGGCCATCTGGCGGAAACTCTGGTAGAAGAACCAGCCCTGATGGCCGACGTGATCCATTGCCCGGCCGGGCGCGGCGAGCCTGTGCGCCGCACGCGGGTACCTACTTCGAAATACCGATACTTCTTCAGTCATTCGCTATCCCAACGTTGCTTTGACGCCGACCGCGGTGACGACGACATTGACCGCGAACAGCGCCATGAACGCGTAGACCACGGTCTCGTTGACCGCATCGCCGACCCCTTTCGGTCCGCCCTTGACGGTGAGGCCCATATGGCTGGCGACGAGTGCGGCGATGAGCCCGAACAGACCGGCTTTGACTTCCGAGATGATCACCTCGGGCAGGCCCGTGACCAGTGTCAGGCTGGAGACGTACGCACCGGGGGTCACATTCTGTACGTACACCGAGAACAGGAATCCGCCTATCAGTCCGATGGTGACCACCAGCCCGTTCAGCAGCAGAGCGACGATCGTCGACGCGAACATGCGCGGTACGACCAGCCGGTGTATCGGATCGATGCCCAGAACCTGGATGGCATCGATTTCCTCCCGGATCGTCCGGGAGCCGAGGTCGGCGCAGATCGCGGTGGCACCGGCGCCGGCGACTATGAGCACGGTGACCAGCGGCCCTACTTGCGTTACCGCCCCCAGCCCCGCACCCGCGCCGGACAGATCGGCGGCTCCGAATTCGACGAGCAGGATGTTGAGCGTGAAGATGACCAGCACCGTGAACGGGATGGCCACCAGTATGGTCGGGAGCAGGGCTACCCGGGCCAGGAACCATCCTTGCTCGAAGAACTCGGTCCACGGGAACGGCCGTTTGGTCGAGGCGCGGGCGGTGGCCGCGCACATGGAGAAGAACCCACCCACCGCAGACACCGGCACGCGCAGCTTGGCGCGCAGCGGCGCCTCGACTTTCGGTTGCATCGCGTCCTCCTGTTTCCGTCTGTCCAGTGCGTGCAGTCAGATCGTGTGCTCGCCGTCACAGCAACTGTCGGCAACCAAGTTGACATAGACACGGAAAAAACACAATAGGTTGAATAGATTAAATGAATAAGTCTAAATCTTTCCCGGTAAAATGGCAGATCATCGCAGCTCGTACCGGGGGCACGTTCCGGCCGATCAGCGTGTCCTGGATTGTGGCCGTGGGGGAATTCGGCGGCGAAGCCGCCGGTCCGGCCGGCGGGAAGCTTGCCTCAGCTAACATCTCGCGCAGAGGGTCGTTCGGCAATCCGAAGCGGGCGTCACCCGGCTGTCGGTGCAGTCGAAGGCCGCAGCATGGATGCCCGGTCGAGATCGAGCTGCTGGGCGGCCGGCCGGCTGTGGACTCGTTCGGTCCGGTGGGTCGTGTGACGCGATGAGGAGCCGGTGCCTCGACTGCATCCTCGCGGTCGGATACCGCGACTACTATCCGCGGTGATCAGTTCAGGTAGGAGGCGAGGGCCTCCGAGACCTCGAGATCTGCGACCGCGGCATTGGCCCGGTGGAAACCGGCCTCGACGGTTTCCACCGACTGCATACCGGGCCACGCGACGCCGAACGCGATCGAGTCCCACGCATCGAAGGCGAAGAATCTGTAGTCGTCCCAGGCCTGCTCGTAGGTCGGTGGATCCGTCACTCCGTTGGCCGCCAAGCCGTCGAGGTAGCGCGAAATCAGATGTGACTCGTGTTGGCGACGCAGTTCGACCGGCAGTGACCAGATCAGCGTGTAGGCGACTTCGCGCAGACCCGGCGCGCGATGTACCAGCTGCCAATCCAACAGGCCGGCACGGCCGTCCGCGGGCTCGAAGGTGTTGCCCAGGTGGGTATCGCCATGGATCAATGTGCGGGGGCCGCGTTCCCAGCGCCGGTAGAGCTCACGGTCGTGAGCGTTGACGAACTCGCACATGCGATGAACCTCATCGGGCAACGAGAGCTCCGGTCGTTCGGTCAGCGAAGTACGCATCCTGCGGAACTGCCATGCCAATGCACGGAACCCGACCCGCTCACTCAGCGGGGCGACCCACGAAAGGTCACTGCCGAATCGGGCGGTCTCCCAGAACTGACCGTGCAGGGCGGCGAAGGTGTCCATCAAATTCTCGGCGAACGACAGAGTGCAGTCCTCCGTCAGTTCGCACGGGCGGACGCCGTCGATCGTGATGTCGTCCAGAATGATCAAGTGCCGTGCCCCGGAACCGTATTCGGCGAAATGGCACCGCGGTGCCGGCACATTGTGCAGGCCGGGACGGCAGCTCTTGTAGAACGTCGTCTCCACGCGGCTCAGCCCGGTGACCGCGGACATGAGACGATTCGTGACCATGGACGGGGTCGATTTCACGAAGAGCGACGCAGGCGGACCGTCCCGCCTGCCGGCATCGTTCCACTGAACCGTGACCTGCTGCCGGTCGGTGGTACCGCTGGTGCCCTTACCGAGCTCGACGGCCTCCACTCGGGCGCCGCCCGTACCCGACAACAACCGGGTCAGCAACTCCGGTGTCACGTCTGTGACTCTGTGTAACGGGGTCCGCGGGCTCCAGGGGGACAGCGCGGCAATTGCCTCGCCCACCGATTTCGCGTTCGCGGTGATCGTCATGTGCTTGTGCTCCATAGTGTCGAATGCTCCGCCGCTACATCAGCTGTGTGATCGCCGAATGGGTTGCCGGGTCGGAGCGACGGTTGCGTGTACTTCGCTTCCGGTGCCGTATCACGGTGGTGCCGTACCGCTTCGGCGGCCGGCAGGTGTGGACGATCGTCGGCATACACCGCTCTTTCGGCGTACACGCGGGGGCATGGCTCAACGGCGGCGCGTCGGTGTCGAGGTCTCGGCCCGATCAGCGGGATCACTCTCTTGTGTCCTGCGTCACGCACCATGAATTTATACAGCTTGTCACGCGAATGCAATGGGGGATCGGTGGCTCAGGGCGAGGAGGCATGCTCGGGCGGAAGGCCGTAGCCATCGGACCGGCTACTCCGGAACTGGTATTTTCCCTGGTCAGCCTGTTGTTAGATGTACGGGGCCGACTAATAGATAAATGAATCAAACGGTTGGATGGAAGTGTTCATTATGCTGTTTCGACGCGCATGCATCCGGATCAGGCGAGTCTGTGCCGCCGCCAGCTCCCCGGAGACCAGACATCTTGGTCTTCGCCCCAGGCGGTCTGCCCGTCGAGATTCCACTCCACCAGACCTGTCCAGCAGATCATGCCCGGATATCCCTCGAAGAGGTGGCGGGGCGTAGCTCGTCCGCTGACGGCCAGTTCACGCCCCAGCTCGTCGACAGCGGCGATCTCGACCTCGGTGACCTGCCCGTCGGCTCCCCGCACCGTTCGGCGCCTGCCGCTGATCACCGGCGACCACCGGCCGTCGCGCATCAGGAATCCGGTGGTGAGGGTGTCGATACCGTCGCGGTGAACGCCGGCGGCCAGAAAATACTCGTCGGCCGAGGCGGCGCCCCACGAATAACTCACCCGCGGCTGCCGTCCGTCGCGCCGGGAACCCCAGGCCCGATCCCTGATGGCCAGGCAATCGACCGCCGATTTCTGCGAATCCAGAACCATATGGCCGGTGACGTGGCACATCTGATCGATATGCCCGGCCCCCAGCGGCGGGGTGGACGAGCGGGTCACCAGAGCTGTACCCCGTGCTCGGACGGTGAGCTCGAGTTCGAGATCGCGGCCCGAGTACTGGACGGAGTACACCTCGCCCGGGCTTTCCACACGTATCGTGAGACCGCTTGCCAAGGTCATATCGCGCAGGTCCAGGCCGGGCGGGATCGGCTGATGCCAGTCGAAGGCGTGCACCGGCTCCTCCCACGGCGGCACCGGACGATCGCCGAAGACCACGACACCACCGAATTGGGTACCTACGTTCGGCCGGAAGACCGGGTATACGTACCCGACCAGCCCTCGCTCCGGCACGATCCACGAGAACCAGACGGTCTCGGTCCACCACGGATCATCGGTGGGCGGGTGGAACATATCGTCGAGCGGAGTCAGGCTGTGGTTCATGCGATGTCACTCCCGATCGAAGACTCTTTGAACTGCCGCCACTTCCGGGGATGCCACACGTCCTGATCTTCCCCCCACCCCTGTTGTCCGTCGACGGTCCACTCCACCAGGCTGTTCCAGCAGAGCATGGACGAGTACACCGGCAGCACCTGCCGGCTGATCACCCGTCCCTCGGCCGCCATCGATCGACCGATCTCGTCGACCGCGTCGATACGTACCGTGGCCGGTCGGCCGTCCCGGTCGCGGTCGACTTTCCGGTCACCGGCCACCAGGCGGTGCTGGATGCCGTCACGAGTCAGGAATCCGGTCCTGATCTCGTCGGAGTGATCGTTGGACACGCTGACCGAGAGGAAAGCCGTGCCGTCCGGTAGCGCCGAATAGGTGTAGCCGGCCCGGGGCTGGGGTCCCTCGCGACGCGGGCCCCACGAGCGATCGCGCATCGCGAAGCAGTCGATCGGGATCGTTTCCCCGTGCAGCACCATCTCGCCGGTCACCCGGCCGATCTGGTCCAGGTGGCCTTTGTTGAACGGTGGCACCTCATCGGTCAGCAACGGTTCGTGGGTGGCGGTGTACCGCATATCCAGGTTCAGCCCACGGCGGTGCCGATAGGTCAGGTGATACCGCTGCCCGGGCTCCTCCGCCACGATCCGCATACCGTTGTCGAGTTCGGCCCGCCGTAAATCGAGGCCGCCGGGAATCGGCTGATGCCAATCCCACGAATGAAACGGCAGTTCCCAGGGCAGTTCGGCGGTGTTGTCGAAGACCGTGACACCGCCCGCGAACACCCCCAGGTTGGATCGGAACGACAGATAGTAGTGGCCGAGTAGCTGCCGTTCGGGGACCATCCAGGCGAACCAGACGGTCTCGGTCCACCACGGATCGTCGCCGCGCGGGTGAAAATTGTCGTCGGCCGTGGTCAGTGTCGTGGTCACGAAAGAAATCCTCCTGCTCGGGCGCGTGCCAGTACCCGGACCGCCGTTTCGTCGCTCTGGGCTGTTCGTTCGGCCTCGGCGGCGAACGCGCTCAGCTCGCGGGCGATCCTCGCAGTGTCCGGGGCAGACGTGGCCGCCTCGTCGAGGAGGCGCAGCAGCAGGTCTGCGAGTAGCGGTTGATACGCGACCGAGACAAGTCGTGAGGTCTGTACGACCTCGCTGTTCTGCCCTGCTCCCTGCCGGAGTGTGCGGTCGACCGCGACCAATGCCTTCCACGTCACGAACGCCTTGTACCAGGCCAATCTGGACTCGAGAACAGTACGGCCACTGGCCGTTTCGTAGTCGGCGAGGCGTTGTCGCACGGTGCCGAACGGTGTGAAAACCATCCGCATGCACACCCACGCCAGATCTTCGTGGAAGTCGCCGGTATGTGCCATCTCCCAATCGATGAGCCCGCCGATACGGCCGTCGTCGACCAGGAAATTGCCCGCACCGGCGTCTCCGTGCAGGAATACCGCGTGGGTATCCGGCTCCGGTATCGAGATACGCAGAGCCTCGAGGGCGAGAGCGAGGTAGGGCGCGGCGTCGGCACTTTCGTTTGCCAGGTCCGTCCACCAGTTCAGGTCGGCTTGCAGCGCCCGGTTTCCCTCGAGCGCGGCGTCGGCGAGCACCTCATTCGGCCGGAGCCGGTGGATCTCGGCGAGTACGGCCATGTACGCGGGGCCGACCTGTTCGGCCAACTCGACGTTGAGCCGGGTGCGGCCGGGCAGGAACTGCATGAGTAGTGCGGGCGGGTCGAGGTTCTCACCGAGAATGCGCGGCACCGGTATGCCTTTTTCGGCCATGGCCCGGATCACGGCGCTCTCTCGCGCGAGGGTGAAGGAGGTATTGCTCAGACCGCCGCGTCCTTCGTCGACGCGCAGGAAGGCGACCGGATCGTCGGCTGTGGTCGATTGGACCAGGAACGATCCGCGGGAGGCGCCGCCCGGCAGGCGTTGCAGGCGCACGGTGTCGAGGCTCAGCGTGCGTGCGGCGAACTGCACCACGGCTTCGTCGGCATTCGAGGTGGCAGGTGCATCGGTCACCTACCTACACAAACCGAAAACTGATAGGGTGTCAAGTTTTTGTCGGCGCGAGGCAGGCTGGCAGACTGAACCCATGATGTTGTGGTGCAGCCATGGGTAGCTCGGCCCGTACCGGTCCGGAAACGGTCGCGGGCCGCAAAGGGCGTGAAACACGCCGGCGGATACTGGACGCTGTCGAGAAACGCTGTTTGGAAGTTCATCATCGCGAGATCACCGTGGGAGAGATCGCCCGATCCGCACAGGTTTCCCCGGCGACGTTCTACACCTATTTTCCCGATGTCGTCGCGGCCACCGCGGAGGTGGCGCAGCGGCATCTGGACATGTTCGCCCCGGTGGTCCACGCGGCATCCGAACTGGCGGATCCAGACGTGGACGAGCAGGACTACCAGGACTTCGTCGGCCTCTTCTACGAGTTCTGGCGTGGCCGGCGTGGGCTGCTCGAGACGATCATCGCCTCGGAGGTGGAGGAAGATCCGCGGTACTTCAGAGTGTTGTTACGGCTGATGATGTCGGTGACCTACGCGCTCGCACCCGCGGTGCGCACGGGCCACCGCGTCGGGGTGGCCGGCTCATTGGTGATGATGCTGACCAGTTCGGCCGCGCGAATCGATGGTTTCGCCCGCGACGGGGTTCCTTTCGATGATCTGATCGCCTCGCAAGCCTTCATCCTGCGCGCCGCGCTGCAGGCCTCGGCCGACTGAGGCCTTCGCCGGTGTCACCCGAATATCTGATGGTGTGTCAGTTGTATCGGCGGTCTCCGGCTGCGGCGGCTGCCGGGGCGACGCCGGTGACTGCCGGCATACGGCGGAAGTAGCGAGGCGCGGCCGATCCGGCGCTGCTTCCGGCCGCACCGAGATAGCGGTTCCCGTGAGTCCGGAATGGGGTAACGAATACGAGGGTGGCCCGCCTGCGCAGGCGGGCCACCCTCCTGCTCGGAAGAGCGCGGCTCAGGCGGTATCCACGACGGGGCTGAGTTCCTCGACCAGGGTACGGCGCAGTATCTTTCCGGTGGCTGTCGTCGGCAGCTCGTCGCGGAAGACCACCCTGTCCGGTGTCCGGGAACCGCGCAGCGACTTACGGGCGAAGGCACGCAGGTCCTCGGCGTCGGGTTCACTTCCGGGTTCGGGAACGACTACCGCGACGGTGCTCTGGCCCCATTGCGAATCGTCGACGCCGATCACGACGACCTGATGCACCGCAGGATGCTCGATCAGCACATCCTCCAGCTCCGCGGGCGCGATGTTCTCGCCGCCGCGGATGATGGTGTCATCGGATCGTCCGGTGATGAACAGGTAACCATCGGCGTCCAGAGTCGCGATATCTTTGGTCGGGAACCAGCCCGCATCGTCCAGGACCGACCCGATCTCCTCGTATTTCCCCGACACCTGATCGCCCCTGACGAACAGTTCACCGGGTTCTCCCGGCGGGACGACTTCGCCGTCGGCGTCGCGGATTTCCACTTCGATTCCGGGGACGGGCTGACCAACCGAACTCAGGCGAGCGCTGACCACGGGATCGGATGATGCGAGGGCCGCGCGGTGGTCGTCCGGTGTCAACACGGCGATGGTCGAACTCGTCTCGGTGAGGCCGTAGGCGTTGACGAACCCGACGCCGGGGAGCATCTCGAGCGCTTTGCGTACCAATGGCAGGCCGACCTTGGCGCCGCCGTAGGCCAGGTTGCGCAGTGTGGGGAGTTCGGCGGGTGCGGCTTCGAGGGCGGTGACGATCCGATCCAGCATCGTCGGGACCACGGTGGCCGTGGTGACGTTCTCCCGCTGGATCAGCCGGATCCACTCGTGTGGGTCGAACCGGCGCAGGTAGACCATCTTGCGTCCGCTGTAGATATTCGACAATGCGGCGCCGACTCCGGCGATATGGTACGGCGGGACCGAGATCAGGACCGCGTCTTCGGCCGCGGCGCTGTCGAACTCGACCGTCTGCATCACGTAGCTGGTCAGATTGCTGTGGGACAGCTGGACTGCCTTGGGCCGTGATGTGGTGCCCGAGGTGAAGAGCACCACCGCCGATTCGTCCGGATCGACGAACGTGGTGATCGGTTCGGCAGCGCGGGCGCGGTCGAGGAAATCCGCGGAGTCGAGCAGACGTTCCGAGGGCATATCGACCATCTCGCGGTACTCGGCGTCGACCACGATGAGCGGATTCGGCAGCCGGGCGATCAGCGCGTTGATGCCCTCGGAACTGAGCCGATAATTCAACGGGGTGAACGGAATCCCCGCCTGAGCGGAGGCGAACAGCAGCAGGGGTAGATGAACGCCGCCGGTGCCCACGTACACCACGTGCTCGGCCCCGGATTCGGCGATTACACCGGCCCCGCCCGAGGCGGCCGTCGCCAGCTGGTCGACGGTCAGCCTCAGCTCATCGGTGACCACCGCGGTGCGTTCCGGATGTGCGGATGCCGCCATTTCCAGCAGCAGTGAGATTGTCAACGCAATACCTCTCGAATGACGCTTCGGCTGAGCGGGACCGGGTCAGCCGCGGTCACTGGACAGGATGGTCACGGCCGATACCGCGGTGGGGCCACCGATGTTGTGGGCCAGCGCGATCCGGGCCCCGTCGACCTGATTCTCGGATTCGCCACGCAGCTGGTTGAACAGCTCGTAGCATTGCGCCACCCCGGTCGCGCCCGGGGGGTGGCCTTTGGCCTTCAGCCCGCCGCTGGGGTTGATCGGAATCGAGCCACCGACGTAATGTTCGCGGGCCTCGACCAGCTTGTATGCCTCGAAACGCTCGGCGAAACCGAGATCTTCGTAACTGATCAATTCGACACCGGTGAAGCAATCGTGGACTTCGGCGACATCGATCTGGGAGGGGGTCACGCCGGCCATCGACATGGCGGCCTTGGCGGCCTTGACGGTGGGCGGGAAGGTGGTCATGTCCTTCTTGTGCTGATGCATCACGCGATCCATGCCGAGGCCGACACCACGCACCCACACCGGACGATCGGTGAACCGGTCCACCGCGTCCTCCGAGGCGAGGATCAAGGCGGCCGCGCCGTCACTCTGCGGTGTGCAGTCGTAGAGCCCGAACGGTGTGACGACGGTGGGCGCCGCCAATGCCTGTTCCACGGAGATCTCGTACCGCAGTTGCGCTTTAGGGTTGTTGAGCGCGTGGAAGTGGTTCTTCACCGCGACCATCGCCATATGTTCTTTCGTGGCCGGGGATTCGTGCAGATACCTGGTCACGTGCAGGGCGAAGTTGGCCGGCGCCACCAGGCCCAGGGGGTAGTCCCAGGCGTTGTCGCGGGTCATCGCCGCCCATTCCCAGAAGGTGGTGTTGGACGCTGTCTCGCGAACCTTGTCCGCACCTACCACGAGCGCCACGTCGTAGAGGCCGGAAGCGATGGCCAGCGTGGCGTTGCGGACGGCGTCGTTGCCGGTGGCGCAGGCATTTTCGACGCGGGTCACCGGAATATCGGTCAGGTCGAGGGTATCGGCGAGGATGCCGGACGGAAATCCGTCGGTGGTGGAGAGCTCACCGAACCACGCCGCCTCGATATCGGCTTTGCCGATCCCTTTGTCCACATGCGCCGCGGCCTCGGAATAGGCCATCGGGATGAGATCTTTGATGCCGAGGTCGAAGTGCTCCGCGAACGGTGTCATTCCGGCGCCGACGATCGCCACTTTCCTCATTGACGTGCTCCTTCGATCGTATCGGCGGTGACCGCTGTGGTGGGCTCGGCCACCGGGTCCGGCCAGAAGGCGTATCCGTAGTCCGGCACACCGCTACGCAGCGCCACCCGGCGCAACACCACCGAACCCGACCGGCCGACCTCGACATCACCGGCAGTCGCGCCGGTGACCTTCAGCAGCACCCGTACGGGACTGTCGGTGAGCTGCACCAACGCGATGGTGTAGGGACTGGGCAGATCGGGCACCGGTATGGCGACGGTGGTGTGCGTGTAGACCTCACCCGTGCGCGGAAGTGGCCGCAGGACATAGTCGGACTGGAGGTTTCCGGCGTCGTCGACCCTTCGCCGCGGCGGGAACACGGGGGTGTCGTCACCGGGGAAGACAGCGGCTTCCCAGCGTATCTTCGGCTCGAAGGCGCGCGCATAGGCGGCCAGCGAGATCGGGATCCCGATGCCGGGCGCGACGCCGGCCTCGGGAAGTGCGCCGCTGACGACCTCGTGCCGGGTCACCGTCGCCGGGGTATCGCCCGGATGCAGTGTGGCGGCGGTGGCCACCGACTGTTCGGTGGCCAGGATCAGGCCGCTCTGCCCGGCCTCGACGGCCTGCGCGAGTGCCCTGATGGCGGCGCTCGCCGAATCGCTCGCATCGTTGATCGGGGTCTTGCCGAAGGCGCCACCGATATGCGCGGCTTTGACACCGGCGACGGCAGCCACCCGGAGGCCGGGCTGTTCGGCGACGCCGAGACGGGCGATGGTCGCCTTGACGCCGACCTCCCGCTGCAATCGAGGGTCGGCGTACTCACGGCGTTCGCCCTGGTCGGTGCGGATCACCACCGGCAGGCTCCGGGTCTGCCCCCCGGCCGCGGTCAGCCGGGTGCCCGAAGTGGCGCTTCCGGTCAGCACGGCGGCGGCCCCGGCGGCGGTCGGGGAGTCGTCGGCACCGATGATCAGGGTGTGCGGGGCGGCGGCCACGACCTGGTCCAGGGCTGCGGGACCGCCCCCCAACACCTCGGTGACGGGAATGCCGGCGTCCAGCGACAGGCCGGCGAGCAACACCGCCGCATTACCGCCTTCGATGAGTGGCATGGTGCGCGAAACCACCACCACTCGCTGCGCGCGATGGTCGGGATCGGCGACGCGTCCGGCGGCCACAGCCATGGTGACGGCGTCTTCGTCGGGACCGCGAACCCGTTTGCCCGCTGTGGTCCACGGCGGTAGGTACGTGCCGATCGCTACGATCTCACTCAATGTCTCGCCATTCTTTCGATGGGTGCCAGTGCGGCCCAACCTCCCTTCAAATAGGGTATATAGTTAGCTGATTAGAGGCAACTGGGCGACCGGTCCGCAATCGCGGCCCGACAGTGCCCGGAAGGGATCCAAGTGAGCGGTTCGTTTGCCGTACTGGGTATGCACCAGCAGGAGCTCGAGGAGGTTCGCGGGCGCACCCGCGAGTTCCTCGCGGCCGATCGGGAGCGGTTCGGCTGGCGGCCCGCGGTGGATTCCTGGTTGTCGCGCTGGGATCCCGATTTCAGTGTCAGGCTCAGTGAAGCGGGCCTGCTGGGACTGACGATCCCGGCGAAGTACGGTGGCCGTGGAAGCGAGCATCTGCACCGGTATGTCGTCACCGAGGAGTTGCTGGCGCAGGGGGCGCCGGTCGCGGCGCACTGGGTGGCCGACCGGCAGGTCGCGCCCACTCTGTTGCGTTTCGGCACCGAAGAGCAGAAGGCCCGGCTCCTCCCCGAGATCGCGGGTGGCCGGTTCTACTCGGCGATCGGGATGAGCGAGCACGGAGCCGGCTCTGATCTGGCCGCGGTGCGGACCAAGGCCACCAGGACCGACGGTGGCTGGGTCGTCAACGGTACGAAGGTGTGGACGAGCGGCGCCCATCACGCGCATATGGTGGTTGTCCTGGCCAGGACCGCGCCGCCCGATCCGGCGGCCCGGCACCAGGGTTTCAGTCAGTTCTTGGTCCCGACCGACGCCGCCGGGGTGGATATCGGTCCCATCGAATTGTTGTCGGGTGAGCACCATTTCAATGAGGTCGTGCTGAACGATGTGTTCGTTCCGGACTCCGGCGTGCTCGGTGAGATCGGCAACGGATGGTTTCAGGTCACCGCCGAACTCTCCTATGAGCGCAGTGGTCCCGAACGATTTCTGTCCACGATGCCGTTGCTGCTGGCGGTTGTCCGCTGGCTGAATTCCCACGACCCGTCACCTGCGGTGAAGGCCGCCATCGGAGAGCTGGGAGCCCGGGTCATCTCCTTGCGGCAGCTCTCGGCGGGAGTCGCGCGTGCACTCGAGACCGGCGAATCGCCGACGAATCGAGCCGCGCTCGTCAAAGATCTGGGGACGAAGTTCGAACGGGATTCGGTCGATGCGGTTGCCCGGTTGCTCGATGACATCGAAGCCGAATCCGGCTTGCCGGTGCCGGCCGAGATCGCCGAGCTCTTACGGGAGGCTCGGCTGCATCAGGCCTTGTTCACGCTGCGTGGTGGAACCAATGAAGTCCTGCGTGGAGTAGTCGCCCGTGGCCTGGGGCTACGGTAGAAGGAGACAGGATGACCACTGTGGACTCCATCGGAAATCCGATGAGCGGGCTCGGGAGCCCCACTTCGGCCGATGACAACGACGACCTGCGCGCGCTGGTCGAGGACCTGGGTGGGCGATCGTGGGACCGCCTGACCGGCCGGCGCAGCCGGCCGGCACGCCTCGACGGAGTTCTGTGGGGCAATCTCGAGGAAACGGGTCTGAGCCGGTTGACCACCACCGCCGACCTCGGGGCCGGGCCTGCGCAGGCTGCGGTCCTGCTCACCGGTCTGGCCGGTTTCGCTTGTCCGGTACCGGTCGCCGAGACGGATCTGCTGGCCGCCTGGATCGCGGCCGAGACTTCGCTGCCGGTACCCGAATCGGGCCCGCTCACACTAGGTTTCGCCAGCGCGACCGCGGACGGATCGATGCTGACCGCAACGGTGAGCGACGTGCCGTGGGCGAGCGATTGTGCCGCGGTTGTGGTTGTCCTCGGCGTCGAGGGGCGACGCTTCGTCGCGGTGATCGACCCGGCGGCACATCGGGTGAGCACCACTGACGATCTCGCCGGCGAACCGCGTGGACGCTTCGAGGTATCGGTCCGCCGGGACCGATGCGCCGAACTGTCGGATCGAGCATTCACCGAGTTGGAACGGCGGGGTGCCTGGGCCAGATGCCTGCAGGTGGTGGGTAGTCTGCGGTCGGCGGTGGCACTCACCATCACCCACACCCGCGATCGTGTGCAGTTCGGCCGGAGCCTCAGCAAGTTCCAATCGGTGCAGCACGAACTGGCGGCACTGAGCGGGTCCGTGGAAAGAGGCTCGGTGGCGGCCGGTATGGCCGTGGCCGCGGCCGAGGACCGGGGATTCGCGGCCGCGGAAACAGATTTCGCGGTCGCGGTGGCAAAGGTGACGCTCGGGCAATGCGTCGACGAGGTCGTGAGCACCGCGCATCAATTGCACGGTGCCATCGGAGTCACCGCGGAACATGCGTTGTGGCTGCACACCATGCGGGCACGCGCAGCGATCGCCGGGTTCGGATCGCCGCGCCGGTGGTCGGAGAAGCTGGGTGAGCGGCTCCTCACCGCTGACAATCCCTGGGATGTGCTGACCGCCTCGATTCGCCCGGAGGAAGGGGCGTAGGTAGCACGCGGCCCAGCAGATTCTCGACGGCCTGGTCCCGGCCGATTCCGCTCGGCTTCGGAAATCTGTCTCGACCTGTTCAGTTCCCGTCGGCACCCCAGAGGTCGGCAACTCCCTCGACAGCCGTCGGCGGGCGCGGAGTGGCGGCGGGAGTTCGCGAAAAACGCGGAGCTGCCGCCGGCTGGGGCACGCCGTCGATTTCCACGATCGCACCCCGATGCCGGAACTGCGGATCGCCGGTTGCTTCGGCGAAGTCCAACACCGGCGTCACACACGAGTCGATCGCGTCGAAGAGCGACGCCCAGTGGTCGCGACTGTGCCGGGCGAAACGTTCGGCGATCATCTCCCGCAGGGCCGGCCAGTTCTCGCGGTCGTCCTGTGCGGGCGCGGTTGTCTCATCGATGCCCAGAGTGGCCAGCAACCGCGAATAGAACTGTGGTTCGAAGGCGCCGACCGCCATGAAGCGGCCGTCGGCGCATTCGTAGGTGTCCCAGAACGGACAGCTTCCGTCGACGAGGTTGGTCCCGCGCAGGTCGGACCAGTAGCCGCTGGGACGTAGCGCCCAGGACTGTTGCGCCAGCACCAACGCGCCTTCGGCCATCGCGATATCGACGACCTGCCCGCGACCGGAAAAGTTGCGTTCCCACAGGGCCGCCAGAATGCCGGTCACCGCGAACATGGAACCACCGGCGAACCCGGCGACCAGGTTCAACGGCGGCGTCGGCCGGGAATCCGCCGGCCCCATAGAGTGCAGGATGCCGGTGGGGGCGACGAAGTTGATGTCGTGTCCGGCGGCGCCGCTGCGTGGACCGTCCTGCCCCCACCCGGTGAGGCGGGCGTAGATCAGCCGCGGGTTATAGGTGAGCAACTCGTCCGGTCCGACGCCCAGACGTTCGGCGACTCCGGGGCGGAATCCCTCGATCAGCACGTCGGCATACCGGACGACGGTGCGGAGTTCGGTGACGGTGGCGGGATCCTTGAGATCCGCGGAAACGAGGCGTCGCCCGCGAAGCATGGACGGGGGAGTGCCGGTATCCCCGGGCCGCTGGAACCTGACGACGTCCGCGCCGAGGTCGGCGAGAACCATGGCCGCATGCGCGGTGGGGCCGATATTGGCCAGCTCCACCACCTTCAATCCCGCCAACGGGCCGGGCGCTCGCACCCTTCGTGCCGACTCGTCGATGTGGGCCGCGGAGCCGTCCGACAGCGGTTTCACCGGACGTCCTTGTTCTGGGTCCGTCCGTGTTCGAAGACCGCCTTCGTGCTTTCGGCCAGAGTGGCGGCCTGAGCCGCCCAGACCTTGTTGATCCCGGCCTCGCGGTCGATCGCGTGCGAGGTCTCCTGGCGTGACACCGTGTCGTAGAGTTCCCACACCTCGGTGAGCGTGGCGGAATCGGCGGCGGCGAAGCCCGCGGCCACCGCCAGGCCACGGTCGCGCAGCGCGGCCGACGGGACCACTTCGTTGACGAGCCCCCACTCCACCGCTGTTCCAGCGTCGACATAGTGCCCGGTGCCGCTCATCTGGCGGGCACGTCGGACGCCGATCGCCTCCGTCAATCGCGCGGTGAGACCACCACCGGGCACGATGCCGACCCGCGCGTGGGTGTCGGCGAATCGCGCGTTCTCCGACGCGATCAGGAAGTCGCACGCCAGTGCGAGCTCCAGGCCACCGGTCACCGCCGGTCCGTCGACGAGTCCGATCACGGGAGTGCGGCAGGCGGCGACCCGATCGATGCAGTTCTCGGCACGGTCGGCGCCGGCGAATCCGTGTTCGGCGAGTTCTTTCAGGTCCATCCCGGCGCAGAACGCTGCGCCCGCGCCGGTCAGGAGGACAACAGCGGTCGCCGGATCGGAGTCGGCGTTCGTCACAGCGGCGATGAGCTGCTGGTTGAGTCGTCGCGACAACGCGTTACGTGCCTCGGCGCGGTTCAGCGTGATCAGGCAGGTGGTGTCGATCTGCTCGACGAGGACCAGTTCGGGAACCGTCATGGCTCTCCTGTTCTCGGATCGGAGGTGATGCGGGTGGACGAGACGGACTGTCGCCGGCTCATCCCGCGGATACGGCGTCGTACGCTGCGTGTGGCGGCGAGAGTGTCGCCGGCCGCGAGAGCCTCCACCAGCTCCACGCTGTGCCGATGGATCCAGCGCATTTCACTGTCGGAAGGCCGGACACCGTGGGTCCGGGCGAGGTTGTTGCCGATGTGGAGAAACAGCGAGAGCACCGGGTTGTTCGACAGCCGGGCCAGTTCGGTATAGACGGTCACCGGTTCGAACCTCGGATCGTCGACGTCGGTCTCCGCTGCCAGTATCTCGCGCAGCCGGGCTATTCCTTCCGCGTCGATGGTCGCCGAAACCTGTTCTACCGCCGCTACTTCCAGTAGCTCCATCATCTGGAACAGGTCATCGGCGGCAAAGCCGTCGTATTCCAGGAACAGCGATGCCTGGTCGAGCACTGCCGAGCGCTCGGGAGCGGTCACCACCAAGCCGCCGCCCGGTCCGCGACGTGGCTTCGCGACACGACGGCTCTCGAGGATGCGGAACGCTTCACGGACCACCGATCTGCTGACCCCGAATCGCTCCATGAACACGGTCTCGGATCCGAGGGCCCGGCCCGCCCGCCAACCGTCGGCGATCACCTCGTCCTCGATCCGGCGGGCGATCTCGGCGGCGCGGGTGCGTGAACCGTCCATGCCGGCTCTCATGGGTGGTGGCGGTCCGCGCCGGGTTCGGCCGGAGACGGCGTTCGCATCGTCCACCGTGAATACCGGCGGAGGGCGGTAATGGTCATTCGAGACGTCCTGCCAGGGTTCGGGCCTTGCCGCCGAGGGTGAAATTAGTAATCTATTTGCACTGTATATCCTGCTAGGTTCTATGGGAAGAGGCCGAATCGCGGCAATTCCGCAGTCGTTATTGCGTTGATCAGGAGTGTCATGACAGAGAGTCCCCGCCCGCCGGCAGTGCTCGATGTGGCGATCGACCCGGGAACGGGTCCGCTCGGCGAGATGGCGGCCGACGTGGAGAGGAGCGGCTTCGGCGGACTGTTTCTCGGTGAGACGTGCCACGATCCGCTGTTGCTGCTGGCAGCCGCCTCTCAGGCCACTTCGACGCTGCGTCTGGGTACCAGCATCTACGTCGCCTTCGCTCGCAGCCCCATGGTGACGGCCATCGCCGCGAACGATGTCCATACCCTTTCGGCGGGTCGGCTGACGCTCGGGCTGGGAAGTCAGATCAAGCCGCATATCACTCGCCGGTTCTCGATGCCCTGGTCGCGGCCGGCCGCACGAATGCGAGAGTATGTGCTGGCGTTGCGTGCGATCTGGGGTAGTTGGGAGAACTCGGCACCGCTGCGGTTCGAGGGCGAGTTCTACCACCACACCCTGATGACCCCGATGTTCGACCCGGGGCCCAATCCCTACGGCAATCCGCCGGTGATCGTGGCCGGGGTCGGTGAGCGTATGGCCCGGGTGGCGGGGGAGGTGGCAGACGGCCTGCTGGTGCATTCCTTTGTCACGGAAACCTATCTGCGCGAGGTGTTGCTACCCAGCGTCGAGGACGCACTCGCCGCGGCCGGCCGGGCGCGCGACGAGTTCGAGGTGATCGTCTCGCCGATGGTGGCAACAGGTGCGACCGATGCCGACATCGCCCAGTCGCGGGAGTTCGTTCGCGGCCAGATCGCGTTCTACGGTTCGACGCCGGCATATCGAGGTGTGCTCGATCTGCACGGCTGGTCGGGCCTGCACGAGGATCTCTACCGCTTGTCGAAGGAGGGGGACTGGGCGCGGATGCCGACGATCGTGCCCGACGATGTGGTCGACGGATTTGCGGTGTCGGCGAGCGTCGAGCGCGCCGCGGCCGAAGTCGGCAGGCGCTGGGGGCCGGTGGCCGACCGTATTTCGGTCACCGCCGCCACGGATTCGGCTCTGTCGGCGTGGCGGGCCGCGCCGAAGGTCTACGATCCCGCCGTGAGTTCGCCCTTACGCTGACCTCGCGCCGGGATCATACCTGCGCGAGCGTTGCCGACGCGGCCATGCAGCCGGCTCGCAGCATCCTCTCCGATCGGTCGCCCGTGGTCCTGGACCGATCGCCTCCGACGACGCGGTGCAGCGAATACGGCGATCCGCATGTAGTCCGCGGATCGCCGTATGCCGGTGGGTCAGTGCAGCGGGTTCGGTTCCCGTTCCTCAGACGCGTGGGAAGTTGAGCATCCGGCGAGCGTTGGTCTCGGTGATCATTTCGACCTCGTGATCCGGGACGTCGGCCAGCACCTCGGCCGCGCGCTTGCGGCTGTTGGGCCAGTTCGAGTCCGAATGCGGGTAGTCGATCTCCAGCATGATCCGGTCGATCCCCACCTTGTGGCGATTCTCGACACCGAACTCGTCGTCGATGAAGCAGCCCCAGAAATGCTTGAAGTACAGGTCCGACGGCCGGGTGTCGAAGTCGATCGGCTGGTAGTGGCGGTGACGTTCCCAGACGAAGTCGGCGCGTTCGAGGATGTAGGGAATCCAGCCGATGCCACCTTCGGCGAGCGAGAACTGCAGTTTGGGATGCCGCTGCAGTACACCGGAGAACATCAGGTCCACCAGCGTCCACATGAGGTTGGTGGAGAAAATGGTGATCGCGACCGCGAACGGTGCGTCGGGCAGTACCACCTGACCGGGGATCGCCTTGGTGCCCGAGAACGAGAAGCCCGGGACGTAGGACCCCGAACCGAAATGCAGGGACAGGACCTGGCCGGTCTCCTCGCACGCGTCCCATACGGGTTCCCAGTAGGTTTTGTCGTGGAAGGAGGGCAGTCCGAGTGGGACCGGGGCGTCCGGGAAGCTGATGGTGCGCGAGCCCATGGCCGCGGTGCGGTGGATCTCCTGCGCGGCCAGTTGCGGGTCCCACACCGGTATCAGCGACATCGGGATGAATCGGCTCGGCGCGGTGGCGCACCACTCGTCGATGTAGAAGTCGTTCCAGGCCTTGACGTTCAGGAGCGCGAGCTCCTTGTCCTTGGCGCGGTGGAAGACGCCGCCGCCGAAGCCGGGCAATGACGGGAAGCATAAAGCCGCCTGCACTCCGTCGACATCCATATCCTTGATCCGGGCGCTCGGGTCGTAGCAGCCCGGGATCATGTCTTCGTAGCGAACGGGGTCCAGTCCCCATTCCTCCGGCGGCTTGCCGGCGACGGCGTTGAGCCCGACGGTGGGGAACACATCTCCGTCGTAGTGCCACACATGCTTGTTGTTCTGCTCGATGATTCGCGGGCCACGCTCTTTGAACTTCTCGGGTAGGCGGTCTTGCCACACCCGGGGATGCTCGATGAGGTGGTCGTCGACCGAGACGATCTGGTGGTGATCCTGCAACGGCATTCTTAGGTCTCCTTTGACGAGGTTCGCTGACTGCTCGCCTTGAGCCGAATATATTAAACTGATTGGCCTCTTTTGGCCATGTTTCAAGTGAACCAGATCACGTCACCGGATGCGAGCCCCTTTGGTCCGGATTCTTCGCCGATTTGCCGGTCTTCGGTCGGTGTCCCGTGGCAAAGATCCAGTTCAGTCGTGCAATGGCCGCTCTGGGCTCTCTGTATAAGAGTATTTATTTACCTGATTCAGGTCCGACTAGTAGAGTAGGCACCGAGTACCCGGGCGAGACGATGGAGGTCCGTGATGGCCGAACACGGTGATGCTGTCCCGAAGCGTGAGGACAAGGACGACCACGACCTGCTCACCTACAGTGAGGCAGGTGTTCGGCTACATCAGGAGATCGAGGCCCTCGAACAGCGGGTGCGCGAGTTGAGCGAGGCCGGAGAATCGGAAGCGCTGACCGCGACGCGAGCGCGACTCACGACGCTGCGGGCAGCGCGTGACCGCAACAGCCGCCAGCCGATCAACGACGAGAACTTCGAGAAATTCTTCGGGTACAAGGGCGTTGCGAAGCGGAACACGTGAGCGGTGTTCGCACGCGGATGAAGGTCTATACAGCTCCCATCACGCACCGGCCGGAACGGGACGGCACCGTTGTCGACAGCGCCCATGTGCCGTTCTATCTCGCAATGGAGCATTCCGCCGCCGCGTGGCGTTCACTCCTGGTCGAGGCGTGCGGTGATCTTCTGCACCCTGGTGACCTGGGTGTCGTCGATGTCTCCGCGACGTTCACCCGTGAGCTGTTCGTCGGCGAAGTCCACACGGAGGTCGAACTCATCCGGCTGGGTACCAGCAGTCTGGGGTTCCGGGTGGTGATACATCAACACGGCGTGGCCGGTGCGGTCATCACCACTGTGCTGGCCCGGCTCGCAGCCGACCGTAAGACATCGGTGCCGTTGTCGGCGGCGCAACGCGCGGCCCTCGAGTCGGTCCTGGCAGCGTAAGGAGAACAATGAGCACACCCACCGTTCGGCACGAGCGAGTCGAACTGCCCGGACACGGGTTGACGTTGGCGGCCGATCGTTGGGCCGGTGTCGATGCGCGGGCCAAGGGCATCGTGGTCTTGCTCCACGGCGGTGGCCAGACGCGGCACTCGTGGCGCGCGACCGGTGAACGACTGGGGCGATTCGGTTGGATCGCCTACGCGGTGGATCTCCGTGGTCACGGTGACAGCGACTGGTCCGGCGGCGCCGAATACGGTCTCTCCGCGCATCTCGGTGATCTGCTGGCCCTGGTCGAGGAGGTCCGCCGCCGTGATCCCGGGCTCCCGCTCGGCGCGGTCGGAGCCTCGCTCGGCGGGCTCGTATCGTTGCTCGCCGCCGGTGAATACCCGGATCTTGTGGAATCCCTGGTGCTGGTCGACGTGGTGGTGCGAGTCGAAGAATCCGGAAGTGCCCGGGTGCGGGATTTCATGATGAGCGCGCCGGACGGTTTCGAGAGCCTGGAACAGGCATCCGCCGCCATCGCGGCCTACAACCCGCATCGGCGTCGTACGGGCAGTGTGGAAGGGCTGAAGAAGAACCTGCGGCTGCGCGGCGAGCGATGGCATTGGCATTGGGACCCTCGCACCATCGAACTCGCCTCTTCCCCCGCCGATCCCGAGTTGCCCATCAGTCCCGCGGCCTATGAGCGATCGAAGAGCGCTGCCCGGCGGATCGAGTGCCCGGTGCTGCTCGTGCGCGGCAAGATGTCCGATGTGGTTTCCGACGAGGGTGTGGCCGAGATGCGTGAGTTGATCCCGCGGCTGCAGGTCGTCGATGTCCGTGGAGCCGGGCATATGGTGGCGGGCGACGACAACGACGTTTTCACCGCCGGATTGCTCGAGTTTCTCGATCAGTCGATGGTCGGCACCCCCCAGGGCCCGCTATAGGTTCCCGTCCTCTCGCACCGAGCGGGAACGGGGCAGCGTCACGCCGTTCCGTATCGCCCGTGAACCGGCGATGACCCGCCGCGGCGCCGGGCCGTGATCACCCGGTCGCCGCGAGAAAGTGGTGCGGCCCGCACCGGCGATGACGGCGCCGCCGGTCATGACGACCGGGCGGTAACCTGCGGTGCCGGTGCCCTGTGTATCAGAGGCGCTCGTAGATGGTGGCGTTGGCGGTGCCGCCGCCCTCGCACATCGACTGCAGTCCGTATCGGCCGCCGGTGCGTCTCAGGTGCGCGAGGAGCGTGGTGGCCAGCCGGGTACCCGATGCCCCGAGGGGGTGGCCCAGCGCGATCGCGCCTCCGACGGGATTGAGTTTGGCATCCGGTGCGCCGGTCTCTATTTGCCACGCCAGCGGTACGGGTGCGAACGCCTCGTTGATCTCGAAGGCATCGATATCGTCGATGGTCAGTCCGGACCGCCGCAGTGCCAGCGCGGTAGCCGGGATGGGGCCGGTCAGCATCTTGACCGGATCATCGCCGGTGACGACTGCGGTGTGCACGCGCGCGATCGGCGTGAGGCCGAGCGCGGCAGCCTTTTCGGACGTCGTGATCAGTACGGCCGAGGCGCCGTCGGAAATCTGGGAGGCATTACCGGCGCTGATCACGCCGTCTTCGAGGAACGGGGTTTTGAGTGTGCCGAGCTTGTCGACCGTCGATCCCGGCCGCACGCCCTCGTCTCGGCCGACCACCTCGTCGCCGACTGTGATCGGGACGATCTCCCCGTCGAAGTCGCCGTTCTTCTGCGCGGCGGCTGCCCGCTCATGTGAGCGAACGGAGTATTCGTCGACCTGTTGCCGGGACAGATTCCATTCCCGGGCGATCTGCTCGGCACCGGCACCCTGGTTGAAGGAGCCGAAGAACCCGGGCCCGGTGAGTTCCTCCGCGTACCTGTCGACGGCGGGTCCACCCGAGCGGCCGGCGCCCTCGACGGCTGTGGCGCCCAGGGGGATCGATGACATCATCTCGACCCCGCCCGCCACGATCACGTCGGCCTGGCCCGAGATGACGGTGGCCGCCGCGGTCGAGATGGCCTGCTGTGACGAACCGCATTGGCGATCGATGGTGAAGCCGGGAACGCGCTCGGGCCATCCTGCGGCGAGTACGGCCATCCGACCGATGTTCCCGGACTGCTGACCGACGCTGAGCACATTGCCCCAGTGCACGTCGTCCACGAGGTCGGGGGAGATTCCGGCCCGGGCGATCAAGGCGTTCAGGATCGTCGCCGACAACTCGACGGCGTGGACACTCGACAGGCCACCGTTGCGCTTGCCGATCGGGGTTCGGGCGATTTCGACAATGACGGCATCACGCATGGTCGTTCCGATCTCTCGATGAAGGTGTTTGTAATGAGCTTATATCTTTAACTAAATTAGCGGTATAGCGTTACAGCTCGGGTGCTGGTGTCCCGGTCGATGGTCGAGGCGATCGTGCGGGGTGCGCGCCCGGATCATGCCCGATGACCACAAGGATCGGAGCCGGCAATGGCAGAGACCACTCCCGAAACGTCGCTCTCGGGCCGTGCCGTGACCGCGGCGCACGGGGCGGAGCACCTGGCGCGGTTGATCGCGGTGCTCGAGCTCGAACCTCTCGACGTCGACCGGTACCGCG
Organism: Nocardia jinanensis; assembly: GCF_014645735.1. Lineage (GTDB taxonomy): Bacteria > Actinomycetota > Actinomycetes > Mycobacteriales > Mycobacteriaceae > Nocardia > Nocardia jinanensis. Next base: position 209,891 of record NZ_BMMH01000005.1, on the reverse strand, counting down.
CCGTGAACGATCCGGCGCTGACGCCGGAACGACTGTTCGGCGGCTTGATCGCTGCCCAGGCGTTGCTGGCCGCGCAGCGGACCGTCGCCGCCGATTTCGGTGTGCACTCCCTGCATACCGCCTTCCTGCGCACGGGCCCCGCCGATGTTCCGCTCACGCTCGTGGTGCACCGCTCCCGCGACGGTCGGTCTTTCGCCTCGCGTACGGTAACGGTGATCCAGTCCGACCAGGTGATCTGCACCCTCACGGCATCGTTCCACGCCGACGAACCCAGCGCGGTCAGCGAAGCGGTGATGCCGATGGTGCCGGGCCCGGAGGAGGGCGAATGGTCGGCACCGCTCGACGCCGACTTCGGTCCGCAACTCGGGTTCGAGCACCGGGGTCGGATGGACAAGTGCGAGGGGGCCGTCGTCCGGCGTTACTGGACTCGGCCGGTCGGATCGGTCCCCGAAGACCCCGCGTTACGTGCGTGTCTGTTCACGGTCCTGACAGACTTCTGGGCCATGCTTCCGGCCGTCGAATCGATCGGTCTCGATCCGACGGGCCCGCTGCAATCCATCTCGCTCGACCATTCGGTCTGGTTCCATCGTCCTGTCCCGCTCGACCAGTGGCTACTGGTCGAGCAGCGCTCGATCGCCACGGTGAATGCGCGTGGGCTGGTCTTCGGGTCGGTGTTCACGGCCGACGGCAGGACGGTCGCCAGTGTTGCGCAGGAGGCGCTGATCCGCGGTCCGCGGGTGTGAAGCACAGCAGGCTCGGTGGCGGTGTGTGGCGACGCTGATTGCGCCGGTGATCAGCGCCATCGAACAGCCCGACGCCGACGGGCCGCGCGGCGCGATCGTCCCCATCGCGGGTGCTGCGGCCTACCGGGCCCGGTTCGGCGTAAACAGATAAATTATTTCACTACTCTGGTAATCTGGGCACCGACGGCGACGACAAAGGAGAAGATAATGGCGCTGAAGACGGGAACGCGGCTGCGCAGTCAGGTCGACGACACCGAGGTCATTGTCGTCAAGCCGCCGGTCGGCGACGGCGGTCTGCTCTGTGGTGGCCACCCGATGGTCGAGGTGACGCAGGATCCGGCCGCGGGGCTGGTGCCCGAGCCCGGTGCCGGAACGCAGATCGGGAAGCGGTACACCTCATCGGCCGATAACCAGCTCGAGGTCCTCGTGACCAAAGCCGGCACGGCGGATCTGAGACTGGGCGAGATCACGCTGACGAGAAAAGAGGCGAAACCCCTGCCGGCGAGTGACTGAATCGGCTCAGCTATGGAACTCGATGAAGGGGCAGGGCCGTCGGGGGGGTCGCCCGGTGCCCACGCGGCCAGGAATCCGGGTGCCGCGGCTGTCGTCTCGGTACGGGTACCGAAGATGGCCGAATTGGTCGTCGCGCAACTGCGGCGGCAGATCATTCGCGGCGAACTGCTGGAGGGTGACGCACTGCCGTCCGAGACGGAGCTGATGCAGCGCTACGGAATCTCCCGGCCGACGTTGCGGGAGGCATTCCGGGTACTGGAATCCGAATCGCTCATCCGTATCCGTCGCGGCGCGCACGGTGGCGCAAGGGTTCAACCCCCCACTCAGCGAGTTGCCGCCAAGTACACGAGTTTCCTCCTCGAGTATCGGGGGGTCACTCTGCGGGACGTGTACGAAGCCCGGGTCGCCCTCGAGGTGCCCCGAGTCGGCGATCTGGCACGGAACCGAACGCCGGCCGATCTCGCCACCCTCCGCGAAAGCCTCGAGCGACATGCCGCGGCCGAGCAGGAGGATCCGCACCTGGCGATCAAATTGCACGGCGAGTTCCACATGCTGGTCATTCGACTCGCCGACAACGGGACGCTACTACTCCTCAGTGAGATGTTGCAGGACATCATCGACCTGGGGAACGTTTCGCTACACGCCGACGCCGAAGTCAGCGAGGAAGAGGCGCGCACCGCCGCGGTGCGGACGCATCGGCGGTTGTACGACTACATCGTGGAGCACGATTCCGCCGCCGCCGAATCGCTGTGGCGACGCCACCTCGAGGAAACGATGGTCTACCTGTTGGGGGACAACGCGGCAATGACCGTGTCCGATCTCTTCGACTAGGCCAATTAGCTCAATTAGATATCGAATTACTGTTAGCCTGACGATATGCGAGCCGGTGGATCGCTCGCGATCTTCGCGCAGGTGGATGATGAGAAGTGTGTTTTGTGGTCACGGCAGCGTTGCCGGCGCCACGATCAGCGAGGTGATTTGAGATGGCCGATGAACCCGCAGTCCTGTGCGCGCCGGGACGCCATGATCACCCGGCAGTGATCATGGCGGAGACCGGCACCGTCGTGACGTTCGGAGAACTCGAGCAGCGTTCCAGCCGGCTGGCCCGCTTGCTGATCGACCGTGGCCTTCGCCGAGGAGATCACATCGCGATATTGATGACCAATGAGCCGGGCTATTTCGAAGTGGCCTGGGCCGCGCAGCGTTGCGGCCTGTTCTATACGCCGGTGAACTGGCATCTCACCGCGGCGGAGGCTGCATATATTGTGCGCGATTGCGGCGCATCAGTTCTCATCGCTTCGGCGGCGCTGGGCGATCTCGCCGAGCAGGTCGCCGCGGAGGCACCGGCGCTGCACACCCGGCTGATGGTCGGCGGTGACCGCGCCGGGTTCGAGGACTACGCACGCGCGGTGGCCGAGTATTCGACCCAGCCGCCGGCCGAGCAGGTCGAGGGCCACTACATGTTCTACTCCTCGGGCACCACCGGGCGGCCCAAAGGAATTACTGTGGCGCTTACCGGTGAGCCGTTCGGCACCGGTCTCACGCTGGACAACATGATGCCGAGCCTCTATGGGTTCGGGTGCGAGAGCGTGTATCTGTGCACCGGACCGCTGTATCACGCGGCTCCGCTGGGCTGGTCGCTGGGCACCCAGCGTGGCGGAGGCACGGTGGTGGTGATGGAACGCTTCGATGCCGCCACCGCGCTGGAATCCGTTCAGCTCTACGGGGTTACGCACGCACAATTCGTACCTGCCATGTTCGTGCGGATGCTCAAATTGCCGGAGCGGACCAGGCGTGCGTTCGATCTGTCGACCCTGGTGGTGGCGGTGCACGCCGCCGCGCCGTGCCCGATCGCGGTCAAAGAGGCGATGATCGAATGGTGGGGGCCGATCCTGCACGAGTACTACGCGGGCAGCGAGAGCAACGCGTTCAGCGCCATAGACTCACCGACGTGGTTGGAGCACAAAGGCTCCGTCGGCAAGACCCTGATCGGGGTTGCGCATATCCTGGACGAGCTCGGCAACGAGCTGCCGAGCGGCGAAGTGGGTACGGTCTGGTTCTCCGGCGGTCCACGGTTCGAGTATCACAACGATCCGGCGAAGACCGCCGCCGCCTACGACGCGCGGGGCCGGAGCACCCTCGGTGATATGGGGTGGCTGGACGAGGAGGGCTTCCTCTATCTCGCCGACCGGCGCACGGATCTGATCATCTCGGGCGGGGTGAACATCTACCCGAAAGAGATCGAGGACGTTCTCGTACTGCACCCCGCGGTCGCCGACGTGGCAGTGATCGGCATACCGGACGAGGAGATGGGCCGGCAGGTTCGGGCGGTGATCGAAGCGCAGGAGGCGAACAGTGCCGGTCCGGAGCTGGCTGCCGAACTGATCGAGTACTGCCGGTCCCGGCTCGCGCATTTCAAGTGTCCACGTGCGGTCGACTTCGTTGCCGAGCTGCCCCGGCTGCCCAGCGGCAAGATTCTCAAACGGGTGATCCGTGAGCGTTACGACCGAGCGCACGCTGCGGAGTCGAGGTCGTTGTGAGTACCGGCGCGGTGATCGCCCACTGGATGCGCGACCGGCCTGAAGAGTGAATCGACTGCGGTCGATAGGCGCGGTGAAGATCGGACGGATGCCGGTAGACCCCGTGGTCGATGTACCGGGCCTGCGGGCAGCTCCGCTCGATCGTCGGCCGTCGGAGGCCCGGTCGACGAGATCTCTGATTTTCAGTCTTAAAATGGTCAACTGATTGTACTATATTCCACGAATGGTGCAGCGGGGGTCAAGGAAGGGCTCGACGTGTCCGAAAATATCGCTGGTGACCCCATCAGCGCTGGTGAACAATTCAAGGCGCAAGGATTCTGGGAGCTCATCACGCTTCGCGCCGAGCTGTCGGGCGATCAGCCGATGCTCTTCGATGAACGGGACGTCTCACTCACCTTCGCCGAGTTCCGGGACCGGGCCGAACGGGTCGCCGCCGAACTGCACGCCCAGGGGATCGGCCCGGGAACCCGGGTCGCCTGGCAGTTGCCGACTCGGATCAGTACCGCGCTGGTGATGGCGGCCCTGGCGCGGCTGCGCGCGGTTCAGGCGCCGATCATCCCGATCTACCGGGAACGCGAAGTCTCCTCGGCGACCGCGTCGGCGGCCGCGGAGGTGATCCTGGTTCCGGGGACCTGGCGCGGCACCGACTATGTGGCGATGGCGGAGGGTCTGGCGCAGAGTCCGCGGATTCTGACCATAGGTGTGGACGCACCCGAGTCCGCCGCGGTGTCGACGCTGCCTGCGGTGACCGGCTCCTCGGGAGACGTCGGGTGGATCTACTTCACATCCGGTTCTTCCGGATCGCCCAAGGGAGTGCGGCATACCGATGGATCGCTGCTCGCGGCCGCTCGGGGATTCACCGTGCACGGACGGTTGGGGTATATGGCCGACGAGGTCGGTTCGATACCGTTTCCCATCGCGCATGTCGGTGGCATCGTCTACTTGATGTCGATGCTGCTCGCCGGATTTCCCTCGGTGCTGCTCGAGGCGTTCGATCCGGTAACGGCGGTGGCATTGTGGCGAAAGCGCAAGGTGACGTTCACCGGCGGCAGCACGGTCTTCTATACCGCGCTGCTCGCCGAGCAGCGAAAGCTGCCCGCGGGGCAGTCATTGGTGCCGAGTCTGCGGCTGCTCAAAGGTGGCGGTGCGCCCTGTCCGCCGAGTGTGTATTTCGCGGTGCGCGACGAAATGCGGGTGACCGTCGCACATGACTACGGCATGACAGAGGTGCCGATGATCTGCGTCGCCGCGCCCGACGACACCGACGAACACTTGGCGAATACCGAAGGTAAGCCCGTTCCGGGCCTACAGGTGCGGATTGTCGACGACGCGGGCGAGCCGGTGGTGGACGGAGACGGTGAGATACAGGTCAAAGGGGATACGGTGTTCGCCGGTTACACCGATGCGGCGCAGACGGCAGATGCGTTCACTGCCGACGGCTGGCTGCGTACCGGCGACCTCGGCCATATGTGCCCGGACGGACATATCGAAGTGACGGGACGACTGAAGGACGTCATCATCCGAAAGGGCGAGAACATCGGCCCGGTCGAGGTGGAGTCACTGATCGCCGGGCATCCGGCTGTCGCCGAAGTCGCGGTGATCGGCCTGCCGGACGACGAACGGGGTGAACGAGTCTGCGCGGTGATCACTGTGCGGCACGGTGTCACGCCCCCGGCGCTCCCGGATCTCGCCGAGTATTTGCGGGGAGCGGGCCTGATGCCGCAGAAAGTGCCCGAGCAGCTCGAGTTCGTCGACGAACTGCCCAAGACCGGTCTCGGAAAACTGGATAAGAAGGCACTGCGCCTCGACATGCTGAACCGCTGACCTGAACTGGTGACGGAGTTCGCCGCCGGTGATCACGCGGCGAACTCTGCCGGCGCGGCGAGAGCGCTACGCCGGACGACCGGTCACTTCACGAACAGTCCGACGATATCGTCGCGCACCGCCGGATACGGCCGGTCCAGCCGCCCGCGGGCGCGCATCTCTACACACCGGAGAACGACGGCGTGGATCGCGAAGGCGTCCCTGTCGGGCATCGTGTCGGGCAGGCTCCCATCGGCGCGTGCCCGGACGAGGGCAGCCACGAGAAGGTCGCGGTGGGAAGTATGGATCTCCTCGAGCGCGTCGGCGAAACCGGCGACGAGGCCCACCTCGGGTGAGACGAATGTTCTGCCGTCGAAGGCGCGCGGCTCATCCCAGCCGATGGTGAGGAACTCTTCGATCCAGGCGATCGCCGCGGCCCTGCCGTCCGGACTGCTGTCCACGGCGGCGCGCAGCCCGCGCAGGACCAGCTCGCCCGCCTCGCGCTGCATCGCGAGCACCAGCGCGTCCTTGGACGGGAAATGGCGGTAGAAGGTACGCCTGTTCACTTTCGCCGCTCGCAGGATGTCCTCGATCGGTGTCACGCCGCCGTAGCGCCCGATCAGCCGGTGCGCGGCACGGATTATCGCCGCGCGTTCACGTTCGGCGTAGCTGGGCGCCGCGGCAGCGGCGCTGCCCGGACCTGCCTGTGTGTCGATATCGGTCTGGCTCGACGAACCGTTCACGGCCACCTCCTGTGCGCTCAGTATCGCATACGTAAACGCCTTTCTATTCCTGGCTACCCTATATTTGGGAACGCTATTCCCAGTGCTATTTTTCTTGCCTGGGAATGGCATTCCCCGTTATGGTGTGCAGTAATAATCGACATGGAGGTGGACAGTGCGACTTCACGGACTCGATCTCGAGCTGACCGGGTGGTTTCAGGTGGCATGGGCCGGGGACATCGCCCCCGAGCAGGTTGTCGCGCTGCGCTACTTCGGCCGCGATCTGGTCGCCTACCGGGGCAAAGACGGCGTGGTGCGGGTGCACGACCGATACTGCAAACATCTCGGCGCGAGCCTGGCTCATGGCGGCTGCGTGGTCGACGAGGGGATCCGGTGTCCCTTCCACGGCTGGGTCTGGGCTCCCGACGGGCGCAATGTGTCCATCCCTTATCAGGATCGGCCCAATCGGGCGGTGCGGTTGGGCGCGTGGCACGTCGTCGAGCGCAACGAGGCCATCTATGTATGGTTCGACGCTGCCGGGCGCGCTCCGTTCTGGGAGGTGCCGGATATGCTCACCTGGGCCCCGCACGCGGCCACCCGGGACTTCCACGCGGCATGGCCCGAGGGCCGGGAACACTACCGGGACCTGCGGGTGCATCCGCAGATGGTGACCGAGAACGCGGTCGACCGGCACCACTTCCGCTTCGTGCACAAGACCCCGATCAGCCCGGTGGTGCTCGAGGAACAGGTCGAAGGCCCCGAGTGGCGGGCCCGGGTCGGCTTCGGCCGAGGGTGGCAGAACCACCCCGAGGACGAACAGGGAAAACTTCGAACCGACAGCATGAACACCCTTGAACTGCTGTGGTCGGGGATCGGCGTCAGCGTCAACGTGGAGCACACACTCGAGGGCGTCCGGATCATCAGCATCAACACCACGCCGGTCGAGGACGGCAAGACGGAGATCTTCGCGACCTATTGGATCGATCGAGTGGAAGGCGATCTGGAGGACGGTAGCTATCGGCGTCGCCTCGATGATGCCAAATCGGCCCTGCCCGACGATCTCGCCATCTGGAACAACCAGATCTTCGTCGATCCACCCGGAGCGCTCGCGGTCGAGGAAGGGCGCGGATTCCGTCGGATCCGCAAGTGGGTGAAGCAGTTCTATCCCGGCGCCGACAACGAGGTCGCTGTCCAATCGGATGCCGTACGGGTCTGAAGCCGCCTTGTCCGGGAAGGTGGCGTGATTGCGTCGGCTCCGGTCGTCGGCCGGCGAGTGTGAACGCGGGCGAAGGCTGTCGAGCGGCCGCTCATTCGGAGGTTCGGATCATTCCTTCCTGTGTGACGGTTGCCGCCAAGGTGCCGTCGCGGAGGAAGATCGAGCCGCGGCACAGTGCGCGTCCCGATCCGGCCCAGGTGCCTTCCTGCTCGTAGAGCAGCCAGTCGTCGACCCGGCACGGCGAGTGGAACCAGATGCTGTGGTTCACGGTCGCGAACCGGAGGCCGGGGTCCTGAGTTGTGATGCGGTGGGGTCCCAGGGCCGTGGACAGTAGCAGCACATCGGTGATGTAAGCGAGTGTCGCGGCCTGCATCCGATCGTCGCCCGGCGTCGGTGTCCGTGGGCGAACCCACAGTTGGTGCCATGGCGGAACGACCGTGCCCTGGGCGGTGGCGACTCTGGTCGGCGTGACGGGAAAACGGTACTCCAGCAACGTGGTCCGTTCGACGGCCGCCAGCCACGACAGACTCGCCCGGTCGCCCTTCCACATCTGCGCGGCGGGCGCGACCTTTGCCGGTGCGGGCGCCGACAACTCCGGTACCTGGTGGGACGGCCCGGATTCGGGTTCCTGGAAGGAGACGGTGCCGGTGAAAATGGTGCGTTCTCGCTGCGTCGCGCTGACCATCCGGGTCGTGTAGGAGGTGCCGTCGTAGAGCGGGTGAACGCGGTAGGTGACGGGGGTGTCGCTGTAGCCGGGTCGCAGAAATGTGCTCTGCAGGCAATGAACCGGCCTGCCGTCGGGGACCGTCGTCCATGCGGCCAGCAGGGCTTGTGCCACGGTGACGCCACCCAAGATGCGCGGTCCGGCTGTGGGGCGTGCGGGGCCGATGAATTCGGAACCGCCGATCGGATGGATGCCCAGAACTTCTGCCAAGGAAAACGGATCGGTCGTGCGGGCCGCCGTGCTCATCGCCGGGACCTCCTTCTCTTGCCGGGCAGGTCGTACCGGCCCTGCGGGGCCGACATATTAGATTAAAAATTTAGTTATATCACTCGCGCGGCCAGTAGCTCCCCAGGCGCCGTCCGCCTGCCCCGGAGATCCGGTGTGTTTCGGGAGAGGTCGATCGCCTCGGAACCGTCCGCGGCCGACATTCGGGCTGCGCTGCGCGCGGCCTGCGGCTTATCGGTGATAATGGTGGTATCAGCTAACCGAAAGCGTGAGAGGGAGCCGAGGTCCGCCATGCTCAATTCGACCGTTGTTCGAGTGCCGAAGGCGGGTGAGATGATCGCCGCGCACCTGCGCAGGCAGATCGTGACCGGCGAGCTGCGCGAAGGTGACGCCTTGATGTCGGAATCCGAGCTCATGGAGCAATTCGGGGTCTCCCGGCCCACCTTGCGTGAGGCATTCCGGATTCTGGAGTCCGAGCAGATCATTCAGATCCGGCGCGGCGCTCGCGGCGGGGCCCGCGTACTGCTCCCCGATATCGACGTGGCGGCACGGTACGCGGGAACGTTGCTGCAATACCGTAAGACCACTCTCGCCGACGTGCACGAAGCGCGGGTCCAGCTGGAAGCTGCGGCAGTGGCGATTCTGGCACGCAAACGCTCGGCCGCCGATCTTCGCCGGCTCGACGCGATGGTGGCCGAGGGCGAACGGGTGCTCGATGACCCGGTTGCCTTCGGCCGGCTGTACGATCTCGAGTTCCATCGTCTTCTGATGGAACTCGCGGGCAATCAGACGATGATCGTCCTGCTGGACATCTTGTACTCGATCATCGCCGGCCAGGTCGAGAAGTTCGTCCACGAGAATCGCGGTGATCCGGGAGTCGAGTCGACTGCCTCGACGGCGCATCGAGCGCACGTCAAGCTCGTGCAGCTCATCCGGGACAAGAATCCGGACAAGGCGGTCGCGTTCTGGCGTAGTCACTTGACGCAGGTCAAGGAATTCATGATGAAGAGTCCGGAAGAATCCGTGCTCGACGTCCTGCAGTAACCGAAGCCGCGGCGGGTCGACCACCGAGTGCCCGATACGACGCCGGGCCGCCGCGGCCCCGGACAGCGCGGCCGCGATGGATCTCCACCGTGGCCACGCTGTAGTCGTTTCCGGGCCGCCTATTTCGGCAGGCCGAGTACCCGTTCCGCGAGAATATTGCGCATCACCTCGGTGGTGCCGCCCGCAATCGTCGCGACCCGCGAGCTGAGATAGGCGCGTTGCGCGACCCGGCCACGCGCCGCGGTGATGCCGTCCAGGCCGAGTGCGGCCAGGTGGGTGTCGCCGATGGCCTGCATCGTGAGACTCCAGACCAGTTTGATAACCGAGTGCTCGGCCCCCGGCGCGCCGCCGTCGGCGATCTTGCCGAGCGCGCGTTTGCCGAGTAGCCCCAGCGCGCGCGCCTCCACGAGCCGGTCGGTCAGCTCTGCCCGCGTGCTGGAATCGAGGTCATGGTCGGCGAGGGCGGCGACCACGTCGTAGACGCTCTGCTCGAGACCGGCCGCGAGCACGATGACGCCTGCGCGCTCGAAGCCCAGGGTCGTCATGGTGACCTTCCATCCTTCGTGCAGTGGCCCGAGCAGTGCACTGCGGGGCACCCGGACGCTGTCGAAGAACACTTCCGCGAAGCCACCCTCACCGGTGATCTGGGTGATCGGACGCCTGGTGATCCCCAGTGTGTCCATCGGTACGAGCAGCGCGGAAATGCCCTTGTGCGGGGGTGCCTGCGGGTCGGTCCGGACCAGCAGCAGGCAGTGCGTGGCCTCCATACCCTCCGAGGTCCAGATCTTCTGCCCGTCTATCACGAACTCGTCGCCGTCCAGAACAGCCTTGGTGCGCAACCCGGCGAGGTCGCTGCCCGCGCCGGGTTCGGAGAAGCCCTGGCACCAGATCTCCGCGCCGGATTGGATGGCGCGCAAATGCTGTTGCTGTTCCGTTGTGCCGTAACGCATCAGGGTGGGCGCGACATTGTTGACACCGAGTATCCCGGCCAACAGGGGAGTGCGCAGCTCGGCGAGTACACGGTCACACGTGACCTGATCGACGATGCCGAGCCCGCGTCCGCCGAATTCGGCAGGCCATTGCGGCGCGATCCAGCCGGTCTCGTGCAGCCGCCGCTGCCAGTCGAGCCGGGCCGCGAACGAGTCGTCGTCGCCCCACTTCTGCTGATAGGCCGGCTGCAGATCACGCACATGCGCGGCGAGCTCGGCGGCCGCGCTACCCTCCGGCCACTGCGTGCCCTCCGGATCACTCTGTCCCACGGTATGTGTCGTCGGATCCAATCGGTTGCGGTGGGCCACAGCGCCGCCGAAAAGCGGGGCTGCCGCACCGGCGCGGCGATAGTAGAGGTGTGCCTCGTGCTCCCAGGTGTAGCCGACCCCGCCGAGAACCTGGATGTAGTCGGCGCTCACCCGCTTGGCGACCGCGACCGACTCCAGCAGTGCCAGCGCCACCGCGTCGTCCAACGCGTCGTCGGAGGCGGCCGTATCGAGCAACTCGGCCACATTCCGGCTCGCCGCGCGCGCCAGCTCCACCCCGGCCAGCATATCGGCGAGCTTGTGCTTGATCGCCTGGAACGATCCGATCACCCGGCCGAACTGTTCGCGCTGTCCGGCGTAGGCGACCGCGCCCTGCAGGCACTGCGCCGCCAGGCCCACGAGTTCGGAGGACAGCGCGCCCGCCGCGGTCACCAGGCTGCGGCGGACCGCGCGCAGAGCGATATCACCACGGGCCAGGACGGTGCCTTCGGCGTGGTCGAGGTGCAGGGCGCCCAGCGGCCGCAGCAGATCGAGTCCCGGTGTGCGCTGCATATCGGCCCCGATGGCGGTGCGCGACACTGCCACGAGCACTGGCCCGGACGGGTGTTCTGCCAGGACCAGCACGATATCCGCCTCCGGCGAGAGTACGAGCTGCGCGTCTCCTGTCACCGCGACCGTGTCGTCGTCGCCGGTGGCACGAAAGCCTCCCGGTGCTCCCCACAGCTCGTCGCGCGGGGTCCAGGCGATGGTGGCGACCGTGTCACCTGCCGCGATATCGGCCAGCGTCGGCGCGACGGTATCCGGATCGAGGATGCCGAGAGCGCCGAGGGTGCCGGCCACCGCCACCGCGGGGGTCGGCGCGATCGCCGCTCCGCAGACTTCGAGAGCCAGCGCGAGGTCGGACCATCGCCCGCCCGAGCCGCCGCGTTCCTGAGGTATCGGCAGGCCCGCCACACCGAGTGCGGCCAATTTCGACCACAGGGGACGCTCGCTGAGGGTTTCCGGCTCGGCGATCGCCTTGTGTGCAGCCCCCTCGTTCCAGTCCTTGTTGAACAACTGCGCAAGGGCGTCGGCGAGGGACTGTTGATCCTCGGTATCGGCGGCCGCGGTGATCGGTTTCATTCGGTCCCGGTCCTTCCTTCGCCGGGCATACGGTGAGCCCTGGACGATTCGAAATAGGCTGTAAAAGTGAAATTATATATCTATAAGCACTGCGGTCGAGGGGTCTATGGATGCGCCGCTGTGGCCGCGTGTGCGACAGTCGGTAGCTCGACGGCGGCCGCCGTGACCGGAGTCGGAACACCGGACCGGTCGGTCGGGCCGGTGCAAGGTGGCGCGGAATACGTCAGCGACCCCGGACCAGCCGGACCGGCTGGTATTCGAGTGCGACCGTCCCATCGCGTTTGACGACCGAATTCTTGGTCTTGACAATGCCTTTGGCGCCCGAAGTGGTAGGTCTGGATTCCAGCACCTCGACCAGGACGGTGATGGTGTCGCCGGCGAGGACGGGCGCTTTGATGTCCAGGTCGGCATGTAAGAAGGCCATGCCGGTCCCGTGTAGGACGCCGGTCTGTACGACGAGGCCTTCGGCGTAGGCGAAGGTGAGGGTCCCGGGGATTATGCGTCCGGGATAGCCTGCCTCGACAGAGCCCTGCTCGTCCAGGAACAGTGGCTCATTGAGTCCGGTGAGGGTCACGAAGGCGATCAGGTCGGATTCGGTGATCGTGCGGCTGCCGGTCCGGAATCGGCTGCCGGGCACCAGGTCCTCGAAGGTCCGTCCTTGTAGGGCGGGTGCGATGCCCCAAGGGTTCGTGGTCCCGTCGTTGTGCATGCCGTCGACCTTCCGTTCCTGAAGCCAGCCTACCTAATTAGATAGATAATTCATCGTAATATACGGCCTGCGGGATGGGTGGGGCGACGGCGGGAGACACGATGAACCGATCCTCATGCCGATGGCAGCGCCGCGACGAGGAACCTGCGAACGGTTCCCCGCGGCGACCGAGTAGGCAGCGTTCGGCGGAACGCGCGTGCCTGCGGCCGACCGTCAGCGCGGCTGCTCCGCTATCCAGGCGGCGATCTGCACGCGTGAGGTGAATCCCAGTTTGGTGAGGATATGTTCGACGTGCGTCTCCGCGGTGCGCTGGGCGATCACCAGGTTGCCGGCGATCTCGCGGTTGGACAGGCCACGGGATACGAGCGTCGCAACTTCTTGCTCACGACGCGTCAGCGGCGGCGCGGTCTGTGGGGGCACGGTATCGGTCGGCTTGGCACCGTCGTCGAGTGCGTAATCCAGCCCCGCCGTGGCGTCGAACTTCGCGGACTCTGCCAGTGCTTGCGATAGGCCGTCGGCTCCGAGTTGGGTTCGCAACCGGTCTTCGCAGGCATTGTGCCAATGGGCCGTCGCGGGAATTTTCCGCACCTGCATCCCGATTGTTCCCCATCGGGTAGCGGCAATGCCGAGCAGCGTGGCGGCGCGCCTCGGTTCGGGCGTAACCCAGGCCATGGCCTCCAGGGCGATGGCTACACCGAACTCGTCACGAACGTCTCGTTTGAGTCGCAGACTACGCCGTAGCGCGGTGCGGGCGGCTCGGGAGTCACCGTCGAACCAGTGCACGATGCCGGCATTCCACAGGCTGTAGGAGGCGTACCAGGAGTCGCCGATATCGGCGCACAACCGCAGGCACATCTCGTGGTGACGCAATGCCTCCGTGTGATGGCCCGCGTAACAATGCGCCAACTGCAAGAGGATCAGGGTGGTGATCTCACGCCTGACATCGTCGGTGCCGCGGACGATGACCAGCGCACGCTCGTTCACGGCGATCGACTCGTCCAGATCGCTGCCGTCGTACATCGCGAGGAGTCCGGCGAGGTTGTCGAACCACGTCCGCGCCACGTCGTCCAGGCCCGCCATGGTGGATCCCGTGGTGATGAGCGTATCGGCGCAGGCGAGATCTCCCTGCATGATCGCCATCCACGCCGCGGTGCTCACCACGCCCGCGTAGAGCTCGGACGTGACCGGCTCGCCCATGAGCAGCCGCTCGCACCAGTGCCGGGCCTCGGCGATCGCGCCCAACGCGATCCAGTGTTCGTGTAAGACCCCGGCGATGCGTAGGCCGGCCGTGGTGGCCTGCGGTTGGGCGAGACTGAACGTGAGCGCGCGCTGGAAATTGGCGTGCTCACGTCGAAGCCGGTCCATCCACGCGCCTTGGCGGGGGCTGAGCCACTCCTCGGCGGCCTGTTCGGACAACCCGGCGTAGAACTCGCTGTGCCGGAGCCGGATCACATACTCGTCATCGAGCGAACGCAACCGTTCCTCGCCGTACTGCCGGATGACCTCCAGCATCCGGTACCGCATCCGGCCGCCGACATCTTCGCTGATCAGGATGGATTTATCGACCAGTGACAACACTGTGTCGAGCAGTTCCGCGCCGTGGTGCCCGGTGCCGCCGCAGACAGCGTGCGCCGCGTCGAGTTCGAATCCACCCGAGAAGACCGCGATGCCGGCCCACAGTCGTTGTTCGCGCGCCGTGCACAGGTCGTAGCTCCATTCGATGCAGCCCCGGAGCGTGCGTTGCCGGCTCGGGGCGACCCGGCTGCCGGCATTCAGCAGTTGTAACCGGTCATCGAGTTGTTCCAGGAGCTGAGCGGTGGAAAGCCCGCGTAAGCGTACGGCGGCCAGCTCGAGTGCCAGCGGGATGCCCTCCAGGCGGCGGCAGATTCCGGCGACATCGTCGCGATTGTCGTCGCCGATCCGGAAGCCGGGGGTCACGGCGACCGCGCGATCCCGGAACAGGGTGATCGCCTCGTACTCCGTGACGGCGCCGGATCCGGTGACCTGCGTCGGAGGAACGGGCAGTGGTGCGACCGGAAGCACGGTCTCACCGACGATACCGAGCGGTTCACGGCTGGTCGCAAGGATATGGACATCGGGACAAGCACGCAGCAGGATGTCCGCCAACTCCGCGCAGGCGTCGATCAGATGCTCACAGTTGTCCAGCACGATGAGGACGTTGCGGGTGGCGAGATGCTCCGTCAGTGATTGCAGCGCACTTCCCGTGGTCTGGGTGTGCAGTCCGAAGACCTTGGCGATGGTGTCCGCGAGCAGGGCGGGATTTGTCAGCTCCGCGAGTTCGGCGAACCATACTCCGTGGTGGAAGGCCCGGCGTACATCTGCCCCCACCCGCAGTGCGAGCCTGGTCTTGCCGACCCCGCCGAAGCCGGTGAGCGTCACGAGCCGCGTGTTCGCCAGCAGCTGTCGGATCTCGGTTCGTTCGGGTCGCCGGCCGACGAAGCTGGTCAGATCCGCAGGCAGGTTTCCGGATGAGCTGTGCGGTGGTGCCGTCGCGGTCATCGAGAGGTCGCTACCCGATCGCCGGTGGCGGGCCGGTGCGACAGGTCGCCTCCGGGCACTGTGATCCGGATCCACCACATGTTCTTTCTGGCCTTTCTCGAGCGCGCCGCGGGCGGTCGCCGGGTTCCGGCGCGCTCTCCGGTGGCCGAACACGCCGCCGATCGGGTACCGACGCGGCTTTGTAGCTGATCGCCAGCTTACTGATATGGGCCGAGGAATCGAGCAAATCGGACACTGTTGCCTATGCGAACCCGTCGTCGGACGGGACGGCTGTCTGTGCCGACCGGCCGGAAACGGCATGCGCTGAATGGCGCGCTCACCGGCGTGATCGGACCCGCGAACAGGCCAGGCCCGATTTTCGACGAGACGCCCGCGCGGTGGGTCGCGATCACGTGTTCTCCGCCGACGACGCCGGCGCCGCAGGTTCAGGACCGGAGCAGCATCTCCTGGCTCAGGGTGGCGCCGAGCCTGCCGGCCGGGGACCGGATACTGCCGTGATACAGCCCGCGGGCGCCCCCGGCCATCGTCGGCCACAGGTCGAGGAGTACCCAATCGTCCAGCTTCAGCCGGTCATGGAACCACAACGCATGGTCGACGCTGGGGCCGCCGCTGGGAATCCCGGGATCGGACAGTTGCCCGTATCCGCTGCCGAGGTCGGAGACGTAGGCGAGGGCACAAGCGTGCACAAGGGGGTCGTCGGGCAATGGGGTTGCCGAGCGAATCCACATCAGATCCGACACCCGGTCCTCGGATTCGGTGGTATGGGTGATCTCGCGGATATCCACGAGTCGGTCGCGGAATGCGGCTCGGTGTGGTTCGACCTGTTCGGGATCGGGTGCCTCGCGGCGTGGTAACCCATCGTGCGTACCGCCGGCCTCGCCGGTGTGGAACGAGGCGAGCATCGAGAAGATGATCTGTCCGTTCTGGATCGCGCTGACGTGGCGGGCCGAGAAGGATCGTCCGTCTCGGTCGCGGTCCACCTGGTACAGCACCGGAAGATCGGGGCGGCCGGTGCGCAGGAAGTAGCCGTGCAGGGAATGCGGCAGCCGATCCGGGGCGACCGTGTGACCTGCGGCGCGTAACGCCTGCGCGGCGACCTGGCCTCCGTAGAGCCGGCTCCGTGGTAGGCCGTGATCGGCGTTGCGGCCGCGGAAGATGTTGATATCGATCTGCTCGAGCTCCAGCAGCGCGGCGAGAGTGCCGACCTCCCCGCGACCGAGCCTTTCGTCGCCGGGCTTGTGACCGTTGTGGCGATTACGCTCGACCTGCGCGCGTTCAGCCATGATCGGCCCGCAGCGTGTCCCGGGGGTCGATGTCGCTCCTCCGCTCGCGTGTCGGTCGGCGCGATGATAAAGGCGTTCCCCGCGAGCTCATGCGACTCCTCGATCTGTGAACCGCCTGGTCATCGGTTCTTTAATAGATTATTTAGATTACTATTTTTACTATAGTTCTCGTATGGGGGCCGACATCGTCGGGGTGGCTGCCGGATGAGCGAGGCGCGTTCGGTACGAAAGGCGCGGCGCGGGGGCCGTGGATGCCGTGCGCGAGAAAGCCGCAGTCCATCGCCGTGTGGTCGGCCTCATCGGCAAGGTGACGCTGGTGCCTGCCGCGGCCGTGTGCACGGCGGCCGGGGCCCCGGCGCAATGCCGGTTCCGGGGCGAGTGTGCGATGCTCGGCCGGTGCGCTTCTCTCTCGGCGAAAATTAGGTATATCAGCTCGAGAAGAATGCGGAAAAGGCACCGGCCGAACGGCCGGTGCCTTTTCGGGCCGGTTTGTGTGCTATCGGCGGATCGCCATGCCCGCGTCGACATTCAGCGTGCTTCCGGTGAAGACACGGCCGGATTCCGAGATGAGGAACAGGATTGTGTTGGTGACGTCCGACGGTTCGATCATCGGGAATTTCGGCAACAACGTTTGCATCGCGTTGACCAAGTTGGGGTACGCCTCGATGACCGCGAAGAGCTCCGGATTCTCGGTAACCATCGGTGTGGCACAGTTGGTCGGGGCCACGCCGTTCACCCGGATACCATACTGCGCCAAGTAATTGGCATACGACTTGACCAGGCCGGTAACGCCCAGTTTGGCGGCCGAGTAAGCGTCGTCGCCTCCGTTGCCGTTACCGACGCTGAGCAACGCCGCCATCGAGCTGGTGGCGACGATATTGCCTTCGTGGCCTGCTTTCCCGCGGTCGATGAGGTGGGGTAGGGCCACCCGGAACGTGTTCCACACCCCGGTGAGCATGACATCGATTCCCAGCTGCCATGCTTCGGCGGCGTCGCGTTCCTTGGTATTGCTCAAGACGATGCCCGCATTCGCGATCACGGTGTCGATATGCCCGAAACGCCCGACGCCTTCGTCGAAGACAGTCTGCAGCCGGGCGAGATCCCGGACATCGGCCCGCGCGGCAAGCATGTTCCTACCGGTCTTTTCGACCAATCGCTTCGTCTCGTCCAGGTCCTCTTGTGTTCCGAGCCGGTAAGGGACGGCATCGATATCCTGGCAGATGTCGACCCCGACTATGTCGGCACCTTCCTCGGCGAATCGGACCGCGTGCGATCGGCCCTGACCTCGTGCCGCGCCGGTGATGAAGATGACTCGTCCGTCCAGTACGCCCACTGCGTGCTCCTTTGCTCGGCGGCGTCCGGGAGCCGTGAAGCTCCACTAAATAGATTAATTATTGATCCTATACCGATCGCTGCGGCGATGTCGTGTCAGTGCGGCAATTCCTCTGCTGCGATCTCCTGGGAGCGGAGATCGTGCGTTCTGGAATGGGCGTCCCGGTGTCGCGGCCCTCTTTTGCCCGGTCCGGATCAGGTTGCGTTGCGCCGCTCGAACCATCGACGCCGGTGTCATCCCGGGGAAGACGGCGTCGGCCGTTCCGGCGCACCGCGTGGTGGGTCGCGCCGGGCGAGCGGCGCGGGACCAGCGCCTTGGCGGCACGATGTGTGGTCGCAGGAGTCTCTCGAACTCGGTGGGTGTCGACCTCCGTGTATCCGGTCGCCGCGGTATCCCCGGCCGTGCTGCGAGCGGGCCGCCACAGCGCTCTGTCGACATCGCCTGCCGCGCCGATCGCCAGACCGGATCTCAATTGGATAAATTATATTTCTATATAGCGGTGGATGCCGACAATGGTTGGTAGTGCAGCGGGCAGGATTGTGCTGTGACGGTGTGAAGAATGTCTTGGTTGCCGGCAGTCCTCCGGACTTACTTCACGCGTTCTCGGTGCCGAATGTTGCGAAGAATGCGTTCATGGCTTCACGGCTCATGAGGTCGGCCAAGGCGATGAAGCTGAACGCTGCCTCGCCGGCGGCCAGCGCCTCCCCCATTTCGACCAAGTGGTCGTGCTCGTCATCGGGTAGCAAGGTGTCGTACAGCCGGGGGAAGTTGTAGTCGTATCCACTGATCGGTAGCCCCGTCACATACACCTCCCCAGCTACACACGCGAGTTCGCGCGCCTGAGTGATCATCAGATGGGTGCACAGCTGCTCGGCCACATTGCTCGGCTGCGGCCGAGCGCCGCGATTCAAAGTCTCCACGAGTCGCTCGAAGGCGCGGACCACGTGATGGAAAAATACCGGGCTGCATCCATGCGATGCTTCTGCGCGAACCTGCTCGGCGAGGGTCGTTCCGGCGATGACGAGCATCATCGCGGTCCTCGGCGTGAGGTCCGGGGGAGTGCACGCCTCGCATTCCCCGTACTGGCAGAGTGTGCAGCTTGCGCAGTCATCGGTGCAGTTCAGGCACTGTGCGCAGGCTGAGGGGCTCTCGGCGCAGGCAGTTGTGGGAAACCGAAGAATTCCGCTCGCAGGAGTGTGCGGCTGATAATCGAGCATCACGCGGTATGTCAGGGTCTCCGTGCTCACTGCAACCTCCGTCGTCGACGTCTATGTCGTGTATTACTGTGTCCTGGCACACAGTGCTCGTCGTCGGGAGACCTACGTACGTACCTACGTATTTGCGATGCGGTGGATGACACGATGATCCGTGATCGCCGGTGTGGCCGGGCCGCGCTCCCGGGGCGCCACGACACCGGCAATACGAGGGCTCGCGGACGAACAGCGCTACGTCGCGGCATGAAAAACCCGGCGGGCCGGTCAGTGTGAGGCGGCATTGTCGATCGTGTAGCGGCTGATCGCCTCGTATCGGACGCCTCGCTTTCGGATTCGGGCCACGGCGGAAAGCCCGATGGAGCGGGCGGCGGAGTCAACTCGAACCAGCAGTCGTTAGAGTAGCGATACGCAGATATGCGCATTACATGTTCGGTTATGACGTCTCGGTGAACAAGGCATGCGGATGTTCAGGTGGAGGTACGGATAGTGACCGCGAGCGGTTTCCCGCCCGCGCGCAGGTTCAGCGGATCCTCGACCACCAGCAGGTCCGGGGCGCGACGAGTCGAAAGCATGGCGTGATCGCCCGTTGGTCCGCCCGGGCGCGGACGCGCTTCGCCCCTGATGCCGGCAACAGTTGCTCGATGTGGCCATTGCGGTCCCGCCGGGTGGAGCGGTGGGCCGATGTCCGCGCACCGACGACACCGCGTGATACCCACCGGCGCACCGGAATCGGACAAGTGCGAGCACCGGAGGGCAGTCGCCCCGTACGGGTCAAACCATACCCTCCGTCCGGATTAAGCCCGTTTTTCTGAACCTACTGGCACGAAACAAGAATCTGTGTGTAGAGTGGTCTCCGGCACTCAAAGTGCCCGACCAGGTTGTCTACCCCCCCTGGGCAACCTGGTCCTCGGGTTAGGCCGCCTACCCCCCTGGGCCGCCTACCTGCGGGCGGCGGAGACATCCCCCTGCTCTCCGCCGCCCCTTCCCGAGATCTTGGGAAATCCAGCGAAGTCGCAGCGGCAGACCCTCTTTGGTCATCTGGCCATCGGCGAATCCTGAAGGTCGGCGTGGTGAGCGACCATCATCACCACCACCACCACCACCACTCCCGGCCGATCGCATCGGCGCGACCGCTGCCTTGCATCGTGGTCGGTCTGCCGGTCATCTGCATCGTCGACACGATCGCCTTGTGGCCCGCACAGCAGGAGGTCGAAACGCCGCTCGCCGATCGACCTCGGCCGGCAGCCCGCGGAAGAGGACCCTAATCCGAACTGCACCGTACCGCGGGGACGGGCGCCCACGTCGACGATGATCACACCAGCGCGGACGGTCACCGCTGCACCGGAACTGCTCCAATTGGGCCGCCCCGCCGCGATACTTCGGCAGGAGGCGCTGACCACCTGCCAGCAGATGGTCGAGCATTTCGCAGGCACCGTAGCGACTGCCGAGGCGCTGTCCGGTGACTCGATCGACGGCGAGGTCGCCATCATCACTCGGGTCCGCCTGGAATTGGCGGCCACCATGCACGACGGCACCCAACGACCTCGAGAAGTCCGAGCGGCTACAGGAGGTGGCGGCGACCCGGGCGCGCGGCGGCAGCCCGATCGAGATCATCCACTACGCCGTGCACGAAGGCCTGAAACGGCCTTCGACCGGATCGGCGCCCACGCCACGGACGGCGGCCACCGCAGCATGGTCGATATCGCCGGGCCATTCCTGGATCGTCGACCGCATCACCTCTACTGTGGTGGCGACCTTTGTATGTCTCTACGGCCGGATCGGTATAACCGGTAGCCCGAGGGGCGGTTCGTCGAGGGGCGGCAGACTTCTCGGGACTCCTGGCCCCGGAGTGGGTTCCGGCAGAACACCGCCGGCCCGGACGTCTGTGACAGGGCCCGCGATACCGCCGGGACGCGGCGGCGGCCCGGCGTCAGTGCGAGGCGACGTTGTCGATCGTGTAGCGGCCGATCGCGTCGAGGTGGCGCTCCATTCGCTTGCGGGCGCGTTCGATATCGCCGTTGATGAGTGCTTCGTAGATGGCGGCGTGCGCCTTATGGCTCTGGGCGGCGTCCTCGGCGAGGGAACTCTTCTCGCGCCGCGCGCCCTTGGCTTCCGTGACGAACTCGTTCTGCAGCGACATGCAGATCTCGGTGAACAGGCCCATGACCGGGTTGTCCGCGAGATCCGCGAGGGCGAGGTGGAAGCCCCGCAGATACCGCGTGGACCCCTCCGTTGTGGCCTCGCTGATTTCGGCATCGAGGACCCTCTTGAGCTGTGAGATGACCCTCGGGTCCCGGATGCGCTGTCCCACGAGCTCGAGATTGTTGAGTTCGAGTGTCCGGCGTGCGATGACGAGCTGGCTGATATCGACCTTGCGGAATCGCAGGTACAGTGCTGCCGAACGGCTCACCGCGCTCAGTTCGGGCGGGGTGATGAACAATCCGCCGCCCGGGCCGCGTCGCATCTGCGCGGACCCGTGATGTTCCAGCAACCGGATCGCTTCGCGCAGAACGCCGCGGCTGACGTTGTATTGTTCGATCAGCGCCGCCTCGGACCCGATCATCTCCCCGACGAGCCAGCCATCCGCGAGGATGCGCGTCTCGATCTCCTCGGCGAGCTGCTCCGCGCGTTTGCGGGTCGACGACGCTGCGGGAGCCGGGCTGTCGTTGTCTGCCATTCTGTTCTCCATCCCCGGGGATTATTGAAGAGTGTACCCTTTGCGTGCTTCCGTTCTTGCCCCTCGATGGGTCCGCGGCATCGTACCGTAGCCGGTGTGGCGGGTGTGGCCGGTGTGGCCGGTGTGGCCGGTGGTGAAAGATATCGGCCGTTGTCCGCGCCGGGTGCGTGGTGCCGGCCGACGGATGGGGCGGTGTCGCGGGCGAATCGATATGTCGGCGTGTCGGGTAGTTCATTCGCGCGGCCGGCGTGACATGCGGTCCCCCATCACTCGCCTGCGTTCTGGGCAGCCGCGGAGCAACCCCTTGTTGTCGGTCCGCTGCCGCGGCAGCGGCCGGAGGGGCCGGTAGCCGCCCGGTGGGTGCCGCTTACCCGACGCTGCCCTGTGAAGAGTGTACTGAATGGTTATCCAGGGGGTCGGCTGTTGTTCGATTTGTGCGAAATGGCGGATATTACCGGTCGCGCCGGCCGTGAAAGAGGCTGAAAATGTGGTCTGGACCTCATTCGCGAATCGACGTACAGTATCCTCAATGCGTGATCGAGTGAGTAGGCGGAAGTCGACTCACCCGAGATCGGTGATTGACCTGTCGCCCGGATGGGCGACCGTGAAGGAGTTGTGATGCCGCGGTCCCGTGCTGAGGCGGACAACCGAAGCCACTCCGGTTCTCCTCCCGGCAACTTTCCCGCCGGTGGAACTGCCGACTGCTGAGCCGGGTTCCCGCCCCGCGGAGACGAGTACCGCCGTTCCGGTGCCGTGCTGACCGCGCGCGGTACCGGACGGTCGGTCGTGGCGGGACCCCCGAAGAAACCATGAGCGCTGCCGGAACCGGCGCCCCGATGGCACCGGTATACACGCATGCCCACCCGGCATCCGGCCGGCTGCGACAGAAAGGAACATCACCATGGGTCAGTTACCCGAGGACAGCGCTGCCACCGAGCACATCGACCTGGCCGACATTCCCTTCGCCGAGCTCCATCGGCCCTGGGGTACCACCTATATGAAGCTCATCAGCGTCAGCCTGGTGACGAACACCTTCGTCAATATCATCAAATGGCCCGCCGGAATCCAGCTGGCCCGGCATCACCACACCGGGACGGTCCACGCCTACACGATGGACGGTGCGTGGCGGTATCTGGAATACGACTGGGTCGCCCGTGCGGGTTCCTATGTCCACGAACCACCGGGAACGAACCACACGCTGCACGTCGACGAGGACACCACCGCCATGTTCATCACCCAGGGCGCGTTCATCTATTTCGACGACAACGACAACATCACCGCGTATTCCGATGCCGGCACGATTCTCGGTGATGTCGAGCGCGCGCTCCAGGCACAGGGTCTCGCGTTGCCCGCCGGAGTCGTCAAAGATCGGCCCGGGGTGTGCTGATGGGCATGACCCCCGACAATGCCGGCGACACCGGCGGGAACCCCGCGGCCGAACGGACCGCGCTGGTGGTGGGCGGTACCGGGGGGATCGGCGGGGCGATCTCCCAGGCGTTCGCGCGGCGGGGTGACCGTGTCGTGGCCACCGCACTGACAGCGGCCGAGATCAGCGCCGCGCGGCACGACGAGCGGCTGGCCGGGGTGGATATCGAGCAACTCGATATCCGCGACGACGATATGGTCGCGGCGCTGGTCGGCTCGCTGGGCGGCCTCGATGTGCTGGTCAACTCCGCGGGCGTTTCGGCGTCACCGGCGGATTTCACCGTCGAGGGCTTCGCCCGCAGTATCGATATCAACCTCGTCGGGGTTGCCCGGGTGTGCTTCGCGGCCCATCCGCTGCTCGTCGCGTCGCGGGGCTGCATCGTCAACGTCGGATCGATGATGAGCTTCCGGGGCAGTGCGACCGGACCGGCCTACGCGGCCGCGAAGGGCGGCGTCGGGCAACTCACGAAAAGTCTTGCCGCGGCCTGGAGTCCCGAGGTACGGGTGAACGCGGTGGCGCCGGGATGGATCCGCACCCCGCTCACCGAACACCTGCAACACGACGAACTGGTGGATACCCGCGTGGTGTCCCGGACTCCGGCGGGCCGGTGGGGCGAGCCGGACGAGGTCGCGGTGGCGGCGCTGTTCCTCTCCGACCCCACCTCGACCTTCGTCAACGGCGTCATGCTTCCGGCCGACGGCGGCTATCTCGCGACCTGACGGGTCACCTTCCGATTTTCACACCCGAGAGCCATCGACTCTCCCAGGAGACACTCATGACCGACACCATCAAGCTCGGCACCGGTACGTCGTCCGGGAATTCACCGCGCCGCGTACTGCTGTCCAGTTTCCTGGGAAGCACGATCGAGTTCTACGATTTCCTGCTGTACGCGTCCGCGGCCTCACTGGTCTTCGGGCCGGTGTTCTTCTCGAATCTGAACCCGGTCGCCGCCACCATCGCGTCCTACGCCACCTTCGCCACCGGCTATCTGGCCCGCCCACTGGGCGGAATTCTGTTCGGGCACTTCGGCGACCGCGTCGGGCGCAAACGAATGCTGGTGCTCTCGATGTATCTGATGGGCATCTCGTCCACGCTGATCGGTGTGATCCCGCCGTCCGCCTGGATCGGGTCGTGGGCGGCGGTACTGCTCGTCTGCCTGCGCCTGGTGCAGGGTATCGCGGTCGGCGGCGAGTGGGGTGGCGCGACGCTGATGGCACTGGAGCATTCCGATTCGAAGCGGCGCGGGTTCTCGGCTTCGTTCACCCAGGCCGGTGCGCCGGCCGGTGTCGCCGTCGCGACATTGATGCTCGGCCTGTTCGCCGGGCTGCCGGAGGATCAGTTCTTGTCCTGGGGCTGGCGGATACCATTCCTGTTCTCGGCGGCGCTGCTGGTGCTGGGGCTCTGGGTGCGGCTGCAGATCAGCGAGAGTCCGCTTTTCGAAGCCGCGATGAAGGCGGGCGGCGAGAAGCGGCGGCGGACACCGCTGGCGGAGGTGCTCGCGGCGCCGAAACCGCTGATCTTCGCGGTGTTGAGCACGGTCGGCAACTTCATCCTCACGACGTCGATCTCGGTATACGGCGTGTCGTACGCGGCGCAGCACGGGAGCAATTCCCAGACAGCGCTTTTCGCTCTGTCCATCTCCAATGTGGTCATGATCGTCATGGCGCTGCTCATGGGCCGGCTCTCCGACAGCCTGGGCCGCAAGCCGGTCATGATCACCGGATTCGTCCTGCTCGGCCTCTATATGTACCCGTTCTTCGGGTGGATCGGATCGGGCGATTCATCATTGATCGTCGCGGCGTTCGTGGGCGCGAATATCCTGCAGTCCCTGATCTACGGTCCGATGGCGGCCTATATCTCCGAACAGTTCGGGACCACTTCGCGCTATACCGGCGCGTCGCTCGGCTATCAAGGCGCGTCGCTGATCGGCTCGGGTCTCACCCCGCTACTACTGACCTCGGTGTATGCGGCGACCAGCGAGAACATTCTGTCGGTTCTCGTGATCACCTCGGTCGCCGCGATCACCAGTGCGGTGTTCCTCGCGTGGGGAGATGAACCACGCGATCGGAACCTCCAGGACCTGTAACTGCCCGTCCCCACCTACCCGATGGAGGAACTCCCAGTGAAAGCGCTTCGCCTGCACGGAGCTGTCGACGCCCGGATCGACGAGATAGCAGAACCGCCGGTCCGGCCGGGAACTGTCAAGATCCGGGTGGTGCGCGCCGGGATCTGCGGGAGCGATCTCGGCCTGTACCGGTCCGGCCGGCTGGGCCCGGAGCACCGGCATCCGATCATGAACGAGATCGGGCCGAAGGTACTCGGGCACGAGTTCTCCGGCCTCGTCACCGAGGTCGGAAGCGAGGCCGCGGGTATCGCGGTGGGCGACCTGGTCGCGGTGCAGCCCAATATCGCCGACGGTACGTGCCCAGCCTGTCTGCGCGGCGAGCCGAACCTCTGTGAGACCTACGGTTTCATCGGAATCGACGGCTGGGGCGGCGGATTCAGCGAATACGTCGTCGCTCCGGCCGATAACGTATTCGTCCTGCCGGAGGGTTTCACCGCCGAGACCGGAGCGCTGGTCGAGCCGCTCACCGTCGGGTGGGCCGCGGTGCGCAAGTCGGGGGCCGCGGCCGGGGCGGCGGGGCTGATAGTCGGCGGCGGCCCGGTGGGCTTGGCCATCCTGCTGAGTCTGCGTGCGATCGGCGCGTCCAGAATCGTCGTCAGCGAGATCAGCGACCGCCGGAAAGCCCTGGCCGCGAGCCTCGGGGCCGAGGTCGTGGACCCCCGGGAGACCGATCTCGCCGACTTCTGCGGGGCAGGTATGGATGTGGCGTTCGATGCCTCGGGAGCGGGCTCCGCCGCGTTCGACGCGGCATTCCGATCGCTGCGTACCGGCGGAACGCTCGTCATCGCGGCGAGCAGCCGGGAACCGGTGGCCGTGGATACGACGCAGATACTCACCACCGAAAAGCGCATCACGGGCAGTTTCGCCTACACGCGGGCCGATTTCCAGGCGGTGATCGATGCGGTGGCCGCGGGACGCCTGGACCCGCGGCCGCTGGTGAGCAGCACGATCCCGCTCGACCAGGTGATCGAGGGCGGCCTGGACCATCTGCTCGGTGACGGCCGGGCCACCGAGGTCAAGATTCTGGTCGCGCCCGGCATCGACTGACCGTTTGCGGCCGCGCTCCGCGGACCCTTGACCGCACAGTGCCCCCGAGGCGAACCTCGGGGGCACTGTGCGGTCGGGATGTTCGAGGGTTCAGGCCGCTTTGAGGACGGTGGCCGTACCGAGTCCGCCGCCACAGCACATGGTGACGAGCGTGCGTTCGTGGCCCCCCGCGCGCAACTCGTGCGCGGAGGTCAGCACGAGGCGGGTCCCCGTGGCACCGACCGGGTGGCCGAGCGCGATCGCGCCGCCGTTGACGTTCGTCCGCTCGTGCGCGTATTCCAGTTCGCGCAGCCAGGCGCCGAGCACACTGGCGAACGCCTCGTTGACCTCGGCCGCACCGATATCGGACAGCGCGAGACCGGAGCGTTTCAGGATTTCCTGCGTGGCCGGTATGGGGCCCGTCAGCTTGAGGACCGGATCGACACCGATGATCAGCTGGTGCTCGATTTCGGCCAGCGGCGCGAGCCCGTGCTCGGCGGCGTAGCGGCCGGAAGCGACGATCACACAGGAGGCGCCGTCGGAGATCTGTGACGAGTTGCCGGCGGTGAGGATGCCGTGGTCGGCGTCGCGGAAGACCGTTTTGAGGCCGGCCAGGCCCGCCGCGGTACTGGGCCGTGGCCCTTCGTCGGTGGCGAAATCGCCGATCGGGGCGATCTCGCCATCGAAACGTCCCGCCGCGATCGCGGCGGCGGCGCGTTCCTGGGATGCCAGCGCGAGCTCATCCGCGTAGGCGCGATCGATCTTCCAGATTTCGGCGATGCGCTCGGCGGCCTCACCCTGCGAGGTGACCTCGAAGAGATCCCGGTAGGCCGGTGACAGGGGTTGGCCCATCTCGGTGCCGACATCCTGGCCGAGCGGATGGCGCGACATATGCTCCACCCCGCCGCATACCACGAGGTCGGCCGCGCCGCTCTTGACGAGACCGGTGGCGAAATGCACCGCCTGCTGGCTCGATCCGCACCGCGCGTCCACCGTGATTCCCGGTACCTGGATGGGCAGGCCCGCGGTGAGCCACGCGGTCCGCGCGATGTTGTTGGCCTGATCGCCCGCCGTGGTGACACAGCCGGCGATGATCTGGTCGACGTCGGCGGGGTCGATACCGGCCGCGGACAGGGATGTCGTGATCACGGTGCCGAGCAGCTCCGCGGGATGGGCGTCGGCGAGGGCGCCGCGGCGCCGGCCGATGGGCGAGCGCGCGCCGCCGACGATGAGAGCATCAGTCATTGGTTTTCCTTCGATGCGTGAGCCGTGCGAATGCCGGTGCTAAGAGGTGGTGTTCGCGATCCGGACCCACTGCTCGTCGAGCGGGGCGAATCGGGGTGCGCGGCGCTCGACGAAGCTGGCGACACCTTCCTTGAAGTCGCCGTGTTCGCGGAGTTTCTTCCAGATATCCAGGGCATCGCGCCGAGCGGATTCCAACGGCTCGGAGATGCCTTCGTACACTTGCTTTTTGGTGATGGCCAGGGCTACCGGGGAGCAGGTAGCGGCGATGTCCCGGGCGTAGGCGACGGCCTCGTCCACGGCACGTCCGGGCGCGGCGAGTTTCGCGAAGCCCAGGCCCGCCGCCTCGGTACCGGACAGCACCCGCCCGGACATCAGGATATCGAGAGCATTGGCTGTTCCGACGATGGCCGGAAGCAGGACGGCGAGGCCGTGCTCGGCCATGATGCCGCGGCGGACGAACGCCGCAGTGAGTTTCGCGTCGGGCGCGACGAAACGGACATCGGCGACGCACGCCTGGATGAACCCGGTGCCCGCGCAGGAGCCGTGGATGGCGGCGATGATGGGTTTGGGGATCGTCATGGGCAGCGTCTGCGGTTCGCGTTCCTCGGGCGGGCGGTTGTGCACGCCGTTGGACGCCGATGCGAGGTGCTGCATATCCATGCCGGGGCTGAAGTGGCGCCCGCGCCCGGTGATCACGATGGCCTTCACCTCGTCGTCCGCCGCGGCGACCCGGAGCTGCGTGAAGTACGCATCCTCGAGGGCGGGCGTCCAGGCGTTGTTACGGTGCGGCCGGTTCCACGAGATCACCGCGACGCCGTCTCGAACGTCGTACCGGACGAGCTCGGTGTCGGTGTCGGGGGTGATGTCCATGGTCATTGTCATCCCTTTTCAGCGGGTCCGCTGCCGGCATTCGTCCGCTCGGCGCTCTTCCGGTTCGCGCGGGCCAGGAAGGCTTCGACCTTTTCGCGGTGCTCTTCGGTAGTGAAGGACTCGGATTCCGCGGCCAGCGCCGTTTCGAGGATGCCGAACGACGCGCGGGCGATGTGCATGTTCATGATCTTCTTCGTTTCCTGCAGGGCAGGGCGCGGTTGTTTCGCCAGGCGATGCGCGAGCTCGATCGCCTTGGGCAGTAGTTCCGCGTCCGGATAGACGTGGTTGACCAGACCTATCCGGTGAGCTTCCGCGGCCGGGATCGGATCGCCCGTCAGAATGTATTCCTTTGCCTTGGCCAGACTCATCATGAGCGGCCAGATCGCGGCACCACCGTCACCGGCGACGAGACCGATCGAGACATGGGGATCGGCGAACATCGCCGACTCACCGGCGAGGATGATGTCGCCCAGAGATGCGAGGCTGCAGCCGAGGCCGACCGCGGGACCGTTGACCGCGACCACGACGGGCAGGGGAAAATTGGTCATCGCGTCGATGATCTGCTTGGCGTGGCGGAGGCGAATACGCCGCCGGTACTCACCGTCGGCGGTCACCCGCGCGAAGTCCGCGATATCACCGCCCGCGGAGAAGGCGGGCCCGTTTCCGGTCAGGACGACCGCCCCGACGTCGAGATCGTCGGCGAGATTGTCCCAGACGACCTTGAGCGCTTCCTTGATATCGGCGCTGACCGCGTTACGGATTTCCGGGCGGTTGAACTTGAGGATCCGTACCGGTCCGTCGGCTTCAACCTGGATCGAATCGTTGGGTACGTACATGCAGTGCGTACTTCCTTCCGTGTGGTTTCGAGGTCCCGCCCACTGACGACGACGCATTAACAGGATACTCTATGTATGGTAAATCTCAGTGGCAAGCCACAACGTCGAGAGTTTCTGGCATATTTCGCCTCTGCTGAGGATGCTCATTAGCGCTCGTCGGGTCCGGAAGGGTGTCGAAATGTCGGAACGTCCCGTAACCGAGCTGGCGGCGTTGCCGCACCTGCGCGCCCGGGTGCGCAGGTTTCTCGCGGAGGAACAGGCCAGAGCACCGTACCGGCCGGCGATCGACGCCTGGCTCACCTCGGCCTCCGCCGAGTTCAGCCGGGCGCTGGGCAGTCAGGGCTGGATCGGGATGACCTGGCCGAAGGAATACGGTGGCGGTGAGTGCAGCGCATTCGAGCGGCTCGCGGTCGTCGAGGAGTTGCTGACCGCCGGCGCGCCGGTGGCCGCCCACTGGTTCGCCGAGCGCCAGATCGGCCCGGGAATTCTCAAGAACGGCACCGAGCGGCAGAAGCGCGCGTTCATTCCGGAGATCGTGGCCGGTCGGCTGTTCTTCGCGGTGGGAATGTCGGAGCCCGGCTCGGGATCGGACCTCGCGTCGGTGCGCACTCGCGCCGAAAGAGTGCCCGGGGGCTGGCGGATCAACGGTGCCAAGGTCTGGTCCAGCGGCGCGCATCGCGCGCATTACATGCTCACGCTGTGCCGCAGCGCGGTCAGCGAGGACCGGCACGCCGGACTCTCGCAGTTCCTGGTGCCGCTCGACGCGCCCGGTGTGCAGGTGCGGCCGATCCGCTCCCTCGACGGCGAAGCGGAATTCTGCGAGGTCGTCTTCGATGATGTGCTGGTCGACGACGACGCTCTGCTGGGCGCGGAGGGGGACGGATGGAAACAGGTCACCGGGGAGCTCGCGCTCGAACGCAACGGCGCGGAGCGGTATGTGAGTCTCTACCTCGAGACGATGATGGCCGCCCGGCTGGCCCGGCCGACCCGTCGTGATCATGCCTATCTGGGCGAGACCGCAGCCGCGATGTGGTCGGTGCGGGCACTGAGCCTGCGGACGCTTGCGGAGGAGAACCGCCCGCAGGCTCGCCGCGAGCTCGATGCCGCGCTGGTCAAGGATGTGGGTACCGTTTTCGAGCAGCGTCAGGTGGAACGCGCGCGTCGGCTGCTGGCGGGACGTGTGCCCGGCGAGGAGGACCGGGCCCTGCTCAGGTCGGCGGTGGAGCACGCGCCCTCGATCACCCTGCGCGGCGGTACCACCGAGGTGCTCCGGACGATTATCTGGTCCGGTCTGGACACCGGCGGCGGCCGGGCGTGACGATGCGGTGAGAGCCGGCGCCGGGCGATGTGCGCCTGCGGCGCCGGCCTGCCGGGTCAGACGTGGAATGCCGCTTCCAGTGCCCGATGCCGCGCCTCGATCGTGCCGCGAGCTTCCGGGTGCGTGACGATGTACAGGTCTCCACGCACTATTGCCGGCAGCAGTATTGCGGCGACCTGTTCCGGGGCCAGAACGGGCTCGCCGGTCTTCGGTACCGGATCGTTCGAGCGGCCGGCGGCCCGGCCCAGGCCGGTGGCCACGCGCCCGGGAAGGAGCACACCGACGCCGACCCGGGAACGGCGTGCGGCCAGCTCCTCGGCCAGGGTTTCGGTCAGCGCCACCACCGCGAACTTCGACATCGAATAGGCGGACAACCCGGGGGCGGTGCGCAGGCCGCCCAGTGAGGCCGTATTGACGACGAACCCGTCCGTGGACGTCCGTTCGATCATCGGCACGAACGCGCGAAGGCCATGGATCACACCCCACAGGTTCACATCCAGGACCCGGCGCGCGGTGTCGATGTCCATCTCGAGGAAAGCTTCTGCCACGGCGATTCCGGCATTGTTGATCAACAGGTCCACGCGGCCGAACATGGCGACGACATCGGCCGCCGCCCGTGCCATCGCTTCGGGGTCGGTGACATCCACCGGCAGGTATCCGGTACCGATCGATTGCGCGGCCGTCGCGGTGCTCGCCGGGTCGAGATCGATGATCACCACCTCGGCGCCTTCGGCGACGAGGGCCGCGGCGACGGCCCGGCCGATACCGGATG
The DNA here is from genome assembly GCF_014645735.1 of Nocardia jinanensis. GTDB lineage: Bacteria > Actinomycetota > Actinomycetes > Mycobacteriales > Mycobacteriaceae > Nocardia > Nocardia jinanensis. The sequence continues at coordinate 178,629 of NZ_BMMH01000005.1, read as the reverse complement.
CGCCACCGGTCACCACGGCGACGCGGTCTCGGAACGTGGGCAGTCCAACCATCGGGGTACCTCCTGTCGAGCGGGATCCGCGGGGAACGGGTCAGCGGCCGATGAATGCGGCGCTACGCCGCTCCCTGGCCGCGGACATCCCCTCCGCGTAGTCCGCGGTCTTTTTCAACTGCGTCTGCTGGGCGAGCTCGTCCCGCAGGATCGCCGGCAGATCGGCCAGCAGGCCGCGCCGGGAATGCTGTTTGATCGCACGGACGGCGAGCGGCGCACCCTGAGCGAATTCCGCGGCCCGGGCGAGAGAGTCGGCGACGAGGCTCCCGGGTTCGGAAACGGCATCGCACAAGCCGAGCGACTGTGCTTCCGCGGCGGTCACCCGGCGGCCCGAGATGAGCAGTTCCGTGGCGCGATGGGCGCCGATCAGATCGGGCAGGGTGCGGGTCAGGCCGAAGCCCGGTGTGTAGCCGAGTCGGCTGAAATTGATCTGCAGCCGGGCGTCCGCCGCCATCTGCCGCCAGTCCGCCAGGAGCGCGAGGCCGGCTCCGCCACCGACGGCCGCCCCGTTCAGCGCGGCGACGAGGGGTTTGCCGAATGCGGCGATGCGCGGAACCTCGGCATAGAGGTCGGCGGTCGACCAGGCGGCTTGTCCCTCGGTGAATTTGGCCGTGGCGCCGGCGCAGAAGTGTTTACCGGTCGAGATCAGGACGGCCGCGCGCACGGCGGGGTCCTTGTCGAGCCGGTCGAGCGTATCCGCCAGTTCGCGCACCAGGGCGAGGTCGAGCGGGTTACCGTCGTCCCCGGTCATATGTATGCGCGCGATACCCGCGGCGGACGTATCTGTCACAGTGCGACCTGACATGGCCGGGGCTCCTTCGGACGGTGGAGAGTTGCGCGAAGCGCTCGACTTCGTCTTGAATTCAGTATACCCTTTAGCTCGGTTGCGCCCCTGGATGGGATAGTCCGCGCAAAGGATTCGATAATACGGTGCACTGTATCCGCCGGGGAGGTGCGCCGATTGCTCCATGATGAGAGGTGATCCGTTGGAACTCGTCGCCCTCCGCGATCTGCCCGCGGCCGTATCCCGATGGCAGACCGATCACGGATCCACCGCGCGGGAACACTGCGCCCGGGCGCTGGCGCCGCAGCGTGCCCTGCCGTCCCTGCGGGCGCAGAAAGACTTTCATGCGTGGCTGTACGAGCAGGGCTGGCTCGCACAGGGGTGGCCGGCCGAACTCGGCGGCCTCGGTGGTGACGTCCTCACCCGGACAGCCGTCTACGACGAACTCGGGCAACGCGGGATATTCGTGCCGACCACAGTCAATTCCGTCGAGGTCATCGCACCGATGCTGCTGAAGTACGCGCCGGACCTGGCGCGGGAGCATCTGCCGGCGCTGATCTCCGGCCGGGAGGCATGGTGCCAGGGCTTCTCCGAACCCGAGGCGGGGAGCGATCTGGCGGCACTGCGGCTGCGCGCGGCCCCGGCCGACGGCGACGGCTGGATATTGTCCGGCCAGAAGGTGTGGTCCACCCGGGCGGTCGGCGCCGATCGCTGTGTCGTGCTGGCCCGGACCGGTGCCCCGGAATCCCGGCACCGCGGGCTGAGCCTCTTTCTGGTCGATATGACCGCGGCCGGACTCGACTGCCGGCCCATCGGCGATATGACCGGAACCGAGCATTTCGGTGAACTGTTCTTCGACGCGGTGCGGGTCCCCGCGGACCGGCTGATCGGCACGGTCGATCACGGCTGGGAAGCCGCCATGTATCTCTTCCAATGGGAGCGCGGTGTCTTCGCCTGGCTGCGCCAGGCGGTCCTGCACGCCACGCTGCGCGGTCTCGATGCCGGGGGCGAGCGGTGGGGACTGGAACGTTTCGGCTCGGCATACCAGGACGTGACCGCGCTACGGCTGCGCTCGCTCGCCACGATCCGGGCGCTGGCCGCCGGCCGCAGCAGCGGTCCCCAGGTGTCGGTGGACAAGCTCCTGCTGTCGCGGGCGGAACGGTCGGTGCAGGACTTGAGCGATCTCCTGCGGCCCGTCGCGATCGACGACGGGGCCCCGGACCGGGACGAACGCGTGCACGATTTCCTGCACAGCCGGTCGGCATCCATCTACGGAGGATCCGCGGAGGTGCAGCGCACGATTGTCGCCACTCAGATTCTCGGACTTCCCAGGGGACGATGATGCAGCTTTCCCAGCCACGCGCGGACGACGGATACAGCGAGATCCGGGCCACCGTCGACCATATGTTCGCCGAACGGCCCGCCGGGATCGGCATCGGCGATCTCGAACGCATCGGATGGTTCGACCTCCACGAAGAGGTCCCCGAGATCGCGGTGCGCGCGCTCTTCGAGGGGCAGGGAGCGGCGCTGGCCTCGGCGGCCACCCTCGACGCGTACGCTCTCGCCGACCTGCGCGCGCGTGACCTCGCGCCGGTGAGTGGCGAACCCTTCGCCGTACTGAGCGCTACGTCGCGGCCGGGCCGCTACCGCGGCCTCGTCGCCGCGGACCTCGCTCCGGCGGCGTATGTGTTCGAGACCCCGGAGGGTGCGGTGCGGATCGTTTCGGCCGCCGACCTCGCGCCAGAACCGGTCGATACCGTCGACGCCGGTCTGCGTCTCGTCGACATCGGTATCGGCGCGGCCGCGGGTCGTGTTCTCGATCTCCCCGAAGGCTTCCTGACCCGCCGGGTGCGGATCGGGCTCTCCTGGCACCTGCTCGGATTGTGCGCGCGTCTGCTCGAGGTGGGGGTGGATCATGTCACGGCGCGCCACCAGTTCGGCCAACCGATCGGCGCGTTCCAGGCGGTGCAGCACCTGCTGGCCGATGCCGCGGTCGCGGTGGCGAGCGGTCAGGTGATCGGCGATGCCGCCCAGGCGGAAGGCGACGGCGCGCTCGGGGAGGTCACCTCGCTCGCGGCCGCAGTCGCGGCCTCCCGCGCGCTCGCCACCACCGGCCGATCGGTGCAGCAGGTGCTCGGTGCGATCGGCTACACCTGGGAGCACGAGTTCCATCGGTTCCTGCGCCGGGGAATGGTCCTCGACCGCCTGCTGGATGTGAACGAGGCGATGCTCGGCGCCGCGGCGAGGCGGTGCGGTGTGCCGGCGGTGTCGTCCGTCGGCGCCGGGGCCGCTGTCCCGGCGCAAGCCCACTGACCCGACAACGGAGATCGAAGACCGATGACTACCCAGCCTGCCGTCCTCGTCGATATCGACGGCTACGTCCAGACCATGACGATCAACCGCCCGGACCGTCGGAACGCGGTGAACCAGGACGTTCGCGACGGCCTGCGGGCCGCACTCGACAACCTCGAACGCGACCCCGGGCTGCGGGCGGGGATCATCACCGCGGCGGGCGACGCGGCCTTCTGCGCGGGCGCCGACCTGCACGATATGAACTCGGGTAAAGCGAATTCGCTCGGGGGTGCCGACGGTGGATTCGCCGGATTCGTCCGCTATCCGCGCAGTAAACCGGTGATCGCGGCCGTCAACGGCCCGGCGCTCGGCGGCGGATTCGAGATCGTCCTGGCCTGCGATCTGGTGGTCGCCGCCGAGACCGCGTGGTTCTCCCTGCCCGAGCCGACGCGCGGCATCATCGCGGGCGGCGGTGGCGCACTGCGCCTGCCGCAACGCCTGCCCACCACCGTCGCCAACGAACTTCTTCTCACCGGGGCGCGTCTCAGCGCGGTGAAGGCGTACGACTGGGGACTGGTGAACCGGGTCGTCGCGGTGGACCGGGTGCTGTCCACCGCGCGCGAACTCGCCGAATCCATCTGTGCCGCAGCGCCACTGGCGGTATCGGGCACGCTCGCCATCGCCGGCGCTGCCCGTAAGGCGGCGGAGGCCGGGGCGTGGGAGGTCAACGATGCCGCGGTCCGTGCGGTCCGCCTGACCGCGGACGCGAAAGAAGGACCCCGGGCCTTCGCCGAGAAGCGCGCACCGCAATGGAGTGGGCGGTGACCGTGGTTCCGAGCATCGTAGAGAGGTCCTATTCGTGATACCCCGACCGAGACTGTCGTATCCGCGCCGAAATCTGGCCGACCTGCTCGGCGATTCGGCACGATATCGGCCGGAACACACCGCACTGCTGTGCGACGGCCACAACCTTTCCTACCGTGAGCTCGACTGTCTGGCGAACTCCGCGAGCAAGGTATTGACCGACCAGGGGATAGCCCCCGGTGACCGGGTCGTGCTCGCGATGCGCAACCGGATCGAGTGGGCCATAGCCGTATTCGCGATCCTGCGGGCCGGGGCAGTGGCCGCCTTGGTCAACCCCCGCTGGAACGACGCCGAAATGACCCATGCGGTCGAACTGCTCGCACCGCGCCTGATCCTGTGCGACGAGACGGCTCGGGCGGCGGCCGCCGCGACCGGCGTCGATATCCTCGCCACCGAGGACGGTCTCGGTGGCGCCTTCTGGGAAGGAATCGCCCGGCAGGACGGCGAGCCCCCCGCACCGGTCGAACGGGACTGGGACGCCGACGAGGCGGTGCTGTACTTCAGCTCCGGGACGACCGGTCTGCCGAAGGTCGTCCGGCACAGCCACCGGTCGCAGACCGCGGCCTACATCAACTGGAAATCCGCACTCCGCGTGGAAAGCTCGGATCGCCAGCAGTTCGCACTGCCCCTGTTCACCGTGCTCGGGATCGGCACTCTGTTCAGCGCGGTCTCCGCCGGCGCGACATTACATCTCTGCGCGCAGTTCGATCCCGGGGCGATGCTCGACGAGATCGAACGAGAGCGCATCACCCTGAGCACGATCGTGGCCCCGATCGCGAAACGGGTGTCCGAACGGCCCGATCTCGCGGCCCGCGATCTGAGTTCGCTGCGATCCATCGTATGGGCGGCGACGGCGATCAACCCCACGGTGGCCGCACGGATCACCGAGGCGACCGGTGCGCGATGGATCATGGGGTACGGCATGACCGAACTGCCCGGGCTGCACGCCAACCCCGGCGAGTACCCCGACCGGTGCCGAATGGACTCGCCGGGCCTCCTGCGCTCGGACTCCGAACTACGCATCGTCGACCCGGACACACTCGAGGATGTGGCCCCGGGCGCGGAAGGCGAACTGATCGCCCGCAGCCCGGCGCGGATGCTCGGTTACCTGCCCGAATCCGCGAACGAAGGCGTCCTGCTCCCGGGCGGCTGGTTGCGTACCGGTGACCTCGGCCGCGTCGACGAGGACGGCTGGCTGTTCCTGACCGACAGACTCAAAGACGTCATCAAGGTCTCCGGTCTCCAGGTGGCCCCCGCCGAGATCGAAGCCCAGTTGCTCGGCCACGAAACGATCGCCGATTGCGCCGTGATCGGCGCCCCGCATCCCGACAAGGGAGAGGTACCGATCGCGTTCCTCGTCGCCGCGGGGCCCGACCGCGACGAGGCGGCGCTGGCCGGCTGGTTGGCGGAGCGGCTGAGTAGATACAAGCTACCGGCCGAGTTCCGCTGGGTCGACGAGATCCCGCGGACGGCCTCGGGCAAGACGCTGCGCCGGGAACTGCGCGAGCTGCGCCCGGCGTCGGAGTCCGCCCTCGCCGGCCACGAAGGGAGCACCCACGGTGGCTGATCACTCGAGGGTATCCGCCGAACAGATCGGCGACCTCCGCCGCGAGGTTCGCGAGTTCGTCGCCGAACAACTGGCCGCCGGTTCGTTTACGCCGATGGTGGACAGCTGGCTGCGGGGATACTCTGCGGAGTTCACCCTGGAACTGGGCAAACGTGGCTGGCTCGGGATGGTGTGGCCCGCGGAGTACGGCGGTCACGAGCGCACCGGCCTGGAACGCTTCACCGTGATGGAGGAGCTGCTGGCGGCGGGCGCCCCGGTCTCGGCGCACTGGGCGGGCGATCGCCAGATCGGGCCGGCCCTGCTGCGCAACGGAAGCCCGGAACAGTGCGAGCGTTTCCTGCCCGGTATGGCCGCCGGCGAGATCTTCTTCTGCCTCGGACTCTCCGAGCCCGACAGCGGCTCCGACCTGGCATCGGTCCAGACCGCGGCCATTCGCCAGGACGACGGTTCCTGGCTGTTGCGCGGGACGAAGCTCTGGACGAGCGGCGCACATCACAAGCACTACATGCTGACGCTGTGCCGCAGTACCCCGGGATCGAAGCGGCACGAGGGGCTCACCCAGTTCATCGTGGATCTGCACGCTCCCGGAGTCACGATCCGCCCGGTGTATCTGCTCTCCGGCGAACACCATTTCAACGAGGTCGTCCTCGAGGATGTCCGCGTCGAGGCGGATATGGTCCTCGGTGAGGTGGACCAGGCCTGGCGACAGGTCACCGCCGAACTGGCCGACGAACGCAGCGGACCCGAACGCTATATGAGCACAACGGGTTTGATCACCGCCTACGCCGCGGCACCGGATGTGCCCGACGACTACCGCCACGACACGCTCGGCCGGCTGGTCAGCGAATTGTGGTCGGCCCGCGCGTTGTCGACGCAGGTGGCCGCCGCGGTGCAACGGGGTGAGACGCCGTCGCTGCTCGCGGCCACGGCCAAGGACGTCGGCACCCAGTTCGAGCAGCGATCGATCGATATCGTCCGCTCGGGGCTGCCCACCCCGCCGGCCCGGGGGACACGTCTCGCCCGGCTCCTCGACGAGGCGATCACACATGCACCGGGATTCACCCTGCGCGGCGGCACGACCCAGATGCTGCGCTCCGTTATCGGCAAGAAGCTTGGGATGTGAAATGAACGATCGGACCGAACTCACGGACCTCGTCGCCGACATCATGAAGGCCCATGCGGGCCCGGATATCGTCGAAACAAGCGAGCGGAGCTGGTCTGCGGATCTGTGGGCCCAGCTCGACGAAACCGGCCTGACCGCCGTCGGGATCGACGAGAGTGCGGGCGGATCCGGTGGCACGTTCGCCGATGCCGCCGCCGTCATCCGGGCCGCGGCTCGTGCCGCGGCCCCGGTTCCGCTGGTGGGCACACTCCTGCTCGCCCCGCACCTGCGCACCGTATTCGGTGCCCCGCATCGTCGCGGCCCGAGCGCCGTCGCGGTGGGTTCCGTCCGGGCTGTCGCCGGCGACGACGGCGTCCGGCTGGAAGGAACGATCACCGAGGTCGCCTACGGGCGGATCGCGGACACCGTCCTCGTACTCGGCCGCGACGAAGCCGCCGGCCGCGTCCTGCTCGCCGAAATTCCCGGCGCGGAGGTGAACTGGGAGCAGCACGAGAATCTCGCCGGTGAACCGCGCGACAGCGCCGAACTCTCGCTCGCGGTGACCGCGCTCGGCGCCCTACCGCTGGCGGAGCTGGACGGCATCATCGAGCGGCTGCGTGATATCGAGGCGCTCGGCCTGAGCCTGTCCATCGCGGGCGCCCTGCACACCGTTCAGGAACTCACCGTGGGATACGCGAACGAGCGGGCGCAGTTCGGGAAACCGATCAGCAAGTTCCAGGCCGTCAAACAGCTCGCCGCGGTACTGGCCGGTGAGGTCGCGGTGACCGATGCGGCGGTGTCCGCGGCGGTGGACCTGGTGGAGGCCGGGGCGCCCGCCGGATTCCCCATCGCGGCGGCCCGGTTGCGCGCGGCGCTCGCGGCCACCGAGGTGTCGAAGATCGCCCACCAGATCCACGGCGCGATCGGCTACACCCGCGAATACCGATTGCATCAGTACACCCGCCGGTTGTGGTCGTGGCGCGATGAGGGCCGCAGCGAGGCGCAGTGGTCCGAGATCGCCGGTCAGCGCGTTCTCGCGAACGGCCCCGACCGTGTCTGGGAGACGCTGGTCGGCTGACTCCGCCGGCCGCACGACATCGCACCGACAAGCTTCCCGAAAGGAATTGCAGCAATGACCAACACAACCGGCGAGCGGCTACTCGTGCTCGGCGCGGGCACGATGGGCACCCAGATCGCCCTGCAGTCCGCGCTGTGCGGTATCGAGGTAGCCCTGGTGGATATCTCCACCGATGCCGTCGACCGCGCCCGGACCGAAATCGACGGGCTGCTCACCACCCGGGTCGCCAAGGGACGGATCACCGAACAGGAGGAGCGCGACGCCCGCGCCCGGCTCACCCTCTCGGCCGGCCTCGACGCCGTCGCACCGGTGTGCACCTGGGCGATCGAGGCCGTCGTCGAGAAGCTCGACGTCAAACAGGCGGTTTTCCGGCGGCTGGCCGAGCTGCTGCCCAGTGATGCCGGTATCGCGACGAACTCCAGCCATATCCGGGCCGCGACGATCGCCGGGGATGCGGAGTACGCGGATCGCTGCCTCAATATGCATTATTTCCACCCGGTCCTGGTCATGGATCTCGTCGAGGTCGTCGCCTCGCCGCGGACCCGCCCGGATATCCTCGAGCGGGCGCGGGGCTGGGCGGACCGGATGAAACGGACGCCGGTCGTCCTGACCAAAGATGTCGACGGTTTCCTGGTCAACCGGGTGCTCGGTGCGGCCTCCCGCGAAGCGTTCTCTCTGCTCGGCACCGGTGTCGCCACGGTCGAAGAGATCGATATCGCGGTGCGGCGGGGCCTGCGCTGGCCGCTGGGCCCGTTCGAACTCGCCGATCTGTCGGGCCTCGACGTGCTGCTCGAGTCGCGTACCGCGCGCTACGAGAAGCACGGGGAGATCGGCGATCGGCTCACCGTCGAGGTCATCCGGCCACTGGTCGAGGCCGGCCGCCTCGGGCGCAAAGCGGGCGCCGGGTTCTACGACTATTCGGTGAACCCCCCGAAGCCCTTGCCGATCGATATCCCGGCCGGAGACGACGCATGACCGCGCCCACCGGACTGTTCTGGCAGGATATGGAGGTCGGCTCCAGCCAGATCACCATGTCCCGCACAGTCACCGAGACCGACCTCGTGACGTTCACCAATTGGTTCGGTTTTACCGAGCGGCTGTTCCTCGAAGCCGGTTACGCGGAGACCGAAGGGTACAAGGCGCGCCTGGTACCCGGTGCGCTCACCTACTGCATCGCGGAGGGTCTCACGCTGCAGACCCGCGATCTCTACGGTACGGGGCTCGCCTTCATGCACGCGGACGTCTCCGTCAAATCCCCGGTGTACGTGGGCGATACGCTGCGGGTCCGGGTGACGGTCGAGAAGACCCGCGCGGCGAGCAAGGGTGCGCGCGGTGTGGTGGAAACCGTGAACGAGGTCCTCAACCAGCACGACGAGGTCGTGCTCGTCTTCCGGCCGACCCGGCTGGTCCGCGGCCGGGAGTGAGCCGGCCGTGAACGTAGTGGTGGTAGGGGCCACAGGCGATGTCGGGTACGGCGTCGTCGCCCGATGCCTGGCCCGCGGATGGCCGGTGACCGCGGTGGGACGCAGACCGGAGGCGCTGGCGGCGCTCGCGGACGAAAAGTGGGCGGGTTCGGCGCCGTTGCGCGTGCACACCGGCAGCATCGCCGACGACGCCGCGGCCGCCGCCTTACGCGACGAGATCGATATCGGCCGCTTCGACGCGGTGGTGCTGGCTGTGAGCACCCAGTGGCCCGGACGTCCGCTGGCCGAGACCGACTATGCCGATCTCTCGACGTTCTTCGGGGCGTATCTGCGGGCCCATCTGGCCGCGGCGAAGGCCTTCCTGCCCGCGATGTCCGCGGATTCCCGCTTCATCGGGATAGGCGGCGGAATGGCCGATTTCGTGGTTCCCGGTCTGGTGCCCGTCTCGATGATGCAGGCCGCGCAACGGATGTTGTATCGCGGCCTGCACCAGGAGAACAAGGGCAGCGGAATCGAGATCCGCGAAGTGATGGTGGTATCGAAGGTGAACGGCCGCAGCAATCGGGCCGGGGCGGATCCACGCTGGCTGACCGACAGCGAGATCGGTGAGCACGTCTGTGCGGTCATCGCGGCGCCGGCCGAATTCGCCGGCCCGGTACTGCGGCTCGAATCGCCACGCACCCGCCGGACCGAAAGGTGAATCATGACTTCCGGCAACCCACAGCGCAGCTCGGACGCCGCGCGGGCGCGGGCACAGTTCTACACACCACGTATCGCATTCGACCGGCCGGTGCCGGAAATCGCGGCCACCGCCTTCACCGACGAGCGTGACCGGGCCTTCGCGCCGGCCGCACCGACCGGATTCGTCGTGCTCGACCGATCCGGCTTGCTGGGTACCGAGTGGCCGGCGACGACGCCGACACTGCTCGCGCGGTATCTCGTGTTGCACGAAGGACAAGACTTCGAAAGCCACCTCTTCTCCTCGGGCGAGGTGTACTACGTGCTGCGGGGAACAGGACGGACGCACAGCGCGGGAGAAACTGTGCGCTGGGGACCTGGAGACGTCTTCTGTCTCGGCGGCGGCGCGCGTTGCGAGCACGAGGCGGATTCGCCGGCCGTGCTGTTGTTGATCACCGACGAACCCGCGCTGTCGTATCTGCGGGTGCGCCCGGTGGAGCCCGGCCCCGAAACGATCCATCCGACGGTATTCGATGCCGACCGGATCGAACGGTGCCTGCGGGAGGTGCACGCCCGCGGCGGCGCGCAGCGGTCGGCCGGTAAATCGGTGATCTTCCTGACCGAGCTCATGGCCGGTCGGCGGGTCACTACGCCGACCATCCTCGCGTCGGTCAACACCCTCGAACCGGGGGGTGATCAGCGGGCCCACCGGCACAGTTCGGTGGCGCTGACACTCAGTATCGCCGGTGACGGTGTGTATTCCATGGTGGACGGCCGACGCATCGACTGGCAACCGGACGTGGTGATGGTGACGCCGCCCGGTGCCGTTCACTCACATCACAATCGCGGGACCGGGCTGATGCGGAGTTTCGTGGTGCAGGACACCGCACTGCATACCGAGTTGCGCACCACTGGTTTCCGTTGGACCGAATGATCTTCGTTTCGGCGGTATTCGGGTAGGTGCCGACCAAGGGGGGCGGGAGCGCGCGACCGATTTCCGCGGTCGCGCGCTCCCGTTCCGGGTATCCGATAGTTGCAGGGCATCGGGCCGGCGCAGGAATCGCCGCACTGGTGGCGGGGTTCGTGCCAGTGAGCTCGGGCCCGATCTCGAGGCCGCGGAATGCCGAATGCGCGGCGCCTCCTCCGATATTTCGTGGCGGGGCGCCGCGCGCAGGTGTCAGCTGCTGCGAGGGAAGTTGAACAAGGTGCGTGCGGTGTGCTCGACGATGAGGGCGGTTTCGTGGTCGGGGACATCGGCGAGGACTTCGGCGGCACGTTTGCGGCTGCGCGGCCAATGGGAATCCGAGTGGGGGTAATCGATTTCGAGCATGATGCGATCGACACCGATGGTATGGCGATTGGCCAGTCCGTGGGTGTCGTCGATGAAGCAGCCCCAGAAATGCCGGGCGAACAGGTCCGAAGGTTTGGCGTCGAAGTCGATGTCCTGGTACCAGCGGTGCCGCTCCCAGGAGAAGTCGGCGCGTTCGAGGATATAGGGGATCCAGCCGATACCGCCCTCGGCGAGGGAGAATTTGAGGCGGGGGTGCCGCTGCAGGGTTCCGGAGAAGATCAGGTCGACGGCGGACCACATCAGATTGCAGGCGAACAGGGTGATCGCGGTGACGTAGGGGCCGCCGGGGTCACTGCCCGCGGGGGCGGCGCTGTGTGAGAAGCCGGGGACGAAGCTCGAGGAACCGAAATGCAGGGAGACGGGCATATCGGTCTGTTCGCACACGTCCCACAGCGGATCCCAATAGTTGGTGTGGAAGCTGGGCATGCCGAGGGGGACCGGGCTGTCCGGGAAGGAGATCGTCCGGGCGCCCTTGGCGGCGGTGCGGGCGGCTTCGGCGGTGGCGAGTTCGACATCCCAGGTGGGCAGGATGGCGAGCGGGATGAAGCGGTCGGGTGCGCTGCCGCACCATTCGTCGAGCATGAAGTCGTTCCAGGCCCGCACGCATTCGAGCGCGAGTTCTTTATCCTTCGCGCGGTGGAACTTTCCGCCCCCGAACCCGGGGAACGAGGGGAAGCACATGGCGGCCTGCACTCCGTCGATGTTCATATCCGCGACGCGCGCGAGGGGGTCGTAGCAGCCGGGGATCATATCCTCGTAGCGGACCGGTTCCATCCCGAAATCCTTGGGCTCCTTGCCCGCGACCGCGTTCAGCCCGACATTGGGATACTCGACGCCGTCGTAGACCCAGATATGGTCGCCGGTCCCGTTTTCGACGATGCGGGGACCGTTGTCGCGGTATTTGGCCGGTAGCCGGTCCTGGAACACGCGGGGATGTTCGATGACGTGGTCGTCGACCGAAATAATCTGGTGATGGTCCTGCAGCGGCATGGTGTCCTCTCCCGCCTCGGTCATATTTAAGGATACTGTTATATCGTCTATGGCGATTATTACCACAGGGCAGGTAGGCGGTCAACGAAGCTGGTCGGCGTACGAGGAGGTGGTGATATCCCCCAGGGGGCTTCGGTGAAGCCTTGAGGAAAAGGATCCTGTGCGGTATCGTCCCAACTGGGCTTCTAATTAGGATACTGATTGCTGGATCCTATATGGCGCGCGCCGGCCCGGCCGGCCACCGTATGCCCATCGCGAGCAACCTCGAACCGGAGGAGTGACCATGATGAACGGCGGCGGTGTCGAGGTCGGCGCGGGCCCGGTGCGGGAAAGTGGGAGCGCGCGGCGGCGGTCCGCGTGGGAACCTCCGCCGGTACCGCAGCTTTCGCTTCGGGGCGAATTCGCACTGCTGCTGCGGGCGCTGCACCGGGCCGGCTACGACGATCTGCTGGCCGGTCATGTCACCGTGTCGGTGGGTGACGGGACGATCCTGGTCAACCCCTTCGAGCTGGCGTGGAACGAGGTCCGTGCCTCGGATGTCGTCGTCATGGACGGGGACGGTGCGAAGATCACCGGCCGCTACAACGTCAGTCCCGCGGTGGAGTTGCACACCTGCCTGCGCCGCCGGCGCCCGGAGGTCGTGGTGGTGATTCACAACCATCCCCGCTGGTCGAACAATTGGGCGGGGATGAAGAAGATTCCGCCGATCTACGACCAGACGTCCGCGCAGATCGGTGCGGAGCTCGCTCTCGTCGACGAATACGACGGACAGTTCGCCGATCTCGGCAACGCGGATATCGCGGTGGAGAAGTTCGGCGATGCCCAGTGGGGGCTGCTCGCGAACCATGGTGTGCTGGTGACCGCGTCGAGTATCGCGGAGGCGTTCGTGCGCGGTTACACGCTGGAATGGCGATCTCGCCGGGCGTATGAGATCGAATGCCTGGGGGGAGGCGTGCCGATCGCCGACGAGGTGGTCGCGGCCTTCGCCCGCGCATTCGAACGCGGCGGTATTGCCAAGTGGTGGCAAACCGCTTTGCGTAGAGAGCTGTACGCCGATCGGGAAGTGCTGGACTGAGGCAGCGGCCTCGTCTCGCGATCATCGAACCAATTCGGATTTTTGTGGCTGTGGAAGGCGGTGGCCGGTGGTGGAAGACGCGACGCCGGGAGTCCGGCGTGCGGACGAGGACGATAACGATCTGCTGACCTACAGCGAGGTCGCGGTCCGGGTCGACGAGGAGATCGCCGCCGTCCGGCAGGAAATCGCGGCGCTGCGCGGCGCGGCGGATGCGGCCGACCGGATTGCCGGGCTCGAATCCCGCATAGCGGATCTCCGCGACGCCGCTACGCGTAATTCGCGTCGGCGGATCAATGAGGAGAATTTCGAGAAGTTCTTCGGTTACGTCGGTACCCCGCGTCACCGCTGACCGGCCCCGGTTCTGTGTACTGTTCCCGCTGTTGCCCGGTTACAGGGTCCTGTAACCGGGTTGCATGGTTTCCGGTTCCTGGATGACTCGAGCGTGACCGCCGCGGTTCCGGCTCGGTCGGAAGCAGAGGAAACACATTCTATCCACTGGTTTAGCCGTCTGTAGGGGTTTTCGGCCACATTCGCGGTCGCTATGGTGTGAATCACAACGATCGTGTAAAAAGGATGCTGAATATACTACCTGGGTGTGAACTTCGGATCGGACCCAACCGCCCTCCGTCGAGGGTTCGGAATTTCCGTCGAGAGGATGACGATGAGGTCGTTGCGTGTAGCGATGGGGGCGGTGAGTGTGGCGTCCGCGCTTCTGCTGTCCGGGTGTGGAGGCGGCGCCTCCACACCGGGGGTGGCCGCTGGTGGTCCACCGCAGCAGGGCGGCGAGGTCGTCTTCACCACGTCGATGGAGCCCCGCACCCTCGATCCCGGCGTGCTGGGCAACGTGCTGGCGACGCAATCGGTGGTGGGAAATGCGCTGTACGGGCAGCTCTTCACCTCCGACGAGGCGGCGCTGGCGATCGAACCGAAGATGGCCGAAAGCCTGGAATCCCTTGACGGTGTGTCCTGGACGCTGACGTTGCGTGCCGGCCTGCAGTTCTCCGACGGCACGCCGCTCGAGGCCGATGACGTGAAGTTCGCCTGGGACCGGATGAAGGATCCGGCGCTCGGCGCGATCGATACCGGGTTCGCGGCCACCGTGGCGCGTACCGAGGTGGTGTCGCCGACCGAGCTCGCCTTCGAACTGGTGAGTCCGAATATGCAGTTCGGCCAGAGCATCGCGGCCAGCGCACTCAACTGGGTCGGCAAGCCGGAGGCCATTCGGTCGGGGCCCGCGGAGTTCGACCGGAACCCGATCGGCGCCGGCCCGTTCGTCCTCGAGAAATGGACGCGCAACGGGGATATGGTCCTGGTCCGCAACGAGAAATACTATGACGCGCCGAAGCCGTACCTGGACAAACTGACAGTGCGTGCGCTGATCGATACGGCGCAACGGATGAGCACCCTGCTCTCCGGCGGTTCGCAACTCACCGTCAACGACTCCTCCGCGGAGAGCGCGCGTGCGATCGATACCGGACTGGTGGTACACGGGAGCAAGACCAGCGGCGGAAATGTGCTGGTCCTGAACAATGCCGCGGCTCCGTTCGACGATATCCGCGCCCGGCGAGCCGTCGCCGCCGGTATCGACTACGCGGCACTGGGGATGGTGCTCAACGGCGAGTACGGTGAGCCGGTGAACACGCTGTTCACCGCCGACTCCCCGTTCTACGACGAGAGCAAGAAGCTGCCCGCCTACGACCCGGCCGAGGCGCAACGCCTGCTGAACGAACTGGCCGCGGACGGGAAACCGCTGAAATTCACGATCATGTCGTACTCGAGCACGGTGAGTAAACGCGGTGCGGAGGCAATGCAGTCGCAGCTCAGCGCGCTCGACAATATCGAGGTCGGGGTCGACGTACAGGATACGGCGGCGGTGACCGCACGGTCGGTCAAAGGCGACTTCCAGGCCTCGATCTCGGGTCTGATGTTCAGTGATCCGGAGCCTTCGCTGTATCGCCGGTACCATTCGTCCAGCGCGACCGGCAATATCGTCGAGGTTGTCGATCCCGAACTCGATGCCGCCCTGGAAGCAGGCCGTGCCGCTACCGAGGTACCGGCCCGCAAGGCGGCCTACGGGAAAGTGCAGGACCGGCTGATCAGTCTGGTCCCGCAGATCTTCTACACCCGCAATACGGCCAATGTCCTCGCGGCACCGGCTATCGGTGGTGTCCATATCTACGGTCAGGGCGGGATCGCGCTGGACGATCTGTGGCTCCAGCGCGACGACGCCGCATGAGTCCGGCATTCTGCCGCACCATATTTCGTTACGAGGAGTGAAAATGACCGCACCATCTCCGACCGTGCCGATGGACCTCGGTGTTCCCGGTCCGGTGGATATCGAGAGCATTCCCTGGGTGATCAGTAAGAAGGCCTGGGGCACCACGGAGCTGAAGGTCCTCCGTGCGAGTCTGCGGGAGAACTGCTACACGGTCCGGGTGCGCTGGTCGGCCGGGCTGGCGGTCCCCAAACATCGCCACTTCGGTGTGGTGCATGCCTTCACCCATTCGGGGAAGTGGCACTACAAAGAGTACGACTGGTTCGCGACACCCGGTTCCTACGTGGCGGAGACTCCGGAGACCGAGCACAGCCTGGTGGTCGACGAAGACGTCGAGGCGACATTCATCGTTCACGGCGGCCAGGTCGACGTCACCGAGGACGGCGGGACGCTCGGCTATATGGACGCCCAGCGAGCACTCGCCGGATATGTTGCCCTGCTCGGTGCCCAGGGGTTGACGCTGCCGACCGGGATCGTCGACGGCTGACCTCCCCGCCACCTGCGATCAACGAGGTGGGGGCCGCATCCGCGAATCGCGGGCGGCCCCCACCTTTTTCCGTACAGCCCTGCCGGGGCCGGGTCAGCGCATGGCCAGCGAGCCGCCGTCCACGGGAAATATCTGCCCGGTCATGAATTTCGATCCCGCACCCGCGAGGAATGCCAGAACCGGGACCAGGTCGGTATCGACATCTCCGAGCCGGCCCCCGAGCGGAATCGATTCGGCGAGACGTGCGTCGTGCCGCGCCAATTGTTCCGGGGTCATTTCGGACCGGGTGTTGTCGTACATCGGTGTCCAAATCGCCGGGGCTATCGCGTTGACCGTGATTCCGTATCGAGCCCATTCGGCGGCGGCCGTCCGGGTCCAGGCGGCTACCGCGCCCTTGCTCGCCGAATAGATCGCTTTTCCGGGCAGGCCGGCGATGCCGGCGGCCGAGCAGAAATTGATGATGCGACCGCCGTGGTCACGCAGATACGCGAAAGCTGCGGTGTTGGTGAGGTACGTTCCGGTCGCATTGATCGCCATCACCTTGTTCCACAGGGCGAGGTCGGTGCTTTCGGCGGCACCGGAGGGCGAGATTCCGGCGGCATGGATCAGGACGTCGAGGCCGCCGAGGATATCCGCGGCGCGGCCGAACGCCGCCTCGACCGACGCCTCGCGGGCGACATCGCATTGCACGAACGGCACGCCCGCGGCCCCGGCGATCTCGGTGCCGGGGCCGGCATTGATATCCAGGGAGACGACGCGTGCGCCCAGCGAGGGAAGGGAGCGGACCAGGCCCGCCCCCATTCCGCTGGCGCCGCCGGTGACGACGATACGGCGTCCGGTCAGCTGATTCGACATGGGAACCTTTCGAGGATCTTCGTGAACAGGTGCGCAGCGGTGATCACCGCGACTGCCCGGTGGCCGGGCGTGGGCGGTGAGTGGTGCCGATCAGGGGATTCCGCCGTCGGAACGCACGATGGATCCGGTGGTGTAACTCGATGCGTCACTGGCGAGGAACAGTGCCGCGCCGATGATTTCGGGCGGCTCGCCGATGCGGCCCAGCCGCAGCCCGGCGGCGGATCGGGCGATCTGCTCGGGTGACCACGCGGCCGAGATATCGGTACGGTACTGGCCGGGCATGAGCGTGTTCACCCGGACTTCCGGCCCCAGTAGGTCCGCGAAACCTTCCGTCATCGCGTTGAGGCCGTTCTTCGCGGCGGCGTAGGGGATGATCGAACCGGCCGGACGCAATGATCCGGTGCTGCTGACGTTGATGACCGTGCCGCTGCCCTGCTCCTTCATCCGGGTACCGACGAGCTGAGTGAGCCGGAAAGGGCCCTTCAGGTTGAGGCCGAGCACGCTGTCGTACATCTTCTCGGTGACATCGGTGACCTTCTCGTAGACCGGGGACATACCGGCGTTGTTGACGAGAATGTCGATCCGCCCGAACGCGGCATAGGCGGCGTCCGCGAGACCCTCGATCTCGTCCCAGTGGCCCATATGGCACCCGTAGGCGAGTCCGCGTCGTCCGGTGGACTTTTCGATCTCGCCGACCACGGTCACGCAGTTCTCGATCTTGCGGCTCGCGACGACGACGTCGGCGCCGGCGCGCGCGAAGGCCAATGCCATTTCCCGTCCCATACCGCGGCTGCCGCCGGTGATCAGCGCGACCTTGTCCGTCAGGTCGAACAGCTCGTACGGGGACGCCCCGGTAGGCGCGCGGCGCGAGGTTTCGGACATGGGCGGTACCTCCGTCTACACAAAAATGCCATTTCTCTATCAGAGAAACGATACATCTCCAGGAGAGTAATATGTACCCGATACTGGGCATCCCGGAGATTCGGCAAGGATGGATGGAATGGGTAACGAGGCAATATCGAACCGGCGGCCGGCCACCCGGGCGGCGGCCGCCGCGGAAAGGCGGCTTGCCGACCAGCGCGACGCGGTGGAACGTGAGGTTTCCCGGATTCTGGCGGTGACCGTCGGTCTCATCGAGGAGTCGGCCCCGACGATGCCCTCTATTTCTCGAATAGTCGCTGCCGCAGGAATTTCCACGCAAACTCTCTACCGCTACTTCCACAGCAAGGACGCGCTCGTGTTGGCCGTCCTGGAGCAGGGCGTGATCCGTCTGGCGGAATGGCTCGAGGCCCGGATGGAGGAGTTCGAGGATCCGCTGGACCGGATAGGAGTATGGGTGGACGGGATCCTGCGCCAGGTCGAGCACACCGAGGCCGCAAGCGTGAGCCGGGTGGTCCTCGGTAATCTCGACAACTCGATCGAGGGGCAGCGATACAGCGGATCGATGCTGGCTCCGGTCGTCGAATTACTGGACGGCCCGGTCGCCGCGATCGGGCGGGCCCCGCGGATCTACAGCCCGCTGGTCGCGGATCTGGTTTTCGGGGCGCTGCGTCGGCACCTGTGGGGCGGTACCGTCCCGGAGCCGGAGGAATGGCAGGCGCTCCGGGACTTCGTGATCGCCGGTATCGTCCCGCGACCGTAGCGTCCGGGCCGACGGTCACCCGAGCGGCGAAGCCGGCCCGCACCGGGTGCTTCCGCCCCGGGGAGCGGTCAGCGAACCAGCGGATCGCGAGGCAGGCCGAGTACTCGCTCGGCGATCACATTGCGGCTGATCTCCGAGGTGCCACCCGCGATCGTCAGGCTCCGCGCGAACAAATAGTCGTGATCGAGCGGCGCCGCCGCCCCGAGAACCGCTGCCGCGCCGCGGATCTCCATACCGAGTTCGGTGACGCGCTGGGCGTGCTCGGCGCTGAGCAGCTTCGTGACGCTGCCCTCCGGCCCCGGCCCCGGCCCCTCACCGGATACGGCGCGGGCGACCCGGCGCAGTTCGAGCACCCGCATGGCCAGTTCTTCCACCACGAGTTCGGCGACATCGCGGCCGACGCCGGTATCGCCGGGTGCGAACGTGGCTGCCCAGTCGACCAGGTCGTAGGCGTCGGGACCGAGTTGCGCTCCGCCACCGATACTCACTCGCTCATTGCCCAGGGTGGCCCGGGCGACGGACCAACCACGGTCGACCTCGCCGACGACATCGGAGTCGGGCACGAAAACCTCGTCCAGGTACACCTCGTTGAAAAAGGCGCGGCCGGTCAGCTCGGTCAGCGGCCGCACGGTGACACCCGGCGCCGACATATCGATGACCATCGCGGTGATGCCTTTGTGCTTGGGGACGTCCGGATTCGTCCGGACCGTCGCCAGCCCGCGATTACAGGCCTGGGCATTGCTGGTCCAGACTTTCTGGCCGCTCACCCGCCAGCCACCGTCCACGCGCACCGCCTTGGTACTCACGGCCGCGGCGTCGGATCCGGCACCCGGTTCGGAGAACAGCTGACACCAGGTCAGCTCACCGTGCAGGCTCGGGCGGATCCAGCGCTGCTGCTGGGCTTCGCCCGCTTGCTGGACAAGCGTCAGCAGGACCCATCCGCCGATGCCGAGACCCGGAATCTCGATATCCCGCAGTTCTTCGTCGATCACCAGCTGTTCGATCGCGCCGGCGCCGCGTCCGTACGGGGCGGGCCAGTGCGGAACGAGGTAGCCCGAATCGGCGAGGACCGCGCGACGCCGCTGCGGGGCGGCGGCGTGGTACTCGGTTACCAGGGCTCGTGCGGCCGCGCGGTACTCGTCCGCCTCCGGCGGCAGCGCGACGGAGAACTCACGGCGCGTGCCCCGCGCGACACCGGCGAACACAGTCGACAGGATCTCGGTGCGGGGTGCCAGCAGCGCGGCGTGGCTGCGGGCGCGCCGCAGATACAGATGGGCGTCGTGTTCCCAGGTGAAGCCGATACCGCCGTGAATCTGAATACTCAGTTGCGCGTTGTGCAGGAAGGCCTGCGATGCCACCAGGGCGGCGCTGTCGGCGACGAGATCGATACCGGCGGCTTCCGGTGCGGTGCGCACCGCGTCCCAGGCCGCCGCGATCGCCAGCTCGGACTGTACGAGCATATCGGCGCAGTGATGTTTGATCGCCTGGAAGGATCCGATCGTCCGGCCGAATTGGGTGCGGATCTTCGCGTACCGCACCGCCGCATCGAGGGTCGCGCCGGCACCGCCCGCCATCTCCGCGGCGGCGAGCAGCCGCGCGAGCCGGCGCAGCAGCAGGCCACCTCCGATGACCGTGTTCTCGGCGGTCGGCGCGGGTACCTCCGATTCGATCCGGACCAGCCCCTGGGTCGAATCGAGCGACCTGGGCTCGGTGAGCGTGAGAGACGCGCGGTCCACGAGGACGGCATCGTCCCCGGCCGGAACGAGGCATACCGCGGCGTAGGCCCCGCCGACGAGTGTGGTGCCCGTGGCGAATGCGCCGACGACCGATCCGTCTGCCAGGCCGGGGAGGTAGGCGGACTTCTGGGTGTGCGAACCCGCCTGGGCGAGAACGGCCGAGACGACCGTCGAGGCGAGGAACGGCCCCGGTGTGAGGGCGCGACCGTGTTCTTCGAGGATGATCGCCAGCTCCGGGAGTCCGTAGCCGGCGCCGCCGAACTCCTCGGGTAGATGAATGCCCATCCAGCCCTGGTCCGCCATGGCCGACCAGAGTCCGGTCACGCCCGTCACGTCACCGTCGGTGACGGCGCGCGCGGTGGTGAGCGCGTGGTGGTGGGCGAGGAAATCGCGGGCGACCTCGGCGAGGTCACGGTGCTCCTGGCTCAGTGCGATGGCCATGATCTTCCTTCGTTGTTCGGTGACGGCGCATGCCGCGGAAGCGTTTCCCTACTCGGGCGCAGGGCGGCCGCACTTCTATTAAAGTGCACTCTTTAGCGATCGGTGAGTGGAGGGCTACGCAGCCGCGGGGCATCCGGTGTGTGTGCGGGATTTCCGACGAGGTGAAGGGCCGACGCAATCGCCCGGCGATGTCGTCGTCGGGGAGTGGGTGGTGGCCGTTCTGTGGTCCATTGACACCTCTCGTTAATTGAGGCTACTTTATTTTCTCAGTGACCCGCAGCACGTTCAGTGTTCTCGCCGGCCGGTGAGGAGAACCGCGGTCCGTCCGTCGAGGTGGAGGAGCACGCCATCGTGGATATCCAACGTCCGATCCCGCAGCCGACGCTCGCCAGCGCCGAGTTCTGGGCTTCGGGTCGAGACGGCGTCCTCCGTATCGCCACATGCGACGACTGCGGCCGGATGGCCACGCCGCGGCCACCGATCTGTGCCGCCTGTCGCGGCCGTAGGCTCAGCTCGGTGCCGGTATCGGGCCGGGGCGTTGTCGTCGGGTTCACCGTGAACGCGCAGGCGTGGCTGCCGGCATTTCCGCCGCCCTACATTGTGGCGATCGTTGCGCTCGAGGAGGATTCGGGTGTCCGGCTGACCACGAATATCGTGGGCTGTGAGCCGGGGGATGTCTCCGTCGGGTTGCGGGTGCGCGTGCTGTTCGAGCAGCTTTCCGACGAGGTGTTCATTCCACTGTTCGAACCCGATCCCGCCGCGGGCGGGGAGCCCGGTGTGCTACCGGAGCCGGAGGACATCACCCCGCGCCTGCGTCCGATGGCGGCCGCCGCCAAATTCGAGGATCGTGTGGCCGTCACCGGCGTCGGCCAGTCGTCGCTGGGGCGCCGGCTCATGGTCGATCCACTATCACTGACCGTGGACGCGTGCCTGCAGGCCGTCGAGGACGCGGGCCTGACCCTCGACGATATCGACGGCCTGTCCACCTACCCGGGGAGCTCGTCGCCGGGAATGTCCGAAGGCGGGATCGGACCGCTCGAAGATGCCCTGCAGATCCGTCCCACCTGGATCAACGGCGGCGGAGATACACCGGGTCAGAACGGTTCGATCATCGCGGCGATGCTCGCGGTCGCGTCGGGCCTGTGCCGCCATGTGCTGTGTTTCCGCACCGTATGGCAGTCGTCGCTGAGTGAACTCCAGCGCAGCGGGCGCTGGCGGGACGCGGGTGGCGCCGCGACCGGAATCTATGAGTTCCGGGCGCCCTACGGTGCGATGTCGGCGGCCAATTGGATCGCCTGCCAGGCATCGCACTATATGCACCGGTACGGGCGTGGCCGCGACGCCCTGGGGTGGATCGCTGTCACTGCGCGCGCGAACGCGGCAGCGAATCCGGAAGCCGTGTACCGGGATCCGATCACCATCGACGACTACTTCGCGGCACGGATGATCTCGACCCCGTTCGGGCTCTACGACTGCGACGTCCCGATCGACGGGGCGGTGGCCGTGGTCATCTCGGCCGCCGAGACCGCGGCGGACCGGCCGCAACCTTCCGTTTTCGTCGAGGCGGTCGGTACCCAGATCATGGAACGGCTGTCGTGGGATCAGGGCACGCTCACCCATATGCCGCAGTCGCTCGGGCCCGCGGCCCATCTGTGGAGCCGGACCTCGCTGCGGCCCGAGGACGTGGATATCGCATGTCTCTACGACGGCTTCACGTTCAATGCGCTCTCCTGGCTCGAGGGCCTGGGTTTCTGTGAGTTCGGCGGGGCCGAAGACTTCATCGACAAAGGCCGGGGTATCGCGATCGACGGCCGGTTGCCGGTCAACCCGCACGGGGGCCAGCTCTCGGCCGGGCGTACGCACGGCTACGGATTGTTCCGCGAAGCGGTACTCCAGTTGCGGGGCCGGGCACCGGGCCGGCAGGTGGCGCAGGCCCGGTGCGCGGTGGTTTCGGCCGGTGGGGGAGTGCCCTCGGGCGCCATTCTCCTGCGTTCCGAGTGATCCGTGCCGAATGAGCACCGCCCGCACAGCATTCGGTCGAGTCGCTGGACATCGACGGTCCGGAAGGAAGCACGGAGATATGGCACGAGTGACGAAGGTGATTCTGGCGGTGGTCGCCGCGGCGACTCTCGCCGCGTCGGCCTGCGGCGGGGGCGGGAATTCGCCCGCCGCCACCGGTGAGCCCCGGCCCGGCGGCGCCGCCACGTTCCTGGTCAACAAGGAGCCGCGCACGCTCGACCCGGCGACCCTGAGTAACCTGGGTCCGCAGGACGGTGCTCTCGGCAACGCGCTCTACGGTCAATTGGTGGGCACCGATCCCGCGGATCATTCGATCGTCCCGAAACTCGCGCAATCCCTCGAGTCGAAGGACGGTATTGAATGGACGTTGACGCTCCGCGCCGGTCTCACCTTCTCGGACGGTTCGCCGTTCGACGCGGGGGCCGTGCAATTCGCCTGGGACCGGATGAAAGACCCGGCGGTGGGCGCGCTCGACGGGGGATACGCGCGGACGGTCGCGGCCACCGAGGTGACCTCGCCGGCCACACTGTCGATCCGGCTGAGCGAGCCGACGAGGCAGTTCGGGCAGACCCTCGCCACAACGGCGATGAACTGGATCGCCTCCCCGGCCGCGGTGGAAAAGGGGGCCGCGGCCTTCGACGCGAACCCGATCGGTGCGGGACCGTTCACGCTGGACAGCTGGTCACGCGGCGGGGATATCGTGCTGGCGAAGAACCCGTCGTACTATGACGCGCCGCGCCCCTACCTCGATCGCCTGACGATCCGCGCGATGGCCGACCAGAACCAGCGGCTGTCCACCCTGCAGTCCGGTGGCGCCGATCTGATTCTGAGCCTGAGCGCGGGTGACCGCCCCACTGCCGAAGCCGCCGGCTTCGTCGTCACTCCGGTGGATCAGAGCGGCGGCCTGGCCTTCGTCCTCAACAACGCCGCGGCGCCGTTCGACGATATCCGGGCCCGGCGTGCCGTGAACGCCGCCCTCGACCTGGACGCGCTGAACGACGTCCGCAACCGGGGCAACGGCACCGTTCCCACCTCACTGTTCACCGAGACCTCGCCCTACCACGATCCGGCGCTGGGTCTTCCGGGCCACGATCCCGGACTCGCGCAGCGACTGTTCGACGAGCTGGCCGCCGAGGGCAAACCCGTGCGGTTCTCCATCCTCGCCTACCCGACGACCGAGAACCAGCGCGGCGCCCAAGCCGTCCAGTCGCAGTTGTCGACTTTCGCCAATGTGCAGGTCGATGTGGAGACCGGCGATTACGCCGCGATCGGTGCGAAATTGGCCGCCGGTGACTACGAGTTCGGGATCACCGGTATCAACAGTTTCGAACCCGAACCCATATTCTCCCGACGCCTCCAATCCGGCAGCACCGCCAATTTCGCCGAGGTGGCCGATCCGGAACTCGACGAGGCGCTGCGGCTGGGCCGGATGGCCACCGATGAAGGGCAGCGCACCGAGGCGTACCGGAAGCTCCAGGAGCGCTTCATCGAGTTGCTGCCCATGATCTTGTACACGCGCAACGAGACGGCCGTGATCGCCGCGCCGACCGTGGGCGGTGTCGCGCTGTCCGGTATCGACGCCCCGCTGGTGGACACGCTCTGGGTTACCGGATGACCCTTTGCCTTCGGAGGCACGGCCGGTCCACGCCGCCCCTTTTCCGATACGACAGCTGCGGCACCGGGCCGCACGAGAGGAGCTGAGAATGCATCGCCCGATGGAAGGCGTGCGCGTCCTGGAAGTCGCGCAGTTCACCTTCGTACCCGCGGCGGGAGCGGTCCTCGCCGACTGGGGCGCCGATATCGTCAAGGTCGAGCACGCGGAACGCGGGGACGCGCAGCGCGGCCTGAGCCGGATCCTGGGACAGGCGGGGGGCCGGGAAGGATCGTCCTTCTATCCCATCATGGAGGGGCCCAATCGAGGCAAACGCAGTATCGGGATCGATCTGGAGAAGCCCGAATCCCGGCCGCTGCTGGAGAAACTCGTCCGGGCGAGCGATGTGTTCCTGACCAACTATCTGCCCGCCGCCCGCGAGAAGCTGCGTATCGATCTGGCGTCCATTCGACAGATCAACCCCGATATCATCTACGTTTCCGGCACCGGGTTCGGCGGCGAGGGACCCGACGCGGAGAAGGGCGGTTACGACTCCACCGCGTTCTGGGCGCGCGGCGGTAGCGCCGATGGCTGCACCCCGCCGAACGCCGCCGCGGTCACGGCAATGCCGGCCGGGGCCTACGGTGATTCGATCGGCGGGATGACCATCGCCGGGGGAATCGCCGCGGCCCTGTACGGCCGCAAGGTTTCGGGAGAGCCGTCCGCGCTCGATATCTCCCTGCTGGCCGTGGGTGCCTGGGCCAATCAGTTCACCGTCAACCTGGCGTTACTGAACGGTGGCCCGCTTCCGAAGGTGGAGCGCAGGTCCGAAGGCCGCAATCCGCTCACCCTCACCTACCGCACCTCGGATGACCGCTGGATCCAGTTCTCGATGCTGCAGCCGGGGCGATACTGGCCGGAGTTCTGCCGGCATATCGGCCGCGACGATCTGATCACCGACGAACGGTTCGCGACTGTGGAATCACTGCTGGCCAACAGCCTGAAAGCCATCGAAATCGTCACCGAGGTCATCGCCGGCCGGACGCTCGCCGAATGGTTCGACGCGTTCACCGGGATGCAGGGACAGTGGGCCGCCGTGCAGAATTCGTGGGAACTCGGCAACGATGAAGCGCTGCTGGCCAACGGCCGGATCGTCGAGGTGATCGATGCCGACGGAATCGCGCGCAAGCTGGTCGCCAATCCGGTCAAGTTCGACGAGGTGCCGCCGGCCCTGACGCGTGCGCCGCAGTTCGCCGAGCACACCGACGAAATCCTGACCGAACTCGGCTACGACGAAGCGCAGGCCCTCGACCTCAAGATCGCCGGTGCCGTGACCTGACCCGTGCGCACCACACGCACCGGACCGAGAACTCGAAGGGAAGCTCATATGTCGGAGGAAGTCCTGGTCGAACGGCGCGGTCGCGTCATGGTGATCACCCTCAACCGCCCGGCGGCCCGCAACGCGATCAATGCGGCGGTCAGCCACCGGCTGGCCGAGGCTGTCGACGAACTCGACTCCGCTGCCGACCTCTCGCTGGCAGTGCTCACCGGCGCGGGTGGAAACTTCTGCGCCGGAATGGATCTCAAGGCATTCGTCCGCGGGGAGAAGGTGGCGGTCGAAGGCCGGGGCCTCGGATTCACCGAGACCCCGCCGCGTAAACCGATCATCGCGGCCGTCGAGGG
Organism: Nocardia jinanensis; assembly: GCF_014645735.1. Lineage (GTDB taxonomy): Bacteria > Actinomycetota > Actinomycetes > Mycobacteriales > Mycobacteriaceae > Nocardia > Nocardia jinanensis. Next base: position 152,644 of record NZ_BMMH01000005.1, on the reverse strand, counting down.
TTTCGCTTTGGCCGGCGGCACCGAACTCGTCCTCGCCTGTGATCTGGTGGTGGCGTCGGAGAGCGCGCGCTTCGGTATTCCGGAAGTCGCGCGGGGACTCGTGGCCGGGGGTGGCGGGCTGTTGCGCCTGCCCAAGCGAATCCCCTATCAGGTCGCCATGGAACTCGCGCTCACGGGCGCGCACTTCACCGCGGAACAGGCGCACCGATACGGTCTGGTGAACCGGCTCACCGCGGAGGGCGCGGCGCTCACCGTGGCGCTGGAACTGGCCGAGACGATCACCGCGAACGGGCCGCTGGCGGTGGCCGCGACCAAGGAGATCATCGTCCGGAGTGGCGACTGGTCCGACGCCGAAGCCTTCGATCGCCAGCGCGCGATCCTGCGACCGGTTTTCGATTCCCGCGACGCCGCGGAAGGCGCGAAGGCCTTCGCCGAGAAACGCCCGCCGGTCTGGCAGGGCCGTTGATCCGCAGAGCGGTACAGGAGAATCACCGTGGCGATGTACCTGGAAGAGTGTGCGGCCGTTCGGCCGGACGAGATCGCGTTGCGGGACAGCCACCGCGCACTCACCTGGCCGGAGGTGGACGAAACCGTCGACCGATTGGTCCACGCCCTCGATTCGATCGCCCTGGGAAGCCGCCGCCGCGTCGCCGTATTCGCCGCCAACTGCGCCGAACTCGTCCTCACTCACCTGGGCATCCTGCATGCCGGGGTATCGGCTGTGGTGATCAATTCGCACCTGACGGCACCGGAGGTGGCGCGGCTGCTCCGGGACAGCGGAGCGGCCGCCCTGTTCGCCGGCCCGGAAACGGCGGAACGCGCATTCGACGCGGCGCGATCCGCCGGCGTGGGCACGGTGATCGTCTGGGGGATCGACGGAACCCCGGCCGGTTCCGATCCGACCGGAATCGAACTGGTGCACTGGGAACACCGGCTCGCCGCGAGCCCGGCCGGCCGCCCCGGTGACGACCGTCTCGTCGGACCGACGGTGATGTACACCTCGGGTACCACCGGCTCACCCAAGGCGGTCGAACTCGGTGGCCGGCGGTCCGGGAGCCTCTCGCTCGGCGAGCATCTGGCTGCGTTGCGTGCCCAGCCGATGGCACAGGACGGAGTGCATCTGGTCGTCGGACCGCTCTCCCACACCGGTCCGCTGACCGCCATCGGGCTGCTCGCCGCGGGTCAACCGGTGGTCGTCCAGGAGAAGTTCGACGCCGTGGGCACGCTCGCGGCCATCGAGCAATATTCTGTCGCGACCTCGATCATGGTCCCCACCCACTTCCGCCGATTACTGGACCTCCCCGGGGATGTGAAGCGCCGGTATGTACTCGACTCGCTGGTGCGGGTCGGTCACACCGGGTCGCGCTGTCCGGTCGAGGTGAAGAGGGCGATGATCCGGTGGTGGGGCCCGGTGTTCCTGGAAGCGTACGGCGCCACCGAATCCGGCACGGTCTGCACCATTACCAGCGATGAATGGCTGGCGCACCCGGGGAGCGTGGGGCGGGTCACCGCCGCGTTCCGCAGCGCCTTCGCTGTCGACGACCGCGGGAACGAGCTGGCCGCGGGCGAGTCCGGCTTGCTGTACTTCGAGGATCCGACCGGAACGGGTATCGCCTACCTGGACGACCCGGTCAAGACGGCGGCGGCGCACCTGCGGCCCGGCGTGTTCACCCTCGGCGAGATCGGTTTCGTCGACGCGGACGGCTATGTCCACCTCACCGATCGGGCGACCGATCTGATCGTGACCGGTGGGGTCAATGTGTATCCGGCCGAGGTGGAGGAGATCCTACTGGGCCACCCCGCGATCGCGGATGCCGCGGTGATCGCGGTACCCGACAGTGAATTCGGCGAGTCGGTGCATGCCGTGGTGGTGCGCCGGCCGGGTGGTACCGGGCTGGATTCGGCGGCCGTGCGGGCGTATTGCCGCGAACGTCTCGCGGGTTACAAATGCCCCCGCACGGTGGTGTTCGCCGACGCGCTCCCGCGCAATGCCATGGGAAAGATCGATAAGCGCTCGCTGCGAGCCTCGGCCGGATCTCGGACCGGGGAGTCCGGCGCTGTCCCGGGGACGAGCGGATTCAGGAAAGGGATGACAACGTGATGGAGGAGACGATATGACCGCACGGTTCGCTGGAAAGGCCGTCATCGTGACCGGTGCCGCGGGCGGAATCGGCGCGGCGATCAGTGCGCGCTTCCTCGAGGAGGGTGCCTCGGTGCTCGTCGCCGATATCGATGCCGACGGACTCGACCGTTTCGTCGCCGGCCGGTCCGGCGATACCGACCGCCTCGCGGCGCACCGGACCGATGTCTCGGACGCCGAATCGGTGCAGGCGATGGTCGATGCGGCGATCGCGATATTCGGGCGGCTGGATACGCTGGTCAACAATGCCGGCTTCGCCCTGTTCGGAACGGTGGAGACGATCACCCCCGAGCAGTGGCACCGGGTGATCGATGTGGATCTGAACTCGGTGTTCTACGGTGTGCGCGCGGCCCTCCCGCATCTGCGCCGGACCGGCGGAAGCGTGGTCAATACCGCGTCCATCTCCGGATTCGGTGGCGCGAAGGGGCTCGCCCCCTACTACGCGGCCAAAGGCGGCGTGGTCAATCTGACCCGGTACCTCGCGGTCGAACACGGCGGTGAGGGTATCCGCGTCAATGCGGTGTGCCCCGGGCCCACCAACAACGGCAAGGCCGCGATGAGCCTGCCGGCGTTGGACGATGCCTACCGGGCGGTCATTCCGGCCGGGCGCCAGGGCACTCCCGCGGAGATCGCCGCCGCGGTGGCTTTTCTCGCTTCCGACGATGCGTCGTTCGTCAATGGTCACAACCTCGTCGTGGACGGTGGCCTCACCGCGTGGACCGGTGAGCCGAACGTACCCGCCATCGTGGCGGCCGCCCAGCGCTGAGTTCGCCGCGGGACCACCCCGGATGCGCGGGCGTGCGGGTCCCGGTATCGATGTTCGATGGGTGAGGTCTGGCGCTGCTAGGTGTTAATGAGTATCCTCATTAACGGAAGAACTCCGTGGGTGTCGCAGCCGCGCGGAGATTCGATCTCCATTGTCGAACGGACCGAGGTGAGTGGATGAATCTGGCATATACCGTGGCGGAACAGGAGTTCCGGGCGTGGGCCCGGGAATTCCTCGCGACGGAGATCCCGGCGGAGATCCGGGAACGGTACGGCCGCGGCGGTGATGTCGTGCCGTCCGATTTCAGAATCGTTCAGAGGATACTCAACTCGCACGGGCTGGCGACGCCGTCGTGGCCGGTCGAATGGGGCGGCAAGGAGTGGACGTCCGTTCAACGGCATATCTGGGCCGACACCATGCAGCGCATGTCCATCCCCGAGCCGCTCGGCTTCAACGTCTCCATGGTCGGCCCGGTGATCGCGGAGTTCGGCAACGAGGAGCAGAAGAAGCGGTTTCTCCCGGCCACGGCGAACCTCGATATCTGGTGGTGCCAGGGGTTCTCCGAACCGGAGGCCGGATCGGATCTGGCCTCGCTGCGCACGACCGCAGTCCGCGACGGTGACAGCTATATCGTGAACGGCCAGAAGATCTGGACGACGCTGGCGCACCATGCCGACTGGATCTTCTGCCTGGTTCGCACGGATCCGTCGGCCGTCAAGAAGCAGGCGGGTATCTCCTTCCTGGTCATGCCGATGGACACGCCGGGGATCACGGTGCGGCGGATCGATTTCGTCGACGGCGGCCACGAATGCAACGAGGTCTTCTTCGAAGACGTACGGGTGCCCGCCGAGAACCTCATCGGTGCGGAGAACAACGGCTGGACGATGGCGAAGTTCTTGCTCGGGAACGAACGGACCAGTGTCACGCGGGCCGGGCACACCGCCGCGCAGCTGGCCCGGACCAAACAGCACGCGGCCCGCACCCTCGGCGGGAATGCCCGTCCCCTGCTGGAGGATCCACTCTTCGCGGCGCGGATCGCCGAAACGGAAACCGAGCTGCTCGCGCTCGAGCTGACTCTGCTGCGCGTCGTCGCCAGTTCGGCCGATGGCAAGCCCAACCCGGCGTCTTCGTTGCTGAAATTGCGTGGATCGGAACTGATGCAGGCAGTCACCGAAATCGAGATGGATATCGCCGCGCTCGATTCGCTCGTCTACGGCACGCCCGACCCCGTCGACGACGGTATCGCGAGCCCGGCCTGGGCCCGCGCCGCGGCGCCCGCGTTCCTGAACCACCGCAAGGTGTCCATCTACAGCGGTTCGAGCGAAGTACAGCGCACCATCATCGCCTCCTCGATCCTCGGATTGGGGGCCTGAGATGGACTTCGAACTGAGCGACGAACAGCGCATGCTGCAGGACGCCGCCCGCGATCTCCTGGTCAGTCGCTACGACGTCGGCAAGCGCAACACTGTCCTCGCCTCCGCGAGCGGCTGGGATCGGGGCACGTGGTCGGCAATGGCCGAGATGGGCCTGACGGGCCTGCCGTTCGCCGAGGCCGACGGCGGAATGGGCGCCGGTCCGGTCGAGGTCATGGCCGTGCTGAACGAGGTCGGCCGCAGTCTCGCTCCCGAGCCGCTGCTCGACTCGGTCTATGTCCCGGGTGGCGTCCTCGCCGAAACCGGGTCCGTGCAGCAGCGCCGCCGGCTGATCCCGGACCTCGCCGCGGGAACACTGCTGCTCGCGTATGCCCACGACGAACCCGGTGTGCGCTGGCCGTCCACCGCCTTGTCGACGAAGGCGGACGGGCACGGCACCGGGTGGACACTCACCGGATGTAAGAATCCCGTTCTGCGCGGCGACTGCGCCGATCTACTGGTGGTGAGCGCGTCACTACCGGGCGGCGAAACCGGGCTGTTCCTCGTGGGTACGCAGATCTCGGGCGTCACCCGCACACCGTTCCGTACTCCCGACGGCGGCCGCGGTGCGCAGCTGGACTTCCAGGGTGCCCAGGCCGAACTGCTCACCTCCGGTGACGCTGCCGCGGCCGCGATCACGGCGGCGGAGGTCCGCCGCGTGGGCGCGCTCTGTGCCGAGGCGGTGGGCGCGATGGACGAGATCCTCCGGCTGACCTGCGCCCATCTCGGCTCCCGCAAACAATTCGGTGTCCCGCTGTCGACCTTCCAGACGCTGACGCACCGAGCCGCCGATATGTACGTACGCCTGGAACTGGCGCGCAGCATGAGCTTGTACATCACGATGTCACTCGCCGACGGTGTGGTGGATCCGGTCATCGCCTCGCGGGCCAAGCTGGTGGTGAACCGGTCGGCCCGCCATATCGGCCGCGAGGCGATACAGATGCACGGCGGAATCGGCCTCACCGCGGAGTATCCGGTAGGGCATCACGTGATGCGCCTGACCTCCATCGAGCACACACTCGGTGGCTCCGAAGAGCATCTCTGCGTGCTGTCCGCTCGAATCGGGTCGTACGACACCGTCGAAATCCACGGCTGAGGCGGTGGTACCGGTACGAGGTGAGCTCGTCGACCCGGCAGCCGAAATATTCCCCTTGATAAATGATTCGATCCCGAAAGAGGTTGCGCGATGACCATGGTGGACCACGACGAGACGACCGAGGCGAAGGGCACCTTCGACCTGCCGTATCCGGTCTTCGACTCCGATTCACATCTGTACGAACCGCGTGAGGCGCTGCTGAAGTATCTCCCGAAAAAGTACGAACGCGCCCTGCAGTATGTGGACGTCGGCGGCGGCCGGATTCGCCTGTCGGTCAACAATCACGTCACCAACTACATTCCGAACCCGACGTTCGATCGGGTGGCGCGGCCGGGCGCGCACGAGCTGTACTACGCGGGCAAGAACACCGAAGGTCTGTCGTTGCGCCAGATGACCGGTGATCCGATCGACGCCATCCCGGCTTTCCGGGAGCCGGGCCCGCGGCTGGAGGTCATGGATCAACAGCACGTCGATACGGCCCTGGTATATCCGACCTTGGCCAATCTGGTGGAGCAGTCGGCGGTCGACGACCCGGATCTGGTGCACGCGGTGATCCATTCGCTCAATCAGTGGATCGACGAGGTGTGGTCGTTCGACTACAAGGGCCGGATCTTCACGACACCGGTGATCGCATTGGCCATGGTGGACGAGGCTGTCGCCGAACTCGACTGGGTGCTCGAACGGGGTGCGAAGGCCATCCTGATCCGGCCGGCGCCGGTCAAGGGCCTGCGGGGATACCGGTCGCCGGGTCTGCCGGAATTCGACCCCTTCTGGAAACGGGTCGAAGAGTCCGGCGTCCCGGTGATCATCCACGCCGCCATGCAGCCGCTGATCGACTATGTCGAGCAGTGGGAGAACGCGCGAACCAACAGCGCGTTCGAACGGTCGCCGTTCAAGTATGTGACGCTGGGCCACCGCGATATCGAGGATATGGTCTCGGCCTTGATCCTGCACGGCGTGTGCACCCGTTTCCCGGGGATCCGGTTCGCCTCGCTCGAGAACGGCAGCGACTGGCTGGTGCCGCTGCTGCACCGCTTCGAATCGGCATACTCGAAAATGCCGCAGCTGTGCCCGGAGCACCCGGTCGAGGTATTCCGCCGGAATTGGTGGATCAACCCGTTCTGGGAAGGTGATGTGGAGGTTCTGTCCACTGTCGTGGATCCCTCGCGGATCATTTTCGGTTCGGACTATCCGCATCCGGAGGGCCTGGAGGCGCCGTTGAACTACCTGGCCTATCTCGAAGGTGTGCGGCCGGAGAAGATTCCGATGATCATGGGCCGTAATTCGTATGAGCTGATGGGTATGCCCATACCGGAGAATTCGCGGTTCGCCACCGGAAAGTGACATCGACGAGGGCCGGGGGAACGGCGCGGCCGTTTTCTCCGGACCTTTGGTCCAGAGAAAGGGATTGCAGCTCCGATGTCTTCCGGTAATCACCGAATAGTTCTGGCCGACCATCCGGTCGGTGAGCCCAGGCCCGCCGATTTCCGGTTCGAGGAGGTCGCGATGCCCGTGCCGGGGGACGGGCAGGTCCTGTTGCGGACGATCTATCTCTCGCTGGATCCGTATATGCGCCGCCGGATCGACCGGGGCGATACGGATCCCCGGGCCGTCCGCCCCGGCCGGCTCATGCCGGGCGGGACGATCTGCGAGGTCGTCAAGTCCCGGACCCCGGACTTTCGTCCCGGCGACCTCGTCACGAATGGCGCCGGTTGGCGGCAGTACTCGGTCGCCGACGCGCGGGCCGTGCGCGCCCTCGATGTCACCGCGATGCCCTCGGCCACCGCACTCGGTGTTCTCGGGATGCCGGGCTTCACCGGATATGCCGGTCTCGTGAAGATCGGCGCTCCCCAGCCGGGGGAGACGGTCGTGGTGGCGGCGGCGACGGGACCGGTCGGTTCCACGGTGGGGCAGGTCGCGCGGATGGCGGGGGCGCGGGTGGTCGGAATCGCCGGCGGACCGCGTAAATGCGCGCATCTCATCGACGATCTCGGATTCGACGCGGCGGTCGATCACCGTGACCCGGACTTCGCGCGTCGTCTGGCCGCCGCGGTACCCGACGGTATCGACGTGTACTTCGAGAATGTCGGTGGTGCAGTGCTGGACGCGGTGCTTCCCCGGCTCAACGAGTTCTGCCGCATCCCGCTGTGCGGGCTCGTCGCACAGTACAACGCCACCGAGGCGCCGGGTACCGATCGGCTCCCGGGTTTCCTCGACCGGCTGCTGGAGGTACACGGGACCGTCCGGGCGTTCGCGATGACCGAGTTCGTGGGCGAGTTGTACAAGCAGTTCGTCAAGGATATGAGCAGCTGGATACAGGACGGCCGGTTCGTCTACCGCGAGGACATCACCGACGGGCTCGAGAACGCGCCGGCAGCATTCATCGGGATGCTGCGCGGCGAGAACCTGGGGAAAACGGTCGTCCGGATGTGACGGCCCGCGTGCGCGGGGTGCCGCGGGGACGGCATCCCGCGCATCCTCGTTCATGGCGCCGCCGATATCGGATCACGGTATGACGAGCACCTTTCCCACGGCCCGGCGCTGCGCGACCTCGGCCAGCGCCGCACCGGCCTCGTCGAGCCGGTAGCGGCGGTGCAGTAGCGGTGTGACCGCGCCGGAGGCCCATAGTTCGAGGAACTCCTGCCGGTCGCGCCGGTCGCGTTCCGGATCACGCTGTGCGAATGTCCGTATCTCGAACCCGGACAGGGTTATTCCCTTGAGCAGAACCAGGTTGAGTGGGATGCGGGGAATGGTGCCGCTGGCGTAGCCGATCGTGACGAAACGGCCGCCCCATGCCATCTCGCGCAGCGCGGGTTCGGCGAGGGCGCCGCCCACAGGATCGATCACCACATCGACGGCGGATTTCCCGACAGCGCCGCGAATTCGTTCGCGCAATTCGCCGCTGCCGTAATCGACGGTATGCACCGCACCGCGGGTCCGGGCCGCCGCCAGCTTGTCCTGCGATGATGCCGCCGCGATGACCCGGGCCCCGAGGTGGGTGCCGAGTTCGACCGCCGCGAGCCCGACGCCGCCGCCCGCTCCCAAGACGAGGAGCGTCTCGCCGGGGCGGACACCCGCCACCGAGCGCAGGGCGTGGTACGCGGTCAGGTGACAGACGAACACCGCGGCGGCGGATTCGAGGTCGACCGCGGCGGGTACCGGGGTCAGCGCTGTTTCGGGAGCCACGACGTACTCCGCGAAACAGTCCGCGGCGAGTACCGCGACGCGATCGCCGAGAGAATATGCGGTACTGCCGTTTCCGCGGGCGGCGATCACTCCGGCGGCCTCGTATCCCGGGACGAACGGGTAATTCGTGGCCACCTGGTAGCGGTTCGCGACCATCAGCGCGTCCGGAAAATTGGCGGCCGCGGCGTGGACGCGGACCAGGACCTCCCCGGGGCCCGGGATGGGTGTGGCGACGGTGTCGGTGCCGAGAACGGCGGGCTCACCGGCGTGGTGTGCGCGGGCGACGCGCATCGTCGGCGGTACCGGGGTCGTGTCCTGGGGGGTTTCCATGGCGCCTTCCGGGGTGTAGAGCGACGAGACCAAAAGATCGAGCCCGGTTTGAGTAATTGTATTTTTCTAAACTAGAAATTACATTACTTGGTATGGCAGAGGATGTGGCCGGAACCGGCGCGGCAGACCTGGACATCGACGCGCTGAGCCGATGGATGGATGAGCAGGGCTTCCCCGGCGCCGGCGATCGGGTGCGCACCCGTACCCTCGCCGGGGGCTCGCAGAACGAATTGCACGAACTCGACCGCGGCGGTCGGCGATACGCGCTCCGGCGTCCGCCCGCCTACGGAGTGGACGGCCGCGCGAAGGCGCTGATGCGCGAGGCGCAGTTGCTGCGGGCACTCGCCGACAGCGATGTGCCGCACGCCCGGCTGCGCGGGGTGAGCGCCGATGATTCCGTGCTCGGCACACCCTTCTACGTGATGGATTTCGTCGAGGGCTGGAGCCCGACCCAGGGATGGGCCGCCCCGTTCGATACCGATCTCACGGCGCGGGCCGGGCTCGCCGTCGAACTCGTCGACGGAATCGCGCGGTTGTCCACGGTCGACTGGCAGGCGCGCGGGCTCGGATCGTTCGGCAAACCGGATGGATTCCTCGATCGCCAGGTGGACCGGTGGCTGAAACACCTGTCCACCTTCCAATTCCGTGACCTTCCCGGGGTCGACGAGGCCGCCGACTGGCTGCGGAACAACCGGCCCCGCGCCTCGGCCCCGGGAATCATGCACGGCGACTATCAATTCGCGAACGTGATGTTCGCTCCCGGGTCCGAGCCGAAGCTGGCCGCGATCATCGACTGGGAGATGACCACCGTCGGCGATCCGCTGCTCGATCTGGGCTGGGCACTGCTGGCCTGGGGGCCCGAGGGTGACGATATGGAGCATCTGCGCTACCTCGACTACGCGGGGCTGCCCGCGCGCGACGATCTGCTCGAGCACTACGCGACGGTCAGCGGCCGAGATGTCACCGATATCGACTATTACGTGGTGCTCGCGCGGTTCAAACTCGGGATCATCCTGGAATCCAGTGTCGCGAGGTTCGTCTCGGGCACGGCGGACGATCGGGTGGCCCGTTTCGGCCCGATGCCGCCCGAACTTCTGCGCAAGGCGGCATCGCTCAGCGCGTCCACCACACTGCGCTGATCACCCGCGTCCCCTTCTTTCATCGAACAACCGGCAGCAGGGAGCTCGTCATGGCATGGGATTTCTCCACCGATCCGGAATTCCAGCGGAAGCTGGACTGGGCCGAGGTTTTCGTCGAGGAAAAGGTGGTGCCGCTCGAGGCCCTCTTCCCCGATCTGGAATTCCAGCCCCTCACGCCGGAACGGCGACGCATTGTCGACCCGCTCAAACAGGAGGTCCGCGACCACGGTCTGTGGGCACCCCACCTCGACCCGGAACTCGGCGGACAGGGCTTCGGTGCGGTCAAATTGACCTTGATCAACGAGATTCTCGGTCGTGCGGGCACCTGGGCGTCGGTCGTCTTCGGAACCATGGCGCCCGATACCGGCAATGCCGAAATCCTGGCCCGTTTCGGCACACCGGAACAGAAGGATCGCTACCTGGAGCCGTTGCTGTCGGGTGAGATCTTCTCGTGCTTCTCGATGACCGAACCACAGGGCGGGGCCGATCCCCGGGTCTTCACCACCCGGGCGGTACGTGCGGGCGACGAGTGGGTGATCAACGGGCTGAAGTACTTCTCCTCGAATGTCTCGACCGCGTCGTTCCTCATCGTGATGGCGTTGACCGACCCGGACGTACCGGTGCAGAAGGGCACCTCGATGTTCCTGGTGCCGCGGGAGACCGAGGGAATCGTCATCGAGGAGAACCACCAGATCTACGGCCACGCGCCCGGCGCCGCCGGCCACGGTCTGGTGCGGTACACCGATGTCCGGGTGCCACTCGACGCGATGCTCGGCGATCCCGGCAATGGGTTCGGTGTCGCGCAGTCACGATTGGCCGGTGGGCGTATCCATCACGCCATGCGGGCGATCGGCTACTGCCGGCGCCTGCTCGATATGGCGGCCGAGCGTGCGTTGAGTCGCAAGACAGCCCCGGGGGTGCTCGCGGACAAGCAGTTCGTGCAGGGGTTTCTCGCCGACTCCTACACCGAACTCCTGCAGTTCCGGATGGCGGTGCTCTACACGGCCTGGATCATCGAGACCCAGGGCGGTGACGCCGCACGCAAGGAAATCGCCGCATTGAAGATCGCGACCCCGAAACTGGTCACCGATGCCGTCCATCGCACTATCCAGCTGCACGGCGGACTGGGCCTGACCGCGGAACTTCCGCTCGCGCGCATGTGGACCTCGGGTATGACACTCGGCCTCGCCGACGGCCCGACCGAGGTACACAAGGTGAACCTGGCGAAGGCGCTGCTGCGCGATTACAAGGCCGTCGAGGGATTGTGGCCGAGTGAGATGCGTAGTAATCGGTTGGCGGAGGCCCACGCGCTCTACGGCGATCTGCTGGACTGATGTCTGTCAGCAGGCGTACCCGACGGCGCGCTCCCACAGAGACGGAGTGAGATGATGACCGACACCGATGAAGTACGCGGCCCGCTGCGCGGAGTACGCATCGTCGAGGACGCGCTGACACCCGCGGCGCGAATGGCCGGAATGCTCCTGGCGGATCTGGGAGCAGACGTCACTCGGATTGCCGGCGCCGACGAGGACCTGCCCGTTGGCAACCCCGCGTATCGGCGGGGCAAGCGCGAGGTTTCCGTGCCGGTCGTGGACTGCACTGCCCTGAGCGGACTGCTGGCGAGCGCGGATATCTTTCTCAGTGACCGGGCGCCGGGAGAGCTGGCGCGCCGGAGCCTGGGCGAGGCGGCGGTGCGGCCGGTGGCGCCGGACCTCGTGCATCTGTGGATGCCGCCGTATGGAACGACCGGGGAGTGGTCGGACAGCCTGCCCCCCGATCCGCTGCTCCTCGCCGCACTGAGCGGGATCGCCGCCCATCAGCCGTCGATCGAGGATCGCCCGGTCGCTTCGGTCATCGATCTGGTCGCCCCCGTACAGGGCGCACTGGGTGCGACCGCGGCGGTCGCGGGGTTGGTGGGGCGGGCCCGCGACGGTGCCGGCCGCGGCGCGGTGGTGAGCGGTTTGCACGCCGTGGCGGCGCTGATGGTCACGATGATGCTCGAAGGTCTCGACGAGGAGGTGTTCAACCCCGGCAAGGCCACCCAGCCGACACCCTCGTGGCGTATGTATCAGGCCGGCGACGAGCTGTGGTTCTTCCTCGCGGCGTTGACCCCCGAAGGGTTCGTGCGCGCGCTCGATGGCCTCGATCGGCTCGACCTGCTGCTGATCCCGGAGATAGCAGGGGACCCCGCGCGGATCCAGGTGCCGGAGGCGGGCGCGGTGGTGGGTGCCGTGCTGCAGGATCATTTCCGGACGCAGCCGCGTGCGCACTGGCTTGCGCTGCTGCAGGACGCGCAGGTCCCGTGCGCACCCGCGGCAACCCGCGAGCAGTGGGCGGGCGGGAACATCGTGGCAGGAAACGGTGGGCTGGTAACCCGCGCGCACCCGTCGTTCGGTGATATGACGATGCCCGATCTTCCGGTGCGGTTATCGCGCGACCCGGGTGCGGTCGGCTCGTTCGCCGGCGGCGAGGCCACCTCGGGGCGGGCCGGCACCCGGCCGCCGGACGCCGCGCCCGCGCGCGAGACGGCATCGCCGGATCGGCTGCCGCTGCACGGTATCCGGGTCGTCGACCTCTCGTCGTTCCTGGCCGGACCGAGTACGACAGCATTTCTCGCACAACACGGTGCGGATGTGGTCAAGGTCGAGCCCCCGGCGGGGGATCCCTACCGCACGTATTCGATCTCCTATCTCGCCGTCAATCAGCGGAAACGATCGGTCGCGCTCGATCTGCGCCGGGAGACCGATCGCGAGACGTTCCGGGCGCTGGCGGCACAGGCCGATGTGCTCGTGGAGAATCTGCGTCCGGGCCGGCTGGAACGTCTGGGTCTGTCGGCGGAATCGCTGGAGAAAGCCAACCCCGCGCTGGTGCATTGTTCGGTGTCGGCATTCGGGTCCACCGGTGACGCGGCCGATCTGCCCGGTTTCGATCCCGTGTTCCAGTGCCTGAGCGGTCTCGCGGTCGCACAGGGCGGCGCGAGTGCACCGATCGTCACCAATGTCGCTGTACACGACACCGGCACCGGCGCGTTGAGCGCGCTGGGTATCGCCGCCGCGTTGTACGCCCGGTTTTCGGGGCACGGTCTGGGGCAACGAGTCCATACCTCGTTGGCGCAGACGGCGACGTTCGCGCAGTTCGACCAGTTCACCGAGTACCCCGGCCACCCGGACCACTTGACCGGCGCGGTGGATTTTCCCGGTCCGCATCCGGGCCGCCGATACCATCTATGCCGCGACGGCTGGGTGGCATTGGCCTGCGATCAACGCGATCGGGTCGTGGCGATGGTCGCGGCGCTGAGCAACAGCGCGCAGAGGGATCCTGCCGAGATCGGAGCGCTGCTCGAAGCGCTCACTGTGCAGGAAGCGATCGCGACCGCGGTGCGCCACGGGGTTCCGGCTTGCCCCGTCCTGGATCGGGAGGGGGAAATGTGGGACGAGTACCTGCGGGCCAACGGGTTCGGTCATGTAGTACGGCATCACCGACATGGACGGATGGCAGTCGTCCGCGGTTTCGCGACATGGTCATCGGGAATCCCGCGGGAATCGGCCTCTACCGAACCGGGCGACCACACCGCGGAGATACTTGCCGAACTCGGCCGGGAACAGTCGGCCGGAGGGCAATGACGCAATCATGACGCTGCACCCGATCGGTGGGAACGGGTGCAGCGTCATGGGTACGTGTGCCGGCCGCTGCAGTTCCAGGATTCCCCGCCCGGAACTGCAGCGGGCCGCGGGCTATTCGGGCTGATGCGGAAAGTCCATCACCACGACCCGCGCACCGCCGGCGCCGGCCGTGATGGTGGCGAGGTCGTCCACGTCCACCGAAATCCACGACAGCGGCGGGAAATCTGCCTCTTCCGACCGGAGGTTGCCTTCCAGGCAGAGGGCAAGACGCGCCGTACCGCCGAGGCGGTGGGCCGGCAGCGTCCTGCCCTCGGCGAGCCAGATGTCGAGGCAGGCCACACCATCGGGTTGCGGTTCGATCAACCAGGTGCCCTCGGCGGTGGGTTCCGCGTCGAGTACCGCCGTGACCTGGCGACCGGACTTGCCTTCCTTCTTCTTCCGCGCGCCGGGCATGTAGAAGGCGCCGACATCGGCCGCGGCCCGGGCCGTGAAGTACTTGATCCCGTTCTCGGCGGATTCGATGGGGCCGTACGGTGACCACGGGTCTGCGTAATGCATGGTGACCAGCCGGATCGGCTTCTTGCCGAAAGAGCCTGCACCGTCGACGAAGAATTGGAACTGGGGGACCCGGTGGAAATGCGCGCCCGTGGCGCCTTCGAGCTGGTCGACCAGGAAAACCTGGGGCCCCGCCGCACGCTCACCGACATTGCCGAAGACATTACCGATGCGGTATCGCGTGCCGGAGTCCGAGACGAATTCGTTCACATCGTTCATCACGGTGCTGCCCGACACGATAGTGGTGCTCATCGCGGGAACTCCTAGTGCTGGTGGCGGGCAAGGAATCGCTTGCTCGCTCGTCGAACGCGGGAAGGGGCGCGAGGTGGAGAGGAATCAGTCGTCGGCATTGGTATCGGTTGAGTGTCCTCTTTGCTCTCGATCTATTGTCGTCGCCGGGGCAATGTGGAGTCAACCCATGGCGTGAAATCCACTCCCCGGAACTGGTATGGAAGCGGAGAGGGTCGAATCGTGTGCTGTTGCCCACGGGGTTCCGGTATACCGGATGCGAACGATACGTCCTATATATCAGGGTACTGTTTGCTATACTGGCCGCAGTGTCGCGCGATCTCGCGCTGACCTCGAACGTCCCGAGGTGGTCAATGGAAGCGGTTCGATCCCATACCGTCCGTGTCCTCGAGGTGATCGACGAGACAGCGGACGCCCGCTCCGTGGTGTTCGACCTGCCGGGAGTCGCGTACCGGCCCGGCCAGTTCGTCACCGTGCGCGTACCGAGCGATCTGACGGGCTGGGTTTCGCGCTGCTACTCGTTGTCGAGTTCACCGCATATCGACGAACCCCTTCGCTTCACGGTCAAACGCACGAGTGCCGGGTATGCCTCGAACTGGTTGTGCGACAACGTCGTTACCGATATGCAGCTCGAAATATTGCCGCCCAGTGGCGCGTTCACCCCGGCCTCGCTCGACGTCGACCTCCTGTTGTTCGCGGCCGGCAGCGGGATCACGCCGATACTGTCGATCGTGAAATCGGCGCTGGTGCAGGGCGGCGGGCATATCCACCTGTTCTATGCCAACCGGTCGGACGAGAACGTCATCTTCGCCGCGGAAATCGAAGCCCTCGAACGCAAATATCACACCCGGCTGACCGTTGGGTACTGGATGGAGAATGTTCAGGGCCTACCCGGAGTCGGCGCGATCGCGGCGGCATATGACAGCCATCCGGATCGGGATATCTACCTGTGCGGCCCCGGCCCCTTCATGGATATCGCCGTGCGCGCGCTGACCGAGCGCGGAGTTCCCCGGGCGAGAATCCATCGGGAGGTCTTCACCTCACTGACCGAGGACCCGTTCTCGGCCCAGCAGCACCGGCCGGCGGAAACGGCCGCACCGGCGCATCGAGTGACGGTAAACCTGAACGGCGTCTCGACAACGCTGGACTGGCCCGGACATATCGACCTCGTCGAATTGCTGCTCCGTATGGACCTGCCGGTACCTCATTCGTGCCGGGAGGGCGCGTGCGGTTCCTGTGAGGCCGTGCTGAAGTCGGGTGAGGTACGCATGGAGTCGAATTCGATTCTGACGGAGGAGGATATGGCCGAGGGCTATATCCTCGCGTGCCAGGCGCATCCCTCGGGTACCTCGGATATCGAAGTCGAGTTCTGAAGCGCCGCACGCCGAGTACCGGGCGGGACCCGACCGATGAGACGAGGCGGAGCCGAGAACTGCGGCCCCGCCTCTTTGCCACGAGTTCGCTGTCAGCCGACACCCGGATCGACGACCACCCGCCAGCCGTCGGTGAGCAATCGAGCGGTGACGGCGGACCCGAGTCCGCCGGTGCCGCCGGTGACGAGTGCGGTCTGTTGCCGGGTCATCTGTTCTGTTTCCTCCTGGCAGCTCTGATCCGCGACGCTCAGGCGTCCGCGGGGCTACCGAGGAGGTCCACAAGTGTGCGCCGCAGGATTTTTCCGGTGGGTGTGGTCGGCAATTCGGCCAGGTACACCACGTCGTCGGGTGTCTTCGAACCGCGGAGACGGGCGCGGACCCACGTCTTCAGGCCCTCGGCGTCTTCGGCGGCACCCGGGGTCGCGACGACGAAGGCGGCGATGCGCTGGCCCCATTCGCTGTCCGCGATCCCGGCGACCGCGCATTCGAGGACGCCGGGGTGCTCGGTGAGCACGGTCTCGATTTCGGCGGGGGCGATGTTCTCGCCGCCGCGGATGATCGTATCGTCGGCGCGTCCCTGGACGAACAGATAGCCGTCGGCGTCCAGGTGACCGATATCGCGGGTGTGGAACCAGCCCGATCCGTCCACGACCGAACCGGCCTCGAGGTATTCGCCGGCCACCTGCGGCCCGCGCACGACGATATCGCCGACCACGCCGGGCGGGCAGGCCGCGCCGTTCTCGTCGTGTATCTCGATCTCGACGGTCGGCAGCGCACGGCCGACCGAGCCGAGCCGGGCCCGGACCGCCGGGTCGGCCGATCCGGCCGCCTCCCGGTGGTCGTCGGGGCCGAGAACCGCGATCGACGACGCCGTTTCGGTGAGGCCGTACGCATTCACGAACCCGGTGTGTGGGAACAATTCGAGCGCTTTCACCAGCATATTCGGATCGATCCGGGCGCCGCCGTAGGAGAGCGAGCGCAGGGTCTCGGGTCCGGTGGCGCCGGATTCGGTGAGTGCCCGGACGATTCGCACGAGCATGGTCGGGACCACCATGGCGTGGGTGATCTGCTCGCGGGAGACGGTGCCGAGCCACTCGTGCGCGGTGAACTGGTCGAGGTAGACGATGCGCCGGCCGGCGAAGAGGTTCGACAGCAGATTCGCGACCGCGGCGATGTGATAGGGCGGCACACTCACGATCGTGGCGTCCCCGGGTTCGGCCGAACCGAACTCGACCGAACCGAACACATACGAGGCCAGGTGCTGGTGCCGTAGTACGGCGCTCTTGGGTGCCGCGGTGGTCCCGCTGGTCATGAGGAGCACCGCGATATCGTCGATATCCGGTTCGGCCGGATCGGGGAGTGCTGCACCCGCCGCGCTCGCCGCGAAGAATGCCGCGGTCTCGATCACGTGGCGCGCCGGGACCCGGTCGGTGTTATCGGTGATGAGATACGGCTGGTCGCGGCGTGCCACGATCTCGCGGATCTGGTCATCGGAGAGCCGGTAGTTCACCGGGAGGAACGGGACGCCCGCGAACGCCGACGCGAAGAGGGCGACGGGGAACACCGGTCCGTTGCCACCGAGGTAGACGACGGTGTCGGCACCGCTGCGGCGAATCAGCTGGGCACCGGCGAGTGCGCGGCGGCGGAGCTCCGCCCCGGTGAGCCCGTTCTCGAGGTCGCCGATGAGAATCGGTTCCGGGTTGCCCTCGGCAACCATGTCCAGCAGCATCAACAGGTTCATCGGTACTCCGGGGGTCTTTCGCTAGTCGGACGAGGGCAGCGGCTTGGCCGATTTCAGGGTGAGCTCCCGTCCGGCGTATTCGAGCGGGCCGGCGCCGGCCTTGACGCAGAGCAGTTCGACGCCTGCCGCCTCGTCGACGTAGCGTTTGCCGACGAGAATGGCGGGGCCGTCGGCCGCGGCGCCGTCCGTGCCCGCGGCGTCCTCGCTCATGGCGGTGCCTGCGCAGAGCACGGGGGAGGAATCATCCGTTCCGCGGATGACGACCACCTCTACTGTCGAATTCTGGCTACGGAGTCGTGTTCCGGTCGTGAGTGCCACGAGTGTGCTCCTGGTCTCGGGGGTCCGGCGCTGGTTTCGCGTCCCGGTAACCTGGCCCATCATTGGATGACCCATGATTTAAAGGGTCCTCTTATTGGATTCTTCCCATGGTTGATGTGGATAGTCAACTTGTTCGGATATTTTCAGTATCCCCTATTGCCATGGATTGTGCTGGGGTGCGATCATCGGAGCCAGCTCTCATCCGCCCCTGAATCCGGGGCCGGGTCACCTAGTCACAGGAGTCGACCGTGACCGACGCCGTTATCGTTTCCGCGTGCCGCACCGCCGTGGGTACCGCCTACAAAGGAACTCTGTCCGAAACGTCAGCCTTCGACCTGGCCGAACCGGTGGTGCGAGAACTGGTGCGGCGCACCGGAATCGCTGCGGATCTCATCGACGATCTAATCCTCGGTGAGGTGATGTACGGGGGTGGCAATATCGGCCGCCATACAGCCGTGCGGCTCGGCCTCGGATCGGTTCCGGGTACTGCGGTCCAGCGGCAGTGTGCCTCGAGTCTCGGTGCCATCCAGTACGCGGCCGCCGGGGTGATGGCCGGCATGGAATCGGCGGTGATCGCGGGCGGGGCGCATTCGAGTTCGACGGCCCCGGTACTCAGCCGCCGGATACCGGGCACCGACGAGATCGAGGACAAGTGGATGTCGCCGTCGCATCCGGACACCCCGGACGCGCCGAACCGCGATATGTCGATCACCGTCGGGTGGAACGCCGCCGAGATCGGGGGCGTATCCCGGGCGGATATGGACGCCTGGGCGCTGCGGTCGCATCAGCGCGCCGTGCGGGCCCAGGACGAAGGCCGGTTCGCCGAGGAAATCGTCCCGATCGAGGTGGTGCGCAAGGATGGCACCACCACGGTGTTCGACCGGGACGAACATCCCCGCCGCGACACCACCGCCGAGAAGCTCGCCGGTTTGCGGGTGCTGCATCCGGAGATCGACGGCTTCAGTATCACCGCGGGTAATTCCTCGGGTATCAACGATGCCGCCGCCGCTGTGCTGGTCGTCTCCGCGGAGTTCGCGCGGGAGTACGGACTGACACCCCTGGCGGTAATTCGTGGCTGGTCCTCGGTGGGCGTCGATCCGGTCGAAACCGGCCTCGCGCCCGCCGTCGCGATCCCGAAGGCGCTGCATCGCGCGGGCCTGAAACTCGGCGATATCGCGCTGTTCGAGATCAACGAGGCGTTCGCGGCGATGTGCGTCGCCACGACCCGGGCTCTCGGGATCAGCGAGGAGATCGTCAACATCAGTGGCAGCGGCATCAGCCTCGGGCATCCGATCGCCGCGTCCGGCGCCCGGATGGTGACGACGCTGATCGGGGATCTGCGCCGCGCCGGCGGCGGGCTCGGTGTCGCGGCGATGTGCGCGGGCGGCGGGATGGGTTCCGCGCTGGTTCTGGAGGCACTGTGACCGCCACCGATGGCCGTCGGCTCGACCAGGAGCGTGCCCGGTGAAATTCGCGGTCCAGTATCCGATCGAGCAGCACGGCAGAGCGCCGGAATTCGGGGACGCCGAGGGTATCCGTGAATTCGTTCGTATCGCCGAGGAGTCGGGACTCGACGCGGTGGCGCTCAGCGAGCATCCCGCGCCGTCGCGCAAATGGCTCGCGAGCGGAGGGCACGAGACGTTCGATACCCTGACGGCCCTGGCCTTCATGGCAGGGGCCACCGCGCGGTTGCGCCTGATCGCACACCTGCTCGTACTTCCGTACCATAACCCCCTCTTGGCGGCGAAAGCGCTGGCGACGGTGGACAGGATGTCCGCCGGCAGGTTGACCATCGGCGTCGGCCCGGGCTATCTCCGCTCCGAATTCGCCGCGCTGGGTGTCGATTTCACCGCCCGTAACGAGCTGTTCGAGGAATCCCTGCGGGTCTTGACCCGGGTCTGGCCGGGAGGGCCGATCACCCTGTCCGGCCGGGATTTCGAGGCGGTCGACCAGGTGCAGAGCCCGCCGCCGGTGACGCAGCCCGCGCCACCGCTGTGGATCGGCGGCAACGGTCGCGCGGCGCGGCGCCGGGTGGTGGAATTCGGGCAGGGGTGGTCGCCGATGATCTCCCCGCCGTCGCAGGCCGCCGCGGTCCGGACGGCGGCGATCTCCACGCTCGACGAGCTGGCGAACGCGATAGCCGATCTGCGCGACCACTGGGACCGCACCGGCCGCGCGGGCGTTCCGGAGGTCTTCACGACGGTTCCCGGAATCGAGGCCGCCTACGCGACCGGCGATTTCGACGAGTACCGGTACACGCTGGACCGGTACGCCGCGGCCGGTGTCACATGGGCCATGGTCCGCGTTCCGGCGGCGTCGTATCCGGAGGCCGTAGCGGCCCTGCGTACTTTCGGGCGCGAGGTCGTGGCCCGGTCCGAGTCCGGGCATTGACGTAACTGATTCTTAATCAGTACACTCAATTCGATGTGAGACTGCTCACGGCCCATTTATCCGTGGGCGTGGCCTTGTTGCGGTATTTCCGGTTTTGCCTCTTGTCAAGGGTGAATCTGGCAGCTGCTGGGCGCGGTGTCGCTGCCCTCGGTGGACGGAAGTTGGTGGAGAACATGAGCGGACCCGTCTCGGAACTGCAAAGAAACAGGGGCCTGTTTGTCGTGCCGAGGGCGGAGGAGGAAGGCCTGGCGCGGGAATGGAATTTCCTGTGGTGCGACGTGGCGCCCCCGTTCTACCGCGAAAAGTACCGCGCGGCGGGTTTCGGTCCGCAGCGGGTTCCGGACCGATCCGAGGTGCCACTCACCCGGGCGGCCGAGCTGCGCGCGGACGAATCGCGCAACGCGCCGTTCGGTTCCTATCGGCTCATCCAGCCCGACGACGCGGTCGAGCTGTCCACCTGGCGAGATGCCGACGGGGTGCCCTTCCTGATCTTCTACGGCGAGCGTGATGTCCGGGTGCGCGACGAGGAACTGACGACCGTACTGAGTCGCTTCGGCGTCCGGGCCGGCGATCGATTCGCCCATACCCGCAGCGGCGGCCTGCAGACCTCGTGCGTCTCCCGTGTCCTGTCCGAGCTGGGCGTGGCCGAGCTCGCCGTGGGGGTGCCGGCCTCCGACCGGGATGCGGCGGAGCACCTCGATCTGTGGCAGCTGCTGCAGCCGAACTGGTTCCTGATCACCGGGCATATGCTGCACCGCTACCTCCGGGTGGCGCGCCGGCTGGGGCGCGACCCCGCGACGGTGTTCGGGAACACGACCCTGGTGCTGATGGATCCGCTGTACCAATTCGACGAGCCCCGCCGGGAAATGGAACGCAGGCTCGGTGCGCGAATCCAGGTGCTCGAGCTGGCTCCCGAGGTACCGGCCTTCATCGCCGGTGATTGTGCCGAGCACGCCGGACTGCATCTCGACGCCGACTATCTCTACCTCGATATCGTCGACCCGGTGACCGGCCGGCCGGTCCCGGACGGTCGGCGCGGGCATGTCGTCGTCACGACCGTCGGGCTCGATTCGCTGTGGATTCGATACGACCTCGAACGCTATGGATATATCGACCGCGCGCCCTGCGCGTGCGGCCGCCCCGGGCCCCGTCTGATTCAGCTGGGCCGGGCGAACCATTCGGTCCCGATCGGTGATCGCGTGATCACACCCGTCGATGTGCGCCGCGGGCTGGACGCCGAGTTCGACCGCCGGTTCACACTGTCCGTCCGGCCCGGCGGCGCCCTTGGCGTAGATATCGAAGCCGGCGCCGATATCGCCGATATCGCCGATCGTTTGCGGGCGCAGCTGCCGGTTCCGGTCGACGTCGCGGCGATACCTTCCGCGGGATCAGGAGACGAAAGGAACCGGGAGCAGTGACCACCACCAACCCTTCTCTCGTGCGGGGCGATTCGTTCGTCGAATTGCTCGACGCACGGGTCCGGCTCACACCCGACGCACCGTTTCTCCTCGACGAACTCGGTGGCCGCGTCACGTTCGGGCAGTACCGGCACCGTGCCGAACGGATCGCGGCGGCACTGGCCGCGGCGGGGGCCGGGCCCGGCAGCCGGGTGGTGTGGCAGCTCCCGACCCGTATTTCCACGGCGCTGCTGATCGGCGCACTGGCGCGGCTCGGTGCCGTGCAGGCGCCCGTCATCCCCGCCTACCGCAGCCGTGAGACGACGGCGGCGGTGATCGCCGCCGGAGCGGAGTTCCTGCTCGTACCCACGGAGGGCGGCGCAATCGATTACCACCGGCTCGCCCGCGAAGTGCCGGGCTCGCCGCGAATCGTGCGGATCGGAGTGGACGCCCCCGAACTCGACGAGGTGACCGGACTTCCCGCCGTCGCCGATATCGCGCCGCGAGACTCGCAGGACGGCCGCTGGGTCTATTTCACCTCGGGATCCAGCGGCACTCCCAAAGCCGCTCTGCACCATGACCGTTCGCTGATCTCCTCGGCGTACGGTATGGCTGAACAGGGCCGGCTCGGCGCGGACCCGGCCGAGGTGACGTCGATGACCTACCCCATCGCCCATGTCGGCGGTATCGCGCAGCTCACGGCATTGATCGTCACCGGCAAACCCACCGTCCTGATCGAGGCGTTCGACCCCCGGCGTACCGCCGAGACCCTCCGCCGGAACTCGGTGACCACGACCGGTGGGGGCCCGGTCTTCTATGCGGCCCTGCTGGCCGAACAGCGTAAAGATCCGGACCGGCCGTTGATCCCGAGTCTCCGTTACCTGACCGGCGGCGGCGCGCCGTGCCCGCCGAGCCTGTACGCGCAGGTGCGTGCCGAAATGGGCGTGACGGTCCTGCACTCCTACGGTATGACCGAAACCCCCATGATCTGTATCGCCTCGCCACTGGACTCCGCGGAACAGCTCGCCGAAACCGAGGGTCGTCCCGCACCGGGTATGCAGGTCCGGATCGTCGAGGACGGCGAGCCGGTTGCGGTGGGTACCGACGGGGATATCGAACTGCGGGGAACGAACCTGTTCCTGCGCTACCTGGACGAGGCGGCCACCCGCGCGGCATTCACCGCCGACGGCTGGTTCCGCACCGGGGATCGCGGCCATCTACGCGCCGACGGGCATCTCGAGGTCACCGGCCGGACCAAGGATCTGATCATTCGCAAGGGCGAGAACATCGCGCCCCAGGAGATCGAACAGCTGCTGTCGACGCATCCGGCGATCGCCCAGGTGGCCGTGATCGGACTGCCCGACGCGGAGCGCGGCGAACGCGTATGCGCTGTGGTGATACCGCGTGACCCGCAATCCGCGTTACGCCTCGGCGACCTCACGGACTTCCTGCGCGCCGCCGGGGTCATGCCCCAGAAACTGCCGGAGCAATTGGAGATCGCCGCAGACCTGCCGCGTAGCGGCACCGGGAAGGTCGACAAGAACAAACTGCGCCGCGATCTGGATACGGCACCCGCGGTGTAACCGTCCGGACCGATGTCGAAGAAGGAGTAGGAATGGAACTGGCCAATACGGTCGCCCTGGTCACCGGCGGTGCCGGCGGACTCGGTGAGGCGGCGGTGCGACGCCTCACCGACCGCGGTGCGCGCGTGGTCATCGCCGATCTCGCCGACGACCGCGGCGAGAAGCTGGCCGCCGATCTCGGATCGCAGGTGCGTTACTGCCGCACCGATGTGCTCGACGACGCGAGCGTGGGGGCCGCGATCGCCGCGGCGCAGGAGTTCGGTGCGCTCCGCACGGTGGTTATCGCGCACGGGGGGTTCGGCGCCAACGGCCGGATCGTCGCCCGCGACGGCAGCCCGCTCGGCCTCGACGGCTGGAACAAGACCATCTCGCTGTACCTCACCGGTACGTTCAATGTGCTGCGGCTGACAGCTGCCGCGATGGCGGCCACCGAGCCGGAGGGCGACGGGCAGCGCGGCGTCGTGATCGCGACGACAAGCATCGCGGCCTACGAGGGGCAGATCGGCCAGGCCTCCTACGCCGCGGCGAAGGCCGGTGTCGCCGGACTCGTCCTGGTCGCGGCACGCGATCTCAGTGCCGTCGGGGTGCGGGTGATGGGAATCGCGCCGGGCACGATGGGCACCCCGATCATGGAATCCGTCGGTCCGGAGCGCCTGGCGAAGTTCGCCGAGAACATTCCGTTTCCGAAACGTCTGGGGCGTCCCGACGAGTACGGGCAACTCGCCGTGTCGATCGCCGAGAACGACTACCTCAACGGTGAGGTCATCCGGCTCGACGGCGCACAGCGTTTCACACCGAAGTAGCCGGCGCGCGACCTGCCCGGCGTGCCCGGGCAGGTCGGCGCACGGGCGAATCTCGAATCGCCACAAGACAAATCGGGCCGCCGAATTAACTGGTTCGGCGGCCCGATCGCATTCGGTGGGTCAGGACAGGGGGCGTTCGACGAGCTCGACCGTGACCCCGTCGGGGTCGGTGAGGAAACAGATGGTCAGTGGCGGCAACTTGGTGCCGGTGAGTTCGAAGGTGTGCGGACCGTTCATGGGGATTCCCTCGCCCTCGATCGACGCGAGTGCTCGGGACAGATCGTTGGTGGCGAGTGCGCAGCGGAACAGGCCGCGGTTGTACGCCTTGTCGTATGCGCGTCCCACCGCGGCGGGGGTACGCCAGCCGACCAGCAGTAGTGCGTAGCCGCCGGCGGGCAGGGTCAGCAACGCGGTATCGGCGACGACATTGCCCGTCAGGGCGGGGCCCCAGGCGGCGATGTCCACGGCGCTTTCAGTGGCCTGCCGGGTGAAACCGAGCTTCTCGTAGAATGCGATGCTGGCCTCGAGATCGCTGCAGCTGAGAATATGGCGGTGCAGGTGGCTTTCCGCGGGCAACTCTCGATTCTCGACGACCTCGACCAGGACGCCGTCGGTGTCACGCAGCCACGCCGTACGGGAGGCCTCGGTGAGCAGCGCGGTATCGGCGACCCCGACGACGGTGCCGCCGGCCTGAGCGGCCCGCTCGAGAGTTGCGTCCAGATCGCGGACGAGCAGCCCGATCCCCTGGAACCCGACGTGATGGAACATCGGGTAGGTCTCACCCTCGACCGGCGGTGTATGCCATGCCTGGATCTCGATACCCACGGTGGTGCGCGCGCCGCGCGCATCGTAGAGGAACAGGGCGTCGCTGTGCTGGGGGCCGTCGATACCCCAGGCGCTGCCGTCCGGTTTGGGTGCGCTGCTGGTGCGCATCACCTCCCGCAAACCGAACGTGGAGACATAGAAGCGCTGGGCGGCTTCCCAATCGGTACTGCCGAGCTGGACATGAAGCCAGGCGCGAGCCATATCGGACATGGAGAACTCCTTCGTGAAAGCGCCGGGCGGACCGATCGCTGCGATCCGCCCGGCGGGCCGGATCAGGCCTGCGGCTTCTTCACCGCTTCGAGCCCGGCCATGATGGGGTAGTCACGCTCGCTGAACCAGTGTCCGTGCCCGACGGAATGCAGATCGAATACCGCCTGCAGTGCCGTCTGGAATCCCTGGACGTCCACGGTCTGGTTGACCGCCCGCTTGGCCTGGCGCAGTGCGAACGGATGCTTCTCGGCGATCTTGTGTGCCAGCGCGAGAGCCTCGTCCTGCAGCTGTTCGAGCGGGACCACCCGGTTGACCATGCCGAACTTCTCCGCCTCCGCGGCACCGATACGCTCGGCGAGGAACAAGAATTCCTTGGCCTTGCGCGGTCCGAGCTCCCAGGTGTGGCCGTGGTATTCGACGCCGCCGATGCCCAGATCGATCACCGGATCGGAGAAGTAGGCGTTCTCGGCGGCGATGATCAGATCACACGGCCAGGCGAGCATCAGGCCGGCCGCGATACAGGCGCCCTGTACCGCCGCGATCGACGGCTTGTGGCAATTGCGCCATTTCAGGGAATAGCCGAGGTACTGCCGGGTCTCCCGGTCGTACATCTCGGCCAGTGTCGCCGGCGCCGGTTTCCCGGTTTTCAGGTCGTGTCCCGCGGAGAAGTTCTTCCCGTTCGCCGTAACGAGGATGACGCGCACCTCGTCGTCACGTTCGGCGCGGGTCCACGCGGCATCGAGGTCGTCGAGGAACTCCAGCGTCTGCGCGTTGGCGCGTTCGGGACGGTTGAGGGTGATGACGGCGACCGCACCGTCGGTGCGGTACAGGATCTGATCGGTGGACACGATGGGTGCCTTTCTGTCGGGGAGTCGTCGGCGATGGGTTGTCTGTTCGGGCGGTGTGCTCGCACGGGAGACCGTCACCGTGACATCGCGTTCGAGGGTGGTGTGGTGGGTGGATCACGGGACTCGCCACGGTCTCGACGTGCCGTTCGCACGTGTTGCCGGTTGTTCCCTGGGCCGGGCCGCGAGGGGTCGGTGCGGTCGGCGTCATCGCGGGTCCTGCCGTTCTCGAGCGTTGCGACGGGAGCCGTGGCGTGATCACGGCACCGTTCGAGTGGGAGACCGGCAGGTTCGCTGCGGGGACTCGCGTCACTGATGCTACACATCCAAGAGTGTACTGAATACTTGGCATCTTGCATGGCGGTTCACGGAAACATCGGTATGGGCGAGGAAACCCGGACGACACCGGCTGAAAAATTTTGAAAATGTGTCCTAGACCTCATCTGCTTCAGGTCGTACAGTATCCTCAATAGCTGATCGGTTCGACCTGTTACGGCCCGAGTGCGCCGATGAAGGTGACCCAACCACTCGTCCGTATGGGCGACCTCGAAGGAGCAACGATGCCGCGGTTTGTGCTGATGCGGGTACTCCGAATCATTCCCGTTCTCGTTCTGGCGACATTCCTGCCGGTAGCTCTGCTCAGCCTGGCGCCGGGCTCCTTGGCCGTCGTCATCCTCGGCCCGGAGGCCACGCCGGAGGCCGTCGAGCAGTTCCGGGCCGACCTCGGCCTCGACGATCCGGTGTGGGTGCGGTACTTCGACTGGTTGCTCGACGCGCTGAGCGGTGACCTCGGCACCTCACCGCTGACCCACCAGTCGGTGCTCGAATCGATCTGGGAACGGCTGCCGGTCACGCTGGAGATCGCGATCCTGGCGCAGGTGATCGCCATCGGCGTGGCCGTGGTGCTCGCGATCGCCGCCGCGAACCGGCCCGGCGGCATCGTCGACAAGGTCGTGACGGCGTTCGCGTCGGTCGCCATGTCGGTGCCGGCTTTCATCGCCGGCCCGATCCTGGTCTACTTCTTCGCGATTCAGCTGGATATGTTCCCGGTCAGCGGCTGGAAGGATCTCGCCGACGGGCTCGGCCCGAACCTGCTGTCCGCGCTGCTCCCGGCGCTCGCCGTCGGGCTGATGGAGATCGCGGCCTATCTGCGCATGCTGCGGGCCGATCTCGGGACGACCCTCGACGAGGACTTCATCGATTCGGCGCGCGCGCGGGGCCTCGGACGCTGGTACATCCTGTGGCGCCACGCGTTCCGTCCCTCTTCCTTCTCACTGCTGACCCTGTCGGCGATCAGCTTCGGCCGGCTGCTCGGCGGCACGGTGATCGTCGAGTACCTGTTCGGCCTGCCCGGGCTGGGGCAGCTCATCTTTCAATCGATCACGGCCCGCGACGTTCTCGTCGTGCAGGGGGTCGTGTGCTTCGTGGTCGTTGTCTTCGTTCTCCTCAATACCCTCGTGGATCTCTGCTACGGAGTCCTCGATCCCCGAGTGCGGCAGCAGGAAGGTGTCCGATGACCGTCACCGATGTGGTGGGCAGCAAAGCCCCACCTGTTCCCCTCACGGGTACCCCTGTGATGCCCGCGGCGAAGAAGCCGAGGCGCTACCTCCTGGGAGTGTCGCTCATCTGGCTGGTGGTGATCGTCGCGGCGCCGTTCGTGTGGAAGCTGTTCTTCGGTCTCGACTATGCGAGTCCGCTCGGCCGGCCGATGGCGGATCCGGCGTTCGCCGAGGGCCTGTTGCTCGGCACCGATACCCTCGGCCGGAGCACCATGGCGCGGGTCCTCGCGGGCGCGCAGGTTTCGATGGTCGTCGGTGCGGTGGCCGGGATCATCGGTTTCGTCGCCGGGACGATCCTCGGCCTGATCGCCGGGTATCTCCGCGGGCCGGTGGACTCGGTCATCTCGCTGCTGACCGATACGCTGCTCGCGTTCCCGGCACTCATCCTGCTGCTGGCGATCACCGCGACGTTCACGCCCAGCCTGACCACGCTGACGGTTTCCCTGGCGATCGTCGTCGTCCCCACCTTCATCAGGTTGGCGCGGGCGAACACTATCCGGTGGTCGGCGCGGGACTTCGTGCGCGCCGCCGACAATATGGGTGCTTCTCCGCTGCGCATCATGTTCCGCGAAATCCTGCCCAACCTGATTCCGTCCGTCGCCGCGTACCTGCCGGTCGTGGTGGCGACGCTCATCGTCGCGGAGGGGTCGCTGAGCTTTCTCGGCCTGGGCATCCCGCCACCTACGCCGAGCTGGGGCGGGATGATCAACGACGCCAAGGATTACATCTCGACGAACCCGCTCGCGGTGGCTGTGCCCAGTACGGCGATCTTCCTGACGGTGTTTTCGTTCAACCAGATCGGTGACTATCTGCGTGGCCGCTACGGCGGCGCGGGAAATAGGTGAGAACCCCATGAGTACATCGGAATCGACGATCGAGAATGTCGAGACCGTAACGGGCGGCGATGAGGGCCGGCTGTTACGTGTCGAGGGTGTGCACACCTGGATGGCGGGTAATTCGGACCCGGTCCGGGCGGTGGACGGTGTGTCGTTCACGCTGCAGCGGGGAGAGGCGCTGGGAATCGTCGGTGAATCCGGATCGGGGAAATCCGTGCTGGCCCGGACGGTGATGGGGCTGCTTCCACCCGCGGCGGTGGTCTCCGGAAGTGTGGTGTTCGACGGTGTGGAGATGACCCGGGCGAGCGGGCGGCAGTTGCAGTCGATCTGGGGTGCCCGGATAGCCATGGTGTTCCAGGATGCCGGGCGGGCGCTGAACCCGGTGGTACGCATCGGGCGTCAGATGTGTGAGCCGATGGTGAAGCATCTGGGCATCGCCACGGACGAGGCCCGCAAACGTGCGATCACGCTGCTGGACGAGGTCGGCGTATCCGACCCCGCGCGCCGGATGTCGGCATACCCGCATCAGCTCTCGGGCGGGATGCGGCAGCGGGTGATGATCGCGATGGCGCTCGCCTGCGAACCCGACCTGCTGATCGCCGACGAGCCGACGACGGCACTGGACATCACCGTGCAGCGCCAGATCCTCGATCTCCTCGACCGAGTGCGCCGTCAGCACAATATGGCTCTGATCTTGATCAGCCACGACCTGGGGATGGTCTCCGGCCGTACCGACCGGGTGATGGTGATGTACGCCGGCCGCACGGTCGAGACAGGTACGACCGCGGAGATCTTCCGGGCCCCCGAGCATCGGTATACCGCGGCGCTGCTCGGTTCGACCCCGAGCCTGGACGGACCACGCACCAAACGCCTGCTGGCCATCGAGGGCCAGTTGCCCGACCCGCGGAAACCACCGGAAGGATGCAGGTTCCGGCCGCGGTGTACGGCAACAACATCGGGGTGCGAGGTGCTCGGCAAGGATGCGCTGTTCTCCGGCCCGACGCCCACGCATACACACACCTGCCTGCACCCTGTCCGGTCGAATGAGGTGATCTCGGTATGACCCGGCCCCTGTCCACTCCGGAGGAGGCCACCGCGTCGTCGGTGGAACGTGTTCTGGAGGTCCGCAATCTCGTGGTCGACTATCACACCACGGGTGGGACGGTGCACGCCGTCAACGATGTCAGTTTCGATGTCCGCCCCGGCGAGACGCTGGCGCTGGTCGGCGAATCGGGCTGCGGTAAATCGTCCACGGGCCGGGCGATCCTGCGCCTGGAGAAGATCACCTCCGGCGAAGTGCTGTACCGGGGCACCGACCTGGCGTCGGCGTCGACCAAGGAGCTGCGCACGCTCCGGCGCAAGTTGCAGATGATCTTCCAAGATCCCGTGTCCTCGCTCAACCCGCGCCGCCGAGTTTCCGAACTCGTGGTCGAGGGGCTGCTGATCGCCGGCACCCCGGCGCGCGAATGCGCGAGCCTGGCCAGGGAAGTTCTCGAAACCGTCGGGATGGATCCGGACCGTTTCGGTGAGGTACGTCCGGGACAGATCTCCGGCGGCCAGGCGCAGCGTATCGCGATCGCCCGCGCACTCGCGATCCGACCCGATCTGATCGTCTGCGACGAACCGGTCTCCGCCCTGGACGTCTCGGTACAGGCACAGATCGTCAACCTGCTGCAGGACCTGAAAGACGAGTACGACCTGACGCTGGTGTTCATCAGCCACGACCTCAGCGTCGTACGGTCGGTCAGCGACCGTGTCATGGTGATGTATCTCGGCCGGGTGTGCGAAATCGGCGCGGTCGACCAGATCTTCGACAGCCCGAGCCATCCCTACACCCGGGCGCTGCTGGACTCTGTCCCCAGTATGACGGCGAAGGGCGGGTTCCGTGGGCCGGCACTCGCAGGCGAAATTCCGTCCCCGCTGTCCCCGCCGTCGGGATGCCCCTTCCGAACCCGGTGTCCGAAGGCCGCGGACAGATGCGCGGCGGAGGTTCCCGAGCTCCGCGAACTCGACGGCGGACGAAAGGTCGCGTGCCACTTCCCCGACGACGAGTGAACCGTGCGGCGAAGTGGGTGACGCCGAGAGACCGTCAGTGAGTGAATCGCGCCGATCCGGACGCGGCGACATTGGTGGTGCAGTAAAGAGAATAATTTGAAATCACTATCTCATTCAGCTCTATGTGTCACACTCTTTCCGCCAGCAGAAAGGGGCGACGCCGTGGGTGTTGTGAGAGGTCAGGGCCATCGAGGCCGTCATTGGGTGCTCCGATCGTCGGTTGCGTTGCTGACGGCGGTCACGCTGAGTCTGTCGGGGGTGGTGGCTGCGCACGCCGAGCCCCACGCGTCGGTGACCGGGGTGGATCTGACCTACTACCCGTGGGTCGACAACGGCTACCCGAGTCTCGGGCGCAACGGGCTGGTCGCCGATCCGGAGCTGCTGGATGCCTTCGCCCGGGAATACGCCAACAGTGCGCACCCGAGCAACACCGGCGAGATGACCACGGCAAATCCGAACGTGCAGGACTTCCTCGTCTGGTGGCTGCCGCACCGGCTGGCCAATATCGCCATGGACCAGGCCGAGCCGCCGGCGGGCCACGATCTGGATCTCACCACATCCGACGGATTGAGCCGCGCCGCATGGCTCGCCCACCTGACCGGCTACTACTCCAGCACCTGGCTGCGGTCCAATATGGCCGTTTTCGATCGGACCACCGTGATCTCGGTGACCCCCACCGACGATGTCTACGCGCAGTTCTACAGTCAGGCGCTCGGACAATACCGCGACGCGGCGCTCTCCGGTGACGACGCCCGGGCCGTCGGCTTCGCCGAACAGACGTTGCGGAGCAACGCTCCCCTCACCGCCGATCTGCCGGGACCCTTCGGTGACCTCCTCGAGCGCGGCCCGGCGGAAGTAGGAATGTTCGGCTATGACGCGGCGTGGCTGCGGAACCTGCTGCCCCCGAACCCCAACGCACCGTCGGCCGCGAAACCGTTCACCGACAACTACTTCAGCGCGAACCCGGATGTACTCCTCGACGCGCACTTCGCCCTGCCGATCCAACAGTATCTCCAGGACGCGGAGCGCAGGCACGCCGAGGCAACGGTCGACCCGGGCGTCGCCGGACGGGTGACCGAAATGGTCCGCGGGCGGCCGGGGCAGGAGCCCTTGCTGGCAACACAGCAACGCTTCACCGCGGCAGGGGACGCGATCTACCGGAACGGCGTGATTCCCGGAACGGTCACCATTTATCGCGGATGGGATCAGGAGCAATACGACCGGTTGCTCGCGTGGGCCTCGTACGCGGTCATGTACAACAAGGCCGACAGCCTCAACGCTCTCACCGCCGTAGCGACCAACGACGCGACGCTGGCCCGGCAGGAGATCCGGGCCGCGCTGCTGTGGTGGATCTATTCGACGACCTATGTCGCCACCATCTTCGACCCGCGCAATGATGCGAAACAACTGAGCGACTGCCTGCCCCGATTCCGCACGGGTTAGCCGGATCGGTCGGGTGGGGACGAAGTGCCCCCGAAGGCCCGGCCGGCCTTCGGGGGCATGGTCCGTGCTCGTCGGCGCGGATGGTGCGCTACGGGCGCCCGGACCTGCGGTGACAGGTCAGGGGACCCGGTCGGACATCCGGATATCCACCGGTGAGCCGGCGGTCGACCATAAATAGGCATCTAATTGTGCTGATTCTGTTGGCCTCGTTCCGTTCGACCGTCGAAAGGGCAGGCAACCATGATCTTTCCGCGCCGTCTGTGGCAACTGCTGGTCGTTACGGCAATGGCGATTCCGGCGGGTGCGGTGGCCCCGATGGCGGGCGCGGTCCCGACATCGGGCGCACAATGCGAAGAGGCCGACTGCTCGGACGCAGACGCACTGCGTCGCTCCGAGCGTCCGTACTTCCCGAAGGCGGACCTGGCCACCTATGTGCTCCCGCGGGCGGGCCACTCGATGAATCTCGCACTCAACGGTCCGGAATTCCTCCAGCGGGCGACACAGTGGGTAGACGGCATTGCCGCCAGATGAGCCCACCTGACCGTCGCACTGACACTTCCCGACGATCCCGTCCTCGACGGCGCCGGTACCGGATTCATCTACCAGCGGACGCCGGTCAGAAGGCGGACCGGTGATGGGCCCCATCGACACAGATGTAGTGGCCGTTCAGATAGCCGGCCTGATCTGAACAGAGGTAGGCGATGGTCGAGGCGATCTCCTCGGGGTCACCTGCCCGGCCCGCTGGAACTCCCGCTTTCTCCATCAGCCATTTCTTGCGTGCGGCGTCGTCGGTGAGCCCCTCATGGGTGGAGAGGTACCAGTTGGTGGTCTTGGTCGCTATCCAGCCGGGCGCTACGGTGTTGATGGTGATACCGAACTGGGCGTACTCGTCGGCCACACTCTTGAGAAGGCCGACGGTGGAAGGACGCGTGGCGTTGGCGACCGTATGCGGCGGCAGACTCTGCGGTTCCTTGGCGGTGCCCGACCCGATGTGGACGAACCGGCCCCAGCCGGCCTCGCGCATGGCAGGGAGTACGGCCCGCAGCATATGTACCTGACTGAGCGTATACGTGCGGTACGAGTCGACGTAGTCCTCGACGCGCGTGATCTCCTCGAAGAAGCCACGGACATGAAAGTCCGCCTGGGTCACCACTATAAGTGGGGCCCCGAGCTTCTCGGTGACCGTCGCGACCGCGGACTCGATGCCTTCCTGTGAACTCATATCGGCCGGCACCCCGAGCGCCGTGCCGCCCGCCTCGGTGATCTCCTCGACCGCACGGTCGATGTGCGTGCGGGTGCGTGCCACGATCGCAACCCGGCTGCCCTCCGCCGCGAGCATCTTCGCGGTCTCCTTACCGATACCCTTGCTGCCGCCGACGACGAGTGCGACTCGCCCCTTGATCCGGTAGTCCATGGATATGTGTCCTCTGGGTCGATGATGCTGCTCGGCGACGAGCGCCGTGCGGGATCGCTGGTCGCCGATACCACGATACAGTTAGATTAATAGACGAAATGCGTGAACCGATACAGCAAAGTTCGACACACTTTCCGGCTGTCCGGAACGGTGAATCGGGTTCCGGGGGGCCGGTTCACCGCCCCCCGGAACCCGGTGCTCAGTGTGGCCGAGCTGGTGTGCGTGCAGCCGCCAGAACTTCGGCGCGCAGTTGCATACGGGCTATCTTTCCCATCGAGCTGCGGGGAATCGTGTCGACGATTACGAGTTCTTCGGGTGATTTGAACCGTGCCAATCCGGCCGCAGTGCAGAAGGCGTGGATCTCCGCCACGGTCGGTGTGGGCATGTCGTTTTCGACGACGAGCGCGGCGCAGGCTCGTTCACCGGTATGTGGATTCGGGATCGCGATCAGCGCGGCCTCGGCGATCGACGGGTGTGCCATCAGTACCGATTCGACCTCGGCGCACGAGATGTTCTCGCCGTTGCGCACAATGATCTCTTTCAACCGGCCCGTGATCGTCACAGCGCCGGATTCGTCGACGCTCGCGAGGTCGCCGGTGCGTACGAAGCCCTCGGGATCGAGGGCGAGAGCAGTAGCGGCTTCGTCCAGATACCCGCTGAATTGCTGGGGTGCTCGCAGCAACAACTCCCCCTGTTCTCCAGGGGGTGATCCGGTGCCGTCCGGCGCCACGATACGAACCTCGACATCCGGTCCGGGCATCCACGAGGATTTTTCGCGCAGGTCGGGGCGATCGAAAGGCGGGAATCCGGCGAGCGGGCATTCGGTCAAGCCGTAACCATTGTAGATTCCCCTACCGCCCACGGTGTCCCGGAACTCCTGATCCATTCCCGCCGGGGACGGAGCACCGCCGCCCATGGTGAAGCGGAGAGCCGGAAACAAGGGTGTGGGCCCATGCTCTCGTTGTGCGGCGATGTATGCCCGGAAGAACGGTGTCGCACTGCCGAGGATCGTTGCGCCCTGCTCCGCCATATCCAACGGCGAGCGCACTGGATCGAAACGATCCACCAGTATCAGCCGGCATCCGGTACGCAGGGCGGTCACCAGCCATGCGGCACCGCCGATATGGGGATAGGGGAACGGGATCGGTACCACATCGTCTGCTTCGAGCGGCAGATCCTCCACCATGGCGCGGGCCGAGGCGCATACCGACGCATCGGTATGCCAGACGGCCTTGGGTACCGATGTACTTCCGGACGTTACGTACACCCATCGTCGATCGTCGTGACCCGGAAGGCCCGGCAATGTTGCCGGGTCTGCTTCGGGCAGTGCGATCCCCTCGCTTCCTACTGTGCGGTGGTCGCAGTCGAGGACTTGTGCCCGCTCACCGACGATCGCCCGATGAGCCGCGGCATGCCCGAAGCCCTGCCAATCCGGAATGGTGATCACCAACTCGGCGCGGACCTGTGCGTCGATTGCCTGTAGTTCCGCCTCTCGCAGCATGACGATCAGCGGATTCTGCACCGCCCCGAGTCGCGCGAGGGCTGCGGTCAGAACCACGGCCTCGAGGCTGGTGGGCAACTGCCACGCCACGCGCCGTCCTTCGGTGACTCCCTGCTCCTGCAGTCCGGCGGCTACGCGTTCCGCGGTTGCGCGGAACGCACCGAACGTCATCGAACGGCCGTAGGTGTCCACGAGAAGGATTCGATCCGGCGAGAGATTCGCACGTTGCTCCACGAGAAGCCAGAGACGATCGCCGGAGGTACGGAAGAGACTCAAAACCGCTCCTTTTCAGGATACTGATATGTTAACGTTTGTCGTGAGGGTGAGGCGGAGGCTGCGAGGTCATCGATCCATTCGTGCCTGCCGGAATCTCCTGTGCCGGTTCGGGTGGAGTCGGGCGCGAGCCGCTGGCTTCATTCCGCGAAGGGATGGTTGACCTGTGAATTACATCGTTCACTACGTGTCGGATACCGCCTGGTGGATGGAGTCGCGAGGGCGTGGATGAGATTACACCGAAATCGCGAATCATCTGCCCGATTTAGCTGTTTCAGCCCGATTCGACGCCGCAACTGATCTACTGACGATTCGTATTCATTACCCTTATTGCAACTCGTGTCCAGCAGGCCCCTCACGCGGCGTGCCGGGGTGTCGTGACGAGCCAGGAGGAAGGTCGGCGATGACAATTGCGCATTTGATGAAGCCCACGGGGTGGTTCCAGGTCGGCTGGTCCGCCGACCTCCCCGTGGGGAAAGTGGTGCCGATGCAGTATTTCGGCCACGAATTGGTCGCCTTCCGCGGCAAGGACGCAGTGGTGCGGATCCTCGACGCGCACTGTCAGCACCTCGGCGCCAATCTGGCCTATGGCGGCTGTGTCGTCGACGACGGCATCCAGTGCCCGTTCCACGGTTGGGTGTGGGACGAGAACGGCCGGAACGTGAGCATCCCCTACCAGGACCGTCCCAACCGCACCCGCCGGGTCCGGTCCTGGCCGGTGGCCGAGATCAACGAGTCGATCTACCTCTGGCACGACGTCGACGGGAGCCCGCCGGTATGGGAAGTTCCCGACGTGTTCCGTGATCTCGAAGCCTATACAGCGGGCCGCGACTTCCACCGGGCCTATCCTGGTGGCCGCAACCACTTCACCGGCGTCCGAATTCCACCGAACGTGCTCCCGGAGAACGCCGTCGACGTCGAGCATTTCCGCTTCGTGCACCGCACGCCGACCGCGCCGGTGGCCTTGCACGAGGAGGCCGACGAGCACACCTGGAAAGCCAAGATCGGGTTCGGGCGTCGATGGGCTTCCGGGCAGGACACCGACGAGACGACGAATACCCTGTACATCGTGTGGTCGGGTATCGGGATCAGCGTCACCGCCGAACATATGCGCGCCGGCGTACGGGTGGTCAACATCTGTCCCACCCCGGTCGATGACGAAACGTGTGAAATCTTCGGCACGGTCTGGATCGAGAAGACGGAACGTGACGCCGAGCCCGGTTATTTGGAAGGCCGGCTGCAGGAAACGCATGCGGCGCTGCCGGACGATGTCAATATCTGGGCCCACCAGATCTACATCGACCCTCCTGGGTTGGCCGCATCCGAAGCGGCCGGGTTCACCCGACTCCGCAAGTGGGTGCGGAACTTCTATCCCGTCGGGCACGGCGCGAAGTCCATGCCGGCGATATCGTCCACCAGTTGATTTTGCACCGAGGAATACACATGATCGACTTCAAATGGCGCGCACTCTGCGCGGTTTCCGCGCTCCTGTTGATATCCGGGTGCGGTGCCGGAACGAAATCGTCCCCGGGCGCCGTGGGTGAACCCGAATTCGGGGGATCGATAACCCTGATGACCAACAAGGATCCGCGGATACTCGATCCCGGTGTCATGAGCAATCAGGGCCCGCAGGACGGGGCGCTCGGCAATGCGCTGTACGGACAACTCGTGGCGAGTGACGCGACGACCGGCGAGATCACTCCCGAACTCGCGGAAAGCCTCACCTCGCAGGACGGGTCGACTTGGACCCTCACGTTGCGCGATGGCCTGGTCTTCTCGGACGGGTCACCATTCGGTGCCGACGCCGTCGCGTTCGGCTGGGACAGGATGAAAGATCCGACTCTGGGAGCGCTGGACGGGGGGCACGCCGCGGGTATCGTCTCGACCACGGTTCTTTCGCCCACCACGCTGCGGATCGACCTCGTCGCGCCCACCATGCAGTTCGGCCGGACAGTAGCCGCCACCGCACTCAACTGGATAGCGTCTCCGGCGGCACTGCGCGCGGGACCACGGGCTTTCGACAACGCGCCTATCGGTGCCGGCCCGTTCGTACTACAACGCTGGGTTCGTGGTGGTGCCCTCGACCTCGTGAAGAACCCGAACTATTTCGATGCCCCGAAGCCATACCTCGACACACTGCGGATCGTGCCCACCGCGGACCAGAATCAGCGGTTCGCCTCGCTGCAGAGCGGTGCGGCACAGGTGATCTTCGAACCGACACGGTTGAACGAGCAGCGAGCGCGCGACGCGGGTATGACCCCGATCGTCGTCGAGCACAGTGGCGGGATCATCTATGCATTGAACAACGCGCGGGGTCCGTTCTCCGACGTGCGTGCTCGTAAGGCTGTCAGCGCGGCGATCGACCTCGAACAATTCAATCTGATCCGATCCGGTGTGCCGGACGATCCCGATACGCTGTTCGTCGATTCCTCGCCGTTCTACGACCCGGACAAGAAGATTCACGTTCACGACCCGGTCCTCGCTCAAAAACTCCTGGACGAACTCGCGGCGGAGGGTAAACCGTTGTCGTTCTCGATCACGGCCTATTCGACACCGGAGAGCCAGCGGGGGAGCCAGGCATTGCAGGCTCAGCTCCTCCGGTTCGACAACATCGAAGTCACCGTCGAATCCATGGACTTCGCCGGTCTCGCCGCACGCCTCAATTCCGGGGATTACGATATGTCCATCACCGGTATGAACGGAACCGACCCGGAGCCGATGTTCTACCAGCGCCTTTTCTCACAGAGCCGGGGCAATCCGTTCAAGGTCGTAGATCCGCAGTTGGACGAAGCCCTCGCTCAGGGCCGGATGAGTACCGATGTCGATGAACGCCGGCGTGCGTACGGGACCGTCCAGGATCGGCTGATCGAGTTGACTCCTTTCATTCTCTACACTCGTCCCGGAAGTGCATTGCTCTCGGCGCCGACCGTGGGAGGTGTGTCCTTCACGGGGCTCGATTCTCCTTCCGTCGCAGGCCTTTGGGTTGTCGCCGGCGATTGATCCGCGCGTCTCGTATTCGCCGGAATGAGCGAACCGTGACAGCGGAGGGTGGCGGGTCATCTTTCGCTCGAAGTCGGGGATATCGGGGTCGGTGAAGACGCGCGGGTCACGGTTCGCGGCGTTCATCGCCACTACGACGAGGTCGCCCTTGCCGATCCGGCCGGGACCTCGGTGCGCGCAAGCGTGCAATCTGATCGGCGCACGGCCTGTCACCCGGCCCGCGGACGGTGCGGCTGGTGTTGCACCGCCGAGTGCTGGCGCCTGAATCCTTCTATTGCAGTGGATGTTTCGATTACCCCATATCGAATCTGGCTCGGCAGCGGCGTTCTCCGTGTTCCGCCGGGGTCGATCGACTACTCCGTCGCGAGGTCATCACCGTGGAGGACGGTGACTCAAAAGTGGAACACCACTGGATTCCGATGCTTTACCTCACTTCGACAGAAAGCGGCTGCTGAGAGCGGGTACGCGGCAGCGCTGGCCAAGGGGAGCGGTACTGCTCCACGAAGGCGATACATCCGACAACGTTCTGGTGGTCGAACAGGGCTGGGTCGAAGTGAGCTCTTCCGCACCCAGCGGAAAACAGGTCGTCCTGGGTATTCGTGGTCCCGGGGATCTGCTCGGTGAGCTCAGTGCGGTCGATGGGGGTGCGCGGTCGGCGACGATCACCGCGATCTCGCCGGTGGTCGCCGCCACCGTGCAGGGTACGACCTTCCGCGCGTTGCTGGTGCCCTGGCATCAACTGTTGCGTACTGTGGTGGCCCGGCTGCGGGAGGCCGATGTACACCGCCTGGACTACGGTGCGTACACCGTCACCGAACGGCTGGCCCGGCTACTGCTCGAATACGGTCGGCGGTACGGGCGTACCGATACGGATCGGGTGGTGATCGTTCTGCCGCTGACCCAGACCGAATCGGCCGATGCGGCGAACGCTTCCCGGGAAGCGGGAGGGGTAGTGCCGGACGCGTCATAACAGCCGATGGATAGTGCGCGGGTTCGGTCGGCTCCGGGTCGGCCGGTCCCTTCGACATGGTCGGCCAGAGCATGGTTATAGCCGAGCTCAGCGGTCGGCTCGACCACTCCTGCCATGGTCGAGTGCGGCGTAGAATCGGGTGCGTTACGAGGGTTGCTCCTATGCAGCAGCGATGGTGGGTGTGGATTGCCGCGTTCCTGACGACACTGGGGATGTGCGCTGTATTCGCGTGCAGTAGCGGCACCCGGCCCGAGCGCGCTCCACTCGGCCCGGACGGATCATCCCGGGTAGGGGTGCCCGTGCTGGTCGCGAAGATAGACAACAGTCCGCAGGCACGACCACCGGTAGGGCTCGGAGCCGCCGACTTGGTCTACGTCGAGCCGGTCGAGGGTGGTTTGAGCCGGTTGGCCGCCGTGTTCTCGACCGACAAACCCCCGGCGATCGGACCTGTCCGAAGCGTGCGGGAAACGGATCTGACGCTGTTGGACCAGTTCGGCAACCCGACGTTGGCATCCTCTGGTGCCGCACCTGAGCTGGTTGCCTCTGTCGATCGTTCGTCGCTCCAGAACGCCTCGGCCGATCGGCAACCTGCGGCGTACTACCGCGACTACAGTCGCGACGCTCCGCACAATCTGTTCGTCCGGTCGGATCAGTTGCCCGTGGGCGGCGGCTGGTCTTCGGCGTCGCAACTGCACTTCGGTCCTACGCCTGCCGGTGGCCTGCCCACGCAATATCAGGAAGCGCGGTATCAGGACACGGTGATCGGTTTCGACTGGTCACCCGGCCACCACCGGTGGCTGGTGTCCATGGACGGTGCTGCCTATACCGTTGCCGATACCGGACAGCTCATGGCGAGTACGGTCGTGCTGCAGAGTGTGCAGGTGTACGACTCGGCCGTCAGCGATATCGCGGGCAGCGTCTCACCTCTGGCCCAGACGACCGGTAGCGGTCGGGCCCTCGTACTTCGGGACGGTCAAGCGTTCCCGGCCGTGTGGTCCCGGCCCTCCCCGCAGGCAGGCACAACCTATACAACCCCCACCGCTACAGCCATCCCCTTCGCGCCGGGGCAGGTCTGGACAGTCCTGGTTCCAGCGCAGCTCTGGTAACTGCGACCGCGCTGCCTCCACTTCTTACCGGACGTGCCGTCGAGGCCTATGTGGGGATCGGATGGAAGCCCGTCTCGCCGACGGTGATCATGCATGCCCGGTCTGAAACCCCGGCCTCGTACATCACTCTGCCGGGCGCAACCGCGGTTTCGGCTTCATGATTGACCAGGTACCACCGAATCGACAACAGGTGGGTGCCGAACTACAAGAGATCGATCTGGTCAGGCCCAGGTAGCTGCGTGGGCCGTTCGTCGGTATACCAGGCGTATTCGATCCCGCTCAGCCGGCCGGCTTCGACCCACAGGATGACCTCACCGATCGGCCTTCCCGAGGGATCGGTGACAGTTCCGTTCGCGACGATCCCGTCCGTCACATCGCCCGCCGGGGCGGGACCCGGGCGTACCTCTACATCAACGCTGGGCGATCCGACACCCCAGGTCGATACAACCTGCGAATAGGGTATCTGCGCACGGTATTCGGCAGAACCGTGTCTACCCGCCGATAACATCTTCCTTATGACTGCGGCCTCGAGGTCGGTCAGCGGCCTCGGCCGAATCGGGGTGCTACCCATCGCGTCTCCTTGGTATTCGGATAATGCCCGGATCGTCGAGGGTCTGGGTGGCTCTATGGATGGACTGGGCCGCCCGGCGACCTCTTGTCTATGTGAGGATCGGTTGAGTGAAGTCCAAATACCGGCTCGCTCAGCTGATCGACGACTACACCGACCTGGCCACCGCGGTGACGCATCGGGCCCGACGCCTGCCGACCACGCCGATGCCATAGGGAGCGAGTACCCGATCTGCTTCTCCCGGGCTGGTGTCGCACCTGACCGGCTACTCACTGCGCGCGGCGTCGAGTGCCCGCGAGGTGGGCGTCGCGTGATCTGTGTAGTGGGTTACGGGGCCTTCGAAGAGCACCGTCCCACCATGCCTACCCGGTCCCGGACCGAGGTCGATCAGCCAGTCGGCGTGTCGGATCACCTCGAGGTCGTGCTCGATGACGACTACGGTGTGGCCGGAGTCCACGAGGGCGTCGACCACCCGCAACAGCGTCTCGATATCGGCCGGATGCAGACCGGTGGTCGGCTCGTCCAGCAGATACACAGCGGGTTCCGCAGCTTCGCGGAGTTCTCTGGCGATCTTGAGCCGCTGGCATTCGCCGCCGGACAGTCCGCTCAGCGGTTCGCCCAGCCGCAGGTATCCGAGGCCGACTTCGGCGAGCCGTTCCAGGGCTCGGGTGATGGCCGGCTCGGGTAGTCGCTCGATGGCCTCGGCGACGGTGAGGAAGTCGATATCGGCGATGGACAGGCCGTCCACCGTGTGGGAGAGCGCCTCCGGGGTGAAGCGTCGCCCGTGGCAGCTGTCGCACACGGTCTGCTGGCCGTCGAGGAACGCGAGATCGGTATAGATGACACCGAGTCCGCCACAGTTCGGACAGCCACCCGCGGAGTTGGCGCTGAACAGCCCGGCGGGCGCCCGGTTGTGGCGGGCGAAGAGTTTGCGGACAGCGGGGGCGATACCGGTGTAGGTGAGCGGTGTGGATCGGCGGTTGGCGCTCACCGGTTTCTGGTCGAGGGCTATCGCCTCGTGCCGGGAGGCGAATTCGGCGGCCAGACTGGATTTCCCGGAACCCGCGACCCCGGTGAGCACGGTCATTACGCCGGTCGGGATATCGACGGTGACGCCACACAGGTTGTTGCGGTACGCCTCGGCCACGGTGAGCTTGCCGGTCGCCTGCCGTGGCTCTCGGCGTGCGGTCCGCTGCCGCGCCAATGCGCGCGCCGTCGGCGTATCGGCGGCGCGCAGGTCGGCGAACGTTCCCTGGAACACCAGCCTGCCACCCTCGGCTCCGGCGCCGGGACCGAGTTCCACGATCTGATCGGCGCATGCCATCACGGCCGGATCGTGTTCCACGACCAGCACACTGTTTCCGCTGTCGCGTAGCCGGGCGAGCAGCCGC
Organism: Nocardia jinanensis; assembly: GCF_014645735.1. Classification (GTDB taxonomy): domain Bacteria; phylum Actinomycetota; class Actinomycetes; order Mycobacteriales; family Mycobacteriaceae; genus Nocardia; species Nocardia jinanensis. Next base: position 110,546 of record NZ_BMMH01000005.1, on the reverse strand, counting down.
GTCATCGATGCCACATCGGTGGGATGCAGGCCGACGGTGGGTTCGTCCACCACGTAGGTCATTTCGATGAGGCTGGAACCGAGGTGTTTCACCGTCTTGATCCGTTGTGATTCGCCGCCGGACAGTGTCGTGGTGGCGCGGCCGAGGGTGAGGTATCCGAGTCCGATGGTGGTCATCGCGTCCAGCCGGGCACGCAACGCCTCGACCACAGGTGCGACCTGCGGCACTCGGAGGGTCGCGACGAGGTCGGCGAGCTCGCCGACCTCCAGCCCGGCCATCTCTCCGATCGTGTGACCGAGGACGGTCACGGCGCGCGACTCTTCGTTCAGCCGGTCACCGCCGCATTCGGCGCAGCGTTCGGAGCGGGTGAACCGGCGGATGGTCTCCTGTTTGCGCTCGGACAGGTTGTCGGAGGTGTGCAGATGAATTCGTTCGAACCGCTCGACGATGCCCTCGTAGTCCTTGGGCGGGCGGCGGCCGAGTAGGTCCGCGGCAGAGCCGCCGTACAGCAGCGCGTCGCGCTCGGTTTCCGTCCACTCCCGCAGCGGGGTATCGGGGTCGAAGACGCCGATACCCGCGTACTGCTCGTACCAGTAGCCGCCGTGGCCGAATCCGGGCAGCAGAATCGCGCCGTCGGCGAGGCTTCTGTCCAGGTCGAGGAACCGTTCGGTCGCGCTCACCACCACTTCGCCCAACCCGGTGCAGGCCCGGCACATGCCCGCCGGCTCATTGAAGGAGAAGTGATCGGATTCCCCGGCCCACGGCTCCCCGATCCGGGAGTACAGCAGGCGCAAGTAGGTCCAGGTGTCGGTGATCGTGCCGACCGTCGAACGGGCATTGCCGCCGATGCGCCGCTGATCGATCACCACAACCGGCGACACTCCGTCTATGCGGTCGACTGGGGGCCGCGCCCATTTCGGCAACCGGTTGCGCACGAACGGGGGATAGGTCTCGTTGAACTGGTAGCCGGCTTCCGCCGCGACGGTGTCGAACACCAGTGACGATTTCCCGGAGCCGGACCGGCCGACGAATACGACAAGCCGGTGGCGGGGGATATCGAGGTCGAGACCGGCCAGGTTGTGCGTGCGTGCGCCGCGAATGGTGATGTTGCTCGTGTCCATGGATCAGACGCTATGGACAGATGTGGCCGGTTTCCGGCCGCGATCCGCGGAAGAATAGGACCGGTGGCGGATGTGACCGAACGAATGCTGGCGCTGTTGTCGACACTGCAGACCGGCGGCGTCTACTCGGGTGCGGAGCTGGCCCGTCGGCTCGACAGCAGCCCCCGGACGCTGCGCCGGGATATCGAGCGGCTCCGCCGTTACGGCTATCCGGTGGAGGCTCGCCCAGGTCCGGGCGGCTATTACCGGCTCCGGGCCGGGCGCACGATGCCGCCCCTGGTCCTCGACGACGACGAGGCGATCGCCACCCTGCTCGGCCTTGCCGCACTCGGCGCCGCCGGCCCCGCGACCGCGGGCGGGCTCGACGATGCCGCGACCCGCGCCTACGGCAAGATCGACCAGTTCCTGCCCGCCCGGCTCCAGCCCCGGGTGGCGGCGATGCGTGCTGGTCTGGACACGGGTCGGCATTCCGCGCCCGGGGTGTCGCCGGAACACCTCGCCACCTTGGCTGCCGCTATCGCAGACCGCGAGATCGTGACCTTCGGTTACACCGATATCCGCGGTGCGACGAGCCTCCGAAGAGTCCACCCCTACCGCCAGATCCATCAGCACCTGCGCTGGTATCTGCTCGCCTGGGATACCGGCCGCACGGGCTGGCGGGTGTTCCGGGTGGATCGTCTCAGCGAGTTGCTGAATACCGGCGCACGGTACGAGCTGCGCCCGCTACCGGCCGATACCGCCCTCGACTACCTGCAGCGCGGCCTCGATACCGGCAAGCGGCGCGTCGATCTGCTGGTGGCGGCGCCGCCGGAGCGGGTCGCGGACGCGCTGGTCTATCAACATGCCGAGATCGCCGCCCACGACGACCGGCACACCTCCGTCACAGTCCGGTTGGACACCTGGCAGTGGCTGGTCGGCGCACTCGCTTTCCTGGACACCGGTTTCACCGTGACGGCGCCCGCCGGCTTCCTGAGCGGGTTGGAGACCTTCGCGCGGCGCCTGCTCGCGGCGGTCACCGACCCGCCGGGCCCCCAACTCGACGACAACCGGTCGCGCCGGTACCGCTGAGCGGGTGATCACCGGCGTGACCAGTCCCTCGTCACTCGCGACGCCGGGATCCTCCGCCACGGAGTCGATCCAGGACTCGAGCAGGTCACGTAGTTCTCGCCTGCGGTCGGTAACCGGGGTGGCCGCGGCAGCGCTGAGTGTCGGTATGCGCATATATGTGTGGACGCTATGTCACTGCAACGGGACGTCCGCAGTCAGCCGGTCCACGAGAAAGGCGAGGATCTCGTCGCGGGCCGCGGCGGTCGGCTCCCCCGCCGCATCGACAAGATGCGCGGTGACCACACTGTGGGGGCAGTCGACGATCTGGGAGAAGAACGGCGGGGGAGCGGGATTCGCCGCATCGGCGGGCAGCACTCGCGGCTCGAAACGCGGACCCAGCGCTGCGGCGTAGGCGGCGAAACGCTGCGCGGTGCAGAAGCGGTCGCCCTCGAAGCGGTAGGCGCGCACCACGAGATCATCGCGATCGAGTCGCTCCCGCACGGCCGCGAGCTCACCGGGCGAAATCTCCAGTCCACCAGGCTCATCCAGTGGCAGCGACGGCTGGCACAGTACCGGCGCCAGCATCGCGGGCTCGAGCATCATGGTGAGCGCGAAATTCCCGGTGAAGCACATACCCAGCGCGCCGATGCCGAGACCGCCGCATTCGCGATGGGCCAGGGCTGCCAGCGCACGCAGCCACACCGCGACCGGGCTGGACTTGCCCGCGCCGAAGGCCCGGAATTCCGCGCTGACACAGGCTCGTTCGAGGACCTCCGCGCCGGCCGCTGCCTCCGGATAGGCGCCGTCGCGGCCGAACAGTGACGGCAGGTAGACGGTGAGCCCGGCGTCGCGCACCCAGCGGGCGAAGCGAGCCACATCGGGACTGATGCCGGGCATTTCCGCCATGACGATGACCGCCGGTCCGGTGCCGCTGACGTACACCGTGCGGGCTACTCCGTCGAGCGTGATCGACCGGGGTGCGAAATCGGTGAGGTCGTCGTCGAGGGGATCCTGCGGGAGAGATTGCTGCACACCCCAAACCCTGCCGCAGCAGGTCAGCCATCGCCATTGGCAAGATCGACACTCTTCGGTCTAATCTCGCCACATGATTACCCACCTTGCGCTGGACGGTGTGCTCGAAGGTGCACTCGGAATCGGTATCGACATCGTCGAGACGGCAGCCGGGATCGCCGGTGACACGACGGGCGGGCGGCTGCGGCAGCGCGTCGCATCACTCGATGGGCTGCCGGTCCGATCCAGCGGTGGGCGGCTGATCAGTGTCGATACCGAAACCCCGCTCGGCGCGGCGGAGTTCGAACCGGGCGATATTCTGGTGCTGCCGGGGCCGTCCGCGTCCAGCGAAGCGCGTGTCGAGGAACTGCTGACCCGGCCGCAGACCATGCAGGCAGTCGAAATCATCCGGCGTGCCGCCGATTCCGGCGCTACGGTAGCCGCCTCCTGCTCGGCTGTCTTCGTGCTCGCGGCCTCGGGGTTGCTGTCGGGCCGGGTCGTCACCACTACTTGGTGGCTGGCGCCGCTGTTGGCCCGCCGCTTCCCCGATATCACCGTGCACTCCGATCGCATGGTGGTCGACAGCGGCGCGATACTCACCGCAGGAGCGGCTTTCGCCCACACAGATCTGCTGCTGGCGCTGGTCGCCCGCCTCGGCGGCGGGGCACTGGCCGAGCAGGTGGCCCACTACCTGGTGCTCGATGCCCGCATGTCGCAGTCGCGCTACATGGTGCTCGAGCATCTACGGGCCACCGACCCGGTGCTGCGTGCCGTGCAACAGCACGTGCACGCCAATCTGCACCGGCAACTATCGCTGGACGAATTGGCCAGTGTGGCATCGGTTTCTCCGCGCACTCTGACCCGCCGCATCCGCGACCGCGTCGGCGTCTCACCCACCCAGTACGTTCATCGCCTCCGGGTCGGGCAGGCGGCCACCCTACTCACGACCACGCGCGAGCCTGTCGACGTGATCGCGGGCGCGGTGGGTTACGCCGATCCGGCGGCCTTCCGGCGCGTCTACCGCAGGCACACCGGCGAGACACCGACCGCCACCCGCACTCGCGCGGCCGAATCGACCCGATAGGTGGGCCGTTATCGGTCGTGTCACCTGGTCATAGGCAGCGACCGACCGGATCGGTCGACGGTCGGATGGCAGCGAAGCAATGCGTCGCTGCGTCAGGTTTGCGTAGCAGCCCTTCGAGGTGGTCCAGGTCCAACCGGGTCCCGGCCTTGGCCGGTAATCGTTCGTGGCGGGCGACTTCGGTTCATCGAGTTCGTCGATCGACTCGACCTCGGGGATCGGGACGAAGTGGTTGCGGCGGAACCAGCCGATCTATCCCTCGACGCCGCCTTTCTCATGCGCCCCGCCGATCCCGGGCCCGGCAGTAGAACGCGTCGAGGTCGTAGTGCGACCGAAACGTTGAGCCGGGGGGTATCGCGGTGGTCAGTTGTCTGGACACGTAGCAGACGACCTCTGCAACAAACGAACCCCGGTTTCCCGCCACTTTCGAGTGCGGCAGGCCTATTGCACTAGGTCACTTTTCTCATTGTACTAGTTCGATTTATCGTCAAAGGACCTTTATATGCGCCACTATTCAGTCATACGATGTACGCAATCGGTGGACGCAGGAACGCCGTATCGAGCTGCACTCCACGACCGAGATCGACACGCCAGGATTGGTTGACCCCCATGGCCGGTAAATGGCCCGAACGGCAAGCGCAAGCAACGAACCCCGGTCGCGCGACGGCCACCGACTTCCGGCCGGGCCACTCGCGACCCGACCGCAGTCGGCTACGTGCCGCGTGGACCTTGGCGCTGCTGACGACGTTGTGCGCGGAGCTGACGTTCACAGCGGTCGCCGTCCCGATCACCTGGCTGCTCCTTCCCCTGCTGCTGGTGATGTACGGCGCGGGCGTCCTGGTCATTCGCGAGGCGGTTGTCCGAGTCGGCGCCGGGTGGCCCGGCCTGGTGGTGCTAGGTCTGGCCTATCAAGTGGCAGAGGACGGACTCGGCCTGCAGGCACTGACCAGCCCGCAGATGTACGGTGCCGCCGACTGGGGTCTGCGCGCCTTCGGCATCAACTGGACCTACTGGGAATCACAGATCGGCGTCCACGTCGTATTCAGCGTGCTCCTGCCCGTCATGATCACCGACCTGCTCTTCCCCGGTCTGCGCAACCGAACCTACCTGCGCACCGGTGGATTCGCCGCCGCCGGCGCACTGGCCGTAGCCGGGGTTTTCGGGCTGCGAGGCATCATCTCGGCCACCGAGGATCCCGGATACCACACCCCGTGGGAATGGACTGTCACCTATGTCGTGGTGATCGCACTGCTGGCCTTGCTGGCACTGCGAGTGCTGCCCCGACTCCGATCCCAGAACAAGATCCGACCCGACCGGCAAGCGCCGCGACCTGTGGTGGTCGGCTTCGTGTCGGTGTACTTGACGATGGCGTTCCTGACAACGCTGCTGCCGCTCGGTCTCGGAACGACCCTGTTACTCGGCGATATGATGTCGCAGCCGCTTCGACTGTTCGTCGCAGCGATGACCGCGGTCCCGTTCGCCCTACTGGTGCTGCGCTGGCGAAGTGCGCACAACTGGACCGACAGCCACCGCCTCTGGCTGATCGGAGGCATCCTCATCTCCCACACGGCGTTCATGATGCCCGCCTCACTCGCCAGTGCGTTCATCGGACTGATCACCATCTGCCTGGAAGTAGTCCTGCTGATGGCCCTCGGACGACACCTGCGACGACGCGAGATACCGTCCAGCCCTCCACAACCCCGGCGGCAGACAATGCGAAACGAATTCTGACCAGTGTTCCGAGCCCTGCACAGATGAGGCGACCGATTTCCGGCGGCGTCCGGTCCGCCGCCCACACGATCGAAGCTGCCATCCATAGGGTGGGTTCGAGTGTGTCGGCGAGGTACCGCTCCAGCGGTGCCAGGGTGCGCAGTGCCGCCGATCGTCTCTCAACGGAATACCGGTCGAGGTCCGCGACGAGGCGAACAAGCGCAGAGTCTGTCTGTCGAATCGAACAGAGCCGACCCGGGGAATCGATCTGGCCGGGACGGTCGCGGAACACGACGGTGGGATTCTGGTCAGCGCCACGACCCCGGCTCCGGAGCGAAATGGTAGGAGATCCGCCGGGTGCTGCCCAACCCGCCTCGTTCAGCGACGCGTGTGAAAGTGGTTCGACGGTAGCCGATCTCGGCGATCGTCTCGATGGGGGCGAATATTTGAAGCACTCATCCCGCACGACGAGAGTGCCTCCGGCTTGTTCGCGAGTGGCCTCTACTATCGGTAACTCTCGGTCCCGGCGTCAGTGTGTCGCCGGTGACCGACTGAGGAAGTATTCATCCGTCGTTCCGGTGCCGGTCGGTGGTGCGCAGGGGTGCACCGACCTGGTGCAGGTGTTCAGCGCCTCGCGGTAGGAGGAGAGCAGCCCGGCGTAATCACCCTCGGCGCCGCTGCGCGTGGTGCACGTGGGGGTGACTCTGGGATCAAGGCCGGTGTCGTCATAGATCTTCCTGAGAGTTGGGCGGGAACCCGCCCGCCTCCACCCGTTCGGCAGCCGGGCCGGCGACGTTGATCGGAGATCCGATCCGGCGGCTGTGAGGCGCCTCGGGGCGGGGCGACGAGCCGAACCTATGGCCGGACTCTGGTCGTAGGTAATCCGCTGTATCACATGGAATCGGAATCACTGTGAGGGTGGATTCTCGCCGCAGGCGAAGGGGGCCGGGCCTCGTGGCCGACTGCCCCGTCTCGACGGTATGGCCGAAGACGAGCTTCGGCATCGAGTGCGGTCGAGAAGCGCCCCCGGGCAATGTCTCAGCCCGAGGGAGCGTGCGTCGTGGAGCACGAGATCCTCGACCGACATCGATGTCGCCTTTGCCTGCGGCGATCTCGTGCCGCCCCTGGCCTGGGCGGCTTATTTCGCCCGCTGGACCGGGGGCTGCCGCCGTGATCGCTGCACGTGTAGCTCCGGTCGGTGTTTGTGAGGGTGCGACATCATCGGTCGCGGGCCTCGATCAGGCCCTGGATATCGATCTTCGTCATGGCATGGACCGCCTGCAGAATGCGTTCGGCCGCCGGTGGATCGGCCTTCGCCAGCAGTTCGGCGAGGGCCTTCGGCACGACCTGCCAGGTGACTCCGAACCGGTCGGTCAGTGAACCACCCGGGCCTTCCTTTCCGCCCTCGGTGAGGGCCGCCCAGGCGGTGTCCACTTCCTGCTGGGTGTCGCAGCCGAGGTACAGCGAGATCGCACCGGTGAAGGTGAACTGTGGTCCGCCGTTGTACGCGATGTAGCGCTGTCCGGCCAGCTCGAAGGTAACGGTGGTGACGCGGCCGTCGGCGTCGCGTTGCCGGTCGAGTACCGCCGAGCCGGCGACGAGGCTTGTGTAGTGGTCGGCGGCTTCTTCGGCGTGGCCGTCGAACCACAGGAAGGTGCTCGCTTGCATGGTCTTTCTCCTCTGTATCGGGTTTCTCAGGGTTGTCAGTGGTGTGCGGGGGTTCGGTATTCGTCGAGTTCGACTGTGTCGGCCACCTTTTCCATGCCGCGTGGGACGAAGCGTTTGGGGAGGAACCGCAGCGTCCGGATCGTCTGGTTGCGCATCCACATCTGCCGAGGGGTTTCGGGCATGAGGCCGCCGTCACCGGAGGCGCGGGCGAATTCCTGGGCTCGGTCGACGAACAGGCGCATCTTCTGCTGATAGCCGGTGTAGGCGCGGGTGTGGTCACCGTCGGCGGCGGCGAGTTCACCGGCCAGGATGTAGGCGCCGACGAGAGCGAGGCTGGTGCCTATACCCGACATCGGTGACGCGCAATAGCTCGCATCCCCGAGCAGCACTGTCCGGTCGCGCGACCACGTGTCCATCTCGACCTGCACTGTCCTGTCGAAGTAGAAATCGGGCGCGTCCCAGATGGCCTCCAGCATGGCGGGGACCTGCCATCGGTCGTCTTCGAAGGCGCTGATCACGATCCGCTTCTGCGCGTCGATATCGCCCCGGGCGTGGGGCAGTGGAGCCGAGCGCACGAAGAACCCGGTCAGCGCGGTGCCCGCCTCGAGCTGCGGATACAGGGCCGCGGTCCGGCCGGGCCGGCCGTTGCCCGCAGGCACCGTATACATCAACCGCCACCCGTCATGAGCCAGCTCGGTGGGAGCGGTGTACAGCGCCATATAGGAGCCGAGATCACGCAGATAGCGTTCCTCGGGTCCGAACACCAGCTGCCGGACATTGGAATGCACACCGTCCGCGCCGACCAGCAGATCGAACCTTCTGGGCTCACCGTGTTCGAACTGGACATGGACACCGTCACTGTCCTGCTCCACCGCGGTGACGGCATCACCGAACACGTACTCGACCTCGGCGCGGGTGCCGTCATAGATGATCCGTGCCAGATCGGTGCGGCGGATCGATAATTCGGCGACCGGGCCGCCGGAATGCCCGAACACGTCGGTACCCATCTTCGCGACCCGCTTACCCGTACCGTCGACGAACGCCATACCCCGCGCCCCGGTGCCGGCCGCCCGGACCCGCGCGACGATCCCCATCCGCGCGGCCACCTCCCGGGCGGTACCACGGATATCGACCGCGTGGCCGCCACTGCGGGGCGCGGGGGCACGTTCCACCACGGTCGGGTGAAAGCCGTACCGGTGCAGCCAGTACGCCAGAGCCGGGCCGGCGATACCGGCACCGGAAATCAGAATGCTCCGGTTCTCCATTGCTTCTCCTGTTGTCCTCGTCGAGGCCGATGACCCGTCCCGACGGGGGTGTCGGCGAGCGGGGATGTGTAGCGGCGGACGGCCGCACTACGGTGAACGCGTACGGTGTATTCCGCTCGTCGACCAGAGTAGGCATATACATTGTCAATCACCAGTTCTGTCGACAAATAGTGCACTAGTTTACTGGCGACAGTGAACTAGTGCACAAGCCCAACGCGTCGACCGTGTCGAGGAATCGGAGGGACAATGTCCGCCCAGGCGCAACGTCCGGATCCGCCGTATCAGGTGATCGCCGCGCAGATCCGTTCCCGGATCGTGAGTGGTGACCTGCGGCCCGGGGATCGGGTGCCTTCCATCCGGCAGATAGCCGAGCGATGGGGGGTCGCGGTCGCGACCGCGACCAAAGTGATGGCGCTACTCCGCGCGGAAGGGCTGGTCGAAACGAAGACCGGGACGGGCGCGGTGGTCAGCGCGCCCGGTGCCCGGGAACAGCCGCTCGGCCCGCCCGCGGGGCCGAATCGGGTTGCCCCGCAGGTGTTGCGGCGGGCGACGCCCACCGATCGGGAGCCGCACCGCAAGCGCCTGCTGCGATGTGCCATCACGATCGCTGATACCGAGGGGCTCGACGCGGTGTCGATGCGACGTCTCGCGGCCGAACTCGGAGTCGGCCCGATGTCGCTGTACCGCTTCGTCGCGAACAAGGACGAACTGTTGATTCAGATGGCCGACGAAGCCTTCGGTGAGCTCGACCTCCCGCGGCCGAAGCTGGGCGGGTGGCGTGCCGACCTCGAACGGATCGCCCGCTTGCAATGGCAGTTGTGCCGACGGCACCTCTGGCTGCCCAGAGTCGTCTCGTTCACCCGGCCCCTGCTCGTACCCGGGATGATGGCGCAGACCGAATGGATACTCAATGCGCTCGAAGGGCTCGGGCTGCCCCCGGGTACCGGCATGCGCGAAGCGCTCACCCTGCACGCGCTCGTCCTCACGGCTGCGCTGTCGGTGTCCGAAGAGGTCGAAGCCGAGCAGAACACCGGCGTCACCCTCGACGACTGGTGGGCGGCCACGCGAGCGCACGCACACGAACTGCTCGACGCCGACCGCTTCTCGCTTCTTGCGACGACTCCCGGGGAGGCGACGGCAAACCCCGACGGACTGTTCGAATACGGACTCGCGCGTCACCTCGACGGTTTCGCCGTCTTGATCGCGGAACCGCCGACACTTGACGCTCCATGATGGAATGGCGACACGGAGAGCTCTTCGGCCGATTTGCGGTGCCTCGCGCGCACGAGGCTGCTCGCCACCCTCTTCGGTGAGCGTTTGCCGCAGGCGATCCGTTTGCCGAAGTCGGCCGTCTCCTCAAGGTCCGGTTCCGGAGTTGCCGGCGTCCTTCCGTGACGCCTGCGCCACCAGGACGGCGAACCCGTCGAGGTGGCGAGCGAGTCCGTACTCGAACAGTTCGTCCAAGTTCGCGGCTATATCGCCAGGAACCCCTGCCAGAAGGGGAAATCGCCCGCTGTCGAGAAGATCGCGGGAACGCGCCATCTGCCACCCATCGTGGGAGACGCCGGTGTTCTGCTCGGCTTCGACTTCCTCGGCCACCGACAGTGCCATGGTGAGGACCAGAGCATGCAGGGTGAGCGCTTCGCGCATCCGGATGTCCATGGGCAATCCCAATCCGCCCAGTGCGCTGAGTACCCACTCTGTCTGCGCCATCATATTGGGCGCGAGCAGGGGGCGGGTGAACGAGATGATTCTGGGCAGCCAGAGATGCCGTCGACACAGCTGCCAGTGTTGACGGGCGTGGAGTTCGAGCTCAGCGCGCCAGCCACGCGAGCCGGGCTCGGGTAGATCGAGCTCGCCGAAGGTCTCGTCGGCCATCCGGGTCAGTAATTCGTCCTTGTTCGCCACATGCCGGTACAGCGACATCGGCGCAGTACCCAGTGCGACCGCCAGACGCCGCATCGACACCGCATCGAGCCCCTCGCGATCGGCTACCTCGATGGCCTTGCGCAGCAGCTGTTTCCGGTGCAAGGACCCCTCTGCGGAAACAGGTTTCCGTGGCTCGGGCGACGGCCTCGCTACCGCTGTACGTTTCCGGTTGCCGGGCGTGCTCACCACGGTGCCCGAACCGACTTTCGTCTCGACCAGACCCTCGTCACGCAGGGTCGCCGTTACCCTGGTCGCGGTCGCTACCGCGACACCCCATCGCTGGACGATCTGCCGGATAGAGGGCGCCCGATCCCCGGGGCGCAGCTCGCCGCTCGAGATCCGCGCACGGATCTCCGCGGCGATCACCAGATACGGCGAGTCCGGACGTTCTGACGACGACATACTCCTCCGATCCGCCGAACGACGGCGTGCGCATCTGCCGAGTGTACTAGTTATATCGATTGGCGAACTAGTGCGCTCATTCCAATGACACAGTGGAATTACGTAGCTTCTTTCGCTACGGTGAGCTGCGTATCGGGTACACCGTACGCGAGTCCCGCGCTCGAAAGTTCCGATCGGACAATCGGACAAGAGGGAGAATCCGTGAAGGCTTCGACTCCGGTGGCCACACCGAGGTCTGGTATCGGCACCGGTCTCGCGCTCATAGGGCGTATTTTCGCGGCCGGGGAGCTCGCCGCGGGCGGCAGTGACCACCGCCTCGCCTACATCGCAAACAACGCGAAATGCACCGGGTCGTCGACGGGCCCAGGAATTCGCCCGTAGCGGAGGCCAGGGCGACCTGACGCCGGATTCACGACTCCAGCTTTGGGAGCGCAACCTGTCCATCCGGCTGCTGCCCACCTGCCGGAAGTGCCTTGTCGGCCGTGGGATGGAACAGGTGGCGAACTCCGTCGAACCCTCTGACCGCGACCACCTTTCAGCGTACCGTTGGAGCCCTTGTGGCAAGGACGAACGAGAAGGCGGACAGTACCTCCCTGTGGTTCGACGGCCGGTCCGAGCAAGCAGCCGAACACAGACTCTCGCTCCGGCCGTGCGTTCGCGTAAGACCCGGCACAGCTTCTTCGCCTACACCGAACTCGAACCGATCCTGCGCACTCTCGGCACGAACCGCCTGATCGTCTGCGGGTTCCAGACCAACGTTTGCGTGGAAGCCATGGTCCGCGCCGCCCTGGAACGCAACTTCGAAGTCGCTGTCGCCGAGGACGCGGTCGCCACCGACGGACCGGACCTGCGCTTGACGCCGTGTCACCGTGAGGCGTATGTTCGCTTTGACAAATTATCCAGAGTCGTCAAAAGGTCAAAAATGGTAGACGAGCAGGAACGCGAACAGGCCATTCTCGACGTGGCCGCGGAGCTGCTGCTGCGGCTGGGCTACAACAAGCTGACGATGGGCGATGTCGCCGAGGCCGTCGGACTCCACCGGGGGCTTGTCTACCTGCGGTTCAAGTCCAAGGACGAACTGGTCGAGGCGGTGGCCCGCCGGGAGCTCGACCGCTACGCCGAACTGTGGAGCGAGCGGCTGCGGACCGACCCCCGGGGCGGAAGCGTGGCCAGTGTCTACCGCGCCATGGCGGGGGCCCTGCGACAACTGCCGCTGGCCGGGGCGATCGTCGCCCGCGACGAGGACATCTTCGGAAAATACCTACGTAGATCCGGTGATTTCCACGGCCGAATCGAGCATTTCGGTACCCGGGAATTCGTGCGGATGATGCAGGACGCGGGCGCTGTCCGCGCGGATATCGACGCCGACGCTGTCGCGTTCATCCTCGATTCCCTCACTCCGGCATTACGAGACACCTTCCAGCACCGGCGCGAGCAGTCGGGCCGCTCGGACCTCCCGACCACCGATGCTGTCGTGGACGCCCTGTCCCAGCTGCTCGAACTCGGCCTCACCCCGTCCGCGTCCGCCGACCTCGAGCCGGGCAAAGCCCTCCTCCTGGACTTGCTTTCCACGCTCCGCGGCCGACACCCGGCCTGAAACCGGCCCGCACTCGAACGGAAATCATCATGAACAGCGTTGCCATCGAGCAGAACCCCTACACCCTCGAGCTGGCCGATCCGACCGCCACACTGGAACGCGCCGGCGGTAAGGGCAGTTCACTGGCCCGTATGGCCGAGGCGGGACTGCCCGTGCCACCGGGCTTCCACGTCACGACCGCGGCCTACCGGCGTTTCGTGGCGACCGGCGGCCTGCACGACCGGATCGTCGCCGCGGCTGCCGGAGCAGTGCCCGATCGGCCCGAGACCTGGGATAGCGCGGCCGCCGAGATCGCCGAAGCCATTGCCGGTGAACAGGTTCCCGACGAGATAGCGGAATCGATCCGCGCGGCCCTCGGCGCGCTCGGCGACGTGGCCGTCGCGGTGCGTTCGTCGGCCACCGCCGAGGACCTACCCGATATGTCGTTCGCGGGCCAGCAGGAGACCTATCTCGATATACGCGGCACCGATGCGGTACTACTGGCGGTGAAACGCTGCTGGGCCTCGTTGTGGACCGGCCGCGCCATCGGCTACCGGGCCCGCAACGGTATCGGTTCCGGCGAGATCGCGCTCGCGGTCGTCGTCCAGGAACTCGTCCCCGCCGAAGCGGCCGGGATCGCCTTCACCGCCGATCCCGTCACCGGCACCCGCGACCGGGTGCTGATCAACGCGGCCTGGGGGCTGGGCGAAGCGATCGTCGGTGGTCAGGTCACCCCCGACACCTTCGTGGTCGCCAAGGCCGACGGCACCGTCCTACAGCAGGATATCGGAGACAAACAGGTCATGACCGTTCGCAGCCCGGACGGCACCCGGGAGGAGCGGGTACCCGCCGATCGCCGCGATCGCCCGGCTCTGTCCCCGGCCCAGGCATCGGAACTCGCCCGGGTCGCGGTCGGCATCGAACAGCTCTACGGGCAACCGATGGATATAGAGTGGGCGCTGCACGATCGGCGCCTGTTCATCGTCCAGGCCCGTCCGATCACCGCGCTACCCGATCCCGCTCTCGCGGACCCGGCATGGACGATGCCCGACCCGCACGGTAGATACGTCCGCGGCAGTGTGATGGAGTTGCTGCCCGAACCCCTGTCACCGCTGTTCGCGACTCTCGGCCTTCCGGCCTGGGACCGCGCCACCCGCGATCACTACCGACGTATCCGGCTGCCGTACTTCGACGAACCGTTCGCGGTCGTCAACGGCTACGGCTATTACAACGTCGACTATTCGGGGTCGCTGCTGCTCCGAATGATGCTGGCCCAACCCAGATTCCTCACCACCACATTGCCGCGGTACCTCCACTCCGCGCCGCAGCGCTGGAGCGAGTCACGGGATCGCTACCGCGAAACATCCCGTACCTGGCGGGAGCTCGACAGTGCCGACCTATCGGCCGACCGAATACTGGCCGGAGTGCGCGAGATCGTCGACGAGGCCGCGGCGTACTACCTCACCATCCAGGGCGGGGCGCTACCGGCGGCCTACACCAGTGAATCAATGTTCACCAAGGCCTATAACAGCATTCGTCGGGGCGATGATCCATCGGCGACGACATTCTTGCTGGGGTTCGACAGTAAACCGATCCGGGCAGAGCAGTCGCTGTTCGATCTGGCAGCCTGGGTCCGGACGATACCGGGGCTTGCCGAGCGGATCACGTGCCTGTCGTCCGAGGAACGCACCCGGTTCGGTGCCGCGCCCGGCACGGGTGAACCGGCCGACTCCGCGTGGCGGGAGTTCGGCGCGCGGTTCCGCGCGCACCTGTCGGAGTTCGGCGATATGGTCTACGACCTCGACTTCGCCAAACCGCTGCCCGCCGACGACCCGGCGGCCCAGCTGCGGACGCTCGAGTACTTCCTCGGCGACGACGCCCGGGATCCGCATCAGCGCCGGGACGCCGCGAGGCAGTCCCGCGACGAGGCGGTGCGCGTCCTCGAGCAGAAGCGTCCCGGCCTGCGCCGCACGCTGGCACTGCGACTGCTGGCCTGGGCGCAATCCGCCGCCCCGTTACGCGAGAACGCCCTCGCCGACGTCGGTGCCGGCTGGCCCGCGGTGCGGCAGCTGCTGGCCGAACTCGGGCGGCGCCTCGCTGCCACCGGGGCGATCGCCACGGCCGACGATGTGTACTGGCTCGAACTCGACGAGCTCGCCACGGCCGCATCGGCCCTGGATACCGTACAGGCACCGCCGGATTCGTGTCTCCGGGTCGCCGAGCGCCGCGCCCGGTGGCGAGCACAGCGTGCCCTGGTCGTTCCGCACACACTGCCGGTCGGCGGCGGCAAGAAAATTCTGGGCATTCGAATCGCCGACGATCCCGATCACCACTCCGGACCGACCGTCGAGGGCACCCCGGGTAGCCCGGGGCGGATCACCGGTCCGGCACGAATCATTCGGGGCCCCGAGGAGTTCGACCGGATGCGACCGGGCGATGTCCTGGTCGCCAGGATGACCACCCCGGCCTGGACACCGCTGTTCGCACTCGCCTCGGCCATCGTCACCGATATCGGTGGCGCACTCAGCCACAGCTCGATCGTCGCCCGCGAGTACCACATTCCCGCTGTTCTCGGTACCGGGGCCGCGACCGAAAAGCTGCGCACCGGACAGTATGTCACCGTCGACGGCGATGCCGGCGTGGTCACCGTGCACGAAGAGCGCACCGGATCGGAGAATGCACAGTGACGCTCGGCGAGGAGCTCATCCCCCTGGCATCGAGCGCCTTCCCGCCGGACGCGGCTACCGAGCCGTACGGGCAGCGCACCGTCATCCCCGAGATCCAGGGCCACCGCGATTTCGGAGTACTCCGCAATGTCACCCACCCCGCCCTCACCGTGCACCGACCCGACCCCGCGCGGGCGACCGGCACCGCGGTGATCGTCTGCCCCGGCGGCAGCTTCGTCGTCCTGACCGACTCGGCCACCCATATCGCGCAGAAACTCGCGGCACAGGGGATCACCGCGTTCGTACTGCGATACCGCCTGCTGCCCACTCCACCGGACGACAGTCAGTTCCTGCGTGACTGGGACGCTGTGGACATGGATGCGATCAAGGCGCACTCCCGGGTCGCCGTCACCGACGTGCGGCTGGCCGTGCGGACGGTCCGCGAACGCTCGGCCGAGTGGGGCATCGATCCGAATCGCATCGGAATCATGGGATTCTCGGCGGGCGCGATTCTGACCGTCGATGCTGCCACCGACTACGACACCGCCTCCCGCCCCGACTTCGCCGCAACCTTCTACCCGACGACCTGGCACCGGTACCGCGTCCCACCGGACGCTCCCCCGTTGTTCCTCGCCTTCGCCACCGACGACGAAGACGACGGCGTCGTCGCGAGCTGCGCCGCGCTCTACCGGAATTGGCACGAAGCCGGCCACCCGGTGGAAATGCACGCGTACGAGCGCGGCGGCCACGGCTTCGCCGAGCACGACCGCGGCCTGCCCTGCGACGGCTGGCTGGACCGATACTCCGAGTGGAGGCAGATGCACGGCGTCTGATCAGCCCTGCCTCATCCAGCTGAAGCACAACACTGCGGGTCGCAGCCATCCTGTGAGTGCTCCCTGTTGGGTCGCCGACGCTCACGACGCCGGCGACCGAACAGCAGCAGGGATTCCGGGCGGAGGGGCCCGGATCACCACCAGTCTGCCGGCGAAGTTCGCCGGACTCTCTCCGGCAGGTCCCGTTCACATCGGATAGGACCTCAGGGCATCGAGCACCACTGTCCGCTGCGCCGGTGGGCCGATGGTGATCCGGAGCAACCCGTTCTCGGAGATGCCGGTGATCGCCCGCGTCAGGATTCGCTCCCGGGCGAGGTGGGCGTAGAGCGCCGCCGTCGGCGCTGCGGGACCGATATCGACTCCGCGGCTCTGGCCCTCTACGAACGGCTCGGCTTCGTCGAGTACAAATGACGGAACGACGGCAGGCGTCACCGGTCGACTGGACGAGGTGTACGAGGAGCGGGTACGGGAACTGGGACCCGACAATTCCGAAACCCTGAGGGCTATCCCGACCATCGGCTCCTGAGCAGATGGGGACGCGCTGATCAGGACCAACGGCCGACACCGGGCGGAGCTGTCCACGGACCCGGAACCGGTGGCGCGGTCGGCCTGATGCTGTGATCCGCACCTCAGCCGCTTGCCCCTTACGTCGGTGTGAGGGGCGAGGATGGCTACAGAGCCCGGAACCGCCGGGGTCGGTCACACAGGAGGCGGCGAAAAATGGCGCAGGCGTGGGGTTTCGGCAGGTATGGCGGGCCCGAGGTGCAGGAGTTCTTCGATCGTCCCGATCCCGTCCCCGGTCGCGGCGAGGTACTGATCCGGGTATACGTCGCCGGCGTGAATCCGCTCGACCACCAGCTGCGCTCGGGTCTGGTCCCCGGGCTCGACGGCGGGCGTCCGTTTCCCCGCGTGCTGGGCATGGAGGCAGCAGGAACCGTCCTCGCCCGGGGTGAGGACGTCGATGGGCTCGAGGTGGGTGACGCGGTCTTCGGCTTCGCACTCACCGGTGGCGGCACCTACGC
Source organism: Nocardia jinanensis (assembly GCF_014645735.1). GTDB lineage: Bacteria > Actinomycetota > Actinomycetes > Mycobacteriales > Mycobacteriaceae > Nocardia > Nocardia jinanensis. The sequence goes on along the minus strand of NZ_BMMH01000005.1, from coordinate 93,215 downwards.
CGAGACGACGGTGCTGTCCGCACCGAATACCGCGCGCATCCCGGCGGGTCTGTCCGCGACAGTGGCGGCAACACTGCCAGTGGCCGGGACAACCGCGGTCGATGCGCTCGACCAGCTCGGCCTCCCGGCCGGTGCCACGGTCCTGGTCAACGGGGTCGGGGGCGGGGTCGGCCTCGCCGTCGCCCGACTGGCCATCGGACGCGAGCTGCGTGTGATCGGCACCGGGAGTACCGCCAAGCGAGAGCATGCCGAGGCCATCGGGGTGCGGTTCATCGACTATGCCGCCGGGGACGTCGTCGCCACGGCACGCGAGCTGGTCCCGGACGGCTTCGACGGGATCGTCGATCTGGTCGGAGGCACCTCGCTGCGGACCGTCGCTCCGCTGGCCCGGGATCCCCGCAATGTCATCGCCGTGGGTGATTTGTCTGTGCCCGATCTCGGTGGGCGTTTCGTCGAGCGTCGCCTCGACCGCGAGAACCTGGAGCGGTCCGCCCGGCTGGCCCTCGACGGAGTCCTCGCACCCGTGGTCACCGCGGTCCATCCGCTCTCCGACGCCCCGGCCGCCCTCGCCACCGTCGAGAATGGTCACACTTCGGGCAAGGTTGTCATCAAGGTGGCATGAGAAGTGCCCACCGGGCGCCAGGAGACCAAAGACAGAGGCCCATCGTTGCCCGCCTCGAGCCGCGACCGGATCTTGTGGGCGGCATCGGTGCAGAGTTCGAACTTGCCTGCCCATGACTACTCCGTTCCAGACCATCGAGAACGTGCATCTGACAAGTCTCGAGCCCAGGCGCGCGCCGACCCTGTGGGACCTGCATGAACACGCGGCCGGCCGCCTCGGTCGGCGCCGTACGCGGCAGCTCGGTGGTTCGGCCGGTCGAGATGACCTCGGCTCCTCGCGGCACTCTGAACAGAGACCGAGGTACTCGGGCTCGGCCTCAACTTGCTGCCGCCAGCACCCTCCACACCTTTCTGGAACGCGAGCGGGCCTGCGGAGCCGCGTATTCGATTCGCCGGCGCGCTTCAGGGGCACTGATCCGCAGCAGATCAGCCAATAGCTCCACGGTGTCGCGATAGCCAGTGTCTGCGGCGAGGCCACGCCGCTCGGCTTCGGCGACTGCCGCGCGCATGGCGGCGTCCAGTCGCCTCCGGCGGCGTTCGGTTTCGACGAGAGTGCGCAGCAAGTCGACATCGGCCAGTGCTGGCCATCCCGACGCTGGAGCATCCGGCGCCGGCGCGGTCGAAGGTATGGTCACCCGAACCAGCCTACCCCAGAATAGAACATATGTTCGATAACCGGGCTGGTTGACAAGTTCGAGCCGGTATGACCGTCGCTTTCCGGCGGCCTGCCAGCACGGCGAATTCGCACGAAATTCGGCATTATCGGACAGCTCGACGGTGGCAATAGTGCCGAGCTTGATCAACTACTGCAAGACACGCTGCGTTGGCACGGTATGACGATCCGCGCCTGTGTGACCGGCATTTCCCGGGCTCCGCCCGTACGTCCTGCACAATCCGCACGAACGGGGGGTAGCGCTGGTGGATATGGTCCATGGAGTAGGACTGCGCGAAGGAGTTGACAGTGACGGTGACGGTGACGTCTGCAATGGCGGTACCGCGATGGTTCACGGAAGCCATCGCGGAGTTACCCGAACATCGTGAGGTCGAGGTCGCGGGCGGCCTTGTTCATCTGCGTTGCTGGGGCCGGGCCGGCACGCCCGGTGTGGTCCTGGTGCACGGCGGATCGGCGCATTCGGGCTGGTGGGACCATATTGCACCGTTGCTTGCGACCACATATCGCGTGGTTGCGCTCGATCTGTCCGGCCACGGAGACAGCGCCGTACGATCCCGGTATCCGCTCGACGGCTGGGCCGACGAGGTGATCGCGGCCGCCGAGGCCGGGGGTATATCGGCTCGACCGTACATCGTCGGCCACAGTATGGGCGGAGGGGTGACCGCCGCGGTGGGCGCTCGACATCGGGATTCTGTCGGGGGCCTGGTGATCATCGACTCGCCGATGTTCCGTGAGCCGCCGGAAGAGACGATTATCCGGCAGCTCGGACGTAAGCCGAAGGCCTACCCGACCAAGGAAGAAATCTGTGGTCGGTTTCGTACCGAGCCGGCACAGGCTACGGTGCTGCCCTACGTGGCCCGGCATGTGGCGGAGGAATCAGTACGCCGCACCGACGACGGATGGGTCTGGAAGTTCGATCCCGAGATGTTCCGAAAGCGGCTCGAACAGGAGAGCATCGATATGCCCGGCCTACTCCGGACAGTGGACACCCCCACGCTGTACATCCGGTGCGAGCTCGGATTGGTCGAGCGTGATACCGCATCGGCAATAGCAGGGTCTTTCAAGCGTCGGGCGACAGTTGTCGAATTGGCCGACGCGGGCCATCATCCGATGATGGATCAACCGCTTGCTCTCGTCGCGACGATGCGTACGGCTCTCGCGCAGTGGGATTCGATGTCGGTTCGCGTACGCCGATAAGCCTCGGTCTGACGCTCCCAGGGCGATAGACGTGAGCTGTTGCCCTGTTTGCAGCGCCCCTGGTAGAAACCGGATAGCTCGGGTCAATGCGACTACCGCGCCGGGCCGGCTACCCAGGAGGCGGAGCTTGTCCGGGTCGGTGGGCGACCGATAATGGAAGCTCGACGAAGTACTAGTTCCGAGCGACAGAACGAGCAGCCCGGGCCCGGGAGAAATGTTCGAGGGCGGTGCGGAACATATCGACGGATATGCCCGCGGCATGCCGGACCGCCGGCAGAATCTGCACCGTAGGATTTCGTGTGTTCATTTCCCAGCTGCGGACGGATTTCTCGTCGGATCCGATGAGTTCGGCGAATTCTTTCCGGGCCATATTGTGTTGCTCGCGGATATCGGTCAGCCAGGTACCGAAGGATGGGTAGGCGATAGGGTTGTGGACTTCGGGGACAAGGGGTGGAAGTCCGCCCGGGAAGTTGTGGGGATTCTTGTAGAATTTCTGGAAAGCCGCTTCCATGGTGTTTTTCGGTGCGACATTCCTGTCGAGTAGGTATCCGAGCTGCTCGCGAGAAGGCTTCTCTTCGCCTGATTCCCAGTAGCGAAGCGTTTTCCATTGAATACCGAGAGTGCCGGCGAATTCCTGCTGGGTCATAGCGTGTAGTCCGCGGACTTCGGCCAGCCAATTGCCGACGACGGGATTGTTGATGAGGGGAGTGAGAGGTGGGAGTCCGTTCGGGTACCTTGCCGGGTCGTCGAAGAAATGATGGTAGGCGGACTGTAGATCGTTTTCCGGTACCAGGTTCTTGCCCAGTAGGATCCGGAGCCGGTCGACGGAAGGGCCGAGGCTTCCTTCTTCCAATCTCTCGAGGGCTGCCGGGATGATCCCGATGAGTTCGGCGAATTCTTTCGGAGTCACGTTGTGACGGCTGCGGATATCGGCCCAGGCGGGTCAACGCGAGTCGCCATCCGACCCGTGCGGCGGTGCGGTGTGCAGCGGCGGCGACCGGTGCGCCCGCGGCGAGGAAGCAATCCGCTACCAGTTCGGCGACCAGTGCGACGGCCATCCATTTCCAGGTCAACTGACCGAGGTCGGTTGCCAGGGCGGCTTCCGAACATTGCGCGGCCAGGGTTCGGCAGTACTGGGCCTCCCGGTGTTTCTCCGCGCACAGCTCGGCGACGGACTGTCGGAGTGCTTCACCGGCGTCGCCGTCGAATCGGCCCGGTGTCGAGGCTGCTACCGCGTCGAGCCGGTCCGCCTCGGCCAGGCATTGCTGTTCGGCCGCGGTCCAGGCATCGCTACCGGCCCACATCTGTTGCGGATTGCCCCGCGGATACGGTCCCATGACCTGTTCACACAAGGTGAGGGGAACCCCTCGGGAAATGTGACCACAACACTCACCCGGAGTCGCACGGAGACCTGTCGACCCAGATTCCCACCCACGACACGGCCCGCCCACCACCGGGAACACCCGCCCGGAGTGCGCTCGTCGGAGGCTGCTCAACGGGCGGATCACCCTCCCCGGCGCGCAGTCGGACCTGCGAGAGCCGGGTGACCTTCTGCTCGCGGAGTGGCCCGGTGGGAACAACCTGCGTCGGCCCGGTTTCACCGGACCGAGACCTGGCCGGTTCCGGCAGCGACCAACTCATCGACGCGCCGGCCGCGTGCGGAGACGGCCCCGCCGTAGCCGCGCGCCTCTACGCCGGAACCGATCACATCGGCGTGTACCCACCCCTGGACGTTCTTCTTCGCCACGGAACGCGTTGACAGTCAAGGTGATCCACGTGGCCGAGAGCCTCCTGGCAGCGCTAATCACGCCAGACGGGTGGGCGCTTCGCCAGGAAGGCCGCCATCCCTTCGCGGGCGCCGGGAAGTTGGGCGGCGGCGGCCATGACTTCCAGGGCGAGAGCATAGGCCTCTGCTTCAGGGCGGTCGAGTTGGCCGTAGAGAGTGCGTTTGCCGAGTGCCTTGCTCGCCCGGCTGCCCCGGGTAGCGCGGGCGAGTAACTCGCCTACGGCTGTGTCCAGGTCAGCGTCTGGCACCGCTCGGTTGATCAGGCCCCACTGTTCGGCGGTGCGGGCATCGATCGGGTCGCCGGTGAGGGCCAGTTCCATCAGGCGTTTACGGCCGACGGCGCGGGCCACCGGAACCGCGGGGGTGTGACAGAACCAGCCACCCTTGCCCCCGGGAAGCGCGAAACCGGCCGATTCGGCGGCGACGGCCAGATCGCATGAGGCCACCAGCTGGCAGCCGGCGGCCGTGGCCAGACCGTGCACCCGGGCGATCACCACCTGCGGCACCGACTCGATGGTCGACATGAGCTCGGTGCACAGGGTGAGCAGTTCCCGCACGCCGAACAGGTCGCGCGCGGCGACGTCGGCGAAATCATGTCCTGCGGAGAACACCGGGCCGTGCGCCCCGAGAACTATCCCGGTGGCGTCGGTCTCGCCGGCGGCACGGAATGCGGCAAGCAGTGCGGCCAGATACTCGCCCGACAGTGCATTGCGCCGCTCCGGCCGGTTCATGGTGATGCGCACCGTGTCGACGTCCCGCGCGACCAGCAAATGCTGATACTCCAAGGCGGTCATATCTCCACCGTAGATCTCTTCGGGCGCGGATGGGGCCGCCACCGGACCGTTCGATTGGTCGGCTACCGTGCCGGCGCGAATTGGGCGTATTCAGGTACCGGACCGCCGAGCCGTCGGAATTCGCCGATACGGACTGTATCCGGGGCGCTCCGGACAACGTCGGAATCCGCCGAGCAATGATGTCCGAGTTCACTGGCACAACCACGCATACGAGCCACCCGGCCACCGCGGTCCAACGTCCGGGTCGGTGATTACCTCGACCGACCGTCGGCGCGACGACCGAACCTACGGAGAGAAACCGGCTGAATACTCTTACCGGGATCGTCCCCGGCGGTCGGTACATCCTATCGGCCGGGGTCGAGTTGGCAGGTGGTGTCGGCCTCGGGGAGGGTGCCGTCACGGAAGTAGGTGTTGACGATGTCGTTCACGCAGCTGTTCGTGCCGGCGCGGAGGACGCCGTGAACGCGGGTGTCTGCCGATGTGACCATACGTGACGCCGTCAGGTCCCGGTGCAGTGCAAGGCCTTGGTGGTAGGGGGTGCGGGTGTCGCGGGTCGCCTGCAGGATCAGGGCCGGTGTCGAGTTGTGCACAGCGGTGAGTGCCTCGACCGGTTCCGGCCAGAATGCGCAGGCGGTGATGTTGTTGGCGAACGCACCGAACACCGGCTGGGTCGCCCGAACATTTTCGATGTTGCGGTAATACCAGGCCGGATCCCGGGGTGCGGCCTTGTCGCCGCACAGAACTGCGGCCATGCCAGAGGCGTTCAGCTGAACAGGGCCGCTGATCTTCGTTTTCAGCTGCTCCATGTCGACGGGCCGCCCGGACACTGCGTCGGCGACGATCCGCACGACCTCGGCGAGGTCGGCGTTCTTCTGCGGATCCGACAGCAGCGCCAGCAGCATCATCGGCGCGGTGTGTTCATCGATGAGGTAGCCGTTGCCGATGACCGGATGGGCGGCGGCACGTCGAATCATGTCCTCGACAAAGGCGCGGACCTGCGGTCCGCTGCTACCGAAGTGATAGTCGGCGTCGCGGCGGGCCGCCCAGGTCGCCCACTCGTCGAGCGCGGCCTCGTTGACAGCGCCCATGTCCTGGTAGATGCCGATCCAGTAGCGGTCCGGGTCGACGGCGCTGTCGAACACCATCCGGTCACTGTGCTGAGGGAACATCTGCGTGTACACCGCACCCAGGTAGGTGCCGTAGGAGCCGCCGTAATAGCTGAGTGTGCGTTCACCGAATGCGCTGCGAATGACATCCATGTCCCGGGCGGTATTGCGGGTGGTGATCTGGCGGGCCTTCTCCGGATCGGGTGTTGTGCAGGAAGCCGCGAGCGCGGCGGCCAGGGCCGTGTCGCGCGCGAAGCCGAAGCCGTCGAAACCGGCCGAGAACAACATGGTGGGCAGCGGCAGCGCGCAATTCACCGGGTCCGATCGGCCGATGCCACGCGGGTCCATGCCGATCAGGTCGTATCGGGCGCGGACATCCGGTGTGAACCGGTCCTGGAGGTCGGCCATCATGCTCAGCCCCGGACCGCCGGGACCGCCGGGGTTGGACAACATGATCCCGTGTCTGTGGGCCGGGTCGGTGGCCGGGATACGCGAGATCGCCACGGTCAGTGTGCGTGAGTCCGGTCGGTTGTAGTCGAGCGGTACGACAACGCCCGCGCACTGAGCCCCCGCACCATCGAGAACCGCGTCGTTACACGGTTTCCAGTCCAGTCGCTGGTGATAGAACGACTCCAACCCACCCGGGATGCCGTCGACCGGGTCGGCGCTCGCCGGCCCGAGGGGCAGCGTGGCGGATACGGCTGCCGATATGACCCCCAGCACGAGCCACCGAATCCGTCGAATCGGCATTCCCGCACCGTCCCGGGACATCTGTGTCCGCATTCTGTTTCCGCGTGGCAGCCATTTTCGGGGCCCCGAACCGACCACGCGGTCGTTTGCTGCGACCGGCCCGGCGAAGTCGAGGCCTCCTGGGTTGTCACTCATCACTCGCCCCGATCGTATAGGTCGTGCCTCTGACATCGAATTCTGTGAAGCTGGCGTGGCGTACGGATCGCAGGCTCATTCCGTGGCGGCGTCCGCCGAACAATTTCCCGCGGCGGCGAGGTCGGTATGCGCACCGGTATCGGCTCGGTCCCGCGAGCCTTCTCTTCCGTATCTGGCGGCCGCACCGGTCGTCGGCGACTTTCCAGCGAAGCCTCTTGTCGGATATCAGCGGGATGGTGCCGTTGTGTTCGGCGATTGTGTCGGCATCGATCTTCATCATCGTGGCCAGCACCTTTCTTCCGCTGAGCTCCTGATCGACCATGCATGAATATGCAATCGTTATGTTATCGTGTGGTGAGTCGTTACGCTATCGTGATCTTGACCCAGAAATGGTGTGGCCGGTCGGTGCGGGTTCGAAGTGCTTGCGCGTCGGATGGCCTGACGCTGGAGGTGTGATGGAATCCGGGCAATCATTGTCGGCATATCGAAATAGTTCGGGCCGGACATCGCGTTCGGCTAACGATATACCCGGTCTGCCGGTCGACGGCGCACGCCGGCAACCGGTGATGTTCCGGCGGATCGGTCGACTATGGCTTGCGATCCTCGCGCTCGCCGCGATCGTGCTGCCCGCGGTGATGTCGATGCCGGTCGCTCGGGCCGCGGTGCCGGCGCCCGGTGACGATCCCTTCTATGCCGCACCCGCCGATCTCGCCTCGCATCCGAACGGAGCGGTGCTCGGGGCGCGGACGATCGCACCGCTCGGGCTGCCGATCCCGGTGGATGCGTGGCAATTACGGTATCGCACAACCGATTCCGAAGAAAAACCGCAATTGAATGTGACGAGTGTGCTGGTGCCGCCGGTGCCCTGGAACGGGCCGCGGCCGGTGCTGTCGTATCAGGTACCCGAGAACAGTCTCGACACCCGGTGCGCGCCGTCGTTCACGCTGCGCGGCGGACGCAACACCGAAATGGCGGCCGTCGCGCAGGATGTGCCGTTCATCGCGGACGCACTGCGGCGCGGATGGGCCGTCGTGGTGAGCGATTACGAAGGGCCGCAGTCGCGGCTCTTCGACGGGGTGACGTCCGGGCGTGGGGTCCTGGACGGAATTCGGGCCGCGCGGTCCTTCTCCCCGGCCGGGATCGATACCGCGAGCCCGATCGGTGCCTGGGGATACTCCAGCGGAGCCTTCGCCACACTGTGGGCCACGCAATTGCGTCAGGAATACGCACCGGATGTGGGACTCGCCGGCACCAGCGCGGGCGGAGTCCCCACCGATATCCCGACCATGGCACAACTCGCCGACGGCGACGCGGGAGCGATACTGATCCTGCTCGGCCTGGCCCGCAATGAACCCGAATCCCGCCTGGCCGACTTATTGAACGACCAGGGGCGCAGCGCGCTGCGCACCGCGGACACGTCGGCCTGCGGTGCGGATCTGGCTCAAAAATACCCGGACACCCACATCGCCGACCTCGCTGCGGTCCCGAACTTGCTGGCGCATACCGCCTTCCGCGATGCAGCGACGCCCAACGAGCTCGGCGGCACCGCCCCCGACACCCCGCTGTACCTGTACCACAGCATCTCCGACGAGAAGATCCCCGTCGTCGGCTATAACGCGCTCGTCGATACCTACTGCGCGCAGGGCGCGACCCTCACCGCGACCCATTCGCTGTTTCCGGGCCACATGGGAGCCGCCGCGGGTGAAGCATTCGGCGGTATGAACTTCCTCGCCGACCGCTTCGCAGGCGCTTCGCAGGCTCCGGGATGTCAGGTGTCCTGAGCGGACGGTGTTGTGCACCCTCTCGACGGATGGGTCGGAGGTGCGTGGCGGGCCCTGGTCGCAGCCACGAATGCCGTCGAGTAGGTAGTCCAGGCTGCGGGCGAACGTACCGTCCCAGTCGTCGTCGAGCATGTAGCCGTTCGCGGCGAGGGTTGGATAGCGGTCACTGTGTGCGGACAGGTGTTGTGGGGCTCGAGTCTGTTCGTCGATCGGCGTGAGCCGGCCGGCACGCGATACCGCCGCACCCATGACGGTCGAGGACTTCCGGATCGGCGTTGCCGAGTTCGCAGGTGCTGTTGGCCATCAGGCGGCCACGCCGTGACCGGCGCGAACACCGGGCTGGGTTTCGGGACCGCCCGGACGCTCGCCGCACGCCGAGCGGTCGGCGGACGCGCCCGATGCGCGTCGGTTCCGCCCGGCCGCGTGCATCGAGGGCGAATGGGTTTCAGGTCAACAGCGCCCTGGTGTGCGGGGAGCTGGGCTCTGCGAGAACTTCCGCGGTGTTTCCCGTCTCGACAACCTTTCCGTCGGCGATCACCACGATCTGCCGGCAATGCTCGGCAATCAGGGTCATATCGTGACTGATGACCAGAACGCCGATCCCTCGCTCGACCCGGGTGCGCTCGACCATCTCCATGATCGCGGTAGCCGTCCCGGCATCGAGGGCGGATGTTATCTCGTCGCACAGGAGCACGTCGGGCTCGGCGGCCAGTGCTCGCGCGATCGCCACCCGCTGCCGCTGGCCCCCGGAGAGTTCGTCCGGGTACCGGCGCAACAGTTCGGAGTCCAGTTCGACGCTCCGCATCAGTGCTTCCGCGCGCTCGGCCACTTCCTGTGGCGTCGATACTCCGGCAAGTCGCAACGGGCGTGAAAGAGTTCGCAGCACAGTGTGCTTCGGGTTCAGTGTGGACAGTGGATTCTGCGGGATCAGCTGAATCCGTCGGCGGTCGCGCCGAGATCGCCGTGAACGACCGACGGCCAGGCGACGCCCCCCTACTTCCAAGGTCCCCGAGGCGTTCGTGTGGAGGCCTGCCAGTACGCGCGCGAGGGTGGTCTTGCCTGCCCCGGATGGCCCGACGACAGCTACGGCTTCGCCGGAGGAAACGGCAAGGTCGACCGACTCGAGCAGCGCTCTGCCACCCGCTCTCGCGGATATCGCACGACCCTGAAGCGCGGGTGAGTCCGCCGGAGCAGGGGTCGGGAGCAGACCTGTCGGCCGCTGCGGTGTCTTCGGCGGTTCGCCCAGATTGACCACATGATCTGCTACTCGGTGCAGGGCCGTGGTGTCGTGGCCGGATACCACTACCGCGACACCCTCGTCGGTGGCCAGCGAACGGAGCAGGTCCCCGATCTCATTGCGCAGTTGGCCGTGCAGACCGGCGATCGGTTCATCGACGACCAGAACCCCGACTTTGCGGACCAGGCCGAGGGCGAGCGCTACCCGGCGCTGCTCGCCGCCGGAGAGCTCGCCCGGACGCCGCCGCAGGTAATGGCCGGGCAGCCCGACGCGTTCGAGAGTGGCCACCAGGTCGGCGCCGGCGCGCTTGCCCACCGCCTCGGTGAGCAATGACCGTACCCGCATCGTCGGATTCAAGGCCGCGCCCGGATCCTGGCTCACGAATGCCATGCGACTCCGGCGGAAGGATTGCAGCGCAGCGGGCTCCAACGCGAACACATCCTGCCCGCACACACGCACCGAACCGCTCGATCGAGTGGTGCCGCCGGCCAGATGGCCGAGGACAGCACGCATCAGCGTCGTCTTGCCGGCACCGGACGGGCCGGTTATCGCGGTGATCGTGCCCTGGGCTACGCGCAGTGAGGTCGGCTCCAACAGTTCGGCACCGGACAGTGAGCGTACCGAAAGTTCGTCGACCACCACCCCTTCGGTCTCGACTGTCATTTCGTCGGTCATATGTCCCGCCTTCCTCGACCGAATATCGCCACGGCGCTGTTCACACTGACCGCCAGCAGGCCGATCGCCAGGCTCGGCGCCAGCACGGCGGCGGGATTGAGCAGGATTCCGGATGCGTTCTCGCGGACCATGACCGCCCAATTGGCGTCACCAAGGGTGGTCGGCAGTTGGAGAAACGCGGCAGTACTCACGAGATACATCGCTTCCACGAAGCGCAGGCCCAGTTGGGTGAGCAGCGTTTCGCGGAGATTCGGAAGTAGTTCCCGCGAGACGAGGTATCCCATCCCTTCGCCACGCCCCCGGGCCGCCTCGATGAAACCGGAGGCCGCCACGCCGCTGGCGGCCGCCGCGAAGACCCGCGCGGTGTACGGCGTGCCCGAGGCCACGGAGATGACGACCAGTCCGACCGCACCGGATTCCGGCCAGGAGAGCATGAACAACAAGATCGCCAGGACCGGCGGCAGCAGCATGCCCAGATCCGCGGTTCGTTCGATCCAGGCTCCCGCTCTCGGATACAACGCCGCCACCGATCCCAGTACAGCGGCGATCGTGGTGACCAGTAATGCGATGGTCGCTGCTACCAGTAGCAGTCCCCACCCGCCGTGCAGCAGCTGGCTGAGGACGTCGTGGCCGAGCCGATCACCGCCCAGCCATGCCTTGCCGTTCGGATTCTCGAAGGTGATGCCGACGGGATGATCGACCGCGTAGGGCGCGAACAGGGGACCGGCCACGGCCAGGGCGACCACGGCGACCGCGGGCAGCGCGGTCAGCCCCAATCGCCGGGAACCGGCCGGGCGAGACAGTGTCGGCGTCTTCATGGACGACCTCGGTTCGACCAGGCCCGAATGGCATCGGCCAGCAGCAGAATGCACATGATGGTGGTCCCGGTCAGTGCGACAACGGCCGCGACCAATGCTGTATCCCGGTCCGATACCGACCCCGCGACCATGGCACCCATCCCCGGGTAGTTGAAAATCGTCTCGACGACCAGCGCGCCGCCGAACAAGGTGCCGACCGAGGTGGCCAGCGACATCGCGATGGTCGGAAGCGCGAACGGCAGCACATGACGGATCAGGACCGTCCTCTCGGATAGGCCGTTGAGGATGGCGCTGTCGACATGCGGCGCGGCCGCAGCATCGATCAACGCGCTGCGCACCACCCGCAGATTCCAGCCGGCCTGCGGTATCGCCAAGGCCAACGCCGGGAGGATCAGCATCTGCGCACTTGCGGGGTACCCCGCCCGGTCGGTGAACGTCACCGCGGGCAGCCAATCCAGCCACAGCGAGAAGACCATCACCAGCAGCGTCGCGACAACGAACTCCGGGACCGCGATCACGAACGCCGAACCGGGTTGCACTATGCGTGCGACGAGGCTGCCGGGCCGGGCCGCCCACCACGCGCCGAGCAGCAACGCGATCACGATCGTGGCGAGCAGGGCGATCGAGGCCAGCAGCAAGGTCTGCGGGAACTTGGCCGCCAGCAATTCATTCACCGACCGGCCGCGGGCAGTGACACCGAAGTCCCCGGTAGCTGCGCCGCTGAACCAATCCCAGAAGCGGACCGGCAGTGGCCGGTCCAATCCCAGTTCGTGCTCTTTGGCCGCTACCTGATCCGGACTCGCGTCGCGTCCGAGTACCGCCCGGGCGGCATTACCGGGTAGCAGGTCGATTACCACGAACACGACCGCGAGCAGAGTGATCAGCAGCCCGACCCGACGTGCCACCACACCGGTGAAGGCAATCAATTCGACAACCACACCCGCTCGAGCTGCACCCGGCCGTACCCACCCAGCTTCGGCAGATCACGGACCGAGCTGCTGGCAATATCGATGCCATCGGCCATTCCCCACACGATGTAGCCGCCGCGGTCGTACTGGATCTGCTGAATCGCCCGGCTCGCCTTGGTGAATTCCGCGCCGGGGGGCGCCGCGAGTGCGGTCGCGTAGGCCTTGTCGAAGGTCTGGTCGTGGAAGTTCGTCTCGTTCCACTTGGTGCGCGAATACATGACCTTGCTGGCGAAGAACATGACCGAGTCGTTGGTGCCCCAGTTCACTGTGTACAGCGGCGCCTTCAACCAGGTGGCGTCGTAGAAGGCGTTCGCTTCCTGGACCACGACCTCGATGTCGAGGCCGATCTCCTTCGCCTGGCTCGCGAAGACCTTGGCCGACTCGACCTCACCTGCGGCTTCTTGCTTGGTCACCAGTTGGTAGGTCTTCTTGGTGTCGAATTTCGCCTCGGAGAGCAATTTTCTGGCCCGGTCGAGATCGCGGGCCCGCTGTGGAATCGACGCATCGAAGGTCGGATCGGCGGTACCGAGAATATCGTTGGCGACAGTGCCGTAGCCCGAGAGAACCTGCGACACCATCGCTTCGCGATCCACCGCCAGACGAAGTGCCTCTCGCACGCGCGGATCCGCGAAGGGGCCATCGGATGTCCGCATCGCGATCGCTACCGCGACATCGTTCGGTCGCCGGAACACCTCGAGGTCGTCTCGTGTTTCCGCCATCCGCCCGGCGACAGCGCCGACACTCGAGGCGACATCGATCTGACCCGCCATGATCGCGTTCGCCATCGCTTCGGGACTCTCGAAGAGGGTCACCTCGATGGCATCGAGCAGGGGCGCGCCACCGTACCAATCGTCATTGCGTACCAGCCGGGCATTGCCGTTGTCATAGGATTCGAGACGGAACGGCCCCGTACCGATCGCCTCGGTGACATCGGCGGTCCCCTTCGGGAGCACAAAAGTCATCATTCGCAGCAATAGCGGCATTTGGCTGTTCGGGGCCGCGCATGTCAATACCACCGCATTCGGGCCGGTGGGATTGATATCGTCGACGGAAGCTACGGGCACCTTTGTCTCGCCCCCGGCTGCACGGAGTCGGCGAAGCGACCACACGACATCCTCGGAAGTCACCGGTCGGCCATCGTGGAAGCGAGCTCCGTCCGCGATCGTGAAAGTCCAATTCCGCTGTTCCCGATCCGATTCCCAGGTGGAAGCGAGGCGCGGTGCGACATTCGGGTCGGTGCCGGGGACGGTCAGTGGGTCGTAGACGAGCGACATGATCAGGAAATCGCTCTCGTTGCTCATTGTTTCGTGCGGATCGCGCTCGATTTTGGACGATTTTCCGATCGCACCGAAGCGGAGTGTCCCGCCACGCTGAGGAGTGCCGCCCGAGCTGTCGGAGGGAGATGATCCGTCGGTGCATGCGGCGAGCGCGAGTACCGCGCTGAGGCCCAACCCCGCTTTGAATACCTGACGCCTATTCAATTCCACTACTCGACCTCATCCACGCAATTAAATAGGTTAGCCTGCGCTAACCTGATTGAGAATATCTCGGGGGTTGTGCCACGGGCAACACCGAGGCTCGGCGACTCCCTGCCGGACCGGCTGCAGCCGTGGTGCGGCAAAGCACTGGGTTCGCCGCCCGCCCCGCCGCACCACCGAGGCGCTCGGCTCCCTGGAATGAAGAAGGTGACGCGTTCAGCCGAGGCTGAAAGGCTGCCCCCCACACCGCCATCGAGGTCACCTTGACCCGCACGAGGCCCCGGCCCGGGCGTAACCCGTGCAGCCGTTGAGCCCGATGGTCGAATCGATCCAGGTGACCGAACCGGTAGGCCCACTGAACTCGACCCCCGTCAGATGGCTCTCGTCGCCGTAGTCCTAGTGAACGCTGGTTCTTCAGATCAAGCGGCGGAACGATCTTCTTGCCGAACGCGAAGATCGCGATCGAATCGCATCAGCAGTAAACGGAGCCAGAATCGGGTCCCGGCGGACGATCACGAAGAAAGCGCCGAAGTGAGGAGGTCGACGAAGGAGGTGGCGGCACCGATTCCGGTGAGGCCCAAAACTCGGCTCGGGCGTCGAGTTCGTCGATGCCGACTCGGGACTCCGCGCGGCCCACCGCACCCGCCACGAGGTTCCCGACAGCGGTAACCACACCGACACACATGGCCGGCGCCCGCGCCGATCACCACAGCGACCACGCCTCCACTCGTGAGTGCCGAGCGTATTCGCCTCAACTTTCGATATCGGCCACGGTGGAGGTCGGAGTGTTGAGGACACCGTCGAACGCCTCGACGACGGACGTGTGCAAATAGGTGCTCTGTATCCGGATGCGGTCGGGGCCGGGACCGCCGGAAGCTCGGGTACGGGCCCGGCGAAGATCGGCGAGGCTGAGCCCGAGGCCGGCATCGGCGAAGGCGGCCTCGATGCTGCCCGGCTCCGGCGGCTGCAGTGCGGTGTCCTCGATGGCGAAGCCGAAACGCGCGTCCTCGTCGGGGCGCATATCGGCGGTGTGCCCAGTGATGCTGGTCAGCGCGAGGGCGACGTAATCATCGCCCAGGGAGTCGTGCAGGTACCGGCCCATGGGCAGCCCCGTGAGGTGGCCGTCGAAGAAGACCGGTGACCTCTGGATGTGCGCATTGTGGGCCACCAGCACCACGCGGGTTCCGGGGCTGGAACGTTCCAGGTGCCACGCGACCGATCCGGCCATGTAGACGTCCCGCGCTGAAGTGTCTGCGGTCAGGCCGCTGCCGGAGTACAGGCCGGCCATGGCACGAAAACCGTAATCGGCGTGGCAAGCGGCCTCGAGTCGACGCAGGGCGATGTCATAACTGTGCTGATCGCCACGGGTGATGTACAACGGTGCGAGGGCACGGAACCGGATGACCAGGCGGATCAGGAGCGCACTGAGAGCATCCTGCTCGGCCGGCACCAGGCGGGTCCAGGCCGGTGCGGCCGCGGCCGCGGCCGCACCGGCGAACGACCCGGCGATCCGCACGGCCTCTCGGACCGCCGGGAGGACCTCGGGGTCGATGTGACTCAGATAGTCGGCGACCGGGACCAGAGCGGGAAGCAAGGACCCGCCGGCCGCGGGGATATCGATCCCGGCGAACCGCACCGGCGTCTCGGCTGTGGCGTTGTGCCGGCGCATCCATCGCACTGGCTCATCGACGCCCACCGGAATCGACCCGGCGAGATGCGCCGACAGGTCGTCGTCCGGACCCTCCCCCTGGGCCCAGGTGTTCAGCGGGAAGCCTTCGCTGAAGCCGTATTCGTAGGCCAGGACGGTGAATCCGCAGCGTTCGACCAAGAACCGCAGGATGCGCCGGCGCATGAGCGAGAACTCGGTGATGAAGTGGGAGTTCTCGCCGATCGCGACGACGCGCGCGTCACCGATGATGCCGCGCAGTGGCTCCAGGTCATCCAGCGGGGCCGCGGGGTCGAGGTGGGCGAGGTCGACGGCATGGGACCCGAGCCAGTCGGCGAAGGAGTTGTGATGAGACGGAGCAGGCACGGGGACGGCTCGATTCTGTGGTCGGAGTACGAACGAATAGCAGGTGGGAGTGCGCGGTACCGCACGCAGGGCGCTATCCGTGGCGCTGCGCGGGTGTCGTAGCCGCCGCGTTGCTCGAAGGCTGCCCGCGGATCGCCGTACCCGGCCGGGCCTGAGCGATCGTCCCGGGTCGTCGACGCCTCCAGGCGGCGCATCCGCGCCTGGACCGGCGCATAAGTCGGTCAGCGCCTGGTCGACGACCTGCGCCTGAACGGGCTGTCGTGCCCGGCGAGCAGGCACGGCAGGGTGGTTTCGACGGATCCGTTCTCGCCGATGGTCCCGGTGCGCTCGCCCGTAATGAGTGAGCAGGTCACCGAATACAGGACGAGCCCGCGGTTGGAAGGATGTGCTGATGTCGAGCGCGGTGATCTGTGTGGGCATGCGGGCACTCCAAAGCATTCGAGGACGAGGCGGTCGTCAGGGACCGCGTGGCCGGACGAACATTTCGGAAGAGCACAGGCAACCTCACTAATGCGACGGATGTCGTATTAAGATAGTGGCTCAATGTCCCCTGAGCAACCCGGACCTACAGCGATGACCCCTCCGGCGCCACGACGACACGAACTCATGCCCCGCGCCGCCGAACTGCAGTCGTCCGGCGGCAGTTGGTTCGGTTCGGGCGGAGAAAGTAGGGAGGACTACCTCGCCGGGTCCGGCCCTGCGCGTCCCTGTCACCGGAGTTGGGGTGGGGTTCAGAGCGCACGGCGACACGAAGGAAGAAGGCACAGCAAGGCTCTCGGTGCTATGCCATGACGATCCGTTGCGCACGGGCGAGGTTGGTGATCAGTTCGGCGCGGGTCTGGTGTTCGTGCGCATGCCATGCGGGCTGACCGGGGCCACTGCGCCAGTTCCTCCGCCGGCATGTCGTTGACGACTTTGAGGGGAACCGCTATGACGGCGAAGTCGGCCGCGGCCGCGGCGGTGGTAGCGGTCGCGGCACGGGCCGAGGGGCCGAGTTCGGCGATGAGGTTCCTCAACGTCTCAGGTCCTCGCGAGTTGGCGATGACGACGTCGTAGCCATTCGCGATCGCCGCCCGGGCGATCTGGCTACCGACTTCGCCCGCACCGATGATGCCGATCGTTGCCATGAGTGGATCCACCTCGAGCTCTGGTCGATGAGTGCATCAGCGCCCGACGGAGCGTTCGATCATCTCGAGCGCGGCAGATTTGGCGAGTTGCAGCTCCTGCTCGCCGATACCCGACTTGTGCAGGAACTCGATCCCCTGCATGACGGCGATCAGGGCACGAGCGGTCGCCTCCGGATCGATATCGGCGTCGATCTCGCCGACCTCCTGAGCCCGGGTGATCTGCCGGGTGAACAGTACGAGGGTTTCGGCGTAGACCCGGGACACGCGGGTCTGGACCTCCTCGTCCTGCGTACTCAGAGCCGCGGCGCTGTTGGCCATCAGACAGCCTTCCGGTGGCAGGTCCAAGCGGCCGCCGTCCTCGAAGGTGACGGCCGAGGCGACCCCGCGCCACGGGCTCGTATTCGCGGTGGCAGCGCGCTCGAGCCCGGCGGACTGGCAGGCGCAGTAGTCGTCCAGTATCCGCAGGAACAGGTCGTGTTTGCTGCCGAACGCACCGTAAAGACTCTGGGTACCCACCCCTGTCGCCGCGGTGAGGTCCTGGACCGACGTCGCCTCGTATCCGCAGCGCCAGAACGTATCTCGCGCGGCAGTGAGGACGGTCTGTTCGTCGAACTTCCTCGGCCTGGCCATAATTCCACCCTACTGGTTATGGAGTGATCGTTCAAATTTGACAAACCGACCGGATGCGTATGTATTTGATTGACTATTCCATAACTCGACGAGAGGGCACCACACATGACCACACGACCACTCGAAGGCAAGACCGCGCTGGTAACCGGCGGATCCAGGGGCGTCGGTGCCGGTATCGTCGCCCGGCTGGCCGCGGACGGCGCGAGGGTGGCGTTCACTTATGCCCGCTCCGGTGAGAGTGCGCAGGCTGTGGCGGCTGCGGTCGTCGCAGCGGGCGGCATCGCACATCCGATCCACGCCGACAGCCTGCACGAGCAGGACGTCGAGGCCGCCGTCGCGCAGACCGTCGACCACTTCGGCAGTCTGGACATCCTCGTCAACAACGCCGCTGTCGGCACCTTCGCCCCACTCGTCGACCTGAAGATGGGCGATATCGACGCGATGCTGACGATCAACGTCCGATCCGTAATCGTCGCCATTCGCGAGTCCCTGGCATATATGGGCGACGGCGGGCGGATCATCAACATCGGCAGTATCAACGCCGACCGCACACCGTTCCCCGGCCAATCGGTCTATGCCCTCACGAAGGGCGCGCTGGCGAGCCTCACCCGCGGTCTCGCGCATGAACTGGCACCGCGCGGGATCACCATCAACAACATCCAGCCCGGCCCGACCGACACCGATGCCAACCCGGCCGACGGGCCCGCGGCGCCGAGCATGCTCGGCGTCATGGCACTGGACCGATACGGCACCACGGCCGAGATCGCCGCCTTCGCCTCCTATCTCGCCGGCCCCGACGCCGCCTATATCACCGGCTCCAGCCTGAACATCGACGGCGGATTCACAGCGTGACCCCTCGCGAACGCGTTTCCGGTACCGCAGTGGTGGTTCTCCGACCTCGCGTTCGAATGCGGAGCTCGAGGAGCCTTCCGAGGCGTAGCCCAGATCGGACGCCAACCTGCCGACGTGTTCGTCCCGCTCACTGGCGGACCGCGGAAGCCGAGCCGATGCGGTGACCGGACGCCTCGACGAGCAGCTGGTCGAGCCGGGCGCGCAGGGGAACAGCGGTGTTCGCGGCCCGGACGTGCACGACAGGCGGAAGCGGTTGCAGGAGCATGGGTCGGCCGAGCTGCTCGCGCTGCCGTGGAGGCAACTCGGCCGGACTCCGGAGCGTGTCGTCCTCAGCCCAATGCACAGCGCGCCCACGGCGAAGCATTCCTGGGCCGCGTGCTCGGCCCGATGCTCGGCAGTCGGCCGCCTCACTCTGCACGACTTCGGCGGTCTCGTGCGCGGTGTCCTCGGCGCACGCCTGCACGTCCAGCTTGTCCACTACCGAAACCGCTTGCCCGATTTCGGGTCTGACCTCCACCCCGTAGTCCCGCACCGAACCCTCCACGCCGACAGCATCCTCCACGCGGCGATGCACTGACCGGTTGAGCCCAGGGATCGTTTTTGCGACAGGTCTAAGGTAATCGTGCCCGCAGCGCTAGGTGACGATCGGGCGGCGACACCGGTCTTCACCCGCTACGCATGATTCCGGGTGGCGGGTCGCTGCTCTACCGTCACCACGATGGGCACAGTTCTCGGTGATCACCGTGCTGCTCGGGGTGTTGCGGATGGCGGCGTCGAGGCGCCGGTATCGGTTATCGGACCATGCCGAGTCCACCGTTGACGGCGATGGCTTGACCGGTGATGAAGCGTGCTCCGTCGCTTGCCAGGAAGATCATGACCGGGGCGAAGTCACGTTCGGGGTCGCCGAGTGCGCCGCCGAGGGGGACGCTGGAGTAGATATCGCTTCGTTCGGTGGCACCTGATGTGGTCATCGGCGTCTGGATGGCAGGAATTACGGAGTTCGCCCGGATTCCGTGTGCGCCCCATTCGCCTGCGATGGTGCGCGTCCAGGCCATGACCCCACCTTTGGTGGCCGAGTAGGCGGCCAGTCCGGGCATGGCGGTGAGGCCGGCGTCGGATCCGAAGTTGAGGATCGTTCCGGTCCGAGCGTCGCGCATCGTGGGGAAGGCTGCCTGGTTTGTCAGGATGGTTCCTCGGAGATTGATCCCGAGGAGGAAGTCGAGGTCGTCGTCGGTGAACTGTGCTGCGGGCCGGGCGCGTTGCACACCCGCCACATTGACCAGGACGTCGAGGCCGCCGAGGTGGTGGACTGCGTCGTCGAACGCGGCGTCGACCTGCGCGCGGTCGGAGACGTCGGCGTGTAGGTAGACAGCGCTTCCCGGTCCGGTCGAGGTGGCCGCGGCCTCGGAGGTGGTCTGCCGGCCGAGTTCGTCTCGGACGTCGATCGCGGCGACGGTCGCGCCCTCCCGGACGTAGGCACGGACGCATGTGGCGCCCATGCCCTGTGCGCTGCCGGTGACGACGATCCGTTTGCCTTCGAGCTGCATGGCTGACTCGCTTTCTTCGATTTCATGTCGGTGCTCGATCTTTCGGCCAGCGCTCCGAAGGACTCATGTGGTCGATGCGGACCGGTGCCGGCCACGATCGGAACCACCCGCTGACCGTGTTCGCCGTTCACATGGGCCCGCCGACCGGACTTGTGGGTCAGAGACCCGCTGTCGGTTCTCGGCGCACGATCCCACCTCGGCTGCTCCGTGCTCGTATGCCGAACGAGCGATCCTGCGGTTCCTATCAGCTCTCACTCGTCGAACGCGCCGTGGATCGGCTTTCCCGCAGCGGTGTCACATCGAGAGCGGTATCGGGGTCCTCGGACAATACGGCCATCTCCCGGGCGTTCGGAAGGCCGAGCCATCCGACGAAGAATCCGCCGACCGCGCAGGCCATCACATAGAAGGCCGGTGTTGTGGGGGAGAATTCGGAGGCCAGTGATGTGGCGATGAACGGAGCCGTGCCGCCGAAGATCGCGAAGGCGAGGGCATAGGGCAGGGCGCTCGCACTGGCCCGAATGTCGACGGGAAAGAGTTCGACGACGGCGAGGCCCGAGGTGATCATCGTCGAGAACTGCAGCGTGGCGAATACCGCCAGGCCGATGGTCGCTACGACGAACCCGTGTCCTGCCATGGCGAAGGCCGGGTAGCTCCATATCAGAAGCCCGGCGGCGACGATCATCGCGAAATGTTTCCTGCTGATCCGGTCGGCGAACCGGCCGATCGGGAACATGGCCACGCAGGCGAAACCGAGGGCGATGACGATGATGGCGAACGCGCTGGTCTTGCTGTGGCCTTCGAAGTGCATCAAGTTGGTCGCCATATAGGCCACGGTGATGTAGCCCGCGGTGGCGTTAAGAGCCACCCAGAGGAAGAGGGTCAGCATCTTCTTCTTGGCGACCCGGAACGCCTGCACCAGTGGGGGCCGTTGGTTCTTCTCGTCGCTGCCGACGACCGAGGAAACTTCGGCAGCGGCCTTGTATACGTCTGCGTCGTCGACTTTCATCCGCAGGACGAGTCCCACGACGCCGAGCGGGATCGCGAGGAGGAACGGCACTCGCCACATCCAATTGTCGAGGAGTTCGGTCGATACCAGTGCGCTGATGAGCATCGCGGTGAGGGATGCGGCCACACTGGCACCGATGGTGGAGGAGATCAGTGGCGCCGTGCTGCGGGCGCGGGTGGCGACGGCGGAGTGCTCCACGACGAGTACGAAGGCGGTGGTCGACTCGCCTCCGGTGGAAAATCCCTGCAGGAGACGGCACAGCAGGAGTAGCACCGGCGCGAGAATTCCCACCGCCGAGTAGGTCGGTAGCAGGCCGATGGTCGCGGTCGCGATGCTCATCAGAAGGATGGAACTGATCAGGACGGTCTTGCGCCCCCACCGGTCGCCGATATGCCCGAAGGCGATCGCGCCGAGCGGTCGAACGACGAACGAGACTCCGAACAGCGCGAACGTCGCCAGTAGCCCGACCACCGGGTCCGCCTCGGGGAAGAACAGCGCGGCGATGGTCACGGCGAAGAAGCCGTAGAGAGCGTTGTCGAAGTATTCGATGAAGTTGCCGATTGCCCCGGCTCGGGTCACGGTGCGGATATCGATGGGCGGACGGTGGTCGGTGGGGGATGACATATGCCAACACCTCGTTCGGGCTGAAGGTGGATGAGAGAAGAGTTGCCGATGACCGCGAGGTCGCGGTGATGCCGCGGTGGCGGCATCAGTCCCGGGGGTGGCGTGCGGGACACTTCAAGATGGTAGAACCATTGCATTGGATCGAATGATGATTTCGCGAAAAGAGACCACGTATCGAAGCGATGTTTTCATTCAGCGAAAACCCTATTTGTGTCGCAGGCCACTCGCACGAACATGGCTCTATGCGGTCCGAGGCGAACCGCCGCAGTGGGACTGTGTCCATAAAAGTCTGCGCCGCAATATATTTCACACTTCTCGTCGCATGAGAGAGGACCGGCGACGTGCAGCCGCTCGGCCTGCGGTATGCGATACCGTCGACGCATTCGGAGGCTTCTCGCGGCGCGACACCACCCACCCGCACTGAAGAACCGAGGTCCGAGTATGCGACTACAGAACAAGCGCACGATCATCACC
This sequence comes from Nocardia jinanensis, assembly GCF_014645735.1. Taxonomy (GTDB): domain Bacteria; phylum Actinomycetota; class Actinomycetes; order Mycobacteriales; family Mycobacteriaceae; genus Nocardia; species Nocardia jinanensis. The sequence continues at coordinate 70,904 of NZ_BMMH01000005.1, read as the reverse complement.
GCCGCCGCATCCGGTATGGGCAAGGCGGGCGTCGAACTCTTCGCACGCGAGGGTGCCTTCGTCGCCGCGATCGACCGAGACGCCGAAGCGCTCGAAGCGGTGGTCGCCGCGGTCGAGGCGAACGGTGGCAAGGCGGTCGGCTTCGTCGCCGACCTCGCCGACAACGATGCGGTCGTCGAATCGTTTGCCCAGGCGACCCGATGGCTCGGTGGCCTGGATGTGCTGTGGAGTCATGCGGGAATCCCGGCCCCCACCGAGACCGAGAACCTCGATCTCGACGCTTACCAGCGCGCTGCGCAGTTGAACGTCACACAATCGACGCTGCTCGCCGGCCGGGCTCTTACCGTGATGCGCGAGCAACAGCGCGGATCGATCGTTTTCACCGCGTCGTCGGCCGGTCTGGTCGGCTCGGCGCAGAGTCCGTTGTACTCGCTGTTCAAAGCGGGAATTATCGGACTCACAAAGGGATTGGCGGTTCGATACGCCGTCGATGGCATTCGCGTGAACGCGGTATGCCCGGGCATGGTCGCGACACCCATGCTCTACAACGACTTCATGACCTCCGATCCCCGGTTCACTCCCGAAGAGACCGAGCAGCGATTCGTCTCCGCGATTCCGATGGGACGGCCCGGCCGGCCGGACGAAATCGCCCATGCGGCCCTCTGGTTGGCTTCCGACGATTCCTCGTTCGTGACCGGCGTTCCCCTCCCGGTGGACGGCGGCCTGGTGGCCCGCTGACGCCTGACGACACAGGCCCCGTCCGGCACAGCCCGGCGTGGGCATCGAATCCACAGAACGCATCGGCGCCCGATGCACAGTAAAGGAGAAGTCTCTCGATGACCATCACAGTCGAACAGGAAGTTTCCGGCATCGCGGCGGTACCGAAACAATTGTTCATCGGGGGGCAGTGGGTACCGGCCACGGACAGCGCCACGCTCGACGTCTTCGATCCCTCGACCGGACAGGTGCTGTGCCAGGTTGCCGACGCGTCCGCCACCGACGCGATGCGCGCACTGGACGTCGCCGTCGCCACCCAGCCGTCGTTCGCCGCCACCACGGCGCGGCAGCGCTCGGACATACTCCGCAAGACCTATGAGCTGATGCTCGAGCGTGTGGACGAGCTCGCGCTCATCATGACCCTCGAGGCCGGAAAGCCGATCGACGAGGCAAAGGGCGAGATCGCACTGGCGGCGGACTTCATCCGGCACTTCTCCGAAGAAGCTGTGCGTGTGACCGGGAACTACCAGGTCAACCCGGCAGGTGGCGGGCGTATGATCGTCACCCGCCAGCCGATCGGTCCGGCGATCCTCGTGGCGCCGTGGAACTTCCCCATGTCGATGGGAGCGAGAAAGATCGCGCCGGCCATCGCCGCCGGATGCACCTGTGTCGTCAAGCCCGCGAGCGAGACCCCCTTGACGATGTTCGCGCTGGCCGAGTTGTTCCACGAGGCAGGAGTCCCCGACGGCGTGGTCAACGTCATCACGACGAAATCACCGCGCGAGGTCATCGAACCGCTGATCCGATCCGGGAAGGCGCGCAAGCTCTCGTTCACCGGATCGACCAGCGTCGGGGTCCACCTGCTCGAACAAGCCGCGCAGAAGGTCCTCAAGACGTCCATGGAACTCGGCGGCAACGCACCGTTCGTCGTCTTCGACGACGCGAACCTGGAGAACGCTCTCGACAGCCTCATGCTGACGAAAATGCGCAACGCCGGCGAAACCTGCACGGCCGCGAACCGGATCTATGTGCACCGGTCGGTGATGGACACCTTCGCCGACGAACTGGCCGGCCGGATGTCGGAATTCATCCTGGGCCGGGGGGTCGACGAGGGTGTCACCCTGGGACCGTTGATCAACGAAAAACAGCAGACCCTCGTCGACGACCTGGTCCGCGATGCCGTCCAGGCCGGTGCGGAACTGGTTCTGGGCGGTGAGCGACCGGATCGCGCCGGCTATTTCTACCCGCCGACCGTGCTGAAAGACGTTCCCACAACGGCCAGGGTCACTCGTGAGGAGATCTTCGGCCCCGTGGCACCGTTGATCCCGTTCGACACCGAGGACGAGGTGATCGCGCTCGCCAACGACACCGATTACGGCCTCGTGTCCTATATCTTCACCGAGGATCTGCGCCGCGCGATCCGCGTCGCCGAAGCGATGGAGTCGGGCATGGTCGGCCTGAACCAGGGATCGGTGTCGAACTCCGCGGCGCCGTTCGGTGGCGCCAAGATGTCGGGACTCGGTCGCGAAGGTGGGAGCGATGGTCTCGACGAATTCCTCGAGACCAAGTTCATCGCCATGCAGCAGCTGTGAGGGCGTAGCAGCGAGAGTACGAATGGCCCTCCGGGGCCCGCTCCGGATGTCACGGTGCGGGTCCGGGGGCCTCAGCTGGATTTGCCGAGTTCGAGCGCCTTTGCCTTCTCCGCTTCCACGAGGGTCTTCTCCAGCCGTTTCAGGTGGCGCGTGATTGCCGCGATCGCCTTGTCCGCGTCGCGGGCCCGCAGATGGTTGAGGATTCGGCGGCGAACTTTTCCGATGTCCTTGCTGGGTGGCGGCCCCGCCCGATTGAGCCGCAGATGGACGATCCGGGACAGCGAATCGGTGAGCATGACCAACACCTCGTTATGCGTCGCATCGGCGAGGAGGTGGTAGAACTCCATGATCTGCGTGGTTCGTTCGAGGCCGGCCTCGGTCTGTGCCTGCTGCTCGGTGAAGGTGATGTCGTCGTCGAGCAGCTGGAAGTCTTCCTCGGTGGCCCGCTCACACGCCATCCGGATGATATCGGAGGTCAGGATGATCCGGGCCTCGAGCAGGCTTGCGGGGGAGAGGGCGCCGAGTGAGGCCAGGTCGGTCATTGCCCGCGACACCACGTCGGGATCGCCGTTGCGGATGAATACACCGCCGGTGACTCCGAGACGGGACTCGACGAGTCCGGCGGTCTCGAGAGCGCGCAGCGCCTCGCGCACACTCTGCCGGGCGATTCCGAAGATCTGTGCCATTTCCCGTTCCGCCGGTAGCCGGTCGCCGGGTTTGAGCTGACCATCGGCAACCGCGTTACGGACCTGCTCGTAGATGTATTCGAACCCTCGCCGGGTGTGCACTTTCGTGAAGATCGACGAATCCACGCCGTCTCGGCGGAATAGTGCCGCGGAATCAGTCATGTTCCCACCTCGTGTAGCTGGGTCGAATGTTTTGACCATTGATTACGTCGATTATTGATTCTAACGGCCGGAGAACGACATGGCCCGAGAGCCCCGGCATGAACGACGAGTGGATCGTGGCGGCCGGCCGGGCGTGTGATCAGCGCTCCGGCTCCGCGGCGACTGTGTCGCGGGGCCGACGTGGGCGACCGCGAACCGTGGTTCGACTATCCGGCGTCGAGAACCTTTGGTTGACAGACCGCGCCGCACCTGTCTGTAATGGTTCTACCATATGTCTCTGCCGCTCCATGGCGCGACCCGATCGCGATCAGCGGCATCTCCGCATCGATTTCTAGGGGTAGTGATGACCACTTCGAACAGCCGCGATCACACCACGATCGAGGGCAAAGAAGCTCTCGGCGAAGGTCGCCTCCCGCTGTCCGGAATCAAAATCGTCGATCTGTCCCAGATCGGTGCCGGCCCGTACGGGACGTCGCTACTCGGCGATCTGGGCGCGGATGTCATCAAGGTGGAACCATTGCAGGGCGACAGTTTCCGCTACGTCGACAGCGCTTTCGATCCCGGCGAAAGTGCGTACTTCTTCGGGGTCAACCGCAGTAAACGATCGATTGCTCTCGACCTGAAGAGTCGAGCGGGCTACGAGGTGCTCGAGCGGCTCGTCCGCGGTGCCGACGTTCTCGTTGTGGCATTCCGGCCGGACGCGGTGCGGCGGATGGGCATCGACTACGACACCCTGCGAAAGATCAACGACCGGCTCGTCTACGTTTCCATCACGGCATTCGGGGAGGCGGGACCCCGAGCGCACCAGCCGGGTATGGATATCCTCGCCCAGGCGCTGAGCGGCATGATGGGTGTGACCGGTGAGATCGGCGGCGGGCCGGTGAAGGTCGGTGTCCCCATCGCCGACTTCGTCGGATCCTTCTTCCTCGGATTCGGCGTGTGTGCGGCGCTGCGGTTGCGCGACCTGACCGGTACGGGCGACAAGATCAGCATCAATCTGCTCGACGGTCAGGTGGCGGCGTTCGCGAACTACATCACCGCCTACGACAAGACTCGTGTGCCGTTCCGGCCGCAGGGCGGCGGACATCCTCAGCTCGTGCCGTATCAGCCCTTCCTGGGCTCGGACGACAAGTACTTCATCCTGGCGGTGCTCAACGACAAGTTCTGGGACAAGCTGGTCCCGGTGCTCGACAGGTACGACGACTTCCGGAATCCCGCCTACGCAACCAACAGTGGACGAATCGAGAACCGGGACGAGTTGTGCGGCCGGCTCCAGGAGATCTTCGGCAAGCGGCCCGCCGAGTGCTGGTTGCGCGAACTCGAGGACGCGGGCGTTCCGTGCGGTCCGATCCACCGGCTCGAGGATGCTCTCGATGATCCGCAGGTGATCGCCAACGAGGCGGTGACCGAGTTGATCCATCCCGACTACGGCCCCTACAAGGTGCCGAACAACCCGATACGTTTCGAGAACGCCGCCACCGGCCCGTGGGGGTATGCGCCCCGGCTCGGTGAGCACACCGACGAGATACTTCGGGAAGTGGGCTACCACGCGAACGAGATTCGAGCATTGCGCGACAGCGGCATTCTGAACGCGTAGTGCGGCCTGTGCCCCCGCAAGCGTCCCTGTGGCATTGACAGGGCGATGCCGACGCGGTACCAATTGGTAGAACCATTACGGGATCAGGCGCCGAGACGGGTGGCACAGGTACCGACCGAGGCCCGGACCTCATCCGGGCCACCGCCCTGGCACCAGATCTCAGAAGGAAGCGTCGGATGGCGAAACGTGACCTCGGACCGCATTGGATCGATCTCGGCCGGACCTGATCACGATCGGTCCCCTTCGCACGGAAGTGCCGGAAACCGGTGAGAGAGGCTGCAATGACCGGAACCTTGACGGGCATCAGGATCGTCGAAATCAGCGGACAGGGCCCCGTCCCGTTCTGCGCGATGCTCCTGGCCGATATGGGAGCGGAGATCATCCGTGTGGAGCGTCCGACCGCCGATCCGGAGAAGACGCGCAAGACCGATAGCTTCGGCCGTGGTCGGCGGTCGATTGTCGTCGATCTGAAAAAGGCTGCCGGTCGCGATGTCGTCCGGGAACTGGTCGGCACCTCGGATGTTCTCCTCGAAGGCAACCGGCCGGGGGTGATGGAACGCCTCGGCCTCGGTCCGGACGACTGTATGCCGGCGAATCCCGGCCTCGTCTACGGACGGATGACAGGTTGGGGCCAGGACGGACCACTGGCGCAGGTGGCGGGACACGACATCAACTACATCGCGGTCGCCGGCGCGCTGGAACCGATCGGCCGGGCCGGCGACGCACCGGTGCCGCCGCTGTCGCTGGTCGGGGATTTCGGTGGCGGTGCGATGCTTCTCGCGCTCGGCGTCTGCGGTGCGCTCATCGAGCGGTCGGCGTCCGGACGCGGTCAAGTGGTGGACGCTGCCTGCGTCGACGGCGCATCGCTGCTGATGACCGTTGTGCACCAGCTGCGGTCGGTGGGCCGATGGTCCGACGACCGGGGCACCAACCTCTTCGACAGCGGAGCGCCCTTCTACGAGGTCTACGAGACCAAGGACGGCCGCTACGTGTCGGTCGGTGCGGTGGAACCGAAATTCTACGAACAGTTCGTCGGCGTTCTGGGCCTCGACCCGACCCGGATGTTCCCGCAGTACGACCGCAGTCGGTGGCCGGACCGGAAGAAACTGGTGGCAGCGGCTATCGCCGAGCGCACACGAGAGGACTGGCAGATGGCCACGGCCGGGGTGGAGGCATGCTTCGCACCCGTACTGTCCCCGGGGGAGGCGGCGGCGCACCCGCATCACCGCGCCCGCGGTGCCTTCGTGGATATCGACGGATTCCTCGAACCGAGTCCGGCGCCGCGCTTCGGCCGGACGCCGTCGCGCGCTCGGCCGCGCCCGAGACCGGGACAGGACACCGACAGCATTCTGTCGGAACTCGGCTGGACCCGGGACGCAATTTCAACCCTTCGCACCTCCGGGGCGATCGGATGACCGTCGAGGCAGATACGGCGACAGCGCCGACCAGAGCGAGCACCGGCGTGGACCCGAAGCGCTCGCGCGCCCGATCCGGTACGTCGACGCCGGGTCCGCGGCTCGCCGGGTGACCAGGCGAGCCGGCACCATTCCACGATATTCAGGAGAGCGAAACAATGGGCATTCTCGACGGCAAAGTAGCCCTGGTGACCGGGGCGAGTCGTGGTATCGGAGCCGCGATAGCCGAGCGATTCGCGCAGGAGGGCGCCTCGGTGATCGCGACCGCACGTTCCAGCGCCGAGCAGCCGGGCAAACTCGCGGGGACATTGGAGGAAACCGCCGCGGCCGTCCATGCCGCCGGCGGCGAATGCTGCACCGTTGTCGCGGATCTGACGAAGCCGGAAGACCGCGAGCGCATCCTGCGGGAAAGTTCGCGCCGCTTCGGCCAGGTCGACATCCTGGTCAACAACGCGGCCGTCACCTTCTTCCAGCCCGGTGCCGAACTCGCGCTGCGCCGACTGCAGCTGATGTTCGATATTCAGGTCCAGGCCCCCATACACCTGAGTCAACTGGTCCTGCCCGGGATGCGCGACAGAGGTGAGGGTTGGATTCTCAACATCACCTCCGGCGAGTCCAGGCATCCGGGCATCCCGCCGTCACGCTTCGACGCCAAGGGGACGACCACGGGGTACGGGATGGTCAAATCCGCCCTCGAGAGGTTGACGACAGGGTTCGCGGCGGAGAATTTCGCGCACGGCATCGCCGTCAACGCGCTGCGTCCGTCCCGGTTGGTGGCGACCCCCGGGCCGGTCTTCCACGGCGTCCTCCGGGCCGACGATCCCGATGCCGAAAGCCCCGATGTGATGGCCGGGGCTGCCGTCATCCTCTGCTCGTCGAGCCCGCAGTGGGTCAGCGGCGAGATCCTCGAATCCGAGCAGGTCCTGGAACGCCGGGGGTCCGAGTTCCAGGGGTAGTGGTTGCCCCCTCGGGGAGGCACGTACGGGGCCACGGGGACCGATGTATCCGGCGAGCGGAGCGGACACTCGCCCGCCGCGATGTCCGGTCCTGTCACCGATTTCACCGAATGTGTCCGATCATGCGAAAGAAGGCAACTGATGGAACTGAAGGTCACCCGGTACGAAGTCGACGACCACGGGATCGCGACGGTGTGGTTCCATCGTCCTGGGCGCGGTAACTCATGGACGAACCTGATGAATACCGAATACCGCTGGATCATGGACACCCTCGACCGGGATCCCGAGGTGCGCGTGGTGGTGCTGACCGGCAGCGGCAACCAGTTCTGTGTGGGTGCCGATACCAAGGCGCTGAACTTCTATACCACCAGTGAGGACGATTACGCGGACACTGTAGACGCGAGCGCGGCCGCGCAGCCGGGTACCGGTGTCAATCCGGAGTTCGAAACCGATGTCATCTGGCAGTGGGGTCTGCGCGTACCGGTGATCGCGGCCGTCAACGGAGCCTGCGCAGGTATCGCCGCCGCCATCACCAGCTTCTGCGATCTCCGATTCGCCGCCGAGGGAATCAAGTTCACGACTTCGACACCGCGGCTGGGGCTGCCCGCGGAGTACGGACTGTCCTGGATTCTCCCGCGGATAGTCGGCCTGACTCATGCTGCCGACATCCTGTACACCGGCCGGGTCGTGTACTCCGAAGAACTCCTGCAGATGGGCTTCCTCAATGGACTGTTCCCCCGTGAGACCCTCATGGAGGAGGTCTACAAGGTGGCCCGCATGATCGCCACCCAGGTTTCCCCCGCATCGGTGACGTCCGCGAAACGGCAGATGTATGCGGAACTCCTGCATCTCGAACCTCGTCGCGCCATCGATGATTCGAAAGAACTCATCGGTCATTTCATGCGCCAGAACGATTTTCGAGAGGGTATCGCCGCCTACAACGAACACCGGCCACCGAGATTCGGAGCCCCGATCATCGATCCGGCAGTAGCGACCGGTGGCTCCTGAGCGTCACCCGCCTGCGCCGCGGGAGCTGACCGACCGCGCCGAACGAGTACGGCTGCTCTCCCGATCACTCCGGTCTTCGCCTGCCGCAACTCCGGCCGCGACTGCGGATCGGGAAGTCTCCGGTGGCCTGTCGAGTACGGCTTCGCATGCCGAAGAACACCGGCGGACCGTCTTCGGCACGAACGAGACGAAAACGAGACGACGATGGCCGTGGACTACCTCGCGGTACGCAAGGTGTTCGGCGCGCCACTGAGCTGATCCACTCGCATGTATTGCGTAGCGAGTTCGCGGATTCTCCTCGGCCCGGGGGCGGCCCGTCCGATCCCGGCCGGGGTGGGCCCGAAGGATGCTGAGCGCCCCCGATGGCAGGCCGATTGGGTTCCCGGGTTCAGACAGGGATCTCGAAATCGTAGACGCCGGCGTCGAAGTTGTTGTATCTCGCGTAGTCGACCAGGTCGTAGAGGCGTGCGCGGGTCAGCATTTGTGGAACGGCGTCAAGCTGCGTGCCGTTTCGGCCGATTGTCTGCAGGGTGCGCTCCATCGCGCCGAGAGCCGTGCGCAGCAGGGTGACCGGGTATATGACCAGGTTCACGCCGACGTCGCGGAGTTGGTCGGTGGTGAAGAGTTCCGATTTCCCGAATTCGGTCATATTGGCCAGGATCGGCACATCGACGGCCGCGCGCAGAACCTCGAACTCGGTGAGATCGGCCATGGCCTCGGGAAAAATGGCATCGGCGCCCGCATCTACCAGGGCTTTCGCTCGATCGACCGCCGCGTTCAGGCCCTCGACGCCGCGGATATCGGTGCGGGCCATGATGAGGAAATTCGGATCTCTGCGAGCCTGGACCGCGGCGCGGATGCGCTGGGTGGCGGTGGCCAGATCGACTACCGACTTGCCGTCGAGGTGACCGCAGCGTTTGGGATCGACCTGATCCTCTATGTGGCAACCCGCCAAACCGGCGTTCTCGAGTTCCTGCACGGTCCGCGCCACATTCATGGGCTCCCCGAAGCCGGTGTCGGCGTCGACGAGCGCGGGCAGGTCGGTGATCCGGGCGATCTGGCCGGCGCGTGCCGCGACCTCGGGGAGGGCGGTCAGTCCGATATCCGGAAAGCCGAGTTCATTGGCGAGCACTCCGCCGGAGATGTACACCCCTTCGAAACCCTGCTCCTCGATCAGCCGCGTGGACAGCGGGGTGAAGGCGCCGGGGAACCGGGCAATCGTGTTCGACGCCAGAAGCTGCCGCAGCGCCACGCGCTTGGCCTCGGCGGTACGGGTGGAGAACAGCATTCTGCAGTGTTCCTCTCGTGCGGTTCCGGGTCAGAGACCCAAGAGCTGGGCGGCGCGCTCGCGGTGTTCGTCGGGGGTTCCGAAGAGCGCGGCATTCGATTTGGCCCGCCGGAAATACAGGTGCGCCATATGCTCCCAGGTGAACCCGATACCGCCGTGGATCTGAATCGCGTCGTAGGCCGCGCTGATATAGGTATCCGAGGTCAGCGCGTGGGCCATGGCGGCCTCCTGCGCGGTCGCGTCATCGCGGGTGTCGATCGCGCGGGCGACTCGATAGGCGGCGGCGCGGGCGAGTTCGATATCGAGGGTCATATCGGCAATTTTTTGTTTGATCGCCTGGAAGCTGCCGATCGGCTTGCCGAACTGTTCTCTGGTATTCGCGTAGCCGGCAGATTCTTCCAACAGGCGAAGGGCGCCGCCGGTGTTCTCCGCGCAGACAGCGGCCGAAAGCCGCAAGCGCATCTCGGACAGGGGCAGGCGTGCGCTACCGAGTGTTCCCACAGGTGTGGCCGGCGCGGCCTGGAAATCGATCGCTGCCTGCCGCCGGGTGAGGTCCAGGGTATCCAGTGCGGTGATCCGCACACCGGGTGCGGCGGCGTCCACCTCGAACAGTGAGAGCCCGTCGGGGGTGCGGGCGCTGACGAGCAGGACCGTGGACTGGTCGGCAGCGACGACGTGGGTCTTCGTTCCGGAAAGCGTCCACCGCCCGTCCCGGTAGGTGCCTTCGGTGGTGATTTCGCTCGCGCGAGATCGGGGGTTCGGTTCGCGGTGGGCCACGGTGACGGTCTGCGAGCCATCGGCGATACCGGGTAGCAGGCGGCTTTGGGCGGATCGGTCGCCGGTCGCCGACAGGAGAGCGGCGGACATCGCGATCGTGGACAGGAAGGGTACGGGTGCCAGTGACCGGCCCAATTCTTCGATGACCACGCACAATTCCACTTGCCCGGCGCCGGAGCCGCCGTATTCCTCGGCGATGGCGATGCCCTGGAGACCGAGCTCTGTCGCCATCCGCTGCCAGATGGCCGTTCGGAATCCGGGGTCGCCGGCGATATCGCGCCGGATGTCCTCCTGCGAGAAGTAGTCAGCGCAGAATGCGCGCACCATCCGGCGCAGTTCGCTCTGATCCTCGTTGAACACTGCCGACATTGCCCGGCTCCCTTCGACGGTTCGACCGTAACGAGCTGAATAGCTCGAGTCAATTGGTTCTACCATTATTCCTGTGCTTCCTGGTGTTTTCGATGAGATCTGGACGAATGCCGAGCTCCTGGGGTAGGTGTAATGGTCAAACCAATAGAAGGGATGGTCATGGACGAAACAACGACACCGCCGCGCACAGCGCCTGGGGACACCGACCGGGAGGAGACCGCCGGGGAAAGCCTGTTCGCCGAAGCGGTCGCCGACTGGTGCCGACAGCTGGCCGGCACCCTGTTGGAGGAGACCGGTGACCGCCTTCTCGATACTGTCCGGCAGGCGGCGGGACAGCTTCGTGAACTGATCGAATGCCCTGGTCCGGTAGCGGACGCAGCGCCGGCCGCCCCGCCCTATCGTGACCGTAAGGGCCGACTGCGGAATCAGACCAATCCGGTCATGAGCGCCCGTAACCCGTTGGCGCCGCCCATGGTGGCGACCGGCTCCGGTGGTGCCGCGGAATTCTCGGTGGTGCTGCCGATTCAGTACCAGGGACCACCCAGGACTCTGCACGGTGGATACGTCTCGGTGCTGCTGGACGAAGCGATCTGGAACGCGGTGCGCACCGAAGTGCGGGGCATCAGTTTCACCCGCGAACTCACCGTCGTCTACGAGCGCCCGGTCCCGCTCGGAGTACCGCTCACCGTGACGGGACGCGTGACCGCCACGGAAGGCCGGAAAACTTTCGCCGAGGGCGAGATCCGGTCCGGCGGAGAAATCTGTGCCCACGCCCACGGACTATGGATCGCGCCGCGCTGAATCCGGCGCGGATTTCACTGAACGAAAACCGGTCCTGTGGCGCAGCTCATATCTGTGAACATGGCCTGACCAGCCGAAAGAGGATCCATGCGGACACCTCGCCGGTAATCGCCATCCAGCGGGCCAGCTTATCGGTCCTGTCGATTCTGGAGAAATGATGCCTGAAGAGACCGTCGTCATCGGTGGTGCCGGACACGCGGGTGTGCAGTCCGCGGTCCGGTTGCGTGAGCTCGGCTGGCCCGGCCGGATCACCATGATCGCGCCGGACTCCGACCTGCCCTACGAGCGGCCGCCGTTGTCGAAGCATTTCCTCGCATCCGGGTCGGCGGAGGAAGTGGTCCCGCTGCGCAGGGCCGGCTATTTCGAGGACAAGCGCATCGAACGCGTATGCGGCAGGATCCGGCAGGTTGTGCCGGACGGACGCTATGTCCTGCTCGACAACGGTGCCCGGTACGACTACGCCAAACTCGTCCTCGCTCTCGGATCGGAGGCGCGGAACCTGGCCGTGCCCGGCGGTGACCTGCCCGGTGTTCATCGGCTCAAGACCCGGGAAGATGCCGGTGCGCTGAAAAAAGCGCTGCGTCGGGGTACGCGAGTCGTCGTTGTCGGCGCCGGATACATCGGTCTGGAGGTGGCGGCCGCCGCCGCCGCACTCGGCTGTGAGACCACGATCCTGGAAATCGCGGACCGGGCGATGAACCGGGTGACCAGCGAGCCGGTATCCCGATTCTTCGAACAGCTACACCGCGAACACGGTACCGAACTGTATTTCGGGACGGCGGTGACCGAGATCCGGGGCGAGGGCGCAGTCCAGGAAGTCGTCACCTCGGACGGCGCGATCCATCCCGCCGATGTGGTCGTTGTCGGGATCGGGGTGGTGCCGAGCCAGAACGTGGCACGGGACTGCGGCCTGCGCGTCGACGACGGAATCGTCGTGGACCACGACGGGCGCACCGGCCATCCGGATATCTACGCCGCCGGTGACGTCACCCGGCTCAAAGCCGATGGGGTCGATCTGCGGTTGGAGAGTATCCAGAGTGCTGTATCCCAGGCGGCGCGAGCCGCCGATCACATCATGGGCCTACCGCCGGGAAAGCGCGAGGTGCCGTGGTTCTGGACCATCCAGCACGGCGTCCGCCTCCAAACCGCGGGTCTGCGACGCCCGGACGACACCGTGCTCGTGCGGACCCACGAAAGTGGGCAGTTCTCCGTCCTGTACCTGCGCGCCGGCCGGCTGGCGGCCATCGACGCGGTCGGGACGCTGCGGGACTTCAACGCCGGCAAGAAGCTCATCGGCGCGGGGGCCCGGTTGGATCCGCGGCGAGCCGCGGATTCTTTTGCCAAATTGTCCGACGCGGTCGAGGAATCGGCCGTTAGCGAGATCTGAAGGAGCTGACAGCGTATGTCGGAAGCCGGAACCGTGACCGCAATCAACGTGACCGACCGCGACGGCGCCAGTCGTACCGTCGACTGGATTCCGGGACAGTCGCTGATGGAGGCATTGCGGGACAGCGATTTCGCGATCCTGGCCTCCTGCGGAGGAAACGCGTCCTGCGCGACCTGCCATGTATTTCTGCCGCAGTCGGTGGTGCGGGCTCTGGGAGACCGCAGTGACGACGAGCTCGAACTGCTCGAGGAGACCGACTCCTACGACCCGGACCGCTCGCGGCTGGCATGCCAGGTGCGGCAGCGCGCGGAACTGGCCGATCTCGATGTCGTCATCGCGCCGGAAGACGAGTGAACGCGCAGTCGCGCCGTATCGCCGGCCCGTCGGCCGGGCCTGGCCGGGTTTCTGGAACCGAAGTGGGAAGGAGCTGTCGGAACGTGGGGCAGTTGGAAGGGCGGGTGGCTCTGGTCACCGGAGCCAGCCGTGGAATCGGTGCCGCGATCGCCGCGGCCATGGCCGGAGAAGGCGCCGCCGTGGTGGTGACCGCGCGGTCGACCGACGAGGCGCCGCGCAAGCTCCCGGGAACCTTGGACGAGACTGCGGCTGCCATCACAGCGCGAGGTGGGGCCGTGCTGGCGGTGGCGGCGGATCTCACCGACGCAACCGATCGAGAGCGCATTGTCGCCACCGCCGTCGAGCGATTCGGCCGGGTCGACATTCTGGTCAACAATGCTGCGACCACGTTCTTCGTCCCCGGCGCGGAACTGCCGCAACGCCGGGCGCGGTTGATGTTCGACGTCCAGGTCATGGCGCCCCTGCACCTGAGTCAGCTGGTGCTACCGGGTATGAAAGAGCGCGGTGCGGGGTGGATCCTCAATATCTCCTCACTGGAGGCCGGAGCCCCCGCCGTCCCGCCGTCCCGCTTCGATGCCTTGGGCACAACCACGGTTTACGGGATGTGCAAGGCGGCCCTGGAACGGATGACCGGCGGGCTGGCGGCGGAGGGTTTCGGCCACGGGGTTTCGGTCACCGGGTTGCGCCCGGGCGGCATCGTGCCCACCCCCGGCCTGGTCTTCCACGGTGTTATGGAGCCCGACGACCCGGCAGCGGAAGACCCCCAGCTGATGGCGCGCGCCGCGGTCCGGCTGTGCAGCGCACCGGCCGCGGTCTACAGCGGCCACGTCTATGAATCCACCGCTCTGGCCGGTATGCCGGGCGACGTCGTCGAATCGAGGACCTGAAGTGAATGCCGAGAATTTACGCGCAGCGACGCCGAACATCCGCGACGTCGACATTCTCGACGGCGTCAAGGTCGTCGAGGTCACCACAGCGGTCTCCGCGCCGCTGATCGGCCGAGTGCTGGCCGAGTTGGGTGCCGAGGTGGTCAAGGTCGAATCCCGGGCAAAGGTGGATGTCAACCGTGCCCGCGTCCCCCGGCCGACCGATCCGGATGGCTTCCCTTCCCACGAGGCTTTCCAACTGCTCCACGAGGCCAGCGCCAGTAAGCAGAGCGTGACGCTCAATATGAAGACCGACCGGGGCAAGGAGCTGTTCCTGGAACTGCTGGCCGACGCCGATGTCTTCATCGAGAATTTCGTGCCGGGATGGCTGGACCGGCTCGGCCTGCCCATCGATTACTTGCGGGCCCGGTTCCCGCGTCTCGTAATTCTGTCGGCCAGTGGTTACGGCCAGACCGGGCCGATGCGAACGCAACGTTCCTATGCCCCGGTGATGACGGCCCTGGCCGGGATCGAGGGCTTGATCGGTTACGCGGACGGACAGGTCATGGGCTGCTCCGCCCTGGCGCTCGCCGATTTGAACTGTACGTTCAACGGGGTATTCCTGGTCATGGCGGCCCTCGCCGGCCGGGAAGCCACCGGCGCGGGAACCCATCTGGACCTGTCCCAGATCGAAGCAGCCGCCACGCTCGCCGGAGAGGCATTCGTCGAGGAGCAGTTGCAGGGCGCGCGACCCGGCCCTCGCGGCAACCAGGACCCCGACGGTACCCGCTGGTCGGTCCGGCGCACGGTCGAAGACGATACCTGGGTGGCCGCTCGGGTCGTCGAACCCGAGCCCGATTCCACCCCGCGTCCTACCCGCGAGGAGCTTTTGAAACGGTTGCGCGCGAAAGGGATCGAATCGGCTTGCGTGGCATCGCCGCAGCAAGTGATCGCCGATCCCCGCTTCCGCGGTCGTGGCTACACGCAGGACATCGAGCACCCGCACCCGGCGGTCGGTGAACTGACGATCACCAGCGTCCCCTGGCGCGTGGAGGGAGCCGTTCCGCGAGTTCGCCGGGCGGCGCCGATGATCGGCGCGGGCAACACCGAGATTCTCGGGCGTTACGCCGATGCGGCCGAACTGGCCGAACTCGAAGATCAAGGGGTGCTCAAATGACGAATACCTTGCTCGACGGCTACCTCGTAGTGGAGATCGGCCGCACCAGGGCCGCGGCCAACGCCGGTAAACACCTCGCCGACGCCGGGGCGCAGGTGGTGGCTCTTCAGGACGAGCAGCGTCTGCACAACCTGACCGAGGCTGCGCGCATCTATCTGGATTCGGCAAAGGACGTGGTCACCTGGGAACAGGGCCATGACAAGACCCTGGTCGACGACCTGATCGCCCACGCCGATCTGGTGATCACCGACCTGCCCACCGAGGAACTCGTCCGGCGCGGCCTGGATGCCGAGACCCTCCGCCACGGGCGACCCGGATCGAGCTATGTGGCACTCACCTTCCTGGGATGGGAGACACCCGAGAACGTTCCGGTCGGGGAGCTGTCCATGCAGGCCGAGAGCGGACTGATGCATATGGTCGGCCACCCGGATCGGGAGCCGCTGTCCCTGCCGTACGGTATCGGTGCGCTGCAGCTGGGTCTGCACGGCGCAGCCGCGGGGGCGACCGCGCTGTACGTGGGAACTACCACGGGCAGGGGCCGTCTCGTCGAGATCTCCGGTGTGGACGTTCTCGCCTCCTACGTGCGCATCTACGGTGCCGTCGCGAACTATTACGGCATCCCACTACGCCGTGCCGGCCGACGCGCGCCCGGTTCCGGCGGTCGCTATCCGTTCGGGCTCTTTCCCTGCAAAGACGGCTATGTCGCGATGATCTGCCGGTCCGAACGGGAATGGTCGAGCCTGCTCGAAATGATGGGGAACCCGACATGGTCCGACCTGGATCGGTACCGCGACCTGTACGGCATCGCCGTCGAGTACCCCGACGAGGTCGATGCGCTGATCGAGCCCTGGCTCGCGCAGCACACCCGAGCCGAATTGCTGGATATGGCACAGAAATACGCGATTCCAGTGGCGCCGGTGAAAACGATCTCCGAAGTCGTCGAGGATCCGCAGCTACGGGAGCATCGGCAGTTCTTCGACACGGTCGTCACCGAGGACGAACGGGAAGTCGTCGTTCCCGGACGTCCCTGGGCGAGCCCGGAGCGCCGAGTGCGTCATCGGGCCGCGCGGTCACTCGCCGATGTGGTCGGTGAGCCGGCTGTGACCAACCGTCGAATCGAGCAGGAAGAGGTAGCACCACGATGACCGAGAGCGGAGCCGGACCGGCGGTCCTGGTCGAACGCACTGGGGCGGTGGGGCGGCTGGTATTGAACCGGCCGGACAAGAGCAATGCCCTGACCTTCGGCGACGCCCAGTTGCTGAAGAACTGTCTGCGTGAACTCGAGGAGGACGACAGCATCAAAGTCATCGTCCTCAAAGGCCGCGGGCGCTCTTTCTGCTCCGGCCACGATTTCGACGATGTCGTCGAGACCTACGGCTTGAACCGTAAGGACCCGAACGGGCGCCCGTACCGGATGAGTGTCCGGGAGCGCCTGGTCATCGATCGGCGCCTGGCCGAGGAGTACATGGCGTTCCTGTATGCGCAGAAACCGGTTATCGCGCAGGTCCAGGGGGCCGCGGTCGGATTCGGTATGTACCTGACCGAGCTCGTCGACCTCGTTGTCTGCGCCGACGACGCCCGGTTCAGCCATGCCGAACAGCGGCTGGGCTTTGCCGGCAATACCTGGCATCTGAATATGCAGATCCTCACCTACGGCCCCAAGAAGGTCCGGGAGATGCTGTTGCTGGGATCGCAGTTCGACGGGCCGGAGGCGGTCCGGATAGGGCTGGCCAATATCTCGGTACCGCTCGACGAGCTGGAGGCGACTACCGAGAAATGGGCCGAACGCGTGGCCCGCAACCCCAAGGACGCCCTGGTCACCGGTAAAGCCGTCCACAACATGGCGATCGACTCGCTCGGCGGAACTCAGCAGTTCTACCGCGGTGCGCTGGGCCACACGCTGGGAACACTGCTGCACTTCGAACCCGATGAGTTCAATTTCTTCCGGGAACGCCGGGACAACGGGACGAAGGCCGCCTATCGGAATCGCGACGCTACCTACGACGACGATGCGGTGAGCTGATGTCGACCGGCGAACTGATTCCACCACGGGACAGCCCGCCGGCTTCGCTTCGCCGCACAACTGCCTGGAGAACGATATGAGTCTTGAAACAATCCCCGTGGACAGCCCGGATATCGAAGCGATCCTGGCCACCACCCCGACGAACCTTCTCATCGATGGCCGGTGGGTACCAGCGTCATCCGGTAGTACGTTCACTGTCTACGACCCGGCGACGGAGCAGCCATTGGTCGATATCGCCGATGCCGCGCCCGCCGATGGTCGGCGGGCGCTGGAGGCGGCGGTCGCCGCGCAGTCGGCCTTCGCCGCGAGTACCCCCGGATCGAGGGCCGAAATTCTGCGCGGCGTCGCGCGAATTGTGCGCGAACGGATGGAGGTTTTCGCGACGATCCTGTCCATGGAAGCGGGTAAACCGCTGGTCGAGTCTCGGGCCGAGATCAACAGCGGTCTCGACTTCATCGAGCATTTCGCCGAGGAGGCCGTTCGTACCGAGGGGAATTACCAGGTCAATCCGGTGAGTGGCGGCCGCATGATCGTAGTGAAGCAGCCCATCGGCCCGTGCATTCTGATCACGCCCTGGAATTTCCCGTTTTCCCAGGCCGCTCGGAAGCTGGCACCCGCTGTTGCCGCCGGCTGTACGGTCGTGATCAAACCGGCGGCCGAAACCCCGCTGGTACTCATGGCTTTCGCGCAGGCATTCCTCGACGCCGGGCTGCCCGCCGGGGTAGTGAACGTGGTCACCACCAGTTCCGCCAACGCGGTCATGCAACCGCTGATCCAGTCCGGTCTGGCGCGCAAACTGTCGTTCACCGGCTCGACGCCGGTGGGTGTCGAACTGTTGAAACAGGCCGCGGACCATGTGCTGAACGTGGCGATGGAACTGGGTGGCAACGCACCCTTCATCGTCTTCGACGATGCCGATCTCGACATCGCGATCGATGCGCTGATGATCAACAAAATGTGGAATTGCGGGCAGACCTGTACGTCGGCCAACCGCATCTACGTGCATTCGTCGGTCATCGACCGCTTCCAGCGGCTATTGATCGAGCGGATGTCCGGCTACGTACCGGGGCACTGGCGCGACGACGGCGTGAACCTCGGTCCGCTCATCAACCGGAAACAGCTCGACGCGGTATCCGCGATCGTCGCGGACGCGGTCGCCAAAGGTGCCGAGTTGGTGCTCGGCGGTGCGCGTCCGGATGGTCCCGGGTACTTCTACCGACCTACCGTACTGCGCGATGTGCCCTCCGACGCGCTGCTGAACTCCGAGGAGATCTTCGGTCCCGTTGCCGCGCTGATGGCTTTCGATACCGAGGACGAGGTCGTCCGCCGGGCGAACGATACCGAGTACGGATTGGTCGCCTATGTCTTCACCGAGAACCTACGGCGGGCGGTACGTGTTTCCGAGGCGCTGGAAGCCGGCAATGTCGGCCTCAATCGGGGAACTGTCGCCTATGCCGCGGCGCCTTTCGGCGGGGTGAAGAAGTCCGGCTTGGGCCGGGAGGGCGGATCCGAAGGGCTCGATGAGTTCCTGGAAACCAAATTCATCGCCTTGCAGCTGTAGTTCTCGCTCGGCTTCCGGGCTTTTCGCCTCGATACGAGCACAGCGAAGCAATCCGATATCGACAACGACGGGATATGGAAATGAGTAGACAGGGCCGATTGTCCGGGAAGGTGGCCTTCATCACCGGAGCCGCGCGAGGCCAGGGACGTAGCCATGCCTTGCGCCTCGCCGCCGAGGGCGCCGACATCATCGCGATCGACGCGTGCGCCGAGTATCCGTCCACCGAATACCCCATGGCGACACCGCAGGATCTGGAACTGACCGTCAAGGAGGTGCAGGCTCTCGGCGCTCGGATTGTTGCACGTGTCGCCGATGTGCGGGACGAGGTCGAACTGAAATCCGCTCTCGATGAGGGAGTTGCGGAACTCGGCGGACTCGATGTCGTGGTTGCCAATGCCGGTATCTGTGTTCTCGGCGCCTGGGACGAGGTGACGCCCGAGGTATGGCGGGACACCATCGATACCAATCTGACGGGAGCCTGGCACACCATGACCACTGCCGCGCCCCACTTGATCGAGCGGGGCGGAGGGTCCATGATCTGCACCGGCTCCACCTGTGGTGTGAAGGGCACACCCTTCTTCGGGCCCTACGTCGCGTCGAAGTACGGGCTGGTCGGTATATCCCGAACGCTGGCCAATGAGCTCGCGCAGCACCATATCCGGGTGAACGTCGTGCACCCCACCGGTGTCACCACCGAACTGACGAAGGGGCTCGGACGTATCGGCGAACTGATCGAATCCAACCCCCGGGTCGGGGGCACGTTCATGAACGCGCTGCCGGTGGAACGGGTGGAGGTCGAAGACATCAGTAATGCGGTGCTGTTCCTGGCATCCGACGAGGCACGATATGTGACCGGCACGGAATTGGTCGTGGACGCCGGCAACACGAATTTCTGATATACGGGCGATATGCCGAGAGCAGCGCCGGGACAGCGGTCCCGGCGCTGCTCTGCGTTTGTGTGTGGGCGTCCGTCGGACAGCCGCTACGCCCGGTCGGTCGCGCTGACCGGGGGTAGCGGGTCCAGGGTGCGGTGTGTTCGGGTTGACGTTGCTGGTCGAGCCCGGGTAGTGATCGGTCGGGTCGTCTCGAAGGCCGTGCATGTGAGGAGGAGCCGCACCACTTCGCGCGGTCCGTGAGAAATCGGAGGCAGGCCCCGTCCTGTGCTCACCGATATCGGACTCGACACGCTTGTCCCTCCGGTACTCGCATGATCTGTACGACCGGACGATCGAAGGCACGCGGAGGCGGGCCGACCGTTCGCCTGTGATGCGGCCGGTCGGCCCGCCCCGGAAGGACGGTCTGTCAGGAGGTCGCCGGCGCGGTGTCCGGGCGGGTGGCGAGGCGCTCGGTGACTGCGCCCTGGTGGCCCCAGCGCGCGACCGCCGACCTGGCCGCCAAAGCGCCGAGCAGGCACAGGACACCGCCGTAGATCCCGACGAGTGCGCTGTTGCCAGGTGCTGCCACGGTGATGGCGGAGGCCACCAGTGGGCCGAGGCCGCTGAGGGCTCCACCGAGTTGCTGTCCCAGCGACACTGCGCTGGAGCGCACCTCGGCCGGGAAGAGTTCGGGGAAGAACGCTCCGGAAGTACCGGTGACGATCCCGTGTCCGAACACCAGGACCGAAATCATACCCATCAGGATCAGGACCGGGTCGGCGGCGGGCAGAGTCATAAAGAACAGGAAGGTGAGCGCCGCCTCGATGACGAAACCGGTGATGATCAATCGGCGGCGGCCCACCCGATCCGAGAGCGCACCCCAGGCAGGTACGCTCGCGCAGAGCAGAGCGGAGGAGATCGTGACGATTATCAGCATTGTCGTTTGCGAGATGCCGTATTCGCTGGTTGCGTAGGACAGTGCGAAGACTGCCACGATGTAGTAGACCGTGTTCGGCCCGGTGGCCATGAAAGTCGCCAGTAGAACGTCCTTCTTGTGGCTGCGCAGGACCTGTTTGATCGGCATTTCCTCGGCTCGGCCGTCCGCACGGACCCGATCCGCGGTGTCCGGCTCCGGAATCTGCCGCCGGACGACATAGGCGATGACGACGAGTACCACGCTGAGCAGGAACGGGATTCGCCATCCCCAGCTCATGAACGCATCACCCGGGAGGCTGCGCACCAGCGCGAAAACGCCGGTGGCCATGACCATGCCCGCGAATCCGCCGGCATAGGAGAACGAACTGTAGAACCCGCGCCGGTTCCGCGGAGAACTCTCCATGGCCAGGGTGGCCGCATTGCCCATCTCGCCGCCGAGACCGAGGCCCTGGATCAGCCGGAGCGCAACCAAGAGCAGCGCAGCCCAATCGCCGATCGCGGTGGTGGTCGGTAGCAGGCCGATGAGTACAGTCGCGCCGCCCATCGTGTACAGGGTCGCCATCAGGGCTTTCTTCCGCCCGTATCGATCTCCGATATGCCCGAAGATCACCGCGCCGAGCGGCCGGATCAGATAACCGACGGCCAGGGTGGCGAAGGCTACGAGGGTGCCGATCGCCGGTGCCAGTTCGGTGAAGAACAATGCGTTGAACGCGATGGCGGACGCGGTTCCGTAGATGAAGAAATCGTAGAACTCGATGGCCCCACCGAAGAAGCCCGCGGCCGCTGCGCGACCGGGTGCTTGCTTCTGGTTCGTGGCGCTCATAGTGCTCCTTCGGCTGTGAGCAGATGGGGTGTTCGCGTGAATCGCACGCGTGGTGACGTGGCCGCAGACCGACCTGTGTGCAAACGGTTCGACCATTGGGTACGCTAGCAGTATCATCGTGACTCGGGTCACAATCGCCGTTGGCTGAAAAGTTGCTTGCGGAGCTCCGGTTGGTCCAGTTACTATGCGCAGAATTTCGCGGCGCGGGTTGCGGCGGAGGTTATGAGCCCGGCGGCGTGAAGAGGGCTTCCGTCCGAGTCGTAATGGCTTTCTGTCAGGTGAAATTCGAGGTTTTCCCATTTCTGGTCGAACCATTGAGGTACCGTAGCGGCGGAATCTGCTCGACGCCATGCCGGCGAAAAGGTGAACGTGGTGATTGCCAATGACAGTCCATCCCCGCGGCCAACAGGAAAGCCGAGAATCCATGATCGGTCGGGTCGCGAGAATTCTCGCGGCCTTCGACCGGCAAAATTCGGCGCTGTCGCTCTCCGCGCTCGCATACCGCGCGGACCTGCCGGTCCCCACGGCATACCGGTTGGTCACCGAGCTGGTCAAGTACGGTTTGCTGGAGCGTGACGAGGACAAGCAGATCCGGGTCGGGATGCGATTGTGGGAGTTGTCGACCCGGGGTAACGATCGTCTGGGAATCCGGAATATCGCCTTGCCGTATATGGAAGACCTCTTCGAGTCGCTCGGACAGCTCACCACCTTGGGCGTTCTGGACCGGGGCAGTGTCCTCTACCTCGAGCGACTCACACCTGATGGGATGCATGTCGAGCGTGCCCATATCGCACAGCGGCACCCCATTCACGCCGGTTCCACCGGGCTTGTTCTCTTGGCGTTTTCCCCACCCGAGGTACAGGAAGACTTCCTACGCCGTCCACTGGCGAGATATACGCCGGATACGGTGACCGATTCCGCTGTGCTGCGCCGCCAGCTGGCAACGATCCGGCGCGAGCGTTGCGCGGTGGTTCCGGGGGTCGGGATGGTGGATTGGACCGGGATGGCTGTGCCCATTCTCGACCGCGACAAGGTGGCGGTGGCCGCGCTGAGCGTGGTGTATCCGAGGGGCCGGGAGCACCCGGGAGCCCTTCAGGCTCTGCGTACCGCCGCGTTCGCGATCTCCACGACACTGGGATCTCGTCGTCGTCTCGACTCCGAGTGCAGCGACGAGTCCCGGATTCCGGCCGGGCTCTTTCGCTGAATGAAAGCCTCGTCTGTGCTCCACCCGGCCGATGCGATTGTGAAAGGGAACACTCTTCGGCCTTCGATAGACGCCCCGGTCGCCAGGAGCTCCCGGCCCGCGATGAAACCGGGCCGGGAGGGGACCGGTGCGGACGCAGAAAGGGGCATTATGACGATCACATCGACGAATGCACTGACGACCGGGCAGCAGCTGCCGTACTCCCACGAGCTCGAATGGCCGGAAGGCCTGGCGCCGTGGACGGTGATCGACGAGACCGGCACCCAGGCGGAACCCTACGAGCATTTCGCCTGGATGCGGCAGAATCATCCGGTCCTGCGGGTAGCCCACCCGCAGGAGGACGTCTACTTCGTCTCCCGCTACGCCGATGTCCGCAAAGGGATGCGCGCGGCGAAGATCTACCGCAACCAGGTCAACGACGAGGTGCCGTTCGCATTCCCGACCCTCATGGACGGGTCGGCGCATATGAAGCTCCGCAAGGTTGTCGCGGCCGGTTTCACCCCGAAGGCGATCGGCCTGGTGGCCGACCGGGTCCGGGATGTCGCCTCCGGCCTGGTGGACGATTTCGCCGCGCGCGGCGGGGGTGAGGTCACCGAGGCGCTCAACCGGCCGCTCACCATGGCCACGATCAGCGGAATCCTCGGTATCCCGTACCGAGATGTCGCGCAGTTCGATATCTGGACGGAATCGATGTGGGCCTGGTTCGCCCGGGTCTCCCGGATGGCACCCGGGCTACCGGGAGACGAAGAGGTCTCCCAGGACCTGTTCGACTATCTCGGTGAGATCCTGGAACGGCTGTACGGGCAGCACAGCGAAGCCGTTGCCGGCCATATCGCCCGAGCGTGGAAAGACGACGAGGTGCTGACCCGTCAGCAGGCCATCGAGCTCTGCGTTTTCGTTTTCATCGCCGGTTTCGACACCACGACGCGGCTCATGGGCAACGGCTACCTCGTATTCGAGGATCAGCCGCAGTTGCTGGACCGGTTGAACCGGCATCCGGAGGATGTCGACAAGTTCGTCGAAGAACTGATCCGGTTCCGCGGCCCTGTGCACAAGGCACCCCGCCGGCTGGACCGAGAGGTGGAGGTCGCCGGCCTGGTCCTGCCCGCGGGAGCGGTAGTCCGGCTACTGCTCGCTTCCGCGAATCGAGACGAACAGCAGTGGGGACCGGACGCGGGTTCTTTCGATATCGACCGGGATAACGAAGGACACTTCGGATTCGGGCACGGGGTGCACCAGTGCCTCGGATCGCCGCTGGCGCGTCTCGAAGCACGGACCATGTTCCAGCTGATCGCGGCCCGGATCGACTCCGTCGATTTCGATCCGGCCCAAGATCTCGCGTTGTTGAAGGGCAACAGCCTGACCAGTGGTGTCGAAAGGCTGCGGGTCACGGTCCGCGCTCGCTGAGAGAGCCGGCGAATATACCTGTGTCCCGCACCCGAAAGGGTTGCGGGACACAGGAATACGCGGATAGAGAACAGGATTCGATCGCTCGTTTGATGGTGCGCCGTGTGTGCTACTGCATGGTCAGTACCGGCCGGCCGATCACCCGGCCGCTGGACAGATCATCGAAGGCCCGCAGCGCGTCATCGAACGGGTAGGTGGTGATCGGTGCGGAAATGAGTCCGCTTCCGGCCAGCGAGACCACCTCGAGCAGATTCTGCCGCGTGCCGCCGTAGGGCCGGCTGACGACGGCGACACCGCGGGGCACGACCGTCGTCGTCCGGTCGGCTTCGAGGGTCAAACTGCCGCCCGCTTGACCCGGAACCCAGATGGTGCCGTACGGGGCGACGGTCCGGGCGGCCAGGCCGAGTGTCGTATCGGTACCGACGAAGTCGAGCACCAGGTCCGGGCCGTAGCCGCCGGTCGCGGCCGATACCTTGTCCGCGAGATCGTCCGAGTCGGCGTTCAGCACCGTATCGACCTGATCGCGCACGGCGTCGAGGGCGGAATCGCGAATGTCCACGACCACCACTCGCGCCGGTGTGATCGCCCGGAGAATGGATACCGCGAACTGTCCGAGCCCACCCACGCCGAGGACGAGAACGGACGCACCGGAGTCCAGCAGGTCACGTGAGGAATCGATGGCGTGGTACGGCACGGTGGCCGCGTCGGGCAGCACCGCCGCCAATTCGGGCGCAATGCCGGCGGCACCGACCACGGCACCGGCAGGTACCACGACATACTCGGCCATGCCCCCGTCGTACCGTGTCCCCGGGCCCTGCGGGGGGATGAGGCGGGAGCCGGTGCCTACGCAGGCGTTCTGCAGTCCACGGACGCATCGGCGACATTCTCCGCACGACCAGATCGTGTGGACGACCACTTCGGAACCCAGTGGCGCAGCGTCTGTATCGGGCCCGACGGATTCCACTCGGCCGGAGATCTCGTGCCCCAGGGTCAATCCGGGTTCGACGGCGAGGCTCGGGCGATCCCTGAAGGAAACATCGGTGTGGCATACGCCGCAGGCCCGTACCTTCAGAAGCACCTGTCCCGGACCCGGTTCCGGCACCGGGACCTCCACGAATCCGATGTTCCGCACACCCAGGTATTTGAGTGCTTTCACAGCCCGCTCCTGCCCGCGAGAGGAGTTCGGGACCGGTTATCGGGGTGAGGGCGCGCATCCGGAGCCGGCAGTCTGCTCAGCAGGTCATCGGCGAGTCGGGCCAACGCGCCGGGCGAACGCCTGTGCGCCGCGTGTGTGCCGCCCCGCACTACCTCCAGCCGAGCATCGGGTAGGCGTTGCGCCAGCGTCGCCGCGCCGCGGCGGTGCCGGTCGTCGGTCTCGGACCCGAATGCGACAACGACCGGGAGCGAGAGATTCTCGGCGGTGAACAGCGGTCTGCTCTGTGCTTCGCGCAGCTCGGTCGCCCACACCGGGCCCCAGGCCGCGAACATCGCCTTGCGGCGGTCGTCGAGCGCCTCCCACCGCGCATCACCCATCAACCGTCGCATGAACTGCGCCGCGGCGCCCCGGATTTCTTCCGGCCCCGCCGTGCTCGCCGGTATCCCGGGCGCCGGCCACCACGGTTCCCAGGGCAACGGGGGTTCATACGCCACGGCTCCGCGAACGAGCTCCGGCCGGCGCGCCGCGACAGCCAGCGAGATCGTGGCGCCGAGGCTGTGTCCCAGCAGAAGGGTGGGTGTGGTGCCGAGGAGGTGTTCGAGGTCGTCGATGTGATCGGTCAGTGAGGGTGGTGCGGCGGCCGGCGACAGTGCGGATCGGCCGTACCCACGGCGGTCGTACCGGATGGTCGACCGGGCCGGAAGCGCGGTGGCCAATCCTGCCATGCTCTGCGAGGAGTCCATGGCGCCGTGCACCAGGACCACCTGCACCGCGGGGTCCGCGGGGCCCTCACGGTGGATGTACAGGCCCGGACGCAGCGATTGCGAAGTCATCGAGCTGTCAGTCCCGTGGCAGGCCGAGGACTTTTTCGGCGATCGAGTTGCGGATTATCTCGTCGGTACCGGCGAAGATATGCACTCCCGGTTCGCCGAGAACGAGTGAGTTCCAGCTGAAGGTGCCCCATTCCCCCGTGTCGGCGGTGATCTTGGGGCCGAGGATCTTCCCGGCCAGCTCCGAGGCGCGCCGCAGATTGGCGCTCAGCGCCAGTTTGCTCAGCAGTGGAGCGGGATCCGTCCGATAGAACGGCGCCGCAACGCGGTCGGAACCGGTCGATGTCAGTTGTCGTGCGGCCCAGAACCCGGAGATCGTCCGTATGAGTTCCTGCCGGACGAGTGGATCGTTTTCCGCGCCCATCGCGCGGACCAGGGCGGTGAGCCGGGTGCCGTTGGCCAAGCCGGACCCCGACCGCATGAGCCCGGCGCCGATCCCGGCCCGTTCCAGGGCCAGGATCCTGCGGACGATGGGCCATCCGTCACCGGCCTCACCGAGAACATGGGAGTCGGGGACGAAGGCATCCTCGAGGTAGACCTCGTTGAACGCGGCGCCACCGGTCATCTGGCGTAGCGGTACCACCCGCACACCGTCCTGGCGCATATCGAGGATGAAGGCGCCGAAGCTGTCTTTTCCGGGCTCGGCGCCCGTACGAGCGAAGACGATACCGATATCGGCCAGATGCGCATCGGATGTCCACACCTTCTGGCCGCGGAGCAGCCAGCCGCCGTCGACCTGGACGGCCCGCGTCCGTGCCGAGAAAAGATCGGAGCCGGCATCCGGTTCGCTGAACAGCTCACAGCACAGCACAGCACCGCGGTACAGATCCCTGGGCAGCTCATCGCGTATCCGGTCGGCCCCGAATTCCCGGATCACCGGTCCGAGTACCCGGTCCAGTTTGAAGTACGTGTCGCTCGGCGTTTCGTAGTCGGCTTCCAACCGGCGGTACGCCCGCAGGTGTGCGGCGGAGAGCCCGGCACCGCCGAGTTCGGGCGCACCGTCGATCCATCCGAATCCGGCATCGAACTTCTTGCGGCGCCAGTCGCGGGATTCCGTGAGTCGCCGGCGTTCCTCTTCGGAGTCCGGCTCCTCCCAGAGCCGGACTCCGGTGTCTTCGCCTTCACCCCAGACGAGAGCGGAACGCGCGGCTCTGGGACTGCAGTTCGCGTTCAGGAAATCGGTGGCCCGCCGGAGAAATTCCGGCACCGACTCCATCTCTTCGTTCGTCGGTCGTGCTGCGGTGGCGTGCTCCACGGCTCCTCTTTTCTTCGACGGATACTGGTGCTGCACGGATCAGGCGTCCAGGACCGTGCCGCTACCTCGGCCGACCCAGTCCGCCGTAAGCGCCTTCTTGTTGGTTTTTCCGATGGCGTTCATCGGCAGGTCGTCGCGGCGGATCCACCATTCGTCGGGCATCTCGTAACGGGCCAGATAGGTCCTGCACAGTTCGCGCAGGTCGTCGACGCTCGGCGTCGCGGCCTCCGGCCGGACGACGACAGCCGCGCCGATTTTCTCCCCCAGGTCCTTATCCGGTAGTGCCGTGACGGCGACTTCCGCGATATCCGGATGGCGCAGTAGCGTGTTCTCGATATTGACCGCGGCGACGTTCTCGCCGCCGCGGATGATGATCTCCTTCACCCGACCGGTGACGTAGAGGTAGCCGTCCTCGTCGATCCGGCCGAGGTCACCGGAGGCTATCCAGCCCTGGGCATCCTCCAATGACCCCTCACCGATCACTTCTTCCGGCGCGTTGGGGGTGCGACCGTAGATCTCGCCTTCGCCCTGGGCATTGGCGCCGACGATCTTCACCTCCACGACGGGCAGGGGACGGCCGACGCGTCCGGGATGCCCGGCGATTTCGCCGCCGGACGCCGCGGCCAGCAGCCCGCCGGTCTCGGTCAGGCCGTACAGGCTCCCGATCCGCTGTTTCACCGACGGGAACGCCGCGGAGATTCGTTCGCGCAGTTCGGCAGGTACCGCGGCGCCGCCCAGTGGTATGGACGACAGGCTCGAGGTGTCGCGGCTCTGGATATCGGGATGCTCGAGCACCCGGGAGACCATGGTGGGAATCGCACCCCACGACCGGATGCGCTCGGCTTCGATCAGCCGTAGTACTTCGGCGGGTTCGAACTTTCCGTCCAGCATGATCAACCGCCCGCCCTGGAGCAGAGTGGAAATGCTGGTCTGTACGCCGGCCAGGTGAAACAGGGGGACCGACTGCATGGATGTGGTGGGCTGGAAGTCCTCGGGCAGTTCGTTGGGGAGCCGGTTGGTCAGGGCCAGCAGGTTGTGCAGGTTGCCGATGACCGAACGCTGGGACACCAGGATCGCCTTCGGTAATCCGGTGGTGCCGGAACTGAACATGATGATGGCGTCATCGGACTCCTCGACGTCGGCCACTCGCAATGTGGCCGGCGCGGCGCTATCGACCAGTTCGCGGATCTCGGTCGTCGATATTCGGCACACACCGGGGACGTCGACGTCGGTGATGGCGACTTTGGGCTGCACCTTCGCTGCGAGAGCCGATACCTCATGGGTACTCCACCAGGGATTCCCGAGGGCCACCACCGCGCCCAGAGAGTGCAGGGCCCAGAAGCAGACGCACCACTCGATCGAGTTGAAGCTCAGCAGCAGTACTCGGTCCCCTCGGGACACGCCATAGGCGGCCAGGCGGCCGGCGACCCGAGCCACTGCCTCCTCATGGTCCTGGTAGGTCAGGCGGCGGTCGCCCTGGACGAGGAATTCCCGATCGCTCCATCGGCGGCCTTCCAGCAACAGTTGGCCGAGTGCTGTCGGCCGATCCCGGTACATCAATGAGGGCCGTCCATGGACGATGCCGGCGACGACCTCGCGCCCCCAGACTGTTCCGGTCTGCTTCACCATCGTGTCGGCCACGGATGCTCCTCGATTCGTATCGGCGGATTATGTGTCTCGGGTCCGGTTGCCCACCGCCCTGGCACATCGGTGCGGCGGTACGAGCAGAACCAGTCACGACCGTCCACTAACGGTGGAACCATCCGGGAACATCTGCCAGGGGACTTTCGGCAGATGAAAACGCGCGTCCACATTCGATCGGAATGGTTTGACCTGATTTCGGCAGATCGGTTCTGCCGGGTACACGCAGCGTCGAGTTCGTCCGGGCCGAGGCCTGAGAAGGGAACAGCACCATGGCATTCGAGGTCGAGTCCGGCTACGTCGATATCGGAGGGCTGCGGGCCTATCGCGCGGCTCCGCGGCTCACGGTCGGCGCTGAACAGGCTTCCGGGATGCTTGTGCTCCCGATGGTCACCGGTATCGGAGAGCAGGTCCGGGCGTGGGTGGACCAGCTCGCCGCGGAAGCCGGCTGTGTGGCGTTGGCCTGGGACACCTGGCACGGGAAGAGCTCCGACGACACACCGTTCGACGAACTCCGTGCCTGGAACGAGGTCTTGCGCGACGACGAGGCCCTGGATGAACAGACCCGGCTACTGTCCTATCTCCAGGACGAGTTGCGGCTCGAGCGCGTCGGTGTCATCGGGTGGTGCCTGGGCGGGCGCTTCGCCCTGATCCTCGGCGGACGCCACGCTACGCTCGCCAATGTGATCGCCTTCCATCCCACGGTCACCCTCGACGCGGGGGAAGAGGTTGTGAACACGGTGGAACGAACCCGGCAGATCAAAGCTCCCGTTTTTCTCGCTTACCCGGGGAAAGACTCGATCGTGCCGTGGGAGAGTTTCTCGGCTCTCCAGACCGCACTGCAGTCCCGGCCGGTGGCCGCGAGCATTGTGCACCTGTATCCCGAAGCCAAACACGGCTTCAGTGATGAGCGCCGGCACGGCGAGGAGGTCAACGCTTGCGCCTACCGGCTTTCCTGGCCGCAGACGCTCGCGTTCGTACGGGCCACCACGGTCTCATCCTGACCCCGCGCGGACCGGTGGCCACCTGCGTGGCCACCGGTTCCCATCGTCACACCAGCACACGTCCCTCGAACAATCGCCGTGCCGTCCGGTAGGTGGACGCGTACTCCGCCCGATACGGCTCGTCCGCACGGGTGCCGACTGTTACCGCCGCATCGACCTCGAGAATCCCGGACGGGGTACCCAAGCGGAAGGTGGCGCAGTCGGCTCCGTCCAGCGCGGCGTGAACGACCGTCCCGGGAATGCGCCCGGCTATCGCCGCACACATCGCACCGGTGACTGGCACAGCTCGGTGCGGTCGACCGTTCGAGACGAAACGCACCAGCAGATCGGTATCCCCGGCCGCCACAGCGCGCCCCGAGAGGGTGGAATACGCGGCACTGCCCGCCACCATCGCGACGAATGGCACCAGGCGGTTGCGGGCCGCCGCCTCCACGGTCGGCGCCAGGCCCATGGCCACCGAGGCTGCTCGCCGGATCGATTCCAGCCGGTGCAGGGACCGCGGGTCCGATTCGAGGTCTTCGGGTAGCTCGGTGCCCGCGAATCCGAGTTCACCGGCTGTCACGAATACACACGGATTGGCGGCATCCACCATCGAGACGGTCACGGCGGGTCCTTCCGAGCCGTGGAGGGCACCCGTGACCTGCCCGGTCGGCAGCAACCTGCCGGTAGCCGCTCCGCCCGGACAGAGGAAGTCCAGGCGAACCGGAGAGCCTGACCCCGCGACACCGTCGATTTCGTACTCACCCTCGGTGACCGCCCGGCCGTCGCGGACCCGGAACCTCGAGTGGATGATCTTGCCGGTGTTGGTGTTGTGTATCCGTACCAGCGCCTCGCCGTCCGATCGCGACACCAGCCCTTCGTCCACCGCGAACGGTCCTACCGCAGCGGACATATTGCCGCAGTTTCCCCCGTAGTCGACATCGGCCGACGTCACCTGCACCTGCGCGAAGGTGTAATCGATATCGGCGTCCGGGTGAGTCGGCGCTCCGATGACACACACCTTGGACAGCGATGAGATCCCACCGCCCATGCCGTCGAGTTGGCGGCCGTTGGGGTCGGGACTTCCCATGGCCGCCAGAAAGAGCCGGTCCCGTTCCGGCCGGTCCGCGGGCAGATCCCCGGCATGGAAGACCAGCGCCTTGCTGGTCCCTCCGCGCATGAAAACCGCTGGATATCCGCGCATGCTATTCCTTTCGGCGACAATGGTCAGAACGGCCGGGGTGATGGAGCCGCCGCGGCGACCGGAATGGTCATGGAGCCGATATCGTCGATACCGATCTCGATCGTGTCACCGACTTCCAAGGGCCCGACACCCTTCGGGGTACCCGAGGCGATGATGTCGCCGGGCCGCAGCGGTACGACCGAAGAGATCAATTCGATGCATTCGGCCACATCCACGATCATGTCCCCGATTCGTGCGTGCTGGCGCTGTTCCCCGTTGACCGAAAGCCGGGACCGGAGCTCGTCGGTGGGGCCGAGTTCGTCGGCCGTGACGATCCAGGGGCCGGTAGGGGTGAACGTGGCGAACGATTTGCGCAGCGACCGGTCCTCCTCATGCTCTCCGGGCTCGATTCGCATGGTGAGGTCGATCAGACACGAATACCCGAATACATGCTCCAGGGCGTCCGCACGCCGGATATTGCGGCCGCCTTTCCCTATGACCACGGCCATTTCGCATTCGTGGTCGAATCTCCTGGCGGACCCGTACGGTAGCTCGATCGGTTCGCCGGCTCCGGACAGTGACCCCGGCGCCTTGAGGAAGAAACCGACATCTCGTGCGGTCCGGCCACCGGTGGTGATCGAGCGTGCGCCGATCTCCCCCAGGTGCGCGGCGTAGTTCGCCGGTATCGCGAATACGTGTGCGGCGGCTGGATTGACGGCGCGGAGCCGGGTGTCGTTCACCGGCTGTCCCGGACTCGTATCGGTTACCTTTTCGACGTCCCCGGAGATCGACGCCCAGTTCCGGATGAGCCAGTTCATCCGCTGTTCCGGCCAGGAATCCAGCGTCGCCGGGACACAGTGCGTGGCGTCGAAGATCCGATCCCCGGCGATCACACCGATCCGGAAATCGTCGTAGACTGCGAGCTTCATGCGGCCGTACCTCCGTCGGCGGTGTCCGTGTCCTCGAAATAGGCATTCAGCGCGCGGAATACCGGGGAGTCGTCCACCCGGAACAGCCTGCCCTCGACTTCGCCGGCGTTCGAATGCCGGACCCGCGCGAAGGGTGGGACCGAGATGAAATCTCCTTCGGCCCAATCGAAGACCTTGTCGTTCACGGCCATGGTGCCCGAGCCGGAAACGGCGTAGTAGATCTTGCTGCCGCTGTGTCGGTGTGTCAGTCCGCGGAATCCGGGACGGATGATCTGGGCCTTCATGGACAGTGACGGCAGAGCGGGTCCACCGCCTACGGGACTCTGATATTCCAGCATGACGTCGTCCCGAGGATCCGGCGCCAAGCCTTTGGCCTGCTGGAGCGCGGTATCGGCCTGCGTGCGGGTATAGACGAGCAGTGGGTTGCGCCGCGTCGGCGGAGGCGGCCCGGCAGGCCGCAACAAGCCGGATCCGAACTCGCGCCAGGATCGCTGGGGCGTGGCGCCCACCGGTTGGGTGTCTTCGGGGTAGGGATCGAAGAAGATGTTCTCCAGCTTGCGCATCACCGAGATGTTCAAGACATCGAGCCAGATCATGGGCTGATCGCCCTGGTGGATGTGATCGTGATACATCCAGCTCGGAGTCAGTACGAGATCGCCTTCGTTCATCTCGTAGTTCTCCCCTTCGACCGTTGTGCTACAGCCGCTGCCGTGCATGACGAACCGGAAGGCATCAGGGGAATGGCGATGTGCGGTGGCGACCTCGCCGGGATTTATGTACTGGATGGATGCCCAGAAGGTCGGCGTCGTACCGTACTCCAGGCCCGGGTTGGCCAGTCGCAGGGTCCGCCGGTCGCCACCGGGCTTCAGGTCGAGAACTGTGCCCAGTTCTTCGAGGTGGGACAGCAGGTCGCCCCATTTCCAGTGCATCGGCTCCATGGTTGATTCCGGTGTTCGGGTGAACAGGGGAGGCTCGTCGGGCTGAGAGATCCTCAGTCCGTCCTTCGCGAGTCGTTCGCGCAGTAGAGCGCGAACGCGAGCGTCGTCACCGACGACGGTCGTGTCAGTCATATGTCTGGTCCTCTGAGTGATTGCAAAATACTCGGCCAAAAGGTAGAACCATTATTGCGCATCAGTGAGGGGTTGCGTCAAGACGCTTCCGCAAGAGCTTGGTGGGCATCGGCCGACCGAAAATTCCGGATCGAAGCCGGGATCGTCGTCACGACCGATTGTCATCTCGTGGCCGCCGTACCGAGAGGTGGATCGCGAGTGTTCGCTGGAAGAGAGGCTGACTGGTATGGCGAAGACGGAAAGGGTCCCGGTGTTGGTCATCGGTGGCGGGCCGGTCGGGCTTGCCCTGGCCGGCGACCTCGGCTGGCGAGGGGTGGACAACGTCCTGGTCGAAGCGAGAGACGCCACCGTCTTTCAGCCGAAGATGGATATGGTCGGGATCCGCACGATGGAGTTCTGCCGGCGGTGGGGGATCGTCGATGACGTCTACACTGCGGGGTACAACAGGCAATATATTCAGGACTGTGCCTGGGTGACCGACTTGAACGGGTACGAGTTCGGCCGGGAAGAATTCCCCGCTCCGTGTGACGAGCGGTCGCCGCAGCAGAGCCCGACGCATAGGGAACGCTGCCCGCAGAATTTTTTCGACCCTGTCCTGGCGAGGTTCGCCAACCGTAGCGGCCGTGCTGATATCCGGTACCACACCCAATTGGTGTCGTTCGAAGACAAAGGCGATCACGTCAGCGCTGTGCTCCGTCGTCGCGACACCGATCAGGAGTACCGGATCGAGGCGGACTATCTGGTCGGTTGCGACGGTGGCGGCAGCACCGTGCGCACCACACTGGGCATACCGATGAGCGGCGAGGGCACGCTCACGTATACCTCGAACGCGGTATTCAGGTGCCGGGACCTGGAGAAACTGCACACGAAGAATCCGGCATACCGATATATCTTCATCGGCCCGGAAGGTACCTGGGCGACATTGGTTGCCATCAACGGACGAGATCAGTGGCGGTTTTCCCTGATCGGCGACGAATCCCGCAGCGAAGTGGGCGAAGACGAGATGCGTCGTGCGATCATTCGCGCGGTCGGGCGGGAATTCGATTTCGAGCTGCTGTCCCTCCTGCCCTGGGAACGACGACAGCTGGTGGCCGACCACTACCGCCGTGGACGTGTGTTCCTGGCCGGGGACGCCGCTCATCTGACCTCGCCCACGGGTGGGTTCGGCATGAACACGGGCGTCCTGGATGCGGTGAACCTTTCCTGGAAGCTGGCCGGTGTGCTCGAGGGCTGGGCCGGCGAGACGCTCCTGGATTCCTATGAGTACGAACAGCGGCCGGTGGCGATTCGCAATGTCAGCGAAGCGGGTGACAATCTCAGACGTATGCTCGGCCCGCGGGTTGCCAAGCCCGCGCCGGAGGTGTTCGACGACGACAGCCCGCAGACAGAGGCTGCCCGTCGTCGATACGGTGACGCCTACACCGAGGCAATGAAGCGCGAATGGTTCAGTATCGGAATACATTTGGGCTATTCGTACGAGGGGTCTCCGGTGGTTGTTCCCGATGGAAGTCCCATGCCGCCGCTCGATGTGCAGACCTATCTGCCCACGGGCCGTCCGGGTCACCGGGCGCCGCACGTGTGGTTGGACGCCGATCGGTCGCTGCTCGATGAGTACGGTCGGGAATTCGTCGCGGTTCGCTTCGATCCTGCTGTGGAGCTGGACCCGTTGACCGTAGCCGCCGCCGCCGCGGCCATGCCGTTGCGCGTCGTCGACGTGGACGACGCCGCAGCCGCCGGACTGTACAACGGCAAGGTCGTCTTGGTCCGCCCCGACGGTACGGTCGCCTGGCGTGGTGAGCGCCTGCCGAGCGATCCTGGGCTTCTGGTGGGCCGCGTCACCGGTCGGAGTCGGGACCGGGCTCCGGTGTCCGGAGACCGAGACGGGGTAGCGGCCTAAAGGTCGAACCAATTGGATCGATGGTAATCTGAAGCCGACCCCGTCCGGATGATCCGCCGAGGAGCATGTTCATGTCAGCCTCAGATTCTGTCTTCGTCTCCGAAAACCGGAGTCCTGGACTCTCGAGGGACGATTCCATGTTCACCAGGGTCCGCACCCGGAGAGGGTTCGAATACATCTCCGAGCAGATCCGGGAGGCCGTGGCAGCCGGGAAGCTCACACCGGGATCACGGTTGCCGGCGGAGCGTGAGATGGCGGAAATATTCGGGGTCAGTAGGCAGGGCGTCCGGGAGGCGCTCCGCGGGCTCGAGATG
The DNA here is from genome assembly GCF_014645735.1 of Nocardia jinanensis. Classification (GTDB taxonomy): domain Bacteria; phylum Actinomycetota; class Actinomycetes; order Mycobacteriales; family Mycobacteriaceae; genus Nocardia; species Nocardia jinanensis. Next base: position 35,665 of record NZ_BMMH01000005.1, on the reverse strand, counting down.
AGTGGCCTGGTGGAGTCCCGCCCGGGCGTCGCGGGTGGGGTGTTCATCCGAAACGGCGATATCCGAGTGGTCGGTCGAGCGGTGACCGATCTGGTCGCCCTGGGCGCGCTGTCGGCGGAAAGCCTGCTGGAAGCCCGGGTCTTGCTGACCTCGGATGTGATCCGCCTGGTCGGGTCCCGGGCTACCGACGAGGACTACGCCGAGCTCGAAGCCGAGGTCGACGCTTTCGAGGAACATCATTCCCGCAGCACCGCCGGGTCCAGCCGCACATCCAGCATCACCAACTTCTACTCCGTCCTGGCGGAAGCGACGCACAACGAAGTTCTTGTGATGCTGATGGATTCGCTGACCGGGATCGTGCAACGGCGACTGAACAATATCGGACCCGAACCGCTGACCGACGTCACAGCGATGCGCCGCCGCTTTCTCCAGCTTCTCCGAGACGGCAGGGTCGAAAGTGCGGTGGAAGAAATGGCACATCACCTGGCCAGGGTGGAGAGACGGCTGATTTCGGCCGAGGAGGCGAAAGTGGCCGAGCGAAAAATGGGTTGAAGGCCTGACATTCGATAGCCACCCGCGGTTCACGGCCTGCCCGATCGACGGATGTCCGGTAGTCGGATCCGTGGCCGGGTGATGACCGTGTTCCACAACTTGGCGCGCTTCCACGAGGAATGTGAGCGTAGGGCGCGGGAGAGTTCGGGAGATCGTCGTTTCGACGTGGCGCACCAGCGGGGACAGGCGAGGGAGATGGACACCGCCGTCGCCTGCGTACTCCGCGAGAAGGTCGCCGATCGGGCCCCGACACCATCCGGGCCGACGCCTATCTGTAGTCCGCGGTCAGAAAACAGGTATGTCCGGGGCTGTTCGACCGAGGCGGCGGAACGGGTCCTCGGAGACGCTGATGTCGATCGGGTAGGCCATGACATCGAGGTTCGGCGATGCACAACTGGAAACCCACTGAGGTCACGTCCGGTCAGCGGAAGCGGCAGTTGTGTACGGCCGGTCGGCGACAGCCTGGTCAGGCGCCTGACCACGACGAACTCACGTGGCGCTGCGACGGCGGACTCCTGCTGCAGGTGCGGTCCGCGGGACCCGAACCCCGGCGCCGAAACAGAAAGTGCCGACGGCCCAGGTCTCTCACGAGGTGGAACAGCTCACTGGCAGTGGGCGGGACCACTCTGAAATCGTCTGGTTCATCTTCCCGCTGTGATCAGGAGACAACGATGGATGCATATCACGCCGGTCGGAGCGGTGGCGGCGGGGCACCGTGTGCCCTACCACCACCCGTTCGCGAACAGGGCCACCGCGGCGGGAAGCACAGTCCAACCCAGGACGCCGCGGTGCGATTCGGACGTCGGGGCCGCTTCGGCCGTGTCGTCGTTCTCGTTCAGGGTGACTGCGACGCTGGTGTCGGCGCTCATCGGATGGCTTCTGTCTCGAAGAGGGTATAAGAGGCATCGGAGGTGTCGCGTCGGGACCGGGATGGCCCGTACTCGCCTCCCTCGGCGGGAGCCACGACGGATCCGGCCGGCTCGGACCACACGACGAGGGCGGTGCGCGCGGCGATCCGCCACCGGCCGTCTCGTCGCTCGAATCTGTCGAGGTAGCGACCTCCGGACCGGAATCCGGTGCGGGAAAGATCTTTCGGCTCGCCATGGAGTGCGATGACGTAGGACTCGCCGACACCCCGGTCATCGCGAACGCGCGTGAGGACATTGGACAGGGTGTGCACGGTGAAGGAGTAGCCGGCCAGGTTCGTGCCGAGCCATTCGATGAACTCGTCGATCCCGCCGCGGATGAGCCCGGAGAAGTCGACCGTCGCATCCGGCCAGAAGCAGTCGCGAAGGAGTGCGAGGTCCACTCGGTCGACTGCCCGGCAGTACCGTAGAAGCAGATCCCGTACGGCGGCTTCGTCTTCGACGGGCCCCGGACCCGAGGTGATCATAGTGTCTTTCACAGCAGCGCTCCTTTGCGTCGCGGCGGGTGGGGAGAGCGTGACAGGGCTGCTGCGTGCCCGTCACAGACGTGGTGTCATGTGGTGGAACGGGGTCGTTCGCGACGGACTCGTGGCGACGGTACGTCGGCACGTCGGCACGTCATCGCTGTATCGAGATGCGTTGTGGGTGTGGTCGATCCACCCGGGTAGTTGCGGAAACGCGAAGCCTTTTGTCGCAGATCCTCCACAGGTGTTCGGTCAATTCGCGGGGCAACGTGTTTCGTCGCCGGTCGGCGAGGATCCCGCGCAGGCGTCGGAAGAACGGTCCTGTCTCGATGCCGAACTCGACGAAGATGTCCTCGGCCGGGCCACCGTTCCAGTGCCGCCACTTCACTGCGAACGCGAGCATTCTGTCGTCATCGTTCATCGCATGGGTCCTTCGATAGAAAAATATGGGTCGTGCGGGCCACCCGGCGTGGTCCTGGTCGGCTGGGCGCATATCGCGTTCACCGCGCGGGGCGGACCGCGACTCCGGTGACGTCGACGGATCGGAGCAGCATCTGCCGCAGACGTGCCGGGCCGCCGAGCCGTAACGTCACGGTCGCATCCATGGACGATCGGGCGGCGTCGAAAACGAGGTCCTCCACCCCGGAGCATCTGGTGTGGAGGACGGTGACGAGCCGCAGCAGCGTCGAGCTGTCCGAGACGTCGGTGAGGGCCACTCGGACGAGCCATCGCCCACTGGTCGAAAGACCCGGTACCCAGGTGCCGGAGTTCGCTGTGGACTCGGCATCCGCGTCGGGTCCGGGAGAGATCACCGCCTCGGGGTTCGCGACCGACGAGGGGCAGTTCTCATGTTTGCATGTTCCGGTCCGAGTACTCCCGTCGAGTGACTCCCGATATGTGCGCACGCTGTCGTGGACACCGTCCATCTCAGATGGCCGCCGGAGTCGGTGAAGGAGCTGCCGTGGGCGCTGTGGGACTCCATGCGCTGGAGCCGAGAATTACGAGCGGTGTCCTTTTCATCGTCGATGCTCCCCTTCGAAATTCGCTGTCACGGATCCCGGATGCGACAGCTCGGCGCTGATGTGTGAACCGGCTCGACTAGCGACCACGGGGCCCAGTGCGCCGGATAGCACGAGCTGACCGGCGTCTCGCGGTGTAGTCATGCTGCGTCCTGCGGCTGTCGTGGCTGGGACCGCGTTCACCATGACCGAGCCGTTGGTGCCCGCACCACCGCACCGTTCCACGCACCGAGACCCCGGGTGGTCGCAGCGCCGTGGCAAACCCGGAGTCGGCGTCGTGGGGCGAGATCGCGGTCCCGGTTTCCGATCGCCGCGCCGACCTCGTCGTGGTATCTCGCAGGGCGAGACCTGCGCATTGCACAGCCGGGCGCCCGGCGCGGACAGTGGGCGTCGGAACCGGCCGGAATCGCGCCGAGACGAGAAGGAGCATCCGTGAGAGTTGTGGGCAGCCATACTTTCGGGGGACCGGAGGTCCTCGAGGTGGTCGAGATGCCGGTCCCGCAGCCGGGGCCGGGGCAGGTCGGGATTCGGGTCCATCACGCCGCCGTCAACCCCACCGACCTCGTCCTGCGAGCCGGGCGCATGCCACTGGGTGAGCGTGTCCTGCCCGGGCCCCCGTACGTGCCCGGCATGGATGCCGCCGGGGTCGTCGATGCGGTCGGTCCCGACTGCGATGGCCGCCTCGCCGTCGGCGACGCCGTGGTCGCCGTCGTCGACCCGCTGACCACGGGCGGCGGCGCCTATGCCGAGCACATCATCGTGCCGGTCGGATCGGTTGTACACGCGCCGAACGGGTTGCAGTCCAGTGCCGCCGCGACGGTGCTCATGAACGCCCTGACTGCCCGGTTGGGGCTCGACGCACTCCACCTGTCGGTGGGGCGGACGGTTCTGGTGACCGGCGCCGCCGGTGTCCTGGGCGGCTACGCTGTTCAGCTCGCGAAGGCGCAAGGGTTCGTGGTCGTGGCGGACGCCGGACCCGAGGATGTCTCCCTCGTCCGCGGTCTGGGCGCCGATACTGTGCTCCCGCGCGGTGCCGGTTTCGTCGACGCCGTGCTCGACCGGGTTCCAGGCGGCGTCGACGGCGTCGTGGACGCGGCGCTGTTGGAGGCGGCCCTCCTGCCCGCGGTCGCCGCAGAGGGAGCTGTGGCCTCGTTCCGAGGCTGGCGGGGTCCGGCCGAGCGGGAGATCACCGTGCACCCGATATTCGTCTCCACACGGATCGCGGACACCACCGCGCTTCAGTGGCTGTGCGAGCAGGCGGAGTCGGGTGTCATCAGCCCCCGAGTAGCCCATGTCCTCTCGCCCGACCGGGCCGCGGCGGCCCACCGCATGGTCGCCGCGGGCGGTCTACGCGGGCGGATCGTCCTGGACTTCTCCTGAGCGGGCGCTGGAGCAGGCGGACCGGTCACGGCCGACACCGTCTTCGGGGGCGATGTGGCGACTTGCCCTCGTACTGAACAACCCGGATCGGAGATTGTGTGATGAAAGCGTCGATGGTCATCTGCGTCGAGACCACCGTGCGATCGGCGACCATGCGCGACTTGGAGGTCACCCTGCTCGGCGATTGCTGCGCCGCCCGGACGCCGCGTCTGCACGAGATCGGGATCGAGGTCATGCGCGATTGCGGTTTCGCCGAGGTCGTCGCGGTCGCGGACTTCGCCCGACACCAGTCGGGTACGCGCCCGTAGAAACGGAGGTCCGACCATGGACAGTTCCCCCGTCCACCGCGTGCATCGAGTGCTGTCCGACCTCGCTGCGGGGTGTCCGACCGTGCTGATCGGAAGCCCCGGCACCGACCCCGATGGATATCTGCTCGCCGCTGCCGAAAAAGCGACTACGACAACCGTGGCCTTCATGGTGCGGTACAGCTCCGGATTCCTCTGCGCCGGCCTCACCGGAACCCACTGCGATCGAATAGGACTGCCGCCGATGGTCGGAGCGGTCCCGGGCCTCTCGGGCAGCAACCACACGGTATCGGTCGATGCCGTCGGCAGCGGTACCGGGATCTCGGCGAGTGATCGGGCCGACACGTTGCGGCAGTTGGCCGATCCGCACAGCACCGCCACCGAGTTCACCCGCCCAGGGCACGTGATACCGGTTCGGGCCGTCGCCGACGGAGTTCTCGGCCACCGCGGTCCGGCCGAAGCCGGCACCGACCTGGCCGGCCTGGCCGGGCTGCACCGGGTGGTAGCGTTCGCGGCCCTCGTATCGGACAAGGACCCTGCCGCCATCGCCGGCGCCGCCGAATGCCGCGAGTTCGCCCGCGCACACCACTTGAACTGGGTCACGGTCGACGACGTCGCTGCCTACCGTCGGGTCAGCGAAGACCATGTGCGCACCTGCTTCACCGAACGACGCGGTACACCGTTCGGAGTCCTCTGTGCGACCGGATTCCACAGCACTGCAACTGGATCGAATTATGTCGCGTATCGGATCGACCAGCCGGACGGCAGGGGCGACCCGATGGTGCACGTGTACCGAGAACGTGACTTCGCGCCCCATGCCCATCCCGCCGACACCGACCTGCAGACGCTGTTCGCTCACCTCTCCGCGTCCGGGAGCGACGTGATCATCGTCGAACGCCGGGTCAACAGCCTCGACCTCGGCTACGCCCGCAACCACGACGGGCGTATCGCCGATATCGCTCAGATCATTCGAGACATGGGTCTGATCGGTGCAGAACTACTCGTGCCGGTGCCGGGTATGGCCGAGACCTTGGCTGCCTTCGGAATCGCTACCAGTTCGCACGATTCCGCACCGGTCATATCGCCGCCGGTTCGAGGCGGGCCGCTGGGAACCGCGTCCGAAGTCCGGCGCGGAATTGTGCAGTGACACCAGAGCGTGCCTCGACAGCCCCGTTCGCTACGCAATACTTGCCGGTCACCGGGTGACCAGCAGTTTTTTCACTCCGTAGTTGGTGCCGGTGACGTCCATGGGGACCTCGTCCGCTGGTACGGCCAAGCGTAGCTCGGGGAAGCGCTGGAAGAGTTTGGGCAGCACGGTCTTCAGTTCGGCGCGGGCTACGTTCTGGCCGAGGCATTGATGGACTCCGTAGCCGAAGGCGAGGTGGCGGGTCATCTTTCGCTCGAAATCGGGAATATCGGGGTCGGTGAAGACCCGCGGGTCCCGGTTCGCGGCGTTCATCGCCACTACGACGAGGTCGCCCTTGCCGATCCGGGCGTCGCCGAGTTCCACGTCTTGCAGAGCGACCCGGCCCAGGCCGAACTGGACGATGGTCAGGTAGCGCATCAGCTCCTCGACCATCGTGCCCACTTTCAGCGGTTCGTCCGTGTGGTCGATGAGGTGGCGGCGTTGTTCGGGGTGGGTGAGCAGGGTGTACGCGGACAGTCCGAGCATGGCGGCGGTGGTGTCGTGTCCGGCGAACAGCAGGAGCACGCCCATGCCGATGAGCTGGCTGTCGGTGACGAAGGAGGCATCCGCGCGTTGTGCGGCGATGAGTTCGGCGAGCAGGTCGCCCGTGGTGTTGCTGCGCTTCTTTTCCGCGATCAGGTCGGTGATGTAGTCGATCAGCCAGTGCGCGCCGCGATCGCGTTCGGCGCGGGTGTTACCCATGTCCATCAGGGCCTCGGTAGCGTGGTGGAACTCGTCGCGGTCCGCGTAGGGGACGCCGAGGAGTTCGCAGATCACCAAGCAGGGAATGGGCAGCGATATGGCCTGAACGAAGTCGAATGTTTCCGGGCCGGCCGCGATCGCGTCGAGATGCTGGTCGACGATCTGATCGATGTAGGGCTGGAGCCGGTTCTGCACGCTCTTCGGGGTGAACCGTCCTGACAACAGGCGTCGGTAGAGGCTGTGGTCGGGTTCGTCCATCATCACGAAGACCGGGTCGAAGGGTGTGTCGTGGCCGGTCTCGCCGGGCAGGGTGTCGTGGCGTTGGCGGCGGGCAGTGAACCGTGGATCGCCGAAAACCGTGCTGCCCTCCTCGAAGCGGGTGACCAGCCAGCCCTCGAGCCCGTTGGGGAAGCAGACACGGTGCACCGGCTTGTCCTCGCGCAGCTGGTGATATTCGACCGGCGGGTCCAGTGGTGCGGCGGTGGAGCGAGTGACCGGCTGATGGAGGATGCTCTCGATCATTACTTCTCCTGCAAGGTGTCGGCCAGGGCGGCTTCGACGCCCTGGTGGGTAGCTGTGGCATTGCCCCAGCCGACGTAGTAGGCGAGTTGGAGAGTGGCTTCGCGTAGTTGGTCGGGGGTCAGTTCGTGGTTGGCGAGAGCGCCGCGCACCTGGATCTGTACGAGGTCGGGGCGGCCGAGGGCGGCGGTCGCGCCGAGCACCAGTAGCCGTCGGTCACGGATATCGAGACCCGGCCGGGTCCATACCTCGGCGAAGAGGTGCTCGACCGTGGTGTCGGTGAACGGGCTGGCGCTGTCGGGCAGGTTCTGTCCGAAGTCCGGGCCGTAGACGGCGTCCATCATGGCCAGACCGCGGTCGCGCGCGGCGCTGTTCGATGCCGCCGGCGGGAGGCCGAGCGTCTCGCGCACATAGGTTCTGGCGACGTCGGCGAGAGGAATCTCTACGCCCAGCTCGGCGGCCAGATCCCGGGCTGCGGCCAGGTCCTTGGTCATGAGCGGTTCGATCTTGCGGCCGAGCTCCTCGGGCAAGTCGCCGTCGGCACCACGCATATGCAGGAGTTGCAGCAGAGTGCGCCCCTGCGGGTCCGCACTCTCGATCACCTCGGCCAATTTCGCCGGGTCGACCCCGGCCGCGGCGGCCAGGGCGGCGGCCTCGGTGACGGTGTGCCAGCTTCCGTAGGTGACGACGTTGCGGGCGATCTTGGTGGCCATGCCGGCGCCCAGTGGACCGCAGTGCACCACCTTCTTTGCCCAGGCTTGCAGGACCGGCAGCGCGGTGGAGACCACCGCGTCGTCGCCGCCGAGGATGGCGACCATGCCGTTCTCGGCGGCCTTGTCCCCGGGCGTCACGCCGCAATCCAGGAATCCGACCCCGTGCTCGGCGCAGAGCTGATCGAGCTCGCGGACCACGGGCAGTGCCACCGTGGACAGCAGCACCACGATCAGTCCCGGAGGAGCTCCGGCCAGCACGCCGTCGGGCCCGGCTATCACCGCGCGTGCCTGGTCGGCGTCGACCACCGCGACCATCACCACGTCACTTTCCCGTGCCACCTGGGCGGGAGAGTCGAACGGTGCGGGGACACCGGTCAACGCATCCGCGGCGTCGGGCCGGATATCGTAGACGGCCGGGATACGACCGCTTCGGGCCAGGCTGACGGCGACACCGCCGCCGATCATGCCGAGGCCGACCACCCCGGCTCGCAGTTGTTGCTGTGTCATCAGGAGATCCCCACTGTAAGAAGCGATTCGATGGGCGTGCGCTCGGTGACATGCCGGCGGTAGCCACGGGTGACGCGCGGCACCGGCACACCGCTGCCGGTGAGCCAGTCGGTATTGGGCACCGCGCCTATGCCGACCAGAACGCAGTCGGCGTCGATCGTCCGCCCGTCGACGAGGCGCACGCCGGTGGCCCGGCCGGATTCGGTCGGTACCGAGTCGACAAGTGCGTCGGTCTCGATTCGGACGCCGTGATCTCGATGGACCTCGGTGAGCATCGTGCCCAGTTCGCTACCCAGCGCGTCGGCCAGTGGCGCGGCGGCGTCGGTGACCATCGTGACCTCGGCGCCCAACGTGCGGGCGACCGCGGCCGCCTCGGCGCCGACGAATCCGGAGCCGACAATGACAAGCCTCGGCTGCATACGCAGTGCGTCGCGGAACGCCAGAGCATCCTCCAGGGTGCGCAGCGAATGGACGCCTGCGACCCCCTCCGTTCCCCGCAGCCGGCGTGCGGCGACCCCGGTGGCCACCACCAGGGCGTCGTAGCCCACCTCCTCTCCACCGGAGAGCGCGACCCGTCGGTCCCTGATGTCCAGGCCGACGGCCCGCCGACCCAGCCGGAGATCGAGGTCGAGTCCGGCAATGTCCTCCGGAGTGCGCAAGAACACCCGCTCGGTGTCCCAGCCCTCAGCAAGGAGCTGTTTGGACAGCGGAGGCCGGTCGTAGGGCTGGTGCTGCTCCTCGCCGATCACTGTCACCCGACCCGTGTACCCGGCGCGCCGCAGCCCTTCGGCGACGCTCAGACCGGCGGCGGAGGCACCCACGATGACGACGGATTCCGGCGGATCGGCGTTCATTCGCGAACGCCGATCACGGCGGCGGGGCACACCGCGGCGGCCTCGCGGACGGCGGTCAGTTGCGCGGGCGGTGGATCGGTGTCCAGCAGGAAGACGACGCCGTCGTCCTCCCGCTGGTCGAACACCTCGGGGGCGGCAAAGACGCACTGACCTGCACCGCAGCACTTATCGATGTCCAGAGAGATTTTCATGTCAGACCTTCCCGAACTAGTTAGCAAATGTAACTAAACTAAGTTTAGTCAGAACTATACGCATCCCCGGCAGGATCGTGCAACGGTGCTGCTAGAGGTTGTCGCGCCTGATGGCGCCGTTGTTTTCGCGCTTCATGATCGATCGGATGTGCTGGGAAGCGGGCGATGCCGTAGGCGATGGCCATCGCTGGTCACTATCCGGGGAACCGGACAGGAGTGCGTCCAGTAGCCCGTCCGCGAGCGTGAGTACCAGCGACTCGGTGGAGGCGTCGAAGAAGAGGCTGTGTGACAGGGACAATTCTCCGTGCAGGCCGCTCCACAGGGTCTGTGCGGACTGTTCGATCGGCAACGCCAGCCCGTAGCCGGCCTCGCGGCAGCGCGCGAACGCCGTGCGGAAACCCTCCGACACCAGACGCGCGGGGTGCTGTCCGATCCGGGATGCGTCCACCTCGGGCTGGCGCACCTCGTACATCAACCGGTAGTGGCCGGGGTGGTCGAGGCTGAAGCGGCAGTAGGCGTGGGCTTGGGCCCGGAGTTGTTCGCGAGGCCCGCTGGACGCCGCGGCCGCATCGGCCGCGGCCATTTTCGCGGCGAGTTCGGTGTATTTGTCCGACAGGGCGGCCCACACCAGCTCGGTCTTGTCGGCGAAGTGCATGTAGATACTCGCCGCGGTCGTGCCCACCTCATTGGCCACTGCGCGCATGGTCAGCTTCTCGACGCCGCCCCATTCCGCGAGCAGTTGGTTCACGGCGGTCAGGATCTCCCGGCGCAACTGCTCGCCCTGGCCGCGCGGACTACGCGATCGTCCGGCTCCCCGGCTCACCACACCTGACCTCCTCGGACCGAGCCTACGCGGAGCGCCGGGATGCCGATCGCGGTACTGCATCGCAGGGGCCGTTGCGCTGAGAGCGCCCTCGCATTCTTGCCGGCCTCGGTGTGCGGACGAAGGTCGGCATCCGCGCCCCGGCCGCCCAGCTCTACCGTGCCGAAGACATCGATGATCCAGGGAGTGCAGGGCGCTCCGTGGAGGCGCGTCACCACTTACGGAACGTCGACTCCGCACCGGGTCGCGCACCGGTCAGGGCCGGCGAACCATGATCGCTTGTCCTCGACGAGCGGTGATCAGGGGCCGTCGATCAGATGCAGGTCGGCCTCGATGGCGGTGGCGCACTCCTGCAATCTCGGCACCATGTTCCGCAGCTCTTCGAGGCTGCGCACTCCCGCGCTGACGGCGATATTGGCTGCGGCGATGACCGTGCCCGCTCGGTCGCGCACCGGTACGGCGACCGCTCGCAGTCCGCTGTTCAGCTCCTGGTCCGCGATGCAGAAGCCGTTTTCCCGGACCGCTGTGGTGATGGCACGGAGCTCATCGGCGTTGCGGACTGTGTGGTTGGTCAGCGGCTGGAGGTCGACGCGGGCCAGGTACTCCTCGAAGGCGTGTTCGTCCAGGCCTGCCAGCAAGACCCGTCCCATTGCCGTCGCGTAGGCCGGGAACCGGGAACCCACGTTGATGGACACGGTGATCACTCCGGAGGTCGCCACGCGCGCGACGTGGACCACATGGTCACCATCCAGAACGGACAGTGCCGTGGTTTCGTGCACCCCACGCATCAAGCTCTTCAGATGCGGCTCGGCGATCTGCGGTGTGGACAGGGCGCGCAGATAGGCGTGCCCGAGTTCGAGCACTTTGGGGGTGAGGCCGAAGAGTGTTCCCTCGCTGTGCACATAGCCGAGCCGCTGCAGCGTCAGCAGGGATCGCCGCACCGCGGCGCGCGACAACCCGGTCGCCTTGGCGACATCGCTGAACGAGCGAGACGGGTGATCCGCGTCGAAGACCTTGATCACTTCCAGTCCGCGCGCCAACGCCTGGACGAAGTCCGCGTCGCCCGGACCGTCCTCGAGCAGCTCCATGCCTCATCTCCCGTTCCGGTGTGGTTGTGCGGCGACCACTCTCGCACATCCGCCGGACTCGACTGTCCCTCGGATGCCCTCTTTACTGTACGCATAGCGCACATGTGTGCGTGCGGCTGGCGCACAGGCGTTCAGAAATGTAGGGTCCGAAAAGAACATCCCACGGCCCCGGCTTTCGGGTCCCGAATCTCGTGGAGGAACGATGGAGTTCCCGACTCTGCGCCGGAGAACGGCTCTGGCCGCCGCGGCCGCACTGGCGCTGTCACTCACCGCCTGTAGTGGTGGCGCCGTCCCGGCCGGACTGGACCCCACGCCGCAGACACCGGTGACTGTGCAGGCCGGGTTCATCCCGGTCATCGATGTCGCCGCGCTCTACCTGGGGGAGAAGCAGGGCTTCTTCGCCAACCGCGGCATCGAGCTGAATATCAACACCGCACAGGGCGGCGCCGCGGCGGTGCCGCCGGTGATCACCGGCGAATATCAGTTCGCGTTCAGCAATATCGTCTCGGTGCTCGCGGCCCGTAGTCAGGGCCTGCCGCTGAAGGTGATCGCGTCGGGCTCGAGTTCGACCGGCGTCGCCGGCAAGGACGTGACGATGATCCGGGTCCCGGAGAACAGCCCCATCCGGTCGGCTGCCGATCTCGCGGGCAAGAAGGTCGGCGTCAACACGCTGAAGAGTCTGCTGCAGATGCTGGGTCAAGTGTCGGTCGAGGCCGCGCACGCCGACCCGGCCTCGGTCGACTTCGTCGAGATGCCCTTCCCCGACGCGGTGACGGCACTGGGCAACGGCAATATCGATGCGATGGTGACGGCCGAGCCGTTCGACACCATCGCGGCGGGCGCGAACACGCGGGTGATCGCCTCGCCTTACCTCGACATGTCCAACAGCAGCCTGACCACGTCGGTGTACTTCACCTCCGAACAGCAGCTCCAGCAGAATCCCAAGCTGTTTCCCGCGCTGAAGGCCGCCATCGACGAGTCGCTGGTTTATGCCGGCAGTCATCCCGAGGAGACCAGGGCGCAGCTGTCGTCGTTCATGAAGATCGACCCGGCCGTCGCGCAGCGGGTCATCCTGCCGACTTTCGCGCCGCTGATCCCGCCGTCTTCGGTCGATGTGTTCGTCAAGGCTGCCCGGCAGTTCGACCTGATCGGCGACGACGTTTCCTACAACGACCTCATGTGGTCGGGTTCGGTGGCCTGATATGACCTCCCCGCTACGCAGTGACCTGCCGGCCGGCACGTCTCGCTGGGCCGTCCGCCGGGCCGAATGGCGGTCGCTGGGCATCACCGATGAGGAGATGACCCGGCCCAAGATCGCCGTCGTCAACTCTTCGTCGGACCTGGCCGCCTGTTTCGCCCACCTCGACGACATCGTGCCGGTGCTCAAGGAAGCCATCCGCGAGGCGGGCGGGCTGCCTTTCGAGATCCGTACCGCGGCCCCGGCCGACTTCGTGACCAGCGCGGGGGCCGGCGGGCGGTATGTGCTGCCGACCCGCGACCTGATCGTCAACGATATCGAGGTCGTGGTCGAGGGCGCGTTGCTCGACGGCATGGTGTGCCTGAGCTCGTGCGATAAGACCGCGCCCGCCCACATGATGGCGGCGGGCAGGCTCGACCTGCCGACGGTGCTCGTCGCGTGCGGCTACCAGCGCAGCGCCCTGCACGAGGACGGCGGCGCGGATATCGAGGATGTGTTCCTGCACGCCGGGCACACAGCGCTGGGCCGGACGTCGGCGGAAGACCTGCTCGCGATGTCGGAGAACGCGATCCGCGGTCCCGGAGTGTGCGCCGGGATGGGCACCGCCAACACCATGCACATGGCCGCCGAGGCGCTCGGTTTCGCGCTGCCCGGCACCACCCCGACCCGCGCCAACGGCGAGACCATGTGGGAAGCGGTGCGCTCGGCCGGACGGCACATCGTCGAGATGGTCCACGGTGGCCGTTCGGCGCGGTCGGTGCTGACCGCGGGCGCGATCCGCAACGCGGTCACCCTGATGCTCGCGGTCGGCGGCTCGATCAACTCCGTCAAGCATCTGCAGGCCATCGCGGTGGAAGCGGAACTCGACGTCGACGTGTGGCGGCTGTACGAAGAACTGGCCGACCGGGTTCCGGTGCTCACCGCGGTACGACCCAATGGCCCGCACCTCATCGAGCAGCTCGACGACGCGGGCGGCACGCGAGGGGTGCTCGCCGCGCTGGCGCCACTGCTGGACCTCGACACCGTCGGGGTCACCGGCCGTCCGCTCGGCGAGTTGCTCGCCGAAGCACCGGCCGCGGACCCGGAATTCATCCGCTCGCCGGCGGACCCGTTCTCGCGTCGTCCCTCGATCGTGATCCTGCGCGGTTCGCTGGCCGCCGAAGGGTCGATCGTCAAACTGCCCGTCGACGAGGAGCGGCCCGCACGGTTCCGCGGCCCGGCCCGCTGCTATTCCTCGCGGGAGACGGCCATCGAGGGGCTCGCCGCCGGCGAGGTGCAGGCCGGTGACGTAGTTGTGCTGCGCGGTATGGGTTTACACGGTGGGCCCGGAATGGCGATGGCCTCGGCCTTCGTTTTCGCCCTCGACGGCGCCGGACTCGGGGAGAAGGTCGCGGTGGTCACCGACGGCCAGCTCTCCGGGCTGGTGAACAAGGGGATCGTGGTCGGCGAGGTCAACCCGGAGGCCGCCACGGGCGGCCCGCTCGGGCGTATCCGGGACGGTGACGTGATCAGCATCGACCTCACCACCCGCACAGTCGATGTCGAGGTCGATCCGGACGAACTGGCGAGCCGTGATGTTGCCATCGCCGAAACCGTCCGCACGCCGGGCTGGCTGTCCATTTACGACAGCGCCGTCGGCAGCCTCGCCTGTGGTGCGGTATTGGGAAGGCGGGACTGCGAAAGCCGTTGCGGGACAGATCTCGGAGGGGCCCGATGAAGGTGCTCGAAGTTCCGCGTGAGATCGGGCCGGACACGGTCACGCGGACACGCAAGGCCCGGCCACGGATCGCACCGGCGGTCGGCATCGTGATCGCCGTGGTGGTGGCCGAACTCCTCCCGCGCACCGGCCTGTTCGCCGAAGGCGCGCTGCCCCCGCTCAGCTCGATACTGGCCGAACTCGGCCGCGAGGCCGGCGACGCGGCGCTCTGGGAGGCGCTGGGCCGCACGGTACGCACCTGGGCGATCGGGCTGGTGGTCGCGGTCGCCGCCGGTGTGGTGGCCGGGGTGGTCATCGGGCTGGTGCCGCTGCTGCGCGCGCTCACCGCCTCCACGGTGGAATTCCTGCGCCCGATCCCCTCGGTGGCCCTGATTCCCGCGGTCATCCTCATCTTCGGCACGGGTTTCGAGTCCGGCGTGGTGCTCATCGTCTACGCCGGTTTCTGGCAGGTGCTCGTGCAGGTGCTCTACGGCATCCAGGATATCGACCCGGTCGCACAGGACACTGCCAGGTCGTACCGCTTCAGCGTGTGGGGCACGGTTCGCCATGTGGTCTGGCCGACCATGCTGCCGTTCGTATTCACCGGAGTCCGGCTCGCCGCCTCGGTCGCGCTGGTGCTGGCGATCACCGGTGAGCTGGTCATCGGCACCCCTGGGATCGGGCAGCTGATTTCGGTGGCGCAGAGCAGTGGGGCCACGACCGCGGTGTTCGCGCTCGTCGTGCTCACCGGAGTGCTGGGTGTGCTGGTCAATATCGGGTTCCGGTTCGCCGAGCGCGCCGCGCTCAGCTGGCACCCGTCGGTCCGTCGATCACGAGGTGCCCGATGACGATCCTGCGTCGCGTCCTGCTCGCGCTCGGCCTGCCGGTCGTGCTCATCGCGCTCTGGTGGTTCACCAGCGCGGGCAGTACCAGCTACTATTTTCCGCCGCTGTCGACGATCCTCGACTGGTTCGGCCGGCTGTGGTTCTCCGAACGGTTCGCCGACGATGTGGTGCCCAGCCTGCTGCGGCTGTTCGCCGGGTTCGCCCTCTCCGCCGTGATCGGGGTGGCGCTGGGTGTGGCACTCGGCCTGACCGACGCGCTGCGCCGTGGCGCGGAGCCGGTTCTGGAGTTCCTGCGCGCCATCCCGCCGACCGTGCTCGTGCCGGTGATCGCGATCGTCGCCGGTATCGGGGACGGTTCGAAGGTCCTGGTCATCGTCTCCGGCTGTGTATGGCCGGTGCTGCTGAACACCGTCGAGGGCGTGCGCGCCGCCGATGAGGTCATGATCGACACCTGCCGCAGTTTCGGCATCACGCGGGCAGCCCGGCTACGGCATATGGTGCTGCCCGCGGCGAGCCCGCAGATCGCGGCCGGGCTGAAACAGTCGCTGTCGATCGGGCTGATCCTGATGGTCATCGGCGAGATGTTCGCCGCCACCAACGGACTCGGATTCAGCATCGTGCAGTTCCAGCGCAGCTTCGCGATTCCGCAGATGTGGAGCGGCATCATCCTGCTCGGCATCATCGGATTCGTGCTGTCCGCGCTGTTCACCGTCGTAGAGAAGCGGGCACTGGGCTGGTACCTGGGCCTGCGTGAGTCGCAGAAGAGGAACGGCTGATGGCCGACAACATGGTCGAGGTGCGCAACCTCAACAAGGTGTACGAATCCGCCGGCCGCCGCGTGGAGGCGATCGGTGACATCAGCTTCACCGTCGGACGCGGGGAGTTCGCCTGCATCGTAGGGCCTTCGGGCGCGGGTAAGACCACACTGCTCAAGTGCCTCGCCGGGCTGCTCACGCCCACGGCGGGCGAGGTCGTGCTGGACGGCGCCCCGGTGACCGCTCCGCCACCCGGGATGGCCGTGGTATTCCAGGAGTACGGGCGCAGCCTGTTCCCGTGGAAGACGGTACGGCAGAACATCGACCTTCCGCTGCGGCAGAAGGGTTTGCCGCGCGCGGAGCGGGACCGGCTCGTCGACCACGCGCTCACCGCGGTCGGCCTCGCCGACTCGGGTAGCTCCTATCCGTGGCAACTTTCCGGTGGTATGCAGCAGCGGGTGGCGATCGCGCGGGCCGTCGCCTACGAGCCGCAGGTGCTGCTGATGGACGAACCCTTCGCCGCCGTCGACGCGCAGACGCGTGCCGAGCTCGAAGATCTCGTGCGCTCGCTGTGGCGGACCCTGGGCATCACAACACTGTTCGTCACCCACGACATCGACGAAGCGGTCTATCTCGGAGAGCGGGTGCTGGTGCTGTCCACCTCGCCCACCTGCGTCCTCGACGACGTTCCCATCCGGCTGCCGGCCGAACGGGATCAGGTCACCAGCCGTTCGACGCACGAGTTCGCCGAGCTGCGCACCCGCGTGCATCGCGGCATCCAGGACGCGAAGGCCGGACTCCGCAAGCCCGGGGCCGCCGCATGATCGCGTTCGCCGACGAAGGATCCGGCGAGCCGGTGCTGCTGTCCGCCTCACTGGGCACGACCGCCGCGATGTGGGCGCCGCAACGGGAGCGGTTGCGGGCGCGACGCCGGGTGATCACCTACGACCATCGTGGGCACGGCGATTCCCCGGTGCCGCCGGGCCCGTACAGCCTGGACGATCTCGTCGGGGACGCGGTCGCCCTACTGGACGCACTGGAGATCGAGGCGGTCGACGTCATCGGGGTGAGCCTCGGCGGCACCGTCGGGCTCGCGCTGGCCGCCGGATATCCGGGCCGGGTACGCAGCCTCGTGACCGTGAACGCGCCCGTCTTCGCCGATGATCCGCAGTTCTGGCACCGCAGAGCGGCCGCGATCCGCGACGACGGGATGGGCGTCGCGACCTCGGGTCTGCTGGGCCGCTGGTACTCCCCGGCGGTCGCCGCCGCGCCGTCGGTTCTGGTCGCACGCACCGTTTCCGGCGTCGACCGCCTCGACCCGGAGGGCTATGCGGGATGCTGTGAAGCCATCGCCGGAACCGATCTGCGGGACCGGCTGGCCCACATCCGGTGTCCCGTGCTCGCGGTGAACGGCCGCGCCGACGCCGTTGTCCCGGCGCACCACGCGGACCTGATCGCCGCCGCTGTGCCGGGGGCCCGCCGCGTCGTGTTGCCCAACGGCGGGCACCTGCTCACTCAGGAGGTTCCGGACCGATTCCACGAACTGCTGCTCGAACACTGGACCGACGCCACCACCCGAAAGGCCACATCGTGAACGCCTACGTCGCCGAGCCCGCCCGGCGCACGCCCGTACTCGGCGAATGGGAGGTCGTCGTGCTCGGCGGCGGTCCGTCCGGGCTCGCGGCCGCCACCGCCGCCGCCCGCGCCGGGCGCAGCACGCTGCTGGTGGAGAAGACCGGATATCTCGGCGGCGCGGGGACCGGCGGCGGGCTGTCCACGTTCTGCGGTATGTACTCCAACGTCCACGGCGAGCATGTGCTGACTGTCCGCGGGCATGCCACCGAGCTGCTCGAGCGCATCGACCGGCTCGGCGGGTTGCGGGCGCCACACCTGTCGTTCAGCGACCGTATTCAGGCGCAGGCCTACGACATCCCCGCCTACCGCAGCGCCGCGGACGATCATGTACTGGCCGCCGGTGCGCAGCTGCTCTACCACGCGTTCGCGGTCGGCGTAGTCGCCGAGGGTTCCACCGTGGACGGTGTCGTGGTGGAGTCGAAGTCCGGTAGGGGAGTCCTGCGTGGTCAGGTCTTCATCGACTGCTCCGGTGACGGCGATCTGCTGGCCTGGACCGCGACCAGCCATGAGAAGGCCGACCCGTACGGCGAGATGCTGTTCCCGTCCACCATGTTCCGCATCAATGCGGTGGACGGTGAGCGGGCCGGACCGGCGTGGAAGACCCTCCCACAGCGGATGGACGAGGCCGTCGCCGCAGGCCGTCCGCGATTCCCACGCCGCGGCGCGATCGTCCGTCCGCAGCGTGACGACCTCGAATGGCGAGCCAACGCGACGCAGCTGCGCAACGCCGACGGCAGCGCGGTCGACGGCACCGACGTCTGGCAGTTGACACACGGTGAGGTGCAGGGCCGAGCGCAGGCGCAGGAGGTGTTCGGTTTCATCCGCGAGCACGCTCCCGGTTTCGAACGGGCCTACATCGTCGACATCGGGCCCGAGATCGGAATCCGGGAGACCAGGCGGCTGCTCGGGAAGTACGTGCTGACCGAGGACGATGTTCGTTCCTGCGCCCGTTTCGAGGATTCGATCGGTCTCAACGGCTGGCCGGTCGAGGCGCATGTGGACGGTGACCTCGACATCCGTTGGCCCTACGGCGAGGACCCACTGGGCTACAACCAACTGCCCTACCGAATGCTGGTGCCCGCGAGCGGACCCGGAAACCTGTTGGTGGCGGGCCGCTGTGCGTCGATGACCCACGGCGGCCAGTCCGCCGCGCGCGTCGCGGGCCCGTGCTTCGCGATGGGGCAGGCCGCCGGGACCGCCGCACACCTGGCACTGGAGGTGCGTGGCACTGTCTCGGGCGTCGACACCTCGCGACTGCGTACGGAGTTGGAAAGCGAGGGCGCGTGTCTGACCTTGCACTGAGCCCGGCGGACGAACGGATGCTCGCCGGCGAGGAGGGCCCCGCGGTCAAGGCCGCGCTCGAACTGCTGGTCCGCTACGGCGAACTGATGGGCGCCGAGCGACTTATCGACACCGACAATGTGTGTGGCGCCAACATCTTCGGGCCACGGCACGCCCGGGTGCTCGGCACCACCGACCCCGCCGCACTGTTCTCCCGGTTCTCCCTCGACCTGGACGAGAAGGTGGATGTGCCGCCGTTCCGCGCGCACAGTTGCCAGCTGATCGGGCCGCGGGACACCGATCAGTGGGACCTACAGGGCGTCGCGCCCACCGATGCGGCCGCGATGGACGACAGCGAGAAGTACCTCGCCGAGAAAGGGGTGGACCTGCTGTCGACGTGCACGCCGTACCAGGTGGGCAACGTGCCCCGGTTCGGCGAGCACTGCGCGTGGATGGAGTCCTCGGCGGTCGTCTACATCAACTCCGTGCTCGGCGCCCGCACCAACACCGAGGGCCGCGAATCCTCGGCCGCGTCGATGCTCACCGGCCGGACGCCCTACTGCGGCTACCACCTCGACGAGCACCGCCGGGCCACGCACCTGATCGAGGTGCGTTATCCGGTCGTCACGACCGAGGACTGGAACATCCTCGGATACTGGGTGGGCGAACAGGTCCAGGAGGCGGTGCCGGTGCTCACCGGCCCTGGTCTGGACCCGAATCCGGTGCGGCTCAAGCAGTTCGGCGCGGCCGCTGCCTCTTCCGGTGATGTCGAGATGTATCACTTGCCCGGGGTGACACCCGAGGCGCACACGGTCGAGCAGGCGCTGGGTGGGCGGGCGCCGGAGGACGGGTCGGTCTTCGACGCGGCGGCGCGTGTGGCAACGGTCGCGTCGCTGTGCCGGACGGCGAGCGACCGCGATGTGGACTTCGTGATGATCGGCTGTCCACACGCGTCACTGGAACAGGTGCGCGAGGTCGCCCGGCTGCTCGGCGGCCGCCGCGTCGCGGACTCGACGACGCTGTGGGTGTTCACACCGCGGGCGCTGCGCACGGTCGCCGAGCGCAGCGGTTACGTCGCGGCCATCGAAAAAGCGGGCGGCCGGGTGCTGTCGGACACCTGCCCGGCGATCGGGCAGTTCCTGCCACCGCGAACCCGCGTGTTCGCGACCGACTCGGCGAAACAGGCGCACTACCTGCCGGCGATCGCGGGCGTTCAGGGCTGGTTCGGCAGTGTCGAGACCTGTATCGGCGCCGCGCTGAGCGGGCGGTGGCCCGATGCTTGAGTTGGTGCACGGCCGCGGTGTCGTCGGCGGCCGGGCGCGCGGACGTGCGCTGGTGTGCACCGCCCCGGTGTCCGGCTGGGGCGGCATCGACCCACGGACGGGCACAATAGTCGAGAGCAGCCATCCCCAGCGCGGGCAGAGTTTCGCCGGCGGGGTTCTGGTACTGCCGGGCGCGAAGGGCTCCTCCGGCTGGTCCGGGCAGTTCCATCTGGCGAAGCTACAGGGCACCGCGCCGTGCGCCATCGTTTTCACGCGGATGAACAGCAAACTCGCACTGGGACTTGTGGTGCTCGATGTCCCGGCGGTAACCGGCGCGGAAGCCTTCGGCGCCATCCGCACCGGTGATCTCGTCGAGGTGGACGGGACAGCAGGCACGGTGTTGATACGACGGGAGAACTGATCACATGGACACTCTGCGAATCGACGGGCGAGTGGTGCTGGTGACCGGCGCGGCGAGCGGGATCGGCCAGGAGATCGCCCGCACCTGCGCGGCCGAGGGCGCCACGGTGCACCTCGCGGACATTTCGGACTCGGTACACGAAGCGGCGCGGAAACTGAACGCGACCGCGCACGTGTGCGACGTGACCGACCCGGACGCGGTCCGCGCACTGGTGGACGGTGTCGTGGCGTCGTCGGGGCGCCTCGACGTCGCGTTCCTGAACGCGGGAATCAACGGCGTACCCTCACTGCTGCAGCCAGGCGGAGCGATCGACGAGCTGTCTTTCGAAGCGTGGCAGCGGGTGCTGAGTGTGAACCTGGACGGCCTGTTCCACTGCCTCCAGCAGAGCGCGCGGGTGATGAAGGCGCAGCGGGCGGGCAGCATCGTCGTCACCGCCTCCACCGCCGGGCTTCGCGCCGAGCCGCGGGTGAGTTATCCGTATGTCGCGTCGAAGGCCGCCGTGGTCGGCCTGGTTCGACAAGCCGCGCTGGAGCTGGCGCGGTTCGGGGTGCGCGTCAATGCCCTTGCCCCGGGTCCGGTGGTCACGAAAATCGGTGGTTCGGCGCCCCGCCCCGAGTCCAGCGTGGCCGCGTGGGAGAACTCCATCCCGATGCGACGTTGGGGCCGGCCCGATGACATCGTCGGTCTCGCGCTCCTACTCGCTTCGGATGCGTCATCCTGGATGACCGGCAGCATCCACGTCGCCGACGGCGGAGCCACCGCCCTGACCCAGGCCTCGAGCGAAGAGCTTCCCGGTTTCGAATAGTCCGCTGGACTGCAGCCGGATGTTGTGCCCGTAGTTGCCGCACTGCCGCCGACCTCGCCACCGCGGCAGGTGGGAACCACCCCGGCGTTCCTGCTGGTGGCGTGGACACGGGTGCGGGGCAACAAGGGTGCACGGACCTCTGGGGTCGATGGGGTCGCACCGCGATCACTCGGCTCGGAGGCTACGGGGCTGCTGAAATATCCTCGGCAGGAGGTGAAGACGGGCAGGTTCGTTCCGGCCGCCTGGCCACCGGAGCGGTCCCGAGAACTCGGGCAGTGGTTGCCGGCCTTGGTGCCGGGCACCGCATTTCCTCTGGTCCGAACTCGGTGGCTCGTGGTCGTTGTGCGTGCCGGGTCGGGGTCTGTTCGAATGTCAGGTCCCCGGCGTCCCGAGTGTCGGGTTTGTCGTGCCGCGCGAATCGCCGTAACGATCGGTATCCGTCGTCACCGACCGGGATACGAAGGTCCCCAACGTCGGCTACCCGGAGTGGTCTCATGCGTACTGATCAAGGGGTCTTCGGCCGCGAGAGCTTCTAGAATGTGCGCCGTATTGGCACAGAATCGAATCAAGCGCTCGGCGCGGTGGCCGGTGGTCGCTATGGTCGCGAAGATGGTGGCGCCGCCGTCGGTCTGCCGGTCGAAGTGCAACGACCTTATGTACAGACCTTGACGGTGCATGATGCTGACAACCCGGAGCAGAGCGTCATGGTCCGCGGTATCGGCGAGCCGGAAACGTAGATGATGTTCGTCGACCTCGGTTGCGCATTGCTCAGTCATCGGCGGCGGTTTCCCGGCCGGTACGCAGGACGATGATTTCCCCGTCGTGGTACAGCTGCCGTATGCGCTTCTTGTCGTACTTGCCGACTGAGGTCTTGGGGACGGTGTCGGTAATCGCCCATGTATCGGGCAGTTGCCATTTGGCCAGAGCGCCCGAAAGGTGTTCGCGTAGTTCGGCGCAGCTCGCGGTGATACCGGGGTGGAACGCGACCATGACCAGCGGTCGCTCCTGCCAGCGGTCGTCGGGGATGCCGATGGCGGCGGCTTCCCGCACGGCGGGGTGGGCGACGACGAGTGATTCCAGTTCGACGGAGGAAATCCATTCGCCGCCGGATTTGATGATGTCCTTCGCGCGGTCGGTCAAGGCGATATAACCGAGTTCGTCGATGGTGCCGATATCTCCGGTTCGCAGCCAGCCGTTGTGGAGGGCATCGGAGTGATCGATGCCGTGGTAGCCCGCGGTGACATACGGGCCGCGGACCTCGATTTCCCCGGCAGATCGGCCATCACGGGGCAGCTCGGTGCCGTCGTCGGCGACCACGCGCGCTTCGATCGATCCGAGCAGGCGGCCTTGTTTGGCGCGGAACCCCCAGTGCCGCGGATCGGATTCTTCGACAGGTGGCCAGCCGACGAGTGCGACGGGGGAGGTTTCGGTCATTCCCCACGCCTGGAGCATCAGCACACCCGTGGTCGCGGCCATATCCTGCTGGAGGCTCACCGGTACCGGTGCGCCGCCGCCTACCAGGAGCCGCAGTGAGGACAGGTCGCCGCCGTGGGTGCGGATCCGGCCGAGCACATCGCTCCAGATGGTCGGTACGGCGGCGGTGACTGTCGGGCGGGCTGTTTCGATGAGCCGGACGAGTTCTTCGGGGCGCATGAAGCGGTCGGGCAGGATCAGATCGGCTCCCACGAGCATCGCCGCGTAAGGGAGGCCCCAGGCGTTGGCGTGGAACATCGGGACCACGGGCATCACCCGGTCGCGCGTCGTAATGCCGAAGGCATCGCCCATGGCGCATGCCATCGAGTGCAAATATACCGAACGATGGCTGTAGACAACACCTTTCGGGTCGCCGGTAGTGCCGCTCGTGTAGCACATCGCGGCAGCGTCGTCCTCGTTCACCGTCGGCCAATCGAACGATGCCTCGGCCTCTGCCAGCAGTTTCTCGTACAGGTGGACGCGGAAGTGGAAGCCCTCCAACGGCCGGAGTGTCTCTTCGCTGCCGGAACCGGAGACGATCACGTGCTCGATGGTGCTCAGCTCAGCGCAGAGTGGCGCAAGCCGGTCCACCAGCGCGGCGTCGACGAGCAGTACGCGGTCCTCGGCGTGTCCTATAACGAACAGCAGTTGCGGTTCGGACAACCGAATATTCAAGGTGTGCAGGACCGCCCCCATGGCCGGTATCGCGGCATAGGCCTCGAGATGTTCGGTGTTGTTCCACTGGAAGGTGCCCACACGCTGGTCGCCATCAATGCCCAGCGCACGCAGCGCGTTCGCCAGACGGGCGCTGCGCACACCGAGGTCGGCGAACGTCGACGTGCGCGTGCCGGTAGCGGTCGCGGTCACGACCCGCGCCGTGGGATGTGTGGTGACGGCGTGCCGGAGCAACCGGGCCACGGTCAGCGGCACCTGTTGCATGGTGCTCTTCATCGGGGTCTTGTCCTTCGTCGCGTTCTCGTTCGCATGGGTCAGATACGGACAGTGACGGTTTTCAGCTGGGTGTAGTGCCGCAGCGCCTCGAACCCCTTTTCCCGTCCGAAACCGCTGGACTTGAATCCCCCGAAGGGCGTCTCGATACCACCGGCGAAGTACTCGTTGACATAGACCTGTCCCGAGTCCAGCGCCGCGGCGACACGGTGTGCTCGGCTCAGGTCGGTGGTCCACACGCCGGCGGCGAGACCGTAGCGCGTGTCGTTCGCGATGCGGATCGCTTCGTCTTCGTCGTGGAAACGGATGGCGCACAGTACGGGACCGAAAATCTCTTCCTGGGCGATCCGCATGTTGTTGTCGACGTCGGCGAAGATGGTGGGTTCGACGAAGTTTCCCGACCGCAGCGCGGGATCTGCCGGTACTCCACCGCCCACGATCAGCCGCGCTCCTTCCTCGAGCCCGAGTTTCAGGTATCCGGTGACTTTCTCGAACTGTGCTCTGGTGGCCAGTGGACCGATATCGGGATCGTCCAATCCGCGGCTCACCGTGGCCGAGCGGGCCCGGTCGACAAGGAGTTCGAGGACATCGTCGTAGATGTCGGTATGGATCAGCAGGCGGGTGCCCGCCGAGCAGACCTGCCCCGATTTGATGGTGAAAGCGGTCCAGGAACTGCGTGCGACGGCGTCGAGGTCGGCATCGGGAAAGACGATATTCGCCGATTTCCCACCGAGTTCCAGGGTGAGTGGAATCACACGATCGGATGCCGTGCGCATGATGAGGGAACCGGTGTCGACCGAACCGGTGAAGGCGATCTTGCGCACGAGTGGATGCTCGACGAGCGCGGCGCCCGCTTCCTCACCGAAGCCGGTGACGACATTGAGTACACCGGGCGGAAGGCCGCAGTCGGTGGCGATCCGCGCGAGCTCGAGGGTGGTCAGCGGGGTGTCTTCGGCGGGTTTGACCACGCCCACGTTTCCGGCGGCGAGTGCGGGGGCGAGGCCGCGCGCGGCCTGTTGCAGTGGTGCGTTCCACGGGAGGACGAAGGCCACCACTCCGTAGGGCTCGTGCCGGGTGTAGGAGAGGTAGTCCGGGCCCAGGGGGATCGTTTCGCCCATCAGTTTGTCGGCACCGCCGCCGTAGAACTCGAAGTAGCGGGCGGCGACCTCCACATCGCCGCGGGCCTGGCCGAGGGCTTGGCCGTTGTCGAGAGTCTCGAGACGGGCGAGTTCGTCGGCGTGTTCCCGGATGGCCGCGGCGATCGCGAGAAGGACTCGGCCCCGTGCCGACGGTGTGGTCCGTGCCCAGGCGAGCCGCGCGGTGTCGGCGGCGCGCACGGCCCGGTCGACGTCGGCGGCGGTCGCGCGGGCCACCTCGGCGAGCGCGGCGCCGGTTGCGGGATCGGTGGTGGTGAAGGGCGTACCACCGCCGGCGACGAAATCACCGTCGATGAAGAGGTCGTAGCTGGAGCGCATGAGCATGTCCTTGTCGTGCGGAATGAGGTCGATGGCCGACCTGCTTACTTGAAGGCGAACCCGGCGTAGTTGTCGCGGACGACCTTCTCGACGTGCTTGACGTAATCGTGGAACCCGCCGGCGTAGGGGATGAAGACCCGGGTTCCGTCGTCGCGATTGACGTGCACCATGTAGTTGTCGTGGTGGCGGCGCAGCAAGGGTTCGGCCAAGGACGCGGCATGCGCTGTCCATGTCTCTTCGGCACTGGGTGTCGGTTCGACTCGCTCGTAGCCGCGTTCGGTCATGAACGCGATGAGGGCGCCGACGAAATCGATATGGTGCACGTTGGCGACGTTCATATTGGCCAGTACCGACGGGCTGCCGGGCCCGGTCACCAGGAAGAGATTCGGGAATCCGGTCGTCGTCAAGCCCAGGTAGGTGCGTGGGCCGCGGTGCCAGTTGTCGCTGGGGGAGCGGCCGTTTTCGTCCCGGACGCCTGCTTCGTCCAGTGCGCCGGTGAAGGCATTGAATCCGAGCGCGAACACGATGATGTCCAACTCGATTTCGGCACCACTGGCAAGTTCGATACCGCCGGGGGTGATCCGTGTTATCGGGTCGGCCTTGATATCGACGAGGGAGACATTGTCCCGGTTGAATGTTTCGTAATAACCGGTGTCGATGCACAGTCTGCGTACCCCGATCGGATACTGGTCGGGGACCAGGGCTTCCGCAGTCTGTGGATCGGTGACGATATCGCGGACACGGTCCCGGACGAATTCGGCGACGAGCTCGTTCGTCTCGGGATCAACGGGCTGGTCGGAGAACAGCGACAACAGCGATTGTCCGCCGAAGGCCCACCGCTCCTCCAGCATCTGTAGCTTCTGTTCGTGTGTGTACTGCCGCGAATCACCCCGGCCCGGCGGCAGGATCAGGCCGCCGGGGGTGTCCAGTAATTCTTCCCACACCTGCTCGACTGCCGCGGCCATTCGTTCGTGCTTGCGTTGATCGGCGCTCCGGTTGTAGGCGGGCACCGAATAGTTGGGCGTGCGTTGGAAGACGGTCAGGTGCCCGGCGATCGGCGCGATCGCGGTGATCGCCTGCACCCCGGACGAACCGGTGCCGATGACGCCGATCCGCTTGCCCGCGAGGTCGACGTCTTCATGCGGCCATCGTGATGTCTGATACCACTGCCCGGTGAAGTCGTCCAAGCCCGGGAAGTCGGGTTTCCGCGGCTTGGACAGCTGCCCGGTGGTCATGACGAGGAACCGCGCGGTGAAGGTCTCACCGTGCTCGGTCGTCACTGTGTACCGTTTGGCTTCGTCGTCCCATTGCCCGGATGTCATATAGGTGTTGAACCGGATATGACGGCGGACGTCGTATCGGTCCGCGACGAAATTCAGGTAGGCCAGAATTTCGGGTTGCGCGGCGTAGCGTTCGGTCCAGTGCCATTCTCGATACAGTTCCGGATCGAAGAAATAGCAGTAGTTGGCGCTCTCGATATCGACCCGGGCCCCGGGATAGGCGTTGTGATACCAGACGCCGCCCACGTCCGGGGCGCCTTCCAGACCGAGCACCGAGAGTCCCTGGGAGGCGAAGCGGTGCACAGCGTAGATACCGCCCATACCCGCACCGACGACGATTACGTCGTATACCTGCGCAGGATCGCCGGGTAGGCCGGTCGGGGTCGCATTCGTTTCTGCCACTTGTTCTTTTTCCTTCGTACCGATGGTCCAGGACGCCGGGAGGGTCTGCCGGGGGCCGCTATGTGTTGAGGCCCAGTTCGCCGGCCTTGATCTGCAGGGCGAGGAGTTTGCTGCCATAGCGGGATTGCTGGAAGCCGCCGGCGATGAACCACAGGCGCGAATGGCCGGACGGACGGAAGGTGCCGCGGATCTCACCCTGTTCGTCGAGTCCCCAGACCTCGGTGAGCTGGTCGGCGACGGCGTCGCCGACAATCGGTCGTATGTTGTCGCGCATATTGGGCCAACCGGTCGCGAAGACGACGAGGTCGGCGTCCTCGCTCGTGCCGTCGGAGAAGACGACGCCGGTTTCGGTGTATCGGTCGATCTCACCGTGGCGCAAGCTGATCTTCTTGTCGATGATGAGCTGTGAGCATCCCTTGTCGATGTAGTAACCGCCGCCGCGGGTCAGCGACAGGCCGAACAGTCCCGAGCCGTTGATTCCGTCGGTCAGCTGGAACCCGGCCGCGCGCAGACCGTCGAGGAGATCTTTGTCGATCTCGGCCAGCGCCGCGACGCCCGGCCGGGCCGTCTCCAGGTAGAGGTTCCACGGCATGGACAGTGCGATGAGGTCGGCGTCCTCCACCGGGGGGCTGGACTCGCTATAGAGCGCTTCGTGCATCGCGGGTACTCCGTACCGGGAAGAGACGACGTAGGTCGGGCCGCGCTGGACCATCGTCACGTGCGCACCCTGCTCGTAGGCGTCCTGAGCGACATCGTGCGCGCTGGCTCCGGTACCGACGACGACGACATTCTTCCCCTCGAGGTCGCGGCCGCCGTGGTGTTGGCTGGAGTGGATCGTCTCACCCCGGAACGCTTCGGCACCGGGGTAGGTGGGGATCGTGGGGTCGCCGGCGAAGGCGCCGGTGGCGAAGACGAGGTGGCGCGGGTGCAAGATGCGTTCGGCGCCGTTACGGTTCACCCGCAGATTCCATCGGCCCGCGTCTTCGTCGTAGTCCGTCTGGACGGCCTCGGTACCGGTCCACGCGTTGAGCTGCAGAATCCAGGCGTAGGCCTCGAACCAGTCGGCGATCAGCTCTTTCGGTGCGAACACCGGCCAGTTGTCGGGGTAGGGCAGGTAGGGCATCTGGCCGTACCACTTGGTGTCGTGCAGGGACAGATTGTTGTAGCGCAGCCGCCAGACATCGCCCAGGCGGGCCGATTTCTCCACGAGAAGTGTGGAGACGCCCAGGTGGCCGAGTCGCGCGGCGGTGGTCAGGCCGGCATGACCGGCGCCGACGATCACCACATCCGGGTCACCGTCGGTGAACTCTATCTGACGGGCGCGTTTCTCGGGCCAGGTCTCGCGCGCCTGCACCGGACCGTTGTGGGATTCGGCGGCGGCATCGTGCACCGATGTGCGGCGTTCTTCGTGGCCGATGAGTTCTTCGACCTTGGTGAGCAGGGTCCACGCTTTGTGGACGCCGTCTTCGTGCATCAGCCGGACAATGCCGCGGCCGCGGGCTATTGCGGTGGCGAAAGTGTAGAAGGCTGTGATCACGCCATCGGTGGCGTCGACGGGGATCGACGGATCCAGAGCAAAATCGGTGAAGCCCGTCGATGCCAGCCGGTCGCCGAACTCCGTGCGGATCTCTTCGAAGCCGCGTGCGGTTCGCAGATCCCAGCCGACTGCCAGGATGTCGCGCCACCAGCAGTCCGCGACGAACAGCGTCTCCAGTGGCGGTTGAGCGCCGGCCGTGAGCGCCGACTGGAACTCCGCCAACCAGTTGCGCGCCACCTGTGCCGGGTCGGCCGTCGGCTCGGAGAGGACGGTCTCCGCATCCTGCTCGATGTTCACGGTGGCGGTCTCGCTCATCCCATGACCTCAACAATCTCGCTCGTCGGCGCCGCGACGAATCCGAACCTATCGGTCGGTCCGCACAGTGGCACGTCGTTCCGGTGATGCGAGTCACAGACTACAGCGCCGTGGCGTGGCGTTGTCAACCCCGGCGTTGCCGACCATGTTGCCCGAGGGGATCCACTGTTGACATCGATCGGAAAGTGGGTCAGATTATGACGCGGATCACTTGGCACGACGTTCCGCACTGCGGAACGTATCGGAGATAGTTGCTCGTCGAGTTGATCATCGGTGGACCGACAGGAGTATCTATGCGCATCAGAATCAACAGGGAGCACTGCCAGGGGCACACGATGTGCGCCATGGTGGCCCCTGATCTGTTCAATCTCGATGACGAGGACGGTCACGCGTACGTCGACTCGCCCGATGTTCCGGTGGCTCTGCGGGACAAGGCGCGGCAAGGCGCCTCCGCATGCCCGGAGCGCGCGATCACCGTGGAGGAATGAGAAATGAGCAATGTGCAACCGGCCGGCTCCGCGGAGACCCGCGAAAGCGTCGACTTCGATATCCACGCCCCGGAATACGCCGAGCGGACGACCGGATACGAGGCGCAGGTCAGGTCGAAGTGCCCGGTGGCGTGGACGGAGAGCTACGGCGGCCATTGGCTGATCAGTGGCCATCACGCGGTCGGCGCCGGGCTCCGTGATCGCAACCGTTTCACGGCGGAGAAATATATCGACGAGAACGGTCAGCTCAAAGGCGGTATCACCATCCCGACAGCGGAGGGCTACCGTGCGCTGCCCAACGAATCCGACCCGCCCGAATGGGACGGATATCGCAAATTGGTGAGCCGTCCGTTCTCCCCATTGGCCGTGGACGAGCGCCGTGACCGGATCGCCGAGTTCGCCGATGAAGTCATCGACCATATGATCGAGGCCGGAGAAGCCGACTTCGTCATGCAGGTCGGCAGTCCCGTCACCGCGCTCATCACCCTCGACATCCTGGGTCTGCCGCTGGCGGACTGGCGGTTCTATGCCGAGCGCATCCATCAGACGTTCTCGGGTGTTCCGGGCGGCGGCGAGTCGGAGGCGGGGATTCCCGGGATCCAGAAGCGTTTGAGCGAGACGATCGCCGCCCGCCGTGCGCAACCGGAAACCGGGGTGCTCGACGATCTCATCGCCTCCGATATCGATGGTCGCCCGACCACCGACGAAGAGGTCAAAGACCTCATCTACGACATCCTCGTCGGTGGGTTCGACACCACCGCCGGGCTCATGGCCGGGGCACTGAGGTATCTCCAGGACAAGCCGGAGATCAAGGCGCGCCTCGTCGACGACACCGATTTCCTGCGCACCGCGACCGAGGAGTTCCTGCGCTGGGTCAGCCCGGCGGTCGGGCTGGCCAAATCCGCGACACAGGATTTCGAGCTCGAGGGACAGTCGATCAAAGCCGGCGACAAGATGTGGTTCATGTATCGGGCCGCGAACTGGGACCCGGCCGAGTTCGACGATCCCGCCGAACCCGACCTCGAGCGCTCGCCGAATCGCCACTACGCGTTCGGCGCGGGCATCCACCGCTGCCTGGGATCGAATCTGGCACGCGCCATCTTCCAGACCGTGGTGCCCAGATTCCTCGAGCGGATCCCGGATTACACCGTCGACGCGGACAACACCCACAACTACGCCTTCGCCTGTGTGAACGCCGGGTTCTCCGAGCTGAGGATCCGCTATACGCCGGGTCGCAAGGTGCGCAGCGAACGGATCCTGGAGGCGCTGTGACCTTCGTTATCGCGCAGGGCTGCTGTAGTGACGCCGCGTGCGTGAGCGCATGTCCGGTCGACTGCATCCGGCCACGGCCCGATGATCCGGAGTTCATGTCCGCTGAACAGCTCTACATCGACCCCGATTCCTGTATCGACTGCGCGGCATGTATGACCGAATGCCCGGTGGGAGCCGTCTACGACGAGAACGATATGCCCCGAGACCTCGAGGTGTTCCGGGAGATCAACGCGGAGTATTTCGCCGAGAACCCGCTCGAGGTCGTCGAGGACGCGCGGACCGTGCGGCGCCGCCTGTCCGGAGATCGTCCGGAGTTGCGGGTTGCCGTGGTCGGTTCGGGCCCGTCGGGCTGCTATACCGTGGACCAACTGAGCCGGATCCCCGGAGTGCGGGTCACCTTGATCGACCGCCTGCCCACGCCGTACGGATTGGTGCGGGCCGGTGTCGCGCCCGACCATCTGGCGACCAAGGACACCGCCAAGGTGTTCGCCAAGGTGATTCGACGACCGAATGTGCATTGCCTGTTCAATGTCGAGGTAGGCGTGCACGTGTCGATCGGCGAACTGCTCGGCGCCCATCACGCGGTCGTCATGGCGACCGGGGCGGACGAGGCGCGGACTCTGGGCATACCCGGGGAGGAATTGGCGGGTGTGCATTCGGCCCGCGATTTCGTCGCCTGGTACAACGGGCACCCCGACCACGCCGGCCGGCGGTTCGATCTGTCGGGTGAGCGAGTAGTGATCATCGGCAACGGAAACGTGGCGCTGGACGCGGCCCGGCTGATGGTGACCGATGAACATGCTCTCGAGGCCACGGATATGGCCCGCGACGCGGTGGAAGCGTTGCGGCAGGCCGACGTTCGCGAGGTGGTCATCGCTGCCCGGCGTGGTGTCCTCGACGCGGCCTACACCACACCCGAACTGCTCGCATTGACTCGTATGCCCGGGGTGGAGTTGCTCGCCGAGTCGTCCGAACTCGGTTACGACGCGGACGATCGGCGACTACGACGATCCACTACCCGCCGCAAACTGCATGTGGCCGAGGCCGCGTCGCACACACCGCGCCAGGGTGGTAAACGAATCATTCTGCGCTACAACATGGTTCCGGTTTCGCTCAACGGCAGCGGCCGGGTGGAATCGTTCACCTTCCGGCGGGACCCCACGGTGCCCGACGGGAACGCCGAGCTGGAGACACTGTCCACCGGCCTGGTGCTGCGTGCCATCGGGTACCGGGCCGCGCCCATCGACGGCCTTCCTCTGAATTCGGAAACCGGGACTATCGCGCACCGGGTCGGGCGGATTCACCACTCCTCGCCAGAGGATCCCGAGCTCGGGTTGTACTGCGTCGGCTGGGCCAAGCGCGGCCCGAGCGGGGTGATCGGGACGAATCAAGTCTGCGCCGCCGAAACCGTCGAGGCGGTGCTCGATGACTTCCTCGGCGGCACACTCGGGGAACCGGGTTGCTCGGCGGACGAGTTGGCCGCGGTGATCGCCGCGCGGCAGCCGTCGATCGTCGACCACGGTGCGTGGCTGGCGATCGATGCCGCGGAAAAGCGGCGCGCCGCTGATTCACCGACACGGCCGCGGGAGAAATTCGTGACATTAGCGGAAATGCTGGCCGCGGCGGGCAGGTGATCGACCTTCCCGTCCGCCGGTGCATGGCACTGAAAGGATCTTTTTCTTGACTGTCGACTTCAGCGGAAAGGTAGCCGTCGTCACTGGCGCGGGCGGCGGATTGGGCCGCGCGCACGCGCTCGCGCTGGCCGAACGGGGCGCCCGGGTGGTCGTCAACGACAGGGGCGGCTCCGTCGCGGGCGGAGGTTCCGACGAGGGGCCCGCCGCGGCGGTGGTCGCCGAGATCGAACGCCGCGGCGGAGAAGGAATGGCGAACCGGGCCGATGTCACCGACGTGGATGCGGTAGCCGATATGGTCGCCCGTGCCCTGGACCGGTGGGGGCGCATCGACATCCTGATCAACAACGCGGGAATCCTGCGTGACAAATCGTTCGCCAAAGTGGACCTGGATGATTTCCGCACGGTGATCGATGTCCACCTGATGGGGTCGGTGCACTGCACGAAAGCCGTATGGCCGCATATGGCCGACCAGGGATACGGCCGGATACTGATGACCACCTCCGCGTCGGGTATCTACGGCAACTTCGGCCAGGCGAACTACGGTGCGGCGAAATCGGGGGTAGTCGGACTGATGAACGTGCTCGCGATCGAGGGCGCCCGACGGGATATTCGGGTCAACTCCCTCGCCCCGACCGCCGCGACCCGGATGACCGAAGGGCTCGTCGACGCTGACGCGTTCGCGCGGCTCGCCCCTGAATCGATCTCTCCCGGTGCTCTCTTCTTGGTATCCGATGATGCGCCGACCAAGACTGTTCTCGCTGCGGGCGGCGGGGTGTTCGCGGTCGCGCGTATGACGGAGTCCGCGGGCGTGTACCTGCCCGAGGCGGTTCGCGCGCCGGAGGTGATCGCGCAGCGGTGGGCGGAGATCAGCGATATGACCGACGCCGTCGTCACCGAATCCGCGTTCGACCAGACCGGCCGATACCTGACGATCGCAGACCGGGCGGACGCGGCACCGACTGGAACATCGGAATGAGAAACACCGTCTTCGCCTCCACCGCGCGGTCGCTCGGCCACCCGCACCACACCTGTCGGCAGCGCTGGGCCGAGCATGTGGTGGTGACCGAGTGTGCACGCGGCGGACCGGACGCAGCGGGCCTGTTCGAAGTGTTCCGACCGAGACCGACCCGGAAGTGATGAATATGCCGGCCCCGATACTTTCCCGCCGTGACCTCGAATTCCTCCTCTACGAATGGCTCGATGTCACCGCGCTGTGTGCGCGCGAGCGGTTTGCCGAACACTCCCGCGAAACCTTCGACGCTGTCCTCGACCTCAGTGCCGACCTCGCCGCCGCGCGCTTCCGGTCGCACAACAAGAAATCCGACGCCACCGAGCCGGTGATGCATCCGGATGGCACAGTCGTATTGATCGACGACATCAAAAAGGCCCTCGACGACTTCGCCGCCGCGGGAATGATCGCGGGTCAGTTCGATGAGGATCTCGGCGGCTCGCAGCTGCCCGTGACCATCGCCCGCGCGTCGTTGGCGTGGTTCCAGGCCGCGAACGCGGCGACCACGTCGTATCCGTTCCTGACGATCGCGAATGCCAATCTGCTCGTCGAGTACGGCACCGAGGAACAGATCGAGACCTATGTGCGGCCGATGCTGGCCGGCCGGTACTCCGGCACGATGTGTCTGTCGGAGCCGCAGGCCGGTTCGTCGCTGGCCGATATCACTACCACGGCGCGGCCGGCCGGTGACGGCACCTACCGTGTCACCGGGACGAAGATGTGGATCTCCGGCGGCGATCACGAACTCACCGAGAACATCGTGCACCTGGTGCTTGCGAAGATTCCCGGCGGCGGCCCCGGCGTCGAAGGGATCTCCCTGTTGCTGGTGCCCAAATACTTGCCGGGCGGCGCCCGCAACGATGTCGCGCTGGTCGGCCTGAACCACAAGATGGGCAACCGGGGTACCACCAACACCCTGCTGAACTTCGGTGAGGGCCGCTATAGCCCGACCGGCGAACCCGGCGCCGTGGGATATCTGGTCGGCCGGGAGCACCGTGGGCTGTCCTATATGTTCCACATGATGAACGAGGCCCGCATCGGCGTCGGTGCGCTCGCCACCGCGCTCGGATACACCGGCTACCTGCAGTCGGTCGACTACGCGCGCACACGAACCCAAGGCCGGGCGCTCGGTCCTCGCAACCCCGGCGCCGCCCCGGTGGCACTGATCGAGCACGCTGACGTCAAACGGATGCTGTTGGCCCAGAAAAGCTACGTCCAAGGTGCGCTGGCACTGGTGCTCTACTGTTCACAACTGGTCGACGAACAGAAAACCGCCGCCGACCCCGAGTCGGCGGCGCGGGCACAGCTCCTGCTCGA
The DNA here is from genome assembly GCF_014645735.1 of Nocardia jinanensis. GTDB lineage: Bacteria > Actinomycetota > Actinomycetes > Mycobacteriales > Mycobacteriaceae > Nocardia > Nocardia jinanensis. The sequence goes on along the minus strand of NZ_BMMH01000005.1, from coordinate 1,388 downwards.
GGTGCTGACACCGATCGCCAAGAGCTGGCCGTCGCAGTGGTGTCTGCTCGCCAACAGTCTCGCGATCCAGGTACACGGCGGCTACGGCTACACCCGGGAATACGATGTCGAACAGTTCTATCGGGACAATCGGCTCAATCCCATCCACGAAGGCACCCACGGTATTCAAGGTTTGGATCTGCTCGGCCGTAAGGTCGTCGCGAACGACAGCGCGGGCCTGAAGCTACTGCTGGGCATCATGGCTGAAACTCTCGACCAAGCTCGCGCTCGGTCCGGCGAGATCGCCGGATACGCGAAGGAATTACAGGCTTTCGTCGACCGGCTGGGGGAGGTCACCGCGACTCTGTGGTCGGACGGTGATCCAGCTCTCGCGCTGGCGAATTCGTCGGTGTATCTCGAGGCCGCCGGGCACGTCGTGATCGCCTGGATCTGGTTGGAACAGCTGCTCGTCGTGGGTGATCGACGCGGCGACTTCTATAACGGTAAACGCATCGCGGCTCAGTACTTCTTCGCGCACGAGCTCCCGACGGTCGCACCTCGGTTCGACCTGCTCGCCGGACTGGACCGCACCACCCTCGACGCGCACCCCGACTGGTTCTGAGGTCGCGGTGCTGGTCAGGGGATGGGCGCATGAGTGTGCTCGCAGGGGGATTCGGGTCGACGGATCGGCCCCGGTTCTATCGCCGGATGGACTGCCATCGTCCACGGCGGCGTCACTGTCACGTGACTTTTGACCCACAGGAGGAAATACCACACTTATGGCCACGAAGATTACGACCGTCCCGGGCCTGCTGTTGCTCGCGGGCACGGAGCTGGGAACCACTGACTGGTACGAGATCACTCAGGACCGGGTGGACCTCTTCGCCGACGCTACCGACGACCATCAGTGGATTCATGTCGACCCGCGGCGAGCGGCCGCGGAAAGCCGGTTCGGCGGCCCGATCGCGCATGGTTATCTGACGTTGTCACTGCTCAGCGAAATGGTCGGGCGGGTGCTTACCGTCGAGCCGGTTTCGATGGGCGTCAACTACGGCTTGAACAGGGTCCGCTTCCCGGCCCCGGTTCCGGTGGGCTCCCGCATCAGGCTGGCCGCCACGCTCCTGTCGGCCGAACGGGTGTCGGGGGGAGTTCAGGTCGTGGTGGCGGCCATCGTGGAATGCGATCGCGCCGACAAGCCGGTCTGCGTCGCCGAGGCGGTCTACCGCTTCTACGACTGATTCGCCGCCGGGCGGCTCCGGGGATTCATCGGAGCCGCCCGTTATCTCATCTGTACGATGGGCCCCGGTCGGTCGACCGGGGCCCATCGTCGCGGAGGTCAGAGGGCTTTGAGTTCCTCGGTGACCGCGCCGACCGATTTCTTCGCGTCCCCGAACAGCATCGCGGTGTGA
>NZ_BMMH01000004.1:395404-504239 GCF_014645735.1 Nocardia jinanensis | reverse complement strand
ATTGGTGTTCGCAGGCGGGTTCGTGTTCGCAGGCGGATTGGTGTTCGCAGGCGGGTTCGTGTTCGCCGGCGGATTGGTGTTCGCAGGCGGGTTCGTGTTCGCAGGCGGATTGGTGTTCGCAGGCGGGTTCGTGTTCGCCGGCGGATTGGTGTTCGCCGGCGGGTTCGTGTTCGCAGGCGGATTGGTGTTCGCCGGCGGGTTCGTGTTCGCAGGCGGATTCGAACGCGAATTATCAGGCTGGCGATTTGGGGGTTCTCCGCTATTGCGGTTCATCTCATCGCGCCCGCGCCTGTCCGCATCCACGGAGTCATCGCGACTACGTCGGAGCATGCGCGGGAAGCGATCGACTACCTCGCCGAGACGACGCCCGGGCTCCAGACTCCTGAACCCCCGACTGAATCTGCTGAAGAGTTCTCCCGGTCCGCCCGCCACTACATCCTCCAGCCTCGACCGAGGCTTTTCCTTGTGTCCACTTATTCGTCACGCCAACGGCGCCTCACCTGGATCGATACAGAGCGGGTTCCGCTTTACATCGAATCCGGACAGTTCGGCACTTCGGCAGGCCCAACCGGGCGGGTGCCCTGATCAACCGTTTGGAACTATGAGTTCGACGGCACAAGAACACAGCCCCTTGTCAAGTCGTTCATCAGACCGCCCCAATTCTGGACTATCCCCACGGTCGGGGAGCTGGCATGAAATCCACGTAGACGACCGAACTCTCATACCGTCAGAGCCGTAGTCCGCTTCTGTGCTGATCGACCCTCCGTTATCCCGCCTACGACCGACCTCCGACGCCGGATGTGTCGGAATCCTTCACGGGAGCTTCGACCGGGACATCTCGGTCGCGGTCTTCCCCGGTCGACTTGTCGTTCGACGATTCGGGAGGAGGTGCCGCGACGCTCGGTGCGAACACCTGCGGACCTTCGTGTCCAGGGGATGTCGCCGATGTTGTCCGGGCTTCCTCGCCACTCGTTCCGGATTCTCCCGCCGAGACCGCGGGTACTTTCCGACCAGAGGGTTCCGTCTCGGGCGCGACGCGTGCCGCCTTACCGCCCGCACGCGACCACGGCGTCTTCGACGACTTCCTGCCGGACGGTTGCCCCGCATCCGATCCCCCAGGGCCACCACTCGCGCGGCCGGCGCTTCCTTGAGCCTTGCCTGCGGCATCGGTAGGGCGCTGCCCGTTCGAAGCGGCGGACCCTGCCTGCGACTGACCGGGTGCCGATGCCGATGCCGATGGGCTGGTCTGCATTGCCGATTGAGGACCCATCGCAGCGGTGACACCAGGTCCATAGTGCGCAAATGCCGAGCCGGCGGGATCCGAGCTGGAACCCACGCTATCCGGGGTGATCGAACCACTGTCCGCGGAATTCCCGCCTTGTCCGGAAGAATCTATTCCGCCCGGCGAGACGCTCATCGGGGAGAGGGAATCGCCCGGGGCGGCCCCGGCGGCCGATGCCGCGGGCGAAACCGTTTCGGGTGTCACGGTAGTCGGCTGACTTGTCTCAGTTCCGGACGAGACTCCCGCGGGCGGAGCGGTACCGACCTTTGCGGGCTGGTCTCCGGGCGCAGACGAACCCGCCTCCGGGGCCGAGGGATTCCTGGAGGGTGTTTCGGCGATCGGCTGCTGCTCATCCGGCAACATGTTGGGAGGAATAGACGGCAGCGGGACGGGTTGTGTGCTGCCGGCCGGCGGAACTACGCTGGTCGGCGAAGGCCATTCGCCAGGTGGTACATCCAATCCTGGAGTAGTGAAATCCAGGTTGTCCAGCCGGTCGTTGAGTTTTTGGCCGTGCTCCTCCATATCACGGGCCTGGTTCTCCAAAATCGTGATGTAACGCGACACCGCATCGGGGTCCATATGCGTCACCGGCGCGGAGCCGGGTGCCGGCGGAGCCACGTCGGGCGGACGCAGAGCATCACGAATGAACTGATCGAAGCGATCCAGCATCGGATCGAGCGCCTTCGCCAGCAGCTCAGCCGCGATATACCACATCACGAACTCGGCCATTTCCTTGGCGATCTGGCGCGCCGCAGCTGCGAGCAGCGGACCGGTAGCCGGCGCGGCCGGTGTGAACATGCTCGCGATAAAACTCGCCGCGAGCGCCGCTAGTTCTATCAGCACGGCAATCTGTACCGCCTCGATGACGTCCGCCGCAATATCGAGCGCCGCCGCCGCAATATCGAACGCGGTATCCAGCTCCTCCATTTTCCCGAGGATGTAGGACCACTGTACGAGAATCGCCTGGTACGAATCGCCGGACATGGCCGATTCTACTTCTCCGATGGTGCCGGTCCCCTCATCGAAGGTTCTTCGGACATCAACGGCGAATTCATTGATGCTCTGGCCCATCTCGCGAACCTGGTCCACGTCGATGTCCGGATAAGGAATGCCCAGGGCATTGAGAAAGAACACAACCTCACTCGGTATGTGGATGCTCAATTCTCGAACCTTCTCACAGCAGCGTAAACCGATCTACCGGACCGTGATCTGCGTTCAAACGATCCGGCACAGTGCTGATCGGTGCAGCGGGTCATACCTGTCACCGGCCTCAGCGACTCGCCGTCACCGACTGCACAGGGCACAGGCGCGGAGCGTGGCATGAGCTGCAGGGACATTCGACCTCACGCACCTCGCTTCCTACGCGTTCTGAACAGATGGTGCGCCACCTCGCCCTACCGACCCGACGCCTGGACAGACTACCCAACACACGATTCCCGACCGGTCTTCTCACCCGCTGCCGAACGCCGATGACACCGGATCGAAGTCCGCTCGGCGGCGACTCCGGTGGAATCGGGGGATCGTGACCGAAAGACGAAGCAACGCGGTCGACCCTGTGGATCGTCGACTCCGTCCGACCCGGGATCCACCCGGGCCGAGTGGCGCCGGGAACGGTCGCCCGATCACGAATTCGCAGGTCTGCTGGTTCAGCACACTCGGCGTTGAGAGGTTCGTGTCGCGCCGATGCATCGGCACCGACTGCGCGATATCCCCCGGCACTCCGATCGGCGCGAGTGTGAGCCGATGGGCGTCGGGTGTCGCCGAGGGCAGGCGCCGACCCAACACCCGCGGTCTCACTATCACCAACACGGGGAATAACGGGAGCGCCGAACTTGCCCGGCCATCCGACCCCCACGGTGAGACAAGGAGAGTCGGGAAGCCGGCAGCACTTACCCGGGAGAACTCCCGGAGCGCCCAGCCGAACCCGCCCACACGACAAGAAATCAGCAGGTCAGGGCCCAGTAACCGGCCGAGACCCGCACCGCCGGCAGTGCCGAGAACTCGCACGACATCGACGCGGCAGCACTGGAAGCCATTCAACGGTGTCGTCAGGTCCGCCACCGGACTTTTCGACATGCGGCGCCGATGGACTACCCGGCCACGGTATCGTTCGCCATCGGCGGGGTGAACAGAATACGATGTGAGTCTGCGAGGATGACGGTGGCACTGGGTATTTCGTGGAAAAGCAGTATCAAGACCTGGATAAATGCGAGCCTCGAACAAGGTCATTCGGTCGAGTCGATCATCGAATCCCTGACCGATGACGGTCTCGATAAAGAGGCGGCCACATCAGCGGTGCACGCATTGCTGAGAGGAGAAATGCCGAACACCTCATCCTATGAATACGATCCGAACCCGGTCTTGCCGGACCGAATTATCCACGCCCACGACCGCGCAATCCACGCACTGCTGCGCGTAGAACAGCCGCAGCTGATCTTGTTCGACAACGTTCTGTCCGGCGATGAATGCGATCAGATAATCGAGATGTCCAAGAGTCGATTGCAGCCCTCTGCGACCATCGACCCGGCCACAGGGCTTTTCGAACAAGCCGAGAATCGTGCCAGCGAAAGCTGCACATTCTGGTTATCCGAGAACCCACTCATCGACGTAGTCGATCGGCGAATATCCGCCCTGATGAACTGCCCGTTGGAGAACGGCGAGGGTCTACAGGTTGTCCGCTACCGGACCGGAGGCCAGTACCTGCACCATTTCGACTTCTTTCCACCGAACGACCCCGGAAGTATTGCACATCTCACTGATGGCGGGCAACGGACCGCGACTCTCATAGTCTATCTCAATGACGTCGAGGCCGGCGGCGGAACAAGTTTTTCCAAGCCAGGAATTTCGTTTACTCCACGCAAAGGACAGGCGGTATACTTCCGGTACTTCAACAATCTCGGACAGCTCGATCCGGCGACAGAGCATGCCGGACTGCCGGTCGGCGCCGGCGAGAAATGGATTATAAACAAATGGATGCGCCGCTACCCGATCTCCCGTTGATTCGAGCCATTCATCGAATGGTGACGGCCAGGTCCCGGCTACGCTGAACACCTCGCACGCAGGGGTCGCCGGGCAATACGGATGCTCGAATCCTGGACTACGGTCCGATTCGGAATCGAACGACGCGCCGGGCAACCACTCCATCATACGGCGCAGTCCAGTAAGCGCTGCTTCTCGGCATGTTCTCGGTATCGGGATATGACAGCAGCAGCATCCAAGGAACTCTCCTGTGCATAGTAGGAGAGGTGACTCACCAGGAACCCCGGGTATATGCAGTTCGGTCGCCTCAAGTACGCCGGTATTTCGATGGAGAGCATACGCTCGTCGTCTCGAACTCTCGACATATACGGCAGATCTCTGCCCAGCCAGGCGACATAGTTGATGCTGAGGCGCCGGAACCACTCGATCGGTTCGGCAGGCATGCGGTCGAAAGCGTTCGGGTTATCCAGAAAGTGATAGTGCAGCATCTCGGCAAGTTCGCCGCTCTGCCAGAGCCTGCCCTGGTAGCCGCCGGGCGGGAGTTCCAGTTCCATCAGGCTGCGCGGAATAGCGCCGTATTTCTGTTGAAAATAGGCGCACACATTATTATTGACAACATTGGCGCTCACCAGGAAATACTGCTGTTCCCGAATCCGGAAACGGATAAATTCTTCGAGACTGTCGAGCTGAATATATACAATGTCATCGTCGCACTTCAGAAATACCGTATCCTCGTAGCGAGGGGCACCAGCGGAATAGAAACGATACACACTGTTCCAACCTTCCCCCGGTAGCTCATTGCTGTGGTAGAGATATTCACCATTCCCATCCATCCCCGGAAATCGCCATTCACCATCGGCGCCGTAACCGGTCTTTACGTAGATATCCCTCGCTCCGGGTTGCACAGGCGTGTCGAACTCGATCAGCTCCACTCCGTCGATCGCAAGGGTTAAACGGGTAGAGCTCATGGAAATCTCGATACCCCGGAAAACCGTGCCAGAAAGGACGCCCGGCGTATCAACGTCAACGACGGGAGGACGCATCACCATGCGGTCGAAATCGTCTCCGACGAGTAGATCGATATTGTCGACACGGCGTAGAACAGTGCGGTGATTGTCCCAACCCCCCACAACGAACTCGAAAGCTTCTGCACCGGGAGGCGCATCGCGAGGTTTGATGGCGATATGAACATCCTTGCCGGCGCGAACCCGGCTGCGCCAACAATTATCGGGCCCGAAATCCAATTGCCCGGCCGGGTAATAGATCAGGTCATCCGGAGTTCGACCCGGAACCGGGAATCGGCCCTTCAACCATTGGCCGTCGTCGTCATTTCTGGAAAAGTCCCATACGTGCCACTCATCGATAAGATTGCGGCGCATCGCCTCCGCCACGTATCCTGACAGTAATTCCATTCGATCTCGACGCCCGGCGAAGGTAACCAGGACAACTGATTTTCCGATTGATTCCGACATACAGACTGCAACCTACCAACTCTGATATCCATGATGCCGCACGAACTTTCCGAGGAATACTAGACTGCCGACGAAGGCCAGGTCAAAGACACATATCCCCAACAATGGACAGTTATCGGACAGAACGATCCAGAGGCAGAGCACGCCGGGCTGCGGTCAACGATGGATGAGGTGGAGTACGGATGAGGAGATCGACATGCTGAGGCTGCCCACTGCAGACAGTAAGAAGCATGACGCATCGGCGAGCTGCCATACCGGGCGTCCCCGCACGCACCGGAGTGATCCACATCGCCGACACGCTGCCGAAGGCTCGCGGTGGCCGCCGCGAACCGGAGAGCCTTGTCGTCCTCGGTTACCGCATCCCACTTCGACGATCTGGTAAACCTTTCTTCCCAGGAAGGAACAGGAGCACCGAGCCGGGGAATCCGCACGTTGCTAGGCTTCGGCTGTGACCGCGAACAGCTCACCCTCCGTCCAGCATGATCTGCTCATCTGCTCGACCATTCTGAACCCCGGACCGAGCCTCCACTCTTGGCTCGAATACCATTTGCGACGCGCGGCTATGGTCCTGATATTCATGGACGATCCCACACAGCGGAACATGTTCGCTCCTTTCACCGAGCACGATCGAGTTCTACTGCTGGAAGGCCCCAGCGACCGCAGTGACATGACGCCATCCGGAATCATGAACCGCATAATGGCCAATACCCAGACGGCCGTCTCATACGCTCTCGACAATGGGATATCTTGGCTTCTTCCCGTGGACAGCGATGAGATTCTCTACGACGGAGGCGATCACAGCTGGCAGTCGTGGGAAGGCGTGGGCCACGTGACTTTCATGAATCACGAGGCAGTTCCTGCGAGCCAGGAACTCACCAATTGTTTCACGGAATGCACTCTGTTCCGAGTCAACGGCCGCACCGAATTCATGGCGTACGGCAACGGTAAGAGTGCCGTGCGCGTAACTTCCGGCGTGAGAGCGGGTATCCACGATTTCGTCGACTACGACGGCGAGCATCGCACCGTTGCGCATCCGGTGATCCTGCACTACCCGAATCCTTCATTCGACAGCTGGGTGGCGAAATTCGGGAACTACAGCAATTTCTCCGATTTCTGGTGGGACAACCCCGACGCCCCGGTCCAAATACAGTTCATGCTCCGATCCAGGGACTTGCTGCGCGCGGCCCGAGACAATGACAATTGGGATGAGGCACGCGATTATTTCGCCACATGGAGTCTCGATAACACAGCCCGCGAGCATCTGTTGCAGACAGAGGTACTACGGCGTTACGACCCGATGGCGGAGCTTCTCGAGCGCTCAGGACATTGATACACCGTGAGGCCCCATATATTGCCGTAACGACCGGTCCGGCGGCCGGACGCTGATTCTCGGTCTTGCGGTAGTGCCTGCATGGTCCTCGTAGGTGCCGCCGCGTCGCGGACCGCTCGATTTTTCGCGGCGAGCGCCTCGCCGGCAAACTCCACGGACCGGCCCGATACTCATGGGTGCGATAGCCGACCCGGGGCCATCCGACGATCGGTGCCGGCCGGTATGCGACCGCCCCCGGTCGATCCAGCGAACCTGCCGCACCAGACCACAGACAAACGGCCGGGATCACACGGCATCGACGGCGCGTGCGGCCGAGTTCACCGGGAGCAAAGTTCCGGCGAAAAGCGCGGCCGAGACCCCGGCGCCGACGCCGATCGGCCCTCTGCAGGTCGAAGGAGCTGTTCCCGGCCCACAGGCGAAGGCCCGATGATCGTGATAGGTTCCGCGTCAGGGGTCGTGAAGGAATGCTCAATGTTCAGTTCGTCCGTGACGGCTATCTCGTCGCTTACCGCGACCGAGTGGGACAGCCTGGTCGCGGAGGGCGACCTGTTCTGCAGTCACGCATGGCTGCGGCACTTGGACGAAGCGTCGGCCCCGCATTCCGCCGTAGTAGTGCGCCGCAGCGGGCGGTCGGTCGCCGCGATGCCGTTCTGGGAGCCGGACCGGATGGAGGGGAACCTGTTCCGGCTGTCCGATTTCTTTCCGGACCTGCCCGCACTCGCCTCGGCCCGGTTGCTCTGGGCCGGAGCGCGCCGGGCGGTCCGCAACGGTGTGGTGTGCGAGACGGGTCCATCGCGCTCGCCCACCGCGACACACCTGCTCTCGGTCGTCCTCGACCACGCCCTCGCCGCCGAGTACGACGGCGTCATAGTTCCCTACCTCCCCGTGGGCGCGGCCGAGGAGCTGGCCGCCGCCCACCCGCGAGCGCGAGTCCTGCTGCATTCGGCGGACGCCACAGTGCATGTACTACCGCACGGTACGGCCGGCCCGAGCCGCACCGTCAGCGCTCATAACCGGAAGCGGCGACGGCGCGAGATCCGTGACTTCTTCGCCGCCGGGCATACGGTCGAATGGACCGGGCTGACCGCCGATATCGCCGCCGAGGTTGCGCCACTCATCGCGAATGTGCGGAGCAAGTACGGCGGCGGCGGTGGCGTGGACTGGATGAATCGAGTGTTCGAGGCGCAGCGGAAGGTCGGTCTCGACGAATCCGCGGCCGTGCTGCTGTGCCGCCGCGACGGCGTCCTGGTCACCACCGCCGTCTGCTATCACCACGGAGATGCTCTGCACGGCAGGTATTTCGGTGCCGACGAATCGGCCGGTCGCGCCGGTTCGCCCTATTTTTTCACCACCTGTCACGGGCCCGTCGCCTACGCGGCGCAATCCGGGCTCCGCCGCGTCCACCTGTCGACCTCGTCGCTGGAGGCGAAGGTTCGCCGGGGCGCGACTCTGGAACCCCTCGCGGCCGTCGCCCTGCTGCGAGACGAACCCGACGCCGCCGGCATCGATTCCCACAACCGCAAATTCGCCACCGAATACCACAATCGCTTCGCCGGCCACCAGTCCGCGCTCGGCCCGGCGTGGTCCGGCTATCTCGATTGATCGAACAGGAGTACCGATGCTGCATCTCGTCTACCGATTCGCGCCGACCCCGAAGGCCCGAGCCGATCTCGCGCAGTTCTGGCAGTGGATCGCCGACCGGCAGCTCTGGTTCTACGACGGCTTGGACATGGTCCTCGACACCACCTGGCATACCGTCACCATCGGCGACAATGTGCACTGCCTGGAGCACAAGGTCACTTTCGCCGACGAAGCAGCATGGGGAGAGTACCGCCGCGCCGTGAGCCGGCGCTCCGCCGATCCGGAATGGGAGAGCCGGAGGACCGGTCAGGACGAGTGGTACGACATCCTCGACTCCCGGATCCTGTCCGACCCCCCACTACCGATCCCGCTGCCACAGCGAGCCGCCGCACGATCCGATTCCGCCGCCGTATCCGATTCCGGCGCCGCGGGATCCCGGTCGGCGCCGGCCCGCAGCAGCTTCCTGCTCGACCGGGCACGATTCGTCACCCTCGCCACCACCGGACCACACGGACCGTGGGCGGCCACGGTGAACTTCGTCGCGCGGCACCGTCCACTCCACCTGATCTGGTACTCGTTGCGCACCGCCGAGCACTCCGCGAACATCATCGCCAACCCGCGTGTTTCGGGATCCATGTTCATGACCGGTCTGACCGGACCCGACGCGCCCTCCGGCCTCCCGATCGACGGCGCCCAGTTCTCCGGTAGCTGCCGGGAGGTCTCACCCGCCGAGCTGCCGGAATGCTACGAGCACTACTACGCGGCGAATTTCCCCGATCCCGCCGAACGCGCGGACTGGGCGCTGCCGGTCGAATCCTTCCGAGGCGACGGTCCGCGGCGCTTCTACCGGCTCGATATCGAGCGGTGGGGGCTCTACGACGCGCAGCGCTGGACGGTGGACAAGCACGATACGCGAATGGAAGTAGCGCTATCCGAGATCGAGGAGGAGGCGGCCGGGCAGCGTCGAGCTCCACAGTAGGCCTGCACGATTCGAACGATCCGCGCGTCGCGTACCGCTCGATCGAACCGCCGGGGCGGATGTCATACGAGGGAGCCGCCGACCGCAGCGTTCGCGCGGGCCGCGAGGGCCAGCAGCGCCGCCGACAGTTCCGGCGAATCGTGCACCCGGAAATCGACATCGAGCCCGACCAGTCGTTGCGCCGGCCATTGCGGTGAATCGTCGCGGGAGCCCGCGAGGCGGCAGGTACCGGTATCGAGCGCGGTGAGTTCACCAGGGCTCTCGCCGAGCCGGCCCGCGATCTCCCCGGCCGGCGCGTCGATGGTCACCGACACCCGGAACATCGGTGTTCCCCAATCGGTTCGGTGCCCGGCCACGTACTCGGCGGACGTGGCGGCGGGCGGCGGGCGCGGGGTGAAGCGGATACCGGTCGCGAGGGGCCGTTCGACGCGTTCGACCCGAAAGACCCGCCACGTGTCACGTTTCCGATCACGGGCGACCAGGTACCACCGGCGGCGCATGCTCACGAGGCCGGCCGGTTCCGCTATGGCGACGGCTTCCTCCTCGTCGACCAGCAGCGGCGGCATGGCCGTCCCCGCGACGAGCCGATAGCCGCCTGCCGCACCCGTGAAGTGACGGCTACCCGAACCTGACTTCGTGCGGGGGCGGGCCGGATCCACTCGGATCGGGCCCACCAGTGCCCAACCGTGGGAAGTTCCCTCCCGGCCGACCCGATCGTCCGGGATAAATTCACGTAACTGTCAAATATCGGCGGTCGTAGATCGACGCCCTGAATGTCGGTGGCCGACAATATCGTCCACATCGGCGGGTGGGAACTACCGCGGCGGGAGCACACGAGGAGAACGATATGGGCGAGTCGGTGTGGGTCGATATCGACGCGATGCGAGCCTCGTCGTCGGAGCTGAACCAGGTCGCCGCCCGGACAGCCGTGATGGTAGCCGAACTCGAGGCCGAACTCACGCTCAAAGGTGAGTTCTGGGGAGACGACGAGCCGGGGAAGCTGTTCGCGCAATCGTATATCCCCGGAGTCGAACAGGCGATGGCAGGTATGGCGGGCCTGGTCGCCGAATTGCGTAACGCCGAACGCGGTTTCGCCGAGGCGGCGGACGCCTACAGCGAGAGCGACAGCACCGGTGCGAATCACGTCGCCGACCCGGGCTCACCCACGGTGACCGGAGAGCTCGGCGTATCCCGTCCGCCGAGTTACCGGGGTCCGGCATCCGCTGCGTTGCCCGAATATGGCCTTCCCGCAACCGGGTACCATCCGCACGCCGACGGCGCCGGCTCGCGCGACGACGACGGACATTTCTCCGACGGTCGATCCCGGACGACCGGGACACCGTACTCGCCCTCTCCGCCCGAACGGTCCCCCGAATCCGAGACCGCATCACCAGGGGCGAGCGAATCCGCCGACCCGGACGGATCCGGTCAGTACCCGGGTGGCGACGGGGAGACCGGCGCGCCGCTACCACCCGTCGCCGATATCGATGCCCCGTGGCTGAGCGCACCGCCCGGCGGCACCCCACCGGTCAACACCCCGGCACCGGAGGCCACCCCCGCGAAACCCGCTGACGGGGCACGCGCTAGGCCGGTGCCCACCGGACAGGTTGGACCAGCCGGACGCGCGACCGGCACGGCCTCGCCGGGAAATCTCGCGAACAGTCCCTGGTCGAAATCCCCACCCACCTCCCCTTCGGTCACTGCACCGCAGAGCGGCACCCCACCGAGGACTTACCCACCCCGGCCCGCGGCGCCGCGAACGGAGGGCGACAAGCGCACAGCCGGGAAACCAGCGCGCGAAACCGCACGGCCCCTCGTGCAACGACCACAGACGAGCGATGTCGAGGCGATGCGGATCGCGCGCGAAATGGCGGCACGCCACAATCTCGAGCTCTGCGGTTTCGAGGCCGCGGGACTTCACCAGCACACCGTGCGACAGATCGAGGCGGCCCTCGATCACGTACTCGGCCGATACACCCTGCCGCTGCGCGGAATAGAGATCGCCCACGTGGCCGGTGCACCGTCGCGCACCGAAGTCCGCGGCACGGCTTCGGACCCCGGTGCTCCCGCGCTCTGGATAGTGCTGCACACGGCGGCCGCCACGAACCCCCGACTGCCGCATGATCCGGCCGCCGCGTCACCGCAGTCGACAGCGGCCGTCCACCAGGAGCGTCCGATCTACGCGACGGTCATGCGCGCCCTCGGTGGTGCGCTCGATATCTCCGGGGGGTGCCGGGCCCGCACCGAGGCCCAGCGTGCGCTGATCACCGAATATCTCCGGGTGCACGGCAGCAAGGGCGACACGCTCGCGCGGGTGGTACGCGGTTACAAGGGATGGCGCGGCGGGCTGAGCGGAAACTGTTTCGAGCGCGGTATTTTCGCCCCCACGCAAGCGCTGGCGGAGGCGTTCGCCGCCGTCGAGTCGAACAGCGAATCGGCCGGACCTCCCCAGCAGGTCCTGCATCGGCTGCTGGTGACCCTGGCAAGGCTACCCGACACGAACCTGTGAGCAGAGCGGTGGCAATCGGATCAGCCTGCGGGGCAGTGGCGCACAGGAAAGAGAGATCAGTATGGACCGATGGAGACAAGAGGCTTTGCGGTCGGCCAACAGCGGATTGCGCAACCAGATCGAAAGCTTTCTCGACACCTACGAGCAACAGAGACCAAGGCTGACCGAGATGCTGCGGCAATTGGAGACTATTCGCGTACAGGTGGACTCGCCGGACCGGTCGGTCCAGGTCGTCGTCGATGGCGGTGGGGTGCTCACCGGCCTGACGCTCACGACGACCGCACTGCGCAGAACTCCTGAGCAACTCGCCGCCGCCATTGTCGACGCGGTCCAGGACGCGGCGCGATCCGCCCGCGAACAGCACGAAAGCCTGACCGCTCCCGCCGCTGCCGATGCCGTTCCCGACCTTCCCGATCTCCTGCCCGAAGCACCCAGCGTCCATGAGGTCCGGGCCTTCTTCCGCGATGACGATGACCGAGCGCGGTAATCGGTCGACGGCGTGGTAGAAAAACCTTGACCGGACTCGGAGCAACGGGGCCGAGGCTGTAGATGAGCCTGCAATTACCACCGTGGCTGCCCCCGATGGTAGTCGAGTGCACGGCGGGCCATTTCCCGCGCGGCGACGAGACCGCGATGCGCGACATGGCGGGGTACTGGTCGGATAAGGCCGAAGACTGTCGCACAACCGCCGACCACCACGACGACCAGGCGGTGAAGAGCGAGGCCGCCACCCGGAGTATCGGGGGTGACGGGGCAGCACAGAGCCATAGAAACCTGGCGGCGAAGTTCCGATCTCAAGCCGAGTGCAACGACTCGCTGGCCGAACAACTGTACGAGAACGCGAACAACACCGAGCTACAGAAATGGACGGTCTACGGGTTCGCGGTGCTCCTGGCATGGCAGCTGCTCCGCGCCGCGATCATGTTCTCCCCGGCCGGCGCCGCGATCGAGATGTGCATCCAGCGGATGGCGACGAAGACGGCGCTGCAGGTCGTCAGCCGGAAGACCGTCATCTTCCTCGCCGGCCAATCCGCGAAGTACGCGGCCGAACGCAGCACGCTCAGACTGGCGGGCAACGCGGCGTTCTGGGGCGGCTTGCAGGTCGGCGGCATGAACGTCCTCGTGCAAGCCGGTCAGATGATCAACGACACCCGAGAGTCGATGGACTGGTCGAGCGCCCGGGTGATGACGCTCTCCGGTGGGGCCGGCGGTGCCGCCGGCGCGATCGCGGGCAAGAAGATCGGCGAGCGGTGGATCATTCCGAAAACAGTGGCGCTGGCCGAGGGCGCGAACAGCAGCTTCGGCCGGATGCTCTACCAAGTCGGTGGCACGGCGCTCGTCGGTACCGGCGCCGGACTCGCGGGCGGTATCGTCGGCACCTCGGTCGGGCTCGTGGGCCAGGAGTTCACCCTCGAGAGCATCGGCGAAACACTGATTCCGGCCATGGTCGGTGGTTTTCTCGGCGCCGCCGCACAGGGCGCCGCCGATATCCGCAGCGCCACCCGCGCAGCGACTCCCGCCGCTTCCCCCGGTGGCGGGCGCACCGCCAGAGCTCTCGCCGCCGGTGCCCTCACCGTCAGTGCGCTCGCCGGGACCCTGCACTCCGACGCCCCTCCCCCGGTCGACGCGCTCGGCGGTGCTGCTCGCCACGCCCGCTCTGTCGGTGACATATCCACCCCCTCGGTCGCCGAGCACGGCTCCCGCGGGCACAACCCGAGCGATCCGGCCCCGGCCCGCCGGGCGACGGCCGATCTGATCTCGCGACCCGCGCCGTTCGTCCGCGCGGAATACAACAGCGGTATCCCGAAGCCCCAGGGTCCGGACACCGTACTCCCCGACGGCGTCAATCAGGTCCGGGGCGACCACATCACGCACCCCAGCGGTGAACAGCTGCCCGGCAACAAGGCGCCACTGATCCAGTCGTCGCACGCCGCTGGGGAGAGCCGCGCCCCGCACACAGATGTCAACACCCTCGGCCCGATACATCCCGCCGATCCCGCAGCGGTGGGTGAGGGTTTGCGGAACCACGCTGTCAGCGATACCGCCGGTCCGCGGCCACACCATCCGGAAGGAGACACGGCCCCTTCGGAATCGGGCCGCTCCAGCACGAACCGTGACACACACGGCACCGCGGAGCACCCCGTAACTCCCGAAGCGCGACCGGACCGGCCGGTAGCCGCCGACGAACCCGGGGGCGCGCAGCAGCCGAAGCCCGCCGATCCGGAGCCGACGGCGGAATCCGCGAAGGCCGCGGACCGGGCGGGCGAACCGGAAACCGCGGAGCAGACCGCCCCTGTCGACGGGGCCGGCAAGCACCCGGATGAAGCCGATACGACGACCTCAGCGGGCGACACGGTACGGCAGCACGCCGAGGAGACATTGCGGGATTACACGGCTCGCTCCGGACCCGACATCCCGGAGGCACAACGTTTGGTGAACGCCTCCGACGAAACCCTGGTCGAGATGTTGCGCGGCAGCCCGGCCGATGCGACCGCGGCACTGATCGAGGTGATCCGGCGTGGCGAGGACAAGGTGCTGCGCTGGACACAGGTCGCGGCGATGACGGCGATGCACGAGAGCGTGGTGAACATGGATGCCGGTGAGGGCAAATCGCTGGTCTTCGTCGCCCACGCGGCCCGCGACGCCGTGGCCCACGGCGCAGTACAGGTGATCACCACCCGCGACACCCTCGCCAACCGCGAATTCATCAGATTCACCCGAGTTCTGGGGCCGCTGGGATTCGATATCGTGCGAATGAACCCGGATACGGCACCGCCACCACCCACACCGGACAGACCCACCATCTACATCGGAACCCAGCAGGACGTGGGTTTCGCCGCACTCCGCGAGAATTGGGTACCGGGCCGCCACGCCACGATCGACGAGATCGACGAGGCACTCGTCCATGCCGACACCCAGTACATTCTGTCCGACGGTGCGGGCCGACCGGCCGATACCTTGGTCACCACGCAGGTCGGTGTTGCTCACGACATCCTGAAAAAAGGCGTTCTGACGGCTTCGGATTTCGGGCTCGCGCGGGACCGACGCGGCAGCGCCGCGAATCTGACGGAAGGCGGCCGCCAGATGGTGGAGCGCCGGCTGGGCCGCGGACTGAGTGCCGGGGAATTGAACCGGCTGAACATGGCGGCCGCCGCCAAATGGGAGTACGTCGAGAATGTGCACTATATCCGGCACGAAATCGATGGGCGGGAACGGGTATTCATCATCGACCAGACCACCCACAAGGTGTTGTTCGATCCCGAAACATCCACCGAGAGCCGATGGAACGGCGGCCTGGCCCAGGCGATCGAAGCCGAGCACGGCCTGGTCATCCAGGCCGACCCGAAAAGTTCGAAATCCATCACCGCGCAAGAACTGTTCGGCCGGGAGCACTACGACAAGGTCACCGGCGCCTCGGGCACCGCACGTGGTTCGGCGAAGCAGCTCGCGGACCTCCTCGGGACCGATGTCATCTCCGTCGACCGTTTCCACGACTCGAAGCTCGAGGTCATGGCGGATACGATCTCGCCCGACGAAGCCGCGAAATTGCGGACTCTCGCTACCGATATCGGGCAGATGCAGGAGACCGGCCGACCACAGCTGATCCTGGCCGACCGTAACGATATCGTCGCCCATTTGTCGAAGCTTTTGCATTCCGACGATCCGGGCCGTCCTGGCCGTGTCGAACATATCGCGGTCGACGCGAAATGGTTCCTCGAGCACGGCACCCGCGCCGAGGCCGAGCTGCAGCGAATCTTCGATGCCGCGGGTCAGGAGGGGAAAGTCCTGGTCATCAATATGCAGGGCGCTCGTGGAGTCGATATCCCGATCAATGCGGTGACCAGGGAACTGGGCGGCCTGCATGTGGCTGTCACCGGCCGCTCGGCGCTGTCCCACGATATCGATATCCAGGCCCAGAACCGCGCCGCCCGTAACGGCGATCCCGGTAGCGTCCGGTACTACACCTCCCCGAGTGACAACCTGTACGCCCTTACCGAGAACCCGATGGTGCGGCAGGTCGTCGTCAAATATGTCGGCGAGTACGGCCAGGCAGCCGGGGAGCATCGGGTGGCGCCGAGCGTCGAGACTCAGGCGCGGCTGAGCCGAGCCGAGAACGACCTTCGTGGACTGGTGCAGCCGCTACAGGAGGAGGCGGCCGCGCAACGCCGACAGGCTGCGGCCCCGGCCGGCAACACCTCGGGTCCGGCCACCCGCGCACCTCCCGCCGACCAGTTCGACGACGACGAGAGAACACAGCATTCGCCGGCGACCAACCAGCTCCCGCAATCGTCCGCTGGCGTTCTCAGCGCCGCCACCGCCGGGCAGCAGGAACCCCTTGCCGGCAAAGTGGGCAAGTGGCCGGCGGCCGACACCGATGCGTTGCTGCGACAAGCGCGGGACGGCGATCCGGGTGCGACGCAGGCATTGCGGCGGCAATTCGGTTCCACCACCCTCCAGCACGTACTCACCACTCTGGGCTGGGATCCGGCACAAGGCGCACCGGCAGCGCCCGTGCAGCACTTGGCGCACGCGATCAACTCGGCCGGTTTCCGTGCCGCACAGCTCGACGGATGGCAGACCCCGCACGGCCGCGACCTCGAAGGCTGGCTGGGTGAGAAGCTGCAGAACGTCATGGGCGACGCTCTCGGGCAATTGGCGCACACCCAGGTCGGGCACTTCGCCGGCGCGCAGGATGCGCTGCGGCGAGGCCACGAACTCACCGCGCACCAACTCGCCGCGGTCGGCGAGCTGACGCACGCGGTCCAGGCGCAAACCCCGGCCGCATCGCGCGCCGGCCCCGAGGACGCGGCGGCAGCCGTCAGGAGCACCCCATCGGTCGCATTCCCCGATTCACCCGTCGATCCGGGCGCGACACCGATCCACAACGCCGACCTCGCCGTCCGAACCTCCTCCCGAGCAGCCCTGTTTCCGGGCGGGCTGCTCGAAACATCGATATCGAACCGGTCCACGGCCGAAAGCAGCGCACCCACACCATGGTTCGGCCACACCTTCACGGCAGATCCGGGTGCCACACTGCTCATCCCGAACACGACCCCGCGCCCCGGCCGGACCCAGCAGCCGGCACAGCCGGCACAGGTACCGGCGGCCGGAGCCGGCCGGGCAGGTGCGGTCGACCCCGCTGCGAACACACCGTGGGGCAGGCACCGAACGCATATCGGCGCGGCCCATCCAGCAGCCGCGGCCGTCGCCCGGACCAGCGCGCCCGGACGCAGTGTCAGCGCGCCGCGCATCACGGAGTCCCCGCCACCGGTGCCGAATACCTCGCCCGCGCAGGCTCCCCCGTCCCACCGTGCGACCGCCTCACCCGCCGCCGGACTGGTGCTGGCGCTGGCCCGCGGCACAATCGCCGGGCAGCTGCCACAGAGGGTCCGGGATGCGCTGGAGAAGGACCCGCGGGCGCTGCAGGACGGGATCGAACAACTCGCACCGGAACAGCGGCAGGTGCTGCACCATCGTTTCCTGCTCGGGCTGTCGCCCGCCGAGACGGCGGAAGCCCTGAACCGGTCCACAGAGGCGATCAGAACGACGCAATATAGGGCCTTCCTCCGTCTTACCGAGCTGTTGGAGCGACAGGTCCGCAACGAATCGTCGGTGGTGGCCCAGAAGACACGAGGCACTGTCGCCGAGATCCCCGATTACGTCCGCGACTGCCTCGTCCAGTCCGTGCGCGCCACCCACGCCCTCGGCTACGACGGCGCCACCATCCCCACGAAGGGCGCCGACACCTGGAAGGCCCTCGAGGAAAACCTCGACGGTGCTTTCACCAGAGTCGCCGACTCGGCGACCGACCCCGTCGCCCATATCCTCGACCGAGTTGCCAACTCCCGCAACAGGATCGACACCGCCGTCATCGTCGTCGACTACGGCACCAACGCCCACAGCTTCACCGTCACCACCATCGGTGACCGAACGGTCATCTTCGACACCAACATCGCCCAACCGGCCACCGCGAAAACCAGCGCACCGACGGACCACGGACGCATAGCCCGCGTCCGAACCCGCGAGAATTGGGAACCGACCGACTCGGCGCGCATCAAATCCGCATTCGTCCTCGAGTTCACCCCGGACGCCGCGGGCCGGCTCCAACCGCTGCGCCCGGATCGTGTCGACGGCCCGGACGCGGCGGAGCGGCAGCGCAGAATCCAGGGCACACCCGACGAAGCCGCAGAACCCGCCGAAACCCCTCAACCCGGCCGAGCCGCACAGAACAATGGCGTCGCGCGATTCCTCGATTCGGCACCGGCCCGCACTGCGAGAACCCCTGAAAAAGCGAACGCGAACATCATACGGCGGTGGAGGTCCGGCACCCTGAACTCCGTCATGAATGGTTCCGTCATTGCGGGCAACGGCCTGTATCTTTCCGCGCACGGCGCATCGCCCGCCATGCTCTCGGTGGCTACAATGGTTTCCTCAGCGGCGCAACTGGCGGGCCAATTCGCGGCCGTACCGCTCGGACACAGGTTCCGGCACCGCGAAACGCTGAAGACGCTGGCGGCGTCCGGTTTCGTGGTGTCGGCTGCCGGGGCCGCTTGGATGCTATCCGGTCTCAGCGGCAAGATGGCCATGATGATAGGCGCTGTCGGCGCCTATACCTTGATCGACAATATCTACACCAACATCTCGAGGCTCTATGCCAAATGGCTGGCAAATTCACGTCGGGAAGAACTGAGCGCTCAATCATTGGCGCTGTTGGAGCGTTCGATCGCCAGTGCGGGAGGAAAGTCCTTCAGCGGGCTGAGCAACAAGGTCGATTGGCTCCTGACCAGCATCCTCGGTATGACCAACTGGTTGAATTGGTGGGTATTGAGATCGCTTCCGACGCAGACGCGGGCAGAATTCAAACAAGCCCGGGCGGAACTGAAGAGGCTAGCGGAAGAGGAAAAGCAACAATCCGGGAAGAATCGAAAAAAAGATCCCACTATCATCGATGGGCTCCGCAACCTGCTGAAAGACCACTGGATGCGCTGGTACTTCGCGGCCACCGTCCCGGCGGTCGCCGCAGTCACAATCGGCACGACGCATTTGAACCAACTGATCACCGGGCAGGAATACAACATGTGGCTGGGCGGGGCACTTCTCGCCGCCGTCGCATTGGGAATCACCGCGGCAAAGCCGATGGAGAGCCTGCTCCGACGTCTCAGCGCAAGTTTCACCCTACCGTTGTCGTACTTCTCACTGGCGCTGATGATGTTGATGTACGGGGAATATCCGGGTAGTTTCCTGGGAATTTTCGGGGCCGCATTCTTCGCCGGTATGACCCAGATGGCCAACAACCTGCAGTTCGGTGTGCGATGGGAAAAGAGTGTTCCCAGTGACTCGATAGGCGCCTCGACCTCCGCCATCATGGTCATCAACGCTCTCGCCGGCTTTGCGGGCGGTGCGGCATTGAACGTGGTGCTGTCCCATGGTCTCCGGGTGACCGGTTGGATAGAGGCGGCAGCACTCACTGCGGCGGGCATCACCGCGTCGGTAGGCGGCATCCTGACGCGCGGCAGGAACAACGAACAGCCGGATAGTGCGGAATCCGCCGCAGCCACGAACACCGCGATCCGACTCGCCCGCACCTTCCGGACACTCAGCGAGGACAATTCACCCGAACCCGACTACGCCGACCCGAAATGGCATGGAAAGGACAACTGGAAGCCCCTCGAAGCCACTCTCGGCGCACCACTCCGGCTGCTTCGGGCAAAAGGAGACGACGCTGTCGCCGGCATCCAAGAGACCGTCCGCACCCGGCAGAACGGCATCGCCTTCGCCGTTGTGGTCACCGAGAAGGACGGTATGGTGGACGGCGCGATCATCGCCAACGTCAAGGGCGCCGGCATCCACTTCGGAACTCTCCTCGACGATCCCGATAAAATCTTCGTCGCCTACTTCACCGACAACAACAAGAGCACCCTCGAGTGGTTGTCACCGGGCCGGGCCGACGAGCCCAAGCGAAACCTTCTCGGACGCAAGCGGACCCAACACCCGGGCGGCAAAATCGACAACCCGCTCACCGAGGCCACCCCGCTACCGGAACACCCCGGACCGGCCCGGCAGCAAGCCCACGCCTCAACTGACCCGAGCCCCACCGCGTCGCTCTCATCTCCGGATCAGCTGGTCAACTCCTCGTCGGCGTTCCACACCAGACATCCAGGCGACAACATAACGACATCCCCGCCCCAACCCTGGAAAACCCGCCGGGAAACCGGCAGAACAAACACAGAACCGGCACAACAACCGGCGAAAGCAGAAACCGCGAACACCACCACCACACCAGGGCAACCCCGCAACGAAACCCCGGATATCGAAAATGCCCTCGGCCTCCCCCACAGCAACCGCAACCCCCCACCATGGGCCGCGCGCCCCGGACCCACCGTCCCCGACCGACCCCTGAGAACACAACGCAACCCGGACAACAGCCGAGAACCCGAACCGGCCTCCCGCGATGAGCCATCCGCCGAAAGCCCGGCACCGAACCGCCCCGACGACTTCCTGTCGGCCACCGAAACACAACACCCAGGCGCCGCCGGAACAACCACTCGACATCCGCAACCCTGGAAAACCCGCCAGGAAACCGGCACCACAAATACAGCAGAGCAATCGCCGGACCGGTCGGCCCACCCTCCTCACTTCAAAGACGTCTTCGACCTTCCCCACCGCCGCGACCGCTACTCCGCACCATGGACCCCGCGCCCCGGTCGCGGCGTCCCCGACGCGGCGCAAACATCACATCACCACCCCGAGGACGACGACCGAGACCTTCAGCCGGCGTCTCCCGGCGAGCCCATCCCGACTCCGACTCCGTGGCAGCATCGGCAGGTCGAGGGGCCATAACGCGTCGGTCCGGGAGACACACCGGATGCCCTGGCAGGAATCGCGACCGTCAGCCTGTCCCGCTGACGTGGGCAGCGATATCGGCTGCGCCTCGTAGATCTGTCGACGCACCGCCCGATCAGGGCCATTGCCGCGCCGGCGGGCCGGACCGGGCGGGTCCGAACGGCCGGATTCCGCCCCGGCACCACCTTCGGTAGCGGTCGATACCGATCGTTCACCGTTCGGATCTACCGGCGGGTAACAAACGCTTCTACACTCTACTGTGACCGTCATCACTTCCGAGGAGGGCACTATGGCCACTGCCGCGAAAGTCGACGCCACCGAGGCACAGGCACGCCAGTTGGTCGAGGAATCTCGCGAGGCCACCTGGTCCAAACCGTCTTTTGCCAAGGAGTTGTTCCTCGGCCGCTACCGGGTGGACCTGATCCATCCATTTCCGCGACCCAGCGCAGAAGATACAGCCAAGAGCGACGCGTATCTGGCCCGGCTCCGGGCGTACTGCGAGACCCTCGACGGCAGTGTGATCGAGGAACAGGCCCGTATTCCGGAGCAGTATGTGCACGGCCTCGCCCAGCTCGGTTGCTTCGGACTGAAGATTCCCGAGGAATACGGCGGGCAGGGCCTCTCCCAGGTCGGCTACAACAAGGCGTTGATGCTGGTCGGCTCGGTACACCCCAGTTTGGGCGCGCTGTTGTCCGCGCACCAGTCGATCGGTGTCCCCGAACCGCTGAAGTTGGCGGGCACCCCGGAGCAGAAGCAAAAATTCCTACCGCGTTGCGCGCGGGGCGCGATAAGCGCTTTCCTGCTCACCGAACCCGACGTCGGCTCCGATCCGGCCCGGATGGCCAGCACCGCGACCCCCACGGCGGATGGCGAATCCTACGAGGTCAACGGCGTCAAACTGTGGACCACGAACGGGGTGGTCGCCGAACTCCTGGTGGTGATGGCACGGGTGCCGAAGAGCGACGGGCACCGCGGCGGTATCTCCGCCTTCGTCGTCGAAGCCGATAGCGAGGGCATCACGGTGGAGCGGCGCAATTCGTTCATGGGCTTACGCGGCCTCGAGAACGGCGTCACCCGCATGTACAACGTCCGGGTACCCAAAGAGAATCTGATCGGCCGCGAAGGCGACGGATTGAAGATCGCCCTCACCACGCTCAATGCCGGACGGCTCGCGATTCCGGCATTGTGCACCGCGGCGGCCAAGTGGTCACTGAAGATCGCCCGCGAATGGAGCTCCGTCCGGGTGCAGTGGGGGCGGCCGGTGGGCGAGCATGCCGCGGTGGGCGCCAAAGTGTCCTTTATCGCCGCGACGACCTACGCCTTGGAGGCAGTACTCGATCTCTCGGCGACCATGTGCGACGAGAACCGCAACGACATTCGTATGGAGGCGGCACTCGCCAAGCTGTGGGCCTCGGAGATGAGTTGCCGGATCGCCGACGAACTCCTGCAGATTCGTGGCGGCCGCGGGTACGAGACAGCGGCATCCCTGCGGGCGCGGGGGGAACGTGCGGTCGGCGCCGAACAGATCGTCCGCGATCTGCGGATCAACCGGATCTTCGAGGGCTCCAGTGAGATCATGCGACTGCTCATCGCCCGGGAGATGGCCGATGCGCATATGGCCGCCGCCGGAGCACTCGTCGACCGGCACGCGGAGTTCAAGGAGAAGGCCAGGGCGGCCGTGGGCGCCGGCGGCTTCTATGCCAAATGGTTCCCGCAGCTGGCCGTCGGACCCGGCACAGTACCGGCCGCGTTCAGCGATTTCGGGCCGCTTTCACAACATATGCGCTTCGTCGACCGGATGGCCCGCAAACAGGCCCGAGCGCTGACGTACGGCATGGCGCGCTGGCAGGCGAAGCTCGAGTACCGGCAAGTGTTCCTGGGTCGCCTCGTCGATATCGGCGCGGAACTCTTCGCGATGTCGGCGGTCTGTGTCCGAGCGCAGGCCGAGCGCGTCGACGGCACGGCGGAAGGCGAAGCCGCCGCGGAACTGGCCGACGTTTTCTGCCGGCAGGCGCGAATTCGGGTGCGGCAGCTGTTCGACTCCTTGTGGGACAACACCGACGACGCGGATGCGCGCTCGGCCCGCAACGTGCTCGACGGCCGCTATCGGTGGCTGGAAAAGGGTGTGCTCGACCAGAGCGAGGGCACCGGTCCGTGGATCGCCGAGTGGCAGACGGGTCCGTCCACCGAGGAGAACCTGCTGCGGCCGTGGCTGCGAGTGGGCGCGTTTCGGTAATCGGTCGTGGGCTGCTGCCGTGGATCCGTTCCCGGCGCAGCCCACTGTCGTCCCCGCGAGCCGGCGTCCGGTGGTGCGGGCAGGGGTTGTCGATGCGGCCGGAGGCACGGCGGTAGCGGCAGAGCTGTTGTCCGCGGATTCCTCACGCGCTGTCGGCGATATGTGCGAGTTCGCCCGCCATGGTGGTGGTGATGAAATCGGGTATGGCCGGGGCAAAGGTCTTGAGGTAGGTGCCTATCCATTCGGGGCGGGTATTGAGGAAGAAGAAGTCGGTGGGGACCATATGGCGGACGGCGAGAAGAGGCAGTGGCGAATCGAGTGCCGGGAAGTCCGGGTTGTGCAGCCCGGCGACGCGGCAACCCGGATAGAACTGGCCGAGCATCAAGCCTTGTTTCACGAACCGCGTTTTCTGATCGTGTTGCACGGCCTCGATACCGGTGTAGTCGGTGAGGTCGGGGAAAACCGCGAGAACAGCTTTGAAGTTGGAATCGGGCGGGTCCCGGGGTGGCAGGACGGGGTACATATCGTAGAGGTCGTCGACAATGGCGGCTATCCGCTCGACCTCGAAATCGCGACCACCCAGAAATGCGGCCCACAGGAACCGGCGCGTGATGGCGTGGCCCATATACGGGCAGACGGGGCCGTGGCGGCCGAGGTCCGAATGAGGGCGGCACAGGTATTCGGTGGTCCACCGTCGTAGTTCGGTAGCGAGCGGGTGCTCACCGGCAGCGCTCACCGGGTCGGGTGCGAATAAGTTGGCCGGCTCGATTCCGGAACGTGTCCCTACGACTCGGTCGGTGGTCATGATCAGCTTTCCCTTGCTGGAGTAGGGGCCTCCGATGAAGGAGTCTGGGTGGAACGGAAGTGTTCGGTGAGGACGAGTCCGATTGCGCGGAGTGCGTCGGGGCCGGTCATCCGATCGTGTCGGGCGGGGATGTGGTGCTCGGCGATACGGCCCGTGATGTGGTCGGCCCATGCGAGAGCCGGCGAGGGGCCGGGGTCGTCTGCGTCGCCGGGGGCGGCGCTGAAGTAGATCAGGTCACCGTCGAACGGTGTCGGCCGGTGGTTCCAGGTGAGGTCGACGAGCCGGGTGTAGTCGCCGTGCAGGACCGCGAGATGCTCCGGGGTCATGGCGGCGCCGAGTCCGTATTGCCGGCGCAGCGACTCGGCCGCGGCGGAGATGGTGGACTCGTCGGCGTCCTCGGCAACGGGGAGACCGCCGACTTCGGCGAGCATCTTCCCGATAGTGGGTGTGGGAACGCGGACGCTGTCGGCGGTGACGACACGCGTGTCCATCATGGCCAGAGTGGCGACGGAGTGGCCCGCCCGGCGGAGCCGGCCGGCGATCGCGTGGGCGATGGTGCCGCCGAGCGAGTAGCCGAGCAGATGGTAGGGGCCGTGCGGCTGGACGGACCGGATCTCCTGTACATAGCGAGCGGCGAGTTCGTCCAAGGTGGCGAACCGGGTGGCGGGTTCGGTCAACGCCGGGGATTGCAGCCCGTGCACAGGACGGTCGGGGTCGAGGTGCTGCACGAGTCCGCTGAAGCACCACGCCAGTCCGATGGCCGGGTGAACGCAGAACAATGGTGGGCTGTCGCCGGTGGCACGCAGGGGAAGCAGCACCGAGAGTGCGTCGCCGGGTTCCGGTTCGTCGAGGCCGCGGCGGCGGGCCTCGATGCGACGGGCCAGCGCCTGCGGGGTCGGATCGGTGAAAACCCAGTGGACCGGCACGTCGACACCGGTCGATTCGCCCAACCGCATCACCAGTTGAGCCGCGGCCAGCGAGTTGCCGCCGTGCGTGAAGAAGCTGTCCTCGGTACCGGCTCGTTCGATGTCGAGGATCTGGGCGAAGACATCACAGACGGTGGCCTCGAGCGGGGTCGACGGTGACCGGAACCGGACTGGTGGCCGGTCCGGCAGGGGCAGCGCTCTGTAGTCGAGCTTGCCGGAGGCGGTGAGCGGGATCCGGTCGAGGGCGACGAAGGCGGTCGGGATCATATGAGTGGGTAGCCGTGCCGCGAGATGGGTGGTCAGCGCGGGAGTATCGGGCGTGGTGCCGGGAGCCGGTACCACGTAGCCGACGAGTTGGTCGGTGCCGTCGGGCCGGGTGCGGACCGTGACGGCGGCCTGGACGATATCGCGATGGCTCCGCAGTGCGGACTCGATATCACCGGGTTCGATCCGGTTGCCCGCGATCTCGATCTGCAGGTCGCTGCGGCCTTTGTAGTGCAATGTCCGGTCGGCGGTCCAGGTGACCAGGTCACCGGTGCGGTACATCCGTGTCCCGGGCGGCCCGTACGGGTCCGGGACGAATCGGGCTGCGGTGGTTGCGGGTTGCCGGTGGTAACCGCGGGCGAGGCCCGGCCCGGACAGGTACAGTTCGCCGACCACTCCGGGTGGGACAGGGCGCAATCCGCGGTCGAGTACGACGGCGGTGAAGCCACGGACCGGACCGCCGATCGTCATCGGGCTGTCCGCGACCGTGGTCGGCGCGGCAGCGGCGCAGCTCATGATCGTGGTTTCGGTAGCGCCGTAGGTGTTGATCACCGTGCGGCCCGGTATCCATCGGGTGGCCAGGTCCGGTGGGCAGATTTCGCCGCCGAGGATCAGGGTGCCGAGAGTGCCGAGGGCGCCGGAGTCCAGCGAGGCGAGCACTGTCGGCGTCAGCGCCGCGTGGGTGACGTGTCCGGCTTCGATCGCTTCGGCCAGTTCGGTGCCCGCGACTACCGATGCGGGGGCGATCACCGAGGTGGCTCCGGCGGCTGCGGCGCTGAGCCATTCGAGGATCGAGACGTCGAAGCTCGGGGAGGAGGCGGCCAGTACCCGCGCGGCCGGGGTGAGACCGAACCGTTCCCGCGTTTCGGCCGCCAGGTTCGCGATCCCGGTATGGGTGACGACCACCCCTTTGGGAGTCCCGGTGGAGCCCGAGGTGTAGATCAGGTATGCCGGGTGCTCCGGCCGTAACGCGGTTGTGCGCTCGGCGTCGGTGATAGTGGCAGGAGACGCCGACGCCGTTGTCGCAGCGAAGGCGGGGCCGTCGAGGAGGAGCCAGCCTATGGTGTCCGGTAGCCGGTCTCGGCGGGCCGCGAACGTCAACCCGGCAGCGGCGCCGGAATCGGTGAGAATTCGTTCGGTCCGGTCGCGTGGATGAGCGGGGTCGATCTGCACGAACGCACCACCGGCTTTCGCGACCGCCCACACGGCGGTGACGGCGTCGACGGAGCGCGGTAACGCGAGGGCCACCACCGATTCGGGTCCGATCCCGCTGTCGATGAGTACCCGCGCCCACCGGTTCGAGGTCTCGTCGAGTTCGCGGTAGGACAGGCTCACGCCATCGCAGACCACCGCATCGGTGTCGGGAGTCATCGCGGATGTCAGCACCTGCGGCAACACCGACGTCATCGCGCCGGGCCGGCCTCGAACGGGTACCAGCGCGGCATGTTCCGCCGGCGACAGCAGCGTGAGGCGGCCGAGCGGGAGATCGATCTGTTCGACGAAGGCGTCGAGTACTCGCCGCACACGGTCGGCGAGGGCGTCGATCCGCCGGCGGGTGAACAACGAGGGCAGGTACTTGAAAGTCAGGTGCAGCCGATCGTCCTGGTGGATGATCAGGCCGAGCGGATAGTGCGCGGCGTCGCGTCCGTGCACGTCCAGAACGTGCGCTCCGGCGATATCGCCGGCTTCGGACAGCCCGGCCCGATCGATCGGGTAGGACTCGAAAACGGTCACGGTGTCGAACATCGCGCCTGGCCCTGCCATGTCCTGGATCTGGGTGAGGCCGATGTGGTGCTGGTCGAGCAGTGCGATCTGTTCGGTTCGAATCTGTCGTAGTAGCCGGGCCAGGCTTTCACGAGGATCGAGCCGGACCCGGACGGGCACAGTGTTGACGAACAGTCCGATCATCGTCTCGATACCGGTGATCTGCGGCGGGCGGCCGGAGACGGTGGCGCCGAATACGACGTCGTCGCGGCCGGTCTCGGTGGCGAGCACAATCGCCCACGCGGCTTGGACAAGGGTGTTGAGCGTGATCTCCTGCTGGTGAGCCGTCGCGACCAGCTCCGCTGTCCGGTAGTCGCTCAACGCTAGGTCGACCTCGCGCGCGGCGACGATGTGCTGACGACCGCGGTCCGCCGGCGCCAGCAGGGTCGGCTCGGTGGCGCCCTCGAGTGCCCGTGTCCACGCGGCTTCCGCCGCGTTCTGGTCCTGGGCCCGCAGCCACGTCAGATAGTCGCGGTAAGGACGCACGGGAGCCAGTGCCCCGGGATCGCCGTCGGCGGCGTAGAGCGTCAGCAGTTCCCGGATCAGCAGTGGCGTGGACCATCCGTCTATCAGGATGTGATGCATGCTCAACAGCAGCCGGTACCGCTGGGGGGCGGTGCTGATCAGGGTCAGCCGCAGCAGCGGCGCGATACTCGTGTCGAACCCCGCGCGGCGGTCGGAATCCATGATTCGTTCGAGTGCGGGCTCGTCACCGTCGGTCGAGTCGATCCGGGCGAACGGTACGTCGACGTGCTGGTGCACCACCTGCAGCGGTTCACCGGCATCGTCGCGCACGAACGCGGTCCGCAGGTTCGGATGCCGCCCGACCAGCATCTGCGCGGCGCGCCGCAGCCGGTCGGCATCGACGTGCCCGCCGAGTTCCAGGCAGAGTTGCACCACATACGCGTCGAGATCGCCGGCCGCGAGCTCGGCGTGGAACAGCAATCCCTGCTGTAGCGGTGTGAGCGGCCATATGTCGTCGAGTCCCGGTTGCCGGATCTCCAGCCGGTCGATCGCTGTCTGGTCGAGGTCGACGAGATCGAGGTCGGAGGGGGTCAGCCCGCTGACGCCGGGCCGGGCCGCGTGGGCGGCCAGCGCTGTCATCGCGTCGCGCCACAGTCCCATGAGGTCGGTGACCTCGGCCGAGGTGAGCGGGCCGGGCGGGTAGTCCCATGCGGCGGTGAGCGCAGGTCCGTCCGGTGTATCGGTGGTGACCGCGTTGATACCCAGCAGAGCCGCTACGGGTGCGTCGGGGTTCTGCACCCCGCCGGCCGCCATGGTGTCCCCGGCGGGCATCCACCCGGCATCGCGTGCCGATGCGGGCAGGGTGTCGAACCGACCGAGATAGTTGAAACTCACCTGCGGGGTGGGCAGCGCACTCAGGACGCGGGCGGTCTCGGGATCGAGATAACGCAACAGCCCGTAGCCGATTCCGTGTCCGGGTACCTGCCTGAGTTGTTCCTTGACCCTTTTGACAACCGCCCCGGCGGCAGCCCCGGCGTCGAACGCTTCGTCGATGTCCACACCGGACAGGTCGAGCCGCACGGGGTAGGTCGTGGTGAACCATCCGAGGGTGCGCGTGAGATCGGCACCGGTGAGCACCGTGTCGTGCCGACCGTGGCTTTCGACGGTGAGCAGGGTCTCGGTGCCGGTTTCGCCGTGGCGGCGCCGCCATCGCGTCAGAGCCAGCGCGAGCCCGGCGATGAGGGCGTCGTCCACATTGGCGTGGAATGCCCGGGGCAGGGTGGTGAGTACGTCGCGGGTCACCGCGGTGGACAGCGTGACCGTGGCAGTGACGGCGGTGGCCTGCACGTCCACGTCCCGGTCGATCGGGCGGGAGCCGAGCGGTGGATCGTCGGCGCCGAGCGTGGATCGCCACCAGTCGAGTTCATCGTGACTCTCGGCCGCGGTGCGCAGCGCGGTCGACCAGCGGCGCATCGAGGTACCGACAGACGCGAGGCGGGGCCGTTGCCCGGCACTGACCTGCGCCCATGCGGAGACGAGGTCGGGAACCAGTATCTGCCACGACACACCGTCGATCACCAGATGGTGCGCGACCACGAGCAACCGGCCCGGCTGTCCGGCCCAGTCGAACCAGACCAACTGCAGCACGATTCCCGCGGCGGGGTCGAGGCGTTCGGCCGCCGCCTTCGCCTCGGCATCGACGATCGCGGCGAACGCGCTGCTGTCCGGCGCCACGTTCACCGGCACGTGCCGGATCAGTCCGGCGGCCGACATCGAGGTCGCCTGCACCCGCAGCGCCCAGCCCGACGGGTGCGCGGAGTCCGGGTGCAACCGGGCCCGCAGCATATCGTGGTGATCGATCACCGCCTGGACAGTGGCGCTGATGCCCGCGGTATCGATACCGGCCGGCAGCGTCAGCATCACCCATTGGCAGAAGCGGTCGAAACTGCCGCGCTCGAACATCCAGCACATGATCGGTGTCAGCGGTACCGGCCCCACACCGCCGCCGGGCAGCTCCGCCGGAAGGGCCGCCACCGCGGAACTCTCGTCACGCACCGCGATCTCGGCCAGTCCGGCGACCGTTTTGCGCTCGAACACCTCACGCGCGGAGAACAGCACCCCCGCCGCCCGGGCCCGGGTCACCAACTGGAGCGACATGATGCTGTCCCCGCCGAGCGCGAAGAAAGAATCGTCCGGTCCGACCTCGTCGAGTCCCAGAACTTCCGCGAACAGTCCCGCCAGCGTTTTCTCCACCACGGTGACCGGCGCCCGGAAATCGGTCCGGCCCGTGGCGAACTCCGGCGCGGGCAGCGCGGTGCGATCGAGCTTGCCGTTCGCTGTCACCGGCAGCGCGTCGAGCACCACCACTTTCGCCGGCACCGTATGCGGAGCCAGCTGCTCTCCCGCGTAGGAGAGGACCTCGGCCGGGTCGATCTCCACGCCGGGCTCGGGCACCACGTAACCGATCAGCCGGCCTCCGGTCGCGGAGTCCCGGTGCACGGTCGCCGCCGCATCGGCCACACCCGGACAGGCCCGCAGCGTCGATTCGACCTCGCCGAGCTCGATGCGGACACCACGTACCTTGACCTGGGAATCCGCCCGGCCCACATAATCCAGCGCCAGACTCCCCAGCGGTGAGCGCAACCACCGCACCAAGTCTCCGGTCCGGTACATGCGCTGCCCCGGCCCGGCATAAGGATCGGCGACGAACCGCGACGCGGTCAGACCCGTCCGGTTGCGGTAACCGCGAGCCAGACCCGGACCCGCCAGATACAACTCACCGACGACTCCCACCGGCACCGGCCGCAACCGCGCGTCGAGCACGACCTGCCCGACCCCGCGGATCGGTCCGCCGATCGTCACCACCTCACCCGCCACCATCGGCGCACTGGCATCGGTCTCGATCGTGGCCTCCGCCGGACCGTAGGTATTGGACAGGGTCCGGCCCGGCGCCCAGCGCGACACCAGTTCGGGTGCGGGCACCTCGCCGCCCAGTACGATATTCGCGAGGTCGTCCAGCCCGGCCGGATCGATCGTCGCCAGGACCGTGGGCGTCAGCGCGGCATGGGTCACCTGCTCGCGCGACAGGATCTGCGTCAGCTCGGTGCCGCCGTAGACACCCGGCGGTGCTATCACCAGCCGTCCACCCGACGCGAACGCGCACAGCTGTTCCAGGACCGCCGCGTCGAAACTCGGCGACGCGATATGCAGTACCCGCGCGCCCGGACCGATATCGAACCGCGAACGTTGTTCGGCCACCAGATTCGCCAGCCCCCGATGCGATACCACCACGCCCTTCGGCGCACCCGTCGAGCCGGACGTGTAGATCACGTATGCCGCCTGGTCCACCCGCACCGGCAGTGTTCGCTGCGCGTCGGTCACCGGCGTCGCCGGCAATCGGGCGACTTCCGCAGCGACTGCCGGCTCGTCGAGCGTCGCCCACTGCACCGACCCGGGCAGCCGATCCCGCCATTGCGACAGTGTGATGCCCAACGCCACACCCGAATCGGTGAGGATGTGTTCGACCCGGCCGGCCGGGTACGTCGGATCCACCGGTATGAACGCTGCCCCCGACTTGGCCACCGCCCACATCGCCAACACCGACTCGACCGACCGGGGCAACCCCACCGCGACAGTGGTCTCCGGCCCGGCGCCCCGGCCGATGAGCAACCGCGCCAACCGATTCGACTCCGTATCGAGCTCACCGTAGGTCCACCGGCGCTCCCCGCACACCACCGCGACCGCCGCCGGATCCCGCCCCGCCGCCAGCAATTCCGGTAGCACCCGCTCCGGCACGGCCGGATCACCCGATACCTGCGTCAACTCCCGGTACTCGGCGGGGGAGAGCAGATCCAGCCGGGCCAGCGGCAGATCCGGTTCGGCGGCAACGATGCCCACCACCCGCAGGACCCGATGCAGTGTCGCCTCCATCGTGTCGCGGTCGAAGAGTTCGGGCAGGTACTTGATCCGGAGGTGCAGTCGCGTGTCGATATGCGCGACCACCCCCAGCGGATAGTGGGCGGCGTCGATGCCGGTGACACCGGCCACCCGCACGCCGGCGATCTCGGTATCCGCGGTCAGCCCACCCCGATCGACCGGATAGGACTCGAACACCGTCATCGTGTCGAACACCGCACCCGGCCCGGCGGCATGCTCGATATCGGTCAGACCCACATGGTGGTGATCGAGCAGTGCGGCCTGCTCGGCCTGGACCCGGTCGAGCAGCTGCCCCAAACTCTCGGCGGGGTCGAGACGGACCCGCACCGGCACTGTGTTGACGAACAGCCCGATCATCGATTCGATACCCGGGATCTGCGCGGAACGTCCGGAGACCGTGGATCCGAACGTCACATCGTCGCGGGAAGTCGCCGCGCCCAGCACAATGGCCCATGCCGTCTGGAGCACGGTGTTGAGGGTGACTCCCCGGGCCTGCGCGAGGCCGGTCAGCGCCGCGGTCTGTTCCTCGGTCAGTTCGCCGAGCACATCGTGCGATCGGGTGTATCGCCGGCCGGGATCGGCCGGGGCCAACAGCGTCGGCTCGTCGGCGCCGTCGAATACGTGGGCCCAGACGTCGAGCGACGCGGCCCGGTCCTGCCCGGCGAGCCACTCCAGGAAGTCACGATAGGGATCGACCGCGGGCAGCGCCGCGATATCACCGTCGGTGGCGTAGAGCACCAGCAACTCCCGTAGGAGCAGCGGTAGTGACCAGCCGTCGAGCAGCAGATGGTGATTGGTGAGCACCAGCCGATACTTTTGTGGCCCGGTGGTGACCAGCATCCAGCGCAGCAGCGGGGCCCGCGCCGGGTCGAACCGGGTCGCCCGGTCCGCGGCCATCAGCAGATCCCATTCGCGTTCCCGTCCCTGCTCGTCGAGCCCGGACAGGTCGAGCTCCGACCAGGGCGCCTCGACGCCTTCGTCGACCACCTGCACCGGCCCGGTATCGGTGACGAATGCGGTGCGCAGATTCGCGTGCCGGTCGAGCAGCAGCTGCCCGGCTCGGCGCAGTCGCCGCGGATCGACAGGCCCCCGGAGCTCGACGACCAGCTGCACCACATAGGCGTCCGTCGACTCCTCCGACACCAGCGCGTGGAACAGCAGGCCCTCCTGCAACGGAGTCAGCGGCCAGATATCGCTCGACGCCGGATACCGGTCCTCGAGTCGTTCGATCTCGGACTGCGCCAGCCGGACCAGATCCAGATCCGACGGTGTCCATCCGCCCGCCCCGCTGCGGTGGGTATGTGCCGCCAACGCGGCCAGCACCGCCCGCCACGACTCCGCCGCCGCGCGCACCTCGTCGGCGGTGAGCAGCCCGGCGGGATAGGACCAGAGCGCCCGCAACCGTGGCCGGCCCCCGTCGTCGAGCATGCGGGCGGTGATATCGAGCGCCGCGGTCACCGGCATATCCGGATTCTGCGCACGGACGAGTTCGGCGCTCGAGAGATCGCCGCCGTCGTCCACCGGCAGCCAACCGACCGCCGGCATTCCTTCGGGCATCCCCGTGGCGATGCGGCCGAGATAGTTGAACCCGATCTGCGGCGATGGCAGCGTCCGCAACACCGGTTCGGTGTCCTCGTCGAGATACCGCAACAGGCCGTAGCCGATCCCGTGGTCCGGGACAGCGCGCAGCTGTTCCTTCACGGACTTGACCGCGGCCCCCATGGCCGGCCCACCCGCGCACGCGTCGTCGAGATCGATATCGGAAAGGTCCAGGCGCAACGGGAAACTCGTGGTGAACCAGCCGACCGTGCGGGTCAGATCGGCGCCCTGGACGGCGGTCTCCTCGCGGCCGTGCCCTTCGAGACCGATCACGATGTCCGCGGGCAGATCGCCGCGGGCACTTGTCTCGCGCGCGCGCCGCCACTTCGTCAACGCCAAGGCCAGGGCCGCCAGCAGCCCATCGGTCACACTGCCGTGGAATGCCGCGGGCACCTCGGTCGACAGCGCTTCGGTCACTTCGGGGGATACGTCGACCTCGACCGCGCGCAGGGTGGCAGCCACATCGACCGCCGGGTCGAAGGGCCGGGACCCGATCACCGGATCGTTCTCGGCCACCATCGCTTGCCACAGTTCCAGCTCGGCGATCCGCTCCGGGCGGTGCGCGGCCTCGACCAGCCCGTGCGCCCACCGGCGCATCGACGTTCCGACCGGGGCGAGGCCGGGTGGCTCGCCGGACCGGATCCGCGCCCATGCGACGGCGAGGTCGGGCACCAGCACCCGCCAGGAGACTCCGTCGATCGCCGAATGATGCACCAGCAGCAGCACCCGGCCCGGCTCCGTGGTGTTCACCGGATCGAACCAGACCACCTGCACCACGATCCCGGCGCCCGGATCGAGCCGGCTCGTGGCGGCATCCAGCTCCGCCGCCACCGACGCACGGAAACCAGCGCTGCCCGGCTCCTGCTCCGTCGCCACCCGGTGGATGACCTCCTCGGATCGAATCGATCCGGCCGGCAATGCCTCCCATATCCAGCGTCCGTCGTCGGCCGGGCGCAGCCGTGCGCGCAACATATCGTGCCGATCGAGTACCGCCTGTACCGTGCCCGCCAACTGCTGCCGGTCGATATCGACCGGCAGACTCAGCAGCACGGCCTGCGAGAAGCGGTCGAATCCCGGCTCCGCGTGCTCGATGAGCCATCGCATGATCGGCGTGAGCGGTATCGGCCCCACACCACCGCCGGGCAGCTCCGCCAGCCGGGGAACCTCCCCGGGACCGCCGGCGCGCGCCGCGATCCGGGCCAGCCCGGCGACCGTCTTGCGCTCGAACACCTCACGCGCGGAGAACAGCACCCCCGCCGCTCGGGCCCGAGTCACCAGCTGGATCGACATGATGCTGTCGCCGCCGAGCGCGAAGAACGAATCGTCGAGACCGACGGTATCGGTACCCAGCACCTCGGCGAACGCCTGGGCGATACTGCGTTCGACCGGTGTCTCGGGCGCCCGGAACTCCGCGCTGCCGGCGAAGACCGGGTCGGGAAGCGCCGTGCGGTCCAGCTTGCCCGTCGGGGTCAACGGGAGGTGCTCGAGCAGCATGATCGTGGACGGGACCATATACGAGGGCAACCGCCCGCTCAGATACCCGGTCAGGATCGAGACATCGATCGAACAACCGGGTGCGGCGACCACATACGACACCAGCGATACGGTCCCGGAACTGCTGCGATGGCCGATGGTAGTGGAGAAACCGACAGTTTCATGAGCGGCGAGCAGGGCATCGATCTCGCCCGGTTCGATCCTGAGGCCACGAATTTTCACCTGGAAATCCGACCGGCCCAGATACTGGATCGCTCCGTCGGCGGTCCAGCGGACCACGTCCCCGGTGCGGTACATCCGTACACCGGGCACCCAGGGACAGGCCACGAAACGCGCGGCTGTCAACCCCGACCGAGCATGATAGCCACGAGCCAGCAGCGCACCGGCCACATACAACTCCCCCGCGACCCCGACCGGCACAGGCTGCAACCGCTGATCCAGCACCCACTCCGCGACACCACGAATCGGGCCACCGATCGTCACCTGCTCCCCCGCCACCAACGGAGCACTGTGATTCGCCATCATCGTGGTCTCGGACGGACCGTAGCCGTTGAACACCGCACGGCCGTCGCACCAGCACTCGACCAGTTCGGCGCCATAACCCTCGCCACCGACCACCACATTTCGCAGATCCGGTAGCGGCCAGCGGGTCCGGTCGATGGTGGACAGCGGGGACGGTGTGATGAAGACGAGGCCGACCTTTTCACGGTCGATCAGTTCGGCGAGTGCGTCGCCCCCGTAGACATCGGGGGGTGCGATGACCATGGTCGCGCCCGCGCACAGCGCCGACAGCAATTCCTCCACCGAGACATCGAAGCCCGGCGAGGACAAGGACAGCACACGAGAACCCGGTTCGATACGCATGGCGTCCAGGTGCTCGTCCGCGCAGTTGCGCAGACCGCGATGGCTCACCGCGACAGCTTTGGGCAGCCCGGTCGAGCCCGAGGTATAGATGAGGTAGGCGATATTGTCGACACGCAGTGGATGTATCCGGTCACCGTCGGAGATCGGCTGGGCGCTGCGGGTCTCATCGGGGTCGTCGAGTGTCAGCCATTCGATATCACCGGGTAGTCGCGCCCGCACCGATGCCACCGTCAGACCGAGCACCGCTCCCGAATCGGTCACCATATAGGTGATCCGGTCGGCAGGATAGGCCGGGTCGATCGGCAGGAACGCGGCCCCTGTCCGGACCACCGCCCACACCGCGAGAACCGAATCCGCGGAGCGCGGCATCGCCACCGCGACAATATCCTCCGGCCCCACACCCCGCTGAATCAGCTTCCGAGCCAAGCGGTTCGAACGTTGCTCCAGCTCCCCGTAGGTCGATCGCTGCCCGTCGCACACGATCGCTGTCGCGCCGGGATCCCGCGCGACGGCCGAGGTCAGCAACTCGGCCAGAGTAACCGGCGGGGCGGCGCCGGCCCCCGAACGCGTCAGCAGATCGGTCCGTTCCGCGGGTTCCAGCACGTCGATCGATCCCACCGCGACTGCCGGATCGACGGTCACCGACTCCAAGACCCGGAGCCACCGGCGCATCAGCGAATCAACTGTGTCCGCGTCGAACAGATCGGTCGAGTAGGCAACCCGTACCGCCAGGCCGCCACTGTCGTTTTCCGACAGCACAGCCTGCAGATCGAACCGGGACACGTCGTCGGGAAGATCGACCAGCGATACCTCCACCCCGGGCAGCTCCAGGTCGGCGGGCGCCAAGTTCTGGAACGCCAACATCACCTGGAACAACGGATGCCGGGACTGGGACCGCTGCGGACCGAGCTCGTCGACCACCTGCTCGAACGGCACATCGGCATGTTCGAGAGCGGCCAGATCAACTCTCTTGACCCGGTCGAGGAACTCGGTGAACGATTCACCGCCCGCTACATCCGTCCGCAACACCACCGTATTGACGAACATCCCGACCACATCATCGAGCACGGCGGCACCCCGCCCGGCTACCGGCGTGCCGATCGCGATATCACCGGAACCACTCATCCGCGCGAGCAGAACCGCCAACGCGCCGTGCACCACCATGAACAGCGAGGAGCTACGCTTCCGCGCCAGCTCTTCCAACGCCGCGACCGTTCCCGGCTCCACGTCGAACCGGCAACTCCCGCTCCGATTCGACCCCACGACCGGCCGCGGCCGGTCGAACGGCAGACGCAGCTCCTCGGGCAGGTCGGCGAGCGTCTCGCGCCAATACCGGAGCTGACGGGCACACAGTGATTCGGGATCGTCGGGAGCGCCGAGGACAGCGCGCTGCCAGAGCGCGTAGTCCGCGAACTGGACCGGTAGCGGTGTCCAGGACGGGGCCTGCCCCCGAGCTCGCGCGGCGTACGCCGTCGTCACATCACGGGCCAGCGATACCATCGAAAAACCGTCCGCGGCAATGTGGTGTACCACGACTGTCAGCACATATTCGGTCTCCTCGGCACCGACCATGCGGAACAATCGGGCACGCACCGGCGCCTCGGCACTCACATCGAAGCCTGCACGGACGAAATCGGTTATCGCGGTGATCAACTGGTCCGGGCGGACAGATACCCGGCTCAGCTCTCGGGCCGACTCGCCGGCGGGTTCGACGACCTGGACAATCGTTCCGCCGCGGTCCGGATATCGCGTGCGCAAGGATTCGTGCCGGCGCAGCAGATCGGCCAGGGCCGAACGCAGGGCGTCGAGGTCGAGAGCACCGCGCAACCGGATGGCGATCGGCATGTTGTACGCCCCGGAACCGGTGTCGTATTGGTTGAAGAACCACATCCGCTGCTGGGCGGGCGCCAACGGCACGAGATCGGGGCGGGGCCCGGCGACCAGCGGCGGGCGTTGCCGCCCCGTCCGCGCATGCTGCTCGATACAGGTCGCGAGCGCCGACACCTCCGGCGCCTCGAACAGCAACCGCACCGGGATCTCGGTAGCCAGCGCCGCACCGAGTCGCGCGGCTACCCGGGTGGCGGTCAAGCTGTCTCCGCCGAGTGCGAAGAACGAATCGTCGAGACCGACGGTGTCGGTACCCAGCACCTCCGCGAACGCCCGGGCGATACTGCGTTCGACCGGCGTCTCGGGCGCCCGGAACGGTGCGGTGTCGGTGGGAACGGGATCCGGTAGTGCGCTGCGGTCCAGCTTTCCCGTGGGTGTCAGCGGGATGTGATCGAGCACCATGATCGAGGGCGGGACCATGTAGGACGGCAGCCGTGCGCGCAGACATTCGCTGAGGATCGCGATATCGATCGAACGCCCCTGCGCGGCGGCGACGTACGAGGCCAGCATCATGGTCCCGGAGCTGTTGCGGCGGCCCACGGTAGTGGCGAATCCGACGGTCTCGTGCGCCGCCAGTACCGCGTCGATCTCACCGAGCTCGATGCGATGACCACGTACCTTGACCTGGAAGTCGGACCGGCCGAGATGCTGGATCGCTCCGTCGGCGGTCCAGCGGACCACGTCCCCGGTGCGGTACATCCGTACACCGGGCACCCAGGGACAGGCCACGAAACGCGCGGCTGTCAACCCCGACCGAGCATGATAGCCACGAGCCAGCAGCGCACCGGCCACATACAACTCCCCCGCGACCCCGACCGGCACAGGCTGCAACCGCTGATCCAGCACCCACTCCGTGACACCACGAATCGGGCCACCGATCGTCACCTGCTGCCCCGGCACCAACGGAGCACTGTGATTGGTCATGACTGTGGCCTCGGTGGGACCGTAGCCATTGACGAATTCCCGATCGCCGGATGCCCAGCACCGCACCAGCTCCGGTGAACAGGCGTCACCCGCGGCGATGACGACTCGCAAACTGTCGAGCCCGGCCGGATCGACCGAAGCCAAGGCGGCCGGTGTCACCACTGCGTGGCTCACCCGCTCGCGGCGCAACAGCTCCGCCAGCTCCACACCACCGTAGGTACCGGGCACCGCGATAATCATCGTGGCGCCGGATCCCCCCGCGAACAACATCTCCCAGACCGAGCTGTCGAAGCTCGGCGACGCGAAGTACAGCGTCCGCGAGTCTCGGTTCACCGCATAGCGTTCCCGCTGCTCGGCGCTGAGCGCGGCCAACCCGGCATGCGTCACGGTCACCCCCTTCGGCACACCGGTGGAGCCCGAGGTGTAGATCAGATAGGCCGGGTGCTGTGGTCGCAGCGCGGTTGTGCGTTCGGAATCGGAGATCGGCCGGCTGTCGATGGTCCTGTCGAGGTCGCGGGGTATCAGCCAATCGATGGTGCCGGGTAATTGCTCACGCGCCGACGCCACCGTCAAACCGATCACCGCTTCGGAATCGGTCATCATGTGGGTGATCCGCTCGGCGGGAAAAGCCGGGTCGATCGGCAGGAAGGCGGCCCCCGATTTCGCCACCGCCCACCAGGCGAGAACCAAATCCGGAGAGCGTGGCATCGCGACCGCGACAATATCTTCCGGCCCCACGCCC
This sequence comes from Nocardia jinanensis, assembly GCF_014645735.1. Lineage (GTDB taxonomy): Bacteria > Actinomycetota > Actinomycetes > Mycobacteriales > Mycobacteriaceae > Nocardia > Nocardia jinanensis. The sequence goes on along the minus strand of NZ_BMMH01000004.1, from coordinate 465,357 downwards.
TGCCGGATGAGTATCCGGGCCAGTTGGCTGGAGCGCTCGTCGAGTTCTCGGTAACTCATCTGCGCACCGTCGAACACGAACGCCGGCACGTCCGGATTCCCGGCGGCAGTCGCGGTCAACAGCTCGTCGAGAGTAACGGGCGCGACCGTGCGGCCTCCGGAACGCGTCAGCAGATCAGCTCGTTCAGCCGGCTCGAGTAGGTCGATCGACCCCACTGCGCCCGCCGGATCCGCGGCCACCGATTCCAGTACCCGGACCAATCGGCGCCCCAGCGAATCGATCGTGCGCGCATCGAACAGATCCGCCGAGTAGGTGACCGTCACTGCCAACCCGTCATGGTCGTCGCCCTCCGACAACGCGACCCGCACATCGCACCGGGGTACATCCTCGACACGATCGGTCACCGAACCGGGCGCATCCAGGTCGGCGCGCACCGAGTCCTGGATTGCCAGCACGACCTGGAACAGCGGATTCGGTGACTGCGAGCGTTCGGGGGCGAGCTCCGCCACCAACTGCTCGAACGGCACATCGGCATGCTCGAAAGCAGCCGGATCGATCTGCCCGACCCGATCGAGGAACTCGGTGAAGGACTCACCGAGCTCGACATCGGTCCGCAACACCGCCACCGATGTTCCGCTCGTATCGTCGAGCGCAGCGGCGCCACGCCCGGCTACCGGTGTTCCGATCACGATGTCACCGGAACCACTCAACCGCGCGAGCAGAATCGCCAGCGCGGCATGGATCACCGTGAACAACGATCGATCGCGCCCCCGCGCGAGTTTCGCCAGGCCCCCGACCAGCCCAGCCCCCAACCCGAACCGGCAACTCCCGCCCCGGTCCGAGGCCACTCCCGGTCGCGATCGATCGAACGGCAGACTCAGTTCCACCGGCAGGTCGGCAAGCGTGGCCCGCCAGAACGCGAGGTTCTCACGGCGGTGACGGATCCGAGCTGCGTCACGGGCCGTATCGGGGTGGACCTGTCCGAGGTCGGTATCCGGTGCGGCGGCGGCGAACGCGTCGAGCAACTGCGTGAATCTGGCGTGATGCGCCGACAGTTCGGCGCGGGTGTAAAGGTTGGGATTGGCCATGAAGTGCAGGATCGTCCGCGGCGGATCTCCGGTCTGATAGAGATCGACCAGCAGATCCTCGACGGGCCCGGAGCTGAGGATATGGAATTCCCCGCTCGCCGGCCCGAGCCGGATCTCCTGGTGGAAGTACATGACATTGACCACCGGGCCGGCGAAACGCCGCTGCCCGTTCGATCCGGCGGCGGCACGAATATCGTAGAGGCCGCATCGCTGATGCCGGAGTGCGCCGATCAGGTCGGACTGCACCCGCCGCGCCAGCGTCGCGACCGTATCCCCGGTACCGAACACGACCGGGAACGGCGCGACGTTGACGAACACTCCCCCCGAGCGCCGCAGCACGGCGCTCGTGCGCCCCGATACGGGTATATCGACCACGACATCGTCCCGCCCGGTCATCCGGGCCAGATAGCATCCAAATGCGGCGATCACCACCGCGGCCGGGCTGGTGTCCAGCACATCGGCGCAGTGATCGATCCGCGCTACCGTCGCCGGCGACAGTTCACCGATCGCGGCCACGCTGTCCGCGCGCGGGGGAGCGTATCCACCGGCAAGGCTGGAAACGTCGTGGACGTCGGCGAGCCTGTTCAGCCAATACGCTCGGTCGTCGGTGAACCTCTTCGATTCGCGATAGCTGCGGTCGGCCTCGTACAGGGTGCGCAGGTCCGCCGCCCGATTCGGCGCTATCGATTCGCTCGGCTCTGCTGCCGGGTCCTGCAGCGCAGCGGTGTACAGCGCCGCGATCCGGTTCACCATCGTCATCGCGGCATAGCCGTCCGATGCGACATGGTGAATCCTGTTGTACCACAGGTAATGACGATCCCCGACCTGTAGGAGCGCCCCCGCCACCAACCGGTCCCGGGTCATATCCAGCGGTGCGGTGTACTCGTCGCACATCCACCGCAGAGCCGCCGCCATGGGATCTCGTTCACCACGCATATCGATATGCGGTCCCGCCGACTCCAGCGACGGATCGAACAACTGGTACGGCTCACCGTCGTCCTCTACCAGGCGTAGATATCCCGTCTGGAATTCACGGCCCACTCGGATCGATGTCCGGCGCAGCAACTCGATATCCAGCTCGCCGTGGAGTTCGATGTACTGCGCTTCGGATATCGGGACGTCCGGGCGTAATTGCTGCGCCAGCCAGAGTGCCCGCTGACCGGCCGAGAGCGGCACCGGCCGTATCGCCGAAATTGTGGTCGCGCCAGTTCCGTCCGGAACCGGGCCAGGATGAATCCGGGGTGGCGGACTTGCCATCTCTCTCCTCCAGAGCCGACCTTTCCTCCGTATCCCGACCGGGCTTTAGTGTAGGACGACCGGCTGGCCTGCGTATACCCCAGAAATCAAGATCCGTACAGCAAAATTGCATGAAAATTTATACGGGCTACAGGCCTTACGCAGCGAATTCCCAGCTGAGGCGATCGCGGCCCCGACTCACGGGGATCCACCAGCCCAAACCTGCGGGCGGCGTACCATTTCCATAAACACAGCCATGTAATTCATATCGTTTTCCAACCGAGGAACACGAGAAATTGAAATTTACAGGAAGCTGTCATGGCATATATCGTGCGTGCGAGCCGCACCCGATTATCCCGCTCGCCCCTGTCCAACATTTCGATTTCATCGAGCATACGAAAACGTCACATTCGCAGGCCCCGTGATGTCAGGACGATCGCGGCCGGCTCCCACGGAAGGTCACCCTCGACTGTCAGCCGCGGGCCCTTCAGCCCCGCGGTAGCGCTTGCGCGATCCTCGTGATCCGCACGCCCGCGTCGCACACCCGCTCGATTTTCGCGGTGAGCGCGTCGCCTTCGAACTCCTCGGCCCGGCCGCCCACGCTGATGGACGCGACCACCGATCCGTCCCGCCCCAATATCGGCGCCCCCACCGCGGCGACCCCGGGCAGATAGTCGGAGTTGCTCAGCGAGTAGCCGGCTTCCCTGATCGCGTCGAGGTGTTCGACGAGTCTGTCCACATCGGTGATGGTTCGATCGGTGATCGCGGGCAGATCGGTCGTGATCCACCTGTCCCGCAGAGCTTGCGAGTGAGCGAGCATGACGATGGGCCCCGCCGCGGCGTGATAGGGCATCACGGACCCGATGTTGATCCCGGCGACGACCAGGGCGTTGCGTCCTTCGAGCAGGTCGATGCAGACCGCGCCCTGTTCCGCGGGCACCATCAGGTAGGCGGTATTACCGAAGGCGGACGCCAGTTCGGACATGAACGGCTTTGCCGCGGAACGGATATCGAGCTTCGACAGCGCAGCGGAACCGATCTCGAATACCGGCATCGCGACGCGGTAGGCGCCTTCTTCGGTACGAGTCACCCACCCCGCCTGGATCAGCGTGGACATCAGGCGATACACCGTCGTCTTGTTCATCCCACTCGCCGTGGTGAGGTCGTTCAGCGTCCAGACGGGCCGGTCCGCACCGAAGTGACCGAGCAGCGTGCAGGCCTTGAGAACAGCGCCCACAACGTCGCGACCGCCCGGCGCTTCGGACTCGATGGACACAGTCACTGCGGCTCACTCGCTTTCGTTGATCGTGCGATCGGTGTCGTCACCATACGAACAGACATCCACCGACCGGGGTTGACTTTGTGACCCGCACCACCTTACCGTGCGTACCGAGATACGAAACGCATTCCGCATTGCGAAACGGAGAGTGGACTGGTGCGCAGCCCGACCTTGAAAGACCTCACGTCGAACGGACTCGTCTACGCCCCCGGCGTATGGGACGGTTTGACCGCCCGTCTCGCCGAACAGGCCGGATTCAGCGCCCTGTGCGCGTCCGGATTCGCCGTCTCGGCGGCGCTGGGCCTGCCCGACGCCGAGCTCTACACCCAGACCGAGAACCTGCAGGCAGTCCGCACCATCCGAGAGTCCTCGAAGCTGCCACTGGTCGCCGATATCGACACCGGCTACGGCAACGCCGTCAACGCCGCCCGCACCGCCGCCAAGTTCGCGGACGCGGGCGTCGGCGGGATGTTCATGGAGGACCAGGTCTCCCCCAAGTCCTGCCCCATCTGCGTGGGCGACCCCGTCGACCTGATCACCATCGGCGAAGCGACCGGCAAGATCCGCGCCGTCCGCGATTCGATCCCCGACGACGTCCTCCTGATCGCCCGCACCGACGCCCGCGGCGACGACGCCATCCGCCGCGCCCAGGCCTACGTCGAAGCCGGCGCCGACATGATCATGCCGGTGACCAAAACCTTCGAAACCGTCGAACAGTGGCAGCGCTGCCACGAAGAGGCCGGGGTCCCGCTGATGGCCACCCTCACCGCCTCCACCTGGACCGAACGCGATTTCACCCCCGAGATCCTCGCCCAGATCGGCGTCCGCCTCGCCCTGCTGCCGACCCAGGTCCTGATGGCAGTGGCCGGGGCCGCCCAGGCGACGCTGCGCCGGCTCGCCGCGGGCGAAGCACCCGCCCAGGTCAGCGCCGACACACTCCAGCACCACGAATTCGTCGAACTGATCGGCTTCCCCGAGGTCGAGGCCAAGCAGAACAAGTACCTACCCGCGAAACAGGACCGGTGACCGCCGTGGGTTACACCATGACGGAGAAGATCCTGGGCCGCGCCTCCGACCAGGACACTGTCCGCGCCGCCGAGAACCACGCGGTCCACCCCGCGCGCATGATCGCCTACGACTTCCCCGGGTACACCGACGTGATGTTCCGGCAGATGCGCGACGACTTCGGCATCACCGAGCTCCAGGACCCGAGCCGCTACATCGTCTTCATCGATCACATGCTCACCAAGCGCAACGACAAGGAAACCGAAGTCCACCAGGTCACCCGCGACTGGTGCGACTTCTACGGCATCGAATTGCACGAGGGCCGCGGCATCGGCCACCAGCTCACCGCCGAACTGGGCCTCGCGATCCCCGGCGAATTCCTCGTCCACTTCGACGGCCACATCAGCGGTATCGGAGCCTTCGGCGCCCTCGGCTGGGGCATCCGCCGCGACCTCATCGAAGCCTGGGTCACCGGCAAGATCTTCGTCGATATCCCCGCCACCACCCGCTTCGACCTCGTCGGCGAATTCCCACCCGGCGTCGACAGCCGCGACCTCGTCCACACCATCATCGATATGGTCGGCGCCGACGGCTGCGCCCATCAGGTGATGGAATTCGGCGGCCCCGGCGCCCGCGCCATGGCCATCGACCACCGCCAGGGCCTGTGCGGAATGGCCATGTTCACCGGTGCCGTCTCCGCGATCTTCGAACCCGACGAGATGTCCCTCGCCTACGCGAACGAGGTCGCCCGCCGCGACTTCGACCCGGTCTATCCCGACCCCGACGCCACCTACGCGGCCCGCCACACCATCGACCTCTCGACCCTGACTCCCCGGGTAGTGCTGCCCGGCTCGGCCCGAGCCGTCAACACCAAAACCGCCCAGGAACTCACCGGCACACCCATCACCAAGGCATTCATCGGCTCGTGCGCCAGCGGCCGCATCGAAGATCTGCGCGCCGCCGCCCTGGTCCTCGACGGTCGCAAGGTCGCGCCCGGCGTGGAACTCAATGTCGTCCCCACCTCCCAGAAGGTGTACGAGCAGGCCGAGGCAGAGGGTCTCCTCGATGTGCTCCGATCCGCAGGTGCGCATATCAATATATCGAGCTGCGATTTCTGCTTCGGCTACCAGAAACCCCTGCAACCCGGCGAGAACTGCATCTCCACCGGCGTCCTCAACATCTCCGGACGTATGGGCAGCCCCGACGCCAATATCTACATGGGCTCCCCCTACACCGTCGCCGCGAGCGCCCTCACCGGCACCATCCAGGAGTCGGCCCTATGAGCGCCTACCCACCCCCACCCGACCTTATCGAAGGCAAGGTCGCTTGGATCTTCGGCGACGATTTCGATATCGACCTCGTCGTCGGCGTCTCCAATATCAAGTCCTACGACCCCGACCACCTGCGCTCGGTGTGCATGCAGGCCTACGACCCCACCTTCGCCGACCGCGTCCGCCCCGGCGATATCATCGTCGGCGGCCGTAACTTCGGCTACGGTCACCCGCACTATCCGCCCATGGTCGCCCTCCGCAATGCGGGGATCTCGGCCATCGTCGCGGAATCCTTCTCGCCCGGCTTCTGGCGCGGCGAGACCTTCAACGGCATGCCGTTGATCACGATCCCCGGCGTATCGACCGCTGTGACAGTGGACGATCCCGTGGTCCTCGACTGGCGCGCCGCGACCCTGCGCCGGCCCGAGGGAACCGACCTGGTCGGAACCCCACCGAATCCGCGGACCGTTCAGGTCATCGAAGCCGGTGGCTCGTATGAACTCCTGCTCGCCGAGCACACACGCCAAGGACAACCGCAATGACCAATGTCGATCATCGCGTCGAGAACCCTGACAGACAGCCCACCGGCCGGCATCAGGTGACCGCCCCGAAGAAGTCCAACTCAGTGGCCCGCCGCGCCGCCATCGCCGGCGGCGTCGGCACCCTCATCGAGTACTACGACTTCGCGGTCTACGGCTTCCTCGCCGTCACCATCGCCCCCCTGTTCTTCCCGTCCGACAATCCCGGGGTGTCGATCCTGTCGACCCTCGCCGTGTTCGGCGTCGCCTACGTCGCCCGCCCCCTCGGCGGCATCTTCTTCGGCCGCCTCGGCGACCGCCGCGGCCGCCGCCACGCCCTCGTGGCCACAGTCGTCGCGATGGGCATAGCCTGCGGCATCCTCGGGTTACTCCCCACCCATTCGTCCGTCGGCGTACTCGCCCCCGTCCTTCTAGTACTCGTCCGACTCGCCCAGGGCTTCTCCGCCGGCGGCGAAGTAGGCGGCGCGGCGACCTACATCGCCGAATCGGCCCCACCCGGGCGACGCGGCTTCTTCGGCTCCTTCACCCCGGTCGGCTCCACCCTCGGCTTCGCCGTCGCCGCCGCCGTCGTCGGCCTGGTCGCCCTCGTCACCACCGACGAACAGATGGAGTCGTGGGGCTGGCGCATCCCGTTCCTGCTCGCCCTCCCCCTCGCCTACGTCTGCCTCCGCGTCCGGTTGAAGCTCGAAGACACCCCCGAATTCGAGGAGATGGCCGAGAAGGAGCAGGTCGCCAAGAGCCCGCTCAAGGACGTCGTCACGAAGAACCCGTGGTCGGTACTCCGCGTCGTCGGTGTCGCCATCGCGATGAACGGCTCCGGCTATATCGGATTGACCTACTTCAGCGTCTACCTGATCAAGAACCTCGGCTTCTCCAAAGACGCCGTGTACTGGACATCAGCCATCGCCATCGCCCTGGCCTGCGCCACCTTCCCGATCAGCGGCATGCTCACCGACAGGTACGGCCGGAAACCAGTCCTCATCTTCGGCTACCTCGCCTACGTCGTGATCGCCCTCCCGGCGTTCCTGATCATGGGTGCGACGAGCAGCATTGTCGTGATCGGCCTCGTCTACTTCGTCTACATGGTCCTCAACGGTGTGGTGCAGGTTCCGGCGTTCCCGCTGTTCACCGAACTGTTCCCCCGCACGGTCCGCTACACCGGGGTCTCCCTCGGCTTCAATATCGGCACCATCGCGGCCGGCGGAACGGCACCGTATGTCGCCGCCCAACTGGTCGAATCAACGGGCAGTGCGATGTCACCCGCCTACTGGGTGATGGGCGTCTGCGCCATCGGGCTGCTCACCGTCGCGACGATCCGCGAGACGGGGCGGAAGGAACTCCCGGCATGAGCGCCGGCGACACCAGGTCGGCCCGGACAGCTCCGCCCGCCGCATTTGATGAGGGTGCGGCGGGCGGGGGGTCCGCGCAGCTGGTGGCTCCCGAACACCGTCCACGTTTCGACACACTCGTGGAGGCATGGAACGACCGGGTGCAGCGCGACGCCGACGCCCCGGCCATCGTGTACTTCGACACGACGCTCTCCGTGCGCCAGACCGACGATCTCGCCAACGCACTCGCTGTCGCGCTGGCCGAGCGCGGCGTGGGTCACGGAGAGCGGGTGGGTATCCACCTACAGAACATTCCGCAATACGCGCTGGTCCTGCTCGCGCTGTGGAAACTCGGTGCCGTCGCGCTGCTGCTCAATCCGATGTATCGCGGGCGGGAACTCCGCGAACTCGTCAGCGACGCCGAACCGATCGGGATCATCACCACCGACCGCGATGTGCGGCAGGTCCAGGAGGACATCGAGGGCACCGAGGTCCGGTGGGTGCTGGGAACTTCCGAGTCGGAACTGCAGTCGCGCCACGACCCCCGGGTGATCGAAGTCGGTGCGACGAAGTCGATTCCCCGCGATTCCGACCTCCTCTGCTTGGCCCACAGGTACATCGGGCAGCCACCGCCGCAGGTTCAGGTGCGCGGCGAGGACCTGGCATTCCTCGCCTACACCTCCGGCACCACCGGCCCACCCAAGGGCGCGATGAACTCGCACGCCAATGTCCGCGCGGTAACCAGCAGTTTCGCCGAGCTCGCAGGCATCATGCCCGGCGACGTCGTCTTCGCACTGGCCCCGCTGTTCCACATAACCGGAGCCGTCGTCATCGGCGCACTCGCGCTAACCGAACGGACATCGCTGGTGTTCACCGGACGATTCAACACTGATGTCGCCGTAAGCGCACTCCGCGAACATGGCGTCACCTACACAATCGGTTCCATCACCGCCTTCAACGCGATGATGAACTCCGAATACGCCACCGCCGAACACTTCTCCACCATCAAGACGCTGTTCAGCGGGGGCGCACCGGTCCCGCCGAGCACGGTCGCCCGATTCCGCGAACGGTTCGGGCACTACATCCACAACGCCTACGGCATGACCGAAACCTCGTCGGCAGTCACCGCGGTACCGCCAGGAACGAGCGCACCGGTCGACCCGAACAGCGGCACCCTGTCCATCGGACTACCGCTCCCGGGGGTGAACGTCGAGGTGGTCGACCCCGAAGGCCACCCCCTCCCACCCGGCAACCAAGGTGAACTCGTCGTCACCGGCCCACAGGTTATCCGTGGATACTGGCGCAAACCAGAAGAATCCGAGGCCGCCCTGCCCGAAGGCCGCCTCCGAACCGGCGACAGCGCGATCGTGGACGAGCAGGGGTGGGTGTATCTGGTCGATCGGATCAAAGACCAGATCAACGTCTCCGGGTACAAAGTGTGGCCGCGCGAGGTCGAGGATGTCCTCTACGAGCATCCGGCTGTGCTCGAAGCGGCAGTCGTAGGGATTCCTGACGAGTATCAAGGTGAGTCCGTGGCCGCCTACGTCTCCCTGAAGGACGGGCACAGCGCCAGGCCCGATGACCTGATCTCGTTCACCCGTGATCGACTCGCGCCCTACAAACGACCTAGGACTGTGGAAGTCGTCGCGGACCTGCCGAAAACGCAGACCGGCAAGATTCGCCGACGAGTGCTACGCGATCAACATACCGAGGCCAGGACCGCATAAAGAAGGTCCCCGGCCGTGCTGCAATCCGGGCAGACCTTCAGGTAAATGCGGGTTGGGTCAAATAGAACAGGCCGGGAACGGGGTGGTCCCGGACCCGGCCTGCGTCTTGATGAAGCCAAGCGGCCTCGAATCCCCGTGTCCTCACACTGCCAGGCACGGGACCGGTCCGCGATCAGGGCGTTTCGACCCTCAGTCGGCACGAAGTGGGCGGTGCGACTGACTCCGCTGTCGTCGGCGTTGTCGTCAGACCTGTCGTCACCGACCCACTTGCCCCCCAGTCCAGCCGCTGAGCGAAATTACCTGGTCAGAAGCATGATTCGGTGATGCGCCGATCGGCGCTGACATGGCGGTTGTTCGGCATCGTGCGTAGCGTGTGGTCCCGTTCTGGTCCCGCTGCATCCCGGTCGATTACCTGGCGAAACACACTTATCGACGTCAAACTGACAACGAACGACCTGTCATGCCGCGCGGCTATTAACAAATGACCAGCACAAGAGGAGGTTGGATGTTCGAACAGCGTGATCGGTGGCTTGAGGAACTCGACGAGTACACCGGGCGGAAGAAAACGATCACCTGCACGGCAGGTCGTATGCCGTTGACCGCGATCGTTCATGAAATCTCTAACGCCTGTGCGGATGCACGCGAACATACTGGGCAGCAGGTACGTGACTGGCAGTCGATGGCCTCTGACCTCGACGAGGCCGCCACTTGGATAGGGCCACAACTGCAAAAATTGGTCGGCTCCAAGGCGACAGTCGTTCACCAAACGATCACGAGTCAACTGCTCGTTCCCAAGACGAATGGAAGAGGGTACAACCTTGAGGACAGCGTACGGCCCGTAATCGCCGGGCATGTTGACACGCTGGCTAAGGCTCTGGAACCGGATGAGGCCCTCGTTGCGGCTTGGAGTGACTTGGTGGAAGCGTGCCGCGATATTGACTATGCCAAATACCCGCACGAGCGAGTTGCTTACCTTCGAGACACGCTGGTCGGACTAAGCGACTTGCGCCGGCAAGGGCGTTGGTTTTGGAGCCCAATGTCAACCGCTGTGAAGGTTCTGTTTGGACATGCCAGCAGCGTCAGAGACGCGCAAGTTAGGGTTGGCGACCCGGTCGACCCAATTACACCCGAGAACTTCAATGCACCGACAAATTTGACCGATAGCGAACTGGCTACCCTGGCCGAGCGCTGCATTGTGCAGACGCCCGCAACGGCGGATTACGTTGTGTGGTTTCGTCTTCACCCGGCGTTTGTCAAGGGCTACGAGTGCATGACCCATGGCAATGTCACATTCTACGACGCACAGCAGCTGGCCAGTGCACTCTGCGACCATGAGCGAGCACGGGAAAATTTCTCCGTGGTGCCGGAGGAGCTGCTGACCGACAAGATTCGCGAACTTCAACTGTCCGACGATATGGACGATTTTTCCGGTTTCGAGTACCTTCCGCAGCTCGTCTACGCCAGGGTGGCCGTTGACGGAGTCGAGCGCCACCGCGCCGTAGAAATGGCTCGACTGTACTTGGACACGGTACTCGCAGTGGCAGGAGCTCCGGAGGAGATGTGGCAGGTTCTCGGCGGCACATTGCTTTTCGGCGACGGTTTCTACAACCCGCGTCCCACCGAGTGGGGGCCGAAGCATCCAATGCCCAATCCCGTATTTTTTGAGAACGATTACTTCTCCACCAATCTTAGGGAGATGACTGCTGACGGCTTTCTGATCACCAGCGAACGTGCACAACAGCTGCAGCCAGTGCTCGCGCTCCTTCATGCGCTCACGGGTGTACCTCGGGAAGACCCGCAAGCAATTGTCACAGCCGCGGTCAGGGCCATCGAACATTGCAATACCTGGGTTGCGCCCCACGAGAAGTACAACTGGTACGCGTTTGCCGAGGAGTACCTGTTCGACGAGTTCGCCGTCACATCGTTGGCGAATCGTATCGGACACGATGCCTTTGCCGCCGTGGTCCAGCACAGGCCGGATCGCACACCTGGTGCACCGGACGATCCAGCCCTGAGGGCGATACAAGACGACATCGAAGAGTCCGGGTGGAGCTCGCATTTTGATGTACGGAAAGCCCTGCCACATGTGGGCACGTTGAGACGGATCTACTCGAAGCACTGGCTGGTGCGTCAGCTCAGCGAAACCGACGACATCCTCCGCTCGACGACCGCACTCGGAAGTTCCTTCGATGCCGAGTTCCGCCTGCTCAATGCCCGGGTGGGACGGTTGACGCGATCCCGTAACGCAGCGATCCACGGAGGCACGCTGTCCACCGCGGCGTGCGAAAGCATCGCTGATTTCGCCCTGGCAATGGGCCGGAGCGCGCTGAACACTGTCATCCGGGCGATCGTCACCGGCGAAACAGTGAGCATGTACGCGACACATCAGCGAGACCAATACCGACAGAGGATCGATAACCTCAGGCGGGGCGGCGATTTGAAGTATCTGTTTTCGTCGTAGCCGGAGATAGGCGGTCTAGTGCGTTGACCACGAACGTTGGCCGGGTTGAGGTGACACGCCGCTGGGAATCCGGCGGTGTGGGGGAGATTGCCGCACTGTTGACGGTGATCGCTGTCAATTGTGTGGGGTGATTTGTAGCGGAACCGGTTCGAGCGCGTCGGCTGACCGACGCGGAAGGTCAACGGCTGCAACAGATTGTGCGGCGCGGTAAAGGTCGGCGATCCGGATGCGGCGGGCGATGATCATCATGGCGTCGGCGTCCGGGACGCTGGTACCGGCGATCGCCCGACTGGTGGCAGCCGACGAGGACACCGTCCGGGACGTGATCCATGCGTTCAACGAGAAAGGCCTGGCCGCGCTGGACCCTCGATGGGCGGGAGGCCGTCCCCGCCTGATCAGCGATGACGACATCGAGTTCGTCATCGCGGCGGCCACAACGCGACCGGTCACCCTCGACCGGCCGTTCACGCACTGGAGCGTGCGCAAACTCGCCGGTTCCCTGGCTGATAACCCGGTTCGGATCGTGACGGTCGGCCGTGAGCGGCTGCGGCAGATCCTGTGTGAGCGTGGGATCACCTTCCAACACACCCGAACCTGGAAAGAATCCACCGATCCGGACAAAGAAACGAAACTGGACCGGATCGAGCGGGTCACCACCGAACACCCCGACCGGTGCTTCTCGTTCGACCAGTTCGGGCCGCTGTCGATCCGGCCCTGCCACGGATCGGCATGGACGCAGGCGTCGAAACCGCACCGGCTGCCCGCGACCTACCGCCGAACCCATGGCATCCGCTACTTCCACGGCTGCTACAGCCTCGACGACGACCAGTTGTGGGGCGTCACCCGCCGCCGCAAAGGCGGCGACCTCAGCCTGGCTGCCCTGAAGTCGATCCGCACCGCCCGCCCCGACGGCGAGCCGGTCTACGTGATCCTGGACAATCTCTCCGCGAACAAGACACCCGCGATCCGTTCCTGGGCAGCGAAAAACAACGTCGAACTGTGTTTCACCCCGACCAACGCCTCATGGGCCAATCCGATCGAGGCCCAGTTCGGGCCGCTTCGCACCTTCACCATGGGCGATTCCAACCACCCCAACCACACTGTGCTCGCTCGGCGCCTGCAGGACTACCTGCGCTGGCGCAACGCCAACGCCCGCCACCCCGACATCCTCGCAGCGCAACGCCGAGAACGTGCCCGCGTCCGTAGTGAACGCCAGCAACGATGGGGCCGACCACGACCCCACGCGACCGCAGCCTGAGTGCAAACGGGCCACCAAATGTTCGTGATCAACATACTTATCCTGCGGATACTGTGATCGGATGTGTAGTGACGATCTGTCGGGGCTCTGGCAACGACATTGGCGGCGGTGTCCCCCGTTGGCTGATGAGCTCAAGCATGCCTATAGGGATCGATGGGTACGGTTCCATAGCCTGCCCGGGTCCAAGCGCTATCCCGACACTGCCGACGAGTACAGCATCGTGCTCGACCGGTACAACACGGTCCTGGACGAGTTGTTCACCGGGCAAGAGGTCTACCTCATCACTTGCGGCTGGTCCAACCGTCCTGAGCCAGACGCGCCGCCCGTTGACCATGCACAGTGGCTCGGTGCCCGCTACTGGACCTCTGTCTGCAATGACCCAACCGAGACCGACGCTGAGTTCATCTCCTACACCCACCTGTTCGTCAGCCGCATACCCTGGCAGCGCGGCGCTGTAGATGACCTTCTGCGCGTTGTAGCCAACGACGCCACCAGAGGGGTCATGATCACTGATCTGTCCTTGGAGCGGATACACCATCCCTACGACGGCGGCACGGATGTCCTGCTGCCCACTCCCGCCGAACGCGACACGCTCATGCACCAGCACGCGCATTGGCTTTCCCAACACCCCGAAGGTTTCTGAGCTTGTCGTCGATGACGGCTGTTCTCATCCCGGCTCGTCCACCGGCCGACTGACCTCGCCGAGCGTATCCAGCAACCGTTCTCGAACGGCATCCAAACGAGCGGGAGTAGTCCGGCATGACGATCTCCGACTTCCGATCAACACCGTGAACAATTGTGGTCAGAGCACTAGTGACCCAACGGGGCCTGCTCGGTGGTGGCGTGCACCCATCGGGGGTAGGCATCACCGCCTGACCCGCGCACATGGTTGTTCCCTTGGCAGGGTGCGAACCTGCGCAACCCGCTTTAGGAGAGCGGGAAATATCTGTTTTGCGAGGAATGGCCGGGGTTGGCATCGTCGGCTGAGGTGGCGTGACCTGGGCATTGTTCGTTGGGGTCGTTGGTGGCTGTCGGTCGAATACGGCGGCTCTGCGGACCAGTTGCGGACCGGCGGAAATGGAGCGGCGGAGATTGATACCCCGCCGCTTCGTTGTGTCCGGACCACGGTTGGCCCTGTTGGATGGTGGTCTGCGCATACAGGGGCTGGCTTCCCCGCCTGCCCCATAGGGCCTGCCTTTCTCGCGTAGGCTCCGCGGTCAAGGGTGGTGAATGCCCCATCAGCGAAGCTGACGCCCTTGGGCGCCCTTGACGGTGGAGGGACACGGGAACACAATGCAGGCCACCAGTCAGCAGGGCCACGCGGCCGAAGGCCGCGCACTGTCTTCGATTGTCACCATCGGCGATTAGAGCGAGGTCGGGCGGCATCGAATCCGGTGTACTACGGTTCCGCATGTGAAACTAGTCATAGCGGCCAGTTCCGTCGCGGCCATTGTCGTGGGATTCGTTGTGGCCGTGTTGAATCGTAAGTTGAGCTGGGGTCTCGAATGGGGACCGTTAGGTACCTGGGTGGGTGCAGCCATCTCGACAGTCGCCGTGAGCGTCGCCATGTGGGTAGCGATCGACAACGCGAAGGAGAGGGCGCGTGATCGTGAAGAAGAGAAAGCACGGGCTCTGAGAAGGACCCGCAGGATCCATGCAACCGTCGTCTTTGCGGGAGAAGAAGGCTTCCACTGGGGAGTGCGTGTCAAGAACGCCGATGACAGGCCAATCTACGACTTGAAATGGCAGCCCGGTTGGCTCGTGTGTCCATTTGACAACACCGCCTTCGAAGACGTGAAAGTGTCCTTTCAGCCACCTACTCGGATGATGGAGGCGGGTGGGGAGCATCGGGTAGATGTGCTTGACACCTCGGTCCGGCATCTGTCGCTGGTTCGCCCGGTGCAGAGGTATTTGTATCTCCCCGCGATGACCTTCGAGGACGACGACGGGTACCTGTTTTGCTGGGACAACGATCCCCTGCCCGAGATCATGCAGAACGGTCGGGTGACGGGTACCTGGTCGCCGATGGATGACAATCGCAAGGACTACCCGGCTGATCAGCCCGCCTTTCGTGAGGCCAGGGAGCTTCGACCAAGCGCTGTCGTATCGGAACCCGAGGTTGAGTCTCTGGACGGCGAGCCGAACGTTGAAACGGTTGAGGCGGAGAAGAAACAGCCTGAGGGTGAGGCTTCGCCGTTGGTGGACGATTCGGCCGACGGGACCACAGCCGGTTGACCGGGCAGATTGCCGGCCGACTCGTGTGCGGCTGCGGGAGGTAAGTCGGGTACGGCTCTCGTCGCGCCCACACTTCTCGGTTATTGAAAATTCAGCAATCTCGGGTCGGAAGCAGGTGGCGCCAGCGTGTCGCCGACGCGCCCGGTGGGGCCGCCAGCGCAGCCAGGCCACGCCGGGTTGCGTGGCGGCGGCGCGCAGGCGCCGCCGCTCTTGAACCTATATGGCGAAACTCGGCAAGCACTCGCGGAACGTGGTTGTCGTGGTTCAACTGATGCTTGACACACCGGCTTCACCTGATGCTTGACACCGCTGGCCGCGGGTTGGATCGCCCGAACGTGTTCGTTCGTGGTGAAGGACCCAGGCCTGATGCTGGTGAAGTTGAGTGTGGTCGAGCAGCGGTATCACGCCGTGATGGAAGTTCCCGCCGGGGCGAGGGTCGCCAGGTACTTGGATACCGGCACAACGACGGCAAATCCGAGCAACAGCACGGCACCGGCAAGGACCCACCTGGAATTTCTTTCGTGAGCGACGGTAAGCACCGAGGACCCTGCGTACGCATGACGGATCGGTCACCGCAGCCTCGTAGGTTCTGATCGGGTCTGTCAGAATCCTCTCATGACTGCGGCGCGCCCGGGACTCGTCATCTGGGATATCGACGGCACCCTGATCCCTGCCGACCTGAGATGGCTCCGAAGGGCTATCTCACGTACTTACGCTTTAGCGGAGCCCGATGTGGTTTTCCCAGCAGCACGAGTGCACGGGTTCACCGACGAGTCGATCGTTGTCGAAGCAGCTGTTACGTCGGGTATCCCGCAAGAACTGGCGCAGGCCGGCGTTGCTCGCTTCCACAACGAACTGGCGGAGGTGATGTCCGAAAGCGAAGCGGAGCTGGCGCGAGACCAACCGGCCTATGCCGGTGCGGCCGAGTCGATCGCAGAACTGGACAAACTCGGGTTCGTTCAAACCGTCTTGACCGGTAACTTGCGATCTGCGGCAGAAACCAAGCTGAGAGTGGCCGGCCTGGATTCGCTCCTGCGACTCGACCTTGGCGCTTACGGCTCGGATTCCCGGGACAGGCTGGAACTGCCTGCTGTTGTCGCCGACCGATATCTCAGCCAGTTCGGAAGCCCGCTTGCTATTTCGCAGACTGTGGTTGTAGGTGACGCTCCGAACGATATCTATTGTGCTCGGCATGCCGGCTTTCGGGTTATCGTCGTAACGCACCGTATGAAGCACAGCGAATTACTGGAACACTCTCCCGATGAGATCCTCGATGCCTTGGATCCGGACTCGGTTGTCTCCGCGGTCCAATCACTGACCGGTGCCGCTCACTGAATCTCGGTACTTCGGATCCGTTCCCGGAGCGCCCGGACAGGCTGCTCGTTGCGCCACGGTGTGGTTCTCTCGATTGCCCGATGTGCACGTTCGATACCACGTTGGTTACCCATGGCAACGAGACTGCTGTGGGTTTCTCCGAGAATCCGACACCCCTCTTCGAGTTCTCCGATCTGGTTGTATGCGCTCGCCAGGTCGACCTGTGCGGCGAGCCCCACATTCCGGTTCCCGTCTCCAGTTGTGCTCAGTGCCGCGTCGAGAGCAACGATGGCTTTCCGGGGCTTGTTCAGGAAGAGCCAGCAGGTGCCTTCGTAAACAAGAAGCCGACTCGCATCCCAGTCACTGAAAAGCCCAGTACGGTCAACTTCATCAATGTCGTCAACAGCGCGCCGTGCGCGAGACAGAGCGTCCTGGCACTCCCGATCAAGCTCGAGCACCGCATATGCCTGGGCAAGCTCGGCGCCTATTCTTGCCCTGGCGGCAGGCGGCAAGCTATCTGTCATCGTTGCAGCGTCTCTGAGTATCCGCAGACCAATGATTACGTCGCCGTCCGAGCCGATCAGCGTCGCCGCATCCGACCGCAAGTTGCTTTCGAATATTCGAGCCACCCCTCCGATGACCGGATCACGCATGCTGTCTGCCAGCTTGCGAGCAAATGCGCAGTGCGAGAGCGCCATCGCACGATCGCCGACAGCACTCCATACTCGACTTGCGACAATGGAGGTCTCACCCAGCAGTGATCCGAGTCGTTCTTTCAGCCGGCTGTCGCTCGTACTCCGGAACAGGGCCGAAACAGTGTCCCGGTGTGCTTCGATGGGACCGAGGAGCGCACCCGGCGCCACGCTTTGGCGCTGACTAGCCAGCAGACGGGTCATCTCGACGAGACTCGTGATCGCATGTTCGGACATCTGCTGCGACCGAAGGTATGCACCGATCTGTTCGCGATCCAGTGGCATGTCTACATCTATCGCCTCCGATAACGCCCCTGGATGAATGCGCGGGCCGAAGACGCCCATGGGCACACACTCACTTTGCTCACCCGCAGAACCCGCTGTGTCTGCTCGGCTAACGTCTCGACGGGTGACTTTCCGCTCTTGCTTGATCCGGTCGTGTACCGCCATAAGCTCACCATCAGCGTCGAGCCCTGCATCTATGGCCGCAACAAGATCTCGGGAAGGCAGATTCGCGTCCTCCCACTCGGTCATGGACACGTACTGACGCGTATACCCGATTCGCGCTGCGAGTTCGCGCTGGCTCAACCCCGCCGCCTGTCGCCGACGTTTGATTTCGCGCGCAAGTTCATCGGCCACCTGCGCGCGCTGACGATTGTTGTCGGGCACCGCTACCCGTTCGACGTTCCCCTCCTGCATGACTCGATTCTGGTGGAAAGTCCGCACCGGCAAGTCTCTTTCAACAGTTTTGCCACCTTTCTTGCCATGCGGTTCCACCGCTGTTCTGGGACTGACAGCCCACCGAATCGATCTCGAGGGGAGCAGCAATGAGAACCACCGATGCCCGCGCCGTGACCGGATTTTCTCCGGACGAAGTGTCTTCAGTTGCTGCGGCCGGCAGACCCGGTAAGAACAGCCAGTCCACGACACTGCATGATCGCCAGACCCGCTGTCACAATCACCGCATCCTTCTGGAACGGATAGTTACAGGGCTCCGCGCGCTACACGACACCGACCCAATAGGTCCTTTCCATACTGACCTTCCAATCCGCAACTACGCGCGGCCTGATCAGGCGGCGCCATGAACTACTCGATCGCGTTCGGCTGGATCGACTACGACGTCAGCCATGCTCCCGAATGGGATCGCGCCCAGATACACCGCCTCGCCCGCCACCTTGGGTACCACCTCGTGTGGCCCGACGAACGGTCGGTGCTTCGGGTGGCCGACCAGGCGCGCAACGCCCGGGCCGACCTGATGATCTTGCCTGCGCCCGACCACCTGAGCCCGCTAGAACTCAACGCTGTCATGGACGTGGCCGATGTGGAAACCGTGGTACCGCGCCTCAGCTTCGCACGCTGGGCATTCGCAAAGGTGAGTCCATGAGCGCCACGGTGGCAATCGGTTTCGCCATCGTGATCGGACTACCGCTGCTGGTGATCGCGGCGACGATCTGGTGGCCGTGATGATCGGAGCACCGAACCACTTCGCGCATGTGCACAAGTCGGCCGCGACCTATCTCGACGTCGCCGCCAATGACCACGGCGACGAGAAGGGACTACTCGTATACCGGGCGTTGCAACGCGTCGAATCGCCTGAACCGCATCTCGTCGAGATCGGCCCGGGTGGCGGCGCTGCCGTCGACTACCTCGCGACGCGGGCAGCCGAGGAGCCACGCCCTGTACAACTCACCCTGGTGGAGGCACCCGGAGTCTCCTCGACCTCGCTCACGGACGCGATCGGACGGTTCAACACGGTCGGGTCGTGCGTGCTGGTGCACGGATGGGCTCAGGACATCGGGCGACTGTTGCGCGAACCGGTCGACGTGATCAGCGCGTCGGCCCTGATGCACGAGGTCTACTCCTACGGTGGCGCCTACTCCGGACTGCACACCTTGATGCGGACCCTGCCGACCGTGCTCCACCCCTACGGTTACTTCGTCTACCGCGACGTCTACGCCGTCGCCGCGCCGAGCCTGCACGAGCGGGTCATGCAGTCCTACAGCTCACAGTCCTGGTTGCAGTTCTGGCGCATGTTCGTCCCGCACTACCTGCGTGAAGGTACCCATCCCTATCACCATCACGACGACGAGGTCGTCGCCCGGCAGAACTCGCGCATTGTGCCCGTGGCCGAACTGGATACCCGGGTGTGCGCGGTGATCGAAGGGCCGGTCGGGCTGTTCCGCGAGGTCCAACGGCACTACATCACCTGCCGCGACCATGTCTGGCGTTCCGGGATCCTCGGATTTCGGCCGGTTCTCGACGGACCACTATCCGGAGACTGGATCGACTTCCGGACCGGCCACAAACGAGTGCACTACACCCTGACGGAATCGGATCGCATGCCGTCGATACAACGGGCGAACGTCCTCGCAGTGAGTGAACCGTTCGACGATCATCACGTGATCGACGGAGATATCTTCGACGCAGTCAGCGACGTAGCCCTGATGGCATTCATGTCCGCGGCCGAACAGGGCGCCGACGACTGTGTCCGAACCTGGGATTCGTGGCTGACCCGGGAAGGCCGCGAGACCTACGCCTACCTCACCGTCGACGAACTGCTTTCCGCGTTCGCCGTGCACTCGATCAACGCCCATCCCACCCAAGACCTGGTCTTGATGCCGGTCTCGGCCGATGATGTGTTCACCCGCGACCGCCGCTACTACAACCGATTCCTCACCCACCGCCTATCGAACCCGCTCGTCGACGCGAAGCAGATGGTGCTGTTCCAGAACATCCCGCTGAGCGACACCGAAACCTTGCAAAGCGCCCTCGGCACCCTGCAATCGATCTGCTCGAAACCGACACTTGCCCGACTGCACACGGCAATTCACTGGAAAGGATGATCTCCCGCATGGACCTGATCGAGGTCGAACGCAAGCGCGAACTCGCCGACAGCGAAACCCTGAGCCGACGCCTCACTGAACTCGGCTACTGCGAAATCAGCTCGCTGACCGAAGTCGACACCTACTACAGCCGGCCCGACGTCGACTACATGGAAACTGTCGAATGCCTGCGCGTACGGCAGCGCGATGGGTCGGCCGAGATCACCTACAAACCACCGTCCAGCACAGCAACCCATTCGGATCACGGCGTAGTCGCGAAACAGGAGAACAACGTTCAGCTCGCCGGCCCCGGCGAGGTGGGCGCGGCGAACGCACTACTCACCGCGGTTGGAATGATCGAACTTGTACGAGTCGAGAAGGCACGCACCACCTACCGGCACCCAGACCGTCACGACACGGTCGTAAGCATTGATCTCGTCGCCGGTGTCGGCGCCTTCGTCGAAACCGAGGTTCTCGCTACCGACAGCGACGGCGCAGCCGCACATCTCGAGGACATCGAATGGGAGATCGGCATTTCCGCTAACCCGATCGTGCGTCTCCCCTACCGGGATTTGGTAATGCGCGCGCAACCAGCAGTATGACGGATGCGGCAAGCAGCGAAAGTGCGCGCTGCGCGCGCTCGCTTTCGCCTTGCGCATTCCGCCGGAATTTCTCGGATTGGCCGACCTACCCCTCCGCACAGTGCGGTTGGCCGCCCACGCCGCTATCGTCGGCGTCACCCCAGCGCCGGACGAGGAGACCGAACCCATGCGTCGTCGCACGCTGCTGGCCGGCCTGGCCGGCACCGTCACCGCTCTCGGCATCACCCCGCCACCGTCGAGGGCGGTAGCGGCATCCGACCCGCTACGCGTGCTGGAGCGTGCGCTGCTGGCCCCGCCCGCTCCCGGCATCCCGGTCGATCTCGGGCAGCTCGGCCACCGGATCGCCGCCGGACAGTCGATGTTCGGCCGCGGGCACTACACCGAACTCGCCGCTGGACTACCCCGCCTGCTGTCGGACGCGGCGGCAACCCGCGCCACGGGCACCAGCACAGACGATGTCGCCGAAGCCGGGGCAGTCCTCGCTCGTGCCTACGTGCTGGCGGCCAGGCTGAGTGTCAAGCTCAGCCACGATCAACTCGCCTGGACCACCGCCGACCGCGCGATGCAAGCAGCCGACGGTAGTTACGACCCGCTGACCCGAGTCGCGGCCCATCGGTCATGGGCGATCGTGCTGCGCCGCACCGGATACACCGACACCGCAACACGGTTGGTCCTCGACACCGCGACCTCGTTACAGCCGGAACTTCACAGGGGGAATACCTCGTGGCGTATGGGTCACTGCTGTCGACCGCGGCATACACCGCTGCGGTCGACGGCGATCGCGAGTCCGCCCGAACGCTAATCACCGAGGCATCACACACCGCTGCCCGGCTCGGCCACGAGCGTCCGCGTTCCATCGTCGGATTCGGATCCGGCACGGTCGGGCTGTACCAGGTAAGTATCGCCAGAGTCCTCGGCGACTCCGGGGCAGCGATCGACGCGGCACGTCGGATCGATCCCGCAGCGATTCCGCTGGCCGAAAGCCGCGCCCGCTACTGGTCCGACGTAGCCCGCGCATTCCACCAGTGGGGCAAACCCGAACAGTGCTACCGGGCGCTGTGTGCTGCCGAACAAGCCGCTCCCGACGAAGTCCGCTACCGCAAACCCATCCAGAAGATCACCGCAGACCTGCTACAACACCCGCAGGCTGCGACACTGCCGGGCCTACTGGTCTTCGCCGAGCGCACCGGCACGCACACGTAGTTACCAGGCCGATCCGAAAACGGTGGCATACCCTCCCAATCAGGGTGGCGTGGCAAGAATGAGCACATCGAGCGCCGGCAAATCGTCCCAGCGGCACCGCAACACCAGGTGGTATCAACACCAAAATTGCGAAGTATCGCGATCCACACTGGACTAGGCCGCGATGCACCGCCCCGGCGGTCACCTATCGGAATCCGATCCAATCTTGTAAGCTCGGGCCAGGTTGCCATAAGGACTCAGCTCCCAGTCTACTGATCCACGGATGTTTTCCCCAATATCCTGAGCGATTTCCGCACGACCAAGCTGCGAGAATACGGTGACCACGAGTGCCATCTTCATAAATCTAGCCAGAGCACTTGCGTGGTCTTCATTGAAATCATCGATGGTTGGGCGCGTGTCGTCAGGATGTCCTTTCCGCTGCAACTGGCGATGCTTCAACTTGTTGTAGGTATTCCATGCCAGACCAACCAAAAATTCGGAATCAGAATCCGAATCAGTAGCTTCAGAAACGAATTGACATATGCGCTCACGAACTTTACCCTCGTTGTCCATATTTGCGACAACATGCTCCCACGCAGTACCCAGCAAAGTAATCTGATACCTACTAGCTACCCGGCTTGCCAATATTTCGGTGAGCACCTCAATGACATGTGGAGTCTCGAGCA
This sequence comes from Nocardia jinanensis, assembly GCF_014645735.1. Classification (GTDB taxonomy): domain Bacteria; phylum Actinomycetota; class Actinomycetes; order Mycobacteriales; family Mycobacteriaceae; genus Nocardia; species Nocardia jinanensis. The sequence continues at coordinate 442,632 of NZ_BMMH01000004.1, read as the reverse complement.
GCTTGAAGATGAAGTCGTGAATTAATTCAAGACCGGCCGGGAGCTCTGAGATATCAACACGGATAGAGGGACGCCCATCCCAGGTCTGTACCCAGCCAGTAAGCGCCGCGTTAGACCAATCGGCGGCGAATCCAGGGACCGCAATGAGCTGGACACCGTCGACCGCAGCGGCACCCTCTACGTACGCCAGCAGAATGCGCACCGCCTTGGCAACCAGCTTTACCTCCTCGAATTTCATCGGGCGAGTCAGATCCAGGCCAAGCGTCAGGCGCTCCTCCGAAGAGTTAGCAAGAGTACCCCGAAAACGATCATCGAAATGCGCCGACATCCGATATAATGAAACGGTAGCCGAAGAGCCCACGAATACATCTGCGCCTTCAAAGCGTGAATAGTCCAGATCCGAGATTATTTTCCCCCCGAAGGCGATTGGAATTCCACTTCCCAGACGAAATGTAGACGCAACCGATTCAGGCACGAGCTGGAAAAGAATCTTTCCAACCTTATCGAGAAGTGAGCATAGGTCGAGTGCCTCGCTGTCGACTTCACCCCCGACCGGATTCATCGATACAAATAGATCGGATGCTGCGATATTGAGCTGATCGTACTCAATCGATACCCGCCCCCCATACAGGAGGAAGAGATGCCCACGGCAGAGACCGCTGACATTCACCGGGAGGCCGCCCCACATCTCTTGTATCGACTCCGTACGTAATACAAACCGACCCGTTTCATTACTCCGCGCAAGAAACCCGACCGATTCGCTTCGAGCTCCACCACCCACAAATCGAACGATACTGCCGTCTTCTCCAGGTATCTCAGCAGTAGCCTTCATGCTTTCACCTCATTTCGACATGGGGTCCTCACCCGCCGGGCCGCACCGAAGCTGCTCTACCCTGCCCAGCGCGAAGGCCATTCGACACCTGAATCGCTTAGAGCGCAACCCATTTGCAATGCAGCGCAGACATATCGGCGAATCGGCCGAAGTCAGTGAACCAACGAACATTTCACTCCGGCGAGAGCGTCGAATCCAGTCCCGATTCATCACCGTTGGAGACAATGTCTGCCGAGTGCAGCACCGGCCCAGTTCGTGTGCGGGCGGCGATGCCAGTCGGCTCTCCAGAGCCTCCAGCACTGGTGTCGCGGCCCCGGGCGGATACGTGGGGTCGGCGACCGCAGAACAGGCAGAACAGCACCGGGATCTTCTCTCCTGGCCAGAGCCGCTCCGGCGCGGCGATCCCCAGCAGTCCGAGGCCGTGGCCGAGGGTTCGGGCGGTCAGCTGGGACAGGGCGAGGCGGTTGCCGCGGACGGGTTCGGGGGCGGTGAGAACCGGGCAGGTGTCGTAGAAGCCGGTGAACGCGCGGGCGAGTTCGTAGAGGTAGCCGGCCAGACGATGGGGTTCGAGCGTGGCGACCTCGTCGATGACCGTTCCGTACCCGTCCAGAGTTAGACCGAGTTCCCGTTCAGCGGGCTCGAAGGTGATACTCAGGTCCACCGAAATCCCGTCGAGGCCTTCCGCTTTGCGCAGAGACGACATCGGTCACAACTCTCTCGCCACGCCACCGGCTGATGCGATGTGGCGGCGAAACGGACCGACTCAGGTGCACAGCTTCGGTAGCGTCTCGTGAGGTTGCGCAGGGCGGCCGTTGTCGAGCCAGAACACCCTGCCGCCTCGACCTGCATTTGTCCGTCTACCGTCGACCTGGCTTCGCTACCGTCGGGAGTGTGAGCGATACCCAGTGGACGATCCTCGGTGAGTGTGTGGTTGACGAGAACCGGCATATCAGGTTGTCGACAGCGGAGATTCGTCTCCCTGATGGGACGCAGTTCACCCAGTACGTAGCCCGGATGCCACGGTGCGCGATGACGTTGGTACTCAACGACGACCGCGAGGTGCTCCTGATGTACCGGCACCGGTGGATCATCGACCAGTGGGTGTGGGAGCTACCCGGCGGCTATGTCGACCACGCCGAAGACGTGAGCGCCGCAGCCGCCCGCGAAGTCGAAGAGGAAACCGGGTGGCGTCCGCGCACCATGCGACACCTCGTGACCTATCAGCCCGCCATCGGCACCCTCGACCATCCCCAAGACATCTATCTCGCCCACGGCGCCGACCTCACCGACACCCGGCCGGATATCAACGAAACCGAAATGATCCGGTGGGTAGCGCTCGACGAAGCGATGCGGATGATCGACCGCGGCGAGATCGTCGGCGCCGCGACCGTAGTCGGTGTGTATCGGGCCCTCAGTCTGTTTTAGCGTGGTCGAGCGCGGGCGGCACCTTCCGGCCACACCACATCCACGGCCACCCCAAGTTCCCGCGCCAGCTTCACCACGCTGCCGGTACCACCGGCCTCTCCACCTTCCCCATCCCACACCGCGACCAGCCGGTCAGCCGACCCGAGCAGCGCCTCGTTCGCCGCCTCATACGCCTCCCGTCCGGCCTCTTCGAAATCCATCACCCGCACTTCGGACGCACGCGCCACCAGCTCATCGAACACCGGCGCATGATCGGGTTTCACCTTGGCTTCGCGGTAGTTCCGAGAGGGCAGCACCACCTCGAGCCGGCCACCGGCCTCGAGCACCGCTTGCGCGAACACCGAATCGGCTCCCCGGGCGATACAGCTCACGCCCACCAAATCGGGAACCTCGGCGAGGCGTCGAGCTATCTCTTCACGGACCAGCACCGCGGTTTCCTCAGTTATGTTCATGTGCCCGGTCACAGCGACCCGCATTAGTTCACTCCTGTGCATTGACCACCGGGCGCATCCGGTCGCCGCAGCTCAGCAACCGCGACATTCTTCTTCGCCCGCTCTGTTCGTTTGTAGAGCTTGCCGACCTCGACCCGCACCCGATCCGACCGGGTCTGCTCGACAACGTCCAACGCATCATGACCTACCCGACGCATCCTCCACCTCGCCCTGGATCACGCGCGCCTCCGCGAGCCCGAGACGATCCAGCGCGGTACTGCGAATTCGGCCGAGCCGGCTGCGGTGGTGTTACGGCGAATTTCGACGTCACTTCGGCTCGGTGATCGGTACGTATATCCGATGGCGTCGCGATCGGTCATGCCAGCACAATGGACCGATGACGCGAATGGAGGCAGTGCGCGGGGACATCACCGAACAGCAGGTCGACGCGGTGGTCAACGCCGCGAATTCCTCGCTGCTCGGTGGCGGTGGCGTCGACGGCGCCATTCACCGCAAGGGCGGACCCGAGATCCTGTCGGAGTGCCGAGACCTGCGCGCCGCGCACCTCGGCAAGGGGCTGCCGACCGGACAGGCGGTGGCGACGACCGCAGGACGACTGCCCGCGCGCTGGGTGATCCACACCGTGGGCCCGGTATGGTCGGCCACCGAGGACCGCTCGGCGTTGCTCGCCTCCTGCTACAGCGAATCCCTGCGCGTGGCAGCCGAACTGGGCGCCGAGACCGTGGCCTTTCCCGCGATCTCCACCGGCATCTTCGGCTGGCCGATGGATGATGGTGCCCGAATTGCCGTCGAGACGGTGCGTGCCGCCGAAACGGCCGTCGGATACGTGCGGTTCGTGCTGTTCGACGAGCGAGCACTCGCGGCCTTTACCGCAGTACTGGAATAGCATCCACCACCTTTGGCCGAGCGTCCCGCGCGAATCAGGAAATCGAAGCGGCCATCCGGATGTGGCGCGATCATTACACCGTCGAGACAGAAGCAGCTCGACGCGGTACTGAGTATTGCCGACGTCGAGACAGTGCTACCGAGGCATCTCCCAGCGCTGGCCATCGACGGCCTCAGCCTTTCGAAGACTTATCCGGCCTTCTGGGCCCGCGCGTGGACCTCGGCAACGAGCCGCCACAGTTCATCCGGACTTACCTCACCCGGCCGGTACTGAATCGCGACGTACAGGGTGTCCGCGGTCAAGGCCCACTTGACGAGACCATCCGTCGTCGTCGTGATGAACGCATGCTCACCGTAACTGCTGCGGCGATCCTCGGGAGCCGGCTCGTAGTGGAAGGACGGCTCCGGATACAGATCGGCTTCCCCGGCGACTTCACGTTCACCGACCGGAGCGTCCCGGGTGCTGACCAAGATACTCCCGCATACGTCGACCGATTCCGTTGACGGACGATACAACACGCAGAAGAAACGATCGGGTTCGTTCTCGTCGACGACCTTCGGATACAGCGCTTCGAACGCCGCAGGCAGTGCGCCATCGAGTGCGCCGGGACGATGCAGGGTGGTCACGTCTGCGGGGTGAGATGGTGACACCGAGGTCCTTCTGGTGTGTCCGAGGGGGTGGCAGGCTCCCTGCCGCCCCCGGCGACTGCGAGTGACATAGTGGCACACGCACGCACGTTGATTGCCGGTCGGGCAGCATCATCCGACACAACGGTGTGCTGTCGAGGTCGGGTACGCGGTGATGATGTCTCCGTTGGAGTTCGGCTTACTGCGGGAGGAGCACTGTGGGTGACTGGTTTCAGACGATCGTCGACAAAGACGTGTCGGCGCAGAACGCGCAGGCGCTGGCAGCGAACGTACTCGACTGGTTGATCAGTACCGGTGTAGTGGTGGCCGAGCGGGATGACTGCGTGCTGGGCGCGGAATCCGGTCACCGTCCTGGTCCGGCTGTTGCGACGGTGGTTGCTTCGACAGCGGGGGATTCGTCTTTTCGGGACCTCTGGACCAACGGTTTGGCGATCGTCGCCGAACGCTCCGTGTTCGATGCAGGACAGGGTGATCCGATAGCGGTCAGCTGCCCACGTTGCGACTCCACAACCCGGATGGTCGATGACTGCTATGAACTCATCCCTGAGGTCTGGGAGCTGTTCGGCACGGGCATTCACGCCTGGGAGGAAGGCCGGGACGATGTCGCTGTGACGTGTCCGTCGTGCGCACAGCGGGTGGAACCGGCCGACTGGATCTGGGCCGATGATTACTTCGCACTCGGGCACCTGGGTTTCAGGTTCTGGAACTGGCCTCCGTTCCGGCCGGACTTTCTTGCCGAGTTCGGCCGGCGTCTGGGCGATCACCGCATTGCGCTGGTCGAGGGCAAACTGTGAGCCGAGGCCGGGCCTGCTGATCGTGGTCTCCGACGAGGTCGAGTGTGCGGGCGACGGGGCAGGCGGGGGCGGTCGAGAACTCCACCACGGCGATCGCGGTGCCGTCCTCGGACGGCACCGTTGCCTCGATTCGGAACACCTCCGGACCATCTCCGGCTGCCGGGTAGCTTGCGACAGCCGGTGCCGCATGCTTTTCGGTCCACTCGAAGTAGAGGACCGGGACGATCGGTGCTTCCACCATCACGAGCGTGCCTCGTGACTTCGCGTCGGCCTTGGCGTTGATCAGCTCACTGAGCACCAGCCTCGGGTTGCGTTCCTGCCGGGTCGGTTGCTCGGAGAATATCAGTTCACCGTCCAAGGGCTGATCCGTGAATGGTGGTACATCGATGCGAGGCGCGGAGCCCTTCGGCACGGCCGAGGAGGCGATATCGACCTTCGGGATCCCATCGGCGGTCTGGGGATTCACTGCCCGGTTTGCCTGTTGTAGTCGGCCTGTTCGATCGGTATCCGGTGCCTCGGCCTGATCTGCATATTGACAGGCGGACATCGCCGAGGCGCATCGTGCCGTCGGCGAAGGCGATGGGGCAGGCCGTCTCGTCCGCAGCGGGGTCGATTCGCACGGGGACGGCCGACGAAACCGCCTCTGAGGCGGCAACCTGAGCCGTTGCATCGCGTGATACCGGCGAGGCGGACCACGTCGAGTAGTCCAGGCTTCAGTCAGTAGTCGTCGAATCACGATGACGGCGTCGGCCAGAGGAGCCCCGAGCTGCTCGACTTCATGGCGCGGACCGCCTCGGAAGATTCACGACGTATCCGAGGATCGTTCGGTCGACTCCCCGTCGTCCCACTCCTACGGCGGGCGATAGATTCGACGGTATGAGCGAGTTCGCGGGATTCCCGATCGCGGGGCCGGACTTCTACGAGGATCTCGAGGCCGATAACTCGAAGACGTTCTGGACCGCCAACAAGCACATCTACGAGGACGCCGTGAAACGGCCGATGACCGCGCTGAGCTCCGATCTCGAGCCGGACTTCGGCCCGGTCAAGATCTTCCGTCCCTACCGCGACGTACGGTTCTCCAAGGACAAATCACCGTACAAGACCCATCAGGGCGCCGTCGCGCACACTGCGCCAGGGGTCGGCTGGTACGTCCAGATCGGCGCACCCGGGCTGTTCGTCGCCGGTGGCCTCTACGCGGCCTCACCGGAACAGCTGTCCCGCCTGCGCGCCACCCTGGATGACGACGTGCGCGGCGCCGAGTTCGAGAAGATCCTGGACAAGCTCGTCCAGGCGGGCTACGTCCTCGGTGGCAGCAAGCTGAAAACCCGCCCCAAGGGCTATCCACTCGACCACCCGCGCATCGACCTGCTGCGGCACAAATCGCTCGTGGTCAGCCGGGAGTTCGGCACCCCGGGCTGGCTGAGAACACCGCGCGCCGCCACGGAGGTCCGCACGTCGTGGGAGACCCTGCGGCCCATCGTGGGGTGGCTCGGGGCCGTCGTCGGCAACTGAGTCCGCAGGCGGACCGCACAGCAGTCACCCCGGCTCTCGGGCACCGGCCGACCGCCGGAGCCCCCCGGTACGGCTCACCATGACAGCGATGCGGCCACGGCCGGAGACGGCATGTGCGATCGCGGCGCAGCATCGCCGCCGAGCGCCGACGAAACCGAACCGCCTCTTCAGGGAGGATGCGTGTGTTCGCGAATTCGATACCACCAGGTGGGGCAGTCCCGCCCGCAGGGAACGAGGGACAGAGTGCAGCACGATTATCGCTCCACGTTGGTGGAGCAGATGCGGAAGTACACGCCCGCACTCCCTCCGGGGAAGACGGATTCGCTGCGCACGACGGTGATCGTAGGTGAGCTCTCGCTCGCCTCCGTCGATCTCGTCAGCGCGCTCGTCGACCACGCAGTGCCCGTCGCCCCGCAGGACATGCCTACGCTGCGGTGGCTACTCGAAAGCGTCCCGCTGCCCCCGGACACCCGACCGACCTCGCCGACCGGCTGGTGGTCGAGTGACGGTCGCCGACTCGACAGCAGCGCGCCGACGCATCTTCTCGGTCATGCACCCCGATGTCACCCGCCATCACCGGGGCACCTGAAAGCAGCTGATAACTCGAGAGCGGGGCTGCTGCACGGATAGGCGACATCGATCTGGCTTGCCGAAAGGTGGGCCTGGAAGGATGTCGTTGTGCCCGAGCCCTACCCCCAGGAGTTCCGTGACGATGTGGTCCGGGTCGCCCGCAATCGTGAAGACGGGGTGACTTCGGAGCAGGTCGCAGCCATTTCGGGGTTCATCCGATGACGTTGACCAAGTGGTTGAAGGAGCTCGCCGCCGACGGGATCCCCGTGGCGGTCACCTGCCGGGTACTGAAACTTGCTCGCCAACCCTTGCAACGCAACGTCTTGGACCGTCGGCAGTGTGACACTCGCGAGCAGTTACGGATCGCGATCGTGAGCTGGATCGAACGCACCTACCAACCGCTCGACGAAGCGATGCGGATGATCGACCGCGGCGAGATCGTCGGCGCCGCGACCGTAGTCGGTGTATATCGGGCGCTGCTGGAGGGCCGCGGGGTTGGTGGTCGGCCGCACGCCCGAAGCGGCGGACCTTCGTTCACCGAATGGCTCGACGCCACCTACCCGGTAAAGGGCTGACCCCGCGGCCCCGTCCGATCAGCAGCCCTTCGGAGCCCGCCAGGCGTCCTGCGCGTAGGTGGTCGAGCCGACCATGGCGCCGACCACGCCGCCGATGATCCCGAACGGGATGGCCCCGATAAAGAAGAGGGGCAGACCCGTGATCGCGCCGATCGCGGTTCCGAGCGCGGCGCCCAGGCCGGCCCGGAGTTCGATGGAGTCGCCGGGCGCCATGCACGCCGCGATGGGCGCCACCGCCCCGGGCCCCGGAACATCGGGTGCTTGCGCCGGCGCGACCGGCGCGGGCGCCGGGGCGGGCGCGGCCGCCGCGACGCCCCCTGATCCGACAACGAGCAGCACGGCAATGACGCTGCCGAGCACGGTGCGGGTCAATATCTTCAACGTATGCACGCGGATCCCTCATCAGTCCAAAACAAGTGTGTGACCCGAGTAGTCAGGTCTGCGACCATAATGTCGTATCGGCCGGTGTAATGCTCCCTTTCGGGTATCTCGGTCGGAGCAAGCCAGAAACCGTGCTCGCCGATGATCCGGCCTACCCCGCCTGCCCCTCTGCGCAGGTAGACCCCGGTTTCCGTCCTCTCAGTACGGGGACCGGTGTCACGCCCCGTACTGCTCACCGGAGTAGGGGCACAAGTGATCGGTAAATATTGGCGGAACCGCACGAATCCGAGGCAACCCCGCCCGGGGGTCGCCTCCGGACCGGCGACAGCGCGATCGGCGATGAGCAGGGCTGGGGCGGATGAACTGATCTCATTCGCACGAGACCGACTCACGCCCTATAAGCGGCCCGAGCCGTCAAGATTATCGCGGACCTGCCGAAAATACAGACCGGAAAGATTCGGCGGCGAGCCCTACGCGACGGCAATATTCAAGCCCCGAACTACAAGATGAGCCACCGCGCCTGCCATTTCTACGTAAATATGTCATCTATTAGATCCTGCCTTGCTCGATCAGAGTCGAATCTTTGATCAATACTTTCGAAGACCACAGATGGGTACCGCCACTGTCAAAAAACGTAGGCGACGGCACCGGGAACAGACCGTAACGGAGCTCCCAGGGGTCGAGCATGTCCTGGTATCTCAAGTAGTAATCCTTATCCGCCCCTTTATTGTAAACCACCCGATGACCGGAATCCGACTCGTCGAGGACAATCTTGTAATTGTAAGCGAGAATACCGCCGTCGGATAGTGAACCGGCGGCCTTCCGGATTACTTTCTCAAGATCTTCGGGAGATAAATGAGGTACGCCCCCATTTATCGATATTCCATCCCAGGGACCGCCGAAATCATCGGTGATCATATTGATTTTCTCGGCATTGAAACCAGCTTCTCGCAACCTCTCGACACATTGCGAGGACCCGTCACTCAGCGTCACATCGAAACCGAGGTCTCGGTATACGCGGCCGTCACGTGGTCGTGGACCACTGGCCAGATCGAGCACCCTGGGAACCCTCCCGGTTTGCCGGGATATGATCTGCAGCGCGTCGACATACACCCCGAGCCAAGTTCCGTGCCCTCCGTCGCCCATATTTATCGACGAAGTTGTCTGTTTGAGATACGCTTCTACGTTCTCGTCGTATCCCGCGATCGTTCGGTTGTTTCTCTTCATCTGCAGGGCGGCTTCAGAATCCAAGGATTCAACATGGAATGTATATCTCAACAGCCCGCTGCGACGGCCACTGAGTCGGTCGAGGCCGTCGACATGATAGGTTGCCACACCATGGATGACCCGGCCTATCCTGGCCGCGGCCCGCCGGAGCAGAAATACACTCTCACTGAGCACAGTGAACCTCCGAGGTACCGGACGGCACATCTAATGCCGCGGCCGACCGGTGTACACCTTAACATCGGCCGGCCCACACGTCGATCTCGATGCGGAAGTCACCCAGTAGAAGGCCGCGGTGCAATGGCAGAGAGGTTGCGGTTCACCACCGAATTTCCATTGCCTAGCATCGCCTGCTCATGCCTACAGGGACCAACCCATCTCCGATACCGGGTGTAAGCGTGCTCGTTCGTCGGATCCACCAGCAAAGTCGCCCGGTGCTCCCGCCGACCGCCCAACAGCTCGTCGTGCAGGGCCCGCGCATGACCTCGGCCGGTGTGCTCGCGCACCACCATGATCTCCGACAGTGCGAACGCCGTGTCCCGTCCTCCGTCGTGAACTCGGGATCCTCTTCGTCGAGTCGCAGACCGCAAGGGCGACACATCGGCTGACCGACGCGCCGCCCCCGGTTCGATGGGCTGCAGGGCTGCTCGCAGTACACGACACCCACCCAACAGACCCCGTTCGGTCCGACCTCCCGATCCGTAGCTGCGCGCAGCCCAACCAGGCGACACCATGAATCACTCGATCGCGTTCGGCTGGATCGACTATGACCTCAGCCCTGCGCCCGAATGGGATCGCGCCCAGATACACCGCCTCGCCCGCCACCCCGGGTACCGCCTCGTGTGGCCCAGCGAACGGTCGGTGCTCCGAGTGGTCGACCAGGTACGCAGCGCCCGAGCCGACCTTGTGATCCTGCCGGCACCCGACCACCTGAGCCCGCTCGAGCGTAGCGGAACTGGATACCCGGGTGTGCGCGGTGACCGAAGCTCCGGTCGGGCTGTTCCGTGAGGTGCAACGGCACTACATCACCTGCCGCAGCCGCAACGCGGGCGCCAGTGCCGCCAGCTGGTCACCGCCGGGTGACGAGCTTCGCACTGCGGAGGAGCCACACCGCCGGGACCAGGCAGCACAGCAGCGCGAAGAGACTCGCTTCCGGACCGAACGTCCCACCGGTGAGCACCTCCGGTCCGGAAAGGACGGTGCGCAGCAGGCCGGGTTCGCCCTCAGCTCCGGATACCGCAGCGCCGAACACGCCGGACTCGGTGAAGTTCCAGGCGAAATGCAGGCCGATCGGCAGCCACAGCGACCGCGTGGCGGTGTAGGCAATGGCCAGCAGCGCGCCGCCTTCGACCGCGATGGCCAGGGTGCCCCATAGCGTGGCGTTGCTGTTGACCAAGTGTGTCAGACCGAAGATCAGTGACGAGACCGCGATCGCGACGATGCTGCCGGTCCGTTCCTCCAGGATGCGGTGCACCACGCCACGGAACAGCAGCTCCTCGGTGACCGCCACTGAGGCCGTCGAGCCGGCCACGCCCAGGCAGGCCCCGAACGAGCCACTGGTGACGTCGGCGTCGGTGAACAGGACCGCGAGCAGCATCGTCGCGAGGAAAGCCCCGGCGCCGACGAGTGCGCCGTGCCCGAGCCCGCTCCACCGCCCCGCGGCGGCCAGTTCCGTGACCTCCACCCGGTTCTCGACACGGCGGGAAAGCCACGTGTAGGCGAAGATCGCCCCGGCGGCCGCGCCGATCCCGAGGGAGAAACGCAGCACAGGCACACCCGAAACGAGCGTGTCCAGCCCCCGGGCGGCGATCAGCAACACGACCGTCCCGACGAGCAGAACCGGCAGCCGGATCCGCTGCATCGGCGTTTTCCGCTTGGTGGGGATGGCCATTGAAAGTCCTCTCGCCGATGTGCGGTACGGCGAGACTACGAACGGGCCGAGCCGCGCCACATCACTCCGTGGGAGACTTCTCAGTAGTACTCGAGAGTGACACCGTGCTGTCCGCTCGCTCTTCGGTCAGGTCCGCGGGGGCGATGGCGCGCTTGGTACCACGGGCAGGGCGGCGAGGTAGCTTCACGCAAGCGCCGACAACGCGCGGGTAGGCATGTGGAGGCCGCTTGCATGTTGGAGTAGTGCGAGACCTTGCTCGCCGGGGGACCCGGCCGGGGTTGTGCACACGATCAGCACCTGGTCGGGGACACGGGCGATCGAGAGGGTCTGCTGTGTCACGGTCACCGGGCCGACGGCGGGGTGGCGGAGTTCGTAGGACGCGGCGTCGCAAGGGGTTACGCGGTGGTCGCGCCAAAGCGTCACGAACTCCGGACCTTTCATTGTCAACTCGCCGATCAGCTCCGCGAGCAGCGGGTCGTCCGGGTGCTTGCCGACAGCGATGCGCAGGTTGCCGACTACCGCGCGGGGCCTTGCGTTTCCAGTCCGCGTACAGCTCGCGGCAGTGCGGGTCGAGAAACACCATCCGGCTCATATTCGTCCGCCGCGCAGGATCATCCGGGCTGCGGAAGTCCAGGTGCGCGGCCAGTAGGGCGTGCCCGAGTGTGTTCCATGCCGGCACGTCCGCGCGTCGGCCGAGTACCAGCGCCGGGACACCGTCGACGGCGCGGAGGAGGTCACGCGTCTCGTCGACGAGCTTCTCGGGCCGTGGACGGCGCACCCGGGGCGGGTGGCGGGTGGCGCCGGCGAGCCGGTCGAGGTGTTCGCGCTCGTGGTCGTCGAGCAGTAGCGCGCGGGCGACCGCGTCGAGTACCTCGGCCGAGGCCCCGCGTGAGGTTCCTTGTTCCAGACGTGTGTAATACGAGACGCTCACCCCTGCCAGCTGGGCCAGTTCTTCGCGGCGCAGCCCGCGCACCCGCCTGCGGGGTCCGGTTTCGCGTAGGCCGACATCCTCCGGTCGCAGCCGCGCTCGTCGGGCTCGGAGGAAGTCGCCGAGGGGGCCGGGTCCGTTCATTTCTCCAGTATCCGGGCACAGTCCGACCGCAGCCACACCCTGCGCGTGGTAGGACAAAGCGGGTGTGGTTCGTGCCCGGCCGCGCGGACAGACTCGCTCTCATGGATCAAGTGCTGGACCAGATCACGCTGGGTGACGTCACCGTCACCCGCATCAAGGAGTACTACGGGTCGGTCGAGATGACCCCGGACCGGTTCTTCCCGGACAGCCCCGACGGCTCGTGGGACGAACACCGCGACAAGCTGGCGCCGGACTTCTGGAACCCGGATACCGATGAGTGTCACTCCGCGGTTCAGTCCTGGCTGCTGCACAGCGAGGGGCGCACGATCCTCATCGATACAGGTGTGGGCAACCACAAGGATCGGCCCTATGCGCCGGTGTGGAGCCGCCTGGACACGAATTATCTCGACAATCTCGCGGCGGCCGGTGTGCGGCCCGCGGATGTCGACATCGTGGTCAACACCCACCTGCACATCGACCATGTCGGCTGGAACACCCGGCTCGACGGTCGAACCTGGGTGCCGACCTTCCCGAACGCCACATACCTGATGCCCCGGCGGGACTTCGAGTTCTGGGACCCGGCCAACGGATACGAAAGCGTGTTCGGCCGCGGCAACCAGAACGTTTTCGAGGACAGCGTCGTGCCGGTCCATCAGGCGGGGCTGGCCCACCTGTGGGACGGGTCGTACCGGATCGACAAGAACCTGCGGCTCGACCCGGCTCCCGGTCACACGCCCGGCTCGTCTGTGCTCACCTTGCAGTCCGGCGGCGATCGGGCCTTGTTCGTCGGGGACCTGGTGCACACCACGCTGCAGATCGTGGAGCCGGAGACCAACTCCTGCTTCTGTGAGGATCCGGCCGAGTCCCGGGCTACCCGGCACAAGCTGCTCGGGTCCGCCGCCGAAACCAACGCGCTTGTCTTCCCCGCCCATTTCGGCGGCCACGGCGCGGTGGAAATCGAGCGCAGCGGGTCGAGGTTCGCGATCAAGGGCTGGGCGGGTTTCGCCCGCATGTCCTGATCCCTGAAAGGAAGGTTTCCCTTGTCCCAGTACATAATGCCGGTTGTCGAAACCCCGATGGGCGCTGTGAAGGGCCTCCGTGACGGATCCGGCGAGCTCTACCGCGCCATCCCTTACGCGGCGGCCCCGACCGGTCTCGGACGTTTCGCACCACCCGCGCCGCACCCGGGTTGGTCCGGTGTCCGTGACGGTACGCAGCCGTCGCCGACCGCCCCGCAGCCGACCCGCGACTTCGGGCGACTCGATATGACTCCCTACTTCGGGCCGGGCTGGGTGCGCGGCGAGGAGTACCTGACCGTCGACATTCGCACGCCCGCTGCCGACGCCCGCAAACGCCCCGTCATGGTGTTCGTGCACGGCGGCGGGTTCGTCACCGGTTCGACCCGCGCCGCGCTCTACGACGGCAGCGCCTTCGCCCGCGACGGCGTCGTCCTGGTGACGGTGAACTACCGCCTCGGGGTCCCCGGTTTCCTCGACATGGAAGGCGCTCCGGCCAACCGCGGGCTACTCGACGTGCTCGCCGCACTCGTCTGGGTGCGCGATATGGTCGCCGCATTCGGCGGCGACCCGGACAACGTCACGATCTTCGGCCAGTCCGCAGGCGCCACGATTATCGGCGCGCTGCTCGCGACACCGGAGGCCAACGGCCTTTTCCGGCGGGCGATCATGCAAAGTGGAAGCGGCACTGGCGCTTTCACTCCCGAGCAGGCGCTCCGGGTTACCGCCGCGGCGGCTGCGGCGCTGGGTGTCGAACCGACCGTCGAGGCATTCGCTGCGATCACGGACGAGCGTTTCCTGGCGATTCTGCCGACGCTGACCGGCCTGGACCTGCGCACCGACAACGTTACGGATCCGCTGGCCGGTCTGAGCCCGTTCAGCCTGGTACTCCCGGTCCAGCCCGCCGACAGTCTCGCCGCCGGCCCGGCCGCCGACGTCGACCTCTTGATAGGCACCAACACCGAGGAGGGGCACCTCTACCTCGTACCGGCGGGCAACCTCGAGTCCTCTACCGAGGCCGACCTACTCGCCGTCGCCGCCCGCGTGTACGCGGACCCGGAGATCGCAGTTGCCGCGCTCCACGCGGCACGACCGGGTGCGACACCGGGCGAGCTGCGCTCTTCAGTTCTCGGGAACACTCTGTTCGGGGGAGGCACGGCGCGTATGGCGCAGGCGCACGCGCGAATCTCGGGTGGCCGCACACACCTCTACTCGTTCGGATACCGCTCGACAGCCCTCGACGGGCGACTCGGCGCCGCCCACACCGTCGAACTGCCCTTCGTGTTCGACATCGTCGACAAGCCATGGCTGCACGGAGACACCGGCCTGCTCGGTCCGGGCCACGCCCCGGTCGGTCTCGCGACTCGGATGCACGCCGCCTGGGTCGCATTCGCCGAAACCGGAGACCCGGGGTGGGCCACATACGACCCGCAACAACCAGTCGCGCAGATCCTCGGAGGCTGAACTCCACACCGGAAAGCGGCGCAACTGTTGTCGATCCCGGACCAACCGATCACGCCCTCGCGGCTTCGCGAGGCAGGCAAGTCCGGCGTCGGCGACATCGGTGAGAACACGACGACCGCGTGCTGCCTGTTACCCATAGACAAGGTCGTCGCTATCGTGAACGACAAAGTCACCATTCAGCCACTCGAGATAGTGGACTCGCGAACCGGAAAGACGGCGTCGGATCATGGCAGAAGACCTGACCGTGACTCGGACGCTGGTGATACCCGCATCCGAGTTACGCGAGCGGTTCTCACGCTCGTCCGGCCCGGGCGGGCAGCACGTCAACACCACCGACAGCCGGGTAGGGCTGTCGTTCGACCTCGTCAACTCACCCTCCGTGCCGGAGGGGCTACGCACCCGGATGCTCGATCGCCTGGCCGGCCGCCTGGTCGACGGGGTGCTCACGATCGCCGCTTCGGAGCACCGCGCACAGTTGCAGAACCGCGTGGCCGCCCGCGAACACCTGGCCTCGTTACTGCGTGACGCCGCTGCCGCCCCGCCGCCCGTTCGCCGCGCCACCAAGCCCTCGCGCGGCGCGAAGGAACGTCGCATCGCCGCGAAGAAGCGGCGCGGCATCACCAAGCGAAACCGCCGTGACTTTCCCGACGACTAGCTCGAGTTTCAACCTCTGAGCTGCTTTTCTGCGACACCTGCCCCGGTGACGATCTGGTGGCCCTGATAATTTCCGGCCATGGTCCACAGCGATTCCACAGTGTCAGCATCGCGGCCACCACAAGCACCAGCCGGCCAAACCCGCCCCCACACGCGGACCTCCCTTGCGGAGGACATGAGAACACTGGGGCTGCGTAGCGGCGACCTCGTCCTGGTACACGCGAGCCTGAAGTCGCTGGGGTGGGTGTCAGGTGGAGCCGTCGCCGTCATCCAGGCACTACAGGACACACTCACCCCCTCGGGCACACTCGTTGTCCCTACTCATACGTCGGGCCTGACCGATCCCGCGAGGTGGCAGAACCCTCCGGTGCCCCCGGAATGGGTACCGGAGGTGCGGGCCAGTTTGCCGGCCTTCGACCCCGAACGAACCCCCAGCGAGTGGATGGGGGCGGTTGCCGAGACATTTCGCACCTGGCCGAATGTTCAGCGGAGTCACCATCCCCACGTCTCGTTCGCCGCATGGGGTGCAGACGCGGCGGCGATCGTTGACAGCCACGAGCTGAGCATGTCGCTCGGCGAGGAATCGCCACTGGCGCGCTTGTACGACCGTCACGCACGGGTGCTGCTGATCGGCACCGACAACTGCACAAGCCTGCACCTCGCGGAGGTTCGCAACGGTGTGGGGACCGTGATAACCCAAGGCGCTCCGCTCATCCGCGATGGACAACGGCAGTGGGTGCAATTCTCGGACCTGGATTACGACGACACCCACTTCGCCGACATTCTCGACGAGTTCGCGGCAGCACAACCGGCCGACACCAGTACCGGACAGCTCGGTTCGTCGGTCGCGCGACTGGTGGAACAGCGACCCTTGATCGATTTCGCCACCGGCGCGCTACGCCGAAAGATCGGATAGTTCCCGCGGACACCGGCCGAACCGCGCGAGCACACCGTTCGGCGCCTCCATCGTGCCGGTTGCGGGCATCTTCGGCCCCAACGCCTCGGGAAAATCGAACGTGCTGGCGGCACTGGCCTGGCTTCGTGAGGCCGTCAGGACCTCATTGCGCGTTTGGGACGAGGAGATCCCCGTCGAACCATTCGCTTTCGGCGACGCGAAGACCCGCGATTCATCGTTCGCGCTGGAGCTGGAGCAGGGTTCGCCCGAGCCGTCGTTCGCTGCACGATATTGGGACAGCCGTTGGACCAGGATCGGCGTCGCTCGGTCGGCACGGGACGGCCGACTCTTCGACTCTTCGATGTCCCCCGGGAGGACGAGTTCGACGTACTCGAGGACGACACCGCCCTCGACGAGCCGGAATGGCAATCAAACTCGCCGACAGGCCATGGCCCTGCTGCGGCTCGCCGATCTCGGAGTGACCGACGTACAGATCGAGGAAACACGGATCGAATCCGGACGCGGCGAGCCCATCATCCGCCGGACCCCGCAGCTCGTCCACCTCGCCGACACCGAACGACTGCCGTTCGACTACCGCCACGAGTCGGCCGGCACCCGGGCCTGGTTCGAGCTGATCGGACCGGTGCTCAACGCCCTACAGGACGGCACCCTCATCCTCTTCGACGAGCTCGACGCCGGCCTGCACCCCACACTCACCGCACAGCTCGTCAAACTCTTCAAGCTACGAAAGTCCAACCCGCACGGAGCCCAGCTCCTGTTCACCTCGCACGACACGAACCTCTTGAACCACTTGAACCGAGATGAGGTGTGGCTGACCGATGGACACCGCCATCCGCCGCGCGCAATCCTTGCGCAAGTTCGCGCGATCCGGACGACGGCGGTGGGACGGCACCTACCGGTTCGCCGCGAGCGCGGTGGCGATTACTTCCGCGCTGTCGGCGTGCAGAGCCTCGGCCGCGGACTTACCCGTCGCCGCGAGGTAGGCGTCGACCAACCTGTTGCCGGCGGAATACCCCGCTCCCGTCGGCAATCCGACCGGGGTCACGCCCAGATGCTCGGCGATGGTGTCGCCGTGCACCCAGGCCGCGAAGTTCTGCATACCGGTGATATTCAGTCCGGAGACAACTTTCGTGAACGACTCGTCGTCGTGCAAGGTCGGCACGCCGAGGCGGGCGTAGCCCAGGTCGTCACCATAGAGTTCACGAGCGAAAGCGTCGGCCAGACCCTCACCCACCACATGTTCACCGACGGTGACCGTCATCGGATCCCACACCACACCGCCGGGGCTGTAGCGCAGGTTGTGGTGGAGTTCGTGCACCGCGGTGCACTCCAGACGCTCCAGGTTCTCCGGGTCGGGCCACAAGGTGATCGTGATGTAGCCGGAGATACCGCCGAAGCCGGTGACGCCCAGACTCGGGCCCATGAAATTGGTGTCGCCCGGGTCGCCGAGCGCAAGGAGCACGGTGATGTCCGGCGCTCGGAATCCCGGTGTCGCGGCGAGCAATACGGCTGCCGCGTCGTCGACCGCCCGCTGCATGCGCTTCCAGGCATCGGCCGCCGCGAGCGTTTCGAGGGCGTCGAGGCAGCGCTGTTCGTCGCGGTCGAGCGGGAACCCGGCCGACTGCCGGTGGAACGCCACCAGGTCGACCTCTCCCGGGAAATACCGGTACATCCCGGTCGTCGGTTCGAGCATCGCCCGCAGCATGCCTTTCCGATCGGCCACCGGTGCCTGCAGGATTTGCTTCATAGCCGAGTAGGAGTCGAGAACAGTGATCGTCACCGGCCCGACGCTAAACCCTGACGTAGCGTGAGGTGCAATCCGACTCGGGACCCGGCCAGGTCGTAGAACGTACTGCGGCCGCCGCCCGAGCTCGAGCGTTCCAGTCTCTCGGGCTGGCGCCGACCATGTGTAGGGTGGCCGGGCCCGCTATGCGAATACGGCATCTACTTCACCTGGGAGGGAATCGGTCTCGATGTCCACGCTGGTACTCGATGTCCGCTTCACTGCGAAGCCCGGCCGCGGGGAAGATATGCGTGAGGTCTTGCTGGCGATGATCGAGCCGACCCTCGCCGAGCCGGGATGCGTCGGCTACGAACTCTTCTTCCACCCAACCGACTCGACTCGGGCAGTGCTGCTCGAGGAATGGGTCGACCGAGCGGCCCTGATGGCCCATTTCGAAACACCGCATCTGAAGGCGTGTATCACAGCCATGGAGGATATCTTGGCCGAGCCGTCGCAGATGAGGCAGTTCATCGAAATAGCGTGAGTTCTTCGGGTTCAGCCAACGGCGAACACGACGAATGCACACCACGTCGGGCTCCGCCGGCCGACTCTCTTGTAGAGGACGTTCGGGCCTTGGCGCGTTCGATGACCCAGCGCAGCAGGCGGACACGTCGGGTCCACCGGGCGGGGTGGGAAACGGAGCCGGTGAGGGCGTGTTCCGCGCGATCCAGGCAATCTTCCAAGAGGCCGTCGTGCATCCATCGGTAGGCCAGGGGCCATGTCAGCCGGGCCCGGCCGCGAGCGTTCATGGCGAGCAGGTGAACCAGATCGGTCCCGTCGGGAGTGGGATGGACGGTGAATTCGTGGAATCCGTCGAAGCCGCGGGGCCCGGTGAATCGGAAGCGCACCCAGCGGCCGGGCACGTAGTGCTCCACTGTGTACCGGATCGGTCCGTGCCCGCCCACCGCGCCTACGCCGAGCGAGCGATCGAACCGCATCGCCGGCCAGCGGGGCACGGGCCACAGTGCGTCATCCTCGCCGGCGAGGGTGTCCACCAGCGCACCCACCGCGCTCTCCGGTACCGGCAGATGACGTAGGTGCAGGTTGACAACGGCCATGATTCGGCTCCTGGTCCCGTCCGGGCAGTCGGCTTCCGGCCAACTCTATTTTGGAGACTTTACTCTAAAAAATTATTGGAGTCTATCCTCTAATACATGGGAAGGTTACCGAGGTACAACGCCGATCGGCTCCTGGACGCCGCCGCCGAGCTCTTGGCCGGAGGCGGGCCGGCTGCTGTCACCATGTCGGGTGTGGCCAGAGCCGCCGGCGCACCGAGCGGATCGGTGTATCACCGCTTCCCGGATCGCCCCGCATTACTGGCCGCGCTGTGGTCACGTGCGATACAGAGCTTCCACGACGAACTGTTCGCCGCGCTGAGTCTCGGAGAACCGCAGGAAGCGATCCGCCGCAGCGCCCGTGCGAGCCTCGAATGGGCGCGGCGCAATCCCAGCGAAGCGCGCGTACTGCTCACGGGAGCAAGAGAACTGGATGAGCAGAACTGGAGCGAGCAGGCTCGCACAGACATCGCGCGAGCCGACACTGCGCTACACGAGGCGCTGAGTGCCCTGATAGAGAACAGCGACGATACCGCCCCCGACGCGGCCGACCGAGCCCTCCTCGCGGTGGTCGACCTGCCCTACGCCATGATCAAGCGATATCTGAGTGTCGGCCGGCCGATCCCCGACCACGCGCCTGAGCTCGCCGAGCAGGCAGCGGCGGCACTGTTCGCTATGAGGCGGAGCCGAACAACCAACACCCGCTCGACGCATCACGGCCACGAAACCACGGGGTAGAGCAATCGGTTCGCCCCATGCTCACAAGAGCAGATCCTCGTGCCCATCGAATACGTCGTCGTCGAAGGCACCGTCGTCGACGCCGAGACCCCGTCCCCTCATGAGGCGCGGGAAGCGATCGCCGTCCGCTATCTCGGTCCCGAAGGCGGACGCGCGTTCGCCGATCAGATGGACGGCGACCGATCCGTCCTGTTCACCATCCACCCCGACCGCTGGACCAGCCAGGACTACTCGAGCGACTTCTGACCGATACGTCAGCTCATACCGCGGGATCGGTGGACACCTTCAGTCAGGCCCTCCATCACCGGATGGTCCGCCACCGGGAACCGCTCGGACTGCACACCACCACACCACTTGTGCCGGAGCGGAAACCGGCGAATTCACCGCTCCGCTATCGTGACGAATATGACGGTCGAGCCACCATCCGAGAACCTCCCGGCGGTGCGCGCCACCGACAGCGAACGCGACAACGCCGCCGCG
The DNA here is from genome assembly GCF_014645735.1 of Nocardia jinanensis. Lineage (GTDB taxonomy): Bacteria > Actinomycetota > Actinomycetes > Mycobacteriales > Mycobacteriaceae > Nocardia > Nocardia jinanensis. The sequence continues at coordinate 422,265 of NZ_BMMH01000004.1, read as the reverse complement.
CTCATCCAGCAGGCGCACGCCGACGGACGGCTGGACCTCACCGAATTGGATGAGCGACTCGCCGCCGTGTATTCCAGCAGAACCAGACCGGAGCTGGAGGTGGTCACCGCCGACCTGTCGCCTGTCGCGCACGGCGGTACGGCAGACCGCCTGGTGCTGCGCTCGAAGGGCAGCAAACTCGCACGGCAGGGCACCTGGCTGGTGCCACCGCAGATCGTCGTGCACTCCGAACACGGCAGAGTGGTACTCGATTTCGGCACTGCCGTCCTGCGGACCCGGGAGATTCTGGTCGAGGTGGATTCGAAACACGGCGGCGTCGAATTCGTCGTGCCCCAGGGCTGGATCATCGACCTCGACGATGTGGTCACCGAGTGGGGCCGCATCAAGAACAAGGCGGTCCCACCGGTAGCCGGGATGCCGCGGCTCCGGGTCACCGGCCGCATCGAGCACGCCGGAATCACTGTCCGTCACCCCCGCCGCCGGCGCTGGTGGTGGCCGTTCCGCTGAGAACTGCCTGGCCGGCCCCGCTCGCTACGTCGGGTGCGCGAGGCCGCCCAGCAGGCAGCGGATCTCCTCGTCCGGAGGTCGTAGCTCTGGCCGGTTTGCAGGCGGTGGTAGAGCTGTCCGAGCATTTCGGCAGGGGTTCGTCGGTTCCCGACCTACAGGTGCTTGTTGAGCACCTGTGCGATCGCGGGTATCACCGCCGCCGACATCATATCGTCGTGACCAGCGTCGATCGGGTGGTTGTGCACCGGACCGTCGACGTAGCGGGTCCAACTCGCCGCAGCGTTCGGGCGGTCGGTGATACCGTCCGGCGCGGCGGCGAAGTAGATCATCGCCGCATCGACGACCGGCGGACGGTGCTGCGCGAGCATCAGGCCGGTGTGATGTGCGGCTGCCACCATCCGCTCTAGGTGACGTGGTTCGAGAAAGGTTGCGCCGCGCCGATCCTGGATCAGCGTGACCGTGTCTTCGGTCGAGAGCCCGGCCGGCGCCGAGTCGATCCCGAGCGCGCCTGCGTACTCGGCGATGAACCCGGCGACGCTCAGCGGCGCGGGCGGCTCCGCGTCCAGGAAAGCCGTATCGGCGTCGAGCAGTGCGAGCAGCGACACCTCGGCACCGAGATCGCGCAGGCGGGCCGCGACCGCATGGGCGACGATTCCGCCGAGCGACCACCCCAGCAGGCGATACGGGCCGTCGCCCTGGACCGAACGAACAGCCTGTGTGTACCGGTCGGCGAACTCGTCGATCGTCCGGGGCCGGGGTTCGGCGTCGTCCACCCACGGTGACTGTAATCCGTAGATCGGCACTCGCGAATCGAGGTGAGCCGCCAAACCCGTGTAGCACCACGCCAATCCCGATGTCGGGTGCAGACAGAAAAGGGGCGGCTCGGTACCGGCCGGTCGGATCGGTAGCAGCACGGCGAACGGTGAGGAGTCCGGCGCATCGCCCTCGGCGTCCAGTCGACGGGCCAGGGCCTGGACTGTCACGTCGGCGAGGATGTGCATGACCGACACCTTCTTACCGAACATCGTGCCGAGGTCGGCCGCCAGCCGGGCCGCGGTGAGCGAATTGCCGCCGAGTTCGATGAAGGACTCGTCGATGCCGACGCGCTCGATACCGAGGACCTCCGCGCAGGCATCGGCGACCTTCTGCTCGGTGGGTGTCGTCGCCGGGCGGAACTTTGCGCGTCCGGAACGGAATTCCGGCTTCGGCAGCGCCGCCCGGTCCAGCTTGCCCGCCGGTGTGAGCGGGATCTGCTCGAGTATCACCACGGTCGCCGGGACCATGTACGTGGGCAGCACCTGTGCGGCCGCATCGCGCAATCGGTCGACGTCGATCTCGGCATCGGGGGCGGGCTGCACGTACGAGACGAGCGTGGTCGCGTCGCCGGGTCCGTCGTGGCCCACAGTCGTCGCGAACTCCACGTCGGGATCGCGCGCCAGCACCGCGTCGATCTCATCGAGTTCGATTCGGAATCCACGGATCTTGACCTGGTTATCGGTGCGGCCCCGGAACTCGAGCGATCCGGTGTCGTTCCAGCACGCCAGGTCTCCGGTGCGATACATGCGCTCACCGCGACCGCCGAAGAGGCCGGCGACGAACCGGGAAGAGGTGAGGTCCGCACGGTGGTGATAGCCGCGGGCGAGACCTGCACCGGCCAGATACAGCTCGCCGACGACGCCGGCGGGAACGGGCCGTAGCCACCGATCGAGGACCAGGGCCGTAGCGCCGCGTAGCGGGGATCCGATGGTGATCGGCCGACCGTCGTCCAGGACATCGGAACACGTGGCCCAGATCGTGAACTCGGTCGGGCCGTAGTGGTTGCGCAGGCCCAGGCCGGCATACCGTTGAGCGACTTCCGGTCGCAGTGCCTCCCCCGCGACCGCGAGCATCCCCACACTGGCCAGTGCCGCCGGATCCATCGTCGACAGCAGCGAGGGTGTGACCAGCATATGTGTGACCTTCTCGGCGGCAACGATATCCGCGAGTTCGCGGCCGCCGAGCACCGACGACGGCACCACAACGAGGCACGCACCGGCGCCGAATGCGAGCAGTATTTCCGCTACGGAGGCGTCGAAGCTGGGCGAGGCGAAGTGCAGCACCCGCGCGTCCGACTGTGCCTGCATACATTCCCGTTTCGCACGAAGCAGATTCGCCGAGCCGGTATGGGTGATCGTGACGCCCTTCGGGATTCCCGTGGATCCCGAGGTATAGATCAGATACGCGGCGTGGTCGGGGCGCAGCGGGGCCGGACGATCGGTCTGGGTGATCGCGGCCGCCGGTTCCGCGTCGATGACCGGAGCCACCGAATCATCGTCGAGGACCACCCAGTGCACCGACTGCGGTAGGCGAGCGCAGAGGTCGGTGACCGTGACACCCAGCATCGTCTCGGAGTCGGCCAGGAGGTGGGCGATTCGCGCCGCGGGATAGTTCGGGTCGATCGGCACGTACATCGCGCCGGTCTTGACGATGGCCCACAGGGTGACGATCGATTCGACGGAGCGGGTCAGTGCCGACGCGACAGCGGTTTCCGGTCCTGCGCCGTAGCGGATGAGCGTCCGCGCCAACCTGTTCGACCTCTCGTCCAGTTCCGCGTAGGTCACCGACCGACCCTCGAACCGGACCGCGACGGAAGCCGGATTCGTGGCGGCGGCCCGAACAAAGATGTCCGGCAAGGTCAGGATCGCGGCATCCGGTTGCCGCGCACGCAGCAGTGTCGCGCGTTCGGCGTCGGTGAGGATATCGATCGTGGTCAGCGCGGCGTCGGATCCAGCGACGAGGAACCGCTCCAGAAACAATACGAACCGCCGGTAGTGCTGCTGCACCTCGGCATCGCTGTACAAGCCCGGGTTGGCCTGGAGGTCGAGCCGCACCCCGTCGTCACCGGATCCGGAATAGACCACCAGCGACAGGTCCTCGACAAGCCCTGTGGACAGCACATGCAGGCGCCAGATGAGCGAGCCCACATCCAGTGCGCCGTTGAACATCATGAGGTTCACGTGCGGTCCGAACGACCCCGGCGTGCCGGCGTTGCGGCCCGTATCGCGCAGCACGTCCTCCATCCGGTATCGCTGCCGGGGCAGCGCATGGACGAGCTCGTGCCTGGTGGCCCGGACCAGTTGGCCGACGGTGTCGTCGGGTCGTGCCGGCACTCGAAGGGGCACCGCATTCGCGGCCATTCCGCCCGAGGACCGCAATGTTTTCGTCGTCCTCGCCGTGACCGGGAGCGTCAGCAGGACCTCGTCACGTCCGAGCATCCGTGCCACGAAAGCGCCGAAGGCGGCGACGAGCACGGGGGCCGACGCCACGCCGCGCCGACCACCCGTGACCCTCTCCAGCAGTTCGGTGATCCGCGGTGAAAGGACCGAACCGACGACCCGAGGATGCGCCGGCGGCGGGACCGATCGCCCGGCAAGACCGGCCGGATCGGGCGCACCTGCCAAGTGTCGACGCCAGTACTCCCGGTCGGCGCCGACCTCGGGCGAGTTCCGATAGGCGCGGTCGTCGTCGGCAACCGCGGCGAGTTCACCGAACGGAGTAGGTGGCGGTGGAACGCCTTCGACGAGCGCGGTGTACAGCTGGGCGACCCGCTGTAACGTGCGAGTAGCCGCGTAACCGTCTTGAACGATGTGGTGCGCCCTTCCGTACCAGAAGTACCGCCGCGAGCTGACCCGGAGCACCGCCATCCTCGAAAGCCGGTCGTCGAATACGTCCAGCGGCGCGGTGTACTCGGCACGCATCCACTCCCGTGCCGCGGCTTCGGGATCATCGCTGTCGCGGAGATCGTGCATGCTGACGGCGTCACCGACGGCCTCCTCGACGACCTGGTACGGCTCCCCGTCGGCCACGCCGAGCCGCAGACAGCGGTACCCGGACTCCCTGGCCTCCTGCACGATCGCGGCCGAGAGGGCCGCGGTGTCCAGGTCGCCCTCGATCTCTACGAAATGCGCAATGGTGATCGGCGCGGGGGCGAGCTGCTGGGCGTACAGGATCCCGCGTTGCGCCGCAGTCAGCTCGAAGGCGCCGTCCGGTCGTTGCGTCATCGACAATCTCCCGTCGTCGGCAAGTCGTTTCGCGCCATCGATGATCCGGCCGCCCGGCTTCCCTGTATGTCGCCGCGGACACACTTGTAGCGTCACCGGCGTGACAGTCCGGCCGCGGTTTCCGCCGAACAATGGTCCCCACGAACAATGATCGTGAAGGGAGCCCGGAGCCGTGGAATCCGAGCGTATTGTCGCCGAGGCGTCCGGCGTCGAGTTCGAGAGTCTTTTCGAGCCTCGTCCGGACGCAATGTCGGACACCGTTCGCTGGACGTTGCGGAGGTGGCTGCGGGGGCATCTGAACCGACCGCATCCGCAGCTCGGCCGGCCTGGTCCGGTCTGCCCGTTCACCGGCCCGGCAATTGCGAAACGCCTGGTCTGGGTGGGCATAGTCGATGGCACCGACATCGACCAGGATCGGATGCGGACCATCGTCGACGATATGGTCGACATCTTCCCGACGCTGTCGCCGCAGGACGGCGCCGGCTCGGCGTTGCGGACGACCATGGCGGTCTTTCCCGATCTCACCGACTACGACATGATCGACACAGTCCAGCAGGCAGGAAAGGACCAGTTCGTCGAGCTGGGTCTCATGCTCGGGCAGTTCTATCCCGGCTGCGCCGAAGGTGGGTTGTGGAACAGCGACTTCCGCCCGCTCGATGCACCACTACCGATGTTGGCCGTGCGGCAGATGGTCGGAACCGACTACCCGTTCCTGGTGTCACGGCCGAACCATCTGAGCGCGTATCTGAAGCAGTTCGCACCGGCCGTGCCGTCGATGGTTCGAACCGATATCGCCGAGCGGATCGCGTGGTAGCCGCACCGGCATGTCGTCGTGGTGTTATCGGTGGCGCGACCCGCTGGACGCCACTCGAGCAGAACAGCCTCGCGCAACTCCTGACCGGCGAACTGCTCGAGCTGCTCGTCGGCCAAGGACCACTCGGGTGTCAGCTCGGACCACGCCCAGGCCGTGATCGCCGCCGCAGTGTCCGCTCACTCGCCCACCAAACCCACAACAACCAGCGGCGAACAGGAAAACAGGAATAGTCGTTGCTCGGTCCCGACATGCGTCTTCGAGGAGGAGATCGCGGAAACGCGTACGCGCGCAACGACGTTCCGCCATCTGCGACCTGTTCCGGTCTGGAATACTGAGGCTCGGCGAGTCTCGTCCGCGCATCGATGAGCTCGTGACATCAACCGAGCTGCAGCGACATGAGGGAGGGGGCAGGAACTTCTGCGGTGTCATCGTCTACAACGTCCGACAGTCACATCACGCCCACTCTGCCCTCGACCAGGTAACTGCCGGCTCGCCACGTAGCCGAACCGAACCGCCGTGTCCCTCCCACGGCGGCTCATCGAAAGGCAGGTCCCACGATGACAACGACCGCGGAGCATTCCGCACCCTCGACCGGGCAGGAGGCTCACGAGATCGACGCAGTCGTCGTCGGAGCCGGATTCTCCGGCCTCTCCATGCTGCACAAGTTGCGCGAGCTCGGGCTCTCGGTGCGGGTGTACGAAGCGGGCGGCGGACTCGGCGGCACGTGCTGGAGCGCATCCATTGCTACTGCACCGGTTCGAACAACCTTCCGCGTGTATACGGAAGGCGTAGCGACCGAGCCCGAGTACATCGACGCACTCGAACGGCTACCGGAGTTCGCCGACGTGGTCTCGGTGGATATCCAGTTTCTCGAGCGAATCGGGTCAGGTTGTGTAATCGGCATTCAGCCGGACGTATCCCTCGGTGAGGTCGCAGCCGTAGGCAGTGAAGGTACCGGTTCCGATGCCGAGGTCGACGCTGATGAGGACGGTGTCCTTTTCGAGGCAGCGGCGAGCACGCCCGAGGAGGTTTTCGGACTGGTCTCGGGGGTAGAGGACGAGGTCGTCGAACCCGATCTGCACACGGGCAGGGTCGATGTCGACGTCGCCTTCGAGCTTGCCCAGTGCCATCGCGACCCGGCCCCAGTTGGGGTCGGCACCGTGAACCGCGGTCTTGACCAGGGGTGAGTTGACCACTACTTTCGCCGCGCGTTTGGCTTGGGCGGTGTCGCGCGCCCCGGTCACATGAACCTCGATGAGCTTGGTGGCACCTTCACCGTCAGCGGCTATCGCGCGCACCAGATCGAGTGCCACCTGGTAGAGGGATTGCTCGAATTCGGCGAGGTCGACCGGGCCGGCGAGACCGTTGGCGAAGACAGCCGCCGTATCGCTGGTGGAAGTATCGGTGTCGATACTGAGCGCATTGAACGTCTTGTCGACGACCCGGCGGAAGATCGCATCCAGTTCCGGTCCTGGAACGAGGGCATCGGTGAAGAAGAACGTCAGCAGGGTAGCCATATTGGGCTCCATCATTCCCACGCCCTTGGCGACGCCGGCGATCACCGCGTCCCCGCAGCGTCGCTGCGCGGTCTTGGGGTGGGTGTCGGTCGTCATGATCGCGGCGGCGACCGCCCCGGGGTCCAGTGACCGAGCTTCGCGACCGAGCGCGGCGAGGCCGGCGCGGACAGTGGGCATCGGATAGGGAATCCCGATGACACCGGTGGAAGCGATGAGCAACTGAGCGGGTTCGACACCGGCGATGACCGCGGCACGTTCACGAACCTCTGTCGCGTCGGCCGATCCCGCCTCGCCGGTAGCGACATTGGCGTTGCGGGAGATGGCGACCATTCCGCGCAGCTCACCGCCGCGCGCGGCGTCGCGGCTGAGGATGACGCTGGGGCCGGCGAAGCGAGATCGCGTGAACACCGCCGCCGAGCGTGCAGGCACCTCGGAGAACGCCAGCGCGAAGTCGTCGGACTCCTCCTTCAGACCCAGACGTGCGGTAACAGAGCGGAACCCCTGCGGCACAAGGTTCTCAGCACTCATCTGTATTCCTTCCCGACCGGCTGTCGCGGTCGACCGTCAGCGTCGGTGACCTCGGCACACTGAGGCCGCTACCGAGCGTACGGGGAGGGGATCATGGCACTATTCCTCCAGGTGAGCGCGGTGGATGCTCGTCCTGACCACAGCGTGGCGGTTACGCGGGAAATACCTGCGACGCGGTCTCAGACAGATATGGGTACGTAGCCCAATTCTGCGGACAGTTCTCGCGCAGTCGCAACTACGAGCGGCCCGACCTCGCCGATGACCTTCTCCATGCGCTCCGCCACCCCGGCTACGCTGATCGCGGCCACCGGCAGGCCGGTGTGGTCGAAAATGGCCGCACCACAGCAGCAGCTGGATTCGTCGAACTCACGCAGATCCCGCGACCACCCGCGTTCGATCGTCGCCGCGATTTCGGCTTCGAGCCTCCCGCGGCTGATTGCATCTATCGGTGAGGCCGGCGACAGAACCAGCTGATCGAGGAGCTTGGTCCGCTCTACCTCGGGCAATCCGGCAAGGAAGGCCCGTCCCACGGAGGTGCTGTGTAGCGGCCGGGACGCACCGAGAGCGTCGGACACCGCGACCGGACGTGGCCCGCGCTCACGATGGATGAAGACCATCGAAATCCCGTTCAGCACAGCGAGACTGACCGTCTCCTGTGTCTCGTTGCGGAGGCGTCTGAGCGCCGGTCCGGCGATGTCGCGCAGCTCGATTCCGACGACCGCCGCGGAGGCCAGCCGTGCGGCTGCTCGCCCGAGTCGCCAGTGGCCGCTGGGGCCGTCCTGGGCGAGCCAGCCGCTTTCACGTAGCCGGTCGACGAGTCGATAGGTCGTGCTTCGGCTCAGCCCCAGCGCTTCGCCCATGTCGACGGTCGAGCTGGGGCCGCGAAGCGCGATATAGTCGAGGATCGCCAGGCCTCGGTCCAGCGCACCGGCATTGGCCGGCAGCCTGCTGTCGAGTGCATTGTCGTCGAGCACGGTATGCCTCCCATCCCATTCAGTGAGAGTCTACCCCACTGAGGTTTGGGCGTGATGCCAGGAACCCGATTCGGCCCGCAGACTGAGTAGCTACGTGCGCGGCGAGTTGGTTTCAGGTTCGAGCCGAATCGCGCGCGCCGGCCAGGTGCCGGAAGCGTTCGAGAAGCACCGCGGCGAGGTTGTACGCAACCAGGCCCGGTGGCGCTTCGACGGCTTTTTCGGGCCCGCCGACGATGGTGAGCACGTGCCGACCGGCCTTGCGGGCTTCGCTCGTCACATGATCGACGGCGACCTGAACGGCGGGCTCGTCGACACCGCCGGTGAGGCCGAGCGATACCGACAGGTCGGCAGGTCCGGCCATGACCGCGTCGACGCCTTCGACTGCGAGAATGAATTCCGCGTTGTCGACGCCCTGCTGCGTCTCGATCATCACGATGACGAGAGTGTTGGCGCGTGCGTCGGCCAATTGGTCGTGAGCGGATATCGCGCCGTAACGGCCTACTCGGCTGTACTGGGCAAAGCCGCGGTCGCCGAGAGGAGGATAGTGCGCATCATGCACTACACGCCGCGCGGCGGCCGCATCGTCCACGTGCGGAACAACAATCCCCGACGCGCCCAGGTCGAGTGCTCGAAGGATCAGGTCCGAATCGTTGCGTCCGACTCGTACCAGAACCTCCGCGCCGTGGACGGTCGCGGCATCGATATGCGCACGCAGGGCCAGTAGGTCGGCGGGTCCGTGCTCGCAGTCGATGAGAACGAAATCCAACCCTCCAACGCCTGCGAGGTCGACCAGCGTTTCTGCCGGCATTCGCAACAGCACACCCAGCGGACTCTCGCCCTGGGTCAAACGCGTCTTCAAGCTCGTCATCGCAGGCCTTTCATTGCGTCTACGGACCATGATCGCCTCATTCAATAGGACATATAGTCAATGATCGAGATCATTCTTCATGCGCACCAGGTGGCGACCGCGAACGTGGGCTACCGTCGATCTCGGGGTGTTCGGTTGGTGTGTGTGTGGAGTCTGCAGTGGCCCTCGCTATCCTGAAAGCGCAGTTGTCGCAGGCCAGTGTCCGCGGTGATGTGATGAACTCGGCCCAGTAGTCCTCGTCGACCTCGCTCACCGCGTAGAGCGGCCGGTAGTTCCGTCCGCACGGGCCGCGGACGCCGCTCGCCTCTTCCGGACCACGCAGGTCGGTCAGTGGATCCGCGTGTTTCGAGCCGACAGTGCCGAGGTGCTGGGTTCTCAACGTGCGGCGGCAAACTCGAGCATCGTGCTGCCGCTTCAGCGCCCTTGTCGCGACGGTCTCGGCCGGGCGTTCGGTTCGCCCGGCCAAGACTCATGACCTGCGTGGCGGTCTACCGGTAAACCTTGGTGTCGACTCGGTGCGCGTTGATCGCGTCCCAGTCGTAGGTGACGCCGAGGCCGGGGCCGTCGGGAACGGTGACGCAGCCATTCTCGTCGATTGCGTCCAGTCCGTCCCTGTAGTCACAGGCGTAGACATCCATTGATCGGCCCATGACGGTTGTCTTGGGGTGCACGACCGACATCTCGTAGAAGTTCGAGTTTCGAATGGACGCCATGATATGCCGGTGCGCGGGCATGGGCGAGTGCATCTCGACGTCGAGTCCGAAACCTTCCGCTGCGTGGGCCACCTTGATCGCGCCGGTGATGCCACCGTCGTATTCGGCGTCCATTCGCGCGTAATCGGTTGCGCCGGTGGCGATGAAGTCGACTTTCTGTTCGAGACCGCGAATGTGCTCGGTGATCATGAGCGGAGTCGTCAGTAGTCCTTTCAAGCGATTGTGACCGTGCGCGGAGACGCTGGAGTCCTTGTACGGATCTTCGTACCAGAGGTAGCCGTTGTCGTCGCATGCCTTGCCGATGCGGTATGCATCGGTCCAGGTGTTGATCTTGGATGCGGGGTCGAGCATCAGCACCATCGAGTCGCCGACCGCCTTGCGAACAGCGGTAACCGCACCGATGATCTCGTCGACGCCGGGGTTCTCCCAGACGTGTAGTTTGAAGCCCGGGTAGCCCATCTCCTTGCACTGGACCGCGAAGTCGGCGTAGGCCTGAGGACAGTCCAGGCCGCCGTTGCGGTCGCCGGTGAACGTCGAGGCGTAGGCCGGAAGCTTGGTCCGCCATCCGCCGAGAAGCTGGTAGATGGGGGCACCGTAGTACTTGCCCGCGAGGTCCCACAGGGCGATGTCGAGCGGGCCCATGCCCATCTTGTCGTACTTGCGAAGCGCGCGCTTCACGTCGTTGTGGATCTGTTCGCGCTTGAGCGGATCCTGCCCGATGAGATACTCCGACATCATGCCGATCTGAGTCGCGCCGACAGTGTTGCCGCCGACGTATTCACCGGTCACCCCCTCGTCGGTGATGATCTTGATCGCGTGTGCAGAGACTTCCTGGGTGGCGCCGGGCTCGTAGATCAGGCTGGACGTGGTGTCGGAACCGATGTCCTTCATTTCCCACTTGGTCTTGTGGACTTCGATACGTTCGATCTTCATGAGTTCCCTCTCGTGATGTTTGCACGCCCTGTGCCGGAGCAGACGGATTGCGGAGTATCGGTCGACGTAGTTCTCGCGAGCGGTTCGGCCTTCCGCTGGTTTCGGTAGACGGTCGCCGAGTTCAGGCCGCTCGGTAAAGCTGGGTCCCAGGCCATGTTCGCCGTGGGAACCTCGACGGCCGTTCGCGAGTCCGATCAGCCCTCGGTGCGTATCGGAAGTCTCATTGGATGAGATGCTGTCTCGATAATATGATCGTAGACCATCGCCGCGGCGCTCGGCAATACGTCGGCGCCGCTGCCGAGTCCGCGAAGGATGGCTCGGCGCGAGTGCATCGCATGCGGGGCCAGGTGAGCCGGCGAAGGGTGGCGCGTGATTCAGCTGCCCCATTCCGGAGCGGAACCGCATCTCGACGAGCCAATCGTTGCGCCGATAGAATGACACCACTCAGTAGTACGAAGTGTCACTGAGGAGGATTTTTTCTCGCGGGTTGTGACGGCGAGCGAGCCTGCTCGTGTGGCCGCTCCGTCCTGGTCGACCGCGAGTGCCGAAGTCGGAGGAGTGGGCCATGATCGTTGAGGGTGAGATCAAGGGTTCCTTGGATCGGGGGATCGCGATCCTCGACTACTTGGCCAAGGGGCGCGAGGCCACTACAGCGCAACTGGCCGCAGCAGGGAACATGTCGAGGAGTGCGACTTACCGACTGGTCGAGCGACTTCGCACACTCGGCTATCTGGAGTCGGCCGGCGCAGGGCGGTGGAAGCTGGGGGCCGGCGCGGCTCGGTTGGCGACAACCGCGGCCCGCACCGCCGATATCGTCCAGGTCGGTCCCGAGTTACTTCATCTCCTGGCCCAGCAATCCCGTGAGACCGTGGGGCTCGCGGTACCGAGGGGCGACGAGATGGTTTTCGTCTACCGGGAGCTGGGACCGAAGGCGGTGAATGCCAGCGTCGAGCTGGGGGGTAGACGACCGATGCATGCGTCTGCTGTCGGGAAAGCCTATCTGGCAGCTCTACCGGACGGCGACCGCGCAAGGTTATCGCAGGACGCCCAGCTCGAAAGCTGCACGCCTTACACGGTGACCGATCGCGCGCGGTTGGAGGCGGAAATCGAGCTTACGCGGGTGCGGGGCTGGGCGGAGGAGCGCAGCGAGTTCAACGTGACGAGTGCGTGCTGCGGTGCCGCAGTGCTCGACTGCAATGCGCGTCCCGTGGGCGCGATCAGTGTTGCCGGAGGAAAAAGGCGGGTGGAGCTCGCGATGAGCCGGCTCGGCCCCCTCGTCGCAGCTACGGCCGAGGCCATCTCGTGTCGTCTGGGATGGGATCCGTCGACGGTCCACCCCGGTTGATCGTCCCGGTTCTATCGACTTCGCGTGTGCGCAGCGATTCGGGCACGGGGCTGATCAGCCCTCGGCCCGACAGAAATGATTCGAGGTTTCCCAAGACCGATCGGCTCATTGCGGTCAGCGTCTCCTCGGTGGTCGAACCGAGGTGCGGTGCGAGAACGACGTTATCCGCGTTGAGCAGCCCCGCCGGCACGTCCGGCTCGGTTGCGAACACATCGAGTGCGGCACCTCCGATCGATCCGGAGTGCAACGATTTCACGAGACTGTTCTCGTCGACGAGTGAACCGCGTCCGACATTGACGAGGAAGCCTCTGGGGCCGAGCGCTGCCAGTTCTTCCGGACCCACCAGGGGCCCGTCGGCTGTCCCGCCCGTAGCCGTGAGGATCAACAGATCGACCGAGGATGCCAGCGACTGCACGGATGAGTGATACCTGAATGGCGAATCGGCGAGCTGCCGCCTGTTGTGATAACTGATTTCGCACCCGAATGCCGTCAATCGCCGTGCGACGGCATGGCCGATACGGCCGAGGCCCACAATCCCCACCCGGCAGCCGGATAGCCGGCGCCCTACCCGTATGGGGATCGCGGTGGTCCACTCTCCGCGGCGGATCGAACGGTCCGCGGCGCTGAGACCACGCATCGCGTCGATCGCCAATCCCACGGCCGCATCGGCGACACACTCACCAACATCCGGCGTGTTGCTGACCACGACTCCTCGTGCGGCCGCGTCCACCGCATCGATCGTGTCGTACCCGGCACCGTAGGAGATGATCGCGCCTACCCGAGGAAAGGCTTCGAGTAATCGCATGTCGAATCCGATGCGTCCGGATGTCACCACGACCTCGGCTGTGTCGGCGAGCCGGTCGGCTGTGGAATCGACAGTCGACGCGAAGTCGACATCGAGCGTGGCGGCGGCGTAGTCGGCAGACAGCGTGGCGGCAAGGTCGGGTTCGAGGCCTGGCATCTGTAGGACCCGCCCTGGTCCGATCGGTGAGCGAACCGCGCCCGAATCGATTTCTGAGGTCGACGACGGATCCGGGTGCCGGAGGAGGTCGGGTTCACTATCGTTGCCGGTCGGCTGCTGCACTATTGCTCCTCTGACGGAATGCCCTGTGTGTGCACCGCGTAAGACGCAGTGTCGATTCGGCGGCGGCCTACGTCCGAAGGTCGGCGCCGGAAGAATGCCCGAGCCGCGACGGTAGCCATCTCGTTCCTGCCGGTCAATCGATGCGCCCGGCGTTCCCGGCCGCTGGGACCGAAGCACTCGAGGTCCCGGTCAGTGAGGAATCTCTGCCAGCTGCTTGCGCTTTTCGTGGTGTGACGGCACTCTCAACTCCTGAAGAGCGTTATCCCGCTCATTGATACTATGTCGCAACCATCAAGATCTCGGAAGGCCGGTCTCTCATGGACGAACAGACCCCGAAACAAAAAGCGGACCTGAGACGGTCGACCATCGCGAGCGTGGTGGGTAGCACCATCGAGTGGTACGACTTCAGTTTGTTCGGCACCGCGGCCGCGCTGGTGTTCGGAGCGTTGTTCTTCCCCGGCGAAGACCCGCTGACCGGCGTGTTGCTGGCCTTCGTCATCAATGCGATCGGTGTGTTCGTGCGGCCGGTGGGTGGAGTCGTCTTCGGAACGATCGGTGACCGGATGGGCAGGCGCGCGCTGCTGACGATCACCCTGGTCATGATGGGTATCGCGACCACCGCGATCGGCCTGTTGCCCACCTATGAACAGGTCGGCATTCTCGCGCCGATCTTGTTGCTCACCTTGCGGGTGATTCAGGGTCTGGGGGCCGGGGCGGAGTACGGCGGTTCGGTTACCTTGGTGGCCGAACACGCGCCGGCGAAACGCCGGGGCTTCTTCACCAGCCTGACGATGTTCGGCGTGGCTGCCGGCACGATGCTCGGAGCGGGTATCTTCTCGCTCGTCACCTTGCTTCCCGAAGACCAATTGATGTCGTGGGGATGGCGAATCCCGTTCCTGATCAGTGCGGTCGGCGTCGCGCTCGGAGTCTGGATCAGGCTCAAGGTCTCCGAGCCCGAGTCGTTCCGGGAGATCAAGGAATCAGGGCGTCAGGTCAAGCAGCCCATCATCCAGATCGCGCGTCGGCAGCCTCGCAGCCTCGTTGTCGGCGCGTGCGCCATGCTGGCCGAAAACGGCACCAGCTATCTGACGAAAACCTTCACGATCACCTACGTCGCCGTGTTCTTGAGCATGAGCAAAGACATCGGCTTGACCGGTGTTCTTCTTGCCTCGGCGGTGAGTCTGGTGACCCTTCCGCTGTTCGGCCTACTCGGCGACCGGATCGGGGTTTCCAAGCTCTATATCGGCTCGGCAGCCGCTGTCGCACTGTTCGCGTTTCCGTTCTTCTGGCTGCTCAACACAGGTGCCACCTGGGGGGTCTGGCTGGCGCTCATCCTGATGTACGGCGTGTTCATGCGCGGTATGTCCGCGACCATGGGGGCGTACCTGTCCTCGCTGTACGGACCGCGCGTGCGCGTCACCGGTGTCACTACTTCGAAGGAACTGGCCTCGCCGATCGCGGGCGGCCTCAGCCCCATCGTCGCTACCGCGCTTCTCGGATGGGCCGACAGCTACTGGCCCGTCGCGCTCTACCTGATCCTCATGGCTGTGGTCTCGGTCATCGCGGTGCTGGTGGGCGGTTCGAAGATCCCGCCGGAGGACATGTCGACGGCGGAGGGGGATCACGACCTCGACGAGCCGATGACCCCTGTGCCGACACGCTGACGCGCGAGTTACCGACGATCCCGTCCCGGCACCCGGGGCGGGATCGTTCCCGTCGGATATGGTCAGGGCACCGAGCGGGAGGTGGCCGATGCCGGTGCCGTCACGGGGTTTCTGAGTCGGCCGATGCCGGCGACCTCTACTTCGACAACGTCTCCGGGGATCAGGGCGATACGCGGATCACGGAAGTCACCGCACCCGGATGGTGTCCCGGTGAGGATCACATCACCGGGTTCGAGTGTGAACCACGTGGAGCAGTAGCTGATGAGCGACGCGACGTCGAAGATCATGTCGGCCGTCGAACCATCCTGTACGACAGAACCGTTCAGCCAGGTTCGAATGGAGACGTTCCGAGGGTCCTCGATCTCATCGGCCGTGACCACCACGGGACCGAGCGGACAGAAGGTGTCCAACCCCTTACCGCGAACCCACTGGCCATCGTCGGCCTGGACATCACGTGCGGACACATCGTTCGCGGCGGTATAGCCGAATACTGAGCCCATCGCGTCCTCCGGTGCGACACCCCGCGTGCGCTTTCCGATGATGACCGCGAGTTCGCCCTCCCAGTCCGCCCGCGTCGTGACGTTCTCGTCCACCACGATCGAGTCACTCGGTCCGCACACGCTGGACGACAGCTTCGGAAACAGGTAAGGGCGCTCGGGGACGTCCCAGCCCATCTCGCGAACGGTGTCGTAATAGTTGAGCCCGATTCCGAAGATCGTGGGCGGGCGGTAAGGGGCCAGGAATTCGGGATCCACCAGCTTCCGACGAGCGGGCCCCGCCTTCCCATGCGCAATCACGTCGAGCATCGATGTCGATGAGGTCAGCATCCAACCGTCACTCGCGCGAACGGCTACCCGATCGCGTCCTTCATGGTGCACCGTTCCGTACTTCATGGCCGCCTCCGAGGGTCAACAGATGATATTGCGTCTCGATGAATGAGAGATTATCGTATCCAATGAGACTACAAGCGAAAGGTCGATATGCCCGACGACGCACGCCCCATCTCCGAGGAACTGGCGAAAGCGCCAGTCCCGCAACCCATCGACGACTCCGTCTTCGAACTCCTGTCGCGTGTCAGCACCGCAACGCTGTCGACGCAGCTCTACAAGCGGGGGATCCGCCAACCGTTCCTCGTCGGGATCAGCCCAGTGGGTCAAGGCTTCACCGGCTTCGTCGGCGAGGCCTTCACGATGCGGTTCATTCCCGCTCGTGAGGACATCGACCCGATGGACGACCCCTACCGCACGGGCAATGTCCTGCAGTGGGAGGCGGTCGAGGCCGTCGGTCCGCGCCAGGTACTCGTGGTCGACAGCCGCGGCGACATCACCGCGGCATCCGCAGGCGACATGCTCATCACCCGGGCCATGACCCGTGGTGCCGCCGGGGTGGTCACCGACGGCGCGTTCCGCGACGGTGCAGCGATCAGCAGTCTGAATTTCCCGACATACTCGCGCGGTATCACCGCCACTACCCGACCGGCCTCTTTTCACGTCGCCGACCTGCAAGTTCCGATCGGATGCGCCGGTGTCGCCGTCTACCCAGGCGATATCTTGGTCGGCGACCGCGACGGCGTAGTCGTGGTTCCGCGTTCGATAGCCACCGAAATTGTTCAGCCGTCGATCGAGCAGGAAGAGCTCGAGCAGTGGCTGCACGCCCGCGTGCGAGCGGGCGCCGCGCTGTGGGGCACCTACCCACCCGACGACGAGACCCGCGCCGAGTACCTGGTCTGGAAAGACGGCACCGAACCGTCGATCAACGGAGCTCCGGCATGACCGCATTCAAGGACTTGGACCGTGAAACTCAGCGCGCACGAATGGAATCGACCATTCGCCTGTACTTCGACGGCTGCAACGAGGCCGACGTCGAGAAGATGGCCGGCACATTCACCGAAGACGCCGTGCACTATTTCCCACCCGGCATCGGCGGACCATGGGTAGGTAATCGCACGATCGCCGAGAACTGGCGCCATTTGACGCTGACCGCCGGGTCGGCGTGGACGATCGAACGACTCATCGGCGAGCCGGAATCCCTGCAAGCCGTCATCGAATGGACGCACTACAGGACACGGACCGACAGCTTCCTGCGCGGCGACGAGTGGTACAAGTTCGATCCCGAGACCGGCCTCATCACCGAGATCCGGGCGTTCTACGCGTCGGCGAACGACGGTCGCCAGAAGGTCGAACTCGAGGGATACGACTACACAGCCAACAATTACCACCTCGAGGCGCCGGTTCCGCGCCCTCATCCCGACGCCGAATACACCGTGGAGGTGGCCGCACAGTGAGCACCGATACCGCCGAGGGCACTGTCTTTTCCGTCGACCCTCGCACGGGAGCCGAAACACCGACCACCGCGTCGACCACCTCGTATGACGAAGTCGACCGGTTGGGCGCCCTCGCCGCCACCGCAGCCCCGGAGTACGAGGTGCTCGGAAGGGCCCGGCGCGCAGAATTCCTGCGAGCCATCGCGGACAAACTGGACGCCGCCCGCGCGCTCATCGTCGAGACCGCTACCGCCGAGACCGGATTGCCCGAGGCACGGCTCAACGGGGAGCTGACTCGGACCAGTTATCAGATGCGATTGTTCGCCGACGTTCTCGACGACGGCGCCTACCTCGAGGCCACTATCGACCTCCCCGGTGACACCCCGATGGGACCCGGACCGGACCTCCGCAGACTCCTGGTCCCGATCGGGCCCGTCGCAGTGTTCGGCGCCAGCAACTTCCCGCTCGCGTTCTCGGTTCCCGGTGGCGACACCGCGTCGGCGCTCGCCGCTGGTTCTCCGGTGATCGTCAAGGCTCACGGGTCACATCCGGCAACCTCCATCGTGTGCTTCGAAGCGATGGCCGAGGCAGCACGCGATACGAACATGCCCCACGGCGTCCTCGGAATCGTTTTCGGGCAGAGCGCCGGCGGCCACTTGGTCGCCAACCCGAATATCAAAGCGGTCGGCTTCACCGGGTCGCTCGGCGGTGGCAAAGCGCTCATGGACATCATTTCCAAGCGTGACGAGCCGATCCCGTTCTACGGCGAACTGGCGAGCTTGAATCCACTGGTGGTGACCGCAGGTGCTGGCGCCGCACGCGCCGGCGAGATCGCCTCGGGACTCGCGACCTCCATTACCGCATCGGCCGGCCAGCTGTGCACCAAACCCGGTTTGGTTTTCGTGCCGGCAAGTCCAGTGGGCGACGCCCTCGTCGAGGCCCTCGTCGACGCGATCGAAACGGCCGCCCCGGCAGTGGTGCTCAATGAACGAATCTTCGATTCCTACAACACTATTGCTGCCCGGCTCGCGGAGAACCCGGCCGTGACGACGCATTCCGCGGCGCGACCGGGCAACGAGCCGGGATTCCGTGTGGCGCCGACAGTGATCACCGTTGATGCGAAAGACCTGTCGCACACCACGACACAAGAATGCTTCGGCCCCCTCACTGTGGTTGCTCGCTACTCCGACGACGCGGAGTTGCGGACAGCGTTGAACGCGCTGCCGGGATCGCTCACCGCCACGATCCACTCCGAGCCGGACGAGGTGGCGACCACTCTCGCGCTCACGACTATGTTGCGCGACAAGGCCGGCCGCCTGACCTACAACAGCTACCCGACGGGGGTTCTGGTGTCATGGGCGCAGAACCACAGCGGACCGTGGCCCGCGACCAACACATTGCACACATCGGTCGGAACCACGGCGATCCGTCGGTTCCTGCGCCCTCTGACATGGCAGAACGCGCCGGAGTCCGTCCTACCGCCAGAGCTGTGGGACGTGTCGCCGACGCCCATACCCCGCCGCGTCGACGGAGTATTGCAAGCCGTCTGACGTACGATCGGCCAGTGATCCGCCCGCCGGAATCCGCCTGTACGGCGATTCCGGCGGGTGTTTCCATCCGGGAATGCGATGGCGCGCAGGTGGATCAGTACCCGGCCGATCTAGCCATATTTCGTTGCACCGTAACGCAACCCGTCATACATGATCGTGGCGATCTTTACCGCGTCATCCTTCCAACCGGCGGTACGCAATCCGCAGATGCCACCGAGAGCACGCAGGACGATTCGCCCACCGACGCCCTCGCGCAGGAGCCCTGCGGCAACGCCTGCGGTGAGCAGCTCGTCGAGGGCGTCGGCCATCTCGTTGCGGGTGTCGGCGAAGACCGGAGAGTCGGTGGCCATGATGCTCTCCAGCACCTCACCCATACCTCTGCCCACTGCCGCGTGCTCCACGAGCAGTAACAGAAAGGTGCGCAGAGCTTCGTCCGGAGCGTGTAGCTCGAGCAGGCGGGTGGGGGTTGCGCAGAGCTCGGCCACTTCGTGCCGGTACACCTCCGCGACGAGCGCTTCGCGCGTGTCGAAGTGGCGGTAGAGGGTGCCGACGGATACGCCGGCCCGGCGAGCGATCTCCTCCACATAGGCGTCACTGTCGGCGAGTAGCGCCTCGCGCGCAGCGGCCAGCAGCGCTGCACGATTGCGGCGGGCATCGGCGCGCAGCGGACGTGGTGACGGCAACGGTCCTCCATAAAGTGAGTCCGACTCCGCTTATGTGTACAGTTTCCGGAGTCGGGTTCACCTTACCGAAGGAGTACGCCTGTGACGTTCGAGCACGAAGGGCTCGCCGGCCTGCGAGTGCTGGTGACCGGGGGTAGTCGAGGCCTGGGCGAAGCGACGGCCCGCCGCTTCGCCGCCGCCGGTGCCATCGTGGTGACGGCCTCGCGAACACCACCCCCGCAAGACTTGCCCGCTACCTTCATTCCCGCCGACCTGCGGTCGGAGGCGGGAGTCGCCGAACTCGGGCGACGCGTACTGGACAGCGTCGGCGGCATCGATGTCCTGGTCGACAACGCGGGAGCCGCAACCGGGCCGACGCCGACTCTGGAGCGGTCCGACGCATCCTGGCTCGCCGATCTGGAGATGAACCTGCTCAGCGCGGTCCGTCTCGACCGGGCCCTCGTCCCCGGGATGGTCGAGCGTGGCTCCGGCGTCGTGGTGCACGTCTCCTCCATCGCCAGCCACCTCCCTCAACCTGCCGAGGCGTCGTATGCCGCGGCGAAAGCGGCCCTCAACGCCTACAGCCGCGAGCTGGCGACGGCGGTGGGAAAACACGGTGTGCGCGTGGTGTGCGTGCTGCCGGGTTTCATCGTCACCGAGGGAGCGATCGATCATCTCCAGCAGCTGGCCGACAGCCGAGGAGTCGGCATCGACGACGTCGAGCAGCAGATCGTGGACCACCTGAAGGTGCCCATGGGACATCCCGGCCAACCCGAGGACGTCGCGGAAATGATCGCATTCCTCGCCTCCGGCCGCGCCAAATGGCTCACCGGCGCGCAGTTCCGGGTCGACGGCGGCATCATCCCCGCGGTCTGAACACATCGAACAAGAATCGAGGAGACCCATGAACGTCAGCCTGACGTCACTGATCATCGAAGCCGCGGACCCGGAGAGGGAGAGCGCGTTCTGGCACCGGCTGCTGGGCGGCTCGATCACGAAGACGCCGACGCACCACTTTCTGCGGGTCGACGAATTCCCCACGATCGTGATCCAGCACGCCCCCGGTCATCAGCCACCCCAATGGCCCGAAGGAATCTCCCAGCAGATGCACTTCGACCTCGCCACGGACGACCCGAGGGCCGCCGACGAGCGGGTGCTCGACGCCGGAGGCCGACGACTGCGACCGACGGACGATATCGTCGCCTCCGCCCAGCAGGGCTCCCGAGTTTATGCCAGCCCCGCCGGACATCCCTTCTGCCTCCGCTCGGCCTGACCCCGAACCGAGTTGGACCGAACCCCGCAACGGCGGCACCGGGTCAGAAGTCGAGGCCATCGTCTTCTCCCGTCGAACGCGGCCGATACCGGCGAGAAGGGATCAGCGCACTACGCTTCTCGCCTCGACGACGCAGGCCGGGCCGGCTCGTCATCCACTACTCCGACGAGAGTGACTCCGACGCTCGCGGCCGCGCTGAAGACCGTCCCGACAGCGGCCCCGGGGCTACCTTCTCGATGGGTCATGGTTCCCCCGCCGCCCAGGCCATCGGCGACCTTTAACACCTGAATGTCCTCACCGTCAAGAGTACGAATCACGCGACACCCAACCGTTGATCGAACGTCGGCGGCCTACCACCCTTCGTATCGTGTTTGATGACAGCGTCTCCGTATCGAATACGCCAGTGGCCGAGTCCGGACCGCACGTCCTGACTTCCAGTCGGAAGACGCTGCGGGTGCTCGAGGTCATGGCGCAGTGCGCGGCGCCCGTGGGAGTTTCCGAGCTGGCTCAGCTGCTCGGATCGTCGCGAGGCACGGTTCACAAACAGCTCTCGACCCTGGTGGCTTCCGGATGGGTCGAACAGAACGCCCTCGGCCACTATCACCTGAGCCTGCTGCCCGTGCGTATCGGGCAGGCCGCACTTCGGCAATCCGGACTGGGCGAAAAAGTCCAGCGAGTTCTCGAACAGGTGGCCGCCGCCACCGGTGAATGCGCCACGATCGCCGCGCTCGACAACGACGCCGGGCTGATCGTGCAGCGGGCGGAGAGCGACCGGGTGGTCAGCGCCGATATTCGCGTCGGCAGCCGGCTGCCGCTGCGTGACGGCGCCTCCAATCTTGTCCTGTTGGCGTTTGCGACCACGGCTGACCAGCGAGAGTCCCTTCGGGCGAGCGGCGTCGCGGTGGCCGCCGAAGAGCAGATCGCGGCAGTGCACTCGGCCGGTTTCGCTCATACGGTCGACGCGTTCGTCGACCACGCATCGGCTGTCTCCATTCCGCTGTACGACGAGTTCGGTCTGCGAACAACGGCGCTCACGTTGGTGGGTCCCCACCACCGGGTCGATCGGGACACCGCGCTCGTGGCCCTGCGGGGCGCGCGCGACGCGATCAGGACGCTGGGCAGCCCGCGCCCAGGCGACGCCTGATGTCGGCGTAATCCGCCGCGGTACCGACACACATCGAGGAGTGAACATGAATCCGCTGACAGGGGTCGTCGGCGCACTGCTGACCCCGTTCGCCGAAGACGGCAATCCCGACCGCGGTCTGTTGGAAGGTGAGTACGACTTCCTGACCGGGCACTGCGACGCAGTCAGCGTGCTGGGGGCCGAAGTATCCGAATACCGGACTCTCACAAACCCGCAGCGCCGCGAACTCCTCGTGGCAGCGGTTCAGGCACTCCGGGGCCGGACCAGGGTGCTCGCCGGCATCAGCGCCCCCACCGTCGCGGAAGCTGTCGAGCTGGCCGAGATCGCCGCGGACGCAGGTGCCGAGTTCGGCCAGCTCCTGCTGCCGCAGCGCCCCTGGGGCGGAACTCCCGGGCGGCACGAATTGCTGTCCTATGTGCAGCAGGTCGCGGATCGGAGCCCGCTGCCCCTCGTGCTGTACCACCAGCCGGGACTCGGCGCCGACCCCGCTTTCGATCTCCTCGTCGAGGCATGTGCCGTCGACGGCGTGGTGGCACTGAAGGACAGCTCACGCGACATATCGCGCAACCTTCGTGCGGTCGCCGAAATTCAAGACGCGGGTCATGCGCAATATCTCGGGACCGTGCAACCGATGCTCGCCATCCTCCTCAGCGGCGGGGCGGGCGCGATGATGCCGCCTCCTTTCACGCTCGTCGGGGCAGAAATTCGCGATGCCGTGGCCGCGGCCGATCTTGCCCGAGCAGGACGTGCCCAGTCGATGGTCGCCCGCCTACCGGCCGCGTGGGCGGGTCACGGCCTGCTGCCTCTCGCGAAAGCTGCCATGCAAGCGATCGGCAGGCCGCTGGGATCACCGGCCGTCCCATTCGACGCGCCGCCCGCGCCGGTCCTGGAGGCCATTGCCGAGATAACCAAGACGTGGCCGGACCTGCCGGCCGTCGAGACGAACTCCGGAGTGACGAACTGATGCAGACCATTCGTAGATTGGGCCTGGAAGAAGCGGAGATTCTCGTCGAGGGAGCTCGGCGCCGAGCCACCGAGATCGGTATCGCGATGTGTATCGCGGTGGCCGACGAAAGCGGCAACCTGGTGACCTTCGTACGGGAAGACGGCGCGAAGCCCACGAGTATCTCGATCGCGATCGACAAGGCTTTCACCTCCGCCGGTGCGCGCAACCATACGACGTTCTACGCCGAGGTTTCCCGGCCCGGAGCGCCGGCGTGGGGTATCGACGGCACCAACGGAGGTCACTTCACCGCGATCGGCGGCGGCGTCCACATCGTGGAGGACGGCGGGGCCGTGGTCGGTGGTATCGGCATCAGCGGTGGAAACTCGGCACAGGATCATGATGTCGCCGTCGCCGCGGTAGATTTTCTGACAGCGCGGATTCCCGCACTGACCACCAAGAGTCCGTCGTGACCACGACATCGCCCCCGGTCGCCGGAGCGGTCGTCGAAACCCGAGCCCAACGCCGGAACGCGTTTGCCGGCGCGTACCTCGGCTGGATGTTCGACGGGTACGAGACGTTCGCGACAGTGCTCGTTGCCTCCCTGGTGGTCAACGACCTGGTCGGCCCCGGAACCTCTCAGACGGCACCGGTCTACGTGGGTGGCATCCTCGCGGTCACCCTGGTTTCGTGGGCCATCGGCGGCTTGGTTTCCGGCACACTCGCCGACAGGTTCGGTCGTCGCCGCGTCATGATGGTCTCGATCCTGTGGTATGCCGTGTGTGCCGGTCTGACCGCGCTCTCGCCGAACTACGCGGTTCTGCTGGTGTTGCGGTTCTTCACCGGGCTCGGTATGGGCGCCGAGTGGGGCGGTGGCAGTTCCCTTGTCTCAGAGACTGCCGCGCCGCGGACACGTGGGCGTCGTATCGCATTCCTGCAGAGCGGGTTCGGAGTCGGGTTCCTCCTCGCGACCGGGCTGTGGCAGCTGGTGAACAACGGCAATTCCGGCGATTGGCGCTGGATGTACGTGATCGGGGTCCTGCCCGCGCTCCTGGTCCTTTTCGTCCGGCGCAATGTCGAGGATTCGGTGCTGTGGAAACGGGCAGATCTCGAACGACGGCGGGTCGAGGACCTCGTGAACACCGGCGCGGATATCGCACCGGAGAGCCGAATTCTGGCGAAGCCCCACCTGGTCCAGTTGTTCTCCGACCGGGCCCGGCGCCGCCAGGTCTGGCGACTGCTCGTAGCGGCTCTGGCTTCCATGCTCGGCTGGTGGGCGGTATCGACCTGGGTACCGGAGTACGCCCGGTCGGTGATGGCCGGCCAGGTGGACGATCTCGCCACATCCATGACGTTGGTGATCGTGAGTTACAACGCCGCGGGAGTTCTGGGCTACCTCGCCATGGGATGGCTCACCGATATTCTCGGTCGCAAACCGGTGCTGTGTGCCTTCTTCGCCGGCTCGGTGATCATGACGCCCGTGTTCTTCCTGGTGCCCGACAACAGGACACAGCTGATCGTACTGGCCTTCGTCAACGGCTTCTTCACGCTCGGTCAGATGACCTGGCTCGCGCTCTATCCGAGCGAGCTGTTCCCCACCAACATTCGTGCCACCGCCATGTCGGTGGTCTTCAACCTCGCCCGTTTTCCCGCCGCGATCGGAGCGTTGGTGACACCCGCCTTGATCACGGCATTCGGATCCATCGCGGCAGCAGCCATCGTTATCGGTTGTGTCGCCTACGGCATCGGCGTTCTGATCACCCCGGTGATCGGGCCGGAGACCAGAGGTAGACCGCTGCCCGACGGTGTGTGATCCACCGCCGTACCGGTCGAACTCCAGGAACAAGAAAGAACCCGCATATGCCGCACGCTCTCAACCGCGCACCGTCTCCACTCGAGGACCCGCACAGTCCCCTGTCGAACGCAGCCCGGCAGCCACTGATGCTCGGCCTCTTCTTACCGACACAGACCGGCGGCTTCTCCCAGTCGCTGCTGCCCCGCGGAACGCGATGGGACTTCGATTTCAACCGGCGGCTGACGACCCGAGCGGAGGAAGCGGGTTTCGATTTCGTATTCGGGCTCCAGCAGTGGGTCGGCAAAGGTGGCTTCGGGGGTGAATCGAACTACCGCGAAAACTTCCTGGACCCGTTCATCTCCACTGTGGCGCTCGCTCCCGTCACCTCGCGCATCATCACCATTTCCACGGTTCACGTCCTCTACGGGTCCTGGCATCCGCTGATGCTCGCCCGATTCGCGGCGACAGCGGACCACATCGCCGGCGGTCGTTTCGGGCTCAACATCGTCACGGGATACGACGCCCGCGAGCCACTGATGTTCGGTATGAAACGAATCGAACACGACGAGCGCTATCGACGGGCCGACGAATTCGCCTCGATAATGGAGGATCTCTGGCTCGGCGCGGAGAATCTGACCTTCGAGGGCACCTGGTACGACCTGCAGGATGCCTATGTGTCACCCCGGCCGGCCTTCGGCCGCCCGATCATGGTGTCGGCCAGCGCCTCGGCCGCCGGTTTCGACTACGCGGCACAACATTCCGACATCATCTTCACCTCCAGCAAGTCGGGTGCTCCCTACGAGAAGGCGATGCAGTCGATTCCCGCCATCACCACCGAGATCGACCGCGCGTACGAGAGGACCGGCCGGGACCACCGTACGATCGTCTTCCCGATGATCGTCTGCCGGGAAACTCATGACCAGGCGGTCGCGGCGTACGAGGCGATCGCGGCGGTCCCCGACACGGGGTCGATCGTCAACTACGACGCCCGGCACCGGGCCGGCGATGCGCAGGGATGGCCCGAGCATGTACCGGCGGATCGGGTGGTCGGCGGGCATATCCAGATCGTCGGAGATCCCACGGAAGTCGCCGACCAGCTCGAGGGCCTGCAGCGCGCCGGGGTGGGCGGGGTACAGATCGGGTTCTACGACTATCAGCCCGAACTCGAATTCTTTGTCGACAACGTCGTCCCGATCCTCGAACGTCGTGGACTGCGTGTTCCCCCTGCGCCGAAGGAAGTGTGATCGTGCCGGACCGTCACAAGCCGATCCGATCCGAACTGCGCGGTGCGGTCATGGACGTGGTCATCGACAGCGCGACCGATCTGATCACCGTGGACGCGATGCGATTGCTCATCGAAGCCTTCGAAGCAGCGACCATCGAGAACGCCCTCTTACTGGTCATACGGTCCGCGGGCGACGAGTTCACGCTGGGCCGCGATCAGAACGAGCGTGTCGAGGGTTTGAGCCGTGACAGCTCGCTTCGGATGATCCTCACCGCCAACGACGCGCTACGTGGGTTCCCCGGCATCAGCATCTGCGCTGTCCGCGGCCGGGCCTTCGGCTTCGGGGCAGGCCTTGCTGTGCAATCCGATCTGACCATCGCGGAAGAGAGTGCCTCCTTCGCCTTCGACGAAGTACTCCACGGACTGGCCCCGTTGATCGTCGCGGAATACCTACCCCGCTATGTCGGCCACAAGCCGGCCGCGGATCTGATCTTCACCGGGCGTTCCTTATCGGCCGAGGAGGCACTGCGCGTACAGCTGATCAGTCGTGTCGTAGCCGATGGTCGACTCGACGAGCACACCACCGAACTCTGCGACCACCTGATGTCACTGGAACGCGGTGCACTGCGACTGATGAAGCGGTATCTCCTCGATGTCGGTGCAAACACGCTCGACAACCCCCGCGACAGCGCCGTCACCCGGCTCGATGCCTGGCTGACGGCCGGGCGACCAGATCGACCCGGATCAGCCGGAACACAGGGTTTGCCCCTGCCCCGGCCAGGGGCGTCCTTCTCGGACGCGAACCAGACTTGAAAAGTTCGCCGGGTAGATCGGATTCTGCTGTGACGATGGTCAGGTCGTCGGCACGGTACTCGGTGGTGCGCACGCCCCGCGCGAAAGCACCACCAGGAGAGCACCGATCGCGAAGCACGGAGGCGATGGGCATATTTCCGCGCGAGTCGAGGGTGTCATATGCCGGAATCCTCGCCAGGGATGTCGCCGAGCACTATCGACGACGG
>NZ_BMMH01000004.1:0-395379 GCF_014645735.1 Nocardia jinanensis | reverse complement strand
TGCGCACCCCTCCCGTCTGTGCATGTCACCCTTCGATCAGCTTGCGGCGCAGCCCCTCGGTCGCGACGACTATGGCGGGGACCAGCGTCAGGTGCGTGATCGACAGCGCGATCGTGGACACGGTGTCGAAGTCGGCATTCACGGTCATGCCGATGGTGGCGACGGCGAGCACCGAGCCGGTCACCGCGGCGACGCGCAGCACACCGATCCACTTGTAGGACAGCAGCACTGCCGCGCCGAGACCGATCAGCATCGGAACCACCGTCAACGTGATGATTCCGCCGGGAGCCACACTCTGCACCTGGCCCGCGTTGGTCGCTTCGAATGTGCCGCCGGCAGCCGCGCCGATCAGCCAGACGACGAGGTTGGCCAGCAGGGCGGCACCGATCGCGCCGAACAGGGCGACGGGACGATTCAGTGCGGGGATGCGGGCGGCGATAGTGGTCGCGGTGCTCATGTTGATCTCCTGAGGCTGTGAAGTTCGCGTGAGACCATCCTGAAACCTCAATAAACATTTAGGTCAACGAAATCGGTTCGCAATGTGACGCAGATCACTCGACGCAAGACTCTGCCCCACATGCTGGTCCGGGTGAGTGCCGTAGCACTGAACAACACCGACCTGTGGACCCGCGAGGGCGCGTACGGCCGCCTGGGAGACCCGCGGGCACGGTCGGGGTGGCGAGGCCCGATCGACTTCCCGCGCATCCAAGGCGCCGATATCGCCGGCCGGATCGGTGCGGTGCGGTGCGGTCAGGGGACGAACACTTCGGCCGTCGCCGGAACGCTCGAACGGTCGGTGCGCACGGTGAGCGCGACCCGCCCCGGGCC
The DNA here is from genome assembly GCF_014645735.1 of Nocardia jinanensis. Lineage (GTDB taxonomy): Bacteria > Actinomycetota > Actinomycetes > Mycobacteriales > Mycobacteriaceae > Nocardia > Nocardia jinanensis. The sequence continues at coordinate 394,551 of NZ_BMMH01000004.1, read as the reverse complement.
CGAGTCCACGTGCAGGTAGAACGGTCGGGAACTCGTGTTGCCCGCAGGGACGAAATGGCTCACCGAGCCGCTCCGGCCGGTATCGAGGTTCCGCCAGTCGACGATCGCCGTGACGTCACAAGCCAGGATGGTCGGCGCGAAATCGCCCAGTGGGGAGAAGCCCTGCGTAATCCGCAGTTCTATGGAATGGGCAGTTCCCGGAAAGGCGTGGTACCGGTCCAGGGGACCGTCGTAGGCGACTCCGGCGGCACTCAGCATTCCGACGCAGACACCGTTCCCCAGCGTCCATGCCGGGGCCGTCCGGACCTCCGTCGTGGCGCATGTCCGGGGTCCGACGTTGGATACCCCGAGCTGGCAAGGATCGGCGGCGGCGACGCCCGGCGCTGTCACGGCCATCGCCGCACCGACGAGTCCGGTAGCGGCTGTCGTGGCCAATTTCCGTGCGATCGTCATGCACGGATGATCGTGCACCGCTTCGTATCCATTACATTTCGCTCCGTCTGCCCCTACCTTCGATCCACGTGCCCACCACGTCTACGAGAAGGTGGGTTTCCGCGCCGAAGGAGTCCCGCGCGGTGTCGAGCGCGGGCGCGCTCCGCTGTAGCCGGCTGTTCCGAGTGGCCGTCACCCCGCCCGCACTGTGCCGCCCTGATCCCGGCGGCCAAGAGCGCCCGGCCGACCGGGCGTGTATCGATCTCCGGGCGGCCGTGGAGGCAGGAATCGAACCTGCTGTTTCCGCTGGTAACACCGTAGAATTACGGTATCGACCCGCGCATCGGACCGGCCACTCGGAAGGCAGGCGCACCAATGACGCATCACAATGATCCCCTTGCCGCCGGCATGCACACCGCACACACCTGGTTGCGGGCCGTCGCCGACGCTCTGGGTACCGAAGATCTCACGTTCGCGCTGCGGGCGTTGCGCGCGTGGATGCACACCGTCCGGGACCGGATCGGCGTGCCCAATTCCGCCCATCTCGCCGCCCAACTACCCGATTTCCTGCGCGGCATCTGGTACGAGGGATGGGTACCCAGCCGGGTACCGGGAAACCACGGCGTCGCGGAGTTCGTCGACGAGTTCGCGGAGCGCGCCGGAATCTCGGCGGGCGATGTCACGTTCACCGCAGGCTGTGTCACCTCCGCACTGGACCGGATGATGTCGCCCGGCCAGCTCGATCACGTGTTCGCCGTGTTCCCGGATCGCCTCGGCATCGTGCTGCGCGGTGAGCGGCCGATGGCCGAAGCCTGACGCACCGCCGCCTGCCCCGACCCCCTGGGTTCACCGAGCCGAAGGGACGGATATGCCGGCTCGCGAGGACCACATCACTTACTGGCGGACAGCGGGAATCGACCAGTGGGTGTGGGAGTGATCTTCGCGGCGAGGAGCTGCAGTGCGTGGGCCGAGCTCGATCCCGGTTCCGTGTCGTACACGAACAGGGTCTGTTCGGGGTCGTCACCGGGCGAGAGCGCCTGGTACGTGATCGTGAGGTCACCGACGAGTGGGTGGTGGTACCGCTTCGTGCCGACGCTGCGCTCGTGCACACGGTTGCGGGCCCAGAGCCGCCGGAACTCGAAGCTCTGGATCGACAGATCACCGACGAGCCGCCCCAGTCCGGGGTCTGCCGGGTGCCGGCCGACGTCCATACGAAGCATGGCGGCGGTGTCGGCCGCGACCTGTTCCCAGTCCGCATAGAGTTCGCGGGCGTGCGGGTCGAGAAAGACGAAACGGGCCTGGTTGCGCTCGGTCGGGGGCATGTTGTCGAAGTCGGCGACCAGGAGCGCGGCGAGGCGGTTCTGCCCTAGCACATCGAGCCGGCGTCCGAGCACGAAGGCAGGCCGGAGAGCAGTGTCGAACGTATCGAGCAGGGTCCGCGTCGCCGGGTGCAGCCGCTGAGGTTTGGCCGCCCGGCGGCGGCGGGCGGGGGCGGGCCTCGCGATCGTGTGCAGGTGCGCCCGCTCGGCGCCGTCGAGCCGGAGCGCGTCGGCGATGGCGTAGAGCACCTCGGGGGATGCGCTCTTGCTGCGCCCCTGCTCGAGGCGGGTGTAGTAGTCGACGCTCACGCCCGCCAGCATCGCGAGTTCCTCGCGCCGTAACCCCGCCACGCGCCGCCGACCGGCGTCGGCCATACCGACCTGATCCGGGGTGAGCCGGGCGCGCGCCGCGCGAAGGAAATCAGCCAGGCGGGGCTCCAGTTGATCGGACACAGCTCCAGTGTCCCAGCCACGATCGCCCATGGCGGGGGCGAGGGGTGCCCAATCCGTCCCAGGAAAGCGTGGGCCTTCACCACGTTCTCGGACCCGCTGATGATGGATGAGTCGTGATTCCGCGGCAACACCGCTCAGCAACCCTTTCGGAAAGGAATCCACTCCATGTCTGTTTGGATGATCACCGGCGCCGGACGCGGCCTCGGTCTCGAGATCGCCCGCGCCGCTCTGGCCGGGGGCGAGCAGGTCGCTCTGGGGGCTCGCGGCCCCGAAAGCCTGCCCGCGGACATCCGCGACCACCCGAACACGCTGCCGGTGCGCCTCGATGTGACCGACGAGACGCAGATCGCTTCGGCGGTGGCCGAGATCGTCGACCGGTTCGGTTCGATCGACGTGCTCGTCAACAACGCCGGCCGCGGGCTGCTCGGCGCGCTCGAGGAGATCACCGACGCCGAGGCGCGTTCGCTGTTCGACGTGAACGTGTTCGGTTTGATCAACACCACCCGCGCGGTCCTGCCGATCATGCGCCGGGCGGGCAAGGGCAAGCTCGTCCACATCGGGTCGCGCTCCGGATTCGAGGGCGAACCGGGCGTGAGCATGTACTCTGCCTCCAAGTTCGCCGTCGCCGGGATCAGCGAGGCCCTGGAGTCCGAGCTGGAGCCGTTCGGCATCCAGAGCATGGTCGTCGAGCCCGGTGTCTTCCGCACCGACTTCCTCGACGCATCCTCGGTACAGCTGCCCGGGGTCCGCATCGCCGAGTACGACGGAACACCGGCTCACGTCACGTTGGACTGGGTGGACGAGGCCAATCACACCCAACTCGGCGACCCGGTCAAGGCCGCCGCTTTCATCTATCGGGTGGCGTCGGGCGCACAGCTGCCACTGCGCCTGCCCGTCGGGCAGGACGCGCTGGACCGTCGCGTCGTGATGACCGAGCGCATCGAACGCGAGATCGCGCCACTGCGCGAAGCCTCGGCCGCCACCGCTCACACCGGGGGTGCGTGATCTCGTGCCGGGCCTTTACGCGTTGTGTCCGGTCTCGCTCGTCCACCGGCCGAGGACCGACGTCACACGACGGAATAGCCGTCGAACCGGCCGACGTTGCACCCGCTTGTGACCGATACATCGCAGCCCGTGGACGGCCTGTTCGAACCGTTCGATGTGAAATCACTACACCTGCGCAATCGATTCGCGATGGCGCCGATGACTCGAATGTTCTCGCCCGGCGGTATCCCGACCAGGGATGTCGCCGAATATTACCGACGGCGCGCCGCGGGCGGTGTCGGACTGATCATCACCGAAGGCACCTATATCCCCGACCCGGCCGCAGGACCCGCTACCTCGGTGCCGCGCCACTACGGGGAGCAGAGCCTTGCCGGTTGGAAAGCGGTGGTCGACGCCGTGCACAGCGAGGGTGGGCAGATCATCCCGCAGTTGTGGCATCTCGGCGTCAGCCGCGGTGACAAGCCCGAACTCAATCCCGATATCGAATCCGTCAGCCCATCCGGACTCGACCTCGACGGAACCGCAGCCGGTCGCGCACTGACCGCGGCCGACCTCGACGCATTGCGTGACGCCTGGGTCAGCGCCGCCGTCAACGCGAAGGCCACCGGATTCGACGGTATCGAACTGCACGGTGCACACGGCTATCTCCTCGATCAATTCCTCTGGGAACGAACCAATCTCCGCTCCGACGACTTCGGCGGCACGGTCGAGGCCCGCGTTCGCTTTCCCGCCGAGGTCGTCGCGGCGATCCGCGAAGCCGTCGGCCCCGACCTGGCGATCGTGTATCGGTACTCGCAGTGGAAATCCAGTGACTACAACGCGCGTATCGCGGCTACACCCGACGAACTCGCCCGTGTGCTCACCCCGCTCGTCCGAGCGGGTGTCGACATTCTGCACCCTTCCACCCGCAGGCATTGGGAACCGGCCTTCCCCGAATTGTCCGGTACAGACGGCGAGTTGGGGCTGGCCGGTTGGACCAAGAAGATCACTGGACTGCCCACGATCACGGTCGGTTCCGTCGGTCTCGACGAGGTGTTCACCACCTCCTTCACCGGTCGGGGAGATTCGAACGTCACCGGCATCGATCGACTCCTGAAGCAACACGCAGGCGGCGAATTCGATCTCGTCGCACTCGGCCGCGCCCTGCTCGCCGACCCCGAGTGGGTCCGAAAGCTGCGTGAAGGGCGAAGCGACGAGCACATCGCCTACCGTCAGGAGCACCAGAGAACGCTGACGTAGCCCTGATGGCACGGTGTTATCCGGGTGCTGGCCGGCACCCTGATGGCACCGCTTCGGGACACGACCTAAACCGTGACGACGATCTTCTTCCCGGCGTGGAGCCCCTTCTCGAGGTGGCGGTGTGCCTCGACGACGTCGTCGAGGGCGAACTCCTTGTCGAGGGCGGGCCACAGTGCGCCGAGGCGTACACCGGCGTTCAAGAAGGCCGCCATGCGCTGCACCACCACAGCGTCGAGGGTGTGCTCGAAACTCCGGTAACCGTAGATCGTGAGCGGCGTGCCTCCCGGGAAGAGTGTCGGCCGAGGATCCAGGAATCCCGCGGCGATCAGCGTTCCGCCGGGGCGGGCCGCCTCCAGGAGATCCTGCTGACCGGGGCCCATGACGAGGTCGAGGACGATATCGGCGCCGGTCCCGCCGGTGTGGTGGCGAACGGCTTCGACGATGTCCGCCTGGTCGGTGGCGATGACCGCGGCGGCGCCGGCGGCGATCAAGTCGTCCTTCTTCGCGGCGTGCCGAGTGATAGCGATGGGCACGGCGCCGATCTGATTCGCGATCTGCATCGCCGCCCGGCCGACACCGCCGGACGCGGCAGTTATGAGGACGTGGTCGCCGGGACGCATCTTCGCCTTCTCGACGAGCGCGCCGTAGGCCGTCGAGTACGCGACCCAGATCGCCGCCGCCTCCGCGACTCCGAGCCCGGCAGGCCGGGCGAGGACCCGGCTCGCGGGGACCGTGGCGTACTCGGCGTAACTACCCCTGACGCTCGCGTCCGGAACGGCCGTGAGGATGACCGGATCGCCGGCCTCCAGCCCGGTGACCTCGGGGCCCACCGCGTCGATGATGCCGGTTCCTTCGACGCCGAGGCGAGCGTGCGGCAGGGCGACGGCCGCGGGCAGGCTACCGGAACGCATCATCTGGTCGAGCGGGTTGACGGCGAACGCCTCGATCCTGACCCGTACCTCACCGGCCGTGGGTTCGACGACCGGCTCCTCGACGATGTGCATGACATCCGGCCCGCCGAACTGGTCGAACACGACGACTCGTGGCATGGTGACTCCTCCGCATCTGGCGCTGAATTCGTTGCTCCGGAGAACGCTACGGAGCCCTGGGTTACCTCCTGGTACCTTCGAATTCCATGCAGAACACCGCCGGACCGGTCTTCCTCGCCGACTGCCCCACCCGACTGGCGGTCGAGATCATCTCCGACAAATGGACCGTGCTCGTACTCTTCGGGCTCAGCCGGCGACCGCGCAGGCACGGTGAGCTCGTCGACCTCATAGGTGGCATCTCGCGCAAAGTCCTCACCCAGACGCTGCGCCGGCTCCAGCAGTACGGTCTGGTCGAACGCCGTGCCGAAGCACCACGGCGAGTCGTGTACAGCCTCACCGACCTCGGCCGGACCCTCGTCGAGCCCATCGACGTCCTGACGAACTGGGCGAGGGACCATGGCGGGGCAATCGCCGACTTCCAGGAGGCGGCCGGGGCCGCCCCTTCTACGCGGACTCGCCCGGCGAGTTGATCTCGACGATGGCCGGACCACCTGAGCGCTTCCCAGGTCCCCACTCGCACATGCGTCTCCGCCCTGTTCGAGGGTCCCGAAGGGCCGGTCCGAGCCGATATCGGGTGATTCGAGGCGGATGTCGATCAATCCGGGTCGTCGAGTCCGTCCGGAATTCCGGCGTTCGATACTTTCATCCGGTCGGCTGCGTCACGATCCGCTCGCAGGCTCGGCGCTCCGGGGACGATCTCGGATAAATCAGGCATACCGCCCGCGAGGTCTGCCAGCGGCGCCATCACGGCCTCACTGTGCTCCTTCGCCAGCCGGGCGGCCTCGCGCGCGGTATCGGTGAGCAGCCCACTCAGCTGACCGGCGGTGCCACGCATGGCGGCCGGGGTCACCCGGACCTCGAGCACCGCCCCGGCGGAATCCACGGTCACCTGGATCGAGCCGTCGGATGTGACGGCCTGAACCCGCAGATCGGTCAGCTGTTGCCGCACTTCGCCGACCTGTGCTTGCTGCTGCTCGTAGGCATCGAGCATGTCGTGCATCCGCGCGCGCATATCGCGAGTGGCCGAACCGAAGTCTTCGAATTGGTTCCGGTCCATCTGGGCACCCCTTCGAGCCGAATCGGACCGGATGCGTCGTCCCGGGCAGAGCACACGCCGGGAGGTCGGCCGGGTCGATCCGAGTACGGGACATCATCTCCCTCCGGATGCGGAGGTACTCCGAGATTAATGACGGTACGTGGATGGAGAAACGGTCCGAACCGCCACAATTCGGGCCCGCGGTAGTGCGGTGTGCACAGTCGGCTGTCCGGCGATGCCGCGCATCGCAGCCGGACGCACCCGGTCGCGAATACCGGCCCGGCGGATTTCACCCGGAGCGTGCCATCGGACGTAGCGGCCCGAGCTCACAGACCGATCAGCTGTCGCCGCACCCCGCCGACCCGAGCGGCGAGATACGAACAGTCAGGAATTTTGCCGGCCGGTGTCCACCAGCAGTTGGTGCAGCGCTCTGGCCGGCGGACTCGCCCGATCGCCGCGTAGCTCTACCTCGGTGAATGCCTCCGCCAGCGCGGCGCCCGGGTCGAAGCGGGTGGTGGGGGAGCATCCGCTGAGCCGATCGCGCCAGTGCCGGTAGCCGCCGACTATCCGGCCGAGCGAATCGCTCGTATGGCCGAGGTCGGCTGTTCGCAGGTATTCGGCGATCAGCGTGCGCTGGGTCAGGCGGTGTGCCGCGTTGTCGCCCGCAGCCGCCAACGCTCGGCCGAGTTCCCGGACCAGCGTGGCGTAGAGCGGGCGATCCGTGGAACCTGGCGCCGGTCGGCGGCCGCTGGTCACCACCTCGAGGGATGCGGCCAGGGCGGCAGGGTCGGTGGTCGCGGCCAGGTCCAGCACGATATGCGCCGCCCGGACTTCCGGTTCGCCGGCGCCGGAGACGACCGGCCGGTCCAACCGTGCGGGCAGCGCGCCGTCCAGATCGGCGATTTCCAGTGCCCGCAGGTCGATGGTGTGGTGCCGGTCCAGCACCTGATCGACGGCCGCGGCGATCTCGTGTGCCGTGGGTCCGTCCAGGCCGGCTGTATCGAACCCGATCGTCTGGAGGCCGTGCCGGGCGGCCAACTCGTCGATTATGCGCATTACGGCGGGGTCGGTGACCGATGGTGGCGGCGTTCGAGCGCTCTGGGGGCTCGTCCTGCGCGGGTTCGGTGCCCCGGCCGCGGGCCGCTCATCTCGGTCGCGGTGGCCGGCGCGTCCTGGTGGTGCGGCTCGGGGCGGGGTGACTCGGGGCGGGATGGCTCGGGGCGGGCCGCCCTGCTGGTCCGGTCCGGAAACGCGTGGGGCAGCCGGGGCAGGGCGGTCTCCGGCGGGCGACTGCGCGGCCGATATATGCCCGGACCACGGCGATCGGGCGGAAACGCGGTCCCCAGGTGCGGGCCGCTCGGCGCTCCGGGGTGTCTGTGCCGGTGTGCTTTCCGTGCGGGCGGGGCCGGTCGTGGACCGACTGGGGGTCGACGGTCCGGTAGCGGCGCTGTGCTCGTCCGGGCGGCCGGTTGCCGGCGCGGCCGGCGTATCGGTCGTGGGTTCGCTCGCGCCGGGTGTGGTTTGCGTCCCGGGTTCGGAATCGCTGTTTTCCACCGAACCCTCCGCCCCTGGTGTGGTCGCGGGGTTCGCTACCGGTGCGCCCGGGTCAGCGTCGTACCCGCCGGTACCGGCAGGGGTATCGGTAGTGGGAACGTCCGCAGGAGAGGAGCGCTGGTTATCGGGCGACCACACCCCAGAGCGCGGCAGCGGCGGCTCCGGCTCCTCGGCCCGTGCGGGCACGGACCGGCCGGCCGCGACGTCCAGCCCTTCGAAACCCGAAACGGATTCGGCGAGAAGGGAACCCATATTCCGGAGGACGCCGGCACTGCTTTCCAGTGCGACGATACCCTCATCGGCACTCGGCAGGTAATACTCCGCGAACGCTCGGCCCATCTCGTCATCGCCCCAGCTGGCCGCGGTTTCGGTCATGCCGGCGGCCGTGAGCGCATCCTGTAGGTCACGGGCTGTCCGGGCCGCGCTCTCGGCGATATCGCGCAGTTCCTCGGTCAGGGCACGCACCGCGTCCGGATCGATATGAAAAGACTCGCCCACATTCCCTCCGTGCGGCTTCAGAGCTCACCGGTCACGTCCTCGCCCGCCGATCAGCGGATACGCGACAAAGAACGGAGAGCGTTTCGATCAGAATATCTTGCACTCAGGGGGAGGCACCGCTCCTTTCGGTGGCCCCTTCGCCCGAGGTCGACCGTCGGCTCGCCGCGGATATCCGGCGTGTGCCCAGCAGCTCCGCGCCGGAACGGTCCGCGGGTTCACCGGGTTTCACCGGGTTCGCTGAGAGCTGCGCGGAGCGCCGGACGCGCCCTGTCGATAATGTCCTGCGCAGCTGCGGGTTCCAGGTCGAGGTCGGCGATCGCCTCCGCCAGCGGCCAGCCGTAGGTGAAGTGACGCATGACCACTTCTTCGGCCGATACCAGGTCGGATCCGTCGAATTCGGCGGTGAGGGCTTCACGCACGGTCAGGCGCAAGGTCGCGTCGGCCATATCGTCGGTGGGATCAGCCAGCTGAAATCCCCGGCTCCCTTCGCGTGGGGCTGCGTTCACCGCTATTCCCGGCTTCTGCTGCAGAATGCGTAGCGCCTCTCGGGCCCGGTCCGGTTTCATTCTCAGTTCGGCCGCTATCTCGGGCACGCCGGGAGTACCGCCGCCGGGTATTTCGAGTTGCCGATCGAGATACCCCTTCACCTTCACCACATCATGCAGGGTCGGGCTGTCGAGATCCGGATACCTGTCCTCGAAGTACGAGGCCAGCACCCTGCCGCGTGCCGTTGCCGACGCGTGCCGATCGAACGAACCGAGCATCGGGTTGTGGGTTGCGACCGCCCGCCATATCCCGAGATACACCCGTTGGGCGACATCATCGCGCCGTCCGGCATCGGTTCGCCGGGGAATGCTGCGGTCGACGAATTCCTTCAGTGTGCGCGATTCTCCCGAATAGCCGGTGTACGGATAGTGTTCGACGATTTCCAGCTGGAGTCTGCGCTCGTCCACGGAATCCGGTGCGGTGGCGATCAGCTCCCAGAACTTCTCCTCGATGTCCGGAGGGTCACGGTGCGCAGACCGATCTCGGTAGAAGTGTTCGATGGCGGCACGTAACGCATCGGCAGACGTGCCGGTGGCATCACGGATCGTCCGCAGATTCCGCAGCACAGGGTATCGCTGATCCGTTTCCCATTCTTGGATGGAATCCTTGCCGAAACCGACGAGTTCGGCGAATTCGGTTTGGTACATATTCTGCTGTTTGCGGATATCGGCCAGCCAGGCGCCGAGGGAGGGGTAGACGGCGGGGTTGTCGATCTGGACCACAAGGGGCGGGAGTCCGCCCGGGAGATCTGCCGGGTCGATGTAGAAGTGCTCATAGGCGGATCGCAGGGCACTCTCCGATACCAGGCCTTCATCGAGCAGTTTCCGTAGCTGCACCAGCGGAGGTTTGTAAACACCCGATTCCCAGTTCAAGATGGATGCCCGGGTGAGCCCGAGAAGTTCGGCAAATTCGGATCGGGTCATTTTACTGTGTCTGCGAATATCGGCCAGCCAGGCGCCGAAATAGGGGTAGACAGCGGGGTCGTGGATCCGGAACGGTAACAGGGGTGGGGGGCCGTCCGGGAATTCTGCCGGGTCGATGTAGAAGTGCTCATAGGCGGATCGCAGGGCACTCTCCGATACCAGGCCTTCATCGAGCAGTTTCCGTAGCTGCTCCATCGGAGGTTTGTAAACACCCGATTCCCAGTTCAAGATGGATGCCCGGGTGAGCCCGAGAAGTTCGGCGAGCTCGGGTGGTTTCATGCTGTTTTGTCTACGGACGTCGGCCAGCCAGGCACCGAAGGAGGGGTAAACGGCGGGGTTGTCTACCTGGCGCATCAGTGGCGGAATTCCGCCGGGGAAATCTGCGGGGTCGATGTAGTACTTCTGGTAGACGGATTGCAGGACACTTTCCGGTACCAGGCCCTCGTCGATCAGTATCCGTAGCTGTTCGAGTGAAGGTTTGGCCGACCCGGTTTCCCACCGACCGGATTGGATTTGGTTGGCACCGAGGAGCTCCCCGAACTCGGTTTGGGACATGCCTCGGTATCTGCGGATATCGGCCAGCCAGCTGCCCATGCTCGGATAGCGCCGGGGCTCGTCCAGCCGTGGCACGAGCAGCGGCAACCCTTCGGGGAAGTTGCCGGGATCCCGGTAGAAGTGCTGGTACGCAGCCTCCAATGCTTCATTGTCGACCACATCCCTATCGAGGAACCGCCGGAGGTATTCGAGCGGCGGTCTGTGTCTGCCGGTTTCCCAGGAGTAGATGGATGACTCGTCGACGCCGAGGAGTTCGGCGAGTTCGGTTTGGTACATAGTGTTGGATTGGCGGATATCGGCCAGCCAGGCACCCAAGGTGGGGTATACGGTGGGGTCGTGAACCTGGGGCACCAGGGGCGGAAGTCCGTCGGGGAACTTTCCGGGGTCGCTGTAGAACTTGCGGTAGGTGGATTGCAGGGTGCTTTCCGGTACCAGGCCCTTGTCGATAAGTGTCCGTAGCTGTTCGAGTAGTGGTTTGTTCTTATCCGATTCCCACCTACTGATGGACGACATCGCGACTCCGAGCCGTTCGGCGAACTCCAGCTGGGTCATGTTGTGACTCTTACGAAGAGCACGGAACCAGTCGCCGAATGTGGTCTCGTTGTTATTGTCGCCGTTGTCGTTTTCGTTATTTTTGTTATCGCCGTTGTTGTTGCCGCCATCGATTCCGCCGTAGTCGCTGCCGCGGTTACCGGCACCGGCACCTCCATCGGCGCCGGGCTCGGGTCCTGCGGTGACGCGAGTGCCGGGTTCGAGCCCGGTTGTCGTGGTGGTAGGCCGGACGGGAGTGGGGATCATGTGGTCGCCGTCGGCGGAATTGCCTATCCCGGAGGGCGGCACGACGCCCACGCCCGACCGGGGTGTACGCCATGGAGTGGCCGAGGTAGGTGGCGTGGTGATCGCGGTAACGCCGCGCCCGGTCATCATGGGCCGGCCGATGGGTGTGGCTGCTGCGGGTAGAGAAGGCCCTCTGGTAGCGGATGCGGAATATGCCGGTACCGGTGCCGGGTTGCCGGACCCGGGGCTGCGGGTCTGCGGATGCCGGGTTGATGAGTTGTCGTGCACCGAAGGCGGTTCGGGCGAGGTGCTGTACTCAGCGATGGACGTCCACGGGGTGTTCGTCTGCCTGCCGGCTCGGCCGTCGGCCCCCGCAGCGCCGGCACTGACAGGGGAATGGGCGGGCGGGTCGGATATGTAGGCATCGACCGGAATGCCTGCGCTGTCGGCACTCGGTGCTGTGCCGCCTGTGGTGTGGGCGGATGTTGTCGGATCGGCGTCCACAGCCGGTGGGGGTGTGGACGGCCCGGTGGATGCCGGGAGGGCGGTGGTCACGGACGCCTCGCCGGGCGCGACCGGGTATCGGGTAGCGATTTCCGGGTGGCCCACCAGGGAGACCCGCGTGTTCTGGCCGGGGAGTGCGTCGAGGCGCGTAGTAGTGGAGGTACCGGCCCCCGCGTCGCCGACGGTTATGGCGGGATCGGCGACGGTTCGCGGGACACCCGTGTTCGTCCGGTCGCTGCTGGAAAGCGGGAAAGAGATCGCCGCGACCGTGGCAGTGGAGTTCGACACGGCGGGGAAAGGCGTAGCGGCCGAGGTGTTGTCGTCGCCCACCACTCGAACCAGGGGCGCGGTGCCGTCGGTGTCCACGGAGGGCGCGGTCGGCATCGGGTGCCCGGCGGCCGGGACCGAAGCGGGCCCGGCCTCGGTCATCGTACGAACGAGGGCCTCGAGGTCGCCCAGCCCCGGTCGAGGCCGGCCGGAACGGCCGAGCGGTCCGGCGGGTGAGGTCGGGACGGGGGCCGAATTACCGACGGTGTGCACGCCCCCGGACAACAAGCCCTCCAACGCGCCGTTGAGGGCACCGAGATAGAACTCCGCCCCCTCGGGCATCGTGAACCCCCCCGCATACACACTCGCCGCCACCGCACCCCCCAACGTGCCCGTCACCCCACCGGCCACGCCCGCCGCACCACCGGCCACCAGCAACCCCGCCACATTCCCCCGCCGAGTACCCGACCCGTGCAACCGCCCCAGCAACCCCGCCACCGGCCGGGAGTACAGCACTCCCGCACCCAAACCACCGGCCGCGCCACCGGCACCGGACACCACAACCGTCTCCCAATCGATGACCTCCCGATCCCCACGCTGCTGCTGCCACACCTGTGCCCCCCACGAAACCCCACCACCGAACACCCCACCCACCACGATCCCCTGGCCGATCAACAACGCACGCGACGCCGACAACCGGGCACACACCGCAATCACCGACTCGATCAAGCGCACCCATACCAGCTGCCACCCCTTCCGCGCCGCAACCCGCACCCCCGCCGCGGCGGCGACCCCACCCGCAGGCATCGCCAGCGTCGCCAGCAGCTCCACTACCAGCGCCGACCCCATCACAATCCACGTAACCTGACCCAACTCGATCACGTTGGCCGTCTCGTAGCACTCCGCGGCCTTACCCTCGCAATACGCGGTCAGATCCCGCTTCCGCGCCGCCGACTCCGCCAGCACACGCTGCGCCCCGTCCCCCGCAGCGCCGGTGAAACACCCCGGCACCGACAGCGCCACACGGTCGAGTCGGTCGGCCTCCGCGCGACACTTTCGCGCCGCCCCGGCCCACGCGTCTCCCCCGGCCCGCAATCCCTCCGGATTCCCCCGGGGATACGGCCCCATAACCGGTTCGCACACCGCCAACGGAAACCCCTCGGGCAGAGCGACCAACCAACTCACCTCGAAACGACCATCGACGCGAACGACCGAGCGATACCGGCAAAGCGATTGCGACAATTCACGTCATATCCGCCCGGTCGGCCAGCGCCTCTCGGAGAATCGGGACGGCTTCGTCGAGAATTCCCTGGGCGTCGAGCCGTTCGAGCCCGAGCTCTGTGGCCGCTTCGTCCACCGGTTGGTTGCCCAGGAAGCATCGCACCACCAGCTCTTCCGCCAGATCGGGACGGCTGTGTTCGGCCGAGAGTGCCTGTTGCACAGTCATGCGCAGGTCTGTGTTGTCCGCGTGGGCCGATTGATCAGCGAGCTGGAACTCCGCGCGCTCCTCGGGTGGGGGCGCATCCGTGGATACGACCGGCTCCCGCCACAGGATTCGCAGGGCTTCGCGAACGCGATCCGGATCTATCCCTGATCGCGCCGCGATCTCGAATTCATCGATATCGCCGTTCGATATGCCCGGATGCTGCCGACGGTACCCGGCGATCGAAACTACTGCGGTGCGGGTCATCCTGTCGACATTCGGGTACTTGTCCTCGTGATAGGCGCGCAGAGCAGTGGCGTGGGCAGTTTTCGCCGCATGCCGTTCGAACGGGCCGAGCATCGGATCGTGGTTTGCCGCCGCCCGCCATATCGCTATGTGCATCTGCTGGGCGAGGTCGTCGTGCCGGGATGGATCGGTGCGCCTGGGGATTGTGGACCGGATGAATTCCGGCAGGGTGACGATCTTCGTCGAATAGATGGTGTACGGGTAGGTTTCGGTGATCCCGTACAGAAGTCGCCGTTCTTCCGCGGAGCCGGGCCGGGTAGCGATCAGATCCCAGAATCGCTGCTCCCACTCCGGTGGATCGCGGTCTACCGGTGGATTCCCGGAGAAGTGTTCCATCGCAGCACGGAGTGTCCCGCTGGACATCCCGGTCGCATCCCTGAGCGTCCGCAGGTTCTTCAACCGGGGTTGGTATCTGCCGATCTCCCATGCCCAGATCGTTGCCTTCCCGACGCCGATGAGCCGTCCGAATTCCAGCTGACTCATTCCGGACCGGTCCCGGAGACCGCGGAGCCAACCGGCCCACTGGGAGTATGTGTCGGGAGGGCCGTCGATCCCAGGTATCAGCGGACTGGGCGCGGCGTCCGGATAGTGGCGTTCGTAGAGGGTTTTCACCGTCTCCGCCGGTATCGCCGTCTTGCGGATCAACACCCACAGATTATCCGGAGAAGGCCGGGACAGTCCGGTCTCCCAGGTGCTGATCGTCGACCGGTCGACGCCGAGAAGGTCAGCGAACTCCGATTGGGTCAGACCATGGTGCCGGCGGATACCGCGCAGTTCATCACCGAGAGGGTCGCGAACATCGGAGCCGGAAGCTGTGCCGACGGTCTGTTCGGCTGGGGCGGGACCGGGTGCGAACCCGCTCACTTCCTGCACAGTATCGACGTCAGCGGCCAGATCGAGATACGCCGCGATGACCTCGGGCGGCGGTCTCCGCGCTCCCCGCTCGAACCTCGAGACAGCATCTTGACGCGTTTCGGCCCGCACCGCCATTTCCGTCTGCGTGAGACCGGCCGTAGTGCGCAGCCGGCCGAGCCGCGCGCCGAGTTCCTTGTTGTCGAGGTGCACAACACTCACCGCGATGTCCCGGGCGCGTGAGGGGCCGGCCCGCAGAGCCGCGCGCCGGTACGCCTCGACCACATGCGCCGGCGCCGGCGCCGATCCGTTCTCGTAACGGTTGATGGATTGCTGGCTCATATCGGCCAGCTTCGCTATCTCCGTCTGGGTGAGACCGGCGGCCGCACGCAGTGTCCTGAGCTCTCGGCCCGGATGCTCACCGGTCCGGGCGACGGTCCGGGGCGCGGTGACTGTAGGCCGCACAGCCTCGCTCGCCCCGTCCTGGTCGTCACCGGCGGCGTCACCGGAACCGTCGCGACCCTCGCCGGCGCTCCCGGAACCGTCACCACCTCCCCGAGATCCGTCGCCGGTTCCTCTGGAACCACCGCCGCCATCACGACCACCATCACCACCGGCGGCGGCAGCCTCTGCGCCGCCGGGAGCGAGGATGGAGCTCGTTTCGGTTGTCGTGGGCGGCTTTCCGGCCCCGGATTCGGATTCGCCGCGCGGCGATACGTCGCCGGCCAGTGGTGTGGCGCTTCCTCGTGGTTCGGGTGTCGTCCGGCTGCCGGTAGGTGGTGCGGTACGAGATGGCGTGATGATCGTGCTGGTTTCGGTGGATCCGCGGGTGAGCCGGGCACGTACCGCGGACTCGGCGGTGCCGAGCATGGCTGCGGTGCGGCGGCCGGTTGAGGCGGCGGCGGTGGGGTCGGACGAATTCGGAGCAGCTACTGGGATCGCGGCATATACCGGTGCGCCGGTTGCGACCTCGGCCGAGAAGGCGGCGGTAGGCGAGTACCGGGGAGGAGTGGTGTGCGCGGCGGGCGGTAGTTCGATCGGGGCAGGCTCGGCGATGTGCTCACGCGACCACGGGGTGCCTCCGCGAGGGCCGGGGAAGTCGGTGGTTGTCGAAGTCCAGCGGGATGCCGCGGGTTCGATCGGGGGGCAGGTATGGGCGGACGCTGTATCGGGATATGCAGATCGAGCACCGGTGTGGGGCGCAACGGCCGGGTCGATATCGGCGGCGGCGGTTACCGTTGTGCCCGTATCCCCCGGTCCACCGACGGCAGGCGGGGTGTCCGCCGCAACGCCCGGCAGCTGACCGATCAGCGGGGTCGTGGCCGTTGCAGCCATTGCGACCTGGGCCGCGGGATCTGGAACGAGCGGGTTCGCCGTGATCGTCGCGGAGCCGAAGCCGCGCGTGCTTCCGCTGATCGCCGAGGCGGCAGCCGGGTCGGCACCCGTTCGGGCGCCGGGCAAGTCGTCGAGGCGGGCTGCGGACGACGGGTTCGCCGCGATCGCGTGCCCGGTCCCGGGGGCGGCCGTCGATACGGCGCGGGTATCGATCATTTCGGCAACTGTGCCCTGGACGGCAGTACGGGTGAGGTCGTCCGCGCGCGGGAAAGGAGTAGCAGTGCTGGTGCGGGCCGGGTGCCCGGCCGCCGCATGGGGCACGGAGTCCGGGAAGCCGGCGGCGATCAGCCGGCGAGCGATAGCGCCGTCGAGGTCACCAGGGTTCCGCTCGTCCGAACCGGCCGCCTCGGACGCCGGAGTTCGCGAGCCGGCGGCGTCGCGATAAGCGTGCACTGTATGCGCGCCACCGGAAAACAGCCCCTCCAGCACACCATTGACCATGCTCGTCCACATCTCGTTCTCCCGGGGCGGCGCCCATGCCCCCGCATACGCACTCGCTACGCCCGCCGCACCCACCGCACCACCGACCCCACCCGCGACACCCGACACCCCACCCGCGAACAACGCCGCGCCCGCGGTCCCCACCCCGGTACCCGATCCGTGCAGCCGGGCCAGCACCGCGTTCACCGACCGCAGCGAGAACACCCCGGCGCCCGCCACACCACCCGCGACACCGCCGCCGGCCGCGGTCACCACCGACTGCCGATCGATCTCCGCACGCCGCCCCTGAACCTGCTGCCATACCTGCGCACCCCAATTGATCCCGCCACCGAGCCCCGCGCCCGACACCCCCGCACCCACCGATATCGCCACTCGCGACCCCGCGAACCGCTGCCCCGACAACGTCAACGACGCCACCAACCGCGTCAACGCCATCCGCCACCCGGCCCGCGCCGCCGCCCGATGCGCCGCCGCCGCCACCGGCGCACCCCCCGCCAGGAACATATCCGCCACCAACTCGACCATCAGCACCAACGCCATACACCGCCATGTGATCTGGCCCAGGTCGGTCCCCAACGCCGCCTCCCGGCACTGCGCGGCCAAGCTCGCACAGAACTCGGCCTGCCGGCGCTTCTCCGCCTCCAACTCCGCCACCAGCTGCTGAAACTTCCCACCCGCCGCACCACCGAACTGCCCCGGCACCGACGTCCCCACTGCCTCCAGCCGATCCGCCTCGGCCCGGCACGCATCCCCCGCAGCCGACCACGCCGCCGCCCCGGCCCACATCTCGCCCGCGTCCCCCTGCGGATACGGCCCCATCACCTGCTCGCACCACGCCGGCGGGAACCCCTCCGGAAACGCGACCATCTACCCCACCTCGATACGACCGCCGACGCGTCGGCGTACGTTCCCGTCCCGGATCCGATCCGATCCCCACCGACACCGGCTGCCGCGACCATCACGACTCAGCACGAGAACTCGGACCGGCTGGAATCGCCGGCCGGATGTGTACAGAGCACTGATCCCCACCGCCACGGCGCACACTCGTATCCCGGGGAGGGGCCGGGCTCCTGCCCGCGCCTCGAGCGGTATCGCTGAACTCGGGCCGACCGTACCGGTTCTCGGACTCGGAGAACCGGTACGGCCGATAGCCATGGAATTCGACGGTATCGCGATACGAGGGAAATTCCTGATGGGCATATCACCGGGCGAATTTCGGTCCAATCCGGCACTTTCCGTGGGACGAATCAATAGAAAGTTTACAGAATTCCACAGTAAGCGTAATCCGAGCCTAGCCAGCGGTTCGATCTCGGGCAATATGCCGCGAGGACATAATCCTCGTAGAGGTTTGTGCAAATTGCACATTCGATGGCATTGTCGCCAGGAGTGGCAAGACGGACATCGTTTTCGCAGCTCGAGCGCCTTAGTCTGACGGGGTCTTTATCACCACGATTCTGGAGTGATGCCATGTTCGATAAATCAGTGAATGTCGATCTGTCTCTCGACGATATGGACGGATTCAGCAATATTTATGGTGGTATCGTCGACGAAGACAGTGTCCACGAGGCCGGCGGCCGATAGTTCGCGGACCTGATCGGAAACCGATATGACTCTCCGTTCGGCGGCAACTCCACTCGACGGCGATCTCGGCCGCTGGCTCCCGTCGCCGGACGGAGGGCGGGCGCTCCGGCGCCTCTACAGCACAGCCTTGAACCAACAGGTCGCCGACACCTGCATCGCCCTCCTCCACCCCGGGGATCCGCGGCTCGCGACCCGCGTCGAAACCCTGCTACCGGCTCTGGCCGACTCCGACTGGACCACACCGGGACTCGCTCACGCCCACTTCGTGGGTTTGGCCGACGAGCGGAGCCGGCTCGCCACGGCTCACCGGGCGGTGGCGCAACTCGAGCGGATCGTGGCCGGGCCGCCTCCGCCACTCGATCTGGCCACCATCGGCGATACCCCGCCCCGGTGGGTGGAATACGCGCTGGAGAAATTCGTCGACGATCAGCGGCGCAACGACAGCCTCTCGGTCGAGCTGGAATCCGTGACACCCGGACCGGCGACCCTCGACGGCACGCGAAACGCGCTCACCCTGCTGGCCGGCAGCTGGCCGGAGATGGGCGGTGTCACCGAAACCCTGGTGCGGGAGATCCGCTGGACGAAGGGCTCGGCCCGCGCTTCCTCATCGGCCACCCTGACCCAGATATACGGGGCCGTATTCCTGCGCGCCGGACTCACCCGGCCCGTCGTGCTCTACGAGCTTCTCGTCCACGAAGCCACCCATCTGGAGCTGGTAGCTCGGATGGCTGTCGACAAGCTGCTCACCAATGGATCCGACCGCGCCCCTTCCCCGTTCCGGCCCGTCGCTCGCCCGCTCACCCGGGTACTGCACGCGACGCTGGTCGCCGCACGCCTCGCGGAAGCGATGCGCCGTTATCGCCCTGACGACGATCGGGAACGAGCTCTCGTGCGGCAGCGACAAGAACAGTTCACCGCCGATCTCACCATCGGGCTGGCGACCCTCGCCGAACACGGACGCTGGACGCCGATCGGCCACCAGTTCTTCACCGATCTACGACGCACCCCACGATGAGCCCCGCGAGTCGGCCACGGTGGCAACTCCGCGCGGCGGCAGCATTGCGGCGGCCGTGCACAGTGGACGCACGACCTACAGAGGCGGTGCGGTAAACAATGTTCGGCCCTTCGAAACTCATTCGAACATGCCAGGTCCTCCCCGACACGCTGACCTGGAACCTCGGTAGGGCGGCCTCAGCGATGGCGAGCGGTACGCGTTCCCGCGCCCAGGTCCTGCACGGGGTGGACGGGGTGGTCGACGCCTTGAATACGAAGGGAAGCCGGGCAGCGTCCGGCCCGATGAGTGGCGGCGCAGTTCGGGAAAAGAATCCGGCCACATCGGCATTCGATCCCAGCCGGCCGGTCGGTATCCACAATCTGCCCCCGCGCGAGCAACTGAGATTCACCGATCTGCACCATAACAATGCTTTCCTCGTCGCCTACGACAGCACTCCGGTCGGCATCTACAAATGGCGCGAGAACGAGAAGTACACCGAAAACGAAGCGCATGCCTACGATGCGAGCCTCTTACTGGGGTTGAGCGTTGTCCCACCCACCAGGACTTTCGTCGGACCACTGGGGAAGGGCTCGTTCCAGGAATACGTCCTGAACCGAGGCGGGTCCCATGACACCAGGAGCCCGGCCGGACAGGAGGTCGGCGCCTTCGACTACATCATGGCCCACGCCGATCGAACATCGGACAATGCCCTGGCACTGGTGCGTCCGCGGGGGAAGATAGCCGCGACCGACAACGAACTCATCATGCAGGAGCGGGTGCCGGTCGGGAACGGGAACATCCTCGTCTCGGGCTTCGTCGCGGACAACGTGAATCAACCGCTCGACGCATCGCTGCTCGGCACACTGGGAAAAGTGGATCCGGAAGCTTTCAGCCGAGGTCTGCAAGCGATGGGATATTCACGGGACGGCGCCGACTGGTCCGCGGAGCGACTCGTCGAGATACAGCGCGAAGGAATGATCACCGGCGCGGCCTGGGGCGGACCGATCATCCGCACTGGTGAGCGGCCCATCTACTTGTCGGCGCAGGGCCGAGTCCTATGACCGGTGTGGTTATATCCGACGGCGGCGGCGACACACGATGGCTGCCCCCTCTGCGAGTCCGCCGAGTCCAGATGTCCGGCGACGAGTCCGACATCCGGGCCGGCTCGGCAAAGTCCATCACCCGAACATCGGCCGGGTGCGGCGGAGTGCGGGGGCCGATATTTCGCAGATGTCGTTGCCGAGTGATATGCCTGCGCTCAATAGGTGAATCGTTCGATCCCCGTGATACGCATGAGGTCCATCGCGGTGGCTTCCGGTGTGTCCGGCGGGGCCGAGTAGATGACGAACGTCTGGTCGGTGTCCGGTACCAGAAGGGTGTCGCAGTCGAGAGTGAGCATGCCGAACTCGGGGTGGTCGATCGTCGCGGTCGTGGCGCGGATCGAACCGGACCGCCCAGCGCACCACAGATCATCGAACCATCCACTGCCGGTGCGTAACTCGGCGACGAGACGCATGAGATCCGGATCTTCCGGATACCGGGCCTGCGCCGTGCGGAGACAACCCACGCAGTGAGCGGCGGAATCCGCCTCCTCTTCCGGCGTCCGTACGACCCGGTCGAGGCCGCCGCCGAGGAATCGCTGCCAGATGAGGTTCCGGCGGGGCGGCGGCCATTCGGAGAAGTCTCCGAGCAGCGCGGCAGCGAGTGGGTTCCACACGAGCACATCCGATTTGGCCGATAGCACCAGCACCGCGTGGCCGGTGATCCGGTCCATCGTCCGGAGCGCGCTGGAACTCACCAGTGTCGGGACATATCCCTCGTGCGGCGGTTCACAGCCGCTGAGCCGGAACACCAGATCGCGGTCTTCGTCGTTGAAGCGCAGGGCACGGGTCAGCGCGCCCAGCACGTGCGCGGAGGGTTTCGGCCCCCGTCCCTGCTCGAGCCGCACGATGTAGTCGACACTGAGCCCCGCCAGGTGGGCGACCTCTTCACGCCGCAGTCCGGGAACCTGACGGCGCTGTCCCGACGGCAGTCCGACATCCCCGGGTTTGATCCGGGAGCGCGCGGTACGCAGCACGGACGCGAGCTCGGCTCTGTTCATTGTTCCATCGTGCCCTCGGTATCCGATCGACGGAATGGTACTGCCGGTCCCATGGGTGAGCGGTCCTGGCGAGACGGTTCGACGATCGCGATGCTGCAGGTATGACAACTACCGCGATCGCGACGACTGTTCTGGTCACCGGGGCGAACAAGGGGCTGGGGCGAGAAGCCGTACGGCGGTTCGCGACTATGGGCTGGCAGGTGTTCCTGGCCGCGCGAGACATCGACCGCGGCACCACGGCAGTACGAGAGTTGACTCGGGCGGGCTTGCGAGCAGAATTCGTCCCGATGGACGTCACCAGCGACGAATCAGTGGAGAAGGCCCTCGATCTCGTGACGACTCGCACTCGGCAGCTGGACGTCCTCGTCAACAACGCTGGTGTCGGTGGGCCGTCGACCCCGCCGGCGGAGACACCGGCCGACGACCTCGGGGCCGTGTTCGAAACCAACGTCCTCGGCGCTGTTCGGGTGACGAACGCGTTTCTGCCGCTGCTGCGCGCCAGCCCGAATCCCAGGATCGTCATGGTGTCCAGTGGGATGGGATCCATAGCGACCATGACCGACCCGGCCCTGGCCGGCCTCGTGCGGCCCACGCTCGGGTACCCGGCATCGAAAGCCGCGCTCAACATGATCACCAGCCAGTATGCTCGCGCTCTCCCCGATATCCGGATCAATGCCGTCGACCCCGGTTACACGGCGACCGACCTCACCGGTCACACCGGCTTCCAGACGGTCACCGAGGGTACAGATGCCATTGTCGATCTGGCCGGCATCGAGTCCACCGGGCCCACGGGTGGCTTCTTCGACCGCAACGGTCGCACCCCATGGTGATCGGCGATCACTCCGGCCGGCGACCGGGCCCGCGAACCAGGCTGATCGTAATAGGCGTCGCGCTACTGATCGTCGCGGTCACAGCTGTATTCATCCGGATTTCGAAACAGGAGGACACAGACACGATGAATGTCACCAGCGGGACGACGACCATATTGTCCGTCGGGTTACACCCCACCGCACTCGACTACAGTCGGATACCAGGTCTGGACGAGGAGACACTCACCGCGAGGATCGCCGCGGGAGATCGCGCGTTGCACGATGCGGGGCTCGATGTGGTGTCGTGTCTGCTACCCGCAGATCCCGATACAGCGGAAACCGTACTCCGCGGGTGCGCTGCGGACACGCCCTTCGCGGTCGTGATGATCGGCGCCGGGTTGCGGGTGAGTCCCGAGCACACTCTGCTGTTCGAGCGAATCGTCAATGTGGTCAACGCACTCTCGCCGGGAGTGAAGTACTGTTTCAACACCTCGCCCGAAACAACTCTCGACGCGATACGCAGATGGGTGCAACCGAAAGTCCGGTGACCGGACGCCGGCCGGGTCGGGCCGGCCTGGACACTACAGAACCCGGGTGTGACGGCACCGATCATCGGGGCCCGTACCCCGCGGCCGGAGGACGATCTGGGCGCCCGGAGGTCGACTTCACCGACCCCCGACCGGCCCGCCACGACGAGGCCGGCGCGATCGAACTCGGCTTCCCGCACCCTATGCTCGCCAGTGATCACATCCGGAATATGACCGCCGGCGACCTGCGAATCGAAACCCGCGGCTGATGTATCGGTCGAACTCGGGCCCGCGCAGTTCGGCGTCAGCCGAGTACCTGCGCTCCGATAACGGATAGCACCTGGAGTTTGTCGTAGCTCTCGCTGCCGGGGACGGCGGTGTACACGAGAAGCATATGCGCCTGGCCCGGGTCGACGAGCCGCTGACAGGTCAGCTCCAGGGGGCCGACCTCGGGGTGGACGAAGTGCTTGACATCGCGGGGGCGTATCCCGATCTCGTGGTCGTCCCACACCCGCCGGAACTCCGCGCTGCGCGCGAGGAGCAGGTCGGCGAGTTCCGCGGCTCGGGAATCGGGGCCACGGAGGGTGGCGATCTCGCGCAGCCCCGCGGTGTACATCCGGGTGAGAAACGCATGTTCTTCCGGCGCGTAGAACTCCCGGGCGGCGGGGTCGGTGAACCATCGGAAGCCGATACTGCGGGCGGGCCCGGTGTAGCGGGTCGAGTCTCCGGTGAGCGTGACACCCATCGGAGACTGCCGCAGGGTCTCGCCCAGTTCGGTGACTATCTCGGCGGGTGTGTCGTTCAGGCGATCGAGGACGCGCAGCAAGCCGGGGCTGATGTGCTCGCTGTACACCCCTCGTGTCGGCGGGTTGTGGCCGGCGAGACGGAACAGGTGATCCCGCTCGTCGAGCGACAGGTGCAGCCCCTGGGCGATCGATACGAGCATCTGGGGCGACGGCTGCGGACCGCGTCCCCGCTCGAGCCGGGAGTAGTAATCGGCCGACATATGGCACAGGGCCGCGACTTCCTCGCGCCGCAACCCATCGGTCCTGCGACGTGGGCCGCGCGGGAGACCGACATCTTCGGGTTGCAGTGCCCCACGCCGATTACGGAGAAACTCCGCCAGCCCGGTGCGGTCGATCATGGCGCTCCTTCTACTCGGGTCCTGCTTCGTTTCTACCGCCCGCGAGCAGCGGTATCCACGGATCGCCGATCCCCCCGTCCGCGTCGACAGGTGACCTGGCGAACCTGTGATCGAGAGGTCCTGGATAAGCCGCTGCTCTCGGCCCACGCTCGATGACGTGGCCCGGGTGTGGAAGCCGACGAACGACCCGGGCGGCCCGAGCGCGCCACAGCCCACACCGATACGAGGAGCAGAACAATGCCACGTCGACCCATCGATATCACCGTGCCCGACCTGTCCGGAAAACGCGCGATCGTCACCGGCGCCAGCGACGGGATGGGAACGGGTATCGCCGCGCGACTGGCCGGGGCCGGCGCGGAGGTGATCATGCCCGTCCGGAACCCCGGGAAGGGCGAGGACGCGATCGCGAGGATCCGGCAGCGTCACCCGGACGCGAAGCTCTCGCTGCGCAGTCTCGACCTGTCTTCGCTGGCGTCGGTCGTGGCCCTCGGCCACGCCCTGCGTGAGGAGGGGCAGCCCGTCCACCTCCTCGTCAACAACGCCGGAGTGATGACCCCGCCGACCCGGCAGACCACGGCCGACGGGTTCGAGCTCCAGTTCGGCACCAACTACCTCGGCCACTTCGCCCTCGTAGGGCATATTCTTCCGCTGCTGCGCGCCGGCCACGCCCGGGTGACCTCACAGATCAGCATCGCCGCGCGGAGTGGCACGATCAACTGGGACGACCTGAACTGGGATCGCGGCTACAACGGGCAGCGCGCCTACAGCCAGTCGAAGATCGCATTCGGCCTGTTCGCTCTCGAGCTGGACCGCCGTAGCAAGGCCCGTGGCTGGACCATCACGAGCAACCTCTCCCACCCCGGAGTAGCCCCGACCAGCCTCCTGGCCGCCCGCCCCGAGCTCGGCCGGAACCGCGACACCCCCCAGGTCCGCCTGATCCGGGCGCTCTCGGCCCGTGGCATCCTGCTCGGCACCGTCGACACCGCGACACTGCCCGCCCTCCTGGCCGCGACCGACCCCGGCGCCGAAGCCGGCCGCCTCTACGGACCCGGCGGCCCCGGCCACCTCGGCGGCCCGCCCGCCGAACAACGGCTGTACCCGCCGCTGCGCAGCGCCGAGGACGCCGCTCGCATCTGGGAGATCTCCGAGCAGCTCTCCCGGACCACATTCCCCATCGACTGACCGCGGCGCTGCCACCGGAGCGGGGCGCACCGCACCCGGTGAAAATGGTGCCGGTGTCGTCCCACCGCCGCTCGTCGGGTAGACGAGCGAAGCGGGTGAACAGATCGGCGATCTCGAAACGGTCGGCGGTCCGAGTAACGGTGGAACACGGCATCGAGCACGCGTCACGAGTCCGGACTTGAAACGGAACGGAATATTCCGCTATAGTAATGACGGAAGGAAACATTCCGTTCCAAAGGAGAACTCATGAGCGCCATCCACCCCTTCGTTGTCGATATTCCGCAGCCGGATCTGGACGATCTCCGCGAGCGTCTGGCCCGGGCTCGCTGGACGCCCGCCCTGCCGGGCGCGGACTGGAGCCGCGGAGTCCCGGTGGATTACCTGCGCGGGCTGGCCGACTACTGGAGGGATGAATTCGACTGGCGCAAGGCCGAGGCGGAGCTGAACCGGTGGCCGCAGTTCACCACCGAGATCGACGGTCAGCGGATCCACTTCAAGCACATCCGCAACGAGCGGCCGGAAGCGAAAGCGCTGTTGCTGCTGCACGACAACCCGGGTGGCGCAATGGGTTTGCTCGATGTGATCGAGCCGCTCTCGCGCGACTTCCACCTGGTGATCCCGTTCATGCCCGGTTTCGGGTTCTCCACTCCGCTGACCGATACCGGCTGGACCGTGCCGCGCACCGCGGCCGCATTCGCCGAGTTGATGACACGGCTGGGCTACGACCGGTTCGGCTCGCACGGCGGTGGAGGCGGGGCGAACCTGTCCCTCGAACTGGGCCGCCAGGTGCCGGACCGGCTGACCGGCCTGCACGTCAACGCCTACGTCGCGATGCCGGACGAGAACGTCGACGGTCTGACCGAGGACGAGCAACGACGGATGGCGACGATCGACACATTCATGCGGGACGGGATCGGGTTCAACATCATCATGTCGACCAGACCGCAGACCATCGCGCACGGTCTCGACGATTCGCCGATCGGGTTGCTGGCCTGGGTGGTGGAGAAATTCAAAGAGTGGAGCGACCCGCAGGCCGACCTGCCCGAACAGGCGATCTCCCGGGACCGGATGCTCACCGATGTCAGCGTTCAATGGTTCACCGCCACATCGGGCTCGATCGCACAGAGCTACCACGACCTGGCCCACGACCCGACAGCGTGGGCGCCCAAGCCGCAGGTGACCGTGCCGACCGCGTTCGTCGTCGCGGCGGGCGATGTCACCGTCCGCCGATTCGCCGACCGCGACACAACGGTGGCCCGCTGGACCGAGATCGACAAGGCCGGCGCCTACCTGGCCCAGGAGCAGCCCGCACTCCTCGTCGACGATATCCGGGCCTTCTTCGGCGACCGATGAGCACCGGGGAGGCATGATCCGCTCGGTGGTCGCGGGGCTCTCGGCGGTTCAGGACCCGGACGAGCCTGTCGGGCCGGCGGGAAGAAGGGTGTTCAGCTCGTCGGCGAACAGGAGGGCGGGGTCGAACTCCATTCCGGTGAATTGACCGGCGAGTTCGAGGGAGAGGACGCCGTGCAGCCGGGTCCAGAAGGACAACGCGCGGCGCAACGTCGACGCCGGTACAGAGGCGTCGCCCGCCCATCGGCGATAGCTTTCGAGGTGGACGTCGAAAGGTGTCGGCTGCGGCGCCGGAGGTAGTGCGGAGAAGGCCGTGAGCAGCACCACCATGATCCGGTTCGAGATCGCGGTGGTGTCCTCGGGTGCGTGGTAGCCGGGGAGGGGCGTGCCGTAGATGAGGAAGTACCGCTGCGGGTCGCGCAGGGCCCAGTCCCGCACCGCGTAGGCCAGGCCGGATACGCCGGACCCGGAGTCGAGTTCGGCTTCCAGGGCGTCGGCGAGGCTTCGGTAGGCGTCGCGGATGAGTTCGGTGATCAATTCGTCGCGACTGGCGAAATAGCGGTACAGGGCGGGGCCGCTCATACCCACCTGTTTGGCGATCGCATTGAGCGACAGCGCGGAGACACCGGCCGTGGCGATCTGCTCCCACGCGTACTGCTTGATCTCCTCGCGCACCTGGGTCCGATAGCGCTCGCGCGAACCCGTTGCCCTGGCTCCCATCGTCGGCCTCCTTGTGTCCGGTCATCGTCTCCGCACTTGTTAGACCCTATCACTTTCACTATTGACACTCACACAAGTTCGTTATAGCTTCTAACTAATCCGAGTGGCACTAACTCGGAGGCAGTCGGCTCAGGCCCATGAAATGAGGAGTGACCATGTCCAATTCGCAGATCCGCCGCCGGTCCGGTAAGCGCCGCGCCCTGTTCCTGATCCCGCTCGCGGCGGTCGCGCTGACGGCCGTCAGCGCATGCGGCAGCGATGACGACATTCGCCCCGCCGAGGCCGGCCGGGCAGCACCGAGCGCCGCGCCCACCGGCTCCGCCGCGCCCACCGACCCGGCGGCTCTCACGTGCCAAGGGCAGGGCATCGACGAATCCGCCCCGATCCACTACCGCGCGGAGACGGTGATCAACGCACCGTTGAGCACTGTGTGGAACCTGCACACCGATGTCGCGCGCTGGTCCGAGTGGCAGCAGGCTGTCGCGACCATCGAGCGCCTGGATCAGGGCCCGTTGCAGCCGGGCTCGCAGTTCCGGTGGACCACTCCGGTACCGGCCACCACCCTCTCCCCCGCCACCACACTGTCCATCACATCCTCGGTCCAGCAGCTCGAGCAGAACAAGTGCATCCGCTGGACCGGCCCCGCCGTCGGCGAGGGTGTGCACATCGACAACGGCACACACGTCTGGAACTTCACCGAGGTCGACGGCGGCGTCCTGGTGCGCACCGAAGAGAACTGGAACGGCGCACAGGTCGAGGCGGACGTACCCACCTCCACCGGCTTCCTCGGCGCCGGTCTCGAGACCTGGCTCGCCGAGCTCAAAGCCACCGCCGAAGCCCACCACGGATAGATACGCCCCGACTCGGACAGGCCCGGCTCGGTAGGACGGCCGGCCCGGTGCCCGTGAAGGGTGGATCGCCTTGCGACACGGTGCGATCCACCCTCGCCGCCGCGGTACGAGCCCCTGCCGGTCGACGGCCACATGACGATTTGTGCGAGGGTGGTTCTCATGAGTGAAGAACGGTTCGAGGTCCAACGCGAGATCGCGGCCCAACCGGCCGAGATCTTCGCCCTGCTGTGCTCGCCCGCAGGTCATGTGGCGATCGACAGTTCGGGCATGCTCCAGTCCGCGGAAGGCGAGCTCGTCACCGCTGTGGGGGACGAGTTCGTCGTGCATATGGATCGTGAATCGCTCAACGACTTCCCTATGGGGAAATACGACGTCACGGTGATCATCACCGCGTTCGAACAGGGCTCCCATATCGAGTGGACGATCTCCGGAACAATCCAGCCGCCGATCGAACACCGCTACGGCTACCGCTTGGCGCCCAGCGAGATCGGCACCCTGGTGACGTCGTACTACGACTGGAGTCAGATCGCGCAGCCCTACCGGGAAGCGGGAATCTTCCCGATCATTCCCGAGGCCGGACTGCGGGCCACTCTCGGCATCCTCGCCAGAACCGTGGAGAACAGGTAGCCGGGGGGCGGCCGATCTTCCCGCACTGACGGGTCGACGCCATCCGCCGACACGGTGCACGACCCGTTTTCGGTCCGCGGAAAGCAATCGGTGAGAGCTCACAAACCCGGACGATCACGGGTCCGGGTACGGTGGCTACCGCCCCCGATCCCGGTGCGGTATTCCTGCTGACAAAACTGGAAGTTATAGATGAGTTCTACCGCCGAAAAACTTGCCGACCTGCGAAAGAAGCTCGAGATCGCGCAGGAACCGGCCGGCGAGGCGGGAGCCGCCAAACGAGCACGTAAAGGCATACCGTCCGCCCGCGACCGCATCGATATGCTGCTGGACCCCGGTACCTTCATCGAAGTCGGTGCTCTCGTGCGCAATCCCGCCGACAAGGACGCCCTCTACGGCGATGGTGTGGTCACCGGGCGAGGCTTGGTCGACGGCCGGCCCGTCGCCGTGTTCTCCCATGATCAGACCGTGTACGGCGGCACTATCGGCGAGATGTTCGGCCGCAAGGTCGCCGCGATCATGGCACTCGCGGGGAAGATGGGCTGCCCGCTGATCGGTATCAACGACTCCGGCGGTGCGCGGGTCCAGGAGGCCGTCACCTCGCTGCGCTGGTATGGCGAGTTGGCGACCATGATGGAACCGCTCTCGGGCGCAGTGCCGATGGTGTCGCTCATCCTGGGCAACTGCGCGGCCGGTGCGGTGTATCAGCCGATCTGCACCGATGTCGTGGTCGCCACCGAGAGCGCGCATATGTTCGTCACCGGACCCAAGATCATCGAGGACGCCATCGGCGAAAAAGTGGATATGGAGGAGCTGGGCGGCGCCTACAACCAGGCCGGCTACGGCAATATCCACCATGTCGCCAAAGACGAGCAGGCCGCCTTCGCGTGGGTCCGCAACTATCTGAGCTACCTGCCGTCGAGCGCCGTCGAGCTCCCCCCGGTCGTGAATCCCGGACTGGAGCCGACGGTCACCGAGTCCGATCTGACGCTCGACACGCTCGTCCCCGATTCGGACAACGCGGTCTACGATATGCACGACGTGCTGTTGCGGATCTTCGACGACGGCGAGTTCCACGAGATCGGTGCGGCCGCCACCAAGAATCTGATCACCGGGTTCGCCCGCGTCGACGGCAAGCCGGTGGGTGTAGTCGCCAACCAGCCGACCGTACTGGCGGGTGCGCTCGACGCCAAGGCCAGCGACAAGGCCGCGCATTTCATCCATATCTGCAACGCCTTCGAGATCCCGCTGGTCCTGGTGGTCGACACCCCGGGCTTCCTCCCCGGCGTGGAACAGGAGAAGGTGGGCGTCATCAAGCGCGGCGGCCGGTTCCTGTTCGCTTACGTGGAAGCCACCGTCCCGAAGGTGACCGTGGTGATCCGTAAGGCCTACGGCGGCGGATGGGCCGTTATGGGCGCCAAGGCCCTCGGCTGCGATATCTACCTGGCCTGGCCCACCGCCCGCATCGCGGTCATGGGTGCCGAAAGCGCCGTCGGCCTGACCCAGCGCAAGGTCCTCGACGCCACCCCCGAGGAACAGCGCGAGGGATTGCGCCGGCAGATGATCGACTTCTACAACGCGACCGTCGCGACCCCGTGGATCGCGGCCGAGCGCGGCTACATCGACAGCGTGATCGAGCCGTCGGCCACCCGCCTGGAACTCCGGCGCGCGCTGAACCTGCTGCGCGATAAGAAGGTCATCCGCTACCCGCGCAAGCATCACCTGCTGCCGCTGTGAGACAGGTTCCGAACCGGCGCCGACTCGGCGACGCCGGTGCCGGTTCGGAATGCCCGGCGACGACCGTCCCGGGCTCTCAGGAGTAGATGCCGGTCGCGTACGGGCGTGCCGAGAACGCGTGCCCGAGACGGTCGGCGGCACTTCCGGTTTCCGATCAGACGGGCACGGTCGTATCACCGGACTGGTCGCCTGTCGTCGGCACAGCAGCTCCTGCGTCCCGCCCCTCCGACGCGGGCGGTTCGATTCCGGGAGGGTGTCCGAAACCGGCGAACCGGCCGAGCTCTCCCGCACCCTCCGCCATAACAGCCTCGATCGGCGTCAGCTCGCCCTTGATGATGACATCCACCTTGCCACCGTCGGGGTGGCCTTCCTCGTTCTGAACCCGCATCATCGCCGATCCGTTGTCGAATGTGATGACGTCGCCGCTCATCAGATCGTTCGGGTCGACCGGTTCCAAGATCTTCTCGTCGGCCCATTCGGCGTCTGTACCGGTGTAAGCAGCCTTCGCATCGGTAGCGCTCTTGTTGCCGTATGCCCTTTCGTAGGCGGCGGCGACGCTTGCCGACACCGTCTCGGTCACGCCGTCTCCGGTGTGGGTGTACACGACGCTCCGACGGTCGTCTGGAGGCCCCGCGGGAGAGGAAGGCAGAACAGACCGCGGGGCGGTCTCACCGGCTTGCCGTCCTGGATCCGCCACCGATGTCTCATCGGCCGACGCCTGACGGGACCACGGCGTGGTGACCGCCTGTTGCGCGGGTGGCGGCAAGGTGATGGGCTGCGCTCCCCGACTTGGATCGGAATCGTGATACCGATCGGAATCGTTTTCGCTACCTTCGTCCGGACCGGGATCGGCCGGCCCGGGATCCGACAGATTCGACAACATCAACGGCAGTAACAGACTGGCCGCATCGAATCCTTGTCCCCCGCTGAGCGGAGTTCCGAGGGCGGCTGGGTCTGTTCCGAAGCTCCCCGGGGACGGCAGGTTGTTCTGGGCACGGGCGTTCTCTTCCGAAAGGCCACTCGATGAGTCGCCGTCGAAGCCGATGCCAGAAGCAGAAACGGGGTCGGAACCGAGTGCTGATCCTGGCTCGACACCGGTGGGCACCGCGGCACCGCCTCCCACATAGCCCGGACCGGCAGCAGCACCCACCGAACCCACATCACCAGCACCCACCGAACCCACATCACCAGCGCTATCCCCCGAAACCTGATCACCAGCGCCGTCCGAATCCGCATCACCAGCGCTGTCCCCCGAACCCGCATCGATAGCAGCGCTGAAACCGACAGCAGCTGCGGCCCCGGCCGCTATGCCAACGCCAGCGAGACCGACCGACCGCAAATTGGCGGCCCTCTTATCCTTCTTCTCCTGGCTTTCCTGCCCCTTGTCCCGCTCCTTCTGCTCCTTGTCCCGCTGCTTCTGTTCCTTGCTCTGCTCCTTGTCCCGCTGCTTCTGTTCCTTGCTCTGCTCCTTGTCCCGCTGCTTCTGTTCCTTGCTCTGCTCCTTGTCCCGCTGCTTCTGTTCCTTGTCCTGCTCCTTGTCCTGCTGCTTCTGTTCCTTGTCCTGCTCCTTGTCCTGCTGCTTCTGTTCCTTGTCCTGCTCCTTGCCCTGCTGCTTCTGTTCCTTGTCCTGCTGCTTCTGCTCTTTGTCCTGGCGCTCCTGCCCCTCGCTCTTCTGCCCGGGTCTCTCCGGGCGGTCCGGAATCTTCATCCCCTGCGCCGCGATCAAGACTTGTTGCGGCTGCTGACTTCGCCGCTCTGCCAGACGTTCCTGTTCCTTCGTCAGTTCGCCCTCCAACCGTCCGATGTCTCGCTCCAGCCCGCTCTGCTGCTTCGCCAGTTCTCCCACCATCCACTCGACGTTCTGCTGCGCGCCTTTCAGATCCCGCAACCCGGCGGCGGTCCGGTCGTCATAACGAATTTCCAGATCCTGTAACCGCGACTCCGCTGTCACCCGGCTCTGCTGATCACCGGCACGGGCCGCCCCGGACCTGTCCTCCGGTGTGACGTCACCCCGCAGCTTCCCCAGCTCCGCGCGCAGCTCCTCCCGCCGGAGTTTCAGCGCCTCCACCCGATCCCGCGCCTGCTGTCGCCGATTCTCCGAATCCCGCAATTCCCTGATGCGCTGCGGACTGTTGGCAACCTCCCACGGCTGCGCTCCCCAGGCCCTCCGAGCTTCGACAATGTCCTCGACCTCGGCGTTGAGCCTGCGGTGCTCCAGCTCGGCTCGATCCAGCCTTTCGGTGCGGAGTCCTTCCCACGCATTCGGGCGCTGTTCCAGTTGTTGCGCGAGCTTCCACCGCTTTCGCTCCATGTCCCGCAACCTGGACCGCATCGCTGCCTCTCGAGTGAAATCCGACAACGCCCGCCCAGAGGGCGTTCTCCCATCGGCGTCCACACCCTGATCACCAGGTTGGAGCGCCGACTGTTTCTCTGCAAGCTCGCTGTCGTGTTCGAACTTTCCAACCGCACCCCGTTGTGCGGCCGCCCGCCCGTGGAGATCGTCCGCCTTTCCCAACGCTATCCCGGCGGTCGCGTCTTTCAGACGCCTGACCGCCCGGAGACCGATATCGGTGAGGCTTCTCTCTACCGCCATGAGCTCCTCCCCACATCTCCGATTGAACCGGGGCCGCGGAAACGGGCCGTATTTCGCCTGCTCCCACCACCACACGAATTTGATCGAATACTGAGCAGAATCACCCACCAGCAAATCCACGCTAACCGTGTCGTAGCGATTTACTCAACTACGGAGAATGTAAATTCGGGGCGCGCGCGTAGCCACCCACAACCGATAGCTACGCATCGGACCACACCGACAGGCACGGACGGAACGGCAGTGGCCAGGGGGCCACCTACGCAAATAATGCCCTTCACCAGACGTTTCCGAACACGCCACACAGCTGCGGTGACGTGCGTACTCGCTCCGATACCGCAGTCCGTGCACCCGCTCCACCGGGACCACCGTCAGGACGGTTCCCTTTCAGGACTGCACCACCGCGGAATTTACAATTTCCGAACATGAAACAGTGGGAATCCCTCGAGAACGAGGACGATTCGACTTTCCGATACCACCCGAGCGTATTCCGATTTCGGTTACCGGCACCCATTCCCAGCGGGCCGATCCTGACATAATCGGGTGCGTTCTTCCCGTGAACGCGCACGGGCGAACAGCACTGCCACCGCTCGGCTTTCCGCCCGGTGGTCGGTCGCGGATATTCGACCGCCAGGATTCCTCGACGAGGACGAAGTTGTCCTCGACGTTCGAGTCTCAGGCGTCGGTGTCGTAGCAGACCGTCTCAATGGTCTGCGCGTGTAGCAGGATCACTGTGGTATCGGCCGGGTCGGATGCACCGATAACGATCCAGTCGTGCTCGCCCACCCGTTCGGTCGGTCTCGGGCTCGTCCATGGGCCGCAGGTAATGGTCGGCGAGCTCGCTCGCCCGGGGATCAACGCCCGGTTCCCGGAGGACGGGGCGGTCAGCTCCGGACACCGCCGGGCGCGACGACCGGGGGTGCGCACTCCAGGTGGTGGAGCAGCAGGACGGGGGCGTTGTAACGAATCCGCATCGCCTGTCGAAAGATCAAGCGGCGCAGATGTTCAAGAATGATTTGCGGGACTCGAACGATGATCCGTAAGTGGACGCCGTTCGACGACCGGCACCGACAATCGAGAGAGATCGCTATGCCTGGCTTCCTGAAATACATCATCTTTCTGAACATGCTGGGCATGCTCGCCGGCGTCTACTACTGAACCAGCCACCGCGAGGCCGGATTCGGTGGTGGATCCGGCCTCGGGCGATGAAACGCTGACGGGCCGGGCCCCGCATCATCGTTTCTGCGGTCGGAGGCCGACCGGCCTCGAGGGTGAGCACGAATTTCGATGATTCGAGCGAGCGGCTCGAGGAGTCCTCGAGCCGCTCCAGGATCGACCGGGCACGGTGCCCGGAAATCAATCGCCAGCGCGGAGAGGTGCGCCGACCTGATGCAGGTGCCGCAGCGCCTCACGATAGGAGGCGATCAGCCCGGTCTCGTGATAAGGCACACCGATCTCGGCGCAGTAGTCGCGGACGATCACCTGGGCGTGACGCAGATTCGGCATCGGCATACTTGGGAACAAGTGATGCTCGATCTGATAGTTGAGCCCGCCGAGGGCGAGGTCGGTCAGCACGCCACCCCGGACATTGCGAGAGGTCAGCACCTGGCGGCGTAGGTAGTCCGGGCGGTCGTCGCCGGTCAGGGTCGGCATGCCCTTGTGGTTCGGGGCGAAAGCGCAGCCCATGTACAGGCCGAACAGTGCCTGGTGGACAGCGAGGAACGCGAAGGCTTTATCGGCGGGCAGCATCACGAACAAGGCGGCCAGATAGGCGGCGAAGTGGCCGAAGAGCAGCGCACCCTCCAACGCGCGGTGTTTGACCGATCGATTCCTGAGCGCCCGCACGCCCGCCGCGTGGAGGTTCAGGCCCTCCAGCATCAGCAGCGGGAAGAACAGGTACGCCTGTGCCCGCCCGATGAGACGAGTCAGACCTCGGCTGGCCCGGGCCTGGCGTTGTGACCAGACCAGAACGTCGGGCGCGACATCGGGATCGAGTTCCTCGTGGTTCGGGTTGGCGTGATGGCGGGTGTGTTTGTCCTGCCACCAGCCGTAGCCCAGGCCGATGCCGGCGTTGCCGACGACTCGGCCCACGATCTCCGTCGGCCGTCGCAGCCGGAAGACTTGGCGGTGCGCGACATCGTGCATGACCAGCGCGACCTGAGCGAAGGACACCGCCATGAACGCCGCGACCATGAGCGTCCACCACGAATCGCCGACCAGGACGAACGCCGCCCAGCCTGCCACGAACGCGATACCGACGAGGCTGAGCCGAACGGCGTAGTAGACGGGACGCCGGTTCATCAGTCCCGCGGCGGAGATCCGGCGCAGCAAGCGGGCGTAATCGCCGTCGGCGCCGCTGCGCCGCGATGACCGTGGAGATGACTCAGTAGCCAAGGCCGGTGTCGTCATAGATCTTCCTGAGAGTAGGTCGGGGTCCCGCCTCCGCCCGTTCGATGCCCACCGGGCGATATAGATCGGAGATCTGATCCAGCGGGCACTGTTCGGGGCGACGGGTCGGGATGGCGAATTCTATACACCGAAGCTATCGGCCGGATTCTCGTTCGAGGTAATCCCCTGGTATGAGACGGAATCGCACTGCGGTGTGATTTCCGATGCCCGCCGCACCGACCGAGATCCGAGGCTCGCGCGACGATACCGACCACCGTCGGACGCCCCGGCCGGCCACTTGTCGTACCGACACTCGGACCAGGCCCGCTCACCGGCCCCGCCGCGGCGCCGAACGGCGCCTGGCCCTGAGCCACGCTTCGATATCGGGGCCCGCCCCGCCTTCGGAATCCCAGCGCTGCCGGACCGCGCTCATATCGGCGTCCGCGGCCGGGGTGATGAGCCGAAGGGTGAGCGTAGTGCCGGCCCCGGCGATATCGAGCGTGCGCGCGGGCCGATGCCGGTAACCGTCGAGCCGAATCCGCCGTCCGGCGCTTTCCAGTTCCCCTGGCGTGGTCGACCATTCATCGAGGTGATAGATCACGCGCCGGACGTGTCCGAAGCCGGGCTGCAGCACCGTGAACAGACCCGCGAGCTCCGCGACGAGATCCCGGCTGTACGGCCACCACACACCGTCGGCCTTTTCGTCCGCGGCATCCAATTCCAGCCGCAGGCGGCGAGTCGACGACTCCCGCCGACGAGCATCGAACGCGTTCGGTTGTGGCGTGATGATCGATACTCCTGTCACGGCCTTGCTGCGGCCGACCATGGAATTCGGTTCGGGGGCTCGTCCGAGACGTCGGATCGACCGGTCGAGGGATATGCCGGGTCGTACGTCGGCTACGACGGCTCCTGCGCCAATCGCCGGGCCTGCTGTTGAGTGGAGATCAGCGCGAGTGTCGCTTCGGCGCCTTGGTTTTCGTTGCGGCCGGTATGTTCCAGCCCGTCGGAGCAACCGCCGCTGTCCGGGTCGAGTAGCGGAGTGCTGATGTCGTTCACGCCACGAAACCAGGCCTCGCACAGCATGACGGCATCCTTCCAACGCTGGTCGCCGGTGGTGTCGTAGGCACGGGCACAGGCGT
Source organism: Nocardia jinanensis (assembly GCF_014645735.1). GTDB lineage: Bacteria > Actinomycetota > Actinomycetes > Mycobacteriales > Mycobacteriaceae > Nocardia > Nocardia jinanensis. The sequence continues at coordinate 358,240 of NZ_BMMH01000004.1, read as the reverse complement.
CGGCCAGGCACGCGACCTCGACGGGCTGCTGATCGAAGCCGGGCCGAGGTTCCCCGCTCGCCCAACCGTCGATCGGGGTGACGGAGAGGTGATCACCGGCTGTCTCGGTCTCGAGCAGCCAGCGCAACATCGCCAATCCGTCCGCCTGTATACGCTCTTTACCGGGCAGCGAGCCGACCGCGAGCAACGCTTCGGCCAATACAGCGTTCGCATACTCCAGTCGCGGCTCGGGCCAGCGCCAGTCCAACCGGCGCGCCGGTGCACCGATCAGATCCTTTGTATAGTCCAAATATCTACGTGCACAACGGTTTTCCGGATACACGCGCAGGACCTCGGCCGCACCCAGAGCGCCGAATGCCATGGCGCGAGCGGACAGGGGCCGCTGCTCGGCAGCGACCATGAACCGCGCCAGCGCGGTCTGCGCCAGGTCGGGCTTGTGTGCGACCACGGTGCCGAGTGCCCACAACGCCCGGCCCCAATGATCGTCGAGGCTCGGTTCGTCCTGCCAGTGCCCGTCCGATCCGCGCCGATTGTGGCAACGTCCGTCCGGCGTCAGCGCATCGATCACATAGTCGAAATACACCCTGGTGAGGTCGAGCAACGCCGGCGTGGGCTCGGGTTCGCGAACGGCGACGACGAGGCCGCGTGCGACATCGTCTACGCAGTACCCGTATTCGACGAGGGGCTCGGTGAGCCGCGCGTGCTCGAAGATCCCGCACTCGTCACTGAGCCGGAACAGATGCGCGTAGGAGACGGTGACCGTATTCATGAGCACGGCCTCATATCGCTGCCCGACGGAGGTAACCCGCCTCCACAGGGCTCCGGGGAGGTACTCGGAGGCCCGCTGGTTCGGATCCGCACATTTTCACCTTTCTTCGTCCGGCCGGCCTCGACTGCGCCGCTATCGCGCGTAGCGCCGAGCGCAGGCCCCGACGGCCGATCGAGCCGCCGGAGTCGCTGTTGCCGGATTGGTTGTAGCCGTGGAATTTTTTCTCCGAAGCTGTCTCGGGTGCGTTGTCGCTGGTGGCTTTCAAGAAGTTGTCCGGCAGGGCGAGTTTGTGAATGGTGCGCAGGGTCAGCAGGTATTGGCGCAGCAGGGGGCCGGTGGTGTAGGGGAGATCGTATACATCGCACAGCGCCCGCACCCGGTGACTTATCTCGGCGTAGCGGTTGCTGGGCAGGTCCGGGAAGAGATGGTGTTCGATCTGGTAACACAGGTTCCCGCTCAGGAACGCCAGCGCGGGACCGGCGTCGAAATTGGCGGTGCCGAGCATCTGCCGCAGATACCATTCCGCCTTCGTCTCCTCCTCGACCACAGTGGGTGAGAATTTCTCCGCGCCGTCGGGAAAGTGCCCGCAGAAGATCACGAGATACGCCCACAGGTTGCGCACGAGGTTGGCTGTCGCGTTCGCGGCGAGGGTGCGACGCCATCGCCGCCCGCTCAGCGCCGGGAACAGCACATAATCCTTGCCGACCTGTCTGCCGATCTTCCTCACGAACGCCTTGGTCTCCGCGGTCTTCCCCTCGGAGGTGATCGCGCGATCGCGTTCGGAGTACAGATCGTGCAGGGCGATACCCCATTCGAACACCGCCGCCAACAGTAGATTCTGCAGCGGCTGCAATAGCAGCCGCGGCCGCCACGGCTGGTCTCGGGTCACCCGCATCACGCCGAAGCCGATATCCTCGTCCATGCCGACCACGTTCGTGTACATGTGGTGACGGAAGTTGTGGGCGTAGCGCCATTGCGACGACAGCCCGGCCATATCCCATTCCCAGGTACCGGAATGGATTTCGGGGTCGTTCATCCAATCCCATTGGCCGTGACAGACGTTGTGACCGAGTTCCATGTTCTCGATACTCTTGGCCACCGCCAGTCCGGCAGTCCCCAGCGCCCAGCCCGTTCCGCGCCGGCTCACGGCGATGATCAGACGAGAGGCCGCGTCGAGACCCCGCTGCGCGGCGATGGTGCGGCGGATGTATGCCGCGTCCCGAGCGCCCCGCTTCCCCACGATGTCACGTCGGATCGCGTCGAGGTCGAGACCGAGCGCTTCGACATCGGCGGGACTCAGGTGCGCGTAGACACCGACTTCGGTGATTGCCATTGTTCGTACCCTCGAATTGCCGGGTGGTGCGGGGCATGAACCCAGCCATACCCACACCCTAGGCTCGGATACACCGTATGTCTACAGTGTAGAATTACGGTGTTATCAACAACATATGAACAGGCGGAACGTGCGATGAACAGGACGAGGGCCGGCCCGGCCGCCGGCCGTGACCGACCAGACGATCGCAGTGCGCATCCACTGACCCGTCCGGCCATACTGGCCGCCGCGCTCGAGATCATCGACCGCGACGACATCGAGCGGCTGTCGATGCGACGCCTGGGCAGCCGGCTCGGCCGCGACCCGGCGGCACTCTATCGACATGCCGCGAACAAGGCCGCACTTCTCGACGGCGTCACCGAGTTCGTGTTCGAGCAACTGGCCGTCGATTCCACCGACCCCGACTGGCGCCACCAGCTACGCCTCGTCGCGCGGGATTTCCGCAGGCTCGCCGTGGCGCACCCGCATGCGGTGCCGCTGCTGGTCACTCGCTCCCTGGCCACCCCACTGGGCCTGCGGCCACCGGGCACCCTGCGCCCACTGGAACATATTCTGGTCCTGCTCACCCGGGCCGATTTCAGCGAAGGCGACGCTCTGCGCATCTATCGGGCGCTGTTCGGTTTCCTCTACGGGCACGTCCTCAACGAAGTACAGGAAGTCGTCGACCGACCGGAGGAAACCACCGACCTGCTGCGCCTCGGCCTGCAGCATCTACCTATCGGCGAGTTCCCGCTGCTGCGCGGACTCGCATCACAGCTGGCCACCTACGATGGCGTCACCGAACTGGAACGCGGCCTCGACACCCTACTGGCCGGTCTCGCCGCCACCCTCGGCCCGGCCGGGGCACGACGGCAGGACCCGCGATGACGCACCGTCACCGCGCGGCGGGCGCATCATCGGGCCCGGGGAGGGTGGCGCCACCCACCCCGGGTGTTATGGCGGGATACGGCCCGGGCAACGTCGCCGCGAGACCGGCCAGCAGGATGTCGAGTCCACGCTCGAGTTCCACAGCGCCGTCATAGGCCGCCAGCACCGGTGCCAAACCCCGAACCAGCGGGAACTCACCGATCGGCAGCCGATACAACCCCAGCCGCAGCAGATCGTCGGTCTCCTCCGGGCGCTCCACGATCTCCTGCAATTCGTTGAGAACGTGCCCGTAGAGAAAACCGAACAGCGCCCGATAGATGTGCAACGCGTCGACCACGGTGTACCCGACACGTGTGAGAAGCACGAGCATGTCCTCCAGCGGCCGCACCACCGCAGGCGGGCGCTGGCCGAGCGGGGTCGCCAGCGGCCGGGTCACCAGCAGCGGCACCACCCGAGGATGCGCCGAGGCCACCCGCCGGAACTCCCGGGCCACACGACGCACTTCGGCGACCCAATCCGATGCCGTGGGATCGACCGACAATTCCGCGAACACCACCTCCGCGACACCATCGAGAACAGCCGCCTTGTTGGGCACATGCCGGTAGATCACCATCGGATCCCGGCCCACCGCCTCGGCCAGACGCCGCATCGACAACCCGTCGACCCCGTCGCGATCGACGATCGCGAGCGCTGCGCTCAGCACGGCCGCCCGGGTCACCGGGCTGTCCCGGCGACCGGCCGCGGCTTTCCTCCGGTTGCCCGGCGGTTCAGCGGTCACAAAAGCTCCGTTCTTCGAGGCGTACGCGCCCTATGTAGATCTACAACGTTGACACAGCGGCGGGTGCCGCGTCTACTCGCGATCACTGCCCGGCCATCGGCTCCGCAGATCTGCCGGACGGAGAACGGCCGACCACATCAACTCGATACGCCGACTTCGACTACCCGCGCCCATTCCGGCGGTCCCTCCGGACGGTAATCGGGATCGCGTTCACTCCACGAACTCGCCCGCCGGAACAGCCCCACCACCGTCCGGCACCCGGGCCGGCTGCTCGGCCACGGTGTCTGGCCGTCGGTCAATACGACGAGTACATCGGGGCGGGGCCGGGCGCGAAGCGCCTTGCCGAAACCCGTGCGCAGATCCGTACCCCCACCTCCCACCAGGGGTATCCCCTCCGCACGGCACAACGGATGCACGACCCGTGCCGCCGCGTCACACGACAGCACGGTGACGAGGTCCCGGCGCCCGCCCACGGCCCGGGAGATGGCGGCCACTTCGAGCAGCGCGCTGCCCAGTTCGGCGTCGCTGACCGAGCCCGAGGTATCGATGATCACGCTGACCCGAGGTGGGGTGCGCCGCAGGCTCGGCAGCACGGCCCCGGGCACCCCGGCCGAGCGGCGGGCCGGCCGGCCATAGGTGTAGTCCGCGCCGGCACCGGGCGCGGCGGCCGCCGAACGGATGGCCGCTCCGAGTAGATCCCGCCATGGCTGCGGCGGGTGCGACGCCTCCTCCGCCCAGCGTCGCCACCCCTGGGGCGCGTTCCCCGGGCGGCCGATGATGCCCTGCGCCACACGGAATCGGACTGCCTCGTGCTCCTGTTCACTGAGACCGTCCGCACCGTCGGGTCCCAGCTCCCATTCGCGGTCGAGCCCGTCGGCGCCGCTGCCGCAGTCGAGCCAGGCCAGATCGTCGGTATGTGTCCCGAGACGGAACTGGCGCAGGTAGTCCTCCATGAGCTCGCCGTCGGGCAAACCGAGGGTCTCCGGCAGGACAGCTCCCTCGGGCCGGACCAACCCGTCACCGAACGCGTCGTCGTTGATCTCGGCATCGGCGGCGATATTCATCCGCAGCCGTTCCGCCGGACCGGTCAGATCGTGCTCGCGGGCGAATCGGTCGCTCCGGCGGTGATGGTCGCGCAGTAGATGCGATACCTCGTGCACCAGCACCGAGGCGAGTTCCTCCACGGGCATGTAATCCACGAACGCGGGCGAGACGTAGCACCGCCAGTACCGGTCCACACCCATCGTCGGGACTCGCCGCGATTCGACGATGTGCAGCGCGAACAGGGCGGTCGCCAGGTAGGGCCGGGCCCGGACGGCGTGCAGGCGGGCGGCGAAGAGTTTGCCGGAGTCCAGCTCCGGTGAGTTTGTCATCGGCCTGCCTTCGCCGCGACGCGGGCCGCGGCGCGATCCGCACCCTGGGCCACCGACACCATTCCGGCGAGCTCTTCGATCGATGCGGGTACATCCCAGTTGTCCTGCCGCAGCGTGGCAAGGGTCGTCGCGGGGACTACCACCAGATCCGGTGCACCGGATTCCACTGCCTTGACGAGCACCGCCCAGGCCGCGTCCCAGCGAGATTTCGCCGGATGCCGCCGGACCGCCGCCACGACTCCGTCGAGCACGGCTCGGCGCAGGTCACCCCGTTCGGGCAGATCGGCGGCGGCCGGGTCGGCGAGCAGGACCTCGGGGTCCGGGAGGTCCATCCGATCGATGCTGGTCAGTAGTTCGAACCCGGGGCCGTCTCCCACACTCCCCCGGACCAGCAGGGAGAGAACATCTTTGGCGGAGCCGGCCGCCGTGGCGAAGGCGATCAGTCGCAGTGTCATATCCCAGCTACGTGGCGACGGCCAGGCTCCGCCCCGGCGCGTTTCACCGCTGGGCAGTTGATGCACGAGATTGGGGCGGGCAGCGAGCAGCCCACAGACCGCGCTGCGCGCGAAAGCTACTGCCGCAGCGAACTTTTCCGGCTCGAGCCGGGGCAGGGTCGCACGCGGCCAGGTCCCGCCGAGGCCACGGACGACCACGTCGTGGTCGTGGGTCCAGTGCAGATGCACGAATCGGTTGGCCAGCGGCGGGCTCAGCTCCCAACCGTCGGCCGCCGAGGAACGCGGGTTGGCGGCGGCCACGATACGGACGCCGGGCGGCAGCCGGAGTGCACCGATCCGCCGCTCGAGGACGAGGCGGAGCAGAGCGGCCTGTACGGCCGGCGGCGCCGTCGACAGTTCGTCCAGGAACAGCAGGCCGCGGCCGGCCCGGACGAGTCGGACGGCCCAGTCCGGTGGGGCCATCGGGACACCGTGCTCCGCGGGGTCGTCGCCGATGATGGGCAGGCCCGAGAAGTCCGACGGCTCGTGCACACTCGCGATCACAGTGGTCAGCGGAAGATCCAGAGACTCGGCGAGTTGGGTGAGGGCCGCCGTTTTGCCGATCCCCGGTTCACCCCAGAGGAGTACCGGCAGGTCGGCGGCCACAGCCAGCGTCAGGGCCTCCAGTTGGGTATCGGGACGGGGTTCGGTGGTCACCTCGCCGAGCAGAGCCAGCAGCTCGCCGGCGACGTCGAGTTCGGAGGTGTGCGCTCGGTCGGAGACGGGAGCGCACTTCGGGTAAATAGGCATGTATGAATCACCTTCGGGTCGAGAAGAATCGAGTGGGCGTGGCGTGAATACGCGATATCGGTCAGCGGGAGCAGGAGTTTCGCGGGTGCGCGCGGTGATCGCGACGACGAGTGGGCTGCATCCGGGTGGGTCCGGTTCCGGCCAGACCGGCCCTGAACAGTCCATAGGTGATCCGCTGTTGCGCGGAGCTCTCCAACTCGTCGCGTAGCGGGCCGTCGCGTAGCACCGCGCCGGGGCCGAGCAGGCCCTCGACGACGGCCAGCGCGCCGGCGATATCGCCGTGGTACAGACGTTCCCGGACGCCGGCGAGACAGTCGGGATGACGATGGGCTCGATCGATGGCCTGTAGGCACGGCAGCGGGGTGCCGGTCAAAGCGACCAGCAGTTCCTCTCGCCGGATCTCGGCGGGGTCGTGATCGAGCGCGGTCAGCGCACCGTCGACCAGCCCGATCCGGTGCTGCTCACCTCGGCACACCACCAGATGCGCACGGTCCAGCGGGCCGGTAGTCCGGGACGGACGAGCCGGCGAACAGCCCGGCACCAGCGCCGAAGCGACCAGTGGATGCAGCCCCTCGGCCGCGATCGCCCCGGCACGGATCAGTTCCAGATCGGGCGGCAGCCAGGTCGCCGCATAGGGTAGGACCGGCAACGCGGATATCCCACCCCGCGGATACGACTGCGCGATCCGCAACGCGGGCGGCTCTTCGCCGTCCGCGGCCAGCTCCGCAACCACCTCCTGCCGTGCCCCGAACCGCACCCGCAACTGGCCGGTTTCCCGTCCTTCGGCACGCAGCAGAACCCGTGCCTCGGCCACCAATCGGTCGACGGCGCAACCATCGGGCACGATCGCCCGCAGCCCGGGATCGACACCACCCGGATCGGTGGATTGGGCTGCCCCGGAACGTATCCGAAGATCACCGGCTTTGCCGGCGTCCCAGAGGTGGCGGTGGAGATCGAGCCGGAAACGCCGGTTGGGACGGGGATGCGGATGCACGCCGGCACCGGAGCCTGTTCCGTCCCACAGTGCGAGGCCGATTCGCTGACCGGAGTCCGCCCAGGCCGGCGGGGTCCGAACCACCAGGTGTACGGAATTGCGTCCGCCGCAGGGTCTTCGAGTATCCAGCGGGCCGTATCGGGCCAGCGTGATCGTCAGGCCCGGCCGCAGCAATCCGTCGGGAGCGATCCTGGGCAGGTGCCACCGCAGCAGATCAGGAGCGAGATGGCGAAGATCGGCACGGACCTGATCCGCCACCTCCCGGCCGTGCTCGCGGGCCGGCGACCGCATATCGATATCGGTATCGAAACCTGCTGCGGCACATGCCCCGGCCCAGTCTCCGACGCTTCGCCGGGCGGTCGCGGTCTCGATCATGGCGGGCGGCACGGCGAACTCACGCACGCGCAGCCAGAAGGAAAGGCGGGAATCGTCACTGTTCGTATTCGGGGTGCGCATCAGCACTCACCTTGTACGAACAGGACCCCCGATCTTTGATCAGTACGAGTAGTCATCGGGTCGATCATATCGCCCCGCGACCATCGCGGCCATCCGCTCGGCGGGCGAGCTCGGACGAGTACGTGGCAATGTCGGCCCGGCCATCGACTCCACGGCACCGATCAGACGAGCGTAGTTGTGTCACCGGCCTGGTCAGCAGTCGTCGGGACGGCAGCACCGGCCGCCCGCTCCTCCGGTGTGGGCGGTTCGATACCGCGTGGATGCCCGAAACCCGCGAACCGCCCGAGTTCTCCTGCCCCGTCGGCCATCACAGAGTCGACCGGCGTCAATCGGCCCTTGATGACGATCTCCACGACGCCGCCTTCCGGATCACCTTCCGTACGCTGCACCCGTGCGATCCCCGACCCGTTATCGAAGGTGACGACGTCACCGCTCATCAGATCGTACGGGTCGACCGGTTCCAGTTCCTTCACATCGGACCACCTCGCGTGCGTATCGGCGTACGCGGCCTTCGCGTCGGTACCGCTCTTGTTGCCATATGCCATATCGAAGGCATGGGCAACACTCGCGGAAACCCACTCGATGACACCGTCTGCCTCATGGGTGTAGGTAATCCCTTCGTCCTTGTCCCGTCCCCGAGGAGCAGGCGACGACACCGGCTGTGGCGCGGTCTCACCGGTCTCCCGGTCGGCCGGTGTGGCTGCTGTCTCCTCCGCCACAGGCTGGTGGGGCCATGGTGTGGTGGCCGGCCTGTCAGCGGAGGGCGGCGCGGTGGGATGTTGCGTTCCTCGAGATGAGCCGGAATCGTGGTCCCGGCCGGGACCGTGCTCGTCGTACTCACCTGGATCGCTGTCGGCGAGGCCGGGGTCCTGCAGATTCGACAGCATCAACGGCAGCATCAGACTGGAAGGATCGAGTCCGCTCCCCCCGGCGAGCTGAGCTCCCGACGGTGGCTGAACCGTCGCGTAGTCCGGCTGGGCTGTCGGATTGCCCGCAGTACGCGTAATCCCCTCGGCGGAATCGTTCGAGGAGGCGCCGCCGGCACCGGCGCCGGAAACAAGATCGGTGCCGGAACTCGCATCGGAAACGGTGCTACTACCGGAACCGGTGCCGAGACCGCTCTCAGCACCACCCCCGGAACCTATAACACCAGCAGGGGCCGCGGCACCAGCAGGGGCTGAGGGGGCCGCGGGGGCCGCGCCACCGCCAGAACCCACAATTCCAGCTCGCGCATCGTCGGTACCGCCAGAACTCCCATCGCCGGCCGCGCCGCCAGCCGCATCATCAGCCGCATCGCCGGCCGCGCCGCCAGCCGCATCGCCGGCCGCGCCGTCGGCCGCATCATCAGCCGCATCGCCGGCCGCGCCGCCGGCCGCATCATCAGCCGCATCGCCAGCCGCATCATCAGCCGCATCATCAGCCGCATCGCCGGCCGCGCCGTCAGCCGCGCCGCCAGCCGCATCGCCGGCCGCACCAGAACCGTTATTGCCGGCATCAGCACCGGCGGCACCAGCAGAATCCTCATCACCAGTTTTGGTTTCAGCATCGGCAGTATCGGGATCGACAACAGCGCTGATACCGAAACCGGTAGCGACCGCAGCGACCCCGACACCAGTGGCGATAGCAACATTCCGGGTGCTGCGGCCCGAATGGGAACCCGACCCACCACCAACACCCGACGTCGCACCAGAACCCGCAACCGACCCACCACCAACACCCGAGGTCCCACCAGAACCCGCAACCGACCCACCACCAACACCCGAGGTCCCACCAGAACCCGCAACCGACCCACCACCAACACCCGAGGTCCCACCAGAACCCGCAACACCTGGCTCGCTCACGCCTCGGGGCGTGTCCGCCTCATCTGCAACAGCAACTCTGCGGCTGCCGCCCGGGGTGCTACCGACCGAATGCAGAGCCGACACTTCTGTTCTTGCCGCATTCTGCTGACGTTCCTGGTCCCTTCTCGCGTCCCGCTCCTGCCGCTCCCGGTCCCTCACCTCCTGGTTCTCCCGCCGCTCCTGCTCCCTTTCCCGACGTTCCTGGTCCCTTCTCGCGTCCCGCTCCTGCCGCTCCCGGTCCCTCACCTCCTGGTTCTCCCGCCGCTCCTGCTCCCTTTCCTGACGTTCCCGTTCCTTCGGCACCTCGTTATCCAGCCGCTGGATCTCTTTCTCCAGCCGCTTCTGCTCCTTCGCTTGTTCGCCCACCATCCAATCCACGTTCCTGCGTGCTTCTGTCAGATCCCGCAGCTCCCTTGCGGCTCGGTCGTCATGGGGGGTCTCCAGATCTCGCCAGCGCGGCTCCGGCGCCACTGAGTTTCCGGGATCTGCAGCGCTGAGAACCTCATGACCGCCGTCCGCGGTGGTGTCACCCCGCAACCGCCGCAGCTCCCCACGCAGTTGCTCTCGCCGGTCCTTCAGCGCCTCGATGCGCTCCCGGGCCGCACGCCGCCGATTCTCCGAATCCCGCAGTTCCCTGACGGCCTGATCACTGTTGCGGACCTCCCATCGCTGCACGCCGAGGTCTTCGCGACGTGCGATATGCCGATCCAGCGCCGCTGTGAGCTCACGGTGTTCCTGTTCGGCCTCCTCCAGCTTGCGGATCAACCCCTCCCGCGCATTCGGACGGGCGTCCAACTCGCGTCCGAGCGTCCATCGCTTCCGTTCGAGTTCTCGCAGCGAGGACCGCATGATCAGCTCTTCGCTCAGGTCCCGCACCGCCCTCCCGGCCGCCGAGACCGCGTGCGCGTCCGCGCCGCGATAGTCCCTGTCCAGAACGTGGCGCTCGATCTCCTCGCGGGACAGCTCACCGGTCTCCGCGAATATGCGAGTACCCCTGACCTGCCCACCGGCAGTGGTGCTGAGATCGTGTGCCGCCCCACGGGCCCATCTGGTGGCCACCACGTCGAGCCGCCGGCGTATGCCCTGACCGAGTTCGATCAGGTTCCTCGCTACCAGCATGGGTTCCCCCTGGACGTCGGGCCGATTCGAGGGACACCGAGGAGGGGCCCTGACTCGAGGCGAATGGTTCGGCGGCATTCCCGCTCGTTCGGCGCAAGCCGTTAAGTACCACGGATACCGGACCGCCCGTTCGGGAATTCGAGAACCCCCGTGGACGCCCTCAGGGATCCGGGTCGAGCCGCCGGCCCGGTGCGAAGGGAAAGCTCACCCTTCGAGATAGATTCCGGCTCAGTATATTTCGAACACGCAATGGCGCGGGTCACGGAATCGGCCGTCTGGCCGATCGTGGAATGTTCAGCGATGACCTGGGTCAGTGGGCACCGAGCGCGTCGAGGATCATCGGCCGGGCGGTGGCGATCGCCTGCCCCCAATAGGGCCAGGTGTGGGTGCCGGAGACGATATCGACACGAGCCGGGATACCCAGCGACGCGACTCGATCCCGGAAGATCCCCGCGGCGGCCGCGGCCATCGACTCCAAGGTCATCGCATTCACGGTGTTACCGAATCCGTACGGCACATCCGGAGCCCCCGGCAGGCCGTTACCGGCCGAAACGTACATCGGCAGACCCCGCAGCAGTTCGGCCTGCGCGGTCGGATCGTTGCGATACCAGGCAGGGTCACCGGCCGGGCCCCACATATCGTCCACGTTGAACCGGCCCTCGTCCCACATCGCGGCGCGAACTGCCTCGTTCCACAGCGGGAAGGTCGGATTCACGAAACCGGAGAAGGATCCGGCGAACTTGAATTGGTCTCGGTGGTGCGCGGCCAGAGTCAGGGCCGCCCCGCCGCCCATCGAGGCACCCACAATCGCGTTGTTCGTGCGCGAAACGCCGTATCGCGCCAAGAAGGCCGGCAGCTCCCCGGTGAGAAACGTCTCCCACTTGTACGGGGTGACTTGTCCGTTGGTGCTGCTCGGCCGATACCAGTCGGCGTAGAAACTGGAATGTCCGCCGACGGGGAACACCAGCGTGACATTGTCACCGGCGAACTGCCGCAGCACATCGGTATCGCTGGTCCACTGGCTGTGATCGCGCGGCGCCCGGAGGCCGTCGAGCACATACAGCGCCGACCGGCCACCACGCGCCGCCCACTGCACCTGCACTTCGATCGGGCCCATCCCCGACGGCACGACGAGCTCCTGATATCCGCCGACCGGGGCCCGCAGGACCGGAGCGCCGATCGGCCCGGCACCGGCCACCGCCCCACCCGCCAGGGTCAGCGACACCACCGCCGCGACCACCGCACCGACCGTCCGCAGCCGCCTCCACACAGCCCGCCGATTCTCTACTCGCACACCGCGCCCCGTCGTAAGTTTCTTATCGTGCTTGTCCGAGCACGCTACCGACCGATCCGGATTCCACCTGCCTGCGGTATTTCCACTGCTGACGAACACCGCCACCGCACCGAAGTGCCGAGCTCTTCCTCGGCGGCGGCGACCGGCGGATGCCGGCCGATCCGACCATCGGACTCGGGCACCGAGAGCCTGTCGCCGCGGCACCACGGATAACTCCAGCGCTGCGGAACGCCCGACCACCACACTGTGGTTTGCCCACAGCGAGAAGACTGTGCAAACCTTTGACATCTTCACTCCGAAAGGGTTGATCGTGGTACTCGGCATCCTCGGCGATCTCCCCGCCCGCGCTTCGACGCGGGAGCATTAGCCCGGCCGGCCCTGGCCACGCCCTCGTACCGCGGCACGGATCGTTCGCCCGCTCCTCATCGAAGTGCACTTCGCGCCCCCTGCACGTCCGACCACGAGGAGTACCCGGTGTCCACGATCCACTGGACCGAGACGAACGAACAGCGCTCGGCCCATTGGCATTCCGAGAGCGCGGCGCCGCCCCCCGACCGGGTCGTCTGCGCGGACGACACTATGAGAGCCGATGTCGCGTACCGTCTGGCCTGCGAAGGCACCGCCCTGATGTGGCGGGGCGATTTCCAGAATTCACGTCAGCTGCTGCACGCGATGAGCCGCCGGGTCGACCGGAAGCCTCCACCGCCGGGTGAAACCCCGGCAGCGTCCTTCCACCTGCACCGCCGGGCTCGGCACCACCGCGCCCGCGTACTGGGCAGACTCCTCGTCCTGCTGGACGACGACTACCGTCTGGACTTGCGCAGGGCCCCCGAGGTGCGGCAGGCGTGCACCGAGGCCTACGGCCCACCGTCCCGGCCGATGGCTGTCCCGCTCACCGAACTCCTCGGTGTGATAGGAGCACATCAGTGGCGCACCAAGGGTGTGCGGATACCGGCCCTCGACGACTTCGTTCACCCGCACTACGGCGTGTTCTCACCGGTCAGAGGCGAATATGTCGATCTCGTCGCCGCTGCGCCACTACCCGCACCGGCAGCCCGTGGCACGGGTCGGCGCACCGCGTTCGATCTCGGCACGGGAACGGGCGTGCTGGCGGCCGTCCTGGCCCGCCGGGGAATCGACCATATTGTGGCCACCGATATCAGCCCGCGCGCCCTGGCCTGCGCGCGCGATAACGTCGGCCGGCTGCGATTGACCGAGTATATCGACGTCAGCGGCCCCGGCCTCTATCCCGATGGGCGCGCGGACCTCGTGGTCTGCAATCCGCCCTGGATTCCGGCGCGACCGACCTCCGCCGTGGAGCAAGGTGTCTACGACCCGGGCAGCAGCATGCTGCACGATTTCCTGAACGGGCTCACTGCTCACCTCGTACCGGGAGGCGAGGGCTGGCTCGTCCTGTCGGATCTCGCCGAGCACCTCGGGCTCAGGACGCGCGGCGACCTGCTGGCCGGTATCGAGGCAGCGGGCCTGCGCGTGGTGGACAAGACCGATATCAGGCCGCGGCATCCACGAGCCCGGGACACCACCGATCCCCTCCACACCGCCCGGGCCGCGGAAGTCACCTCGCTGTGGCGCCTGGCCGGTAGCTGACGCCGGAACACGTGCGTTCCACCGACGCCACCGCGTGCATGATCACCGTCGCCGTACCGCTGTAGAGGCCGGCCGTGGCCCGAACTCATCCGGCGCAGGTGAATGCCCTGGCACTACCCGAAGGCGCGCCCCTGTTCCCGATCCAGTGCCGTCTCGCTCTTGTTCTTCAGGAGGAACAAGTACACCAGGAGTGAGGCGAAGACGACGACCGTCACGTACACGATGAACCAGGTGACATGTCCCCCGTTCTTCGCGGCCTGGTAGATCATCGGCGCGGTACCGCCGAACGCCGAGTTGGCCAGGGCGTATCCGATACCGACACCCAGAGCGCGGATATGCGAGGGGAACAGTTCGGCTTTGACGATGGCGTTGATGGACGTGTAGCCGGTGAGCAGAATGTAGCCGACGCAGGTCACCAGAATTGTCGCCGCCGCCGACGTGGCGTCCTGGAGGAAGCTGATGAGGAACCAGGTGTAGAGGACGCCGCCGATCCCGAAGAACACCAGGACGGGCTTGCGGCCCACTCTGTCGCTGATCAGACCGCCGACCGGCTGCAACACCATGAGGAAGACCAATCCGGCCAGGTTGATCCAGGTGGCCGTCATACCCCGGCCTTCGAACGCTGTCTTGACCATGGCCGGGGCGTTCACGCTGTAGGTGTAGAACGCGAGGGTGCCACCCATGGTGACCAGGAAGCACACCAGCAGTGACCACCAGTGATTCCGCAGCAGTTCACGAAGCGAGCCCGATTCGGAATCCTCGCCTCGCCGGACCGCGTCGAGCTGCTCCTCGGTCAGCGATTCGTCCATACTCCGGCGCAGCCAGAACACGACCACCGCGGCCACGCCACCGATGAAGAAAGCTATGCGCCAGCCGAAATCGGAGATCTCCTGCTTGTCCAGGAACACCTGCAGTACCAACAGCGTGAGCTGGGCGAGCACATGACCGCCGACGAGGGTCACGTACTGGAAGGACGAGAAGAAGCCGCGGCGCTCCCGCGTGGCCGCCTCGGACATATAGGTGGCCGACGCACCGTACTCGCCGCCGGTCGCGAAACCCTGTACCAGCCTGCACAGGATCAGGATCACGGCCGCGCCCACACCGATCGTCTCGCGTCCCGGCACGATCGCGATCACCAGCGAACACGCCGCCATGAGCGAGACGCTGAAGGTCAGCGCGGCGCGGCGGCCCCGGCGGTCGGCGTACCGGCCGAAGAACCACGAGCCGACCGGCCGCATGAGGAACGTGACGGCGAAGATCGCGTACACATAGACAGTGGAGTTCTTGTCCGCCGAATCGAAGAAGTGGCTTTCGAAGTACGAGGCGAACACCGTGTAGACGTAGACGTCGTACCACTCGACGAGATTGCCCGACGATCCGCGCAGTGTGTTCCAGACGGCGCGGCGCGTCGCCGCCCGCGATGAGGCCGTTTCGGTAGCCGGTGGCTGTCCCTTGGGGACGACCGGCTCCGGCGTTGTGGTCTCCGACATTCGTGATCCCTCTCGCTCACCCGTGCACAGAACGCGCGGTGACCGGAGTCACGCGCCGCTCCGCACTCAGTGTGCAGGTAGGAGCGACTGCTCGGTGGTGGGGTCCGAAATATCGGGACCGGTGAGTGCCCGCTGGGTGTCTTCGGCCGCGCGCGGAAGGTGCGCTCGGCCTTCCCGCCGGCGAACAGCGCCGTAGGCTACGGCAGCCATGACTACTCGCAGGCCGGGCCCGGGACCGATCCGCTCCGGGCCTGCTCACCCGTTCCAGAGGAGACAGCAGTGCGAAGCGACACCGCGCGGTGGTCGATACCGATCATCGCGTTCGTACTGACCCTGCCCCTGCTGACCAGCTGCGCCATCGACAAAGGCAGCGCGCTCGCGGCGAATTTCGAAAAAGACTGGGGTGGTACGGCGGATGTCGAGAAGGTCGACACCAACGGGTACAACATTCTGCCCTTCAACGGGACCGCGACGGGCGTTCTCATCCTCGCGGACGGGACCCCGCCCGACCGTGTGGCCGAGCGCGCGAGCGAGTTGAGAGAGTATGTCGCGCAGAACAATTCGGTCACCGGCCGGATCACGGCAGCCGGAATCACCTTCACCGTCGACGCGGACGAGACACGAACCCACGAAATCGTGGCACTGTGGCGATCACTGACGGCCGACGAACGGGTGGTGGAAGGCGATATCGGTAGTTCGACCTCGAAGATCGGCTATCGCTGGAAAGCCAAGGTCACCGTCGTCGACTCCGCCGACGCCATGGTGGTGTTCGACGATCTGGTCGGCGACGGCGGCCGGTACCAACCCTTGTCGGATGTCACATCGGTCGAGGTCGCCACGCGATCCGACGCGCACCCCGGTCTCCGCGTCCAGTCCGACACCAACGGTGTCCTCCCGACCGAGGCGATCGCCGCATACGAGGCGGTGGCCGCCGAGTACCCGATCGCCGGCGCGACTCTGCAATCCACCTCCGTGCGGATTGTCGTCGCGCGTACAGCGGACCAGGACGATGCCCTCGAACTCGCCCGGACGGCGGCGCCGGGTCTGGACCCCGCCGCCGTCTCCGTCACCGGCAAGGGCGGCGCCTGACCTCCGATCGTATGGCCGGCGCCGACAGGGCGGCCTTCTCCACACTCACCGGAATCAGCACAAAGGAGTATGCAGGGTGACAGCCCATCTGACCATGAGGATTCCTCCAGTGAAGCTCGCGGACCTGGAGCGAGTCGGCCCCCCTCCATGTGTCAGGAACGTGGTCGAGCTCACCGACGAATCCGGGAGGCCCCGGGCTGTCGCGTATGTGGAGCGCGAGCTCCCGCCCGGCGGTATACCCGCATACCTCGCGGCGCGCGACACCGGCGCTCGCTCGTTCGTCCTGTGGGCCGACGAACACCGCGGCAGCCGGGCGGCCACCGTGGTGACCCGATCGGCAGGCAACGGAGTGGCGACGTATCAGGTGCTCGGGGCACAGGGCGAGGTCATCGGCACTCTCGTACGCGAGAAGGCATTCAAAGGCAGAGGTATACGAACCCGCTGGACGGTGAGCCGGCCCGGCGCGGGTGAAGCAGTGGGCTACAAGGGCCGGATCTTCTGGTGGCTCGTGTGCTGGTCGGTGTTCCCGCTGATGCCATTCATGTTCCTCGCCGCCCTCTTCGAGAACAGCGGCCTCCCCCGCGCCCCTCGGCGCATCAGGTGGCGCACGGGCGGCCGGCTACTCCTGGACTTCCGGCCGTTCGGGGATCGGCTACAGCTGTGCGTACCCGAGTCGGACTGGCGGCTGGAGGCGGCTCTGATAGCCCTGCTGCGTTCCTTCGACGGCTGGTTCAGCGTCTCCTGGGACAGCCACAAGAAGTGACCAGTGTCACCCGATAGGTGTAGTGCTCGGGCAGAAAGTAACTGACCGACAGATCGACGGTCCGGCCGGTGGCGTCCGAGTAGAGCCGGTCGACACGGAGCATGGGATGGCCCTGTTCGCAGCCGAGTCCGGCCGCTACTGCGGTATCGGCGCCGGCCACCGTGATCGACTGCGCGGCCTCGACGATCGGGCTGTCGAGGTGGGGTTCGAGCAACCCGATCACGGTGTGGGAACTCGCCCCGCCGGTACCGACCTCGCAGCGTGTGCCGGGCTACCCGCGCTTTCGAGCATCGTGCTGCCCAAACCGAGTCCGCGCAGGATGTGATCCATGTCGATCATGCTCTGGCCGGAACCGGGATCGGCTTACAGGCACTTGTCGAAACTCCGCTCGGAATACGAAATATCGACGAGATCACCGCGGCCGCCACCCGGCTCGAGGCCGTGATCACCGGATACGCCGACCTCGGCGCGGCACTGGGCCGATCACGGTCCGCACGACCGGAACATTGGCTCGCAGTACAGGACCGCGTGCTGATCGCTGCCCGCGCGGCCGGTATCGCCGCGATCGACGGCCCCCATCTCGGCATCGCCGCCGACGAACAGTTCCGACAGGCGTGTGAGTGGACGGGCAGATGCTCGACGAAGCGGTCGCCGTCGCGGCACGCCGGATACTCGCACAGGCAGGTGAGCGGTAACTTTCGGCAGACCAGGGGCAGAATTCTCGATATCGGTCGGCGCTGATCGCGATGCACAGGCGCGCGTCGAGGTGCGGATCTCCACCCGGGAACCGGCCGAATACGATGCCGCCGTCACGCTACTCACCGATCAACAGGCATCGGCCGATTCACTCGGCCACCCTCGAGTTTCCTGTTGACGAGCGTGAGGTCGCCGCTGTAGTGGGCGAGGACCCGGTGATCCATTACCGCGCGCCACAGCGGTGGGACGGTGGCGAGCAGGACCATGGTGGCGTAGCCGAACGGCAGCTGCGGGGCCTCTTCGGAGCTGCGCAGTGTCTGGTAGCGGCGGCCGGGGTTCGCATGGTGGTCGCTGTGGCGCTGGAGGTGGAGAAGGAAGACGTTGGTGACCAGATGGTCGCTGTTCCAACTGTGACGAGGTGAGCACCGCTCGTAACGGCCGTCGGCGCGGCGCGCTCGTAGCAGCCCATAGTGCTCGAGGTAATTCACGGTCTCGAGCAAACCGATACCGATCACGGCCTGCAGCACCAGAAAGGGGATGATGACGGGACCGAAGACGAGAATGAGCGAACCGAACAACGCGATGCTCATCGACCATGCCTGCAACAGGCAGTTGTCCCGGCTGAACCACCTTTCCCCCTTGCGTGACAGGCGTTCTCGCTCCAGAACAAGTGCCGAGCGGAAGCCGCCCCCTACGCTGCGCGGTATGAACGCCCACAGTGACTCGCCGAAGCGAGCGCTTGCCGGGTCCTCGGGCGTGGCGACGCGGACATGGTGGCCGCGGTTGTGCTCGATGAAGAAATGACCGTACCCGGATTGCGCCAGCGCGATTTTCGCCAGCCAACGCTCGAGACGTTCGACCCGATGGCCGAGTTCGTGGGCTGCGTTGATGCCGATACCGGAGACGATTCCCAGCGTTACGGCCAGCCCCAATTTGTCGACCAGCCCCAGATCGGAGCCGGACCACAGGTATCCCGCGATAGCCAGACCGATGCATTGGATGGGCAGGAAGAGAAACGTGCACCAGCGGTAATAACGATCGTTGGACAACGCCTCATAGTCTTCGTCCCGCGGACTGCTTCCGTCGCGGCCCATCGCGACGTCCAGGACCGGGATCACCACCAACACGAGGATCGGACCGATCCACCAGAACAGCACCAGCCCCGTGGAGTCCACCAGTGGTGCCGGTAGTAGCGCGCAACCGGGCGCTATGGTGCTCAGAATCCAGAGATAGCGTTTGTGATCGCGCGCGTTCCCGCGTCTGAGGATTGTCATATACGTCTCGCTAATCCGACCGGCGCACTCAAATGGGGTATGGCTGCTGAAAAGGGCTAACGCTGAACGCCTCGGGTCTCGGCACGCTCGGCCCGGGTCGGTCCAGGGCAGAGTGGGCCGTGGACCGACGGTGGCCGGGCATGGTACGACGACACGCGCATGCGATCAGCCGATAATGCGTGGTGGCTGGCCTGCTGTCCGATCGGGATATCCGGGTGCCCGAATCGGTTGTGCCTCCGCAGGACTAAGGTAGGGCCGCGCAGTTCACGGGAGCCGGCACGTCGGCGAGGCGATCGGTCACCCACTGCTGTGAGGTCATCAGTGACGGGAAGAAAGCCACATCGTGGGTGCCCAGGAATCCGGCGGGGATGGCAGGTACCGAAGCGTCCGAATCCAGCTGAACGGCCGCACCACCACCGCACCAATTCGCGGCGATACCGCGAACGGCCGGGTACGGAGCTCCCTCGTCGTTCCTGGCCGAATAGATACGTACCGGCACCGATGGGGCGAATCCGCCGAGCCGCTGCTCGTCGAATGCCCTTTTCAGTTCCGGAGAGCCATCGATCACGGCGGTGAGCGGCAGCCCGCTGGTGGTCCAGCGCGACGTGTTCTGCGGATGCGCGAAATTGCTGGAGAGGCCGCCGCCGCATTTACCGATCGAGTCGTGCATGATCGCCCTACCGGTGTCGTTGAGCGCAGCATCGAGCACCGGACGGGTGTCGGGATAGTCAGCGGCGATGCCGTTGAGGATCCATCCGATGGCCGGCGCGACGCCGGAGCGGCCGTCGCTGCGCGCGATAAAGTCCTGGGGGCCGGTCAGGAGCCCGCCCACGTAGGCGCCGCGCACATTCAGATCGGGGGCATACTCCGCTTGCAGTTCGGCCGCGGCCGCGGAAGCCATCCCGCCCTGGGAGTAACCATAGAGTATGACCGGCGAGGCGGGAGTGAAGCCGGTGTCGGGCAACCGCAACGCGGCACGGGCGGAGTCCAATACCGCGTAGCCCTGTGTTTTGCGGTTGAGGAAGTTGTGGACGCCCGGTGTGCCGAAGTCGTGATAGTCGGTCATCACTACCGCCATGCCGCGGGCCAGCAGTTGATAGATCGCGATGATGTCGTATTCGAAGACTACGTCGGCCGGCGGCTGGATCCGGACTACCTGCGACACCATCGCCGAGGGCGCGCACTCCGCGCTCTGCCCCTGTGTGCCACCCGCATACGCCACCAACGGGCGTTCACCCGGACCGGTCCACGGCTGCATCGGCTCCAGATACGTTCCCACCACCGTGGTCGGCGCATTATGGGTATCACTGCTGGCGTAGGTGAGGCGTATCGATTTCGCCGGTATCGTCCCGGGTAGTCCCGGGGCCGATACCGCCAGTTGCGACGCTTCCGCACGGAGAATATCGCCCCCGGCTCCTTGCGACTGCGGCGCCGACGGCTGCGTCCATGCGGGCGGTGCGGCGATCGCCCCGCCACCGACGGCTATGAGGGTTCCTGTAAAAATCGCGAGCCAAGCGCGCTTTTCGCTCTTCATATCGATCCTTCATTGCGTGTGATTCATCCAGGGCGGCCATTGAACCGAAAGAAACGATTGCCGCAGACGCGAGCACAACACTGCTGGTCAGCGGACCATGAGCAGGAAAGATGACGCTACGATTCAGCAGATCCAGATCGAGCACTGCGAGTATCTCTGTTCGAGCGCAGAACCGGGCACATATACACTTCGTGTCGCCGAGCCCACAGCCTATGTCATGAGGCGGGCGCAAGCTCGGAGGTCGCCCCTTCGATTCGGCATGGGTCGATCGGTACCCGAGTGCGCAGCCTGGACCTGCGCGATCACGGCCGATACGAACCTGTCCTTGCCGGGTGTCAGGCCGACACGAGAGTTCCGCACCGCCCGAGGAGAACAGTGGCACCCGAACGTACCGTCCGAGAAATGGTCGAACGGATCGTCGACCTCGGCATCATCGAGCCTTCCACGCCCGGAGAGACTTTGAAGCCCGTCGAACTCGACGGCCCACTGAGCTACTCGGTCACACCGCCGAATACGCCCTGCGCGGTCTGCTCAGTGCACTCGGGATTCGATACACAGTCGATTATGGGACATTCGAAGGGATCGGCGACACCGACCACGACAGTCGGCTGGAGTGGTACAGGGCCGAATTGGAGTCCATCGCCTCCTGCACCCGAGGCTCGGCGACTGTCACCAACGTGCGACTGGTCGAGAACGGCGCGAAATGGGAACTCCTGTTCGACTGGAACGGCACGACCGAATCGTGGCCGGTGTACCCCGGTGGCGAGCGTGAGGAGATGGAAGCCTCACTCATCTTTGCCACGTATCTGCACACGCTCGGCCGCGGGTCCGTCGAGCGTCTTTGTCCGGTGTATCCCCGGGGCGACGACTGGGCCGGCGAAGCCGTTTTCGGCAACCCGGAAACGCTCGATCGGCTGGGCAAGGATTTCGAGCTCACCTTCACCTCTCCGTTCAGGTGAACGTGCCGCCGCCCCGCGCTTGCCGTGACTGCCCGGGGAGGTGTCGGCTCATCGGCGTCGTGACGACACACCCTCTCGGGTATCCGCCGCCCCTCGTCCCGAGGTCACGCGGTCAACTGCCGACTCGCCGGCTGCGGCACCCCGCCCGGAGCGACTCCCCTGAGGGCCGGTTCATGGTTTCGAATGGTCCGCCGCCGCGCTCACGGCGTCGCGCATCTGCGCCTCGGCGCGGGCCGCGGTTGCGGCGGGATCGATCACCAGTAATCGTATGCACCGGTTGTGCGGACCGAACACGTACATCACCATGCTTGGTTGGTCCGGTAGTGGCCCGGTGACCTCGATCCCATCCGGAGGGTCGATGCCCCGCTGGGACAGGCTCAGCGAGTTCCAGTCGAAGGCGATCCGCGTGGTGGCCCCCAGTCGCGTGGTGAGGACGCTGATCAGATCGTGCAGTTCGGTGGTGAGGTTGTCGGTCCTGGGCCACCAAGCACCGTCGACGCATCCGGAACGTTCCGCGGGAGTGCCGAGCCGTAGTCGCGGTGTGCGGGTGGGTACGGCGAACGGTTGCCCGCCGCCGGTGGTGGCCTGGAATCGGCCGGAGTCGCGGCCGCCGCCCGTGCTCTGTGGGTCATGTGTCATATCGGCCTCCCCGGAGTCGCCCAGGCCCCCGCAGAGGAGGAGAGCCGGCCCGCCGGGACCGCTGCACGACCACCTTCGTCGTCCCAGCGACGCAATGCGTCCGCGTTCTGTGCGTACTCGAGGCTGTACCGGTCGGTGGCCGCCACCAGTTCGGCGGCAGTGAGTTCGTTGCCGGGCCGGGACGCGGCGGACAGCAGCGCCTGCGCGGTCGCGGCCTCGGTGCGCGCGGGAATCACCAGCAGCACGAGGCGGGTGCGGTCCAGACCGACGACACTGAGGGTATGTGCAGGTAGATGCCGGTAGCCGTCCAGCCGAACCGAACGCCCGCCGAGCGCCGTCCGCTTCGGCGCGGGCCGCCAATCGTCGATGTTGTACATAATGCGATCGACCGGGCGGGCCCGCCCGCGCTGTAGCGCCTCGAAATCGAGAGCGGCCAATTCGGCGACCAGGTCGTCGGTGCGCGGCCACCAGGCGCCGTCCACTGCCCCGGGTCGCGGTGCTCTCGGTGTCGGCAGCCGCCGCGACGCCGGCGGCGGGCCACTGCGGGGGGAGAAGCGGGTAGCGCGATCCAGCGGGATCCGCTCATTTTGTAGCGTCATCGCGGCGCTCCTGACCGGGACCGTGCGACGGCCCCTGTTCATTCGGGGTGGGTGAGGCTTCGAGGACGATCACGACGAGGGTGCCCGACCTCGGGTGTTGCGTGGGATCTCATACGGCGGGTGGGCGGCCGATGGGCCGCGGCGACCGACTTCGGCGCCGCTGCGGAGCGCCCGCCTATCGAGCACCGGCACGACCGAACATCTGGCTCAGGCCGCGGCGGCGGGGTGCGGGCTGCTCACCGGGATACGGCGCGGCGGCGTTACCGGACGCCTCACCGGCGATATCGGTGGTGCCGGTGTGGGTGTAGTAGGTGGGGGCTTCCCGCTCCGCCCCGATCGGCTGCGCCGGGCGCGCCGCGCCGGCAGAGTAGTCGCGACGCGCTGTTTCGAGTTCGCGGCGGGCGGCCCGCCGACGGTGGGCGCTACGCCGGGCGCCTGCCAGCAGCAGTGCCAGGCCGGCGATTCCGATACCGCCGACCACGATGCCGTAGAGGAACAGCACTCCGGTGGAGCCGGTGACGTGGTAGCCGAACACCGCGAAGTCGTCGGTCAACGTATGCGCGGAGCCGCTGTTGGCGAACACTCCCGCGACACCGACGAGCACGGCGGCGATCAGGATGACGAGTCCGATGATGACAATCATGACGATCCCTCGGATCTGTAAGTACTTCCAGTAGACGCCGCTCACGACCTGGTGTCAACAGTGTAGGTCTACGCTTGAAATCGCGGGCTCTATGGGTGGCTCGGCGGCCGACCCGGCACGTCGGGGGTGCGGAGTCCTCATCGCCGTAGAGCGTCTCGTAGCGGTGTGAGAACGATTGCGGTGCCGGTCACGGCCATCCAGGCCGGTAGCGGGTAGAGGACCAGCCGTTCGGTGATTCCGACCTGCAGGCCGATCATCATCAGCACCGCGCCGACGATCCCGGTCGAGGCGCAGAATGCCGACCACAGCGCGACGAGGCGGCGGTGTTTCCACAGCCAGATCGCGAGCAGGATCAATACGATGTGGCGCGATATGAACGCGGGCATCACGGCCAGGATGTGCACGACGATGCGGTCGCCGGATGGGAAAAGCCCGGTCGCGGCAGTGCTCAGCCCGATGATGACGGCGAGAGCCACGATCGACCATTGGCGCGGTCCGTGCGGGATGTAGTCGCGGAACACGACAGCTCCGGCGATGGTCACCAAGCCCAGTGCCACGAATGTGGCGTTCATGAGCAGATGCAGCGGTGAGCACGCATGCGGTGTGCAGGTGGTGATGCCGAGGTCGCTTATCGTGTCGTGACGGAAGCTGTAGGCGGATTTCCATGCCGTGGCGGTCACGAGTTCGGCGAGCAGATACGCGAACACCAAGGTCCACGCGAATCCCGCCGCGAGATGGCGGAGTCGTCTCCCCGGGCCCGGCTCCGGCACCGAGGTGGCCGGGCCGAGGCCGGGTGCGCTGGGTGAGTACCCGATCCGGTCGGTGACGTGGTCGATAGTACGCATTGGCAAGCGCCTCAGGTGCTCGGTGCGAAGCAAGGACAAGAACATATTCAGGTGCTGGTCGCACCGGCGAGGTCGATGTCGCGACGTGGGTGAAGCGATCGGCTCGGGCCGGCACCCTACCGGTGGTGTGCTCCCTGAGCGGCTGAACGACCTCGTCTTTCAGATCGGAGCCGCAGTGGCACCACCGTAGACCTACAGCGTTGACTTTACGCTCTGGGCGGAGTGTACTGAAGCGATAGCAGGCCGAGAAGGCTTCGAAATCGCCATCGCCACCGCAGGATCGGCTGAGCTGTATCCGCCGCCGGCGGACCGGGCATCGATGCCCCTGCTCCGCGATCTCGATACCGCCCGTATCGCTGCCCGCCCACCCGCACGACACCACCGATGTCGGCCACCGCACCGTCCGTCTCCACCCCAAGACAGTTCATCGATGTCAGAGATCAGGTTCTTGTTCATGATCATTTTCGGAGCCGTCCTCCTCATTGCCGGATTCTTGCTCGGCATCCCCCGCGCTCATCACCGCCGATATCGTCGTCCCGCCCATAACGGCGGCGCTGTCGGCCGAGGAATCAGCTCCGCGCGTTCCAGCGGCCAGGCCGGCTACTTCTGACAACCGCCCGCCGGCCGTCACACCCGACCGGCAGGCAGCCGGGCCGTTGCGGGGACCGGTTGGCACCAGGACCGGCCCGGTCGGGTCCTTCTCGAAAACGCCCGGAGCGCAACACCGCGAGTCCCGCGTCCGGCGGGCACGACAGGAGAACAGCCTGATGAACAGCAAACCCGTTACCGTCCGGAGCGATACCGCCGCGACCGCGGCAGGTGCGAATTTACCGGTAGTGCGCTGGCCCGAACCCAGCCCGCTGGCCGACTGGTGGGACGAGATCATGCGACACCACCCGACCGCGACCGCATGACCTCGATGCCCGGCTCCAGCGGGAACTCATCCGCGCCCGCGACCGTGTCCTACATACCGGCGCCACCCATCCCCGGCGGAATCACACGTCCCATATCCGCACTGGAATTCGCCGTCGGCCTAGAGCCGATTCATTGTTCCTTGCCGACACGAGAGTGGCAGATCGCACCCATATCGGCAGGACGCGCACAGACGCGCACAGTTTCGATCATCTGCACGTGAGGAACTCCCCGTGACAGCACACTCCAGCAGCATCCGACCGGCCCCGTCGCCGTCCGCCCGCCGCGCCGACCGCGGCCGCGACACCTACGACGGAATCGAACCCCTCCTCGGCGAACTCGCCGCCCTCGACCCCGCCGACCCCCACCACGCCGAACTGCGCGACGAGATCATCGGGCGTTGCCTGCCACTGGCCGACCACATCGCTCGCCGCTACGCCGGCCGCGGTATCGATTTCGACGACCTACAACAAACCGCGCGCATGGGCGTCGTCCACGCCGTCGACCGATTCGATCCCGCGGCCGGCACCAAATTCGTCTCCTTCGCCGTACCCACGGCCATGGGAGAAGTACGCCGCTACTTCCGCGATCAGAGCTGGGCCATCCGCGTCCCACGCCGACTGAAGGAACTCCGCGGCCGGATCACCGCCACCACACCTCTGCTCATGCAGGAACTGGGCCACACCCCCAACGCCCGCGACCTCGCCACCGCACTCGACACCGATGTCGAGGAGATCACCCAGGCACTGATCGCGTCCAAGGGCTACACCTCCGAACCCCTCGACGCCGCCCCCGGCGCAGAAGACGACAGCGGCGACCTCGCGCTGTCCCATGCCGACCGGCTCGGCAGCATCGACCCTTGCTACGGCCTACTCGAGGACGCAGCGGCGGTGCGACCACTACTCGCGCAACTTCCCCGAGACGACCGCCGCGTACTGATCCTGCGCTACTTCGAGAACAAGACCCAGCGAGAGATCGGCGCGACGATCGGCTGCTCCCAGATGCAGGCCTCTCGCATCCTCACCCGCATCCTGGCCACACTGCGGGAGCAGGCCCTCGGCGAACCCGCCGCCGGACGCGCCGCCTGACCCGAGCCACATATGGCGTCGGCCGAGGCTGCTTGCAGCACCTGGTCCACAGGGCCCAGGAGATGGAAGCCGAGGAAGGACAACCGCCCTACCTCCGGCCGGCCGTCCACGCCTGATACGAAGGCGCACACACACGACCTGCCGCACTGACCCATCCAGGCATCCGACCGGGTCGAAACACTGCTGCTCCGTGTGCATCACCGAACCAGAGCACGCACCGGCAAGCAATGCCTCGCAGTCCGGGGCGGGCGGGAGGCGGCAGAGCACGTTGCGGCAGCGGGGCGAGTTCCGGTGTAGCGCGCCCGCGGCCTCGGTCGGCGCGGCCCCGCAGCGGGTGAGGTCGAGGTGGTAGTAGCTGTCGCGTCCGTCGAAAATGCGGGTGCTGCCTTCTCACTCCGACTCTCGCCGGGGAGCCGCGCGGCACGGGCAGGCTGCGTCGGTGACGGGTTCACGATATTGCGATCACACGCCGAATCCACGGCGACAGCACCAGCCAGAACTTGAAGGTCCCACCTGCTCGGGCCACGGACGCCTGGCTGGGCCCGCTGCTGTCCGGGCTCGCCGCAGCGCGTGAGCGCCGCCGCCGCAATCCGCGACGGTGGCAAGCCGCGATCGATGAGGACCTGGCGGCCGGCCGGAGGCTCCTGGCCGCCCGGCCACCGGCCGTCCACCACACATACTTCTCACCGGCCTCCGGGACCTCCTGGACCTTCTGGTTCGGGCTCAGGGGTTTCGGGCGGGCGGTTCATCCGGTCGGTGTTCTGGTCCACATCGCCGGCCACGCCCCGGCTCATGACGATCGCCTGGGACAGGATCTCCCGGCCGTCCGCGAAAGCATTGTTCGCTCTGTCCAGTGCGTAGGTTTCCAGCGATTTCCCGCTGGGTGGCGCGGTTCCCGCGTCCTTGTTCACCGTTTCTATGAGCCGGCTCACCGCCAGCCGGCCCTGCTCATCGATGTCCTTGACACCGGCCGCAACGAGATCCAGGACCTGGCGATCCAGGCGCACGAAACCGTCGATCATGGTATTGAACTCTCCGACTTTCGCTGCGTAGGCGGGGATACCGGCGGTTTCCTCAGCGGTCACGCGGACGGGCAATTTCACCGTCGGCGTGGTCGGCTGATTTCCGGTACCGAAACAGCGCCACACATCGCACAGGTAGGCCGGGAGTTTCCGGTACATATCACCGACAGTGCCGACGAGTTCGGCGGGCATCTGCAGACTCCGCATTTCCACCGGACAGCCACCATTGCCGATATCGACCGTGGGTATGGTCAGCATCTTGCCCTGATCGGTGGCCCAGAATCCCGCGAATCCCGCGGCCACCGCGGGAATCAGGCCGGCGTCGTACCGACCGGTTGTACCCAGCACGGTCTCGGCGGCCTCCAGCCCGATCTTCTGCAGGCCCCCGCTCGCGCCGTCGGCGGCGGCTTTCGCCAATCGTGGCGCCACGAATTTCATACCCGCCCGCGCCAGCTCACCGCCGGCCCATCCACCGCCGGCCGCACCGATCGCTGCGACGCCTGCTTCCGTGAGCACACCGCTCATATCGCGGCCGTCCATTACGGCACCGACACCGGCCAAGGTGCCCGATAATACTGCGGACCCCACGAATCCGGCAGGCGTGAAGCCGCCGACCAGACCGCCGACCAGAGCGCCGGCGTCCGCGTAGGAGAAACCGAGAATCCCCGCCACGCCGCTTATATTAAGCACCGATAAATCCGATAACCGGCAAAACTTCCGATAACCCACAGGTCACTGCCGGTTTCCGTGACTCGTCTCCAGGTATGGGAACGACCGGCGTAGAAATCGGCGGTTCCGCGTAGTTCCGTACCCAGCAGCGACTCCGCTATCCGAGGGCCGCCCCGACTGACGCCGAGCGATCCGGAAACGGGACTGTGGATTTAGCGAGATAGTCCCGCGGGCGATCCCGGCGGCGTGGCGGAGACGTTCGCGGCGGGCGTGGTGTTCGGGCCAGACGAGACTGTCGAGCCAGGCCATGTCCTCGTCGTTGGTGACGTCGAGGGGGTTGAGGTCGATGCCAGTGCGGCCGGCGATGGTGGGTAGCTGGTCGGGAATGGGTGGAGTGCCGGTGTGCCGGTCGATCAACTCGGTCTGTAGAGCCCGATCGCCGATTCCAGATATTGGCGTAAGGACAGGCGCCCTGGGCCGATGCGCGCAGGCAAAAGCCCCCGGCGAGAAGTGATTTCAACACTGGGGTGTCGGTCCAGTCCCGGCCGCCGGTGATGTCGGCCAACGGTAGGGCTTTGGTGCCGGCGGGTGTGGTCGGCAGCGCGGTGAGGTGGTCCTTGGCCAGGGTGAGGGCGCGTTCGTATTCGGTGCGGACGGTGGTGTCGAACAGTTTCCCGTAGCGCAAGCTCATCTGCGCGGACACGTGCCCGAGCAGCGCCATCAACGATTGCAGTGAGACACCGGCGTTGACCAGGGCGGTTGCGTAGGTGTGGCGCAGTTGGTGCGGGGTGACGTGCCCGATCCCGGCGATGGTTGCAGCGCGGCCGAGCTCGAGGCGGACGGCTTGCTGGGCGAGTCGTCCGCCGTGGTGGGTGAACAGGAACTGGGCCGGTTTTCCGGTGCGTGGGTGCGGTACAGGTCTTCCGGGACTGCGTATTTCGATGATCCGGTCGATGAGTTCGACTGTTTCGTCGTCGAGTGGGACCATGCGTTCGGTGTCGAGTCTTCCGAGTGGGACTTTCAGCCAGGCTCCTTCGCCGGGAATCTCGTGGAGGCAGTCGATTTCGAGGTCGAGCAGTTCCCCGATCCGCAGGCCGCAGGCTCGCGCGAGCAGCAGCGCCGAGGCGGCGAGTTCGTGGTCACTCGAGTGCAGGGCTTGGGCGAGGCGGCGGTCGGCGTCGACCGGGATGTAGCGTGGCAGCGGTTCCGGCAGGAAGGGAACGTCGTTGCGGAACACCAGTTTCCGGCATCGTGCGTCGGTCCATCCCCATTCGGTGATCTCGGTGAGGAAGGTGTTGACCGCGACGACGCGGCGGGCGTGGTCGGCGACGCCGATCGGCTGCCGGTCTTGCTGTTCACCGCATCGACCAAGCTCGCGAGCCAGGGCTCGATATGGCGGCGGCGGTCCAGCAGTGTCAGCCGGGTCAGGGCGGGGTCGAGGTCTGTGAGGAACCGGCCGAACCCGGTGAGCCGGGTGGCCATGCTGGAGACGGTGTGGCGGGTGCAAGTGCCGCGTTTGGCGTTGAGATAGTCGATCATCGCTCCGCGATCGCCGGGGTGATGCCGTCGAGACGGACCGTGAAGTCCCAGGGCCCGCCGCGACGTGGCGGTTCGGGCAGGACACCGAGGTGAAACAACACCAGGTGGGTGCAGACCAGGGCGGCCTTGTAGTGGTGCCAGCCCTTGCCGGTGCGATCGCGGCGGTCGCGACAGGCGTCGGCGAACTCGTCGAGATCGGGGACGGTGAGCTGGTGCAGTCGGCGCCCGGTCTGGATCAACAGCCGCGCCGGCGCCTGGGACCCGGTCGCAGTGCGGACCCGTTGGCTGAATCCGAGTTCTCGTGCAGTGGAAAGGAATCGGGCAAGGTCGCCTCCGATCGGAGACGCGTCGATCTCGCGCCAGAGGCTCGAAATCTTGCGTTCGAGCAGGTAGTCGTAACCGGGCCGGAGATAGTCGTGCAGCATCAGGAACGTGACGAACGGCCGCGTCGAGGAGTTCGCCGACAACCGCAGCTCGAGTGGTTCGCTCGCCCAGTCCTGCGGGTTGGGCCAATGCTGCAGGAACGTGCGCGCCGAGCTGTAGTAGGGGGCGCTGCCTCGGCCGGTGCGCGCGAGTTCGGCGAGGTAGGTGTGGTGGATGTCGTCGGCGTCACTCCTGGCGGCGAATACGTGCGCGAGCGGCATCGAATTCCTCCTTCACCCGCTTCGGGGTCAAATGGATGTAGCGGGCGGTGGCGTCGACATGGGTGTGACCGAGCAGTGCCTGCATCACCGACAGATCGACCCCGGCCTCGGCCAGTGCGGTGCCGAACGAATGCCGCAACGCGTGCGGGTGCCCGGCGGTGACACCGGAGAGCTGCCGGTGGTAACGAAAGATCGTCCGCAGCCCGGCAGAGGTGAGCGGCTGGCCCCGGTTCGAACCTTTGGACACCAGAAACAAACGCGCCGAACTCAATTCGGGTCGCTCGACGAGCAGGTAACCCTGGATCACGCGGGCCAGATCTGTGTCGAGCGGGACCGCGCGTTCTTTGGCGCCCTTGCCCCAGACCCGGATCCAGCCCCGCCCGATGTCGACATCGGCGACCTCCAGCGCGAGCACCTCGCATGATCACAGGCCGCAGTAGAGCATCAGCCGGCGATCGCGCGGTCACGCCATGTCCGCAGACTCGCCAGCAACCGGGCTGCCCTAGAGGTCGCTAATGGTCGTGGCAGCCGCCGCGGTTCCCGCACCCGCAGTGCTGAGCGTGGGCGTGTCTTGCGGGCCAGATGTGCCAGCAGACCGATCTTCTCACCAGGCACGAACCGCTGGGCTTCACGGCCTTTCGGCACCGGACTGCGCAGGGCTGGGTCGCGCATCGCGCGGAAGGCGAACATCCCCGACACCGCCACCAGCCGCCGGTTCACCGTTGCTGCCGCGTATCCGTCCAACCGGTGACCCGCCAGGTCCACCACGTTCGGGCCCCTGGCTGTCCCGGAAGCCGCGCCGCTCGGCACGCAGCCAGAAATCGCAGCAGCACCGGTGTGGTTACATCTTCGATACCGAGCCCTTCGCTGAGCAACCAACGGCCGAATATCACAAGGTCGAAGCCGTAGGCTCGCACCGTCTTCGGTGAGTAGTTTCGATCAGCCAGATAACCGAGATAGGCAGGATATCGTCGGTCGGCGCCTCCCGCCGGGCCTCGATCTGTCCGTGCAGCTATCCCATCAGTTCCAAGCCGACCGCGGCGCTGGTTTCCTGATCCTCCTCCTCCGCAGCCGCGACCAACTTCTCGGCCTGATCGCGGAATCGCGGCCAGTCCTCTCGCGGTAGACCGAGCAGCAACGCGATGACGATGGGCGGCAACGGTCCGGCGAGTTCACCACTGAAGTCGGCCTCGCCGCGGTCGATGAACTGGTCGATAAGCCCGGTGACAGCCTCGCGGATCTCCGGTTCGAGTTTCTCCATAGCCCGCACCGAGAACCATGTCTGCAGCGCGCGCCGGTATTTAATGTGTTCCGGCGGATCTAATTCGATCGGCAGGAACGGCATGGGATTGCCGATCGGGGGCAATGTCACGCCCTGGGACGAGGTGAACAGCTCAGGATCCCGCGCCGCTTCCTTTACGTCGGCGTACCGGCTCAACATCCAGAAACCGCCGAACTGCGCACTGTGGGCGACGGGACATCCGTCACGCAATTTAGCGTATGTTGGATAAGGATCAAGGATGAAGCTCGGGTCGTTCGGGTCCAACCGCAGCTTGGCCCCATCGGCTTCTACTTCTGGCGAATTCATGTTATGTGCCAAAACCTTCCGCTTCGCTACGTTCTACCGCCTCCGTCGAAAGCCCAACGAGTACGGAGCATGCGAAACCGAGCGTGCCGGTTCCTCGCGCAGCTGCCAATCGATTGTTCCAACGGACAGAACCGGAACACATCCTCGAACTGGCCCGTCACACATAGGCGGTGCTCCGGGTTGACCAGGGCATTCATAGCCCGGTGACCCGATGCCCATTGGATGTGGCATGTGCATCGCCGCCCCGGGCGCGGGAACTGACATCTGTGGATCAATCTAATGCAGGTAGTTCGCAACGAACTGCACACGATCGCCGCGGCAGGAGCGGTTGATGTACACGGTAGGGGTGCCGTCTCCATCGAGGTTCAGGCCGTCGCGCAGCAGCACTGGTGCACCCGCAGGCACGCCGAGCACTTCCGATACGCGCGGCGAGGCTGCCGCTGCGGCGAATGAACGCCAGGCTGCCTTCATTCGTACGCCATAGGCGTCACGCCAGACTGTGTACAGCGAGACGCCGTCCTGGAGGTGTCGTTCGATCCCAGCGAACCGTCGGTCATCCATCCACAGCGAGTTCGCGAACCAGGGTTCGCCGTCGACTTCGAGTACAGAGTCGATTCGCCGTAATCGGCTTCCTGGCAGGTATTTCTCGACCTGTGGCGCGCTGCCACCGAGCACAATCTCGCTCGCCACCAGCGACTCCGTCAGCGTGCGGCCGACGGCTCTGAAGGCTTCACTGAGACCGTCGGCGTCGTTGATGTAGCTGGGGGCGAGTTCGATGGGAAAGTGCTGAGGCGGTGGCGCGACGAACGTACCCGACCCCTGCCGCGCGACCAGACGACCGGCTCGGGTCAGTTCTCCGATCGCCTGGCGGACTGTGAGCCGGTTTACGCGGAGCTCAGCGGCCAGGTCGGTCTCGGGTGGCAGCCGGTCGCCCGGGAGCAGTGCGCCACTGTCGAGTCGCTGTAATAGGACGTCCTGCACCTGTCGGTAGAGCGGCACCCGGCTCGTGGAGATCTTGCTCGGCATCCATTTAGTCTAGAGGTCTCGCTTAGCCGATCCAGCTCGCATCCTACTCGAGTCATACCTGTTCAGATGGCATTCACTGCCCGGATTCTTCTGAGTTTCGCCGAAGAAACTTGTCTAGATGAATATTCGGGCACTTACCTCGGACATATTTCGGAAAGGCCCGCCCGTGAGCATCAACCCGGTACTGCGCCGCAACTTGGCCGCTGCTGCCTGCGCGGTGATCCTGTGTGGTGTCACCGCCTGTGGTGACACCACACAAGGCAACGCGCCCGATGTGCTGAAGGTGGGGCTGCCCCCTTCAGAGGCCAACGCGAACCTGCAGGCAAAGTTCGAGCCTCTCACCTTGCTGATCGCCGCGGGAACGGGCAAGACTGTGGAGGTGAAGCCGACCAGCGACTACCTGTCGATCGTCGAGGCCATGCGGTCCGGACTGATCGATGTGGCCATGTTCAGCCCGTTTCCGACGCCGCTCGCCCAGGCCGTCGCCGGTGTCGAGCCGCTCGTGGTGGCGAGGGGCGCCGCCTACAGTTCAGTGTTCGTATGCCGCACAGGCGTCGGCATCAACTCGATCGATGATCTTCGTGGGCGCAAGGTTGCGTTCGTCGACGCCGGATCGACCAGTGGCAACTACATTCCCAAGCTCCTGCTGAAGCGTGCAGGGATCGACCCGGAAACCGACATCGAGGGCATCTACGCCGGCGGTCATGACACCGCCGAGCTCGCCGTGAAGCAGGGCTCGGTCGACTGTGCCGCCGACGCGCGATCGTCCTACCAGACGATGGTGGACAAGGGGGTGATCGACGGCACCCAACAAGCGATCGTCGCCGAGTCCGACCCGATTCCAGTCTCACTCGTAGTAATTGCACGAAAGGACCTCGATCCAGCATTGGGGCAGGGCATCGTGCGCGCGTTCGTTGGCGGCAAAAACGCAGCGGCCCTCGGAGTGGTCGGGGCAACCCGATTCGACAAGGCCCAGGACAGCGATTTCGCAATCTTCCGTGACGCCGCAGCCGAACTCGGTGTGGACCTCGCGGAGTTGTCGCGGAAATGACGTCGATACAAACCGGCGTGCCCCGGGTGGAGGCCCATGCGGTGAGCTATCGATACTCCGATGGCACCACGGCATTACACGAGATATCCGTGCAGGTGACGCAGGGCGAGATCGTCGCAGTGCTTGGTCGTAGTGGGGCCGGGAAGTCGACGCTCATGCGTTGTCTCGCGGGCCTGGCGGCCCCGACTTCGGGGCGGGTGCTGCACGATGGAGTCGACCATCGCACGCTGCGTCGAGGCGCCAAGCGTCGAGCGCATGCACGAGTGGGGTTGGTGTTTCAGGAGTTCCAGCTCGTCGATCGGGCGACAGTGCTGTCGAATGCACTGATCGGGCGCCTCGCCTACCAGCGGTCGCTGCCGAGCCTCTTGCACTACGTACGCCGCGGCGATCGGGAGATCGCCGTCGACAGCATCCGCCGACTCGGTCTCGAGGACCAACTCCGCAAGCGCGCCGACGCGCTGTCGGGTGGACAGCGTCAGCGCGTAGCGATCGCCCGCGCGCTCGCACAGCAACCCGACATGCTACTGGCCGACGAGCCGGTCGCCAATCTCGACCCCGTCCTCGCGCGCGGCGTCATCGACGACATCGTGCGACTGGCGCGGATCGAAGGTCTGACCGCAGTGCTGAATCTCCACGATGTCGAATTGGCGCGGCATGTCGCGGACCGACTGGTGGGACTGAGGGCCGGGAAACTCGCCTTCGACCGCCCCACAGGCTCGGTGACCACGGCCGACCTCGACCTTCTCTACGCAGATACTGAGCGTGAACTGATGGGGGCGCCGTAATGTCCATCGATACCGATCGCGTCCCGCTCTCCCCTGCATCGACATCCGACCTCGCCGCATTACGGCGTCCGTCATGGCCGACTGTCGCCGGCCTCCTCGCCGCCGCCGTGGTTGTCCTGTGGTCGGCGGAGACCACCGAGTTCTCGCTGGATGCCCTCGTCGACGGACTCCCCCATATCGCAGACTTCGTCGGTCGCATGTTCCCGCCCGACTTGTCGATCCTCCCTACCGCTGTCCGTCTCATGGGCGAAACATTCGCCATCGCGGCCATCGGCACCGCAGTCGGCGGCGCCCTCGCGCTGCCGTGGGCGCTGTGCGGCGCGCGATCTGTCTTCGGTCAGGCCTGGCTACACCACGCTGCACGTACATCCATCAACATCACCCGGGCCATCCCGGAATTGATATGGGCGCTGCTGTTCGTCTCCGCCGTCGGGTTGGGACCACTCGCAGGCGCCCTCGCCATCATCATCGGATCGGCGGCAGGGATGGCCCGGCTGTTCGCCGACATCTTCGAAACCATGGATATGCACGCGTGGGAGGCGGCCGCCGCCGCAGGCGCCACCCGCCCCCAGTGCATCAGCTGGGTCCTGCTGCCCCAGTCCGCCCCAACCATCGCCAGCTACACCCTCCTCATGCTCGACGGGAACGTGCGTGCCGCGTCGCTCCTCGGCATCGTCGGCGCAGGCGGCATCGGCATGGAACTCACCCAGCAACTCCGGCTCTTCGAATACGGAAACGTCCTCACAATTGTCCTGGTCGTGCTTGTGGTCGTGGTGGCCCTCGACCGCACCGCGTCCCATTTCAGAAGGAAGTTGATGTGACCGTCACCGACCTCGATATCCTTCTCAACCTCCGTGATCTCGACGGGCTTCCGACCCAAGGTAAGCGGCCCACCCGTTCCGGTCCACCGCAGCGCACTGCCTACACCGGGCGACGCCCACCCAACCGCTGTCGCCCACTGGCCGCCAAAACGGCCATCGATCTGCGTAGCCCGCGGGAGTTCAATGCCCGCGCACCCGTTGCTGTCCAACGCGAAGTCACCGCGCCGAACCAGGGCGCCCTGCTCGCCGACATCTATCTCGGATCCTCGCCAACGCAGCAGAACGGCTCGCGGGGATCCTGCAGGTCGCGGCCACTGCCTCGCGCGTACTGCTGCACTTCGCGGCAAGCAATGACCGCACCGGCATCGCGGTCGCCTTGCTGCTAAGCACCACCGAGTTGAGCCGGACGACGTTATCACCGATTACACCGACCGCATGAGCGACGGCCTTGACCGCCACCCCATCGGCCAGCATCCCGATGGCGGCTCGGATACGTACATGGGTGCGCCATCGAGCGAAGCTCAGTCCGGTCTCATTGACGAAGAGCCGCGACAGGGTCCGGACGCCGGCATGGACGTAGTCGGCCCAGGCACCGAGCTCACGCTGGTCTGCAGGATCTGCGACCAGCCGTTCGGCGACGGCACGAGCCCGCGGATCAGTCGGCATCGAGACCTGGATGTCGTGGGCAGGCTGCGGAGTGAGCAGCATGAACATGAGAGCTTCGGCGTGTGGCCTGCCCGGCTCCTGTGGCTCGACCTGATGCAGGTAGGTGATGAGCTCGCCCAGTAGCGGACCCACGCGAACACCCGTGGGCTCGGTCCAGGCGAGGGAGCCCTGACCGGCGGCGAAGGTGATAGCCGCCCCTTCACCGGGACGCAGGACGGCCCCGCCGTGCTCGACTCCTCCCGGAATCCACAGCCCGTAACCGGGCGGGATCAGCCAGTCACGTGACGACGTGGTGGCGAGCACGGTGGCGGTCGCGCTCCACAGCAGCTTGTGCTCGGGATGGGAGTGGGTCTCGAACCGATCGTCCACATCACCCTCGCCGCGTTCGATACTCAGGATCGGCGACGATATCCGCGTCACCGGATCGGCACTCCCCGAAGCACTCATGACGCCGATCCTTCCCGTAGCCAAGGCCACTGCGTGCGCCCCGTGCCCGATTGGCCGTTGCGGGGTATTGATTGGCCACCATTCGAGCGATAGCCACCTTACCGTTAGTGAGCCTAAGGAAGCTCACACCCAGCCCGCGTGCGTGAAAAGGCAACCTCCCCAACTGCCTGGCACAGACTCGACCGACGACGACCAGAAACGGTGACAGTGGAGGCACGATGAACAACACCAACAAGGACACTTCGACTGTGGGCGGCGGCCTGTTCGACCTGGGCAGCCAAATGATGCCCGGCGGGCATATCGACGAGATCGAACACCTCACACCGACCTCGATGCGTATCCGCCTCGCCGGCCCAAAGTTGGTCGGGCAGAAGTGGCAGCCCGGCGACCGGCCCTTGACCGCATCACCCGCAACGGCGCGTCGGCGGCCTCCTCCGAGCAACTCGTCGACGCCGCTGCCCTCAACCTGCCCGCTGCCCCCGGCGCCGCCTGCCTGGCCGGCGAAGCACGCACCATCCAGATGATTCGCAACCACCTCGCCAAAGACCGGGGCTGGAACCGCCGCAGCATCGTGACCAAGCCATTCTGGACACCGGGCAAACGCGGGCTGGACTAGCGCCCATAACCCTGAGCGCCTCGAACGTCTGAATCGGATCCGGAGTATCGGCCAGCAGCCATGATCGTTGAGGCTGCAGCCGGGAGCGCCCCGTTTCAGGGCTTCCCCGACCTTGTACATAAGTTGACTTATGCTTATGATACTCACACATCCCGGGAGTCGCGCCATACGCCCAGACCCCACTCGCGTCCACTCGAGAGGCTCGGCGACTTACCGGAAGATAATTTAATCAAAGATATATTAGGCATCGCTGGGCATTGCCCCATGGGAAAGGAACGGACATGGCCTTCAAGGATGCGGGCGAGGTTCGCAAGTACATCGGCGGGATCTTCGAGCAGGCGTTTGCCGATCCGGAGATCGGTCCGAAGCTGGCCGCCACCGGCGTCGTTCTCGGCTTCGAGTTCTCCGAGCCGCAGGCCTTCTTGGTCGTAGACGCACCTGCCGGCGTGGTTGAACTCGGCGAGGAGCACTTCGGGAGGTCGACCGCGACCATGCGGATGACTGCCGACACCGGTAATGCCTACTGGCAGGGAAAGGTCAATCTCGCGCTTGCGATGGCGCGCGGCAAAATCAAGATCGGGGGGGATCTCGCGAGCATGCTCAGGCTGGCTCCGCTGGGCAGCAAGCTCTACCCCACCTATGTCGACCACCTGAAGCAGGACGGTCGCGAGGACCTCTTGGTCTGAGCAGAACAGCGGGCCTGATCGAACGCGTATGACCT
This sequence comes from Nocardia jinanensis, assembly GCF_014645735.1. GTDB lineage: Bacteria > Actinomycetota > Actinomycetes > Mycobacteriales > Mycobacteriaceae > Nocardia > Nocardia jinanensis. The sequence continues at coordinate 320,438 of NZ_BMMH01000004.1, read as the reverse complement.
CGGAAAGACCACAGGAGAATCACTGATGACCACACCGCCTGCAGATCGTGAGTACGATCCGGTCGAAGTTTCCAGCCTGAACTTCTGGGCCATGAGCCCGCGGGAGCGAGACGTTCGACTGGCCGAACTGCGGAAGAATCGGCCGGTGAGCTGGCAACCTCCCGCAGAAGGCGGCCTCATGGCGCCCGAGAACGACGGGTACTGGGCGGTTACCTCCCATGAGCTTATCAAGTACGTCAGCAGGCGGCCGGATCTCTTCTGTTCCGGCGAGGGAATCCAGATGGAGGAAGTTCCCCCGGACCTCCTCGAGGCCGCCTCAGGGTTCCTTGCGATGGATGGCGATAAGCATATGACCATGCGCAAGCTCGTGAGCAACGCATTCACCCCGAGGCAGATCAAGATTCTCGAGGAGAGCATCCGCGCCCGCGCCGCCGGGATCGTCGACCGTCTGCTCGAGCTCGGTGAGGGCGACTTTGTGCAGAATGTCGCCAAGCAGATGCCGATGAATACCTTCTACGATATCGCCGGACTGCCCGAGCAGTACCGAGATCAGGCAGCACACAATGCCGACGAGATGGCCGCATGGAACGATCCCGATGTCGCGCATGGAAGGCCGCCCGCCGAGGTACTCGCGGACGGAATGATCGGCAATCTGACAATCGGTTTCGAGTTCGCCGAGTTGACACGGGCTTGCCCCCGGGACGATGTGTGGTCCAATCTCGTCAGCGCCGAAGTCGACGGTAAAACGCTTACCGACGAGGAACTCGCAACAATGTTCGTTCTGTTGTCGTTCGCCGGAAATGATACGACCCGGACGTCGATCAACTTGGGAACCAAGGCGTTTCTCGAGAATCCCGACCAGCTCGCGTACCTTCTCGAAGACTTCGACGGTCGCATCAACAATGCGATCGAGGAAGTCCTGCGGTGGGTGTCCCCGATCATGACCTTCCGGCGAACTGCCACGCAGGACACGGTGCTCGGCGGACGGCAGATCCGCAAGGGTGACTGGGTGGTGATGTTCTACGCCTCCGGCAACCGGGATGAGTCCGTATTCGTAGATCCGTGGAAGTTCGATATCAGCCGGAAGCCGCAGGGACATGTGGCATTCGGAGGCGGAGGCCCACACTACTGCATCGGCAGTTTCCTCGCCCAATCGATGCTTCGTCACATGTTCGATCAGCTCTTTCACCGCGTCCCCGACCTCACGCTGACCGAACCGGAACTTCTTGTCGGCAACTTCGCCGGCGCGGTCAAACAGATGCACGCTACGACCGGCTGCCCTGTCGCGCACTGATATTCACGACCAGCTCTCGAGCACGGTAGGCCCCGGGCCCCACAATCGCCTGCCGGCGGGGTCCGGGGCCGAACCTTTTTGCCGCTCCCGCCATTGTGGCCGGCGCGGCCGCGGTGCCGGCGGACGGGCACGGTGGCCCGAGCCATGGCGGGTCTCCGCAGCCGCGCGTGGGCAAACTCGGCCACCACCGGCTCACTACCCGACCAGTCGCAGAATGTCTCCTCCGTCCGGTCGGGACACCGATCCCGGTCACCAAACCGTCGACTGATCGGCATCGGACCCAGCTGAGCGAATCGACAGGTCCACACCCTCGCCGATCGGCACCGAAGACACCACGCATCCCGACCGAAGGACCTCGGCCTTATCCAAGGCTGCCTGGGCCGGCGCTGCGCTGACACCGATTTGTCGCTGCTGCGTTCCATGAACCGACGTTCGCAACACGCACCGCGGCGCACGGCAATGAGTCTGCCCGCTATAGGTCGAGAGGAGCCGACATCCGAGCGATCCAGCGCTCGGCTGCCCTGTCGTTCCGACGCGACCGATATGCGCCTCCGGTCCCGGTGGCCCCGATATACTGCATTATAGTTGAATCATGGCTAGAAAAAGTCGGGCGCAGCCCGTTGCCGACGACGCGCAGTCCGCGGAGTCGAAATCGGCGCGTACCCGTCAGCGCATCCTCGATGCCGCCGCGCATGTCCTCAGCGTCAAGGGCTACTCGGGTACGCGCCTGTCCGATGTGGCCGAATACGCCGAACTACAGGCGCCGGCGATCTACTACTACTTCGGTTCGCGTGAAGACCTGATCGAGGAGGTCATGTGGAGCGGTGTCGCCGAAATGCGCAGGCATGTCGAGGAGGTGCTGGAGCAGGTCTCCAGCGATGTCTCGCCACTGGATCGCATCCTTGTCGCGGTCGAAGCACATCTGCGTCACGAACTCGAACTCTCCGACTACGCGACCGCGGCGATCCGCAACAGTGGCCAGGTACCCGACCACATCCGAGCGCGGCAGATGGCCGAAGACGCGAACTACGGCGCCATCTGGCGCAGGCTGATCAAGGACGCCGACGCCGAGAAGCAGCTGCGCACCGATATGGATCTACCCATCGCCCAGATGCTGATCATGGGGTCGCTCAATTGGGCGGCAGAATGGTGGACACCGCGACGCGGCTCGCTCGAGACGGTGATCCGCACGGCTCAATCCATGATCCGGCACGGGATCGGCGCACCCGACGCCGGTTCTGAACACACCACGCGCCGCAACCGGTCGCCGAGGCATACCGGACGCGGCGTCAAGGCGTAATATTCCTGATTCAGTGCGACGCGGAGGAAGCCGCAGTCGCGGACTCCCGCAGAATCCGCAAAGCCTCGGTGGGGCAGCTGTTCACGGCTTCCTCGACCTCGGCCATTTCATCCTCGGTGACGTCTTCTTTGTGCATGAGGAGGTCACCGTTGTCGTCGACCTCGAAAAAGGCAGGCGCCAGCGACTCGCAGATTCCCAACCCGGTGCACTTTGTCCGGTCCAGTACAACTTTCATCACGAGACTCCCTCCTGACGATCGGTCGAAACGATCGTCGATGATTCCATACCAACTACCGGGTTCATGGCAGTTACTTAATTGAAGATAGATTAATAAAACGCGGGGGTCAACCGCCCGCACATTCCTACGTGCGGGCGGCCATCTGCCCGTTGCTCGCGTTCCAAAGGCAGGCCGGCCGGCTCCGCGATGCGGCGGCGCGGGTCCAGAGCGGCAGCACATCGCCGCCCTCGACCATCCGGCGCGCTACTATCCACCGGGCGGAGCCAGACCGGGTGCTGGAACGGCCCCGCTCGGCGGCGCCGGCGGCTCGTTCACAGGGGCTGTGGGCAGCGCGGAGCCTATCCCGCCGATCTCGGTGATGACCGAATTGTTCTCGCTGTCGATCGACAGCTGGTACGTTGCCGTCGACTGAATACCGTCCGGGGCTTGACTGTTCTTCGTCAGCACGCTGACAAAGCAGCTCACCGAATAGATGCCGTTCGATTCCGAGAGAATCTTCGCCGCGATGGGCCTGGCGGTCGATGTCCATTGCAGCGGCATGATGATCTGTTCCATCGAGGAGGCAGCCCTCGTCAGCCGGTCGGACAGCTCCGGTGTGGTGCCCTTCGTCAGACGACCGTGCCACGCCGCCAGGTCTCGGAAATTCATTTCGGCGGCGCCGGTTGCGTAGTCGAGCGCAACTTGTTCGACCTGCTCGCGGACGGCGGCCGAAGCGCGGAGGTCGTCGAGTTCATTCGCCTTCGCGCGCACCTGCCAGCCGAGTACGCCGACCGCCGCCACCAGACAAGCGATCAGTACCACTATGCCCACAGTTCGCAGAGTGACGGGTTGCTCGCCGAGACGTGAGCGCGCCTGCTTCGGCGGGGCGCCTGCCTCCGGCGGCGTGCCGGATCCGGCGGAGTCCGGGCCCTCTTCCTCGCGAGCCTCCTCCGCCGCTACAGCATCTTCCAGTTCGTCCGATTTCAGAATCATGACAGCAGTACTTTCTCCGGGTTGAATGGCTGGTCTCTGCACCGAACTCGCAGCTAACCACCCCCCGGTACCTGGACGTTCACCGTTACGGCATCACCGGACTCGGTCGCCCGCATGGCGTTGTCCAGCAGCCGGCCGACATCGACCGTTTGCATCGCGGCACTGGCCGAGCGCGCCGCGGGGAGCAGATCCACGCCGAGCACGTTCAGGTCCGCCGCGCTCAGATCGAGGAACACCTGGAGTCCGTCCGCAATGAAAGGCGCCGCCCCGTACTTCACGGAGTCGCGCAGGGGCGCGAACACCATCGCGAAATGGATGCCTTCGACCAACTCGGCGAAACCGTGACCGAATCCCGCCAGCTCCGGCGTCGTCCCCGCCAGATCGCCGGGGACTGTCGCACTGTCGAGCAGCAGTGGCTGCACGGTGTCCATGACGGTGGAGAGGTTGTCGGCTTCTCTGGTTATGGTCGCGGCCAGCAGTTCTCCTGCAGCCTCGAGATCGCCGAGGACTCGGACGTCCTCGGGCAGCGCGGTGTCCAGCTCGTGGAACAATTCTTGAATCCGGGCCGGCTCCACCTGCTCGAGGAATTGTGTCAAGCGCTCGGAGAGCTCCTTGAATGTGGTCGGCACCTTCACCCGGTCGGGGGGGATGACCGCTCCGTCGTCCAAATAGGGTTCCGACCCGGTGTCCGGGAGTACCGCCAGGTAGGTCTCCCCCAGCGCCGACAAGTTGTCGACGCGGAAGCGACTGCTCACCGGGATCTCATAGCCCGATTCGTAGTTCCAGCTCACCCGGACGCCCTGGGCATCCGTGTCGACGTCGGTGATGTTGCCGATCTCGACGCCGCGTAGCAGTACCTTCGATCCGACGAGCAACCCATTGGTATCGGTGATGGACATCGTTGCCGAACGCCGGTCTTCGAGGATCTCGGTCCGCAGACCCAGCGAATCCATGTAGAGAAAGGAGCCGGCCGCGATGGCCGCCATACCGAGCGCGGATATCCGGGTTCGGGTGAGAATCATTTGACCGCTCCCAACATGCGCAGCAGGTTCTCGACGTCGCCGATCATCTGATTTCCGCTGGCCGACTCGACGGACAGGACGTCGACCGCGGGGCGCTCGGCGAACGGCAGGACGGTGGTCCGGAGGAATTCCGATAGTTGCGCTGCGGTGGCCGGGGCGTCGTCCCATATCTGCCGGCCCATGGCAGAGGTGTCGGCGAGCGACTCCAGCATCGGCACCATCCAGTTGCCGCCCTCGAAGATGCTGCCGATCCCGGGCAGCGCCTTACTCACGTACCCGACGATGTTGTGCGCCCACCGATACCAGAAGTGGATCGCGGTGTCGGTGAACACCGTGGACAGGACATCGGATCTGGTGTTGATGGCTTGGGCGGTCGCGTCGAAGCCGTTCAGCATCCTATCGATCTCACCGGTGTTCTGTGCCAGATCGCGCAGGTCCACCGCCACGGTGGAGGCCATGTTGCGTACGTCGGCCATCTCGGGCATGACGGTATTGATCTTGGACATGGCGTCCTGGATGCGCTGGATGCTGCCGCCGTTCACGAAATAGGCGAGAACCGCGATCGTGTCTTCGAGCTGGGGCGGCGAGGCGGTGCGGTCCACCGCAATCGTTGCCCCCTCGGCAAGGAAACCGGTGGCCGCGTCGCCGGCCGAACGATCCAGGCCGATGTAGGTGTCGCCGAGCAGCGTGTTCTGCCGGATCACGGCCCGGACATCGTCCGGCACGCGCGTATCGCTGTCGAAGCGGACCGTCACTCGCGCCGACTCGGGCGCGACCTCGACCGCATCCACCGCACCGACCTTCAAGCCGTTCATCATGACGTGTGCGCCGTCCGGAAGGCTCATGACGCTGGCGAACTCGATCGTCACGTCGTACCCGTTGCTCGGCGTGCCCCGGAATACCGGTACATCCTTCGGTCCGAGCGAACAGGACGATGTGGCCAGAACGGCGCCTGACAGTGCGAGGACACCGATTCCGGACCTGATTCTCGTCGAGAGTTTCACGGCTGATTCCCTTTCGCGACAACGAGATCCAGCAGACGGGTGGCAGGAACTCGAACCCGCCCGTCCGATATCTGGCAGCTGCCGGCGAGCATTCGATTGAGCACCTCACACAGCTGGGGGGCATCCGGGTTGCCGAACTCGACGGTCGGAGTGCGGTACCGGAGCGTCAATCCACCTGTTCCCGACTGCTGTCGCATCAGGTCGGCGATGGCGGGCACTGTGCCGAGCAGAGCCTGGATATCTTTCGACCTGGTCGCCGCCAGCGCGATTACATCGACGACGCCACCGTGCACGACCGGCCAGATGTCGTTGCCGTAGTTCTGTTGGATGTCGAGCAAAACCGGGGTCAGGTAGGCGACGCCCTGCACGACGTCGATGGGCCCTTGCCACAGGTCCCGGCCCGCGGCGACGACTGCGGGGAGCTGGTCGAAGATCGAGCGCAGCGTCGACCAGTTCCGTAGTGTGTCGTCGGTCAGCGGAGCCATATTGTTGATGCTCGTGCCGATATCCGCGATCAGCTGATCCGGGCCCGACACGGCGGCAGAAGCGTGCAGCATCAGCGATTGTGCGAGGACGCCGTTGTACCGCATAGCGTCCGCCATACCGGCGATGGCCCGCTCCATACTCTGGTTGCCGTCGGCCGGCGCCATCGCGTCGATGAAATCGGCCGCCGAACCGGCGATCTCCGAAATGCTCTTCGGGGTGTGGGTCCGTTCGGGCGGAATACAGTCACCCGCTCTCAGCTGCGGTCCTTCCTCGTAGTTGCCGACGAGCTCGAGACTTCGGTCGGCCAGCAAGGATTTGGATCGGGTCACCGCCTGCACGTTGACCGGGACTCGCCGGGTTCCGTCCAGACTGAAGGTGACCTGGACGCGTTCGCCCTTCGGCTCCACCCGTTCGACGGTGCCGATCCGCAACCCCATCTGGGTCACCGCGTTGCCGGCGTACAGCCCGATCGCGTCGGGCAGCGCGGCACAGTAGCCGGACCCGATGCTGCGGGTGTCCTCCGCACCGACCGCGTATCCGACCGCGGTGACAGCGGTAATCCCGACGATGGTGGCTGCCGCGGCCACCAGAACTCTGCGCTTGGTGATCATCTCAGCACGTCCGCCCCGGAATCGGAACACACAGTTCCGACGCCAGTACCGTTCCGCCACCGATGGCCGCCATCCCCTCGGGCGTCAACCATGCTTCCAACTGTCCTTTCAACGCCAGCAGCCGGTCGATCGCAGGCCCGAGATGGGTCTGGGTGTCCTCGATCGCACCTCGCAAGTTGGTCACCGCGGCTTTCAATTCGTCCTTGTGACCGAGATAGAACTTCTCCACCGACGTGAGCCTGCGGAGGACGTCGCCCAGCCGGTGATAGCTCTCGTTGAATCCCGCGGCGGCCGTGTTGTACGTACTCGCCACGATTTCGACCTCGCGAATGAAGTGGAAAACGAACTCTCGATCGTTGTTGAACGTCTCCAGATACTCTGAGGCCAGGCCGGCGATCTGATGCACCTGATCGCGTTGGCGATCCATGACCGCGGCAATGCTGTTCATACCCTCGATCAGCGAGCCCACCGAGGGCGAATTGTGCTCCAGCGCATCGGCCACCTGCTCGATGTTGGCATCGATGACCGCACCGTCGACATCGTCGGTCACCCGGGGCGAGGCCTGCAGCACATCCGCGATCGAGTAGGGGACATCGACTCGGTCCACCGGGATCACCGCATCGCCCAACGGCTCACTCCCGCTGGGGACCACGGTGATCGCGTAGCCACCCACCGGCGTCAACATGCGTACCGATACCTGTGAGTCGGTGCCGACAAAGGTATCGCTGTCGAGTTCGGCCTCTACCCGGACAGTCGCCGGAAGTGCCGAGATCTTCGTCACCGTACCGACCGAGATGCCGGCGACCCGGACGTCCTGGCCGATATCCAATGCCGCCGCGTCGGTGGTTTCGAACGCGATCGTTGTGCGGCCGGGCGGATTCAGGTAATACACCGTCACCGCGGCCAGTATCGCGACGGTGACGAGGACCACGACGGCACCGATCGCGGTGTCACTCCGGCCGATCCGACGGGCTGTCGCCGGCCCGCTCGTCCCGTTGCGGACCTTCCGAAATTTCACGATGGCTGACATATCACGACCTCGCTGCCGTTCAAGAGGACTTGGACCTCGGTGGGAAGCTGAGCCAGGCCGTTGCTACAGGCCACCACGCCCGGCTCCTGGGTGACATGGGGCAGTTGGAGACCGGCCAGGGTCACCGGCAGCAGGCGCAGCGCACCTGCCGCATCCGTCAGTGAGGGGAACGCCTCCCCCAGCAATCGGTCGACATCCAGATCCTCGGTCAGGCCGATGGAGTGGATCAACTTCTGCAAGGGCCGGGTGAACGCCGGACCGAACTGCGCCGTCTTGCGCATCTCCTCCAGTACGGTCATGGCCCGCGCGACCGGGAAGCTCATCGCCTTCAAGAACTCGACGACCTGCGTCGATCTGCCGCCGAGGGCATCGGAGATGCGGGAGACATTCGCAGTGAGGGTAGAGATCACCTGTTCGCGGTCGTGTGCGAGGTCGGCGAGTTTCTGCACACTGTCGAGCATGGGAGCCAGCCCCTCACCGTCGCCTTGTAGCAGCGCTATCGCGTTCTCGGTGAACTGATTGATCTCCTCCGCGCCCATGGTCGCGAGTACGGGTTGCAGGCCGTTGAAGAGCTCGGTGATGTCATAGGAGGGCCGCGTGCGATGCGTTGTCAGGTGATCCACCGGCGGACCGGCAGGCTCCGGGACCTGCATGTCGACATACCGGACACCGGTGAGATTCTGGTATTTGACCGCCAGCGTGGTGTTCTCGGTCAGCCGATGCGGCGTGACCAGTGAGAACCCGACGTCGGCTACGGTGGCATCACCTTTGCGCCGCAACTCGATCGAATGGATCTTGCCGATCTGGACGCCCTTCGCGCGAATGTCACCGTTGACATGCAGTCCCGATACATCGGTGAATTCCGCCGTGTAGGTCTGCTGATCGCCATCGATCGGGTTCTTGATGGCGTTGATGATGATCACGAACAGCAGCACCGACACCAGCGCTGCGGCACCGATCTTCGCCAGCAATTTCGCGAACTCGACTCGGAACCTCACTTCGGGGCCTCCTGGGTCGGCTGCGTCTGTACTCCCGCTGCCGCGATCGGTGCGGCTACTCCGGGTAGGTCATCGAGCACCAGGCGCAGGTTCAAGGTTTTCCGATCACCGGATGTGGTGAACGCACTGTTGTAACGGTCGATCAAGACCCGCAGATCGCGCGCCACCGCGCCGTTGGCCATCATTCCCGGCATACCGTCGACGAGCGCTTCGATAATCGAGACCAGCGGGGTCAGCTCCGCGCCGTGTGAGGCGAGCAGGTTACCCGCGCCACCGAACACATCCACCGACATGATCTCCATGGCCTCGTCGGTCTCGTCCATGAACTCGTCGTTCACGCCGTACGATCCGTCCGGTTGCCGATTGAATTTCGTCTGGTACAGCGAGTCCAGCACGCCGATCGCCTGATCGCTGAAGGCAGGCAGAACCGCCAGGATGTCGTTCATCCGGCCGATCAGATGGCTCGGCACAGCTTGCTGCGCTTCGGCCGCCCGATCGGCGACCACCACCCCGGCCTCGATCATCGGCGTGAGTCCGTCGGTGTAGCGGATGATTTCGTCCAGCGTTTCGATCATCGACTTCGTCAGTGTGCCGTCGATGACCAGTGAGCCGGTCTCCAGCATTGTCGACATCGTGAAATCGCCGACGGGAATGCGGTCGAGCACCTGCCCTGATTCCGGGCTCCGTCCACCGGGACGAGCGATCACATTGATCGCGGTCACGCCGAAGTAGTTCTGTGGACGGAAGTCCACGTCGAAGGTGTCGGTCAGGCCCTCGATCCGATCCGGCTGCATCGACAGACCTACCCGCACGATCCCGGTTGCCACCTCGTCGAGCGCGGTCACTTCACCGACTTCCGCACCGTGCATGATCACCTTGGTGCCGGCCGCCACTCCCGGCCCCACCGAAGGGACATCCAGGCTCAGCCGTAGATCGTCATCGGGCGCGAAGCGCGGATACACCCAGCCGACCGATACGACGATCACCGCGACGACCGCGATTGTCGCGGCCGCGGCCAGGTAAACCACTCGGGATTGCTGTTCGTCGGTACCCCGGAGGAAATCCTGGTTCCTCGTTCTACTCATTTCCTACCCTTTGAACTGCAGCAGCGGACTCAGGCCCCAGATGGCGACCGTCATGCAGAAATTGAGCACCACGATCGCGACGAGGCTCGCGCGGATCGCTCGCCCGGAGGCAGCGCCGACGCCTGCCGGCCCGCCGGTGGCGAAGTACCCGTAGTAGCAGTGGATGATCGTGACGACCGCACAGAAGATCAGGGCCTTCGCCACGGAGGCCGCGAGGTCGGGAACGCTCAGGAACTGACTGAAGTAGTGGTCGTAGGTGCCGGCGGGTTGTCGATGCATGACCTTGACGATGAAACTGCCCGATACGAAGCTCACGACCAGCGCCATCAGATATCCGGGCAGCACGACCAACATGCCCCCGATGAGCCTGGTACCGACAACGAACGGTATCGCCTGCAGGCCCATGGATTCGGTCGCATCGATCTCCTCGGAAATCCGCATCGATCCGATCTCCGCTGTCATCCGGCATCCGGCCTGCGCCGCGAACCCGATTCCGGTGATGATGGGCGCGATCACCCGAATGTTGGCGAACGAGCCGATTATTCCGGTCAGCGGTCCGAATCCCAGCAGATCCAGAGCCGTGAACGCCTGAATGGAGACCACAGCGCCCACCGCGACACCGAGGAAGAACATCAGGCTGATGACACCGCCGTCGACGATGATCGACCCGGACCCCCACGCCATGCTGTTGGTGGTCTTCATCGTCTGCTGGCGGTAGTGACGCACCGTCGTCGGTAACAGATAGATCGTCTTGAGCGCGAACACGGCGATCTGGCCGAGTTCGGCGAACATCCCCAGCACGCCACGACCGAGTGACCGGAACGGTTTCAGCAGCACCGGAAACGGCTGATATTTCGCGGATGTACTCGTACTTGTCATATCCATCACCTCATGCCAATTGCGCCGGGAAGAACATTGTCTGCAGCTGGCTGATCAACAGATTCGTCATGAAGATGCAGAAGACACTGAGGACCACCGAGGCATTGACCGCATTGGCCACGCCCTTCGGCCCACCCTTGGCTTCCAGCCCGCGCAGGCTCGCGATGAGTACGACGATCCCGGCGAACACCACCGCCTTGAGCACGGAAAAGGCGAGGTCGGTCGGTGTGGCGAACGCTCCGAACGACTGCCAGAAGCTTCCCGGCACCACGCCCGATACGTGGTTCGAGATGGCCAGGCCCGCGAAGACGCCGGCCGAGATAATAGTGATACACAGCACCGGGGCGATCGCGATCATGGCCAGAAAACGCGGCATGACCAGTCGCTCCACCGGATCGACGCCCATAACGCGCATCGCGTCGATCTCCTCCCGGACCGCCCGTGCGCCCAGATCCGACGCGATGGCCGACGCGGCCGCCCCACTCATCAGCAATCCGGCCGCCATCGGCGCGCCTTGGCCGACGACGCCGAGGCCACTCGCCGCGCCGGCCAGGGAATTCGCACCGACCTGGTTCATGATGCCGCCGACCTGAACCGCCACCTCCGCCCCGATCGGCACGGCCATCAGCAAGGCGGGCAGCGTGGTGACCTTCAACAGCGACCAGATCTGCAGTGCGACTTCGTGAATCGGTAGCCGCAGGCGCGTCGCACCGATCACCGCGTACCGGACAACGGCCGCCGTCAACCGGACGGATCGACCTATCGTCGCCATCGACTGAACCGGTGTCGTGCGGAGGTAGTTCAGGGCGCGGCCGCCGATCCCCGGACCGGTCCGCCGAAGCCTGGTCGGCTCCGGATCGTCCTCATCTCGAGGGACACGGTGCCACTCGGCTTCCGAGGGCAGGGTAGTCGTCGCGGCAGTCATTCGAGCCGTCCTTGATTCTTCATTGTGATTCTCCGGTGCACGAGAATCGAGCCGTGGGTGAAGCTGATTTCGTCGAAGTTACCGGCGGCCTGAACCCGACGGACCGGCGTCGGAACCGGGACCCATCGGCCACCGATCGAGATCGGGTCACATACGCACCACTCGGGCATGAAAGCGACCCATTCGACACTTTTATTGTGGATTGAATACAGTGCAGAACACCGACCGATGGCCGATCAACTGGTTACAGAGGGAGGCCGGGCGTCACATCGGATCGAAGGATGAGTTCTTTCGATTCTCCACCATCCGAGTGCGCCCGGTTTCACTGCACGCTCAGCGTAACATAAGTCGTCTTACGTGAAATACTTTTTCGGGCTCGGAATTTATTTCATCGCTACGCCTATTTAAATAGGATTGTTTTAGATTAAATCCGGCAATATTGGCGTGCAGCAAGTTCCCGGACTCGCATCCCGCACCGCACACACGGAATTCGCCGGCCACCCTCCTGCTGCGCGATATGTACGGGGCACAGGGGAAGGTGGCCGGCGATCCCGGCAAGTATCGCCTGCTAGGCGACAACGTAGAACGCGGTCAACGTGACATAGGCCGTGAGACAGTACGTCTCGAAGGCTCCACGCAACGCCATGGGCGCGTCCCGTAATTCCATGAAGTAGAGGCCGATCAAACGAACTTTGACGAATGCCACGAGCAAGATCACGGCCGTACGCATGTTGTCCGACGAGATACCGTGCTCGGCACCGAGCCAGAACGACAACAGGGTCGCCGCGACCAAGAAGCCCCAGACAACGGTCACTCGATCTCGGATGAATGCAGTGGTGGTTTCCATGTTTCCTACTTGATGAGGTAGAGCAGCGGAAGGATGACCATCCACAGCAGGTCGACCATATGCCAGTAGCAGGCCGCCCCCTCGATGGCGCCACGGTTGTCTGCCGCACGCTCGGGGCGGCGGGCCTGATAGAGCAGATACAGCAGGCCGCCGACACCGACGAGGAGGTGAACCAGATGCAGGCCCGTCAGCGCGAAATAGTACGGATAGAAGTTTCCGCCGACGGATATGTAGTCGTTGCGCACGATCGAGCTGTAGTCGATGACCTTCATGATGAGGAATCCGGTAGCACACGCGAGCGCGCCGGCGAAAAGCCATATACCAGCGGCCGCGTTTCGCATCCGGATCGCACGAACGCCGCGCACCACCAGCAGAGAACTCACCAGCAGCAGGAGCGTGTTGATCACGCCGTGACTCTGGTCAAGGGTGCTGCGGCCGATTTCGAACTGTTCGGCCTCGGCACCGCGGTAGTACAGGTAGGTGGCGAAGATAACGGTGAACATGACCATGTCGCCGAGAAGAAATACCCAGAGTCCCTCTTCGCCTGGAATCCTCTTGGCATTCTCGGTTACATTCCGACGACCTCGGCCGGCGACGCTGCCGGCCCTGGTGCCTACCGTGAGCATGTTGATCCTCTTCGCGGTCCGATACGCATTACTGGGCATCCCGCGAGTCCGGGCCGGACGGGCCGTCTGAAGCGGCCCCTCCGGCCCGGACTCACCGGAGTGAAAAAGATGGCGCCGTGCGCATCACGCACGACTGGCGCCCCCACCTGCGGCCTCGAATGACGCAGCAGGCGCAGCAGGCTCCTCGTCTTCGTACTTCCGGTCGATCGCCTTCAAGGTGAGAGCCGTGATGACGAGGAACCACACGAAGAAGTCGGTCAACGGGATCCAGAAGGACAGCACACCGTTCCAGGCGAACGGACCCGTCTTGAAGAAGACCAGCAGAACCGGCGGCGCCGCCTGAATGAATGCCATCAGCAGGCTGAAGTATCCGGACCACCGCGGAAACAGCGGGTTGGCCCTGCTGTCGGACAGGATCGCGCAACCGGTGGCCGCGATCCACACGACGAACGGCGGGAATCCCGCGATGAAGGAAATCCATCCGAAGTCGTTGAAGATCTGGATGTTCTCCGCAGGCTGCGTGTCTGGACGGAAAGCTGCCGCGAACCACATGGTGATCGGCAGAATGAGCAGCAGTGATGCCGCCGCGAACGCCGCTGTCTGGAGAATGGTGAGCGTCGATGCGACACCCTTGATCCGCCGCGTCTGTCCGGTGATACCGGCGCCGAAGGCGAGAAACGCCATGGTACCGAAATAGCACAAGGCCAGACCGATTCGGATGCCATTCGTGTTGTCGCGGTAGATTTCCGCCGTCCGCGCGGCACTGTCATTCGGACTCAGGGGCGGGAGAAAGCGCGCGAACAACACGAAGCCGACGAAGAACAGCACCGCGAAGACGATACCGCCCCAGGTACATATGATTTCAGATCGACGTTTCACGGCGTGTGTACTCCTTTGTATCGGTGGCATCCGCCGGCCTCGCCCGTCGCGCGTGCACAGAGGGCATGGGCATCGAGGTCAGCGCATACGAAATATCAGACATCCCACTCGAACTCGAGCTTCTCGGGACGATGGAAGATCATCCCGTCCTGAACCTGGATCTGCTGGCCGGGCGCGACCCGCAGGTTCGGAAGCCGGGTGATAGCGGTTTCGATGGCAATCCGCGCGTCCAACCGTGCGACCGACTGACCGATACAGGCATGTACGCCGCCACCGAAGTGCATACTGTTGCGCATCTCCTGGGCGTCGCGATCGATGTCGAAACGCTCGGGGCACGAGAACTTGCTCTCGTCATTGTTCGCGGACTGCACCAGCGCGAAGATGTTGGCGCCTGCGGGGATCGTCTGCCCGTGGAATTCGACATCCTCCTTCACGCGCCGGACGACCCCGCGCGCCGGAGTGAGCCGGCGCAGCGACTCCTCGACGACCTTCGGGATCAACGTCACGTCGTCGCGCACCCTCGCGAGAAGGTCCGGCTGCTCGCACAGTTTGTAGAGCGAGAAGCTGATGGCGCCCGCGCTGGTCTCGAATCCGGCGATCACCAGCTGCCCGACGATACCGAGCACCTCACGGTCGGTCAGGCTCTTCTCGTTTCGTTCCTGGGCCAGGATCAGACCGCTGATGAGGTCATCGCCCGGGGACTTGCGACGGGCGGCGATCGCCTCCGTCAGGTATTCGTTGAAAGCGACCTGTTCGCGCGCCAACTCGAGACGACGCTCTTCGGAGATCGTGGGGACGAACAGCTCGGTGATACCGAGGGTCCACTGATGGAACTGCTTGTAATCCTCCGGTGACACTCCGAGGATCTTGATCAGCACCTGCACCGGCATGGGCGTCGCGAAGCGATCGACCAGATCGGCACGGCCGAGGGGAATCAACGGCTCGATAAGGCCGGTGGCCGCCTCCCGGATCTGCCCCTCACGCTTGCCGACGGCCGCGGGCGTCAACGGTTTCGCGGCAAGCTTGCGGATTCGGTCGTGCTCGGGCGGGTCGGTGTTGACCAGGGCCGGCTGCCACGGGGCGTACCCGTGCGGAAGCGACTCTTTGAGTTCGTCGGGCACCTCACCGACGAGGTCCGCCGGCATGGCACCGAAGCGCTCCGAGTCACGCACCACCGTGATCACATCGTCATACCTGCTCAGAATCCAGGCGTCGATTTCCGGGATGTGCAGCACGGGCGCGTGCTGGCGCAATTCCTTGAACATCGGGCAGGTGTCCCACACGCCACGGAAGGCTTCCATCATTGATGGAGCGGCCTGCGTCTGTTCGGTCATTCTTTTCCTCCAGATACTTCTTCGATACCGCGCAACCGATTCGCCGAGCCGGAGGCTCCGCATCGCGCTGCCGAGCTCTATGGGTGACCAGCGGATCGGACACCCACGGATGAGTCACCCGGCCGGTTCGAGCGGATCCCGCCGGATGCGGATGTATCCGGCGGGAGGCTCGACGGGCGCAGGGTCATGCGAGGCCGGCTACGCCGACGGAGTCGAGGTCCAATGCCATATCGGCGTAACGGCGGATCTGATCGACGATGAGGCGGTCACCGCGCTCGGTCGATTCGACCTGACTGGCGGCGCCGACGAACAGGAAGACTCCGTACAGGGCGCCTTCCCGGTAGGAGGCCCAGCAGGCGTCGAAATCGAAGTCGCTCACACCGGCCGCGACCAGCTTCCGGTGGTAGTCACCGATCAGATCCCGCTCGGCCGACCGTCGCGTCTCGGTCGGCAACGAGGAACCGAGGAAATATGCCGGATCGACCCCGGGAGGGCCGAGCCGCACGGTCTGGAAGTCGATGACCGTGGCGCCGGCACCCGGGTCGGTCCCGAAGAGGAAGTTGTCGGTCCGGAAGTCGCCGTGCTGCACGACCGTCGGGGGCTGCCAGCCGCGAACCCACTCGCCGGCCCTGGGCAGTACCGACTCGAACAGCTTCACATGATCCTGCTCGAGCCCATGGCCGAAGCGTTCGAGGAACGGCTCGAGACCCATCGTCAGTCCGTCGAAGACCGCGAACGTCCTGGCCGGGTTCGCCAGCCATTCCAGTGCCTGCACCTTCGGGGAGTTCCACAGCGGCGCCTGGAAGTTCACCAGTTCACCCAGCACGCTCGCACAGTCGTCGAGGCTGCTCGCCTGCAGGACGTCACCGGGCCTGGTCTGCCCACTGAGATCCTCGAGAACCAAATTGAAGGCGTTCGTCTCCGGATCGAAGTACGAGTGATAGCAGGCCGGCAGACTCATATCGGCCAGCAGCGGAGCGATGTCCCGGTAGAAGGCCGTTTCCAGCTCGTACATCCCCATGGCCTGCGCCAGGCCGGAACTGCCGGGGTCGTCAGAGGGAAACTTCACCACCACCGACGCCGGTGCCGAGGTCGGACCGGCATAAGTCAGCTGAGCTCGCACCATCCGCGCGAGCAGCCCGCCCCCGATCGGGTCGAGTTCGACCGCGGTGATCGCCGGGGAGTCGGGCCCGACGTGATCCACCAGCGCGGACCGGAACCATTCGACAGTCATATCAGCGGCGTTGACGGCCACGGGGATGGGATCCCGGGCAACGGTGCCCGGGGTAGCGGACTGCGTCATTCGTATCTCTCCTGGTGTCGCAATGACGACCGGGCTCGGCCCGATCAGATCGCCATTTTTCTAATAAAAACTAGATTCAATACCCCAGATGCATCGGGTTCGCATGAAGCGTTCGAACAGTATGTACGGCTATCGGAGTGTTGTCAATCACACCCCTTATTCACACCTCGATCGGCTGCGATGCACTCCACCTACGACCACACCACATCGGGCTCGCACCCTGCAGAGAATCGGCAAATCTGCCGGTCGTAGCAAGATCATCACAGGACTGAGTCGAGCCGCCGGTTCCGCCGGAACGCGCCGTTCCGCCGCGTTCAAGCCCGGGCGCACTCAGCGGAACCAGCCGAATGCCGTCGCCGAAGGTCGGAGCGCAGCGGCCGGATCCGGCCCGGGACGGGCATGATCCTCGAAGGATTTTGTGAAGTGATATTAGAATTCTTCTTGACCTTCGTCCGGCTCGATGCCTACGGTGAATACGCCGTTCACGACGGAACGTGCGAGCGGATATCGCTCGGACGGGGATCGAACAGCCATCTGCCGCTGCCCCTGGCGGGCAGCTTCCCCGATCGCCTCGGCATCGCTCGCCGTAGGGACACACCAACGCACAAGGAGTAGGAATGGGCTGGAGCGACGAGGTCAACGCCGCTGACGAGTATTTCCACAAACGCAGCGACGACCCCTATTGGAGCGAGAACAGTCTGCTCGGTTTCACTGTTCCGGAGCGGAACCTGTGCGGGTTCATCTACTTCTACTTCCGGCCGAATATGAACCTCGTCGTGGCCGGCCCGGCGATCTGGGATCACACCGGCGAGGACGTATACAACTGCCGGTACTACGGCTGGGACCAGCATCTCGCCATCCCGCCGGATGCCGAGATGTTCAACTTCGAGTTGTCGAACTCGCTGAGCTGCAAGATGATCGAACCGCAGCGCGAATACCGGTTCGGATACGACCGCCACGGCGTCAAGATCGATCTCACCTGGACCGCCGTGGCCGAACCGCACTACATGAAGCTCTCGAAAACCGGCGACGAAGATCCAGGCATCGCCAACTGGGTATCCAAGGACGGTGAATTCTCGGTCGGCCATTACGAGCAGGCAGGACGATTCCGCGGAACCGTCGAAATCGACGGTGAAGTACTCGACATCGACTGCGGCGCGCTGCGCGACCGCGGCTGGGGCCCACGGCACGCGGATATCAAGGACCCGCTGCGCGCGGGCTGGCCATATGTTTTCGCCTCGGCGGACAGCGGATGGCACCTCTACGACCCGCAGACCACGCTGTCGTTCGATGAGGACCCCATCGAGGGCACCACCGAAACCGTGACGACCGGCTTCTACATCCGCGACGGCATCAAGGCGCGGGTAGTCGAAGGGACCCGGCGCGCCGAGCGCGGCCGTGACGGCCGGGTGCTCACCCAGGTGATCGACGCCGTCGATGAGCTCGGCCGGGAGCTGCACGCCGTCGGCCAGTCGATGAACTGGCTCAAGTGGCCGGTCAACAGCGATATCCTCAACTGGTGGTCGCTGGTGAAATGGGAATACGACGGCCAGGTTGTCTACGGTGAGGACCAGGACTTCATGACCTTCCGGCATTACCGGAAGTACTGGAACCGCCTGGTGGAGAAGGACCCCGGGTTGCTGCACTGCTTCCCGTCCTCGCCCGATTATCCGCCGTACGGCAAGTAGTCCGATCACACCGGCCGAGTTGTCCGCGGGTCCGTGGACAACTCGGCCGGTGGCTCGATGGCGTGGCCCCTCCCAGCACCGCGAGCCACCATACGCCGCCATCCAGCCGGCTCGTTCTCGATCGAACGATGTACCCGGCCGTACACTGATCCGATCACGTCGAGGTAGAAGGGGGTGCGTACAGTGCGATCAACCATTCGCAAGGCACGGGTGACCCGGGCCGAGAGACGCGACCAGATCACGCAGCGCCTGCTGCATTCCGTCGAGCGCATCCTCGGCACCGGCATCGGCTTCGCCGAGATCAGCGTCGAACAATTGATCACAGAGGCCGATATCGCGCGCTCGACCTTTTACATGTACTTCGAGGACAAGGGCGCACTGCTGCTGGAGCTCGCCGATCATGTCACGGTGATCATGGGCGAAGCGGCGCGGCCGTGGCTGGAGCTCCCGCCCAAGTCGAATCGCGCAGTGCTGACCGAAGCGCTCCGGCAAGTCGTATGTGCCTACTTCACCCACCGCCATATGCTGGCCGCTGTCAGTGAAGCCGCCGCCTACGATCCACGTGTCAGGGAACAGTACGGGCAGGTGATGGCCCGCCGGATCGAATACATGGCCCAGCACTTCCGCGATCAGCAACGGCGGGGCAGCATCCGCTCGGACGTCGATGTCCCCGGCGTGACTCCCTGGATCACCTGGATGATCGAGCGCTGCCTCTACCAATGGCTCGGTCACGACGAACGCGACAATTCGCAGTTCGACGGCTCGGAGATCATCGACGGCCTCAGCAGCGTCGTGTGGCATACGTTCTACGAGGGTGTCCGCTGACCCTGCCGAGTCCGCCCGGCATCCGGCGGTCGAGTGGTGGTGCGGACCACCGTGCCGGATGGCCCGCGCCGCTACCGTTCAGACCATGAGGCCCGTGAGCCGCCAGTTCAGCACCGGCTGATCCGCCGCGGAGACGACCGAGGAGGTCAGTTCCACGATCGCGCCACCGGAGGGCCCCGGGCGCACCCGGTCGACGGTGACCGAACTACGCAGTGTGTCGCCCTCGTGCACCGGTCCGAGATGGTCGCAGCTGCGCCAGCCGAGGACGGTCACCAGATTCGGGAACGCGCGCGTCAGCTGAGCCAGGGCCACCCCGATGGTGTGTCCCCCGTAGACCAATCGGGTGCCACCGCTGGCCTCCTCGTCGTGGTGCACTGCCGCGATATTCAGTGTTGTACGTGCCAGTTCCGGTGCGCTGGACACAACATCACCACCACATGCGTGAGTGCTGCCCTCCTGTGGCCGTGGTCGACCGGAGCCCTTGATCCGCTCGGCGAACCGGTCGAGTCGCCAATCGGTGACCAGGGCGGTCCAATCTGTTTCGGGTCGGTCGGTGCCCACCGCATCGAGATCGTCGTCATAGCCGGTCTCGATCGCCGGATCACCGAGCGAAACCATGGCGCACCGCCAGAAGTCGAGCACCGGCCGCCCGATCTGATCGACGGTGGTGATCCGCAGTGCGGCCAGCCCGGTGGGGCGCCGTCCGGGCCGGGACCGGTTCTGCCGCAGGGCGACGACCTCGGTGCAGGTCCGCAGCGTGTCCCCGATCAAGGGAACGCGCCGGAAGGCCAGGCCCCGGTAGAACAGATTGGCCTTCACCTGTCGCGTCGCCAGGGTCGACTGCCCGATAGCGGTGTCCCACACCAACGCCGGATGCGCGATTGGCCCTGCGCCGACGACCTCCGCACACAGCGGACGGTCGAGCGCAAGTGCCAATCGGTCACCCACGATGGCCTGGTGCACCGCGGCATGGCCATCGGTCAGCGTGACCGCGGGCGCCCAGTCGAAGACCTGCCCCCGCGCGAGGTCTTCGAAGTACGGCCCGTCACCCGCGGTCATCGCAGTCCCCCATCCGCCCGTGCGAGTACACGACGCGCGACGGCCGCGACAGCTTCATCCACCATCTGCCCGTCCACATCGATCGCCCCGACGCCGCTTCCGTGACCTTCGGACAGTGCCGTTACCACACGCTCGGCCCACTCGATCCGGTCCGGCGCAGGCGTGAAAGCGGCGGTGACGGCGTCGATCTGTCCAGGGTGTATCACCCATTTCCCGTCGAATCCCGCGTCGGCCGCATGCCGCACCCCGGCTAGGAAGGTATCGTCCACCGCAACACCCAGGTGCGGACCGTCCACGACCGCTAGTCCCGCGCGCCGACCGGCGACCAGCACCGTGTCCTGGATCGCGACCCAGGCGCCCGGTCCGGCCGCCACCGAACGCCCGATCGACGCCGCGAGGTCGGCGTACCCGAGCACCAGGGAGTCCAACCGCGGCGTGGCCGCCACGATGCCGGCGATACCGGCCAGACCGGCCGCCGTCTCGATCAGCGCCTGGACCCGGACCGGGCGCTCGCGACCCACCTCGAGTTCGAGCCCGTCGAGCAACCGGCCGACGAACGCGAGGTCCGCGGCCGACTCGACCTTCGGAACCACGATCGAATGGACGGTCTCCAGCCTTACGCACGCCTCGATATCCCGGTGGCACCACGAAGTGCCGGGAGTGTTCACCCGGACGGCCACGCGTCCCCGTAGGCGTACGCCGGACGACAGCCACGACGCGACCGCCGCGCGAGCGGCACGTTTGCCCGCCGGGGCCACCGCGTCCTCGAGATCGATCACGATCTCGTCGGCATCGAGCGCGGCGGCCTTCGCCAGCTTTCGCTCGTCGGCACCGGGGACCGCCAGGCACGCCCGCTGCCCGGTCGAACCGATTCCACTCATCAAACCTCCTCATTAATTTAATTAATATTAGACCTCAGGGCGCTAATGCGGCCGCCTCCGGGTCGAGCGGTAGACCGGATCACAGTCCGATCGAAGTGACCATCAGCCCACTTCGACATACGAATGACCGGGACTCGCCCGGATCGCCGGGTGTGCCGAGTAGTCCACGACCCATCAGCCGCTCCCGACTTCACTCAAGCCGATAAATTTAATACATGTTAAACTCAATGGTCAGAGTGCCGCCGCAGTGAAGGAGACGTCGTGGCCCCGTTGTCCGCCGAGGAACAGGCCGTCGTAGCGACCGTGAGCGATTGGGTCGACCGAGAGGTCAGGCCGGTCGTCCGAGACCTCGAACACGCGAACGAGTACCCGGAGAAACTGATCGAGCAGATGAAGCAGCTCGGGATCTTCGGACTCGCGATCCCCGAACCCTATGGTGAAGCGCCGGTATCGACCCCGTGCTATGTCGCGGTCACCGAGGAGCTGGCCCGCGGCTGGATGAGCTTGGCCGGAGCCATGGGCGGGCATACGGTGGTATCGAAACTGCTGGTTGCCTTCGGTACCGAAGAACAGAAGCAGCGGTATCTGCCGCGTATGGCCACTGGGGAAATCCGCGCGACCATGGCGCTGACCGAACCCGGCGGCGGGTCGGACCTGCAAGCCATGCGCACCGTCGCCCGGCGCGACGGTGATTCGTATGTAGTCAACGGCTCGAAGACCTGGATCAGCAACGCCCGGCGCTCCCAGCTGACCGCGTTGCTGTGTAAGACCGACCCCGAGGCCTCCCCCCGGCATCGGGGAATCAGCATTCTGCTCGTCGAACCGGGCGACGGATTCACGGTGTCGCGCGATCTTCCCAAGCTGGGATACAAGGGCGTCGAGAGCTGCGAGCTGTCGTTCGACGGCTACCGCGCGCCCGCCGGTGCCGTGCTCGGCGGGGTCGAGGGCCGCGGCTTCTCGCAGATGATGAAGGGCCTGGAAACCGGGCGTATCCAGGTCGCTTCCCGCGCCCTCGGCGTGGCGCGCGCGGCCTTCGACGATGCGTTCGCCTACGCGCAGCAGCGCGAGAGCTTCGGCAAGCAGATCTGGCAGCACCAGGCGATCGGCCACTACCTCGCGGATATGGCCACCAAGCTCACGGCCGCCCGCCAGCTGGTGCTGCACGCGGCCGAACGCTTCGACGCGGGGTTGCGCTGCGATATGGAGGCGGGGATGGCCAAGCTCTACGCCTCCGAGGTCGCCATGGAGATCGCGCTGAACGCCGTACGCATCCACGGCGGATACGGCTATTCGACCGAATACGACGTCGAACGCTACTTCCGAGACGCGCCGCTGATGATCGTCGGGGAAGGTACCAACGAGATCCAGCGCAACGTCATCGTCGGACAGCTCGTCACTCGCGGGGGGCTCGGCGACTGAGCGCAAGGGGCGCCCGCACCGTGTGCGGGCGCCCCTTGCCGTACCGACACATATGCCCGGGTGCGCAGATCGAGCGGGGTCCACACTCGACGAAACCCCCGACCACACTTATCCTGAGGCCCGCAGGCGCCGACCGGGCAACGAAGGCATATCGGGACGTCGTAGTCGAGCGTGACATCGATATCGGCCCGGCGCTCGCCTATCGCCTCGGCGAATTGTTCGACCTCAGAACTTTCACACTGGAAATCGAGTATCGGACCGAGACTGCGGAAGATCGAACGGGCGTGCCTGCGCTTGCGGTCCGGCACAGGGCGAGCCTGCCGGACCGGACACGCCGGCACGGCTCGGCGCCGGTCTTCCGGTGAACCGCGCCCGTGCGCGTGAACCTGCATGATCCGATGTGCGTGTCGAGCCGTCGGGGCGGTCGAGATCCAGCCGCACGACCCGGCGGGATCCGGGTCGTGCGGCATCTCACCGACCACCTCCGGCACTCGCGGTAAACGCCAGGACGTCGGGCTCGGCAACTCTCAGGAGATCGGTGCGCGACGCTTCGTCTCGGCGAAGGCCAGGGCATCGGCCCAGCCGGTGCGCTTCATCAACAGCCCCCGGTACTTCATGATGACCGACTGCCCGTTGATCGTCAGGGCGCCGGCCAGCCGGTCACCTTCCCGGTACAGGGCGACACAGTGCCCGTCCCGTTCGAGGTCGCCGTCGACGATACGCACTTCGTCGGTGGCCGGGACACCGACGAACTGGATCCTGCTGTCGTACCAATCGGACCAGAAGTAGGGAACGGTCGCGTACGGCTTCGCGGCGACGGGATTCAGGGCATTCCTGGCCGCGAAGGCCCCCTGTTCCGCGGCACTGGTCCAGTGTTCGAGCCGCATCGAGCGCTCGAACAGCGGGTTGTGCCAGCGCGCCACATCGCCCGCGGCGTAGATGCCCTCGATGCCCGAGCGCAAGGTTTCGTCGCACACCACACCGTTGTCCAGCGCCACACCGGATCCTTCGACCCACTCCGTGGCCGGCACCGCACCTATTCCGACGACGACGAGGTCGGCCTCGAGTGACGTCCCGTCCGCGAGCACGACGCGTTCGACCCGGCCGTTGCCTTCCAGCCCGGCCACGCCGACGCCGCAGCGCAGGTCGGTGCCGTTGCGCACATGCAGTGTCGAGCACAACGGGCCCATGAGTTCGCCGATGGAGCGCACCAGCGGTGTCGGCAGCGCTTCGATCACCGTCACCTCGAGACCACGTTTACGCGCTCCCGAGGCAACCTCCGATCCGATGAACCCGGCTCCGATGACCACCGTCCGCGCGCCCGCTTCCAGCGCGGCACGCACGGCGATCGCGTCATCCAGGGTGCGCAGGGTGTGTACCCCGGCGAGTCCCTCCGCCCCCGGAAGCTGCCGCGCCGACGCGCCGGTCGCGATCACCAAGGCGCCGTACGGAACCTGACGATCCCCGCCTACTTCCACCACATGCTCGTGGACGTCGAGGCCGGTGGCGGGCGCTCCGAGTACCAGTTCGACGCCGAGTTCGGAACGCAGGTAGTCCTCCGTCCTGAACTGTGTCGAATCTGGTTCCGCGCCGTCGCCGAGCGGATCGAGATAGGCCTTCGAGAGCGGCGGCCGGTCGTACGGCAGGTGCTCTTCGGCGCCCACCATGGTCACCGTGCCGGTGAAGCCCGCCTTGCGTGCCGCCTCCACCGCGCGCAAACCAGCGAGGCTGGCTCCGACCACGGTCAGGTTCTCGATCGTCATGCCGTTCCCACTCTCTCGTTCTCCCGGATGAATCAGCCGACCGGGTTGGTGCCGGGAACCGCGCCGTCCATATCGGTGATCTGCGGCCACCAGGCGCCGATTTCCTCGATCGACGGGGTTCCGGTGAAGGTCAGCCCCTTCGACTGGAATTGCTGGACGCGATGCACCTGCCCGCCACCGGCGACCAGGACGGTCGCCGTATCAGTGCACTCGTCGCTGAGCAGATATCCGACGACCGGAGCGACCTGTTCGGCGGGCAGCTTTTCCAGCACCTCCGCGGGCGCGACGTCCTCGGTCATCCTCGTCGCCGCTATGGGTGCGACGGCGTTGGCGAGGATGCCGTACCGGGCTCCCTCGATCGCCAGCGTGTTGATCAGACCGATCAGGCCCGCCTTGGCCGCGCCGTAGCTCGACTGACCGAAGTTGCCGTAGATACCACTGGTCGAGGTCGCGACCACGATACGCCCGTAGTCCTGTTCCCGCAGATGCGGCCACGCCGCGCGCGTTACGTGATACCCGCCGTACAGGTGCACCGCGAGCACGGCGCCCCATTCATCGGCGCTCATCTTGTGGAACGCCTTGTCGCGCAGTATGCCCGCGTTGTTGACGACGCCGTGCACGGCACCGAAGGTGTCCAGGGCGGTCGCGATGATCCCGGCGCCGCCGTCCTCGGTCGCGACACTGTCGTAGTTCGCGACGGCTTCGCCGCCGCCGGCGCGGATCTCCTCGACGACCGCGTCCGCCATCGACGTGCCCGCACCCGAGCCGTCGCGGGCGCCGCCCAGGTCGTTGACGACGACCTTCGCCCCGCTACGCGCGAGCAACAGCGCGTACTCGCGCCCGAGACCACCGCCCGCGCCCGTGACGACGACGACCCGTCCTTCGACTCCGGTCATGCTCTCCACCTCCAGTATTTAATCGAATATAAATAAAATAACACGCCCGCGTCAAGGGACTCCCGGTCAGCCCGGCGCGACACCGACCACCGAAGCGAATGAGACGCAGCTACCCGGACGCCCGCCCAGGTTGTGCGTCAACGCCAACGTCGGATCCGGCAGCTGCCGCTCCCCCGCCGCACCACGGAACTGCAGCCAGCACTCGTACAGCATGCGCAATCCGCTGGCGCCTACCGGATGCCCGAACGACTTCAGGCCACCATCGGGATTCACCGCGAGCCGGCCGCCGCGGTCGAAGGCGCCGTCGAGGCTCTCCTTCCATGCCGTGCCCCGCTCCGCGAAACCGAGATCCTCCATCAGGACCAGTTCGGTGGGCGTGAAGCAGTCGTGTACTTCGGCGAACGAGATCTCGTGGCGTGGGTCGGTGATACCGGCCTGGGCGTAGGCGTCGCGCGCGCTGCGGACCACCTCGGGGAAAGTGGTGTAGTCGTAGCCCGGATCGGTCGCCCCCAGGGCGGGGCCCGCCGCCAGGGCGAGCCCCTTCACGTACATCGGCCGGTCGGTGTAGCGCGGGGCGTCCTCGGCGCGAACGATCAGCGCGGCGGCCGCACCGTCGGAGACGCCCGAGCAGTCGAACACACCCAGTCGGCCCGCCACCTTGGGGGCCGATTCGATGGCCTCCTTGGTCACCCCCGATCTGAACTGCGCCTTGGGGTTCAGCGCGCCGTTCGAATGGTTCTTCCACGCCACATGGGTCATCGCGGCGCGCATATCGGCCGGGGCGACGCCATACCGGGCGCAATAGGCCGGGTCCAGAAACGAAAAGGCCGCAGGCGCGGTCAAGCTCAGCTCGGTCGCGGTCCCGTCACTCGGCGGATCGGTGCGCAGCAGCCCGGAGTAACCGGAATCCTTGAGTTTCTCCACGCCGATCGCCATCACGCGGTCATAGGCACCCGAGGCCACCGCGTAACACGCGTTGCGGAAGGCCTCCGAACCGGTCGCGCAGTAGTTCTCCACCCGGGTCACCGGCTTGTAGTCGATCGCGAGGGCGCGGCTGAGCGTGAGCCCCGACTGCCCCGACGCCAAGGTACCCAGCCAGTAGGCGTCGATATCGCCGAGCGCGATACCCGGCGTGGACCGCACTGCTTCGGTGGCGGCGTCGACCAGCAGGTCTTCGGCCGAGGCCGACCAGTGCTCGCCGAAGCGGGTGCAGCCCATGCCGACGATCGCGACGCGATCGCGAATTCCACTGCTGCTCATGGGGTTACTCCTTGCAGAGAGGCGGGTGGTTCCCAGGCGCGCTCGCCGGGCTCGAGGATGCGCGCTTTCCAGAAGTAGTTATGAACCCCGTCCGCCTCGTACAGCTTGCGGAAAGTCAGGCCGACCGCCGTGCCGACCGCGAGCTGATCGGGTTGTGCGTCGGCGACCTCGAGCGTGTATCGCCCGCCGCCGTCGAAGTCGATCACCGCCTCGACGAGCGGCGGCGAGGGGGAGAACGCCAGCCGGTCCACGGTGTAGGTCGCCACAGTTCCGGTGCTCGCGTTCAACGGCTTGCGGTCCATATCATCCACTGCCGAACACCGCTTGCAGACGCGGGCGGGCGGCAGATGCACGAAAGCACAACGGCGGCAGACGCTTCCGGAGAACGCGAACTTCCACGCGGCCGCCCGCGCGCTCGGCGGACCGGCCGGACGGTCCGGCTCCGGCCTTCGCGGTGGTTCACGTTCCAGCCAGCCACGCCAGGTCAGGTACGTCGGATAGCTCACCGGGACACCGCCTGCACACTGGGCCAGCAGCGGCACCGCCTGGCGCCCCCGGGCCAGACGCGGCGTTGTCCGCAACACGACGGCGTCGCAGCCGTCGGCCACCGACAGCAGCAGAATCGTCTCACCGGGACGCGCGATGTCCAAGGCATGCGCGAGGCCGAACCCGAAGTCGACGGCTCCCGCATGACCGAGCGGCACCTCCGCCAAGGGGATAGCAGCGGCAATGGAACCCGCCTTCTTGCGCACCGCCGAGTTCGGGGAGACGACCACGAGGTGGTCCGCGGTGGCGAGCCCGGCTGCCGACAGCGCCTCGCCCGCGACCCGTTTCGCCAGCGGGAGATACGCCTCCAGACCGAACCGCTCCTCCCATTGCGAGCCGCGCGGATCGCCCGGCGCCCGCCAGCGGTCCAAGACCTCCGCCGACAACGAATACTCGCCGATCACCTCGGCGATCGCGTCGGCCGGATCGCCGAAGAGGAAAGCGGCCGCGCCGTCGGCGCCGTCACGCTCATCGGCCGAACCGGGCCGCCCCATGCGCACATCGGACAGCACGAGCAGTCCGCCCGTCGCCGCGGCGGCTCGCCACCCGGCGATCGCCGATCGCGCCGAACCCGCGAGATCGGCGGCGAACGTCTCGCCGGGTAACGCGAGCGCGGCATGAACCGCACAAGCGTTGGTCTTGTCCGCATAGACGGGGGACGTCGTCGCGAAATAGAGGGCCGCCGGGGCGGCGGATGCCGAACGCAGCACCGGCGCGGCGGCGGCCACACCCATCGTGGTGCTGTCCTCGTCGAACGACGCCACCACACGCTGTCCCCTGCCGCTGCCCGCGCCCAGCGCGGTGGCGAGTTCACCCCGGTCCAGCCGATGAGCAGGCACGTAGGTGGCGTATCCGGTCAACGACACACCGGTCACCATGGTCGATACCTCCTGCAGCTTCATACGACCTCGATCAACGCGGCCATGCCCTGGCCACCGCCGATGCACATGGTCTCCAGTCCGAGACCGCCCCCGCGCCTGCGCAATTCGTGCACCAAACTGGTCAGGATGCGGACTCCGGTGGCGCCGACCGGATGCCCGAGTGAAATGCCCGAACCGTTGACATTGAGCCGATCACCGACCTCCCGATCGGACACACCCCAGCCCGCGAGGACGCCGAGTACCTGGCAGGCGAAGGCCTCGTTGAGTTCGATGAGATCGATATCGTCGAAGCCGACACCGGTGCGTGCGAACAGTTTGGCAACCGCGGGCACCGGCCCCAATCCCATGGTTGCCGGATCGCAACCGGCGGCAGCCCAGCCGCGCAGGAACGCCATCGGCTCCAGTTCCAGCTCGGCGAGCACCTCCTCGGCGACCACCAGGCACGCCGCCGCGGCATCGTTCTGCTGGCACGAATTGCCCGCTGTCACCGTGCCATCCGGCATGATCGGGCGCAGCCGGGCAAGCCCCTCGACGGTGGTGTCGGGCCGCAGGCCCTCGTCGCGGTCGACCACCACGGGCTCACCTCGGCGCTGAGGTACCGGCACCGGTACGATCTCGTCGGTGAACCGGCCGTCGTTCCACGCCTTCGCGGCCCGCTGCTGGCTGCGCGCCGCGTAGGCGTCGGCATCCTCCCGCGAAATATTGTGCAGCCGGGCGACATTCTCGGCGGTCTCGATCATCCCGCTGATGCGGCCGAACCGATCCTCCGGCTGGGAGCGCTCACGGCCCCGGTCGAGGCGGTCGTGGAGCACGATCCCGCCAGCCCGGCTACCCCAGCGGGCGGCCGTCGTGTAGTGCTCGACATTGCTCATACTCTCCACTCCGCCGGCCACGACGACATCGGCGACGCCGGTCTGGACCAGCATCGCGGCCGTGGCGACCGACTGGAGCCCGCCGCCGCACCGGCGGTCGAGCTGGAAGCCGGGCACCTCGATCGGTAGCCCGGCGCGCAGGGCCGCCCACCGTCCGATGCACGGCGCCTCCGAATTCGCATACGACTGGGCGAACACCACGTCATCGATCCGCTCCGGATCAATACCGCTGCGCGACACCAGCTCTCGCACAACGAGAGCGGCCAGTTCCTCGGCGGGCAGTGGGCGCAGCGCACCGCCGAACCCACCGACCGGGGTGCGTAGTGGACCGACGATCGCGGCTCGTCTCATGCCAGAACCTCATTTCTCTGTTCGGACTCCGCCAGCGCGGTCCGATGATCCGGGTGCGCGATCGCGATCATCCGCTCGGCGCGTTCCCGCAGCGGCACGCCGCGCAGGTCCGCCACGCCGAACTCGGTCACGATCACCCCCGCGTCCGACCGGGCAGTACTGACCGGACCGTTCAGTTCGCGCACGATCCGGCTGCGTCCCCCCGCGGTCGCCGGCAGGGCGACCAGCGGCAGTCCGTCCGCCGACCGCGCCGCGCCGCGCAGGAAATCCGTTCCGCCGCCGACCGCGCCGACGTAGGTGCCGTCGGCCACCTCCGTATTGACCTGACCGGTGAGATCCACTTCGATCGCGGAATTGATCGCGGTGAAGCGGCGCTGTGCGGCCAGAACCGCGTGATCGTGCGTGTATGCGGTCCCTCGCAACTCCACCCTGGGATTGCGGTGAGCGAAGTCGAGAACCCGGCGAGAACCCATGAGCACGCCCGCGATCGATACCCCGGGATCGGCCGACTTCCTGCGGTTCGTCACCACGCCTGCCTCGATCAGGTCCACTGCCGCATCGTTCAGCAGGCCGGAGTGGATCCCGAGGTGCCGATGCCCCCGCAGTGCGCCGAGAATCGCCTCGGGAATCGCGCCGATCCCGAACTGGAGCGTCGCACCGTCGGGTATCTGTTCGGCCACCGTGGCAGCGATGCGTTGAGCGATCTCCGAAGTCGGCCGCACGGGCATCTGCGCAAGCGGCCGGGAGGTCCGGACGACGACATCGATATCCTTGCTCTGTAGCCTTCGGTCGCCATAGGTCACCGGTGCCTGGTCGTTGACCTCGGCGATGACCACCCGGGCAGAGTCGATGGCCGCACCGAGGTATTCGTTGGCGGCAGCCATGCTGAACCTGCCCCGATCATCCTCCGGCGCCACCTGCACAAGGACCACATCGGCCCGATGGCGTCCCTGGCCGAGCAGGGCAGGCAGCGCCGAATAGTGGCACGGCAGCACATCGAGCATTCCGGCGCGAATCAGTTCCCGGTTCGAACCTGTCCCGCAGTAGGACAACAGCGACAGGTGATCGCCGTGCTCGGGCCGCACCGTTCTCGTCGCCGGAATACCGGGGAATCCGAGCAGTGAACCCAGCTCGGCGCGCTGACTGACCAGCGCCTCGGTCAAGGTCTGCGGCTCGGCGCACGACTGTCCCCACACGACCATATCGCCGGACCGTATCCAGCGGCGCAGCTCGAGGTCCGCGGCATCGACATCGACCGGCATCAGCCCTCCCCTCCCCCGGCCGCCTGCGCGAGACGCGCCTGTGCCCAGCGCACGAGCGCGTGCTTCTGAACTTTTCCGGTCGCCGTCGTCGGAAGTTCCTGCGCGGTGAGGAACAACACGTGTTTGGGAACCTTGAAGCGAGCCAGTTCATCGCGGCACATGGCGATCACCGCGTCGGCGGATATGTTTTCGCCCGGCGCCGTGACCACGCATACGCATCCCGCCTCGCCCCATCGCTGGTCGGGAACTCCGACCGCGAACGCCTGGCTGATGCCGGGGTGGCCACTGAGCAGATCCTCGATCTCCTTCGGCATCACCAGTTCGCCGCCGCTCTTGTAGAGCTCCTTGGTCCGCCCGGTAACCTCCAGGTAGCCGTCCTCGCGGACCCGGCCGAGATCTCCGGAGTGGAGCACTCCATCGCGCAGCACGGCGGCCGTTTCCGCCGGCTTGCCCCAGTATCCCCGCATGGTCGTCGGGCCGGCCGAGACCAGTTCGCCCTCCCGGTGCGCGGGCAGCGGCGCGCCGGAGGCCGGATCGACCGTCGAGTACCCGGTGAGGGCATCGGCGCCGTCGACTCCCGCGGCACCCGCCAGCTTGGGCCTGCCGACCGTCTCCACGACGTAGCGCAGATCGTCCTCGGGCAGGGTGAGCGTCATCGCGCCACCGCATTCGGTCATTCCGTACCCGGTGACGATCTCGGTGACGCCGAGCTCGTCCCGCGCTCGTTCCCACAGCCAGATCGGGGCGGGGGCGGACCCCGACAGTATCGCTGTCAGCGAGGACAGATCGAATTCGGGCCTGCGCTCGCTTTCCAGCAGCGCGATGGTCATTGTCGGAACGCAGAGGATATCGGTGGCCCGGTGCCGTTGGATTCCCGCGAAGTACCGCACGGAATCGAATGCGGTCTGCGGAATGATCGCGCCGCCGACGAACATCGCCGCGAGCAGCCCCTCGATGTAGGCGAACATATGATAGGAGGGCAGCGAGAAGAGAATTCGGCGCCCGTCCTCGAACGCTCTGGTCAGGGCGGAGGCATAGGCGGTGCGCAGGACCGCGTCGTGCGTCACCAGAACGCCCTTCGGCGCGCCGGTCGTGCCGGAGGTATAGAGCAGATCGGCGATATCGTCCGGCCCCCGCTCCGCGGGCTCGGGGCGGGCCCGGCCTGCGCCCAGCTCATGGACATCGTCGATGGTCAGCACGCCGGGTGCCGGCGGATGACCGCTCTCGTCGAACACGACGACATATCGCAGATCGGGAAGCGTGGTGGCGCGTCCCTCGGGCCAGCCCTGCGTCACTTCGTCCAGCATCGCCAGATAATCGAGCCCGGCGAACTCGGTCATGGTGATCAGCACCGAACAACCGGACTGCTCGATCACATAAGCCAATTCGGCCGCCCGGTACAGATAGTTGAACGGGACCGCGACGGCGCCCGCCTTGGCGATGGCGAATTTCAGCGCAAAGAACTCCGGATGGTTGGCCATCAACAAGCCGACCCGATCGCCCGGCCGCACGCCCAGTTCGCGCAGTCCCGCCGCGAACCGATCGGACCAGGCCGCGGTCTCCGCGTAGGTGAGCGTCCGGTCGTCGGTGATGACGAACGGACGGTCGGGATAGTCCTCGGCGCACAGGTCCAGCCAGCTTCCCAGTGTCCGGGGCGTCCATAGCGGAAACCGCTCGCGCAGCACCCCGCGCCGGACGTCGATGGCGGAAGTCATGGTTGTTTCCTCGTGTCCCGGTGCCGTCCTGGATCGCACCGTCATGCCAGCGGATCCAGACGGCCGTTCACCAGGTCGTCGGCGAGTTCGAATTTGCGCAGCTTGCCGGTCGGCGTCATCGGAAACTCGCCGATCACCGCCCACCGCTGTGGCACCTTCGCCGGAATCAACCGGCTCGCGCAGTGCTCGGCGAGTTCGTCGCGCAGGCCCGCGCGGGCCGGGCCCGCGAGCCGGACCACGGCGCCGACGGTCTCGCCCCACCTCGCGTCCGGGACCCCGACGACGGCGGCCTGCGCCACAGCCTCGTGCTCGGTCAGGCACGCCTCGATTTCGGCGGGGGCGATGTTCTCCCCGCCCCGGATGATGAGCTCCTTCAGCCTGCCGGTCACGGTCAGCATGCCGCGTTCGTCCATCGCCCCGAGATCGCCGGTATGCACCCAGCCGTCGGCATCGACCGTATGCGAGGTCGCGACAGGATCACCGAGATACTCGATGAACTGCTGATACCCGCGGGCACATATCTCGCCGGGCACATCGATCGGCTGCGTCGCACCCGTCACGGGATCGATGATCTTGCAATCCACCTGGGGTAATGGTCTACCCACCGTCCGGGTGAGGTCGGCCGAGTTGTCGTGCGGCCGGGTCATCGACAGCACGGGCGCGAGTTCGGTCTGACCGAACAGATTGAGCACCGTCGCGCCGAACACCGTACGCGCGGACTCGATCAGCACCGGCGGCAGATTCGCCGCGCCTCCGAGTGCCGCGCGCAGCCGCGGCGGATCGGGTAGCTCCCGCGCCTTGTCCGCCAGCGCGCCGAGAATGGTGGGGACGAAGAACAGGACAGCAGCGTCTTCGCGAGCGATCGTCGCGAGGGTGCCCGCCGGGTCGAACCGCTCCACCAGCACGGCAGCGGTCCCCAACCACAGCGGCCCGAGTGTGCCGATCACACATGCCGCGGTATGGAACATCGGCAACGGGTTGACGCAGACCGCTCCTTCTTCCAGCCCGGAGGCTTCCATTGTCAATTTCGCCACATTGACCAGAGAACGGTGGCGCAGCAGCACACCTTTCGGGTTGCCGGTCGTGCCGGAGGTGTACTGGAGCATCGCGGGATCGTCCGCCGCGGGCAGCGGGCCCGGTTCGTCGCCCGTCGCGTCCGCGAGCCACCCGGCCCAGTCCGACAGGCTGATGACGTGACGCAGTTCCCGGCAACCGGGCAGCACCGCGGCCACCACCGCCGCCATATCGTAGTCGCGACTACGGTCCGCGTGCAGCAGCACCCGTGCCCCGGAATGGTTCAGGGCATAGGCCAGATCATCTTGGCGCAGCACAGGATTGAGCGCGACCAGTATCACACCGGCCAGCGCGGCCCCGTACTCGATGATCGGCCACTCGATGACATTGGGGGCCCACAGGGCCACGGGTTCACCGGGCCCGGCGAGGCGGCGCAACACCTTCGATACCGCGGCAGCTTCGTCGAACAGCTCACCGTAGGTGAGCCGCCGTTCCGTTCCGTCGCCGTGCCCGGTGCCCACGAGGGCGAGCACACCGGGCCGCTCCCGCGCGCGATCGGCCAGCAACGAGCCGACGGTGTGGTCGATCAGCGGAGTCGACTCGTCGCGCTGCCACAGCGACTCCCTCAGCGGTGGCCGATCGCCGATCGCGATATCATCGGATGTTGTCATGGGCTGCACCTCCGTTGGTAGGCCCGTGGACGCTCAACGTCCCGAATACCGTGGGGCCCGGCGCTCCAGCACGGCCGCGAGCCCTTCTCGCGCATCGGCGGTGCCCGACAGTTCGGCAACCGTGCGCGCTTCCTGCGGCAACTGGTTCTCCAGACTCGCACCCACACCGCCCCACACCAGCCGTTTGGTGGCGGCCAGCGCCAGCGGCGCCGAATCGGCCAGTGTCCGTGCCAGCACCGTCACTTCGTCGTCCAGCGAGTCGTCGGAGACCACTTTGTTGATCAATCCGATATCGCGAGCCTCCGCTGCGGTCAGGGTGGGGTTGGTCAGCAGAATCTCGAGCGCCTTACGCAGTCCGACCAGCTGTGTGAGAGTCGCCGTCGCGCCCCCGTCGGGTGCCATGCCGACGCGCACTGCGCCGGACATGAACTTCGCCGACTCGGTCGCGACGACCAGATCAGCGGCGCAGACAAGTCCGAGACCGCCACCACCCGCGGCGAATCCGTGGACGGCCGCGATCACCGGAACCCGCAGCTGGGTGAGCGCGGAGACCGCGATCTGCAGCCATGCGGTGGCCTCGCGCAGATAGTCGGGCAGCTCGGTTCCCTTCTCGGCGAAGGTCTTGACGTCACCACCCGCGCAGAAGTGCCGGCCGCGGCCGGACAGGATCACCACACGCACATCGGATTCGCCGTGGCAACGCAGGACAGCCTGGTGCAGCGTTTGCAGTAGCGCAACATCCATGCCGTTGGCGGCGTCCGGACGGTTCAGTGACAGCCGCGCGATGCCGTGCTCGTCCAGGTCCAGCAGTACCGGGCCGGAATCGATCAACGCTGTGCTCATCGAAGGGGTTCCTCACTCTCGTGTCGTGAATCCGGCGATACCCGCCGCGGCGTCCGCACCCGACACATGCGCGATCACCGCGTCGCGTTCCCGCAGCAGCGCTCGGTCGAGCGGCAGTTCCACTCCGGCGCGCACCAGGGACTTGATCCCGGCCAGCGCGGCAGGGGCCTTGGTGGCGAGGCGAGCGGCGAACTCCGCGATCCCGGACTCGAACTCCCCTGGCTCGAAGTCGCGATAAGCGATCCCCCACGCCACTGCCTGCGCGCCGGTCAGGCGCTCGCCGCTCAGCAGGTGGCCCAGCGCTCGCGGCAGACCGGCCAGCCGCGGCAGGCGAACCGACCCCCCGCCGCCGGGCACCTGGCCGAAATTCACGTGGTTGTCGGCCAACCGGGCGTCGGATCGAACCAGGGCGATATCGCACGACTGCATCAGCTCGAAACCGCCGGCCATCGCATAACCCTCGACCGCTGCGACCACGGGCACGGGCAGCTCACCGATCGTGGCACACGCGCGAGCGAAGTTGTCGAACAGTGGTGCGAGCGCTTCCGGTCCGGCCGCGCGCAGCCGTTCCAGCTCATTGAAGTCACCGCCCACCGAGAAGTTCCCGCCGGCACCGCGGATGACGATCACGGAGGTGATCCCCGCCAACCTCCGCAGTGCGTGGTCGAGTCGGCGCCCCAGTTCGACCGTGATGGCATTCATCGCCTCGGGACGGTTCAGCAGGATGTGCCCCACCTTCCCGTCGATTTCGGTCACGACTGCCGATTCGTCCTCGCTCATCGCACTCACCTGTTCTCGAATATGGGTGCGCGTTTTTCCCGCACCGCCGTCAACGCCTCGGCCATATCGGCGGTCCGCGAGGCCAGGAGCTGGTTGCGGTTCTCGAATTCGACAGCGGCGGACCACCCCGGTGCGTCCACCCCGTAGCGCAATGCCTGCTTGGTCAGCCGCACTCCGAAGGGCGAATTCGCGGCGATCTCGCCGCCCAGCCGGGCCGCGGTCGTCCACAGTTCGTCCGGCGCGCACAGGCGGTTGATCAGGCCGACGCGCAGTGCTTCGGCGGCGTCGATCCGGCGCCCGGTCAACATCAGGTCGGCGGCCAGGCCGGCACCGACCAGGCGCGGCAGACTCCAGGACAAGCCGAGGTCGGCGCCGGACAGTCCGATTTTGACGAACGCGGCGGCCATGGACGCACGCTCGGTCGCCACGCGCAGATCGGCGGCCAGCGCCAACGACATTCCCGCCCCGACCGCCGGACCGTCGATCGCGGCGATCACCGGGATCGGCAACTCCACCACGTGCCGCACGGCGTCCGCCCAGCGTTCCTGGCGCGCGAGCAGGCCCGGAATACCCTGGTCACGGGTTTCGGCGACCTCGTCGAGATCGAAGCCGGCGCAGAACCCCCGCCCCGCCCCGGTCACCACGACGACCCGTGCTGTTCCCGCCCCGGCGATCTCGTCGAGCGCGCGGACCAGCCGATCGAGCAGGCCGGTGGTCATGGCGTTGAGCCGTTCCGGCCGGTTGAGCGTGATGCGCGCGATCCCGGCGGCGGGCCGATCGACCAGCAGATCCCCGGCTTCGGCAGGGCCGCTCACATCAGCCGCCCGCCGCCGACCTCGAGAACCGCGCCCGTCATATAGCTGGACAGGTCCGAGGCCAGAAACAGCACCGCGCCCGCCACTTCCGCTGGGTCACCGGCGCGCTTCATCGGGATCGCGGCTTCCCGCTCGGCGAAGACCTCCGGCGGCATCGCCTCTGTCATCGCGGTCCTGATCAGACCCGGCTGCACCGCGTTGACACGAACACCTTTGTGCGCCAGCTCTTTCGCCGCCGCTTTGGTCAGGCCGACAATGCCCGCCTTCGCTGCGCTGTAATTCGTCTGGCCCGGATTGCCGGACTTGCCCGACAACGAGGAGATGTTCACGATCGAACCCGCACCCGCCTCCCGCATCACCGACGCGGCCGCGCGCACCCCCAGCCAGGTGCCCTTGAGGTGAACTGCGATCACCGCTTCGAAGTCCGCCACGCGCATCTTGCGCAACGACGCGTCCCTGGTGATTCCGGCGTTGTTCACCAGAACGTCCAGCGAACCGAATTCCCGCACCGTGGCGGCGACGGACTCCTCTATCGAGGTCTCGTCGGTGACATCGCAGCCGAGCGCGATGGCCCCGCCGCCGATATCGGCGGCCGCCGCTCGCGCGCGGTCCCGGTCCAGGTCCACCACAGCGACCCGCGCCCCGTGTTCGGCGAGCCGCCGCGCGATCTCGAATCCGATTCCCTGCGCGGCGCCGGTGACCAGCGCGGCTTTTCCCTCGACCAGCCCGCCACTCATGCGATGTACCTGACGACCGACTCCACGACGCAGGCCGGTTTGCCGGAGCCGTCGATCTCGATGACCGTCGACAGCGTGACCTGGGCCGCGCCGTCCAGCTCGGTCACCTCCACGACCGACGAGGTCGCCCTCAGTTTTGCACCGACCGGCACCGGCGCGGGGAACCGGACCTTGTTCAGACCGTAGTTGACCGCCATCGTCACGTTGTCGACCCGGAAGATCTCGTGCTGGAAAGACGGCAGCAGCGACAGCGTCAGCAATCC
Organism: Nocardia jinanensis; assembly: GCF_014645735.1. Lineage (GTDB taxonomy): Bacteria > Actinomycetota > Actinomycetes > Mycobacteriales > Mycobacteriaceae > Nocardia > Nocardia jinanensis. The sequence goes on along the minus strand of NZ_BMMH01000004.1, from coordinate 283,064 downwards.
GTGCGCGATGGTCGACCCGAAGGGACCGTCGGATGCTCGCGCGGGGTCCACATGGATCCACTGGTGATCGCCGGTGGCCTCGGCGAAGGTGTCGACCCGTTTCTGATCGATGAGCAGCCAGTCACTGGACCCGAGCTGCTCACCCTTCACCGCCACCAGTTCCGCGATCCCGTCGAAGACCCTCATGCACCCTCCGTTCGAAGTTAACTATTTTCGAATCTAAGATAAATTAGCTAACATGGGGACGTCAACCACCGCAGACTCGACGAGGAGACACCTATGGATCTCGGACTGCGCGCGGCTCGTGTCCTGGTGACCGGAGGCGCGTCGAATATCGGACGCGGCATCGTGCACGGCTTCGCGGCGGAGGCCGCGCGCGTGACCATTTGTGATATCGACGGCGATCAAGCTGCCAAGGTCCGGGCCGAGGCGCTCGAACTGGGCGCCACCGCCTGTGAGATCGCCGAGGCCGATCTCACCCGGCCCGGGGCCGCCGAAGATGTGGTCGCCGGCCTGGTGGCGCAATGGGGCGGTATCGACGTGCTGGTGAACAACGCCGGCTGGAGCGTCCCCGGCTTCATCGCCGAGGACACCGACCGTGCCCGCTGGCAGCGATTGGTGGAGGTCAACCTTTTCGCCGCGATCTCCTGTAGCCAGGCCGCCCTCGGCGTCATGCGCGAAGCCGGCGTCGGTTCGATCGTTTTCATCTCCAGTGATGCCGCGTTCGGCGAGATACGCCAGGGCGTCTACGGCGCCACGAAAGCGGCGGTGATCGCGCTGGCGAGAACGATCGCGAAAGAGCACGGCCGCCATGGAATCCGTTCCAATGTCGTCTGCCCCGGCCTCGTCATCCCCGAAAACGACGCGGCGGTCGGCTCTTCCAGTCTGTGGTCGGCCGGCCGCGACACCGTCTTCGACGAGAAGCAGATCGAGTCACTGAAGAAGGGCATACCGCTGCGCCGCTTGACCGTGGCCGACGATATCGCCGCCGCGGTCACCTGGGTCTGTTCGGAGACCGCCGCCCGCCAGGTCACCGGTCAGGTGTTCTCGGTGAGCGGCGGATACTCGATGCCGTGACCCCCGGACAAGAAGCCCGGCGGGCAACGGGCCGGGGCCGAACCCGAAACGGCAACGCCGCCGGAACCCGAGATCGCATCCTGGCCGCGGCCGCTCGAGTCATCAGCGCCAGAGGCTATTCCGAGACTCGACTCGCCGATATCGCGGCGCAGGCGGGGTTGCGCGCACCGGCGGTCTACTACTACTTCGAGTCCAGAGACGAACTCATCGCCGAAGTGATGGCGGTCGGTCAGCAGCGATTACGCGACCATGTCGAGACCGCCCTGGCCGAGCTACCCGCAGACACCTCCGCAATGGAACGCATCTGTATCGCCGTGGCGGCCCATCTCGATGTCGAACTACACCTCTCGGATTTCGCCACCGCGGTCACGCGGAACCTGGGGCAACTGCCCGACGAGGTCCGCAATCGCTTGCGCACCGAAGGCGGTGAGTACCTCGCACTGTGGCGTGGGCTGCTCGAGCAGGCGCACGCCGAGGGCAGTATCCGCCCGGATCTCGACCTGCGCGTCGCACGCATGCTCGTCATGGGCGCGCTCAACTGGACTCCGGAGTGGTGGAGCCCCCGCTCCGGATCCATCACCGCAGTGATATCCACCGCCCAGTCGCTGGTCCGTCACGGGCTCGGCGCTCCCGCTCCCCACTCGCTCTGAGAATCAGAGTTCGCTTCGCTCTCAAGGAGATAAAATGCCCGAGGCCTATATCGTCGACGCCGTCCGTACCCCTGTCGGACGCCGCAACGGCGCGCTCGCCCGGATCCACGCCGCCGACCTCGGCGCTCATTCCATTCGCGCGCTGGTCGACCGAGGTGACTTCGACCCGGCCGCCGTCGAGGATGTCATCTTCGGTTGCCTCGACACAATCGGCTCCCAGGCCGGCGATATCGCGCGTACCAGCGCACTGGCCGCCGGTCTTCCCGAAAGCGTGCCGGGCGTGACCATCGACCGCCAGTGCGGCTCGTCGCAGCAGGCCGTGCACTTCGCCGCGCAGGCGGTGATGAGCGGTACCGCCGACCTCATCGTCGCCGGCGGCGTGCAGAAGATGAGCCAATTCCCGATCTTCAGCGCCTTCGTCGCAGGCGAGCCGTACGGCGCGAAAGACCCGTGGACCGGATCGCAGGGCTGGCATGCACGGTACGGAGACCAGGAAATCTCCCAGTTCGTCTCGGCGGAGCGCATCGCCGCCGACTTCGGCTTCGATCGCGCGGCAATGGAGGAGTTCTCGCTGCGTAGCCACGATCGCGCGTTGCGTGCCCGCGAGGAGGGACGATTCAAGTCCGAGATCGTCGCGGTCGGGGAGCTCGAGCACGACGAGGGCCCACGCGCCGACACCTCCCTGGAAAAGATGGCGTCGCTGAAGACGCTGACTCCGGGCGGCCGGGTCACCGCGGCGGTCGCGAGCCAGATCTCCGATGCGTCCTCGGCCCTGCTCATCGCGTCCGAGGAGGCGGTCCGCACCCACGGTTTCACGCCGCGCGCGCGGATCCATCACATGTCGGTGCTCGGCTCCGACCCCGTCAACCTGCTCACCACGCCGTTGCCCGCCACCGACCGGGCGCTGGCGAAGACCGGTCTCTCGGTGCACGACATCGATCTGTTCGAGGTCAACGAAGCCTTCGCCAGCGTCGTCCTCGCCTGGCTCGAGCACACCGGCGCCGATCCGGACAAAACAAACGTCAACGGCGGCGCGATCGCGCTCGGCCACCCCCTCGGCGCTTCGGGGGCACGCCTGATGACGACGCTGCTCAACGAGCTGGAACGCGCCTCCGGCCGCTATGGCCTGCAGACGATGTGCGAAGGCGGCGGCCAGTCCAACGTCACCATCATCGAGCGCCTCGCCTGACCCGGTCGTAGCCTGGACACACCGGGCGGTGACAACGGTCGCACCGGACCGTTGTCACCGCCCGGCTGTCCGCGTGGGTACGCACCTCCCACACCGGCCGATAATTGAAGATCAAGTAAACTTTTTGCGAGGTCCGCCGCTCCGACGAGTGCGGCATGGTGGCGACGTACGCTATCCGGCACCCTGCCAGGGAGAGCCCGCGCTACCGCTCCTGTGAACGCAAGAATCCCCGCCGTCTCGGGAAACCGCCCCGCCTCGAGGAAAGTCCGCCGAGGCAATGAGCCCGGCACATGATTGCTCCTCCCCTGCCCCCGGCGGCCTGCATACACCATTCCCCCGATCGACTCCCCTTGTCCAAGAAGGTCTTGTCCGGGGACTGGCAGCTCGAACGCGCCCTTCTCCGCGAGGAAGCCGAGATCGCCGTACTTCGGCTCGTCCCGAAAATGGTGTCGAACACGGACGCGATCGGGGCGCTCATGCCCGGTTCGGATACCGCCGCACCACGCCGACCCCCGCTGCGCCCGCACGGTGCCGCGGATCAGCATCTGCTCGATGATGTGCTCGTCACCCGGCCGACATGTTCCGAGGGCCCAAGTCTCCCGAGCACGTCGCGGCGCTCATCGCCGAACGGATTCTCGAGCATTCGCGGTCGACGCGAGCGAGCTGAGGCCGGACTCGTTCGCCGTGGATCAGGCATCGTTTTCATCGACCTGCTCGCCACGGCACTCCCAGTCCGCACGCGCACTCCGCGCCGGAGAACGCGGCCGGGCGTCGGATCGAGCGGGCGCGGCGCCGATTCGGGCACTTCGGGGAGGTGATGCGCCGCTGGTTCGCAGGGCATGCGGTCGAGCGCAGGCTCCACCGCGGGCCGGGTGCCCGGGCGGTTACGCGGGAAGACAATCGGCGGTGTCAGCAGCGGCCGCGGTCCCGTGACCGAGCCGTTATTCGGACAGTCGCAGGGCTTCGGTCGGGCACCCGGCGACCGCCTCCTCCACCTCGGCCCGCTCGTCCTCCGTCACGGTCTCTTTCAGCACCTGCAACTCGCCTTCGTCGTTCACCTCGAAATGGCATGGTGCGAGCGATTCACAGATTCCCAGCCCGGTGCACTTCCCCCGGTCCAGTTCGATCTTCATCGTTCCTCCCGATGATTGCCGTGGGCTCGTTGTCGGCCCGGTAGAGCGCGGCGGTGCTGTGTCGCCGCGCCGTGTCCGTTCATATGGTGGGATCCGAGCGGTCAACGCAGCGGATCGTCCTCGCGCCATCGATCCGCGGACGGATCGAGTAGCCCGCGCAGATGCTCCTCGCGCAGCCACACAATGGTTTCCAGCTCGAGCGCGTCCAAATACCGCACCCGCCCGGTGCGCAGATCCTCCAGCCGCAGCCGCGCGTCATGGGCCGACGTGTCCACCGAAATTGCCACCTGGGCGAATTCGCTCGCCACGATCCCGATGCTCATCCGGGGCCCTAGATCAGGAATCCGAGGGTCGGTATGGCTTCGGCGTTGTTGACCAGGACGACCGTCTTGGCGGCGAGTTTTACCTCGCCGGCGACCCGCCGGAGCCGATACGTCGTACGGCCGGCCCAGATCTCGATCCCGCGCGGCTTCGATTCGAAGAGCATGAAGTTCGCGCCGACGACGGTATCGGTGCCCTCGGTGTCGAGGATCTCGATATTCGAGACCACCCGGCGCAGATTCGACGGAGGTGCCTGAGCGTATCTCTTGCCGGTGCGCAGTTGTTGCAGCCGCGTGCCGATCCGGCGGCGATTGTCGTAGATCACCGACATCTGCGTTTCCGGGGCGAGCAGCGAATCCGACGTCGGCACCCAGTACTTGGCGTCGTCGGTCCACAACTGTTCCCAGGCGTCGTAGTCGTGCTCGTCCGCCAAGCGTGCCTCGCGGTAGAGGAACCGGGCGATCTCCTCGAGGTCGGTAACGGCCGGCCCCGGTTCTGCCACAGTGGTTTCTGCTGCGGTGGTCATCGCGCCTCCATCAGTTTCGTGTAGTGGCGCCAGAAAGCGCGCATGGCTGTCTCATCGGTCGCACCACCGACGAGGAAGCCGTCGTCGTCGGTGTACTCACGGACGAGACCGCGGCGCAGGGTCAGCCACTCCGGGCGCAGCTGACCGACCCCGACCTGGTTACGCTCGTACATCTCCGTGTCGTCGGCGAGCAACATACCGGCAGGTCCGACCGAACCGATGCACTGCGACAGCATGCGCCGGTTCAGCTCAGGCGCCCCCTCGAACTGCACGGCCGTGGAGTACTGGATGCATTCGGTGGCCGACAGCGGTTGGATGTTGAAGACCTGGATCTCGGCGATGAACAGGTTGGGAAAGATCATCACGTGCGGTGCGCCCTCGATCAGGATGCGCTCGGCCTCGTGCCCGTGCCGCGCCCGCATCGCCGCCGCGTAGTCGGGAACCCGCGATTCGGTGGTTCCGAACCAGCGCATCGGCTCGGCGAACTTGCGGAACTCCGGCCGCAGATCGTTCTCGCTGTGCCCGTTACCCAGTGCCCTGGTCACCGCGGTCGAGTTGTCGCTGTACAGCGGCCCGATCGTCGAGCCGGTCACCGAGAAGATGGAACCGTGCACGAACTGCGGGTGGTAGCCGTCGGTTTCGTTCTCCGCGAGCAACTTCCAATTCGCGCGGGTGCGGTGCCGCAACCAGCCCGCGTCGAGACGGACACGGCCCGCGGGCGACAGCCGGACCAGCCGATCGATCTCGCCCGCGGCGGCACCGAGATGTTCGGTAAGCGGCACCACATCGGGGTTGAAGCTCCCGAACACGAAGCCCTGGTACTCCTCCACGCGCGGGACGGCACCCATACCGATGTCGAGCTTTCCCTTGCCGCCGTAGCCCTTGTTGTACGGGTAGCCGAGCAGTTCTCCGGTATTGCGGAAGGTCCACCCGTGGTATGGGCACCGGAACGAACTCGAGTTGCCGCGCGGTGCGTCGCACACCAGGTTCCCCCGGTGCGGGCACCGGTTGGCGAGCAGGTGCACCCGGCCGTCGCCGTCCCGGGTCATCACCACGTCCTGCGGGCCGATCTGCTTGCGGACATAGTCGTTGGGCTGCGCGACCTCGCTCGTGTGGCCGACGAACACCCAGCCGCCGTACCAGATCCGCTCGAGTTCGTCGGCGAACACCGCGGGGTCCGAGTACAGCGAACCGTGCACCCGATCGGGTTCTATCAGACGCGAATAGTCCACGCGCGGAGCAGCATCCGTCGCCGTTGTCATCTCCCGTACTCCATTCCTCGATGGCTCTACTACCGGTGTCACCGGCTACTTGCCGACGAACCGTGGCGTTCGCCGCTGCCGGAACGCTTCGACGCCTTCGGCGAAGTCCTCGCTACCGAACAGCCGCACCTGCGCCTCGACCTCGTACCCGAGCACGTCGACCGGCCGGGCAGGCCATCTCTCCCACAGCGACTTCATGGCCGCCACGGCCAGCGGCGGCGCGGTGGCCATCGCCTCGGCGTCACGCAGCGCGCGCTCCAACGCCTGCCCCGGCTCCACCACCAGGTCGGCCATCCCGAGCCGGCAGGCGTGCTCACCGGAGAGCTTCTCCGGTAGCAGCATCAGCTGCTTGGCGCGCGCCGGGCCGACCCGCGCGGGCAGGGAGGCGAAGATGCCCATATCACCGGCCAGGCCGACGCCCGTGAACGCGGTACTGAATACCGCGTCCGCGGCCGTGACCACCCGGTCACAGGCAAGTGCCAACGATGTCCCCGCACCATAGGCAGCACCCTCGACCGCCGCGATCACGGGTTTACCGCCCGTCCAGATCGCGCGGACAACACGCTGGGCGGCCTCGGCCCGCGGACGGGCACTCTCGGGGCTCTGGCGGCTCATCGTGGAGATATCGCCCCCGGAGCAGAAGGTCCCGGCCGCGCCGGTCAGTACGATCACCCGGATATCGATATCCGCCATCGCTTCTTCCAGCCGCTCGGCAAGGGCATACCGCAATGGCAGGTCGATCGCGTTCTTTCGATGCGGCCGGTTGAGGGTCAGTACCCGGATCGGTCCGCGATCCCGGGTGAGTACCACTTCGCCGGGAACCTCGTCGTTCGACATATCCACCACCTACCTCCGCCGCAGCGATCGGCCCGCCGGCGCACTGACCTGGGCGACGCACGGACCTCACTATTTGAATCTAATATAAATTCTGTTGCCTGGCGAGTCAACCAACGTCGACCTCCGTGCCGCTCGCTGAATTTTTCGAATACATGTTAAATTCAGACGACCAACCGCCCCTCACGAACGGACGCCGATCATGGAACGCAACCTCTTCACCGCAGATCACGAGCTCTACCGCGATACGGTGCGCGAGTTCGTTCAGCGCGAGGTGGTCCCCCATCGCGAGCGATGGGACGCCGAGCGGTGGATCGACCGGAGCGTGTTCGAAACCGCCGCCAAGAGTGGCGTCTACGCGCTCGAGGTGCCCGCCGAGTACGGCGGATCGGGCGAGTCCGACTACCGCTACCGCATGGTCGCCTGCGAAGAGCTCGCCCGCTCGCACGCACTGTCGTTCGCGGTGACCATCGCGCTCCAGGACGATCTGGTCCTGCACTACCTGATCGACCTCACCACCGACGAGCAGAAGCAGCGCTGGCTACCCGGTTTCGCCGCGGGGACAACCGTCGGCGCGCTCGCGATGACCGAACCGGGCGCGGGCAGCGATCTGCAGGGCATCCGGACCGAGGCCAGGCGCGACGGTGACGACTGGATCCTCAACGGCCAGAAGACCTTCATCTCCAGCGGCATCATGGCCGATCTGGTGATCGTCGCCGCGCGCACCGACCCGGCCGGCGGCACGAAGGCCTTCACCTTGTTCGTGGTCGAACGCGATATGCCCGGCTTCACCCGGGGGCGCAAGCTGGAGAAAATCGGCTTACCCGGCCAGGATACCGCCGAGCTGTTCTTCGACGACGTTCGCGTACCGGCGAGCAATATCCTCGGCGAGGTGGGCCGCGGCCTGCACGCGCTCATGAGCCACCTACCCAGGGAGCGGCTCGGCGTGACCGCCGGGGCGATCGCCGTCTCGCGCGCCATATTCGAGGAGACTCGCGAATACTGCTTCACCCGCCGGGCGTTCGGCCGCCCGATCGGCGACAACCAGCATGTGCGCTTCGAACTCGCCGAGATGGATACGGAACTCGATATCGTGCAGGCGTATGTGGACCGTTCGGTCGTGGCGTACAACGACGGCACGCTCAGTGCCGTCGACGCGGCGAAGGGCAAGTGGTACGTCAGCGAGTTGCAGAAGCGCGTCATCGATCGCTGCCTGCAGTTGCACGGCGGATACGGCTACATGCAGGAGTACCCGGTGGCCCGCGCGTACGTCGATACCCGGATTCAGACCATCTACGGCGGTACGACCGAGATCATGAAGGAGATCATCGGCAGGCAACTGCCACCGCAGGCGTAGTAGCCCCGAGGGGCGGTTCCACATACTCGAAGCGCCCCCGGGATCGGATTCGGCGCCGTTGCCGACTCCGATCCCGGGGGCGCTGTCGTACCCGGCCGCAGGCTCAGAAGAGTCTGCGCATGATCTTCATAGCCTTCTCGGTGTAGGGCGGGTACACGAGTTGCAGGTCGGGCCGGAATGTCTTCTTCAGCACCGGCTTGCGGTGACTGAGCGCCTCGAAGCCCCACCTACCGTGGTAAGCACCCATTCCACTGGCACCGACACCGCCGAACGGCAGCTGCGGAACGAGGAAATGCATCGCGATATGGTTCACCACGGCGCCACCCGAGGCGATCTCATCGACCAGACGACGCTGGACCGCACTCGACTTACTGAAGTAATACGCCGACAATGGCTTCGGGCGGGCGTTGACGAAGGCGATCGCCTCGTCGAGCGAGGTGTACGACAGCACCGGCAGGATCGGCCCGAAGATCTCTTCCCGCATCACCGCGTCGTCGGGATCGGGGTCGACCAGGATCGTCGGCTCGATCCGTAGTTGCGACTTCTGCGACCCGCCACCCAGGACGATACGACCGGCTGACCGGTCCAGGTAGCCGGCAAGCCGGTCGAACTGCCGCTCGTTGACGATGCGCCGCCCCACGGGGTCGTCGTCCTCGGCGAACTCCCGGACGGTGGCGGCCAATCGATCGACCAAAGCATCCCGGACGCGCTCATCGACGAGGACATAGTCCGGGGCGATGCACGTCTGGCCGGAATTCATGAATTTCACCCAGGCGATGCGGCGTGCCACCACCTCGAGGTCCGCGTCGGCGGCCACGACCACCGGGCTCTTGCCACCGAGTTCGAGCGTCACCGGCGTCAGCGTGGGGGCCGCGGCAGCCATGATCTTCTTGCCGACCTCGGTGCCACCGGTGAAGACCGCGTGATCGAAGCCCTGGGCGAGCAGATCCTGGGTGACGGCGGCGTCACCCTCGACCACGAACACTGCCTCGGAGTCCAAGTATTCCGGCACGATCCGCGCGAGCAGCTGCGAGGTCGCCGGGGCGAGCTCGGAGGGTTTTATCACCGCGGCGTTACCCGCGGCGAGCGCGGCGATCAGCGGGCCGAGGGTCAGGACGACGGGATAGTTCCACGGACCGATGACGAGGACCACGCCGAGCGGTTCGTACTGGACCCAGGCCGAGCCTGGGTACTGGATCAGCGACAGTGGCTGCCGCCGCTTGCGCAGCCAGCGCCGCAAATGCTTCAGTGCGTAGACCGCTTCACCGCGTGTCGAGGCGATATCGCCGAACCATGCTTCGGCCGGACTGCGGCCCAGATCGGCGGCCAGCGCCGCCGCTATCTGCTCTTCGCGCTCGTCGAGCAATCTGACCAGATTCCGCAGCTGCTCGGTCCGCCACTGCACCGATCGCGTCCGGCCCGAAGCGAAGGTGTCTCGGGCTTGCGCCACGACGGCTCGAACCGCGGGGGCCTCGACCGACTGGTCGAAATGCGATGTGGACATCTCATCGTCTCCGTGTTGTTTCGTGTGGTAACTGGACTATCGGATGCTCCGGGCCGTCCGGCCCCGGCGGTACCGACGCCGCATCAGGCCGGTGAGTAGCGCTTCTCCAGCTCACGCTTGACGAGCTTGCCGGTGGCGGTCCGGGGAAGTGATGTGACGAAATCGACGGTCTTGGGCGCCTTGTAGTTCGCGATGCGATCACGGACGTACTGGATGATGTCCTCGGCCAGCGAATCCTCGGGTGCGACGCCGGGATGCAGCTGGACGACGGCCTTGACCTGCTGTCCCATCTCGGCGTCCGGTACACCGATCACGCCGACATCGAAGATCGCCGGATGCAGGGTCAGCACGTTCTCGACCTCCTGCGGGTAGATGTTCACCCCGCCCGAGATGATCACGAACGACTTGCGATCGGTCAGATACAGGTAACCGTCCTCGTCGACATATCCGAGATCGCCCACCGCGGTCCAGTTCGGATGCTGGGGATGCTGCGCCGCGGCGGTCTTGTCCGGATCCTTGTGATACTCGAACGGCAGCGTCTCGCGTTCGAAGTACACGGTGCCGATCTCCCTCGGGGCCAGTTCGTTGCCGGCGTCGTCACAGATGTGCACCGGCCCGAGCATGCTCCGGCCGACCGCACCGGGGCGTTGGAGCCACTCGGGCGTGGTGATGACGCTGAGACCGTTGCCTTCGGTGGATCCGTAGTACTCCGCCAGCACCGGGCCCCACCACTCGATCATGGCGTGCTTCACCTCCGGCGGGCACGGCGCGGCGGCGTGCAGCGCCAACCGGAGACTCGAGGTGTCGTAGCGGCGCCGGGTCTCCTCCGGGAGTTGGAGCATCCGCACGAACATGGTGGGCACCATCTGGGTCGCCGTGGCACTGAACTTCTCGATTGCCGCCAGCGTCTGCTCCGCGTCGAACTTCTCCATCAGCACGACGGTGCCGCCGTAAGCGTGGATCACGCCGCACCATCGCAGCGGCGCGGCGTGGTAGATCGGCGCCGGGGACAGGTACACATCCGAGGAATCGATCCGGAACAGCTTGCCCGCGACCGCGGTCAACGGGTCGCCGGGCTGGTCGACGGTAATCCCGGGCAGCGGCGGTTTGACTCCCTTGGGCCGCCCGGTCGTACCGGACGAGTACAGCATGTCCTGTCCCCGCGGTTGCTCGGTCAGCCGCGGTCCCGCCGCGGCCAGTGCCTGTTCGTAGCTCTCGTAGCCGTCGATCGGCCCGCCGAACGCCAGCCAGCGCTGCACTCCGGAGACCAGCTCGGGCATCGAGCCGGCCAGCTCGCCCACGCCGGCCGAAGCGATAACGACCTGGGCGTCACTGTCATCGATGATGTAGGCGACCTCGGCCGGCGACAGATGACGGTTCACCGCCAAGACATACAGACCCGAGCGCAGAGCCGCCCAGTAGATCTCGAAGCATTCGAGGGTGTTGTCGGAAACCATCGCGATCACATCGCCGGGGCGCAGCCCGCCGTCGTAGAGTACCCGCGCGAGCCGCGCGGAGTTCTCGTCGAGTTCACGATAGGACAACGTACGCCCCGACCCGGCCATGATGGCGGCAGGCTTGTCGGGCGTGGAAACGGCATGTACGCCAGGGAACATGGTGGCAGTACCTCTCCGGCTGAGTTGTCGGATATGAATTAATATATTTTTGATTAAATTTATCCAGCCCACCGACGTGAACGATTCCGAACGGACCGTCGCCGCGGCAGCCCATTGCGCTCCTACGTGGCCTCCGTCACAACCGCGGTGGGGGTATCGTAAGCATAAGTTGACTTATGCACAAGGCCGGACCCGCGGCGCCATCACGATGGAGGATCATGGCCACGATCGCCACCCCGCAGGACTACTTCGATGCCGCCCTCGAACTGCTCTCCTCCGAGGGATACGGCGCGGTGAAGCTGGCGCCGGTATGCAAACGCCTCGGCGTCACCACGGGATCGTTCTACCACTACTTCGAGAACTGGCGAGACTTCGTCGACCAGTTCCTCGGCAACTGGCTGTCGGCCCGCACCACCCAGCTGGCGGAGTCGGCCCGCCGACGTGCGAACCCCATCGACCAACTGGAGGCCCTGCTGCAGTTCACCCTCGCATTGCCGCATCGGGCCGAGGCGGAGATCCGCGCCTGGAGCAAGGTCGATCCGCGGGTCAAGGAGGTGCAGGATGCCGTCGACCTGCAGCGCAAGCAGGTCGTCCTGGAAGCGGCCCGCATGGTCTCCGAGGACGAGGAGGCATTGCGTTACGCCCAGTGGGGCATCTACCTGCTGGTCGGCTATCAGCAAGTCGACGCCGGCCGGGATATCGCAGCCCTGGAGTGGACACTGCGCAGACTCCTCGACGAACTCGTCGAACGAGCCCGCCGCCGCACCCCATCCGGCGTGGTCGACACCGCCGGGTAACGCTCCGTATCGACACGGCGGCCAGGAGCAGCCGGGGTGCCTGCCCAGGCCTCCGGGCCCCAGTTCACGAACGACTCTCCGGCTTCGTGGCGCCACCGGCCGGGCGCCCCCCTTCTTCGACTGCCCGGGCGCCGATCCGCGCATCGTATTCCTTGCGGGCATCCGCGTCGAAGGCGAGAAATGCGCTGTCGGCCTTGATCAGATGATTGGCCCAATCCCGCAGGCGGCGCCCGAGCAGCGGCTGCGACCACACGACGAGACCGAGTATCCGAGGCAGATACACATCCGGCTTGCGGGCGGCGATGGCTGCGACGATCGCCTCCGCCACCTCGCCGGGCTCGAGATTGGCGATGAACTTGGTTCCCGACGTACCCGCGATGAGGTCGGTGTTGGTAAACGACGGCAGTACGCAGGTGAACGACACCCCCGACCGCGCGCACTCGACCCGCGCGGTCTCCGTCGCCGAGATCACCGCCGCTTTACTCGCGGCGTAGCTCAGGCCGCCGGGCACCGGCGACTTCCCCGCCACCGACGCCACGTTCACGATATGGCCCGCTCCCCGGCCGATCATCCCGGGAAGCGCGCTGCGCATACCGATCATAGCGCCGCCCGCGTTGATCTCCAGCACCCGCTTAGACAGCGCCGACTCCTCGTCGAGAAACGGCCCGATCGGCATGATTCCCGCGTTGTTGATCAAGACGTCCAGCGTGCCGTACCGGCGCTCGGCATGCGCGACGAAATCGGCGAACGAGGCTTCGTCGGTGACGTCGAGCCGAACGGCTTCGACATCGGTGCCCAGTTCCGCGGCAGCCCCTTTGACGGCCGCCTCGTCGATGTCACCGATGACCACCTTGGCGCCACGGCGGTGCAGCGCCTTCGCCGTGGCGAGCCCGATCCCCCGCGCCGCGCCGGTGACGGCGACCACCTTGCCCTCGATCCGGCGGGACAGTTGCGCTTGTTTCATCTTCCTACCCACTTCGCTGTAGGTCGGCCGCCGCGAGGCTGGTCCGATCTGTTGTCCGAAACGGCCGGCGCACACAGGGCGCGACCAAACCACCTTCAATATTAGAATATAGATTAAAATACTTCCATTGTGCGGCGGACATCCCGCGTCCTGCCGTGCGATCGGACGGAACTCACCGACTCGAAGGAATCACCATGGGCGTCGAGGTCAGGACCGAAGGTATTGTCAAAACCTTTGGTTCGCAGCGTATCTGGCAGGACGTCTCGTTGACCCTGCCGCCCGGGGAGGTCAGTGCGCTGCTCGGGCCCTCCGGTACCGGTAAATCGGTCTTCCTGAAGTCGCTCATCGGCCTGCTGCGGCCGGAGCGTGGATCCATTCACATCGACGGCACCGACATCACCACCTGCTCCGACAAGGAGCTCTACGAGATCCGCAAGCTGTTCGGCGTGCTGTTCCAGGACGGCGCGCTGTTCGGTTCCATGCACCTGTTCGACAACGTCGCCTTCCCGTTGCGTGAGCACACGAAGAAGTCGGAATCGGAGATCGAGAAGATCGTGATGGAGAAGCTGGAGATGACGGGTCTTCTCGGCGCCGAACGCAAGCTGCCCGGTGAGATCTCCGGTGGTATGCGCAAACGTGCGGGTCTGGCCCGTGCGCTGGTGCTGGACCCGCAGATCATCCTGGTCGACGAGCCCGACTCCGGGCTCGATCCCGTGCGCACATCCTACCTGTCGCAGCTGCTCATCGATATCAACGCCCAGATCGACGCCACGATCCTCATCGTGACGCACAACATCAACCTGGCCCGCACCGTGCCGGACAATATCGGCATGCTCTTCCGTCGCCGGCTGGTGATGTTCGGCCCGCGTGAGGTGCTGCTCACCTCCGACGAGCCGGTGGTCAAGCAGTTCCTCAACGGCCGCATGATCGGCCCGATCGGCATGTCCGAGGAGAAGGACGAGGCTCAGATGGCTCGCGAGCAGGCTCTTGTCGATGCCGGCCACCACCACGGCGGCGCCGAAGCAGTGGAGGGCATCATCCCGCAGATGAAGGCTACCCCCGGCATGCCCGTGCGACAGGCCGTCCAACGGCGCAAGCAACGCGTGCGCGAAATCATGCACACCCTGCCACACGCCGCGCAGGCCGCCATCCAGGAATCACTGGACGAGGAAGGCGCACCTGTGGCATGAATCGAGCCGGCGCCGATCAAGACACGCGATCGGCGCCGGTTCGACGAGCACGGCCGCGCCACCGTCACCTCCACGGCTGACGGTGGCGGCGCACATTGATCCGCAACGGTCACCCTCCCACCGAAGCACCGGGCCCTCAGCCGGGCAATCCCGGATGCGGTGCCGCGGCCACGGCCATGACGTGCTCGAGCAAACAGATCAGGACGTGCTTGGCCGAGTTCCGATCGCGGGCGTCGCACAGCAGAACAGGTACCGCGTCGGACAGGTCGAGCGCGCCGCGGACCTCGTCGCCGGCGTAGATGTCGGCGTCGTCGAAACAATTGACCGCCACCACGAACGGAATCCGGCGGGACTCGAAATAGTCCACGGCAGCAAAACAATCCGACAGCCGCCGCGTGTCGGCGAGAACGACCGGACCCAGCGCGCCGGAGGACAGCTCGTTCCACATGAACCAGAAACGGTCCTGTCCGGGCGTCCCGAACAGATACAGCACCAGGTCCGGGGCGATGGTGATACGGCCGAAGTCCAGCGCCACTGTGGTCGTCGTTTTGCCTCCCGACGATGAACACGGCGATACCGGCCATGCCCAGCACGCCGGTATTGAGCGAGCGGCGACGACGTCTACCCACCTGCACTCCCCTGATTCCATGGACCCCTGCGGTGATCGATCAGGATGACTGTAGGCCAGGGCACTAACAAAGACCGGGGAAACTGGTCGCGTCCCTATGGTCTCCAGCCGTCCTCAATTCTTAGGCGTGTCCGGCACCGGCACGTGCGCCACCTCAACCACCACGGGCCGCGGACGCAACCACCACTGGACCTGACCAGCAACGTCGAAACCATCAACAGCCGCGTCGATCTCGCGCACAACTGCGCCGCCGACATCCTGCCCGATCAAGGTCACGTGCGGTCTGTAAAGGCGCGAATCAATCCTGCCCGCGGCCATCACCCCATGGTTTGGTGGCCGGCCCGATGTCAAGGAAGGAGTATCCCGTGTCAATTTCTCCCGGCGCTCTTCGGCAATGGTTGAACGCTGTGGCCGACGACGCCCACATCGCTGTCGACGAGGGTGGGCTCACCCTGATCGCGTTCGCCCCGACCGGGCACGAGTATCCGGCGTACCTGGAGGTCGGCGGCCACGACGAAGGCGGTGACTGCCGCTACCGCCGGGCAGAGTCGACGAGGGCCGATCGATACCCCGGGACGCCCAGAGATCGAGCGGGGCCCTGCACGCCGGGGAAGGCGGCAGCTCACCGCTGACTGTGAACGCATTCAATGTGAAAAGTAAGGGCAGGCACCGTATTACGGTGCCCGCCCTCCCTGTTGGGAGGGTAAATCTCGATGGAAAGCACCATGACCTCTGCCCTGTCGTCGGTAGAGAAGCTGCTGCCGGGGACGGACGAAATGGTGGGCTGGCTGGGTGAGGTATTCGAACGCATCGACTGGGCCGAGGAAGAGATCCAGGCCGCGCAGAAACGCCACCCTGGACAGGCAGCGTGGGTGTGGCACGGGTTCTCGCTGTTGCAGCCCACTCATCAGCGGGTGGAGCACGAACTGCTGTTCCGGGCGCACTGCCGCGAAATCCTGGATCGGATCGCGGCCAGCAAACCGACGCAGCCGGGGACGGCGGCGGAAGTGTGGGCGGCGTTGTCGGAGGCGCCGATGCGCGCCCCGTTGAACACCGAATCGGTGGGCTTGTACTTCCGGATGTGGCAGGCGGCGGGGCTGCCGCCACTGGAGGACAACGCCGGCCAGCTCGAGAATTACGAGGCGATCGCCGGATCCCGGATCGATGACCTCGAGGCGGAGTCGCGGCGTCGGTTGACCGCGCTGGACCGCAGGTTCGGGGCGATCACGTGCGAGGGTCGGCATCACGGGGAGCCGGTGGAGTGTGAGTTCGCGCTGGCCGCAATCGACGCAGCCTGAACCGGCCAGCAAGTGAGCGAGGTCCTGCATCGGGGTGCAGGACCCTGCCGAGTACTGGATGTATTCGATGCAGTGACCGCTCTTCGTCTATCAGACGCCGACCTCTGACCCTCACACGACACGCCGTGGCGCCGAAAATTCTGCACGAATTGCCGGAGCCCTACGCATGGGGTGTGACCTGCAATGGCGCATCACCGCCGGGGGGATTCGCCGCGAGGTGCGCGCACGGGAGTGTCGCGCCGGTGCCACGGTTCGGCTTTCCTTGAGTCGGGACAGGTCAGTGGACAGCACGCAAAGGCGGCTGCCGCATGCAGATGATCCTGATCCCTTCTACCCACCGGCTCCGGGGAGCCGGTTCCCACCCCTGGTATCGGATTACTCGACCCCGCCGCGAGACCCGCTCCGAGACGGTCGGTCCAACCGACGGCGCTCGCGGTGTCGGTCGTCTCGCTCACCATGGTGACGGCCTCATCCGGCCACTGGCTGCGCCGCAGCCTCAGCCGGTGCACATGGCATCGCCCGCCGCGATGCCGGGACACCCACAGTCGTGGAATCCATTCACCACCGCGAATATTCGGCAGGGCGCAGCCCAGACGAACTCGGTAGGCGGTCCGCGATGACCGAGCATCCGTTCATGACCGTCCAGGAAGCCGCGGACGCCCTGCGGGTCTCCCGCTACAGCATCTACCAGCTGATCTGGTCGAACAAACTGCACTCGGTCACCGTCGGCCGGTCGCGCCGGATCGTCCGTGCATCCTTCGACGCCTACCTCGCCGACCTGCTCGAAAGGGGACAGTAATGTCCAAGAACAACTCTGCCCGCCGCCGGAAAAACCCGAACGGCTCCGGCAACATCAGCGCCCGCCGCGACGGCCTCTACGAGCTCAAGCTGTTCGTCACCGCCACCGACGGCACCCGCAAACGCATCAGCGTCTACGGCTCCACTTGGGAAGAGGCCGATGCCGAACGCACCCGTCTCAAGGAGATGGAGCGCCAAGGTATCCCGGTCGAGGTCACCACGATGACCGTCGCCGAATACATGGCGCACTGGCTCGAGGAGATCGTCGGGCCGTCGATTCGCCGCACCACCTACGCCACCTACCGAGGAGACATCCGCTTGCACATCGTGCCGGCCTTGGGGAAGCGCAAACTCAAAGCACTGAGCACTCAGCACGTCCGCGCCTTTATCAACGGCCTGCGGACGCGGTGCCAGTGCTGCGCCCAGGGCAAGGACGCCGCCCGCCGCACACCCCGCTGCTGCGCCAAGAACACCCCGGAATGCTGCGGTGATGTGCTCTCGATCAGCTCGATCCGCCACGTCCTGCGGGTGCTGCGGGTGCTGCGGGCCGCGCTGCAGGACGCGGTCGACGACGAGGTCCTCGCCCGCAACGTGGCCCGATCGGTCCACGTCTCCGGCGGAGCCAAGTCTGCGGGCCGCCGGTTCACCCGCACCGAGGCCATCCGCTTCCTGGCCGCCGCCGCAGACCACCGCCTGCACGCTCTGTGGGCCGTGGCGCTGGCTCTCGGGTTGCGGCGCGGGGAAGCCCTGGGCCTGGGACGATGTGGATCTGGCCGGTGGGCGGATCACCATCCGACAGGCTCTGCAACGCGTCGACGGGCGCCTGCAGCTCACCCCGGTCAAGACCGACGGCTCCAACACCACCCTGCCGCTACCCTCGCCGCTGGTTCCGATCTTGCGCGAGCACCAGCGCATCCAGGGCGAGCATCGGTTCGCCGCCGGCGACGAATGGCGCGACTCCGGACTGGTGTTCACTACCGCAGTCGGCGGCCCGATCGAGCCCCGCAACGTCAACCGCATGTTCGCCCGTCTGTGCGAGCAGGCCGGGCTCCCGCGCCTACGAGTGCACGATCTTCGGCACTCCTGCGCCACCCTGCTGTTCACCATGGGCGTGGATGCGGCGACCGTTCAGCGGATCCTCCGGCACAGCTCGATCAGTATGACGATAAACACATACACAGAGGTGATCGAGCAGGTGCAACGCGACGCCGTCAACGAACTAAAACCCCTGTTCGGCGACTCTCACGACGAATCTGCTGGATATGCGGAATAGCCCGTTGTCGTAGAAGGTGTCGTAAAACCGGGCTATTCCATCATGCGAGAAACCTATAATCCCTGGTGGAGCTAAGGGGACTCGAACCCCTGACCCCCACACTGCCAGTGTGGTGCGCTACCAGCTGCGCCATAGCCCCGGATGATCACCGCCGGTTCCCCGGCTGCCTGAACGAAGTTACACCACCTGGACACCCGGAGCCAAATCGCCTGGATTCAGGATGAAAACCGAGGTCACGGCCCCAGCTGCTGGACCCAGTCCGGCTCGTTGACGTCGATCTTGGTAGCGACATCGAACACACTGGGGGTGGCCGCGGCGCCGTCGAGGGCCGCCGTCAGGTCGTCGAGAGTAGCGGCGGCCTGATCGGCCACCTGACCGCGGCGGGCACCGGAGGTGATGCACTCGCGGGCGGGTTCGGTGGCGCCGGATTCGGTCGCGATGGTGAGCAGTTCGTCATCGCTGAGCTCGGAGCCCTCGTCCGGTTGGCGGGTGGTGAACAGCGTCTCGTGGAACTTCGAGTAGGTGACGCCGGAACCGGTATCCGCCACGCACTGAAGGGCGGCGATCGCACGCGTGGAGTAGTCGCCGCTGGAGGATTTGGGGTCGAGGAAATTGACGAACCGGTAGCGGATGGCGAGTTCGCCCTCGTCGAGCTTCTGGGCGAGCTCCTGTCCGTACAGAGTTTCCAGAGTGCCGCAGGACGGGCACATCGGGTCCTCGTAGATCTCGATCGTCTTGGGGGCCTCCGGGTGGCCGAGCCGCACACCGCCGTCGCTTTGCAGCGCGGCGGTCACCGCCGCGTCGTGCACCGAACCGTAGCCGTCGTTGCGCACCTGGGCTTCCTCGCGACTGCCCCAGCGGTAGGCGAAGACCACGATCAACGCGATCAGCACCAGCGCCAGCGCGCCGAGGGCGTAAGTGGTCCGGTTGGACATGGGCCGCGGCGTGTATTCGGACGGCGAGTTGCTCACGCGACCACTCTGCCGTATCCGGGCGAACCGGTCACGCGCGAATCCCGCAGGCCCGGGTCAGTGCCTGTTTTCCGACCGGTTTTCGAGACCCGGGAAGCTTGCGGTCGTCTCCGTGGTCCCGGCGCCGTCGTCCGCGGTCTTCGATACGGAGACTCCGGGGCCCACGGAGGCAGTGTCCGGCTCCGGGGCGGCGGGGGCGCGGTCCATCGGTTCGGGCACGATCAGCCAGGCCACGGCGGCGACGGCGAGCAGCGATCCGGTGACGGCGAGACCGGCACCATAGGACAGCCGCTGCGCGATCACGCCGACCACGATGGGCCCCAGGACCGTCCCCAGGTCCTGGGCCATCTGAAATCCGGCGAGCATGGTGCCGCCGCGGGCGCGGTTGCCGATGATATCGCCGACGGCCGCCTGCTGGGCGGGGGTGAACAGACCGGACCCGATACCGGCGACGAACGAGGTGACCAGCAGCCAGGTGATGGTCGGGGCGAGGCCCAGACCCGTGGTGCCGACCGCGCACACCAGGGCGCCGGAGATAAGCAGCGGGCGGCGGCCGTAGCGGTCGGACAAACGCCCGGAGAAGAACAGCACCGTCGCGTTACCGGCGGCGAAAACAGTGAGCGCGACCCCTGCCATCCCGGACGGCTCGCCCAGCACCTCCACCACCAGCAGCGGGACCAGCGCCATCCGGACGCCGAACACCGCGGCGCCACTGGCGAAGTTGGAGAACAGCGCCGCCCGGTATTCGGGCCTGGCCAGTCCCTGCCGGAAACTGACGGTAGCCACATCCCGGCCGGATTCGGATTCGGTGATACGGGAGTCGCGCAGGTTGAAATAGACGACCGCCACGGCGAGCAGCAGGGCGACCGCGTAGATCAGGAACGGGGCACGCAGCCCGAAGCCGGCGAGGGCACCGCCGATCAGCGGCCCGGACAACCCGCCGATCAGGAAGCAGGTCGACCACAGTCCGGTGACGCGGCCTCGTTCGGTCGGTGGGGAGAGCCGGATCACCAGCGCCATCGACGAGACGGTGAACATGGTCGACCCGACCCCACCGAGCGATCGCAGCACCATCAACTGCCAGTAGGTCTGGGCGAAAGCGCTCGCGCCGGTGGATATCGCCACGATGAGCAGGCCGACCAGATAGATCCGCCGCTCCCCCAGCAACTGCACCAATCGGCCGCTGACCGGCGCGAACAGTAGTCGCATCGCGGCGAAGGCGCTCACGATGGCCGAAGCGGCCGCGACACCCACGCCGAAGCCGAGCGCGAACTGCGGCAGCACCGGCGCAACCAGGCCGAACCCGATCGCGACACAGAAGGCGGCACTGATCAGGACCCATATCTCGCTGGGTAGCGGGGGTTTGCGCGATGGGTTCACGCGCCGGCGGGCCGGAATCAGGCGCCGCAATCCCGGCGCCCGCACCGTAGCCTGTCCACCCGATCCGTTCCTGCTCCCGGACCCGGGTCGATCATCTGCCACGGCCTCACCACTCACCCCGGCACTCAACGCCGGGGCGGACTCCACAATTCCCCGCGTCGGCGCGGGATTTACCGGTCCCGGGGTCGGTGCGGCCCTGTTCCGCACGTCCGGGACCGCGCAGGCCTGCGGCCTACCCGTCAGCCAGCACCCGTCCGACCATCTCCCGGGCCGCCTCCTGGACCTTCGCGAGGTGTTCGGTCCCGTGGAAGGACTCGGCGTAGATCTTGTACTTGTTCTCGGTGCCCGACGGCCGCGCCGCGAACCAGGCGTTCTCGGTGCTCACCTTCAGCCCGCCCAGCGCCGCGCCGTTGCCCCGGGCCCGGGTCGCCACCTCGGTGATCGGTTCGCCCGCGATCTCGTCGCCGGTCACCTGTTCGGGAGTGAGACCGGCGAGCAATTTCTTCTGCTCCGGTTCTGCCGGAGCGTCGATCCGGGCGTAGGCGGGGCTGCCGTAGTGGCGTTCGAGCTCGTGATAGCGGGTCGACGGGCTCTGCCCGGTGACGGCGGCGATCTCGGCGGCCAGCAGGGCCAGCAGGATCCCGTCCTTCTCGGTGGTCCATACGGTGCCGTCCATCCGCAGGAACGACGCGCCCGCGCTCTCCTCGCCGCCGAAGGCGAGGCTGCCGCTGAACAGCCCGGGGACGAACCATTTGAATCCGACCGGCACCTCGTAGATGTCCCGGCCGAGCACACTCACCACCCGGTCGATCATCGAGGAGGTGACCGCGGTCTTGCCGATCTTGGTGAGCGCGTCCCAGCCCCGCCGGTTGGCCACCAGATATTCGATGGCGACCGCGAGGAAATGGTTCGGGTTCATCAGCCCGCCGTCGGGGGTGACGATGCCGTGCCGGTCGGCGTCGGCGTCGTTACCGGTCGAGATATCGTAATCGTCGCGGATGGACACCAGCGAGGCCATGGCATGCGGGGACGAGGGATCCATCCGGATCTGCCCGTCGCTGTCGAGCGTCATGAAACGCCAGGTGGGGTCCACGCTCGGATTCACCACCTCGAGATCGAGGTCGTAACGCTGGCCGATCTCCTCCCAGTAGTCGACGCTGGCGCCGCCCATGGGATCGGCGCCGAGCCGTATCCCCGCGCCCCGGATGGCGTCGAGGTTCAGCACCGCGGGCAGCTCGGCGATGTAGTGATCGAGGTAGTCGTAGCGGCCGACCTCGCCCATCGCCCGGGTGAGCGGGGCGCGCTTCACTCCGGCCAGACCACCGCGCAACAGTTCGTTGGCGCGTTCGGCGATGCTGTCGGTCGCGCCGGTATCGGCCGGACCGCCGTGTGGGGGGTTGTATTTGATGCCGCCGTCGCGGGGCGGGTTGTGCGACGGGGTCACCACGATGCCGTCGGCCTGGTGCCGCGCCCCGTCCCGATTGTGGCGTACCACCGCGTGACTCAGCGCGGGCGTGGGGGTGTAGCGGCCGCGGGAATCGACCACAGCGCCGATATCGTTGCCGGCCAGCACTTCCAGGACGGTGGTCCAGGCGGGTTCGGACAGGGCATGGGTGTCGCGGGCCAGATAGACCGGGCCGGTGATCCCCCGGGTCGCCCGGTATTCGACGACAGCTTGCGTGATGGCCAGGATATGCGCTTCGTTGAAAGTGGCGTCCAGACTCGAGCCCCGGTGCCCCGAGGTACCGAAGATCACTCGCTGAGTGGGGTCGGCGGGGTCGGGCACGCGGCTGTAGTAGGCGGTCACCAGTCCCGGAACATCCACCAGATCGCCTGGGCGGGCGGGCCGTCCGGCTCGATTGTGGGCCATGCTCGGGTCTCCCTTCGTGGTCGGCCGCACGCGGCTGGTCATCGTGATCACCGGAGCGGCCCCGGGGTCGCGGCTGCGAGAAGTATCGCGGCGATGGACGCACCCGGTAGCGCCGAGCAAACAATGCTAACCGCCGATACGGCTCGGGGCGGCCGGGATCCAGCGGGTGCCGTGTCCGGTCCGGTCACCGTGTAGCGGGCCACGGCACCGAGCGCTCCCTCGGTGGCCGCATAACCCGCCGTCAACGCGCGCACCCCGCGCACGCCGCCGCGGCCGCTGATCCGGACCTTCCCGACACTCTCATGACCCGACCCCTCTCGCGCTCGTACCGTCCTGCGTTGCGCTCGTGCTGTACTGCGTTGCCCCGTCGTGCCATCCGCCTATCGGGTGGCCTTCGTGCGGTCACGACCGGTCTGCGGTGAACGACCGTCACCGCTGCCCGCGGTCTGCGAACCGCACACCGGCGGCTCCCGATCCGAGCAGTGTACGAACCACGGCGGAACGGCCGGACGGGGTGGTGAACCCATCGCCGGTATCGGGCGCCGGAAACTTCGCGAATAGGCCGATATGGGGCGAGAGCATCGATGACCAGCGTCTTCCTCGTGCCGGCGATCGACAGTCGCGGGCCGGGAAGCTGCCGGATCACCGCTGCGGCAGAAGTTCCCGAACGGAGCGCATCGAGGGGCCGGAACCCACAGCGACGAGCGGACCGGGCGCCGGTTGCCCGACGGCTACGCACCGGGCCGCTCCCATCCGGAAAATGAGGACGGAGTTTCCCGCCCGAACACGTCCGGTAGCCGATCACGGCAGCGGCATCCCGAGCGCCACGCCTCGCCTACCGCTGCCGCATCGCCTTCGCGCGCTGTGGAGAGATCCGGACCTGCACCACCGGTGGCTGTTCCGGGATCCACTCGGCGGGATCGAAACCGATTACGGTTAATTCGTATGTTGCTACCATGCCGGATGTGAACCTCGCCACCACCGCGCCCCGGCCGCGCCGGCTCCGGGTCGACGCGGCGCGGAATCAGCAGCGGATAGTCGACGCCGCACGCGAGTTGTTCGCCGATCGCGGTCTCGACATCACGCTCGACGATGTGGCCGAACGCGCGGGTGTCGGGGTGGGCACGGTGTATCGGCGGTTCGCGAACAAGCGGGAACTGGTCGCCGAGGTCTTCGCCGGGCATATCCGTGAATTCGCCGAGGCCACCGAGGAGGCGCTCGCCGCGGAGGACCCCTGGGACGGGCTGGTACGACTTTTCGAGTACGCATGCCGGCGGATGGCGACCAACCGCGGGTTCAGCGAGGTCATGCTCGAATTGGGTGACGAACCGGGCCGGTTCGGCTGCCCCCGCGACGAGATCGGCCCCGCGGTCGCGGCGGTGATGGACCGCGCCCGGGAGGCCGGGGTGGTGCAGCCGGGTATCGAGGCGACCGATCTGTTCGCACTGATCTACATGGTCGATTCGCTGGCCGAATTCGCCCGACCCATCGATTCCGATATCTGGCGGCGGTACATGGCGATCACCCTGAACGGTATCCGGGCGACGAGCTCACCACCGCAGCCGCTGACCGTGAACGCCCTCAGCCTGGCCGAGGTCGAGCGGGCCAAGGCAGCGAAGCCGGGGCCCTTCTGCCCCCGCCGCCGCTGAGCCCCGACCTCCGGTTCGTCTCCTGGTTTCTCCGCATCGGCGGCCACTTTCCCCTAGAGTTGGACGAGTGACCAAGTTATGGGTGAACTGGGCCGGTGATCAGCAGTGCACGCCGACGCGGCTGTGCGCGCCGCGCGATCACGCGGAACTGTCCGCCGAACTCGCCCGAGCGGCCGAGGACGGGCATCGCGTCCGCGTCGCGGGCTCGGGACACTCGTTCACCGATACTTGTCTCACCGACGGCGTCCTACTGGATCTGTCCCGGATGAACCGGGTACTCGACGTCGACCGGGAAGCCGGACTGGCCCGCGTACAGGCCGGTATGACGCTCGCGGCGCTCAACACCCGGCTCGACGCGCACAACCTGGCATTCCCCAATCTCGGCGATATCGACGTCCAGACCATCGCGGGCGCCACCGCCACCGGAACCCACGGCACCGGCGGGCAGCTACCGAATATCTCCGCCGCCCTGCACGCGGTCGAACTGATGACGGCCGACGGCCGGATCGTGGAACTCACCGAGGAGTCCGGTCCGCAGGCCTGGCGGGCCGCACGGGTGGGACTCGGCGCCCTGGGTGTGATCACCGCGTTCACTCTGCGATTGGTGCCCTCGTTCGTCCTCGAGGGCATCGAGCGCCCGGTGCCGGTCGAAGAAGTGCTCGCAGACCTCGACGCCTATATCGACGGCAACGACCATTTCGAGTTCTACATGTTCGCGCACAGCCCGATCGCGATGACCAAACGCAACAATCGAGTCGATCTGGCCCCCGCACCACGATCGGAAACGGTGGACTGGTTCGCCGATATCCTGCTGTCCAACCATGTGTTCGACGGGCTGTGCCGGCTCGCCCGCCGCAGACCCTCGCTCATTCCGTGGATCCAGCGCGGCGCCGCCTACGCGGGCAGCTACCGGCGCCAGGTCGACCGCTCCTACCGGGTGTTCACCAGCCCCCGGCTGTTCCGCTTCACCGAGATGGAATACGCGATCCCCCGCGAGCATTCCGCCGCGGCGATCAGAGAGATCAAGGAGACGGCGAAACGTTTCGACAGCCCGATGCCGATCGAGGTGCGCTGGGTGGCGGGCGACGATGCGTTCCTCTCTCCCGCGGGCGGCCGCGCGACCTGCTATATCGCGGTACACCAGTACCAGGGAATGGACCACGAACCGTTCTTCCGCGCCTGCGAGGCGATCTTCGACGCGTACGACGGCCGTCCGCACTGGGGCAAACGCCACTTCCAGACGGCGGAAACGCTGCACGGGCGCTACCCCGAGTGGGACCGGTTCGCGGCGGTCCGCCGGCACTATGACCCCGCGGGCCGATTCGCCAACGACTATCTGGACCGGGTACTCGGCCCGGTCTCAGCGGCCGAGGATACGGCCGACCAACGCGGGTAGCGCGGTCCCGATGGGTTCGCGCACGACTTCGGTCGCCAGCGAATCATAGGGTGTGGGTTCGGCGTTCACGATGATCAGATCGGCCCCCGCCGCCACCGCCCGCCCGCACAACGAGGCTGCCGGTTCCACTTGCAGCGAGGTACCGACGGCCAGGAAGATATCCGCCGTCTCGGCAGCCAGTGCCGCCTTGACCAGCGTGCGCTGGTCCAGAGCCTGGCCGAACATGATGACGTCGGCCTTCAGGACCGCACCACACAGCGGGCAGGGTGGATCGGCTTCGCCCGCCGCAACCCGTTCCAGGGTGCCGGCCATGGAGGCGGTGTAGTCGCACTGCACGCAGACCACGTCGAACATATTGCCGTGGATCTCCACCACCCGCCGCGGCGTGGAACCAGCGCGCTGATGCAGCCGGTCGATGTTCTGGGTGACGATCGTGAGCGCCCGGCCGGCCCGCTCCAGGTCCACCAGCGCACGGTGGGCGCCGTTGGGTTCGGCCTTCCACGCGGGATTGTCGCGGCGGGCGAGCCAGGATTTCTCGCGTAGGACGGGATCGGCCAGATAGTGGTCGTAGGTGGACAGCAGTTCGGCGATCGGATCCTCGGTCCACACCCCGCGCGGGCCACGGAAATCGGGGATACCGCTGTCGGTGGAGATTCCGGCGCCGGTCAGCGCGGCGATTCGACCGGTGCGCTCGTACCAGTCGGTCACCGCTGCGTCCCCGCGGCCGGATCCCGCCGGCCGGACAGAACGCGGGACCGCGGCACACGTCGGTTCGGCTTGCACATACCACGAGCTTAGGCAGCCGGCTCCACACTCCGCATCGATGAGGCCCCAGGCCCGCTACAGTTAATTATCAGCAAACGATTTGCCGACGGCAGGTCCGCCCACCACCCCCGCCGGATTCTCCAGGTCTCATCAGCCCTCCGAAACCGACCACATGTCTTGGAACAGGCATTTTTCCCGAAAGATCACGAGCGGACCGCACAATCTCACGATTCGCCGGGCTCCGCTGTGATGGTTGTCTCCAGATTTGCCGCCCGGTGTCCAGCCGGAGATTTTTCCGTTACGGTGAACACATCGCCGCACCGACTCCGAAACGGAGGTTCTGCCATGGCTCGCCACCGCATACCCCGTACGGCAGACCCGCGGGTCGGCTATCACATTTCCGGAGATTACGGCAGTAACGGTTTGATAACCCAAGGCGCCGGGTACTCCGAAAATATGACAGCACTGCGAAACCGACCCGCCCGGATCGCCGGTATGGAATGGGGCACCGCGCTGCTGGCTCTTGCCACGTGCCTCATCTTCAGCACCGGTATCGCCGCCATCACCCAGTCCCTCGCCACCGCACTGATCGCCACCGCGAGCATCCTCGTGGGCCTCGGAATCACGTTGCGAATCCTGAGAAACGCTCGCTGACACCGTATTCGCGCGCCCCGTCCGCGAATATGTGCCCGCACGGCTAGTCTGCGAGCATGGTATCCGGGGACGGGTCCGACGACACCGTCGGCGGAGACGGGGGCGAGCGCTCCGGCGAACCCGCAGACGGCCCACCGCGGACCCGGAGCACAGACCCGGCTGTCGAGACCAGCTGGCTCGATCGCCGGATCCGGCCGACCGGCGCCGGCAGGCCACGCCTTTCCACGGTGCTGCTGGTCATCGTCTTCGTCGCGGTCTTCGTCCTCTATCTGATCCTGCAACCCGGCTGACCGGCAACCGGGAATAATCGGGTTGCCGCGGCCGCTTAAGGTTGTCGTTATGAAGGAGAAGGGGCGCAAGGTCATCGCGACCAACCGCCGGGCACGGCACAACTACACGATCCTGGACACCTACGAGGCCGGGATCGCGCTGGTCGGTACCGAGGTCAAGAGTCTGCGTGAGAGCAAGGCCTCACTGGTGGACGCCTTCGCGACCGTGGACAACGGCGAGGTGTGGCTACGCGGCCTGCACATCCCCGAATTCAGCCACGGCACCTGGACCAACCACGCACCGCGCCGGACCCGCAAATTACTGCTGCACAAACGGGAGATCGAACGCCTGGTCGGCAAATCCCGCGAGGGCAACCAGACCCTGGTACCGCTGTCGATGTACTTCTCCGACGGCAAGGTGAAGGTGGAACTCGCCCTCGCCAAAGGTAAGCAGGATTACGACAAACGGCAGGATCTGGCCCGGCGTACCGCCGAACGCGAGGTCACCCGTGAGATCGGTCGCCGCATCAAGGGCATGCGCTGAGCAGCCGCGGTGGTGCCGGAAAACGGGAATGAACGGGGACGGGCCAGGTGTTAACATGACTAGCCCGGCAAGGTGCCGGGACGCACGGGGCTGAACGGTTTCGACTGCGTACGTAGATTCAAGGGAAGCGTGTCGGTGCAGGCAAGAGACCACCGTAAGCGTCGCTGCAACCAATTAAGCGCCGATTCCAATCAGCGCGAGTACGCTCTCGCTGCCTAAGCGATAGCGTCTCTGTCGGCCCGAGGTATGCCCTCGGCTTCGGTGCCGGCATCAGCTAGAGGGCTCACCGTGCGATTCGGTCGCGGAGTAGTACGGGACATCCAACAGCGACTGGGATCGTCATCCCGGCTTGTTCGCGAGACCGGGAGATCCGAGTAGAGGCCCAGCGAACTGCACACGGAGAAGCCTTGATGAAGCGGCGGAGGACCCGGGTTCGATTCCCGGCAGCTCCACTGGAAGGCCCCTTACCTGCAACCCAGGTGAGGGGCCTTTTTCATGCGCTGACGACCCGCAGTTTCGGCGGTGTGGGCACATTTTGGGCACATCTCAGCGCGGCTGCCCGCAGTCCGCCGCCCATCCGTTCGGCCACATCGTCGAGATCGTCCTCGAACAGGTGGCCGTAGTTGTCGAGCGTCATCGTGGCTGTCTTGTGCCCGAGCTGGCGCTGCACGGTCTTCACATGGGCGCCGCTGGCGATCATCAACGACGCCGCGGTGTGCCGGAGCTGATGCGCCGTCACCCGCGGAAATGTCGCCGACCCGGATTGTTCGCCGTCCTCGTCACGGGGAATCGAGGCCGCGATACAGCGGCGCACCGCTCCCCCGAACCAGTGCGTGGTCGTCGGCGGCCGCAGCGGCTCGCCATCCGGCCGAGCCCACAGCAGACCGTTCGCGTTCGGCTGCGCGCCTACGACGGAGTGCAGCATCTTGGCGACCTCTCCCGGAACGGCGACCGTCCGAATCTCCCACGTCTTCGGCGCCCCGATCACACTGCGCGCATTCACCTTGGACGCGGACCGCATGATTCGAATGCGTCTGCGCTCGAGGTCGACGTCTCGTGGCCGTAGAGCTGCCATCTCCCCCCAGCGAATGCCGGAATAGGCGAGCAGCATCACGATCTCTGAGTGCTTCGCCTCAGCGGCGAGTGCGGCCACCTGGTCGTGCGTGAGGTAGTTGTGCTCGACCAGCTGACGCCGTGGGAGATCCATCTTCGCTGCCGGGTTCGCCGGTATGCGCTTCTCCTCCACCGCCTCGTCAAGGATCATCGACCACACAGCGTGAATATCGGCGACGGTCGATGGTGCCCGCTTGATACCCGCGATCCAGTCCTTGACCTCCGGGCGTTCGATAGATGCGAGTTGCCTTGCACCCCAATGCGGTTCGATGTGCACTCGCCAAATCGAATCGACGCGCTCAGCCCATGACGGTTTGATGTGAACCTGCCGGGCGAGCCACTTCGGCCCCAGCTCGCCAACCGTCATCCGCCCCATCGACGGAGCGATGTACTCGCCGGTCAGCTTCTTGACCTCGACCGTGTTTGCGAACTGCTCAGCGTCGATCTTGCGGCGGAAACCGCGCTTCTTGGTCTGCTTCCCGTCCGGCTTTCGGTAGCGGACCTGGTACCGCTTCCCTGATTTCGTCCCGTAGGGCTCAATCGTCGCCATCAGTCGCGGCCCGCTCTCCTGCTGCCTGCTCGTCTTCTGCCCACGCGAAGGCGGCCCGGATGTGTCGCGCCCGGCGCCCCTCCTCGAGGAGGCGTTCGGTCTCGAGGAACCAACCAGGCCAATTGTCGGCCTGGAACCGCGCGATGGAGACGTTCACATCCTCGCTGCCGCGGTGCAGCGGGTAAGGCGACTCCGCACGCAGCCACTCCCAGACATGCATGGCAGGGGCTCGCCCTCCCGTGAATTCCACATCATCGCCAGCAGTCCGATGCGGCGGCATCAGCAGCGTTGTCGGCGACACCCTGAGTGCAACGGCGAGTGAGGTCAAGTCATCGGGCGACACCTTGCGCTGCTTGTTCTCGATTCGCCGAACCGCCACCGGCGTGAGCGACCAACCTGCGCTTTTGACCCGCTCAGAGACGTCTGTGTAGGTGAGATTCTGCGCGGTTCGTAGGCGCGTGATGTTCGCCGCCACCGTCTCGGCTGTTTGTCCGTACTCCGGTTCTTTGCCTGCCATGCCCCGCAGCGTACCGACAAAGTTTGTCAGTTAATAGACCGTTATTGACATTGACCCGCCATGAGCGCATTCTGTGACCGTTGAACAACAAAGTTTGACAGTCAATCAACATTATCGAACAGGACAGGTGAGGGCATATGGCAGAGGCGATCACGCCAGCCCAGCTCGCCGAGCGGTACGGGATGTCGGAGGCGTCGCTGGCGCAGTGGCGCTACCTGCGCCGCGGCCCCAGCTACATCAAGGCAGGGAAAAAGGTGCTCTACCCGCTCGCCGCAGTCGAGGAATACGAGCGGCGCAACACCGTCGAGTGCGCCTAATGCGTACCCCTGTCGACGAAAGCGGCCCGGGAGCGGGTGCAACCGCTCACCGGGCCATGGAAGCCCACCCATCACATGAGGAGATCCCAATGACCAGAGTAGACCCGGTCCGGTTCGATCCTGCTGCCCTGTCCGACGCTCAGGCCGATGGCTTCGAGTGCGTGGCCGGGTGTGGTTACGACCAGCTGCGCGACCGTGACCCGGATCGGCCAATGCGGCCGGTCGGGTTCGGCCCTCGCGGTCAGGTGTTCATCTGTTCAAGGTGTGCCGACCGCGACGCCGCCGAGCGAGAAGCCCAGCGGCGCGCGGTCGCCGATATCGCCGCGGCGCACTTCGCCAACCGTGCCGAGATCGCCGAGAGAGGCGAACGGCGGGCGGTGAGTGTGTACGAGCGGATAACCGCAGCGGTCGAGCGGTCCGGGATGTCGGTGCCGCAGTTGGCGGATCTGTCGGGGCTCGGGCTTCACCACCTGTCCGCTGTTCTCGACGGAGACGGAGAGCTGACGGCCACTCAGTTGCTGCTGCTCGCGGAAGCGCTGGGCGTCGATGCCGATGCGTGGTTCGCTCCGGCCGTCAGCCAAGAGTCAGACCCGATGAGCACCGTTCAGGCGCGGATCGCGGCGGCAAGCACGAACATCGCGGCCGCCGTCGAAAACCTTCCGGGTGACCTATCCCGATTCGTCGACTGGATCGGGGCCGACCGGTTCGCCGCCAAGCTTGCCGGTCGCGCTACTTGGGAAGCGGCTGAGGTCGTGCTGTTGGCACAGGCATTGAACATAGCGCCAAGCCAACTCGTCGACGGCCGTTCCGGCTCCTGACCAACGATCGCGGCCCCGGAGCAACGTCCGGGGCCGCAGAAAGGGGTCGGGGTGACCTCGCACAACGATAGCGCGCTCGAGCTGTACGGCGTCGGCGCGCAGTTGGGCCCGATCCTCGGGCGGACCGTGGCCGACGCGGCGACCACTGCCGCACGGGACGTACCCGATGCGCGTCCGGCCGAGCGGCGCCTCGAGGCCGAGCGCCGGCGGACGTGTCGGCAGGCGTCGCGCGCGCTGGATCGGATGCTCGTCGACGAAACGGCGTACTCACCTGACGGGGCCCGTGTGCGCCGCGTGCTCGATACCGCCGAGCGCGACCAGGAGTTCTACCGGCTGGCCGGGGCGTGGCTGGCCGATATCAACAGAGCGCTCAGCTACGCGGATCCGGACGAGATCCGGGCGCGAGTCGATGCCATGGCCGCGGCGTTGCGCCGCACGCAGAGCAGGAGTGTTGCATGACGGCTCTACCCGCGCCCACGGCGCACTGCCGCAACCATGAGCGATTCGATCCGGTGTGCTTCACCTGCAAGGAGTACTACCGCGAACAGCTCGGCGAGTTGAGTGGTCCGCGGTCCGCGCCCCTAGGGTCGGGGACCAGGACCACGGACCACGTTCACGACGCTGACCAGGCGGAATACTTCGATTCAGTGGTCCGCAACTCCGAGGGACCAGCGGACCACTCCGAGTGGTCCGTAAGCGGTCCCGGACCGGTCCCGGACCAGCCTCACGCGATGGACTACGGGCGCTATTTCGACGTGGCCGCCATGCTGGACGGCACGCTGCCCGAGCCGCCGCGCCCCTCCTACGGCGTGCGAACTGATCAGCACGCGCTGTTCTACGCGGGTGAGGTCAATTCGCTGTTCGGCGACCCGGAGTCCGGGAAGTCGTGGCTCGCCCTCTCGGCGGCCCGCGAACTGCTGGGCGAATACGGAGACGGCAGTGTGTTGGTCGTCGACATGGACCACAACGGACCGGCCGCCACCGTCTCCCGGCTGCTCGCGCTCGGTGCGTCCACGGCCGCGCTCGCCGACCGTGAGCGGTTCCTCTACGTCGAGCCCGACGACCGCCGGCACTTGGTCGCCGTCGTTGCCGACATGAAGCTGTGGCGGCCCGATATCGCGATCGTCGACAGTCTCGGCGAAATGCTGCCGCTGTTTGGGTCGTCGTCGAACTCGGCCGACGAATACACCACGGCACACAGTGCCGTGCTGAAGCCGTTGGCGAAGTCCGGCGCCGCGGTGCTCGTAATCGACCATCTCGCCAAGGGCGCGGAGTCGCGCAAGCTCGGCCAGAGCGGCACCACCGCCAAGCGCCGCGCCATCGGCGGTGTGTCCCTGCGGGTCACGGTGAAAGACGCATTCGCGCCCGGACAGGGCGGCTCGGCGTGGCTGACCGTCAACAAGGACCGACACGGTGGTGTGCGCCAGCATTGCCCGCCTGCTCGTGAACCCGTCGCCGGTCGATTCGAGCTGAAACCCAGCACGATCGACGGCGTCCTCGAGCCAATTATTCACGCACCCGCCGACACCGACCGGGCGCCGAGCTTCACTATCAGTGGCGAGGACTCCGGCAATCTCGAGGCCGACGTTGATGGGCTGGACGCGCTCACTCCACCGCCATCGTCCAAACGGGATGTACAGACGCGGATGAACTGGGGCGGCACACGTGCCAGCAACGCACTCGCGGCCTGGCGCGAGCGGAACGCCGATGCGTAGCCCAGCAGGACACAACGCATATTGCGGCGGTGCGAGATGACAGCGCGATTCCGGCGGGAATGGGCCATACGCGACCACCCGTTCGCAGAGCTCATAGACCAGCGGCTGACCGGTGCCGCGTGCGCTGGCCGGGCACCGCTGTTCGATACCGATCCGGTGCCAGGCGAGACAGACGCCGCGCGAGAAGCGCGCTACGCCCCGGCGCTCAAGATCTGCCGGCGCTGCCCAGTCCAGGACCAATGCGCCACCGCCGCCGCCGAGCTCGGCGGCCAGGCGCTCGGCGTGTGGGCCGGGATCGTGCACGCGCCACCATCCCGCGGTCGACCGAAGAAGGCGAGCGAGTCATGAGCGATGAGAACCACGAAGACCTCGAGGCCACACGGCGCACGTTGCGAATCGAGCGGGCCGCGACCGCGGTGGTGCTGCACGGGTACCGGGGCGACAAGGCCGGTGTGGCGCACGCCGCCGACGCGTTGTTCGCCGAGGGCGCCGATATCGCCGATGTAGTGGTGCCGCTGGCATGGGCTCTGGCCCGGCTGCCGCGTGGTCTCGACGAGCCGACCGAATTGCTCGACAGATTGGCCGCGCTGCACTGTATCGGCGATCGGCCGCCGCAGTGAGCGCACGGCCGGGAGTGTCGATCACCGCCGACGACGCGGCATTCTTGTCGGCCGCACTGCGGCAACTGACTCGGATACTCGATACCCGGTATCAGCGACCCACGCCCCGAGTGCTCGAACTCGAGGCCCAGCTGTCGGCGGCCGCGCGTTCCGTGTCCGGAACAACGGAACTGAGTGCAGCGGTACCGGTGCCACGGTGGCGAGTGACGGATGACGCGCTCGACGTCGCGACAGTCGCCGAACAGCTCGGATGCTCGCACGAGAACGTGCGGGCACTGTGCCGCCGGGGAACGCTCCCGGCGCGGCGGCAGAGCGGCCGGTGGTTGATCGACGCGCAAGCCGTCGCCGACTACCTCGAGCGAAAGGCGTAACAAAATGCCCGATCTGAGCATCGACGTATACGACGGGCGCGATGTCACTGCCCGCGCCAGCGCAGCAATCGCCGCATCCACCTTCGTAGCAATCAGTGGCGCCCGATCTGCGGGCCTGCTCACCGTCGCCACAGCTACCGCCGGCGGCCGGACCGCCGGTGTCGCCAAGTACGACGCCGCCAGTGGCGAACTCGTGGGATTGGCCCGGGGAAACGCGCGGATCCTGCGAATCGTGGCCGGTGCCAACCTCACCGCTGGCGCCGAGGTCGAAGTGGGCACGGCCGGTAAGGCGATACCGAAGGCGTCCGGGGTGGCTGTGGGCTACGCCGTCGACACCGCCACCACCGGCGCACTCGCCGCCATCAGCCTGTACTGACCCGGAAAGGACAACGCAGATGGGCATTTTGACCCCGAGCGTCGACAACAACATCATCTCTGTCTCGGCGGTGCTATCTCACCCGACCTGGATCCGCGCGAAGCTCGACGAACTCGCAGAGGGCAACGAGCTGGTCTCGCTGTTCTTCTCCCCGCACGGCAAGCCGGTCCAGGGTGGCGGCATTCTGCACCCGCGGCTGTCCAGCGCCGCCCGCTACACCGCCGACGACGTTGTCGAGCGCGCGCCCGGCGACGAATACCAGGCGGTCCGCGCGATCGACCCGGAATACCGGCTCGCCGCGGTCCGCGACTACGGCGCCAAGGTGTCGGTCACGGATGAGGAGATCGCCCGCGGTGATATCTCCGCCCTGAACAACAAGATGCTGCAGCTATCGAACACTCTGCTGCGAAAGCTCAACGTCAAGGCGCTCGAGGCCATCGACGCCGCCGGGCCCGCGAGTCTCGTCGCGACCGCCGCATGGGACACCTTCGTTACGGTTGGCCCCGATACCGGGATCACTCCCAACGCGGAACGGCCGCTCGCCGACATGATGCGCGCCCGCCTGGCCGCCGAACAGGACCGCCTCGGCATCACCCTCGATACGCTCGTCACCTCTCCACAGGACGCGACGAACCTCAGCATCGGCTACGGCGTCGAACTCACGCAGGTACTCGCCGCCGCCCGGCTGACCCTGGTGACGAACCCGTACATTCCCGAAGGCCGCGTGTACCTCACGGCCAAGGGCAAGGCCGGAACGGTCGGATTCGAGGCACCGCTCACCGTCGACATCATCGACAAGCGGGAGAACCGTGAAAAGATCGTCCAGGTCTACGCAGTGCCCGCGTATGCCGTCGATCGTCCGCAGGCGGTCAAGGTCGTCACCGGCACGGTGACCCCGTGAGCTTCCTGACCGACGAGACGATCCAGCGTCACGGGCTCACCCCGGCTGTCGCCGCCGCAGCCGCGCAGGAACGTTCACGTCGACACCGTGAACTGGTCGCTGCCGCGGTAGCCGATGGCAGGGTGCCCGCGAACCGTCGCGAGTTCTGGATCGCTCAACTCCACAGCGCCCCGGCCGCGGAAACCTGGCTCGCCCAGCTCGCGCCAGCGGCCGCCCTTCCGGGTCACTGGCCCGGCATATAGAGCCTGGCGCGCGTCAAGCTCACCCGCTCACCCGTGGCCGGGCGAGAACGGGACTGTATGGCAGCGAGGGGCGTGGTCCGAACCCCTTCGGTTTCGGACCCCTTCCGCCCCGCAGACCTGCCAGCGCACGCCACACACGAACGCCCCCGGCCGACGCTCCAGCGGACGGGGGCGTTCGTGGTTCACCATCACGCACACGAAAGGACCAATGCCATGCCTGCAGTCAGAGCGTACGGATTCGAGATCACCCGCCGAGGAGGTCGCACCTGGGCAGTGGCCGGCGCCAAAGTCGGCGGTCGGAAGGTGCCAATGGTCGTCATCCCCGTACCCCCGCAGCGCCGGGGACGATAGGCGGAGAGCAGACCCCCCACCCCTCGAAATATTCAGGGGGTGGGGGGTCCGTGACTCCAGGTCCAGTCACGAATTTTTTTGTACGGCCCCCGAAACCTGGGCGCGATCGCTACTCGGATTCGACCTTGTGCCAGGTCCCGACACCCGGGGGCGTCTTCCCCCGGACCCGGACCATATCCGCGACCGTCTTCGCCGTGAGATCCGTGCCGGTCCCGACCATGAAGTCGGCCAGGCCGATGCTCTCGCCGCTACGCAGATCCCGCACGACGCGGGTGTCGTTGTCGTATTCGATGCCGGATTCGGAAAGGTCGAGTTCCCACCAAGGCTCGAGTTCAAATGTCATGGCGTGGAACGCTACCGCTACCGGGCCGCAGCATTGCCCGAGTTCACGAACGTCGCTGGCCGAGGTCTCAGTCTCCTGATTGCCTCTGGTCGGTGTGACTGTGCCGCACTTAGCCTGAACACATGGACCTTGGGGAGCGACTACAGAGTCTGAGGAAGCGGCGCGGGTTCACCCAGCGCGAGCTTGCCGAGGCGGCCGGGGTGTCGCTGTCGCTTATCCGCAAAATCGAGCAGGGGGAACGCGACGACGCCCGCATAGACACTCTGCGCCGCCTGGCGGTGGCCTTAGGTCGGCCGCTGGCAACCCTGCTGGGCCCGACACCCGCACCACCCGAGCCCGCAGCCGGGGCCAATGTGGCGTTGTGGGCCCCCACCCGCGAAGCCCTCACATCCCCAACCGATGAGGCCGAGCCGACGCCCGGCCTCGAGGCGGCACTCGCGCACGCTACCCGGCTGTACCACGACAACAAGTACGACCAACTCGCCCGGGTGCTCCCGCGGTTGGTCCGCGAAAGCCACACCGCGGCGCCGCTGCTGCGTTCGCGGGTGCTGCAACTGGCTGGTTCAATCCTGATACAGACGCGGCAACCGGACTCGGCACTCCTCGCCTTGAACCGCTCCCTATCCGACGCGGAATCCACCGGCAATGTGCTGGACGCGGCATCCGCGGTGATCACACTGTGCTGGTTGCTGATTGTCGAACGACGATTCGACCAGGTGCGGAATCTGGCCACTCGGTGGGCCGATCGGGTCGAGCCGCGGTTGTCGGTTGCTACCGGCCGCGAGATTTCCACTTGGGGCTGGCTTCTGCTGCGTGGTTCGGCCGCGGCTGTGCGCGACAACCGGCCCGATGAAGCCGAGGACATGATGCGACTCGCCGCGGCCGGCGCGGTTGCGATGCGGCCCGAACGCGCCCCGTATCACCAGTACTGGACGACGTTCGATCCGGCCACCGTCGCAATGAAGCGGGTAGAGAACGCGGTGATAGACGACCGGCCCGACATCGCGCTGCGGCTGGCGCGCGAGATCCCGCCGGACCTCCGCCCGACATCGGACAACCGCAACCGCCATCTCCTGGACGTGGCCACTGCCCAGCTCGAGCTACAGCGCTACGACAACGCGTTCGAGGTTCTGGCGAAACTGTCGCGTGAAGCTCGACCGTGGTTCGTCGAACAGCGATCGGCCGGTGACATCCTGAGCCGGATCATCACCAGGCGCCGCACGCTCACACCCGAGATGCGCGAGCTCGCCGACATTATCCAACTCGAATACTGATGTGGCACTTCGGTTCCCTACCCTCTGAAAGTGCCATAGCGGCACGACCGGGCCCTGCACAAGGCTTCTCACCAGCCCCGCCGCCGGGTTGACCTCCCCGGCCCCGGCGGTGGGTGCAATCCAATGGTGAGTCGGGGATGCAGGGGTGAACAGTGGTCGAGGAACAACCGCGAGCTATCGCGCTGATCCGCAGAGACGCACACGGTGACGGTGTGGATGTGTACAAGGTCGCCGAGCATCACGGCTACCGAATCGTGTGGACGGTGCGCCTCGATACCGGGCCGCTGGCGTCCGCGCTCATCGTGGCCGGCGCCATCATGGAGCACGCCGCCGCCGCGGTCGTCGTGCCGTCGTTCGAACACGCCGACTCGGTACGGCACGCGATCACCGAACACGCCGCACTCGTCACGCCAATGTGCGTCTACCCCCGTGGGCACCGCTGGCCGGTCGTGCAGCTGTGACGGGCCACGATATCGCCCTAGTGCTGCTCGCCCTCGGGCTCGCCGGGATCACCGTCGCGCTATTCCGGGCGTAGCTCGAGCCGGAGAATCACTCGAGCTGCGCCGGTGCCGTGGGCACATTTTGGGCACAACCGGGCGTGAAAACGACTGATTCAGCGTGATGTGCCGTGAACCATTTCCGCAGGTAGACCGCATTTCGACACCGTGACCAGCCATCAAGAACGGGTTCGATTCCCGGCAGCTCCACTGGAAGCCCGCAGGCCACAGACCACAGACCTGCGGGCTTTTCTTTTCGGTTTCGGACTCCCGCTATGCGCCCGAGGGCACCGGCGCCGCGGACTCGGCCCCACCCACCAGGAATCGCGCGGTCGCGGTATCCGCCGGGAGGTAGGTCTCGACAGCGATTTCGGCCAGGGTGATATCGAAGGCGGTGCCGAAAGTGGTGACGGCGTTGATGAAACACAGCCGGGCACCCCGGTATTCGAGATGGATCGGCAGGGCGATCTCCGCCGGATCCGGCTGCGGGTGGTCGGCGCGGGGACCGTAGGCGATCAGTTCGTCGTACAACGCGTTCAGTTCGGGATCCCCGCTCTGCGCCGCCTGGCGGGCCAGCCGCGGCAGCAGATGCGCGCGCACCTGAGCGAGGTTGGTGACGCGGGGTGCGAAACCTCCGGGATGCAGCCCCAGCCGCATCATGTTCACCGGCGACCGCAACAGCGCCGGGTCTACACCGTCGAGCAGGATTTCGACCGCGTCGTTGGCGAGGACGAGGTTCCAGCGGCGATCGACCGCCAGCGCCGGATACGGTTCGTGGGCGCGCACGAACCGTTCCAGCGTCTGCCGCACCCGCGCCATATCGGGATCGTCCAAGGGGCGCTGCCGGTAGATCGGGGCATATCCGGCCGCGACAAGCAGACGGTTGCGCTCGCGCAGTGGCACCGACAGGTGTTCGGCCAGCCGTAGCACCATCGCGCTACTGGGAACGGTTCGGCCGGTTTCGACGAAACTGATGTGGCGTGGTGAGACATCCGCCTGGATCGCGAGGTCGAGCTGGCTGAGTTTCCGGCGGTGCCGCCACTCCCGCAGCAGCACACCGATGGGCCCGTCTTCGATCACAGCTCGAGTATCACCAGGTCGGGTGCCCTTCGCCACTACCACCCAGGTAATCGACGGCGCCGGTCACAGCGTGCGAGTGTCAGCGGATGACCGACAGCACCGACAGCCGCGCCGAACACAACAGGCGACTCGTCGTCCACGGATTCACCGAGTTCGCGGCCGGTAACACCGAAATCCTGCGCACCCTGCTGCGGGAGGACTTCATCGAACACAGCCCGGGCAACCCGTCCGGGCGCGACGCGTTCATCGAGTTCATTTCCAACGCACCCGTAGCGAACGCCCGGCTCGAACTGCGGCGGGTTGTCGCCGACGACGATCACGTGGTCGTGCATTACCGCATGACGACTCCGGAGGACGAGCGGGGAACCGCGGTTGTCGATATCTGGCGGCTGGTCGGCGATCGGATCGTCGAACACTGGGATGTGGTCCAACCGGTTCCCGCCGATGAGCAGATACCCAACGGCATGTTCTGACCGTCTCGGCGCCGGAGTGGCCTCGCGGTCGAGGGTGCGGGATTCCAGAATGGGTCCCTGATACGGGCGGATATTCGGCCACTCTCCTGCGCGCGCGGGCCCGGCCTGTGGCGGGCCGGGCCGCGATATCGCTACTCGCCACCCGACCGGAGTCCGGTGACGACCAGCGACCCACCGGCCAGCGCCACGGTCGCGGCGACGATCGCGAAAAACGTGACACCCGTGGCGAAGCCGAGATGGTCACTGAGGACGCCCAAACCCAGGATCAGAAGCCCGGCGAAGGCGTAGGCGCCGATGTTGAGTGCCGCGTTGGCTTCGGCCAGCCGCGCGGCAGGAATATCGGAGTTGAGCAGGGCGAGTCCGCCGAGCATCCCCGGTCCGTAGGCGGTCCCGGCCAGGACCGCGGCGATGGCCAGGCCGGCCACCGAGGATGTATCGACCGCGACGACCAGGGCCGTCACGCAGACGATGGTGCTCAGCACCGAGCCCAGCAGCAAGCGGCGCACCGGGAGACCGCGTAGCGCGAATTGGCTGCCGGTGGCGACGGCGAAGGTCAAGCACGCCAGAACTCCGGGAACGATCCGGTTCGTCGTCCCGAGCAGCTCCGACAGCAGCGACGGCGCCAGCGACAGCATGAACGCCGTGGTGGTCAGCGCGGAACCGGCCACGGTAACGGCGACGAGTAGCCGGCGGCGGTTCGGGCGCGGCACCCGGGGCACGCGGATCCAGGCGTCACCGTGGCGGCCGGCGGCGCGCGGGATCGGTACCGCGATGACGATCGCCAGCGCCACCAGCAGGAAGACGGTTTCCAGCAGGAAGACGGTGACGGTCGGCCCGGGCAGAGTCTCGGAGAGGAGCCCGCCCAGCAGCGGACCGAGCCCGGTACCGGCCGCGATCCCGACTGCGCCGGCCAGCGCCCCGGATCGGGTGCGGGACGGCCCCGCGATATCGGCCACCGCGGCCACCCCTGCCGAAACCATAGCGCCGCTGGCTATCCCGGTCAGGGTGCGTGCGACGAACAGGGCGATGGTGCCCGGCGCGGCAGCGAAGATCAGTCCGGCGGCGATGGCCAGCACAAGGGCGGGCACCAGCACCGCCTTTCGGCCCAGGCGGTCGGAGGTGACCCCGGAAACCAGGAGGGCGAAGGCCATACCGGCCATATAGCAGCAGAAAACCGCGGTGAGAGTGCTCTTGCTGAAACCGAATTCGGCCTGCCAGAGCACATACAGCGGGGTGGCCGCGTTGGCGAGGACGAAAACCGCGGCGATCGGCCATGCGGCCGACCAGACACGCAGACCCACGAGCCGGTCCCCCGGCGCGTGGGCATCGAGTACGGCAGTTGCGGCCATAGTGCGCTCCTGACTCATGTACGAGTTTTCTCGAACAAGTACGAACGGAGTCGAACTGTAGCATCCAGTACGATAATTGTCGTACTGGATTACGA
Organism: Nocardia jinanensis; assembly: GCF_014645735.1. Taxonomy (GTDB): domain Bacteria; phylum Actinomycetota; class Actinomycetes; order Mycobacteriales; family Mycobacteriaceae; genus Nocardia; species Nocardia jinanensis. The sequence goes on along the minus strand of NZ_BMMH01000004.1, from coordinate 242,147 downwards.
GCCGAGGAGAGCCGTGCCGGATACCACCTCTCACCGGGGCGACACGGTCGCACCCGGCGCATTGCTGCCCGAACCCACCCGCGCGGAACTGCGCCTGGAAACCGTACTGGCCGCGCTCAGCGATCCACTGCGACTCAGCATCGTGCGCGCTTACTACCTCGATTCGGGCGGCCTACCGCAAGCCTGCGGCTGGTTCGAGATCGACCGGCCGAAGTCGACACGCACTCATCATTGGCGGGTGTTGCGCGAGGCGGGACTGATCCGGCAGTGGCAACACGGCCTGGAACGCCGCAATGTGGTCCGGGCCGAGGATCTGGACGCCCGGTTCCCGGGCCTGCTGAATCTGGTCGCGAACTGGGAACCGCCGAGCAGGCCTACCGGCGGGTAAGTTTTCTGTAACCCACCTTTTCTGTAACCCGTCGTTCCACTTATGTGTATGATCGTATCTGCCGGTGAACTGCCGCCGCGATCGCGTCGCGCGCGGTACTGGTGACGATCGAGGAGGATCGATGAGGCTGTTCGGCAGAGCCGCCCCCCTGCGGGCGACCGATCCGGGGAATGTCGCGTTGAACGCTCGCGACGTGCGCTTCGACTGGGCCGGTATCCCGCTGCGCTGGATGGCCACCGAACCTATCGCCTCTCATGTGATGAACTCGCTCAACCTGCTGTTGCCCGAGGGCGAACGCAGCTTCCTGACCACCTTCGGCGAGGCACTCCCGTTCGTCCGGGACGCGAAACTGCGCGAGGATATGCTCGGTTTCATCGGCCAGGAATCGATGCACGCCGAAACCCACGCCGGCTCTCACGACATGCTGCTCACCGCCAACGGTATCGATCCGGAGCCCTTCCTCCGGCACGCGGAATACCTGTTCCGCAAGACCGTCGGCCCGCGGCAGGGCACCGGTACCCGCGCTGGTCGGCAGCAGCTGGTCGACCGGCTCGGGGTGATCGCCTCCCTGGAACACTTCTTCGCGTTCCTCGGCGACTGGGTGCTCAACAGCGATCTGGAGAAGTTCGACGCCGATCCGCGCATGCTCGATCTGTATCGCTGGCACGGCGCCGAGGAAGTGGAACATCGCCATGTGGCCCATGAGGTCGCCGAGTACTTCGGCGTGGGCTATTTCCGCCGGGGCGCGCTGATGCTGCTGGTTTTCCCGTCGTTCCTGGTGTTGCTGGTCCGCGGCACGAAATACCTTGTGCACGAGGACGGATCGCTACCCGACCTGAGCTACCCCCGGTTACTGCTGAAGATCCTCGGAGCGATGAGCCGGGGCGCGCTGCCGGGGATCCCGGCCCTGCTGATCAGCGCGTTGTCGACCTGCAAACCGGGGTACAGCCCGGCATCGGTCGGGTCCACCGCTCAGGCCATCGCCTACCTGGCACAGTCCCCGGCCGCCCGGGCGGCATCGTGACCGTCGCGAACCCGCGACCGGCGTCGACGCTCCCGCTACCCGCTGATCTGTACGGCAGGCGGCACGGGGACCGGACGCTGCGCCTGCTCGACGCGATGGTGAACGCCCGGATGCGCTGGACCGCGCTCACCAACCGGCGCGATGTAGCGCCCCGCGCGGACGATCGACGGATCCGGGTCCGTGTCGTCGAGCGGCAGGTGCGGGCATCCGACAACGATGTAGTGAGCTTGCGGCTGGCCGCGGTGGACGGCCGGGCGCTGCCGGTGTGGCGGCCGGGCGCGCATCTGGATCTGGAGCTGCCCTCGGGGCGGCTGCGGCAGTACTCGCTGTGCGGTGATCCGGCCGATACGCGGACCTATCGGATCGCTGTGCGCCGCATACCCGACGGCGACGGCGGTTCGAACGAGGTACACCGGGATATCTCGGTCGGTTCCGCGCTGGTGGTGCGGGGGCCGCGCAACGCGTTTCCCTTCGCCGTGCCAGGTCACGGATCGCCCGCCACCCGGCTGCATTTCGTGGCCGGGGGGATCGGTATCACCCCGATCCTGCCCATGATGAGATCGGCCGATTCCCTCGGCGTCGAGTGGACCATGCTGTACACCGGTCGCGCCCGCGACACCCTGCCCTTCCTGAACGAAGTGGAAGGCTTCGGCGCGCGCGTCACCGTGCGTACCGACGACCGGTACGGGCTGCCGGCAGGCGCCGAACTCGTGGACGGGGTGCGCCGCGGAAGCGCCGTGTACTGCTGCGGCCCGGCCCCGATGATCGGCGCGGTCGCCGCCGCCGTACGGGGCATACCCGGGGTCGAATTGCACTCCGAACGTTTCTCGGCGCCGCCCATCGTCGACGGCGTGCCCTTCGAGATCGAACTCGCCCGCAGCGGCGAGGTACTCGATGTCCCGGCAGACCGGTCCGCTCTGGATGTGCTGCTCGCACACCGGCCGGACCAGCCGTACTCGTGCCGGCAGGGATTCTGCCGAACCTGCAAGGTCCGCGTCCTGTCCGGTTCCGCCGACCACCGCGATTCCGTTTTGTCCCCCACCGAGCGCGCCGACGGTGCTCTGCTGACGTGTGTATCACGTTGTGCGGGTGGACGTCTGGTACTCGACCTCTAGCACCGGTAAGCACCGAGGAGTAAGCGTGACCGAAACCGACCACGAACCCACCGCGACCCGGCGTACGGTTCGCAGCGGCGCCTTCGACCTCGCGGTCTACGAATACGGCGATCCGGCCGCCGAAACCGTAGTGCTGGTACACGGCTGGCCCGATACGAATCACCTTTGGCACGGGGTGATCCCGCTGCTGGCGCAGAACTTCCACGTGGTGGCCTACGACACCCGCGGGCACGGTGCCTCGACCCGGACCGGGCGGGTCGCCGATTTCCGGCTCACGGAACTGGCCGCGGACTTCTTCGCCGTCGCCGACGCGGTCAGCCCCGGACAACCGGTACACGTCCTCGCGCACGACTGGGGTTCGGTGCAGGTCTGGGAGGCCGTCTGCGAGCCGCGGGCGGCCGGGCGTATCGCCTCGTTCACCTCGGTATCCGGTCCGAATCTGGACCACCTGGGCAAATGGGTTCGCGACCGGCTCGGCCGGCCCAGTCCGCGCAATATCTGGCACCCGCTCACCCAGTTGCTGTCCTCGGCCTATACCGGGTTCTTCATGACCCCCGGCCTGCCGCGACTGGTGTTCGGGCTGCTCGCCACCGAGCAGCGCTGGCGCCGGGTCATCCAGATCATGAACGACACCGCGCCCTCGACGATCTTCTTCGGCCCGACATTGAAGCGGGATATGGTGGACGGCCTGCTCATCTACCGCGCGAATATCTTCGCGCACCTGCTCGAGCCGCGGGAACGGACCACCGACGTACCGGTCCAGCTCATCGTGGCGGGCCGCGATATCGCGGTCCGGCCCGCGGGCTACGACGATACGGCGCGGTGGGTGTCACGACTGTGGCGCCGCGACGTCCCCGCCGGTCACTGGATGCCGTTCTCCCATCCGGAGTTGCTTGCCACCGCCACCACCGAATTCGCGGAGGCGCTGCGAAAAGGAGAGGTCGCCCCGGGTGTGACGGAGCGGATCACCGGGGAACAGCCGCCCCATCGGTTGCGTGCGGTGCGGCCCACCGGCACGGACTGAACCCGCGGGACGAGGATCGGGTGGGATGATCTGCGTCCCGCCCGGTCACGATGCGGCCGGTGGTTCGGCGGGCGCCGGATGGGCGCGGCGGAAACGCTCGCCCCAATCCCGTATGTGCTCGATCAGTTCCGGGGGCTCCAGGACGCGGAAGTCGGCGCCGAGCGACCCCAGCGACATCGTGGGCCAGTCCAGTGAATCGGTGTTCATCGAGACCCGGCAGCGGCCGGTATCGATCTCCTCGACATTGCCCCAGCGGCCGAGGCGCTGCCGGACGAATTCGGCCGGGGCGTCGACCAGCACATCGATCCGGTGCAGATGCGGCATATTGTCCACCCCGGACCGCACGAAATCCGCGGCGTCGGCGGTGGGTAGTTCGCGGGGCCGGAAACGCGACCCGTCGCCCTCGGGGCCGGTGAGCCGGTCGATCCGGAAGCTGCGCCAATCGTGGCGTGTCAGGTCGAACGCCACCAGGTACCAACGTCGCCCCAGCGATACCAGGCGATGCGGTTCGGCATGCCGATCGGTGCGGCGACCGTCCGCGGCGGTGTAGGTGAAACGCAACCGTTCGCTGTCGCGGCAGGCCAGCGCGACGGCGGTGAGCACCGCCGGGTCCGGACCCGCGCCGGCCCTTCCGCCGCCCCAGTCGCCCGGCACCGTCATGGCCCGGATGGCCTCCACCCGTTTGCGTAGCCGGGGCGGCATCACCTGCACCACTTTCGCCAGTGCGCGCACCGAGGACTCCGCCACCCCCTCGACCATGCCCTGCATCGCGAATTGGAGTCCGACCACGAGCGCCACGGCCTCGTCGTCGTCGACCATCAGCGGGGGCAGCGCCGCCCCGGCGGCGAGCTGATAACCACCGTCGACACCACGCTGGGCGACGACCGGATACCCCAGTTCCCGGAGCCGGTCGATATCGCGGCGCAGGGTCCGTGGCGACACTTTCAGCCGTTCGGCCAGCTCATTACCGGGCCAGTACCTGTGGGTCTGTAGCAGCGACAACAGGCGCAGCGTCCGCGTGCTCGTATTGGCCATACTGTCGATTGTTCTCGAATTGCGGTCGGATTGTGGCCGCTGACTCCGATTTCCGCCGGGCCGAGTCCCGGCCACCCGAACACCGGTTCTAGCCGGGGCCCAGCGCGCGTAGCGATACGCCGGTGATGGTGTCGGCGAAGATCGACCCGTCCGCGCGCTTACGGCCGTAGACCAGGATCGGCGCACCCTCGGCGATGGCCTCGATCGTAGTGGCGACCAACACATAGACCTTGGTGTGCTGGTCGGTGCGCACGACGATCTCGGAGTGATTGATCTCGCTCTTGATGGTTAGCGTGCTGCCGTCGTTGGTGAGAACCTTCCCCCAGGCGAAACCGGCCCCGATATCGGGGGATTCCGCGGGCGCCGGGGCCTCGGTCTCGCGGGGAGTCATTGTCGATACGGCGGTGGCCGCGGTGGGGGCAGCGGCATGGTTCGGGCCGCTCGTACGACCGAGATAGAAAAAGCCTGCCGCGAGCAGCACCGCGACCCCGATACACAGGCCGAGCAGTGCATGACCGTTCACGGGAAGAAGTTCCAGGGCTTCGGTTTCCGGCACCGGCCAGGCGATGTCCGCCGGGCTACCGGCTTCGGGGAGCGGTCCCGCGTAGTGGTCTCGGCGCGCGCGCTCCAGCGGTGATGCCGGTGGCGGCACGGGGGACGACGCCGGCGGCGGAGCGGGGGGCACCTGCTGCGGCACAGTATCGGCGAAGGCGGCTTCCGCGGACAGGTATTCATCCGAAGCGTCGACGGGAGACTCTCCGGACTCGTAGCCCGCCGAACCGGATTCCGATCGGCCGGGAACAGGCTGCGGTCCACTCGCCGCGGAGAGTTCATCGCCGCTTACATCCCGCGCGCGGGTCCGCGGACACTCGGGGGGATCATCGTCACCGTCGGGCTCGGCCGCGCTCGATCGCGTATCGTCGCCGGCCCCGGATTGCTGTGCGGCAGATCCGAGAAGACGAGGCGATTCGAACGACCCGGCAACCCCGGGGCGATCACTGGTCACGGCAGGCACAACGCGTGGGTCCAAGCTGCCGAACTGATCGGCGGACAAGCCGGCGCGGTGGCGTGACCGCGACCACGGGGTGTGCTTGTTGGACATACTGCCAGGTTAAATCCTCTGTCCAGGCCCCTATCGTCACTGGCGGGAGGAATCATCGGATGAAAGCGGTTACGCAGCACAGACTTCCGTCCGAAGCGGCTCATCCGACCGCCAGCACCTCCAGAACCTGCTCTCCGTAACGCGCCAGCTTGTTCTCGCCCACGCCGTTCACCGTGCCCAGCGCACCCAGATCGGCGGGCTTACGCGCAGCGATATCGCGCAGGGTGGCATCGTGGAACACCACATAGGCGGGAACACCCTGTTCCTTGGCGGTTTCGGCTCGCCACTGCCGCAATTTCTCGAACAGCGAGGTATCGGCGGCGTCGAGATCGACGGGCGCGGACCGACCGGATTTCGCGCTGCGGGCCGCCCGCGAGGGGGTGGGCCGGTCGGGTTCGCGGCGCAACCGGACAGTGCGGCCTTCGAAGAGCACCGCTTCACTGGCCTCGGTCAGGGTGAGCACCCCGTAATCACCATGGACCGCGAGCAGACCCTGGGCCAGCAATTGACGGACCACTCCGCGCCATTGGGTATCACGCAGATCGGTGCCGACCCCGAACACGCTGAGCTCGTGGTGGTCGTACTGCTGCACCTTCTGGTTCTGCTTGCCGAGCAGGATATCGATGAGATGGCCGGCGCCGAAGCTCTGGCCGCGCTCCCGTTTCAGGCGCAGGACGGCCGAGAGCAGTTTCTGCGCGGCGACGGTGCCATCCCAGGATTCGGGCGGGTTCAGGCAGGTATCGCAGTTCCCGCACGGCTGCGGTGGCTGGCCGAAGTAGGCGAGCAACTGGGCGCGGCGGCAGTCGACCGTCTCACAGAGGGCGAGCATCGCGTCGAGATGCAGCTGCAACCGGCGCCGGTGCGCGGTATCGCCTTCGGAGGTCTCGATGAGTTTGCGCTGCTGGACCACGTCCTGTAGGCCGTAGACCATCCAGGCGGTCGAGGGCTGTCCGTCCCGGCCGGCGCGCCCGGTCTCCTGGTAATAGCCCTCGACCGATTTGGGCAGATCGAGATGGGCGACGAAACGGACATCCGGTTTATCGATACCCATACCGAACGCGATGGTCGCGACGACCACCAGACCATCCTCACGCAGGAAACGGGCCTGGTTCTCGGCGCGGGTCCGATGGACCAGGCCCGCGTGGTACGGGACCGCCCGGATACCGTTCTCGGTGAGGAACGCGGCGGTCTTCTCCACGGAGTTGCGGGACAGGCAGTAGACGATCCCGGCATCCCCGGGATGCTCGGCGCGCAGGAAATCCAGGAGCTGGCGGTCGGGCCGGTTCTTCGGTTCGATGCGGTACTGGATATTGGGCCGGTCGAAACTGGCCACGAACCGCCGCGCCTCCCCCAGATCCAGCCGGGTGATGATCTCGTCGCGGGTCTTCTCGGTCGCGGTGGCGGTGAGCGCGATCCGGGGCACATCGGGCCAGCGTTCGTGCAGCATGGACAGCGCCAGATAGTCCGGGCGGAAGTCGTGGCCCCACTGCGATACACAATGCGCCTCGTCGATCGCGAACAGCGCGATCGAACCCCGTTCGAGCAGCTCGACGGTGGATTCCATACGCAGCCGTTCGGGCGCGAGGTACAGCAGATCGAGTTCACCGGCCACGTACTGCGCCTCCACCGCGCGCCGTTGATCCGGGAACTGGGTGGAGTTGAGGAAGCCGGCCCGTACCCCGAGCGCGCTGAGCGCGTCCACCTGGTCCTGCATGAGCGCGATCAGCGGCGAGACCACCACCCCGACACCGTCGCGGACCAGGGCGGGGATCTGATAGCACAGCGATTTACCACCGCCGGTGGGCATGAGCACCAGTGCGTCGCCGCCGCCGATCACCTGGTCGACGATGGCGCGCTGTTCGCCCCGGAAACTGTCGTAACCGAACACCCGGCTCAGAATCCGCTGTGCCGCATCGGATTCGGCACCTGACTCGACAGGGGATACGGTGAGCGCTTCGGGGGATTCCACGCGGCCCATCCTACGAGCACCTCCGGACGACCCGAGGGGTGTCCGGCGCGCACATCGAGGTCCCGCGCGTATTGCACACATGTGGATACTCCCGGTGCCCGGCCCGGCCCGCCGGGGACCGCGACCGGGCCCACGCCGGGCGCGCGGATCCGGCGGCACGGCATCCGATCACTTAGGTTGTCCGATATGGCATCCAGGACACGATCACGTGCTCGATGGGCGTTGTTCGCCGCGGCCACAGCGGCCGCGGCGTGGGTGAGCGCGGTACCGGCGCAGGCACAGGGATTTCCGGTCATGTGCGCGGACGGCTGGGAAGCGACCACACTCGTGGCGGGGGTCGGCAATCTGGAGAACCTGGATTCCGACGGGGCCGGTGGTTTCTATGTCACCGGCATCGTCGACGGCTACCTGGCCCATGTATCGGCCGACGGGACATTCGAGAAGCTGGTCACCGGGCTGGAGCATCCGGCGGGTGTACGAGTGGCCGGGCGTTCGGTGTACTTCCTCACCGGCGACGGTTTGACCGACCCACCGGGCACCCTGCAACGCTACGACCTCGACACCGGCGCGGTGACCGTGCTCCGCACCGGACTCAACGGACCGAACGGCCTGCTCCTGCTCCCCGACGGCGATCTGTTGATCAGCACGATCGGCGTACTGCGGGCCCCGTCCGGGATCGCCCGGTACCGGCCGTCGACCGGCGAGTTCACCGAATCGTGGTCGCCGCTGCCGCTGACCAACGGCCTGGCCCTGGCTCCGGACGGTGAGTCGATCTACACCGGCAATCTGACCATGCGGATCTTCCGGGTCCCGTTGTATTCACCCGCCGACGCCCGGGTCGTCGCCGGTCCCCCGGCTCTGCTCGCCGTCCCCGACGATATGGAGGCCACCCGTGACGGTGACCTGTACGTCGCCGATCACGGGGTGGGCGCCGTCTACCGGGTCGACCCGGCGACCGGGACCGGTTGTGCCGTCGTCACCGGCCTGATCAAACGTCCCGATCCGGTCCGGACGCCACCCGACGGCGCCACCTCGGTGCGGATCGCGCGCGACGGCGGATCCTGGGCACTGTTCGTGACGGGTATGGACGGGGCCCTGCGGCGCCTGCGTCCACCGCCCGGAATCGACCTCACCCCCGCCGACGCCACCCGAAGGTGAGCATCACCGCGGCTCACGGCCACTTTCGATCGTAATTTCCACCAGCTCGCAATTGAGGTCGGAAAGTGGCCGCTAAGGGTCATACCGTAAGTCTCGAACGCGGAAACGCACCGAGTACTGCACTCCCCGACGGAAGGCGAACACCATGAGCGAGATCTCCACCCTCCACCAGACCGGCACCGGCGCGGCCCTCTCCGGTGAACGAGCCGACCTGCTGGCGGAACTGCGCGCCGCGCGGTTCTTCCTGCGTTTCACCACCCGCGAGCTGACCGATGACCAGGCCGGAGCGCGCCCCACACCCAGCGAACTGTGCCTGGGCGGCCTGATCAAGCACGTCACCGGGTGCGAACGCGGCTGGGTGGAGTTCATCGTCGACGGAACCTCGACCTCGAAGGATTTCGACGAGCTGACCGCCGAGGACTTCGCGGCCCGGGAGAACGAGTTCCGCATGCTGCCCGGCGAGACCCTGGCCGGGGTGCTCGCGGCCTACGACGAGGTGGCCCGGCGGACCGATGAGATGGTGGCCACCCTCCCGGATCTGGACGCGAAGTGGCCGCTGCCCAAGGCGCCCTGGTTCCAGGAGACCCACTGGTCGACGCGCCGGGTACTGCTGCACATCATCGCCGAGACCACACAGCACGCGGGTCACGCGGACATCATCCGCGAGGCGATCGACGGCGCCAAGACCATGGGCTGACGAAGCCGGCAGACGACCCCCGCGCCCGATGGGCCCGGGGTCATCTGCCGTTCCGGTACCAGCTCACCGATAACGAACCCGAGGGGCCCGAGGGGCTACCGCGCACACCCGGCCGCGATCGGCGTCACGACGCGACGAGGCGTGGACCCACTTCTCCCGGCGCCGTGAGCCGCCGACGGCGGCTCGGCAGCAGCACCGTCGGGTGGGCGATACTCCAGGCCGCACCGGCGCAGACGAACTCCTTGATGCGGGCGGCGATCCGGCCGGTGACGACCGTGGACGTGGGTTCGTCCGCGGGGGTCACGCGCTGGATGATCCCGTCGCGGCGACCGAGACTGATGCACTGGGTGACATAGCCGATCGGCTTTTCGGGAACCCGGCGGCCGGTCAACCGCGCGGCGAGCGCGTCGGCGGCCTGCCAGGCCATCGGGGTCGCGGTGGCACAGGACATGCGCAGTGGCGCGCCGCCCACGCCTTCGGCGAACGCGGCGTCCCCGATGGCATAGACGTCGGGATGCGACACCGAGCGCATGGTCCCGTCGACGATGATCCGTCCGGTATCGGAAACCGCCAGGGTGGTCGCGGCCGCGAGTGGCTGGACGGTGAAACCCGCGGTCCACACCGTCACCTGCGCCGCGATCTTCCCGCCGTCCTGGGTGACCGCTCCGTCCTGCGTGATCCGCACGATGTCGGCGTGCTCGTGGACGGTGATGCCGAGCCGGTCGAAGGCGGTAACCAGGTGCCGCCTGGCCTTGTCGCTCAGCCAATCGCCGACGCCGCCGCGGGCGGCGATCGCGACCGTCAGGTCCGGACGGGATTCGGCGATTTCGGCTGCCGTCTCGATACCGGTCAGGCCGCCCCCGACCACCAGGACGGTCGTACCCGGGGCCGAATCGCCGAGCCGCGCCCGCAACCGCAGCGCGCCTTCCTTACCGGCGGCGGTGTGCGCGTATTCGGCGACACCGGGTACGCCGTGGTCGGCGGCGGTGCTGCCCAGAGCGTCGACGAGGGTGTCGTAACCGAGGGTTTCGGCGCGGTCACCGACGATATCGACGGTCTTGCGGTCCACATCGATCGCGGTGACACGCGCTGTCCGGAACTGGACGCCGCTGCCCGCGTACACCTCACGCAGCGGGCGGCGCCCCAGTTGCTGCCCGGTCGCGAGCTGGTGCATCCGTACCCGTTCGACGAAGTCCGGATCGGCATTGACGAGGGTGATCTCGAAATCGTCGCGGTGCAACCGCTTGGCCAGGCGACCGGCGGCGATGGCTCCGGCGTAACCGGCTCCGAGAACGACGATGCGGTGCTTCATGGCTCGCTCCTGTCTGCTGTGTGTTCACTACCTGAACCGGACAGCGGCGCGAACCCTGACAGAAACGAGATGTGAGGTGGGTCACCATCGAATGTCGAGCGGTGGCTCACCACCGGCGGCGGTCCATCGGCGCGCCAGGTGGGCCAATTTCTCCGGGTTGACCTGCACGTGCACCGCAGCGACGCCCGCGGCGTCCATTTCGAGGCCGAACACACCGAACACCCGCTCGCCGACCTCGACGAGCACCGCCGGGTCGCCGTTGACGACCACCGCGTAGAACATCGGCTCGCCACCGATGTAGGCCCGCCTGGCAGCGGTGGGCCGGAACAGACCGGCCAGGTAGCGCGCGACGGCCGGCGCACCGAGGACCGGCGTCTTACGGGCCGGGATCCGGCCGCCACCGTCGGCCACGGCGACCACATCCCCGGAGAGCACCCGGATCAGCGACCCGGTATCGCCGCTGAGCGCCGCGGCCAGGAACTCCTCGGCGATGCGGCGCGCGGCGGCGGTATCGACCTCGGTACGGGATCGGCCGTCACCCACATGCTGTCTGGCCCGCCGGTAGATCTGCTGGCAGTTCGATTCGGTGAGTTCGAGGATTTCCGCGATCTCACGGTGCGTGTATCCGAACGCCTCGCGCAGCACGTACACCACCCGTTCGTTGGGTGCGAGGCGTTCCAGCACGGTGAGCATCGCGAGGGAGACCGATTCGCGCTGTTCCGTGGTCTCGGCGGGGCCGAGCATCGGGTCTCCGGCCGGTACCGGCTCCGGCAGCCACTGCCCCACATAGGTTTCCCGCCGGACCCGCGCCGAGGCGAGTTGATTGAGACAGAGGTTGGTGAGCACCTTGGTCAGCCACGCCTCCGTCGTCTCGATCCGGTCCCGGTCCGCCGCGTGCCAGCGCAGGAACACCTCCTGCACCACGTCCTCGGCGTCTCCGGCAGACCCCAGCATGCGGTAGGCGATCGCCTGCAGGCGGCCCCGGGCACCCTCGAAGAGATCGGCCTCCTGCGTACTGAGCGACATCGCTCCATAGTCGGCCATGCGCGCAGGTCACGTCCACTCGCGGTGCGCCGGAGCGGGGACAGTCACCGGATCCGGAATCGCACCGTCCGCGCTCCCGCAGGCGCTGGCGCGGGCCCGGACTACTCGCCGAGCCGGGCCAGAACCTGTTGATGCAGCGGCCCGTTGGACGCCACCGCGTCCCCGCCGTGCGGCCCGGGCCGTCCGTCGAGAGAGGTGAAGGTGCCACCGGCCTCCCGGATCAAGATGTCCAGAGCGGCCAGATCCCACAGCGACACCTCGGGTTCGGCCGCGATATCCACGGCCCCCTCGGCCACCAGGCAATAGCTGAAGAAGTCGCCGTAGCCGCGGACCCGCCAGACCGCGTCGGTGAGGTCGACGAACTTCTCGCGCAGACCGCGGTCGCGCCAGCCGGACAGGCTGGAGAACGCCAGACTGGCCGCACCGAGATCGGATACCGCGCTCACATTGATCGGTTGCGGCGCCCCGGGATGGAAACTCGACCACGCGCCCTGCCCCGCCGCGGCCCACCAGCGGCGGGCCAGCGCGGGCGCGCTCACCACACCGACCACCGGGACACCGTCCTCCAGCAATGCGATGAGGGTGGCCCATACCGGGACGCCGCGGACGAAGTTCTTGGTGCCGTCGATCGGGTCCACGACCCACTGCCGACCGGTGAGCTCGGCCGTTCCGCCGAACTCCTCACCGAGGACCGCGTCCGCGGGGCGGCCGTGCCGCAGGATCCGGCGGATCGCCTCCTCCACAGCGAGATCGGCATCCGATACCGGGGTGAGGTCCGGTTTGGCATCGACCTTCAGGTCCAGGGCGCCGAACCGCTCCCGGGTGATCGCGTCCGCCTCGTCGGCCAGCCGCAATGCGAGTTCGAGGTCAGAGGAGTGAGCAGCCACACCCGGAACACTATCGAGTCGGTTCCGGAGCGGTCGCGCGCCGTGCCGTCGCGCGCGGCCGGGGCCGGGTCCATCGCTCAGACTGCCACCGACCGGGCCGCCACCAGCGCCTCCGCCCACCAGTTCAGCCGGTCGAGCATCACCCGGGCCGCGGCCGCGGGCTCCTCGGGCGCGAGCAGTTTTCCGTCTTCCCCGAACAACAGGTAGTAGCGCGGGAACGAGACGTACTCGCGCACCGTGTGGGCATCGAGCTCGTTGAACACCTGACGCAGCTGTTCGATGGCCAGGAGCCCGCCGCTGGCCCCGCTGTAGCCGACGAACGCGATCGCTTTGCCCTGCCACTGGGTGAAATGCCAGTCGATGACGGCCTTCAGCGAGGCCGGGAAACTACGGTTGTAGTCGGGGGTCACGATGACGAACGCATCGGCGGCGGCGAGGCGCTCGGACAGATCCCGCATCCCCGCCGGCCGCTCCGGATTCGGTTCCAGCGCCGGGGAGACAGCGGGCAGCGCCAGCGGAATCTCGGCCTCGGCCAAGTCGATCACATCGATCTCGAACCGATCGTGCTCAGCGGCCTGCGCGGCGATCCAGGAGGCGACGACCGGCCCGAAGCGGCCCTCCCGAACGCTGCCGATGACAACCGCGAGGCGCAGAGGCGTAGTGGACATGGTGTGCTCCGTTCTCTCGGGCGGCCCGGCGGCCGCCGGAATCGAATCTGCCGCGCCGCGCGCCCGGCTGGGAGACCGTGCCGAGAGTGGTAGTGCCACGGTCACCCTGAGCGCGTACCGCGCCGTTACCGTGGGACTGTGAGCGAGAACGAGATGGGCCTGTTCCTGCGCAGCAGGCGCGACGCGGTCGCACCGGCCCAGGTCGGGCTGCCCACCGGCGCGCGCCGCCGGGCACCCGGCCTGCGCCGCTCGGAGCTGGCGACGCTGGCGGGGGTGAGCGTCGAATACATCACCCGTCTCGAACAGGGCCGCGACCGCAACCCCTCGCCGCAGGTGCTCGCCGCCCTGGCCGACGCTCTCGCTCTCACCTCCGCCGAACGTATCCACCTGTACCGGCTGACCAAGGCCGATACCGGTTTCCACTGCATGGGCCGGGCCCGTCCGGGGCGCGAGATCCGGCCCACGATCCAGGCGCTGCTCGATCAGCTCGAACCCGCGGCCGCGGTGGTGGTCAACCGCCTCACCGACGTCCTGGCCTGCACCGACGGCTACCGACGGCTGATGCAGCCGACCGGCGCGCTGGACGGGGAGCATTACGCCAACCTCGCCCATTTCACCTTCACCGATCCGCGGGCCCGCGAGGTCTATCCGGATTGGGATCATCTGGCCGACCAGCTGGTGGCCACCCTCAAACAGGGCCCCTTCCGCGCCGACCCGGAGATCGCGGCGCTGGCCGACCAGCTCACCATCACCGCGGGCGCGGCGTTCACCGATCGGGTGGCCACCGTGCCGAATCTGCCCGCGGCCACCGGTGTCACCCGAGTGACGCACCCCGAGGCCGGGGCCCTGCGGCTGGCGTACGAGACGCTGGACCTGTTCGCCGACGACGATCAGCAGTTGATCGTCCACCTGCCCGCCGACCCGGCGACGGCCGCCGCGCTGGACGGTCTCGCCGGCCACCGGCCCGGCAACCTGCGCGCTGTTCCGAGCTGAGCGTGGCCTCGTCCGGCCGCTACCCGCCCGCGCGGTTTCACCTCGATGGACGCTCCTAGTAGCCTTGAACACCGTGCATCCAGACGTTACCGCCGACCTCGCCGAACTCGACGCGACTCTCAAGACCGTCGAATCGGTCCTCGATATCGAGGAGCTGCGCCGTCGCATCGACGAGCTGGAGCACCAGGCCGCCGATCCGGAGCTCTGGAACGACCAGGACCACGCGCAGCGGGTCACCAGTGAGCTGTCGCACGCTCAGGGTGAACTGCGCCGGGTAGCGGAGTTACGACAGCGGCTCGAGGATCTTCCGGTGCTCTACGAGCTGGCCGAGGAAGAAGAGGGCGACGCGCAGACCAGCGCGCTGGCCGACGCCGATGCCGAGCGCGCCGCACTGCACACCGATGTCGAGGCCCTCGAGGTCCGCACCCTGCTGTCGGGCGAGTACGACAAACGTGACGCGCTGGTCAATATCCGTTCCGGCGCGGGCGGGGTGGACGCCGCGGACTGGGCCGAGATGTTGATGCGGATGTACATCCGCTGGGCGGACCGGCACAAGTACGGGGTCGAGGTCTACGACACCTCCTACGCCGAAGAGGCCGGTATCAAGAGCGCCACCTTCGCGGTCAAGACTCCGTACGCCTATGGCACGCTCTCGGTGGAGATGGGCACCCACCGGCTGGTCCGGATCAGCCCCTTCGACAACCAGGGCCGCCGTCAGACCTCGTTCGCCGAGGTCGAGGTGCTGCCGGTGGTGGAGACCACCGACCATATCGAGATCCCGGAAACCGATATCCGCGTCGATGTCTACCGGTCCTCCGGGCCCGGTGGACAGAGCGTCAACACCACCGACTCGGCGGTGCGGATCACCCATATCCCCACCGGGATCGTGGTCACCTGCCAGAACGAGAAATCCCAGCTGCAGAACAAGGTTTCCGCGATGCGGGTGCTGCAGGCCAAACTGCTGGAACGCAAACGGCAGGAAGAGCGTGCCCAGATGGATGCGCTCAAGACCAACGAGGGCGCCTCCTGGGGTAATCAGATGCGGTCCTATGTGCTGCATCCGTACCAGATGGTCAAGGATCTGCGCACGAACTACGAAGTGAACAACCCTTCGGCGGTACTCGACGGCGATATCGACGGATTCATCGAATCCGGGATCCGCTGGCGGATGAGTACAGTGCTGCAGGAGGGCTAGCGATTCCCGATTCCGGGATGTCGCGAGCCGTTCGGTGCATGCGAGAGCAGGTGGTCTGATGCATTCGGAGGGGGCGCAGGCCTTGGCGCTGTCCCTGGCGGCGCCGGGGTTGTCTTCGGATGTCACCTCGTGGCTACGGTCGTCCGGTCTGGAGATCGTGCTGCTGGTACTGGGGTCGATGCTGTTCGCCCGTTTCGCCACCTATGCGCGCGACCGCGTGACCCAGAAGATCGATTCCGGGTTCCGCGGCGGTGACGCGCTGGTCCGTTCCGAAGAGGCCAAGCACCGGCACGCGCTGGCACAGGTACTCACCTGGGTGGTGCTGACCGTCGCCTATGTGCTGGTCGCGATGGAGGTGCTGGGGCGACTGGGGTTCTCGATGTCGGGCCTGGTCGCACCCGCCGCGGTGCTGGGCGCGGCGCTCGGTTTCGGCGCGCAGCGCATCGTCCAGGACATCCTGGCCGGATTCTTCCTCATCACCGAACGGCAGTACGGGTTCGGCGATGTGGTGCGGATCGCGGTGACCGGTATCCAGGATCCGGCCGAGGGCACCGTCGAGGACGTCACGTTGCGGGTCACCAAATTGCGCAACCCGGACGGCGAGGTGATCACCGTCCCGAACGGCCAGATCGTGAAAGTCACCAATCTGTCCAAGGATTGGGCCCGCGCGGCGATCGATGTGCCGGTCTCGGCGACTGCCGATATCCTCCGGATCAACGAAGTGCTGCACGAGGTGGGCGGTCAGGCCTATCAGGACCCCCGCCTCGAACCGCTGCTCCTCGACGAGCCGACGGTGATGGGTGTGGAGGACCTGACCGTGGATCAGATGAACATCCGGATGGTCGCCAGGACGCTGCCGGGTAAACAGTTCGAGGTGAGTCGCGAGCTACGGGTGCGCGTGGCCGCGGCCATGCGCCGGGAGGGTCTGAATGCGCGCCCGTAGATCGACGCTGATCCTGGCGTGCGGCTGGGTGGCGACCTTCGTGCTGTACCTGTTCGTGAAACCGGACCAGATCGCACCCGCGAAACCGGTGCCCGCGCCCGCCGTACCCGCCGTGCACCAGGTCCCTGTTCAGGTGATTCCGGTCCGGTAGCAGGTGCGGCACAGCCAGCGGGACGCTTCGTTATCGAATGGTTACACTGTCTCCTCGTGATCACCCTGCGCAACGTCAGCAAGTCGTACCCGACCGCTACGCGACCGGCGCTGGAAAACATCAACGTCCACATCGACAAGGGTGAGTTCGTTTTCCTCATCGGTCCGTCGGGTTCGGGTAAATCGACCTTCATGCGGTTGCTGCTCAAAGAGGAGATACCGACCGAAGGCGAGATTTCGGTCGCCGATTTCCGGGTCGACCGGTTGCCGGGGCGGAAGGTGCCGCGATTGCGGCAGCGAATCGGGTGTGTTTTCCAGGATTTCCGGCTGCTGCAGCAGCGAACCGTCGCCCAGAACGTGGCGTTCGCCCTGGAGGTGATCGGAAAACGCCGGCAGTTCATCGACCGGACCGTGCCCGAAGTGCTCGAACTGGTCGGATTGGGCGGTAAGGCAGATCGGCTGCCGACCGAACTGTCCGGCGGCGAACAGCAGCGGGTGGCGATCGCGCGGGCCTTCGTCAACCGGCCGCTGGTCCTGCTGGCCGACGAGCCCACCGGCAACCTCGACCCCGAGACGAGTTACGAGATCATGCTGCTACTCGAGCACATCAACCGGATGGGCACCACGGTGCTCATGGCCACCCACGATCCGCTGATCGTGGACGGTATGCGACGGCGCGTGGTGGAGCTCTACGAGGGCAATCTGGTCCGCGATCAGGCAATGGGTAGCTACGAGGTGGGCCGGTAATGCGGGCGGGATTCCTGTTCGGCGAGGTCTCCGAGGGTCTGCGCCGCAATGTCACCATGACCATCGCGATGATCCTGACCACCGCGGTCTCGCTGACCATGCTCGGCGGCGGTCTGCTGGCGGTACGTATCGCGGACAAGACCGAGCAGTACTTCCTGGACCGGCTCGAGGTACGGCTGTATCTCACCGAAGAGGTCTCGGCGACCGATCCCGACTGCGTGAACGATCCGTGCCGCCCATTGATGGCCGACCTCCAGGCTGTCGACGGCGTGGAGAACGTGCAGTACCTCAATCGGGACGCGGCGGTCCGCGAAGCGAAGGAGAAAACCTTCAAGGACCAGCCGGAACTGGCGGAGTACGTGAGTGAGACCCCGCTACCGGCCTCGCTGCGGGTCAAGATGAGCGACGCCTCGCTGTATCCGACGATCTACGAGCAGTTCTACGGTCAGCCCGGTGTCGGCATGGTCCGCAACGACAAGGACATCGTGGACCGGCTGGTCAGCTTGTTCGACGGGCTGCGCAACGCGGCGTTCGGTATGGCACTGCTACAGGCGGTGGCGGCGCTGCTGCTGATCGCCAATATGGTGCAGATCGCGGCGTTCACCCGGCGCACGGAGGTCAGCATCATGCGCCTGGTGGGCGCCACCCGCTGGTACACCCAGCTGCCGTTCCTGCTGGAGGCGGTGGCCGCCGCCCTGGCGGGCGGTCTGCTGGCCACGGCGGGTCTGTTCCTGGCCCGCCCCCTGGTGATCGACCGCGCGCTCGGCGACCTTTTCGCCAGCAATGTGTTCCCCCAGATCACGTTCGACGATATCTTCACCACCGCGCTGATGGTCATGCCGGTCGGTGTCCTCTTCGCCGGTCTCACCGCGTACGCGACCCTGCGCTGGTACGTGCGGGAGTAACCGGTCGCGGGCCGCGGAATCCGAGTTCGCGACTCCCACCCGCGGCAACTCCGGAACAACCGCCCGCCCGCCCCGCAGCACGGGGCGGGCGTCTCGGTTTCCTGACCTGTGTCCTCGCCGGGGGTGTCCGCTCACCAGGAACAGCGGACCACTCGACGCCGTTCTTACTCAGCAGTAAGATAGCCTTACTCCGCAGTAAGATACCCGGGGCCGACCCTCACCCCCGCGCGAGAAACAGGTGATGATGAGCATTCGAGACAGCGCTACCGAACGGCGGTCGCACAACGGCGTCCGCCAGGAGAACGGGGTGGGCCTGCACCAACCCAAACGGGACTGGATGGGCGCCGCGATGCGGGTCATGTCCACCATCACCGGTTCGGAGCTGGCCGAGAAGTACAACCTGCGCAAGCCCATCGACCGGGTCACCTACCAGAGCACCAAAACCGGTTTCCGCACCCTCGGTGCGGCCACCCGCGCCTTCAACAAGGTCGCCGGCGGCGGGGCACCCAAGCGGCTACCCGATAACGAGTCCAAGACCAAGGACTACTTCGACCTCACCCCCACCGACGAACAGCAGATGATCGTCGAGACAGTGCGCGAGTTCGCGGCCGAGATCCTGCGCCCGGCCGCATACGATGCCGACGAGGCCGCCGCGGCGCCGAAAGATCTGCTCGGCCGGGCCGCGGAACTCGGCATCACACTGATCAACGTGCCCGAGGAACTCGAGGGCGCGGCCACCGAACGCGGTGCCGTCACCAACTCGCTGGTCGCCGAGGCTCTCGCGCACGGCGATATGGGTCTGGCCCTACCTCTGCTCGCGCCCAGCGGCGTCGCGGTCGCGCTGTCCCAGTGGGGCACCGACGCCCAGCAGCAGACCTATCTGCCCGCCTTCACCGGCGAGAACGTGCCGCAGGCCTCTGTCGTCATCAGCGAACCCCGCGCTCTCTTCGACCCGTTCAGCCTGCAGACCAAAGCCGTCCGCTCCCCCAGCGGCTACAAGCTGACCGGCGTGAAGAGCCTGGTCCCCGCGGCCGCCGACGCCGAGATCTTCGTCGTAGGCGCCGAACTCGACGGCCGCCCGGCGCTGTTCGTGGTGGAATCCGACGCCAAGGGACTGTCGGTGGAAGCCGATCCGAGCATGGGCCTGCGCGCGGCCGGGCTGGGCCGGCTGGTACTGGACGATGTGGCCGTCGCCGCCGACGCGATCCTCGGCGAGGGTGACGCCGGGCAGCACGCCGCCGACTACCGCGACGCAGTCCAGCTCGCCCGCCTCGGCTGGGCTTCGCTGGCCACCGGCACCGGGCAGGCCGTACTCGACTACGTGATCCCCTACGTCAACGAGCGTGAGGCCTTCGGCGAACCGATCAGCCATCGGCAGGCAGTCGCGTTCATGGTGGCCGATATCGCCATCGAACTCGACGGTCTGCGTCTGGTGACACTGCGCGGCGCCGCCCGCGCCGAACAGGGCCTCACCTTCGCCCGGGAAGCGGCACTGGCCAAGAAACTGGCGGCGGACAAGGGTATGCGCGTCGGGCTGGACGGGGTCCAGCTGCTCGGCGGCCACGGCTTCACAAAGGAACACCCGGTCGAACGCTGGTACCGCGATCTGAGGGGTATCGCGGTCGCCGAAGGCGTCGTGCTGGTGTAGTCGGCGGCGCCTCCGGCGCCGCGGGGTTCGGGCCCTATCAACCCCGGGTCTTCACTCCTCCGCGGCTGACCGATCGAAGCCGGACAACCGGCCGACACCCCCAACGCTCTGAGGCGGACCACCCACCTCCGAACAACTTTCCGGTTCATCGCCAGGAGATTCTCATGATCAATCTCGAACTTCCCAAGAAGCTGCGGGCCAGCGCCAATCAGGCGCACCAGGTGGCTTCGCAGATCTTCCGTCCGATCTCGCGCAAATACGATCTCGGCGAGCACGAATACCCGGTGGAGCTCGACACCATGGCCGCCATGGTCGACGGGCTCAGTGATTCCGGTACGCAGAAGATCAGCGGTGCCAGCGGCGGCCGCTCCGATGACGAGGCGCCCACCACCGATGTGCTCCTCAACGCCAACGGTGGCAATATGTCCGCGCTGCTCAATGCCCTGGAAACCTCCTGGGGAGATGTCGGGCTGATGCTGTCCATCCCCTACCAGGGCCTGGGCAATGCGGCCATCGCCGCGGTGGCCACCGACGAACAGCTGGAACGGTTCGGCAAGGTGTGGGCCTCGATGGCGATCACCGAACCCAGCTTCGGCTCCGATTCGGCCGCGGTCACCACCACCGCCGTCCTCGACGGCGACGAATGGGTGCTCAACGGCGAGAAGATCTTCGTCACCGCCGGTCAGCGGTCCACGCATATCGTGGTGTGGGCGTCGGTGGACCGCAAGCTCGGCCGCGCCGCCATCAAATCGTTCGTCGTCCCACGCGATGCCCCCGGTCTGTCGGTGGCCCGGCTCGAGCACAAGCTCGGTATCAAGGCCTCCGATACCGCGGTGCTGCTGCTGCAGGATTGCCGGATCCCGAAGGACAATATCCTCGGCAGCCCGGAAGTGAACGTGGAGAAGGGTTTCGCCGGGGTCATGCAGACCTTCGACAACACCCGCCCCATGGTCGCGGCCATGGCCATCGGTGTCACCCGCGCCGCACTCGAGGAACTGCGCGCGATCCTGACCGACGCGGGTATCGAGATCTCCTATGACACCCCGGTGAACAATCAGCACGCCGCGGCGGCCGAATTCCTGCGGATGGAGGCCGACTACGAGTCCGCCTATCTGCTGGCCCTGCGGGCCGCCTGGATGGCCGACAACAAGAAGCCGAATTCGCTCGAGGCGTCGATGTCCAAGGCGAAGGCGGGCCGCACCGGCACCGATGTGACGCTGAAGTCCGTCGAACTGGCCGGCGCTGTCGGCTACTCGCAGCGACTGCTCCTGGAGAAGTGGGGTCGCGACTCCAAGATCCTCGACATCTTCGAGGGCACCCAGCAGATCCAGCAACTCATCGTGGCCCGCCGGGTCCTGGGCAAGACCAGCGCCGAACTCAAGTAGGCGCAAACCCGGTGTGGGCTCGTGAAGCCCACACCGGGTTTCGCTTTTCCGCTGTTCCGGCAGCCTGTGCCCTCGGCGCCCAAGGGTCGGCCGGGCTCTCAGGGCAGCGGCACCCACGTCGTGCTGCCGTCACCGTCGCGTATCACCGTGCCGAAGACGACATCGGCGAAATGGTTGCCGAAGGCGAGGTCACCTGTTTCGGCGAGCTCGTCGACCAGACGACGCCGCGCCGCCGCCGAGCGGACCCGATCGTGGTCGCCGCCCGTCGAACGGCGCGCCCACCCCATCGACCGGCCCGCGAAACAACTCGTACTCACCGCCGCGGGCGGCGCCCTGCGCGAGCGATTGCTCGATCTGCTCGCGGCCGACTCCCCCTTGCAGCCACTCAGCCAGCAGGAACAGCGAACCCTGCAGCACCTGCTCGAACGCGCCGTCACCGCCGACTGATCGCCGGCGCGCGGCAGCAGAGACAGAACCGCGACCGACCGGCCGCGCGGCGGTCCTGGACACCACCGGGACCGAGTGACAGTGTTTGTTCGATCGGACCGTCCCGATCGGCGCCGAAGGCCCCGTTTTCCACTCGGCACCGCGCCGCGCCGATACGAGTTCCACACGTTCCACACCTGCTGCACCCGTCACCGAGTCACTGAGCAGTACCCCGTACATCGCCTCTGCAAGGAGACTGGTTATGCGCATACCGGCTTTTGCCCGTCGACTCCTCACCTGCACGGTCGTGACCGCCGCGGCCACAGTGCTGTTCACCGGGCACGCGACCGCCGAACCCGCCCAGGTCGATTGGGCGTCGGCAACTCAGGCACTGCACACCGCCGCGGCCGGCGATCCGTCCGCCGAAAAGGCGGTGTCCCGGCTGCTGGGCGATGCGAGAGTGGCCGCCGCCGCACGCGAAGCCGCGCTGCCCGCGCAGCCGTTCCAGATCCCGGCCGAATCCACCGTGGGCCGCGGCGGCGGGGCGGGACTCTACGGGTCCGGCCTGTCGCTGAACGTCGACGGTTTCCGGTTCGGATTCTTCGGCGGACCGGGCACGATCGCCCCGAACCAGACCGGCGCGCGGCTGGATGTGGTGTGGCTGAATCTCAGCAACGGCCGTAGCGGTATCGAGCAGCTGACCGAGCACAGGGACATCATCGCCGACACCACCATCCGCACCCGGCCGATCGATCCCGGCCCGGGCATGATCGTCGCCGCGGTGTACGGCAACCTGTGGCACCGGTGGCCGGTACCGGTGAGCGCGGAGCATCCGGACGGGTTCCGGTATGTGCGCGGGGATATCACATTCCCGTCGATGGGCTCGGTCTACAACTGAGCCCATCGGCCGCGGGCCGGGCCCCGGGGCTGTGTCGAATATTCGCCACAGCCCCGGGCCGGCCGACTCGCCGGCCCCTCAAAGATGTCTTTTTTGTCCGGAGCGTACGTTGTGAGCGAATACACTTTCACTGCTACGGTGACCACCGATATGCCGTTCGGAATCGCTAGGTCGAGTGCCGACGCGAGGATCTGTGGAGGTGTTCGAAGGTGAATCTGGCGCATACGCTGGAAGTCGTCAAGGCATACGGGCTGCTGCAGTCCAGTGGATTCATCGATCTGAAGAATCCGGGGGAAACGCTGCGGACGCTGAAGGATTCCAAGACCTATATCCCGCAGGCCACTTTGATCATGCATTCCGCGCGGATCGCGCCGGATGCGCCCGGACTGGCCGACGAGCGCGGTGAGCTGACCTATCGGGAATTGGACGAACAGTCCACCAAGATCGCCCACGGGCTTCGGAGCGCGGGCATCACCGAGGGCACCGTGATCGGCATCCTCGCTCGCGACCATCGCGGCCTGATCCTCTCCATGGCCGCAGCCGGCAAACTCGGCGTCAAGATCGCGCTGATGAACACCGGATTCGCCAAACCGCAGTTCGCCGAGGTGTGCGAACGCGAGAAGGTCAAGGCGGTGCTGCACGACAGCGAATTCCTCGGGCTGCTCGACGCCCTGCCCGCGGATATGCCCCGATTCCTCACCTGGGTCGACGAGGGCGCCGAACTGCCCGAGGGCGCGAGAACACTCGACGACCTCATCGCCGCGAACGGCACCGAAACCCTGCCCGCCCCGGCCAAACCGGGTGGTTTCATCATCCTCACCAGCGGTACCACCGGATTACCGAAGGGCGCCCCACGCGAGAAGGCCAGCCCTGTGGCCACCGCGCAATTCCTGGACCGGATGCCGTTCCCGAAGCGCAGCACCGTCGTGATCGTCTCGCCGATCTTCCACAGCACCGGCCTGGGTACGTACCTGGTGAGCATCGGCCTGACCAACAAGATCGTCATGCGGCGCCGGTTCGACGCCGAGGCCACCTTGAAGATGCTCTCCGACCACAAGGCCGAACTGCTCGTCGCGGTGCCGACCATGCTGCATCGGATGGTGGAACTGCCCGCCGAGGTGCGCGCGAAGTACGACACGTCCGCGTTGAAGGGGATCATCCTGGCGGGATCGGCATTGTCGCCGGAGCTGTGCGTCAAGGCAACCGAGGTGTTCGGGCCCGTGCTCTACAACCTCTACGGCTCCACCGAGGTCGCCATCGCCACGGTGGCCCAGCCGGCCGATCTGGCCAAGGCCCCGGGCACCGTCGGCCGCCCGCCGCTCACCTGCGATGTCCGCCTCTACGACGACAACGACAAGGCCGTCACCACGAAGAACGTCACCGCCCGGATCTTCGTCCGCAGCGGCGCCCCCTTCGAGGGCTACACCGACGGCCGACACAAGCAGATCATCGACGGCTACATGTCCAGCGGCGATGTCGGCCATTTCACCGAGGATGGTCTGCTCATGGTGGACGGCCGCGACGACGACATGATCGTGTCCGGCGGTGAGAACGTCTTCCCGCAGGAGGTCGAGAACCTGCTGCTCGAACGCGACGATATCTTCGACGCCGCGGTGGTCGGCGTGGACGATGCGGAGTTCGGCAAGCGACTGCGCGCGTTCGTGGTCCCCGAACCCGGGCACACCCCGGACGAAGCCGAGATCAAGACCTACGTCAAGGAGAACCTCGCCCGGTACAAGGTGCCGCGCGAGGTGGTCTTCCTCGACGATCTGCCCCGTAACCCGACCGGCAAACTGCTGCGCCGGGTGCTGGTGGAATACGAGGTCTGACAACATTTCTCGACAGGGAAACCGGGATATCTCACAGTAATGTCCCGGTTTCTCTACTGTCCGAGACAATCGGATGGCGGTCCCGCGCACGGTTGCTAGGGTTGGCTTGCACTGGAGCTCGAGGAGGTAGGCCGCCGATCCCGGCGGTACGCCGCGGAAGGTTGTCACCGATGCCATTGTCGCTGCCCGGCCCCGTTCGCAGAGCCGGCGATATCGCCCTGGCCGTGAACGTGATGCGCAAACGCGGCCTCTTCGATCCGCTGCGGCTCGACCATGCCATCCGGTCGATGAGCAACGCGTCCAAATACGGCCCGTTCGCCGGCGTGGTCATGCATGCCGCGCAGACCCGGCCCGATTCCCCCGCCATCGTCGACGAGAAGGGCGAACTCACCTTCCGCGAACTCGACGATCGCTCGAACGCCTTCGCCCGCGGTCTCACCGAACGCGGGTTGCGCCCCGGTGACGTGGTGGCCGTCCTGGCCCGCGATCACCGCGGCATGGTGCTGAGCATGCTGACGGCCGGCAAACTCGGTCTGCGCGCGGTGCTCATGAACACCGGATTCGCCAAACCGCAGTTCGCGGATGTGGCCGAACGCGAGCAGATCAAAGCGGTGCTGCACGACAGCGAGTTCTTCGAGCTGATGAGCGCCATTCCCGCCGATATCCCGCGGATCCTCACCTGGGTCGACGAATCCGATAACGCCGACCCCGCGATCCCCACGGTCGAATCCCTCGCGGAGGGACAGTCCACCGACCCCCTGGCCGCCCCGGCCGAACCGGGCGGGACGGTCATCCTGACCAGTGGTACCACCGGAACACCCAAGGGCGCCCCGCGCGACAAGGTGAGCCCGTTCATCACCGCCCAGTTCATCGACCGGGTGCCGCTGCCGACCGACGGCACGATGGTGATGGCCGCACCCATCTTCCACGGCACCGGACTGTCCCAGTTCTCCCTCGGACTCGCGCTCGGTAACCGGGTGGTCTTCCAGCAGCGCCGCTTCGACCCCGAGCGCACCCTGGCCAATATCGCCCGCTACCGGGCGGATTCACTGGTCGTGGTCCCGACCATGCTGCAGCGCATCCTGGACCAGCCGAAAGAGGTGCTGGACCGCCACGACGTCTCGTCGATCCGGGTGATCTTCGCGGCGGGTTCGGCGATCCAGCCCGATGTGGTGGTGCGTACGGGCGAACACTTCGGGGATGTGCTCTACAACCTGTACGGCTCCACCGAATGCGCGGTGATCACAGTCGCGACACCGCAGGAACTGAAGAAATCGCCGACCACCGCGGGCCGGGCGCCGGTCGGCGTCCGGATCGCCCTCTACGACGAGAACCGCAAGCGGATCACCGAGCCCGATGTCACCGGCACGATCTTCATCGACAACCCGCACGCCTTCAAGGCCTACACCGACGGGCGCACCAAGGAGACCGTGGACGGCATGATGTCCAGCGGCGATGTCGGGCATCTGGACCCCGACGGCCTGCTGTTCATCGACGGCCGCGACGACGACATGATCGTCTCCGGTGGCGAGAATGTGTTCCCACAGGAGGTCGAGCACCTCATCGCCGAACGGCCGGATGTGCTGGAGGCGGCGGTGGTCGGTGTAGACGATCGGGAGTTCGGGAAACGGCTGCGTGCCGTGGTGGTCCCGGGCCCGGATTCGACACGCGACCCCCAGCAGATCAAGGATTACGTCAGGGCCAACCTGGCGCGCTACAAGGTCCCGCGCGAGGTGGTCTTCCTCGACGAGCTGCCGCGCAACGCCACCGGGAAACTGCTGCGGAAACCGCTGACGGAGCTGGAACCCGGCAGCTGAAAGCCTGTCCCGCCGCGGCGGGCCGGACGATACGACGCCCCACCCTCCGGCGGTGGCTTCGCCGTCGTCGGCGTCTTCCGGAGACCGCGTGGCATCGATCGAGGGCGCGGTCTCCCCGTGCCTGGCTCAGCAGATCCCGCCGAATAGTGGTATCGAGGTGTCCGGGCGGGGTCCCACGCGGTCGCCGAGCCGCAGGCGACCTCCCCGGATGCGGCCGCCCGCCGCGGGGGCGGGTATCGGTTCGCCGCGGTCGAACCCGGCCGTCGGATATCATCCCCGAGTGCGTATCAGGTTCGGCTCCACCCACCGGGTGGACCATCGCGGCGCCGCTCGCGTCCGCGGTGCGGCGGCCGGCCTGATCTCAGGGGCCGTCTCGGTGGCCGCCCACGGAGGGGCGGCCGAGACGAGCCCACCCGACGGCACCGCCGTCGTACTGCTGGCTCTCGCGTCCGCGGCGGTCGGTGCCCTGGTCACCGGGCTGCGCCCGCTGCGCACCGGTACGCCCGGGCTCACCACGGCACTGCTGGCCGGGCAGCTGCTGGGCCATATCTGCCTCGGCTGGGGATCCGGGCATCTGCACCACGGCGATCTGCAACTGACCCCCACCATGCTCGCGGCGCATCTCCTCCTCGCCTGCGCCGCCGCGACGATCGTGCGCGGGGCCGAATTCGCCTATCGCGTCGTCGCGACAGCACTGGCCCGGCTGGTTCCGGTCGCGCCCCGGCACCCGGTCGTCCCGGACCCGCCCCTGCTGCGGGCCCTGCACCGCGACCGGATCGTCGCATGGATCTTCGCGGCCGATATAGATCGCACCCGCGCACCGCCGCGGGCCGTCCTGGTCTGATCTCCCACCCGGCTGTCTCGGCCGGGCGCTGCGCCTCGCTGTGGTGACCCGCACGCGCCTGCTCCCGTGACACCGGCCCCCTCAGCGCGGCGACCCCGAGCCCTCGGTGCGCGCCGCGTCCCGCGCACCCCGGCTACTTCCCCGCCGGGTGCCGACCAGTACAGGACGCAGGTAACAAGGATGAGTACCACCGAGGTCCCCGCGGCGCCCGACAGCGCTGCCCCGGCGACCAGCACACCCCGGCCCGGCAGAGGCGCCTTCCGCGCACTCACGCTGCGGCTGCACTTCTACGCCGGTCTCTTCGTGGGACCGTTTCTCCTGATCGCGGCCGTGACCGGCGGGCTCTACGCGGTCTCGCCGAGTATCGAATCGTTCGTGAACCGGGATCTGCTGTACGTGGATTCCCGCGGCCCCGAACGCCCGCTGTCCGAGCAGGTGACCGCCGGGACCGCGGTCCGGCC
Source organism: Nocardia jinanensis (assembly GCF_014645735.1). Classification (GTDB taxonomy): domain Bacteria; phylum Actinomycetota; class Actinomycetes; order Mycobacteriales; family Mycobacteriaceae; genus Nocardia; species Nocardia jinanensis. The sequence goes on along the minus strand of NZ_BMMH01000004.1, from coordinate 214,483 downwards.
GGACCTCACCCTGGTGGCGGTCGCCCCGGCCCCGGCGCCGGGCGAGACCACCAGGGTGCTGTTCAGTGATCCCGCCCTGGGCGAATCCGAGCGCCACGCTGTTTTCGTCGACCCGGTGACCGCGCAGCCGGTGGGCGAATCGGTGGTGTACGGCAGTTCCGGTGCGCTGCCCTTCCGGGCGTGGGTGTCCCAGGTGCACCGTCACCTGCACTTGGGTGAGCCCGGCCGTTTGTACTCCGAACTGGCGGCGTCCTGGTTGTGGTTGATCGCCCTCGCCGGGCTGGCGCTGTGGATACGGCGGGTGCGGGCTCGGCGGCAGCGTGATTCGGTGCGATGGCTGTTCGTGCCGAACCTCGCGCGCAACGAGCGCGAACGCCGGCTGAACTGGCATGCGGTGGTCGGGATCTGGATCCTGCCGGTGGCGCTGCTGCTGTCGGCCACGGGTCTGACCTGGTCGACCTACGCCGGCGACAATATCGAGAAGCTCCGGGAGAATCTCAGCTGGACCACACCCGCGGTGGAGACCACGCTGCCCGGCGCGGCGCCGGCCGGGACCACACACACCGACCACCACGGCGGGCATACGACCGGGCATACGGTTCCGGCGGACCGGATCCAGCAGTTGGACGGAGTCCAGGCCGCCGCGCGAGCGACCGGTGTCACGCGGCCCGCGGAAATCACGATTCCGGCGGCCGACGGCACGGCGTTCGCCGTGAAGGAACGGCGGCTGTCGGGCACACTCACAGCGAATTCGGTGGCGGTGGACGGACCCACCGGCACTGTCACCGATCGGCTCCCCTATGCCGACTGGCCGTTCATGGCGAAGTTGGCGAACTGGGGCATCCAGCTCCACATGGGCCTGATGTTCGGGCTGCTCAACCAGCTACTGCTGCTGGCGGCGGCCGTGGGGCTGATCACGGTGATCGCGCGCGGATACCTCATGTGGTGGCGGCGCCGGCCCACCCCGGCGACCGGCATGTTCGCGGTGGGCAAACCGCCACGCCGCGGCGCATTGCGCCGCTCGGCGATCCTGGCGGTCCCAGCGCTGGCCGCGGCCGCACTGATCGGCTGGTTCGCTCCGGTATTCGGCCTGAGCCTGCTGGCCTTCCTCGTGGTCGACATCCTCGTGGGCGCACTGCGCCGGATCCGCACCGCGGGTTGACCGCCCCGGTCCGGTGCCGCGATGGTCCCGCGGCACCGGCCGGATCAGCCGACCGGCCCGGCGCCCGCCGCGGGCACGGCCTCGAAGGTCCGCGGTTCGTGAAACCCGATGCCCGCGAGCCGCTCCCGAACCGCATCCTCCACCTGGCCGGCGTCGGCGGTATCCACCAGCGCGATAATGCTGCCACCGAAGCCACCGCCGACCATGCGCGACCCGTGCGCGCCGGATGTCCGGGCGGCGTCCACCGCGGCATCGAGCACCTCGGTGGATACCTCGAAATCGTCACGCAGCGAATCGTGTCCCCCGTTCAGCAGCGGACCGATCTCCCGCGGGTCGGCACCCGCCCGCAACAGCGCCACCACCGCGCGCACCCGGTCGTTCTCGCTCACCACGTGCCGCGCCCGCCGGTACAGCACCGGGTCGGTGAGCCCGGACAATTCGCCGACCTCATCGATATCGCGCAGCGATCCGACCCCGAGAGCCGACGCGGCGGCGGCGCATTCGGCGCGGCGAGTCCCGTACCCGCCACCAGCGTGGTCGTGGGTCTGCCCGGTATCGATGACGAGCAGCCGCAGGCCGGCCGCGGCAAGGTCGAACGGGATCTGTTCGAAACCGCCGGTTTCGGCGGCGACGAACGCGCGCACGTCGAGGAAGAGCGCATGCCCCTCGGTGCACAGTATGGAGGCGGCGTGATCGAGGATCCCGGTGGGTGCGCCCACATAATCGTTCTCGGCCGCGCGCGCGATATCGATCAGTTCCCGGTCACCGACCGTCGGCGCACACAGGTCCCGGACCGCCACCGCCGCCGCACAGCACAGCGCCGCCGAGGAGGAGAGCCCGGCGCCCGCGGGTACCGCACCGTCGAAATCCAGTTCCAGACCTTCGATCCCATACCCGCGGCGCCGGAACTCCGCGACCACCCCGAGCGGGTAACGCGCCCACCCCGGCAGCAGGTCCCGCTCGGTGGACAGCGCCCCGGCCGGTAGCCGGACCGATTCACCCGGCCGCTGGCGCGAACTCACCCGGACCAGATCGTCGGCGTGCCGGGCGCCCACACAGGTGACCACAAGGGGTATCGCTATCGGCAGCCTCACCGATCAGGTTGACCCGGCCCGGCGCCGACCACCGACGACGCGCGTCGGCGCTCTCCTCACGTTCAGTCACCGGACCACCGTACGAGCCGCCCGCCGGTGACAGATATCCGCCGCGCCGCCACCATCGAGACAGCTGTTACGACGTTGTTGTGCCAAGAGAGCGACAAATTCGACACTGCGTGTCATCATCGGATCCATAGTCCAGGTTTGGTGGGTCGATCGCACCGCGAGCGGCTCGGACATCCCCTCGTACAGGAACACTCGGTTTTCGTCAGCCGCGGCTCGATGGGCAGGTAGAGCACGACAGACAGATAAGGACCCAGGCCTGCGACGCGACTCGATTTCACCGGGAATGGAGCGATCAAAGGGGGGCTGATGATCATCAGCGAACCGCAGGGAGCAGGGCGGCACGGCATCCACCGGATACGTTACGGTGCAATATTTTCCGTGATGGTGGGCTCGCCGCTAGTGGTACATCTGATACTCGGGTCCCGTCTGTTGTCCGTACTGGCCACTCTCCTGGCCGCCACGGGAACCGTCGTCATGATCGTTTTCGGCCTGCGCCGGCATCGACCGTCGCATCCGCTGCCGTGGTATCTGCTGGCCGCGGCCGCTCTCCCCTTCGCGGCCGGAACAGTGCTGCGCGAACTGACCACCTACGCGTCCACCCCTCTCGACGAGATCCTCACACTCACCGGTTATATCGGCACCGGCCTCACGACCCTGCTGTGGCTACGGCCGCGCCAGGCGCGCGCCCACCCCGATGTCATCCTGGACTCGATACTGATCGGGCTCGGTGCGCTGCTGGCGTCCTGGATCTTCCTCATCGCACCAGTCCTGCATTCCGATATCCCGGGCGTGAACACGGTTACGGCGGTGGTGCTACCGATCTGTGATGCCCTGTTGCTCACCCTGCTGGCGCATTCGCTGGCCACGTCGAGCCGCTCGGAGACATCGCTGCGCCTGCTGCACCTGGCCCTGGCCGGGGTACTGGCGACCGATCTCGGTTACCGACTGGCCGCGGCCGGTACACTCACCATCGATCCGGCTGTGCTGGTACTACCGCTGATCGGCGCGTACCTGGCGGCCGGGGCGGCCGCCCTGCATCCGACCATGTCGGCGCTGGGCGCGCCGCGATCGATCAGGCTCCACCATTCCCGCCAGCGTGCCAGCGTTATCGCCGTCGCCCTGGTGCTCTCGTCGCTGGTACCGGTGGCCCGGGCTTCGCTGAGCCCGCTCGACCAGGTCATCGTGTCCTCGGTGCTGGCGCTGTTGCTCATCGGACTGCTGATCCGCAGCGAACGGGCGATCGGGCACAGTTCCCGCAGCGAACGGCGCGCCCGATACCAGGCCGACCACGATCCGCTCACCGGGCTGCTGAACCGTTCCGCGCTCTTGCGAGTGCTGCATCGCGACCATCGGGATTGGGCCGAACGCTCGCTCTGTCTGCTTTTCATCGACCTGGACGAGTTCAAGGCGATCAACGACAGCTACGGGCATACCGTCGGCGACGAGTTGATCGCCGAAGCCGCCAACCGGATCCGCTCCACTGTGCGCCGCGACGATGTGGTGGCCCGTTACGGCGGTGACGAGTTCATCGTCCTGGCACCGCTGGAACGCATGGAGGCGACCAAGATGGCCGAGCGCCTGCTCGGTGTGTTCATGAAACCGTTCCAGCTCAGCACCGGCGAAGTACCGCTGACGGCCAGTATCGGCCTGGCCTGCGGCGGACCACGCGATATCGACGCCAGTATCTACGACCTCATCCGTGACGCGGACGCGGCGATGTATCTGGCGAAGCGGCGCGGGTTCGGCTACATGTTCCACGACTCGATCCGATACACCCCGGCCGAACCGAGCCGACACGGCTGGCGCCCACGGGAAACCGCTGTATAGATTTGCTGTGTTTATTTGCCCCGCCTTCGGCGGGGCGGGCGGGGCCCTTGTCAACCCCGGTTCTTCACTCCTTCGCTCCAGAACCGGGGCGGGCCCCGCCTATTGAGGTGTCCGGAGTAGACGGAAGGCTTGTGCGGAGTCACCCGGGTGGGCTCGCGACACCGTAAGCGCCCGAGGGGCACCGATCTATGGATGGCCGACTACACATCGCACGCGCTGTCGCTGCGCTCCTCCGCTGTATCGCTCCGGAACCGGGGCGGGCCCTACCCATGGACTGTCGACCATCCGAGGGAGGGATCCGCACCGGCGGGATTCGTATCAGTCCGACAGTTCGTCGAGCAGTTTGCGCGCCTGTTCGAGTTCGGCCTGCAACTGCTGAACCTTGGCCTCCTGCGCGCCCCGCACCGATTCCAGCAGACCATCCACTACCTCGGACACCTCCGCCGGCAGCAGTTTCGCCGCCTGCGCCACCGCCGTACCGGTGACCGGGACTGCGCGGACCGTCCGCTTCTTACCGGCGGCGACATCGACAGTCCACTCGCCGTCGACGGTGCCGTTGATGGTCACGGTGACCTCCGGCGCCTTGGTCTTGCGGGCGGCGGGGGCCTTGGTCGCCTTGGCGGCGGCGGGGGTCCGCGAGGCCGTGGCCGGTTTCGCTTCGGGAGCAGCGCTCTTCGCCGCGGCGGGGGCCTCACCCGCCGGTTTCCGGTCCGCGGCCGAGGGGGCGGGGGTGGACGGGGACGCGGCGGGAGTCACGGGCTGTTCCTTCTTCTCGGGGGCGGGTTTGGACGGCGGGGTGGCCGGTTTGTCACGCTGCGGTTTGACCAGCGTGACCTCGGTGGGACCGAAGGACAGTACATCCTTGGACCCGGTGGGCCGGATCTGCAGGAAGTCACCGTCGGCGGGGTCGCCGAGCGAGACCACCTTGCCCGACCGCCCTTCTGTCACCCCCACCGCGGCGGTGGTGAACCAGACCATCGGCGGACGCCCCGCATCGATCTCCGCGGCGATCTGGTCGAGGTCGTTGTCGGACAGAGGTTTCGGCTTCGCGTTCGATGGTGTTCGCGACGGCATGGGGCACTCCGGGCAATCTCACTTGTTCGTCGAATAGCTGCGTGCACAGATGATGCCGTACTGCACCGACATTTTCACAAGCAGGCTGGGCTACAGCACCCGGACACCCATAGAACGTGTTCTATTATGGGCGCGGAATCCGGCCAGCCGAAGGAGTCACCGTGCCGTTGGACCCGACCGCCGCGGATCTGCGCGAGGCAGTACTCGCCTCCCCTCGAGCCGTGGCCGCGCACGACCGGACGGCGTGGGTGGGCCTGTTCGCCACGGACGCGGTGGTCAACGATCCGGTCGGCTCGGCCCCGCATATCGGTAACGACGCGATCGCCCGGTTCTACGACACTTTCATCGCCCCCAACGACATCGCTTTCGACGTGGCCCACGATTTCGCCGGTCCCGCGACTGTGCTCCGCGATCTCACCATCACCATCACCATGTCCACCGGCGCCCGGGTGCGGGTGCCGATGCATCTGCGCTACGAGGTGGTGGAGGAGGACGGCGCGCTGCGCATCGGATATCTGGCCGCCTACTGGGAGCTCGTCCCCATGATCGGACAGCTCATGAGGACCGGGCCGAAGGGTCTTCGCGCCGGCACCCGGCTCGGTGGGCTGTTGCTCCGCAACCAGGGTGCCCGGGGCCTCACGGGAATGGCGCGCGCGTGCACCGGTATCGGGAGCGCGGGGAAACGGATCGCGAACCGGTTGTGCGCGGCGCTGGCCGCCGGCGATACGGATGGCGTCGCCGTACTGGCCGGTGACCGGGACGCTGTGCGGTTGTGGTCGGGCGAGTCGCTCACCACCGCGGAACTGGCGGCGCGGGCCCGCGGCCTGCGGCAGGGCAAGACATTGGCGGCGGGTCGCTCGGTGACGATCAGCGCCGACCTCCCGGAAGGTCCGTCCCTGATCATCCTGGATTTCCATCCCACCCGGGATCGCGTCGAGACGCTGCGAGTGCACACCCGTACCGTCGCCTCCCGATAGCGACCCGGATACGCCGTCGAAGCGTTCCACCGCCGGCGGCCCGGCGGCGAAGTCTTTACGTCGCGTTCGGCCCCATCCCTCCTCGTGAAAAGCACAATTGCGCACCGGCGGACCGCGCTCTGTTTACTGAGACGCAGAGTCCCGGTAAATTCGTCCGTAGAGAGATGTACGCCATACGCACGAGGAGGCACCGATGACGCCGTCGACTCTGCCGCGGGCTCCCAAGCTGGACACCCGGTACCGTGAGACCCTGGAAACCCTGTCGGAGGGCTCGGTGCACCGCCGGTTCGATCCGTATCTCGATATCGATTGGGATGCGCCCGAACTCGCGGTCGAACGCGACGACCCCCGATGGATCCTGTCCCCTGAATACGATCCGCTCGGTGCCACCCGCTGGTATCGGGAACTGCCGCCCGAGAAGCAGATCGAGATCGGCCGGTGGCGGATCGCCAACACCATCAAGGTGGGCGCGGCCTTCGAAACCGTCCTGATCCGCGGGATGATGCAGTACATCGCGAAACTGCCCAACGGGTCACCGGAGTTCCGCTACTGCCTGCACGAGATGACCGAAGAGTGCAACCACATCCAGATGTTCCAGGAGCTGGTGAACCGGATCGGCGACGACGTCCCCGGTATGCGGCCGATCTTCCGGGCGCTCTCGCCGTTCATCGGCGTGGCCGGAGGTTACGCGCATGTGGTGCTGTTCCTCGGAATCCTCGGCGGCGAGGAACCGATCGATCACTACCAGAAAGCCATGATCCGCAACGGCGCGAACCTGCCTCCGCTGGTGGTGCGAACGATGGAGATCCACATTGCCGAGGAAGCGCGGCACATCTCCTTCGCGGGAGAGTTCCTGCGCGCGCATATCGCCAAGCTCGGCCCGGTCTCGACCGCACTGTGCGGTGTCTCCTTCCCGCTGGCGCTGCGCTGGCTGGCCGGGGAGATCATGGCACCGCCGCCGGAGTTCGCGCGTCGCTTCGATGTCCCGCGCGAAGTGATGGAAGAGGCGTTCTGGCGCAGTCCCCACTCCCGGCGGATCCTGTCCGGCTACTTCGGCGATATGCGCACCCTCGCCGATGAGCTCGGCCTGATGAATCCGGTCACCTCCCGGCTGTGGAAGGCACTCGGTATCGCCGGCGACCGCTCGCGATACCGCAGCGAACCCGAACGCCGGGTCCGGGCCTCGGTGGCCTGACCCGGAACGGCCGGGCCGACCGACGACGTTCGGCCCGGTACCGGATCCGACGCGGTCACGAGTCCCCGCCGCGCAATCCGGCCACCACCTCCGCCAGCTCTCGATCCGGGTCGACGGTGACACCTGCCGTCCGGGCCACGCCGTCGAGGATGTACCACGCGTAGTCGGAGAGATCCGCGACCATTTCCGCGCGAGGCCGACTCTGCCCCGGGTCGGCCGCCCATGCGACGAGCACCCCTTCGACCATGGTCACCACGGCGAACGGCACCGGCTCCAGCGCAGCCGATTCGGCGCCGATGACGCGGGCGATCGCCTCGATCAGTTCGCGTGACCGTTCCGATATCCGGATTTTGAGACTGGAGATCGCGTCGATGCTTTCCGGGCCGCCCGCCGGCGGGCCGGACCGGGCGAACGCGGCAAGGCTGGGATGGTCTCCCATCCAGTCCGCGACCGCGCGCACCGTGCGGGTGATGATCTCGCGCACCGAACCGGACGATACGTCCAGCTGCGCGTCCAGCACGGCCCCCAGATCGTCGATCAGATACGACCGGATACGCCGGTCCAGATCCTCCCGGCCACTGAACTGCCGGTACACCACCGATTTGGCGACCCCGGCGCGTTCGGCGATCTGCCGCACGGGCACATCCGCGCCCGGCGGCTTCTCCTCGAGCAGTTCCACCGCGGCCCGCAGGATACGCAACTGACGCTCGGTGTTGTGCTGCTCCCAGCGCGCCTCGTAGCCGCTGACCGCCCCCGGAATCCGCGACCGCGACGACGCCATCGACATGAGTCGCAGTGTACTCAGCACGATCTCTCCGAGCGGCCCGCTCCCGCCCCCGCTCCCTTCCACCCGCCCGAACGGCGATTTCTTCACCGAGATTTCATATGCCGCGCCGTTCTGCACGATCAAATGAAAGTACATTTACACCGGTATTAATTCAGGATTGCGCGCACACATTACGCAATACATTCGCCATATCTTACAAACCGGTCGTTTTGTCTACAGCGTCCCGCGGCGGAGTTCGAGTAGGATCGGAAGGTGTTCTCGCACAGACACATCCAGAATACCGTGCGACCAGGCGGTTCCGCTCCGAATAACTCGCGGGATCCACGCGGAGACGAATCCGTGGGCAGCCGGATCGAAAAAGGCTAGAATTGCGGCACATTGGTACCGGGCGGGTCCGGCGATCTGCTGTCACTACGTTGCTCGGTCGCGGGAATTCCGGCGACACCGGTCACGGGGGCGGCGCAATCGGAGCAGCGTAGGAAACACGCGGCGATCCGCCGGCGCACCACGCGTACAGGAGGCAAGGATGCCCGACAACACCGGCCCCGAGGAGAACGACGTGGAACTGACCGCCGAGCACGCACCCGTGATCTGGCCGGAGCCCAGCCGGCTGGAATCGTGGTGGCGCGACATCATGACAGATCCGGTCGCCGCGGCACAGGCCACAGAGTCCGAACCCGCGCCACCGAGCCTCAGTCGCAACGGCTGAGATCGCCAACCGGCCCAGCCGAGCGAAAACAGAGTGTGAGGCCGGGCACCAGATCGTTCACCACCTTCACCGGACGCTCGAACATCGGCGTGTGCGCTGCCGCCACGCGCACACCGGCGCGTAGGCCCGCCACTACCGCCGGACGCACTCGGCACTCGGCGGCATCGCGCTCGGCGACTAAGCGTTTTCGACCGTGGGGGTGAGCCGGACCAGCGGGATCTCACGGGCGGTTCGCTTCTGATAGTCCCCGTAGACCGGGTAATCGGCGACGATTCGGGACCACAGTGGCGCCCGCTGCTCCGTCGTGAGGATTTGGGCGGTCATCGCGCGACGGGGTCCGTTGCGGAACGAAACCTCTACGGCGGGATCGTCCCGGAGATTTCCGTACCACGCCGGATGCGTCGGATCGCCGGCGCGGGACGCGACGATGATGTAATCGTCGCCGTCGACGATCGGCGCGGTCAGCATGACCGAGCGAGGTCGGCCGGTCTTGCGACCGATAGTGGTCAGCTCCAGCGCCGGCATCCCGAAGTACTCGGTTCCGAGGCGGCCGAAGCTGATGCGCAGCAATGTTCGGTGCGCGGCATTGACCGCCTTCAGCATGAAATCAGATGGCACAACGCCTCATTCCTCCGATTCGTGGCAGTGGCCTCAGCAAACCAGGTCTACCGCCACAGGGCAACGCAGCACAGCCGCACGTTCCGGCGGCGCTGTGCCGCACCGCGATCCACGATCGCGTCCGCTCCGCACACTTCGAACCCGCGGGCCCCGTTGACCGTTCACGCGGCCCCGACACAGCCTCCCGCCGTCCGCGCGTCGGTCCCGGAAACCCGCTCGAATCGCATCGTTGTAATTTACGAGATGCATTTCCGCTATCATCCATTCGCCTCCTCGGAAATTCCTCTGGACCACCCGTTTCGGAATATATCCATCCCCCGGAACGGCCGCCGATCCCCTTTTCTCTATGTAATAGCCAGGAGATTGCTCTTTCATCAGGTGGCACAGCGGATCCGGCCACCGGCGCCCGCGGCGCCGGGTCGATGCACCCACACCGGCCCACGAACGGATGACGGCCTCCACAGTTACCGCGCGAGCTCGTGGCACCGCCCTGCCCGGCACTGCCATCAGGGCGATGCGGCGAGCCGGATATGGGCACCGCAGGGAGTGGTGGTCACCGGATGCGACATCGCGGCGAGCACAGCACCCACGCCGGATACGAGCCTTCGGCGCGGTGATCTTTCGAGAGCTCAGCCCCGCCTCCGGCGAAGAACCGGGTCCCGGTGGCGATCCACCCAATATGGAAAAGGAAAGATCCCGGAGAGATTCTCTCCGGGATCTTTCCTGTAGTAGCGGGGACAGGATTTGAACCTGCGACCTCTGGGTTATGAGCCCAGCGAGCTACCGAGCTGCTCCACCCCGCGTTGGGTGTCTCCAACAGTACGCACTGCCGCCCCCAACTCCAAAACATGCCGTTGAGCTGGCCTTCGACAACCGCCACAGCCCGGCGGCGGCCGCCCGGCGACACCGGCAGCAGCCACGGGGCGTACGGAAGCAAAGTTCCAGGAAGCGGGCGCGCAGTTCGCGGCCTCCGCCGGCGCCACCGAGACGAGACGGCCGCAGTGGACGGATACCGGGCTCGACTTCGACATCGCCTGATTCGGCGGCATACGAGAGAAACGAAGAGGCCCCGGAACAGCTGTTCCGGGGCCTCTTCGTCAGTAGCGGGGACAGGATTTGAACCTGCGACCTCTGGGTTATGAGCCCAGCGAGCTACCGAGCTGCTCCACCCCGCGTTGGGTGAACACAACATTACACACGGCTTCGGATTACTACCAAATCACCAGCTCATCGATGCATTCTTCGGCGCGAAAAAGGGGACACCTTCGCCTCGCGAACCATCTCCGGTCCCATCGACACCCGTCGATCTCCCGGCACTTCATATCGACGCGGATACCTCCGGCCAGACGACATCGAAATGTTAACGGAGCGATTGCCTCGTATCTCGAACGCTATATGCGTGACACGAATTACGATTTTCGAGTGATGCCTGTCACATATCCGTGTCGTTACAGAGGCGCTTGGGTAAGGGGTAATTCCGGATATGACCTGGAGTTTTCCGCATATTCCCGGTTTGCACCAATCGATGTATTGACAGTTATCGATACGTGATCTGACGAGATTTCTTCGTTACCGTCGTTCCCAGGCCCCGACCAACCGGGACGGGCCGGCCGAACCGGAGAACACCGGAAACCCTGTCCCACGGTTCGGATCAAACCCCGACATCACCTGGGGACAGGGGCACGCAGCTTCCAACGCGCTGCTGGTGGGCACAGGGAGGGATTCGCATATGACCAAGACCCGAAAGTTCAGCACCCGCGCCCTCGGCATGACCGCTATCGCCGGAGCTCTCGTTGCCGTCCCCTTCGGTCTTTCCACGGCCACCGCATCCGCCGAATCGGGCAACTGGGACGCAGTCGCCCAGTGCGAGAGCAGCGGCAACTGGTCCACCAACACCGGCAACGGCTTCTACGGCGGCCTGCAGTTCACCCAGAGCACCTGGGAGGCCAACGGTGGTGCCGGTAGCGCTGCCAACGCCAGCCGCGAGGAACAGATCCGCGTCGCCGAGAACGTGCTCGACACCCAGGGACCCGGCGCCTGGCCGGTGTGCGGTTCGTACCTGTGACCCCTACCGGCGCGCACTGAGCGCGCCGGTACCCGGTGCGTAACGAGAGGCGCTGCCATCCACCCGGATGGCAGCGCCTCTTTCGTATCCCGGGCCACCGCGCCGACAGCTCGCTGACCCGGCCAATGGGTCCGGCACCAGATGAGTGCTGTGCGGTCCGGCACCAGATGAGCGCTGTGCGGTCCGGCACCAGATGAGCGCTGTTTCGACGCACCGGCGTCGACCCTCGTCGCCCGAACCGATCAGCGTGCTGACCAGTTCCGCCACCTCCGCGACGAGTCGGGGCCCTGCGCGGGTCCCGGCATCCGCCGCTGCCACCGGGCGAAATCGTCCGACGAGACCCCCACCCCCGACGTCGCCCGCGGCAGGCACGTACTGCCCCACATATCGAAGAGGCGCTGCCATCCGGATGGATGGCAGCGCCTCTTCGATACTTCCCCGTCGGCCAGGTGACCGCGCCGGGCTGTCCGGTCTACCTGCCGCCCGCGTCCTGGTAGGCCTTCACGGCGGTCTCCAGATCATCCAGCGCCCGGCCGAAGTCCTCGAAGTTGCCGGTGCGCATCGCGGTGCGCACCGCCTCGATCTTGCGGTTCAGATCCGCCGCCGCGGCATCCTGGGCAGCCGATCCGGAACTCACCGGCGGTGGCGCCGTCCCATTGGGCGTGGACGAGCTCTGCTCATCGGTTTCATCGCCCTGAGACTGCTGCGGCGGCGCGGCGCCGGGACTGGGCCGGGTGGCCGGATCACCGCCGGACGGCGTGGCCAGCGCACCCGCGCCGGGTAACACCTGGTTCAGCGCGTCGGCGAGGGTCGATCCGTAACCGACCTTCACGCTGCCGGCCTGATCGCGGTAGCTCACCAGCACCCGCAGCAGCTGCGGGAACGTCGCCGTGTTCTGCCCGGTATTGCGCTCGTTGTAGAACGGCTCCACGTACAAGATGCCGCCGTCGGCCACCGGCAGCGTGAGCAGGTTGCCGTATCTGATCTTGTTCGAGTTCGACAGCAGCGTCTTCTCCTGGGAGACCTGTGGCGCTGTCGTCATCGTGTTCTGTGTCTGCTGCGGACCCTGGGTCTGGGTATCGGTCGGCAACTGCAGGATGCGGAACTTGCCGTAGCCGTCGGGGTCGGAACGCACCGATATATAGGAGGACAGGAACTGCCGGTTGTACCCGACCATCGCACTGGTCAGATTGAACACCGGCTTACCGTTCTTCTCCGGATCACCCAGCAGCACGTAGTACGGCGGCTGGCTGGCCGATACACCCTCCACGGTCGGGTCGGCGGGTACCGACCAGAACGCGTTGTTGGTGAAGAACTCGCGCGGATCGTCCACGTGGTACTTGGTCAGCATCTCGCGCTGCACCTTGAACAGATCCTCCGGATAGCGGAAGTGCTCGCGCAGCTCGGGGCTGATCTGGTCCTGCGGGATCACCGCGTCCGGGAACACACCCCGCCAGGCCTGCAGCACCGGGTCGCTGGAGTCGGTCTCGTACAACTTCACGGTGCCGTCGTAGGCGTCGACCGTGGCCTTGACCGAGTTCCGGATGTAGCTGACCTCTTTACGCGGCAGCAACCGGCCGGTGCGCTGATCGACGCTGTCCTCGACCGCTCCCTCGAGCGAGGTCGTCTGGGCGTAGGGATAGTTGTCCAGCGTGGTGTAGGCGTCCACGATCCAGACGATGCGCCCACCCACGACCGCCGGATAGGCGTTGCCGTCCGGGGTCAGCCACGGTGCGACCTTCTGCACCCGGTCGCGCGGCGACCGGTTGTAGAGAATCTTGGAATCGGCGCTGATCGCCGAGGAGAACAAAATGTTGCGTTCGGCGTATTTGGCCGCGAACGCGAGCCGGTTGAACCAGTTCCCGATCGCCACGCCACCGGCGCCGTCGTAGGTGAAGCGGGCCTGGTCGGTGTCGTACTCGCGGGGGTTCTGGCCGTCCTTCGTACCGACGATGGCGTAGTCGGGATCGGACTGCGATATCAGCTCGCCGTAGTAGACACGCGGCTGATCGACCTTGATCCGCTGCTGGTCCTTCGGTGTGAACAGATCGCTGACCAGGAAGATCGGGTAACCCGAATCGCTACTGCCACCCGCCGCGTTCGGATCCTCGGACTGCGGCCGGTTGACCCGGTTGGCGGGTGCGGCGACGAACCCGTTGCCGTGCGTGTAGACCGTGTGCTTGTTGATCCAGTCCGTCTGGTTACCGCTCAGGGTGGCCGGGGACAGTTCGCGGGCGGCCACGATGTAGTCCTGGACCTGGCCGTTGAGCGAATACCGGTCGATATCGAGCGCTTCGGGGAAACCGTAGAAGTTCTTCAGCTGCCGCAACTGGGTGAACGTGGGGGACAAGATGTTGGGATCCAGTAGCCGGGCGTTGGCGATAGTGGCGTGGTCGACCGGCACGTTCACCGGATTCTTGCTGCTCTCACCCTTGTAATCGACGTATTCGATCTTGTCGTCGGTGATCCCGTAGGCCTGGCGGGTCGCATCGATATTGCGCTCGATGTACTCGCTCTCCTTCTCCGCCGCGTTCGGCCGCACCGAGAACTGCTCCACCATGAGCGGCCACACCGCGCCCACCAGCACCGAGGAGAGCACCAGCAGCGCCGCCGCCATAGCGGGCACCCGCAGATCACGCAGGACGATTCCGGCGAAGAAGGCCAATGCGCAGATGACCGCGATGGACAACAGGATCAGCTTGGCCGGCAGTACCGCGTTGATATCGGTGAACGAACCACCGTTGAAGGTGGGTTCCTTCCGATTACTCATCAGCAGCTGATACCGGTCGAACCAGTAGGCGACGGCCTTCAGCAACACGAACAATCCCGCCAGCACCGCCAACTGAACCCGTGCCGGGGTGGTGAGCACACCCTCGCGGCCGGTCAGCCGCAACCCGCCGAAGATGTAGTGCGTCACCAGATTCGCGAAGAACGCGATCACCACCGCGACGAACAGCCAGTTCAGCACCATCCGGTAGAACGGCAGATCGAAGGCGTAGAAGCCCACATCGAGTCCGAACTGCGGATCCGTGCGGCCGAAGGAGCCCCCGTGCAGGAACAACTGCACGGTGACCCAGTTCGACTGGGCGACCAGCCCGGACAAGATCCCCAGCAACGCCGGGATACCGAGCCCGAACAACTTCAGCTTGCCCAGCACCGTCGTCCGGTACCGGGCGATGGGATCACCGGCTCCCGAAGTCGGTACGAACACGGGACGGGAGCGGTAGGCCAGCAACAGTGCGAGCCAGACGATCGACCCGACCACGAGCGCGACCACCGCGAAAACCGCGATCCTGGTCAGCAGCACAGTCAGGTATACACCGCGGAAATCGACCTCCCCGAACCACAGCCAGTTCGTATAGGTATCGATGAGCCGGGGCCCTACCAACAGCAGTGCGGCCAGCACCACCGCCGCCACCAGCAGCAGACGGCTGCGCCGGGACAGCGACGGTAATCCGGCGGGGGGGCGCATGCCCACGATGCCACTCTCCAGGGTCCGGCGGCGAGTTGACCGGTAGCGCCACCGGCCGCTGCGCCGCAGTCCGAAATGTTGCGGTCGGGCCCGTACGGACCCTCTGCGCCCACTTTACGGAAAACGGACATGTTCGCGACCGCGGGGTTGGGCGTACCTCCGCATTCGCTCCGGCCTTGCGCTGGTTTCGGGTGGGCTCCGCCCAGCGGTGTCTATTATGCGATGTCGCCGCGGCGGATGCGAGGATGGTCCGGTGAGCGCCGATCTGCATGCCGAAATCGTCCTTGCCCGTTCCGTCCACGAGGTCGCGGAGTTCGTGGACGCCGAGGGCTGGGAAAGATCACCGCAGATGTTCGCACTGGTCAGAACCGCGGACCTGGTGGCCGCCGAACCCGCGCTGATAGATCAGGTAGACGCCACCGACGAACTGACACCGATCGCCCAAGACCCCCTGCCCGACCATGTGGCCGGCGGATCGATGGCACTCGACGAGTTCCTCGCCACCACCAGCTGGCCCCCCGCGGTCGCAGGCTGTGTACTGGTACAGGAGATCGTGGTTCTCCCTCCGGACGCCGAGGACGATCTCGACGAGGCACTCACCCCGTTGCTGGCCGACGCGGACGCCGCCGACGCGGCCGGCCGGGCCGCCGCCCACGCACACCCGGGACGGCGCGAAGCCCGGCTGTTCGCGGCTGTACTGCGATCGGGAAACAGCCTGTGCCTGCTGCAGTTACGGCCCGAGGAGGATGACGAGGCCGACGCCGACCTCGATCTACGCACCTACCCCAACCTCGCACCGAACCTGGTGGAAGCGCTGCGGCATACGTTCGAGGACACCGGCGAATAGGGTTGTGTTCATCGGCGGTGGCCCATCCGGAGAAGACGGTGCGTGGATCCGGTTCGGGTCTCAGCTACAGTTCGGCGCGCTCTGGCCCGCCGACAGATCCTCGAGCGCCTGCACCGCACCGGCCAAGGTCTCCACGCGCACCAGTCGCAGCCCGTCGGGGACCCGCTGGCTCGCCTCGTTGCAGTTACCCGCCGGCACCAGGAACGTCTCCGCCCCCGCCTCCCTGGCCGCCATCATCTTGTACTGGATACCGCCGATCGCACCGACCTTGCCGTTCTCGTCGATACTTCCGGTCCCCGCGATGAAGGAACCGCCGTCCAGATCTCCCGGGCTCAACTTTTCCACCAGCGCCAGGCTGAACATCAGCCCGGCCGACGGGCCGCCGATATCGGCCAGGTTGAAATCGATCTGCACGGGCGGCGCCGCGGACTCGGTGGGTGTCAGCCCCAAGAAACCCTTGGCCTTGTCGTCGGGCCGAGCCCCCAGCGTGATGTTCGCGGTCTGCTCGGTACCGTCCCGCCGGTACACCACGGTGAGTACGGTCCCGGGAGCCCGGCTCGATACCTCGGCCACCACGTCCTGAGTGGTCGCGACCGTCTTACCGTTCACGCTCACGATCTGATCATCGGCCCGCAGCACATCATGGGCGGGGCCGTCCGCGGAGACCTCGTGCACCAGCACCGCGGTCGGCAGATTCAGCTGATGCATGGCCGCGACCTCGGCATTGCTCTCCGATGTCGCGAAATCCGCTTCATTCGACTCGTCGACTTCCTCCCGGGACACCCCGGGCGGGTACACCTCGGCACGCGGCACGATCCCATGCCGGCCGCTCACCCAGAAACCGAGCGCCTCGAAGATCGTCAGACCGTCCCGCACCGCGACTGTGGTCATATTCAGGTGACCGTTGGTCCGGTCGACCTCCGCGCCCGACACCTGCACGACCTCCAAGCCGTCCACTTCGCCCAGCGTATCGAAGGTGGGTCCGGGCCCCAGCGCCACGAACGGCACGGTGTACACACTGCCCACCACACCGAACAGCAGAACCGGGAACAGGGCGACCAGGAGCGTGATGAGCCGACGATTCACCCGGTCAACACTAGCCATGCGTACCCGCACAATGCGGGACAGGCACGCGCGCGCGAGCAATGAGATCCACTACCACTCGACCCCATGAGGCCGGGAAGGGTCAGCCCTGGCGCGCCAGCGCCTGCTTCACCTCGGCCAGGGACGGATTGGTGGCGGTCGACCCGTCCGCGAACTTCACTGTCGGCACCACATGGTTGCCGTTGTTCACACTGCCCACGAACTCCGCCGAAGCCGGATCCTGTTCGATATCGACCTCCACGTAGCTGATCCCGGCCTCTTTCAGCTGGGTCTTCAACCGACGGCAATAGCCGCACCAGGTGGTCGAATACATGGTCAGGTCCGCGGTCACATCAGTCACGCAGAGAGCAACACCCGTCCGGTCCCGTTTATTGCAGTGTTTATTTGCGGCGCCTTCGGCGCCGCTGGCGGGGCCCTATTAACCCCGGTTCTTCACTCCTTCGCTCAGTCGCTGCGCTCCTTCGCTACGTCGCTCCAGAACCGGGGCGGGCCCCGCCTGCTGAGGTGGACCATCCGGAACAGACAGAAGGTAAGTGCAGACCACCTCGACCCGCCTGGGTAGCCACCCAACTCCGCGAGCGCCCGATAGTCGCCGACCCACGAACCGCCGACCGCACATCGCACACGCTCAAAAACCAGGACCGGCCCACCCACAGAGGCGAACCACCCGGAACAGACAGAAAGTAAGTGCAGACCACCTCGACCCGCCTGGGTAGCCGCCCAACTCCGCGAGCGCCCGATAGTCGCCGACCCACGAACCGCCGACCGCACATCGCACACGCTCAAAAACCAGGACCGGCCCACCCACAGAGGCGAACCATCCGGAACAGACAGAAAGTAAGTGCAGACCACCTCGACCCGCCTGGGTAGCCACCCAACTCCGCGAGCGCCCGATAGTCGCCGAGTGCAGACGTGCACCTCGATCACCTGGGTGGGCCCACAACTCCGTCGGTTCTCGCGACTCCGTATGTGCTCGTCGGCCGCCGATCTATGGATGGCCGACCGCTTGCGCACGTGATCGGGGCGCTGCTCCGCTTCCCCATTTCGCTACAGAAGTGCGGGCCTCGGCGCACCGGCGACGCCTGTGCCATGCGCTGGAAATACACTGCCGGGGTGGGCGCAGTCGATCTATCCGAGTTGGACCCGGAGCAGGCCGCCGCTGTTCGTGCGCCGCGGGGGCCGGTCTGTGTGCTCGCCGGCGCCGGTACCGGGAAGACCCGCACCATCACCTATCGCATCGCGCATCTGGTGGCGGCGGGGCAGGTGCGGGCCGATCAGGTGCTGGCTGTCACCTTCACCGCGCGGGCGGCCGGGGAACTGCGTGGGCGGCTGCGGGCGCTCGGGCTCGGGGATTCCGCATCGACCGTGCAGGCACGCACCTTTCATGCCGCCGCGCTGCGGCAGTTGCGGTATTTCTGGCCGCAGGTGGTCGGCGAGGTGCCGTGGCGGATGCTGGACCGTAAGTTCCCGGTGGTCGCGCAGGCCGCGAACCGGGTAGGTCTGGCGTCCGGTACCGAGAGTGTGAAGGATCTGCTCGGCGAGATCGAATGGGCCAAATCGTCGCTGGTGGCGCCCGAGGACTACGCCGCGGCGGCCGACGCCCACCGGAGGGAGACGCCGTTCGCCCCCGCTCGGGTCGGGGAGGTCTACGCGGCCTACGAATCGGTGAAGACCACGCCGGAGGGTCTGCTGCTGGACTTCGACGATCTGCTGCTGCATACCGCCGCCGCGCTCGAGGACTATCCGTCGGTCGCCGACGAGTTCCGCGAACGCTATCGCTGTTTCGTCGTCGACGAATACCAGGACGTCACCCCGCTGCAGCAGCGGGTGCTGGACGCCTGGCTCGGGGAACGCGATGACCTCACGGTCGTCGGGGACGCCAACCAGACCATCTATTCGTTCACCGGCGCCGGACCCGGGCAGCTGCTGGACTTCTCCCGCCGGTTCCCGGACGCGACCGTGGTGCGGCTGGAGCGCGACTACCGGTCCACGCCGCAGGTCGTCGATCTCGCCAACCGGGTGATCGGGATGGCACAGGGCCGGATCGCGGGGACCCGGCTGAAGTTGGTGGGGCAGCGGGCGGACGGGCCGGAACCGGAGTTCGCCGAATACGACGAATCGGCCACCGAGGCCGCCGATGTGGCCCGGCGGATCGACGATCTGCTCGCCGGGGGCACACCGGCCGCCGAGATCGCGGTGCTGTACCGGATCAACGCGCAATCCGAGGCCTACGAGCAGGCGCTGACCGAACGCGGTATCGCCTATCAGGTACGCGGCGGCGAGGGTTTCTTCCAGCGAACGGAGGTACGCCAGGCTGTCCAGGAACTACGCAGGACCACGGCCCGCGAGGACCTGCCCGAGGCGTCCACCGCCGGGAAGAAACTGATCAGCCTGGTGCGGGCGGCCCTGGCTCCGATCGGTCTCACCGCTTCCGCACCGGCCGGTGCGCAGGCCCGCCAGCGATGGGAGTCGCTGGTGGCGCTGGTCCGGCTGACCGAGGAGCTCGTCGAACACGAACCGGGTCTGACGGCGGCCGCACTGCTGCGCGAACTGGCCGCGCGGGCCGAGGCCCGGCACCCACCGACCGTGCAGGGTGTGACGCTGGCCTCACTGCACGCGGCCAAGGGCCTGGAGTGGGACGCGGTGTTCCTGGTCGGGCTCAGCGACGGCACCCTGCCCATCTCCTACACCCTGAACGGTGACGGTTCGGTCGCCGATACGGCGGCACTCGAGGAGGAGCGCCGGCTGCTGTACGTGGGCGTGACCCGCGCCCGGATCCATCTCTTGTTGTCGTGGGCGCTGAGTCGCGGCGACGGCGATCGCCGGACCCGGCGGCGCTCCCGGTTCCTCACCGGTTTGGTACCCGACGGCTCCCCCGCCTCCCGGATAGTCACGCCGGTCCGGCCCGCCACCGACGCGAACCGCCCGGTGTGCCGGATTTGCGGTCGCGCGCTGCTCGATTCGGAGGCACTGCTGCTGCGCCGGTGCAAGAACTGTGTGGGACAACCGGATACCGAACTGCTCGGCGCCCTGCAGGACTGGCGGCGGGAGAAGGCGGCCGAACTGGCGGTCGACCCGCGCGGGATCCTGGGTGTGAACACACTGACCGCGATCGCCGAGCAGCTGCCCGAGGACGAAGCCGCGCTGGCCGCGCTGGGTATCGGCGCGAGCAAGATGCGCAAATACGGGGCGGAGGTACTGGCCATCATCCGGTCCCGGCGCCGCTCGATCTCCCACTGAGAGCGGCCCCGGCAGCGAACCCGGCAAAACCGCAGGTAGAAAATAGGTTGTCGACTCCGGCGAGATTGCTTAAGGTGGAAATCGCGCTCGGGAGGGTTACATCCACGCGCACAGTTGACACACAGTCGAGATCACGACCACGAGTACAGGAGGGAGGCAGTCAGATGAACGGCACAACGAATTACGGCTTCGTCGCCGTAACGCCGAATATGCGGTCGTCCGCTGCTTCCCGGGGGTTCCTCGCTTTGCAGGGGACCGGCCTGTCCTGCCTCGATATTGCCGGTGAGCAGGCGCGTATCCGCTATTCGCATCAGCCGAGCATCGTCGAACCGCAGGACCAGTCCATCGCGAACTGGCACCCGGGGGCTGCATTCGCAGCTGTCGGCTCCTTCGCTATCGATCCCGTCACCGCACCCGCAGTGGCAGATAAGCGTCCGGAAAGCCTTCGCAAAGGACACCGAGCGACCGTGAACAGGCGGCCCCACAGCCGACCAAGGTAGGGATCAACCCCACACCTCCTGGCCACGGGACGCAGATGCGGAACCGTGGCCAGAATTGTTTTTCTGGCCTTCAGCCCACAAGGCACCGGTTCCGCAGAACGAACACCGAACCGCTGCACAACAAGCTGAAGGAGAACGACGTGGTCACCACCACCCAGAGCTGGCCGTCGGCCACCACTGATGTGGCGTGTAGCACCGTGGCAACCGAGCCCGCGGACCAGCGGCTTCCCGCCCTGCCCTGCCGGGCCGGAAATCCCGACCTGTGGTTCGCCGAGAGCCCGGGCCAGCTGGAAGAGGCCAAGGCGCTGTGCGCTTCCTGCCCGATCCGTAAGGGCTGCCTGACCGCGGCCATCGATCGGCGGGAGCCGTGGGGCGTCTGGGGCGGCGAGATCTTCGATCAGGGGGTCGTCATCGCCCGCAAACGCCCGCGGGGCCGGCCGCGCAAGGTCGCCAGCTGTGTCTGATAGGGACTCAGTGTGCCCCACAGGTACACACCGACACCGGAAACGAGCCGCTCATCGCTTCGCCGATGAGCGGCTCGTTCGCTTGTGCGGTGCTATCGAGGGCCGCAGTGCCACGCGGATAACCCACCGAGGATGATCTGTTGCGCCGGAACGCTTTTCAGGCGCTGTCGCGCTGCTCCCGGAAACCGGGCAGCCAGGTGGAGGCCAACTGCATGAACGGCACCTCGGCATCGAGCTGAGCGCAGATCCCTATCGACCCGCCGAGCACGCGGAAGATCATCACGTATTCGGCCGGCAGCACCATCGCCCGCGCGGTCTTCATCTCCGGGGAGGAGTAATCGGTCGCCTTACCCGCCACGCGCTGCATCCAGCGCCGGGTGAAGTGGAACGATTCGGTGCGGATCGGGTCGGTGAACGGGCGCAGGTACTCTTCGATCTCGGTTTCGGTAAGTGTTCTGCCGGGCAGCACCCAGCCGTTCGCGTGCAGGATCTCGGTGAGTTGGCCGTACTCCTCGGCGACCGCCAAGGCGAGAATGCGGCCCAGCATCTCCGGAAAACCGCCCGGCAGCGGCGCGCAGGCGCCGTAATCGATCACCGCGAGCTTGCCCTCCGGGGTGATCATGAAGTTGCCCGGATGCGGATCGGCGTGCAGCAGGCCCACTGTCTCGGCGGCCGAGAAATGGAATCGGCCCATCAGTCCGGCCACCCGGTTGCGCAGGACACCGGTGCCCTCCGGATCGGCCTGTCCGGCGCTGATGATGGCGGAAACCGGTGTGCCGTCGAGCCATTCGCTGACGATCACCTTCGGGGCGCTGGCGACTACCTTGGGCACCACGAATTCGGGATGCCCGTCGTAGGCCTTGCTGAACGCCCGCTGGTTCGCGGCTTCGTGGCGATAGTCCAGTTCCTCTTCGGTGCGCTCGGTGATCTCGGCGAGCAGCGGTTTCACATCGGCGCCGGGGATCACCTTCGCGAACAGGCCGGTCATCCGGTTCAGGGTGCGCAGATCGGCGCGCAGCGCCTCGTCCGCGCCCGGGTACTGCACCTTCACCGCGACCGGGCGCCCGTCCGACCAGACCGCCTTGTGCACCTGACCGATACTCGCCGAGGCGGCCGGGGTGTCCTCGAACTCCTGGAAACGCTTACGCCAATCGGTGCCGAGTTGCTGGTCGAGGACCCGGTGCACGGTGGCGGCGGGCATCGGGGGCGCGGCGGCCTGCAGTTTGGTGAGGGCCTCGCGATAGTGCTCGCCGAACTCCTCCGGAACCGCGGCCTCCATCACACTGAGGGCCTGGCCGAACTTCATCGCGCCGCCCTTGAGTTCCCCGAGCACCGCGAACAGCTGTTCGGCCGCCTTCTGGTTGAGCTCGGTGTTGATCTCCTTGCGATCGCCGCCCGCGAGCTTCTTGCCGAAACCGACCGCGGCGCGCCCCGCTACCCCGAGCGGAATTTTTGCCAACTTCGCATTGCGGGACATAGGCCGGCGCACGATCTCAGACACTCCCCCATCATGGCCGACAACCCCGACTATCTGCCACGGAAAACCCGAGAGAATTACCCTCGGCGTCGAATGTGAGTGGCATCACATGCCGTCCCCAGTGGCGTTCCCGAGACAACCGCAGCGGGGATGCGGCGCCCAGAAGCGGCGGTCGAGGAACCGGGTATCGAGGTCGAGTTCGAGGGTTCGGTCCAGCGTCTCCGGTGCACGGCCCGGTTCACAAGCGATAATTGTCTCCAATTCGCCGAGTGCCAGCGCGGCCACCGCGGCGATACCCGCCGGGCTGGCGTGACCTACGCGTCCGAGCAATTGCGCGGCCAGTCGCGGCCAGTCCGCGTCATGGTCGACCCTGGTGAGGTCCGCGCAGCGCAGGCAGCTGGTACGCCCGGGCTGGACCAGCGGGCCGACGATCCCCTTGCCGTCGCGTAGCCGGACGACCAGGTGCGCGGTCCGCGCATGGGACAGATCGCGCACCAACCGCGGATCGGGGATCAGTGCGTCGGCGAGGACCACGAGGTCGGCGGGGCGGGCCCGGCCGTCGATATCACCGCGGTATTCGCGTGATCGCTGCGGGCGGATCCCCAGATCGCGTAGGCCGGCGGTGATGGCGTCGGTGAGCGGGCCGATTCCGTGCACCCGGATCGTGCGCACGCGACCGGCGGGACGGGGCGGGTGAACCAGCAGGCCCGCGGTATCGATCACCTCGAACAGGGCAGTGGCCTGCCCGGGTTCCAGACCGAGCGAGCGGGCCTGCCAGATGATCGCGGGTCTGCTGTTCAGCCCGTCCATCAACCGGAGGAACCCGAGCACCTGCTGCGTTTCCAGACCCGGGACACCGCAGAGCAGAGCGGTATCCGGATCCCAGCCGAGCTGGACCTGCCCGGTGGAGCGGACCAGGATCGGCACCCGGGGGTGCAGGAGGGGACCACGTGGCCGGAGCGTCGTCATACGAGCAGTATGCGAGTGCCGTTGCGGCGCAACGAGTTCGCCGGACCGGTTTATCCACAGGTTCGCGGCCTGTGGAAAAACCCTGTTCACCCAGGTGGAGGGTATATCCGCGACCCTTTCCCGGTCTCGCGGGAAATTGTGCGGAATCGGCCCCGGACAGTCCTGTCCGGGGCCGGGCCGGCGCTACTTCTTACCGGAGCCGGGATCTTCCGGATCGGTATCGGGACGCTGCTCGCCGCCCTCGGTATCCCCGGCACCGTCGCCGGGTTCCGTACCGCCCTCGGGCTTCCCGGCGGCCGCCGCGCGTTCGGCGGCCTCGGTCGCGGCCAGCTGCGCGAGCGGGTCGTCGAAAACGCCCGCGCCCCCGCCGATCAGCGAATCGATGAAACCCGCGGGTGCGTCGAGATCGGCGGCGTCGGGAAGCAGATCGGGATGCGCCCACACACCGTCGCGCGCGGCGATTCCGGCATCGTCGCTGAGGCGTTGCCACAGCGTCGCCGCCTCGCGCAGTTTGCGCGGCCGCAGCTCCAGACCGACCAGCGTGGCGAAGGTCTGTTCCGCGGGCCCGCCGGTGGCGCGGCGGCGGCGCAGTGTCTCGGCCAGCGCTCCCGCGCCGGGCAGCCGATCGCCCACCGCGGCGGCAACCACCACCTGCACCCAGCCCTCGATCAGGGCGAGCAGAGTCTCCAGCCGGTCCAGGGCCTGTTTCTGCTCGGGCGTGGTCTGCGGTTCGAAACTGCCCTGGGCGAGGATCTCCTCGAGTTTGGACGGGTCGGTGAGCGCGGACGGATCGAGATTGCGGGCGGCGTCCTCGAGCGCGGAGAAATCCATGGTGATCCCGCGCGCATAGTCCTCGACAGCCCCCAGGACCTGCTGGCGCAGCCAGGGCACATGGACGAACAGCCGCTGATGGGCGACCTCGCGCGCGGCGAGGAACACCATGATCTCGCTCTCCGGCTGTTCGAGTCCTTCGCTGAACTCCGAGATAGCGGTGGGCAGCAGCGCGGCGGTACCGGCCGGGCCGAGCGGCAGACCGATATCGGTGCCGGTCAGCACCTCCTTTGCCAGCTGCCCCAGCGCCTGACCGAGCTGGGAGCCGAAGGCCAGCCCACCCATCTGACCGAGCATGCCCATCATGGGGCCGGCCATATCGCGGGCCTCTTCGGGCAACCCGGCGGTCCACATACCGGAGATCTGCTGGGCCACCGGATCGCACAGCCGCTGCCAGGTGGGCAGCGTTTTCTCGATCCAGTCGTTCGCGGTCCAGGCGACAGTGCTCGTCGCGCCCGCTGGGAAGGTGGTCGCATCGTCGAGCCACAGTTCGGCCAGATGCGCGGCATCGGCGACCGCCGTGGCGGCACCTCCGGACACCGGCGGAACAGTCTTGCCGAGCTGCTGACGGGCCAATCGCTTGGCCACGTCGTAGTTCACCGGGCCGCTGCCACCGCCGGTCATTCCCTGGCCCATACCGCTGAGCATCTGACCCAGCGAGGAGAGCATCTGACCCAGCGACGCCGGATCGAATCCGGCGCCACCGGCACCGAAACCGAAGGGATCGTCACCGCCGCCGCCCGGTTTGTCGCCGCGGCCTCGATCATCGTCGTCGCCATGCGAGAATCCGAACGGGAGATCACTCATTCCGCCTCACCCGCCGGCATGACGTCCGGGTGCTGTCCGGGGAGCGCGCGCGAACCGTTCTCGGCCGGCGCTTCGTGAAGCTGCATGTCGTCCATAGTAGGCGCGACGAACCGGCCGGTCCGCCCCGCCGGACGGTCTTCGCGCAGGGTGAACATCGCGGCGCGCCGATGAGCGGGCGGCGCGACGTCGGTCACCGGCCGGCGGCCACCCAGGATTCCACGATCGTCCGGGCGATCGATATCGAACCGGGCAGCAGCAGCCGCGCACCTGTCGCCGGTGTGGCCGCGCCCTCCTCCGGCCGGGCCCGCCAGCCACCCGCCGCCAAGGCGGTGCGCACTTCGTCGCGAGTGAACCAGTGCGCCTCGGCGATCTCGCCGTCGGAGAAGACCAGCGGCTGTCCGGGGTCGGCCTGCGCGCAGAAGCCGAGCATCAGCGACCGGGGGAACGGCCAGGGCTGGCTGCCGAGATACTCGATATCGCGGACATCGAGCCCGACCTCCTCCCGCATCTCCCGCTCGACGCACCGTTCCAGGGACTCCCCCGCCTCCACGAACCCGGCCAGCAGCGAGAACATCGTCTCCGGCCAGCTCTGCTGGCGGCCCAGCAGCACTCGATCACCGCCGTCGTGGATGAGACAGATCACAGCGGGGTCGGTGCGCGGGAAATCCTCGCGGCCGTCCTCGGCCACCCGGGACCAGCCGCCCTTGGCCGGTACGGTCGGCGTCCCGTCGATCCCGTGGAAGGCGGCGCTGGCGTGCCAGTTGATCAGCGCGAGCGCGGCCGACAGCACCCCGGCGGTGAAATCGTCGATCGGGGCATCGGCGAGCTGGCGCAGATCGCGGAGTGTGCCGGTGAGCGCGGCATCGGCGACCGCCCACAGGTGGACACCGTCGTCGACACCGAGGAATACGGCCTCGGGACTGGGCTCGGCCGCCAGCTCGAGGGCGGAATCCCAGACCAGCGCGCCCGACTCGTACCGCACCGCACCGCGCCGCCCGACCCGGAGCAGCCGGGCCGTGGCCCAGCCCTCTTTCAGCGCCTGCGCGTCGATACGCAGATGGTCGGCACGGTCGAGCGCCGAACGGGACAGCAGGGGAATCTGGTTGAGCTGGAATACGGCCACGTTCCGAGACTATCGCGGCCCGGTAACGGCCGCGGCGAGTCAGCGGGCGCGACGGATGTAGAGCAGTTTGTCGCCGGACTCCAGGGCATCGACCTCCGGTTCACCGACGCGGACCAGCTCACCGGCCCGCACGACGCCGAGCACGATATCGCTGAGGTGCCGCGGCGATCCACCGACCTCACCGGGTTCGACCTCACGTTCGGCGACCGCGAAACCGTGCTCCGGGGTCAGCAGATCCTCCATCATCTCCACGACGCTGGGCGTGGTGGTGGCGATCCCGAGCAGCCGGCCGGTGGTCTCGGAGGACACCACCACCGAATCGGCACCGGACTGCCGCAGCAGATGGGTGTTCTCCGATTCACGGATGGAGGCGACGATCTTGGCCTTCTTGGTGAGCTCCCGGGCGGTGAGAGTGACCAGGACCGCGGTGTCGTCGCGATTGGTGGCCACGATGACCGAGGACGCGTTCTGGACACCCGCCAGACGCAGCACATCCGATTGGGTGGCCGAGCCGTGCACGGTGACCAGTCCGGCGGTCGAGGCCGCCTCCAGGCTCACCGCGTCGGTGTCGACGACGACGATATCGGCGGGTTGCACGCCGTCACCGAGCATGGCGTCGATAGCGGTACGGCCCTTGGTGCCGTACCCGACGACGACGGTGTGATTACGCACGGTGCGCCTCCAACGCTGGATCTTCAAGGCCTGGCGGGAACGTTCGGTGAGTACCGCCAGGGTGGTACCGACCAGGACGATGAGGAACAGCACTCGCAACGGGGTGATGACGAAGATGTTCACCAGCCGGGCCGACGGGGTGACCGGTGCGATATCCCCGTACCCGGTGGTGGACAGCGATACGGTCGCGTAGTAGAAGGCGTCCAGCAGGGTCACCGACTCGTCGGCGCTGTCGCGATACCCGTCCCGGCCGATATAGACGACGATCGCCGCCGCGCACAACAGCCCGACCGCGAACAGCACCCGCCTGGTCAGCGATATCCAGGGACTGCTCTGGGCCTCCGGGATCCGAAGCAGCCCGACCAACGCGAAATCCGGTGGCCCGGCCGCGCCGCGGGCCCGGCTTCCGAGGTCGGCGAACCGCGAGCTCACCGGCGACATCCTTCACCGGCCCGGTCGTCCCGCACACCGGTCACCCTCAGTCCCTCCGACACAGCTCGGGAGCCTACCCGTTCGCCCGCCATCACGTCGGGCACGCGATCGCGACGGGTATCTATGGTGGTGCCATGGCAGATATCACCCCGGCGGGCGCACCGGATTCCGGTCGCACCCCGGCGCTTCGACTGGCCGCGCTACTCCTCGGCGCCGGCGTCCTGCATTTCGTGGCTCCCAAACAGTTCGATGCGACCGTTCCCCCGCAGTTGCCAGGAAAGGCGCGCACCTACACCTATTGGTCCGGGGTCGCCGAAATCGGCGTGGGCACCGCTTTGTTGATCCCGCGGACGCGACGGCTCGGCGGTCGATTGGCGGCGCTGCTGTTCATCGCGGTGTTCCCGGCGAATATCCAGCTGGCCGTGGATACGGTGCGCAATCCGAAGGCACCCTCGGTGATCAAAGCGGTCTGGCTGCTGCGGCTGCCGCTGCAATGGCCGCTGATCTCCCGGGCACTGGCGGTGAGCCGCCGCTCGCCGCGGGACTGATATCCCGATGAGCGTGGGCCCGGCGGGCCGAGTTCCGGCCGGATCGACGCCGGATCAGCGCGCCGGGCCCGTCTGATTTCCGGCCTCGTCCCGGCGGGTCGATTCGGTGAGCAGCGCGACCAGTTCCTCCGGACCGGGTAGACGCGCCGGCGCGACAGTGCGACCGCTGCGCACATAGTGGAAGGCGGCGCCGATCCGCGCGAGCATCCGCTCCTCGGTTTCCCCGGTCCGCGCCGCCAGCAACCGTGCCCAGGCCAGCCGGTAGACCGCCAGCTGCACCGCGACCGCGGCTTCGTCGGCCGGGCCGGGTTCGGCGCCGGTCTTCCAGTCGACGACGGTCCAGCCGCCGCCGGGTTCGGCGAACACCGCATCCATCCGGCCGCGGATCACCACCCCGGCGATAGTGGTTTCGAACGGCACCTCGACCTCGGCTGGGCGCCGTGCCGACCAGGGCGAGGACAGGAAGGCGTCCTGCATCCGGGCCAGTTCGGCGTCGGCCGCCGCCCCCGCGTCGGCCGCGCCCGGCAGATCGTCCAGGCCGGGCAACTGATCGGTGGCGAACCAGCGTTGTACCCAGGCGTGGAAGGCAGTGCCGCGGCGGGCCAGCGGGTTGGGCGGATACGGCAGCGGGCGGCGCAGCCGGGCGGCCAGCCGGCCTGGGTCGGCGCGCATCTCGACCAGCGCCGTCGCCGGGAGCTGGGTCGGCAATTCGACCTCCACCGCCGCGGCCGCACCGGCCCGGTACTCGGCCAGCAGCGCGTCGACATCGGCGATCCAGCCGTCGGGGTCCTCGTCGGGTTCCGGCACGTCCGCGCCGTCGGCGAATTCCGTCAGCGCCGCGTGCACGAGTGCGGCGCCCGCCTCTATCTCCCCACGGCGGTCGCCGAGGGGGTCCCCGGGCCAGGCAGCGGTCACCGGGGTGGCGGCCAGTGGATTCGGTTCGCCGGGTTCGGGTTCGGCGGCCCAGTACGCGATCTCGACTCCGCTGCCGGGCAGCTCGGCGGCGGTTTTCACCTCCAGCAGGAATTCCGAGGGGCCCTTGGGTTTGTCTCCGGTTTCGGGCCAGTAGTGGGAAGAAACCAGCAGGACGCGTTCGGTCCGGGTGAGGGCGACATAGAACAGGCGACGGTCCTCGTCCAATCTCCGCCGTGCCAGCGCCTTTTTGTGCGCGGTGAGACCGCGTTGCAGTTCGGCGCGATCGGTGACCTCGGACAGGTCGAGCACCGGAACCCCGTCCGGTGATTCCGCGGTGGCCCGATCACCGCGCAGCGTCGTGGGCAGTTCGGCCAGAGCACCCAGCCAGGTGTTGACCCCGCGGGTGGACGGGAATACGTCGCGGGTGACATGTGGTACCGCGACCACCTCCCATTCCAGTCCCTTGGCCGCGTGCACGGTGAGCACCTGGACGCGATCCGGGGCGACCTCGACCTCGCCCGGCTCCAGCCCGTTCTCCACCGATTCGGCGGCGGTGAGGAAGGCGAGCAGGCCGCCCAGGTTCGCCCCGGTATCGCCTGCGTATCCGGCGACCACCTCGGCGAAAGCGTCCAGGTGTTCGCGTCCGGCACCGGAACCGGACAGTGCGCGGCGCGCCTGGCTCTCGACGCCGACACCGATAGTGCGTTCCACATCGGCGACCAGTTCGGTCAGCGGTTGCGCTGCCCGTTCGCGCAGCATCGCCAGTTCCCGTCCCAGCGTGGTGACCCGCCGGTACCCGGCCGCCGAATAGCGGTCCGGCGGACCGGGGTCAGCGATCGCATCGGCCAGACCGGCCCGTTCGGCAGGTTCGGGAGAGACCTCGTGCAGGGCCGCCGCCAGGGTCGTGGAATCGGTGATATCGCCACCGGGGTCTCGGCTGATCGACAGTTCGCGGGCGCGCCGGGCCAGCGCGGCCAGATCGGCACTGCCGACGCGCCAGCGGGCGCCGGTGAGGATCCGGACGGCGGCGTTACCGGCGGCGGGTTCGGCGATGAGGCGCAGGGTGGCGACGATATCGGCGACCTCCGGCGTCGACAGCAATCCACCCAGGCCCACGATCTCGACCGGGAGCCCCTGCGCGCGTAACCCTTCGGCCAGTTCGGCGGCATCGGCATTGCGGCGGATCAGGACCGCGGAGGTGGGGGGCGGCCGTTCGGCGTCGCGCGCCGCCGCCCATTCGGCGGCGATCCGCTCGGCGATCCAGCGGCGTTCGCCGGCGACCGTCTCGGTGAGCGCGAGCGCGACGACACCCGGTTGCGCACCCGGTTTCGCGCGCAACGCGTCGACGGTGACTCCGCCACCGGCCCGGGCGGCCGCGCGCAGCGGTTCCACGACCATATTCGCCAGATCGAGCGCCTCAGGCGGGTTGCGCCAGCTGGTGAGCAGCGGTAGCACCGGCGCCGGAACACCCGGACCGATCGGGAAATCGGTGGTGAAGCGCGGCAGGTTGGCGGCCGAGGCCCCGCGCCAGCCGTAGATGGACTGCATGGGATCACCGACCGCCGTCACCGCGAGCTCGGGCGCGCGGGCGCGCGGACCGCGGGGCCGCTCCGGATATCCGGCACCGAACAGCGCGGACAGCAGGACGCGCTGCGCATGGCCGGTGTCCTGGTATTCGTCCAGCAGTACCAGCCGGAATCGAGCGCGTTCGGCCGTGGCCACCTCGGGATGCTCGGCGGCCAGCCGCGCCGCCAGCGACATCTGGGCCCCGAAATCCAGGGCGCCGCGCTGGTGCAGCGTCTCCCGCAATTGCTGGACCAGCGGAAGCAGCGCGACCCGCTCGCGCTGCGCGCGCAGGATCGAGAGCAGATCCTTGTTCGGACCCCCGCGCTGCCGCGGCCCGGGTGGGAGGGTGTGCACGAGTTTCTCGAGTTCGGTGTGCGCCTCGGCGAGTTCCTCGGGTTCCACCAGATGTTCGGCCAGCTGACCGGATAGCGCGAGCACCGCCTCGGTGACCGTCAACGGCGAACGGTCGGAATCGAGATCTCCGTCCCACCCGCGCACCACTTGATGGGCGAGCTGCCACAGCTGGGTTTCGGTGAGCAGGGCCGCCGACGGTTCCACCGGGAGCAGCAGACCGTGCTCGCGCAGCAGCCGGCCGGCGTAGGAGTGGTAGGTGCTGATCTCCGGTTCCGCACCGGCCAGGGTGGCACGTAGTTCGCCGGAGGGATCGAGATCGCGCAGCAGCCGGGATCCGGCCAGGCGGGCCAGCCGGGTGCGAATCCGGGCGGTGAGCTGCTGGGCGGCCTTCCGGGTGAAGGTCAGTCCGAGCACTTCCTCGGGTGTGACCAGCCGGTTTGCCACCATCCAGACCACCCGGGCCGCCATGGTCTCGGTTTTGCCCGCGCCCGCCCCGGCCACCACCAGCGCCGGACCGGGCGGTGCGGCGATCACCGCGGCCTGTTCCGCCGTCGGCGGGGGGAGTCCGAGCGCGTCGGCCAGCTGACCCGGCGAGACCCGGGCGCTCACTCGTCGGTCACCTGACGCCCGGCGTCCTGCACCGGGCAGCTGTTCTTCACGGCGCAGTGCCGGCAGCCCTCGTTGCGGATGGCCAGGAAGCCGGGACCTTCGGTACTCGCGGCCGCGGCGTGAATGGTCTCGCGCCAGGTGTCCAGTGCTTCGGCGTCCAGGGCGGGCTGGACTCGTTCCTTCGCGATCCCGCTGGACGCCGGCAACCCGACGTAGACCAGCCGGGCGCCGCCGGGTTCGGGATCGCCGGTGGCCCCCTCCTCCAGGGCTCCCGCGGCGGCCGCGACCTGGTAGGTGGCCAGCTGCGCGTGCTGGGCCGCGTCTGCTTCGCTGACCGGGTTCTTGCCCGTCTTCACATCGACGATCACGAACCGGCCCTCGGCATCTCGTTCCAGCCGGTCGATCCGGCCGCGGATCCGGACCTCGGGCGCATCGTCGGCCGGGGCGGGCAGTACACAGTCGACGGGTACCTCGATACCGGCCTGGGTGAGTTCGCCACGGGTGTTGCGCACCCAGGCGACGAACGCGTCCAGCATCGCTTCGGTGCGGCGCAGTTCCTGCCGGGAGTACCAGTTGGTCTCCGGATCGATTTTGGACCAGCTCCCGGCGAGTTCGGCACGGACCTGCTCGAGTGGTACCCGGCCCGCCAGCGCCTGGACCAGAGTGTGCACCAAGGTTCCCTTCACGGCGTAAGGGTTCTCGCCGTCCGAGCCGCCGTTACGTTCCAGCGCCCACCGCAGCGGGCAGGTCCGCAGCAGTTCCACGGTCGACGGGGACAGCGCGATCGGCGCGTCGTCGTCCCACAGGGTCTCGGTGGAGCTGAGTGCGGGTACGCCGTACCAGTCGTCGGGGGCGGTACCGGGGATCCCGGCCAGCGCGAGCCGGGCCAGCTGCCGGGCGGCGCGTCCGCGGCGTTCTTCCCCGGCGCCCGGGTCGCAGACCGCGGCGCGCAATTCGGCGATCAGCGCGTGCAGAGCGAGCACCCGGCCGGGTTCGGCGATCGGCAGCGCACCGGGTTCGCCGTCGGTATCACCGCCGAGCAGCTCGGCCAGGAACCGGGACGGGACCAGATCACGGTCGCCGGTCACCGATTCCACCGCTGTCACCAGCAGCGAGCGCCGGGCACGGCTGCACGCCACGAACAGCAACCGCCGTTCCTCGGCCAGGATCGGCGCGGCCCGACTGACCCGTTCGGTGATCCCGGCGATATCGTCCACCAGATCCTCGGTATGCAGCAGTGTGCCCCGAGGACGGGGGTCGGGCCAGATCCCCTCCTGCACCCCGGCGACGGCCACGACCTCCCACTCCCGGCCGGCCGCCGCATGAGCGCTCAGCAGATCCACCGCCTCTTCCCGGTGTGATCGCACGGCCCGGTCCTGCGGTATCTGCTGCTGGAGCAGATATTCGACGAACCCCTCGATGGTCGCGCCCGGCAGCCGGTCGGTGTAGGCGGCCGCCGCGTCGAACAGCGCGACGGCGGCGTCGAGATCGCGGTCGGCCTGCATACCCGCCGCTCCCCCACGCCCGGATTGCGCCAGCCAGCGCCGCTCCAGCCGCGACCCGGTCCACAGCGCCCACAGCACATCCTCGAGCCCACCACCGTCGCGCCGAACCCGGCGGGCACGGTCCAGCGCGCGGGCCGCCCGGTTCAGTGGTGCGATCTCGACCTCGGTGAGGCCGGCCACGATCCGGTCGTCGCCGGAGCCGAGCAGCAGATCCCGCAATACCTCCACCGAAGGCCGGTCGGGGGCGGCGGAAACGCGGGATCCAGGCTCCCCGGAGTCGCCCGGGGGATCGGCGACCGGGCCGGGAACACCGGTCGTCGGCGCATCCACCGCGTTCCCGGCTACGCGTCGGACCGCGCCGGTTTCCGGCTCGGCGGTCGGATACCCCGATTCGCTTCGGGCAGCGCGGGATTCCGTGGACGCCGGAAATTCCGACCCGGTGTCGATGGCACCCGCCGACCCGGCGGCGGGCGGGTCGGCCGAGCCGGTGGCGGGCAGGTCGGCCGACCCGGTGGCGGGCAGGTCGGCCGAGCCGGTGGCGGGCAGGTCGGCCGAGTCGACGCCAGGACCACCGTGCGAGTCAGCGGCAAACCCCTCAGCCGAGTCGGCGGCATGACCGGCGGCCGAGTACGGCTCCGGCGGGAAGTCCTCGTCGTCGGCCGGCGGTTCGGGTGGGAAGCCGTCCCATGGATCGGCGGAGTAGCGCTCGTCGAGCCCGTACCAGTCCGCGTCGGCCGCATGACGACTGATATCGGCGAAAAGGTCCCGGGGCGGAAGGTCCGCGGTGGGATCGTCGGTGAACTCGGGATCGAGGACAGGTGGTTCGTCGACCGGTTCGACCAGGGAGTCCGCCGCCGCGGCAGTGTACGGACCGGGTGTGCGGCCGAGTTCCACCGTGGTGCGGCGGATACCGCGGCGCAGCCGCCGCAGACTGATCGAATCCGCCCCGCCGAGCGGTCCGGCCAGCAGATCGAGCGCGTCGTCGGGACCGAAGAGGGATTCGGTGGACCCGCTACCGCGCGGTGTGGCTTCCCCCGCCAATACCGCCCGCAGGCCCAGCAGCATCCACGCGGCGCCGCGGCGGCGCGCCAGCGGGATATCGTTCGCGGGCTGCGCGATCGGTACCCCGGCCGCCAGCAGGGCCCGGCGCAGCGGCGGCAGCAGCAGCGGTACCGAACGTACGACAACCGCCATCTGCGACCACGGCACTCCTTCGGTGAGATGGGCGCGGCGCAGATGGTCCGCGATCAGCGAGGCTTCCTTGGCCGGGCTGCCCAGTACGCGTACCCGCACTTCCGCCGGGGTCGGCGAATCGGCTCCGGGTTCCGGTGGCGGTTCGCCGCGGTCCTCGGGTCCCAGGTCGGCCCGGACGACCCGGTGGGCGGCGGCGCCCGGCAGCCGGGACGCGATCCGGGCGGTGGCGGTGTTGATCGCCGGACCGGATCGGTGGTTGTCGTAGAGGACGACGCGCCGGGCCGCCGGCACCTCGAGTTCGGTGAGGAACCGGGCATCCGCGCCGCGGAAGGTGTAAACCGCCTGGTCGGGGTCGCCGGCGACGACCGTGGTCGCGGCACCCTCGGCCAGCACCCGCACCAGCAGCGCCGCCTGCGGATCCAGATGCTGGGCGTCGTCGACGAGCAGACATCGCAACCGGGCCCGTTCGGCCGCCAGTAGTTCGGCATCGCCGGCCAGTGCGTCCAGGGCCGCGCCGACCAGCTCCGCCGCGTTCAGGGCGGGCGCCGACGCCTCCGGTGCGGCCACCCCGACCGACCAGCGCAGCAGCATCGCCTGTTCGTAGCGCAACGCGAAACCACCGGCGGCCACCCAGTCGGGCCGGTCGCGGCGCCGACCGAGTTCGATCAGGTCCTCCGGGCCCAGTCCGCGCTCGGTGGCCCGCAGCATGAGGTCGCGCAGTTCGTCGGCGAAACCGGTCAGGCCCAGCGCGGGCTGTAATCGCCGCGGCCACAGCTCGCCGGCTCCGGCCGCGATATCGGCCAGATCACCGCGCAGCATCTCCCGCAGCACCGCGTCCTGTTCGGCGCCGGTGAGCAGCCGCGGCGGTGGGTTACCGTGCCGCGCGGCCTGGCGCCGCAGTATCCCGAAGGCGTAGGAGTGGACGGTGCGGGCCAGCGGCTCCCGGGTCGCGCCGGCGACGCCGGGTAGAACCGCTGCGGGCGGCGAGGAATTCGCATCGGGGAGCGCGAACAGCGGGTCGGTGCCGATCGAGTCGGCCGCCGTATCCGCGAGCCCCTCGACAACCGGCGCACATACCGCCCAGTGGTCGAGCCGTTCGGTGAGCGCGTCCCGGGCGGCACCTGCCGCCTGTTTGGAATGGGTGAGCAGCAGCACCGATTCCGGATCCGCGCCGCCCGCGATCCGCGTGGCCGCCACATCCACCAGGAGGGCGGACTTCCCGGTGCCCGGCCCGCCCAGCACCCGCCAGATCCGGTTCGCGCCCGATCGCGCGGCGGTGATCGCCGGAGTGGTGGTGAACAGCGCGCCGAGATCGGCACCCCAGGTCCGAGCCCGGGGAACCGCCGCTTTCCGGCGCACCAGCCGCACCGGCCTATCCGAACGCACCACGACGGCTATTGCAACAGACGGGGCCGACACCGCCGAGACCACGTCGGACCCGCGCCCGCCGGGGCGTCGGTGCGCTCGGATAAGAATGTCACTGTGTCCACACTGCATGTTCATCGTTTCGGCCCGGCCACCGGGCCGGTGCTACTGGCCCTGCACGGCCTCACCGGCCACGGGAAACGCTGGGAGGCACTGGCCACCGGATCACTGCCCGATATCCGGGTGATCGCCCCCGACCTGCGTGGACACGGCCGTTCCACCGCGCTGCCGCCGTGGGACCTCGAAACGATCGTCACGGATCTGGTGGCGCTGATCACCGTGGAAACCGACGCGCCGGTGCTGGTGGTGGCCCACTCCTTCGGCGGCGCGTGCGCACTGCGTCTGGCCGGGCTGCACCCGGAGCTGGTCCGCGGCCTGATACTGCTCGACCCCGCCGTGGCGCTGGACCCGGCGTGGTTGCACGAGATCGCCGAGGCCACCCTCGATTCGCCCGATTACACCGATACCGACGAGGCCCGGATGGACAAACTCGCCACCGGCTGGGGCGCGGTCGCCCCGGAACTGCTGCGGACCGAACTCGACGAGCACCTGGTGCCCGCCGCGAACGGCCGGATGCGATGGCGGGTGGATACGGCGGCCCTGATCGCGTACTGGGGCCAGCTCGCTCGTACGGTCGTACTTCCCGAACCAGGTCTCCCGACCGTGGTGGTCCGGGCCACGAAGGTGGATCCGCCGTTCGTCACACCGGTGCTGCTCACCGCTCTCGCCGACCGGCTGGGCGACGACCTGACCGTGCACGAATGGGACTGCGAGCATATGGTCGCCCAGATCCTGCCCGACGAGACCGCGGCATTGATCCGCGCCGCACTGTAGGTCCGATGGTCACCACCGACGAACAGATCGAGCGCGTCCGCGAACTGGTCGCGTCGATCCCCGCGGGCCGGGTCGCGACCTACGGCGATATCGCCGCGGCGGCGGGCCTGTCCACCCCGCGGACAGTGGGCTGGATCATGCGTACCGATGCCGCCGATCTGCCCTGGCACCGGGTACTCGGCGCCTCGGGCAGACCGTCGGCCCATCTCGCACAGCGGCAACTGCGGCTGCTCGCGACCGAAGGGGTACCCGTCACGGACGGACGAGTCGACCTGCGTACCGCGCGCCATCCGTTCGACTGAGCCACCGAACGAGCGCGGTCCGCCGCAGGACTACCGCAGGCCCGGCCGTTCGTCCGCGGCCCGGCCGCCGAGGCCGAACTCGCCCTCGGATCCCCACCCGCCACCTGTCTCCCGTGGCCGGTCAGCCGGGATCGAGAATCCGTTTCAGGAACCGCCGCGTCCGGTCCTGCTGCGGATCGCCGATCACCCGGTCGGCCGGGCCCCGCTCGACGATGACCCCCTCGTCGAGGAACAGGACCTGATCGGCGACCTGTGCGGCGAAACGGATCTCGTGGGTGACGATCACCATCGTCCAGTCCTGAGCGGCCAGGTCCTTGATCACCGCGAGCACCTCGCCCACCAGTTCGGGGTCCAGCGCCGAGGTCGGCTCGTCGAACAGCACGACTCGCGGTTTCAGCGCCAGGGCACGCGCGATCCCGACCCGCTGCTGCTGACCTCCCGACAGCTGGAAGGGGTAGGCGGCGGCGCGGTCGCCGAGTCCCACCTGGTCGAGCAAGGCTTTCGCCTCGGCGACGGCCTCCTCGCGCGGACGCTGCTGCGCGACGACCGGGCCCTCGATCACGTTCTCCAGCACGGTGCGATGCGGGAACAGGTTGTGGGACTGGAAAACCATCCCGCTCTGCGCCCGCAGGCGACTCGTTTCCCGGCGCCCGGCCCGGCCCGGCGGGAGGCGGGCGAAGTCGATCTCGACCTCGTCGATACCGACTACGCCGCGCTCCGGGGTGTCCAGCGCGTTGAGCGAGCGCAGCACAGTGGTCTTACCCGATCCGGAGGGACCCAGTAATACGGTCGACGTCCCGCGGCGGGACTCGAAATCGATACCGCGCAGGACCTGCCGGTCGCCGAAGGATTTCTCCAGCCCCTGGACCCGGATACGGGCGGGTTCGGTATTGCGCTCGGTGGTGTCGGTCATTTGGCCACATACCTGTCGAATCGGATCTCCAGTCGCTTCTGCGCGGCGGACAGCGCGACGCAGATCACCCAGTAGTACAGCGCGGCGAACGAGTAGAGCGCGAGGAAGTCGTTGCTCTCGGCCGCCGCGAGCTGCGCCTCCCGGAACAGTTCGGTCAGCAGCACCACCGAGCCCAGTGACGTGTCCTTGAGCAAGGAGAGCAGCGTATTGGACAGCGGCGGCACCGCGGTTCTGGTCGCCTGCGGAAGGATGATCCGGCGCAGCGTCTGCGCGTACCCCAGGCCGATCGTCGCCGCCGCCTCGAACTGCCCCTTCGGTACGGCCAGAATCGCCGACCGGATCACTTCGGCCGCGTAGCCGGCGACATTGAGGCTGAACGCGATGACGGCCGCGACGAACGGGTCGAACTTCAATCCGATCTGGGGCAGCCCGTAGAAGACGATGAACAGCTGGACCAGCAGCGGGGTGCCGCGGATTATCGAGATGAACGCACGAGCCGGACCGTGCAGGAGCCGGTAGGAGGAGATCCGCGCGAGCGCGACCAGCAGCGCGAGCACGAGTCCGATCGCGAAGCTGAGCGCGGTCAGCGGGATCGTCACCTTCACCAGCCCGACGAACATCGGCCAGGCCGCACCGCGCACCACCTCCCAGGTGCTGCGGTGACCGCGCCCCTCGGAAAGATCGGCGTCACCGCCGTCGGGAACCGAGACATCGGCCTGGAAATACTTCCGCGAGATATCGGCGAGCGTCCCGTCCGCCGCCAGGGCCGTGATCGCCCGGTTCGCCTGATCGAGCAAGGTCGCGTCGTCCTTGCGGAAGGCGAGGACCTGTTCGCTGGTCTCCGCCCCGGCATCGCCGACGATCTCGATATCCGTGGATCCGGTACTGGCCAGATAGTCGAGTACGGCGATGTTGTCGTTGACGATCGCGTCGACCCGGCCCTGTGTGAGCAGCGCCGCCGCCTGCGCGAACCCTTCGACCGCCTCGACCTCGGCCCAGGCCTCCCGTGCGACCCGCGCCCAGTTGCTGGTGCTCGACTGCGCGGTGGTCCGTCCCGCGAGGTCGTCCATGCGCTGGATGCGTTCGTCGCCTGTGCGGCGGACGATCACACCGTGGGAGTAGGTATAGGTGCTGGACAGGCCGTACTTACCCCGGCGCTCGTCGTTGACCGAGACCTGGTTGGCGATCACGTCGATCCGGCCGGAATCCAGCGCGGGAAAGATCGCGTCCCATTGGGTCTCGACGAATCGGAGATCCCATCCGGCCCGGTCGGCGATCGCCTCGATCACTTCGATGTCGTAGCCGGTCAGCTGCTGGGTTCGCGGATCGTGGAACGAGAACGGCGGATAGGTGCCCTCGGTGCCGACGCGGACCACGGGCCGGTCGGGATCCTGAGCCGTCGCCACACCCACCTGGGTGACCCCGGCGAATACCAGCAGCAGGGACAGCAGCACGCCCCTGAGCACTTGTCGCATAGGCGACCCCCTCGTATCGGCCGGAAACCGGAATCCGGCACTCCGTGGAGGGTAATGCGATCGTGGCACCAGGGCTGGGCGGACCGTTCACGCGGGGCGCGCGCTACGGAGCGGTCGGCCGGGCCGGAGCCTTCGACGCGGAACGCGGGGCCACCGGTCCGCTCATCGTCCCAGACGGCGAATAGCATGACGGTATGCCGAATTCTCCGCTGGCCCCGGACGTGATCGTGCTCGCCGGGGGGCGGGCCAGCCGTATGGGTGGCGTCGACAAACCGGGCCTCGTGGTCGGCGGACGGTCCATGCTGGAGACGGCGCTGGCCGCGGTGGCGCCCCTGGGCCGGACGGTGGTCGTCGGACCGCCGCGACCGGCGCTCGGCGGGCATATCCTGCAGACCCGGGAGCCGGAGCCGGGCTCGGGCCCGGTGGCCGCCGTCGCCGCCGGGCTGGCCGCGCTCGGGGCTGGACCGGCCTCCCATATCGTCGTCCTCGCCGCCGACCTGCCCTTCCTCACCGATTCCGCGATCAGCGAATTACTCCGGCACAGTGCGGACTTCGACGCGGTGTTCGCCGCCGATGTGTCGGGGCGTCCCCAGTACCTCATCGGAGTGTGGCGGACCGAATCGCTGGCGGCCCGGCTGGGCGAACTGGACACTGTGATCAATCAGCCGATGAAAGTCCTGGTTCCGCACCGCACGAATATCGTCGCCCTGCCCGGGGTCGACGACTGTGATACCCCCGGCGAGATCGATGCGGCGCGTGCCGCATTCGATACGCGCACAGACGGAGGTCCCGGCGAATCCGGTACCGCGGCAACCCGGCACAGTCCGCCCGAGCACACCACGCCCCTCTCCCTGGACCGGGCACGGGAGGCACTGCACCACGGGCTCACCCGGCTTCCCGGGCACCGGTCGGATCTGCGCGGGGCCCGGGGCGCGACCCTGGCCGCACCGCTGACCGCCGCCGAAGCCCTGCCCCGCTTCGATGTCTCGGCCATGGACGGATACGCCGTGGCGGGCGAGGGCCCGTGGGAGCTACGCGCGGATATCGGTTTCGCCGGCGGACAGCGTCCGGACGGGCTGCGCCCGGGTGAAGCGGTGCGTATCGCCACCGGAGCGCAGGTCCCCGAGGGTACGACCCGTGTATTGCGCGACGAATTCGCCCGGGCCGCCACCGAACGCCGACTGGAGCGGCTGCCCGATACCCCGTTGCGCTCCGATATCCGCCGGCGCGGAGAGGATCGCGCCCCCGGCGACGAGATCGCCCCGGCGGGAACCGCTGTGACCCCCGCGCTCGTTTCCGCCGCGGCGGCGGTCGAGGTCACCACCGCCACCGTCTACGGTCCGGTCCGCGCCCGCATCGTCATGACCGGCGACGAGATCCGCAGTACCGGCCCGTTACAGGCCGGGCAGACCCGGGATTCGATCGGTCCGATCCTGCCCGATCTGCTCGCCGCCCACGGCGTCCCGGTGGTCGATCAGGTCCATCTGCGCGATACCGCCCACGGTTTCGACCAGGTCCTGGCCACCGCGACCGACTGCGATCTGCTGGTCGTGGTCGGCGCCACCGGCGGCGGTGCGGCCGACCAGTTACGCGGCGCCCTCGACCGCTGCGGGGGCCGTCTCCTGGTTCCCCGGCTCGCCCTGCGTCCGGGCGGATCCACCGTCGTTGCCGAAATACCCTCGACGACGACTGTTCTCGGTCTACCCGGCAATCCTTACGCGGCTGTCGCGACGCTACTCGCCCTGGTACCGGCGATAGTCGGCGGCCGCACCGGCGTTCCGGCCCGGCGCCGAGCCACCGGACCACTGCGCAACGCGGCAGAGATCTCCGGCGCGGTGGCGCGGATCGTGCCCGCCCGATACAGCGAACAGCCCGGCGGCGGCTGGATCGGCGATCCTACGATCCGCACCGCTCACCTCGGCGGTCTCGTCGACCGTGACGGCCTGGTCGTCGTCGCGCCGGGGGCCCGCGACGACGACAGTGCCGAGTTCATCCCGTTGCCCTGAGACAGCGGGTGGTTCAGCTCCAGCGGTCCGGGGTGACCGGGGCGTCCCAGGCGCGGGAGTAGCGGCGTTTGTCCGGCCCCGCGATCTCCTTGCTGCGGTACACCACGTACGGCCGCACCATGTATCCGACCGGGGCCGAGAACATGTGCACCAGACGGGTGTACGGCCATACGGCGAGCAGCGCGAGCACGAACAGGCCGTGTGCCTGGAACGTCCACGGGGTGCCGACCATGAGCTCGGGTTGCGGGCTCACCGTGAACAGGCTGCGGAACCAGGGCGACACGGTCTCCCGATAGTTGTAGGTGCCCCACAGCAGATTACTGCCGACGGTGTTGAGCAGACCGGTGATCAGGGCGCCACCGAGCAGGAAGTACATGAACTTGTCGTTGGTGGTGGTCGCCTTGCGTACCGCCGGAACGGTGAACCGCCGGTACAGCAGAATCCCGATTCCGGTGAGCACCATCAACCCCGCCACCGTGCCCGCGCTCACCGCGACCACGTGGTACATATGCTCGCTGATACCCACCGCTTCGGTCCACGATTCCGGGATCAGCACACCCAGTACATGTCCGAAGAACACCCCGAGCATCCCGAAATGGAAAAGCGGGCTGCCCAGCCGCAGCAGGCGCGATTCGTAGATCTGGGAGGAGCGGGTGGTCCAGCCGAACTGGTCGTTGCGGTAGCGCCAGATATGGCCGAGCACGAAGGACGTGAACGCCACATAGGGCAGGGTCAACCACAGCGTGGCGGTCATATGGTTCTCCTCCGAGCAGGTACGTCCGATCCCCGAAGACCGAAGCGAAGGCGCAGGTATCGCACATCAGGTCCGGCTCGAAGCAGATCCATGCGGAACGCGGAGGCCGCAACGAAGGCGGAGGTACCGCAGAATCGCATCACCAAGCCCTCCTCCTCGAAGCAGATCCATGCGGAACGCGGAGGCCGCAACGAAGGCGGAGGAATCGCATCATCGGCGGCCCTCCGATCGGTCCGGCATCGTCGGGTCCATGGCGAACGGTTCGAGTCCGACCTCTTCCTCCGGCGGTCCCTGCGCGGCGAGTTCGGCGATCCGGCGCCGGTCCGCGGTGGTGAGCGGGGCGAGGGTGGACACCACCGCCGCCAGCACTCCGGCGTAGGGGGAGGCGTTGTCCGCCAGCGACAGCCGCAGCAGTTCCAATACCGGAACATGCTCGCCGAGCAGGCGTTCCCCGCCGATCGGATCGACGGTGGCCGCGAATTCCAGCAGTACCGGCAGATGGTCGGGCAGTTCGGAATCGCCGAGTTCCACCCCGGCGTGCCGGTAGGCGTGCTTGAAACGCAGCAGGGCCATCCCGCGTTTCCGGGTGTCGCCATAGGCGTAGAAGGTCAGATGCAGGCTGGCACGCCGCCGCATATCGAAGGTTTCGACGTAGCGAGCCGCGAGCTCGAGTTCGGGGGTGCTGCGCAGATGGTCGCAGAACTCCGACAGTTGCGACCGCACCGGCTCGCGTAGTTCACCTACCGCTTCGTCGACCTGGTCGAGCATCGCCAGGGTGCCGGTGCCTGGATAGTCCAGCAACAGCGCGGCCGTCCGCCAGACGATCCGGCGGTCCCGTTCGCTCATCGCCAGCGCCGGTTCGGGCCGGCGACGCAATTTCAGCAGAGCCATCGGACACCCCTCGGAGCAGGTTCACGCGGTCCGCGAAGGCCGCAGCGTTGGCGGAGGTGCCGCATCAACAGGTTCTCCCTCTCGAAGCAGATCCATGCGGACCGCCGAGACCACAGCGAAAGCAGAAGCATCGCATCAACGCAGTGTCGCAGTGTCGCATCAGCGCCGGACCTCCGTGACTTCCGGTATCGCCACCGGGTCACCGTTCGCGGAAGCACCGTTGCCGTTCTTCTCGGCGCCGTTCGACCCGTCGTGGCCGTTGCTCCCGGCGCCGTGGCCGCTCGTACCGTGCCCGTTCGCACCGTTGCCGTTCGAGCCGTTTCCGTCGACCGGAACAAGCCCGTCGGTGTTCTTCCCGTCCCAGTTCAGCAGGTTGATCCGGCCGGATTTCTCGTCCGGCGCGGCGCCGTTGGTATCGGTGAGGTGGAATTTCTCCACCATCTGGTCGAACGCGGTCATTCCCGGGCCGCCGTCGTTGTCCAGGCTGCATCCGGTCGCCAGCGAATCCAGTTCGTGGGCCCGCGCGCCCGCGCCGGTCGGGATGAC
The DNA here is from genome assembly GCF_014645735.1 of Nocardia jinanensis. Classification (GTDB taxonomy): domain Bacteria; phylum Actinomycetota; class Actinomycetes; order Mycobacteriales; family Mycobacteriaceae; genus Nocardia; species Nocardia jinanensis. The sequence goes on along the minus strand of NZ_BMMH01000004.1, from coordinate 171,131 downwards.
GTACCGGTGCTCGTATTTCGCGATGGCCAGCAATCGGTACATCGCCTCGATCTCTTCCGGCTCCAGCCGCACCGAGGGCGCGATGGCCGGATCCGGTTCCTGGCCGAGGTTGATCGACCGCATGAACGCGCGCATCGCGGCGAGTCGTTGGAGTGCCGCCCGGACCGGCCCCACATCCCCGGCGGTGAACAGCTCGGCCAGGTACTCCACCGGGATCCGCAGCGCGTCGATCGCCCCGAACAGGTTCGCGTGGTTCTCGCCGTCGTGACCGGTCTCCGACAGGACATCCACCACCGGCGAGAGCGGCGGTACGTACCAGACCATCGGCATCGTGCGGTATTCCGGATGCAGCGGCAGCGCGATCTGATAGTCGACGATGAGCTTGTAGACCGGCGAATCCTGCGCGGCCTGTATCCATTCCGGTGAGATCCCGGCGCGTTCGGCCTCGGCCACGACCCGTGGATCGTGCGGGTTCAGGAAAACCCCGAGCTGGCTGGGATAGAGATCTTTGTCCTCGGTGACCGATGCCGCCTCGAGTACCGCGTCGGCGTCGTAGAGCATCACGCCGATATAGCGCAGCCGTCCGACGCACGTTTCCGAGCACACCGTCGGAATCCCGACCTCCACCCGCGGATAGCAGAAGGTGCATTTCTCGGCTTTGCCGGTTTTGTGGTTGAAATAGATCTTCTTGTACGGGCAGCCGGTCACGCACTGCCGCCAACCACGGCATTTGTCCTGGTCCACCAGGACGATGCCGTCCTCGGACCGTTTGTAGATCGCCCCGGACGGGCAGGACGCCGCGCACGACGGATTCAGGCAGTGCTCGCAGATCCGCGGCAGGTAGAACATGAAGGTCTCTTCGAATTCGAGCTTCACCTGCTCGGAGACCCGGGCCAGCAGCGGATCCTTACCGACCTGTTCGGGCCCCGAACCCAGATCGTCGTCCCAGTTGGCACCCCAGGTGACTTTGGTGTCGTCGCCGGTGATCAGCGATTTCGGCCGGGCCACCGGGGTGGTGTCGATGGCCGGCGAGGACAGCAGGTTGTCGTACTCGTAGCTCCAGGGCTCGTAGTAGTCCTCGATGGTCGGCAGGTCGGGGTTGGCGAAGATATTGAGCAGCCGCTTCAGCCGCGACCCCGATTTCAGCGTGAGCCGGCCGCGTTTGTCGAGTTTCCAGCCACCCTTCCATTTCTCCTGGTCCTGGTACTGCCGCGGATATCCCTGTCCGGGACGGGTTTCCACATTGTTGAACCAGACGTATTCGGTCCCGCCGCGGTTGGTCCACGCCTGCTTACAGGTGACCGAACACGTGTGGCAGCCGATGCATTTGTCCAGATTCATGACCATGGCCATTTGCGCCATCACTCGCATATCAGTCCTCCGTGGTCGCGGGTAGCTCGTGGTGACGGCGCACCGGTGTTCCTTTCGACGTGATCGGGAGCGCTACGTGGTTACGCTGCGCTACCGCCTCCGCGCTCGACCCGATCACCTCAGTACTCGACCTGCTGGCTGCGGCGACGGATCGTGGTGACTTCGTCGCGCTGGTTACCGGTCGGGCCGTGGTAGTTCAGCGCGAACGACTGCTGGGCGTAGCCGCCGATCAGGTGCGTGGGTTTGATCATGATGCGGGTCAGCGCGTTGTGGATACCGCCGCGTTTGCCCTTGCCCTTGAAGGGCTTGTCCTCTTCCGCGGTTCCCTCGATCCGCGGGACGTCCACCGCGCGGTCCTGCGCGTGGTACATGAACACGGTGCCCTCGGGCATCCGGTGCGAGACGATGGCGCGGGCCACTACCACACCGTTGCGATTGATCGCCTCGATCCAGTCGTTGTCGGCCACCCCGATCTTGGCGGCGTCCTTCTCCGACATCCAGATGGTCTGTCCACCGCGCGAAAGGGTCAGCATGTGCAGGTTGTCCTGGTACGCGGAGTGGATCGACCATTTGGAGTGCGGGGTCAGGTACCGGACGGTGACCCCGCTGTCGCTGATATCGCCGACAGCGGGTTCGGCGAACAGGGCCGTCATGTCCAGCGGCGGCCGGAAGGTCGGCAACTGTTCGCCGAGTTCGATCATCCAATCGTGGTCGAGATAGAAATGCTGGCGGCCGGTGAGCGTATGCCAAGGTTTGAGCCGTTCGGTGTTGATGGTGAACGGCGAGTACCGGCGTCCACCGGTCTCCGATCCCGACCACTCCGGTGAGGTGATCACCGGAACCGGCCGCGCCTGAGTGTCGGCGAAGGTGATCCGCTTACCCTCGTGTTCGGCCGCCAGATCCGCCAGCTCGGTACCGGTCCGGCGTTCCAGGGCGCGGAACCCTTCCACCGCCAGCCGCCCGTTGGTGGTGCCGGACAGGGCCAGGATCGCTTCCGCCGCATGGTTGTCCTTGGCCAGCGAGGGCCGGCCCTGCGCCACTCCGGACACCACGGTCCCGTTCACGCCCGCGAGATATTCGACCTCGGCAGCGGGAACGGTGGTGATGCCCTTGGTGGTGAGACCAACGGTTTCCACCAGCGGCCCCAGCGCGGCCATCTTCTCCGCGATCTTCGGATAGTCCCGTTCGACCACCACGAGTTTCGGCATGGTCTTGCCCGGGATCGGTTCGCATTCCCCCGCTCTCCAGTCCAGCACCCGGCCCCCGGCCTGGGCCATGGCGTCCGGTGAATCGTGCTGCAACGGCACCGCGACGACGTCCTTGCGGACCCCGAGATGCTTCTCGGCGAGCCAGGAGAAACCGCGGGCGATCCGGTGGAACGCCTCGAAATCGGTTTTCGCCTCCCACGGCGGTGAGATCGCCGGGGTGAAGGCGTGGACGAACGGATGCATATCCGTCGAGGACAGATCGTATTTCTCGTACCAGGTGGCGGCCGGGAGCACGATATCGGAGAACAGCGTGGTGCTGGTCATCCGGAAGTCCAGCGAGAGCAGCAGATCCAGTTTCCCGGTGGCGGCTTCGTCGCGCCAGACCAGTTCCTCGGGCCGGACACCGGTGGTGTCGGTGGTCTGCAGATTGGAATCCGCGCCCAGCAGATGCCGGTGAAAGTACTCGTTGCCCTTACCGGAGGAGCCGAGCAGATTGGCCCGCCAGACGGTGAGCACGCGCGGGAAGTTCTCCGGGGCGTCGGGATCCTCGCAGGCGAACCGGAGGTCACCGGATTTCAGCCCGTCCACCACATGGTCGGCGGCCGAACGTCCGGCGGCTTCGGCCTCGTCGGCCAGATCCAGCGGGTTGCGGTCGAAGGTCGGGTACGAGGGCATCCAGCCCAGCCGGGTCGCCAGCGCGATATTGTCCGCCGCCGTGCGACCGGCGAACTTCCCCGTGCCCAGCGGCGAGGAGAAAGCATCGGCGGTGAAAGGGTCGTAGCGCCACTGATCGTTGGTCAGGTACCAGAACACCGTGCCCTGCATCTGACGCGGCGGGCGCTGCCAGTCCAGCCCGAACGCCAGCGTGGACCAGCCGGTCACCGGACGGCACTTCTCCTGTCCCACGTAATGCGCCCAGCCGCCGCCGTTCACGCCCTGGCAGCCGGTGAGCAGGGTCAGGGTGAAGAAGGACCGGTAGATCTGGTCGGAGTGGAACCAGTGATTGGTCCCGGCGCCCATCAGAATCATCGACCGGCCGCCGGACCGGTCGGCATTGTCGGCGAATTCCCGGGCGATCCGCCGGGCCTGCACGGCCGGGACGCCGGTGATGGTTTCCTGCCAGGCAGGGGTATAGGGCTCGGTGGCGTCGTCGTAACCGTCCGGCCAGTTACCCGGCAGACCCGGACGACCCACCGCGTACTGCGCGAGCAGCAGATCGAAGACCGTGGTGACCCGTTTCCCGGCGACTACGGCGGTCGGCACCCCGCGGGTGAGCACCCCGGGAGCATCGGTATCGAACCGGGGGAACTGTACGGCCGCAGCATCGTCGGTGCGGCCGTACAGCGTCAGGAGTGGCTCGACACCCCCGAGATCCAGGTTCCAGCGTCCGGTGCCGTTCTCGCCGAACCGATCCCCCAGCGATCCGTTCGGCACCACCGGCGCGCCGGTACCGTCGAGCAGGATGGTCCGGAATTCGGCGCCCTCGTCGGTATTGCCGAGATCGGCCGCGGTCAGGAACTTGCCCGGCACCGCGACCCCGTCCGCCCCTTCCTCCAGCGTGATCAGGAACGGCAGATCGGTGTACTTGCGGATGTAATCCAGGAACCGGGGCGTATCCCGGTCGACGAAGAACTCCCGCAGCACCACATGACCCATGGCCATGGCCAGCGCGGCGTCGGTACCCGGACGGGCAGCCACCCATTCGTCGGCGAACTTGGTGTTGTCGGCGTAGTCCGGGGACACCACCACGACCTTCTGGCCGCGATACCGGGCCTCGGTCATGTAGTGGGCGTCCGGGGTACGGGTCACCGGGACGTTGGAACCCCACATGATGAGGTAGCCCGCATCGAACCAATCCGCCGATTCGGGCACATCGGTCTGATCACCGAACACCTGCGGTGAGGCCACCGGGAGATCGGCGTACCAGTCGTAGAACGACAGCATCGACCCGCCGAGCAGCGAGATGAACCGGGCGCCCACCGCGTGACTGACCATGGACATGGCCGGGATCGGCGAGAATCCGGCGACCCGGTCCGGGCCGTACTGCTTGATGGTGTGCACATGGGCCGCGGCCGCGATCTCGGCGGCCTCCCACCACTCGGCGCGGACGAAACCACCCTTACCGCGCGCGGCCTTGTACTTACGGGCGCGCTCCGGGTCCTCGACGATATCGGCCCAGGCCAGCACGGGGTCCTTGAGCTTCTGCTTGGCTTCGCGGTACAGCTCCAGCAGTGTGGACCGGACGTACGGGTATCGGACCCGGGCGGGTGAATAGGTGTACCAGGAGAAGGACGCGCCGCGGGGGCAGCCGCGCGGTTCGTACTCCGGTTTGTCCGGCCCGACCGACGGATAGTCGGTCTGCTGGGACTCCCAGGTGATCACACCGTCCTTGACGTAGATCTTCCAGGAACACGATCCGGTGCAGTTCACACCGTGCGTGGAACGCACCACCTTGTCGTGCGACCAACGGTCGCGGTAGAAGTCGTCGGCATCGCGTCCGCCGACCTTGTGCACGGTGCGGTGGTCCGCGGAGACCTCACCGCGCTGGAAGTACTTACCCAGCCGCAGCAGTGCGTCACCGGCGGCCGGTTCCCCGGAATGCCGTTCCGCAGCGGTATGCGCCGAGCCCGGAGTACGTGAAACAACCACGACGCCCCCTTCTTCTGCAAGCGGTGAATCGGGCTGATGTTTCCGACTGTAGAGACGGCGCCCGACCAGGCCAAACGGCGTTCTCACATCGAAAAGTGCAGGTCGGTGAGCTGTGAGGTCACCGCAATCCGGTTGTCACGGCAGGTCGGTGCGCACAGTCGACTTCGAAACGGTGCACCTGGGAAAACACGGGTGAATGCGCTGGATCACCCCTTCGGGGCGACGATTCGGGCCCGGACGGTGAAATTTCGGAAATCGCCGCTTCTCCAGCGGTTTACATTTGTTTACATACCCTCGAGTGGCGGGCGTCACCCACTGTCCGCCGATCAGCCGGAAACCTCGGCCGTCCCTTCCACGTACTGGGAATGCTGTTCGGGCGCGGCGGCCGCAAATCGCCTACGCTGACTGCCCGATCCGACCGCGCGGCGGTCGCTCGAGCAGGTTCGAGGTACGCCATGTTCAGCGTTTTCCGGTGGGGGCGGAGTCTGCGTCCGGTATCCATCACGGCCACCGTATGCGCGGTGGTCGCGGTGGGCAGTGCGGCGCTGATACCCGGATCCGTAGCCACGGCCGCACCCGCGGTGACGGTGTATCCGGGGATGGAGATCCGGCACACCGAGATAGCCGACGGCAAAGCGGTGACCACCCGCTGCACCGTGGGGCTCACCGGCTCGATCGGCACGGCACAGTACGCGGTGACCGCGGGCCACTGCTATCACCAGGGAATCGTCACCGACAAGGTCGGCAATCCGATCGGCTTCTTCGAACACCATCGCCCCGACGAGGGCCTGAAATTCGGGTTCGGGCTGATCCGGCTGTACGAGGGCATCGGTGCCGCCGCGTCCATGGGACGGTTCGGGCTGTCCACCGTGGATATGAAACCGCAACTGGGCCAGGAGATCTGCAAGATCGGCGCGACCACGAGCTGGACTTGCGGATCGATCACCGAAGCAAACGAAGAATGGTTGTACGCGACCAACGCGCTCGGCGCCGAGGCCGGCGATTCCGGCGCGGTGGTCTACCGGCAGACCGCCGACGGCCACGCCGCGTTCGTCGGGATTCTGGTGGCCTACGACGACGCGCAGGGCCGCAGCGCGGTCGTGGAGCCCGCCGCTCTGCTGTTCGAGCAGATCGACCGGTACGGTCCGACCCGCGACGACCACTTCGTGTGGTACCGGGTCTGAGCCGGCTCGATCGCTGGGCCGAATCGGCTCAGACGCCGAGCGCACCGGCGAAAACGGGCCAGGACCGGTGCACATCGTCCTGCCAGTACGACCAGGCGTGGGTTCCCGGATGGAAATGGACGGTCGCCGGTACCCCGGCCCCGGCCAGGGCGGCGGCCAGCGGACCGGTACAAGCGCCGACCACCGACTCCATGACACCGCCCACGAGCATCCGGTCGGCCAGCCGCAGTGGATCGCCTTCGACGCCACGCGAGTTCAGCACGTCGTGCTGTGCCGGCATCCCGTTTCCGGCGGAGACGTACACCGCGGTCCCGCGCAGCCGGTCCAGATGCAGCATCGGATCATGGTCGAGCCAGGCCGGATTGTCCGGCGCGCCCCACATATTGGTCGCGTTCGCCCCGAAAGCCGCCAGCTGTGAGTACACGATGGCCCGCGCCGCCGGATCGCTGGTCCGGGTGCAGCCGCTGTAGGCGCCGACCGCCTGATACAACCCGGGCGCATGGATCGCCAGGTTCAACGCGGAAGTCGCCGACATCGACAGACCCGCCACCGCGTTGCGGCCGGTGGCCGCGAACCGGGCATCCAGCAGCGGCGGTAGTTCGCGGGTCAGGAAGGTTTCCCATCTGTTCCGGCCCAGCACCGGATCGTCGGCGAGCCAGTCGGTGTAATAACTGGCCCGGCCGCTCATCGGGACCACCACGTTGACCGGTTTGTCCGCGAAGAACTCCCCGACATCGGTGCGCCGCGTCCACGGACCACCGTCTTCGCCACCGTCGACGGCGTTGAGCAGGTACAGCGTGGGCGCGCCGGGGCCGGGATGCGATATCCACAGGATGATCGGCTTGTCCATGGCGGCCGAATGCACCACCACTTCGAACTGGCGGCCGCCGAGCGGGCGCACATCCAGAATCCGGGCGGGCCCCTCCGCGGTGGCCGGGGCCGCGGACACCACCGGTAGCAGCGCCACACACAGCGTGAACAGGTACACCAGGCAACGCGGCAGCCGGTACATGCAGGGTTTCTATCACGAAGGGCGCGTGGTCGAGCCGTAATCACCGAGGTACATCGCTACCGCGCCGGAGATTTCCTGAGGCAGCGATGCACGCTGACCGGGGCCCCTCCGCGTGATCGCTCCAGCGGACGGGTCAGCGCACACCTTCGCGGTCCGCGTCCCGGACGGCGGACCGGTAGCGATCCGCGATCAACCGGACCACGGCGGGATGCACCCCGATCGGCTCGGCCACTCCGGTCGCACCCGCCTGGTGCAGCCTGTCGTGGAAGAGCCCGTGCGCGAGCAGATAGGTGGCGATGAACACCCGCTCCTGCCCGGTCGCCCGCACCTGTTCCACCACCTCCGGAACGCGCGGAGCCCCGGTGGCGACGTAGGCGGTACGCACCGGAGTCGCGAGTTGCGCGGTGAGCACGGCGGCGGCGCGGCGCACATCGGCACGGGCACGCAGGTCCGAGGATCCCGCGGCCGCGAAGACCACGGCGTCACCGGGACGCCAACCGGCCGCCCGCAGCCGTAAGGCCATGACCCGGGCCAGCGCCGGGTCCGGACCCATCGCGGCGGTGACGGTCACGGCCGGATGACCGCTCTCCGCCACCTCGCGGGGAACGTCCTGGTAGACGTGGTACCCGGAGGCCAGAAAGGCCGGGACCACGACGGCCGGAACAGGTTCGCCGGCCGTAGTGGACCGGGCGGCCAGATCGCGCAGCACCTCGGCGGGCGACGGACCGAGCACATCGACGAACGCGGTGCGTACCACCGGGTTCGCGGCGACCTCGGGTTCGGGGCCCGCCGTCGGACCCGGCACGCAACCGCAGAACGCGTAGGTGCCGGGCAGTATCGTGGCCCGGCGATCCCGGCTCGGTGAATCCGGCACGACGGTATGCCCGCACCGGCCGTCCGGTGAGCCCGGCCGGTGATCCAGTTCGTGGCCGACCGCTTCGGCCAGTGCGGCGATCATCTGCACACCCTTGGCGCTGCGGGTGCCGTGCGCGACCAGCACCAGCGCGGGCGGCGCGGGACTCATCCGGGCACCACCGTGCGGACGTAGCGCGCGTTACGCGGCGGGACCGCCGGCAGCGGCGCGGAATCGGCATTGTTATCGGTGCATTCCGCGGGATCCATGGCCAGCCGGTATCCGCGCTTGACCACGGTCTGGATCGCCTTCGGAGTGCCCAGACCCGCCCGCAACCGGGCGATCGCGGTCTCCACAGCATGCGTATCGTCACCACCGCCGGGCAGCGCCGCCAGCAGATCCTCGCGGGAGACGACCCGGCCGGGCTGGCGAGCCAGCGACCGCATCAGCGCCATCGGCGCCGGGGCGAGCTGTTTCACCGTGCCGTCGACCACCACGCACGCACCGCGCACGCTGATGGTGTGGCCGGAGGCGTTGATCCGCCCGGCACGACGCGGCAACTCCTCGGCGACATGGCGGGCCAGCGCGCCCAGCCGAGCCCGGCCGGGCATCGTGGTGGGCACGCCGAGCTCCTCGAGCGGGGCTGCGGTGATCGGTCCGACACAGGCCGCCGGCACCCTGCTCCGCAGGGCGTGCAATACGCCCTCGAGCACTCCGGTTTCCTTGGCGCGCATCAGCATCGACGCGACGGCCGGGGCGCTGGTGAAGGTCACACAGTCGATCGCCGAGGTCACGATGGCCTCGATCAGCTGGTCCATCGGGCCGCGGTCGGCGGGCGGCTCCCACCGGTACACCGGGACCGGCACCACATCGGCGCCCGCGCAGCGCAGCACTTCACAGAAATCGGGAATCGGTTCCCATTCAGTGGTGGCACCGTGCAGCTGGACCGCGATCCGGACACCCTCGACACCCTCGGCCAGCAGGTGATCCAGCACCTCGGCCGAGGACTCCGAGGCCGGGGACCACTCCTCGCGCAGTTCGGCGGCCCGGATCGCGCCCTTGGCCTTGGGACCGCGCGCGAGCATCCGGGTCCCACCCAGGGCGGACCGCAACTGCTCGGCCAGCCCCCAACCCTCGGCGGCCTCCATCCAGCCGCGGAATCCGATCCCGGTGGTCGCCACGGTGATCTGTGCCGGGTCCGCGACCAGCTCCTCGGTCACCCGCTCCAGTTCGGTGTCGTCGGCGAGCGGAATGATCCGGATGGCCGGCGCGGACACTACCGACGCACCCCGCCGGGTGAGCAGGGTGGCGAATTCCTCGGCCCGCCGGGCCGCGGTGATACCGATGGTGAAACCGGCCAGCGAGGCACTCGCGTCCGGAACTGTCATGCGGGGCAGCCGTTCGGGGCCACGGTTACGGGCCGGTCCGAAATCGATACCTGTCCGTCGTCCACGCGCACGGAATATACCGGCAGGCTCTCCGTATCGTTGTCCAGGCACCGCCCGTCGAGCAGAGAGAAGGCCTGCTTCAGCAGCGGCGACGCGACCACCGGCTCGCCGCCGCGGTCGCCGACGATACCGCGCGACATCACCGCCGCCCGGCCGAAGGGGTCGATATTGCCGACCGCGTAGAGCGTGCCCTCGGGCAACAGGAACAGGGCCGCCTGGGCGCCGCCGGGCAGCAGTACCGCCACACCACGGCCGGGGATCAGGTATTCGAGCGGGCAAGCCCGGGTCCACCCTGTGGTGGTGGCCGGAACAACTGCTGGGGTATCGATCACGGTCATATCGGTGTTCTCCTCCGCGCGCCGTTACCCATTGGTACCGGCAGCCTGTTTCCTGGCGGTTAAGCCGTCATTTCCCAGTCGTAGCGGGTCGCGCTGCTCTGCCCGCCCTGCCCTGCGTGGTCACGCTCCGCTACCTCCTCCGGGCATGCCGGGCAGGCTCTGCCCACAGGCCTGCCCGCCCTGCCCTGCGTGGTCACGCTCCGCTACCTCCTCCGGGCATGCCGGGCAGGCCGAGCAGCACCGGGACCTTGCGCTCACCGCTCTCGTCGAAGGCGATGGTCGGGTCGGCCTCGGCCGGGGCGTTGACGAAGGATACGAACCGGGACAGCTTCTCCTCGTCGTCGAGAACCGCGGCCCATTCGTCGCGGTAGCCGGCCACATGGTCGGTCATCGCCTTCTCCAGATCGGCGGCGATCCCGAGACTGTCCGCGCAGACCACCTCACGGATGTAGTCGATACCGAGGTCCTCCTGCCACGGCGCGGTGCGTTGCAGCCGGTCCGCGGTGCGGATGTAGAACATCAGGTAGCGGTCGATATAGGCGATCAGGGCCTCGTCGTCGAGATCGCCCGCCAGCAGCACCGCATGCTTGGGAGTAAGGCCGCCGTTGCCGCCGACGTAGAGATTCCACCCGGTCTCGGTGGCGATGACACCCACATCCTTGCCGCGGGCTTCGGCGCATTCGCGGGCGCAACCGGAGACCGCCAGCTTCAATTTGTGCGGCGACCGCAGTCCACGGTAGCGCTTCTCCAGCAGCACGGCCATGCCCACCGAATCCTGCTGGCCGTACCGGCACCAGGTGGATCCGACGCAGCTCTTGACCGTACGCAGCGATTTTCCGTACGCATGGCCCGATTCCATGCCGGCGTCCACGAGCCGCTTCCAGATGAGCGGCAGCTGTTCGACGCGGGCCCCGAACAGATCGATCCGCTGCCCGCCGGTGATCTTGGTGTAGAGCCCGAACTCCTTGGCGACCTCGCCGATCACGATCAGCTGCTCCGGGGTGACCTCCCCGCCCGGCATCCGCGGCACCACCGAGTAGGTGCCGTTCTTCTGCATATTGGCCAGGAAGTGGTCGTTGGTGTCCTGCAACGCGGCCTGTTCACCCTCCAGGATGTGATCACTGGAGGTGGAGGCGAGGATGGAAGCCACGGTCGGCTTGCAGATATCGCAGCCGGTGCCCTTGCCGTGCCGGGCGATGAGCTCGGAGAAGGTGCGGATACCGGTGGCCTGCACGATCTGGAACAGTTCCGCGCGCGACTGCCCGAAGTGCTCGCACAGAGCCTTGGACATCTCGACACCGGACTGTTCGAGCACCTTCTTGATCATCGGCACACAGCCGCCACAGGAGGTCCCGGCCTTGGTGCAGGCCTTGATGGCCGGGATATCGCAGGCGCCCTCGGCGATCGCGCCGCAGATGGCGCCCTTGCTCACATCGTTGCAGGAGCAGATCTGCGCCTCGTCGGGCAGTGCGTCGGCGCCCAGTTCCGCACCGGCCGGCGAGATCAGCGCGGCGGGTTCGGCCGGTAGCGGACGGCCGACCAGCGGCCGCAGCGCGGCGTATTGGGTGGCGTCGCCGACCAGGATGCCGCCGAGCAGAGTCTGCGCGTCGTCGGAGATCACCAATTTCGCGTAGGTGCCCCGGGCCGCGTCGTGCAGCACCACCGACAGCGCACCCTCGGTGGTGCCGTGGGCGTCGCCGAAGCTCGCCACATCCACACCGAGCAGCTTCAGCTTGGTGGACATATCGGCGCCGGGGAACTCACCGGCACCGCCCAGCAGGCGGTCGGCCACGATCTCGGCGGTCGTGTACCCCGGCGCCACCAGGCCGTAGCAGACTCCCTCGATCGCCGCGCATTCGCCGATCGCGTAGATATTCGGATCGGAGGTGGCCAGACCCAGATCGGTGATCACACCGCCGCGCGGGCCGACCTCGAGACCGGCGTCGCGGGCGATCTGGTCCCGCGGGCGGACACCCGCGGAGAACACCACGAGCGCGGCATCGATCGCGCTGTCGTCGGACAGCGTGATCCGCAGCCGTTCGGCCGGGTCGGCCGCCTCGTTGCGCTCGATCCCGGCGGTGCCCACCCCGGTGTGCACCGCCAGCCCCAGATCGGTGACCAGCTTCTCCAGGATCGCGCCGCCGCCCTCGTCGACCTGGGCCGGCATCAGGCGGTCGTTGTACTCCACCACGTGCGGGGTCAGCCCGAGCAGGCGCAGCGCGTTGGCTGCCTCCAGCCCGAGCAGACCGCCGCCGACGACCACGCCGTGCGCGCCCGGACCGGCCGCATCGGCCGCGGACCGGATGCCGTCCAGATCCTCGAGGGTCCGGTAGACGAAGCATTCCGGGTGTTCGTGCCCCGGCACGGGTGGCACGAACGGATAGGAACCCGTCGCCAGGACGAGCGCGTCGTAGTCGAGCACCTCACCGGAGGTGGTGGTGACCTTCTGGGCGTCCTTGTCGATGGTCTCGGCCCGCTGCCCGAGCCGCAGGTCGACCAGATCGTCGCCGGCGTACTCGTTACCCGGCAGCGCCAGCGAGGCGGTTTCCCAGTTACCGACGTAGGAGGACAGCCCGACCCGGTCGTAGGCAGCCAGTTTCTCTTCGCCGAGTACGACGACCTGCCACTGCCCCGCCTCGTCCCGCGAGCGGATCGCCTCGACGAACCGGTGCCCGACCATGCCGTGACCGGCGACGACGACTGTTCTGCGCTGTGCGTTCATGGTGTCCTCCGTGGGGATCCGGTGTCAGAGGTTCGCCGACGACCGGGCGGACCGGGATTCGGTGGGCTGGGCGGAGTTGTGGGGGCCGGATTCGGCCCGGCGGACCAGGGCCTCGGCGACGGCGACGACCTCGTGGTCGCGGGACGGGGCGCCGGGGCGGCGCAGGAACACCGCCCAGGTGACCAGGGCACAGGCGACGTAGAACGCCATGAACACCCAGAAGGCGGTGGTCGCGGATTGGGTCGCGGAGTAGGACGACCGCAGCACCAGGTTGATAGCGACACCGCCCAGGGCACCGATGGCACCCACGAAGCCGATCAGCGCACCGGAGGTGTTCTGCGCCCAGGCAGCGCGTTCGGCGGGACTCGCGTCCAGGCTGCGCGATTTGGCGTCGAAAACCGACGGGATGATCTTGGTGACCGATCCGTTGCCCAGGCCGGACAGAACGAACAGCGCCACGAAACCGGCCACCAGCACGCCCAGCACCGGACCCGAGAACCCCTTGTGCGAGCCGTCGGCGACAGTCGAGGCCGAAGCCACCGCCACCGCCGCGACCATCATGGCCGCGAAGGTGAACAGGGTCACCCGGCTGCCACCGATCCGGTCGGCGAGCTTGCCGCCGTAGGGGCGGGCGATCGAGCCGAGCAGCGGTCCGATGAAAGCGATCTGCGCGGCGTGCAGCGTGGCCTGGGCGGCGGTGTCCCCACCGGCGACGAAGCTGATCTGCAGGATCTGGCCGAAGGCGAAGCTGTACCCGATGAAGGATCCGAAAGTGCCGATGTAGAGGAACGAAACCGCCCAGGACTGCGGCACTTTCAGCGCGGTGAGCATGAAGGACAGATCGGCCTTCTGGTTGGGCAGGTTGTCCATGAACAGCGCGGCGCCGAGTCCGGCGAGCACCACCAGCACCAGATAGGCCGCGCAGATGATCGAGGCGTACTCGTCGCCGAGGGTCGCGATGACCAGCAGGCCGAACAACTGGATGACGGGGACGCCGATATTGCCGCCGCCCGCGTTCATCCCCAGAGCCCAGCCCTTGAGCCGCTGCGGGTAGAACGCATTGATATTGGTCATCGAGGAGGCGAAGTTGCCGCCGCCCAGACCGGCGAACGCCGCGACGATCAGGAAGGTCGTATAGGACGTACCGGGCTGGTTCACGAAGTACAGGGTCAGAGCGGCCGGTACCAGCAGCGCGGCGGCGCTGAACACCGTCCAGTTGCGGCCACCGAACCGGGCCGTGGCGACCGTGTACGGGATACGCAGGATGGCACCGACCAGGGTCGGTACCGCGACCAGGAAGAATTTGCCCGCCGCGTCGATCCCGTAGGTCTCGGTCGGCATGAACAGCACCATGACCGACCAGATGGACCAGATCGAGAACCCGATGTGCTCGGCGACGACCGACCAGATCAGATTGCGCGTGGCGATCTTCTTACCGCCGGCCTCCCAGGCCGCGGTGTCCTCGGCGTCCCAGCGCTCCAGCTTCGGCCGCCGGAACATCGCCGATAGGGCGTCGCCGCGGCTTTCGGTCTCCGTGCTCAAAAGGGCCTCCCAACGTGGTTCGACCCCACGGTAGGAAACGGGTATTGCGGCAATGCTGCCCAAAATGACCGTCGAATCAACGGTTTCTCACGCGGCCCGAACCGCTCAGGTGAGAAGCCCGCCGATGTTAACTCGTTGTGACATCAGCATTTCCGCTGGTGACGAAGTGCCGATATCCGCCGATATTCACGGTGAGGGCTCGGTCCGATGATGACCTGCGTCACTGCCGGCCGCAACCCGGGGCGCCGGATCCGATGTCGGGCACCTGTCCCGCGTGCGCGGTTCAGCGCGCCGCGATCGAATCCTCGAGCATCCGCGGTTTGCAGGCCTGCCAGGCACCGATGAGCAGCACCAGCACCGCGACACAGAGCAGCGCGAACGGCGCCGCCCACCCGTCGGTGATCGTGTGCAGCATGCCGAAGACCAGCGGCCCGACACAGGCCAGCGCGTAGCCGACACCCTGCGTGAAACCCGACAGAGCCGCCGAACCGGCCGGGGTACGGGTCCGCAGGTTGATCAAGGTGAGTGTCATCGGGAAAGTGCTCGGACCGAGACCCAGAATCGCCACCCACAGGATGGGCACGCTCATCGGTGCGAGGAGCAGACCGGCGAAGGACACCAGGAAACACACGGCGCAGCCGACGACCACCGGGTACGGGTTGGTGAGCCGGGCGGCCACCGTGGGCGCGGTCAGCGCGGCGACTAGTCCGACGAGCGCGAACAGCGCCACCATCGACCCACCGAAGGCCGCGTCGGCACCGGCGTCGGCGAGGATCGTGGGTAGCCAGGTGAATACCGAATAGGTGGTGAGCGAGGTCATACCGAAGGTGGCCGCCATCCCCCAGGCCAGCGGCGACCGCCACACCTGGGGCGCCGGCGTACTGCCCGGGTCGGGCAGGCCGGTCTTATCGGCGGCCGCGCGCCCGCGACGAACCCGCAGCACGCCGATCCAGGGCACCGCCGCCGCGAAACCGAGCAGCGCCCACACACCCAGCGAGACACGCCATCCGTGCGCCTCGGCAAGCGGTACCGCTACCAGTGCGGGCAGCACGGTACCGATCTGCACCATCGTGATGTAGAGCGCGCTCACCGTGGCGAGCCGATCCGGGAAATAGCGCTTGACCAGCGGCGGGACCACGATATTGCCGATACCCATACCCCCGAGCGCGAGCGCGGAGAACAGCAGCAGTTCGACCGTCCCCGAGACGAGAACCCGTACCAGCATGCCCGTACCCGCGGCCGCCATCGCGATCAGCACAGTGCGTTCCAGGCCGATCGCACGGACCAGCAGCGGGGTCAGCAGGCCCGTGATGGAGAACATCAGCGTGGGGATCATGCCGAAGACACCGACAACGGCGGTGGAGTAACCGATCTCCCGGCCGATGTCATCGGCGAGCGGTGTGAACGCGGTGACCGCTACCCGGAGGACCAGAGCGGACACGACAATAGCTGCGAGTACCAGTAGCCGACCCTCGATAAGACTGCGTTTCCGCTGCTCGAGGGGTGAATCGGCCGCTTGGGTGGTCTCGGGCAGCGCTGCAGTCACCGAGAAATCATAGGATGACCCTATGACTGGGGCAATAAGATTGTGATGGGCGGTACTCTGTTGCCGTGCAAAGCGTGCGCCGCACCAGCCTCATCGCCCAAGTGACCGAGCAACTCAAAGACGACATCCGCTCGGGACGCTGGCCGATCGGGACGCGGATCCCCACCGAACCCGAACTGGCAGAACTCACCGGCACCGGCCGCAACACCCTACGCGAAGCCGTCCAAGCGCTGGTTCATGCCGGCATGCTGGAACGGCGGCAGGGCTCCGGTACGTACGTCATCGCGACCTCGGAAGTGGGCGGGACCCTCGCCAAATACTTCGCCGAGGCCGCCGAACGTGACGTACTGGAACTACGTCACGGTATCGAGTCCACCGCCGCCGCGCTGGCCGCGCACCGGCGCGACGATTCCGATATCGCCACCCTGCGCCGGCTACTCGACGACCGCAACCGGCTCTGGCGAGTGGACCGGACCGCGGCCATCGAAGCCGATGTCCAGCTGCACCGGGCGATCGTGCTCGCCAGCGGAAACGCCGTCTATATCGAGTTCTACGATTCGCTACTCGGCTACATCGAATCCGGGATCCGCTCGCGCACCGACCGTATCGACAGCTGGTACGCCGCCGAACACCGCGAACTGGTACAGGCGATCGTCGACGGCGACGCCGAAAAGGCCGCCCGGACCACCCGATGCTTCCTCGACACCTTGCTGGCCGACTACCCCGGTCATTAGGCGTACCTCCGCATTCGCTCCGGCCATGCGCGTCCGTATACCCACACTCCGAACACAACACCCTCAGACGCGATCCTCGGCGCACCCCCGCATTCGCTCCGGCCATACGCGTCCACATACCCACACTCCGAACACAACACCCTCAGACGCGATCTTGGCCGGGTTCCATCGAGGTTACGGACCGATCACCCGGGCGTTCCCGCTCCGTGAGCGGGATTTGTGGCGATCGTCATTGCGCGCTATTTCAGCGAAACACCCGGCTTCTAGCGTTTTCTCACGTCACAACACCGCACTCGACCGCCCGGCTGCCGCAGCAGGGCGCCCCGTCCGGGGGGCGTCGAGTAACGACGAGAGGGACGCCGATGACCGCGATAGTCGACACCGGCCAGCAACCACCCGATACGACAACAACTTTCACCCACCAGCGCCGGGGTCGCTGGATCGACCGGTGGGAGCCCGACAACGAGCGGTTCTGGAAATCCGGCGCCGATCGCACCGCCAAGAAGAATCTGCTGTTCTCGGTGTTCGCGGAGAATCTCGGATTCAGCATCTGGGTCCTGTGGGCGAGCGTCGTGACCGGAATGGGCGCCGCCGGATTCGCTTTCCTGGACGGCCTGGGCAAGGGGAACCCGACCGCGGTCAGCAACGCGCTGTTGCTCACTTCCATTCCGACACTGGTCGGTTCGACCCTGCGCATCCCCTACACCTTCGCCATCCCCCGGTTCGGCGGACGGGCCTTCACCGTCTTCAGCGCCGCGATGCTGCTCATTCCCACCCTGGGCCTGATCTATTTCGTCAATCAACCGGGTACCCCGATGTGGGTTTTCGTGGTCCTGGCCGCGCTGTCCGGGTTCGGCGGGGGAAATTTCTCCTCGTCGATGGCCAATATCTCGTTCTTCTTCCCCGACGGCAAGAAGGGCGCGGCACTCGGGATCAACGCCGCGGGTGGCAATCTCGGCGTCGCGCAGACCCAGCTGCTGGTACCGCTACTGATCACCCTGGGCACCCATCTCACCGCGAAGGACGCCGCCGGATACCGCTTCGGGATAACCCTCTCGGTACTGGTGTGGATCCCGTTCATCCTGGCCGCCGCGTTCGGCGCCCTGCGCTATATGGACAGTCTGTCGACCGCGAAATCGGACGGCCGCTCCTACAAACCGGCGCTGACCAACCGGCACACCTGGGTGATGGCATTCCTGTACATCGGCACCTTCGGTTCCTTCATCGGGTTCTCGTTCGCCTTCCCCACGCTCATCAAGGCCAATTTCCCCGACCTCGCGAACATCGGCTGGATCACCACCCTGGGCAATCTCGCCTTCCTGGGTGCGCTGGTCGGCTCGTTCTCGCGGCCGTTCGGCGGCTGGCTCTCGGACAAACTCGGCGGCGGGGCGAATATCACCATCATGGTGTTCGGCGGGATGGCCGTGGCGGTCGCGCTCATCATGGCCGCCCTGGAAATGAAGAGTTTCCCGCTGTACCTGCTCGCCTTCCTGATGCTGTTCGTGCTCGCCGGCATCGGTAACGGCTCCACCTACCGGATGATCCCGTCCATCTTCAGCGCCGAATCGAAGAAGTACGCCTCCGAACACGGTATGGAGCCTCCGGAAGCGGCCGCTTCGGCGAAGCGTCAGGCAGGCGCGGCGATCGGCGTCATCGGCGCGGTGGGGGCCTTCGGCGGCTTCGTGCTCCAGCAGGCACTGCGGCTGTCCAATACCCACTTCGGCACCATGGCACCGGCGTTCTGGGCCTACGCCGTGGCGTTCCTGGTGATGGCCGGGGTCACCTGGTGGTTCTACAGCCGCACCTCGTTCGCGGTGGGCCGGGTTCCGTCACTGGCCTACGCCAACATCTGAGGGCAACGCAGCGCGAGAAGGGGCCCGGCCGGTATCGACCGGCCGGGCCCCTCTCCGTGCATCGCAGTCCTCGGCATCACCTGTGAAAGGTTCCGCTCACAGCAGGAACCGCACCATATCCGCCGTACGGACCAGCCCCGGCAGCGCTTCCGGTGTGGATCGCGGATGCAGTACATGCACCGCCAGCCGGAACATCACCGCGCGCAACAGCATCTGCGGCCATTCGGGCAGATCGGACCAGCGTTCCAGCAGACCGTCGTCGGCCCCGCCCCAGGACAGCGCATCCACCACGATCACGCCCGCAGCCCACGCCGGCGGCCGCCAATACGGAGTGAGATCGGTGAGCGCGGGCATCTGCGCACCGGCGAACAGCACGGTGCCGAACAGATCGCCGTGCACCAGCTGCGGCGGAGTACGCACCGGTTTGCGCAGCGTGGCCAGCTGACCGATCAGATCGACGCTGTGGCGCCCGTCCGGCGAGTTCTCCATCACCGCGCCCGCCGCCCGCAGCGTGCGCAACGGCACCGCTTCCCAGGCCGCCCGGTCCGCGGCCACGAAAACATCCACATCCAGCCACGGGGTGACCGGCGGCTGGGAAAGGAACCTGGGCCGCTCCAGGGTGGCGGTGGCCTTGTGCAGCCGCAGCGAGACCGAGACCACCTCGTCGTGCCGCGGTTCCGGGCAACCCGGCATGAAGGTGTCGCACCGCCAGCCCGACACCACATACCGGCCGTCGGTGGCCCGCACCGGGCGGGCCAGCCGCAGCCCGTCCACCCGCAAACTCTCCCGGATCTTGGCCGACCAAGCCGCCCGGGCGTGATCCGCGACGGGGCTGAGCACCACATCACCGAGACGCCAGCCGCCCTCCCAATCGCCCAGGGCGACGGGGGTCATTTCCCGCAGACCGTATGTGGCCCGCACATGCTCGGGGGGTTCGACAGTGGTGGTCACGGCCGTACCGTACTCCCGCCACCGAGCCCGGCTACCGCGCCACACCGTGTCGTAGCAGTGCCGCGATACACCCGCGACCGGCACTGGACACATACCGCGAACGGATACTGCCACCGCCACCCGCGCACCGTTCGTGCGCAGGTCAGCGGCGTGCCACGGTTATCCCGTGGCCCGGGCGGCTCAGTACACCGGCAGCGAGGGATCCACCTGATGGGCCCAGGCGATAACCCCGCCCTGCAAATGCGTCGCGTCGGCGAAACCGGCCCGCTTGAGCGCGGCCAGCGCTTCGGCCGACCGGACACCCGTTTTGCAGTGCAGCACGATCTTGCGGTTCTGCGGCAGCTCCGCCAGCGCCTCACCCGAGAGGATGCGATCCTTCGGGATCAGGGTCGCGCCCTCGATATGCACGATGTCCCACTCGACGGGTTCACGCACATCGATCAGCTCCACATCACCGGCGTCCAGCAGCTCCTTGAGCTCGCGGGCGGTCACGGTGGAACCGGCCGCCGCGGCCTGCCCCTCCTCGGACACCACACCGCAGAACGCCTCGTAATCGATCAGTTCGGTGATCGGCTGACGCGCCGGGTCACGGCGCAGCTTGATGGTCCGGTAGCTCATATCCAGTGCGTCGTACACCATGAGCCGGCCCAGCAACGGGTCGCCGATACCGGTGATGAGCTTGATCGCCTCGGTCACCATGACCGAACCGATCGAGGCGCACAACACACCCAGCACGCCGCCCTCGGCGCAGGAGGGCACCATTCCCGGCGGCGGAGCCTCCGGGTACAGATCGCGATAGTTGATCCCGCGGTCGTCCGGGGCATCCTCCCAGAACACCGACACCTGACCCTCGAACCGATAGATCGAACCCCAGACATACGGTTTGCCGGCCAGTACCGCGGCATCGTTGACGAGGTAACGGGTCGCGAAGTTATCGGTACCGTCGACGATCAGGTCGTACTCGGCGAACAGTTCCACCGCGTTCTCCGGCTCCAGCCGGATCTTGTGCAGCCGCACATCGATCCCGGAATTGATCTCCAGAATGGAATCGCGGGCGCTGTCGGCCTTGGGGCGGCCGATATCGGATTCACCGTGAATGATCTGCCGCTGCAGATTGGAGGCGTCGACCTCGTCGAACTCGACGATGCCGAGCGTGCCCACCCCGGCGGCGGCCAGGTACAGCAGCGCCGGAGAACCCAGCCCGCCGGCGCCGATCACGAGCACCTTCGCGTTCTTCAGCCGTTTCTGCCCGTCCATCCCGAGGTCGGGGATGATCAGGTGACGACTGTAACGGGCGACCTCGTCCCTGGTCAGCTCGGCGGCGGGCTCCACAAGTGGAGGCAGGGACTGCGGTGATGACACGTCTTCGAACTCCTCGTATCGAAATAGCCGGATGCGGTGTGCGCGGGTGCGGTGCGCTCGGCCGGTGACCAGTAGCCGCTGTGACCCGCGCCCGCACCGGCGTAGGTTCCCTGTACAACGCCGACGCGGGAACCATTCTTCCCAAGGTGATCGCATCCCGTACGGGCGGGCTCAGCCGCGCGGATACGGCCACGGGTTGAAGCGGCAGGTCTTCCCGTCCATCGGCACCATGCCGTACGGATCCAGGGCGGCGATCTCGTTGTTGGCGGTACCGAAGGTCTGCTGCATCATCACCGGGGCCAGGCCGCCCTCGCTCTCACACGGCTGATGCCCGTGATAGCCGATCGCATGCCCCACCTCATGGTTGACCAGGTATTGCCGATAGGAGCCGATATCGCCGTCGAACGCCGGAGCTCCGCGCACCCAGCGTGCCTCCGACAGCACCACCCGGGCCTCGTCGGAGTTGTAGCAGGAGGAATCGATGGGGATATCGAAACCGCAGGCCGCGCGGGTGGTCCCCCGGGCGGTGAGCGAGATCCGGAAATCCGGTTCACCGCGATCGATCCGCTGGAACGCGAACTTGCGGTCGTGCACCCAGCTCTTCGGGTTGCCCAGGGTCGATTCGACCATCCGGGCCACCGATTCGTCGCCGCCGAAATTACGTGTGTCGATACCGTTCTCGACCTCGACCGTGTAGGTGAACGTGTACTGCTCACCCACGCCGACGCGCGGCGAGGTACCCGCGACGATCCGCCAGGTCCCCTTTCCGGTCTCGGTGAACTTCCCGCCCTCGGGCAGCGCCCCGATCGGCAGATCCTCCGGGAAACTTCCGTCGCCCGGCGGGGCGCCGATGACCCCCGCGCTGGCCGGGGGCGGGCCGAGTGCCCCGAAACCCGGCTCGATGGGATCGGCGGGACGCCCCGTACCGGAACGCACCGCGTCGACCACCACGAACACCGTCAGCACCACCAGGATCGGCAGCGCGTACACCCGCCAGCCGTACCGGGACACCACGAACCGCAGCCGACGCCGCTTCCCACCGGCGGCAAGCCTGGCCGCCGGTGGCGGATCACCGACCGGGTCCCGGCGCGCGCACAACGGCTCCCGGGATTCGTCGTCGCGCGACGTCGCCACTGCCGCCCGCGGGGCGATCGCGAGCTCTGAATCCTGGGGGCGGTGCGCGCTGCGCCCGCCGCCGGAGGCGTTTTCCGGTCGGTCGGTCACGGCTCCAGACTCTCACAACCCGCCGTACCGGCCACAATGGAAGTACCCGCAGGCACGGGCGAACCGGGTACCGCGCCGGCCACCTTCCAGCATTCCCGTAGGGCACCATGCGGATCGGGGCCGCTCCCGGGTTCGCCCACCCGGGTCGGCAACAGCATCAGAAGCGAGTATGGTGCTCGAAAGACCCGGTACACACCCCTTTGCCGGGGAATCGACTGGGAGATCCGATATGACCGACCTCGTGGACCGGATGACGTCCCGCCCGTCGTCCGGCACCGCCCCCAAACGCGGCACCCGGCTTCCCCGTGACGAACGGCGCCAGCAACTACTCGCAGCTGCCAGTGAGATCTTCGTGCTACGCGGCTATCACGCTTCCGGTATGGACGAGATCTCCCAGTGCGCGGGCGTCAGCAAGCCCGTGCTGTACCAGCACTTCACCAGCAAGCTGGAGCTGTACCTCGCCGTCCTGCAGAACTATGTCGACATGCTGGTGTCGAGCGTGCGCCAGGCGCTGCGCTCCACCACCGACAACAAACAGCGGGTCCGGGCGGCGGTAGCGGCCTATTACGATTTCGTGGACAACGAGATGCAGGGCTTCCGCCTGGTCTTCGAATCCGATCTCACCAACGAACCCCAGGTCCAGCGCCGCGTCGAACAAGCCACCGAAGCCTGCGTGGACGCGGTGTACGACCTCGTCGCCCACGATTCCGGCCTCGACCCCTACCGGGCCCGCATCCTCGCGGTCGGCCTCGTCGGCGCGAGCCAGTTCACCGCCCGATACTGGCTGGAAGCCGACCGCCCGATCCCCAAGGACGAAGCCGTCGACACCACGGTCGCACTGGCCTGGGGCGGCCTCAAACACGTCCCCCTCCACCCGATCGGCTGATCGGCGACAAGCCCGGATACGACGAAGCCCCTGCCGGATCGGCAGGGGCTTCGGTTCGTCCGGGATCAGAACTCAGACCGCCGCGAAACCCACCCGGCCGCCGGTCACCGCGCCGATCTCCACATAAGCGACCTTGCCGGCCTGGATCAGGTACTTACGGCCCTTCTCGTCGGCCAGCGCCAGCACACCGCTCGCGGAACCCAGCGCCTCGGAAACCAGAGCCTCGACCTCCTCCGGAGTCTGCGAGCTGGCGATGACGAGTTCACGCGGGCTATCCGAAATACCGATCTTGACCTCCACGGCCAACCTCCGAACCTAGAGTCCTGTGCTGTCCCAGTAAGGCTAGTTCAGCTGATGTGGCCCCGACACACGACGGGGTGCGCTGTCAGCGAACAGTGTTTATCTGCGGCGCCTTCGGCGCCGCGGGGCGGGGCCCTATTAACCCCGGTTCTTCACTCCTTCGCTCAGTCGCTGCGCTCCTTCGCTACGTCGCTCCAGAACCGGGGCGGGCCCCGCCACTGAGGTGGACCATTCGGAGTCGACGAGAAGAATCAGTCGACGAGAGGAATCAGAGGGATCGATCGTGCTGGGCCGTGTTGAGGCGGGCGGCGCAGCGGATCAGGTGGTCGCGCTCGGCGAGGTTCGTGGCCGCGCGGGCGGCTTCGGCGTACAGGTGGGCCGCGGTGACCGGGTCGCCGTCGCGTTCGTGGAGGTAGGCCGCTACCGCGGTGTAGCGCGGTAGCGAATTGTCCAGTTCGGCGAGCGCCGCCAGGCCCGCACGGGGGCCATCGGCCTCGCCCACGGCGACGGCGCGGTTGAGCCGGACGACGGGGCTGTCGGTCAGGCGGACGAGTTCGTCGTACCACTCGACGATCTGGACCCAGTCGGTTTCGGCGGCGGTTCGCGCGTCGGCGTGCAGGGCCGCGACGGCGGCTTGGGCCTGGAACTCGCCCAGCCGGTCACGGGCGAGGGCGGCCTGCAGGATCTCCACTCCCTCGGCGATCAGCCGGGTATCCCACCGGCTGCGGTCCTGTTCGGCCAGCGACACCAGACTGCCGTCGGGCGCGGTGCGGGTGGCGCGCCGGGCGTGGTGCAGCAGCATGAGGGCGAGCAGCCCGGCGACCTCCGGGTGGTCTAGCGCGGCCGCGAGCTGCCGGGTGAGCCGGATGGCCTCGGCGGCGAGGTCGATATCGCCGGAATAACCCTCGTTGAACACCAGGTAGAGCACCCGCAGCACGGTGCCGACGTCGCCGGGCCGGTCCAACCGCATACCGGAGACGGTGCGTTTGGCCCGGCTGATGCGCTGCGCCATGGTGGCTTCCGGCACCAGGTAGGCCTGCGCGATCTGGCGGGTGGTCAGCCCGCCCACGGCGCGCAGGGTGAGCGCGACCGCCGACGACGACGTCAGCGACGGGTGGGCGCACAGGAAGTACAGCTGCAGAGTGTCGTCCACCGTGGCCGCCGGCCCGGGCTCCGGTTCCTCGCCGACGCGGTCCTCGCGCCGGCGCCGGGCGGTATCGGAACGGGTCGTATCGACGAACTTGCGCCAGGCCACCGTGACCAGCCAGCCCTTGGGGTCGTGCGGCGGATCGCCGGGCCAGACGCGGAGGGCCTCGACCAGGGCCTCCTGTACCGCGTCCTCGGCCGCCGCGAAATCGGCACCGCGGCGGACGAGGACGGTGAGCACACTCGGTGTGAGGCTCCGGAGCAGGGCCGCGTCGCCCACGGAGATCGCTCCGGAGCCGTTTATCGGTGCAGCCACTCTGTGGTGATGGTGGGCGGCGCGGTCAGGAACGGGCGCAGTTCGAGCCATTCGTGGATCGGCTTCCCACCGGCCCCGGGTGCGGCCGACAGTTCTCCGGCCAGTTCGAGGGCCCGCTCGTAACTGTCGACGTCGATCACCATCCACCCGGCGATGAGGTCCTTGGTCTCGGCGAACGGACCGTCGGTGACCGGTGGACGCCCCGCGCCGTCGGATCGGACGAAGGTCCCCTCGGGGGCCAGCGCCTGACTGTCGACGTATTCACCGGTTTCCACGAGGCGGGCCGCGAAATCGTCCATGTACTGCACATGCGCCGAGATCTCCGCCGGCGTCCATCGATCCATCGGGACGTCGTTCGCCGAAGCCGGGGCGCCGCGGTAATGCTTCAGCAACAGGTACTTGGTCATTGATGTTCTCCTCTTGATGCCGGTCCATGCGGTCCGTGGAGGCCGCGGCGAAGGCGGAGGTATCGCACCATGGTGTTCTCCTCCGCGCTCGTGCGACCTTTCTGGTCGTTCACTCCGGGGACGGAGCCGCGCACGGGTTCTCGACATCACCGCCGAAATTCTTTTCCGGCGCTGCCACGAGCGGTCAGAGGCCCAGGACCGCCATTCGTTCGGCATGTGCTGTCTGCATATGGTCGAACAGCGTGGCGATACCGTTGAGATCGCCGGTGGCCGCCAGGACCAGCTCGGTGAGTTCATCGCGTTGCGCCATCACGTACTGCGCCTGAGTGATCGCTTCACCGAGCAGCCGCCGGCCCCACAGCGTCAACCGGTCGCGCTCGGATCGGCTGGTCGCGACGGCCCGGCGGACTTCTTCGACGACGAATTCGGAGTGACCGGTATCGGCGAGTACATCGCGCACCACGGCCGCCACGTCCGGGCTCAGGGCACCGGCGATCTCCCGATAGAAGTCGGCGGCGATCCCGTCGCCGACATGGAATTTGACCATCGACTCCAGCCAGGTGGACGGGTCGGTGGAGCGGTGATAGTCGTCGAGCGCCCGGGTGAACGGAGCCATGGCCGCGTACACATCGGCGCCGCGCGCGGTCAGTGCCACGTCGAGCCGTTCGAAATGCGCGAGCTCGGCCGCCGCCATCCGCGCCACGGCGACCTTGCCGTGCAGCGACGGCGACAGCGTGGCTTCCTCGCTCAGCCGGTAGAACGCGGATATCTCACCGTAGGCCAGTACGGCGAACAGGTCGGTCACGCCGGCATGATCGGCGGGAATCAGCGAAGTGGACGAATCGCTCGGTGTTACACCCAACCCGGCGGGTGACTGTGCTCCCATGGAACTCCAGCGTAGTACGCCGTCGGCGCGGACCGCGGCGGTCACACCGGTGTGGTGAGAAACTTGTCGAGATAGGTCCAGGTCGTCGCGCGGGCGGTGGCGCCGGCGAGGATGCCCAGATGCCCGCCGGGCGCCGTCTCGTAGTGGACCGCTTTCGCACCGGTGAGTGTGCGCAACCCGTGCTCGACCGCACGGGCCGGGGTGATGACATCGGCGGGCCCGCCGACCAGCAGCACCGGTGCGGTGATATCGGCCAGCCGGATCGGCCCCTGCCCGAAATCGACCTCGCCGCGACCGATTTCGTCGCGCAGTACCAGCCGGTTCCACAGCTGCTGGTACACCCGGCCCGGATAGCCGGGCATATCGGCCATGAAGCGGTCGACTGCCTCCATCCGAGCCAGCGATTCGGTGCGGGCGAGGTTGCTGGCGACGAACCAGGGTCGTTTGACCTCGCGGTCCCAGGCGCTGAGGCGATAGGCGAGCCGGGTGAGGGGCGCCGGGACACCACCCACCGCGCGCAGGGCCGCGCCCACGGCCGCGCCGGTCCCGGTGAGCCGCGCGGCGGCGGCCAGCTGCGGGGTCATCGGCATGGCGCTGTAGTTCAGCGGGGGACCGACAGCGGTGATCGACCGCACCGGCAGGCCGACGTCCGCGGCCGCGGTCAGCAGGGCCATGGTGCCGCCCAGCGACCAGCCGACCAGATCCACCTCCGGTTCACCACCGGCCGCGACGCGATCGGCGGCGGTGCGGCGGATCGCTTCGGGCAGGATGTCGTAGACCCAGTCGTCGAAGCCCATCCGGCGGTCGGCGTAGGTGATCTCGCCGTAGTCGATCACGTACGGCGCACGACCGGTCTCCAGCAGGAATTCCGCGAGACTCTGCCCCGGGCGCAGATCGAAACAGCCGGCGGGTGCGGCCAGGGGCGGTACCAGCAGGACCGCGGCCGCCGCGGGGTCGGTGGTGCCCGCGACCGGGCCGGGTTCGAAACGCCGGAGCTGACGATGCGGTTCGTCCCACAGCACCGACGCCGGGGTGGGGCGGCGACCTTCCACACCGTCACCGAAGGTGAGGGCCCAGGCGTTGCGAGCGGCCCGCTCGACGGCCCGGGACAGCTCGCCGTCCGGGTCGACCGCGCGGACGGCGCGGTCGGCCAGGGCGATACCTCGGTCTGCGATGCTCACGGCTCGAATCTCTCATACCCGTGTATGCCGGTACCAGCTACGCCCGTGCCCGGGGAGAGCAGTGTGTGCCGAATCACTTCCTGGACACGACAGTGTCCGGGGTCGCGGGCGCGGTCGCCGCACCGGGTGAAACGTTCTGCCGCACAGGACCGCTCACTCGGAGCGGATGCGTAAAAGGACAACGTCCAGCGGATTCGCGACAGCGCCTTTCGGAGCGGGGAACAATAGCACGCTACAATCGCGACGGACAACGGAAGAATTCAGCCGATCCATGAGAACGGCAGTACCGAAAGTCGCGCACCCCGGGTGCGCCGTGCGGTGGTCAGAGAATTCTCCGGGGTCCACGGAAAATGTGCGCGCACCAGATCCGCGTCACCGATGCGCTGCGCCGATGTCCGAGCTTCGCTGCCCCGTTCGCGGGCACCTGCCGACATCCGGCGGCGGCCCGGGTGAGTATCGCAGGGCGGATCCGTGGTCGTCGCGGGCCGGCCGGTCCGCCCCACGCCTCGTGCGCGTGTAGCGCGATAACGAGGGAAGGCACGAACCTGAGCAAGATCACAGTAGAACCGGAACCCGGTCTGGCGGAGACACTGCTGACAGCCGAGTTGGACTCCGCACACACCGCACCGACTTTCACCGAATTGGGAGTACGCGACGAAATCGTCCGCGCACTCGGTGAGATCGGTATCGAACGCACTTTCGCAATCCAGGAACTCACCCTGCCCCTGGCGCTGGCCGGCGAGGATCTCATCGGCCAGGCCCGTACCGGTATGGGTAAAACCTTCGGTTTCGGAGTTCCGTTGCTCCACCGGATCAGCACCACCGAATCCGGGACCACACCGCTGGACGGCACGCCGCGCGCCCTGATCATCGTGCCCACGCGCGAACTGTGCATCCAGGTGACCCAGGACCTGGAGAACGCGGCGAAATACCTCACCAACCAGAAGGGACCGCTGCGGGTCACCTCGATCTACGGCGGCCGCCCCTACGAATCGCAGATCGCGGCGCTGCGCTCGGGTGTGGATGTCGTCGTCGGCACCCCCGGTCGCCTGCTCGACCTGGCCGATCAGCAGCATCTGATCCTGGGCAAAGTGGGCGTCCTGGTATTGGACGAAGCCGACGAAATGCTCGATCTGGGCTTTCTGCCCGATATCGAACGCATTCTCGGAATGGTCCCGGACAAACGGCAGACGATGCTGTTCTCGGCGACCATGCCCGGTCCGATCATCACCCTGGCCCGCACATTCCTCACCCGCCCGACCCATATTCGCGCCGAGGAGCCGCACGATTCCGCGGTACACGATCGCACCGCACAATTCGTCTACCGGGCGCATGCCCTGGACAAGAGCGAACTGGTCGCGCGGATACTGCAGGCCGAGACCCGTGGCGCCACGATGATCTTCACCCGCACCAAACGCACCGCGCAGAAGGTCGCCGACGAATTGGCCGAACGGGGTTTCGCCGTCGGCGCCGTACACGGTGATCTCGGCCAGATCGCCCGCGAGAAAGCCCTCACCAAATTCCGGAAGGGCGCCATCGATGTCCTGGTCGCGACCGACGTCGCGGCGCGCGGGATCGATATCGACGATGTGACCCATGTCGTCAACTACCAGTGCCCGGAGGACGAGAAGACCTACGTGCACCGGATCGGCCGCACCGGCCGGGCCGGGCGTACCGGCGTCGCGGTCACCTTGATCGATTGGGACGAGCTGACCCGCTGGTCGTCTATCGACGCCGCTCTCGGGCTGGGTATCCCCGAACCCGTGGAGACGTATTCGCGCTCTCCGCACCTGTTCGCCGATCTGGGTATCCCGGAGGGTGTCACCGGCACCGTCGGAGCGCAGAAACCTCAGCGTGATCCGGACGCCGTGGTGGTGGAACGTCCCGAGCGGGCGCCACGCAAACGCAACCGCCGGCGCACTCGCGCCGGCCAGCCGACCGACGCGGATTCCACCACGACCACGCCCGAGACCGATGCGCCGGCGGACGCCGGCTCGGATACCGGCGAGGCACCTGCCCGTCGCCGGCGCAGGCGGCGACGTCCGGCCGATACCGAGTCCGGTGTGAGCGAGGACAACAGTTCGACCGACTCCGGCACCGCCGAGGCCGAGGCGGTAACCAACGGCACCGACAGCGCCGACAGCACGGACAAGCCGGCCCGCCGCCGGCGGCGCCGTAAACCGGCCGATACCGAGAACGGCGGGGAGTCCACCTCGCGCGCGGACAACGGCGACAACGCCGGATCTCCGGTGAGCGAGAGCGCGACGGCTCAGGCCTGACCCGCACCCACGAGCGCCGACGGTTGGACACCGTCGGCGCTCGTGGCGTTTCCGGGCCCACCGGCCCCGGTGAGGGGTCGCGAGCACCGTCGGGACGTGGACCGGCCATCCGTTACGCTCGCCTACGTGCTCGCACCTGAGCGGCGAACGCGCGCCGACGTCCTCACCGCAGCCGCGATCGCCGTGTTCGTGGTGGTAGCGGTGATCGTGGCATGGGCGACCAGCGGGGTGGCGAACACCGAATCCGTCGTCGCCGGCCAACCGGCCCGGCCCCCGCAGCCCGCCGCGAAACTGCCCGGAAAGCTCCAGGAGATGTGGCGTGCCCCCGATACCGCGACCACCCGGGCGCTCACTTCCGAAGGGGTGGCGGTGACCGGGGCGAACGGCAGCGTGGTCGGGCACGATCCGCGTACCGGTGAGCAGGTGTGGCGCTACACGCGGGAACTGCCGCTGTGCGGGGTGGAATCCCAGTTCGGAATGGTTGTGGCCGTCTACCGCACCGATCGCGGCTGCAGCGAGACGACCATGGTCTCCGGCGCCGACGGACAACGCCGGACCGCACGCAGCAGCTATATGGACGATCGAGTGCGCCTGTCCGTGGACGGCACCTATGTGGTCGCCCAGGGCCCCGACCGGCTCGAGGTCTGGCGTTCGGATCTGGTGCGCACCCTCGAGTACGGCTATGTCGACGCCAAAGAGAACTGGAAGACACAGCCGCGTAAGGGCTGCGAACTCCTGTCGGCCGCGTCCAGTCCCTCCCGGCTGGTAGTGCTGGAACGCTGCCCCGGCGAACCGGCGAACCGGATCTCCGTGCTGGCACCCGCGCCCAAGGACGACAACGTTCCCGAGGAGTACGGGTCGCACCTGCTGGAGGGCGCGGGCGCGGCTTCCGCCGATGCCCGCGTGATCGCGGTATCGGACAACCGGATCGCGGTCTACCAACCCGGCACCGGCGGCGCCGATCCCGAGGCCCCGCGGTTGACGATCCTCGACGCCAAGGGCAATCCGATTGTGGTGCAGGAACTCTCGGCACCGCTCGACGAGACCGCGGGGACCCTGCGAACCGGTTCGGCCTTCCTGGTGTTCACCGGGAACAGCGTGATCGCCTTGAACGCCGGAACGTTCGATCCGATGTGGACCGCTGCCGACGCACTCGGCACCCCCGTTCCGATGGCCGGGAAGATACTGCTGCCGATACCCGGCGCCATCGCCGCGCTCGACCCTGCCACCGGGGCCCAGGTGGGCCGTATCCCGGTGGCACGCCCCGATTACGGCGGCGGCCCGATCTCGCTCGGCGTTCTCGGTAACACGGTGCTCGAACACCGCGACGGCCAACTCGTGGCCCTCGCCGATCCGGATACCTCCGATTCACCGCGCAGCGAGACCGGACGACCCGCAAAACCGTTGCGCTGAACCGTTTTCTGTCGGTGCCCTCCGGCAGACTGCCCGCCATGACCGAAGCAGCACACCCCCTCGACGCGGCCCCCGTGGCCGGCCGCCTCCGCTACGACGACCCGGACGCCCCGTGGAACCAGGCCGACGAGCAGGGCCCGGCCGCCTGGAACACCGAGGTGATCCGGGAGTTCCGGGCCAACGGCGGCCGGGTCGGCGGGGCCTACGCGGGGGCCGAACTGCTGCTGCTCACCACCACCGGCGCGCGGACCGGTAAACGGCATGTAGTCCCGCTGGGTGCGCTCTATCGCGGCGAGACCCTGTACATCAGTTCGTTCGTCGAGGGCGGTTACCCGTCCTGGTACCACAATGTGCGCGCCGATCCCGCGGTGATCGTGGAGTCGGGCGATCACGTCTACCACGGCACGGCACGGGTACTCACCGGCGCGGCCTACGAGGAATTCGCGGCCTGGGCGCTGGAGAACAACCCGCTACTCGCCGATTTCCAGGCCACCACCACGCAACCGGTACCCCTTGTAGTGCTGACCCTGGCGAAATGATCCCGGCGGGCGGCTGAGCATCGTGCCCGGCGTCCGGCCGGGCATGATGGACCGTATGCCCGGCTCCGACGATGCCCGCGTGGTGCTGGTCCGCCATGGTGAGACCGAATGGTCGGTTCAACACCGCCATACCGGCCGCACCGACGTGCCGCTCACTGCCACCGGCACCCGGCAGGCCGCAGCCGCGGGCCGGGTGCTGGCCGGCCTGAAGCTGCGCGATCCCCTCGTCTTCGTCAGTCCCCGGGCGCGCGCCCGGCGCACCGCCGAACTGGCCGGATCGCCCGGGGCCACGATCGACCCGGACCTGGCCGAATGGGACTACGGCGACTACGAGGGCCGTACCACCCCGGAGATCCGCACCCGGGACCCCGGCTGGACGGTGTGGACGGGCGCGATACCCGGTGGTGAATCCGCCGCGGAGGTCGGCGCCCGCGCCGACCGGGTGCTGGGCCGGGCCACCGCCGTCCTCGGCGAACGCGATGTGATCCTGATCGGGCACGGCCATTTCTCCCGCGCCCTCATCGCCCGCTGGCTGGGTTTCGATGTCCGGGAGGGTCGTCGTTTCGCCCTCGCCACGGCCGCGGTGAGTGTCCTGGGCTACGAACACGAGGACGCCACGTTGTGGGCGCACAACCTCCGCCCGGACCACCCCTGACCACCGCTGCGGGCACTCCGCACATCCATCCGCGAAAAGGCAAGGAGCCCACGCCCGTGACGTCCGCCCCGCTCATCCGCCGTGCCGAGCCCGGCGATGTGCCCGCCCTGGTCGAGCTGGTCTACGGCCTGGCCGAGTACGAGAAAGCCCGCCGAGAATGCACGCTGACGACCGAACAGCTGCATACCGCGCTGTTCGGTCCGGATCCCGCGGTTTTCGCCCATGTGGCAGTGCTGGGCGGCGCGATCAGCGGATGCGCCATCTGGTTCCTGAACTTCTCCACCTGGGACGGCGTGCACGGGATCTACCTCGAAGACCTCTACGTCACACCCGAGGCCCGCCGGGGCGGTCTCGGCCGGGCACTGCTCGCGGCACTCGCGCAAGAGGCCCGCACCCACGGTTACAGCCGGGTGAGCTGGTCGGTACTCACCTGGAACACACCCTCCATCGGGTTCTACGAATCACTGGGCGCCCGGGCTCAGGACGACTGGGTGGGCTACCGCCTGTCCGGCGAAGCACTCACCGCCCTCGCCGATACCGCGGCAGGCGCCACCGCCGGCTGAATCACGCGCCGGCCCTCACTCCTCGGCCACGGCCCCGTACTCCTGAGCCGCCCAGCGTGAGGTGGGGGGTGCGAACAAAAGCCCCAGCGCACCCAGCGCCACCACTCCCAGCACGGTCCCGTACAGCGGCTGCCCCGACCCGAACAACAGCGACCACACCACCGGCAACAGCAGCAGCTGCGTGATCACCGCGATCGCCCGTCCCCACCGCTGCCCGAACAACAGCCCGATTCCCGACGCCAGCACCGCACCCCCCAGAATGCCGAACCACATGGCCGTGCCGTACCCGCTGATGTCGTCCTCCCGGTGCCCCAGCAGCGCCCGCACGATCAGCACCACCGCCACGACCACCGCGACCGCGCCCTCCAGCGTCACCAACCCCCCGGCACCACGGACCGTACCGGGCACGCCCACGTCTTTTCGCTCGACCACCCGGCCAGCTTAGGTGTTGCGCCGACGGCACCGCCTGCGGCGTCGCGGGGTCGCGCGCCCCAGGGCCCCGCCGTTCAGCCCATGGGGCTCACAGGCTTCACCCGTGTCGCGCCGAGGCCGAATGCCCCTGCCCACCGGGATAGTTTCCGAACAGTTCCGCGCCCCGGCCCCCGCAGCCGTTCCGCCGTTTTCCGCGTATCCGGGCACCTGGAAGAGCTCGCTATCGGACACCGGTCACGAACAGCCCAGCGAACGCACAGCCCACCTTCCACGGGCCCGGACCCTCGAGCCGCTGACAGAGTCATGAACCCATCCCGGTGCACAAGACGCAGTCCACCCAAGCCCCTGTCCACTCGGAATGGCCGCCACCTGCGGTCGGTGTCCGCCCCAGTACTGGAGGGAAAGCGAAGGAGCGCAGCGACCGAGCGCGCGCGACGTGCGGTCGGCCGTCCATAAATCGGTGACCATCGAGCACTTACCGAGTCGTGAACGTATCCAGGCGATCGAGGTGCGCTTCCGCACATACCTTCCGTCCAGCCCAAATAGTCCACCTCAGCAGGCGGGGCCCGCCCCGTTTCTGGAGCGACGAAGCGACTGAGCGCAGCGACTGAGCGCAGGAGTGAAGACCCGGGGTCGACAGGGCCCCGCCCCGCGGCGCCGAAGGCGCCGCCATAAACACAGTCCATTAAGGTGCGTAGGTGCGGACGTTGTTGATCGTCAACCCGAATGCGACCTCTACCACGGCGGCCACGCGTGATCTGCTCGCGCATGCGCTGGAGAGCCGGACCCAGTTGACGGTGGCGCACACCCAGCATCGCGGGCATGCCGCCGAGCTGGCCCAGTGGGCGGCGACCAATGAGATGGATCTGATCGTCGTGCACGGCGGGGACGGGACGGTCAACGAGACCATCAACGGGTTCGTGCCGCTGCCGCAGGTGGACGACGGGCAGGTGTGGCGGCCGCGGCTCGGGATCATTCCCGGGGGTTCGGCCAATGTGTTCGCGCGGTCGCTGGATATCAAGCCCGATCCGGTGGCGGCCACCAATCAGTTGATCGATCTGCTCAAGGCCGGGGACTCGGATCGCCGGATCGGGTTGGGGCTCACCGATGATCGCTGGTTCTGTTTCAGCGCGGGGATGGGGCTGGACGCCGATGTGTGCGCCGCGATCGATACGGCTCGCGCGAAGGGTCGTGCCGCGACGCCGACGCGCTATCTGCGTACGACTGTCCGGCAGTTCTTCCGCGTCAAACGCGACCCGCCCGAAGTCACCGTGCACGTCCCCGGACACGAACCCGTTTCCGGCGTCCATTACGCCTTTGTGACGAATACCAGTCCGTGGACTTATCTGAACGCGACTCCGGTCCGCACCAATCCGGCTACCAGGTTCGAAACCGGACTCGGTGTGTTCGCCGTGCGAACCATGGCGTTACTGCCTACACTGCGCCTGGCGACACAACTGCTGTCGCCGCACTCCGAGCCGAAGTCGCGGAAATTGTTCCGTGACGACGACGTCCCGTCGGTGCGCATCACCTGCGCCGATCCGATCGGTCTGCAAATCGACGGCGACTTCATCGGTGAACGCGACGTGGTGGATTTCACCGCTGTGCCCAACGTCCTGGACGTGGTCGCACCGCGACCGGTTTGAACTGACGCATTCGGGAAATACATCCCGTTGTGCTGCAGAAACCGGCGTGGGCGAGTACAAAGGACTGCGGCAGGTCCCGATGCGGGACTTCAGTGGGTGAGCTTCCCCACGGTGCATCGGATACCTATTGACATCTACGGTGTTCGTGAAAGCATTCACAAGCAACCGTGCGGAAACATTCAGTTCGCACAAGTGAACGACCCACCAACCGATCGGCGCCCTGTGCGGCGCCCTACAAAGGAGCAGAAGGAATGGACTGGCGCCATAAGGCCATCTGTCGTGACGAGGACCCTGAACTGTTTTTCCCGGTGGGCAACAGTGGTCCTGCGCTCGCGCAGATTGCCGATGCCAAGCTGGTCTGCGCTCGCTGCCCCGTTACCGCCGAATGCCTGTCCTGGGCTCTGGGATCCGGGCAGGACGCCGGCGTATGGGGCGGTATGAGTGAAGACGAGCGGCGTGCGCTCAAGCGCCGCAATGCGCGCACCCGCACTCGAACCTCGGTCTAGAGCGCGGGGAAGCGATTACCGGACCCAGCCCGGCCCGGGGAGTCGCGATTGCCCGGCACCAGAATTCTGGTGCCGGGCTGAATTTTCTCTACGACCGTCCGAACGGCGGCCGAGAGTTTGCAGGAATATCTCCCAGCAAATCATCCCGTGTTTTCGACCACAGATGATCACGGGTATGCATAATTGAAACCGGCGAGTTTCCGTCAGGTATCAACGTGCCGAACGACGCCCCAGAGGTACCCGCAGCACCGCGTCCGTTCCGATATCGGCGCCCGGATGCAGGCCGATCGTACCGCCCAGCTCCGCCGTCACCAGCGTGCGCACGATCTGCAGACCCAGGCTGTCGGAGGATTGCAGGCTGAATCCTTCCGGAAGCCCGCGACCGTCATCGCTGATGATCACGTCCAGCCAGCGTGCCGACCGCTCCGACCGGATGGTCACCGTACCGTTCTGGCCGCCGTCGAAGGCGTGCTCGATGGCGTTCTGCACCAGTTCGGTCAGCACCATCACCAACGGGGTCGCGCGTTCGGCCGAGAAGACTCCCAGTGATCCCGCCCGCCGCACCGTGATCCGGGCCGTGTGCACGGTGGCGACATCGGCCATGATCGGCAGCAGCCGGTCCACCACCTCGTCCAGATCGACTTCCTCGTCGACGGACATGGACAACATCTCGTGCACCGACGCGATGGAGGTCACCCGGCGTACCGATTCGGTGAGCGCCACCCGCGCCTCGTCGTTCTCGGTGCGACGCGCCTGCAACCGCAGCAACGCGGCCACGGTCTGCAGATTGTTCTTCACCCGGTGATGGATCTCCCGGATGGTGGCATCCTTGCTGAGCAGTGCCCGGTCCCGGCGCTTGACCTCGGTGACATCCCGGACGAGCACGGCAGCCCCCGCCAGCTCGCCGTGCGGCCGTAGCACCAAGGTGCGCAGCAGTACCGTGGCACCGCGCGCCTCCACTTCCATCCGGCGGCCGGTGCGCCCCGCCAGCGCGGCCTGGATATCCCCGACCACCTCCTGCGCGTCGAACGGATCGGTGATCAGCGACCGCGTCGTGATCGCCAGATCCTGCCCCGCCAGATCGGCCTGCAAACCCATTCGGTGATACGCCGACAGCGCGTTCGGACTGGCGTAGGTGACGATCCCCTCGGTATCGAGCCGGATGAATCCGTCGCCCGCCCGCGGGCTGGAATGGGTGGCAGCACGGTCCTCGGTGGTCGGGAACGTCCCATCGGCCATCATCTGGCACAGGTCGTCGGCGCATGCGACATAGGCGATCTCCAGGCTGCTGCGCACCCGCGACCGCTGCTGGTCGGTATCGCGGCTGAGTACCGCGATCACATCGTCACCGCAACGCACCGGGATCGCCTCCCGGATCGCGTGAACCGGATGCGGGTGGTACACCCCCTGCGCCTCCCCCTCGGTATCGGTGCGCACGATTTTCCCCCGAGTGAGCGCCTCGAACACCTGCGAATGCTCCGCATGCCGTGCTGTGGTGCCGACCAGATCTTCCAGATGCACCGTCGGCGCGGTGGTCGGCCGGCACTGCGCGACACAGACGATGTCGGCACCGTTGTGCACCGGCCCCGCCCCCACCCACAACAGCAGATCCGAGAACGACAGATCGGCGAGCAACTGCCAGTCACCGACAACCCGCTGCAGATGATCCACAGCCAACCCGGGGAGGTCGGTGTGCTCGGCCAGCAGATCACTCAGTGTCGACATACCACCGAGCTTTTCACAATCCCCGCACGAGCTCGCCCGGCGCCGCCTCCCGATGAGCCCACTTGGGATTCAGGTCACAGGGGGCGTTGTTCGGGCAGCACTTCCACGATCACACCCGCCCGGCCGAGACTCCCGTCGACGGGCCAGGATCTGGATGAGCCAAACCTCGGCGGCGGGTGCGCACCTCCGCAGGCGGGGCCCGCCCCGGTTCTGGAGCGACAGAGCGAAGGAGCGCAGCGACTGAGCGGCGGAGTGAAGAACCGGGGTTAATAGGGCCCCGCCAGCGGCGCCGAAGGCGCCGCCAAAATTACTGTATGACGGCGATGAGGTCGCCCTGCTGGAGTACCTGGCCGGGGGTGACGGCGATGGAGGCGACTTCGCCGCCTGCCTCGGTGATCACCGGGATCTCCATTTTCATGGATTCGAGCAGAACCAGGGTTTGGTCGATGGTGACCTGTTCCCCGATCTCGACCTCGACGGTGAGCACTGTGGAGACCATTTCCGCCCGCACTTCTTCCGCCATGACACCCCGTTCGCTAGGTTCGTTCCGGTCTCGGGGCCGGTGCCCACTGTACCGCCGTCGGTACAGCCAACCACACGTGGAACAATGGCGAGGATCAACATGTACTCCCCGCAGTCGCGGGATATGTCCCCAGGAGGAGCTACCTATGGGTAAGCGTGGCCGCAAGAAGCGCAGCCGTAAGGGAAATGCCGCCAATCACGGCAAGCGTCCCAACGCCTGAGCGTCCGGCTGAGGCCGGGCACAGACCACGAGCGGCCCGCACTTCGTCGAAGTGCGGGCCGCTCGGTGTTCGGGTGCTGGGCGGCGGGTCCGAGGTCAGGCCCGGCCCGGATCGGCCGGGAGGTCACCGGAGCGGAAGGTGACCCCGCGGATCTCGACGGTGAGCCGTTCGCGCAGCGAATCGGGAGCCCGGTCGCCGCCGCATTTGCGGTGCAGCATGCTCTTGATCTTCTCTTCGATGCCGTAGGCCTCGATGCACGGCGCGCAGTGGTCCATATGGTGCTGGAGCCGCTCGCGGGTGCTGTCGTCGCATTCGCCATCGAGCATGAGCCAGACGTCGGCCAGTACCGCCGTGCAGTCGAGCTCCATATCGGGATCGTGCTCGGTGCTCACTGCTTGACCTCCTGGCGCACCGCCGCGGCGGTATCGGAATCGCCGGGCTGGGATGCGGTGCGGTTGAACCCGCGTTCGCGTGCCACGTCGGCGAGCGAACCCTTCAGTTGTTTCCGGCCGCGGTGCAGCCGGGACATCACCGTACCGATCGGGGTACCCATGATGTCGGCGATTTCCTTGTACGGGAACCCTTCGACATCGGCGTAGTACACCGCCATCCGGAATTCCTCGGGCAGTTGCACGAGGGCGGCTTTGATGTCGTCGTCAGGGAGTGCGTCGAGGGCTTCGACTTCGGCGGAGCGCAGTCCGGTGGAACTGTGCTCGGCGGTCGCCGCGAGCTGCCAGTCGGTGATCTCGTCGGTCGGGTACTGCGCGGGCTGGCGCTGTTTCTTGCGATACGAGTTGATGTAGGTGTTGGTGAGGATCCGGTACAGCCAGGCCCGCAGGTTGGTGCCTTCTTTGAAGGATTTGAAACCGGCATAGGCCTTGACATAGGTCTCCTGGACCAGGTCCTCGGCGTCGGCGGGGTTACGCGTCATCCGCAGCGCGGCACCGTAGAGCTGATCCAGCATGGGTAGCGCGTCCCGCTCGAACCGCTGGACCAGTTCGGCGTCGGTCTCCGGCTGCCCGGCAGGCCGCGCGTCGCCGCCGGTGTCGGTCGCCACGTCGTCCTCGCTCGTCACACGTGTCCCTTCGATCGGCTTACCAGCCAAATCTACCGGGAGTGTGTACTGCGGGAAGAACCGCGTGCGCGCCGGAGCCGGATCGTGGTGGACCGGGCGTGGTTCGACGAGAACGGACACCGTCACTCCTTCACTCTTGCGCTGTTTCTGCCGCGTACAACTCACTGTGGTCGCGAAGTGTTCCCCGACCACGGGAAAGACACCTCACAGGACGTTGCCACCCGGACGGTAGGGTCCGGTCCATGGCAGCAGCCGCCACTCCGGCGATCCGGGCATTGCTCACCGCCGGTGCCGCGCATACGGTGCACAGCTACGAGCACGACCCTCGGGCGGGCACCTTCGGGGGTGAAGCGGCCGATGTGCTGGGCGCCCGGCTCGGAATCGAAGCGCGGCAGATCTTCAAGACACTGGTGCTGGAACTGTCGACCGGCGCCTTGGCCGTCGCGGTGCTACCGGTGCCCGGCACGCTGTCGCTGAAGGCCGCCGCAGCGGCGCTGGGTGCGCCGAAGGCGGCCATGGCCGACCGGACCCGGGCCGAACGCGGCACCGGCTATGTTCTCGGCGGTATATCGCCGCTGGGGCAGCGCAAGAGGTATCCGACGGTGGTGGACGCGTCGGCACTGGATTGGGATCGGGTGTTCTGCAGTGCCGGGCGCCGGGGCCTCGAGATCGCACTCGCACCCACCGATCTGGTCCGGCTGACCGCCGCCGTCACCGCCCCGGTCACTGCCTGACGAGCGTGACCAGGCGGATGGAACGGCAGTACGCCGGATACCACCCGAATTGGGTTTCGCACCGCGCGGCGGACGGTAATTGACCAGGTCAGGCGGTCTCGTATGCGTTACTTGGTACGACCGATCGTCGACTCCGAGGATGTGATGCGATATGTCCCCGCGCAAGTCCGTGCGCTCTGTGTTCGTCGCTGTATCCGCGGCCGTGGCCCTGAGCGTCGGCCCGGCACTGCTGTCCGCGCCGTCGGCGCTCGCGGCACCCGGCGAGTTCCCGCTCGACGGTCAGGGCGGCTCCGAGAACAATCCGGAGAACAACAGCCCGAAGAACAACAGTCCGGAGGACAGCAGTCCGGAGGACAGCAGTCCGTTGGACGAGATGGCCGAACGCGCCGAAAACGCCGGCGGTGGGCTGGCGACCGAGGTCATCGACCTCAATGCCGATACGCTCAAATGCGCTCTGAGTATCTTTACTACGACGGTCGACTGCCCGCTGGGCGACTGAGCAACGAGCCCGGGGCGGCTCAACGCTGCGGGCGCCGCGGGGTCACAGCAGCGTGGTCTGCTCCGCGGCGTCCCCGGGCGATGCCAGTAGTTCCGGCCCGTTGTTCTTGACGCTGTTCACCAGGGGCGAGACCGGCCGGGCCGCGATCTCGGCCACCAGTTCCTCGCTCGGCGGCTCGAGCAGGTCGGCCGGGGCGGGATGATCGGGGTCCAGCCAGGCGCCCCAGCGTTCGGGGGGCATGGGCAGTGGCATCCGATCGTGGATACGGGTGAGATCCCCGATCGCGTCGGTGGTGAGGATGGTGCACGACAGCAGCGGTTCGGGGTCGTCGAGCGAGCGGTCCTTCCAGACCGACCACAGGCCGGCCATGTAGAGCCGGGAGCCGTCGGGATGGGACATGAAGTACGGGTGTTTGACGACCCTGGGCTTCTTTCCCTTGCCCGGCCCGGATGGGTCCGGCTCGACCAGCCATTCGTACCAGCCGTCCATCGGCACCAGGCAGCGCCGGTATTTCACCGCGTCCCGGAACGACGGGAGCGTCGCGGCCTTGTCCGCTCGGGCGTTGAACAACGGTCTACCCTTCACCGGGATGCCCGGTTCGGCGGCTTTGGTCCAGTGCGGGATCAGACCCCAGCGCATTCGCCGGATCCGGCGGCTGGGGGTGTCATCGGGATGTTCGTGGGTATGCCGGTCGACGACGGTGAGGATCTGTGTTGTCGGGGCGACGTTGTAGTTCACTCCCGGCCTCCGGTCGTCGCGGCGGGTGTCCGCGTCCTCCCCCGCCACCGATGCGCTGCCACGCGCTCCGGAATCACCCGGGATCTCGGTCTCGTCGATGGCGTCCAGCTCTACCGCGAGCCGTCCGGGGTCCGTCGTCGTCGCATACCGTCCGCACATATTCCGATACTCGCACCGAATACCGACAGATCAAGACAATCCCGGGCCTGTCCGCGACAATGATGCTAGTACGTGGTGACGTGTTGAGAGTTATGTCTTAGCATTCTCTCACCGGGGACGCGGCGGTCACAGGCTGCCCGTTCACGCGCGCAGCTATTTGCCCTACTTCCACAGAGGAGAACCTGTGACAACCACCGAAAACGCTACCGAGAAAGAGTCGGTGCTCACCTCGGTCGATCCGGCCACAGGAGCGACCCTGGCCACGTACCCGATCGCCGATGAGAAGGCGGTCGCCGAGGCTGTCGCGAAGGCGCGTGCCGCCGCTCCCGTCTGGGAGGATCTGGGCTTCGACGGACGTAAGAGAGCGTTGCTGCGCTGGTCCAGCCGGCTGGTGGCCAAATCGGATGAATTCTGCGCGCTCATCCACGCCGAGAACGGCAAGCCGCTCGACGACGCCTTCCTGGAGTTGATGCTGGCG
Source organism: Nocardia jinanensis (assembly GCF_014645735.1). GTDB lineage: Bacteria > Actinomycetota > Actinomycetes > Mycobacteriales > Mycobacteriaceae > Nocardia > Nocardia jinanensis. The sequence goes on along the minus strand of NZ_BMMH01000004.1, from coordinate 129,828 downwards.
CTGGAGCACATCGCCTGGGCCGCCAAACACGCCAAGAAGACCCTCTCCCCGCAGAAGGTTCCGTCGGGCCCCCTGATGGCGAATTTCTCGGCCCGCATCGAATACCGGCCGCTCGGAGTCATCGGCGTCATCGGACCGTGGAACTATCCCGTCTACACCCCTAACGGGTCGTTGGCCTACGCCCTGGCCGCCGGCAACACCGTGGTGTTCAAACCGTCGGAATTCTCCACGGGTATCGGCAATTTCCTCGCCGAGGCCTTCTCCGAGGCCAATCCCGAGCTGCCCGAGGGCGTCTTCGTCGCGATCAACGGGCTGGCCGCCACCGGCGCGGCCCTGGTGAAATCCGGTGTGGACAAGGTCGCCTTCACCGGTTCGGCAGCCACCGGCCGCAAGATCATGGCGTCCGCCGCCGAGAACCTCACCCCGGTCCTCCTGGAATGCGGCGGTAAAGACCCCGTGATCGTGGCCGCCGACGCGGATGTGAAAGCCGCCGCCGACGCCATCGCCTGGGGCGCGACCTCCAACAGCGGCCAGACCTGCGCCGGTGTCGAACGTGTCTATGTGGACAAGTCGGTCAAGGAAGAGTTCCTCGCCGAACTGACCCGCATCCTGAAAGATGTGAAACCGGGTTCGGACAAGAACGCCGCCTACGGCCCGATGACCATGCCGAGCCAGATCGATATCGTCAAGAAGCATATCGACGCGGCCCTGGCCAGCGGTGGCAAAGCCCTGCTGGGCGGCCCGGAATCGATCAAAGGCCCCTTCATCGAACCTGTCGTACTGGTCGACGTGGACGAGGATTCGGCGGCGGTCAAAGAGGAGACCTTCGGTCCCACTGTCACCGTCACCACGGTGGACAGCATCGACGAGGCAGTCGATCTGGCCAACAACACCACCTTCGGCCTCGCCTCGGCCGTGTATTCGAAGAAACAGGGCCTCGAGATCGCCCGCCGGCTGAAGGTCGGCGCGACCTCGGTGAACTCGGTGCTCGGCTTCGCCGCCATCCCCGGTCTGCCCTTCGGCGGCAGCGCGGATTCCGGTATCGGCCGCATCCACGGCGAGCCGGGTCTGCGGGAATTCGTGCGTCCGCATTCGATCGCGGTGCAGCGCTTCACGATTCCCGGAATGGCGTTGCAGAGCTACCGGCGCACCCAGGCCAACATGAAGATGCTGCGCCGGATGGTGCCGCTGCTGCACGGCCGGAACAAGTAATCCGGCCGCTACAGCCCGGGACGCGACCGGTGGTGCTCGACGACACACTTACGAGCACCACCGACGCGTATGTCACCTCGATGCGCCAAGATGGTCGAGTGAGTTTCTGGCCAGCGCCCCATGTCGATGCCCCCGTGCATGCGACCGTCACCCTGCCCGGATCCAAATCCATCACGAACAGAGCTCTGGTCCTGGCCGCGCTCGCCGACGGCCCCTCCACCATCACCGGCGCCCTGCGCAGTCGCGATACCGGTCTGATGATCACCGCGCTGCGCGCCCTCGGCACCCAGATCATCGGTGATGCCGATACCCTCGCCGTCACCCCCGGCCCGCTACAGGGTGGGCAGGTCGACTGCGGGCTGGCCGGAACCGTGATGCGGTTCGTACCCCCGGTCGCGACTCTCACGGTCGGCGATACCGCCTTCGACGGCGATATCGCCGCGCGGGTCCGCCCGCTGCGCACCATCCTGGACGCCCTGCGCGGGCTGGGCGCCGATATCGAGGGTGACGCGCTGCCGTTCACCGTGCGCGGCACCGGCGCGCTGCGCGGCGGTGCCATCACCATCGATGCCTCCGGTTCCTCGCAGTTCGTCTCGGGGCTGCTGTTGTCGGCCGCCCGGTTCGACGAGGGGGTGGTGGTTCGCCACTCCGGTAGCGCCTTGCCCTCCATGCCGCATATCGAGATGACGGTCGAAATGCTGCGTCGCGCCGATGTCGCGGTCGAGGCGCCGGCCGATATCCGGGGCGAGCAGACCTGGACCGTCTCCCCCGGCCCGATCCGCGCGGTCGACTGGTCCATCGAACCGGACCTCTCCAACGCCACCCCGTTCCTGGCCGCGGCCGCGGTCACCGGCGGGCGGGTCAGCATTCCGCACTGGCCGCGGCTGACCACCCAGCCCGGCGATGTGATCCGGGAGATCCTGGTGCGGATGGGCGCCGAGGCCGGTTTCAGCGACGGCGCGCTCACCGTGACCGGACCGGATCGGCTGGCCGGTATCGATATCGATCTGCACGATGTGGGTGAGCTGACGCCGACCGTCGCGGCGCTGGCTGCGCTGGCGGATTCGGAGTCCCGCCTGCGCGGGATCGCCCATCTACGCGGTCATGAGACCGATCGGCTCGCCGCCCTGTCCACCGAGATCAACCGGCTCGGCGGGCAGGTGTCCGAAACCGAGGACGGTCTGGAGATCGTCCCGGCCCCGCTGCACGGCGGCCGCTGGCATTCCTACGCCGATCACCGGATGGCCACGGCCGGGGCGATCCTCGGACTCGCCGTGCCGGATATCGAGATCGAGGATATCGGGACCACCGCGAAGACGCTGCCCGATTTCGTTGCCCTGTGGGAAGCCATGCTCGACCCGCAGACGGCCGAACCGGGAGCGGCTCACTGAACCGCCGCGGCCGCACCACCGCCTCCTACGACGAATCCGATGTCCGGGTGCGTCCCGGACGGAGTTCGCGGCCGCGGACCAAGACCCGCCCGCAGCACCAGGACGCGCAGCCGGCGATGGTCGTATCGGTGGACCGTGGCCGCTGGGGGTGCGTGCTCGACAGTGACCCGCACCGTCCGCTGGTGGCCATGCGAGCCCGGGAGCTGGGACGGACCCCCATCGTGGTCGGCGATCAGGTCGATGTGGTCGGTGACCTCTCCGGCCGGCCCGATACTCTCGCGCGCATCGTCCGGGTCACCGAACGGACCACGGTGCTGCGGCGCACCGCCGACGACACCGATCCGTTCGAGCGGGTGGTGGTCGGCAATGCGGAGAAGTTGTTCATCGTGGTGGCGCTGGCCGATCCGCCACCACGCACCGGTTTCGTGGAGCGGGCGATGGTGGCCGCCTACGCGGGTGGGCTGGAACCGGTGCTCTGTCTCACCAAACACGACCTGGCCGGTGATTCGGAATTCGCGGCGGCGTTCGACGATCTGGATCTGACCATCGTCTACGCCGGGATCGACGACCCGCTCGACGCGACCTTGAACCTGCTCACCGGGCATCTCACCTGTTTTCTGGGCCATTCCGGGGTGGGGAAATCCACCCTGGTCAACCGGCTGGTACCCGATGCCGCGCGCGCGGTCGGCGAGGTATCCGGGGTCGGCAAGGGCAAACACACCTCTACTCAGTCGGTCGCGCTGGCTCTGCCGGGCGGCGGCTGGGTCATCGACACTCCGGGCATCCGGTCCTTCGGCCTCGCCCACATCACACCCGACGATGTGATCGCGGCGTTCACCGATCTGGCCGGGGCGATCGAGAACTGCCCGCGCGGCTGCACGCATCTGGGACCGCCCGCCGATCCCGAATGCGCCCTCGACGAACTCCCGGACCGGGCCCGGCGGGTGGCCGCGATCCGCATGCTGTTGGTCGCGTTGAACTCCAACGACCAGTGGTGACACTCCCGTCCGCTGCCTGCGCGGCAGGTGCGAAAGGTCGGTGTTCCCGACCGCCGGGCGACCGCCGACCGTGGCGACGGGCGACCGCGGCCGGCGGGTAGCCCCCTGTCCGGGGTCAGCGTTTCGGTTTCTTGGGTGGTAGTGATCGTGCGAACCGGATACCGCGGTCCACCCAGGCCGTGAGATCGCGATCGTCGGTGACCGCCGCATCGGTCACCCGCAGCCATCCGTCCAGTTCTCTGCCCTGCATCACCATGGGGGTCACCGAGATATCGTCGACCAGCGCCGTGGCCGCCGCGGGCTCCATCCGCACCATCAGCCCGCCCTCCCGGCTCACGGCGACTCCCATATGCCCACCGAAAAGGAAGGCGAGTCCGCCGAACATCCTGCGCTCGGATACATCGGCGCCGATGCCCACCACATCCCGGACCCGTTCCGCCAGTTCCTCGTCGTATGCCATGGGGATCAGTGTGCGCGCACCGGCCGACAAGCCTGCCGAACCGGCGACCGAACCGAACGAACCGAATAATGAGCCATTTATTATGCTTCAACCATAACAAGGAGGTGCCCATGAACACCCTGAGCTCGATCCGGCTCTGCCTGCTCGCCGGACTACCGCCCATCCTGGCCATCGTTCCCGATATCGTGCTGCTGGCCGCGGCAGCCGATCGGCTGCCCGATCCGCTGGCCACCCATTTCGGGGCCGACGGCGCCGACGGGTTCACCGGGCGGGTTCCGGCCATATTCGTCTCCGCCGGCCTCGGTGCCGGCCTGGCGATCGTATTCGCCGCGACCCTGCTGATCGGGGTCCGCCGGGGCACGCCGCTGCGCCGGGCCGACAGCGCGGCGGACCCGATCCGGCTGCTCGTCGGAACCTCCTGGGGCGTGGGCGGATTCGTCGGGGTGATCATGTTGGCAGCCACGATCGCCAACCTGGACGTGCCCGATCCCGCCCAGGTCACCCTGTCCGGCTGGGCGTTCGCGATCGCGGCGCTCGCCGGGCTGGTGCTCGGCGCGGCGGGCTGGATCGCGGCACCGGCGAGCCCGGTCACCACGGCGGCACCGGCTCCGGCCGAACCTCTCGCCATCGGACGTACGGAACGAGTCAGCTGGTCGCGGCGGGCGGCTTCGCCATGGATGCTGATGACCGGGGTGGTCGCGGTGCTCATGGGTGTGGTGCTCGGCTTCGTCGCGCAGCCGCTCACCGGCATTCTGCTGGCACTCAGCGGCGTGTTGCTCGTGCATCTGGCACTGGTGCGGGTCGTCGTGGACCAGCGCGGCCTCACCGTGGGAACCGGACCGCTGGGCCTGCCGCGGTGGCGGCTGCGCCCCGCGGACATCACCGAGGTCTCGGCCGAGGACATCTCACCCCTGCGGTACGGCGGGTACGGTATCCGGCTGATCCCGGGCGCCACGGCCGTCGTACTGCGCGCCGGACCGGGAATCGTGGTGACCCGCCGTTCGGGCCGCCGGTTCGCGGTCTCGGTCGACGACGCCGAAACGGGTGCGGGTGTGCTGGCCGGTGTTGTCGCACGGGCGGACTGAACCGATGCTGATCCGCGTCGACCCGGCACGGCCGGAACCGCTGGCCGACCAGATCGCGGCCTGCCTACGGCGAGCGATCGCCGACGGTGACGCACCCGCCGGAACCCGGTTGCCCGGCGCGCGTGAACTGGCCGCCTCGCTGGACGTCAGCATCCATACCGTGCTCGCCGGATATCAGCGGTTGCGCGACGAAGGGCTGATCGAGTTGCGCCGGGGGCGCGGGGCGACGGTCCGCGCCGGAATCCCCGACGGACGAGCCGCCGTCATCGACCTGGCCCGGCAACTCGTGGACGCGGCCCGCCGCATCGACCTCGACGAAACGGAACTGATCGACCTGGTCCGCGCCGCCGCGCGCTGATCCGCGCCTCCCGTCGCCGGGACGGGTGGCCGGGTCGCGGCTACGCGCCGACCCCGGCCGCGGCCGGGGTGAAGCGGCCGGTGTGGCGGCCGAGCCCGTAGTGCCCGCGCAGCGTGGTCTCGGTGTACTCGGTGCGGAACAGCCCGCGTGCCTGCAGGATCGGAACGACCTGATCGACGAAATCGTCCAGCCCGCCCGGCAGATACGGCGGCATCACGTTGAATCCGTCGGCGGCACCCGCTTCGAACCAGGCCTGTAGATCGTCGGCGATCTGCTGCGGGGTCCCGGCGATGGTGCGGTGCCCGCGGCCGCCGCCGAGCGCGGCGATCAGCTTGCGCACGGTCAGCGATTCCCGGGCGGCCAGATCCTTGACCAGCTGGTACCGGCTCTGGTTGCCACGGATCTGCTCGATCGGGGGCAGCGGGGGCAGCGGTGCGTCGAGTGGATGATCGGTCAGGTCCAGGCCGAGCATCTGGGAGAGCTGGCGCAGCGAGTACTCCGGCGAGATCAGGTCGGTGAACTCCTGTTCGAGCCGAATCGCCGCGTCTTCGGTATCGGCGATGAACGGCACGATCCCGGGCAGGATCTTCACCTCGTCGGGGTTGCGTCCGTGCCCGGCGGCCAGGGCCTTCACCTCGCGATAGAACTCCTGGCCCTCCGGGATCGAGCGTTGCGCGGTGAAAATGGCCTCGGCGTAGCGCCCGGCGAAATCCTTACCGCTGGCCGAGGAACCGGCCTGCACGAGCAGCGGGCGGCCCTGCGCCGAGGGCGGCACATTGAGCGGTCCACGCACCTTGAACCGTTCACCGTGGTGATCGACGGTGTGCACCTTGGCGGGATCGGCGAAAACACCGGACTCGGCGTCGAGCACGACGGCGTCGGCCTCCCAGGAGTCCCACAGCGCCGCAGCGGCGTCGACGAACTCCGCCGCCCGTACATAGCGCCCATCATGGTCGGGGACCTGGTCGTAGCCGAAATTGGCGGCTTCGTCGGCGGTGCCGGAGGTGACGATGTTCCATCCGGCCCGCCCGCCGCTGATCTGATCGAGCGAGGCGAATTTGCGGGCGAGGTTGTAGGGCTCGTTGTACCCGGTGGACGCGGTGGCGATGAGACCGACGTGTTCGGTGACCACCGCCATGGCCGACAGCAGAGTGATCGGTTCGAAGACCGCCTGCGTATTGCGTTCGATCCGCGGCCCCACCGCGAGTCCGTCGGCGAAGAACACCGAATCGAGCTTGCCACGTTCGGCGATCCGCGCGAGTTCCTGGAAATGGCCGACCCGCAGCACATCGCGCGCCTCGGTGCGCGGATGCCGCCAGGCCGCCTCGTGGTGGCCGACACCCATGAGGAACGCGTTGAGATGGAGTTGGTGCGACATCACTACCTGTCTAGAGGGCAACGCGCCAGCTGGACAGCCGACGCTCGACGAACACCAGGACGGCGTTGAAGACCAGGCCGACCAGCGCGATGGCGATGATCCCCGCATACATATCGGGAATCTGGAAGTTGAGCTGCGCGGCGGTGATCAGGTACCCCAGTCCGGCCTTGGCGCCGACCATCTCGGCCGCGATGAGCACCAGGATCGAGGAGGCCGCGGCCATCCGCAGACCGGTGAAGATGGTCGGCACCGCCGCCGGTAACACCACCTTGTAGACCAGCGCGATCTGGGAGAACCCGAGCGACCGCGCCGATTTGATGAGTAGCGGTTCGACCGTGCGCACCCCGGAGATGGTGTTGAGCAGGATCGGGAAGGCGCAGGCGTAGATCACCAGCGCCACCTTCGAGGTCTCACCGATACCCAGGATCAGGATGAACACCGGGAGCAGTGCCAGTGCCGCCGTATTACGGAACAGTTCGAGAACCGGATTCAGGAAATCGGCCACCGGCTGGTACCACGCGATCGCGACCCCCAGCGGTACCGCGATCGCCGCCGCGATCACGAATCCGGTGAGCGCGCGGGACAGACTGGTCGATACGTGTTCCCACAGCTGCCCGTTGGCGGTCAGCTCGAAGAAGGTCGCGGCGACCTCGGTGAACGGCGGCAGGAAAACCTTGTCGACCAGACCTGCCCGGGGCGCGATCTCCCAGAGCGCCAGGAAGGCCAGGATCGCGATCGACGGTTTCGCCACCCGCCAGGCCAGCCCGGCCAGCCGCTGCCCTATCCGGCGCCCCGAGGTATTCGCCGGTGCCGCGGGCCGCGTACGAGCCGGCTCGGTCCCGGTGGCGCGCGGCGCGTCGAGAGTGCCGGTGGCGAGAGCGCTAGACATGCTGAACCTCTTCGGTCGTCGAGATATCGGCGAGTTCGAGCGTGCGGGCGCGCTCGACCTCGTCGTGCAGCAGGGACCAGATCCGGTGGCGCAGAGCGCGGAACTCCGCACCGGAGCGAATGTCCTCGGCGGTGCGATCGATATCGATATCGACCACCGTTTTGACCCGGCCGGGACGGGAGGTGAGCACAGCGACCCGCTGCCCCAGATAGATCGCTTCGTCGATGCCGTGGGTGATGAACAGGATCGTCTTGCCGGTGCGCTCCCAGATCCGCAGCAGCTCGTCCTGCAGCGATTCCCGGGTCTGCGCGTCGAGCGCGGCGAACGGTTCGTCCATCAGCAGCACTTCGGGATCGAAGGCCAGGCTGCGGGCGATCGCGACGCGCTGTTTCATACCGCCGGACAGTTCGTGCGGGTAGCGGTCGGCGAACCCGGCCAGCCCGACCAGTTCGAGATAGTGCTCGGCGCGTTCCCGGCGTTCGGCCCTGGGCACGCCCTTGGCCTCCAGCCCGAACTCGATATTGCGGCGGGCGCTGCGCCACGGCAGCAGCGCGTACTGCTGGAAGACGATCCCCCGATCCAGACCGGGCCCGGTGATCGGCTTGCCGTCGAGCAGGATCTGCCCGGAGGTCGGGGTGCTCAGGCCGCCCAGCAGATCGAGCAGCGTGGATTTACCGCAACCGCTGGGCCCCACGAGCACCAGGAACTCCCCGGCCGCGAGGTCGAGGGTTATATCCTCGACCGCGGTGAGATCGGTCTTCTGGCCCCGGATCGGGAACTTCTTGGTCACCCCGTCCAGGCGGAGTTTGGGCGTCGTGCTCATTTCTCACCGGCCAATGCTTGTCCGTCGGGTCCACCGTCGGCGGGGTAGGTGCCGTTGGCGTATGGGTTGTACTCGTTGGTATAGAGGTCGCGGGCCGTCAGCTTGCCTTCGTCGAGTTCGCCGTTGCGGACCAGCCAGTCGATCCAGATCTGCAACTCGCGTTCGGCGATCACCGCACCCGGCACCGGGATCCCGGAACTGCGCCAGTACTTCACGGGTTCGGCACTTTCCGTGCGGCCCCGCTTCTGAATGATGTCGAGGAAACGGGCCACCACTTCTTCCCTCGGATGGATCTGGGTCCAGCGGATGGCGCGCGCTGTTCCCTGCACGAAATCGCGTACGGCCTCGGGGTTGGCGGCGATGAAATCGTCGCGCATCACGTAAGTGCCGTAGCTGAACGCGCCGAACAGGTCCCGGTCGGTGAACAGGGGCCGGATACCACCCCGATCGAGGGCACTCTCCCGCTGGATCGAGCTCAACGTGGCGACATCGATCTGCCCCTCGCGCAGCGCCTGCTCGGTGTTCACCGGCGGTACCACCACCAGCTGTACCGACTTGATCTCGTCGGGGGCCAGTCCCTGCTGCGCGAGCCATTCGCGGGTGAGGAATTCGTGGTGCGCACCGAGGGTGTTCATCCCGATCTTCTTGCCGATCAGATCGCGGGCCGACCGGATGGGGCTGTTCTCCAGCACGTAGTACCCGGTGTACTCGTTCGCGTCGGCGCCGTAGGAGCTGAGCACCGACGTGATGGGGGCACCGGCGGCGTTGAGTTTGACGACGGCACCGTTGAACGCCGAGCCGAATTCGATCTCGCCGGTGGCCGCGGACTGAATGTCCTGCGGGCCGCTGGTGGTGTCGCCGACCCACTCGAGCTGGATCTTGTCGTAGTAGCCGAGGTCGGCGGCCAGTTCGTGGAATGCCACCTTCCCGGACCAGCCCTGATACCGCAGGATCGTCTTCCCGTCGGCCGTTTTGGCCGCCTCGCCACCCGCGCCGCACGCGCTCAGCAGCATCACGAGGGCGCTGAGCGCCGCCAGGCATACGACGGCCGACGGCCGACGGTGTCTGCGTATCGTATCCGGGCGTACTGGCATGGGTTCTGTCCCTTGTGATGTGGTTGTGCTGCCCGGCTATCGTGCGGTTCGCGACCGCGCCTGCGAACCCTTTCCCTCAGGGCGAATCCAAACCTGCCGCCTTCTGCCCACCCGGTGCGGCCTCGGTCGCGGCGCCCGGGAAACCTCCGGCTACCGCATATTCCAGGAAATCGATCAGCTGAATTGATGGGATGTTCGGCGACGCAGCGTAAATCAGCAAACCAGCAGCTCGGCGGCGAGTTAATATGCGGCACGCACCGAAGTTATTCGGCCGAGACGGCAACGAGACGTCGGCGCGACAGTCCGGCCCGAGCTGTCGTGGCGGGCCCGCCTGCCCATCCCGTCCCGCACTATCGAACACAGAAGGAACGATGCTCAAAACTCTGGCCATCGGCGCGGTCGCATCCGCGCTCGTGTTCGGCAGCTTCTCCAGTGCCTACGCACACCCCTACCCCGGCGTCTCGCGGCCGGGTTCCACGGGTGTGCACAGCCCGGCGGGCAAGGACGACTCCGTCGCGCAGCTACCCTTCGCGGACCGGGAATTCCTCCGGGCCAGTGCGTTCGACGACGAGACCCGCCAACTCCAGGACGCGGCGATCGCCCTCGCACACGCCCAGTGCGAGTACCTCGGCACCTCCGGTAACACCGCGGCGAACCGCTCCTACCTCGCCGAGGAGGCGCGGCCGTTCGTGGAGTATCCCTATATGTTCCTGGAAGCCGCGGTCAGGGTCTACTGCCCGCAGTACACCGTGATGAGCTGAGCCGGAGTCCCCCGGGTATTCCGGACCCCCGATACAGCGGCGCCGCTCCCCTTTCCAGGGGAGCGGCGCCGCCGGTTCCGGATCAGTGCTTCCGCGGAGTCTTCGGCCCCCGGCCCTGTTTCGTCTGGGCCCGGGCTGCCTCGCGGCGTTCCCGGCGAGTGCCCTGTGTCGGGGCATCGTCGCCGTACTCCTCCGCATCGCTGTGCACCGCGGTGCGGCCACCCTCGTCCGGTCCCGAGTAGCTCAGACCCCGCGGGCCCGAATCGCCGATACCACGAGCGCGCAGCGCCGGCGGCGCACCGTTGATGATCGGAAGCTTCTCCGTGGGGTACTGACTGCTCGGCGGCACCGGCTGCGAGCCGATCGGGGAGCGCAGCCCGGAATCCACCTGAACGCCCTCGGGCTGGGGCTGCTGGACCTCCACCTGGACGTTGAACAGGATGCCGACCGCGTCCTCCTTCAACCCCTCCAGCATGTTGGCGAACATATCGAAGCCCTCACGCTGGTACTCGACCAGCGGATCGCGCTGGGCCATCGCGCGCAGGCCGATACCTTCCTTCAGGTAGTCCATCTCGTAGAGATGCTCACGCCATTTCCGGTCCAGCACCGACAGCAGCACCTGACGTTCCAGCGTGCGCATACTGCCTTCGCCCGCCATCCCGTCGATCTCGGACTCACGCTGCTCATAGGCGGCGTGGGCATCGTCGAGCAACGTATCGAGCAGATCGTCGCGGGTGAGTTCACCGGCTTCACCGACCTCGGTCTCACCGGTGACGTCGCGATGGTTCAAGCTCACCGGGTAGAGAGTTTTCAGTGCGCTCCACAGCTTGTCGAGATCCCAGTCCTCCACATAGCCCTCGGCGGTGGCGCCGTCCACGTACGCGGTGACCACATCGGTGATCATGCTCTGGACCTGGCCCTCCATATCCTCGCCGCGCAGGATCTGGTTGCGCTCGTCGTAGATGATGGTGCGCTGCTGGTTCATCACCTCGTCGTACTTGAGCACGTTCTTGCGGATCTCGAAGTTCTGCTGCTCGACCTGGGTCTGTGCGCTCTTGATGGCCTTGGAGACCATCTTCGCCTCGATCGGTACATCGTCGGGCAGGTTGAGCCGGGTCATGATCGACTCCAGCGCCGCGCCGTTGAAGCGGCGCATGAGTTCGTCACCGAGCGACAGGTAGAAGCGGGACTCGCCCGGGTCGCCCTGACGACCGGAACGACCGCGCAGCTGGTTGTCGATACGCCGGGAATCGTGGCGTTCGGTACCGAGCACATAGAGACCGCCGGCATCCTTCACCGCCTCGGCGTCCTCGGCGACCTGTTTCTTGACCTTCTCCAGCGCGTGGAACCAGTTGGCCTGATATTCCTCGGGCGTGTTCACCGGGTCCAGGCCCTGCTGGCGCAGCAGGGTGTCGGTGATGATGTCGGGGTTACCGCCGAGCACGATATCGGTACCGCGGCCGGCCATATTCGTCGCGACGGTCACCGTGCCGGGGCGGCCCGCCTCGGCGATGATCTGCGCTTCCTTCTCGTGGAACTTCGCGTTGAGCACATTGTGCGGAACGCCGCGTTTGGTGAGCTGTTTGGACAGATACTCCGAACGGTCCACGCTGGTGGTACCGATCAGCACCGGCTGGCCCGCCTCATGGCGTTCCACCACATCGTCGACCACCGCGTTGAACTTGGCCTCTTCGGTCTTGTAGATCAGGTCGGCCTGGTCGATACGGATCGGCGGCTTGTTGGTCGGGATCGGGATGACACCCAGGCTGTAGATCTGGTGCAACTCGGCCGCCTCGGTTTCGGCGGTACCGGTCATACCGGAGAGTTTGTCGTAGAGGCGGAAGTAGTTCTGCAGCGTGATGGTGGCCAGGGTCTGGTTCTCCGGCTGGATCTCGACCTCTTCCTTGGCCTCGATCGCCTGGTGCATGCCCTCGTTGTAGCGACGGCCGACCAGGATGCGCCCGGTGAACTCGTCGACGATGATCACTTCGCCGTCGCGGACGATGTAGTCCTTGTCCTTGGTGTAGAGCTCCTTGGCCTTGACGGAGTTGTTCAGGTAGCTCACCAGCGGGGAGTTCGCGGCCTCGTAGAGATTGTCGATACCGAGCTGGTCCTCGACGAATTCCACACCCGCCTCGTGCACGCCGATGGTGCGTTTCTTGATATCGACCTCGTAGTGGAGATCTTTTTTCAGTAATGGGGCGATTCGGGCAAATTCCGCATACCACTTGCTGGAAGCGTCCGCCGGGCCGGAGATGATGAGAGGAGTACGCGCCTCGTCGATCAGAATGGAGTCGACCTCGTCGACCACGGCGAAATTGTGTCCGCGCTGAACCAGATCGTCCAGCGAATGGGTCATATTGTCGCGCAGATAGTCGAAGCCGAATTCGTTGTTGGTGCCGTAGGTGATATCGGCGTGGTAGGCCGCGCGCCGCTGCGGCGGCGTCATGCCGGCCAGGATCGCGCCCACCTCGAGACCGAGGAAACGGTGCACCCGGCCCATCCACTCGGAGTCACGTTTGGCCAGGTAGTCGTTGGTCGTGACGATATGCACACCGTCGCCGCTGATCGCGTTCAGATAGGCGGGCAGGACCGAGGTCAGGGTTTTGCCCTCACCTGTCTTCATCTCCGAGATATTGCCCAGATGCAGCGCGGCACCACCCATGATCTGCACCCTGTAGTGCTTCTGCTGCAGCACCCGCCATGAGGCCTCGCGCGCCACCGCGAACGCCTCCAGCAGTAGATCGTCGAGCGATTCCCCGTCCGCGTAACGCTCGCGGAACTCGTCGGTCTTGGCACGCAGCTCGGTATCGGTGAGGTCCTCGTACTCGCCTTCGAGACCGAGCACCTCGTCGGCGAGATGGGAGAGCCGCTTGACCATGCGACCCTCACCAAAACGTAGCAACCTCGTCAGTGTCAGCGCAGGCACGAGTCTCGTCAGTCCTCTGGGTCGGTCGGTTTCGGCTCCGATGTGCACGGCGGCGCGGTCGGTGTCACGGACCGCGTAGCCGCAGCTTGCTTCATGGTAATGCGGCTCCCATGGTAGGCGCCGTCGCGTACCCGGCCAGTGTGCCTCGGTCACATTCGGCGGCCGATGGGTCCCGTCCCGGGTATATCACCGCGGTTCCCCGCGCAAGCCCTCGAATTACATATCGGAATATCACACACAATGGTGCGGGAACACGTGTCACCTGGTCACAATGGATACCGTATTCCGGACTCCGAAGGGGCAGAGACCAGGGTGATAGCGAAGCTGACGCCGCAGGACGCGGACTTCTTCCGGCTGGAATCGACCACTCACCCGGTACACATCGGGTCGCTGGCCGTTCTGGACAACACAGCCGACGACGACGAGCGGATCCTCGACTACCAGGAGCTGGTCGATCTGGTGGAGTCCCGCCTACCCCTGGTACCCCGCTACCGGCGCAAGGTGCGCGAGATCCCGCTGTCGCTGGGCCGGCCGGTCTGGGTGGAGGACAGCCATTTCGATATCACCTACCACCTGCGGCGTTCCGCGCTCCCGTCACCGGGCAGCGACGAGCAGCTGTACGAGCTGGTCGCCCGGCTGGGTTCGCGACCGCTGGACCCCGGCCGCCCGCTGTGGGAGATGTACCTGATCGAGGGCCTGAGCGGCGGGCGGTGCGCTCTGTACACCAAGTCCCACGCCGCACTGGTCGACGGGCACGCCGCACTGGAGATCGGGCATGTCATCGTGGACGGGGCCGAGTCCCCGCGGGAGATCGCCGACGATGCGTGGATCCCCGGCCGTGAACCCAGCGATACCGATCTGCTGCTGGGCGCGCTCGGACATCTGGTGGCCCAGCCCGGTTCCGCTGTGGAGGTGTTGCGCGAGGTCGGCGCCGGTACCGCCGGGCTCGTCGGCGCGGCGAGCAGAACACTGGACAGCATGGCGACGGCGGTCCGGTCGGCGGCCAGCGGGACACCGGACAGTCCCCTGAACGCCCGCACCTCCCGCCAGCGCAGGTTCACCGTCGCGGTGACCGACCTGGCCGACTACAAACGAGTGCACGAGCAGAACGGCTGCACGATCAACGATGTCGTACTGGCGGTCGTGACCGGCGCGCTGCGCAACTGGCTGCTGTCCCGGAACAAGGGCCTCACCGAATCGAGCGTGCTGCGTGCGGTGGTCCCGATGTCGGGCTACAGCGGCGATCCGGGCACCGGGCGCACACTGCCCAGCGGGATCACCCCGTTCCTCCTCGACCTCCCGGTGGGCGAACCCAGTCCGGTGATGCGGCTCTCCCATATCGCGCACGCCACCGCCGAGGATGCCCGCGGCCGCCACGGCGTCCGGGCCTCGACCCTGGTGCATCTCGCCGGTTTCGCTCCGGCCAGCCTGCACGCGATGAGTGTGCGGGCGGCGAGTACGTTCGCAGACCATACGTTCAATCTGGTGATCACCAACGCGCCGGGCCCGCAGACACCGATGTTCGTCGGCGGCGCGCGGATGCTGGAGATGTACCCGGTTTCGCCACTGCTGCGCAACCAGGCGACGAGTATCGGGATCACGTCCTACGACGGACGGGTCTGCTACGGACTCAACGCCGACCGCGAGGCGATGGCCGATATCGGGGTTCTGGCCGCGTCGGTACCCGAATCGATGGAGGAGATACTCGGTGCCTGCCTCTGACCGCAAGACCATGCGGGTGTACGTGCCGGCCACCGTGCCGATGCTGCGCGAACTCGTGGACACACACGAACTGCACGCGGTCGGCGGGACGGCCTTCGCGCTCACCCCGGCACTGCGTGAGGCCTACGCATCGGGCGACGAGGAGGAGTTGGCCGAGGTCGCCATGGCCGAGGCGGCGCGGGCGGTGCTGCGGCTGCTGGCCGAGGAAGTACACGGTTCCACTCCCCCGATGTATCGCCGCGCGGTGATCGCGGTGGATGTGACGGGCGCGATATTGCGGCCGGACCTCGACGACGCGGTCGTGAAACTGGACGGACCGATCCAGTACAAGCGGATCGCCTCGGTTCATATGGACCTGGCCGAGGCCGAACCTGCGGTCGCCAAGGCGGTCGACATCATCGATGCCGCCGACCTGGGCGACGAGGACGCCGAGTTCGTCCTCGGCGACGCCGAGGACCATCAGCTGGCCTGGTACGCCACCCAGGAACTGCCCTTCCTGATCGACCTGTTGTAGCCCGGCACTTGTGACCGAGGACGGCCGCCGCGCGCGACAGCTGTGAGTCACAACCGGGTCCCCGGGCGCCACTCGCCTGCGACCCCAGGGGAACCTACGATGCCGTAACCTGGTGCCACGGCGCGCCCCGGGCGCGGAGGACACAGGAGAAGAACAGCGCAAATGGGCAGGAAACCGAACGCGATGACGGTGCGCGGTGTCAAGGACTGGTTGGAGGCACCGGCGGCCGGTATCGCCGAACGCGGCGGCAAACTGAATCTGCTGCGAGGGGCGGTGGCACGGGTCACCACCCCCCTGCTACCCGACGACTATCTGCACCTCGCCAACCCGTTGTGGTCGGCGCGGGAGTTGCGCGGCCGCGTAGTCGACGTCCGCAAGGAGACCGCCGATTCGGCGACACTGGTGATCAAACCCGGGTGGGGCTTCGATTTCCGTTACGAACCCGGGCAGTACATCGGTATCGGGATCCTCGTGGAAGGTCGCTGGCACTGGCGTTCGTACTCGCTGACCAGCCCGCCCGACTGGAACGACCCCCGCTACGGCAAGAAGGTCATCGCCATCGCGGTGAAGGCGATGCCCGAGGGTTTCCTGTCCAGCCACTTGGTGAACGGGGTGTCGCCCGGCACCGTCGTGCGGCTGGCCGCACCGCAGGGCGCGTTCGTCCTGCCGTCCCCGCCACCGCCGAAGGTGCTGTTCCTCACCGCCGGTTCCGGGATCACACCCGTGATGTCGATGCTGCGGGCCATGGATCGGCGCGACGCGGTCACCGATGTGGTGCACATCCATTCGGCGCGTACCGCCGAGGACGTGATGTTCGCCGCCGAACTGGACGATCTACACGCCCGGCATCCCGGATTCGTCTCGCATGTGCACCTCACCGGCGAGAAGGGCAAGTTCGCCACCGACGCGCTGGACGAGCTCTACCCGGATTGGCGGGAACGCCAGACCTGGGCGTGCGGCCCCCTGGGCATGCTCGACGAGATCGAGAAGCACTGGCACGCGGCCGGTCTCGAATCGGCACTGCACGTGGAACGGTTCGAGGTGGAGCGGTCGGCGACCACCGAGGGCGGCACCGTCACCTTCGGTAAGAGCGGTCGCACGGTTACCGTGGACGGCGCCACCACCCTGCTGGAAGCCGGTGAATCGACCGGTGTTCAGTTGCCGTTCGGCTGCCGGATGGGTATCTGCCAGACCTGTGTGGTCACCTTGAGCTCGGGACACGCCCGCGATCTTCGCAACGGGATCGAGCGGTTCGAAGGAGAGAAAGTGCAGACATGCATCTCGGCCGCGGCGGGCGACTGCACGCTGGAGGTATGACCGGACACGTTCGCCCCGAGACCAGTACACAGCGGTACCCTCGAGGTGAACGTAGGCTGCTTCCCATTCCGGGAAGATCCCCGAAACCCTCTTCCGGTGTCCGCCCGGGTCCGACACGGACCAGCAGGCGGACGAGTGTCAGCATACGAACGCGCGGCCGGAGCGAAGGCGGAGGTACGCCTGGTCCCACACAGACCAGCCGTGTGGACGGAGTGTCAGCATACGAACGCGCACGGCCGGAGCGAAGGCGGAGGTACGCGTGGTCCCACACAGACCAGCCGTGTGGACGGAGTGTCAGCATACGAACGCGCACGGCCGGAGCGAAGGCGGAGGTACGCCTGATCCGACCTCGTCTTCGCATACAGCGCCTACAGAAGGGACGCCGGTGGCCATCACCGACATCAGAGCCTTTGCCCACCTGACGGCCGCGGATGTCGAGACACTGGGCCAGGAACTCGACACGATCCGCCGGTCCGTCGAGCAATCCCTGGGTGAGCGGGACGCGCGGTACATCCGGCGCAGCATCGCCGCCCAGCGCGGCCTGGAACTCGCCGCCCGCGCCGTGCTGTTCGGCAGCCGCAACCGCTGGGCCTGGGTGGCCGGCACCGCCATGCTGTCGGTCGCCAAGATCATCGAGAACATGGAGCTCGGCCACAACATCAGCCACGGCCAGTGGGACTGGATGAACGATCCGGAGATCCACTCGACCAACTGGGAATGGGATATGACCGGCCCGTCGGCGCAGTGGCGGCGGGCCCACAACTATTCCCATCACACCTATACCAACGTGCTGGGCAAGGACGAAGACCTCGGCTTCGGCATCCTGCGAATGACGCGTGACGAACCGTGGCGGCCGGTGCATCTGGTGCAGCCGTTCGCCAATATCGTCCTGGCCGCGGCCTTCGAATGGGGCATCGCCCTGCACGACTGGACCATCGACAAGGAGCTCTCCGACACACCGCGGTACCAGGTCCTCTCCGAG
Source organism: Nocardia jinanensis (assembly GCF_014645735.1). Lineage (GTDB taxonomy): Bacteria > Actinomycetota > Actinomycetes > Mycobacteriales > Mycobacteriaceae > Nocardia > Nocardia jinanensis. The sequence continues at coordinate 111,915 of NZ_BMMH01000004.1, read as the reverse complement.
CCCAACAAACTGTTCGCCCGCAAGATCGCCCGGCAGGTGACCAAAGACTTTCTGCTCTACCCGGCGGTCACCGGGCCCGCTTTCATGTCGACTCTGAAAGCGAACGCCACCGCGAATCTGGTCCGCAATCTGTGGGCATACGCCGTGATCTTCTGCGGCCATTTCCCCGACGGTGCGGAGAAGTTCACCGAGGAACAGCTCGAGGGCGAGACGCCCGGTGAATGGTATCTGCGGCAGATGCTCGGCAGCGCGAACTTCTCGGCCGGTCCGGTCATGGGTTTCATGAGCGGCAATCTGAGCTATCAGATCGAACACCACCTGTTCCCGGACCTGCCCAGTAACCGCTACCCCGAGGTCGCGGCGGGCGTACGCGAACTCTGCGAGAAATACGATCTGCCCTACACCACCGGATCGCTGGGCAAGCAATATCTGCTGGCCTTCCGCACCATCCACAAACTCGCCCTGCCGGACCGGTTCCTGCGCCGCACCGCCGACGACGCGCCGGAAACCTCCTCCGAACGCAAATTCGCCGGGGTCACGCTGCATGCGGGCTCGGAGAATTTGCCGTGGAGTATCGACCCGGCGACCGGAAAGCGCCGTGGGCTGCGCTGGGCGATGCACGAGGCGAAAATCGCGTTGCGCGCCAAGGCCGAGCAGGAGCGAGAAGTGCTGCGCAGCGCCGAGCGGACTTTTCGGGCCAAAGCCCGGCAGGAGAAGGATCTGCTCCGGCGAGCCCGGCACGCATTGCGCAAATCACAGACCTCGTACTCCGCCTGACCGGCGTCCGCTTTCGGGAAATATGATCGCGTGGCGGGTGTAACACGGCTGCCACGGGATGCGATCATTACCTTCGAGGCCCAAGTGTGACGCGCTACGATGGCGGTTGTGCTCGACCTATCATTCTGTTTTGGGACGCGCAATAGGGTACACGCCACATTTTCTGACCGAAGCCCCAAACCTACGGTGTCGTAACTTACGGTAGGGTAGCCGCCATGGCTATCTCGGATGTCAAGGAATACGCGCATCTCACCGAAGCGGACGTGGAGGCTCTCGGAGCAGAGTTCGACGCGATTCGCCGGGACATCGAATCGACTCGGGGCGAGCGGGATGCCCGATACATTCGCAACGTCATCAGACTGCAGCGCGCCCTCGAAATCAGCGGCCGTACTGTATTGTTCGCCAGTTTCCTGCCCCCGGCCTGGCTGGCCGGCGTGGCGCTACTGGGCACCGCCAAGATCATCGAGAACATGGAGATCGGGCACAATGTGATGCACGGCCAGTGGGACTGGATGAACGATCCGGAGATCCACTCCACGCATTGGGAATGGGATAACGCGGGCCCATCCAAGCACTGGAAGCACACCCACAACTACCTGCACCACAAGTACACCAATGTCCTGGGAATGGACGACGATATCGGCTACGGCCTGCTGCGTGTCACCCGCGACCAGCGCTGGAAGCCGTTCTATATCGGTAACCCGGTCTACAACCTGGTACTGCAATCGCTGTTCGAATACGGCGTCGCGATCCAGCACCTCGAACTCGGCAAACTCGCGGCCGGAAAGTTCGAACCGGGAACCCCGCAGCGCGCGGAATTCGATCGTAAGGCCGGCGAGGTGAAGGCCAAGATCAAAAAGCAGGTGCTGAAGGATTATGTCGTCTTCCCGTTGCTGACCGGCCCCTCGTTCTTCCACACCCTCACCGCCGACCTCGCGGCGAACGTGGTCCGCAACATCTGGACCAACGCGGTCATCTTCTGTGGCCACTTCCCCGACGGTGCCGAGAAATTCACCAAGGCCGATATCGACGGCGAATCGCAGGCCCAGTGGTACCTGCGGCAGATGTTGGGCAGCGCCAATATCTCCGGCGGCAAGCTCCTGCACTTCATGACCGGGAACCTCAGCCACCAGATCGAACACCATCTTTTCCCCGATCTCCCCAGCAACCGGTACGCCGAGGTCGCGGTCCGGGTGCGCGAGCTGTGCGATAAATACGACCTGCCGTACACCACGGGTTCACTGCCGGTCCAGTATTTCAAGGCCTGGCGCACCATCGCGAAACTGTCGCTGCCCGACAAATACCTGCGGCACACCTCCGACGACGCCCCCGAAACCGCCTCGGAGCGGAAGTTCAACGGACAGGCGGTATCCACGTTCGATCCGGTCACCGGACAGCGGCGCGGTCTGCGCACTGCGATCGCGGAAGGCCGTCGTCGGCTCCGCCGCCGCGCGGTGGCTCTCGCGGGCTGACAAGGTGAGTAACCACCCGCCCCACCCGGATACGGCCGCGCGGGGCGGGTGGATCGCCGCCTCGCCGAGCTACTCGACCTCGTAGGACTCGCCACCGAGTAAGAGCGGCAGTTCGTGGAGGCGATCGGATACGAGGCAGGCTCGGTGGTCGAGACACACCGTATGCCGAGGCAACGCGATGCGGTGACGGCCCAGGGGATAGCGGGGCCCCGGCCGCGTCCCACCGCGGACCGGGCGTCCACAATGGCGCTGTGATGAGCGTTTACGAGGCTATTCGGACCCGGCGAGATGTGCGGGCGGAGTTCACCGGGGAGCCGATCGACGATTCCACGCTGTGGCGGATTCTGGAGGCGGCGCACTGCGCGCCGAGTGTCGGTAATTCGCAGCCGTGGGATTTCGTTGTCGTTCGCGAACCGGTGACACTGCGTGAGTTCGCGGCCCATGTGGCCGAGCGGCGGCTCGATTTCGCGCGATCGCTACCCACCGAGCGGGCACATACCTTCGCGCCCGTCAAGATCGAGGGAATCGAGGAGAGCGGCACCGGCATCGTGGTCGTGCACGACGATTCGCGGGGTGGACCACAGGTGCTGGGCCGGGCGACCGTACCCGAAACCGGTTTGTATTCGACGATTCTCGCGATCCAAAACCTCTGGCTGGCCGCCACCGCCGAGCAGATCGGGGTGGGCTGGGTGTCGTTCTACGACGAACCTTTCCTCGCCGGCCTGATCGATCTGCCCGCGGATATCCGGCCGGTTGCCTGGCTCTGTATCGGCCCGGTCACCGAATTCCAGCACGTTCCCGATCTGGAACGTTTCGGCTGGCGCGACCGGCGACCGCTGAGTGCCGCCGTGCACCGGGAGCGGTACACCGGCGCCACCGGGAAATGAGAAAGCCGACCGGCCCGTAGGGACCGGTCGGCTGCAGCGTCGGCTATGCGAGCCTTATCAAGCCGTAGTCGAAGGCGTGCCGGCGGTAGACCACCGACGGTCGATCGGTTTCCTTGTCCTGGAACAGGAAGAAATCGTGACCCACCAACTCCATCTGGTACAGGGCATCATCGACTGTCATGGGGATCGCCGAGTGCACCTTCGTCCGCACGATATGACCGGGCCCCTCGTATTCGGGGTAGTCGGCCGCGAAATCGGAACGTCTCCGGGTATGTGGGGAATGATCGTGTGGGAGATCGGAGAGATCAGCGAGTAGCGCGTCCTCGGCCAGTTCGGCGGTGGCGTCGTGCACGGAGACCGGGGTCTTCTCGCCGTAGTGGACGCGGCGGCGGTCCTTGGTGCGACGCAGCCGGCTCTCCAGCTTGGCGGTCACGGCCTCGAACGCGGCGTAGAAACTATCCGCACAGGCCTCGGCACGAACGATCGGACCCTTGCCGCGTGCGGTGATCTCCACCCGCTGGCAGCTCTTGCGTTGACGACGGTTGCGCTCGTGGAAGAGTTCCACGTCGAAGAGGAAAATCGATGGATCGAAGCGTTCCAGACGGGACAGCTTCTCCGACACATAGATTCGGTAATGGTCGGGCACCTCGACGTTGCGGCCCTTGACCACGATCTCCGCACGGGTGTCCCGTGGTCGGTCGAGCTGGTCCTCCAACTCCGTCTGGGCTGTGTCCTGTACTGAAGGTCGTGAAGTAGTCGTCACGCGTACCTCCCGGATCTGGCCACACACTTGTCGTCGCATGCGGCGGGATGAAACGGTGCCGGCCATGTCGGATCCAGTCGGCCGGCACGTGATGTACGAGGCCCACCTCCAAACTCCCGGATCGGGTGTGTGAACGCGACGCTAGTACGAGGATCGAAGGTTCGCCACTGTTCACGCAAATTTCCCGGATTCACCCGGCACACGTCACGAATACGCCATCAGGGCGTGTTCCTGCGGCAACGAGGGCACGGGCGCAGGCCGATACCGTGGCGCCTGTCGTCAACACGTCGTCGACCAGAACGACCTGTGCGTTCGCCGCATGGCCGGGGAAAGGCACAACGTTCACCCGGCCGCGTAGATTGCGGTCGCGCTCGCGCGCCGTCAAACCGGCCGAATCACGTACTCCCCACCAGACTCGCAGACAGGGCAGGACCTGGCAACTGCGCAGCGACCGCGCCGCGATCCACGCGCATCGCAGTACCGGGTCACCGCCACGGCGCCGTGCCGCCGCGCTCCGGCTCGGCGAGGGTACAAGTATCAGGGGCCGGTCCGGGTCTCGCAACTCGGCCAGTCCCGCGGCGAGAGCGAGTCCGAGCGGCCGGGCGAGATCGCGCCGGTTCCGTTCCTTGGCCGCGAGCACGGCCTGCCGGGCGGGGCCGCGGTAGCGGCTCAGCGCCCAGCAAGGCACGCCCGGGTCCGACCGTGGGTACACCCGGATCGGCGGGCCGGTGACACTGCGCGCGCACCCGGCACACCACGGTGTCCCGGGTGTCCGGCAGCCGGCGCATTCGGAGGGTACGACCAGATCCAGCAGGGTCCGTATGACCGCAGTGTGCCGGTGGGGACCGACACCACGAGGGGGGAATCAGCCCGGCAGCACCGGGACGGCATCCGCGCCGAGGCCGGGAACCTCGCGCCAGTAGGGGTCGCCCCCCTCGGGGGTTCGGGTGAATTCCAGGACCGCCCGCGAATCGGCGACATACTGCCGTTCGATGGAGGCGGTGACCTGGCGGACCGGCGGGGTGAGGTTACGACCGCCGAGCGAGGCCGTTCCGGAGCCGTCCATCTTCACCGTACGGACCGGGTCGACGTTACCGGCGGTGGCCAGGATGATCGTATCGTCGCTGAACCAGTCGACCGAGGTCGCGGCGGTACTGAGTTCGATGGCGATCTGCCGCGGTGAGGTGAGTGCGAAGGTACCGTCCGGCCGGCGCAGCACCATGGCGACGTACACCTTCCCGTCGGCGATCAGTACCGCGCTCACCCCGTTGCGGGAAATCCGCAGTTCGGTGATCGGTAGTTCGAAAGCGGGTCCGGAATCCGGTGCCGTCAGCTGGGTGGTATCCACCTCCTGGACCGAGACGGTGCCGGTATCGCGATTGGTGACCGCTCGGATCACCCGGTTCCCGTCGATGACAGCCCAGGCCGCACTGCCGTCGTCGGTCCAGGACGGGCGGGTGATGGCACCGCCCTCGGCGACCGGGAAGGCGTTGCCCCCGTAGCTGCCCACCATCAGCGTGCGCTGCGGCTGCGGCGGCTGGCGGCCCGCGTCGGCGACGGCCGCCACCAGTTTGCCGTCCGGTGACAGGCCGACCGATTGCAGGTTCTGCACCTCGCCGAAATATCCCGGAGCCGGGGCCGGGGCCCGGTTCGCCTCGACCTTGACCAGCTTGCCGTCGCGAAGCGCGTGCAAGCCGATCAGCGCCCCCGGCTGCACGGAGTCGGCGAGCGTGCCCAGATCGTCGACCGACCAGCCGTTGCCGGCGAACCGCTCGTCCAAGGGCCGGCCGTCGTCGAGCAGCATGTAGGGACCCAGTACATCGGCGCTCGCGAGGGTGAGTACCACTTGGGCGGCGAACAATTCGCGGTCACGCGGGCTCATCTCGCCGATCCCGGTGAAATCGATCCGTACCCCGCCCAGCCCCACTCCGACGCCGACCGGATCGCCGTTGGCCTTGGTGACCGTACCGCGCACCGCCACGGGCGGAGCCAGGTAATTACGCACGGCCGGGGCGATATACGGCTGCGGGCCCGCGATCAGTTTGTTCACCAACTGCTGGGCCAGTTCGTCCGGGCGGCCCGCGATCCAGCGCAGATCCGGGGCCACGTGCTGGCCGTCGGCGGTGACGAAGTACAGGGCCTGCCGGCGGTAGGACTGGGTGAAGGCGCTGTACTCCATCATCACACCGTCGGGCAGTTCGTCGATCCGCCATTGGCCGTCGATCCGGGTCATCTCGATCTTGTTCTCGATGATCCCGTCGACCGCGTGATACGAACCGTCCTCGGAGAGTTCCCCGACCTTGCGCGCGCGCAGCACATAGGTCGCCTCGTTCTCGGTCCGTGATTCCCGCAGGGTGTCCGCCCGTTCCACGATCACATGGGAGTCGACATCGTTCCACTGGGTGGAGGCGGCGGGGGTCATGTACTGCCGGGCGGCCAGATGACCGTCGGCAGGGTCGGCGGTGGCCTGTAGGAAATCCCGAAGCAGCAGATCCGGGTCACGGCCCTTGGTGGGGAGCGGGGGGCCCTCGGCGATGGGTTCCTGGTTGATCGTGCCGAGTGCCTGGGGCTGCGAGGAATCGGGCAGATTCGCGCAACCGGCCGTGGTGGCCAGGCCGAGCACCGCGGCCATCACGACGAGCAGCCGTAACCGCCGAATGCGCGCGGTCATGATTTCTGGTCTCCGCTGTCGGTGATCACAGAGCCTCCGTCCGCCGGATCCGACGGCCCCGGTTTCCCGCGATCCGGATCCTGCGTGGGCGTATCGGAATCCGTACCGGTCTCCCCGGAACTGCTCTCCGGGGAACCATCCGGGGCGGCGCCGCTCTCCGGCGCAGTGGACGCGGCAGTATCCGGATCCGGACCGGGCACCGGAACATCCGTCGCCGCCGGGGCCGGTTCCGCGGTCCCGGAATCCGCGGTAGCGCCTGGTGCCGACGAAGCCGGTGGCGCGGCCTCGGGAGCCACTGCCGGGCGGGGCGCCCAGGGCTCGGTTTCGGTGACCGGAGGGCCGAGTTCCACCCGCTCGCCGCTGGTTCGATCACCGTCGCCGTCCGGCGGCCGAGGCGCACGACGCATCCCGGGTTCCAGGGGCAGCGGGCTCTTGCCCAGTTTCTGACCACGGACCAGCGGCAGGGTCAGCCGGAAACTCGCGCCGACGCCCGGACGTCCCCAGGCCTCGAGTCTGCCGTCGTGCAGGTTGGCGTCCTCGACACTGATCGACAAGCCGAGCCCGGTCCCACCGGAGCGGCGCATCCGCGAGGGATCGGACCGCCAGAACCTGCTGAACACCAGCTTTTCCTCCCCCGGCCGCAGACCGACACCCTGGTCCCGCACCACCACGGCGAGGGCATTGGCTTCGGTATCGCCGCGCATCCGGATCAGGACGGGTTTGCCCTCGCTGTGATCGATCGCGTTGGCGAGCAGATTGCGCAGCACCCGCTCCACACGCCGCGGATCGACCTCGGCGACCACCGGTTCTTCGGGCAGGTCGATAACCACCTCGGTCGCGGCGTCCCGCGCCAGATGCCGCACTGTGGAGATGGCCGCGCGGACGCACATCCGTACATCCAGCGATTCGACCTGGAGTTCGGCGACGCCGGCATCGTGGCGCGAGATCTCCAGCAGATCGTTGAGCAGTCCTTCGAACCGGTCCAGTTCGGTGACCAGCAGTTCGGCACTGCGGGCCAGCGCGGGATCGAGATCGTCGCTACTGCCGTGGATGAGATCGGCCGCCATCCGCACCGTCGTCAGCGGGGTGCGTAGTTCATGGCTGACATCGGAGGTGAAGCGCCGCTGCAGATTGCCGAATTCCTCCAGCTGATTGATCTGATTGGACAGGCTCTCGGCCATTTCGTTGAAAGCCTTGGCCAGCCGGGCGATATCGTCGTCGCCGCGCACCAGCATGCGTTCCTTGAGCCGCCCGTCGGCGAAGCGACCGGCGATCCGGGCGGCGGACCGGATCGGCAGCACCACCTGACGGGTCACCAGGGCCGTGATGGCGGCCAGCAGGATCAGCAGCACCACACCGCCGACCAGCATGGTGCCGCGCATCAGCGCCAGGCTACGTTCCTCGTTGCCCAGCGGGAAGATCAGATAGATCTCCAGGGTGGGCACCTCGGCGCTGGGACTGCCGATGATGAGCGCGCGGCCGTGATAGCCGTCCGGATCCGCGACCGTGGCGAACTGGTAGCTGACCTGGTTTCGCTGGACGAACCGGCGCAGCGCGTCGGGCACCTCTGTCATCGGCCCGGCGGTGATCACCTGCTGTGGGGTCCCGCCGATCATGCTCAGCGCCGAATCGAAACTGCCCGCCTCGCCGCCGGTCCGGCTCGAATCGCGCCGGTTGGAGAGTGACTCACGGGCATCGGTCAGCCGCTGTTGCTGGCTGGTGATGTCGTGGACCCCCGTCAGTTGGGTTTCGACCGTATTGCGGACGCGGTCCATCTCCTCGACCCCCGCGGCGATCTTGGCGTCCAGCAGTCGATCGGTGATCTGGCTGGTCAGCACAACACCGAGCACCATGATCACGATCAGCGACAGCGTCAGCGTCGAGACGATGACCCGCAATTGCAACGAGCGCCGCCAGAGCAGACCCAGCGATTTGCCGACGTGCTGGAACCATTCGTTGACCGGCGTCAACGCCTGCCGCACGTCGGCGAGACGCCCGGATCCACCGACTTTCCGACCGGCGCCCGACCCTATGTGGTCGCGCAAGGTGGTGCCTTCGGCCCCGGAAACTCCAGCCGGATCACGGCGGACCGGCCTTGTACCCCACACCGCGGACGGTCAGAACGATCTCGGGATTCTCCGGATCCTTCTCGACCTTCGCTCGAAGTCGCTGTACATGGACGTTCACCAGACGGGTATCGGCGGCGTGCCGGTAACCCCAGACCTGTTCCAGCAGCACCTCGCGGGTGAACACCTGACGGGGTTTGCGGGCCAGTGCCACCAGCAGGTCGAACTCCAGCGGCGTGAGCGAGATCTGCGCGCCTTCGCGGGTGACCTTGTGCGCCGGAACATCGATCACGATATCGGCGATGTTCAGCAGCTCGGCCGGCTCTTCCTCGGTGCGGCGCAGCCGGGCTCGCACCCGGGCCACCAGTTCCTTCGGCTTGAACGGTTTGACGATGTAGTCGTCGGCCCCGGATTCGAGGCCGAGCACCACATCGACGGTATCGGTCTTGGCGGTGAGCATCACGATCGGCACACCGGAGTCGGCGCGCAGCACCCGGCACACGTCGATGCCGTTCATCCCGGGCAGCATGAGATCGAGGAGCACCAGGTCGGGCCGGATCTCACGGACTGCCGACAGCGCCTGGGTGCCGTCGCCGACCACGTGCGGATCGAACCCCTCGCCCCGCAGGACGATGGTGAGCATCTCCGCGAGCGCCATATCGTCGTCGACGACCAGAATCTTCGGCTTCATAGTTACTATGTTGTCATCTCCCGCGCTCGTAACGGGCCGCCACGCCACACAGTGGCGCGTTCCCGCCGGATATCCAACACTAATTCGCGACCAATGCGGCGAGCCGCGCGGCCAATGAGTTCATTTCCTCGGCGAGCCGGCCGGAACCTTCTTCTTCGGTGGACCGGAAAACCCACCAGGTTCCATACCAATCCCGCCGAGCAAGATCACGGTACACCTCGGCGGTACGTTTCTGTAATCCGCCGTCGCGCTCATAGGCGTCGAGCGCACGGGACTCGTCGAGTTCACCTCGGCGGCGGGCGCGTAGGGCAGCCACCTCCATCGGCACGTCGAGGAGCACCTGCACCCGCGGCACCGGAAGCTCGAAACGGCCGAATTCCAATTCGCCGACCCAACGCACTATTTCCCCATCCGCGGATTGGCCCAGCCGCGCGGCGTTGTAGGCGGCGTTGGAGGCCACGTAGCGGTCCAGCAGGACCACATCATTACCGGCGAGTGATTTTGCGAGGTCGTCGACGGCCCCGGCCCGGTCCAGCGCGAACAGGGCGGCCATGGCGTTCACCGATGCGGCCAGATCGCCGTGTTCGCCGCGCAGTGCCTCGGCGGCCAGATCGGCGTGCACGGACCGGCCGTATCGCGGGAAAGCCAAGGTGTCCACGCGGAGTCCGCGCTGTTCGAGTGCCTCCGCCAGATGGCCGATCAGCGTGCGTTTACCCGCCCCGTCCAGGCCCTCGATGGCTATCAACACTCCCATGCCCAGGCAGAATACCCCCGTCGTACGCGGATCCTCTCGCCGGTTCTTCCCGGCTGCACCGACTGGGCGGAATGAGGATCTCGCTTGTGCCGGCCCGGCCGGTACGGCACAGCCGATACCCGCCGCGACAGCAGCGGCCGCCGACGCCTCCCGGCGCCGACGGCCTCCCGGCACTACCCGATCAGTACCGGTAGTGCTCCGGCTTGAACGGGCCCTCGACATCGACGTTGATGTACTCGGCCTGATCCTTGGTGAGCTTGGTCAGCGTGCCACCGAGCGCCTCCACGTGGATCTTGGCGACCTTCTCGTCGAGCACCTTGGGCAGGCGGTAGACCTCGTTGTCGTATTCCTCCGGTTTGGTCCAGAGTTCGATCTGGGCGATCACCTGGTTGGAGAAGCTGTTGCTCATCACGAACGAGGGGTGGCCGGTGGCGTTGCCGAGGTTGAGCAGGCGCCCCTCCGACAGCACGATGATGGACTTACCGGATTCACCGAACGTCCACAGGTCGACCTGGGGTTTGATATTCAACTTCGTCGCGCCGGAACGTTCCAGGCCCGCCATATCGATTTCGTTGTCGAAATGGCCGATATTGCCGAGAATGGCCTGGTCCTTCATCGCCTTCATATGGTCGAGGGTGATGATGTCCTTGTTGCCGGTGGACGTGACGACGATATCGGCGTCGGCGATGGCCTGCTCCACGGTGACCACGTCGAAACCGTCCATCAGCGCCTGCAGGGCGTTGATGGGGTCGATCTCGGTGACCTGGACGCGGCCGCCCTGACCGGCCAGCGATTCCGCGCAGCCCTTGCCGACATCGCCGTACCCGCAGATCAGGATCTTCTTACCGCCGATGAGGACATCGGTGCCACGGTTGATGCCGTCGATCAGCGAATGCCGGGTGCCGTACTTGTTGTCGAATTTCGACTTGGTGACCGAATCGTTGACGTTGATCGCCGGGAAGGTCAGCTCACCCGCCGCGGCGAACTGGTAGAGCCGCAGGACACCGGTGGTGGTCTCCTCGGTCACGCCTTTGATGCTCCCGGCGAGCGCGCTCCACTTACCCTTGTCCGTTTCGAACCTCTCCCGCAGCAGGTTCAGGAAAACGGTGTATTCGGCGGAATGCTCCTCGTCTGCGGGCGGAATTACACCGGCCTTCTCGAACTGGGCGCCGCGCAGGACCAGCATGGTGGCGTCGCCACCGTCGTCGAGGATCATATTGGCCGGTTCGCCCGGCCAGGTGAGCATCTGTTCGGCCGCCCACCAGTACTCCTCCAGCGTCTCGCCCTTCCAGGCGAAAACCGGAGTGCCCTGCGGCGCGTCGATGGTGCCGTGCGGGCCCACCACGACGGCCGCGGCCGCATGGTCCTGGGTGGAGAAAATATTGCAGGAGGCCCACCGCACCTCGGCGCCGAGCGCGGTGAGAGTTTCGATCAGCACAGCGGTCTGCACCGTCATATGCAGCGAACCGGAGATCCGCGCGCCCTTCAGCGGGGCGACATCGGCGTACTCGCGGCGCAGGGCCATCAGCCCCGGCATCTCGTGCTCGGCCAGCCGGATCTCCTTGCGGCCGAATTCGGCCAGCGCCAGATCCGCGACCTTGTATTCGACACCGTTACGGGTATCGGTGCTCAGCGAGGTTCGAGGCAGTTCGGAGGTCGTCATCAGCGTGGATCAGCCTTCTCTCGGTATCGGTCTCGACCGCAAGGCTAGCGGGTTCCACCGACCCTGTGGTGCGGGTGTGCCGGTCGGCGCGATAGCCGCTCGGTAACGCTCGGCGAGGCCGGTGATCAGGCCGCGACCTGCCTCCGCGTGGCCGCGAGAATGCGCTGGCTCTTACCGGGTGCGACGTTGGCCCTGGTGATATCGCCGTCGTAGTGGGCGAGTACTCGCTTGTCCATGACCCGCCGCCACAGTGGCGGAATCCCGGCCAATACCACCATCGCCGCGTATCCGGCGGGCAGCTGCGGCGCCTCGTCCGAACTGCGCAGCGTCTGATATCGACGCCCCGGGTTGGCGTGGTGATCACTGTGCCGCTGCAGATGGAAGAGGAAGATGTTGGTCACCAGACGGTCGCTGTTCCAGCTGTCCCGTGGGGTGCAGCGGCGGTACCGGCCGTTGGGACGGCGTTCCCGCAGCAGTCCGTAGTGCTCGATGTAGTTGACCGTTTCCAGCAGACCCGCGCCGATCACGGCCTGCAACAGTAGATACGGCAGGATCTGCCAGCCGAAGACGAGCATCAGGGCGCCGAAGAGCGCTACGGTCATCGACCAGGCCTGCAGAATATGGTTGCGTGGGTTCCACCAGCCGCTGCCGGCCCGCTGTAGCCGTTCCCGTTCGAGGGCGATCGCGGAGCGGAACCCGCCGCTCACACTGCGCGACAGGAATTTCCACAGACTCTCCCCGAGCCGGGCGCTGGCCGGGTCGTCGGGAGTCGCTACCCAGACGTGGTGGCCCCGGTTGTGCTCGACGAAGAAATGCCCGTACCCCGACTGCGCGAGCGCTATCTTCGCGAGCCAGCGCTCGACACGCTCTACCCGGTGCCCGAGTTCGTGGGCGGCGTTGATACCGATCCCGGAGACCAGGCCCAGGGTGGTGGCGAGCCCGATCTTATCGACGATGCTCAGTCCGTTGCCGGACCACAGATAACCGGCGAGGGTGAGCCCGATCAGTTGGAAGGGCAGGAACAGATAGGTGCACCAGCGGTAGAAGCGGTCATCGGAGAGGGATTCGTAATCCTCATCGCGCGGATTCGTGCCGTCGTCGCCGACCAGCACATCCAGCAGCGGAATGATCACCAGCACGACGATCGGCCCGAGCCACCAGAAGAACTCGAGACCGGTGTGCAACACCAGCTGCGAGGGCAGCAGCGCGCACGCCGGGGCGATCAGCCCGAGAACCCAGAGATGGCGTTTGGGATCGGCCGATCCAGCCGACTTGCCAACCAATTGCACTTTTGCCCCGCTATTGAGAACCGAACCTACAGCGGCCTACATATTTGCAGAACCTGCGTCACTGATGCGTGCTTGTTCGTCCCGAACGTGGGCACTGTTACACGGGAGATACCGTACCGGCGGTTTGCCGCCGCGGCGACACGGGTACTCCGTACACCATCCGTTACCGGAGAATCCGCAGGCAGTTGGATACTTCCCCGGGGACGGGAGGCCTCAGCGAGTTCAGCGCAACTCGCGTTCGGCGAGCACAGCGGCGACGTACGGGCTGAAAACCCGCCCGAGTTCGGCCGGGGCGTCGTGATCGGCCGGGGGCGGTGTGGGGATATAGCTGATCGCCAGGCGGACCAGCGCATGCGCGAAGGTGAGGGCCTGCGCCGGGGTCAGCGCGATCCAGCTGCGCTGCACCACGGTCGACAACCGTTCGGTGGCGTGCGCGATCAACGGACCGGCGTCGAGGGTGATGAGCCGGAGCAGATCGAGTTTCACCTCGCCGAGCAGCAGCGACTGCACGAGCGGATCTTGCGCGGAATCGCGGAAATAGCTCGCGAGACCCTTCCGGATGGACGCCTGCGCATCGCCGATATTGGCGGCCAGCGCCGTTTCCACATGGTCCACGAGATCATCGGCGAGCCGGATGGCATAGGCCTCGGCGAGGCCGCCGCGGGAGCCGAATTCGTTGTAGAGAGTCTGCCGGCTCACCCCGGCCCCGGCCGCCACATCGGTGAGCGTGATCTTGGACCAGTCACGCTGCAACAACAGTTCTCGCATCGCGTCGAGGATGGCTGTGCGCAGCAACTCACGCGCAGACCCCTGGTTCGCATTCCGGGATCCGGTGCTCGGCATATCAGCGACACTGGCACGAACGCACTGCGTGAGTCAAAGTTTCAAGTTCGCTCGATTTCGATCATGGCGAAATCCGACTTGGCTGCGCCGCAATCCGGACATGTCCAATCATCGGGAATATCGTCCCAGCGTGTACCGGCCGCGATCCCGTCGTCGGGCCACCCCAGCGCCTCGTCGTATTCGAATCCGCACTGGACGCATTGATACAGCTTGTATTCGGTCATGGGTTCACCGGCCTTTCGGTTGATCGGGCTCCCCCGGCTCACGATCGGGCGGGTAACGGCTCGAAATCGATCTTCTCCCGGACCGCGCAATCCGGACAGCACCAGTCGTCGGGTACCACCGACCAGGGCGTACCCGGCGGGAAACCCTCATGCGGAGCGCCCGTGGCCTCGTCGTAGACGTAGTCGCACACCGGACAGCGGTACTCGCTCATTCGGGCACCTCCACCGTGGCCGCGCCGTAGCGCGCGAGCACCCGAGCCCGCGCCGGAGGATGGATATTGGCACGGGTGATATCGCCGTCATAGTGCGCGAGCACCCGTTTGTCCATCACGCGCCGCCACAGCGGTGGAACATAGGCGAGCACGATCATGCCCGCATATCCCGCGGGTAGCGTCGGCGCCTGCTCCCAGGTGCGCAGTGCCTGGTAGCGGCGGGTCGGAAACGCGTGGTGGTCGCTGTGCCGTTGCAGGTGGTACATGAAGATATTGGTGACCAGGTGGTCACTGTTCCAGCTGTGTGTGGGGGCGGGGCGTTCATATCGCCCGCCGGGAGTGCGCTGTCGCGCCAGACCGTAGTGCTCCATGTAGTTGACCGCCTCCAGCAGGCTGAATCCGACCACCGCCTGCAGCAGCAGATAGGGCAGCAGTTCCGGCCCGAACGCGAGGACGAGCGCACTGAACAGCACCACGGTCAGCAGCCACGCGGTCAATATGTCGTTGCGCCGATTCCACGGCCCACAGCCGAGCCGCTGCAATCGAGTGCGCTCGAGCGCCCACGCCGAACGCACACCACCTCCGACCGATCGCGGCAAGAACGCCCAGAAACCCTCCCCGAAACGGGCGCTGGCGGGATCATCCGGGGTCGCGACCCGCACATGGTGACCACGATTGTGCTCGATATAGAAATGGCCGTACCCGCTCTGCGCGAGCGCGATCCTGGACAGCCGCCGCTCCAGCCCCACCTTCTTGTGCCCGAGTTCGTGGGCGGTGTTGATCCCGAGCCCGCCGATCACCCCCAGCGTGACGGCCAGCCCGATCTTGTCGACCGTGTCCAGTCCACCGTCGATCACCGGTAGGTGGGGATTGTCGGCGGTCATGAGGTAGCCGGCCGTGATCAGGGTCGCGTACTGGCACGGCAGGTAGAGATAGGTGAGGTAGCGGTAGTACTTGTCGTTCTCCAAGGCCGCCACGACCTCCTCGGGCGGATTGGATCCATCCGGACCGACGAACCTGTCGGCGATCGGAACGACGAGGTAGAGCACGATCGGACCGAGCCAGAAAACGATATGGACGAGGCCGGGCCTGCCGACGGCGTAGAGCACCCAGACCAGCGGCAGCCCGATCGTGAACAGTCCGGTGGGCGCCAGTAGGCCCCACAGCCATAGATACCGTTTGGGATCGTGCCACGATTCGGGCGGAGTGGATTCGTCGGGCTCGTCAGACATAGCCGTCTCACCTCGGGTAGGGCTCGGCAGGCTTCGCTGCTGGTCTCATTTCCGCACGCGGCGCTGTGTCGCGTACGCACCACACTCACTTCCGACGGTAAGCGCGAGGAGGCCCCGGAGCAGAGACGTTTATGAGTTCGGTAAAGAACGGATTCGGGTACACGCATACGTTATGTAGCGGGTGGCCCTGGGCCGCGGGCGACCGAACCCGCCGCTCGGCCGTGATCGGCCGAGCGGCGGCGAGCTCACCGGATCAGTACATCGGCGTCCGGCGGCAATGCGTCCACCGCCCACCATCGCAGGTCGACGGATTCGGCACTGCGCACCGGGACCGCGCCCGGCGGCGCGGTGATCCGGAACAGCAGATCCAGATGCCGGGTCGGTACGCCGAGCGAGCAGGTGATCGGATGCGCCTGGGCTCCATAGAGGTCCGGATCCAGCCGCAATCCCGGGATTCCCGATTCCTCGGTGGCCTCGCGCAGCGCGGCGTCGGCCACGGTCTCGTCACCGGTCTCGCAGTGCCCACCGAGCTGGATCCAGCGGCCGACCCGCGGATGCAGGGTCAGCAGCACCTCTCGGCCGTCGTGTGAGAGCACCACCGCCGAGGCGGTGATATGACCGGGCGCGTGCTCACGCAGGCAACCCCGGGGAGCCGACCCCAGGAACGCGAGCATCGCCTCCCGCAGCGAGGCATCGGAGCCGGTGTCCGGTTTCCATTCGGTCAGCAGTTCGGTGGCCGACGCGTGTAGCGATTCGGCGGTCACAGCTCGACCAGACCGGTACCTGGGTCGCGCGGCGCACGCGGGGTGAGTTCTTCGGTGGGATGCCCGATCGCGACGGCCCCCAGCGGGACCCATTCACTGTCCAGGCCGAGTACCTCCCGGGTCACCTCAGGGGCGAAGATGGTCGATCCGATCCAGCAACTGCCCAGCCCCTCGGTCGCGAGTGCGACCAGCAGTCCCTGCACCGCGGCGCCCACCGCGACGGTGAACATGGTGCGTTCCGCGTCCCGGCGATGCTCGTCCGGATAGTCGTGTGCCCCGTCGGGAACGCAGAAGGGGATGATCACCTCCGGGGCGTCGAAGAGGAGCCGACCGCGGTGCACCCGCCGCTCGATCCGGTCGGGTTCCAGCCCGTCCGCCGCGAGATCGGCCCGCCACTTCCCGGCCATCGCGTCCAGCAGCGCCTGTCGCCGGTCACGGTCCCGCAACCAGACGAACCGCACCGGTCGGGTGTGGTGCGGAGCCGGTGCGGTGAGAGCCACCGCGACCGACCTGCGTACCTGTTCCGGGTCCACCGGATCCGGTGCGAAAGCGCGGACCGACCGGCGCAGCAGGACCGCTTCGCCACGCCCCCGCGCGATCGCCTCGGCAGTGCCGAGCCAGAACAGATCGTCGGTTCCCGGGCGCACCAGATCGGCTGCTGTGGAACCGTTGTCGGCAGGGGTGAGCCCCCGTACCACCGCGATCGGGACACCACCCAGCTTCCCCTTGACCAGGTCGGCGGCAGCGGCCAGCTCGTCCGCGATCGCCACCTGGGTGACCTGGAGTTCGTTGCCCTGCCCGTCGACGGCGCCCGCGTAGTCGTACAGCACCGGTAATCCCGCCGAACCGATCGCCACATCCGTCTGCCCGTTACGCCAGGCGCGGCCCATGGTGTCGGTGACCACCACCGCGATCTCCACACCGAGCCGTATGCCCAGCGCCGACCGCAAACCTTTTGCGCTGCCGTCGGGATCGGTGGGCAGCAATACCAATTCGTCGTGTTCGACATTGGACCCGTCCACCCCGGACGCGGCCTGCACTATGCCGAGGCGGTTCTCGGTGATCAGGGTGCGACCACGGCGAGCCACCACCCGCACCGCCTCCTGCTCGACCAGGCGGCGCCGCGCGGAATCGCGTTCTTCCGGATCGGTGGGTGCCGCGACGATCCGGCCCTCGGCCTTGGCGACGATCTTGCTGGTGACGACCAGGATATCGCCGTCGGCCAGCCAGGGGGCCCGGGCGGCGATATGTTCGGCGAGATCGTCACCCGGCCGGAATTCCGGCAGTCCGGTGATGGGCAGGATCTGCAATTGCGCCGTGCCATGATCGGCGAACTGGTTCTCTGCCAACGGATTCACGCTGATCACGGCTTCACTCCTGCCAAATCGAGAGCCTCACGCACCATCTCGGCGGTGGTGGGCGGATCGGTCATCAAAAGGGGAACACTGCGCACCTGGACACCCGGAACCTCGGCGGTATCGGTCGTGTGGATCAGCCAGCCGTCGAGAATGCCTGTGGCCGAACGTGATCCGTAATGGCGCCCGACCGCCTCGGCCGAGGTCTCCACACCGATCACCGATAGGCACTCGTCGGCCATCCCGCGCAGCGGCTTCCCGTCGATCACCGGCGATACCCCGATCACCGGGGCCGTGGTGGTACGCAGCGCGCCCCGGATCCCGGGCACCGCGAGAATCGATCCGACGCTCACCACCGGGTTCGAGGGAGCGAGCAATACAGCATCCGCATCGGCTATGAGTTCGGTCACATTTGGGCCCGGTTTGGCGTCATCCGCCCCGATTGTGGCGAATCCGTAGGTTTCGACGTCGGCGCGGTAGCGAACCCACCACTCCTGGAAATGGATCGCGCGGCGTTCGCCAGGGCTCTCCGGATCGCTGATAACAACATGCGTTTCACAGCGATCGTCGGTTGCGGGGAGCAGTTTCACACCCGGTTGCCATCGATTGCAGAGGGCCTCGGTAACCGCCGAGAGCGGATACCCGGCGCGCAACATTTCGGTACGAACCAGGTGCGTCGCTATATCCCGGTCCCCCAGCCCGAACCAGTCCGGCTGCGCATGATATTTCGCGAGCTCTTCCTTCGCGTGCCAGGTTTCGCCCAACCGGCCCCAGCCGCGCCCCGGGTCGATTCCGCCGCCGAGCGTATACATGCAGGTATCGAGGTCGGGGCAGATTTTCAGCCCGTGCATCCAGACATCGTCGCCCACGTTGACGATCGCGGAAACATCCGCCTCGGGGAGCAGCTCCCGAACGCCCTGCAGGAACCGCGCGCCACCGACTCCGCCGACCAGGACGACGATACGAGGACCATTGGCGGGTGCGATGTCCGCTTGTTGTGAAGTCACATCTGTACACCCTATGCCGCACCGGAAATAGTGCGCGTTCCGCTATATTTGCCGCTCATTTGCTATTCGGGTCACAAGATCGACTCGGAATGCCGCGCGGGATAGTAACGGAATAGTGACGGTGGCTTGACCATCACCACTGGCGGCGTGTCTAATCACAGACATGTCATTCCGGGTCGCGCGGGAAGTGCAAGGCGCGTACGGAAACTCGAACAGATGTTCGAATTGGAATGGCAGGTTCGGGGAAGTCCGCGAGACAACGTCGCGGAGTTCGGCCGTCGGTATGCGCGTTGATCGACGGAAATGAATTCATTCTGCGCTAACACACAGTGAGGAGGCGGAGCGATGGCCGATGATCTGGCCCCGACCGGCATTCCGGTGGGTGTATCGCGAACCGATTCCACAGCAGGCGCAGCACAAGGCGTCGCTGCTGAATACGGCTGGTCCGGCACTGATCGGAGTGAGCGTGAATCAGCTCCCCGGCTCAGCCTGATCGTGACCGGTTTCGACGAGATGTTCGGCTCCATCGAAGAACAATGGCAAGAACGCGCACTCTGCGCGGAGACAGACCCGGAGGCCTTCTTCCCGGAGAAGGGTGGCTCCACCCGCGAGGCCAAACGCATCTGCTTGGGATGCGAGGTCCGCGACGAATGCCTGGAATACGCGCTCGCGCACGATGAGCGCTTCGGAATCTGGGGCGGCCTGTCGGAGCGGGAGCGCCGGCGCCTCAAGCGCGGTATCGGCTGACAATCGGCGACCCCGCATGCGGCCACACCGCTCGCGTCGGTGCGCCCCGGAGCACGTGGCCGGGGCGGGCCGTCGCGATCGGCGATCACTGACTAACGTTCTGGTCATGGCACGATCCCGCAACCGCAGACCCCCGACCGCTCGGTCGGTCAGCCGTCGCGGCCGCGGCGTGCGCGGCCCGATGCTGCCGCCGACCGTCCCCGCCTGGCGCACCCGGGGCCAGAAATTCGATCGGCTGGTACTGGAGGCGTTCGCACCCCTGGACACCCGCTGGCACGACCGCCTCACCAAACTCGATATCGCCGTGGACGATGTGCCCAAAATCCGTCCGCTGCACCCGGATTCGGTAACCTGGCCGGACGAGGTCGTCGCCGACGGCCCGGTCCCGCTGTCCCGCCTCATCCCCGCCGGTGTCGACCGGCACGGCACTCCCATCCGCGCCCGGGTGGTGCTGTTCCGCAAACCCCTCGAACTACGCGCCGGCGACCCGGACGATCTGGTGGAACTGCTACGCGAGGTCCTGGTGCAGCAGATCGCGACATATCTCGGAGTCGACCCGGACGTGATCGATCCGGAACCGGAATAGCTGTGTTTATTTGCGGCGCCTTCGGCGCCGCGGGGGCGGGGCCCTATTAACCCCGGTTCTTCACTCCTTCGCTCAGTCGCTGCGCTCCTTCGCTACGTCGCTCCAGAACCGGGGCGGGCCCCGCCTACGGAGGTGGACTATCCGGAGTAGACGGAAGGCGAGTGCAGACGCGGGCCTCGAGCAGCCTGGCTGGACACACGGCCCCGTGGTGCCGAAAGAGCCGCCGAACTCCGAACAGCCGACTGCACGGACTCGGTCGCTACGCTCCTTTGCCGAGTCGCTCCAGAACTGGGCGGGCCCGCCCACCGAGGTGGACCTTTGAAGTGGACTGCCGATGGTGAGCCGCCCACGCTCGCCGAATTCGGCGGGCCGGAACTGGACTACCCGGGCGCCTGCGATGTTCCCGCCTACATCGAACACATTCTTGCTCTGATGGGGTGTGGGCGCCTTGCGGAGGGGCTCGGTCGTCCGCCCACTCCGGAGCCGGGCCGGGGCAGCGGGCGCAGTTCCCCAGTGGTCGCGAAACATGCCGAAAGCGGTACGAATCACACCTCGACGCGCCGCGCGTGAGTATATCCATGAGCGTGTCTGCCCCACTCGGACCGGTGCGCCGGGTTACGCTCATCGGCGTGATCTCCATGCGTCGTTGCTGCCGACCAGGCTGCAAGAATCCGGCCGTAGCGACGCTCACCTATGTCTACTCGGACTCCACCGCGGTGGTGGGCCCATTGGCGACCGTGGCCGAACCGCACTCCTGGGATCTCTGCGCAACCCACGCCTCCCGGATCACCGCTCCCAAAGGCTGGGACATGGTCCGGCACGAGGGCGGATTCTCCACCAGCCCGGACGACGACGATCTGACCGCGCTCGCCGAGGCGGTACGAGAGGCCGGATTGCGCCGCCGCCCCCCGGAACCCGACCAACGCGGCTACCGCGACCACACCCCGCCGTCGCGCCCCACCCGCACCGGCCGCCGCGGCCATCTCCGCGTACTCCCCGATCCCCCCAGCTGAGCTGTGTCTATTTGCCCCGCCGAAGACGGGGCCGAAAACACCGCACTAGGGTAGTCGCCATGACAGTCGCCCGCTCTGCCGAGTCCGTGAACGCGGTGATCAAGGCCTACGACATCCGCGGTGTGGTCGCCGACCAACTCGACACCGGCTTCATCCGGGACACCGGGGCGGCATTCGCCCGGCTGATGCGGGGCGAGGGCACGCGGCGCATCGTGATCGGACACGATATGCGCGCCTCGTCTCCCGAGCTGGTGGCCGCCTTCGCCGAGGGCGTGCTCGCGCAGGGTCTGGATGTGGTCCAGATCGGGCTGGCGTCCACCGATGAGCTGTACTTCGCTTCGGGCCGGCTCGACTGCCCGGGTGCCATGTTCACCGCCAGCCACAACCCGGCGCGCTACAACGGCATCAAGCTCTGCCGGGCGCGCGCGCTACCGGTGGGTCAGGACACCGGGTTGGCGACCATCGCGGACGAGCTGATCGCCGGGGTGCCGGAGTACGACGGGGAGCCCGGCGCAGCCACCGAGGTCGACCTGCTCGACGACTACGCCGCCTTCCTACGCGATCTGGTGGACCTCGGCAGTATCCGACCGCTGACCGTCGCGGTGGACGCCGGCAACGGTATGGGCGGGCATACCGTTCCCGCCGTACTCGGTGCGCTGTCGCAGATCACGGTCGTACCGCTGTACTTCGAACTGGACGGCACCTTCCCCAACCACGAGGCCAACCCGCTCGATCCGAAGAATCTGGTGGACCTGCAGGCTCTGGTCCGCGATTCCGGCGCCGATATCGGCCTGGCGTTCGACGGTGACGCCGACCGCTGCTTCGTGGTGGACGAACTGGGTGATCCGGTTTCCCCGTCGGCCATCACCGCGCTGGTGGCGGAGCGGGAACTCGCCAAAGAGCCCGGCGCCACCATCATCCACAATCTGATCACCTCGCGGGCGGTCCCGGAGTTGGTGACCGAGCTGGGCGGTCACCCGGTGCGGTCGCGGGTGGGCCATTCGTTCATCAAACAACTGATGGCCAGTTCGGGGGCCGTATTCGGCGGAGAGCATTCCGCGCACTACTACTTCCGGGATTTCTGGGGTGCCGATTCCGGCATGCTGGCCGCCCTGCACGTCCTGGCGGCCCTGGGTGAGGACAAACGGCCCGTTTCCGAGCTGATGGCGTCCTATACCGCCTACGCGGCTTCCGGTGAGATCAATTCGACCGTGGACGACGCCGCCACGCGGACCGCCGCCGTCATCGACGCGTTCGCCGGGCGCGCGGTCTCGGTGGACCGCCTCGACGGGGTCACCGTCCAGCTACCCGCCCATGCCTGGTTCAACCTCCGCGCCTCCAATACCGAACCGCTGCTGCGGCTCAACGTCGAAGCCAGGTCACAGGAGGAAGTAGACGTACTCGTGACCGAGATCCTGCGCATCGTCCGCGCCTGACTGGAATAGTGGAAATACACACCGTGGATTCGCCCGTACCAGGCCCAGTGTCCACGACGCGGGCGGTGGCGGCCGAGACCGACAACAGCGCGATGAGGGGAGGTGCCACGCCCGATGATCGCTGATACCCCGGTACTCGATCTGGACGACGCCGCAATGCTCGAGGCCGCCGATACCGGCGGTGCCCTCCGTTCGGCGGCGTCCGGTGGCGCCCAGGTGCGTGCCACCGCGGCAGCCGTGGCAGAAGGTGCGCTCACCCGGCTGGACGGTCTGCGGCCACGAAGTCTGCTGCTGGTGTCCGGTCCCGGCCGGGCGGGCCGGGCCGCTGCCCTGCTCGTCGCGGCACTCGGCGACCGGACCGGGCTGCCCCTGGTTCAAGTCACCACCGTGCCCTCCTGGGCGGGCCCGCTGGACGTGGTGCTGGTGGCCGGGGACGACGCCGGCGATCCACGGCTCATCGATGCGGCCGACCGGGCGTTGCGCCGCGGCGCGGAAGTGGTCGTGGCCGCCCCGGACGAAGGTCCGCTGCGTGCCGCCGTCGCCGGGCGCGCGGCTCTGCTGGCGCCCCGGGTCCCGGTACTCGACGAAAACCGGTTGCTGCGCTACCTCGGTGTCGGGATAGCGGTGCTGCGGGCTGTCGACGGACATCGCAGCGCCACATTCCTGCCCGAATTGGGCGAGCTCGCCGATGTTCTCGACACCGAGGCGCTGCGTGACGGTCCACAGCACGAGGTTTTCCACAATCCCGCCAAGAATCTGGCCGCGCGGACCCAGCAGCGCGGATTGATCCTCGCCGGGGACACCGGGGCCACCACCGAACTGGCGGTGCACGCGGCCGAGGTGTTGCTGCAATCGGCGGGCCGCACCGCGACCGCAGTGGAACTGGCTGTCGCGGTGACAGCGCTGCCGCGTCTGGTGAACGCCGCCACCGTAGCCGCTCCCGACTACGATCCCCTCTTCCACGACGAGCAGCTCGATGGACCGCCGCCGGTGGAGAAGAAGCGGATCTTCGTGTGCAGCGCGGATTCCGATATCGTGACGGCCCGCCGCAAGATCGCCGTCTTCGGTGGTGCCGGCGGCGGCACCGTCGATGCCGACCTGGTCACCGCGGATCTCGAATCGATCCAGGCCGATCCGGCGCGCGCCGGATCACCGGTCCCCGAGCCGGTTCCCGCGCCGATCGGCGGCGAACTGGAACGGCTCGCGGTACTCGCGCTGCGCTGGGAGATGGCGGCGGCTTATCTGCGGCTCGTCGGCGGGCGGACGATCGCGACGAGCGGTCCGGAAAGCTACGACGGGGGTCACTACTAGTGCACGAACTAGTGGGTGCACTGCGCTCGTACGCCTGGGGCTCCCGCACCGCGCTCGCCGAACTCTGCGGCCGCCCGGTTCCGTCGGCGCACCCGGAAGCGGAATTGTGGTTCGGTGCCCATCCGGCCGACCCCGCTCACCTCCGCACCGACAGCGGCACCCGCTCACTGCTGGAGGTGATTTCGCAGAATCCCGCCGAAGAACTCGGCGCGGCCGCCGAGCGTTTCGGCGACCGGCTGCCGTTCCTGCTGAAGATTCTGGCCGCCGAGGAACCGCTGTCGCTGCAGGCCCACCCGAGCGCCGAGCAGGCGCGGTCCGGGTTCGCCCGGGAGAACCGCACCGAGGTGCCGTTCGAATCACCGATGCGCAATTATCGCGACGACAGCCACAAGCCCGAACTGGTCGTGGCCCTGGAACGGTTCGAGGCGCTCGCCGGTTTCCGCGACCCGCTGCGCACCGTGAAGCTGTTCCGGGCCTTGGATATCGCCGAGCTGGCCCACTACACCGATCTACTCGCCGCACAACCCGATTCCGACGGCCTGCGCACCCTGTTCACCAGCTGGATCACCCTCCCGCCGACCGTGCTGGACACCCTGTTGCCGACCGTGCTGGACAGCTGCGTGCGCTATCTGTCCGGTTCCGAACGCGAATTCGCCGCCGAGGCCCGCACCACCCTGGAACTGGCCGAGGCCTACCCCGGTGACGCCGGAGTCCTGGCCGCGATGCTGCTGAACCGGATCACCCTGCAACCGGGCCAGGGCCTGTTCCTGGCCGCCGGTAACCTGCACGCCTACCTGCACGGCGTCGGCGTCGAGATCATGGCCAACTCCGACAATGTGCTGCGCGGTGGCCTCACACCCAAGCACGTCGATGTCCCGGAGTTGTTGAAAGTCCTCGATTTCGAACCCATCGACCTACCGCTGGTGCTCCCACAACCGGCGGGCGACGGTTCGGTCCGCTACCCCACTCCCGCCCCCGAATTCGCGCTGCGCCGCTTCGACCTGACCGCAGGTCCGGCTCTGGTACCCATGACCGACGCGGGCCCGGGAATCGTGCTGTGCACGGCCGGATCGGCCCGATTGCTGGACGGCGATTCCACGGTGTCGCTCAGCCGGGGCACGGCCGCCTGGATCTCGGCCGCCGACAAGGACATCTGCGCACAGGCACCCGACGGACCGGCCACTCTGTTCTGCGCCTGCGTCGGCGCGGTATGACCTCGAAGTACCGTCGGAGGGTTGGTCGAAACGTTGACGGCAGGGGTGATCGCCCGCTCCGGTCGGTCCACGGATCGGTCACGTGCGACCTGCTCGCGAAGACGAGAAGTGACTCCGCTCGCGAACATGGGGATGTGAACCACCCCCGAACCCGAGCATGCGAACCCACCCACAAACGCCAACACGCGAACCCACCCACAAAGGTGCTGTGTTTTCGGCGCGCTGGCGCGCGCGGGGGTTGAGGCCCTGAGTCTCGCCGTTCAGGCCTCGAGACTCGCGCTTCGCGCATGCGCTTCGAGGCCTGAACGGCGAGACGGCCTCAACCCTTTGAGGTGTCTCGTAAAACTCGACGCATGCGGTTGCGTCGGCATTCGGCGTCCGAGTCCTCTGTGTGCCTCCGCGTGAGTGCCCTCGGTGCTCCAGAGTCCCTCGGTGCTCCAGGGTGTGTCGGCGGCCAACCAGGGATCGGTGACCTCGAGCGCGCACGGTTTCCGGAACTTGCTCAGGTGACCCGCAAAACGCATCCACACACCTTCCGTCTACTCCGGATGGTCCACCTCCGTAGGCGGGGCCCGCCCCGGTTCTGGAGCGACGTAGCGAAGGAGCGCAGCGACTGAGCGAAGGAGTGAAGAACCGGGGTTAACAGGGCCCCGCCCCGCGGCGCCGAAGGCGCCGCAAACAAACACAGCATAGGCTGTTGCGCGGCTGTCGTATCGGAGCGGTGCGCGTGGTTCGGGCGTCGCAGTACAGGAGGGTGGCGGATGTCGGCTGGTGGAAGTAAGAGGGCGATTCTCGCCGCGTTGTCGGCGAACGCCGGGATCGCTGTCGCGAAGTTCGTGGGTGCCGCGATCACCGGGTCGGCGTCGATGCTGGCGGAGGGTGTGCACTCGGTCGCCGATACCGCCAATCAGGGGTTGTTGTTGTTCGGGCAGAATCGCGCCGAACAGCAGGCCGATGAGCTGCATCCGTTCGGATACGGCCGGAGCCGCTATTTCTATTCGTTCGTCGTGGCGCTGGTGTTGTTCACGCTGGGTTCGGTGTACGCCTTGTACGAGGGTGTGCACAAGGTCCAGCATCCCGAGGAGCTGAGTTCACCGATCGTTGCCGTGGTGATTCTGGTGATCGCCATCGTGCTGGAGACCTTCAGTTTCCGTACCGCGGTGAAGGAATCGGCGCCGTTGAAGGGGCGGGCGACCTGGTGGCAGTTCATCCGGAATTCGCGGAGCCCGGAGCTGCCGGTGGTGCTGCTGGAGGATACCGGCGCGCTGATCGGTCTGATCTTCGCGCTGGGAGGTGTGGGCCTCACCATGGTGACCGGTGATCCGGTGTGGGACGGTGTCGGCACGCTGGCGATCGGCGCGCTGCTGGGTGTTATCGCGATCGTGCTGATCATCGAGATGCACAGTCTGCTGATCGGCGAGGGCGCGACCGCCGCTGAGGACCGGGCGATTCGCGAGAACCTGGTGGACGGAACGACCATCGACCGTCTCATCCATATCAAGACCCAGTACATCGGGCCGGAAGAGTTGCTGGTGGCGGCGAAGGTCGCGGTGACGCCGGGGCTGGATATCGCGCAGATCGCGGCAGGTATCGATGCGGCGGAGAGCCGGGTGCGCGCGGCGGTGCCGGCGGCGCGGATCATCTACCTGGAGCCGGATCTGTATCGAGAGATCGCGCGCGAGGCCTAGTCTTCCGGGTTCGGCGCGGGGTTCGCGGTGAGCAGGCGGTAAGGGTCGGTGCGATTGCCGAATACCGTGCGCAACGCGTGGCGGGCGGCGTGGAAGCCGCTCATACCGTGGACCCCGCCGCCGGGTGGGGTGGCCGCAGAGCACAGGTAGACGCCCGGTACTCCGGTGCTGTACGGGTTCCAGCGCGGTACCGGGCGGAACACGGTCTGCGCCAGGGTCATCGCTCCGGCATTGATATCGCCGCCGACGTAGTTGGCGTTGTAGGCGGGCATTTCGGCGGCTGTACGGACGTGTTTCGCGAGGACGAGGTCGCGGAATCCGGGGGCGAATCGTTCGATCTGGGCGGTGACGAGTTCGCTGACGTCACGGTCGGAGCCGTGCGGGACGTGGGCGTAGGCGTACAGGGTGTGCTGTCCGGCGGGGGCGCGGGTCGGGTCGACGACTCCGGGCTGGATGACCAGGGTGAAGGGCCGGTCGGTGTGGATTCCGGCGGCCACGGCGTGTTCGGCGGCCATCGCTTCGGCCCGGCTGCCGACCAGGTGCAGGGTGCCGGACTCCGCGCATCCGGGCGCCTGCCACGGCACCGGACCCGACAACGCGAAGTCCACCTTGCAGGAGCCGCCGCCGTAGCGGTAGCGGTCGAGCCGGCGGCGGTATCCGGCCGGTAGACGGTCACCGGCGATCCGGACGAGTTCGGCGGGGGCGATATCGCAGAGGATCGCGCGGGCGGTCCGGAATTGTTCCAGCGAGTCCACCCGGTGCCCGGTGTGCAGGCGGCCGCCACGCCGGCGCAGATCGGCGGCGAGCGCGTCCATGATCGCCTGACTGCCCCCGCGCGGCACCGGCCAGCCGTCGGCGTGGGCGAGCGTGGCCAGCAGCAAGCCCGCGCCCACCGCGGGCAGCGTGCGGGGCGGGACGATGACGTGTTCGGCCACACCGGTGAACAACGCGGGCGCGACGCTCCCCCGGAACCGGACGTTCCACAGTGGGGAGCCCTGTTCGAGCATGCGCAGGCCGAACCGGATAGTGGCGGGGCTCAACGGGACGCGCCGCATATCCGACATCGCTGTCCGCACGACGCTCGGCCAGTCCCGGATCAGCGGGCCGAACAGTGATCGCCAGGCGTTGCCGTCGACGCCGAGGCCGTCCACAGTCCGCTCCAGATCTCGCCATGCCACGCCGGCGGTGCCGCCGTCGAGCGGATGTGCGTAGGAGCCCTCGGGTGTGAGCAGTTCGACCCCGTGCGCGGGCAGGTCGAAGGCCTGGAAGAAGGGCGAGGCCCACGCCATCGGATGCGCGCCGGCGCATTCGTCGTGCCGGAAACCGGGCAGGGTCGTCTCCGCGGTACGACAACCGCCGCCCAGGGTTTCCGCGGCTTCGTACACCTCGACATCGAGCCCTGCGGCGGCCATGGTGACCGCCGCCGCGAGGCCGTTGGGGCCGGAACCTACCACTACGACATCCGCCATCCTCCGATTCTGCCTCGCCGCGAGGATCAGGGTCGGACGGCCACCGCGTCCACCTCGAACAGCATGGTCGGCAGCGCCAGAGCTGCGACGCCGGTCAGCGTCCGGACCGGTGGCCGGTCTCCCCGGAAATGCCCGGTCCACCTGGCCGGCGACTGTGCCATCACCGCCCGGGATCAGCCGATGGGCTGCCGGGCACGGGCACGGGGACCCGTGTGGACGGGCAGTGCCTCGTAACCGTGCAGGGTGTACAGCTGCCGCCGGCGCGGCGGGCCGCTGAGCCGCAGATCGGGGAACTGTTCGAACAGGGCGCGCAGTGCGTGGGCCGCCTCCATCCGGGCCAGGCTGGCACCGAGGCAGGCGTGGATACCGCTGCTGAAGCCCAGGTGCTCCTTGGCATTGGCACGGGTGATATCGAAGCGGGCGGGGTCCGGGAACATGACCGGATCGCGGTTGGCACCCGCCAGCGACAACACCACGGTGGCGCCTTTGCGCACCCGGCGGCCCGCGAGTTCCATCTCGGCGTGCGCCACGCGGGCGGTGGTCTGCACCGGGGGATCGAATCGCAGGATCTCCTCGACCGCGCCCGGCCACAGTTCCGGCTCGACCCGCAACCGGGCCAGCTGGTCGGGATGTTCGAGTAGCAGCACGATGCCCTTGCCGATGAGGTTGACCGTGGTTTCGAAACCCGCGCCCATCAGCAAGGTCGCCGACGCGCAGAGTTCGTAGGTGGACAATTCGCCCTTGCCGACCAGGCTGCTGAGGATATCGTCGCCCGGTTCGGCGCGCAGCCGCTCGATATGGGCGAGCAGATAACGCTGCACCTCTTCCGAGGAGCGCATGGCACGTTCGTGGGCGTTCCAGGAAATCCCGAGATCCAGCAGCGGACTGATCGCGTCGCCCCACTGCAGGAACATCTCACGATCGCGGTCCGGGAATCCGAGCATCTCGGAGATGATGGCGATCGGCACCTGCGCGGCGAATTGCCCGACGAGATCGGCGGGCCCGTCATCGGGCAGCGCAGCGAGCAGTTCATCGGTGACCGTCACGACGCGATCGCGCAGGCGGCCGATGGCGCGTGGAGTGAACGCCGCCGCGACCGGTTTACGCATCCGGGTGTGTTCCGGCTGGTCGATCATCAGCATGGAGGGCGGATCGACCGGGTTGGCCGGGATCGGACGCCGGGCGAGCGCCCGGCGGGCGAACCCCGGCGGGCGGAGCAGCGCGGGCATACCCGCTCCGAACCGGTTGTCCCGCAGTATCTCCCGGACCAACGCGTGATCCATGGTGATCCAGACCGGCCCGGCCCGGTGCAATCCTCCCTCTCCACGCAGTTCCTCGATCAACGCATACGGGTTCGTGATTCCCTCCGGCCCGCCGTTGAGGCGGGCGAACAGATCCCCCCGGCGCAGCTGCGCCTTCTTCGCGACCCGGATCAGCCCGTGCTGATTCACCCAGCGGAAAATATATTCCGGCTTCATCCCACCCACTCCTGTCGTGCCGACGGCTTCCCTGCGCGACGTCGCGCCCGGCGATCCCGTGACGCGCGTGCGGCGGCCGTCGGCCCGGTTGTCTTCGACGTCCACCGGCACCGGAGGACCACCGCTACGAACGCTACGCACCGCACGGCGGCCCGGGAACCTGCCGGAGGCGGAACCCAGGACCTACCGTGGTAGGAGAAATCGTGTCAGAGGATGTGGGTGACCCGTTCGCTTTCCACGCGCCGATCCCGCAGCGCCGGATCGGGATCGGCCACCTGTACGAGGGAGGCGCCCGCGACGAGCACCGAGAGGTAGCCGTCGATCAATTCGGCCGGAGTGTCCCAGGTGGCGCTGGAGAGCACCCGATCGCCTTCCGAGAGACCCTGCCGCGCGGCCGATTTCCGGGCCTCGGTGAGCACCTCGGACACCGGCATACCGTCCAGGGCCGCACCGGTGCCGCCGGGCAGGAACTGATCGCCGTGCACCCGCACGGCGGTCGCGTAATCGGTGACCCCGATCGGCAGATCGCGGACCGGTCCGCCCATCGGGTCCAGTGAGAGCGCCGCCACCTCGGGCGCGTCCTCGGTCTCGCCCAGCCGCTCCGCGGCCGCGAACACCAGTTCCGCGTCGGGATCGGCGTGCAGGACCACTTCGGTTCCGGCCCACCAGCAGCCGAGCAGGACCGCCGCGGTCTGCCAGTGCGCGGGTAGCAGCACCGCGACCCGCGCGCCCGGGGTGAGCCCGAATTCGTCACGGATCAGGTTGCCGGTCTTGGCGGCCCAGTTGGCCAGGGTGAGCCCGGACAGCTCGATCCGGGCACCGGTCACATCGTCGTACCACGTCACACGGGGGCCCGTGGGGTCGCGTTCCAGAATCGGCTCGAGTACCGCTTCGGGGAGGGTCGTTGCCTGGTCTATGTCACGCATCGTCTGCTTTCGGCGCTCAATTCACACAGGTGGGTCCGTCTTCGGCCGCCGCGATAGGCGGCGCGGGCGGTACCGGGGTGGCCGAGGTCGACGTACTGCCGAAATCGATCACGTCTCCGCTACCGGATCCGGGGCCAGCGTAGCCGCTCGTCAGAACCACGTTCACCGCTCCCGTCGCGATCGAGGGATCCGATACGACGGGAAGCCCGCCCAGCGCGGCCGCGACCGCCTTCCCGCCCGGATCCGACGCCGAGGGCGCGCGCACCTGACTCTGCGACACCGACGACCCACCGGAATAGTTACCCACGGCCCCCTGGGTGTAACCCAGATCGATGAGTTCCTGGGCGACCGCGTTCGCCAACCCCGAGACGGTGCTCGAGTTGTAGACCGACACTTCGACATTCGACGGGTTGACGTTCGGCGTGGTGGTCTCGGTCGCGGGGCGGCTGGTGGGCTCTTCGCCGACCAGCGCCGCGACATACTCGTGCACTTCGTCGGGATCGACCCGGACCACCGATTCCCCGTTGGACGTGGTGCCGTTGAGATCAGCGACCGGAATGGTCTCGAAGGTCACCTCGCCGGCGGCGAGGTCCTGGAGCTGGTTCAGGAACCCGAGCAGATCCCAGCCCTCGTCGAGCACCACGGTGCGCCCCACCGCGTCGCTGAGCTCCCGCAAGCGGCTCGGATTGCTCAACGAATCGGCACTGACCACCTGATGGACCAGCTGGGCCATGAACACCTGCTGGCGCACGATCCGGTCCAGGTCGCCGCGTTCGAGATTGTGACGTTGCCGCACGAAGCTCAGCGCCTGGGGTCCGTCCAGTTTCTGCCGGCCGCTCGGGAAATACGCTCCCGACATCGGTTCGTCCACCGCATGACGCAGACAGACGTCCACGCCGCCGACCGCGTCGGTGAGCAGAACGAAGCCCAGGAGACTCACCTCGGCGTAGTGATCGACGGTGATACCGGTGAGTCCGGCCACCGATTCGATCAACGCCTGCCGCCCGCGCTGCGTCGACTGCGCCTCCGCGTCCTCCGCGGAGGCACCCTCGGCCAGCAGATCGTCCTGCACGGTCTGTTTGGTGATCCCGTACGCGGAATTGATCTTGCCCTTACCCATGCGCGGGATAGCGACGTAGGCGTCCCGCGGAATCGAGATGGCCGTGGCCGACCGGCCGTCGTTCGGAACGCGGACCAGCACGATGGTGTCGGTATTGGTGCCTATCTCGTCACCGGCGTGCAGCATGGCCCGCTCGGCATCGCTGAGCGGATTCCCCTTGGCGTCGGTCCGCGAATCCACGCCCACGAGCAGGATGTCCACCGCGCCGTCGGTATGCCCGCCCAGGCCCAGATCACTGATCCGCTCGATATTCGAGACCAAGGAATCCACACCGCGCCAGGCGAACCCGGTCGCGATCAGCACAATCAGAGCAACCGATGCGACCAGAACCCGCACCGGACTCCACAACGTCGGCTCCCCACGCTGCGCCACCTTCGACTTCCTCTCCCCTTACGGATCGGTCGAGGACCCCGACCCACTTCGCGTATGCCGCCGAAAACACCTTCCGCACCACGCAGGCTAACCAACAGCAGCCCGGGTGACCCCGATTCGGCGGCCGACGGCGTGCCAGACTGAGCCGGTGAGCGCCGCCGTACCGCCCGGAACCGAATCAGCCGACCGCCTCCTCGTCACCGGGGCGGGTGGCCAGGTAGGTGGTGAACTACTCCGGCTGATACCCGCTGTCCGCGCTTTCACCCGGTCCGAGCTCGACATCACCGATCGGGCAGCCGTGGAATCAGTGGTCCGCCCGGGCGATACCGTCCTCAATTGTGCCGCGTTCACCGCGGTCGACCTGGCCGAATCCGAACCCGCCGCCGCCTTCGCCGGAAACGAGACCGGCCCGGCGGTACTGGCGGCGGCCTGTGCCCGCGCCGGTGCCCGGCTCGTCCACGTCTCGACCGACTACGTTTTCCCGGGCACCGCGACCACTCCGTACGAACCGTCCGATCCCACCGGACCCACCACCGTGTACGGCCGCTCCAAACTCGCCGGGGAACGCGCGGTCCGCGGACTCTGCCCACGGTCCCACATCGTGCGGACGGCTTGGGTGTACTCCGGGACCGGCGGCGATTTCGTGGCCACCATGCGCCGGCTCGAGCGGGAACGCGACACCGTATCGGTGGTGAACGACCAGATCGGCTCTCCCACCTTCGCCGCCGATCTGGCCGCCGGTCTGCTCGAACTGGCCGCGAATCCCGCGGCGCCCGCTGTGCTGCACGCCACGAACGCGGGACGGGCCAGCTGGTTCGATCTGGCCCGTGCGGTGTTCACCGGGATCGGCGCCGATCCCGAACGCGTCCGGCCGTGCACCACCTCGGAATTCCCCCGGCCCGCCTCCCGGCCCGCATTCTCCGTACTGTCCGGCACCGCCTGGTGTGACGCCGGACTGACACCCTTGCGCCCGTGGGAATCCGCGCTGACCGAGGCACTGACCCGGGCCTCCCATTAGGGTGGTGCGCTGTGAGCGCTTCCGATAACCCGCACGACCGCCCACGTCTGGCAGTGGTCACGGTCACCTATTCGCCGGGCGAACATCTCGAGCATTTCATCAGCACCCTGACAACGGCCACCGCGGAGAAGCCGCAGGTCATTCTGGCCGACAACGGCTCCACCGACGGCGTCCCCGAACTAGTGGCAGACGCCAACGCCCATGTGCGTTTCCTACCGACGGGCGGCAATATCGGTTACGGCGGTGCCATCAACCGGGCCGTCGCCGAACTGGACCCCGATCTGGAATACGTACTGATCGCCAACCCGGATATCCGCTGGGGCAACGATTCCATCGACATCATGCTCGAGGCCGCCCAGCGCTGGCCCCGGGCCGGTGCCATCGGGCCGATGGTCCTCGAACCCGACGGCAGCGTCTACCCCTCCGCCCGGTCGGTCCCCGGGATCCTCGACGGCGCGGGTCACGCGATTCTCGGCGCCGTCTGGAAGACCAACCCCTGGACCCGCCGCTACCGCCAGGAGAACGAGGAGATCTCCGAACGCACCGTCGGCTGGCTGTCCGGTTCGTGCCTGCTGGTGCGGCGCGCGGCGTTCGACTCGATCGAGGGCTTCGATTCCCGCTACTTCATGTACATGGAGGATGTCGATTTCGGTGACCGGATGGGCCGGGCCGGCTGGCACAACGTCTTCGTCCCCGGCGCCGAGGTCACCCACGCCAAGGGACACGCCGCCGGCCGCCACCCCGAGACCATGCTGCCCGCCCACCACGCCAGCGCCTACCGCTTCCAGGCCGACCGGCATCCGCACTGGTGGCAGGCCCCGCTGCGCTGGGCGCTGAAGGCCGGACTTGCGGTGCGCTGCCGGATTGCGGTTCGATCCGCTCTGCGTGCACGGGAGCGGGAACTGGCCGGATAGACAACCACCGGTTCCGTGCCGGGTCGATGATCGAATGGGAACAAGGGAGCTCCATGGCATCACAAGCAGGCGCGGACGCGGTGATTCTGGTCGGCGGAAAGGGGACGCGGCTGCGGCCGCTCACCCTGTCGGCGCCCAAACCGATGCTCCCGACGGCCGGGGTACCGTTCCTGACCCATCTGCTGACCCGGATCGCCGGCGCCGGCCTGACCCATGTGGTGCTGGGCACCTCCTACAAGGCCGAGGTCTTCGAGGAGCACTTCGGCGACGGTGCCGACCTCGGTCTGGAGATCGAGTACGTCACCGAGACCGAACCGCTGGGCACCGGCGGCGGTATCCGCAATGTGCTGTCCCGGCTCACCGCGGAGAACGTCATGGTGTTCAACGGTGACGTCCTCGGCGGTACCGATCTGCGGTCCATCCTGGAGACCCACGAGAAGACCGCGGCCGACGTCACCCTGCACCTGGTACGGGTCAGCGACCCGCGCGCCTTCGGCTGCGTACCGACCGACGCCGACGGCCGCGTCACTGCCTTCCTGGAGAAGACCCAGGACCCGCCGACCGACCAGATCAACGCCGGTTGCTATGTCTTCCGGCGCGAGTACATCGAAAAGATCCCGGCCGGGCGCCCGGTGTCGGTGGAACGCGAAGTGTTCCCCGCCCTGCTGACCGAAGGCGCCCGCGTCCAGGGACACGTCGACACCTCGTACTGGCGGGATATGGGTACCCCCGAGGACTTCGTCCGCGGCTCCGCCGACCTCGTGCGCGGTATCGCCCCCTCCCCCGCTCTCCCCGGCCAGCGCGGCGAATCCCTCGTACACGAAGGCGCCGGTATCGCACCCGGAGCACTGCTCATCGGCGGTACGGTCGTCGGCCGCGGTGCGGAAGTCGGCGCCGGCGCCCGACTCGACGGCGCGATCCTGTTCGACGGCGCCAAGGTGGAGGCCGGGGCCACAGTCGAACGATCCATCATCGGCTTCGGCGCCCGTATCGGCCCCCGCGCGCTGGTCCGCGACGGCGTGATCGGCGACGGCGCCAGTATCGGTGCCCGCTGCGAACTGCTGCGCGGTGCCCGGGTATGGCCCGGGGTGGAGATCCCCGACGGCGGTATCCGTTTCTCCACCGACGTGTAGCTGTGTTTATTGGCGGCGCCTTCGGCGCCGCGGGGCGGAGCCCTATCAACCCCGGTTCTTCACTCCTTCGCTCAGTCGCTGCGCTCCTTCGCTACGTCGCTCCAGAACCGGGGCGGGCCCCGCCGAGGGATGTCGGCCGCTGGACCCGCAGACCAGAGCTGCATCCGACGACCGCCCTTCACGCAAAGCCGACAGCCCGCTCCCCCCAAGCCGTGAGCAGATCACCCTCTGGATCGGGAACTACCCGATCGATCGTGTCGATCAGCAACGTCTCCCGGGATTCGGGGTGGTAGGGCGGCCAGTGTTTGGAGCCGTCCAGGGCCGCCGGGACCCCGTGGGCGGCGAAGGCCAGCCAGCGGCGCATCATCCGGCCCGAGACCTCGACGGCCTGTTTGCGGCCGCCGAGCCAGAAAGTCGGGTCGTGGTCGAAGGTGCCGAAATTGCCGAAAACGTACGGTAGTTCGGTGGCGTGGCCGGCACCGACCCGGGCCGCGCGCAGCATGGGGGTGGCGTGGTCGAAGCGGTACATCCAGGTTCGTGAGTGCTGGGCGTGCCCGTCGGCGACCCACAGCGCCGGCATCCGGAACGCGGCGTCGGTGGACATGGCCAGCGCTCCCCGCGGTTTGGCCAGGTCCGGGTACACCGAGGTGATCTCCGCGAGTCGTTCGGCCGACAGTCCGGGATGCCCGGCCTGCACCTGTTCGAGCATCGTGTTCACCGCTTCCGGGGTCACCGGCATGATCGGCGACCGGAACAGCCGGAACAGCGACGCCTCGTCCTTGTTGGTACCGATGATGAGGGGGACCCGATGCGAGCGGCCGTCCCGGAAACGATCGGTCGGGTAGCCGGGCAGCAGGTCCTCGTCCACCACCGGGGCCGCGGCCAGCGTCCCGGGAGCCTCCAGCGGTACCTCGTCGATCAGCACGGCCGCGGCCCGCACGATCCGCTCCAACGGGCATTCCAGCAATTCACCGATCCGAGCGTGGGGGAGATCCATCAACTGGCGGAATCGTTCGGCTACGCCGGCCGCGCGTTCCCGGCCGTACACGGTGGTCGCCGGCGGGCTCTGCGCGATGGCGCGCTGGAACAGGCCCGCGGCCCGCGGCGCGGTGAGCAGCGCGGTGACGCAACCGGCCCCGGAGGATTCTCCGAAAAGAGTCACATTGCCCGGGTCGCCGCCGAAGGCGTCGATATTGTCCCGCACCCACTCCAAGGCGGCCAGCTGATCGAGGAGGCCCAGATTGGGGGCGAACTCGTCGGACAGCGAAGACAGGTCCAGGAACCCGAACGCGCCCACCCGGTAGTTCACCGTGACCACCACCACGTCCCCGGCCTCGGCCAGATGCCGGCCGTCGTAGACGGCCTGCGCGGCTGATCCGAGGCAGTACGCGCCACCGTGCAACCACACCATCACCGGGCGGGGTTCCGCGGCGGCCGCGGCCGGTGCCCAGACATTGAGCCAGAGGCAGTCCTCCCCCATGGCCAGCGACCGGTCGATCGGCACGGTGTTGGCCATGTCCTGCGGTGCGATCTGCCCGGGCACCACGCAATCGCGCACTCCGTCCCAGCTGTTCGGTGGCCGCGGTGGCCGGAACCTGCGCGGGCCGGCGGGCGCGGCGGCGTACGGGACACCACGCCAGATCGATACCGCGCCTTCCCGGGTACCGCGGACCGTACCGAACTCGGTCCGCGCCACCGGGGCGCTCTCATCGCCCACCGCAGGCGTCACCTCGAAGCACTGGACGTTCATCGCAGACCTCCTCTACCTGTGCATTCGAGGGTACGACCGAAGTGGTTACACTTCGGTTTCAGAATTGTCGCGTCGCTCCGCGAATACGGGCCGCCGGACGGCTCTAGAATTCGGCCATGCCGAGTTATGAGTTCCGCTGCCGCAGCTGCGGCGATACCTTCGAGGTCAACCGTCCGATGGCACAAGCCTCGGATCCGGCGCGCTGCCCGCACGGTCACGACGACACGGTCAAACTGCTGACCACGTTCGCGACCACCGGCCGCGCGGCCGCTCCGGCCGTATCCGCGCCCGCCGCGCCGGCGGGCGGCTGCTGCGGTGGCGGTTGCTGCGCCTGATTCCGGTCCCGGGCCGGGTTCTGTACATATGAGCGGCCGGAAACGGACTGCGGTTCGCCGGTTGATACCGACCGCTCCGGCCCGCCCACGGATCATCTCGCGGTGTCGGGATCCGCGGCGGCGCGGTCACGGTCGCTATGACCGAGATCGCGCGCCGGGTCGATCCGGTCACGAACCCGCTGCTTGAGGACGGCGATATCCGGGAAGCCGCCGTCGGCTTTGCGCTCCCACACCTGTACCTCGTCGACCGTGATGCGGAAGACGCCGCCTTCGCCCGGGATCAACGCGACCTCCCCGATATCGGTGGTGAAGGTGGTCAGGAGTTCCTGGGCCATCCAGCTCGCGCGCAGCAGCCAGCGGCACTGGGTGCAGTATTCGATGGCGATACGCGGCATGAGGGGCACATTACCGGCGCGCGGGCCCCGCGGCCGGGCGGCCGCGGCGACGCCACGGGGTCACCATCGTTCGATCTCACCGTCGAGGTATTGCCAGAATCCGTCGACCCGGAGAAACCTACTGGTCTCGTGCAACCGGCCGGGACCGGCCGGATCACGATAGTGCGCGGTGAATTCGACCGTCCCGGATTCGTCGAACGGGCCGCCCGCTGCCGTACGCAGGATCTCCACGAATAGCCAGCGGCGGTCGGGATCGAGTTCGAGTTCGCCGGGT
This sequence comes from Nocardia jinanensis, assembly GCF_014645735.1. Taxonomy (GTDB): domain Bacteria; phylum Actinomycetota; class Actinomycetes; order Mycobacteriales; family Mycobacteriaceae; genus Nocardia; species Nocardia jinanensis. The sequence goes on along the minus strand of NZ_BMMH01000004.1, from coordinate 74,066 downwards.
CGGGTAGTGATATGCCAGGAACGCAGCAGGTAGCCGGTGTCGCCTAGGGCGAACGCCGTGAACCGGGAACGCATCAGCGCCTCGGCGCTGGGCGCCGGGCGACCGGCCAGCAGCGGACCGCAGCATTCGCCGAAGGTTTCGCCACGGCGGCACGGGCACGGCATCGTATCGTCCACAGCCCGATTCTGCCCGGCGGGCCGGGACCCACCGGAATCGGTTCGTTCATCCGGGCACGGCGGCCAGTTCCGCGGCTATCCGGGCGGTGTCGTCGTGCCAGCGGCGCAGTTCGGTGACGCCCGGCGCGAGTTCGTAGTCGTGATGATGGGTGGCGTGCGACAAGCTGGTCCACAGCGCGGCGATCCGGGCCGCGGTGAACGGATCGGTGACGACCCGTAGCGCCAGGAGCTGGGCGCGCATCGGGCAGCGCGCCAACTCCGGTTCGGTGCGCGACCACAGATCGTCCACCGCCTGCTCGAGCGCGATTCGCAGGATCCACGCTGTCGCGCGCGACCAGACGCCGCCGGCGGCGGGTACCGAGCCGTCGAGGAGCCGATCCGCCGCCGCCAGCCTTTCGCCGATGCTGAGTCGCGGTACCGGATCACCGGTCGGCCGGTGCCGCGCCCGTCCGGGACGGCTCCGCCCGCGCCGGCCCGCCCCTTGCGACCTGCGCCCGTTCACCGGGCCAGCCACTCGGCGAAGCGTTCGGTATCCGCGATCAGCTCGGCGAGATCGCGATCGATCGGAACGTGCGCGCCGGCCGTGGCGTCGCGGACGACCTCGACCGCCCAGCGGCCCTCCTTGGCCAGCTGTTTGTTCAGGTCCTCGATCCGGTGCCCGGGCCCCAGCACCGCGAGAGTGACCATTGCCCGGGTGGATTGGGCCCGGTCGATGCGCCGCTGCACCTCCCGGTGATCCGTTCCATCGGCCAGCAGCACCCGTTTGGCCCGGGCCAGGCTGGCCGCCTCCAACGCGGAACGGCAACACGTCGCGACGAGTTCGTCGGCGATGGTGCGCGGCAGCTGCGGGGTGCGCAGGAGGGCGCGGGCGTCGTCGAGGTAGCGGTGCACGGGGTCGCCGGCGGGGCGGACCTCCACCACCGACCGCTCCCGCCGTTGCACTTCGATGATCCGGGCATCGATCTGCATTCGCCGCACCGCCTCGGCCAGCCGGTCGTCGTGGGTGAACACCACCACCTGCCGCTCCCAGGCGACGGTGGCCAATACCCGGGCCAGGCCGTCGACTTTGGCGGGATCCATGGCCTGAACCGGATCGTCGATCACGACGAACCGGAACGGGCTCGCCGCGACGGTGGCGCGCGGCAGGAACAGTGCCAGCCCGAGCGCATGCAGTTCGCCCTGACTCATCACGCTCAGCGCGGCACCGTCCACATCGTCGACGGTCACCTCCAGATGCACGCGGCGGGCGCTGTTCGCGTTGCCCTGCAGATGAATTCCGCCGAGTTCGACACTGCTCTGCTGGCGCAGGGTCTGCCATACCCACCGCGCGGTACCCGCCAACGGGGCCAGCCGTTCGTCGCGTATTCGGGCGGTGGCAGCTTTCAGCCACTCCTCCGCCGCGCGGGCGGTCTGCAGCTCCGCGGCCTGGGTGGTGACGGTGCGGGTGAGTTCGAGCCAGGCGCGCAGCCGCGGCGCGAACGGTGCCCAGGCTTCGTCGAGCCGGTCGAGTTCTTTTCCGGCGCAATGCTGGGCGAATCCCAGCTCCACGCACAGGCGCTCGTGCACGGTACGCAGGCGGCCGGGCAGCCCGACGAGTTCCCGGGATTCGGATAGACCGGCCCACTGGGCCCAGGTTTCGACCAGTCCCACAGTATCGAGACCGGCCGTTTCGGCCGCGGTGGTGAGTTCCGATGGCAGGTCCACCGCCAACGCCCGGAGATCGGCGAGTGCTCCGGTGAGATCGGAGCGCGCCCGCGCCAGTTCCGCGGTACGCGCCGAAAGGCCGTCGATCGCGGCGGCGGTATCGAGCAACCACTGCCGGTCCAGGGTGCCGTGACCGCATACCGGGCAGAGCGCGACGTCGTGCGCGCCGGGCCCGGCGCTCTCGACTGTCCGGCCGTCGACGGCGGCGGGGCCGCCGGGCAGCGCCGGATCGGCGGAATCCGGGATATCCACGGGTGCCGCGAGCTGTGTATGGTCCACGACGTGCGCGTACGCGGCGCGCAACAGCTCGAGGATGCGCAGATCCGCGACCACTTCGGGTGCGGTCGCCCCGGCGACGGCGGCGACGGCGGCCGAGATCCGCCCGGCCAGCACCGCGATCCGCTCCGCGGAGGGTAGTTCCAGGGCCAGCACCGCGCGTAACGCCGCCGGTTCCGGGCCGGCGGCGGTATCGGCCACCAGTTCCTCGAGTTCGGCGATATCGGGTGCCGGATCGCGCAGCAACGCGCCCGCGCGCAGCGCGCGGTGATCGGTGACCCCGGCGAGTTCCGCCGAGAGGGTCTGCCGTTCGCGACGCGCGGTCCGGGCCGCACGCTCCAGATCCAGACGGCGGACCCGGATCCGCTCGTGCGCGGTGATGAGTTCGTCCAGGCCCAGCAACTGGTGCAGGGCGTCGAAGAGTTCGCTGGGCTTACCGTCGACCAATGCGCCGAGCTCGCTGTAGGACAGGAACGGGCGGTACAACTCCATGGGTATCGCCCACTGACCATCGGCGAACGCCTGCTCCGGACCGTCGCCGCGACGCTGGGTCCAGGCACCGCCCGGCAGCGGTTCGCCGGTGTCCCATTCCCGCGCGACGGTGAGCCCGGATTCCGGGCCGTCGGTACGCATTTCCAGTTCCACCCGGACCGGCCCGGACCGGTGCAGGTTGCGCCAGCCCTCGCGCCATGTGGCCGAGCGGCCGTCCCAGCGGCGGTTACCACCGGTCAGCGCGAGTTCCGCGGCCTCGGCGAAACTCGATTTCCCACTACCGTTGCGACCGGTCACCAGGGTCAGCCCCGGCCCGGCGGGTAATTCGAGTGTGGTCTCGGGGCCGATACCCCGGAATCCCCGCACCCGGATGGCGGTCAGGAAGACCCCGTCGAGCCCGGGGTCCGGTGTCCCCGCGACGGATTCGGCCGCGCCGGTCGGCGGATCCAGGGCGGCACGAACGACCGCTGCCACCTCGCCGGGAATCTCCGGATCGGTATCCATGCGGCGCGTGATCAATTCGGTCGGCCGGACCGATGTCTCCCCGGATCTGTCACGCCCAGGCTTCACGAAGTTCTCCACCCCCTCGAGGCCACACGCCTGTCGAGCCCCCGTGTGTGGTCGTACGGTCGAAAGCTGTGCGAAACGCTACCCGATGACGGCCGATCCTGACAGAGCCTGTTCGCGGCGCCGTCCCGGACGGTCGCGGACACCACACCGGAACCGGGCGCGCGGGAACTGCGCGGTCGATGGCGCGAACTGACCCGCGGGGATGGGATCTGGTCATCGGCCGGGCCGATCGGCTGCCGATGGCCACCCCTCGCCAACCCCGTCGGGTAGCTCGTCGGTGTGTCACCCTTCAGGGGCGGCTCGGTCTGGCCGAACAGGACAGAATGCCAGAGACACTCGGATCGCGCAACATTTACGGGAATCCCACCAACTCGAATATGGCTCGGCGACAACCTCTTCCACTGGTGGCCGAGCCGCGTCGCGATTCTGTCGGTGGGGTGCGATAGAAATCTTGCGACCGAGAAACGGGGGCACGATGACCGACCGAAACAGGTCCGCCGGATGACACAACGGTGGACCGAGAACCAGGTGACAGCACTCGCACCCGATACGAGTTCACTCACCGCCGCGCGCAAACTGGCCGGAAAATGGTCCGGTACAGGCTGGTCCGGGACTGCGCTCTGGGGCTTGTGCAAGGGCAGCGGAAATACTCCGTACCAGACGATCGTGGATCTGGCCGGCCCCGCTTTCCGCTGCTCCTGCCCGAGCCGGAAGTTCCCGTGCAAACACGCCCTTTCGCTGCTGATGAACTGGTCGGCGGGCACAGTGGCCGAGACCGCCGATACGGCCGATTTCGCCGCCGAATGGATGAGCCGGCGAACCGAGAAGGCGGCCGCGCCGCCGAAGAAGGCCCGCGGCAGCGATCCGGCGACCGCGCAGCAGCGGCACGGACGGGTCGAGGCCGGGCTCACCGAGCTCGATACCTGGCTCACCGACCAGATTCGCACCGGACTGGCCCAGACAGATCGCTCTCATGGCGCGTTCGAAGCCGTGGCGGCGCGGCTGGTGGATGCTCAGGCGCCGGGCCCGGCAGCCGCGATGCGCCGGCTGCCCGATGCGGTGGTGCGCAGGTCGGACTGGCCGGAAGTGATACTGGGCCGGTTCTCGTGGCTGCACCTGCTCATCGCCGCACACAGGAGACTGGACCAGCTACCCGCGCCGTTGGCGGCCGCCGTCCGCAACCGTATCGGCTATCCGATTTCCGCGGACTCGGTACAGGCCGAACCCGCGGTAGCCGACCGGTGGCTGACCGTCGGAATGCGCACCGAGGAAGAGGAGCGGGTGCACACCCGCCTGACCTGGCTCTACGGAATGCGCACCGGTCGCCTGGCGTTGCTGGTCGACCATTCGTTCGGGTCCCCGGTCTTCATCACGAGCACCCCACCGGTCGGCCTGGCGGCCGAATACGATGTGCACTTCTATCCGGTCGCGGCACCGCTGCGCGCGGTGGTCGGACCGGGCCGAGAGCCGGCGGCACCCGTAGCCGCCGAGCCGCCGGAGACCGCCGGATCCGGCACCATCGCCGGGGCATTGGCAGATTTCGCCACCGCGGCGGCCGCCGATCCGTGGCTCGAAACCTGGCCTGTACTGCTGCGCGGAGTAACACCCGCCCGACAGGGAGCGGAGTGGCTGCTCGCCGAACGCGACGGTACGGCACTACCACTGGAATCCCCTGCGCAACCCTGGCGGCTGCTCGCGCTGTCCGGGGGCCGGCCGGTGGCCGTCTTCGGTACCTGGACGGGCCGGCGACTCGAAGTGATCTCGGTGGTGGCCGGCGGTGAGTTCCACGATGCGGGCCCGACCGAGGATTCCACCGGCTCCGCGATCGCTGCGACACCCGAGGCGGCCTCGATCGCCCTGCTGGGCACCGCGCGAGGTGCGGCCACCCCGCCGGGACTCCCCGATCCGGTCGCCGCGGCTGTCGCCGCACTGTCCGGCCGGGATACCGCCGACCGGCTGCTCGGGACCACCGCCCTGGAAATGGCCTGGTCCCGAGGCGGATATCTGCCGCACCGGGTCGAGGTGCCCGATGAACCGGCCGCCGACGATCCACGTCCGGCGCTCCCTCGCGCGGCGGCCGACCGGCTGGCCCTGCTCATCGGATCCAGGCCCGATTTCCTCCCCGAATGGTTCGCCGCGGCGGCGCCGCACGATTACCGCGCCCCGGAGCGGCTCACGGGACAGCTGCTCGAGTTCGCCGCGGGCAACGGTGAGTTGCGTGAGGCGGCGCTGCGGCTGGCCGGTGCCCGGGGCCGCTGGCTGGCCGGGTGGATTCCACGCTGGCACGATCTGGCCCGGCGCGATACCGCACAACCGGAGGCCGGGAACGAGACCTGGCACCTCGGCCGGCCGCCGGAACGCCTGCGGTGGCTGATCGAATCGCGGCGCCGCGACCCGGCTGCCGCACGCGATGCCCTGGCCGAGGCGTGGCCCCGGGAATCGGGCGCGCCGAAAGCCGGACTGCTCGGTGTACTGGCCGACGGGTTGGGCCCCGCGGACGAGGATCTGCTCGAACGCGCGCTCGACGATCGTCGCGGGGATGTGCGCCGTACGGCCGCCGAGCTGCTCGCCCGGCTGCCCGGCTCGGCGTTCGCCGAGCGGATGGCCGGTCGCGCTGCCGCCTGGTCGAAATGCGCGGACGCCGGTTCCGGCGAGGGATCCGAGCTGATCGTCGATATCCCGGAAACCCTCGACAAGGGCGCGATCCGCGACGGTTTCACCGATAGCACCACGGAGTTCGGGTACCGCTGGAACGGACAACCGGATCTTTCCGCGACCAGGCTCCGGAAACTCGTCGCCGGACTGCCGCTGAGCTATTGGCGCGGACCACTCGGGCCACCGGTCCGCGCCGTCGCGACGCGGGTGGACGACCGCTTCCGGCAACCGCTGTTCGACGGCTGGATGGACGCGGCGCTCGCCCAGCGCGATACCGAATGGGGCCACGCGCTGTTCACCGTCGGTATGCCGTCGAATCTGGCGATCCTGCGCCGTCGCGAACTGTTCGCCTTGATACCGCCCGGCGAGCAGCTCCGGCATCTGCTGCGGCTGGGTTCGGCCTGGTTGTCCGAACTCGAATCCTTGCTGCCCGCGGTGGCCCACCCCTGGCCACCGGAACTGGCCCGGCATCTGCTGCACCTGTTCGAGGAACGCGCCCGGACCGCCGCGGCCCGGCGGGGCGCGCCCGGGACCTATCCCAGTGCGCACCGCTCGCTGCTGCACACCGCCGCACTCCATCTGCCACCCGAATGCGCGGGCGAGGTCACCGCACTGGCCGGCCGCTGTGCAGCCGACGACTGGGCCGAGGCCCTCGGGCTGCTCGCCCACGACCTCCACCAACGATCCGTGATGCTCGAGGAGCTGAAATGACCACCGTCGCCACCGAACCCGCCCCGGCGCTGCTGCGCCCGCACGCCGAACAGTCCTTCGCCGACGAACTGCGCGCCCTGCGCGCCGTGGACGACCGGCCGCGCCCACCGTCCTGGACGATGTCGCCCTGGGCGGTGGTGACCTATCTGCTGGGCGACACCCTCACGGACGGCACCGTCATCACGCCGAAGTACGTGGGTCCGCGGCGGCTCATGGAGGTCGCGGTCGCGACCCTGGCCACCGATCGCGCGCTGCTGCTGCTCGGGGTACCCGGTACCGCGAAGACCTGGGTCTCCGAACATCTCTCGGCGGCCATCAGCGGTTCGTCGACCCTGCTGGTCCAAGGCACCTCGGGTACCGCCGAGGAGGCCATCCGGTACGGCTGGAACTACGCCCGGCTGCTCGCCGAAGGTCCGAGCGAAGCCGCGCTGGTGCCCTCACCGATCCTCAACGCCATGCGCACCGGTGCGATCGCCCGGCTCGAAGAGCTCACCCGGATCCCCTCGGATGTACAGGACGCCCTGATCACGATCCTGTCGGAGAAGACTCTTCCGGTTCCCGAACTCGGCATGGAAGTGCAGGCCGCCAAGGGTTTCAACATCATCGCGACCGCCAACGACCGGGACCGCGGTGTGAACGAGCTGTCCTCGGCGCTGCGCCGCCGGTTCAACACCGTGGTGCTCCCGTTGCCGGGCAGCGAGTCCGAGGAGATCGATATCGTGACCCGCCGGGTCGAGCAACTGGGTTCGGCACTGGAACTGCCCGAGGTCCCGGCCGCCGCCGAGGAGGTGCGGCGCGTGGTGCGGATCTTCCGGGAACTGCGCGCCGGCATCACCGCCGACGGCCGGACCAAACTGAAGTCCCCGTCGGGCACACTCTCGACCGCCGAGGCCATCTCCGTGATCACCAACGGTATGGCGCTGTCCGCGCATTTCGGTGACGGGGTGCTGCGGGCCGCCGATATCGCGGGCGCGGTGATCGGTTCGGTGATCAAGGATCCGGCGGCCGATTCGGTCGTATGGACCGAATACCTCGAGGCCGTGGTGCGCGAACGCCGCGAATGGTCCGATTTCTACCGGGCCTGCCGGGAGATCAACGGATGAGCCCCGCGGACGCGGGCGACCCCGGACAGACCCGGATCTACGGAATACGGCATCACGGCCCCGGATCGGCCCGGTCGCTGCGTCTGGCACTGGAGGAGTTCCGGCCGGACACGGTGCTGATCGAAGGCCCGGCGGACGCGGACCCGCTGGTGATCCATACCGCCGCCACATCGATGGCACCGCCGGTCGCGCTGCTCGGCTACGTATCCGAGGAACCGGCGCGGGCGGCGTTCTGGCCCTACGCGGTGTTCTCCCCGGAATGGCAGGCGCTGCGCTACGCAGTCGACAACGATGTGCCGGTCCGGTTCTGCGATCTGCCCGCTGCCCAGGTGCTGGCCGCCGACGACAGGTCCGGCGGTCGTGACGCACTCGCCGAACTGGCGGCCGCGGGCGGATACGACGATGCCGAGCGCTGGTGGGACGCGGTGGTCGAATCGAGTTCGGACACCGGGACCTTCGAAGCCATCATCGAGGCCATGGCCGCGCTCCGGGAGACCGCGCTCATCGAGCCGGAATCCGATACCGGCTCCGAATCCACCGATGGGCCGGAATCTGTTGCCGTAATCGCCGAGCCGGGCGACGCGCCGACCGGGGCGACCCCGGCCGAATCGGTCGGCGGGGTGGGCGATCCCGACCCGGCGCCGCCGGAACCCGATCCGCTGGTACTCGATCGGCACACCCTGATCCGGGAAGCCCACATGCGACAAGTCCTGCGCAAGGCGCGCAAAGACGGCGCCCGCCGGATCGCCGTCGTCTGCGGCGCGTGGCACGCTCCCGCACTCCAGGAGCCGCTCGGCCCGGCCGCCGCGGATATCCGCCTGCTCAAAGGCCTACCGAAGGTCAAGGCCACCCTGACCTGGGTGCCGTGGACGCATTCCCGGCTCGCCGCGGCATCCGGCTACGGCGCGGGGATCACCTCGCCGGGGTGGTATCACCACCTGTTCAGCGAAACCGAGCGGCCGATCGCATCCTGGCTCACCAAGGTCGCGGGCGTATTGCGGGGCCACGATCTACCGGTGTCCAGTGCCCACATCATCGAGGCCGTACGACTGGCCGAAACCCTGGCCGCACTGCGAGCCCGGCCACTGGCCGGACTGTCCGAGGTCACCGAGGCGACCCGGGCGGTGCTGTGTGAGGGCGACGAGACCATGCTGCGCCTGGTCGGTTCCGAACTGGTGGTCGGCGAGGCCCTCGGCGCCGTACCACCCGAGGCACCGACGGTACCGCTGGAAGCCGATCTACGAGCCGAGGCCCGAACCCTGCGGCTGAAACAGGAAGCCCTGGTCCGGACCCTCGACCTGGATCTGCGCAAGGAGCGCGATATCGCCAGATCCCGGCTGCTGCACCGGCTCCGGCTGCTGGGCGTGCACTGGGGTACGCCCGCCGCCGGCACCGTGCGGTCGACGGGCACATTCCGGGAGACCTGGGAGCTGCGCTGGGAGCCGGAGTTCGCGGTCCGGGTGATCGAGGCGTCCCGGTGGGGCACCACGGTGCGGGTGGCGGCCGAGGCGAAGATCCTCGATACGGCCGCGCGGCCCGGTAGCGGGGTCACCGAACTCACCGAGGCACTGGAATTCGCGCTGCTCGCCGAACTTCCGGGTGCCCTCGACGGACTGATCGCCCGGCTCGGTTCGGCAGCCGCGGTGGACCACGATATGACTCATCTGCTGGCGGCGCTGCCGGGTGTGCTCCGCACGCTGCGGTACGGAGACGTCCGGGGTACCGATACCTCCGCCCTCACCCACGTCGCGGACAGCATGCTCGTCCGGATCTGCGCCGGGCTCCCCGCCGCGGTCACCGGTCTCGGTGACGACACCGCGGCGGCGCTGCGCGATCAGCTCGATACCGCCACCACCGCGATACACACCCGAGACCACGCCGCATCCACCGAACAGTGGCTGACGGTGCTGGCCCGGCTGGCCGACCGGCCGGATGTACACGGACTGCTGGTGGGCCGGACGGTACGCCTGCTCTGCGATGCCGACCGGTTCGATACCGACGAGGCTGCCCGGCGGCTGGCGGCGGCCCTGTCGGTCGGCAACACAGCGGCCGCGAAAGCGGCCTGGGTCGACGGTTTCGTCGGCGGTCGCGGGCTGGTGCTGGTGCACGACCGTGCCCTGCTGGAACTCGTCGACGGATGGCTCGCCGGGCTGTCCGAAGCGCAGTTCGTCGAGGTCGTCCCGTTGCTGCGCCGCACTTTCGGCGCCTTCGAGTCCGGGGAGCGCCGCGCGATCGGCGAAGCCGTGCGCGACGGACGCCCGGCCGCGCCCGCCGCCCCCACCGATACCGACCCCGAGCGGGGCCTACTCGCTCTGCGCACCGTCGCCGACATCCTGGGAGTGCCCGCATGAACACCAACGCACCGCACGGGCTCCCCGACGAGGCACGGTTGCGTCGCTGGCGTCTCGTCCTCGGTTCGGCCGCCGAACCGGCTCTCGGCGGACTCGGTACCGCCGATGACAAGGCCATCGACAAAGCCCTCGGCGCGGTCTACGACAGTGGGGCGGGCGGTTCGCGCGGCGATCGGGCCGGCGGTCTCGGCGGTTCGGCGCCGCGGGTGGCCCGATGGCTCGGTGATATCCGCACCTACTTCCCGTCGACCGTGGTCGAGGTCGTCCAGCGTGACGCGGTGGAGCGGCTGAACCTCACCCAGCTGCTGCTGGAACCGGAACTGATGGAGGCGGTCGAACCCGATGTGCACCTGGTCGGCACGCTGCTCAGCCTGAACCGGGTGATCCCGGAGACCACCAAGGCGACCGCCCGGATGGTGGTATCGAAGGTGGTCAGGGAGATAGAGCAACGGATCGCGACCCGGACGGTGGCCGCGGTGAGCGGGGCGCTGAACCGATCGGCCCGGACCTCCCGGCCCAAACCGCGCGATATCGATTTCGACCGCACGATCCGCAAGAACCTCGCGAATTATCTACCGGAGCAGCGCACCATCATCGCCGAGCGGCTGGTGGGTTACGGTCGGCGCGCCCAGGCGGTGCACCGCGATGTGATCCTGGCGATCGACCAATCCGGGTCGATGGCCTCCAGTGTCGTCTACTCTTCGGTCTTCGGTGCGGTCCTGGCGTCGATGCGGTCGCTGCGCACCTCGCTGGTGGTCTTCGACACCGAGGTCGTGGACCTCACCGAAAAGCTGTCCGATCCTGTCGATGTACTGTTCGGCACCCAACTGGGCGGCGGAACCTATATCAACCGGGCCATCGCCTACTGCCAGACGCTGATCACCCGGCCCGCCGACAGCCTGTTCTTCCTGATCTCCGATCTCTACGAGGGCGGGGTCCGGGAGGAGATGCTGCGTCGCGTACACGCCATGAAGGAGTCCGGCGTGCAGGTGGTGGTGCTGCTGGCGCTCTCCGACGACGGCGCGCCCTCCTACGATCGCGAGAACGCGGCGGCACTGGCGGCGCTCGGTGTTCCGGCGTTCGCCTGCACCCCCGACCGGTTCCCGGATCTGCTGGCCCAGGCGCTGAATCGGGGCGATCTCCTGCACTGGGGCACCGAGAACCGCTGACACCGGGCGAAATCGCGGCCTCGGGGCAGAATCGCAGACTCGCGGAGCGGAAGCCGCGGTCAGCCTGGACACATCCGAAACCAGCGGCCCGGGTGCCGAGTCGGTGGTGGGGTTGCGTTTACGCCGCCAGATCACTGCCACGGCGCGGACCATATGAGGGCGGGGTGCAACCCGGCCCGCGCTCCGCCCCCTCTCGGCGGTGCACGGGCAGGTGTCACTCCTTTTCTTCTATCCCCGGCCTGATGCCGGGAAGCTCTATGGGCGCCACCCGGGGCGGCCACCCAGCCACAGATCAGGGGCAGGGACGAACTCGCCGCCGATGTCGATCCACAGCTGCTGCGGTGAGGTGTGCCATTTCTCGGCCATCTCCGGCGTGGACAGATGCCGAATCGGTTCGGGCCGATCCACGCCGGGCAATCCCGGTGTCCAGTCCACGATCGCGGCCGGTTCCCACCCGGGTTGAGCGGCGCGCCCCAGCAGGACGGCGGGGCGCGGTACCCATACCGTGCCGGTGTGCAGCCACCGCGATATCTGCCGCGGTTCCACACCGGCGGACTCGGCGAAATGTGCGGTGTTGACGTACCGGTTGGCTGTGCTGTCCCGTTCGATCCGGGCACGTATCTCGGCGGCGGTCACTGTGCTTCACGGACACGCACCAGGCTCCACGGGCAGGGCTCCCGCCGGTATCCGTACATGGTGTACTCGTGCTGGTCGATGATCCGGTCGCCGACCACCGTCACCAGTCCGCAGCTGCGGAGGTACGGGCAGAACACATCCACTACCGGCGCCCCGGTTGCCAGGGCCCGACGGACCCGCAGCAGGGTCGCCGGGACCCATGGGCGTTTCCCGCACCCCGGGCAGGTGTCGGCGTCGATGATCCGGATACCGGGCCACGCACAGGCCGCCGGTATGTTCCGCCAATGCGCACCCAAATGGCCGTGCTGGACCGGTGCACCGCGCAGGCAATGCTCACGGTCCGGGCAGGACACGATCAAAGTGCCGTCGGCGTGCTGTTTACGGGCACCGCCTAGCATCGCGATACTCACCCATGGCCGTGCGCACACACAGGTGGGGGCGGCCGTGGCGATCGCGCTCATGACTGCGCCCGCTTCGGTTCGAAGTCCTCGGGTGCCATTCCGGGACCAAGGAAGACACGCACCCCGATCCATGGGCAAGTCCCGGGAACGAATCCGTCGTGTGCGGTGAGGCGGCCGTGCTCGTCCAGCGGGACCAACTGGGGTGGGCAGAATCGGGACGGGCAATTGGCTTGCGTCAGTCGTCCACTGTGGACGCAGATCATCCCGCAGGCCGACGCCCAGATCCACGGTCCGGCTGACGCTTCGCAGCAGTGGTCAGTGGACATGCGGCTCTCCCGCGTCCATGGCGCACAGCCCAGCATGGACACGCTCTATGGTGCGTGGGGTGTTGTCCCACATCGTGAGGGTTTGGGCCATAGCCCGATTCACCGGCGTTGGTCGGGGGAACGCTCGGTGTGGCAGGTGTTCCATTGTTGATGTCTCCCAGTGCTCGACGTTGGAAGGCACCCGGCGCCGGCGATTTTCGTCGGCCGACGGTATGCGGAGGTGTACAGCTGGGACGGTTGTCGAACCGGCGCCGGGGCTGAATTCAGCGTTTCCTATTCGGCTGCTCGGTTGGAGTCCCAGAGCTGATACACACCAGATACTCTCTGGATATCGAGCTTGTGGGCGCACCCAAAGGGGCTGGGATGATCGTCAGCAGATGGACCAAGACGGAAGTTCGCGCATTGCGGATTGCCGCGCTCCGCGAAACGCAGGAGCAATTCGCTGAGCGCGCCGGATATCTATTGCCGTCAATCAAGAAATGGCATCGGGTCGGACCCGAGAAACCGTTACGGGGCCCGGCGGCGGAGTGTTTGGACACCATCCTGCGGAACCTCACCGACGAACAGCGAGCCCGATTCGCGGCCGAAATGGCCGCGCCCCGCTCGCGCAGTGAGGACGGTACGGCGGTCCGGTCGAGCGACGGGCTCGGCCTCTATGCGTGGGAAGTGCACACAGACGTGAAACGTCGCGAGTTCGGGATATTGGCAGCCGCGGCCGGCGCCGTGATGGCGGCGGGTTGGCAGTTCAGGGAGCGTATCGGGATGGCCGATGTGCGGAGGCTCCTCGCGGGTGTGGATGCGTTGGAGGCGCAGGACCAGGTGTCCGGTAGCGGTGAGTTGGTGGCGTTCGCGGTGGAGCAGTTGGCGCGCGCGAAACACACACTCGATACCGGCACCTACGACGGTGCGACCGGGGATGCGTTCGCGTCCGCTACCGGGCATCTCGCTGTGCTCACTGGCTGGTTGGCCTACGACTCCGGGATGCAGCCGCTCGCGCGCCGCTGCTACACCGATGCGTTGGCGTTGGCGACCGAAGCCGGTGATGAGGATCTGACCGCGTGCGCCTGCCTGTACTGGGCCAATCAGGCGATTGCGTTGACGCGCGCCGGTCGTGGCGGGGGCGCGCACCATGCGCTGAAGCTGATCGACCGGGCCCGTGTCTTGGTGCGCGGCCGGGCGCCGGGCCGAATTCACGCATTGATCGCGGTCCGGGAGGCACAAGCACGGGGATTCATCGGGGACCGTGACGCATTCGGGCGGGCGATATTGACCGCTTGGCGGGAGGTCGAGCACGCCCAGCAGTACGAACCGGTGGAGGAGTGCCCGCAGTGGCTGCGGTTCGTGACGCCGTCGGAGATACGCGGGCATGAGGCCCGCGGCTGGCATGACGTCGGAGAATCGGCGCGTGCCCTGGGGCTGTTCGACGTTGCGATGCAGGAGGAAGCCAGCGACCGCAATGCCGCTCATCTCCACGCATGGGTAGCGGCCACGCATGCGGACCTCGGTGACGCGCGCACCGCGCTCGATGTCGGTATCCCGGTGCTGGAGCGGCTCGAAACGATTGCCAGCGCACGCACATTGGAGGTTCTGGGTCCGGTACGGTCCGCAGCGGAAACCACTGCGGGGGCGGAGTTCCGGGACCGGTTCGACGTCCTTGCGGCCAGCATGCAGCAGAAAGCGATCGTATGACCGAGTTCGAGCACTTCACCGCCGCCCAGGCCCGCGGCATCCGAGACACCGTCGAGGACGTGTACCAGCGCTCCTATGTGGACGCCATCGCGTCCGGGGACCCGTTCGATTCACCGGCCGAGTTCATGCGCCGGTTCGACGCCTACACCAACCCCGACCGCAGCAGCGGGTTCGAACTGGTGCTGGCACGCGTGGACGGTGCGCCGGCGGGGCAGTCATGGGGGTGGCCGTTGCAGCCGGGCGCCGCGTGGTGGGGTGGCCTGCAACTCGACGACGGTGATCCCGCGGCGTTCACCGCGGAGACGGGTGCGCGGACGTTCGCGCTGTCGGAGATCATGGTGTGCACCGAGTACACCGGGCGCGGGATCGCGCGCGGGTTGCATGACGAACTGTTGAGGGGGCGGACGGAGCAGCGGGCGACGCTGCTGGTGGAGCCGGACAACGACCGCGCCTATGGCCGGTATCGGAAGTGGGGTTGGTATCGGGTCGGTGCACTCCGGCCAGGGTGGGATGACGCGCCCACGTTCGATGTTCTGACGCTGACGCTTCCGACCTGACTCGATGATCCAGCCGTCTGCTTTGCTGACGCTGGGGACGAACGCGCGATCCAGGGTCTCCGTGGTCCGGCCCGTGCGGGACCGGACCACGGGCGCGTCAGAGGTCGGCGATCGCCGCCAGCGGTGGGGTGCGGGCGGCGCGGATCGCGGGCCAGAGTGCGGCCAGCACACCCACGACGGCCGAGCCGACCAGCATGTACACCAGCTGATCCCATGGCACCGCGATCTGGTCCAAGCCGAGATCGCGCAGGGTGCGCAGGAATCCGACGCCGAGCCCCAGGCCGAGGACCGCACCGACCAGGGCGCCGAACACCGCGATCAACATGGATTCCAGATAGATCGTGCGACGCACCTGCGAACGCTGGGTGCCCACCGCGCGCAGCATGCCGATTTCGCGGCGCCGCTCCACTACCGACAGGGCCAGGGTGTTGACGATGCCGAGTACCGCGATCACCACCGCCAGCGCGAGTAGTCCGTACAGGATGGCAAGCAGATTGTTGATCTGCTTGGCGTTTTCGCCCTTGAACTCCTCGCGGTCCTGGACCTGCACGATCACGAATTCCTCGGTGGCGCGCTCCAGGTCGGTGCGCATGGACGCGAGGTCGGCACCGGGCCGGGCCTTGATCAGCACCGCGGCATCGGCCCGCATGGCGACCGGCACCGCCCGCTCGTACACCGTCGGCGGCACGATGAGCGGGCCCAGGACCTGCGAGTCCACGTAGACCCCGGAGACAGTCAGCGGGATCTCCGTACCGTCGAAGGTTTTCACCGGGAGCCGGTCGCCGGCGCTCACCCCGTGTTCTTCGGCTTCGTCCTGGCCCAGCAGGATGTCGGAATCCCCCAATGTCGGCGAACCACTCAGCATGTCCAGGTTCACGACCTGATCCAGCGTGCCGTCGGGTGCGGTGCCGAACTCGTCGTCGTCACCGATCTTCAGCGCGACCCCACGCAGGCCCACAGCCTGCGCCACGTCGGGTACCTTCGCCCGCACCGCGGCGGCGGCACCGGTCGGCACCCCCATCATCTGCGGTCCGGTGAGGACGTAGTCGGCTTCGATACCCTGGTCCACCAGACGCGAGATACTGACCTTCGCCGATTCGCCCAGCATCCCGATGGCGGTGACGAGCATCAGGCCCAGGGTCAGCGCGAAGGCGGTGGCGGCGGTGCGGCGGGGATTGCGGATGGCATTGTTGCGCGCCATCCGCCCGATCGACCCGAACGGCCGGATCAGCCAGCCCAGCCCGGCCAGCACCGGACGAGACAGGGCGGGCGAGGCGAACAGTACGGCCAGGATCAGGCCCAGCGCACCGACGCCGACCACCGCCGCCGCACTACCGCCGGTGTGGCGGGCGCCCAGGATCACCAGCACGATGCCCACCACCGCCAGTACCACTCCGGTCACCGTGCGCGCCCGCAGTGAATCACCCGCGGAGGCGAATTCCTCGCGCATGGCCTGAACCGGCGGGATACGCGAGGCACGGCGGGCCGGCGCGTACGCGCTCACCACCGTGACCAGCAGGCCGACCGCGAAGGCGACCGCCACGGTCCGGGGCAGGACGGCCATCCGTCCGGTCGGCAACCCGAGATCGAAGGCGTTCAGCAGACCGGCCAGGCCGTAGGCGAGCCCGATACCGGCCAGTAGCCCGAGCAGACTGCCGAGCACACCCACGACCAGCGCTTCGCCTACCACCGAGCGCCCCACCTGCCCGCGGCTCGCGCCGACGGCCCGCAGCAGCGCGAGTTCGCGTAGCCGCTGCGCAACCAGCATCGAGAAGGTGTTGTAGATGATGAAGGTGCCGACGATCAGCGCGATGGCGCCGAAGGCGAGCAGGAAGTAGTTCAGGAAGTTCAGCGCCTCGGAGATCTGGGCCTTCATATCGGCGCGCACCTGATCGCCGTTCTGCACCTTGTAGTCCGGGTACAGCATGGACAACCGGTCGCGCAGGGTGTCGCCCGGAATGCCCGCGGCCGCGATATCGAGATAGGCGATATGGTCCCCGTCGGTGAACAGTTCCCGGGCCTGGGCCTCGGTGAACTGCAACCCGATGAAGCCGCCGGTATCCGAGGGCGGGGCGTAGGTGCCGGTGACCGTCACATCGATGGGCCCGCCGTGGGAGGGGACGAGCACCTTGGTGTGATCCCCCACCTTCAGGCCGGCCTGTTCGGCGGCGCCGGTGTTGAGCGCTATCTGCCCGGGTCCGGCCGGAGGCACGCCCTCGACGAACGGATCGGGTTCGGCGACCGCCTGCTGCGGCGGGATGTAGGCCTGCCCCCAGCTGGGGGCACCGCCGGTCTGCACCGCCTTCTTCCCGCTCGGATCGAGCAGCACCACCGACCCCTCGATACCGGGGGCCACCGTGCGGACCCCCTCCATACCGGCCACCCGGTCGACCACGTCCTGGGGAATGCCCGCGGACTGCCGCTTCTCCGGACTGATTCGTACATCGACGCCTTTGGCCTCGTTGGCGAAGATCCCGTCGAAGGTGCGTTGCAGCGTATCGGTGAAGACGAACGAGCCCGCGATGAACGCGGTCCCGAGCACGACCGAGAGCAGCGTCAGTACCAGCCGCACCTTGTGCGCGGCGAGGTTGCGCAGGGCCACCTTGCGCATGGGATGGGCGGCCATTACCGGACCACCTCCGTCGACCGGATCCGCACCGCGGACCCGATGCTCCGGCACGCGTCGCGCAGCGTCACCGGACCTCCAGTGCTTTCATCCGGTCCAGCACCGAATCGGCGGTCGGATCGCGCATCTCGTCCACGATCCGACCGTCGGCCAGGAATACGACCCGGTCCGCGTAGGCCGCCGCGGTGGGTTCGTGGGTGACGATGACGACCGTCTGACCGAATTCGTCCACTGCCGCCCGCAGGATCGACAGCACCTCACCGGAGGACCGGGAGTCCAGGTTGCCGGTCGGTTCGTCGCCGAAGATGATCTGTGGTTTGCCCGCCAGTGCCCGCGCGCAGGCGACCCGCTGCTGCTGTCCACCCGACAGTTCGCTGGGCCGGTGGCCGAGCCGGTCCTCGAGACCGAGCCGCTTCAGCACCGTCGCGACCCATTCGTCGTCCGGGGCCCGCCCGGCGATATCCAGCGGCAGGGTGATGTTCTCCAGCGCGGTCAGGGTGGGGACCAGGTTGAACGCCTGGAATACGAACCCGATACGATCCCGCCGCAGCGTGGTCATCTGTTTATCGGACAGATCGGTGAGCTCGGTGTCGCCGATCACCACCCGGCCCGAGCTGGCCTCGTCCAAACCCGCCAGACAGTGCATGAGGGTCGATTTCCCGGAGCCCGAGGGGCCCATGATCGCGGTGAACTCTCCCCGCGCGAAATCGACCGATACGGCGTCCAGCGCGGTGACCCGCGTATCCCCGGTCCCATAGACCTTGGTCAGTTCGATGGCGCCGGCGGCGACAGTGGACGTGGCGCCCGGCTCGGCCGGGTCCACGTCGACAGCGTGAGCAGTCATGGGTCCAGTGTGTCGGGCCGTCGCGAACAGCGCCATCCGGGATCGCCCTGACCACCGGTACACCCTTCAGTACCTCTGGATACGCGGGTGGTATGACGGCGGTGAGCGGGCCGGGAACGAAAAGGAGGACCCGCGTAGGCGGGCCCTCCTGCTGCCGGAGCGCGGCTCAGTTCAGCGGCGCCGACTTCCACCAGGTCAGCATCTCGTCGACGGTGCCGACGATACCGTCGGTGTACATCAGGTACTGGGCCCGTTCCGGATCGTTGGTGAACACCGTGACCATCTTCGGGCCGTCGCTGTCCCATTTGTAGTTGGTGTAGGTCTGGCCGCCGTTGGTGTCGCTGGATTTCTCCGACGTCGCGGGCAGCCCCTTGACCACCGATTCCACCTCGGCCGCGGAGGCGTAGGCATAGATCCGGTAGAACGGATCGTCGTTGTTGTTACCGCCGTAACAACGCCACTGCCAGGCCCATTTGCCGAAATCGGGTTCGCCGTCGTCGGGACTGGGGGTGTAGCTGTTGTCGGTCTCCCAGCACTTCGCGGAGTTGTAGCCGACCTCTTCCGAGGTCGATTTCGGCACCAGCCCCGGGAACTCCTTGCTGATGGAATCCGCGGTCGCGGGCACCGGGGCCACGGTGGTCCGGGTGCTCGTACCGGCGGCCGTCGGATCGGTTCCGCCGCCGCCGCCGCTCGTGGCCAGTGCCACCACACCGATGACGACACCGATCAGTACCACGAGCCCGATACAGATGGCGGCGATCAGCCCGGTGTTCGATTTGGGCGGTCGCGCCCCCTGCTGGACCTGCGATATCGGTTGCGGGTAGCTCGTGGGCTGGGTGTATCCGCCCGGTGTCCCGCCGCCGAACGATTGGCCGACCTGGTTCGTGTACCCGAGGGTGCCGCCGTAGGGCTGCTGGTGCGCATCACCGGGCCCCTGCTGGAACCCGCTCGCGTACTGCTGTTGGCCCTGCGGAGCACCGGCGTAGGGCTGGCCCGGGACGCCGCTGCCGTACGGTTGGCCCTGAACGCCGCTGCCGTACGGCTGACCCTGAACGCCGCTCGCATAGGGCTGTGCCTGGGTACCGCTCGCGTAGGGCTGGGGTGCGACGGTGCTCGGGTACTGATTCGCCCCGCTGTTGTACGGGCCGGGCTGGCTGAGCGGGTTGATCGCGGTCGGTGGCGCGGCCTGCGGAATGCCCGGCGAACTGGGCGAGGCCAGCGCGTGTTTGGCGGCTTCGGCGAATTCACTGCACGAGATGAACCGGTCGTCGGGACGTTTCGCCATCGCCTTGGCCAGGACCGCGTCCAGCGCGGGCGGCAGTTCCGGCCGGGCCGCGCTCAGCGACGGCGGCGGCGACTGCAGATGCCCCTGGATCACCCCCGCCGGATTGGTGGAGGTGAACGGTCCGCTGCCGGTGAGCAGCCAGTACAGCGAACAGGCCAGCGAATACTGGTCCGAGCGGTGGTCGAGGTCGGCGCCGGTGAGCTGTTCCGGCGACGCGTAGGCCAGCGTGGCGGTGAACGTACCGGTCTGGGTGAGATGCCCGGTGTCGTCGCGCAGGCGCGCGATACCGAAATCGGTCAGATAGACGCGCTCACCGCGGCCACCGGTGGAGCGGGCCAGCAGGATATTGGCCGGTTTCACGTCCCGGTGCATCACTCCCATACCGTGCCCGTAGTCGAGCGCGGACGCGGTTTCGGCGATGATCTGGACGGCTCGTTCGGGTGGTAGCTTCTGCGGATCCACCGAGGCGGCATCGATACCGTCGATGTACTGCATCGAGATCCACAGCTGTTCTTCCTCGAGACCACGGTCGTAGACCGTGACGATATTGGGGTGGTCCAGCCGGGCGACCAGATCGGCCTCCCGTTCGAACCTGGCGCGCACCTCCTTGTCGAAGAACATCTCCCGATTCAGCAGCTTCAGCGCTGTCATCCGCGGCAGCCGCGGATGTTTCGCAAGGTAGACCGAGCCCATCCCACCCCGGCCGAGTTGCCGGTCGATGACATAGCCGGCGAAAACATCGCCGTTGGCCAGCATGTCTGCTCCAATTCCCGCCTGCGGGACCGGGACCCACCGGTACGCAGGCGTAGACGAAAAGCGTGTCCGGACCGCACTGGTCCGGGCACGCGAAATCATCGAAACCATAGCAGCAGTCGAGAAGGCGCCGAGGGCTCTCATCGGTACGCATACGCAGCCGCAACACGGCCGCTACGTGGACGACGCTCCGCCGGCTGCCGCGCCGGCCCGGGCCGCTACGGCGAACCGCCGGGATCCGCGGGGGGCCGGTGCGGTTGCGCCGGCGGCGGTGTCGCCCCGGGGCGGTTGCGGAAACCGGGCAGCTCGATCATCGCCGATTCGGCCGGGCTCGAACGATGCGGACGATCGGGGCGGGTGACCCGTTCTCCGGCCGGGGACGCGGTATCGGGCGCGCGCCGGGCGCCGGGACCGGGCTGCCGGAACTCCGCCGGACCGTGCTGCGGGGCGGCCGCACCCGGCGTCCGGTGGTCACCGGGTACCGGCGGCCCACCCGTGCCGGGTTGCCGATACTCGGCGGACCGGTAGGGCGGACCCGAGGTGGGCTGCGGGAACTCGGTGGACGGATACCGCGGCGCCGGGCCGCCCGGCCTGCGGTATTCGGTGGACGGATAGGGCGGTACGCCCCGCATCGGTGGCTGCCGGAACTCGCCCGACCCGTACCCCGGTCGCGGGCCGGGTTGCCAACCGGTCGGCGCCGGATGCCGCTGGTCGGGCCGCAACCTGACCCCCGGCGGCCGTCCGCCGCGCGGTCCGAGCGGGCGCAGGGTCTGCGCGGCGGCCGTACTGAATTCGCTACAGCTCAGGAACCGATCGGCGGGATTCTTCGCCAGCGCCCGTGCGAGCACTTCGTCGAGCCCGGGCGGCAGCCCGGCCCGGATCCGGCTGATCCTGGGCACCGGTGCGGTCAGGTGCGCCTGGATGAGTTCGGCCGGATTGTTGCCGCGATACGGCCCGGACCCGGTGAGCAGCCAGAACAGTGTGCAGGCCAGCGAGTACTGATCACCGCGCGGATCGAGTTTCGCGCCGGTGAGCTGTTCGGGTGCGGCATAGGCCAGGGTCGCGGTGATGGTGTCCGCCGCGGCGATGGTCGTTTCGGCGTCGCGCACCCCCGCGATACCGAAATCGGTGAGCAATACCCGTTCCGGCTGCCCGATGGGCGGTTTCGCGAGCAGGATGTTGCCCGGTTTCACATCCCGGTGCAGGACCCCGTTGGCATGGGCGAAATCCAGGGCGATCCCGGTATCGGCGACGATCTGCACCGCCCGGCGCGGGTCGAGGACGTGCAGATCCACCAGGGAGGCATCCGATCCCGGTACGTACTGCATCGAGATCCAGAGCTGTTTCCCCTCGGCGCCGCGGTCGTAGACGGTGACGATATTCGGATGCTCGAGCCGGCCCGCGAGTTCGGATTCGCGTTCGAATCGCAGGCGGATCTCCCTGTCGGAGTAGAGCTCCGGGTTGAGCAGTTTCAACGCGACCAGTCGCGGGAGCCGTGGATGCCGGGCGAGGAACACCATGCCCATACCTCCGACACCCAGCCGCCGGCGGATGGCATAGCCCGCGAAGTCGTCACCGGGCTCGAGCATGGCCGATTCCCCCTCGTCGGGTAGTACGCGTATCTTCCGGTTTATCTTCCCGCACCACCCGGGCGCAACACGAGGCCTGGCTGTCGGTCCGGGCCGATAGTCTGACGGTATGCGCATTGGAGCACACGTCCGCACGGACAGCGACCCGATCGGGTACGGCGAGCGACTCGGCGCCGATGTGGTTCAACTGTTCGTGGTGGATCCGCAGAGCTGGGACAAACCCGCACCACATCCGGCGACCGAGCAGATCCTGGCCAGCCCGATCGATGTGGTGGTCCATTCCTCCTATCAGATCAATGTCGCCAGCACCAACAACCGCCTGCGGATGCCCTCGCGCAACGCGGTGGCCCAGCAAGCGCGGGCGGCCGCCGATCTCGGCGCGTTCGGGCTGGTCGTACACGGCGGCCATGTGCGCTCCGATGCCGAGATGGAAGCCGGGTTCGTCAACTGGCGCAAACTCTTCGAACGTCAGCAGGACAAGGGCGGTTTCGCGGTACCGATCCTGATCGAGAACACCGCCGGCGGCAACCATGCCATGGCCCGGTATTTCGACAATATCGCCCGCCTGTGGGAGGCCGTCGGCGAATACGGCGCCGGCTTCTGTCTCGATACCTGTCACGCGTGGGCGGGTGGAGAGGATCTGGCGGGGGTGGTCGAGCGGATCCGGGCCATCACGGGCCGGATCGATCTGGTGCATCTCAATTCCTCGCGCGACACGTTCGATTCGGGCGCCGACCGGCACGCCAATTTCGCCGACGGCACCATCGATCCGGACCTGCTCACCGAGGTGTGCCGGACCGCGGACGCGCCGGTGGTGCTGGAGACGCCCGCCGAGGGTTTGGCCGACGATCTGGCCTATCTGCGCGAGCATCTCGGCTAGGCGTACCTCCGCCTTCGCTCCGGCCGTGCGCTCCCTGCGTACCTCCGCATTCGCTCCGGCCATGCGCTCCCTGCGTACCTCCGCCTTCGCTCCGGCCGTGCGCTCTCTGCGTACCTCCGCATTCGCTCCGGCCATGCGCTCCCTGCGTACCTCCGCCTTCGCTCCGGCCGTGCGTGTCCACAGGCAACCCCGATAACAAGCAACAGCACACCCCGAGACCTGGTGCCGCATCGTTGTGATCAGCGCGACCGCAACCCTGTTCGGTGCCCGGGACCGGTGGTGTGCTCGGAGAGCGAACGATTCCGCTCTCGATCCGTGAGGTGCCCATGACATCCGAAAACACCACCCCCGCCACCCTCCCCTCTGTGGTCAAGCTCGGGTCCAGGATCGGGGCGCGGATCGACGGAGTGCGTCTGGGCGGTGACCTCGGCCCGGCTGCCGTCGAAACCATCCGCAAGGCGCTGGTGGAACACAAAGTGATCTTCTTCCGCGGTCAGGACCAGCTCACCGAGGACGGACAGTACGAGTTCGCCGAACTGCTGGGCAGCCCGACCACCCCGCATCCGACGGTCACCTCGCACGGCGAGAAGACGCTGGCCATCGACTCGGAGTACGGCAGCGCCAACAGCTGGCACACCGATGTGACCTTCGTGGACCGGATCCCGAAGGCATCGATTCTGCGGGCGGTCACACTGCCGCCCTACGGCGGCACCACCACCTGGGCGTCCACCGTTGCGGCCTACGATTCGCTGCCCGAGCCGCTGCGGTTACTGGCCGAGAACCTGCGCGCCGTGCACACCAATGTCTACGACTACGTGGGCCGCCACGGTGAGAACCCCGACGAGAAGACCCGCGAACACCGCGCAGAATTCGAGTCCTCGCTGTACGAGACCGAGCATCCGGTGGTGCGGGTGCATCCGGAGAGCGGGGAGCGCGCGCTGCTGCTCGGCCATTTCGTGCGGAACTTCGTCGGTTTCTCGACAACCGAATCGCAGACGCTGTTCCGGCTCTTCCAGGATCGGGTGATCCGGCTGGAGAACACCGTCCGCTGGGACTGGCAGCTCGGCGATATCGCGATCTGGGACAACCGCGCCACCCAGCACTACGCGGTCAACGATTACGACGGTCAGCCCCGCCGGTTGACCCGGATCACCCTGGCCGGTGACATCCCGGTGGGTGTCGACGGCCGGCCGAGCACCGTTCTCACCGGTGACGCCGAGCACTACTCGGTGGTCGAGGCGCCCCGGCAGCTGGCTTCCTGATCCGGTGAACCCCCTCGACCTGGGCACACCGTGGGTGCACCGGACAAGCCCCCGTTGCGACGGGTCGAGGGGGCATCCGCCAGACTGGGGGTCATGAGCAACTGGTCACCGACAGGTTCGCCCCATGCGGCACCGGGCGCTACCTGGGCCTTCCCGGGCGATTCCGGCGTCACCCGGGGCCGGGTCCGGACCGCTGCGCTCGTCGTCTCACCGGGGGCCGCCCGGTGAGACGACGTCGCACTGCCCGCGGCCCCCGTGACCGCAGCCGTTACGAACTGCGCGCTCCCGCGCACCGGCGGCCGACCGTCCATCCCAATCCGGCGGGTCTCTCGGACAAGCCGTGCGGGGGCGTGATGTGTGTCCGCCCCGGACCCGGGCAGCCCGAGAGCGGGGCCTGACGCCGCGCCCGGAGCGGCTCAGCGCATACCGGGCATCCCGGCGAAGAGCACCTCGAACACCGTCGGATGGTTCTGATAGATCCGGGTGGACGGGATGAACGGGTTGACCTCGGCGGTATCGGTGACCACGTAGTCGGCGTGGCTGCCCGGCACTCGATCCAGCACACCCTGGCAGCGCGGCCCGCCGGTGGCGTTCACCTTCGGCAGATCGTTCGGATACTGGTAGGCCTCGGCCCCGTACATGAAGCTCGCGTTGAACGAAGCGCCCGGGTTGCGGCCGCCCACCAGATCCTCGGCCAGCGGCATCGCCTTGGCGAGCCCACGGATGGTGCAGTCCAGCGAGGGTCTGTATGTGTTGAGCAGTTCGGTGGTCGGCCGCAGCAGATCCAGCGCGGTGACCAGGTTTTGCTCGTTCTCGGTGAGTACCGCGCCGGTGGTGTCGGCCAGGCCGATCGTGCCGAGCAGCAGGGCGTCGAAGTTCTGTTCGTTATCCGTGAGGGTGTGGCTCAGAGCCGTCACGTTGTCGACGGTGCGCAGCAGGTCCGGCGCCGTATCGGCGTAGAGGTTCGTCACTGCGGCGGTGGACTGGAAATCGTGTCGCAGCGCGGGGAGGCTCGGATTGAGCTCGCGCAGCAGCCGGTCCGCGTTCACCAGCAGGTCACCCAGTCGCTGGCCGCGGCCCTGGAGCGCGGTGCCGAGGGCGGTGAGGGTCGCGTTCAGTTTCTCCGGTTGGACCATGTTCAGGACTTCGGTCAGCCGTTCGAACAGAGTGTTGAATTCGACGGTCACCGATTCGCCGCGCAGTACCTGTCCGGGCTGCAAACGGCCGGCGGGCTGAGCGGGCTCGACGAAATTCACGTACTTGGCGCCGAATATCGTGGTGGAGCGAATATCGACCTGAGCGTTGGCCGGTACGAGCCGCATCAGGTCGGGGTTCATATCGAGTTCGAGCCGGACCTCTCCGTTCCCCGATTCGATCTTGCCGACCCGGCCCACTTCCGCGCCCCGGAATTTCACCTTGGCGTCCGGGTCCATCACCAGCCCGCTGCGGGGCACCACGATGGCCACCGGCTCCTTGGGCGTGAATCCACCGAAGAACATGATCAGCGAGAAAACCACGGCCAGGGCGATGACGAGCACCATCCCCAACGCCGCGAGCTTGTACTGCACAACGGCCCAGACCTTGCGCAGTGTCGTCGTCTCCCGATCGGACCGATTGTGTATCGGTACCACCACTCACCTGCCTCGAACCGTTCGGCACCCCGGCGTGCCGAACTGAGCCGGATTAATGTCCAGACAGCTGTCCATGTTATGGCCGATCCAAGCCGGGCGGGCGGTTTTCACCGATCACGTCCGGATTCCGCCGTATCACACTGTTTTCGCAGGTAGAAAGTGAAAAAGGCCCGCTCACACCTGGGTGAGCGGGCCTCGATCATAAGCGGTTACGGCATCGGTTACAGCGCTTTCTCGATCGCCGCGACCAGCGTGTCCGCATCCGGTGCGGTAGTGGGCCGGAAACGCCCCAGCAGGGCACCGTCCCGGCCGATCAGGAATTTCTCGAAATTCCACTGCACATCACCGGCCGCACCCTCGGCATCGGGGGTGTCGATGATCTCCCGGTACAGCGGATGCCGCCCGTCGCCGTTCACCTCGACCTTCTCCAGCAGTGGAAAGTCCACGCCGAAGGTGGTGGAGCAGAACTGCTGGATCTCCTCGGCACTACCCGGTTCCTGGCCCATGAACTGATTGCACGGGACCCCGACCACGCTGAAACCGCGATCGCCGTAGTTCGCCTGCAGTTCGACCAAACCCGTGTACTGCGGTGTCAACCCGCATTTCGAGGCGACATTGACCAGCAGTACCACCCGGTCGCCGACCAGCTCACCGAGCGTGGCGGCCGAACCGGACAGCGTGTTCACCGGAATTTCTCGGACGTTCATTCGTAGCGCACCTGCCAACTCTTGATTCCGTTGATCCACCCCGAACGCAACCGTACCGGATCGGAAACGGAACTCAGGTCGGGCATGGCGTCGGCGATCGCGTTGAACATCAAGTCGATTTCCAGCCGCGCCAGGTTCGCGCCCACACAATAATGGGTGCCGGTACCACCGAATCCGACATGCGGATTCGGATCGCGCAGGATATCGAAGGTGAACGGTTCCGCGAAGCCGTCCTCGTCGAAATTGGCCGAACTGTAGAACAATCCGAGCCGCTGCCCCTTCTTGATCTCCTGGCCACCCAGCATGTGATCGGCGGTGGCCGTCCGCTGGAAGGCGGTGACCGGCGTCGCCCAGCGCACGATCTCGTCCGGCGCGGTGCGCGGTCGCTGCTCCCGGTACAGCTCCCACTGTTCGGGGTTGTCCACGAACGCCTTCATCCCGTGGGTGATGGCATTGCGCGTGGTCTCGTTACCGGCGACCGCGAGCAGGATGACGAAGAAGCCGAACTCGTCGGAGGCCAGGCCGTCCCCGTCGACATCCGCGTTGACCAGCTGAGTGACGATATCGTCGGCCGGACACGACCGCCGCTGTTCGGCCATGTTCCAGGCGTAGCCGAGGATCTCCGCCGAGGCCACGGTGGGGTCACCGTATTCGGGGTCGTCGTAGTTCAGCATCTGATTGGACCAGTCGAACACCTTGCGGCGGTCCTCCTGCGGGACGCCGAGCAGTTCGGCGATCGCCTGCAGGGGCAGTTCACAGGCGACCTGGGTGACGAAATCGCCGCCGCCGGTCTTTTTGGCCTCGTGCACGATCCGGTGCGCGCGCTCGGTGAGCGCATCCCGCAACCCTTCCACCGCGCGCGGGGTGAAACCCTTGGCGACGATCCGCCGCACCTTGGAATGCTTCGGTGGATCCATGTTCACCAGTAGCGCTTCGGTGAGCCGCATCTGGTCGGGGGTGATATCGCCGGGCAGCCGGACGATGGAGCCCTTCTGCTGTGACGAGTACAACTCCGGATCACGAGAGAGTTCCTTGACGTCCTCCAGTGTGCTGACCACCCAGTAGCCGCCATCGTTGAAACCGCCCGAGGTCTCGTCGGCTTGGGCGTTCCACCACACCGGCGCGGTCCGGCGCAGTAGCGCGAATTCCTCGACCGGACTGCGATCGGCCCACAGCGCGGGGTCGGTGAAATCGAAACCGGGGGGCAGTGCGGTTGTCATCAGGAGTCCTTTCCTTCTTCCGGGAGCGGTCGCAGCGGCGCTTCCGGTTGCATCTCGACCAGTACGAGATGGGCGCCGCGCGGTGTGCCGACGACTGCGGAGACCGCCCGCGCCAGATCGGTGGCGCGCAGCATGTACGGATGCCGGGCCAGCCCCCAGGACTGCCAGGACTCCAGCAGCGGTCCCACCACCTCGGGTGAGGCGTTCATTCCCATACCGGTGACGGTCGGCCCGGGACGTACCAGCGATGCCCGGATACCGGTGCCCTCCAGTTCCATCCGCAGTTGCTGCACCATCGCCTCGACGCCGGCTTTCGCGGCGCTGTAGGCGCCGTTCCACGGGCGCGGCAGCGGAGCACAGTCGGAACTGATCAGCACCAGGTCGCCGCGGCGGCGGGCCAGCATACCGGGCAGTACCGCATGAGCCATCCGGTGCGCGCCGACGAGATGGATCTGCACCTGATGCGCGAAATCGGCGGGATCCATGTCCTGGATGAGGCCGAATTCGATATCACCGGCCCCGGAGACCAGGATTTCGGTGGGCCCGATGGCTGCCTCGGCGGCCGCCACGAAATCGTCCACCGAGGCCTGATCGGTCACATCGAGACGGTGTGCGAAGGCGGTGCCGCCGTCGGCCCGGATCTTGCCGGCCAGATCCTCCAGGATCTCCACCCGGCGCGCGCCCAACGCCACCGGATGGCCCTGGGCTGCCAGTTCCACGGCGGTGGCGGCGCCGATACCCGACGATGCACCGGCCACGATGGTCGGCCGCTTCTCGGGATGGGGGTCGAACCGGGGCATTTACCGCACCTCCACGGAGATCGGGAGCTTGGCGAAGCCCCGGACATTCGATGAGTGAACGCGGACGAATTCGTCTTCGCGCACTCGGTAGGACTTCACGCGCGCGGCGAATTCGCGCAGCGCGACAGTGGTTTCCAGACGGGCCAGATGGGCGCCGAGGCAGAAATGCACACCGGCGCCGAAGCTGGCCAGATTGCCTTTCTCCGCACGGTCCAGGTCGTAGGCATCGCCGTCGTCGAAGACATCGGCGTCCCGGTTGGCCGATCCGATCAGCAGCAACACTTTCGAACCCGCCGGGATCACCCGGCCGTGGTACTCCAGTTCCTCGGTCGCGGTCCGCGCGACGATCTGGCTGGAGGTGTCGTAGCGCAGGGTCTCCTCGACCCAGTCCGCAACCCGCTCCGGGTCGGCGACGACCTTGGCATATTCCGCCGGATTGCGGCCGGCCCAGTACAGGGCGTTACCCAGCAGTTTGGTGGTGGTCTCGTTCCCGGCGACGACCATCAGGAACATGAAGCCGATGATCTCGTCGTCGGTGAGCCGGTCGCCGTCGATCTCCGCTTCGAGCAGCGCGGAGGTGAGGTCGTCGGTCGGCTTCTCCCGGCGCTGCGCGACCATCTCGGAGTAGTAGACGACCAGGTTCAGCGACGCCTCGATCGCCGCGTCCGGTACATCGGTCACACCGTCGTCGCGATGCATGACCATATCGGCCATATGGCGGATCTCGTCGCGGTCGGCGACCGGTACGCCCAGCAGCTCGGAAATGACGTCCATCGGAAGCTTGCCCGCGAATTCCTGGATCCAGTCGAATTCGCCGCGCCCCAGTGCCGGTTCCAGGTATTCGAGTGTCAGTTCCCGGATGCGGGTTTCCATATCGGCCACCCGCTTGGGGGTGAACCCCTTGAACACCAGCTTGCGCATCCGCATATGCCGGGGGTCGTCCATAGCGAGAAACGACATGGTCTTGTGCGCGTGCGGCCCCCAGGCCGCGGGGTCGAGCGATACTCCATTGGCATTCGACAGCTGCGCGGCGTTACGGAATCCCGCGGTGACATCCGCGTGGCGCGACAGCGCGTAGAAGTCGAGTTCGGCGTTGTAGTAGAGCGGCGCCTCTGCGCGCAGCCGGGCATAGACCGGGTACGGGTCCTCATGGAAGACGTAGTCGTACGGGTCGAACGTCACCGGCTCCAACGATGCGGCCGTCATCGGACCCACCTCTGTTTCGATAACGAGTTCTCGCCGGGTGCGGCCATTCGGCCGCCGGGGAGAGACACATAGCTGGACATGTGTCTGGACGGTACCAGCGGCACGGCCCCGCGACAATGAGCGTACGGGATTTGACTACTCAGAAGCATGAGGACGGCCCAATCAGGAGATCGGACCGGACTACCGGACCCATCCGGTCCGACTTTCGGGCACCATCAGCACCCAACATGAACGATAGAACCCGTTCTTGCACTCGAGAAACAGTCCGGACTATATTCCATACACCTGTCCAGACAGTATTGGGGTCTTTCATGAACAGTCTTCTGCCCGGCGACAGTTCTCGACTGCTGATCGGCGGCAGCCTCGCGCCCGGCGGCAACGGCGTGTTCGACAATGTGAACCCGGCGACCGAGCAGGTCATCGGTACCGCGGCCGATGCGGACGCGGCCGATATGAACGCCGCGATCGCCGCCGCCAGAACCGCCTTCGACGAGACCGACTGGTCCCGCGACCACGCTTTCCGGGTGCGCTGCCTCGAACAACTGCAGGCGGGCCTGAAGGCCCATGCCGAGGAACTGCGGGAGATCACCGTCGCCGAAGTGGGCGCGCCGATCATGTTCACCAGCGGCCCGCAGCTCGAAGGGCCCGTCGAGGATCTGAGCTTCGCCACCCGGCTGGCCGCGAACTACAAATGGGAAACCGAACTGGGCGTGGCCGCGCCGATGGGTATCAGCACCCACCGGGTGTCGCGGCGCGAAGCGATCGGTGTGGTGGGGGCGATCACCCCGTGGAATTTCCCGCACCAGATCAACTTTGCGAAACTGGGTCCGGCGCTGGCCGCCGGGAACACCGTCGTCCTCAAACCCGCCCCCGACACCCCGTGGTGCGCGGCGGCGCTGGCGTCGATCATCACCGAGGAAACCGATATCCCACCCGGCGTGGTCAATATCGTCACCTCCTCCGATCACAGCCTGGGCGCGCAACTGTCCGGCGACCCCCGGGTAGACCTGATCAGTTTCACCGGGTCCACCAACACCGGCCGCGCCGTGATGACCTCGGCCGCGGCCAATCTCAAGAAGACCTTCCTCGAACTCGGCGGGAAGTCGGCGTTCATCGTGCTCGACGACGCCGACCTCGCCACCGCGGTGAGCTACGCCGGGTTCTCGCTGTGCGTGCACGCCGGTCAGGGCTGCGCCCTGGCCACGCGCCTGCTCGTACCACGGAACAAATACGACGAGGCACTCGAAGCCGCTGCGAACACCCTGCGCGGAATCCGCCCCGGCGACCCCACGAACCCCGGTACCGTCTGCGGTCCGGTGATCTCCGACCGCCAGCGCACCCGAGTACTGGGCTATATCGACAGCGCCCGTGCCGATGGCGGCCGGATCGTGGCCGGCGGCGGCCGACCGGCCGAACACGACCGCGGATTCTATGTGGAACCCACCGTCATCGCGGATCTGGACAACAGCGCCAAGGCCGCCCAGGAGGAGATCTTCGGCCCGGTCCTGGTGGTCCTGCCCTACGACGGCGACGACGACGCCGTCCGGATCGCCAACGATTCCCCCTACGGCCTGTCCGGCGCGGTATGGGGCAAGGATCCCGAGCGGATCCGCCGGGTCACCGATCGGGTGCGCACCGGAACACTCAGCGTCAACGGCGGTATGTGGTACAGCGCCGACGCGCCGTTCGGCGGGTACAAACAGTCCGGTATCGGCCGTGAGATGGGCGTCGCCGGGTTCGAGGAATACCTGGAGACCAAACTCGTCGCCACCGCGCGGTAGTCGCGAAAACCTTTCCCGAACAGACAAGCTTTCCCGAACAACGAGGAGCTCATCCCATGGCTCGTTTCACCGATAGGACCGCCATCGTCACCGGCGCCGCCCGCGGTATCGGCGAGGTCTACGCGCAGGCGCTGGCCGCCGAGGGCGCGTCGGTCGTCGTCGCGGATCTGAACGAAGAGGGCGGCACGGCCGTCGCCGAGAAGATCGTGGCCGACGGCGGCACCGCGTCCTTCCACACGGTCGACGTCTCGGATCCCGATTCGGCGAAAGCGCTGGCCGATTTCACCGTCGAGAAGTACGGCAAGATCGACCATCTGGTCAACAACGCCGCCATCTACGGCGGGATGAAACTCGATCTGCTGCTCACCGTGCCCTGGGACTACTACAAGAAGTTCATGTCGGTGAACCTGGACGGCGCGCTGGTGATGACCCGCGCGGTCTGGGAGAACATGGCCGCCAACGGCGGCGGTTCGATCGTCAACCAATCGTCCACCGCGGCGTGGGTCTACTCCGGCTTCTACGGTCTGGCCAAGGTCGGAATCAACGGCCTCACCCAGCAGCTGGCCACCGAGCTCGGTGGATCGAATATCCGGGTCAACGCGGTCGCCCCCGGCCCCACCGATACCGAGGCCACCAAGACCACGACACCGCAGAGCATGGTCGAGGAAATGGTGAACCGGCTGCCGCTCAAGCGGATGGGTACTCCCGACGATATGGCCGGCGCGCTGCTCTACCTGCTCTCCGACGACGCGTCCTGGGTCACCGGGCAGATATTCTGTGTCGACGGTGGTCAGGTGATCCGCTGATGAGCGCCGGCACCCGGGTGGGCTTCATCGGCCTGGGGTCGATGGGCGCGCCGATGGCCGAGAAGCTCCTGGATTGGCGTGGCGGGCTCACCGTCTGCGATACCCGGGCCGAGGTCCTCGAGCCGTTCACCTCCGCCGGTGCGGAAGCGGCCGCGACGGCGGCCGAAGTGGCCGCGAAATGCGGGATCATCTGCATCGCGGTGGTCGACGATCAGCAGGTGCGGTCCGTTCTCGCCGGTGCGAACGGTGTCCTGAGCACTGCCGCACCGGGCACCGTGGTGGCCGTGCACTCCACCATCGGCGACGAATCGGCCGTGGAATTCGCCGGACTCTGCGCCGAACGCGGCGTGGATCTGATCGATGCCCCGGTCAGCGGCGGCGCCGCGGGCGCGCGCAGCGGGCGGCTGGCCGTGATGATCGGCGGCAGTCCCGAGGCGGTCGACGCGGTGCGCGAACCCTTCCGCTGTTTCGCCGATATGGTCGTGCACGCGGGCGAGGTGGGAACCGGTACCCGGATGAAGCTCGCGCGCAATCTGCTCCATTTCATTTCCTTCACCGCCGCCACCGAGGCGCAGCGGCTGGCCGAGGCGGCCGGACTCGATATCACCGTGCTGGGCAAAGTGGTCCGCCATTCCGACGCGGTGACCGGCGGAGCCGGTTCGATCATGTTGCGTGATACGACGGCCCCGATCGAAGACGGCGACTTCTGGCTGTCGATCCTCACCCATGTGCGGGAACTCGGTGAGAAGGATCTGTCCCTGGCCCTGGACCTCGGCGGCCGGGTCGGCGCCGAACTCCCGCTGGCCGCACTGGCGCTGACGCGATTCGGCGAGGGTCTGGGCGTCGGGCAGGGCGCAGTCGCGGCCGCGCGGGAAAATGTCACACCCGCCGGGCGGGACAACGGCACAGCCACCCGGCAGGACAGTGTTACTGCCGCTGAGCGGGAGTCTTCCGACACCGGCGGGCCGGAACGTGTCACCATCGCCGAGCGGCACGACGCCACCGCTGCGACACCTCCGGGACCCGTCGCGCAGAACGACAGTAAGGAAGACGAATAATGGCCGACGCCACCCCTCTCCGCCCCCTCCCCGCCGCCGAAGCCACCTGGGACCGCACCGCCGATGTGGTGGTCGCGGGCTACGGGATCGCCGGGGTCTGCGCGGCCATCGAGGCCGCGCGGGCAGGTTCCAGGGTGCTGATCCTGGAACGCACCAGCGGCTGGGGCGGGGCGGCGGCGCTGGCCGGCGGGTTCATCTACCTCGGTGGCGGCACCCCGTTGCAGAAGGCGCTCGGTTTCGAGGACAGCCCGGAGAACATGGAGAAGTTCATGCTCGCCGCGCTGGGTCCCGGTGCGGACGAGGACAAGATCGCCGACTACTGCCGGGGCAGTGTCGAACACTACGAATGGCTGGTCGCCAACGGTGTGCCCTTCAAGGCGGAATTCTGGGGTGAACCCGGCTGGGAGCCCCCGCACGACGAGGGGCTGATGTATTCCGGCGGCGAGAACGCCGCCCCGTTCAACACCGTCGCCGAGCCGGCCCCGCGCGGGCATGTCCCGCAGATGAGCAATAAACGGACCGGCTCCAAGGGCGGCGGCTACATGCTGATGAAACCGCTCGCCGAAACGGCCGAGAAACTGGGTGTCACAGCGGAATACGATGTGCGCATCCAACGGCTCATCGTCGACGGAGACCGGGTCGTCGGTGTCGTCGCCAAACAGTACGGCAAGGAACTCGATATCCGCGCCGAACACGGGGTCGTGCTGGCCACGGGCAGTTTCGCCTACCACGACCGGATGATCGAGGGCTTCGCTCCGCGGCTCATCGGCCGCCCGGGCGCCGCGATCGAGGAACACGACGGTATCGCGATCCGGGTGGCCCAGGCCCTCGGCGCGGATCTGGCCCATATGGATGCCACCGAGGTCGCGTTCTTCGGCGATCCACAGATGATGGCGCGCGGCATCCTGGTCAACGGGCGCGGTCAGCGTTACGTCCCCGAGGACACCTATCCGGGCCGGATCGGACAGCTGACCCTGTTCCACCAGGAGAACCAGGCGTATCTGATCATCGGCGAAGCCGCGTACGAGCAATCGCTGACCACCGAGACCTCGACCCCGTTCTTCCGGCAGCCGCCGACCTGGGCCGCGGAGACCATCGCCGAACTCGAATCCGATATGGGCCTGCCCGAACTCGCCCTGCAGAGCACCGTCGAGCTGTACAACAAGCACGCGGTGGACGGTAAGGACCCGCTGCTGGGCAAGAAGCAGGAGTGGACCAAACCGCTGGAAGGTCCGTTCGCGGCCTTCGATATGCGCGGATTCACCGCGGGATTCACCCTCGGTGGCCTGCGCACGGATCTGGATTCGCGGGTACTGCATGTGAGCGGGGAGCCCATCCCCGGGCTGTTCGCCGCGGGCCGCTGTACCTCCGGAGTCTGCGCGGGCGGGTACGCCAGCGGAACCTCGCTGGGTGACGGCAGTTTCTACGGTCGCAGGGCTGGGATTGCGGCCGCGAAGAACTGAAACGGTACATTCAGACACATGTCCGAAGGTGAACCTCTCGTCGTCGAAGCGACCCGTCGACGCCTGTCCGCGAAACAGGCCGATACGGTCGACAAACTGACGAAGGCCGCGGTGGAGGTGCTGACACGCGAGGGGTTCGCGGGAATGACCATCCGGATGGTCGCCGCCGCGGCCGGTGTCGGCACCGCCACCGCGTACACCTACTTCTCGTCGAAGGAACATCTGGTCGCCGAGATTTTCTGGCGGCGGCTGGTGGCGGCGCATTCTCCGGTCAGCGAGGACCCCGATCCCATCGTCCGGGTGGTGGCCGAACTGCGGGCCATCGCTCTGCTGGTCGCCGATGATCAGGAAGTCTCCGGCGCGGTCACCAGCGCCATGCTCGGCCGCGACCCCGATGTGGCCCATCTGCGCGCCCGGATCGGCCTGGAGATTCGTACCCGCATCGAGCGCGCGCTGGGCCCCGACCCGGATCCCGAGGTGGTGGTCTCGCTGGAGCTGGTCTACGCGGGTGCACTGGTCCGAGCCGGTATGGGCTATGCCTCCTACGCCGATATCGCCGACCTCATCGAGAAATCCGCGCTGTTGATCCTGCGCTGAGTACCGGGAAAGAAGCTTCGAAAGCATGAACAAGCGTCCCAAACAGCTCGACTCGTCCTTCGTCCCGGCTGTCATCAAATACATGTCCAAGGTCAACACCTGGGCCTACCGGAAGACCGGGGGGCGGATCGGCGGCACCTGGCGCGTCGGGGCGGGCCTCCGTAAACCGGTGCCCACGCTGCTGCTTGAGCACACCGGACGCAAATCCGGTAAGCAGTTCACGGTGCCACTGCTGTACCTGCGCGACGACGCGGACATCGTCGTGGTCGCCTCGCAGGGCGGGCTGCCGAAGAATCCGCAGTGGTACTACAACCTCGTCGCGCAGCCGGATACCACCGTGCAGGTCGGCAAGGACCGGATTCCGGTACATGCCCGCCTCGCCGACGATGCCGAACGCGATCGGCTGTGGCCGAAACTGCTCGAACTGTACGCGGATTTCGACAACTACCAGTCGTGGACCGAGCGCCGTATCCCGGTGTTCGTGCTGGTCCCCCGCACACCCTGACGATCGCGGCACCCTGCGTGCCTGCCCATCGGACACCGGTGTATCTCCTCCGCGAGGACAGATACGGCGGCACCCGAGGGGCGCCGCCGTATCAGCGACTGGTGCGTAACTGTTTCACGCTTGCGCGGGCACATTGGCCCGCTCGGTGCCTATGGTGGTGTCGGGTCCGTGCCCGGTGTGGACGACCGTCTGTTCCGGTAGCGCGAACAGTCGCTCGTTGATGGAGGCGAGGATGGTCGGGTAGTCGGAATAGGACCGGCCGGTCGCGCCGGGGCCACCCTCGAACAACGTATCGCCGCTGAACACTTCGCCGCCCTCGGCGAAGTACAGGCAGCACGACCCCGGCGAATGCCCCGGAGTGTGCAGTATCCGCAGCTCCGCGCCACCGACCCCGAACACCTCGCCATCGGCGAGCCGACGGTATTCGACACCGGGATGGGTCTGCTGCCAGAGCATATCGTCGTCGGGGTGCAGGAAGATCGGCGCACCCGTCGCCGCGGACAGTGTCGGCGCCACGGTGACGTGGTCGTTGTGCGCGTGTGTGCACACGACGGCTGTCACCCGCCGACCGGCGACAGCGTCGAGTATCGGCTGGGCGTCGTGCGCGGCATCGATGATCAGTACTTCGCTGTCGTCACCGACGAGCCAGATATTGTTCGCCACGTCCCAGCAGCCCCCGTCGAGGCAGAACTGCCCCTCGGTGACAATCCGTTCGACCCGGGCGGTCACAGCACCACCACCGAGCGCAGTACCTGTCCGCCGTGCATGGTGTGGAAGGCCTGTTCCACCGCGTCCAGCCCGATCCGCTCGGTCACGAACTTGTCCAGTGGCAACCGGCCCTGCCGGTACAGGTCGATCAGGATCGGGAAATCCCGCTCCGGCAGACAGTCCCCGTACCAGGACGATTTCAGCGAGCCACCGCGGCTGAAGAAATCGATGAGCGGCATCTCCAGTGTCATATCGGGGGTCGGCACCCCGACCAGCACCACAGTGCCCGCCAGGTCACGCGCGTAGAAGGCCTGCTTCCAGGTTTCCGGGCGACCGACCGCGTCTATCACCACATCGGCGCCGAACCCGTCGGTGAGATCCTGGATCGCGGTAACCGCGTCGGTGGCGGACGCGTCGACGATATGGGTCGCGCCGAGTTCACGCGCCCAGTCGAGTTTCCGGGCGTCGGTGTCCACCGCGATGATGGTGCCCGCCCCCGCCAGCCGGGCGCCGGCGATGGCGGCATCACCGACTCCACCGCAGCCGAGCACCGCCACCGAATCCCCGCGGCCGACGTTTCCGGTGTTCACTGCCGCGCCCAGTCCCGCCATGACGCCGCAGCCGAGCAGCCCGGCCACCGCCGGATCGGTCTCCGGGTCGACCTTCGTGCACTGACCCTCGTGGACGAGGGTTTTGTCGGCGAAGGCGCCGATCCCGAGCGCCGGGGTGAGTTCGGTGCCGTCCTCCAGCGTCATCGGCACACTGGCGTTGAAGGTGTCGAAGCAGTACCAGGGGCGGCCGCGCCTACACGCGCGGCACTGGCCGCAGACGGCACGCCAGTTCAGGATCACGAAATCACCCGGTTCGACATGGGTGACCGCCGAACCCACCGTTTCCACCACACCCGCGGCCTCGTGTCCGAGCAGGAAGGGGAACTCGTCGTTGATCCCGCCCTCGCGGTAGGTCAGATCGGTGTGGCAGACCCCGCACGCCTGGATCTTCACCACCACGTCCCGGGGCCCGGGATCCGGAACGACGATCGGGACCAGCTCGACCGGGGCACCGGAACTGCGGGCGATGACACCTCGAACCTGCTGTGGCACAGCATCTCCTCTCGGGCGGTAATGCGGCAATGCACGATGCCGCATACGTTATCGGTCCGAGCGACACCAGGGCAGTGCCCCCGCCTGCTCGGCGGGGCGCGCACGGGGGCGGTCAGCAACGAACGAGCGGCCCGGCCGCAGTGCGGCGGCGTACCCATCGGGCACGCCGCCACACCGTCGGCAAACTCTCAGAGAACTCCCCAGGCCTGCAGCAGATAGGTCACATTGGCGGCGATGGAAGTGACGACATTCGCCAGATTCAAGGCCGCGGACCCGGTTTCGATCATTTTCTACTCTTCTTCCTCATCCGTCCCGACCGGCGCCCAAGGTACCGACGAAGGCGGAGCCGGGCAAACGATCGATTACCGGGCCAATGGGCTCCGGCAGCCCGTGCAAGCCGGCCACATCATGTGATCAAGTGTCCGAAAAAGCGATCGGACACATGTCCCACTCAGTGCGCGGCACAATCCACCGAGCCGCGAGACCACGCCGGTCGAGGGTCCTACGAACGAGAACCGAAAGCGCGCAACGGCTCAGCCGGCGATACCCGCCTCGGGTTCGGGGCCGGGCCCGTCGGCCCGCAACTTGAGCAGCGTCAACCCCGCGGTACACGCCAGGATGAGACCGATCACACTGATCACCACATGGAGGGTTCCGATACCGAAAGCCGCCGCGCCCAGCCCACCGGCGAAAACCAGCCAGCTCAGCACTCTGCCCACAGTCGCACCCGCACCACCTGATACAGGATCCGCCGCCGGCTCCGGGGCCGCCGCTGCGACGGACTCCTCCGCCACGTCCGGCAGGTCGGTGGTGGTCTGGTCTCCCATCATCTACTCCTCGATGGCGCCGATCCGGAAATCGTTTCGCGCCTACCACTTCAGTGCATAGTCACCGAGAACCCTCGATGTCTCATGCGTCACTTCAGCAACATACGCTACGACCACAACTCGAAGATTGTTACGCGACACAAGCCCGCGACACGCGGCTGATATCAATTCGATACCTGAAACGTACCCCGCCGCCGCCGTTCTACACGCGGTAACCAGCACCATCCGCCGATACGGGACTAGTTCTCATCGGCACGCTCAATTAAGGTTGGGCCACTGACATATCACAGGAGCGTCACCGATGGAGAGCAAAACGAAGGTCGCCGGGCCGCTGGCGGCCGCCGGAGCGGTTTCCCTCGGGCTGGTCCTCATCGGCGCGTGCGGGATCGGGCAGGAGGACACCTATGTGCCGCCGCCCCCGATCCACTCGGGGCCGCAGGCCGCCGAACCGGCCCAGTACACCGGCGAACCCTCCACCAGCGTCGCCAAGGTGCTGATACCGCCGTCACCGACCTGGCGGATGGCCCCCGAACCGCCACCCCGGCGCACTCTTCCGCCGGAATACCAGATCTCGGTCACCGCCTCCACCGGCCCCGGCGCGGGGCCCCCGGCGAACGAGACCACCCGCCCGGTCACCCTGTCGGCGCCCCCGGATCCGTCCACCTCGACCGAGCCCGGCTGGACCACCGCTTCGCTGCCGAGTCCGCCGATCGAGCCGGCACACACCGAATCCCCGATCCCCGCACCGGCTTCGACGAGCGTGGTCATCGCCCCGGACCCGGCACCGCCCCAGGCCCCGGCGCCCGCCGAACCGCCTGCCCCCGCGCCTCCCGCGCCCGCGGCCGCACCTCGGGCGGCGGACGAACAGCCGTCACCGGAAACCGGAACCACGGAAGACACCTCGACAGAGTCCTCGTCCGCCCCGCCTCCCGACGTGTCTCCC
This sequence comes from Nocardia jinanensis, assembly GCF_014645735.1. Taxonomy (GTDB): domain Bacteria; phylum Actinomycetota; class Actinomycetes; order Mycobacteriales; family Mycobacteriaceae; genus Nocardia; species Nocardia jinanensis. Next base: position 34,656 of record NZ_BMMH01000004.1, on the reverse strand, counting down.
GCACCCCGGGTGGCCGTGCCGACCACGGAACCGGCCACCCCGGACGCCATCGAGGAATCGAGCCCGGCGGTCCCGGTGCCGACCGTCACCCCGCTGCCCGGTAGCCGAATCCGGTGACGATCCGAAAACCGATACCGGCGAAGAGCCTTCAGCGCTCGGCGTAGGCGACCGACCGCTGGGCGGCGGCAACCATCGGCCGCAGGGCGTTGGTAAACCCTTCGGCACCCACCGCCGCGATCTCGACGTCCTTACCCGTATGGATCGCGTAGCGGCCGTCCTCGGTGATATCCACCCAGCACAGCACACCGAACGGCGCCGTACCGGTGGCGCGGTGCACCGACACCACGATCTGGCCGATACCGTCGCGCGGCTGTTTGAGCCGCCTGCGGATACGGGTCGGCACCGCGGGCCCGGATACCGGGACGGTGACCCGGTCCCGGCCGTCCTCGACGACCTCGGCCCGCGGCGCGTGCAACCGCCCGCCGACCCCGGCGGGCGCGGCCGGCAGCGCCGCGATCACGCGCACCGGCAGGGAGGTGCCGGTACCCGCGGTGATCCGCAGTTCTCCACCCCGATCCGGGTACGCGCCCGGACGCTGGGTGGCGACCACCGCGATCCGGCCCGCCGAAGCGCCGAGCACCCGCACGGCCGGAGCGCCACCGCCGTCCTGCCCGAACGCCGCCACGCTCACCTCGGGACAGGCCAGCACCCGCAGCGCGGCCTCCAGGTCGGCGTCCAGTGTGCTGTCGCACCATTGCCGTAATGCGGGCAACTGCGCGGCGCGCTGGGCGGAATCGCGAGCCGACAGGCGTACCGCCAGCGGGTAGGGAATACGGTCGCCGACGGTCCGTTCCCATGCCAGGGCGAACTGGTCCGGGGTCAGGATCCAGTTCACTCCACTTCCGTCCACTCACCCAGAACCGGCGGGGTGGTGGGGTCCAAGGCGCCGATCAACTGCCCGGCCGGTTCGCCCGGTTCCAGATAGGTGAGGTCCTCGTCGACGAAGTGGAGATCGTCCTCGGCCGGGTCGGACCGCTGCGCGCGCGGCGCGACCGGTGTACTCGAACGGACGGATTCGGCCGCCATGGCGCCGCCCATCATGCCGCCGATCGCCCCCGCCCCCATCCCGGTGACCGCCTCGCCACTCGAATGGCGCTGCTGCTCGTCCTGGGAACGTTCCTGGTCGGTATTCGACCCCGCCGGGCGGACGGGAGCGGTGAGCACAGGGACACCCGTTGCCGTCGCGGCGATCGTCGGGGCGCTTCCGGACGGAACCGGGGCCGGGCCGGACGCGGCGGCGGGCACGGTGGCGGGCACGGTGGCGGGCACGGTGGCGGGCACGGTGGCGGGCACGGTGGCGGGCACGGTGGCGGGCACGGTGGCGGGCACGGTGGCGGGCACGGTGGCCGGCGGCGCGGTCGCCGCGGCCGCGGTCTCCGTCGGCAAACCGTCCGGAGTGGTCTCCGGGGTCTCGGACACGACGGGGGCGGATGCGGCCACCGGCGGGCTCGGTTCCGTCGGAGCCGCCGCGCCTGGACGGGACGGCTCCGGCTGCTCTTCCACCGTGGTGGTAGCGACGGGTCCGGCGGACGAAGGTCGCTGCCCCACCGCGTTTTCCGGATCGGAAGCCGCGGGCTCCGCCGACGTGGTCCCGGCCGGTGCGTCGGTGCCGGGTACCGAATCCGGCAGGTCCGGGAAGGCCGGAACCTGCGCGCCGGTGGGGATGAAGGCACCGGTGTAGACGCTGTCCATCACCCGGACCACATCGGCGCGATCGTCGTCGGCCTGCCGCTGGACCGCGATATTGCCGGTGGCGGCGTATGGATCCAGCAGAGCCGCCGCGAGATCCGGCTCGGCCCCGGCGGGCTCGGGGACCGCGGCGCGCAGCGTTTCCGCGGCCTCGCCGGCCCGGCCCAATCGCTGCCCGACCGTCGCGAGCACATCGGCGATATGGCGCCCGGCGGCCTCGAAATCGCGGACCGCCGCCGCGGCCAGGCCCGCCGCCGAACCACGCCAGCCGTCGGCGATGGCGCCACGGATCTCGGTATGTGCCTGTGCCACCGCGTCGGTGAGGCCGGTCGCCGCACCCTGCCAGGCCTGACCGCCGGTCTGCAGCACCGACGGGTCCAGCGCGGCCACCCCGGCATGGATCTGCTGATGGGTGAGGTTGTCGAATACTTCTACGGTGGGGGCGTACTCGGGATCTACGCGGTAGTGGACACCGCGTGCCCCGGCGCGGGGCAGTTCACGCACCGGAGGCCCCCGTCGGTTCGGTGGCGGCGACCAGTGCCGCGGCGACGTCGGTATCGGCCTCCTGATAGGCCGCCGCGGCGGTGCGGAAGGTGTGCGCGAGCTGCCGGGCCGCCCCGGAGTACCGGCGCAGCGCCGCGATCGCGTCGGTGGCCTTGCCCTCGAATCCGGTCCGCAGCGCCGCACCCGAGTCGAATCCCCCGAATCCGGGTAGTGATACCGCCGCGGCGAGGTTTTCGATCTGTGCGTCCACCTGGTCGGCGAGTTGTTCGTAGCGCAACGCGCACCGCTCCGGCGCGCCCTCGGCCACCAGTACGCCGTCGATCCACAGCTGCCCGTCTTCGACGGCCGAATCGAGCGTGGTGATCGTGTTCGGCTGCATCGCGTCCCCCTTCCTGCTCCGCTGTCACACAGCGTGTTTCACGGTCGTCGCACCGACCCCGCGACGATCTCCTGCGTCCACTGCACGATATCCGCCGTCACCCGGGTACGCACGCGCTCGTGCAGCAGATCGTGCCCGGCATCGGCGTATTCGCGCAGTTCCACCGAGTCGCGCTCGCGCACCCAGGCGCGGACCGGATCGATCGGCGCGCGACGATCGTCCACGCCGTGTACGGCCAGCACCGGGGGTAACCGCGGCGCGGCGGTACCGGGACGGTCGCCGAGAGCGCGCGACGGGGTGCCGCACAGCACCAGCCCGCCGAGCAGGTCCGCCGGCAGCGCCGGGTTCGCCGCGACGGCGGGGTCGAGGGCGGGCGGCGTGGCGCCGAGCACGGCGAGCGCGGTGAGCGCGCCCAGCGAATGTCCCATCAGTGTCAGTGGAAGGTGCGGAGCCTGCTCGTGCGCGAGGGCGAAGAACCCGGCCGCGTCGGCGACGAGCTCGGACAGCACCGGCCGTGCCGCGGGATCTCCTTCACTGAGGCCCTGCCCCGCGGGATCCAGCGTCCAGACGGTGATACCGGCGTGATTCAACTGCCGGGCGAACTCGTGGTAGTGACCACTGTGCTGACCCGTACCGGGTAGCAGCACCAGGCCCGCCGCGGCCTCCTCGACCGGCCGGTCCCGATAGTGCAGGCGGCCGCGAACGCCGTCGAAGAAACCCATGGCCGAATTCTGACAAGAATCACCGCCTGATGGTGTGCCGCATTTCGAGACCACCGGAGTACCGACCCGGGAGAAGTACAGCGGGTGCGGTCCGGTGCTCGGGTCAGGCGGGGGCGGGAGCGGGCGCCGGACCGGGCGCGGGCGCAGGTGCGGGAGCCGGAGCGCCGGGTTCCGCGGGCGGCGCGGCAGGCGCGGACTGCGGAGCCGGTGCGGGGGCCTCGGGTACCGGGAACATGCCGACTGTGGGTGTCATCACACAGAGCGCGCCCGGGTAGTCGATGGTGCCCCACATGGACGCGAGCACCGTTCCCGGACCGCTGTCGATGGTCTTGGACAGCGACGGGGTGCCGAACTCGGTCGGATCGTCGAGCATCGTGATACCGCTGAGACCGTTGTTGATATTGATCCAGGCGACCACCAGGCCGGAGGCCTGCGGGATACCGGGGTGCCCCGGGGTGGCGTGGAAGGTCAGCGTGCCCGGCCTGCCGATGATGTTGGCGCTGGGGCCGTTGGCGGTACCGGCCGCGATGATGGTGGTGATCGGGCCGTTGCTGCCGCACCCGAAGGTGGGGGCCGCGTAGATGAAGGGGGTGTACAGGCCGATGGTGTTGATGTGGTTGGCGGCGACGAAGTCGGCGTAGCTACCCAGCGCGTCCACTCCGGCACGACTCTCGGGCTGGTCGGCGGTCCGCTCGGTCAGCGCCCGCATCGCCGCTTCGGCCGGGGTGGGCGCGGGCGCGGCCGCCGCCGGGGTGAAGGCGAGCGTTGCGCTGATACCGAGGGCGGCTGCCGTGGCCGCGGTGCGCGCGATGAATTTGTTGTGCACTGCTGACTCCCTACATCCGATCTGGGCGACGGTGCCGGATCTCGGCCGGCGACCCCCCGCCCACCGCAGCAAAGTACCAGGCCGGTCAGGTCGCCGCCCGGTCACACTCCGCTCTCGTCCGCCGTGATCCACCCTGTGCCCTCACCACATGTGATGCACTCGACACGGCAGGATTGCTCAGGGGTGTAAATTCTATGCGGGACAATCGAGACATACTTGGAGATGTGTATGAAATTAACTCTGTCTCCCGACGAGGTCACCTTCCGTGACGAGCTGCGGAAGATCTACACCACCGCGATCCCGGCCGAGATCCGGGAACGCGTGAAATACGGTCATGAGCTGTCCCGCGAGGACGTCGTGGTATCGCACCGGGCCCTCAACGAGAACGGTCTGGCCGTACCGAACTGGCCGGTGGAATGGGGCGGCAAGGACTGGACCCCGATGCAGCGGCATCTGTGGCAGGACGAGATGCAGCTGGCCAGCGTGCCGGATCCGCTGACCTTCAACGCCACCATGGTCGGCCCGGTCATCGCGCAGTTCGGCTCCGAGGAGCTCAAGAAGCGCTTCCTGCCGCCCACCGCCAACCTGGACATCTGGTGGTGTCAGGGCTTCTCCGAGCCCGACGCGGGCTCCGACCTGGCCGCACTGCGCACCACCGCCGTGCGCGACGGTGATTCCTACATCGTCAACGGCCAGAAGATCTGGACGACGCTGGCCCAGTGGGCGGACTGGATCTTCTGCCTGGTCCGCACCGACCCGAACGCCCCGAAGAAGCAGGCCGGTATCTCCTTCTTGCTCTTCGACGTGAAATCGCCCGGTGTCACCATCCGGCCGATCAAACTGATCGACGGCGGCTACGAGGTCAACGAGGTCTTCTTCGAGAACGTCCGGGTTCCGGCCGATCAGCTGGTGGGCGAGGAGAACATGGGCTGGACCTACGCCAAGTTCCTGCTCGGCAACGAGCGCACCGGTATCACCGGGGTCGCTCGCACGAAAGTGCGGATCGGGGTGGCCAAGGAGTACGCGGCCACCACCAGGTCGGGTTCCGGGACCCTGCTGGAAGACCCGTTGTTCGCGGCGCGGATCGCGGAACTGGAGAACGAACTGCTCGCGCTCGAGCTCACTCAGCTGCGCGTGGTGTCGAACTCTTCGGAGGGCAAACCGAATCCCGCGTCGTCGGTGCTGAAGCTGCGCGGTTCGGAACTGCAGCAGGCCGCCACCGAGTTGCTGCTGGATATCGCCGGACCCGACGCACTGCCGGTGCACGCCGCCGATATCGGGTCGCCGGAATGGGCGCAGCGCACCGGCCCGAGCTATCTCAACTACCGCAAGACAACCATCTACGGAGGTTCCAGCGAGGTGCAGCGCACCATCATCGCCTCCTCGATCCTCGGATTGTGAGGTCAGGTAATGGATTTCGATCTCACCGATGAACAGGCCCTACTCCGCGACACGGTGCGCGACCTGCTCAATCGCCACTACAACCCGGAATCCCGGCTCGAGGCCATCGGCACGGATCTCGGCTGGAGCCGTCAGGTCTGGAATCAGCTCGCCGAACTGGGCGTACTCGGGCTGAGTTTCACCGAGAAGGACGGCGGTATGGAGGCCGGTCCGGTGGAGACCATGCTGGTGCTCGAGGAGATAGGCCGCCGGCTGGCGCCGGAACCGCTGCTCGACGCGGTCCTGGTACCGGGCGGGTTGATCAGCGCGGTGGGCACGACCGACCAGCGTCAGCGCATCCTGCCCGAGGTCGCGGCGGGGTCGAAACTGCTGGCCTTCGCCCACGGCGAGCCCGGCACCCGCTGGCCCGACCATGCCATCGACACGGCCGCCACCGCCCAGGGCGAGGGCTATGCCCTCACCGGAACCAAGAATCCGGTACCGCACGGCGACTGCGCGGACGATCTGGTGGTCAGCGCGACCCTGCCCGACGGCGGTCTCGGACTGTTCCTGGTCGCCGCCGACGCCGACGGGGTCGACCGCACCTCCTACGCGACGGTCGACGGCCTGCGCGGCGCCCAGGTGGTTCTGGACGGCGCAGCTGCCGAACTGCTCGGCACCGGTGGCGATGCCACGAACGCCGTGAACGAGGTACTGACCCGGGCCCAAGCCGGTCTGTGCGCGGAATCGATCGGGGCGATGGAGGAATCGCTGCGCCTGACCACCGACTACCTGAAAACGCGTAAACAGTTCGGTGTCACGCTGGCGAAGTTCCAGACCCTCACCCAGCGCGCCGCGAATATGTACGTCTCGCTCGAACTGGCCCGCAGTATGAGCTACTACCTCACCGCCTCGCTGGTCGACACCGGCGATCCGGTGATCGCGTCCCGCGCCCGGTTGCAGGTCGGCCGGTCGGCACGACATATCGGCCAGGAGTCGATCCAGATGCACGGCGGTATCGGCGTCACCTCCGAATACCCGGTGAGCCACTATGTGGCCAGGCTCACCGCCATCGAGCGCACCCTCGGTAGCTCGCTGGAACATCTGCGGGTGCTGACCGCGCAGGTCGCGGACTACGCCCAGCCGGAGCTCCGGGCATAACCTCCGCATTCGCTCCGGCTGTGGGTGAGCTGCGCCGGACGCCCGGCGAGCCTCCCCGGCTCCGGACGCCCGGTACGACTCACCGGGCGTCCGGCCGGAGCAGGCCGGTCACCTCGCTGTCCGCCAGCTGGTGGAAATCGCGGTAGGCCCCACCCACCCCGGCCAGCGCCGGTGGCGCCAGCGGGCACACCACCTCGTCGGCTTCGGCGCTGATCCGGTCGAGCGCCTCGGGCGCCGAGACCGGTACCGCGACCACGATGCGCCGGGGCTGCTGGGCGCGGGCCACCCGGCAGGCCACCACGACCGTCGCGCCGGTGGCCACCCCGTCGTCGACGATCACCACGGTCCGATCCCGCAGCGGCACCGGCGCCCGGTCACCGCGCCACAGTGTGCGACGCCGGTCCAGTTCGGCGCGCTCATCGGCCTCGATCGCGTCCAGCCGCTTGCGGTCCAGCCCGGTCTGGCGCAGTACATCGGCGTTGACCACCCGGGCCCCGTGCTCACCGATCGCCCCCGCCGCCAGTTCCGGTTGCCAGGGCACCCCGAGTTTGCGGACCAGCAGGATGTCCAGATCGCCGCCGATGATCTCGCGGACCGCCGCCGCCACCGGGACCCCGCCGCGCGGCAGTCCGAGCACCAGCGGATCCTCCGCACGCAGGTGCGTCAGTTCGCTTCCCAGCGCGCGCCCGGCGGTGACTCGGTCGGCGTAGAGCATTACCTCTCGACGCTACTCGCCTCCGGCTCCGCGACAACGAACCTGCGCAGCGCGAGGCTCGGATTGGTGCGGCGGACCCGTCGCACCGAGTCGGCGTCGAGTTCTGCGAGGGCGATACCGGGCGCGTCGGCGAGTTCGCTCAGCACCCGGCCCGCCGGGTCGACGATCATCGAGGCACCGGCACCGCGTGGACCGCACTGGTCGGCCGCGGCCAGGTAGACGGTGTTCTCGATGGCCCGCGCCCGCAGCAGCGTGGTCCATTGATCGACCTTGCCCGGTCCGGGGATCCATTGCGCGGGCAGCAGCAGGACCTGCGCGCCCGCGGCGGCCAGCCGGCGGAAACCCTCCGGGAACCGGAGATCGAAGCAGGTCTGCAGACCGAAGGTGAGACCGTCGGCGGTGAACAGAGCCGTATCGGCGAGCGGCCCGGGGGCGACCACCTCCGATTCGCGCTGACCGAACGCGTCGTAGAGGTGCACTTTGCGGTAGCGGGCCCGCAGCGACCCGTCGGGGCCCAGCACCACCAGAGTGTTGTGGATCCGTTCGTCACCGGACGCGGCGGTCTCCACCACTCCGGCCACCAGATACACCCCGGTCGCTGCGGCCAGTTCGGCCAGGGCGGTGACGAACGGACCGTCGAGCGGCTGCGCGGCCGCCAGGGCCCGCTCATCGAGCCGGCCGAGAGCGAACATCGAGTACTCGGGAGCCACCACGATCCGCGCGCCCTGCTCGGCCGCGGCGCGCACCTGCGCGGCGAGCGCGGCGAGATTGGCATCGATATCGGTATGCGGCGCGAACTGCACGACCGCGAGAACCGTCGCGCCGTTGTGCGGGTCCGAGAGGTCGGTGGGGTCGGCGTTCATGCTGTCACCGTATGGCCCGGTGGGCCGGACAACCAGGCCGTAGCAGTAAACTCCTGGTCAATGAGCACCAATGAGGGCGAAGACAGCGTCGGCGACAACCAAGGCGAGACCGAACCCGAAACCGCCGGACCGACCTTCGCAGATCTCGGTATCGATGACCGTATCCTTTCGGCCATCGCCGATGTCGGCTACGAATCGCCCTCGCCCATCCAGGCCGCGACAATCCCTCCGCTGCTGGCAGGCGCGGATGTGGTGGGTCTGGCGCAGACCGGTACCGGTAAGACGGCTGCCTTCGCCATCCCGATCCTGATGGGACTGCTGCAGGATCGGCCCACCGGCAAACAGCCGGCCGCACTGGTGCTCGCACCGACCCGTGAACTGGCGATCCAGGTCGCCGAGGCCTTCGGCCGCTATGCCACTCATATGCCGGGCACCCATGTGCTGCCGATCTACGGCGGCCAGAGCTACGGCGTGCAGCTGTCCGGTCTCCGGCGCGGCGCCCAGGTGGTGGTCGGTACGCCCGGCCGGGTGATCGATCACCTGGAGAAGGGCACGCTGGACCTGTCGCAGCTGCGCTACCTGGTGCTCGACGAGGCCGACGAGATGCTGAAGATGGGGTTCCAGGAGGATGTCGAGCGCATTCTCGCCGATACCCCGGCCGATAAGCAGGTGGCGCTGTTCTCCGCGACCATGCCCGCCGCGATCCGCAAGATCTCCAAGCAGTACCTGCGCGAACCGGTCGAGATCACAGTCAAGGCCAAGACCAGCACCGCCACCAATATCGGCCAGCGCTGGGTACTTGTCTCGCATCAGCGCAAACTCGACGCGCTCACCCGGATCCTCGAGGTGGAGTCCTTCGAGGCGATGATCATCTTCGTGCGCACCAAACAGGCCACCGAGGAGCTGGCCGAGAAGCTGCGTGCCCGCGGGTTCTCCGCCGCGGCCATCAACGGCGATATCGCCCAGGCTCAGCGTGAGCGCACCATCGGCCAGCTGAAAGCGGGCACCCTCGATATCTTGGTCGCCACCGATGTCGCGGCCCGCGGTCTGGATGTGGACCGGATCTCGCATGTGGTGAACTACGACATCCCGCACGACACCGAGTCCTATGTGCACCGGATCGGCCGCACCGGCCGCGCGGGCCGCAGCGGTGAGGCACTGCTGTTCGTGGCCCCCCGGGAACGGCATCTGCTCAAATCCATCGAACGCGCGACCCGGCATCCGCTGACCGAGATGCAACTGCCCAGCGTCGACGATGTGAACGCGCAGCGGGTCGCGAAATTCGGCGACGCCATCACCGAGAACCTCAGCTCGGACAATCTCGCGCTGTTCCGCAAGTTGATCGAGGATTACGAACAGGAACACAACACTCCACTGGCCGATATCGCCGCCGCGCTGGCGGTCGCCGCACAGGACGGCGAGAGCTTCTTCCTCGAACCCGAGCCGGAGCCGGTGGAGCGGCCGCGCCGCGAGCGGGCGCCGCGTCATTTCGAGGAGGGCGGTTTCGACGAGCGCCGCGGCCCGTCCCGGCAGCGCACCACCGATGCGGAACTGGCCACCTATCGCATCGCGGTGGGCAAACGGCACCGGGTGGTGCCCGGTGCCATCGTCGGCGCCATCGCCAACGAAGGCGGCCTGCGGCGCAGCGATTTCGGGCATATCAGTATCCGGCCCGACCACAGCCTGGTGGAACTGCCCGCTCAGCTGCCGCCGGAAACCCTGGAGGCACTGCGGCGCACCCGGATCAGCGGCATCCTGATCCAGCTGCAGCTCGATTCGGGTCCGCCCGGACATCGTTCGATCGGCCGCGGCCCCCGCCGCGAGGGTCCGAAACGTCAGGATCGCCGGAAACCGCGTTCCTGAATCCACGGTCCGTTCCACCAGGTCGGACCCGGTGGTTACAGTGGGGCCCGTCCGGTCCGCGCGCCGGCGCCGGCCGGTCCGCGCGCAGCGCCGGCCGGTGTGTCACTGGGCGTAGGAGGGCCGTGGGTGTTCGTTGTCGGTGATCGGGTGGTGTACGGCGCCACAGATCTGGTGCGTGCCGCGCGTTGCGAATTCGCGTTGCTCCGCGCCCTCGACGCCGAATTGGGCACCGTGGCCCCGCTACCCGGTGACGACAACGGGTGCGAGGCGGTCGCTTCCGGTCACGATATCCCCGGTGTGACGGAGTTCGACCGGATGCGCGGCGCCGTCCGGGAGCGGTACGCGGGCACGCTGATCGAGATCCCCCGGCGCGGAACCCGTTCCGGGCCGCTTCCCGCTCTGTCCGGCGCTCACACCGACACCCTCGCTGCCCTCACGGCCGACGCCCCGGCAGTGGAGGATCCCCTGGTGTTCGACGGAGAAGTATTCGCGCACACCGAATTACTGACCCGTACCGGCGACGGGATCCGGCTCCACGGGGTGGGCCGATCGGGACCGGTCGCGACAGCACTCCGGATGACCGTCGCCGCGGCGCTGCTGGAAGAGCGGTCGGTCCGGGCCGACCCGCTGCTGTCGGTCTACTCGGATACCGGGACCCACACCGTGGCACTCGCCGACACCCTGCCGGTGTACCGGGCCCGACGGCGGCGGACCACGGAGATCCTGGACGAGCATTCCAGCGAGCTGCTCCCTGTCCAGTGGGGCGATCCCCGCTTCCGCGCGTGCCGGCGATGCGCCACCTGTCTCGCCGCCCGGGCCGAGGCACGGGATCTATTGCTGGTCGCCGGAATGGACCTACCCACGCGGGCGGCATTGCGCGCCGCGGGCGTCAGCACCATCGACCGGCTCACGACCCGTACCGTCACCGCACCGGAGATACCCTCGCGGGTCCTGACTCGGCTGCGCACTCAGGCCGTCGTCCAACTCCGCCAGGAACATTCCGGCCGCGGCGAGTACATCACCGCCGACCCGTCCGCGCTCGATATGCTGCCGCCCGCCACCCCCGGCGATCTCGCCCTGTGGGTGCACGAAATACCGTCCGGCCGACTGCGGATCGAGATCGCCGCCCGCGATACCGTCCGCCTGACCCGCGAGATCCCGCTCGAATCTTCGTCCGATCGGTTCGCTCCCGAGCGGCGGCGCGAGCTGCGCGCCGCCGCTCGCCGCAGCTTCACCGATATCCTCGCCGCGCTCACCGAACCGCTGCTGGCCGACCCGGATCTGCACATCTACCACTACACCGCCGCGGCTCGTACCTTCCTGCTGCACACCGCCACCCGCCTCGGTTCCGGCGAGGAGACCGTGGACGTGCTGCTGCGGACGGGCACGCTGGTGGATCTGTCTCCGATCTTCCGGGGCGCCTTTGTCGCCGGTTCACAGAACTACACGCTGCCGGCGATCGCGGCGGTGATGGGCGACCCACCGGGCGGGTCCGGCGCCCCTACCGTGCTCCGGCTCGCGGATCGGCTGCGCGATCACCAGAGCCCACCGGCGCATATATCGCCCGTCGGGGCGGTGGAGACACTCGACCGGCTGCTGCGCGAAACTCCCCCGGCGCAGCCCTCTTCCACCGAAGCCGCGCTGGCCGAGTTCGCCGCCCGCCGGGAGACCGCGACCCCGGCGGAACCGTACCGGGTCGCGGAGTTGACCGCCGCGCTGCTCGGCTATCACCGCCGCGAACAACAGCCGGCGTGGTGGGCACATATCGACCGGCTGACCCATCCGCTCGCCGAGTGGACCGCCGAGCCGGGCGTCATGGTGGCCGATTCCGCGGCGGTGGATACGAAATGGCATATCGGCCCCGGTGACACCGTGCGCCGTTTCCTCCGGCTCACCGGCCGCCTGGCCGGTCCGAGCCCGGCACCGGGCACCGCGGTCCGTATCGTCTACGAACCGGCGGTCCGCGCTCCCCGGGCCATCCGGACCTGCGGAACCGCCATCGTCCTCGGCTGTTCGGTGGACGCGGATCTCGCCGATACCGTCCGGCTGGAGGAGACACTGGCGCCCGGGGCCGAACCACACAGCGAATTGCCGGTCGCGCTGGCGCCCGCGCTACCGGACCCACCTGTCGCCGCCGCGGACGCGATAGAAGAGATCGGCAGGCAACTGCTGGTGACCCTGCCCGCCGTTCCCGCGACCGCGCTGTTCGACCTGCTCGCCCGCCGCCCGCCCCGGCTCCGTATCGGCCCGGCGGGACCCGGCGGCCCCGTTCTGCCACGGTCCGGAGACGATCCGCGGGCCGCGATCACCGCGGCGCTGCGCGATCTGGACCGGTCCTGTCTCGCGGTGCAGGCGCCGACCGGTACCGGTCGCACCGCCATCCTCGCCGATGTGCTCGCCGCACTGGTCACCGAGGACAACTGGCGTATAGGTATCGTCGCGCCCACTGCCGCACCGGTCGAGAGCCTGCTCGACGCGGTGGTGGGCGCGGGTGTTCTGCCCGAACTGGTCGCCAAGAGCGAAGCGGTGGCCGTGGCTCCCGAATGGCTGGTGCTCGAGCCCGAACGCTATCCCCGGTTCCTGGCGAATGCCATCCGCGGCTGTGTGGTGGGCGGTACACCCGCCGATTTCACCGATCCGGACCGTATCCCACGCGATTCGCTGGACCTGTTGGTGATCGCGGACGCGAACACCTTCCCGCTGGCGACCACCGCGGCCGTCTCGGTGAGTACCCGAAACCTGCTGCTCACCGGCGATCCGGCCACCCGGTACGACCCCGATCCGGGACCGCACCCGGAGCCGGTGCACACACCGGCACTCACCTGGTTCGCCGGCGGCCGGCCCACCCTGCCCCCGGCCCACGGCTACTTCCTGGACCTCACCCGGCGGCTGCATCCACTGCTCAGCGATACACTCTCACACCTCTATTTCGAGGATCGGTTGCGCGCGGCGCCGGAACCCGCCCACCCCGCCGATGCCGTGGAGCCCGGTATCGCCACGGTGCTGGTAGACCATCACGGCAACAGCACGGCCGCCGATGCCGAAGCCCGCGAGGTCCTGCAACAGATCCGAGACCTACTGGGACGGCAGTGGGACGACGGCACCGGACCCAGGCCGCTACAACCGCACGATATCGTCGTGGTCTCGCCGCACCGCGCACAGGTGGGCAGGATTCGGACCCTGTTGGCGCGGGCCCGGTTCGAGGAAGTACTGGTCGCCACCCCGGAGTTGCTGCGCGGGCGCGAGGCCGCGGTAGTGCTGGTCTCGCTCGCGGCGTCGAGTCCCGAGGATTCTCCGGTACCCGTCGGCGCGCTGCTGTCCCCCGCTCTCGTGCACGATTCGGTGGGCCGGGCCCGTCGCCGGGCGGTGATCGTGCGTTCGGTACTACTGACCGAATTCCTCCCGGAAACGCTGGAAGAATTGGCGAATATCTCTCGTTTCATCCGACTGGGAAGCGATTGAATTCATGCGGACCTTTCACACCTACTGAGACGGTTCGTATTCGGTTTACGGAATTGCGTCGTACGCCGGGAACAGGGCAGAATTACGCGGCCGCACCGGACCGAATTCGGTGATCGCTCATCCGAAACATTTCCCTTCGCCGCGATAGGTCGGTACCGCGACCCGGGTACCGTCACCGTCCACCAGATACAGTCGATCGAACCGTTCGCACAGTTCACCGGCCTTGGCGTGCCGGAACCAGACCCGGTCGCCGACCGACAGTCCGGCGGCCCCGGACAGCGGTGTCTGCACCTCTCCCGCCCCTTCGGTGCCCAATAGACGCAATCCCTTCGGCCACACCGGTTTCGGAACGCGAGAGGCTCCGGCCGGACCGGATGCGATATATCCCCCGGCGAATACCGTAGCTATTCCGGATGCGGGCCGCCGGAGTACAGGGAGCGCGAAATACAGTGCGGGACTTGGCCGGAAAGACCGATAGTCGTCGAACAGCGTCGGTACGTACAGACCCGATCCCGCGGTGATCTCGGTGACGCCCTCGGCAGCGGCGGACAATTCGATGGAGCCGGTGCCCCCACTGTTCACGATCTCCAGCGGCCCGGTCACCGACCGCACCGCGTCCAGGACCGCGCCCCGGCGCCGGCCGATCTCCCGGGCAGACGCCTTCTTCACCAGCCGCACCGGCAGCGAGGTGTCCGGGAGCCCGGCGATCTGCGCCTCGTAGGTCATCAGCCCGACCACGCGGAAGCCCCGGGAGCGCGCCGTCCGGGCCAGTTCGGCAGCCTGTTCCGGCGTCCGGACCGGCGACCGGCGCACTCCCAGGTGCACAGGCCCGATACGCAATGACGCGTCCACATCCAGGCAGACGCGCGGATGAACGGTGGAGCTGCCGAGCGCGGCCCGGATCAAGTCCAACTGCGCGCTGTCGTCGACCATCAGAGTGATCGCCTCGAGCAGTTCGGGATCGGCGCCGAGTTCGGCCAGCGCCGCGCGATCGGCGCTGGGGTATCCGAGCAGTACGTCACGAGCACCCCGGCGGGCCAGCCAGATCGCCTCGGCGAGCGAATACGACATGAGGCCGGCGAAACCGCCCGCGGCGGTCAGCCCGGCACCGAGCACCTCTTCGAGGACGGCACGGCAGCGCACCGATTTACTGGCCACCCGGATGGGCCGCCCGGAGGCCCGGCGAACGAGGTCCGCCGCATTGGCGCGCAACACCGGTAGGTCCACGGCGGCCAGCGGCGGATCGAGATCGGCGGTGGCCGCGTGCAAGGGGGCAATCGGCGAGGTCGCGCTCACCCCGACCACTCAACCATTGGACTGGTCAAACGTCCAGCTCTATCGCACGGGTATCAGGCGTCGACCGCCCGGGTGACCAGATTGGACACCAGATCGTCGAAGGCCACCAGGACGACCTCGTCGTCACAATCGGCCAGCCACCGCAGCACCGAACCCTGGACCACCATCATCACGTAAGAGGCCACCGACTCGACCGGTTCGATCCAGCGCGTACCCGACCGGGCGGCACACAGCTCCAGCCACTCGATCACATCGCGCTGCTGAGCGCGCTGCCGTTCGGAGATCACCGGATCGGGCGCGTAGTCCGAACCGGAATCCCAGTGTCGACACAGAGACTGCACGGTCTTCGAATACGCGTGGATCTGCTGCACCGGCGTCGACTTGACCAGCGGCCAATAGGCACTCGTCCCGGCGTGCAACAACACCCGCAACGCCCGTAATCCGGTGATATCCAGTACCGCGTCTGCATGATCGACCGCTTCACGCACGGCTGATCGAATCCGAACCTCCGCTATTTCTCCACGTACGCCCAACGCAAGCTCCCTCGGCAAACAACTCGCACACACCCGGGCCGAATATTCGACGCCGGAGCGGCCGGCCGGATCGAGTAGGCATTGGTCGGGAACTGGCTGCCTAAACGGTCCGTCTTCTCAATATTAGAAGGTTTTCAGGGTTTGAGAACAGTTACAACGGGAAACTCATACCCGAAGACTGTTTTGACGGCCCCCGTCGGGACCGCTACCGCCTACCCGGAACCTCGATGCGCGCACTCCCGGCCCACCCTGGGCCGGGCCCGGCGAGATCTACCCGCACCGCCCTAGCGCCTCATGACAGAGACCATCGGCAAGTCTACGACCACCCCCGGCCGATCCCCGACGGCTGTGCGGCATCACACAGCGCCCCCGATCGAACGCCGGTTAGCCTGATGCGGTGACAAGTTCTCCCCTCGCCGGGCATCTCCGGATCAGCGGCACATTCAACTTTCGAGATCTCGGCGGATTGCGCATCAGCGGCGGCGGGACCACCAAGCACGGAGTCCTGCTCCGTTCGGCCCAGCTCAGCCGGCTCGACGACGCCGGCCACACCGCGCTCCGGGAACTGGGCGTCGGCGCGGTGCACGATCTGCGTGGGCACCGGGAGATCGAGCGCGCCGGCGCCGACCGGCTGCCCGCGGAGATCCGCTCGCGCATCACCCCCTTCGACGACGGATCGGTCACCGCCCCGCCGCACGAAGCCGGCGCCAACCGCCAGAACGCGCCGGGCGCCGCCCTCGCCTACATGATGGATGTGTACCGCAATTTCCCGGCCCGGCCCGAGGCCCACGCCGCCATCACCGCACTCGCCGAGGCGATCGTCGCCGACCGCGGTGCGGTCCTCGTCCACTGCGCCGCCGGCAAGGACCGCACCGGCTGGACCATCGCCACCCTGCTGCGAGCGGTCGGGGTCGGCGAGTCCGAGATCCTCGGCGACTACATGCTGAGCAACCAGGCCGTGGCCGAACTGCGCACGTCACTGAAAGACGAACTGGGCGCGGACCTGCCCCAGGCCGTTCTCGAGGTGCGCGAGGAGTACCTGCGGGCGGGCCTGGAGTCCGGTATCGAACTGCACGGCGACTTCGAGTCCTACCTGACCGCGGTGGGCCTGACCCCCGATCTGCGCGATCGACTGCGGGAACGCTTGCTCGCCTGACCCCCGACCCGCGGGAACGACTACGGGAACGACAGTCCGGCCGGCCCTCAGGCGCCGCGCCGGACCAGACCGTCGGCGCCGATGCTCACATGATCGCCGGTATGGAACCAGCTGCCGGTGAAGCGATCGGCGGTGCGCTGCGGATCGTTCCAGTAGCGCCTGGTCACATTGGGGCCGCGGCACAACAGCTCGCCGTGACCCGAGGCGGCGAGCGGCCCGCACAGCGCGAGTTCGGTGCCGCCGAACGGGAAGCCCAATACGGCACCGTCGGCATCCGCGGCAGGTCCGGCCGTGGGCCCCAGGGCGAGTCCGATACCGCTGGTCTCGGTGGCACCCCACACCGACCACTGGCGGGCGGAGGGGAAGACCTCGCCGAGGCCGGCCGGTCCCGGATCGCCGGTCTCGACCGTATCGGCGCGGTGACCTGCCGTGCTGATTCGGATCACCCGCTCGGTACACAACCCAGCGGCCCGGCTCGCGGCCAGCTCCGGCAGCAGGCCGCCGAGTATGCGGGTATTGGTGGCGAGCGTGTCCACACCCTCGGTGGCGATCGCCTCCGCGACGCCGCCCATCTCGTGTGCCAGGACGACGGTGCCTCCTACGGCGAATGTCGGCAGCAACTGGTCGACGCAGCCGCTGGCGTAGGCCAGCGGCTGCAACACCAGATTCCGCAGACCGTCGGTCGGCAGATCCAGGGCGGCCACCATGGATCGGATGGCCGAGAGCAGATTCTCGTTGGTGAGTTCGACCCCGGTGGGGACCCCGTTCGCCCCGGCGCCACTGGTGTAGCAGAGCAATCCGAGATCGTTGAGCGCCGCGCCGTCGTCGATGAAAGCGGCGCCGTCGGGCAGATCGGCGACCCAGCGGTTATCGCTGCGGGTGGCACCGCATCCCCGATCGGGCGCGCCCAATACGAAATCGGCATCGCTGTCGGCGATGACCCGGTCGGCCAGCTCACCCGGCAAACCGTGATGGACCAGCACCGGCACCGCGCCGCTGAGCAGCGCTCCGAGGAACGCCTGGACCCAGCGCACACCGGGCGGCATATGCACAGCGACCCGGTCGCCGTAGCCGATCCCGTGCTCTTGGAGCCCACCGGCCACCCGCGAAGCCGAATGCCACAGCTCCCGGTAGGTGAGCCGGCCGCCCCCGACCTCGACCACCGCCTCCCGGTTGGAGAACGCGTGAACCTGTAGATCGAGCAGTTCGGTGAGGGCGGGACTGAGGTTGCCGTAGCGCAGAATCCCGTCCGCGCCCCGGGACAGCGGGGCCGTGGTACCGGCGTCGACGATATGGAACTCCACCAGATCCGGACGTACTCCGGGCGGACCACCGGTCCGCTCGCCGGCCGCGCAGGGACGGCTCGCGGGCCCGATGATCGTGGTCGTACCGGCTTGCATCGGACCTCCGCACAGTCGAACAGTCAGGCACCTGTGACTATATGACGCAGATCACAAATACGGGTGCGGAGTCACCGAATCGCCGGAATCGATTACCGAATCGTCATACCGGGTGGCGTCGACCGTTCGTCCGCAGGACTGCCGGGAACCGGCCGGCGCCCGATCCGGCGGCGGCCTCGGTACGGCGTTCGCGTCGTGTCAGCGCCCCCGGTAGGTCGCCCGGCCGGGGCCCAACTCCAGGAAACTGCGCACCGCCTGCGGCAGATCCTCGGTTTCGAACAATTCGCCGGAGACCTGAGGAGTCACCGAATCCGCGTGTGCCACCCCGCCCGACCGCCACGCCTCCACAATCCGTTTGGTCGCGGCGTGCGCGCGCGTCGGACCGTCGGCCAGCCGGTGGGCCAGCGCGACCGCCGCGGTATCGAGATCCTCGTGGATCTGGTTCACCACCCCCCATTCGCGCATGGTCTGCGCGCCGTACAGATCGCCGGTCATCACCAGTTCGCGCGCTCGCCCGGAACCGGCCCGTTCGGCCAGGCGCTGCGGCCCGCCCATCGACGGGGTCAATCCCACCACGATCTCCACCAACCCGAACTTCGCCTTCGGCGCGGCGAGGATCAGGTCACAGGCCAGCGCGATCTCGAACGCGGCGGTGAGGGTGAGCCCGTGCGCGGCGAAGATCACCGGACACGGCAGCGCCTCGATCGGATGGCTGATCCGGTCGAACAGGTCCTGCCACAGCCGCACGCCCTGTTCGGTGGTGAGGCCGTCGAAGGTGTGCACATCCACCCCGCCCGAGACCACCTTGCCCTCGGCCCGGATCAGCACCGCCCGCGGCGGCCACGCCGACAACGCTGCGATATCGGCGACCAGCGCATCGAACATGGCCTGGTCGAACAGGTTCAGGGGCGGGCTCGCCAACGTCAACGTAGCGACTTCGGCACCGCCCTCGGTGACCGTACGTTCCAGCCGGGTGCGTTCGGTAGCGCTCATACCGTCAGCTTATTGGCCGGCCCTGCGAGACTGGTGCTATGACCGATTCGGAAACCGCACAGGGCACCTACGTCGAACCGGGCGAATTCAAACGCGACACCAACTACATCACCACCCGGATCACCGCCGAGGGCCGCGACGGCTACCCGGTCGAACCGGGCCGGTACCGGCTGGTCGCCGCTCGCGCCTGCCCGTGGGCCAACCGCACCCTGATCGCGCGCCGCCTGCTCGGCCTGGAATCGGCAATATCGCTGGGCCTGTGCGGCCCCACCCACGACCAGCTGAGCTGGACCTTCGACCTGGACCCGGGCGGGGTCGACCCGGTCCTGAAGATCCCCCGCCTGCGCGACGCCTACCTGGCCCGCTTCCCCGGCTACCCGCGCGGCATCACGGTCCCGGCGATCGTGGACGTGCCGACCGGGCAGGTCGTCACCAACGACTACGCGCAGATCACCATCGACTTCTCGCTCGAATGGACCGAGTATCACCGCGACGGAGCGCCCGAGCTGTACCCCGAAGCTCTGCGCGCCGAGATCGACGAGGTGAACGCCCGCGTCTTCCGCGAAGTCAACAACGGCGTCTACCGATGCGGTTTCGCCGGCGCCCAGGACGCCTACGACGCAGCCTACGACCGGCTCTTCACCGCCTTGGACTGGCTGTCGGAGCGCCTGACCGGACAGCGCTACCTCGTCGGCGACACCATCACCGAAGCCGATATCCGGCTGTTCACCACCCTGGCCCGGTTCGACCCGGTCTACCACGGCCATTTCAAATGCAACCGCAGCAAACTCAGCGAGATGCCCGTGCTGTGGGCCTACGCCCGAGACCTGTTCCAAACCCCCGGCTTCGGCGACACCATCGACTTCGCCCAGATCAAGGACCATTACTACAAGGTCCACACGGATATCAATCCGACCCGGGTGGTCCCCAAAGGCCCGGGCCTCTCCAACTGGCTGACCCCCCACAGCCGCGAAGCCCTCGGCGGACGCCCCTTCGGCGACGGCACACCCCCGCCACCACCTACGCCGGACGAGACGGTCCCAGCGGAGCACAGCGCCAGGTGATCGATGTCGAATGCCGACGCAACCCCACGCGTCGAGTTCCACGAGACACCGCAAAGGGTTGAGGCCCGTCTCGCCTTCGGCAGGAGGTACTCAACGGTTCGCATTCCTCGGACGGTCGGCCGCACGAAGCGCGAAGCGCGAGTCCCGAGGCCTGGACGGCGAGACCGAGGAAGCCTCGCCCCCACGCGCCGGCGCGCCGAAATCGCAGCACCTTCACGAAACGGCTCACACGTCACCTTCACGCGCTGGCCCACTTCACTCCTTCACGACCAAGCCGCCGACTCACCACTTCACGAGCACCCTCATTTCTCCCAACCGAACCCAACTTCCGCCAATCCCGGACCGTCAGCCTTCGTAGGCGGGGCCCGCCCCGGTTCTGGAGCGACGTAGCGAAGGAGCGCAGCGACTGAGCGAAGGAGTGAAGAACCGGGGTTAATAGGGCCCCGCCCCGCGGCGCCGCAGGCGCCGCAAATAAACACAGCTTCGGAACCCGCAGCCCGGGTAGTCCGTTAAAAGTCAGAGCGAACATACGGCCGCCGTGCCATACAGTGCACAGAGGCCGAGAGGAGGGATGACGCCGTGCGTAACGGGGCATTGGAAAAGGCCGTGGTCGAGGCGCTGGACCACGGTTCCCGGCTACAAGCACCCGCCGTCGCCAAGTACGTGGCACGTTTGCGGCGCGCTCATCCCGACGAGTCGCCCGCGCAGCTCGTCGAGCGGCTGGAACGCCAGTATCTGCTGGCAGTGACCGGAAGCGGTAGCGCGGTCGGGGCATCGGCCGCGATTCCCGGAGTGGGCACACTCGCCGCGCTGGCGGCGGTGAGCGCGGAGACCACCTTCTTCATGGAGGCATCCGCGCTGTTCACTCTCGCCGTGGCGTCGGTGCACGGCGTCCGGCCCGAGGATATCGAGCAGCGGCGGGCGCTGGTGCTCGCGGTAGTGCTTGGCGACAGCGGGATGGAAATCGTCCAGAAGAGTGTCGGTACCTCGGCCAAGAACTGGGGCACCGTTTTCGCGAACAAGATCCCCGGCCTGGCGGGGATGAACGATTCGCTGGTGAAGCGGTTCATCGTGCGGTTCCTCACCAAACGCGCCGCGTTGATGGCGGGCAAGGTGGTTCCGGCCGGGATCGGCGCCGTGATCGGCGGGATCGGTAACCGGGCCCTGGGTAAGTCGACGATCAACAACGCGCGCAAGGCGTTCGGGTCCGCACCGGCGTATTTCGCCGACGAGATGGTGATCGACGCCGAGGTGCCGCCCGCGCTGGAGCAGCCGAGAAAGTCCCTGTCCCAGGGCGATCCGCATATGCCGCAGCACGAGGCCGTCGTGCGCCGGCCCGGGAACCAGCCCCCGGCCGGGTCCCGGTGACCCCCGCGGCGCTCCCGGCGATCACGGTCCGGGGTCTGACGAAGCGGTACGAGGATTTCAGTATCGGCGCCCAGGACATCTCGTTCGATATCGCGACGGGGACCTGCGCCGCGCTGGTGGGGCCGCCCGGGTCCGGGAAATCGACCGTGGCCGGGATTCTGCTGGGTCTGCTCCCGCCGACGGCCGGATCGGTCACCCTGGCCGGCGGCCGCAGCAGTTCGGCGGTGGGCGCCGTGCTCGCACCACGCGGTCTGCACCCGCGCCGCACGGTCCGCGACCATCTCCGGGTGTACGCCGCCGCGGCCGGATGCCCGGACAGCCGGGTGCGCGCGGTGCTGGAGACCACCGGCCTCACCGATCGTGCCGGTACCGTCCCCGACGACCTCACGCCCGGCGAACAAACCCGCGCCGCCCTGGCGACAGCCCTGCTGCCCGACCCACGGCTACTGGTCCTCGACGATCCCGTCGCCGGTATGCAGCTCGGCGAATTGTCCTGGTTACAGGGTTTCCTGCGTAATCACACCCGGCGCGGTGGCACGGTGCTGTTCACCGCGCCGAGTCTGGTGACCGCGTTGCCGATCGCCGACTATCTGGTGGTGCTGAGCAATGGGTCGGTGGCCTATCAGGGCAGCCCGGCGCGATTGCGGCGGCGCAACCCGGACCGGCTGGTGGT
Source organism: Nocardia jinanensis (assembly GCF_014645735.1). Lineage (GTDB taxonomy): Bacteria > Actinomycetota > Actinomycetes > Mycobacteriales > Mycobacteriaceae > Nocardia > Nocardia jinanensis. The sequence goes on along the minus strand of NZ_BMMH01000004.1, from coordinate 12,549 downwards.
GGCGTCCTCGTCGTCCATCGCGATCGCCACCGCACTCGCCGCGCGCGGTTTCACCGACGCGGTCATCCGGCCCGACGAACAGCTGGCCGTGGCCGACGCGACCGAGGACGATATCGTGGCCGCCGCCCGCGCCGCCGATGTCCGGCTGCACCGTATAGTCCCCGACCGGATCCATCCCGACCGGGTGCTCGCCTCGTTGACCCGCGCTGCCGCGCCGCGTCCGGTGGGCCCCGGTATGCCGCCGCCCGCCTCTCTGCCGTACGGGGTTGCCCGATGATCGACGTCGTACCAGCGGAACTGATCCCGCCGGTCCTGTCCGAGTACCGCAAAATACTGACCCTGCGCCACACGCGGGTGCTGGCCGCAACGGTGATCGCCACGGCGATCGTGGCCGCCTCGGTGACCGCGATTCTGGCCGGACCGCTCGATCCGGAGGGCGAGCCGGTGACCGGCACAGCCACCATCGGTCTCTACCTGGCGCTGTTCGCGGTGATCGTGGCCGCGGCGGGGTTCGGGGCCGCGGGGGCGGCGGGCGAACACCAGCACAACACTCTGGTGATCACCGCGCTGTTCACCGTGGACCGGGACCGGCTGGCCGGGTCGAAATATCTGGTGACCGCCGCGGCCGCGTTCGTGGCCGCCCTGGCGGTGGAGATCGTGGCGGGGGTCTGCCTGCTGCTGTTCGGCCGCGATAAATTCGAGATCACGGCCGCGTTGTTCGCCGTACTCGGCGGCGGACTGCTCGCGGCGGTGTGCTGGGCGGTGATCGGTACCGGGATCGGGCTGCTGCTGCGCTCACCGGCGCTGGCGGTGGGCGCGGTCCTGGTCTGGGTCCTGCTCGCCGAACCGCTGCTGTGGGTGGTGACCGCGGGTATCGGCCTGCCGGGCGTGGCGACCCTGTTGCCCGGGTCGGCCACGCTGAGCACCGTACTGGCCGGGTCGTTCGCCGACAGCGATCTGCTGGCCCCCGCCCCGGCGGCGATCGTGGTGCTGCTGCTGTGGTCCATCGGGGTCGGCGCGGCCGGATGGTGGTCACTGCGCCGGGCCGAACTGTGAGCTGTGTTTATTTGCGGCGCCTGCGGCGCCGCGGGTCGGGGCCCTATTAACCCCGGTTCTTCACTCCTTCGCTCAGTCGCTGCGCTCCTTCGCTTCGTCGCTCCAGAACCGGGGCGGGCCCCGACTACGAACGCCGACCGTCCGGAGTAGACGGAAGGTATGCGCGGACGTGCGGCCTGATCACCTGGGTAGGTTCACGACACGGTAAGTCCTCAATGGTCGCCGATCTATGGACGGCGGGGCGCACACGCCGCTCGGTCACTGCGCTCCTTTGCCCTGTCGCTCCAGAACCGGGGGCGGGCCCGACCGTATCGACGGCGCCACTGTCGGGGCCCTACTGAGCCGGCTGCCCGGGAACAAGACCGTGTCACCGGGCGTCGTTATGGTCGATGACAGGTCGAGGTGAAGGGGGAACATGAGCGGCGGCGCGCGTCGGGGATGGCTCCGCAGGCTGTGGTCGGAGTGCCGGCGTTATCGCGGCACGCTGGCCGGTATCGCGCTGGCCCTCGTGGCCGGCGCGGCGGCCGAGATCATCGCACCGCTGCTCACCAAATGGGCTGTCGATTCGGCGACGAGCGGCGCCGCCCGGGTGATCGGTATCGTCGCCGGGCTGCTGGCCGTGCTCGCGGCGGGTCGGTTCGCCGCCTCGTTCGGGCGGCGGATGCTGGCCGGAAAACTATCGCTGGACGTCCAGCACGGGTTGCGGTTGCAGTTGCTCGGATCGTTGCAGCGGCTCGACGGCGCCGGGCAGGACGCGTTGCGCACCGGGCAGGTGGTTTCGCGTTCGATCACCGATCTGCAGCTGGTGCAGTCGCTGCTGGCGATGGCCCCGCTCTCGGGGATGTCGTTCCTGCAATTCGTGCTCGCCGCGGGGGTGATGCTGTGGCTTTCCCCGCCGCTGGCCGCGGTGGCACTGCTGATGGTGCCGCTGGTGATCGTGGTGGTGTACCGGATGCGACCCAGGTTGCACGCCGCGACGTGGTCGGCCCAGCAGCGGGCCGCCGAACTCGCCCAGCACGTCGAGGAGACGGTCACCGGGGTCCGCGTGGTGAAGGGGTTCGGCCAGGAAGCCCGCATGGTCGATGTGCTCGAACAGCACGGGCGCCGGCTGTTCGCCGAGCGGATGCGCGCGGCCGGGATCAATGCCCGCTTCTCCCCCACCCTGGCGGCGATCCCGCAGGCCGGTCTGGTGGTCGTGATCGCCGTCGGCGGCTGGCTGGCACTGCACGGCCAGATCGGTCTCGGCACCTTCCTCGCGTTCAGCGCCTACGTCACCACCATGACCACCACCGCCCGCACCATGGCCTCGGTGATCATCATGGCTCAGCTCACCCGGGCCGCCGCCGAACGGGTGTACCAGGTGATCGACGCGGGTCCGGCGGTGGCCGATCCGCCGCGGCCGGTCCCGGTGCCGGACGGCCCGCTGGGTATCGAACTCGACGGCGTCACCTTCGGCTTCGACTCCGCGCAACCCGTCTTGCGCGATCTCGACCTGCGGGTACGCCCGGGTGAGACGGTGGCGATCATCGGCCCGGCGGGGTCGGGCAAGACCACCCTGTCACTGCTACTGCCCCGGTTCTACGCGCCCGACGCCGGACGGATACAGCTCCTGGGCACCGATAGCGCGCAGCCGGTGGATATCGCCGATGTATCGGCCGCACAGCTGCGGGCCGCGGTCGGCGTGGTCTTCGACGACCCGTTCCTGTTCAGCTCCAGTGTCGCCGCCAATATCGCGCTCGGCCGCCCCGACGCCACCAACGCCGAGATCCGGGACGCCGCGCGGCAGGCCGCGGCCGACGAGTTCATCGAACAACTCCCCGACGGCTACGACACCGTGGTCGGCGAACGCGGCCTCACACTGTCCGGTGGGCAGCGCCAGCGCATCGCGCTGGCCCGGGCGCTGCTGGCCCGGCCGCGCATCCTCGTGCTCGACGACGCCACCTCCGCCGTGGACGCGGTGACCGAGGCCGCCATCTTCGGCGCCCTGCCCGATCAGGGTGCCCGCACCACGATCATCCTGGCTCACCGCGAATCCACCCTGGCCCACGCCGACCGGGTGATCCGCCTGCCCGAGCCGGATACTGTCGCCGTCGCCGGGCCGGTGTACGTGGCCGACCGGCTGCCCTCCGCCGCGGCGGCCGACCGATTCGCCCCCACGGCCGACCTCAGCGCGACACCCGAACTGCGGCGCGCCATCGAACGACTCCCCGCGGCCACCGAGCAACCGGGATTGGACGAGTCCAGGATCCGCGAACCGGATCCGGGTTTCCGGCTGGGCCGGCTGCTGTGGCCGGTGCGGACACTCGTGCTGGCTTCGGTGGCGTTGCTCGCGCTCGACGCGCTGATCGGGATCGGTTTCCCGCCGCTGGTGCGCCATGCGATCGACGCCGGGGTCACCGGCGCCGAACCGTCCGCGCTCACCTGGTCGGCCGTGCTCGGCACCGGACTGGTGCTCGCCGGATGGGTAGTGGCCGGGGCGACCACCCTGCTCACCTCCCGCACCGGCGAGCGGGTGCTGTACGGATTACGTGTCCGCAGCTACGCCCACCTGCAACGACTCGGTCTGGACTACTACGAGCGCGAACTGTCCGGCCGGATCATGACCCGGATGACCACCGATGTGGACGCCCTGTCGACGTTCCTGCAGACCGGAGTGTCCACCGCACTGGTGAGCGTGCTGTCACTGGCGGGTATCGCGGTCGCTCTGGTGGTGATCGATCTACAGCTCGCTCTGGTGGTGCTGCTCGGTGTGCTACCCCCGCTGATCATCGCCACGGTGGTGTTCCGCCGGGTCTCCTCGGTGGCCTACACCGTCTCCCGGGAACGCGTCTCCACGGTCAACGCCGATTTCCAGGAGAACATCGCCGGACTGCGGGCGGTGCAGGCCAACCGGCACGAACGACTCGCGGCACATCGGTTCGCGGAGTACTCGGCGAAGTACCGCCGCAGCCGGATGCGCGCCCAGCGCGCCATCGCACTGTATTTCGCGTTCGTGGCGTCGTGGACCGATCTGGCGCTGGCGCTCGTGGTGTTCAGCGGTGCGCACGCGGTGGCCGCGGGCACCACCAGCACCGGCACCCTGATCGCCTTCGTTCTCTATCTGGAACTGCTGTTCGGCCCGATCCAGCAGTTGTCCCAGGTCTTCGACGGTTACCAGCAGGCCCGCGTGGGTCTGCGCCGGATCGGCGATCTGCTGCGCACACCGTCGTCCATCCGGGCGGATCCGCCCGGCGCCGACCCGATCGCCGGGGGTCTGCGGGGAGAACTCGCACTGGATTCGGTGCGGTTCCGCTACCCGGGGACCGAGCGTCCCGCTCTCGACGACGTGGACCTGGCGGTCGCGCCCGGTCGATCGCTGGCCCTGGTCGGCGCGACCGGCGCCGGAAAGTCGACCATCGTCAAACTGCTCGCCCGCCTCTACGACCTCTCCGGCACCGATACCGGAGCGATCCGGGTGGACGGCATCGATATCCGCGACTACCGCCTGGACCGCTACCGGTCCCGGCTCGGGATGGTCCCGCAGGAAGCTCACCTCTTCACCGGCGATATCGCGAGCAACATTGCATTCGGGAAACCTTTCGCGACCGAAGCGGAGATCGAGGAAGCCGCGCGCGCGGTGGGCGCGCGGGAGATGATCGCCGGACTGCCCGGCGGATTCCACCGGCCCGTGGGCGAACGCGGCCGCGGCCTCTCGGCGGGTCAGCGGCAGCTCATCGCGCTCGCCCGCGCCCAGCTGGTCGACCCGGATCTGTTGCTGCTCGACGAGGCGACCGCCACCCTGGACCCCGATACCGAGGAGAAAGTGCTGGCCGCGACCGGATCGCTGGCTCGTAACCGCACGACCGTCGTCGTCGCGCATCGCCTCGCGACGGCCGCGCGCGCCGATCGGATCGCCGTCGTGGAGCACGGCCGGATCGTGGAAGCCGGTACACACGCCGATCTCGTGGCGGCCGGTGGGCACTATGCCCGCCTCTGGACAGCGGCCGGAAGCGGCGAAGGAATATTCTCGGTCGAGGACGAGTCGTCAACAACGAGGTCGGGATTGTCCGGTGGTCGGTGACCGAGTGGATGTGCACGGGGGCATATCCTCGTCTTCAGGGCGTATCGGTACCCATCCACCGATGCCCGGTGCCGGGCACGTCACAAACGTCGCAGCGCGAAGAACGGAATGAGGCGAACACCTGCTGTGAGCAGCTCAAAATCCCAGTTCGGTCAGAACCAGTGGCTGGTCGACGAGATGTATCAGAAGTTCAAACAGGATCCATCCTCGGTCGACGCCAGCTGGCACGAGTTCCTCGCCGACTACACCCCCGAGATCGCCGGTGACCCCGGCAACACCCCATCGGCTCCGGCATCCTCGGCCGTGAACTCGGCTCCGGCCCCGGTACCCGCCGAGAGCGCGTCCATCGCGTCGCGCGCCACCGCGCCTACGGCTCCGGCCCGCACCGCCGCACCGGCGGCCGCGCCCAAGGAGGCCCCGGCGGCCACCGCCGCCGCACGGACCACCGCGGCCGCCGCGCAGCAGCGTGCCCCGCAGACGACTCCGGCCCCGGTTTCCAATGCCGCCCCCACTTCAGGCGCGCCGAAGCCGGCTCCTGCCGCAGACGAGAAGAAGGTACTGCGCGGCGCTGCCGCCGCGGTGGCAAAGAACATGGCGGCCTCGCTGACCATCCCCACCGCTACCAGCGTGCGGGCCGTTCCGGCCAAACTGATGATCGACAACCGACTGGTCATCAACAACCATCTCGCCCGTACCCGGGGCGGCAAGATCTCCTTCACCCACCTGCTCGGCTACGCGATCGTGCAGGCGGTCAAGGCGTTCCCGAACATGAACCGGCATTTCGCCGAGGTCGACGGTAAGCCGAACGCGGTCACCCCCGCGCATACCAACCTCGGTCTGGCCATCGACCTGCCCGGTAAGGACGGAAGCCGGTCCCTGGTGGTCGCGGCGATCAAGGGCACTGAGGATATGACCTTCGGTCAGTTCCACACCGCCTACGAGGACATCGTCCGCCGGGCCCGCGACGGCAAACTGACCGCCGAGGACTTCAGCGGGGTCACCATCTCGCTGACCAATCCGGGCACCATCGGCACCGTGCACTCCGTACCGCGGCTGATGCAGGGGCAGGGCGCGATCATCGGCGCCGGCGCCATGGAGTACCCGGCGGAGTTCCAGGGTATGAGCGACGAGCGGATCGCCGATATCGGTATCGGCAAGCTCATGACGCTGACCTCCACCTACGATCACCGCATCATCCAGGGCGCGGAGTCCGGTGATTTCCTGCGCACCGTGCACAAACTGCTGATCGCCGACGAGTTCTACGACGAGATCTTCCACGGTCTGGGCGTGCCGTACGAGCCGATCCGCTGGCGCAAGGACATCAAGGAACGCGGCGTCGACAAGAGCACCCGCGTGCTGGAGATGATCGCCGCCTACCGCAACCGCGGTCACCTGATGGCCGATACCGATCCGCTGCGCCTGGTCAAGGACAAGTTCCGCAGCCACCCCGACCTGGATGTCATCCAGCACGGCCTCACCCTGTGGGATCTGGACCGCGAGTTCAACGTGGGCGGATTCCACGGCGAAGAGCGGATGAAGCTGCGCGATGTGCTGTCGGTGCTGCGCGATTCCTACTGTCGCCACGTCGGTGTGGAGTACACCCACATCCTCGAGGAAGATCAGCTCAAGTGGATGCAGGACCGGGTCGAGCAGAAGCACGTCAAGCCGACCGTCGCCCAGCAGAAGTACATCCTGAACCGGCTCAACGCGGCTGAGGCGTTCGAGACCTTCCTGCAGACCAAGTACGTCGGCCAGAAGCGCTTCTCGCTGGAGGGCGCCGAAACCGTCATCCCGATGATGGACGCCGTGATCGACCAGTGCGCCGAGTACGCGCTGGACGAGGTGATCATCGGCATGCCGCACCGCGGTCGGCTCAATGTGCTGGCCAATATCGTGGGTAAGCCCTATTCGAAGATCTTCACCGAGTTCGAGGGCAATATGAACCCGGCCGCCACCCACGGCTCGGGCGATGTGAAGTACCACCTCGGTGCCCGCGGCAACTACCTGCAGATGTTCGGTGACAACGAGATCGAGGTCTCGCTGACCGCCAACCCGTCGCATCTGGAAGCGGTCGACCCGGTGCTCGAGGGCCTGGCGCGCGCCAAGCAGGACCTGCTGGACAAGGGCGACGGCCCGGAGGGCTTCTCCGTCGTACCGCTGATGCTGCACGGTGACGCCGCGTTCGCCGGACAGGGCGTGGTGGCCGAAACCCTGAACCTGTCGGGGCTGCGCGGCTACCGCGTGGGCGGCACCATCCACATCGTGGTGAACAACCAGATCGGATTCACCACGGCCCCGGAGAACAGCCGGTCCACCGAGTACTCCACCGATATCGCCAAATTCATCGGCGCCCCGATCTTCCATGTCAACGGCGACGACCCGGAAGCGTGCGACTGGGTGGCCCGGCTGGCGGTCGATTTCCGGCAGAAGTTCCGCAAGGACGTGGTCATCGACCTGATCTGCTACCGCCGCCGCGGTCACAACGAGGGCGACGACCCGTCGATGACCCAGCCGTACATGTACGACGTCATCGACACCAAGCGCAGCGTCCGCAAGAGCTACACCGAGAGCCTGATCGGCCGCGGCGATATCTCGCTGAAAGAGGCCGAGGACGCGCTGCGCGACTACCAAGGCCAGTTGGAGCGGGTCTTCAACGAGGTCCGGGAGCTGGAGAAGTACGCGCAGGGCCCGAGCGAATCGGTGGAGGACGATCAGCAGATCCCGTCCACCGTGCTCACCGCTGTCGACAAATCGGTGCTGCAGCGGATCGGCGACGCGTTCCTGAATGTGCCCGACGGCTTCAGCGTGCATCCCCGGGTGCAGCCGGTGCTGGAGAAGCGGCGCGATATGGCCTACGAGGGCAAGGTCGACTGGGCGTTCGCCGAGTTGCTGGCCTTCGGCACCCTGATCGACGAGGGCCGGGCGGTTCGCCTCACCGGCCAGGACTCGCGACGCGGCACCTTCACCCAGCGGCATTCGGTGATCATCGACCGCAAGACGGCCGCCGAGTACACCCCACTGCACAACATCAACAGTGCCAACCCCGGCTGGTTCGCCGTGCACGATTCGGCGCTGAGCGAATTCGCCGCGGTCGGCTTCGAATACGGCTATTCGCTGGGCAATCCCGACGCGCTGGTGCTGTGGGAGGCCCAGTTCGGCGACTTCGTCAACGGCGCCCAGTCGATCATCGACGAGTTCATCTCCTCGGGTGAGGCCAAGTGGGGTCAGCTGTCCGAGGTCGTGCTGCTGCTGCCGCACGGGCACGAGGGTCAGGGCCCGGACCATACCTCCGGCCGTATCGAACGCTTCCTGCAGTTGTGCGCGGAGGGTTCGATGACGGTGGCGGTGCCGTCCACCCCGGCGAACTACTTCCATCTGTTGCGCCGGCACGCGCTGGACGGTATCCGCCGTCCGCTGATCGTCTTCACCCCGAAGTCGATGCTGCGTAACAAGGCCGTGGTCAGCGATTTGAAGGATTTCACCGAGAGCAAGTTCCGCTCGGTGTTCGACGAGCCCACCTACGAACAGGGCATCGGCGATCGTGGCGCCGTCAAGCGCGTCCTGCTCACCAGCGGCAAGCTCTACTACGAGCTGGCCGCCGCGAAGGCCAAGCGCAAGCGTGACGATGTCGCCATCGTCCGGGTCGAGCAGCTCTACCCGCTGCCGAAGTTCCGGTTGAACGAGGCCCTGGAGCGGTACTCGAACGCCACCGAGATCGCCTGGGTCCAGGAGGAACCGGCGAACCAGGGTGCGTGGCCGTTCTTCGGCCTGAACCTGCCGGAGCTGCTGCCGGACCGGCTGGGCCGCCTGCGCCGTATCTCGCGGCGCGCCATGTCGGCCCCGTCCTCGGGTTCGAGCAAGGTGCACGCGGTGGAGCAGGCCGAGATCATCGAGGAGGCCTTCGCGCCCACCGACTGAGCCTCGGCGCCTGCCCGACGCCGGGCGTGAACCCTTCCTCGGAAGAGTTCACGCCCGGCGTCGCCCGTTTCCGGATGTCACCTGCCGGGAATGCTCGACCAGCGAATACCCGGCGTTCATGGAATCCCGCCCGCGCTTCCCTTGTGGGACAAGCTAGGGGCCTTGAAGTTTCGGTACTGCCGGCCACTATCGAGGCCGATCGCATCCTGAAGTCCGCTACGCACCGCGAGGCCCTGCGCCGGTTGATCCACTCTATGAACTCCCCGGGAACCTCGGACGGAATGGGAATTCCTCCGCTCCCAGTAATGGGCGCCGGGTACGGTGGTCACTGCGTACCCGGCCGACTCTGGCGCACGGGGTGTTTCATCATTCCGAACGGCGCTGCCGCTGGTGGAGGTATTGGACAATCGATCCTGAGATCGGTGCGGCGGAAAGTTTCTGGGCATGGCAGGCGAGATCGAACTGAGGCGGGCCGGGCCGCTCATCGTGCATCGGGTGACCAAAGTCTTCGACGCGGCGGCCGGTGGAATCGCCCGCACGGTTTCGGGCGGTGCGGACGGACTGCGTTCCGCCGCCGGTATCAGCCATGTCGATAGCGATACCGGCCGGGTATTCGAGGGGACCATCCTCGATCGAGCGGGGATGCGCGGCACCGATCTGTACGGGCAGCGCATCGCAATCGATCCGGACAAGGTCGTCGTACGGCCGTTGCACAACGATCACGGCGAAGTTGTCGGCCTGCGGATACCAGCGAGCACCGCCGACGATCGATCCGCTGCGCGGTGGGCCGACGGCCAGTTGCTCGGTCACTTCACGACCCGTGTCCCGGTGTTGCCCCACGCCGATTACAAACGAGCGTCCTCATTGACGGAGGACTGGGACTCGAGGCCGTTCTTTATCGTCGGAAAATTCAACGCTCGCGATGCGGAGGCCATGCTCGAGCACAGCGGCACGGGTGCGGAACCGGTGCGGCTGGGGGGCTCGGATTTCGGTCACCTGATCGCCCGCAGTCCGGAATTCGATGCGCTCACAAACAGCGCCAAGGACTCTCAGCGTCCAGTGGTACTCGTCTCCCAGAAATCCGGCGTCACGGATCCGACGCTGGTTGCGTCGATCGCCGAATACCTGCACGGGCAGACCGATCTGATCGGCCCGGTGCGCGGAGTCGTCCACCCCACTACCAGGGTCGAACCGACGCGGTTCGGCGGCTTCCTGTCGTATCCGGAGATGGAGGCTCGCGTCACCTTGGACTCGAACCTGCAGGTGACGTCGGAGTATCTCGAATACAGACATCCGCGCTTCACCGGCGGAACCTGATCCGCGAACACGGACACCGCACTGCTGCTGATATCGCCGACGGGCACGACTCGGGACGTGCGCGCGACACCGGCATCAGGCGTGCGCAGGCAGCGCCGCCATCGCTCTGACCTCCCGGCCGCCGGCGGCGCCCCTGTTCGGAACCCGGCGGGTGTACTTGGATGGGCTGATGTTGCTCGATCTCCAGTTGGACGCGCGCCCGGACCGCAGCGTCGAACGCGCCCGAACCCTCGTCGACGCCGGGGCGGCCGGACTGTTCACCTTCGAGGGGCCGCACGACGTGTTACTGCCCTTGGCGGCGGTGGCCGGCCGCGTCGATACCGACCTGATGACCAATGTCGCGATCGCCATGCCGCGCAGCCCGATGCATCTGGCGCACGCGGCCTGGGATCTGCAGCTGATGTCGGGTGGGCGTTTCCGGCTCGGGCTCGGTTCCCAGATCCGGCCGCATATCGAGAAGCGCTACGGCGCCACCTGGTCGGCTCCGGCGGCCCGGATGCGCGAGATCGTACTCGCGGTGCGGACGATCCTGACCTCCTGGCAGGACGGCACCCCCTTGGATTTCCGCGGCGAGCACACCCGGCACACCCTGATGCCGAGCACCTTCGTCCCCGGCCCCAATCCGTACGGAGCCCCACCGGTACTGCTCGGCGCGCTCGGACCGTTGATGACCCGGACCGCGGCCGAGGTCGCGGACGGGCTGCTGGTGATGCCCTTCCACAGCCACCGCCATTTCCGGGAGCGGACGCTGCCCGCCGTGGCGGAGGGTATGAAACGGGCGGGTCGCACCGAATTCCCGCTCTACCCGCAGGTGATCGTCGCAATGGGCCGGTCGGCGGAGGAGCTCTCGGCAGCCTCGATCGGGGTACGCGGCCTGCTGGCCTTCTACAGTTCGACCCCGGCATACCGGCCGGTGCTCGAAGTCGAGGGCTGGGGACAGTTGCAACCGGAACTCAACGCGCTCTCCAAATCCGGCGACATCATGACCATGTTCGACCGGATCTCCGAGCCGATGGTCGACACCCTGGCGGTCCGGGGTACGCCGGAGGACTGCGCCGCCGAGATCATCCGCCGCTTCGGCGATTTCGCGGACCGGGTGTGCTGCTACTTCCCCGGCTACGATCCACCCGTCGCCCAGATCGCCGCCCTGACCACCGCATTGCGGCGATAACCCCGCAGGTAGCCGATCCCTTTACCTCTCGGGTAATCGTCGCGCGGACCCGACGCCGCCATGATCGGTACATCGGACAGACCGAGAGGACGACATCATGACCGCCTACGCCATCGCCCACCTGCAAGCGGCCGATCCGCATCCCGAGATCGCCGAATACATCGAACGCATTCCCACCACCTTCGAACCGTTCGGCGGCAGGTTCCTCGTGCACGCCGCGCAGCACGAGGTGAAGGAGGGCGTCTGGCCCGGATTCGTCGTGGTGATCGGGTTCCCCGGGATGGACGAGGCGCGGGCCTGGTGGGATTCGCCCGCCTACCGGGATATCGCACCGCTGCGATCACGGCATATCGTCGGCGACATAATCCTGGTCGACGGAGTCGCCGCCGACTACGACCCGGCCGCCACCGCGACGGCTATGCGGCAGCACATGCCCGCCGGGTAGCTCCTGGGCCTGTGCAGGCGGGCGCGCGACCCACTTACTCGACACGCGGATATCCGAAACGGGAACCCGTGAATTCGGCGAAAACCGGCGCGCCACTGCTGAACTGCGAGTATGCATTGTCTCCGATTCCGAGCTCTCATCCAGCGGAAAGGGGACGGTCTTGACGGATCGGGACAGCAGTATCACCAGGCGGCAGCTCGGCCGGTATCTGCGCGAGGCGCGCGAGGCGATAGGTCTGACCATCGCGGAAGCGGCGGCACTCATGGAGTGGGGCAAGAGCAGCCTGCAACGCATCGAAACGGGTCAGAACCAGAAGATCCGCGTACGCGATCTGGACGGATTGATCGAGATCTACGAGATCGACGAGGTGAAAGCGGCGGGGTTGCGGGGACTGGCCCGCGAGACCGGCGAGAAGTCCTGGTGGCACGAATTCGGCAGCGTGATTCCGGCTAATTTCAGTGTCTACATGGGACTGGAATCCGCAGCCCGGGTCTTGACGACCTACCAACCGGACCTTGAACCGTCACGGATATGGGACCGGCTTCGGTTTCAGACCAGCGCCGGTCGGCGTGGCAGGTTTTG
>NZ_BMMH01000003.1 GCF_014645735.1 Nocardia jinanensis | reverse complement strand
CTGAACGGCGGGACTGAGGGGGCCTCAACCCCGCGCGCGCCAGCGCGCCGAAAACACAGCACCTTCGCGAGCGAGTCCGGCTCACTACCTTCGCGAGCGAGTCCGGCTCACTACCTTCGCGAGCAAGTCCGCGGCACTACTTTCACGAGCGCCTCGCGATGCCGCCTGCGGCGCGAAAACCCTTTCATGCCGTGCTGAGCTGGAGTGATACCTGCCACGTCCGTGGTGTGACCCGCCCACTTCGGGTGGCCGTGTTGACGTACCCCGCTGTAGCTGTAACCATGGGGAACAGTTAAGCCGGATTCATCGACGAGAGGCAGTGACGATGACGTCTTCAGCCACCACGGTCTCCGACGACCAACTGGTCGCGCAGGCTCAGGAATACGCGGAGAAGCTGTTGCTGCTGTCGGAGGGCTCCGTCAACCGGAATTTCGACCCGTTCACCGATATCGACTGGGACCATCCCGACTTCGCCGCCGACGCCGGGCCGGAGCGCTGGATCCTGCCGAAATCCGGCGACACGGTCGGCCGCCACCCTTGGTACCAGGCACTTTCCGATGAGCAGAAGATCGTCCTCGGCAAGTACCGCCAGGCGAATGTCGCCAAGGTGGGCCTGCAGTTCGAGGCCATCTTGATCAGCGGCATGATGCAGCACATCTTCGGCCTGCCCAACGGTGACCCGGAGTTCCGCTACTGCTCCCACGAGATGATCGAGGAGCACAACCACACCCTGATGTTCCAGGAGATGGTGAACCGGATCGGCGTCGACGTCCCGGGTATGGGTCCGCTGGTGCGGCAGATCCGGCATATCGCCGTACCGGTCGCGGTGGCCTTCCCGAATCTGTTCTTCATGGCGGTGCTCGGCGGCGAGGAGCCGATCGACCACATCCAGAAGGAAGTGCTGCGATCCGGGGAGGACGTGCACCCGATCATGCGCGGTGTGATGGCTATCCACGTGGCCGAGGAGGCCCGCCACATCTCCTTCGCCCACGAATTCCTCGAGAAGCATGTGCCGGAGTCGGCGCCGGTGAACAAGTTCGTGCTGTCGCTGGCCATGCCGATCGTCATGTGGATCCTCGGCCGCGCCATCGTGACCCCGCCCAAGGCGTTCTTCGACGAATTCGATATCCCGAAGAGCGTCCGGAAGGAGCTGTTCTTCGGCTCCGACGACGCCAAGCGGACCTTCAGCGACTATTTCGGCGACGTCCGCGCCCTCGCCGAGAAGATCGGCCTGATGAACCCGATCGCCAAGCGGGTGTGGAAGGCGCTGGGTATCGACGGGCACACCACCCGGTACCGGTCCGAGCCGCTGCGCGCCGTCTCCGGCAAAGCGGCCTGAGCGGCGGGTAGTACCTCCATGCCCTACGTCGTCACCCAGTCGTGCTGCAGCGACGCGTCCTGCGTCTATGCCTGTCCGGTCAACTGCATCCATCCCACTCCGGACGAGCCCGACTTCCGGACCGCCGAGATGCTCTACGTCGACCCCGCCTCCTGCGTGGACTGCGGCGCCTGCGCCTCGGCCTGTCCGGTGGACGCCATCACCTCCACGAAGAAACTGACCGCGGAGCAGCAGCCGTTCATCGAGATCAATGCCGACTTCTATCGGCAGTCGCGGCCGCGCCCGCTGCTGGCGCCGCCGGTCCCCGCACCCGCGATCGACACCGCCGGTCGCGGTCCGCTGCGGGTGGCGGTGGTCGGTTCCGGCCCCTCGGCCATGTACGCCGCGGACGAACTGCTCACCCAGCCCGACGTGCGGGTGACCGTTTTCGACAGGCTGCCGGTCCCGTACGGCCTGGCCCGTTACGGTGTGGCGCCGGACCATGTGAAGACCCGCCAGGTGGCCGACCTTTTCGACACGATGTCGAATCAGCGGGGTTTCGGCTCCTACTTCGATGTCGAGGTCGGTAAGCACATCTCACACGAGGAACTGCTCGCCTACCATCACGCCGTCGTCTACGCCGTGGGCGCGTCGACCGACCGCAAACTCGGTATCCCGGGCGAAGGCCTGGCCGGAAATGTCTCGGCCACCGATTTCGTGGCCTGGTACAACGGTCACCCCGACCATCAGCACCATGATTTCGATCTTTCCCAGCGCCGGGTCGTCATTGTCGGCAACGGCAATGTCGCGCTCGATGTGGCGCGCATCCTGACCAGCGATCCCGAAAAGCTGGCCGGCACGGATATCTCACCGGTCGCGCTCGAGGCGCTGCGGCGCAGCAGTGTGGAAGAGGTCGTGGTGCTCGGCCGGCGCGGTCCGGCCGAATCGGCGTTCACGGTTCCGGAGTTCGTCGGATTGCTCGGCGCGGATGTGGATATCGTCGTCGACGGTGAACTGCCCGTGCCCGCGGAGGACCTGCCCTATCAGGTCGAGCGCAAACTGGAGCTGCTGCGCGGGATCGCCGAGCGGCCGGCCGGCCGGCGGCGGCGCATCGTGTTCCGCTATCAGAGCGCGCCGAGCCGTATCCTCGGCCCCGACGCCGTCACCGGGATCGAGGTGGAGCGCACCGGACTGGTGACCGATGACGATGGCCGGGTGCGCGCGGTCGGCACCGGTGATCTCGATCTGCTGGAGACCGGGCTCGTGCTCACCTCGGTGGGTTACCGGGGTGAGCCGACACCGGGTCTGCCGTTCGACGAACAGCGCGGCGTCATCCCGAACCAGGCGGGACGGGTGCTGGAGAATCCGGCGGGGGCGGTGTTCCCGGGCACTTACGTCACGGGCTGGATCAAGCGCGGGCCCACGGGTTTCATCGGTACCAACAAGTCCTGCGCCCAGGAAACGGTGCAGCAGCTGGCGGGCGATTTCAATGCCGGCCGCCTTCCCGAGCCCGCCGGAAGCGCCGAGGCGTTCGACCGGCTGCTGCGTACCCGTCGGCCGAACGCGCGTGCCGCGGGAGCGGTACTGCGGCCCGCGAAGTCCGGCCGGGGTTTCTTCAGCCGCGCCTGAGCGTATCTCCGGAAATCCGGGTCAGTCGGTATGTCCGATCCTTGATCGAATATTCCGGCCGGTGGCGGAGGAGCCCGCGGGTGGTAGCCGTATGCGTCCACCCCACTCGCTCCACCACCGGTACCGCGACGCCGACCGGAATCCGCACCGGGCGGATCAGTGGAAGTCGTGCGCGTGGTCCACTGCCCACTGCGCGAAGGTACGCCCCGGGCGTCCGGTGATCTCCTCGACGATGGTCGACACCTCCGGAGGTTCGGCTGCTCCCGCCTGCCATCCGGCCAGGACGGCGTCGACGCCGATCGCGGGCATGATCTCACTCAGATCCGCGCGTGCCTGTTCTACGGAGACCACCTCGAAGGCGATCTCCCGGCCGATGGCCGCACCGATGTGCTGTACCTGCTGCCGCAGGGTCAGCGCCTCCGGGCCCCATGCCGAGTAGGCGCGCCGCGCGTGGCCCGGCTCGGACAGCGCGGTCACCGCCAGTGCCGCCAGGTCCCGTTCGTGGATGGGCGCCGTCCGTGCTTCGGGATACGGCACACGGACGCTGCCCTTCTCGCGAATCGAGCGCTGCCACCACCACAGTGCGTTCGTGGCGAACATGCCCGGCCGGATGAATGTCCACTCCAGGGCGGACTTCTCGAGGGCGGATTCGACAATGCGGTGCATCCGGCCGATCGAGTTCCGCGCGGCTTCGTCCGGCAGGACGGCACCGGAGGACAGCAGGACCACCCGCTCGACCCCGGCGGCCTCGGCTGCCGCCACGAATTCTTCGATCCCGTCGGGCTTGGCGTAGAGGAACACACGTTTCGCGTCTTCGAGTGCGGCGGGCAGTGTTTCGGGGCGCTCCAGATCGGCCGCGACGAGCTCCGCGCCCGGTGGGAAGTCCGCCGGGTCGGGTTCCCTGCCGGTCAGGCGGACCCGGCCGCCCTGCTCCGCGAGTCCCGCCGCGACGTGGCGGCCGACATTACCTCTGGCTCCGAAAACGACTGTGATCATGGGCGGCAGCGTAGATCGCGGAGCTTACTTTCAGTAACAGCATACCTCTGGGTAAGCTCCTATCGTGGCAGTAGGTTCGCAGGCGCGGAAGTCCGAGTGGCCCTTGACGAGTGACGCATTCAACAGTGACTGTCCCGCGCGTGAGGTGCTCGACCACATCACCAGCCGCTGGGGAGTGCTGATCCTGACAGCGCTGGGACGCGGTCCGCTCCGGTTCTCCGAACTACACGCGACGATCGGCGGGATCAGCGAGAAGATGCTGTCGCAGACACTGCGCACGCTGGTGCGGGACGGGCTTGTCTCACGTGCGGTGGAACCCACCAGGCCGCCCCGGGTCAGCTACGAGCTCACCGATCTCGGCCGGAGCCTCGCCGGGTCGTTGCTGCAGTTCCTGGACTGGATCCGCCTCCACACGATCGAGGTCGTGGCCGCCCAGCGCCGCCACGACGGGGAGAGCTGAGATCCCGGCGGGTGCGCCGACTCGTTCGGAACCGTCGGAACTGTTCCGCCCGAACATGATCCGCACGCCGCGATCGGGTGATCGGCGTTCACTCCGAGGTCGGCACTGTGTTGTCGACAGCGGCCGTGCTCCGGCGCCGTGGCGGTCAGCCCACGCGACTCCTCCGGACCGGGGCGAAACGTTCGGCGTACGCGGTGATCGGCGCGCTCTCGATCCGCTCGACTCCGGCCAGCGCCCCGATCCGATCGGTGAGGTAGCCGTACAGGGCATCGGCGTCGCGGCAGATCGTGACCGCGAGCAGATCGATCGGGGTGCTCACCGAGCATCGCCAGCGACGCCGCGCCCGAACCGGGAACTCGGAACAGGCAGACGATCTCGGTGCCGCCGGACAATTCGGTGACCCAGGCGGTGTCGTGGCGACCGGCCAGTGCGCGCGCAACGGCGGTGGCCGACCGGGGCCGGACCCGGAGGCGCACCAGCCACTGGGTGTCCACGGCGAGGTGATGGTGCGGTACGGCGCTGACGCGAAGCGCGCCGGTGGCCCGCAACCGGCCGAAGCGGCGGGCGACGGTCCGGTCCGAGACGTCCAGGACGGCGGCGATCCTGCTGAACGGCACGCGCCCGTCGATCTGCAGGGCGTGCAACAAGCACCGGTCGAGGGTGTCGAGCGTGACCGAATCCACCAGATCAGGATAGGGCGGTGCCGGTATCCGTCGTTTCCCGCGCGAGGTGCTGACCGTGGTACCCCTGCGGCGCACCATCGCCTCGTGACCAGCACTGTTCACGGTTTCCATCACACGGGCCCGGTGACCCCGCGACCTCGACGGCCTCACGCGCAGATACGAGTCCTTCGGCTTCACCCTGAGTCCGCGACCCAGGCTGCCGGGCGGATTCTGCCCGGGGAATCCCTGCCCGGCGGCTCATACCTGGCGGCGATGACGATCGCCGTCACCGATATCGGTCGCGCACGTCGAGCGGTCGAGGACGGGGGAGTCGGGACCCGTTCCACCGGAACCGGCTTCTTCGTCTCCGCGTGTGCCGCCTACGGTGCGGGATTGTTCTTCACGACCGCTGGATGACAGCGGCCGTGCGCCGGCCTCGCGGCCGCCTACCGGTATACCGCTTGTCCGTGATCCCGGGGCTACCGCGCAGCTTTCGGCCCGCACCGGAATGTATCGGACGGATGGGCTCTGCTGGTGTACGTGAATCGGTTTTCGACAGCTATTGATCGGTTACCGGTGAGTAGCTGCTGTTTGCGGAGAAAATAGATGTCATCGGGCCTTGCGCGCGGACGAGGTGGCGGACGCTCCGCCGTCCTCTCGTTGTAGTGACATAAGTGCTGTTCAGTCTCATGTTTTCGGGATTCGGTGTAGTGGACTATCGGTTTGTTTCCGTGGGCATGAACGGGGATTTGTTCCGTAACAGTAGCTTTCATCATTGATTATTAGATTTGCCGGCGCTGTTGCAGCTAACCTGTGGACGCTGTTTGGAAAACGACCGCGCCCATGGCTCTTTCATAAGGACGTGGTCTCGGTGCGTTGACGGGATAGCAAATTGACTTCTGGGCTGGGTATCAGCATCGGCACGGTGAACGTGGTCTCGGCGCGAGCCGGGGGGCAGGACGCGCGGCCCGTGGTACGGACACGACGGACCGCCGTCGGATTCGACAGCGGGGGAACCGCCAGACTGGGCGGGATCACCCGATTCTCCACGACGGTCAACGAATTCGCCGATCTGGGGCGTAACCCGGAATCGGTCTATGTGGACGGGCGGATCTGGTCGCCGGCCACGATCTTCGCCTCGGTGGTGCAGGGCCTGGTGGTAGCGGAACCGGCGACCGGGGTGGTCGCCACCCATCCCGCCGGCTACACCGCGAAACAACTGGATCTGCTCCGGCAGAGTCTGGATCTCGCCGGTGTCGGTCACGTCCAACTGGTACCGGAACCCGTGGCGGCCGCCCACTGGCTCGATACCGAGCACGGCCCGCTGGACAGCGGGTTCGTCCTCGTCTATGACCTGGGCGGGAACAGCCTCGATGTGGCGGTGGTCCGCACCGGGCCGGACTGGCCGAACCATCCGGTGGTCGGGAAGCCGGTGCGTTCCTACGAATTCGGGGCCCGGCCACTGGGAGCCTTGATCGCGCGCTGCGCAGGCGACCGGGCGATCGGTCCGGCCGAACCGCAAACCGGTGCGGTCTCGCTCGTATCGTTCGTCGACCCCGAGGGCCTGCGACGCGAACACGTGCGTGATTCGCTGGAAGTGGTGCGGGCGGCGGTGCGTTCGGCCGGGGTCTCGCTCTCCGATATCGGGCGAGTGCTGGTGGTCGGCGGCGCGGCCCGGCCACCACAGATCGCCGAGACCCTCGCCGAACTGGGCCTGCCGGTGACGGTGGCCGCCGATTCCGGGCAGTGCGTCGCACTCGGCGCCGCCGCGATGGCCGCGGAGAGCATGACGCCGGTGGGATCTTCGCGGATCAAGCACCCGCCGATCTTCTCCGGCGCGGCTCTCTTCTCCGCGGTGGCCATGTCCGCGGCCACCATTCTGGGTACCGGGCCGGCGGATACCGAACTGCCGAAGGACCGGACACCGTTACAGAGCCCGGGAGCCGTGCTCTACGAGATCCACGGGGAGGCGCAGGTCGAACGGTCGGGCAGCGGGTGGACCGTGTCCTACGCGCCCCTGGGCGCCCCGGCGCTCATCACCCCCGCGGCGGCGACGCGATCGTACGGCCCGCCGATGCCCGCACAATCGCCGGCCCCGGCGCGGACGGAGACCGATCGGCCGGCCGCGAACAGGGCTGGGACGCATCACGCCCCGTTCGCCGAGCACTCCGATTCCGGACCGCGGCACGAGAACCCGGCTCGATTCGACCCTCCGATACCGTTCGGGCATCCCGGCGGAGGCCGGCCCGACCGTGACAACGCGGAGCCGGGCGAACCCGCCGGGCCCGGGCCCGAGGTGCCGGGCGGCAGCCCCGGACCGGATCGTCCGCCGGTGGTGGACGGCCCGGGCGGGACGTCGCCGGGCGGAGACGAAGGCTCCGGAGACGGTCCGGGTGGATGGTCGCCGGGAACCGGCCTGCCGGATATCGGAGTCCCCGGAGCGGGACAGGACGAGGGTGACGGGTCCGGTGGTGGATGGACCCCGCCGGGTAGCGGTGGTGCCGGGTCGGGCGAGGGTGACGGGTCCGGTGGTGGATGGACCCCGCCGGGCGGCGAAATACCCGGGGCGGGGAATACCGGCCCTGGTGGCTACGGCACCGGCGATTCGGGTGGGTTCGGCGGCGGGGACAGCAGTGGTGCCGGATCCGGGGGTGACGAGGGCTCGGGCGGTACGTCCTCCGGCGGCTCGGGCCGGTCCGATTCCTCCGCTTCGGGACGCTCAGGTGATTCCGGTGGATTCGGCGGGTTCGGCGGACGCCCGTCGGGCAACGGTGGATCCGGCGGCGATTCGGACTCCGGTGGCTCTTCTTCGGGCGGTTCCGACTCCTCCGGCGGGTCGCGTTCCCGGAGTTCGGATTCCGGCGGCTCCCGTTCCGGTGATGGTGGATCGTCACGGGGTGGATCGTCAAGGGGCGGGTCTTCGCACGGCGGATCACACCGCTGAAGCGCCGTGATGTGCGGTGACGCGGCTGTCTGTTCCGGAAAATCCGGTGCCGCGGGTCGGCGCTACACGGCACAATCGGTGATGTGGACACGGACGGGGGCCCGCCGCGGCTGATCGCACTCGATGTGGACGGAACACTGCTGAAGACCGGTGCGCAGGTGAGTGACAGGGTCACCGCCGTCGTGCGCGCGGCGGTCGGGGCCGGAGCGCACGTCGTGGTGAGCACCGGGCGGACCGTGGTCTCCACTCGGCCGGTGCTCGCCGAACTCGGCCTCGTGCGGGGCCACGCGATCTGCTCCAACGGCGCGGTGCATATCGATATCGAGCAGACGATCCCGGTAGCGGTGCACCATTTCGACCCGGCGCCCGCCGTTACCGCGCTGCGGCGGCTGTTCCCGAACATGATCTTCACGGCCGAACGGGTCGGTCAGGGGTTCTGGGCCACCGGTATGAGCCCCGGGGAGTATTACGCCGGTGGCGAATACGTGGTGGTCGACGATCTCACCCTGGGCAGTGAACCGACGCCACGCCTGAACTGCTGGTGGCCCGAGGGCGCACCGGAGGAGATGCACCGGCTGCTGGAGGGGCTGGCGCTGCCGGAGATCAGCTGGGTCTACGGCGAATTCGGTCCCTGGCTCACCATTTCCCGGCACGGTATCTCCAAGGGGTGGGCGCTGGAACACTTGCGTCGCCTGCTCGATATCCCGCGCGACGCCACCCTGGCCATCGGCGACGGTTTCAACGATCGTGAGATGTTCGCCTGGGCCGGGCATTCGGTGGCGATGGCGAACGCACCGGTCGAGCTCCACGGTCTGGTCGACGAGGTCACCGATGATGTCGCCGCCGACGGTGTGGCCGCTGTACTCGAACGATGGTTCTGAGTTCCGGATGCGCGGTGGTGTTCCGGGCAGTACGGCAGTGGTGTCTCAGGCTGTCAACGGTGATGGTGTCTCAGGCCGACAGCGGCAGTGTCCGCGCGAGTGCGGCGTCGTAGCGGTCCCAGACGATCGCGGCGAGTGCCGGATCCGGGCCGAGTACCTCGGCGTGCGGAAGCAGCGGGTCCTGACCGCGTAGCCGGTCGGTGAGCAGACCAGGCGCCAGGAACCAGGGCGCGACCAGCAAGCGGTCGGCCCCGCCGGCTCGTAGCCGCGCTGTCGCCAGGCGGAGCGCGGGTTCCGCGGTGGCGAAACACACCTCGGTGGGAATACCGGTGCGGGCGGCGAGGCGGCGCGCCAGCTGGGCGGTCTGCCGGTTGGCGGCGGCCGAGGACGACCCGACCGCGGCCAGCACGATTCCGAGCCGCTCGGGCGCGGTATCCCAGCCGCGTTCGGTGCTCGCCGTCCGCACACGTTCGTGCAGCACCTCGAGCAGCCGCGGGTCGGCGCCCAACACCTCGGCCTGGGTGAGCCGCAGCCTGGGGTTGCGGGCGGCGGCGTCGGCCAGTAGGGCGGGCAGGTCCACCCGGGCGTGGAACGCGCTGCCCAGCAGCAGCGGGACGACCACCGCGCGGGTTTCGCCGCTCGCGGCGACCGAATCGAGTACCTGCCCGATCGCCGGTGCGTTCAGATCGAGAAAGGCCAGGCGGGCCGGGACCCCCGGACGCGCAGCCCGTACCCGGTCCAGCAACGCGGCGACGGTGGCGGCCGACCGGGGGTCCCGGCTACCGTGCGCCACCGCCACCAGCGTGGGACTGCCCGGCATCAGGCCCTGGTTCCGACCTCGACCGCCGTGAGCACATCCCCGACCAGACCCGCCGCCAGTGTGTTCCCACCCGCCGGGTCGATGAGCAGAAAACTGCCGGTGTGCCGGTTGGTCCGGTAGTTGTCGGCCGCGATTGGTTCGGCGACCCGCACCGAGATGCGGCCGATATCGTTGAGCGACAGCGATTCCGGATTCGGGTCGGCAGCCAGGCGCTGCTCGTCGAAACGTTCGGTGAGCGCGCCCACGATCGCCTGCGTGGTGCGGGTCCCGTGCTTGAGCAGCAACCGGGCACCGGCGTGCAGCGGTTTATCGCCGAGCCAGCAGACGGTGGCGTCGAAGGTATCGAGCGGTTCCGGTGCGTCGTGCGGGGAAGCGATGGTGTCACCGCGCGAGATATCGACCTCGTCGGTCAGTACCAGCGTGACGCTGCGGCCCGCCTGGGCGACCGCGAGTTCGCCGTCGGGGGTGTCGATCCGTTCGACCGTGGTGCGGATACCGGAGGGCAGCACCACCACCTCGTCGCCGGGCGCCACCGATCCCGCGGCGATCTGGCCCGCGTACCCGCGGTAGTCCGGATACTCCGGTGTCCGCGGCCGGATCACATACTGCACCGGGAAACGCAGACCCACCGCGTGCTCGCCGGAGTTGTCCGCGTCCACCGGGACAGATTCGAGATGCTCGATCAGCGACGGGCCGCTGTAGTACGGGGTTCTATCGGAGCGGGTGGCGATATTGTCGCCGTTCAGCGCCGATACCGGAATTTCGAGGACGTCCTCGTCCGGCCAGCCGAGGGTCCGGGTGAGGTGGGAGAACTCCGCGGAGATCTCCGCGAAGACCTTGGCGGCCGCCGCTTGCTGTGCCTGTTCGCTGGGCTCGTCGACCCCGATGAGGTCGATCTTGTTGACCGCCAGGACCAGCTTCGGCACCCCCAGCAACGCCAGCACCGCGGCGTGGCGGCGGGTCTGCTCGATAACGCCCTTGCGCGCGTCCACCAGCAGGATCACCAGCTGGGCGGTCGACGCTCCGGAGACCGTGTTGCGGGTGTACTGCACATGACCAGGAGTATCGGCCAGGACGAACGACCGCTGCGGTGTCGCGAAATACCGGTAGGCGACATCGATGGTGATGCCCTGCTCACGCTCGGCCCGCAGCCCGTCCACCAGCAGCGACAGGTCGGGGGTGGACAGACCCTTGTCCACCGAAGCCCGGGTCACCGCATCGATCTGGTCGGCGAGCACGGATTTGGTGTCGTAGAGCAGACGTCCGACCAGTGTGGACTTGCCGTCGTCGACAGAACCGGCGGTGGCCAGCCTCAGTAGGTCGGACATATCAGAAGTAACCCTCTCGTTTACGGTCTTCCATGGCGGCTTCGGAGACCCGGTCGTCGCCACGGGTCGCGCCGCGTTCGGTCAGCCGGGAGGCGGCGACCTCGGCCAGGATGGCCGCGTTGTCGGCGGCGTCGGACAGGATGGCGCCGGTGGTGGAGCCGTCGCCGACGGTGCGGTACCGCACCGAGCGGGTCTCGAGCGCTTCACCGTCGCGCGGGCCGCCCCAGACGCCGGGGGTCATCCACATGCCGTCGCGCTGGTACACCGGACGCTGGTGCGCGTAGTAGATCGTGGCGAGTTCCACGTTCTCGCGTGCGATATAGCGCCAGATATCGAGTTCGGTCCAGTTGGACAGCGGGAACACCCGGACGTGCTCGCCCGGCGCGTGCCGGCCGTTGTACAGATTCCACAGTTCCGGCCGCTGCCGCTTCGGATCCCACTGACCGAAGGCGTTGCGCAGCGAGAAGATCCGCTCCTTGGCGCGGGAGCGTTCCTCGTCGCGGCGGCCGCCGCCGAAGACCGCGTCGAAGCGGTTCTCGGTGATCGAGTCCAGCAGCGGCACGGTCTGCAGCGGGTTGCGGATACCGTCGGGGCGTTCGGTGAGGCGGCCGTCGGCGAGATAGTCCTCGACGCTCGCCACGTGCAGGCGGAGGCCGTACTTTTCGACCACACGGTCGCGGAAATCCAGCACCTCGGGCAGATTGTGCCCGGTGTCCACGTGCAGCAGCGCGAACGGCAGCGGTGCCGGCCAGAAGGCCTTCAACGCCAGATGCAGCAGGACCGTGGAGTCTTTACCGCCGGAGAACAGGATCACCGGGCGTTCGAACTCGCCCGCGACCTCGCGGAAGATATGGATGGCTTCCGATTCCAGCGCGGCCAGGGTGTCGAAATCCGAGAGTCCGATGGAGCGTTCGGTGGTGAATACGTCGGTCATGATGCGTGCAACCCACATTCGGTCTTGGCGAGGCCGGCCCAGCGGCCACTTCGCGGATCGGATCCCGGCTCCGGCTTCCGTGTGCACGGAGCGCAGCCGATGGATGGATACCCTTCCTCCACCAGGGGATTGACGAGAATCGAATGTTCTTCGATGTAGTCCTGCATCTCGTCGTCGGACCAGGGTGCGATCGGGTTGATCTTCACCAGCCCGAAGCCCTCGTCGAAGGAGATGAGTGGGGCGTTCGCGCGAGTGGGGGCCTCGACCCGCCGGATTCCGGTGACCCACGCGTTGTAGGGCGCCAGCGAATTGGTCAACGGCACCACCTTGCGCAGGCGGCAGCATTCGTTCGCGTTCCGGGCGAACAGATCCTTGCCCAGCAGTGCGTCCTGTTCGGCGACCGTCTGTTCCGGGCGGGCGTTCACCACGTTCACCCCGTACACCGCTTCCACGGCGTCCCGGGTGCCGATGGTCTCGGTGAAGTGATAGCCGGTATCGAGGAACAGCACGTCCACGCCGGGCCGGACCTGGGCGGCCAGCTGTACCAGCACCCCGTCCTGCATATTCGACGCGACGATATAGCCGGTACCGAAGTTCTCGTCGGTCCAGCGCAGCAGCTCGTCGGCCGAGGCGTCCGGGCCGAGTTCGGCGGCGCCGCGTTCGGCCAGCGCCCGGAGTTCGTCGGCGCTCAATTTGGCCGGCAGCAGTTTCTGCTCGGTTGTCACAGTGGGTTCTCCCGTCACCAGGCTCGCGGGTTTCATCGCAGATCGGTTTCCTCGGCGCGCACGGCCCACTGCGCGAACCGTTCCCCGCCTTCGCGGTGTTTGACGAAATTGCGGACCACGCGCTCGATGTAGTCACCGAGTTCGGCGCTGGTCACCTTGTGCTGACGCAGTTTGCGTCCGAAGGCGCTGTCGAGGCCGAGGCTGCCACCCAGATGAACCTGGAAGCCCTCGACCTGATTCCCGTCGCCGTCGTCGACCAACTGGCCCTTGAACCCGATATCGGCGATCTGCGACCGGCCGCAGGAGTTCGGGCAGCCGTTGATATTGATGGTGATCGGCACATCGAGCTCGGCGTTGATATCGGCCAGCCGCTGTTCCAGCTCCGGCGCCAGCACCTGGGAGCGTTTGCGGGTCTCGACGAAGGACAGTTTGCAGAATTCGATCCCACTGCAGGCCAGCAGATTGCGCCGCCAGACCGACGGCCGTGCGTGCAGGCCCAGCGGCTCGAGTTCGGCGATGAGCTGCTCGATCTTGTCGTCGGCGATATCGAGCACGATCAGTTTCTGATAGGGCGTGAACCGGATCCGGTCCGATCCGGCCCGCTCGACCGCGTCGGAGACCTTCGTGAGGATGCTGCCCGAGACTCGGCCGGCGATGGGGGAGAAGCCGACGGCGTTGAGCCCGTTGCGCAGCTTCTGCACACCCACGTGATCGATCGGGCGGCTCGGCTGCTCCGGTGCCGGACCGTCGATCAGCTTGCGTTTCAAGTACTCGTCCTCGAGCACCTGGCGGAACTTCTCGATACCCCAGTCCTTGATCAGGAACTTCAGCCGTGCCTTGGTACGCAGGCGGCGGTAGCCGTAATCGCGGAAGAGGCCGACCACCGCTTCCCACACCTCGGGCACTTCGTCCAGCGGCACCCACGCGCCGACTCGCTGGGCCAGCATCGGGTTGGTGGACAGTCCGCCGCCGACCCACAGGTCCAGGCCGGGGCCGTGTTCGGGATGCTCGACCCCGACGAAAGCGATGTCGTTGATCTCGTGCACGACATCCTGCTGACCCGAGATCGCGGTCTTGAACTTGCGCGGCAGGTTGGAGTACTCCTTCTTGCCGATATAGCGGCGCACGATCTCGTCGATCGCGGGCGTGGGATCGAGGATCTCGTCGAGTGATTCACCGGCCAGCGGGGAGCCGAGCACCACGCGCGGGCAGTCGCCGCAGGCCTCGGTGGTCTGCAGGCCCACCGCCTCGATGCGCCGCCAGATCTCGGGAACGTTCTCGATCTCGATCCAGTGGTACTGGACGTTCTCGCGGTCGGAGAGGTCGGCGGTATCGCGGGCGAACTCGGTGGAGATACCGCCGAGGGTGCGCAACTGCGCGACGTTCAGCGCGCCGCCGTCGCAGCGGATCCGCATCATGAAGTACTCGGCTTCGATCAGGTCGATATTCTCGTCGCCGGTCCAGGTGCCGTCGTAACCCTGCTCACGCTGGGTGTACAAACCCCACCAGCGGAAACGGCCGCGCAGATCGCCCTTGTCGATACTGGCGAAAC
Organism: Nocardia jinanensis; assembly: GCF_014645735.1. GTDB lineage: Bacteria > Actinomycetota > Actinomycetes > Mycobacteriales > Mycobacteriaceae > Nocardia > Nocardia jinanensis. The sequence goes on along the minus strand of NZ_BMMH01000003.1, from coordinate 498,732 downwards.
CGTTCTTGGCGTAGATGTTCTCGATCCGGGTACGAACATTGAGCGGGTTGTCGTCCTTCTTGGACTGCTCGTTCGGGTTGAGCGGTTCGCGGTAACCGAGCGCCCATTGGCCCTCGGCACGGCGGCGGGCCGGTTTGCCGGTACGTGCGCGCGTGGGCCGCTTAGCCGGGGCCTCGGCCTTCGCGGGGGTGGTGGCGTCGGTGCTCGACGTCATGAAATCGCTCCTGCTGGGTTGGTCCAACGTCCGTGCTGAGGGCGCGAGGGGCTGACTCGCGCCCGCGGTGTCAGCGGGCCGAAATCCTCGAATCGGAAGTGCCGGGAATCCGGGAAGGGGCGCAGCTGAGCTACCGGGCGGAACCGGGCAGACAACAGGCGCTGCAGACGCGCTTGTAGTCGACGTGGCGACGTGCCACAAGTCGTACTCCGGATGCGCGCATGCGGACCATTGTGCCATGCCGATGCCCGCGTTCCGATCGCCCTACCAGTATTTCCCGCGAACAAGCGGGAAATTCCCTGGTTCACCGCGTCTATTTGTGACGGCCGTCATATTTCCACCGGCGGTGGTATCCGGAGACTCGGCCCGGACGGACCGCCATCGCCGAGTTCACCGCGCGGGTGCTGCCCGGGGCCACCGCCCACGGCCATGCCACCTATGAAGTCGAACACATCCTGTTCCTGCGGCCCGATACAGCCGCCGTGAAGGTGCGGCAGCGCTACTTCACCACCGCGGGCGAACTCGACAGCGAGGGCACCCCCATGTACGTCATGATCAAGGAAGGCGGCCGCTGGGTGCTCACCGCGAACCAGAACACCCCGATCGTCGAGGGCTGATCCGCCCACGGTCACACTGGAGGGGTGAGTCCCGCCGCCACCACCGCATCGCATACCGACGCCTCCGCTCCGGTACTGCGCGACTTCGGCGGCGGTCCCTTCGGTATCTACATCCACGTACCGTTCTGCGCGACCCGCTGCGGATATTGCGATTTCAACACCTACACCGCCGGTGAACTGGGCACTTCGGCCTCGACACAGTCGTGGGCCGAGGCGCTGCGTGGGGAACTGGCGACCGCTGCCCGGGAGTTCGCGGCGCTGCCCACCGCGACACCCCCGGTGGAGACGGTCTTCGTGGGCGGCGGGACCCCCTCCCTCCTCGGCGGCGACGGTCTCGGGGCCGTACTCGACGCGATCCGCGCGGAGTTCGACCTCGCCCCCGGCGCGGAGGTCACTACCGAATCGAATCCGGAATCGACCTCACCGGCGTTCTTCGACAAGATCCGGGCGGCCGGTTTCACCCGTATCTCGCTCGGGATGCAATCGGCGGCACCGCACGTGCTGGCCGTGCTGGACCGCACCCACACCCCCGGCCGGGCGGTCGCCGCCGCCCGGGAAGCGCGGGCGGCCGGATTCGACCATGTGAACCTCGACCTGATCTACGGAACGCCGGGCGAACGCGATCGCGATCTGGACGCCAGCCTGGACGCGGTACTCGACGCGGGTGTCGACCACGTCTCGGCCTATTCGCTCATCGTCGAGGACGGCACCGCGCTGGCCCGCCGGGTGCGTCGCGGTGAACTGCCCGCACCCGACGACGATGTACTCGCCGCCCGGTACGAGCGAATCGACTCGCGGCTCGAAGCCGCCGGCCTCACCTGGTACGAGGTGTCCAACTGGGCAGCCGGTGATACCGCACGCTGCCGGCACAACCTCGGCTACTGGGACGGCGGCGACTGGCTCGGCGCCGGACCCGGTGCGCACAGCCATCTGGGGGGCGTGCGCTGGTGGAATGTGAAGCATCCCGCCCGCTACGCCGACCGGGTGGCCCACGGCGGGCTGCCGGCGGCGGACTGGGAAGACCTCACCGCCGCCGATCGCTACCTCGAGCGCATCATGCTCGCCCTGCGTCTGCGTACCGGGCTGCCGCTGACCGACCTCGACGCGGAAGGAGCCGCCGCGGCGCGGCGTATCGCCGCCGACGGACTGGTCGCCGTCACGGACGAGCGGTTGATACTCACCGATCGCGGCCGATTGCTGGCCGACGGCGTGGTCCGGGATCTGGTCGGCTGATCACCGGACCTGTGCGGACCTTCATCCGGTAGGACTCGGAACGGCACGGCGTACCCGATCCTGTTTCGAGAAGGGCGTGGCCGAGGGCTCACGCTCTGTTTCGCTGGTTCAGTCGATACGGTCAGGCAGGCGCCGGGGCTTCTTCGGAGCCGGTGATCTCGTTGAGGACTGCCGCCAGCGCGTGCCGGATCGGAGCCATATCCTTGAGCGCCAGCCCGAGTTTGGTGAGCAATACCGAGACCCGGACCGATTCCACGGTGATCCGGTTGGCCGCCGCGAACGCCACCACCGGCGCCGAGGTGCCCAGCGTCAGGCCCAGTTCGATGGTCCAGCCGATCAATGCGCCCGCCAGCGCCACCAGGATGTCCTGCACCATGGTGCGTACCGCGTCGACGATCTTCTGGGCTTTCTCCGTCATCGTGGCGAGACCGGCGGCCGCGGCACCGGCCGCTTCGATACGGTCGATGGCGGTCGCTGCGTAATTGCGGTAGGCGGTGGCTGTTTCACCGGACCACGTGGCGACATCCTGGTCGACGGCTGTCTTCCAATCCGCGCCGATCGCCGTCAGTTCGCCCGCGATATTGCTCCACGTCTCCGCGTATGCCTCGACCATGTCCGGGTTGCCCGCCAAGGCGTCGAAGCTGCGCCGCAGGTACTCGACATGCTCCAGCATCCATCCCGCGATCTGGCCGCCGGCGAATCCGAACGGGTCGGTGACCGCCCCCCACGTGGTGAGTCCGACATCGACCAGACCGAAGGCGGAGCTGAGGTAGTCCTCTTTCCGGAAGTCCGACACCATTTTCCACGCATCGAACGCCAGCGTGCCTTCCAGCGCCCCCCACGGCCCATCCTCGCCGTCGAGGCCGATATTGGAGAAGGTGAACAGCGTCTCCTGGAAATACTGCTCGCGGAAGTTCGTACCGTCGGCGATCAACGGGTTGCCCTCGGGGGCGGCCTCGTCGTCGAACCCCGGTAGTGACTCGTTGAGCCAGTCGCCCACCTGATTGGCCACTACAGTCCCCCGGTGGTTCCGTCGATGGTCGTCTGCAGCCCCTCCAGCGCCTTCGAGATCGCGCCGTCGGCGCCCTCGAACGAATCCGCGTCGGCGGAGAGCTTCTCGGGTACGGCGCCCACCTTGTCGGTGAGATCGCTGATCGCCTTCACGGTGGCGGTGTGGTTGTCGCCGAGCAACCAGTCGACGATGGGTTTGGGGATCTCCCCGTAGCCGTCGTCGGCCGCGCTGATGTAGTTCGCCGCCTGCAGCGCGGTACCGAGTCGCGCGGCGAGTTGCCCGAGAGAGGTGGCGTGCCTGCGCAGAGCTTCGGGATCCACATGCACGGGAACCGGATTCGTCATCGCGGCCTCACACCAGCCATGAGGCGCGGCGGTAGTACTCGCCCTCTTCGTCTTCGACATCGGGGATCAGCGACGAGGGCGCCGGCAGTTGTTCCGGTGACCCCGGGGGCCGCTGGGGTGAGGGCGCCGGGGCGGCGGGTCGCTGGGTAGCCGGTGGTGGTGCCGCCGGTGAATGTTGTGTCTGTGGTGGCTGCGGCGCGGCCGGTGAGTGTGGCGGGACGGGCTGCGGCGGTGGTGGCGCCGGCTGCTGCGACCAGATGGGGTCCGGCGCTGCGGGTGCCGGGGGTGCGGACGTAGTGGGAGCGGGAGTCTCCGGGGCGGCGTACCGGTCTTCGTACTGCTTGATGATGTTCGCGCCGATCGGGTCGTCGCCCACCGCGTCGCGAATGGTCGCGGTGACCTCGCCGACCAGGGTTTCCCGGGCCCGGCGCAGGCACTGCATCACCTCCACCGACAGCGCGGCCGGACTCTTGCGGCGAATACCGTCGGTGAACCGGATATCCGTCGGTGCGCCGTTCGCGTCGACGACCACGACGACACTTTTGTCGCTCGAGGTGATCGTCACCGCCAATTGCGTCATCCGGGTCTGAAGCGACTGGAAACGCTGCGTCTTGCGTTCCATCTCCTGGGCCCACCGGGCCAGGTCGGCGCCGGCCCGGGACGGATCATCGATCACGCGGTTTTCCCCCCTCTGTGTATCTTGATGGTGCGAATCCGACGCTAACATGCGCGCCACGACGGGCACCGGGTGAATCCGCCGGGCGCAATTACACTGGGTAACGAACCCGGTGGTATGCGCGCCGGATTCACCGGATGCGGTGCGCCGGACGACCACATCGACGCGCGGCAAGGCTAGGAGGTGGGGTCGATGTCGAGCACCGAGGATCGGCGCTTCGAGGTCCTGCGGGCGATCGTCGCGGACTATGTCTCCACCAAGGAACCCATCGGCTCGAAAACGCTGGTGGAACGCCACAACCTGGGTGTTTCCAGTGCGACGGTGCGTAACGATATGGCGGTCCTGGAGGCCGAGGGTTACATAGCCCAGCCCCACACCAGTTCCGGCCGCATCCCCACCGACAAGGGCTATCGCCAGTTCGTGGACCGGATCGCCGAGGTGAAACCGCTCTCGGCGGCCGAACGCAAAGCGATCATGCAGTTCCTCGAATCGGGGGTCGACCTCGACGACGTCCTGCGCCGCGGGGTACGTCTACTCGCCCAGCTGACCCGCCAGGTCGCGGTCGTCCAGTATCCGACGGTCTCCGCGTCCACCGTGCGTCATCTCGAAGTGGTGGCGCTCAATCCCGCCCGGCTGCTGCTGGTGGTGATCACCGATACCGGCCGCGTCGACCAGCGCATCGTCGAACTCGGCACCGTCGTCGACGACGAGGACCTGGCCGCGCTGCGGGGCATGCTGGGCGCCGCCATGGACGGTAAACGGCTCGCCGCCGCCTCCGCCGCGGTCGCCGAACTGCCCGAGCAGGCACCCCTCAAACTGCGCGACGTGCTGATCAAAGTGTCGACGGTCATGGTCGAGACGCTGGTCGAACACCCCGAGGAACGCCTCGTTCTCGGCGGCACCGCCAACCTCACCCGCAATGCCGGAGATTTCGGTATCCACGGTTCGCTGCGCACCGTGCTGGAGGCGCTGGAGGAGCAGGTCGTGGTTCTGAAACTGCTGGCCGCGGCCCAGCAGCCGGGGATGGTGACGGTGCGGATCGGCGAGGAAACGCAGGTCGAGGAAATGCGCGGGACCTCTGTCGTCACCACCGGCTACGGCGCCGCGGGCGCCGTCCTCGGCGGTATGGGCGTCCTCGGGCCCACTCGCATGGATTACCCGGGCACTATCGCCTCGGTCGCGGCGGTAGCGCGGTACATCGGCGAAGTGCTGGCGGAGCGCTGAAGTCTCCGGCAAAGGGTCACGGACGGCTCGCTGTTACGCTCGTGTTCTCCGCCGATATAAAGTTGAGTCGACCAGACTAACCTCACGGGCGGGCGGCTCACCCATCAGGAGCCACGCGGCCGGCCGTGCGAGCCGGAGCCGTGGACAGCGACCAAGGACTAAGAGAACTCAAGTGGCACGGGACTACTACGGATTGCTCGGTGTGGGCAGAGACGCCTCCGACCAAGAGCTCAAACGCGCATATCGCAAACTGGCTCGCGAACTGCATCCCGATGTGAACCCGGACGAGGCGGCGCAGACCCGATTCAAAGAGGTCTCCGCCGCGTACGAGGTGCTCTCGGATCCGGAGAAGCGCCGCATCGTCGATATGGGCGGTGACCCGCTCGACGGTGGCGGTGGCGGCGCGGGCGGTTTCAGCGGCGCCGGGTTCGGTGGCGGCCTCGGGGATGTGTTCGAGGCTTTCTTCGGCGGGATGAGCGGGGCCGCCGGTGGCGGCGCCCGCAAACCGCGCGGTCGCGTGCAGCCGGGTGCGGATTCACTGGTGCGGACCCGGCTGAGCCTGGCCGAGTGCGCGGTGGGGGTGACCAAGCATCTGACCGTCGATACCGCGATCCTGTGTGATCTGTGCCAGGGCGCGGGCACCAACGGCAATTCCAGCCCGGTGCGCTGCGAGACCTGTGGCGGGGCCGGTGAGGTCCAGTCGGTGCAGCGGTCGTTCCTCGGGCAGGTGCTGACCTCGCGTCCCTGCCCGACCTGCCGCGGTGCCGGTGAGACGATCCCGGATCCCTGCCACAAGTGCGGTGGGGACGGCCGGGTGCGGGCGCGCCGGGAGATCGCGGCGCCGGTCCCCGCCGGTGTGGCCAACGGTATGCGGGTGCGCCTGGCCGCCCAGGGCGAAGTGGGCCCCGGTGGCGGGCATGCCGGTGACCTGTACGTGGAGATCGTGGAACAGCCCCACGATGTGTTCGTGCGCGACGGCGACGATCTGCACTGCACCGTCCGGGTCCCGATGGTGGACGCGGCACTGGGCACCACCGTGGTGATCGACACCATCATGGACGGCCCGACCGAGCTCACCATCGGTCCCGGTACCCAGCCCGGGGAGATCTCGGTACTGCGCGGGCACGGTATGCCCCGGCTGCGCTCCAGCGCCCGCGGCGATCTGATGGCGCATCTGGATATCGTGGTGCCGAGCAGGCTGGACAGTAAGCAGACCGATCTGCTGCGCAAGTACAAGGGCCTGCGGGTGAAGGACAAGGCCGAGGTGATGTCGGCGCAATCCGAGCACAACAGCGGTCTGTTCGCCCGGTTGCGCGCATCCTTCAGCGGACGCTGACCGGATGGCCGCGACGGTCTTCTACCTCGACGAGATCCCGGAGCCGGGGATCGTCGCGGTGCTCGACGGCGCGGAGGGCCGCCACGCGGCCACGGTGCGCCGGATCCGGGCCGGGGAAGCCATCACGCTCTCCGACGGCCGGGGTGTGGTGGCGGAGACCGAAGTTGTTGCCGCACAGAAGAATCAGCTAGATCTGCTGGTCCGCAATCGGGAGCGCGCCGACCCGGCGTCGCCGGCGGTCACCGTGGTCCAGGCCCTGCCGAAATCGGAGCGTTCGGAGCTGGCGGTCGAATTGATGACCGAGGCCGGCGCGGATGTGATCGTGCCGTGGCAGGCGGGGCGCTGTGTCTCGAACTGGGAGGCCAAGGCGGACAAGGGCGTGGCCAAATGGCGGGCGGCGGCCCGGGCCGCCGCCCGGCAATCGCGCCGCGCCTACATTCCCGAGGTCACGGCACTGCAACGCACGCCGGAGGTGGTGGCCGCGGTCCGCGCGGCGCAGGCGCAGGGTGCGGTGGTGGCGGCCCTGCACGAGTCCGGTACGGCGACCTTCACCGCCCTGCCCTGGCGATCCGCCGCGGCCGTCACCCTGATCGTCGGCCCGGAGGGCGGTCTCGACGATGCCGAGTTGACCGCACTGGCCGAGGCGGGGGCCGAGGTGGTCCGTTTGGGGCCGACTGTGTTGCGCACCTCCACCGCCGCCGCGGTGGCCCTGGGCGCGCTCGGAGCGCTCACCGCCCGGTGGTGACCGGCGGTGAACCCTCGGTGCTGCGGGGCCGCGGCGCTGTGGCCGGGTGGAATTCCACTGGGACCTGTCGGGACCGGGAGTTAGACTCTGGGCAGCGAAAGTATTCGCAGCCAGTTCTACCAGCGGCGTATCACCGCAGCTCCGAGACCGGAAAGCAGGCCATAGCGACTACGTGCGATCACAAGGTGATATCGGCGATCAGAACCCCTCCGCGGCCGAGAACGGCGCCTCGGGGCCCGGGGTACGCGCCGTCCGTTCCAGTATCGAACTCGCTCCCGAATCGGTTTTCCCCTTTCTGGGTTCCGCGGACGAGAACCTGCGTGAACTCGAAGAGCTGCTGGCCGCGGACATCCATGTGCGTGGCAACCTGGTCACTCTCACCGGCGCGCCGGGCGATGTCGCGCTGGCCGAGCGGATCGTCGAGCAGCTGGCCGCGCTGACCGGCCGTAACCGGGTGATAACCCCCGAAGCGGTACGTCATACGGTGTCCATGCTCACCGAGGGCAGTTCGGAATCTCCCGCCGAGGTGCTGAGCCTGGACATCCTCTCCCGCCGCGGTAAGACGATTCGTCCGAAAACCCTCAATCAGAAGCGCTATGTCGACGCGATCGACGAGAGCACGATCGTCTTCGGTATCGGTCCGGCCGGTACCGGGAAGACGTATCTGGCCATGGCCAAGGCGGTGCAGGCGCTGCAGACCAAGCAGGTCAATCGGATCATCCTCACCCGGCCCGCGGTCGAGGCGGGGGAACGGCTGGGCTTCCTGCCCGGCACCCTCAACGAGAAGATCGACCCGTATCTGCGCCCGCTCTACGACGCGCTGCACGACATGATGGACCCGGAAGCCATCCCCAAGCTGATGGCGGCCGGAGTGATCGAGGTCGCACCCCTGGCATATATGCGTGGCCGCGCTCAGCCGCTGTTCACGAAGGTGCTCACCCCGGACGGTTTTCGGCCTATCGGAGACCTCGCGGTCGGGGATCTGGTAATCGGTTCGGACGGTTGTCCCACTCCGGTTCTGGGGGTGTTTCCGCAGGGCCCGAAGGAGATCTACCGGGTCCATACGCAGGATGGCGCGTCGACCCTCGCGTCCGCGGACCACCTGTGGTCGGTCTACACCAGGAGCGACCGGCGGCGGAACAAACCGCCGCGGGTGCTCGAGACCAAGGAAATGGTCGGCAATCTGCGAGCGGCTCACTATCACCGCTATGAGCTCCCGCTGCTGAGCGAGCCGGTTCGTCTTCCATCGCGTCCTGTTCCGATCGATGCCTATGCACTCGGGCTTTTGCTGGGAGACGGGTGCCTGACCGGCAGCACAACGCCCGCGTTCTCCACCGAGGACCCCGAACTCGTCGACATGCTCGTACAGGCGGTGCCCGGTATCGCGGTGCGACGTACCTCGCGGGTCGATTATGTATTGAAGCGGGACCGGCAGCCCGGCGAAGTCGTGACGTTGGAGAACCCGATCACCGGGGTCGCCCGCGGGCTTGGGCTCGCGAGCACACGGTCGAGTACGAAATTCGTACCCGAGGTATATCTGCACAACGACGACTCGGTGCGACTAGCAGTGTTGCAGGGTCTGCTCGATTCCGATGGTGGCCCGGTTGTCCAGGAGGGCCGGACCTGCCGTATCCAGTTCACCACCGTCTCCGATCGGTTGCGTGACGATATCGTCTTCCTGGTTCGCTCGCTCGGTGGTGTCGCTCATGCGCGGACGAGGCTCGCAGCCGGCCGCAAGCCCGGCAGGGCGAACGGGCGCCCGGTGCTGTATCGCCACAACGCCCACATAGTCGATATTCGCCTGCCCGCCGGGATCGAGCCGTTCCGGCTCGCGCGTAAGGCTGCGAAATACGCCGCCGGTGGTGGTAGGCCCAAGCGCTTCATCGATCGGATCGAGCCCGCCGGTACCGAGGAAGCCGTCTGCATCCAGGTCGCCGCGCAGGATTCGCTGTATGTGACCGAGGATTTCCTGCTCACGCACAACACGCTCAACGATTCGTTCATCATTCTGGACGAGGCGCAGAACACGACCGCCGAGCAGATGAAGATGTTCCTGACCCGGCTCGGGTTCGGATCGAAGATCGTGGTGACCGGCGATGTCACCCAGGTGGACCTGCCGCACGGCGCGCGGTCCGGGTTGCGCGCGGCCTCCGAGATCCTCACCGGTATCGAAGATATCCATTTCTCCCAGCTCACCAGCAGTGATGTGGTGCGGCACCGGTTGGTCTCCGATATCGTCGACGCCTACGAGAAGTTCGAGGCCGAGACCCGGCCGCCGGTGGGTCCGCCGCATATGTCGGGGAACCGGGCGCAGCGGCGGGCGGCGAGCAGGACGGCGCGGCAATAGGCGTACCTCCGCATTCGCTCCGGCCGTGCGCGTCCGCATACTGACCGGCTCGCCCACAACACCACCGTGGCGTGCCTCGGCGTACCTCCGCATTCGCTCCGGCCGTGCGCGTCCGCATACTGACCGGCTCGCCCACAACACCACCGTGGCGTGCCTCGGCGTAGCTGCGCATTCGCTCCGGCCGTGCGCGTCCGTATACTGACCGGCTCGCCCACAACACCAACCGTGGCGAACCTCCGCATTCGCTCCGGTTGTGGGCGTCCGCATGCCGACCCGGCCGCCCACAACGCCAACCGTGGCGTGCCTCGGCGTGCCTGCGGATTCGCTTCGGTCGTGCGCTCTGTGCGTACCTCCGCCTTCGCGTGCGCTCTCTGCGTACCTCCGGGCGGGTTGCGGGTGCGCTCTGCCCCGGTGGCGCTGGTCGGGCGTGGTCGGTGTTCGGTAAGGCTGCGCGGAGTGTGGATGGGCTCCCCCCGGCGGCACCCATTAGGCTGACCAGGTGAGTATCGAGATCGCCAATGAATCGGGCATGGAAGTGCCCGAAGAAGACCTGGTGGACGTCGCCCGGTTCGTGATCGACCGGATGGACGTGCACCCGGCCGCCGAATTGTCCATGGTGCTGGTGGATCTCGACACCATGTCCGATCTGCATATGCGTTGGATGGATCTGCCCGGTCCCACCGATGTGATGTCCTTCCCGATGGACGAACTCGAACCCGGTGGCCGGCCGGACAGTCCCGAACCGGGTCCGTCGATGCTGGGCGATATCGTGCTGTGCCCGGAATTCGCCTTGGATCAGGCCGCCAAGGCCGGTCATGCGCTCGATCACGAACTCGCCCTGCTCACGGTGCACGGGGTACTGCATCTGCTCGGTTACGACCATGCGGAACCGGCCGAGGAGAAGGAGATGTTCGACCTGCAGGGCCGGTTGCTCGAACAGTGGTACGAGGAGTTGCGGGAGGAGCAGCGGCGGGCCGAACTGGCCGCTCGCGATGCTCGCCTGCTGGATAAGACAGGTTTCGCGGCACCGGAGGAAAATCGCTCCCGGCCGGGTGACGCGCACGCGTGAACGAGATGACCCTGCTGTTGGTCGCCGTTTTGCTCGCTGCCGTGGGTGGTGTCTTCGCCGCGGTGGATTCGGCCTTGAACACGCTGTCACCGGCCCGGCTCGACGATATGGCCCGCAGCGATCGTCCCGGTGCGGTGCGGCTGGGCAGGATCGTGGACGACCGGCCGCGGTACGTCAACCTCATGGTGCTGTTGCGCATCCTGTGCGAGATCACCGCGACTGTGCTGCTGGCGGCCGCGCTGAGCAGTTTCCTGGACAGCGGCTGGGCGCTGCTGGTGACCGCGGTGGTGATGGTGCTGGTCTCCTATGTGGTGATCGGGGTGGGCCCGCGCACCCTGGGACGCCAGCACGCGTACACGATCGCGCTGGCCGCCGGGTTGCCGCTGCAGTTCATCGGTGCGCTGCTGGGCCCGGTGAGCCGGTTGCTGATCCTGCTCGGTAACGCGATCACTCCGGGTAAGGGTTTCCGCAACGGCCCGTTCGCCTCGGAGATCGAATTGCGCGAAGTGGTCGATATGGCGCGGGAACGCGGGGTGGTCGCCGACGAGGAGCGCCGGATGATCCAGTCGGTGTTCGAACTCGGTGAAACCGCGGCCCGCGCGGTGATGGTGCCCCGTACCGAGATGGTGTGGATCGAGGCCGATAAATCGGTGGCGCAGGCGATGTCGCTGGCGGTACGCAGCGGACATTCCCGGATTCCGGTGATCGGGGAGAATGTCGACGATATTCTGGGCGTCGTCTACCTGAAGGATCTGGTGCCGTACGGGGATCGCGGGCGCAGCGTCCGGGTGCGCGAGGTCATGCGCGACGCGGTGTTCATGCCCGATTCCAAACCGCTCGACGATCTGCTCGACGAGATGCAGCGGCGGCGCAACCATATGGCACTGCTGGTGGACGAATACGGAGGGATCGCCGGCCTGGTGACCATCGAAGACGTGCTCGAGGAAATCGTCGGGGAGATCGCCGACGAGTACGACACCGACGAGACGCCGCCGATCGAGGAGATCGAACCCGGGCGGTACCGGGTCTCGGCGCGGTTGCCGATCGCCGATCTGGGGGAACTGTACGGGTTGCCGATCGACGAAGAGGAAGTCGATACCGTCGGCGGGCTGCTCGCGCACGAGCTCGGACGGGTGCCGCTCCCGGGTGCCGAGGTGGTCGCGCACGGTCTGGAGTTGCGCGGCGAGGGCGGAGCCGACGCGCGCGGGCGTGTGCGAGTGCACACCGTGGTAGTGGGCCGGGCGCCCGAGCAGAGTACGGAAACCGACCCGGGATCGGAGCGGGAAAGCCCGTCCGCCCGGCACGACGAGGGAGCAGGCGATGAGTGAACTGGATGCCGAGGACAACAAGTTGCTGGTGCTCGCCCGGGGCGCGCTCGGTCGCACGGGCGGATCGGCGGGCGCGGCGATCCGCGATACCGACGGCCGCACCTACGCCGCGGGGGAGGTCGCGTTGCAGGCGCTGCGGCTCACCCCCCTGCAGTCGGCGGTGGCAGCCGCGATCTCCAGTGGTGCGGAGGCTTTCGAGGCCGCGGTGGTGATCGGCGGGAAGTTCGCGGATGCCGGTGTGGCCGCGGTCCGGGAGGTATCCGCGGGAGCGAAGATCATCTTCGCCGACGCGTCCGGCGCGGTGTTCGACGTCGCCGAAGGTTACGAGGCCACCGATGCCTGAACCCACCGAGGGTGAGTTCCGTTCCGGGTTCGTCTGTTTCGTCGGGCGGCCCAATACCGGTAAATCGACGCTGACCAATGCGCTGGTGGGCGCGAAGATCGCGATCACCAGTTCGCGTCCGCAGACCACCCGGCACACCATCCGCGGCATCGTGCACCGCGAGCACACCCAGCTGATCCTGGTCGATACTCCCGGTCTGCACCGGCCCCGGACCCTGCTCGGCCAGCGGCTCAACGATCTGGTGCGCGATACGTATTCCGAGGTCGATGTGATCGCGCTGTGCATCCCGGCGGACGAGAAGATCGGGCCGGGGGATCGCTGGATCGTGCAGCAGGTGCGGCAGATGGCTCCGAAGACCACACTGCTCGGCGTGGTCACCAAGATCGACAAGGTGAGCCGGGATCAGATCGCGCGGCAGCTGATGGCGGTCTCCGAACTGCTCGGACCCGAGACCGATGTGGTGCCGGTATCGGCCACGAAGGGGGAACAGGTCGAGGTCCTGGTCGATGTGATCGCCGCGCAGATGCCTCCGGGTCCGGCGTTCTATCCCGACGGGGAGCTCACCGACGAGCCCGAGGAAACCCTGATGGCCGAGCTCATCCGGGAGGCGGCGCTCGAGGGGGTTCGCGACGAATTGCCGCATTCGCTGGCGGTGGTGATCGAGGAGATCCTGCCGCGCGAGGAGAACGAGAACCTACTCGACGTGCACGCGCTGCTGTACGTGGAGCGGCCGAGTCAGAAGGCGATCATCATCGGCAAGGGGGGCGCCCGGTTGAAAGAGGTGGGCACCAACGCGCGCCAGCAGATCGAGCACATCCTGGGCAGTCGTATCTACCTGCATCTGCATGTGAAAGTCGCCAAGGACTGGCAGCGCGATCCCAAACAGCTGGGCAAACTGGGGTTCTGAGACCGGACCGCCGGGCAGTGCCGCGGCGCCGGTGGACATCGCGGCGGGCACGGACGTCGTGGGTGCCGGACCGAACGGCAGCTCTGCTGGGCGGTACCGGGTACAGGGTTTTCCCGTGCGTCCATCCATGACCCCTGCACGGACGCATTGCCGGGTCCGCAGTGGGCACCGGGGGATCCGCTTTGTTCCGACGATCGGATCGACGGTACCGGGGTGGCTGCGATGAACTCGTCCGGCTCCGGCCGCTGTCGACGTTGCGCTCGCCGGTCGTGCTCATCGACCTCACCGGGCCCACCGGTGAGACGGCGTCCAGTTCGACGATATGTGCCGGAATAGCCGCCTGGTCAGCGCGTACGGAGATGTGCCGGGCCAGGATCTGTACGACAGAGGGCGGCCGTCATCCCTATCCGAGGGCTGCCGGAGAGTCCGGCCGGCGCCCCCGCTCCGGACATCGAGAGTTAGCTGAGGTTTGGCTTCCTCGGAGTGGCGGAGGTTGGACTAGGCCGATATGCTTCGGACCCGTACCCGAATCGCCCGGAGCGAAACCGATTTCCATCCGACGATTCGGTAACGGCACGAAATGGTGCCGCATGCGGGCTCGAGTTTGGGTCGGCAGGACAAAGCGCGAGCGGGGGTACCCGACCTATGTACGAATCAGTGCCGGTGGCCTCGGCCGGGGGGATGGGCCGGAGGCAGCTGCTGGCTCCGGCGCTGGCTCTGGGAATCTCGGTCACCGTGGGGATCGGGCTGCTGGCGGCGGCCATCATGTCGGTGGCGCCGGCGGACCGGATGATCACGGCCGTATGGGTCGCGGTCGCCGTGGTGGCGGCCTGTACCGCGATCGCCACCGCCGTGTACTTCCGCGGGCAGATCACCGCCGAACAGCGGCGCGGTGCCGAAGCGCTCGACCGGCTCGCCCACACGGAGCGGCGCGCCGCTGCCGCCGAACAGGCCGTGGCGGCGGAGAAAGAGATCAGCGCGAGCAGCGAACGCCGCCGGTCGGCGGCCATCGCGGCACTGGCGAACGCGGCCGGGCGGATGCAGGCCATGACCACCAGCATGCTGGCGAACCTGCAGGATCTGGAGCACCGGTACGCCGATCAGGCGGTGCTCACCGATCTGCTGAAAATGGATCACGCCACCGCCCAGGCCGGGCGCCTCGCCGACAGTATCGCCATCCTCAGTGGTGCGCGCACTGGCCGCCGTTGGGCCAAACCCATCGTCATGGAACGTATCCTGCGCGCCGCGATCGGCCGGGTCGGCGGCTATCAGCGGGTGCGGCTGCGGGCGATCGTCGATATCGCCATCGCCGGGCACGCCGCTGAAGGCGTTATCCACGCACTGTCCGAACTCGTCGACAACGCGTGCCGGTTCTCCCCACCCACCACCGAGGTGCATATCTACGCCGCGGAGATCCCGGCCGGTCTGGTGGTGACCATCGAGGACAGCGGCCTGGTGATGAGCGAATCCTCACTGCACCGCGCGCAGCTCACCGTCTCCGGTGCCGAGGGTGATGCCGCCGAGGGCCTCTCCTCGCTCAACGGCACCCGGTTCGGGCTCGCCGTCGTGGGCCGGCTCGCCCGGAAACACGGTCTCACCGTCAGCTATCGGCCGTCCGCCATCGGCGGGACAGCGGCGGTCGTGATGATCCCACGGGAACTCACCGCCCGGATCGAACCGCCCGCGACTCCGGCGCTACCGACCGGACATTCGGCCGGTCAGGCGGTCCTGCCGCCCGGCGCCGGTGACGCGGCCGATTCCGGTCCCTTCGCCGTCGTCTCCGAGACCGGCGCACGGTTCCGCGCCGCACCTGTCGATACCGCCGCGGCCGATTCCTCTCGCACCCGTTACGGAGCAGCGAACACCGCACCGGCCGGGCATGTTCCGGGTCGGCACAGTAGTGCGCAGCACCGCTCCGGCGAGTTCCCGGCGGTGGCCGCGACCGAGCCCGAAGCGACCACCACCACCGTTCTGCCCAAACGGCGCCGGGGTAGCACCCTGGCCGCCGCGCATCCCGCAGGTCTGCCCGACCCCACATCATTCGATGGTGCCGCCGGGCACGATTCATCTGCGAAACACCGGACATCGGCATCGTCGCTGGGTGCCTTCCAGCGCGCGGTCACCGGCCGCGCCGATGACGAGGCCCAGCCGTTCGGCGGACCGATCCACCCGCCCGGCAACGGCGCCGCGCGAGTGTCCCGTCACTCCATGACAACCGACCGGGAGAACGATCGATGACGATGACATCGGATCCAGCGCAACTGGATTGGCTGTTGCAGCGCCTGCTCAGCGAGACCGCGGGGGCCCGGCACGCGGTGCTGCTGGCCGCGGACGGTATCCAGATGTGCCATACCGCGGGACTGTCCATGGACCAGGCCGACCGGCTCGCCGCGATCGCCTCGGGTGTGCAGGCCCTGGCGGGCAGCGCCTCGGCCGAATTCGGAAACGGACGCGGCGGGGTCCGCCAGTCGATGACCGAGTTCTACGGGGGGATCCTGTTCATCGTCGGTGCCGGTGCGGGTGCCCAGATCGCGGTGCTGGCCGACGACGACGCAGACGCCGGCCTGGTCGGCGCCCAGATGGCGGCGTTGATCGAGCAGGTCGGGGAGTATCTGTCCGCACCGCCGCGAGGGAGCCGGGCGAGGCTGTTGTGAACCGGCCCGGCCGCGACGACGAACCCGACCGTTTCTACACGCTCACCGGTGGTCGCGCCGCTCCTACCACCGAGGAGTTCGATCCGGTGACCCTGGTGGTCAGCGAATGCGCGCCCGCGGCGGCGATGCAGTACGAACACGCGGCGATCCTGTCCATGTGCCTGCAGCCGACCGCGGTGGTGGAGATCGCGGCCGAACTGCGGCTGCCGATCGGCATCGCGACGGTCCTGGTCGCGGACCTGTTGCACGCAGGCAAAGTCACCGTCCGCCACCCCGAATTCGATACGGGCCCCTGCGGTGACACGTTCGATATCGACATGCTCGAGAAGGTGCTAGTTGGACTCCGTAGCCTATGACGACCGCCCCACGCGCGCCCGGGCGCCACTGAGCAGTTCGGTGCGGCACGCCCTGAAGATCGTCGTCGTCGGCGGCTTCGGGGTCGGGAAGACGACCATGGTCCGCGCGGTGAGCGAGATCCAGCCGCTGGACACCGAGGCGGTGATGACCAATGCCGCTGTGGGCGTGGATGATCTATCCGGGGTGACCGGGAAATCGACCACCACCGTCGCCTTCGATTTCGGCCGGATCAGTCTCGCCGAGGAATATGTGCTGTATGTGTTCGGCGCACCCGGCCAGGAGCGGTTCTGGTTCCTGTGGGACCGATTGTTCACCGGGGCACTGGGCGCGGTGGTGCTGGTCGATCCGCGCCGGATCAGCGATTCGTGGTACGCGATCGATCGGCTGGAACACCAGGGCACCCCGTTCGTGGTGGCCTGCAATTCCTTCGAACCGATACCGCCCGCGCTCGACGAGGTCCGCGACGCTCTCGACCTGGACCCGCACGTTCCGCTGTTCTCCTGTGACGCGCGGTCGCGGACCTCGAGCAAACAGGTGCTGATCGGCCTGGTCGAACACCTCATCGAGCGGCAGACTCCACCGGCGGTGGCGGAGGTTCGATCGTGACCCGTCCGGACTACAACACCGCGATCTCACCCGGCGGCTGCCCGGTCGCGCCGAACGGCGCTGTCACCTTGGATGGTCCCGGTTTCCACACCGACCCCGCTCTGCTCTACACCCGGATGCGGTCCGAGTACGGACCGGTGGTCGCGGTGGAACTCATCGGCGGCATACCGGCGTGGCTGGTGATCGGTTACCGGGAACTGCATCAGGTCACCACGGACGGTCTGCTGTTCCCCCGGGATTCGAGCCTGTGGAACCAGTGGCCCGCGATCGCGCCGGACTGGCCGCTGCTGCCCATGGTCGGCCGGCCGCAGCCGGGGATCTACTTCACCGCCGGTGCCGCGCACGCCCGGCATGTGGGTCTGGTCGAACCGGCTCTGGAATCGGTGGACCCGTTCGCGCTGCGCACCGCCTGTGAACAGCTCGCCGACGGGCTCATCGACCGGTTCTGCGGGCGCGGTTATGCCGATGTCGTCACCGAATTCGCCGAATTGCTACCGGTGCTGACACTGGCCTGGATCATGGGTGTCCCCGAATCGGACGGACCCTATCTCGCGCAGACCATGCAGACACTGTGCGACGGTGGTCCGGAGGCACCCGCCGCCTATCAGCGGTTCGCCGAATACATGCAACAGCTGCTGGCGCAGAAGAAGGCCGCGCCGGGGCAGGATCTGGTGTCGCGGATGCTGGCGCATCCCGCACCGTTCGCCGACGAGGAATACGTGCTGAACATGCAGTCGGTGACTGCGGCGGGCCATCTGCCGACCGCCGACTGGATCGGTAATTCGATCCGGCTCATGCTCGTCGACGACCGGTTCGCCGCCGCGTTCGGCGCCGCCCGGCACAGTATCGGCCAGGCGATGACCGAGGTCCTGTGGGAGGACACCCCGACTCAGATCCTGGCCGGTCGCTGGGTATCCCGTGACACCCGCCTCGGCGAGGCGCTGGTGCGGCGCGGGGATATGTTGCTGCTCGGGTTGGCCGCGGCCAACGCCGATCCGCATATCCGCCAGTACTCCGGCGACGGCGCCGAACCCGCCCATTCCGGCAATGCCGCCCATTTCGCCTTCGGTCACGGCGAATACCGCTGTCCCTACCCGGCCCAGCAGATCGCCGAGATCATCGCGCGGACCGGGATCGAGGTCCTGCTCGACCGGTTGCCCGATCTGGATCTCGCGGTCCCCGCCGGGTCCCTGGTCCGGCGGCCCTCCCCGTTCTTGCGCGGATTCATCTCGCTACCTGTCGATTTCACACCTGTTCCCGCCGTTGGAGGTGGTTCGTGAGCCAGCAATGCCCGCACAGCGCGGCCCTGACAATCGACCCGATGGTCGCCGATCTCGCCGGGGAGACCCGCACCCTGTCCGAGGGCCCCGCGCTCACCAGGATCGAACTGCTCGGCGCGTCCGCCTGGACCGTCACCCGGCACAACCTTGCTCGCCAACTGCTCACCGACACTCGTCTGGTGAAGGACCACACGCAGTGGAATCTGTGGCAGTCCGGCGCGGTGACCCGCGAGTGGCCGCTGATCGGCATGATCGACGCCGGGCGTTCGATGTTCACCGTGGACGGTGCCGAACACCGCCGGCTCCGGATCAAGACCACCCGGGCGCTGGCACCGCGCCGGCTCGGTGCGCTGCGCCCGAAGATCGAACATTTCACGGCCGAACTCCTCGACGATCTCGCCGCGGCGGGCGCGGCGAACGAGGCGGTGGACCTCAAGCAGATCTTCGCCTATCCGCTGCCGATGCGGGTGGTCAGCGAGCTCATGGGGGTGCCGCGCTCCGATCACACCACGCTGCTGGAGTCCTATAAGGCGTTCTTCTCGCTGCTGACCCCGCACGAGGAACGGATGCGGGTCTTCGCCGAACTCGACGACTATTACACCGGCCTGATCAAGGAGAAGACCGCCCGCCCGTCCGACGATCTGACCTCCGATTTCATCCACGACGTCGCGGAGGGCGAAACGCCGCTGACCGAGGCGGAGGTGCTCGGCAATCTGAAGGCGCTCGTCGCCGCGGGGCACGAGACCACGGTCAGCCTCATCATCACCACCGTCCGTGCCCTGCTCGCTCACCCGGAGCAGTTGGCGGCGATCCGGGCCGGCGACCGCACCTGGGAGGAGGCGATCGAGGAGACCCTGCGCTGGGACGGCCCGGTCATCCACCTGCTGATGCGTTTCGCCACCGAGGACATCACGGTCGACGATTTCACCATCGAGAAGGGCGACGGCGTCGTCATGTCCTATCGCGCGATCGGACGCGACCGGGGCCTGCACGGCGAAGACGCCGACACCTTCGATATCACCCGGCCCACCGCCAATCGCAATATCTCGTTCGGCTACGGCCCGCATATCTGCCCAGGCGCGGCCCTGGCCCGGCTCGAGGCCTCGATCGCCCTGCCCGCGCTGTTCGAGCGGTTCCCGAACCTGCAGTACGCCATGCCATCGAGCGAGATCGGCAACCTGCCGGTGCTCACTCAGAACGATCCGGCAGCCTTCCCCATCCGGCTCGGGACCTAGTACCCGCTGTTCGTTGCCGGGCGCCGTGATTCCGGCACCCGGTGACCACGTGACCATCCTGCCGCCGCCGGGTTACGCGACCCTGACGCGCCTCGGGGGAAGCCGGGTGGGCGGCTCCCGGCGATACGTATCCGAGCCGGGACGGCTCGAGGTGACGCGGCCGGACACGTGCAAGACTGGTCGCGTGCGTTTGTATCGTGACCATGCCGTCGTGCTGCGCCAGCACAAACTGGGCGAAGCCGACCGTATCGTCACGCTCCTCACCCGGCAGTACGGTCTCGTGCGCGCCGTGGCCAAAGGAGTGCGCCGCACCAAATCGAAATTCGGGGCACGGCTGGAGCCGTTCGCCTATATAGACGTGCAGCTCCATCCCGGCCGCAGCCTCGATATCGTGACCCAGGTCCATACCATCGAGGCATTCGCGACCGCCATCATCGCCGACTACGGCCGCTATACCACCGCCTGCGCCGTACTGGAGACCGCCGAACGACTGGCCGGTGAGGAACGCGCCCCCGTGCCCCGCCTGCACACCCTCACCGCGGGCGCCCTGCGTGCGATCGCCGAGGGACAGCGTCCCCACGAACTCGTCCTCGACGCCTTCCTGCTCCGCGCCATGGACTACGCCGGCTGGGCCCCCGCCGTCGACGAATGTGCCCGCTGCGCCACCCCCGGCCCTCATCGCGCGTTCCACGTGGGCGCCGGGGGAGCGGTGTGTGTCCACTGCCGCCCGCCCGGCGCCGCCACGCCGGCCCCCGCGGTCTTCGACCATCTACTGGCCCTGCGCCACGGCCGCTGGGACCGGGTCGAGACGATCCCGGAATCGGCGCGCCGGCAGGCCAGCGGCCTGATCGCGGCCCATCTGCAATGGCATCTGGAGCACAAACTCCGCACCTTGCCGCTGGTGGAACGCACGGGAGCGGCACCGGCATCGAGTTCCCCGTGAGCCGTGTACCGCGGCGGGCCCCCGGGGGCCTCGACCCGCGCCGCCGCAGGCGGCGCCGGAAAATACAGCCCCCGACCCCGCGCGCGTCGGCGCGCCGTGAACACGACTAGTCTTTTGACGTGATCCTGCGTCGTGACTCCGCCGGTTCGGACGTGTCCGCGTCCGACGGTGTTCGAACTGTCCGCCCGCCGGCACCGCATCCTTCCGGGGCTCGTCCGCCGGAGATTCCGCAGGAGCTCGTGCCCCGGCATGTGGCGCTGGTGATGGACGGTAACGGCCGGTGGGCGCAGGAGCAGGGGCTGCCGCGTACTGCGGGGCACGAGCGGGGTGAGGCCGTGCTCATGGACACCGTCGAGGGTTGTATCGAGATCGGTGTCAAATGGTTGTCGGCGTACGCGTTCTCCACCGAGAACTGGCGACGCAGTCCCGACGAGGTGCGGTTTCTCATGGGATTCAACCGGGATGTGATCCGGCGGCGGCGCGACGAGATGCACGAGATGGGGGTGCGGGTGCGCTGGGCCGGGCGGCGGCCGCGGTTGTGGCGCAGCGTGATCCGGGAGTTGGAGACCGCGCAGGAGCTGACCCGGGACAACACGGTGATGACGTTGACCATGTGCGTCAATTACGGCGGTCGTGCCGAGATCGCCGATGCGGCACGAGAGATCGCGCGCCGGGTGGCGGCCGGGGAGATCGATCCGGAGAAGGTGAACGAGGGCACCGTGGCCCGGTTCCTGGACGAACCGGATATGCCCGATGTGGATCTGTTCCTCCGGCCCTCGGGGGAGTTCCGTAGTTCGAATTTCTTGATCTGGCAGTCGGCGTACGCGGAGTTCGTCTATCAGGCGACCTTGTTCCCGGATTTCGATCGGCGCAATCTGTGGGACGCCTGCCTCGAGTACGCGCGGCGGGATCGCCGGTTCGGAGGTACCAAATGAGCGGCGAGGCCGAATCGGGTGCGCTGGCACCGGATGTGGAGTTGAAGGCCCGGGCCGGGGCGGGGCTGGGGCTCTACGATATCGACGTCCGGGTCGACAACGACAGTTCGCTGCGTTTCGATTTCCAGGGCGCGTTGTGTTCGCTGAGCGCGTTCACGCTGACGCCGGGGCTGGACGTGCTGTCGCTGACGTGCGTGCTGGCCTGGGACCGTCCGATCAAACCGCAGTTGCACAAGCGGGTGGCCGAACGTAACGCCTCGTTGCAGTTCGGTTCGATCGCGGTGATCTCGCACGGCAAGCTCGCCGATGTGATTCTGCGATACACCTTCCCGGCGGCCGGTCTGGATGATCCGGCGTTGACGACGATGCTGCTGCTGGTGCTCGGGGGCGCCGGTGAGGCCCGCAAGGGCTTATTGCCCTGATCCCGCTCAGGCCGGGTCCGCGGTGGCCGCGGGTTCGGCCCGCGGCCGGGTTGCGGAGTGGCTGTAGGGGTATAGCGTTTCCACCCCGCGCAGGTACTGCTCGCGGACCAGGTCGTCGAGGAGCAGGTGCTGGAGTACGAATCCGGGGAGAAGTCCGAACAACGCGGCGGCGACCGCGTCCAGGTCGGCATCGGGCGGTAGCCATCCGACGGCGCGCATCCGTTCGGCGTATTCGCGCCACATCTCGCGGATACCCGCCATCGTCTTGCGCACGGGTTCCGCGGCTCCTTCGTCTATGAGGGCCAGCGACCATGCCTGGGGTGCGAGGCGTATCCGGCCTTCGGGGCCGCTCTGGGCACTGATCCAGTCCGTCATCCGCGCGACCAGTTCGGCGGGGGTGGGGAGCGGGTCGCTGTGGATGACGGCAGTCATCTGCGCGCGGATATCTCCGGCGGCGGTCGAGGCCAGCGCGATGACCAGTTCGTCCTTGCTCTTGAAGTAACGGTAGACCGCACCCGCGGACAGCCCCGATTCGGTGAAGACATCCTGCATGGAGGTCTGGTGGAAGCCTTTGCGGACGAAGCAGACCCGAGCGGCGTCGAGGATCTGCTGGCGGCGGCGTTCCAGGTGCTCGTTACTGACTCGGGGCATATCTCCAAAATAAAACGAATGTTCGTTCTTGACAAGCGCTGGGCCCGGTGGGACGGTGAATGCAGAAAAAGAACGAGCCTTCGATTTTCTGGGGAGAACGTCATGAACGTCATCCAGCGTGCCGTGGCACTCGGGGTGGGCGCGGCCCTGTTGCAAGCGCTGATGCTGGTCGCCTTCGCATGGCCGGCGACCAATATCGCGCCCCGTGATCTGCCCCTCGCCGTGGCAGGTCCGCAGGCGGCGGTGGTCGAGGCCCGGCTCAGCGGCCAGAATCCGGGCGCATTCGAACTGACCGTCCTGCCCGACGAGACGGCCGCTCGCGAAGCGATCAATGAGCGTGAGGTCTACGGCGCGATCGTCACCGGCGGCGGCGCGCCCCGGATGCTCGTCGCTTCCGGTGCGGCTCCAGCGGTCGCTCAGCAGCTCACCCAGATCGGTCAGCAGCTGTCCGGTGCACCGGCCGCACCCGTCGAGGATGTGGTCCCGGCCGACCCCGACGATCCGCGCGGGGCCGGATTCGGCGCCATGGCGCTCCCGCTCGTCATGGCGGGTATCGCGGGCGGTGTACTGCTGACACTCCTGGTGCCCTCGGCCGGTGGCCGTGCCCTCGGCGTCCTCGTCTTCGGTATCGCCGGTGGTCTGCTGAGCATGCTGGTCACCCAGGGGTGGTTGTCCATCGTTCCCGGCGATTACCTCACCTTGTCGGCGGTGGCCGGACTGGTCTCGTTCGCGGTCGCGGGTACTGTCACCGGCCTGGCCACGGTGATCGGCCGCGCCGGAATCGGTATCGCTGCCCTGACCATGCTGCTCATCGGTAACCCGTTCTCGGCCGCCACCGCCGCTCCCGAACTGCTGCCGCAGCCGTGGGGCGCGATCGGCCAGTTGCTGCCCCCGGGGGCAGCGGCCTCGCTGCTCCGATCGGTCGCGTTCTTCGACGGGGCCGGGGCGCTGCGCCCGATCCTGATCCTGCTGGCATGGGCGGGGTTCGCGGTCGTGCTGCTCGGAATCGGTGCGATCCGTGATCGCGACCGCGCCGAGCCCGCTCTGTCCACTGGTCCGGCCTCGGAGCCGGTGCCGGTCACTGCCTGATCTGGAACCCGGCACGGCGAAGGCCGCTACCACCCGGTGGTAGCGGCCTTCGCCGGTTTTCGGAGCTTTTCGGAATGCTAGCGCCGTCCGACCGCGGAGCAGGAGTGGCAGGTGCCGAAGATCTCCAGCGTATGGCTGACTTCGGTGAACCCGTGGCTGGAGGCGGTGCTCGCCGCCCACGCCTCCACGGTCGGCCCGGCGACCTCGACGGTGCGGCCGCAGTGGCGGCACACCAGGTGGTGGTGATGGCCGGTCGAGCATTGCCGGTAGACCGATTCGCCGTTATCGGTGCGCAGGACGTCGACCATTCCGGCGTCGGCGAGCGATTGCAGTGTTCGGTAGACGGTGGTGAGTCCGATTCCCTCGCCGCGGCTGCGTAGCTCGTCGTGTAGCTCCTGAGCCGACCGGAACCTGTCGATATCCTCCAGTAGCGCGGCGATCGCGTTGCGTTGCCGCGTGGTGCGAATACCGACTGCTCTCTGTGTGGTGGTCCCTTTGCCGGTGACCAGGTTCTCGGACACGAATTACCCTTCTTCTTCGGCGTGCGCTACTGCGTCGACCACGATATGTGCCAGATGGTCGTCGACGAGTTCGTAGAGGACCTCCCGGCCCGAACGCTCACCGTGTACCACCCCGGCCGATTTGAGAATCCGCAGATGCTGGCTGACCAGGGGTTGTGTAACACCGAGGGCGTCCACCAGCTCGTGCACACAGCGCGGCGACTCCCGCAGTTGTAGCACGATGGCGATGCGAACGGGTGCCGCGAGTGCGCGCAGCAGTTCCCCGGCGTTCTCCAGTACCGTCCGGGTGGGTATCGGGACCGGTGCCGGGGAGCGATAGGGATTGTGCTGTCCGGCGGCGGCAGTGTGCGTTGTCATGGTCCACTCCTTATTGGAAACCGGTCCCATTTTGATATGCATGGGTATGCATGTCAAATGCCCATGCCGATGCGAGCGCGAATTATGGTTCGTCGGGTGAAACGGCGCGTCTGCTCCGGGCCCCGCGCAGGCTGCCGATGGGATCCACCGGGAGCACCCACTAGGCTGTACCCGATCAGCCGCGCACGGCAGAGTAGCTACCGTGGGCAACCGCGATCACGTAGCCCGGTCCGGGCGGCGTAACTACTGGCGATTCGTAGTGGATGGAGAATTCTCGCGTGGCACCCAAGTCGAAGGTGGACACCGTTGCCAACCTCGCCAAGCGCCGGGGTCTGGTGTACCCGTGTGGTGAGATCTACGGCGGTACCAAATCGGCGTGGGACTACGGTCCGCTGGGCGTCGAGCTCAAGGAGAACATCAAGAAGCAGTGGTGGCGCTCCACGGTCACCAGCCGCGAGGATGTGGTCGGCCTCGATTCGTCGGTGATCCTGCCGCGCCAGGTCTGGGTGGCCTCCGGCCACGTCGAGACGTTCTCCGATCCGCTCGTCGAATCCCTGCACACCCACAAGCGTTACCGGGCCGACCATCTGCTCGAGGCCTACGAAGCCAAGCACGGCCGTCCGCCCGCCAATGGCCTCGCCGATATCAACGACCCGGAGACCGGTCAGCCCGGCAGCTGGACCGAGCCCAAGAACTTCTCCGGCCTGCTGAAGACCTACCTCGGCCCGGTCGACGACGAAGAGGGCCTGCACTATCTGCGCCCGGAGACCGCCCAGGGCATTTTCGTGAACTTCGCGAACGTGATGACCACCGCGCGCAAGAAGCCGCCGTTCGGTATCGCCCAGATCGGCAAGAGCTTCCGTAACGAGATCACCCCCGGCAACTTCATCTTCCGCACGCGCGAATTCGAGCAGATGGAGATGGAGTTCTTCGTCAAACCCGGCGAGGACGCCGAATGGCACAAATACTGGATCGACACCCGCTTCTCCTGGTACACCGACCTGGGTATCGACCCGGAGAACCTGCGTCTTTTCGAGCATCCGAAAGAGAAGCTCTCGCACTATTCGGCCGGTACCACCGATATCGAGTACCGCTTCGGTTTCCAGGGCGGTGAATGGGGCGAGCTGGAAGGTATCGCCAACCGCACCGACTACGATCTGTCCACGCACGCCAAGCATTCCGGCGCGGAGTTGAGCTACTACGACCAGACCACCGAGGAACGCTACGTTCCGTACGTGATCGAGCCCGCCGCCGGTCTGACCCGTTCGCTGATGGCGTTCCTGGTCGACGCGTACGCCGAGGACGAGGCCCCGAACGCGAAGGGCGGTGTGGATACCCGCACGGTGCTGCGCCTGGATCGCCGCCTCTCGCCGGTCAAGGCAGCCGTGCTGCCGCTGTCGCGCAACGCCGACCTCACCCCGAAGGCCAAGGACCTCGCCGCCCGGCTGCGCCGGAACTGGAACGTCGAATTCGACGACGCCGGCGCCATCGGCCGCCGCTATCGCCGCCAGGACGAGATCGGCACTCCGTTCTGCATCACGGTCGATTTCGACACTCTCGACGACCAGGCGGTCACGGTGCGCGAACGCGACACCATGACCCAGGAGCGGATCGCCCTGGATCAGGTCGAGGGTTATCTCGCGCAGCGGCTGCTCGGCTGCTAGAGGCATCGGCGCGTTGATACCGATCGGACGCCGGCGCGAGGTGCGAGCTGTCCTGGGGCGGCCTCCTCGCGCCGGCGTCATCGTTCGAGCCGGGTCCTGCCGCTCGGGCTATGTCGGCCGGCGCGGGGTCGTGGTGTTGTCGTAACGCGTCGTGTCCTTGTTCCGCTTGGCCAGGCCGCCCAAACCGAGCAGGCCGAGCAAGCCGAGTAGACCCCAGAGACCGGTCTTGTCGCTTTCTTGTTCGTGCTCGTCGGCCACATTGTGCTGTGCGACCGCGACCACCGGCTGCGGCTGTTCCAGCGGATCGGCCGCGACTACGCCCGCTCCGCCGAAGGTCAGAACGAGGGACGATAGAGCAACTGCGACAGTCTTGCGCATGAGTATCTCCTTTCCTCGTTGGGCGCTGCCGCCATACCCCGACATGATCAACGCAAACCACCGCCCAGAGAACTGTCTCGCGCACTGCCCAGGCGAGCACCATCGGGCCGAGGACCGTCCGGACGCGACTTCCGGGGAATCTCTCGCCCGTCTCGCTAGCATCGGGATGTGATCACCATCGACACGTCCTATACCGGCCATGTCTCACCGGGTTCTGCAGCCCAGCGTCGCGAGATCCCGGGTGCCCGGGTGACCAAGATGTCGGTCGGCCCGATGGACAACAACACCTACCTCGTCCAGTGCGCCGCCACCGGAGCCGCCCTGCTGATCGACGCCGCCAACGAAGCCGGCCGGATCATCGAGCTGATCGAGCAGGAGACCACCGGCGGGATCGGCCTGATCGTCACCACTCATCAGCACGGCGACCACTGGCAGGCGCTCGAAGCCGTCACCGCCGCCACCGGTGCGCCCACCGCGGCGCATTCTCTGGACGCCGACCCGCTTCCGGTACCTCCGCACCGCACCCTGGCCGAGGGGGATGCGGTCGATGTCGGCGAGCTGACCCTCGAGGTGATCCACCTGGTCGGGCACACTCCCGGATCGGTCGCCCTCGCCCTCACCGACGGGGCCGGCCGGACACACCTGTTCACCGGAGATTGCTTGTTTCCAGGAGGAATCGGAAAAACCTGGCGTCCGGGAGATTTCACCACCCTGCTAGACGGTGTGACCACTAAGCTGTTCGACCGCTACGGCGACGATACGGCCGTGTACCCGGGACACGGGGACGACACCACCCTGGGTGCCGAGCGGCCGCAGCTGGCGGATTGGAAGGGCCGGGGCTGGTGAGCGCATCGCGGGCGGCGGCGGGTCGGTCGCACCGGCCCGGTCGACAGCCATCGCCGCCGCGATATCCCGGCGAGGCATCCGCGACCCGCGGCCCGTGCGGTTCTGCGCACCGCTCCGTGCCGTAGGTGGCGTACCGACCGTGGCGGCACACCGGATGCGGTAACTTCTGAGAAATCCTGGCGCGATGCTCCTTGGCGTAGGGACGACTCGGGGAGCTATCTACGGTAGCGCGGGGGAGGTCAGCGGATGGGGTGGGTTCGTATACTGCCGAAATCGGGCGGTCGCGCCGATATCGGAGATATCGAAAGCCGGGTCGGTGGTGACGTTCGGTATCAGCAGCGGAACCGGCCACGGCCACCCGGCTGTGACGGCCGTCGCCGGTACGCCATGAGGTCCGCGCTCGAACTCCGCCGCCGTGTCGACGGGGGTGGTCTGCGGTGAGAGGTTTCCCGGACGGCACCGCGAATGAGCTGTGCCGGCGGTTGCGGGACGACTTGGTGGAGCTGCTCAGCCGGCGGACCGGTGGCCACCTTCACGACAAGGTGGACGGCGTCTCGGGTGGTGCCACCCGAGCGGCGGATACGCATCGACATGCCGCCGAACGCGGTAGGCAGCAGATCCCGGCCGGTTCGCGTGAGGCGGATCGGTCACCGGGGGACTCCCGCGGAGCACCCACGTCACGCCCCGCACAGGCATCGCCTCCCCTCGAAAAGGAAACTCCGTCGCCGATCACCGGATCCCACAGCGACTCCCCGGCACCCGGTCGGGTCGAACACTTCGTATTGCGACTCAGCCAAGAGGACAGAGGCAGCTTTGCGAGCCTCGCCGATAAGCTTTCCCTTTCCTGCATGATCGGTGAGGTCAAGCATCTTGCGGCGTTCGACGAAATGCGCGGAACAGAGTTTTCGGCCTCCGAGAAAAGGCTCATCGGACTCCTGGACAATATGCAGGCGCAGCAAGGTGGAAAACTGGAGGAATTGGACCTGGAATTCCGATGGGTCTCGGCGGATCGGGATCTCGCAGTTCCGAAGCTCGTGGAAGACGCACGTGTGCACGGAGGAGCGGATCCGAATGGCCCCTGGACGCATATCGGGGGCAGTGTTGTCGAAGACATCATGGCGGGACATCGAGATCCCGGCGTCTTGTTCATCTACGACGGCGACAAGCTGAGAACGCCGACCAAGGAAGAAATGTCGGCCGACCCCGACGGCAAGAATATGTTCATGCACGCCAAGAAGCCTGGACCCGGACTGGAGTTGAAAGACGCGCTCGTGGGAATGATCCGCTTCGATGCTCCCGGTGATGAGAAGTACGGCGTGGTGTGAACTGTGGCGAGCCCCGGTTCTTCTCGGCTCGCGCGCATGCTGTGGCCGGCACCATGATCCGAACCCGCCACCGACCGGGCGGAATGCTCACTCGGACGGTGATCGGGGATTCGGTGTGTCACCGCGCCCGGCGGCCGTGGCAACGGTGCCGGAGGCGGGGTGATTCAGGACAACTCGGTGAGTTTCCGACGCAGCCAGCTCAGGGCGGTGGCGCCGCCGGCCACCTGGTAGTGCGGGTAGCTCTGGTGGATACCGGATTTGACGAAGTCGTCGACCTGCTTCTTGCGTTCCTCGTAGGCGCTGCCGTTGAGCTGGTCGTGCAGCAGGCCGAGCCCGCCCGCGGCCAGGGCGTCGTTGAGCAGCTGCATACCGAGGGTCTGGTAGTTGCCGAGCTGGGTGGGATCGGCGTTGGAGACCTGGGCGAAGAATCCGGCGATCCGGGCCGCGAAATCGCCGTCGGGAGTCGAGCAGTACAGGTCGCCGACCGCGCAGAAGGTGTAGGTGCGGTTGCTCAGCCAGCCGAAACCGGTCAGGCGGGTGCCGCCCGCTCCGGCGCCGGGAACCGGTGGGCCGACGAGGTTGTCGAGGGGGGAGCGGCGGGGGTCGGCGATCAGGCCGACCAGGCCCACCCGGTCGGCGGGAACCACACCGAGGCCGGTACCGATCTCGACCGCGAGGTCACCGGCGGCATCGGCGCCCTGGCTGTAGCCGAGAAGGGCGAACCGGGTGTTGCCGCAGCGGCGCGCCACATCGGCGATGAGTCCGCGGGCGCCGGCGACCGCCTCGTTCTTGGACCGACCGTAGACCTCTCCCTCCCAGGGGAAGGCGGTCGCGGTGTAGGCGACGTAGTCGGTTTGGGAGTTGCCCGGCAGTCCGTCGGCGGCCAAGGCGAGCATTCCCCTGCCCGGCTCGGCTTTCGACGTCTCCCAGGTGCCGGGGATGGCGACCACATACAGGTTCGGGCAGCCCTCGGGCGCCGCGTGGGCGTTCGTCGCCACCGCGGGGGCGAGGACCGCCGCGAGGGTTACCGCCATACCGGCGGTGGCGCTCTTCCATCCAGAAAACATCGTGTACTCCATGTGCTCACCGAGACGGCCACCGGCCGTTCACCTGTTCCCAGGATTCCCAAAACAGTCGACGGGCAGCCACGCCTCTGTGGTGTGACGTGTGGGTGCGAGTCCGTGGTCACCGATGGGTCGATCGGGGACGCAGCAGTTCTCGCCGAGGGATAGCCAAGCACATCCGCGCCCGTTCCGGAAGTCGAATCTACCGGTGTTCGGACCCGATCAACGAGATATTCACTGTCGGGCGGTGGCCTGTCGCGAAATTCACCCGCTCGCGGCGGTTTCGGGGTCCGGTCGGTGTGCCGCGCTCATTCCGTGTCGGCGGCGTGTCCGTGAAGCGGGTCGGCAGTTCGTTCAGTTGCCCGCGGTCGCGGGGCGGCAGCGGGGCGAGTAGTTCGGTCATCGCCTGTTCGGTGGCCTTCTCGGCGGCGAGCCGATCTAGGCCGCATGGGGTGAGGCGTACCGCATAGCTGCGGCGGTCGCGTTCGTCGCGGCGGCGTTCGGCCGGACCCTGTCGTTCCAGCTCGTCGACGATGTACACCATCGACGATTTGTCCACCTGGAGCCGGGTGATCAGGGCGCGCTGGTCGAGCGGGCCGCCCGCGGCGAGGCACGACACTACGCCGAGGTGGCGTAGTGCCAGTTGATATCGCCGCAGGGCGCGGTTGGAGCGGTGCGCGAGATAGCGCCGGCCACCGATCTGCGCGCTCAGGCTGTCATGAGTGTCGTCCACGACGAGGAGATGCTCGACTACGGTTTCCGGCCCGTGGCAGAGTCGTTGCGCGCGTCCGGATGACCGCGGGGGCGGTTTCGTTCGCGCTGCGGAGTCCCGCTGATAACGATTCGGGGCTCGAGGTGCGCCCGTCGAATCGATGCGCGCCTCCCCGCACCGTCCGGTTCGCCCGCTCTGTGCTGCCGTCTGCCGATCTACGAGCCGCTGACCAGCGGAGACGATTTCCCGTCGCGCCGTGGCGAACCGGAGGGGTGTGATCGCGCGGTGTTCGCGGCCCGGAACCTGCCTGGCAGACTTGTGTCGTGACTTGGACGCCAGTGCGTACACGACCGGACTCGCGTGCCGATTCCGGTGCTGCGCGCGGAATCGGCGCCGGAATCCTGCGCTGGGGCGGACGGCTGATCGGTGGAGCCCTCGTGGTGGGGATGATCCTGGTGTGCGGTACCGCCGTGCGGGTGTGGCAGGTGGCCCGGATCGAGGATTACACCAGGGCAGACGCGATCGTGGTCCTGGGCGCGGCGCAGTATTCCGGGACCCCGTCGTCGGTGTTCGAGGCGCGTCTCTATCAGGCGGCCAGCCTGTACGAGCAGGGAGTGTCGGATCTGGTCGTCACGGTCGGCGGAAAACAGGAAGGCGACCTCTACACCGAGGCCGCCTCGGGGAAGATGTACCTGATGGAAGCGGGCGTCCCGGAGGACGCCATTCTCGCGGTGGAGACCGGCTCCGACACCCTGCGCAGTATCGAGGCCGTGGCCGACGCGATGCACGGACGCGAACTCGAATCGGCGGTACTGGTCAGCGATCCGTGGCATTCGCTGCGCACTCGCACCATGGCCCGCGACGCCGGACTCGACGCCTGGACCGCGCCCACCCGCACCGGCCCCGCCGTGTACACCCGGGAATCGCAGGCCCACGGGATCGCCCGGGAGACCGCGGCGCTGCTCTGGTATCAGCTCACGCATTTCTCGGCGGATTTCAACTACACCGCCGGGCAGTGAACCCTTCACCCGCCGGTGCCGTCGAACATCCCGATCGGTCACCGCCCGGTGGCAGACTGGGTGCGGTGATCTACACCGAGCACGATCGCGAACGCCTGGTCGTCGAGGCGCCCAAAACGGCCGGCCTGGCCGGTGCCGGCGCCCACGGCAACGGCCACCGCACCGAATTCGCGCGCGACCGTGCCCGAGTGCTGCATTCTGCCGCCCTGCGCCGCCTCGCCGACAAGACGCAGGTGATGGGTCCCCGCGACGGTGACACCCCGCGCACCAGGCTCACGCATTCGCTGGAGGTCGCGCAGATCGGCCGCGGTATCGCCGACGGTCTCGGATGCGATCCCGACCTGGCCGAACTCGCGGGTCTGGCGCACGATATCGGCCATCCGCCCTACGGGCACAACGGGGAGAAAGCACTCGATATCTTCGCCGCCGATTTCGGCGGCTTCGAGGGCAACGCCCAGAATCTGCGGATCCTCACCCGCCTCGAACCGAAGGTGCTCGACTCCTACGGCGGCAGCGTCGGGCTCAACCTCACTCGCGCCGCCCTCGACGCCGCGATCAAATACCCCTGGCACCGCACCGAGGCCGGTGGCAAATTCGGCGCCTACGAAGCGGACGCCGACCGGCTGTCCTGGGTCCGCAAAGCTGCCCCCGATCGGCGGCCGGCCCTGGAATGCCAGGTGATGGACTGGTCCGACGATGTGGCCTACTCGGTGCACGATGTGGAGGACGGCATCCTCGCCGGGCGTATCGATCTGCGGGCCCTGGCCGACCCGGTGGAGCGGGTGGCGCTCGCCGAACTCGGGCATGTGCAGCACCGCGGCCTCTCGGTCGACGATCTGGTGGCCGCCGCACAGCGGCTCTCCGAACTGCCGGTGGTGGCCGATGTCTTCGTCTACGACGGCACCCTGACCAGTTCGGTCGCGTTGAAGCGGCTCACCAGCGAACTCGTCGGCAGGTTCGCGAACGCGGCGGTCGTGGCGACGCGCGAGACCTGCCCCGGACCGCTGGCCCGCTACTCCGCCGACCTGGTCGTGCCACCGGTGGCGGCCGCCGAGGTCGCGGTGCTGAAGACGGTGGCGCTGCGCTATGTCATGTCCGATCCCGACCACAAACTGCGCCAGGCCGAGCAGCGTGACAGGCTCACCGCCGTCGCCGAACATCTGCTGGCCACCGGCCCCGCCGCGCTCGACCCCCTGCTGCTGCCCTGGTGGGATGCCGCGACCGACGACAGCGCCCGGGTGCGGGTGATCGTCGACCAGATCGCCTCCTACACCGAGAGCCGCCTCGAACGCATCGCCGCCACTCTTCAGTGGTGAGCGGGCACACCACGGTGAGGGTGCTCGGGTTCTGGCGTGGCCCCGCTGGCCTAGACTCGACTCCGTGACCGGACGAATACCTGCTCGCGATATCACCGCCATTCGGGAGCGCGTCCGGATCGAGGATGTGGTGGGCGAATATGTGGCGCTCAAACGGGGCGGCCCGGATTCGATGAAGGGCCTGTGTCCGTTCCACGACGAGAAGTCTCCGTCCTTCCACGTGCGGCCCAACCACGGACTTTTCCACTGCTTCGGGTGCAATGAGGGCGGCGACGTGTACGCCTTCCTGCAGAAGATCGAGCACATCGGTTTCGTGGAAGCCGTGGAGCAGATGGCCGACCGGCTCAACTACCGGATCAATTACGAGGGCGGCGGGACCTCGGTCCAGCGTGACCGCGGTACCCGGTCCCGGCTGGTGGCCGCGAATGCCGCCGCGCACGAGTTCTACGTCGAGCGGTTGCGCGGCCCCGATGCCACTGTCGCGCGCAAATATCTCACCGAGCGCAATTTCGACGAGGCCGCGTGGACTCAGTTCGGCTGCGGTTACGCCCCCGACGGCTGGGATGTCCTCACCAAGCATCTGCTGAACCGGGGCTTCGATTTCAAGGAACTCGAGGCGGCGGGTCTGTCCCGGCAGGGCCGGCGTGGCCCGATCGACCGGTTCCACCGGCGGCTGCTGTGGCCCATCCGCAATCTCGGCGGCGATGTGATCGGCTTCGGCGCCCGCAAACTCTTCGAAGACGACACCATGCCGGGCAAGTATGTCAACACCCCGGAAACCCTGCTGTACAAGAAGTCTCAGGTGCTCTTCGGTCTCGAACATGCCAAACGGGAGATCGCCAAGGGGCATCAGGCCGTGGTCGTCGAGGGCTACACCGATGTGATGGCCATGCATCTGGCCGGGGTGAAAACCGCCGTCGCCGCGTGCGGCACCGCCTTCGGCGACGACCATCTGGCGATCCTGCGCCGCCTGCTCATGGACGATAATTTCTGGCGCGGCGAGATCATCTTCACTTTCGACGGCGATGCCGCCGGTCAGGCCGCCGCCCTCAAAGCGTTCCTCGGCGATCAGAAGGTGGCCGGGCAGACCTACGTGGTGGTCTCACCCGACGGCCAGGACCCGTGCGAGATGCGCCAGCATTCCGGCGACGCCGCCCTGCGCGATATGGTCGCCCGCCGTGAGCCGCTGTTCGACTTCGCGCTGCGGCAGGAGATCGCGAAACGTGAGGACAGCCGCACACGCGCCCTCACCTATGACAGCCAGGTCGAGGTGATGCGCTGGGCGGTTCCCATCGTCGCCCAGATCAAGGATCACGGCCTGCGCAAACGCTATGCCACCCAGCTGGCCGAATGGACCGGCTGGCAGGATCCGCAGCTGGTGTACCGCCGGGTCGACGAGGAGGCCCGCAAGCTGCGCGGCGCGGCCGCCGCCCCGCCCACCCGCACACCCCGGGCCGAGCAGTCCGGGGTGGTCCCTTCCCAGTCGGCGGCTCGTCCCGATCCCCGCGATCCGGTGCTGCGTTCCCAGCGCCAAGCCCTCGCCGCCGGACTACAGTACCCGGAGATCGCGGGCCCGGCATTCGACGCTCTGGAAGCCGACGCCTTCACCCACCCCGCCTATATCGCGGTGCGCGTTCTCATGGCCGAAGCCGGGGGAGCATCGGCCGGGCTGTCGGGCGCGGACTGGGTGGGCACGATCAGCGAACTCACCGACGACCTCACACTGCGCGCCCTGATCTCCGAACTGGCCAGTGAGCCGCTGCCGGTGAAAACCACCGCCGATATCCCGCGGTTCATCACCGGTGTCCTCGCCAATGCCCAGGCGGTCCTGGTCGGCCGGCAGATCGCCGAACTGAAATCACGACTGCACCGAGTCTCCTCGGTGGACGAGCCGGAGACCTATATGGCACTGTTCGCCGATCTCGTCGCCCTCGAGCAGTACCGCAAGAGTCTGCTCGAACAGGCCATGGGCAACAACGAATTCGGCGCTGCCTGAACCTATCTAGCGCCGCCGCAACTGATCGTGCGGCACCATCACGGTGGTGCGTTCGTCGAGCGGCTCCATCGGCTCCAGTTTCGGCTGGGTGCTCAACTTGTCCGAGAGGCGCTGCCGGCTCATCTGCACCAGCTTGCGGGTCACCGGGCTTCCCGCGACCGCGCGCGCACTCGCACTGATCTGCTCGTAGCGCGCCCGCCCGGCTTTACTGCCCAGTACATAACCGGCAGCGATACCGATGATCAACCGCAGCATATGGGTGGAGCTCCTCCCGGTAGTCCGTGCTGACCTATCCTGCCCGACCGCACCGACACCTGTCGATCCGACTCCCACCTGCCGCTCGGGCCCCGTTTTCGCCGCCCCCACCGGTTCGACCCCGCGATTTGGGCGCGTGCCCACCCATACGCTAAAGTTTCCTCTCGGCCAGCCCGGTACGGGCGAGGCCGGGAGCAATCCCCTATAGCTCAATTGGCAGAGCAGCCGACTGTTAATCGGCAGGTTACTGGTTCGAGTCCAGTTGGGGGAGCACGAACAGCAGGTCGAGCCCGATAGTAAGGCTTGACCTGCTGTTATTTTCGGCCGATCACCAAAAACGCAGCAAAGTTTCCGCGCCGAACTTCCATTCAGTCGAACGACATGGTGATCGTTCTTCGCGGGTTCGTGCCCCTGAAGGTGTGGGCCCGACGCCGATCAGTTCGAACCATCCCGGAGGCCGACGGTCCCGAACTTCGGGTCGAGCCGGTGGGTTCAGCTGGGCGGATGCGTCGTCTCGATGATGGTCGGGTTCGGGAGCTGATTGCTGGTTACGTGGGTGGGGCGACGTATACGAACTGGGAGAATTCGGCTCCGCTACCGCCCCGACGATCGCCCGGCTGGGGTCGCCGGCGACGCCTGCGGGACCACGAATCGTCCTGGGCGCGGTGCAGAGCCTCCATACCTGGAGGCGCTGTGATGCCCTGCGGTACACGTTGGTCCCGATCAGTGCCGTGTTCGCCGCGCGCACCGACGTCTATCTGGCGGGCCTGACCTCCTACCGCGATCCGGAACCATACACCGATGAGTGGGTCATCGGGTTCGCCCAGGCCGCCGAGCAGGCAGCGCAGACCGGAGTGCGGCTGGCCCGAGACGCCGCCGCACTTGGTGATCAACTCCTGCAACGCCTGGTCGAGCACCGTCGCCGACGGGGCACCAGTCCCGCCCTAGCCCGTCGCGATGCGGTCGTCATGAAGATCCTCGCGGACTTGTCCACACACCCCGTACTCACCACCGAATCGGCCGCCACTCGGTACGGCGTCTCGGCTGTCGCCGCCCACCGTGCCCTCACCGAGTTGGCCGACGCCGGAATACTCGGCCGCTCGAAGAAGCACAAGGGCAAAATCGTGTGCTGTAAAGCCGACGCCCACCTGGGTCTTACTGCCCTAGCTGAGCGCGCCAACCGGGTCGGGGTCGGCGATACCGACCGTCGGTGACCCGATCAGGGGCCAGCACATCCAATGCCTGTCGGTGAAGCCGTTCAGCATCGCAATCTCTGGTCCTACGAGCTCAGTGAGTGCCGGATGTATCACGATGCTCCCGTCCAGCCGGCCGAGCAATTCGTCGGCCCGGTATCCGGGACACCCATCAGCCATGTCGCCATCATGCCGAACTCGGCTTCGACGCGCTCCACCTTCATCTCGCGGCAAGGCGCGGAGGTGTGGGAGACCTCTGGGCACGAGCGGTGAGCGCACCAACGGCGTAGGCGAGACCCACAGGGCACCAACGCATCTCATGTGCAATCTGCACTGGGCTCTTCGCGAAGTCTGGCCCCTGGGCACCTATCTCGGCAGCGAGCCGCTGGTTAATCTCGGATCACGCTGACCAGGGAAGTTGATGAGCGCTATGTCCTGAGCTGTTGATCATCTCGTGTGACGCCACGTCGGTGTCGCACCGTATCGCCGCCGTGCGCGGATGCACTGCGAGTCGGCCGAATGTGT
The DNA here is from genome assembly GCF_014645735.1 of Nocardia jinanensis. Classification (GTDB taxonomy): domain Bacteria; phylum Actinomycetota; class Actinomycetes; order Mycobacteriales; family Mycobacteriaceae; genus Nocardia; species Nocardia jinanensis. The sequence goes on along the minus strand of NZ_BMMH01000003.1, from coordinate 461,994 downwards.
CGATGCGGCGCCCGCGCAACGACCGGGCGGGAACGATATCGCGGTCTCTCTACCCGAACGACCCGAGCTGTCGACGGTTCGTGTGATCGTCCGGCGGTTCGGCACGATCCCCGGCCCCGGACCCGGGGCCGGTCGGGTTCAGGCCGAGTAGTGAGCAGTATCCGGCCACTCATCGTCTGGTGCAGCGAGTCGGCCCGGGGCCGGCAATCACCCCCTCCGCTCCGAGTATCTCGGGCATCGCCCGGACGACTACGAAATCAGGATCTTCATGGCCGGATTGCCAAATGTAGTAAAAGAAGTTCTGCACCGATTGATGAATGCTGCAGCGGGCGTCACCCGTATACACGAGTCACCAACTCGGGGGGCCGCCGACTCTGCGCTGGATGCGAGCAGAACAATGGGTCGGGAAGACAGTGCGATACCCGGAACAATGGACCGGGATTTCGGCGATCAGCCCGATATTGCCGCGCGGCCTCGCGCTCAGGGCCGGGGAAGCCTGTCGGCGGCGCGTCGAGACGAGCTGACCGAGGAGCTGGCATCTCGCTTGCACAACGAATGGCGCGCACCGCGGCTGCGCGACGACGGACGTTACGAGGAACGGCCCAAACAGGTGCGAGATGATCAGGAGTGGATAACAGCGCACGGCACAGACCAGGTCGATATCGCCAATACCGACTATCGCGACCTGCCTCTCGACTATCGGCGGGAGAATCAGGAATCCGCGAAAGTGGCGCTACCGCTTGCCCTGGACGAACACCTCGCCGGCCGTGACCCCGCCCGGGCCGGGTTCGTCGAGGACGCGAGTGAACAAGTTCATATTGCCTGGCTGGACCGAAACCGGGATTGGGCGCCACCCGACCAGTCACTACCCTATGGCCGCCTGTCCGAAGAGGAGAAGGAAAAGGACCGAGTCGTCGTGCGCGCGGCGGTGGATCTGATCAATGAACAACTTCGCGACGGCCCAGCGTAAGACTGCCCGTCCGCGAACCGGCTCGGCGAGGGAGCACCACTGTCGGAACATGAGTTCCTCACACCGGGCCGCCGGGCGATATTCCGTAGCCCGGCGGGTTCCCCGGTCGATTTTCGAGGGGGTCGACACGGTCTCCTGCCGGTGAACCCGGCGCGTGCAACCACACAGTGCCGACATATCGTAGTCAATTCGCGCTGCGTCCGGATTTTGAGAATACAGGTCGCAGGAGAGGTCGCTCTCGATACGTGAGCACAGCGGCAGTCTTCCGGACGTCGGTGGGACCGCACGCGACAGATGCCCCGGTTATACAAGCGCCGAATCACATGCTGGTATCGGCGCGGCCAACCATGCTGGAGCGGCTTATTGCAAATAGCCGATGCGGCGGTAATCGACCGAAGTTTGTGCGCACGACACGTTTTGTAAGAGCTTTTATGTCTCCATTGCACAATCCGGACTGTTGATGGCACGACCTGTGCATTTGCGGCCGACTCATCCGATGCCTGTAGCTCAGCGCGTTGGTGGGAACAGTGGCGGGGGAGAGCCGATCGGGACGATCCGGGTACCGGACCAGGGGCATCGGGTGCTGCTGTCGCGTGGATGATCGGCTACCCGATCGTCCACAACCGGGACCAGCGTTCCCGGGCACAGCCCCGGGCAGCCGATAGCGGTCACGGGTCCGATGAGGTTCTTGCGGAGAGAGATTCGTAGCTGCCGGAGATCGATCCACGGTCCGCGCCCGCATTCGCACGCCGGACTGTCGATGACTTTCATTCCGATCCAGGGGCATTCACCGGGGACGTTTCGCCAGTGGTCGGCTACCCGGCCGCCTTCGAGGCGGGTACCACGTAGGCAGTACAGCTTTTCCGGGCAGTAGTAGAGCCCCGTGGACGTTTTGGGTACGAGCATTCCGGTGTGGATCCAGGGCGCGATTCGGCATCCGCAGTCCGGCCCGCCTTGCAGTGGCATGTCGTTCTTTCCGTGATCGGTGTTGTCAGAATCCGGCATCGTCCGGGTGCCGTGGAATCCCCGCGGCGGTGCCCGGATCGGTGTCCGGTGCGGTTCGAATACCGCTGGGTGAGTGGAGGGTTCGTGGCGCGGCATCGGGTAGTTCACGTAGCCCCGCGGCGACCTGTTCGAGGATCGTCGGATCCGTGCACCAGGTGACTTGCCAGAGCCGCAGCGTGGCGGCCATGGCTCGGTTGGTGGTTCGGGTGGGCAGCGGGGGATGTTGTTCGGGCATGGTGCGACCTCGCGGGTTCGATGTGCTGAACAGGGACGTCTGGCGCGCGTCGGAGAACCGACGAAGGGCAGGTGGAACACGCATTACTCGAAGGTTTACCCCTGCTAAACACCGCGGGCGTGTAGTGCCTCGTTGGTTGAGGGGGTATAAACACGACCTTACTGCCGCCGCCCGTCCGTCGTCAAGACGTTCTAAACTCGGACGCGTGGATGGCGCGAACGAGTTCGACGAGGTCCGAAGCGATCCGGACCCGGTGCGCCGTGGGCAGCTGGCCACCGAACTGATCACGCTCTACCAGCAGCGGGCCACCGAACTGGCGAGGCTCCGGAGAGAGGCGATCGAAGAAGCGCACCGAACCGGGCTCAGCTACACCGAGATCGCCGAGCGTCTCGGGATCACGAAAGGCCGGATCAGTCAGATCAGGACGAACGCCCCGCCGCCCGAACGCGCGTTCTTCGGTGTCGGCCGGGTAGCGGTCGGGATCCCCGGGCAGGCCGGAGCCGAGGACGAGCGCGAACATCTGCACTTCGACGTGAGTTACCAGGCGACCCAGGAACGCGTGGAAGTCGACCTCGCCCGCCTGTCGCTGGCCTCTACGCGGTTCGAGATCGACTCCGATACCGAGCAGGTGCCGGCTGGTGACGCCGTGGTGATCTGTGGCCCCGACTCGGCTCCGGTGGCGGAGAGTCTCCTCGCCGCCGACGAGTCTCTGAGCTTCGAGAACATCGACGGAACCTGGTGTCTGATCGAGAAGTCCTCCGGTCGCCGGTACAGCTCTCCGTTCCGTGCCGACCTCACGAACCGAATCGATATCGGCTACCTCGGCCGTCGAGTAGAAGACGGTCGCGTCATTGTCCAGATCGCAGGTGTGACGAGCATCGGCTCGATGGGTGTCGCGCATTGGCTGACCGGCAACCTGTCCGAGCTCTACGAGCCGTCGGCCGAGTTCACCAGCGCCGTGATCGAATGTGACTTCGATACAGAGCCCTCCATCACCGGGAGCCGGATCGTCGCGGGACCGTTCACGACACGCGAGTGAGTCGATGGAGATCGCGATAGCCGAACTGCCCGAGAGCTCCGGCGAGGACCGCGCCCAGGCATGAAACTCTCGAGGCAGTGGATATCCGGTGGTCCGAGGTTGCGGCTCGATCCGCACCGGTCAGGCGGACGCCGAGAGGGGACATCAAACCCTGCCGTTCGAAGCTGTCCGTGACGAGTGCGCGCATTCGGGGATCGAGTGTGATCATGACCGAACCTTCGCTCCGGCGGTATCGGGAAGGCGGAACACTCGCCGCGCGGTGCCCTCGAGAAAGTCGGCGTGCAGATCGTCGTCGAACTCCAGGTGCTCGAGGTCGCGCAGCGCGCGGACCGGATCGATCATCGGCCAGTTCGTGCCGAACATGACGCGGCGGCGTCCCAGGGTCCGGGCGTAGTCGAGGAACGCCGGGGGCAGGCGATCGAGCGCGTACGCGGAGGAGTCGACGTAGAAGTTCGGGAATTTCACTGTGAGTGTGGTGACTTCGTCCAGCCAAGGGAACCCCACGTGACCACCGACGACCACCAGGTCCGGGAAATCGAGCAGGACCTGTTCGAGGTACGGGATGGGCCGGCCGGTTTCCGAGGACTTCAGCGGTCCGGTGTGCCCGATCTGGGTGCACAGCGGTACGCCCGCCTCGACGCAGGCGGTGTAGACGGGGTAGTAGAGCCGATGATCGGGCGGTAGCTCCCACAGCCAGGGCACGACCCGGACGCCCACGAAGGTGTCACCGGCCAGTTCGCGAACTGTCCGCGCGGCACCCACGGGGTCGCGGAGGTCGACTCCGAGCAGGCCCCGGAATCTGGTGGGCGCGTGGTCGATGGCGGCTCGTACCTCGTCGTTGGTGATCAATGGACCGCCGGGGCCGTACCAGGCCGAAAGCAGCGCCAGATCCACTCCCGCGGCGTCCATCCGCGCGAGAGTGTGGTCGATGCCGGGGGCCATCTCGGCGGAGTTCTTACCGGTCCAGCGCAGCAGGGTGGCCAGCCAGGGTTCCCGGGCCATTCGCGGGCCGACCTGCTGGGCCCATACGTCGATCGTTCCCACGCGTGACTCCCTTCCCGATATACTTCACTATCAAAGTATTGAGAGGTGGACCGGATGGCAAGGGATCCGTATCGGCTGATCGGCCGGATCCAGCAGGTGTCCCATTCGTTGCGCAAGAAGTCCGACCGCCTGCTGATCGACAGCGCCGGGGTCACCACGGCGCAGGCCGGGATCCTGGCCGTGGTGGCGGACGATCCGGGCTGCTCACAGCGGGATGTCGCCCGGCGGCTGCGGCTCGGTGAATCCGCCGTGGTCGCCGCTGTGGGGCGCCTGCTGAGTGCCGGCCTGGTCGAGCGGCGGGTCAGCGACCAGGACCCGCGGGCGGTTGCCCTCTTTCTCGCCGCGCGCGGAGTCGAGACGGTCGGGCGGGCCCAGGAGACCTACGGCGTGATCAACGGTCTCGTCCTGGAAGCGCTCGGTGTCGAGGGCCGGGCACGGTTCGCCGAGTTGCTCGACGCGCTGGATCTGGCCGTCGGCTCGTTCCCGCTCCCAGCGATCGACGAGGATTCCGCGGCGAATACTCCCGACCGGGGATGACGGGCCGGGCGAGTCAGGCCGAGACCGGCGCGGATTCGGTGCGCCGGGAACGGGCGAACAGGAAGGTGGCGACGGCGGCGGGGATGTTCATGAGGAAGCCGTACACCGCGCCGGGTACCGCCATCGTCTCGTTACCCAGCACGGATACCGCGACGGTGATGGCCAGCGCCGCGTTGTGCACCCCGATCTCCATACCCGCGGCAATCGCGTCCGCGCGTTCCACGCCGAACGCGCGCGGCACCGCGTAGCCGATGAGCAGGCTGCAGACGCACAGCAGCAGGGCGATCGCACCCAGCTGCCCGACATGGTCGGTGAACGCGCCGAACTCCGAGACCAGCGCCGCGACCACGACGAGCACCAGCACGACGGCGGCGGCGACCTTGACCGCGGTGTGCATTCTCAGCGCCCAGTCGGCGAACAGGCGCCGCACCGTCATCCCGGCCACCACCGGTACCAGGACCAGCGCGAAAACCTGTAGGAATTTGGCGGGTTGCAGGCCGATACCCGCCCCGTCGTCGAGGAACACCGAATACGACAGACCCACCACGATGGGCAGGGTGAACACAGCCAGCACCGAGTTGACGGCGGTGAGCGTGATGTTCAGCGCCACATTGCCACCGGCGATATGGCTGAACAGATTCGCCGAGGTCCCGCCGGGGGAGGCGGCCAGCAGCATCATGCCCACCGCCAGGGCGCCGTCGAGCCCGAACAACCGCACCAACCCGAAGCAGAGCGCGGGCAGGACCACCAGCTGGCATACCAACGCGATCAGCGCCGCCTGGGGAAAACGGGCCACCCGGGCGAAATCGCCGGTGGTGAGGGTCAGTCCCAGGCCGAACATGACGATTCCGAGTGCCAAGGGCAGGGCGACCGCGAAAAGCATTGAACCCATACGCCATCCTTCCGACGGCCGAGTGTCACCCGGCGTCACGAACGTCGTCAAATGAGGGGTGCCCACTACCGGTGGCGCTCGGTGCGCTGATCTTCGATGAGGTATGGGGACTGGCCCGTTCAGTGGTACCCGGTCCGGTCATAGGCGATCACGGCCGGAGGAACCGACGCTGGTCACCTGCGAGGTGTCGGGTCGCCACGCTGCCGAGTGCACCGCGATGATCGAGCGGACGAGTGATGCACACGCAGGACGGTGTCGGTAGTTGTGACGACGCGCCACGACACCGGCGCGGGTGGCGGGTCGGCCCCGGAAGGTCGATCGCTATTCCCTTCCTGCCGAGTTGGTTTGACGTCCGCCGGACGTCACCGCACAAATTGACACTGCCGTCATTTCGTATAGCCTCACATCTGCACAGCGACCTCGGCGCCGGTGTGGCCGGCCGTCATGACAACGGTCCTGTGCGGCCGTTCACTGTTCACGTCCGCGCACCTGCACGCTGGGCCGGCAACCGGAGGTACCGACATGGGCGTCGAGGCACCCGACGGTACCGCCCTTACCGGGAGCGCCTGTCCGGTGGCCGTTTCTGTTGTGCCGCCGGTTCCGGTGCCCGGCGCCGAACGGCCGCAAGCCGCGCAGCTCGACGCGACAGCCTCAGGACCAGAGGGCGCCGGCGCGACCTCCGGCCGGCTCGGCCGCCACCGACTCCGCACCTCCCGCCGATCCTGACCAGAAGGGACACTCGATGACCACCGCCACCCCGACCGAGCAGAGTTGGGGCAAGCTGTCCGAACCGATCCACGCCGATGCCGCCGGTGCCGGTGATCCGGTGTGGAAGGACAACGCCTACCTCTCGTTCTGGGATTCCGCGGCACAGGTATTCGGCACGGTGCATGTCTCGACGTCGCCGAACGCGCCCGATACCCGCCGCGCCCGGTTCAGCGTCTCCGTGGCGGGCCGGGTCACCGAAGTGGTCGAAACCCTGGACGCGGGCACCTTCAGCAGTGACAGCATTAATTTCGGGCTGGACGGCCGGGTGCGGGTCGAGCACCCGCTCGTGCGGGCCGAACTCCTCAACGCCCCGCTGTTCGTCGCCGCCGACTACGCCGCGAACAACGCGATTCCGGCGCTGGTGGCCGCCGCGCCGTTGCAGCATTTCCAGCAGGCGTGCACCGTCGCCGGCAGTGTGACAGTGGACGGGACGACCGTGGCCACCACCGGTCACGGTATGCGCGACCGCACCTGGGGGTTTCGTGACGAGTCGTCGCAATGGGTCGAGTTCGCCGCCTTGTTCGCGGTGGACGACGCGGCTTTCGTCTCGGCGATGAAGTTCCGCAGGGGCGACGACACCCTGACCGCGGATGGTTTCGTCATCGACAGCGCCGGTTCGACAGCGATCACCGGAATCACCTTCGCGCGTGACGCGGCGGCCCAATTCCGCTGGGCCAGGCTCGAACTCGAGGATTCGACTACTCGCCTGGTGTCGATGAAGACCAGGCTCGGCGGTTTCCGGGTACCGGCGGGCCCGGCCGAGACCGAGGGACCGGCATTGGGGGTCTACGACGACTTCCTGTCGTTCGATACCGACGGCCGCGGTGGTGAGGGCATTTTCGAGCAGGCGATCCTGCACCGGGTCGCCTAGCCGGCGATGAGAGAAAGCGGCTACACCATGTCATACGACCTGCTCGTCCTTCAGGCGGCGCGATTCAAAGGGCGCCCCACCGAGTCCGATCTCGCCGCCGCGGCAGGCCTCGCCGACGCCGACCTCCTCGCCGTGGTGGAACCGCTCCTGGCGGCGGGAGAGCTCCAGCGGGTGGGCACCCGCGTCAAACTCACCGCCGATGGCCGAGCGCGGCTGGAGACCCTGCTGGCGGCCGAGCGGGCCACTGTCGACCAGGCGCTGCTGCGACAGCGGTATCTGGACTTCGGCGAAGTGAATATCGACTTCAAGCAGCTGGTCACCGATTGGCAGCTCATCGACGGGGAGCGTCCGAACGACCACACCGACGCCGACTACGATGCGCGGATCGTGGTGCGGCTGGGCGAACTGCACGAGCGGTTCGCGCCGCTGCTCGCGGAATTCGTCGATCTCGCACCGCGCCTGGCGCAGTACCCGGACCGGCTCGCCGCGGCGTTGGCGAAGGTTCGCTCCGGTGATCCGGCCTGGCTGGCGCGGCCACTCGTCGACAGCTACCACACCGTCTGGTTCGAACTGCACGAGGAACTGATCGGTCTCGGTGGCGTGTCACGGGTGCGGGAAGAGACCGCGGGGCGGGCGGAGTGACCGCTGCCGGACACCGGTCGGTCCTCCCGCTCGGTCCTGCGACCACTGCGGGCCCGGAACTGCCGGGCGGCAAGGCCAGGAGCCTCCAACGGATGTCGGGACTCGGGCTCCCGGTCCCACCGGCGGCCGCGATCCGGCATGCGGTACTCCTTCGGCAGGCCGGACTGATCACCGAGGGCGAAGCGGTGATCCTGGCCCGGCCGACCACCGACCCCGACGATGTGATGGCCATGTCGGTGGCCGCGGCGGTGATCACCGAACTCGCCGTCATCTCCGGCGCCCCGGTCGACGATCCCGATATCGCGCAGCTCACCCGATGGGCACGCGCGGAATCCCCACACGGCGCACCGGGTTCGCTACCCGAGCTGCTCCTGCGACGCAAGATGGAGAAGGTTCGATGAGCACCCGCGAAATCGTCGAGGAAACGCTCGACAACACGACGATCGATCCCTCGGTCACCTGGACCACCGGCAATGTCGCGGAGGCGTTTCCCGGTGTATTCACAACGCTGGGCTTCACGTTCATCAACGCGTCGGTGGAATTGGCGACCCGCACCACATTCCGGAATCTGGGTGTCCTGACCAAGAAGCAGGTCTGCGTTCCCGATCAGCCGGAGGACATGTTCTGGACACTGTTCGCCGGGCGGGCCGCGGCCAATATCGACAAGTTCCGGGAGATCGCGAATATCACCCCCGGCACCTCGGCGACGGCGGTCGAACAGCAGCTCTTCGGCTATGTCCGGCCGGAGACGGTCGATGCGAACAGTGCCCGGCGCTACCCTGTCATCGTGGCGAAAGCGCCCGCGGCGGTGCTGCGGCTGCCGAAGCGCCACGATGCCGAATTCGCCGAGCTGCGCCGCTGGCGGCTCGCCCATCTGGACCGTATCGACACACTCGACCACGCGGGATGTGTCGAACTGCTCGACGACGCGCGGCAGCGTTTCCAGCGCATGCTCACCAAACATATGCTCGTCGCCTTCGTCAGCTCCGGGCTCGCGGACCGGGTGACCGATATGCTGGCCGAACTAGATCTGGCCGATCTGGGGCCCGCGCTGCTGTCCGGAGTCGGTTCCGACGAGAGCGAGATCGCGCACGATCTGTGGGCACTGGCCCACGACGAGATCACGTTGCGCGAGTTCACCGATCGGCACGGCTACCACGGCAACAACGAAGGACAATTGTCCGGCGTGACCTGGCGGGAGGACCCGGCCCCGGTACTCAATCGGCTCGCCGACTACCGCGCGATTCCCGCGGACAGCCCACGGGCGCCGCGCAATCGGAGTCAGGAGCAGATCGCGACGCGGCACCGGGCCCTGGCCGAACTCCAGGCAGCCCTGCCGCGGCGTAAGCGCGGCGGTGCGGCCCGGTACGTGCGGTGGGCCGCCCGCTGGATCGCCCTGCGTGAGCAGGGCAAGGCCGGATATCTGCTCACCTTCGATATCGCCCGGGCCGCTGCGCGGCGGCAGGGCGCCCTACTGGTCGAAGCGGGTGTGATCGACCATATCGACGACGTCTTCCACCTGTCCTACGACGAAGTGCGCGCAGGCGTCACCGGCGACCGGCGTGCACTGGTCGGAGCTCGTCGAGCCGCATACGAACAGCGCTGCGATTACCGGTTGCCGCAAGCTTGGGCGGGTGTGCCGGTGCTGACCAAGGCGGGCGAGTCCGACGCCCCTGCCCTGGATGTTTCCGGCGTCTTGACCGGCGTAGCGGCCAGTGGCGGCGTGGTCGAGGGTCGGGCCCGGGTGGTTCGTGATCCGTCGACCACCGAGCTCGACGACGGCGATATCCTGGTCTGCGAGACGACCGACCCGAGCTGGGTGTCGCTGTTCCTGGTCGCGGCCGGGGTCGTCACCGATTACGGCGGCCTGCTCAGCCACGGGCCGATCGTGGCCCGCGAACTCGGAATTCCCTGTGTCTGTGGCACCGAGAACGGCAGCTACCGGATCCGCGACGGCCAGCGCATCCGTCTGGACGGCGATGCCGGCACCGTCACCGTTCTCGGATGAATCCGACGATGCGATATCGTGCCCGCCTCACCGGCCGATGGGACGGGCACCGGGCGCACTGTCCGCGGTTACCAGAGAGCGCCGCGCAACAGGGCGGTGAGATGGTCGATCATCGGTTCGAGCCGGCCGTCGGTTCCGACGAATCCCGCGTACATGCTCATTCCCCACACCACCGCGATGAGTACCTCGGTGGCGGTCGCGATATCGACATCCGGCCCGATAGTCCCGTCCGCCACGGCGGCCTCCAGTGCCGGCCGGATGAAGCCGCGCACATTGTCGATCTGGCCCTCTGCCCAGTCGCCGAGTTCCGGGTTGCGCAGGGCGTCGAACAGCGAGGCCGCGAGAAACCTTACGTAGGTGCGGTTCTCGGAATCGGCCCGCATGGTGATGCGCAGAAACGCGGCCATCCGGTCGGCGAGGTCGCCCGCCGCGCCGGCGTCGGCGATACCGGCCGTGATCACACTGTCCTTGTCCGCTTCGAACAAGGTGCGGTAGAGCTCGTCCTTGCTCCGGAAGTAGTGGTTGATATTGGTGCGGGACACCCCGGCCCGGGTCGCGATATCGGTGAACGTCGCACGGTCGTAGCCGACTTCGCTGAACAGTTCACGCGCCGACCGCAGGATAACGTCCCGCGTTTGTGCTCCGTCGGATCCGGGCGGGCGTCCCCGGCCGCGACGGGGTTGCGCTGCCGAGCCGGTCATCATCGCGCCACCTCCTGTCGGCCGCTTCTCGGGCTCGATCACCGACCGTCACACCGCCCCGGCGGAATTCCGGAAGCGAATACTCGCGGCGCGCACACCTTCCGCACGGACAGCACCGGAAAGAGTCTAGCTGTCCGATCTTCCGTGGTCCGGGAGCCGTCCTACGGGGTTCACGCCGAGTGTTCGGGAGCACGGGAGATCGGGCAGAGACATGGTTCATCGTTCGTCGTCCGCAACAGCTGTCTGGAGTCTTTTTCTTGAGCACCGTCCCACCCGGAACGCCCGACCGGTCGTGCCCGGCCCGTCATATCTCACCGTTCGATTCCGATGATCCACGAATGCCGCTGTTCGCCCCGGAGTTCGCCGCCGACCCCCACGCTCACTACCGTGAAATGCGCAAGCAGAACCAGTCTTTGATGCCGGTGGAACTGGCGCCCGGTGTTCCCGCCACACTGGTGATCGACTACCGGACCGCGGTGCGGATCCTCAACGATCCCGAGCATTTCCCGGCCGATCCGCGCACCTGGCAGAAGGATATGCCCGCCGACTGTCCCATTCTGCCGCTGCTGGAGTGGCGCCCGATGGCTACCCGGAGCGCCGGTGCGGAGGCGACACGCTATCGCCAGGCCACCACCGAGAGCGTCGGCACGGTCGATCTCTACGCCCTGCACGCAACGGTCGAGGAGATCGCCGTCTCGCTGATCAACTCCTTCTGCGAGGAGGGCAGTGCCGATCTGATCAGCCAGTACACTTTTCCGCTGATCTTCGGAGTTCTCAATGTGCTGTTCGGCTGCCCGCCGGAGCTGGGCCAGAAGATGGCTGCCGGTATGGCGTCGGTAGTCGAGGGTGTCGATGCCGATCAGGGCAATCTGATGATGAGTGAGGCGATGCTGGAGCTGGTGGCCCTGAAACGGGCCGAACCCGGCGACGATATAACCTCCGCGCTGCTACGGCATCCGGCGGACCTCGACGATCTGGAGATGGTCCATCAAGTGGCGTGCCAATACGGCGCCGGGATCGAATTCCAGCAGAATTTCATCGTCAACACGCTGCTGTTCATCCTCACCGACGACCGTCTGGGCGGCGGGGTGCTCGGCGGGAGTCTGTCGACCCGAGAGGCGCTCGACGACGTTCTCTTCAACGACCCGCCGCTGGCGAACTATCTGCTCACCTACCCGCGGCAGCCGATCCTCATCGACGACGCCTGGCTGCCCGCTCATCAGCCGATTGTTGTCAGTATCGCCGCCTGCAACAACGATCCGGCGGTCCGCAGCAGTGATCGCACCGGCAACCGCTCCCATCTCGGCTGGGGTGCCGGCCCGCGCACCTGCCCGGCCCAGTCCATGGCATACCTGATCGCCCAGGACGCCATCGATCAGCTGCTCGACGCACTACCCGAAATCCAGCTGGCCGAGGCCCCCACCTGGCGGCCCGGCCCCTTCCATCGATCGCTGGCCTCACTGCGCGTGGAGTTCCCGGTATCTTCCCCGCTGCACATATCCTGACGAGCCCACGTCGGCCGGCCGCCGGGAGGCAGATCGCCGGCGGCCGCGCACCGCGGTCCGGGACGAGATCGTCGCAGACCGCGGCGTACGCCCATCCGGGTCAGTTCGCCCGGCAGACGAACATCCATTCGGTGCCGTAGTGTTCGGCGGCACTGCCCTCGAGGTGCACCCACTCGTAGTGACCCGGCTCGCCGCCACCCGCGGTGCACGGGTCGCCGACCTTCTTGCCGTCGGGCGGTGGGGGTGGTCCGGGCTGTTCCGTGCCCGGGAGCCCGGGCAGCTCGGCACTACCGGAAGGGATCGCGGCGGCGGTAGCCCCCGAGAACCCGATGACTGCCAGGGACATTGCGGCGATCACGCAGGCCTTCTTCATAAATGCGTCTCCACTCGACGTGCGTGCACGGTCGGCCCTGTCGACCGATGCGGTTGTCAGGGGTGAACCGGAGCACGCCGCCTGCGTCCGAACCGGTCGGTCGTAGGAGCCGGTGCCATGGTAGCCGCACGGGTCGGTACCTGCGTCCTACGGTTTCCTCGGCGGGACTGCGGGTTTCGCCGGATCCTCGGCGGGAAAAGGTATTCGACCAGGTCCTGTGATCAGCGGTCTTCTTCCGCGCGACCAGCGGGCCGTGGATCGCTAGCCGGGGGTGCCGTCGGCGCCGGGCGCTGCCGAGTTCGCGGTATCGCTGGGCAGCGCCCGGGTTCCGGTCGGCGCGAACTCAGCTCTGGCCGCCGAGTACTTCGCCGATGGGGACCGGTGGCAGGGCGCGAACCAGCGTCATCACCGCATTGCAGTACGCGGTGCGGGCGGGCTCCCACTGGTTGGTGTTGCAGACGTAGTTGCCCATTTTGTCGTAGTGCGAGGAATGGCCCTTGTAGGACCAGGTGAGGCCGTCTTCGGAGTGGCTCCACGGGCATTGGTTCGGGGCCAGTCCCTTGCAGGGGCCCTCCACGCCCCATGGTCCGGCCGGATAGGCCATCGCCTGCGGTGTGCCGACAAAGGTCAGGGCCGCGAATGCCGCCGCGCCGGTGAGCAGGTATCTGACGGTCGAGTTCACAGCTGTCTCCTTCGGTACGCGGGCCGGTGACCCGTTGCCTGCCGTATCGCGTCGGCGCCGATTGTGTTAGCCGCTCACGGAATACTGCCACTGCCCGGTTGTCACGCTCGTGGCGGCCGTTCGCCGTGCCGGCCGGATCCTGATCGCGTGAGACCGGGCGAGTTCGACCGCGCGGCTGTGGAGGCCGACCGTGCGCCCGCGGAGCGCGCTACATCACGCCGTTGCCCTATTGGTAAACATGTGCCTATTGTAGGCGTATGTTTATTAATATCTGGTCCGCTGTCCGATCGACCGTGCGAGCGGCGTCGTGACCGCCGCGCTGCCCTTCTCCGAAGGCACAGTGCTCATGCCGTGGAAACCTGGTCCAGCCGCGGACTCCGCCGGGTCGGTATTCGTCAGCGTGACGGACTTCCTGGCGAAATCGGAGCCCGACGTCCAGCAGATCTACCAGCTCGGGCTGGAACTGGGTGAGACCTGGCCGGTACTGCAGGGTGCGGTCGGTGTATGGCTGTGGGGGCGGCCCGCGCAATTACGTGGCGGTTCGATCTCGGTATGGGACAGCGAGCACGATATGCGGCGATTCGTGCGCTGGCCGGTACATACCCGGATCATGCGGACCTGGCACGGTAAGGTGCGGGTCGCCGCCGATTCGTGGCAGGCCGAACGTTTCGATATCGAGAGTGTGTGGGCGCGAGCAGGGAAGACTATCGAACGCCCGCACCCCGGCGCCGGCTAGGGCCGGGGTGGCGGCGTCGATCGGTGTTCGCAGTGTGACGAGAAGCCTTGGTTGCGTTCGCCGTGCGGTTCGACGATGTGCCGTGACCGAGTGCTACGGCTCCGCATCCGGCGACTCGGAGCTCTGCCGGAAAATGCCGGCGGTGACAGGCCGGTTCGACCGGACCTGCCACCGGATCATCAGCGGAATGTGAACGGCGGTGACGGCGGAAATTTCACGGGGAGAGCCGTCAGGGACCGGTGGAAGGGGCCGGGCCGCCAGGAGGGCCCCTCGGACGGCAGGTCGAGTTCGAGTTCCGGCAGGGCATCCAGCAATTGGTCGATGGCGTCCTGCGCGACCAGGTAGGCCAGCGTCTGTGCCGGGCAATTCCGTTGTCCGAGTCCCCAGGACAGGTGGGAGCGGTTGCCGTGGTGCTCGTCGGCGCGGATGGAGGGGTCGTGGTTGCAGGCGGCGATGCTGATGACGACGGGTTGGTGAGCGGGTAGCCAGACGTCGTCGATGAGGATGGGTTGGCGGGGGTAGGTGATGAGGAAGTTGGCCATGGGTGGGTTGTCGAAGAGGACTTCGTCGAGGGCGTCGCGGGTGGAGAGGCTGCCGCCGAGGACGTGTCCGCCGAAGCGGTCGTCGGTGAGGATCAGCAGCAGGGTGTTGGCGATCAGGTTCTGCTGGAGTTCGATACCGGCCCCGTAATGGCTCGTCACCTGGTGGATCATCTCCACCTCGTCCAGTTCGGCGGGGTGCCGGAGCAGGATCGAGGGGACATCGTTGCCCGGCTCGGTGCGTTTGAGCGCCACCAGTTCGGCCAGGGCCGCGCCGATCATCTGGTTACCCGCGTCGGCATCGACCCCTTCGAACATCGCGGCCATACCCGCGGCGACCCGCTGGCCGATCTCGGGTGGGCACCCGAGCAGGGTGTTACATACCTCGAAGGCCAGTGGAAAGGCGTACTGCACGAGCAGATCGGCCCGACCGGTCTGGCAGAAAGAGCTGATCAGCGGTACTGCGATCTCTTCGACGGCGGCCCGGATGGCGTGCAGGTCGATCTCCGCCAGCGCCGTGACATTCGCCTCCCGGTAGCGCTGCTGGTCTATTCCGGTGCTGCGCGCCGCGATCGGCCGCCATTCCATGATCGGCAGCACGGGGCAGTCCGCGGGCATCCCCTGCTGCCAGGTGCGCGGGTCGGCCGGGAAGTGTTCGTGGTCGTTGAGGATGCGGACGGCGGTCCGGTGTTCGATCACCAGGGTCGCGGGGACGTCGGGTGCCAGGTCCACGGGCACCATGGCGCGGTGTTCGCGGCGCATCTGCTGGAACACCCGGTGGGGGTCCTCGGCGAATTCGGGTGTGTAGAGGGGGATGCGGGGGCCGCCGTCGGCGAGGGGTGAGCCGTGGACGGGGCGGGGTGGAATGTGGGCATCGGGCGGTGTCGTGCTCAAAGGGTGACTCCATACTGGTCGCGACATGTGCCGAGACCTCTCGGGCGGTTGTCCCGTCATCTCGGCACGATGTAGCACCCTACTGGATGCGCTCTCGAATTATGTTGTGGCGCTGTGTGTTTGAGAACAATCACGTCAGCCCGGGTAGACGTCCGGCTGCCGTCCCGGTCGTCGGATATGTGCGCGGAACCGGTGGGAGAGCCGGGGATTCCGGAGAACTCTACGGTCGACCACGGCCGCCTGCCAGCCGAGCGACGGTCACGCGGCCGCGCGCTTCTCTTCGGCCGTGGGAAGGGCGGTCGTGATCTCCGCCGGTGGGCCCGCCCGGCGGTCGATGCTCCGGAGCCGTTCTGTCGCCCGGATTTCCGGCTGGGCGGCCGGACTCTCGCGTCTTGCTACCGGCGTAGACCGTCGAGCGTGATGGCGAGCAATCTGCGCCAGTCGCCGCTGGAGGTGCGAATGGTCGCCGACAGGGCGCCCACGATCATGTAGACGTCGGTCACCGTGCAATCGGCGCGCAAGGTGCCTGCGGCGCGGTCGAGTTCGATGATCTCGCCGATCACGGTTTCGAGGCGGGCGCGGGTCTCGCCCCGCGGCTCGCTACCGGCCGAGTGCCGAGTCGATTCGATGGCGGCGGACAGGCCGCGGTCGGCTGCCAGGATCTCACCGACACGATTCAGGTAGCGGGCGAGGGCGGACCCCGGTTCCGCGCCGTCGAGGCACTCCCGGCGGGCGAAATCCTCGATTTCGGCGAACCGTTGCGCGGCGGCCGCTTCGACGAGGTCGCCATGGGTGGGGAAGTGGCGGTAGACGGTGCCGATGCCGACGCCGGCCGCGCGGGCGATCTCGGGTAGTTGGACGCCGCTTCCGTGTTCGGCGAAAAAGGTTCGCGCGGTGGCGAGTATGCGATCCCGGTTACGCGCCGCGTCGGCGCGCGGGGTGCGGCGGGGAGTGGGTCTTGACAACCGTGAACCTCTCGTGGCTAGCATTAATCGGAATCGGAATCCGCTTCCGATTCTAGCTCGTCGAGAGGTGTGAGTCCATGTCCGAGGATCGTTTTCGAGTGCTGGCGCCGCAGGAAGTGCGCCGCGGCCGGGTCCCCTTGCCACCGGCCTTCGCGGTGAAGGCGCTGACCGGTGATACCGAAGGAAGGTTTTCGCTGCTGGAGGTGACTCTCGCCCGCGATATACCCCGGCATACGCATCACGTGGCCGACGAATGCATCTATGTGCTGGACGGGGAGCTGGGCGTGGATTTCGCCGACCGGTCGCTCACCGTGACCCCCGGTATGTTCGTGCTGCTGCCGCATGGGGTCCCGCACGCGCTGCGCGCGGTGTCGGTGCCACCGCCCCGGCTGCTCCAGATCTCGTCGCCGGGCGGGTGGGAATGCTATCTGGAGGATCTCTTCGAGGCGGGACCGTCGGTACTCACCGACGGGGTGCTGGATCCGGTGAAGATCAATCCGATCGCGGCCCGCTACGACATCCGGTACGAGGAGTCCGCCTAGGACCGCAGCGGTGTTCGCGCGCCGTGGTTTCCGGCTCGGGCGCGGCGCGCGGACACGATCCAGGCACGGGAGTCGAACCGGACACCGTCCTCGTCCCGGTGCGCCGCGAGCTCCGTGCGCAGCCGGGCGATCGCATGCGCCGCGTCGGCCGGGCCCAGCCGGCCGAGCGCGTTCGCGGTACAGGTGAAACCGCGCACCCAGTCGAGAGCGGTGTCCGGGTCCGGGCCGTAGTACACGGGCTCGCGGACGTCGGTGAAGGAGATATCGGCGAACCCCGCACCGTCCAGCAGATCCAGCACCGCCATCGGGTCGGCGAGGGAGAACGGATCCGGTCCCGCGGGCGGGGGCGCTGCCGCTGCGCGGGGTTCGCCGAGAGCCCGGCGGATCGCGACGTCCCACTCGTTTCGCTCACCGGCCTGCCAGACCAGCATCACCAGTCGTCCGTCCGGACGCAGTGCCCGCCCGATGTTGGCGAAGGCAGCGGCGGGATCGCCGAAGAACATCGTGCCGAATCTGCTGATCGCCACGTCGAAGTATTCGTGTGGGAAGCGGTGGACCTGTGCGTCGGCCTGCTCGAAGGTCACATTGGGAAGCCGGTCGGCGAGTTCGCGGGCCCGGTCGATCGCCGACGCGGAGATATCGACACCGAGCGCGCTGCCCGCCCGGGCCGTGCGCGCGGCCTGCCGGGTGGTGTGGCCGGACCCGCATCCGATATCGAGGATGCGGTCGTGGAAGCGGAGGTCACCGGCACGACGCAGGACGTCGTCGTGGCGCCGCAGCTCGGCGTCGTAATCGCACGAACTCGGGCGCTGTTCGCGATCGGCGTTGGTCACGACCGGCGCCGGTGTTCGGTCCGCGCCCCGGCGACCGGCGGCGGTCCGGCTGGTACCGGAGGCCGGTGCCGAACGGCTCCGTCGACGCACACGATCCTGGCCACCCGGGCCCCTTCCGTCTGTCCCGATCCAAGCCCGGGTCCGGCCTGTACCCCGTCCCGGCCGGTCGGCCGGGTCGTCGCGAAGGCGTTGTTCCGGTATCCGGTCAGGCTACACAGGCCGGCGGTGTCCGCGGTTGGGGATCGGGCGGCGGGGTTTGCGGCGGCGGGTGGCCGGGGCAGACAATGAGACGTGCTCGGCACCGGCTGAGCTGGTGGAACGACTACAAGAGGCGGCCGCGAAAACAGCATCCGAGGGCGCGACCTGCCGTGAGCGGATCCGAGGTTCGATCGATCCCGAGGAGCAGATGATGACGCAGTTCGCGCCCAGTGATCTCAAGGGCAAGCACAGAGCGATGTGGGCGTCCGGCGACTACCCGCGGGTGGCCGCCGACGTGATTCCCGAACTCGGCAGGAGGCTTGTCGAGGCCTGTCGTATCCGACCCGGTCAGCGGGTACTCGATATCGCCGCCGGAGCCGGGAACGCGGCCATTCCGGCCGCGGAGGCGGGCGCGGAGGTGGTGGCCAGTGACCTCACACCCGAATTGTTCGAGGTCGGCCGGCGCAATGCGGCCGCCGCGGGCGTCGAGCTCACCTGGGAGCAGGCAGACGCCGAGGATCTGCCTTTCGACGCGGCCGCCTTCGATGCCGTCCTGTCCTGCGTGGGAGTGATGTTCGCGCCGTTCCACCAGACCGCCGCCGACGAACTGGTCCGGGTGACCAGGGCAGGTGGGACGATCGGACTGATCAATTGGACACCGGAGGGGTTCATCGGCCGGATGTTCGCCATCATGAAACCGTTCGCCCCCACCCCGCCGCCCGGCGCCCAACCGCCGCCGCTGTGGGGCGACGAAGCGCATGTCACGGAACTGCTGGGGGACCGGGTGACGGATCTGGAGTTACGACGGGAGCGCGCTGTCGTCGAATGCTTCGCCGACGGCGCCGCTTTCCGTGACTTCTTCAAGACCAACTACGGTCCCCTGGTCACGATGTACCGGACGCTCGCCGGCGATCCGGACCGGGCCGCGCAGCTGGACCGCGAACTGGCCGACCTCGGCGCCGCGCACGACCTGGGCGGCGGACGGATGGAATGGGAGTATCTGCTGGTGACCGCGCAGCGTGCTCGAGCGTAACGGCGGCCGGGATTTTCCCGGCCCGGTCGCGAGTTGTACACGGCGCAGACAACGCGAAGGAGGAAGCGTGACCGAAACGCGCAAGGCGATCCTGGCCGGTGGGTGCTTCTGGGGTATGGAGGAGCTGATCCGTAAGCAGCCGGGGGTCCTGTCGACGCGCGTCGGCTATACCGGCGGGCATAACGACCACCCCACCTACCGCAACCATCCGGGGCACGCGGAGGCCGTGGAGATCGTCTACGACCCGGCGCAGACCGATTACCGGGCGCTGCTGGAGTTCTTCTTCCAGATCCACGATCCGACGACCAAGGATCGGCAGGGCAATGATATCGGTAGCAGCTACCGCTCCGAGATCTTCTATGTCGACGACGAACAGAAGCGGGAGGCGCTGGCCACCATCGTCGATGTCGAGGATTCGGGTCTGTGGCCGGGCAAGGTCGTCACCGAGGTGACACCGGCGCCGGAGTTCTGGGAGGCCGAACGCGAGCATCAGGACTACCTGCAGCACTTCCCGAACGGCTACACCTGCCACTTCCCGCGGCCGGGTTGGAAGCTCCCGCGGCGGCAGAGCACCGCCTGACGGACGACGCGGCGCGGGGGGGCCTCATCCGCGTGGCCGGAGCGCAGCGAGGTCCACCCGATGCGGCATCGCGGACCGGGGGCGGCCCGGTGGATTCGAACCGGACCGCTTCGGTTCGCGGCCCGGCCGCGGCAATGAGTAGTCTCGGGCACGTGAGTGGTTGGGCGCGCCGTAGGTTCCAGAGGATCGGACGATTCGATCGCGCCGTGGGCGGCGCCGTGGCGGAACTGCCCGCCTCCCGGGTGGACACCGGGTTGCTGCGCCTGACCGGAAGCGCCGACCACAGTGTGCTGTGGATGGCCTGTGCGGGGCTGCTCGCCGCGCGTGGGGGAGCCACCCGGCGTGCCGCGTTACGCGGGGTCCTCTCGGTGGCCGGTGCGAGTTTTGTCGCGAATATCGTTCTCAAATCCGTTTTCGCCCGGCGCCGGCCGGCCGCGGAACTGATGCCCGAGTACCGCCGGCTCTCGCCGGCACCGTCCTCGTCGTCGTTCCCGTCGGGCCACAGCGCCAGCGCCGCGGCCTTCGCGACCGCTGTCGCGATGGAGAGCCCGCGTACCGCGCTGGCCGTGGCGCCACTGGCGGCCGCGGTCGTCTACTCCCGGGTCCACACCGGTGTGCACTGGGGTTCGGATGTCCTGGTCGGTGCCGCCGTCGGTTCCGGGATCGCGCTGGCCACCCGGCGCTGGTGGCCGGTGCGGGAATCGGACGAGGCGCAGGCGCGGCTGGTCCGTGAGGCGCCGGTACTGGCCGAGGGCAAAGGGCTCGTCGTCATCGTGAACCCGGTATCCGGTGATGCCAACTACGACCCGACCGACGATATCGCCGCGGCGCTGCCCGCGGCTGTCGTACTGCGTACCCAGCCCGATGTCGACTGCACCGAGCTGCTCGAACACGCCATCGCCGAACAGCCGGAACCGGTCGTGGCCCTCGGAGTGGCCGGTGGTGACGGCACGGTGGCAGCCGTGGCCGCGGTCGCGTTGCGTTTCGAATTGCCGCTGGTGGTGATCCCGACCGGCACGCTCAATCATTTCGCCCGCGATCTCGGTGTCTATGATCTGCTCGAAGTCGTCGACGCGACCGGTGTCGGAGAAGCGGTGGCGGTGGATATCGCCGGTGTCGAATACGGCGACGCGACCGAGATGCGGACGCGGCACCTGATCAACACCTTCAGCCTCGGCTCGTACCCGGATCTGGTCCGGCTGCGCGAGGAATGGCAGCCGCGCTGGGGCAAATGGCCCGCTTTCGCGGCGGCACTCGTGGTCACGCTGCGCCGGGCCGAACCGATCGAGATCTATCTGGACGATCATTGGCAGCGGGTGTGGTTCCTGTTCGTCGGTAACGGTCCCTACCATCCGCACGGTGCCGTTCCGGCCTTCCGGGACCGTCTCGATTCCGGACTGCTCGATATTCGCTGGCTGCGTGCGGATCTGCGCTGGTCGCGCACCCGGGCGGTGATCGCACTGCTGTTGGCCGCCATCGGGCACAGTCGCGTCTACGGGGAACGGCAACTGCCCGAACTGTTCGTGTACCTGCCCCGGGCCGAATCGCTCGCGGCCGACGGCGAGGTGTTCGGCAGCGCCACCCATCTGCGGTTTACCGTGGCCGGCCAGCTCACGGTCTACCGGCGTGACGAATCGAATCCGCTGTGGGTCAACCGTGCCCGGCCGCACCACCGCCGGGCACCCTGGCTACCCGAGATGTTCCGGTTCCGCTGAGCGGATTCCCGGTCGCGGACTCTTCGCCGTGGTCTCCGGCACCGTGGCGGCCGGTGGGTGGCCGGTCCGGGTGACACCGTGGCGCGCCCGCCACCGTCTCGCCGTACTCACCGCGGCGGCGGCGCCGCGGGACGCGGACCGGAGATCGTATCGACCGGCCCGGCGGGCTTCGCTGCCCGGATCAGCGGCTGAACCCGGTGCCCGCCGAGTGAACCGGCCGATCAGTCCCCTTCCGGGGGGACCGCGGTATCCGGCTCCGGCGGCGCGGTCGGCGAGCGTGCCGGGATCCGGCGGGTTACCAGCAGTGCCGCCGTCGCGAGCAGAGCGGTGACCGCGAAAGCGGTGTGCAGGGCGTTCAGGCGCGCCTCGGAGTTGACCGCGACCACCGCGTCGGTGGTCGGCCCGTCCACACCCGCGTCGGCGAGGGCGTCGCGTAACTGGGTATCGGAGAGAAAGGCGACGCCGTCGGCCAGTTCGGTCGTGGCCTGCTGTTGCACCGCGGCGGGTACGGCGGGGTTGTTCTCGATACCGTCGACGACCGATGAGGTGAGCGTCGTGATCAGGATGGAGCCGATCAGCGCGGTTCCGAGCGAAGCACCGAGATAGGTCGCCGTATTCTGCAGCCCGCCCACTTCGGCGCTGCGCGCTTCCGGCACCGACGACACCGTCACCGCGCCCAGCTGCGAGGCCAGCGCGCCCAGGCCCGCGCCCATCAGCAGCATCGGCACCGCGACGACGCGCGCGTCGGCTCCCGGGTCCATTCCGGCGGCGAGCAGCAGGATGCCGAGGATCATCGACAGCAGGCCGTTTCGAACGACCGTCCGGGGGCCCGCGCGCGGGGCGAATCTCGGTATGCCCACCGCGGTCACGATCAACGCCACCGAGAGCGGCAGGAGACGGGCGCCGGTCCCGAGGGCGCTCAGTTGCAGCACCACCGACAGGAACAGCGGTACCGCGAAGAACACCCCGGCCTGCACACAGAACTGGGCGAAGAACATACCGAGGCCGCCGGTGAGCTGCCGATTGCGCAGCAGATCCGGATCGAACAGTGGTTCGTATCCGCCGCGTACGCGGGCCGCCAGCCGTTCCCGGAGCAGGTACAGCGCGAACAGCCCTCCGAGCAGTAGCCAGACGACCGGCGACAGCCCGAACACCGTGGGCGCACCGGGCCGCTCCCGGATCCAACCCCATTCACTCGAGCGCAGGACGCCGTACACGATCATGGCCAGGCCGCCGACCGACAGCGCCGAACCCAGCAGGTCCAGCTGAGCGGATTCGACGGGGGTGTCGGTCATCCGGCGCAGCATCAGCATGATCACCACCACCACGACGACCTCGCCGAAGAATACGAACCGCCAGGAGGCGTAGGTGGTCACGGCGCCGCCGAGCAGCGGCCCCACCGCGACCGCCGCGGCGCCGGCTGCCGCGACCAGGCCGTAGGCGGCCGGTCTGCGTTCGGCCGCGACGTTCGCGGCCACCAATGCCACGATCGCCGGCATGATCAGCGCGGCTCCGATACCCTCCAGCAGCGACCAGCCCAGCAGCAGGACGCCCAGATTCGGTGCGAGGCCGGTGACGAAAGATCCCACGCCGTACACGACCAGGCCGATGCCGAACACCCGTTTACGTCCGGCGATCGCGCCGATTTTGCCGCCGGTGATCATCAGCGAAGCCATGACCAGCGTATAGAGGGTGATCGCGGTCTGGATGCCGGTGATGGTGGTGCCGATGTCGCGGGCCACCGTCGCCATCGACACATTCATCACCGAACTGTCCAGAGTCATCAGGAACTGCCCCGCGCACAGCACTCCCAGCACCAGCCCGGAACCCGGCCGGGTCGCGGGTGCCGCGGGTTGCTCGATGCTCATGGTGATTCGCGGGTGGGCTACTCGGCAGAGTTGTAGTCGATCATCCAGGGGATCGAGAACTTGTCGGTGAGCATGCCGAACAGTTCGGTCCATTCGGTGGTGGCCAGGTGCATATCGATCGACCCGCCCGCGCTCAGGGCACCGAAGACGCGCTCGGCTTCGTCCCGGTCGCTGACCTCCAGGCAGACGGTGAAGTTCGGCCGCTGCGGAACTTCCACAGTCTGTCCGGGCGGGCAGTCCGAGCCCATCAGGATCTGGCCGGTCCCGGCCAGCGGCAGCGCGGTATGAGCCACCAGGGTCTTGGCCTCGTCCGGCAGGTTCGCGCCCTCACTCATATCGCCGAACCGGATCAGCTGGAGTTCGCCACCGAACACCGACTGGTAGAAGGTGAACGCCTCTTCGGCACTGCCGTTGAACATGAGATACGCGTTGACGGATTTCACGGGTCTCCTCCTCTGGTGATGCGAATGAGCGGATGTCGTGACCAGGGGGAATCGGCACAACCCGAGGGCGCCGGCCGCGGTGGGCGGTGCCGCACGGACTGATCGGCCGAGCGTATCCCTCGCCACCTCGTTCCGGGGCAGATCCCGCCCACATGCGGATGCGTGACCGGCCCGGTTCCGTGGCACCGGCCGAAAGGGCGTCGGAGCTCGCGGCCGCGGAACGGATGGCAGGGGTCCCGGATCGCCGAGCCGACCCGCCGGGTGGCCCTCGTACGCCGGAACAGTCGTGCGCCAGGTGATACTCGGAGGTATCCCGCCCATCCCGGGCGAGCGCTCATCCGGCCCGAATGCTTGTGGAGGTCTCCATGGCATTGACCCATCCGTCTCGGTCCGATGGCCCCGGCCGTGACGATATCTCGGTGAATCCGGTGTTCACCCGGGAGCCGGTCGAGGTGCCCCGTAACCGGTTGCCGGCCCGGGAGATGGACAGCGATACCGCCTATCAGATCGTGCACGACGAACTTCTGCTCGACGGCAACGCCCGGCTCAATCTCGCGACCTTCGTCACCACGTGGATGGAGCCCGCGGCGCGGATCCTGATGAGCGAATGCTTCGACAAGAACATGATCGACAAGGACGAGTACCCACGCACCGCCGAACTCGAGCAGCGGTGTGTGCGGATCCTCGCCGATCTGTGGCACGCCGCCGACCCCGATCACGGCGTCGGCTGCTCGACCACGGGGTCCAGCGAGGCGTGCATGCTGGCCGGGCTGGCGATGAAACGCCGGTGGCAGAAGCGGCGGCGGGCGGCGGGGCAGTCCACCGAGCGGCCCAACCTGGTGATGGGGATCAATGTCCAGGTGTGCTGGGAGAAGTTCGCCGAGTACTGGGACGTCGAACCGCGCGTCGTACCGATGTCGGGGGGCCGGTTCCACCTCACCGCCGAAGAGGCGGCAGCCCGGTGCGACGAGAACACGATCGGTGTGGTGGCGATTCTGGGATCCACGTTCGACGGCAGCTATGAACCGGTCGCCGAGATCTGCGCCGCACTGGATCGCGTGCAGGCCGAACGCGGCTGGGATATCCCGGTGCACGTGGACGGTGCCTCGGGCGCGATGATCGCGCCGTTCTGCGATCCCGAGCTGGTATGGGATTTCCGGCTGCCCCGGGTCGCCTCGATCAACACCTCCGGCCACAAGTACGGGCTGATCTATCCGGGGGTGGGCTGGGTGCTGTGGCGCGACGCCGACGCGCTACCCGACGAGCTGGTGTTCCGGGTGAACTATCTCGGCGGTGAGATGCCGACCTTCGCGCTGAACTTCTCCCGGCCCGGTGCGCAGGTGGTGGCGCAGTACTACACGTTTCTGCGGCTCGGTCACCGCGGCTACGCGCGGGTGCAGGGCTATTGCCGGGAGGTCGCGTCCGCGCTCGCCGACCGGATCGCGGGTCTGGGCCCGTTCCGGTTGATCACCGACGGACGGCAGTTGCCGGTGTTCGCGTTCACCCTCGCGGCGGGCGAGACGGGCTACTCGGTCTTCGATGTCTCGGCGGCGCTGCGTGAACAGGGCTGGCTGGTTCCCGCCTACACTTTCCCGGCCGACCGGGAAGACCTGGCAGTACTGCGTGTGGTGGTCCGCAACGGTTTCAGTCACGATCTGGCCGATCTGCTGATCGAGGCGCTGGAACGGGCACTGCCGAGGCTGCGGGCTCAGCAGGCGCCGCAGCGGGGCCCCGAGGCCGCCTCGTTCTCGCACGGCGCCGATATCCGTCCGCATCATTCGGGTGTGCGGCACGCGGATTCCTGACAGAGCGGAACCGGCCGATCCAGTCGCCGCGGTCGGCCGGTTCCGTTCTTCCCGGGCCGGGCCGACCCGAGGCTTATCGACACTTGGTTGATGTGCCGTTGTTCAGGTTCAGAATGCGCTACCGGAGCCCGGCAGGAAGATCCGCGGGAAGGGCAGGCCGAAACCGTAGCCGGGGCGGTCGTAGCCGCGATCCCAGTTGTTGTGCCGGCCGTGATCCCAGCCGCGATCGTGATGGCGGCCGCGATCCCAGCCGCGATCGTGATGGCGGCCGCGATTCCAGTCGATCGGGTTGTCGTGCCGGCCGTTCCAGCTGCGGTCGCCGCGGCCGTTCCAGCCGCGATCGCCGTGGCCGTGTCCATGGCGGCCGGGGCGGCTGACATCCTGGACTTCGGTCGCGTTATCGGTGACCACGGGTGCCCCGTTATCGGCGAGTGCGGGTGCGGCGGTGACGGCGAGCGGCGCCAGGATGATCGCGGCGGTGGCCGCGATCCGGACGGCGAGTCGGCGGGTGCGTGCGGTTCGATGCATGATTCGGTCCCTCGGTCGTAGCACCGCCCGGAGGCGATTGCGGAAGCAGTTGCACTGGGGAAGTGCGGCTGTGATGACCTGAACCGTACCGTTATTCAACGGCGCATTCAACAGGTGTTCGTTAATTGGGGCTGACAAATCGTGTGAGCAGCGGATTCGCCGGCCTTGTCGTGCACCTATCCACCGGTGGTGGGGGTATCCAGGGTCGTGGATTCGAGTTGATCGAGGCGGAGTACGCACCGGGTGCGGCTGTAGATGGTGGGCATACATTCGTTGCAGTGCACGCAGGCCGACTCGGTACGCGCGTCGGATCGGATACGGTGCAACAGATCCGGTTCGCGCAACAGCGCCCGGCCCATGGCGACGAAATCGAATCCTTCGGCCATGGCCAGGTCCATCGATTCCCGGTCGGTGATACCGCCCAGCAGCACCAGCGGCATGGCCAGTTCCCGGCGGAACTGGCGCGCGCGTTCGAGCAGATACGCCTTCTCGTACGGGTATTCGCGCAGGAACGCCTTCCCGATCAGCCGGAAGCCCCAGCGGGTCGGGCCCGGAAGCGTTTTCGCGAACTCCCGGCGTGGAGCCGCGCCGTGGAACAGCAGCATCGGATTCAGCAGCGAACTGCCCGCGGTCAATTCCAGCGCGTCCAGGGCGCCGTCGGCCTCCAGCCACGCGGCCACCTGCAACGAATCCGGCAGGGTGAGTCCGCCGCGGACGCCGTCCTCCATATTCAGTTTCGCGGTGACCGCGATCCGGTCGCCCACTGCCTCGCGCACCCGGCGGGCGATATCGCGAGCCAGCCGGGCCCGGTTCTCGAGGGTGCCGCCGTAGCGGTCCTTGCGCCGGTTCAGCAGCGGGCTCAGGAACGAGCTCACCAGGTAGTTGTGTCCGAAATGTATTTCCACCGCGTCGAATCCGGATTCGATCGCCAGCAGTGCCGCGTCGGCATGGGCGATGACGAGTTCGTGGATCTCGGCCGGATCGGGCACCTTCATCGGGCTCATCCCGAGTGGGCTGAACATGCGGCTCGGCGCCAGCGCGGGCAGACGGTTGGACGCGGAATTGGCCACCGGCCCCGCATGACCGATCTGCGCACTGGCGGCCGCGCCTTCGGCGTGCACGGCGTCGGTGAGCCGCCGTAGGCCCGGCACCGCCTCCGGTCGCAGGTAGATCTGGTGCCGGTCGGTGCGGCCGCCCGGCGCGACCGCGCAATAGGCGACCGTCGTCATCCCGACACCGCCCGCCGCGATCTCCCGGTGGAATTCCACGAGGTCGTCGGTGACCAGCGCGTCCGGGGTGCGTCCTTCGAAGGTCGCGGCTTTGATAACCCGATTGCGCAGGGTGAGCGGGCCCAGCGCGGCGGGTGCGAATACATCGGTCACAGTGTGTCTCCTGTCGGTGCGGTCAGGCCGGCCACGACGAATGCGCGCAGCGTCGCCACGGCCTGCGGGCTCAGGGCCCGGTCCTCGGCGGCGGCTCGGCCGAATCGCATGATGACGAGGTCGAAGGCGAGCATCCAGCGGCGCCGGCTCTCCCGTTCGCCCAGCTGGGGCAGCAGCCCGGCCCACGAGTCGATCCGGAACCACTGCTGCTGCCACGGGCCCACCTGCCGGTCGATAACGCATTGCGCGAGCAGCCGGAGATGTAGTCGGCCCAGCGGGTCGGCGGCCAGATCGGTGAACGGGGTGAGGACCGCGTCGACGATGCCGGCCACTGGCCCGGCCGCGGCGGTGACCTCGGTGAGGCGGTCGGCCCACAGCGCCCCGAGACGTTCCTCGAGCAGAGCCGCCACGAGGGCTTCCTTGGATCCGAAGTGGTAATGGACGGCGGCGGGGTTGGCCCCGGCCTCGGTGCAGATGCGGCGCACCGAGACATCGTCGTAGCGCTCGGTGAGCAGCAGTCGTTCGGCGGCGGTGAGCAGACGCTCACGGGTCGCGGTCGAAACTCGCTGGGGCATGCGGCCAGTGAACCACCGCGCGGGATGCTTTTCAATCATTGATTGAAATACTGTTTGAAAACGCAGGTCGAAGCGCACGGAGTCAGTGGTTATCCGATCGCAAACGGCTTCGCGGACCACTCACCCGTCGCGACGGGCCGACCCTGTTCCACTGGTTCCGGGTGCGGTAGGCGGAACCCTACGTTCTCCTCGTGTGAAGCCCTCCGGCTTGTATCCGAGTTCGGATCCGAGCTCCTATCCAAGAGCTACGCGGTGCGCGATTCGTCCGGATGGCACGTGGACACGACTGCACTACGGTGCGCTCACCGCCTCCGGGCCCCGGCCCGGCCCGGGCAACCCGATATCCCGCACAGCCCGTCGTGGCGCGGCCGGACGAACGCCGAAGTAAGTGGTGTCGTCACGCGCGCGGACCCGACCGGCCCTCTCTGCGCCCGGTGGCATCCGATGTCACCGGACCGAGGTACGGTTCGCATGCCATCACTACTGGGGCCCCGGAATCCGGGCCTTGTAGTCCCGGGCCCGGTCACCGATAGTCGACCGATATGCGAACCGAAACCTCGAGTACTCGTTTTCGAAGATCTCTCACGACTGTCGTCGTCGGGCCGGCATTGGCCGGAGCCGGCGCCCCTGCCGCCTCGAAACCGGCCTGCTACACCGACGCGCCGACTCTCTGACACGCGCCCTTAGTAGCCACGAGCCGTACGCCTCGCCCTCCGCCCGATGTGCGCCGGCAGGGCCGGGCTGCCGGTACACATCGGAAATCCGTCTCCGCGTCAGCGGGGCGGTGCCTCCGGCGTGGCCTGCCGGGCGAGGCGGTCCTCGTGGATCCGGACCAACTCGCGGAAACCGATCCGGTCCCATCCCGGTTTCGGCTGAATACTCCATTCGTCCTGCGCCGTCCGTTGACCGGCCGCCTCGGGCGGTCCACCGAAGGGCGGGCCCGAGAGCGGATACGGGTTCGGCGGGGCCGGCGCGCCCGGTGAGAAGGGCTGGGAATCGTGAGGGTCATGAACCGCTGTCGGAAAGACGGTTTCAGCTCCTTGAGCGAACTGCGGTAGGCCGGGTTGTAGGAGCAGGCCAGCATGAACGTCTCCGGTGCGTGGACAACCTCGTCGGCCCGGTCCAGGTAGAGCGCGCGGCGATGGTCGGTGAGCGAATGCAGGATCGCCAGCGAGTCGTGCCGGGCCTCGACCACCTCGTCGAGATAGCAGATCGCGCATGTCAACGACACTTGTCGTTACGATGGGAGGGTTCGCCGCAGCGGTCCAGTGGCGGTGCGCTCGGTGGGGCAGCGGGTCATTGTCACCGCTCTGGTCGAGACCGGAGCGCGTCGCCGCTCGTGGGGGTCGCTTGCCGCCCCGGCGCTCGTCGCACGCGCGAAGTGATATCCGGCGCGATAACCCTCGCGCCGGCCGTTCTTCTGATTCTCAGATGACCGTAAAAACCGCGGCTGTGGATCGCAAAACCGCCACTGCCCCCATTAGATTGGCGATCGGCGCCGTTCGGAGCTACGTCGATATCCGGAGAGAGAATGTTATGAAACGTATCCAGATTACAACTGCGGCGGTAGCCGTTTTCGCCACCATTTCGGTAGGTATGGCCGGGACCGCGAACGCCGAATTCGTATCGAACCATGACAGTCAGAAAGAATGTAAAGCTGCGATGGCAGCTGCCATCGCCCATCCGGCCAAGAAAGTGACCAGGGCCTGTTACAGCTGGAGGAACGGCCCGCAATTCCCGATCCATTGGAGTTTCAGATACGATATGTAGCCGCGATCTTCGACGGTCACACCGGCTTCGCCGGTGGCGTCGGAATATCCCTCGGCTGACCGGTGGTCGTCTCTCGCCTTTCACTATCGACTTCGCGGCCGCTGGCATGGCGATACTACTGAACGACTATGAGTGCCGCGGTCGCGAGAGCGAGGGCGAAATATGTTCCCGGGAAGGCGATGTTGTAGAAGACACGGGCGCGGAGATGTGCGATGAGTGCGCCGATGAAGAACAGGACCAAGCCGACCGCCGCGGCAAGACCCACTCCTTTCATGCCCAGGATGCCGAGCACCACCCCGGCCGCGCCCGCCAGTTTGAGTACGCCGAGCCAGGGCAGCCAACTGCGCGGCACACCCACCTCGGCGGAGTTGGCGAGAACGAACTTCGCCCGGGCGAAACCGGCGAATGAGTCCGCGGCATTCAATACGGCGGTGACGATCGCGACGACGAGGTAGGTGGTGTGCACTGTTGCGCTCTCTGTTCGGGGGCGGTCCGAAAGACCACGATTCGCTACTGAAACCCATCCTGTCCGGCCCCGGAGAGATGCACCAATACCTGCATTCATAACCTGATGGAATGGATGTCGACACCCGATTACTGCGCTACTTCGCCGCAGTCGCGGCGGAAGGGAACCTGACCCGCGCGGCCGAACGGCTGTACGTCTCCCAGCCCGCCTTGACCAAACAGATCAAACAGCTGGAGAACCTGCTGGGTGTGCGGCTTTTCGTGCGGTCGCGGGCGGGTATGGCACTCACTGCCGCCGGGGAAGCCCTGGCGGGCCGGACGGCCTCGCTGCTCACCGGATGGGACCGGGCACTTCAGGAGACCCGGCGCGCCGCCGCGCAGGCCGACCGCTTACTACGCGTCGGGTTCCTCGCCAGCGCCGCCAACGAGGCGACACCGCGGATCATCGCGGAATTCTCCCGCCGGCTACCGGGCTGGCGGGTGGATATGCGGCAGGCGTCGTGGGCGGATCCGACCGGTGGGCTGGCCGACGCCGAAGTGGATGTCGCGTTGCTCCGGTTACCGTTCCCGGCACAGGACCGATTCCGGGTGCGTGAGTTGTTCGGTGAACCGCGCTGGGTGGCGGTGGCCTCGGCGCACCCGCTCGCGGCCCGCGAGGCCATTGCCTTCGAGGACCTGCTGGACGAACCCTTCGTGGCGGCCCCGGCGGAAACCGGTGCCTGGCGCGATTACTGGCTGAGCGCGGACGAACACACGGGCTGGACACCGCGGATCGGCGCGGTCACCGATCAGCCGGACGAGTGGCTGAGCGCGATCGCCAACGGCTACGGTGTGGCGCTGGCGCCGGAGTCCAGCGCACGATTCTATGCGCGGCCCGGGATCACTTACCGCCCGGTGACCGGGGTGGCGCCGAGCCGGGTGGGTGTCGTGTGGCACGCGGAATCCGATACCGACTCCGCAGTGCAGGCATTCGTCGATTGCTGCACGGAGTCGAGTGCCGGTACTACCTGATCTCAGTCTGCCGAACGAAGACGATGCCCACGACAAAGTCATCGGGAGATGCCCGACTCGCGGAGCCGGGAGTGTCACTCGATGGACAGTTCCCGCACTGTTCTATTCGCAATTGTCTCCGCAGGCCGCGAGGATCTCCGATCGGAATCGGGGGCATTCGGTGAAATCCTCGTAGCGGCAGTCGAGTACATGGGCTATCAGGTTCTTCGATGTCTGGATTCTGGTGAGCTGCTCGTCGAGTTCGTCCAGATGCGATCGGAGTACGCGGCGGCGGCCGGGACCGTCGCAGGCGTCGAGTAGCTCTCGGGTGCGGGACAGGCCGAGGCCGACCTGCTTGCTGTGCAGGATCAGCGCGACCCGGGCGATATGTGCCGGTGAGTAGCGGCGCCGCCCGCTGACCCTGGTCGCGGGAGTGAGCAGGCCGACGCTCTCCCAGTGTCGGAGCACATGGGTCGCGAGTCCGAAGCGAGCGGACAGTTCGCCGATGGAATAGGTCGTGTCGGACCGCTCGGGAGTCGACTTCGTGGCACCGCGGGTTGACTTCATGTTCACATTAACTTGCAGTCTGGGTGTAGACGTCAAGCACGAGATTCAGGAGCGATGATGGCAATGCCCGGAGCGGCCGAGATGTGGAACGAGCGGTATGCGGAACCGTTCCTGTCCTACGGCACCGAACCCAATGACTATCTACGCGAAGTGGCCGACCGCATACCCGAGGGCCCAGTGTTGTGCTTGGCCGAGGGGGAGGGTCGCAACGCGGTGTTCCTCGCCGGTCGGGGGCACTCCGTGACGGCTGTGGATCTGTCGGAGGTGGGGCTGGCCAATGCCCGTGAGCTGGCCGTGCGACATGGGGTGGAGATCGAAACCGTGGTCGCGGATATGACCGAGTTCGATCTGGGCGAGGCGCGCTGGTCGGGGATCGTTTCCATCTGGGGGCATCTGCCGTCGGCGCTGCGGCCCGGAGTGCACGCGGCCTGTGTGCGCGCGCTGCGGGCCGGGGGTGTGTTCGTGCTCGAGGCCTATACGCCGCGCCAGCTGGACCGGCCCGGGGTCGGGGGTCCGCCGGTCGCGGACGGAATGCCGACACCGGACGAGCTCCGTCGCGATCTGGCCGGGCTGCGCCTGGAGCACTGCCGGGAGGTGGACCGCGATATCGCCGAGGGCGTGTTCCATCACGGTCCCAGTACGACCGTGCAGGTCTTGGGGGTGAAGCCGAGCGGGCTCGGCGCTTAGCCGGGTGACCGGCCGCTCGCGACATGGGGTAACCGCCGCCGTTCACGCAGTGTTCTGGGCACGCCGGGCCAGGATGGACGCGACCCCCGTCGCAGCGGCCTGGACCGAGGCCGCATGCGCCTCGGGGTGGAATCGGGTGACCGGGCCGGTGACCGAGATGGCCGCCAGCGGTTGGTCGTCGGCGCTGAGTACGGGTGCGGCTACGCAGACGATGCCGAGGGCCGACTCCTCGCGTTCGTAGGCCAGCCCGCGTTCGGCGATCTGGGCCAGCTGGGTTCGTAGCAGGCCGGGAGCCACCACAGTGCGGGGGGTGCGCCTGATCAGCGGTCCGGCCAGGATGCGGTCGATCGTCTCGGGTCCGGAATGGGCGAGCAGCGCCTTGCCGATCGCGGTGCAGTACAGCGGCATCCGGCCGCCGATCCGGGACGGGGCGCGGGCCTGGCGGTGGCCGCCGATCTTGCTGATGTAGACGACCTCGTCGCCGTCGCGTACGCCGAAGTGCACGGTCTCCCGGGTGCGGGTGAAGAGGTCCTGGAGGAAGGGCACCGCGACTTCGAGCAGGGTGCGTTCGGTGGCCGCCCGCATCCCCAGTTCGAACAGTCCGCGGCCGAGCCGGTAGCCGTCCGGCGAGGAACTCAGTAGACGCGCGGTCACCAGATCGCGGCACATCCGGTGCACGGTGGCCTTCGGCAGCGCGGTGCGGCGGGTGAGTTCGGACAGTCCGACGGCCTGGTCCTCCACCCCGAACGCCTCCAGGATCAGCAACGCCCGGCCCAGCACGGACCGCTCGTCGAGTCGGTGTTCCGGCATGGCGGCCCTCCTGGTGAAACTGGTCCAGTCAGTGGACCATTTTACTGTTCAGCTGCCCTTCCAAGGTGTGCACTGGTCAATACCCCAACGAAGAGGAGAACGGAGGTCGTGGTGGCAACCACTGTCGACAGCATCAGCGACAGCGGGCCCGGTATCGACGAATCGATCGTCGCCCGGGCCGCGCAACGCCTGATCACCGCCGCGGAGACGCGCCGCACCTGCGCGCCGCTGCGGGACGGGTTGATCAGCCCCGACGATGTCGCCACCGCCTACCGGATCCAGGAGCGGTTCAATGCCGCCCGGGTCTCCCCGGAGGTCACGGTGGTCGGTCGCAAGATCGGCGCGACTTCGCAGGCTGTGCAGCAGCAGCTGGGTGTGGACCAGCCCGACTTCGGGGTCCTGTTCTCCGATATGGCCTACTCCGATGGGGATGTGATCCCGATCGACCGGCTGCTGCAACCCCGGGCCGAGGCCGAGATCGCGTTCATCCTGGGCGCGGACCTCGCCGACGGGCCGCTCGATATCGCACAGTGCCGGGCGGCCGTGGCCGAGGCGGTAGCCGCGCTGGAGATCGTGGACAGCCGGATCACCGACTGGAACATCTCCTTCGCCGATACCGTCGCCGACAACGCCTCGAGCGGGCTCTACGTGCTCGGGACCGAGCGCCGGACCCTCGACGATTTCGAGCCCGTCGATGTCGCCATGAGCATGCGTATCGATGGGGACGAGGTATCGACCGGTAACGGCGCCGCCTGCCTCGGCGACCCCCTCAACGCCCTGTCCTGGCTCGCCCAGCAGGCCCGCACCTTCGGCGAGCCGCTGCGCGCCGGACAGGTGATCCTCTCCGGTGCGCTCGGTCCGATGCGGCCGCTGCACCCGGGCGCCACCGTCACCGCCGCCATCTCCGGCCTGGGGACGGTTACGGCTTCCTTCACCACCGCCTCGGAGGTATCCCAGTGAGTGACAACAACAAACGCACCAAGGTCGCGATCATCGGGTCGGGCAATATCGGCACCGATCTGATGATCAAAGTGCTGCGCCATTCCCGGTTCCTGGAGATGGGCGCCATGGTCGGTATCGACCCGGAGTCCGACGGCCTGGCTCGCGCCGCCCGGCTGAAGGTGCCCACCACCCATGAGGGGGTGGAGGGCCTGATCGCGCTGCCGAATTTCGACGAGATCGAGATCGTCTTCGACGCGACTTCGGCCAAGGCGCACAAACAGAACCACGAGCGGCTGGCGCCGCTGGGTAAACGCCTGATCGACCTGACTCCTGCGGCCATCGGCCCGTTCGTGGTGCCGCCGGTGAACCTCGAGGAACACCTCGGCGCGCCGAACGTGAACATGGTGACCTGCGGTGGTCAGGCGACGATTCCGATCGTGGCCGCGGTTTCACGAGTGGTGCCGGTGCCCTACGCCGAGATCGTGGCTTCCATCGCCTCGAAATCGGCCGGGCCGGGTACCCGCGCCAATATCGACGAATTCACCGAGACCACCTCGCACGCCATCGAAACCGTCGGTGGGGCCGAGCGCGGTAAAGCGGTGATCATCCTGAATCCGGCCGAACCGCCGCTGATCATGCGCGATACGGTCTTCTGCCTGGTGACCGCGCCCGACGCGGATTCGCACGAGCAGATCAAGGCCTCCGTGGTGAAGATGGTCGACGATGTGGCGGCCTACGTCCCGGGCTTCCGGCTCAAGCAGGAAGTGCAGATCGACGCGATCCCGCCGGACCAGCCGGTGCACACGCTGCTCGCCAAGGACAATGTCGCGTTCCCGACCCACCGGGTGTCGGTGTTCCTCGAGGTCGAGGGTGCCGCGCACTACCTGCCCGCCTACGCCGGCAACCTCGACATCATGACCTCGGCCGGGTTGCAGGTCGCCGAGCGGATCGCGCAGAACACCCAGCAGGCAGCATGAGCGAGTCAGGCCCGGAGGCGGGAGCGCAGCGTAGCCATGCAGGGCCCTCGCTCATGCACGATAGACAAGGAGAACGCACGATGGGCTCGCCCGAAGCTGTGCCATCCGTTTTCGTCCAGGATGTGACCCTGCGCGACGGTATGCACGCCATCCGGCACCGGATCTCCCCGGAGAACGTGGGGAAGATCGTGGCCGCGCTCGACGCCGCGGGTGTCGACGCCATCGAGGTCGCGCACGGGGACGGACTCGCCGGTGGTTCGGTCAACTACGGGCCGGGTTCGCACAGCGACTGGACCTGGCTCGAGGCCGCCGCCGCGAACCTGAAGAACGCGCGGCTCACCAGTCTGCTGCTGCCCGGTGTCGGGACTGCCGAGGATCTGCGGCGGGCTTGGGGTCTCGGCGTGCGCTCGGTGCGCGTCGCCACCCATTGCACGGAGGCGGATGTCGCGGCCCAGCACATCGCGACCGCGCGGGAGATCGGCCTGGACGTCTCGGGATTCCTGATGATGAGCCATATGGCCGAACCGGCGGAATTGGCCGCTCAGGCCAAGCTGATGGAGAGCTACGGCGCGCACTGCGTCTATGTCACCGATTCCGGTGGCCGGCTCACCATGAACGGTGTGCGCGATCGGATCCTGGCCTACCGTGACGTGCTCGACCCGAACACCGAACTCGGGATCCACGCGCACGAGAACCTCTCGTTGTCGGTAGCCAATTCGGTGGTGGCCGTGGAGAACGGGGTGACCCGGGTCGATGCCTCGCTCGCCGGGCACGGCGCGGGCGCGGGCAACACCCCGATCGAGGCGTTCGTCGCGGTCGCGGATGTACTGGGCTGGAAGCACGGCTGTGATGTCTTCGCGCTCCAGGACGCGGCCGACGATCTGGTCCGGCCGCTACAGGACCGGCCGGTCCGGGTGGATCGCGAAACTCTCACGCTCGGCTACGCCGGGGTGTACTCCAGCTTCCTGCGGCATGCCGAGGCGGCCAGCGAACGCTACGGCATCGATGTCCGCACGCTGCTCATGGAAGCCGGCCGGCGCCGGTTGGTGGGCGGCCAGGAGGACATGATCGTCGATATCGCACTCACCATGCTGGCCGAGCAGAAGGCAGCCGAGCAGCAGGCCGTCTGATCGTTTCACCCGCTGTGGCGGGTCGCCGCCGGAGCGCCGGGTCCTGACCCGCGCATCCCGGTGGACGACTGGGGCATCCGGTTCCCTACCGGGTGCTCCAGTGGCGTGTCCGGGGGCGAGACGGAGCGGCTGCTGTCGTGGAAATCATTGTGGAAGAGCTGCTCACGACGCCGGGTTCCGGTCGGTGTCGCCGTGGGCGATCTCGTGGAAGGCCGGGCGTAGCAGTTCCACGATGCGGTCGGGGTCGGCGTCACCGACGGAATCCAGGTGCAGCAGGTGCCGGCTGATGACGACACCTATCGTGAGTGCGCCGATCAGTCCGGCGCGCAGTTCCGCGTCGTCGGGGCCCAGATGCCCGGCGGCCTGGCGCTGCCGGGCGGTCATCGCCTCGCGCACGCTCTCGGCGGTATCGGAGTGGGTGAGCATGGTCCGGATGGCGGCCAGCGTGGCGGTATCGGGTTCGCCCTCGATCTTCGCCGCGAGCGCGGCGAGCAGTTGTTCGGCCGCCTGCTCCGGTGTGCCGCTGATCGGCGCGTCGGGTTCGGGGACCGCGACTCGGGCGAACAATTCCTCTTTCGACCCGAAATATCGCATGACCAGGCTGGGATCGGTTTCCGCAGCGGCCGCGACAGCGCGGATGGTGGTGCGCTCGTATCCGGTTTCGGCGAACAGGCGGGTGGCCGCCCGCAGTATGCGTTCCTGGGTGCGGCGTCGCTGTTCGGCTCGGGTCGGTCGGGTTTCGGACACCCGACCAGCCTAGGGCCCGCTCGGTCGCGACCCGGGCGCGCGATCGGTGACGTTCGGACTACGTCTGTTGACTGAAATCGGCGTGGCTGATAGTTTCAGACTACAAGTGTTGACTGAATTAGGTGGTTTCCGATGTTGCTGACGGTGGTCCTGGGCTTGGCGGCGGGCGTGATGGGCGCGAACGCTTTTCCGCATTTCGCCAAGGGGATGATGGGTGAGGAGTTTCCCAATGTCACCGGAAACGCGCCCCTACGGAACGCGATCGCGGGAACGCTCGGCTTCGTGATGGCGGCCCTGCTCGGGTACGGGGCCGATCTCGCCTCGCATCCGTGGGCGGGATTCGCGGCATTGAGCGCCGGTGCGCTCGTTATGGCTGTTTTTCACGGGTTGCGCGGGGCATTCTGGTTGAACCGGGTGCTGGGCAAACCGAACCCCGCCCCGGCGATCGCGCTCCGCTGAACAGCGGTCCGCAGTATCCGACGCGGAGGACGCAGCCATGGCCGCCTGGGACGACGAGGTCATCGAGGAATTTCGTGCGGGTGAGGGGCGAGTCGGTGGGCCTTTCGCGGGCTACGATCTGCTCCTGCTCACCACGATCGGCGCGAAATCCGGTCTACCGCATACGAAACCGGTGATGTACCGGCGTGACGGCGACCGTCTCGTGATCGTCGCCTCGAACGCCGGTGCGCCGCGGAATCCGGCCTGGTTCCATAATCTGCGCGCACATCCCGCGGTGACGGTTCAGGTGGGGGTCGAACTCTTCGAAGCCGACGCCGAGGTGATCGAACCCGGACCCGAGCGCGATCGTCTCCATGCCGCGATGGTCGCGATCCTGCCCGCACTGGCCGAGTACGAACACACGGCCGGCCGGGCCGTACCGGTGGTCGCCCTCACCCGGCGCCCGGTGGGGGACGCGGGCTAGCGGTTCTCGATCCGTCGACTGGACGCGCCGGCTCATATCACGCGAAGCGTTCCCGGATCTCT
Organism: Nocardia jinanensis; assembly: GCF_014645735.1. GTDB lineage: Bacteria > Actinomycetota > Actinomycetes > Mycobacteriales > Mycobacteriaceae > Nocardia > Nocardia jinanensis. Next base: position 424,017 of record NZ_BMMH01000003.1, on the reverse strand, counting down.
CGGCGACCTGCTGAGCACGGCGTAGGCGTGGGCTGCAGTCTCGGCTCCGGTGGCGCCGAACCGGCCGCGATACCGGCACGGCGGCCCCGGAGATGAAGGCCGGACCGGAAGGCGAAGGTCGGCGGATAACCGGCGGTGCGGCTTCGATCGCGCTGGTTGTGTCGGTGCGGCTCAGACGGTGGCCGGGTGGTCGGCGGCGCGCTGACCGGGTGTACGCACCCGTCAATATGCCTGGAACGCCCGTTAGGGGTGCGTCAGGGCTCATCCATGCTCGCTATATCCGAAAATACCTTGCGGTGTGGGCATTTTCGGTTTCACCTGGGCGGATGGCGGCGCGTTCGTCGGTGGTGCGCTCGGTGCGGCCTTCTTCGGACCGCCGGGGGCAATGCTCGGGTCGGCGGTAGGTTCCTTCGCGGGCGGTGTATGGGGTGACGACAAGGGCAGTGGCGCTGCGGCGGAGGAAGCCCTCGTCGCCGGAATCGGAGCCGCGGGCGGGGCTTGGGCGACCAACCTCGCCGGGAAACTACTGAGGGACGGGATCGCTTCGGCGGCGACGAAGAAGCTGTCCGCCGGTGCCGCGCAGCGAGTGGACCGGATCGCCACCAAGGCGCTGATGCCCTGGAACTCGCACGGCGGCGGGCCGATCGCAGCGCTCGGCGGAGCATTCGGCGGATACGAGGTTTCGGCGCAGGCCCGGCTTCCGGTGCAGATCGCCACCACCGATATCGGAAACGGTGGCTGTCCCGCGCAGATGGCGAACCTGCGGATGCCGGCAGAGCTCACCGGTTCGGTGGGCGATATGTACCGCGATCTGCCCAGCTATCTGTGCGATGTCTGGCAGAGCTTCGGAACGGGTTCGCGCAAGGCCCCGCCCGCGCCGCAACCGCCGGCGCAGGTGTCCGGTACCGACGCCGGGATCCCCGGATACGCGGCGAAAGCGCAACGGCTGAACACGATGACGGCCGGTTTCGCGGAGCTCGACGCCCGCGCGGTGGAGCTGATCGCGAAAGGCGCCGACCGGATCTCCGATGAGGGGCACGTGGCGGTCGGCGCGCTCATCGACACCGTGAACCGCCGGGCGGCCGAGGCACCGCAGTCGGGCGCGTGGGTGCAGACCCACGCCCTGGACCTGCTGAACGAGGCCTTCGGGCGGGGCCGGGAGATACTCGGCCAGGCGGTGACATCGAGCGACCGGGTGGGCGGGCGGGCGAAAGACCTCGCCGACGAACTCGACTCCCTGCGTGCGGAGTTCGAATCCCACGAAAAGAGGCACGTGGACGAGCACCGGTCGCAACCCGTACCGCCGCCTGCGCCGCCTGCGCCGCCTGCGCCGCCTGCGCTGCCTGTGCCGCCGGTGGTGCTAGCGCCGCCGGTGGTGCCCTGCGTTATCCCGGCGCCGCTGTACAGCGGAACGTCCGTCCCGGACGGGGCGGACGCCGGAGGTACACAGCGGCAGGGTCGGGCCACGGATTCCGGCGTAGCGGTATCCGCGCCACCGCAGACCCGCTCCGGTCCGGGAAGAGCCACGGAGGTGCCCGGGTCGGCGGCTCCGATGCCGGTGCCGTCGACCCCGCAGATCGCGGCCGGCCGGCCGGCTCCCGATTCGCTCGACTCACGACCTCCGGCGCGCGCCCCGCGGGTGGCGGAGTCGGCCGCACCGATCCCGGCGATCCTCGGCCGGGTCGTACCGTTCTCCGTTCCGGCAGCCTGGTCCGGAGCCGGAGCCGGAGCCGGAGCCGGAGCCGGAGCCGGAGCCGGAGCCGGAGCCGGAATCGGAATCGGAATCGGAATCGGGACTCCTAGTGGGACCAGTGCTCCGAGTGGGCCCGCTGCTCCCGTCCCGTCAGGACGCACGCCGTGGACCGGACTCGACATCTCGCCGGTTATCGCGATGGCCGCGGTACCCGCCGGATCGTGGGGGGCTCCCGCCCCAGGGAGCGGTGGCGGCTGTACCAGAGGTGACACCGAGCGGGAACCCGGCACCGATGATTCCGAAGGCCGGCCGCCGGATGACGACCCGTACGCGGTTCTCGTCGACGCGCTGCCCGGGCCCTACTACACCGGTGTGTTCGTCGGGCACGAACCTCCTCGATAGGGCCGCCCGGAGACGAGCCGGTGGGATCCGCGCCGGCACTACAGCTCGCGGGACCAGTTCTGTCCGACCAGGTCCCGGCCGAAGCTGTGATGGCGGTATTCGTCGTCGAGCTCGAACCCGGGTGCCCGGTAGATCCGGCGCGCCGAGGTGAGCGCATCGTTGGTCCAGAGCGTGATCCGGCGGTAGCCGCTGGTGCGCGCGAAGTCCAGGCATGTCGTGACCAGTCGATCGCCCAGACCGCGACCGCGGGCCTTGGGATCCACCAGCAGAGTCCGCAGTCTCGCGGTCTCGTCGTCGCCGTGGGTGCAGTGCACGCACCCCACCCGTTCACCGTCGAGAGTGGCGATCCAGGCAGCTTCGCGGCCGGGGTCGTGCTCGGTCGCGTAACCGGCGACGATCTGGGCCACGAGTGCTTCGAAGCTGCTGTCCCAGCCGAACTCGGCCGCGTAGATCTCACCGTGCGCCTGCACCATCCAGACCGGATCACCCGGTTGTCCGAGGGCGCGGATCACCGGGCCGGGCTTCGTGCCGGCGTCTGTCTCGATCATGTCCGTCCTCCGGGTACGGCCTAGGCTGCCCACCACTGAAACGACTGTTTCAGTGGTGTCAGAACGCATGTATGGCGGACTCGGACGCAACCCCCTCGGCCCGGCGGAGCGAACCGCTCGAAGCGGCCTATCGGTACGTACTGGCCCATGGGCTGGCGGAGATGTCGCTGCGACCGCTGGCGAAGGAGATCGGGAGCAGTCCGCGGGTGCTGCTGTACCTGTTCGGCAGCAAAGAAGGGCTGGTCCGTGCTCTGCTCGCGCGGGCCCGGTCCGAGGAACTCGCGCTGCTGGCCGCCGTAGATGTGCCCGCATCGGGCCCGCCCCGCGATCGGCTGCCCCGGGTTGCGGCGGTGCTGTGGGCGTGGTTGTCCGACCCCGCTCGGCGAGCTCTGCTCACCCTGTGGCTGGAGGGTTACGTCCGGTCACTGGTCGAACCGTCCGGCCCGTGGGCCGATTTCGCCCGGGAGACCGTCGCGGACTGGCTGGATGTGTTGGCGGCGGCGCAGCCCGGGCGCATCCGGGACACCGATCAGGGCCGGGCCGAACGGACCCGGGTACTCGCGGTGCTGCGCGGGGCGCTGATCGACCTGCTCGCGACAGGTGAGGACGACCGGGTGGGCGCGGCGATCCGGCGGGAGTTCGGTGCACCGGCACTGGGGGAGCTGGGGGTCGAACCGGTGGTCGGCGCCTCGGGAGAGTAGGCGGGCGTCACCCGTCACGGTGGTCCGGATCGCGGCGCGACGGGCACCGATTCCGCGCCCGCACCGCGGCCGGCCGGCGGTATGACGGGCCGGTGGGGCCGGTCGGCGCGGGCCGAGTTCGGTGCGGGCCGAGTTCGGTGCGGGCGATGCGTGCCGTCGTCGGAGGGCCCGCGCGGTATGACGGCGGATGCGCGGTATGACGGCGGACGGGTCAGCGTGGCCCGAGGAAGAGGGTTTGGGTACTGCGGCCCAGCGGTCCCTTCTCGTCGAAGAGCGCGGATTCGGCCAGGCCGATCCCATGCGGCTGCGGATGAGTGACGGCGTCGAGGCATACCCATTCGCCCACCGGCTGGCGGTGCAGGGTCACGGTCAGATCGGTGTTGATGAACAGATAGCGGTCCCAGTCGAGGACCGCGCTCACGCCGTTACCGGAATCCGCGGCGGCGAGCGCGCGTTCCAGCGGGCTGGGTGCGGTGCCCGCGACGACCGGGTACTTCAACCGGATCCAGCACACCGCGGGGCCGGGTTCGCGGAACGAGCCGGTGATGTACCGGTATTCGATACCGGTGTGGAAGCCCACCGCCTGGGCCGAGGGGAACGGTTCGGGTGCGGGGGTCTGATCGGGGCCCGGTCGTGTCCCGGTCGGCAGCAGATGTTCGGGGATCGCGAGTTCGGGATCGGCGAGTTTGAAACGCCATGCGTTCGCTCGCATCACCGGGCCGCGGTCGGTGGACAGCGTCGCTTCGATGAGTTCCACGCTGCGACCCGGGCGGACGAGACGTGCCTGCGCGGTGAGTGGTGCCAGGGGGACCGGGCCGAGGATCTCGACGGCGACGCGGCCGACCTGGAAGCCCGGTCGTGGTTCGCACCGTTCGATCACATGCCCGAGCAGCGCCGAGGGTGGCCCGGCGTGCTGGGCGTCCGGTGACCACGGACCGCGCGTGAGCTCGGTGGACACGAACCGCTCCGGATCCGCCCGATCGGGTAGGTAGAAGGCCTCGTTCATATCGTGTCCGTTCGTCCGGTCGGCGGTCGCGCCGTCTGTTCGGTCGCTGTGCCGACCGTACCGCCGGGCCGGGACCCTCCCGCGCCGGTATCCCGTTCGGGCGCATGGACGAGTGCACGCTTGCATGCAAGCTTGTATCCATTCGATACAGTGGGCGGTGTGCAGACCTCCTCGTACCCCGCCGAAACGCCCGGACAGAGCGCGGCCGACCGGGCCTATCAGCTCACCAAGGAACTCGTCCTGTCCGGTGAGCTCCCCGGCGGTCACCTGTTCAGCGAGACCGAGATCGCCGGACGGCTCGGGCTCAGCCGGACGCCGGTACGGGAGGCCTTCGTCCGGCTGCAGGCCGAGGAACTGCTCACCCTGGTGCCCAAACGCGGTGCCATCGTGGCCCCGGTGCCGCCGGGCGAGGGCGAGGACGTGCTGGACGCCCGCGAAGCCATCGAGACGGCGGCCCTGCGCCGGCTGCTGCGCACTCCGGAGCGGATCCCCGCCGCGATCGCCCGGATGCGCGAGGCACTCGAGGTCCAGCGTGGGTACGCCGAACTCGGGGATTTGAACGCCTTCGCCGAAGCCGACGAGCTCTTCCACCGCACCCTGGTCGCCGCCGGGGACAACGCGCTGCTGATCCGCTTCTACACCGGCCTGGCCGACCGGCAGCGCCGGATGAACATCGCCGCCCTGGGCCCGGTGCCCGGCCATATCCCCGTCGTATTGCGGGAGCACGGCGAGTTGATCGACATCATCGAATCGGGTGACGAAGTCGCGTTCGCCACCGCCCTGCGCGCGCACCTCGACGGGACCCATCGGTGATGAGGCCGGGTACGTGGTGCGGTGCGGTGGCGGCGATCTTCATCTGCGCCTGGGGCGGTAACCAGTTCACGCCACTGCTGGTGATGTACCGGGACGAGGGCTGTTCCGCGCTCACGGTGAACGCGCTGCTCGGCGCCTATGTTCTCGGCTTGGTGCCGGGACTGCTGCTCAGCGGCTCGCTGGCGGCACGGTTCGGGCGGCGGCCGGTGGCGGTCGCCGGGGTGCTGGCCTCCCTGGTGGCCAGTCCCTTACTGGCGGCCGGGGTGTACGGCGTCGGCTGGATCGCGGCCGGGCGGCTGGTCTCCGGATTCGGAGTGGCCGTGGCCATGGCGGTGGGCACCACCTGGGTCACCGAGCTCGCCGCCGGTACCGGCCGCGGCCCGGCGGCTGGAGCCCGGCGGGCCGCGCTCTGGCTGACCCTGGGCTTCGGATTCGGAGCGGGGGTCGCCGGATTGCTCGCCCAGTGGGGACCGGCTCCGATGGTGCTGCCGTACTTCGTGCACGTACTACTCGCGGCGGCCGTACTGCCGGCGGTGTTGCGGACGCCGGAGACCCGGCCGGCCGGGACAGGCGCGGGCGGCCGATTCTCCGGGCTGCGTCATCCGCGCTTCCGGCGGGTCGTGCTGCCGATGGCCCCGTGGATCTTCGGCTCGGCCGGGGTGGCCTACGCGGTCATGCCGCAGCTGGTGGGCGACCGGGTCGGCGAGTGGGGACTGGTCTATTCGACCACGATCACGGTCGCCACTCTCACGGTCGGTGTCCTGGTGCAGCCGCTTGCCAAGCGGCTCGACCGGACCACCAGCGCGCGCGGTGTCGTGGTGTCGATGTCGGTCCTACCGGCCGGGCTGGTGGTCAGCGCGCTCGCCGCGATCGTCCGCTCGCCTGTACTCGCCCTGGCGGCGGCTCTCGCCCTGGGCTGCGCGTACGGTATCGCGCTGGTCTCCGGTCTGCTCGAACTGCAGCGGATGGCCGCGCCGGCGGAACTGGCCGCGCTCACCGGCGCCTATTACGCGCTGGCCTACCTCGGCTTCCTCCTGCCGTGGCTGCTGAGCCTGCTCAGCCCCGCCGCGGGTTACCCCGTGTTGCTCGGCGGGCTGGTACTGGTGGCGCTGTCGGGAACCGCTGTCATCACGCGGCATTCCCGGGCGCACCTGCCCATCGCTGCCGTACCGGAAAAGGAGCTGGTCGCGGCGCGGTGAGCAGGGCGCGGCCGCCGGGTTCAGGTGCTGGGCGCGGTGATCTGCCGGACCGAGAAGCGGTAGTCGGCCTGCCGCAGCAGTTCGGCCGGATCGTCGGTGGGCGGATAGATCCACAGCTCGTTCACCTTACGTTTGCGCGCCTTGGCGATCTCCCCGGTCGCCACCACCCGGCGGTCCCAGCCGTTGGTGAAGACCGCTCCGGCGGCGCCCAGGTCGAGACAGGTGACATACGGTGTCGCCGCGAACGGTACGGACGGCAATCCGAGGAGATCGGCGGCGGCGTTGTGGCCGGCGAACTTGCCGAGTTGCAGCGCGTGCTGACAGCACTGCAGCACGCGCTGCCCGGATTCGGCGCGGGTCGTCGCGGTATCGCCCGCGGCGTAGACGCCGGGCACCCCGGCGACCTCCAGTCGCTCGTTCACCTCCAGGCGTCCCAGCCGGTCGCGTCGAGCCGGGATATCGGCGGTGAGCGGACTCGCCTGCACCCCGGCGGTCCAGATCGCCGTGCGCGCCGCGATCCGGTCGCCGTCGGAGAGGGCGACGCCCGCGGGCTCCACCGCTGCCGCGCTCACGCCCAGTCGCAGTTCCACGCCGAGCGCGGCCAGGGCCGCGAGGATCTGCGGGCGCGGCCCGGGGCCGAGTTCGGGGCCGACCGTTGCGGCGCGCTCGACGAGGACGATCCGGACCCGCTCACTCGCCGCCCGGGGCAGCGCACCGAGCCGATCCACCAGTTCGGTGGCGATCTCGAGGCCGGTGAAGCCGGCGCCGATGACCACGGCGGTCAGACGGCCCTCGTCCCGTGGGAGTTCCCGCAGGCGGTGCAGGTGTTCGTCCAGTTTCGTCGCCGCGGGGAGGGTGTCCACATCGAAGAGCAGCTCGGCGCCGGGCACAGTGGGCCGGACGAGTCGGCTGCCGGTGGCCAGGATCAGCCGCTCCCACTCGATTTCACGTTCGCCGCCATCGCGTTCGGAGACGGTGACGGTCCGGCGCGCGGTGTCGATCCCGGTCGCGGCCGCCGCGATCCGGCGGACGCCGACGGGCCCCAGAATGTGATCCAGCGGCACTCGCATCCGGTCTGGATCGGCTTCGTAGAGGCGTGGGCGGATCACCAGGTCGTCGCCGGGGTCGATCAGGGTGACGGGCAGATCCCGTCCGGCCGCGCGAGCGACCCGGACCGCGGCAGCCGCGCTCCACACTCCGGCGAACCCGCCGCCCAGTACCACTGTTCCGGTCATCTTCTCCTCCTGAGAATAATCGGGATATCAAATGTCTCTATTAGGTGCCCGCGGCGGCGTGGTGTGATCTCGGCGGATCGCCGCCGGTCAGGAGTTCGCGAATCCGCGCCGGGTGCGTTCCGCGGAAGTGGCCGGTGCTCCGGCGGCGAGGTCGGCGATGGTCTGGGCGGCGAGTTCACGCCGCCACGCCAGCTCCGCGCGACGCATGGCCAGTGCGATACCGCACGGCTGGGTGAATTCCGCGCCCGTGGCGCGCCCACTGCCGCCGCGCTGCCGGATCTCGGTGCAGCGGAAGGGGTCCACGCCGCCCTCGATGGCGGTGACCACCTCGAGTACCGTGATCCGCTCGGGGGGGCGGGCGAGGCCGAACCCGCCCCGCACCCCCGCGGTGGAGGTGAGGATTCCGGCGCGGACCAGCGCCTGCAGCCGCTTCTTCAAGTACTCGACCGGCAGGTCGAACCAGGTGGCCAGCCGGGCGATCGGGACCGGCCATTGATCATCGAGCCAGGTCAGCGTGACACAGCAGTGCAAGCTCCATTCGACGCCCTCGCCCATCTTCATAACCGGGATACTAACTATCCCTATTTGGGTTCCGCAAGGTCGTGGGCGTCGCGGCCGGTGCGCGGGGTGAGCCCCAGCGAACTGGCGCTGGCCTGGCGGCGCGCGGACGCCCGTCCGCTGGTGCGCGGCTATGCCGAGGCCTGCCCGACCGCGCTCGCCGGTATGTCCGGGTCGGCGGGATCGGCCACGGAATCAAAGTAGAACGTGTTATAGTTTTCCCGGTTTGCGAGCCCCGTGTGTGGTTCACGGGCCGTGGCGCCATGTGGCGGTGCCCGCGGCCCGTGACCGCGCCGGGGCGCCGGTCGATTTTCACTGGGCCGCTTCTACGGGCCGGCCCGAAAGGCAGACGAATGAACACTGAACCGCACGTCGACGACACCGCCCTGCTGCACCGCGAGCCGCTCGCGGTGGATCTGCTGGGCAAAGCTCTCGAGCGTTATGCCGACCGCACCGCGGTCCATATCGACGACGCGACCCTGACCTACCGCGACGTGCGCGATCAGATCAGCCGCTTTGCCCAGGCGCTGGCCTCGACCGGACTCGGCGTGGGCTCTCCGGTGGCGGTGCTCTCGGCCAACCGGCCGGAGGTGATCTTCGCCCAGGGCGCCAACAACGTGAACGGGTCGCGGGCCATGGCGCTGCATCCCATGGGCTCACTCGACGATCATGCCTACGTCCTCCAGGACGCGGGTGTGGAAACCCTGATCTACGATCCGGCGGGTTTCGACGAGCGGGCCGCGCAGTTGCGCGAGAAGGTGCCCGGTTTGCGGAACTTGTTCTCGTTCGGTCCGTCGGCGGTGGGTACCGATCTCATCGAACTGGCGGCCGGCTTCACCCCCGAGCGGGTCCGCGGTCCGCGGGTGGATCCCAACGCGACCATGAGCCTGGCCTACACCGGTGGTACCACCGGTAAGCCCAAGGGCGTGGAGATGAGCTTCCGCGGCAGCACCACCATGCTGCGTATCCAGATGACCGAATGGGAATGGCCCGACGAGGTCCGGTTCCTGGTGTGCACCCCGCTCAGTCACGCCGGCGCCGCCTTCTGGAACCCCACCGCCCAGCAGGGCGGTTCCATCGTGGTGCTCCCGTACTTCCAGCCGGCCAAGGTGCTCGAGGCGATCGAGAAGTACAAGATCACCGCGACCATGCTGGTGCCCACTATGCTCTACGCCCTGCTGGACAGCCCGGACCTGGACAAATACGACCTGTCCAGCCTGCAGACGGTGTTCTACGGCGCGTCCGCGATCTCCCCGACCCGGCTGGCCGAGGCGATCGAGAAGTTCGGTCCCATCTTCTTCCAGTTCTACGGTCAGGCCGAGAGCCCGATGACGATCTCGGTGCTGCGCCGCGGCGACCACGATCTGAACAAGCCGGAACGCCTGTCCAGCTGCGGCCGGCCGGTGCCGTGGCTATCGGTGGCCCTACTCGACGAGAAAGGCGGCGAGGTACCCCAGGGCGAGCCAGGGGAGGTGTGCGTCCGCGGGCCGCTGGTGATGAACGGGTACCTGAACAAACCCGAACAGACCGCGGAGGCCACCGAATTCGGCTGGCTGCACACCGGTGATATCGCCAGGCAGGACGAGGAGGGTTACCTCTATATCGTCGACCGCAAGAAGGACATGATCGTCTCCGGCGGGTTCAACGTGTACCCGCGCGAGGTCGAGGATGTGCTGTCGGCGCATCCGGCGGTGAGCGCGGCAGCCGTGATCGGTGTCCCGGACGAGAAATGGGGCGAGGCGGTCAAGGCGGTAGTCGTGCTGCGTGACGGGCAGAGTGTCGCCACCGAGGAACTGCAAGCGCTGGTGAAGGATCGTAAGGGCGCGGTGTACACACCGAAGACGGTCGATTTCGCCGAGAGCATCCCGGTCAGCCCGCTGGGCAAGCCGGACAAGAAGGCGCTGCGCGCGCAGTATTGGGGCGAGGGCCGACAGGTCAACTGAGGCGGGGCCGATCGGCCGGTCGGGCGCCGGGCAAGTTCGGGCAGGCGCGGCAGTGCGCCTGCCTCAGCAGCGAACTTCGATTACAGCGGCACAGTGCGACGAAGGTCCGCGCCCCGTCCCGGCCGGGGCGCAGCACCCCGGCCGGGGTGCCGGTCCATTTCCGATAACGCTCATAGGCGCGCTCGTCGACCGGCCCTCAATAGCGTCGCCGCCGCTCCGTCGGCCATCCGACAGTTCGTCGGGCGGAACTCGTATGACCGCGACCGGTCTGCCCGAACGCGATCATGATCTCCGAGAACGCGAACGTCCGGGTGCCGTCTGCCGTTGTGAATTCTGAATCCTCTCCTCCAGCGACTCGAACGGGTCGCCGCGGGCGATGGCTCGCGTGTAGGCACCACCCATACTGTGCGAAAACGAAAGACAGACGCACAGCTTCCAGGGTTGGTTGCAACCCCTCAGCTCTGTGACGTACGTGATGGGAACACGCCAGGCTCGCGTGGGTCGTAAACATCAGGGGCACAGTGGGTTACAGGTTGATCGTTCGCAGTAGCGGTGCCTTCGGCGCACCGGAACGCGTCCGAAAACGGACGAAAACGGATCGGCCGAGGCATTGCCCGGTAACCGACACAGGGTGTTAATGGAAAGAGCCGGGATTCAATAAGAGTCGGGCGCCCCCCGGTGCAGCGGAATCATCAACTCAGCAACAAGGAGGCAGCACCATGCCTACCATCACTTCCCTCTCGCCGACCTCCGGGCCCGCCAATACCAGTGTCACGATAACCGGCACCGGCTTCGATCCTATTGTCACGAACGTGAAGTTCGGTAATGTGGCGACATCCTTCACGGTGGACTCGCCCACCCAGATCACCGCCATCGCCCCCGCCTTTCTGTCCGGTACGGTGCTGGTCACCGTTACCACTTCGACCGGTGGCACCAGCAACGGGGTTCCCTTCACCTATGTCCCGGTGCCCGCGTTGAACAGCATCAGCCCCAACCAAGGGTCGACCTCGGGCGGGACGACGGTCACGCTCACCGGGTCGGGTCTGACGGGAGCCACCGCGGTCGCCTTCGGTGGCACACCGGCGACTTCGTTCACCGTCGACTCCGATACGCAGATCACGGCGGTATCCCCTGCCGGAGCCGGGATCGTGCCGGTCACGGTCACCGGCCCAGGTGGTACCAGTGGCGCGGTCCCCTTCATCTACGTCGTGATACCTACTATCACGTCCATCTCGCCGACCGCGGGGCCCGCCTCGGGCGGTAACACTGTCACGATAACCGGCACCGGGTTCACCGGTCCGCTGACCGTGCGGTTCGGTACCACCGCGACCATTTTCACCATCAACTCCTCAACGCAGATCACCGCCATCGCCCCTCCCGGGACCGGAACCGTCCAGGTCACCGTCACCGGCTCGGGTGGAACCAGTAACGGGGTGTCCTACACCTATGCCGCGGTCCCCAGCCTGACCTCCCTGACTCCCGGTACCGGGCCGACAGCGGGCGGGACGACGGTCATCCTCACCGGGACCGGACTGTCCACTGCATCCGCGGTCAACTTCGGTGGTACACCGGCGACTTCGTTCACCGTCGGCTCCGATACGCAGATCACCGCGGTCGCCCCGGCCGGAACAGGCACCGTGCAGGTCACCGTCACCACCGCGGGTGGAACCACCAACGGTCTCGCCTACGTCTACGTCGCGGTTCCCACCCTGACCACGCTGGTTCCGAGCTCGGGCCCGGCCACCGGCGGGACGACGGTCGTCCTCACCGGAACGGGATTGACGGGAGCCACCGCGGTCACTTTCGGTGGTACGCCGGCCACTTCGTTCACCGTCGGCTCCGATACGCAGATCACCGCGGTCGCCCCCGCCGGAACAGGCACCGTGCAGGTCACCGTCACCACCGTGGGCGGAACCAGCAACGGCCTCGCGTACACCTACATTCCGGTGCCCACCCTCACCACGGCGGTTCCCAATGTGGGCCCGGTAACGGGCGGGACAACCGTCGTTCTCACCGGGACCGGACTGACCGGAGCCACTGCGGTCACTTTCGGTGCCACACCGGCGACTTCGTTCACCGTCGACTCCGCTACGCAGATCACCGCGGTCGCCCCGGCCGGAACGGGCACCGTGCAGGTCACCGTGACCACCGCAGGTGGAAACAGCAACGGCATCGCCTACACCTACGTCGCGGTTCCCACCCTGACGACGGTCGTTCCGAATGTGGGCCCGGTAACGGGTGGCACGACGGTTGTTCTCACCGGAACGGGATTGACGGGAGCCACCGCGGTCACTTTCGGTGCCACACCGGCGACTTCGTTCACCGTGGACTCCGCTACGCAGATCACCGCGGTCGCCCCGGCCGGAACGGGCACCGTTCAGGTCGCCGTGACCACCGCGGGTGGAGTCAGTAACGGCGTCGCCTATACCTACGTCGCGGTTCCCGCCCTGACCACTGTGGTTCCGAATGTGGGCCCGGTCGCGGGTGGCACGACGGTTGTCCTCACCGGGACGGCGCTGGCGGGAGCCACCGCGGTGACTTTCGGTGCCACACCGGCGACTTCGTTCACCGTGGACTCCGCTACCCAGATCACCGCGGTCGCCCCGGCAGGGACCGGGACCGTGCAACTCACCGTGACCACCGCGGGTGGAGTCAGTAACGGCGTCGGCTACACCTACGTCGCGGTTCCCGCCCTGACCACTGTGGTTCCGAATGTGGGCCCGGCGTCCGGCGGGACGACGGTTGTCCTCACCGGGACGGGGCTGGCGGGAGCCACCGCGGTGACTTTCGGTGCCACACCGGCGACTTCGTTCACCGTGGACTCCGCTACCCAGATCACCGCGGTCGCCCCGGCAGGGACCGGGACCGGGCAAATCACCGTCACCACACCCGGAGGAACCAGCAACGGTGTCGCCTACACGTACATTCCGGTACCCGTTCTGACCACGGTGCTTCCGAATGTGGGTTTGGAAGCCGGCGGGACAACGGTCGTCGTCACCGGCACCGGGCTGGCCGGAGCCACCGCGGTCAGCTTCGGTGCTACACCGGCGACTTCGTTCACTGTGGACTCGGCAACCCAGATCACGGCCGTCGTCCCCGCCGGTACGGGAACGGTGCAACTCACCGTCACCACACTCGGCGGTACCAGCAACGGCGTCGCCTACACGTATATTCCGGTACCCGTTCTGACCACGGTGCTTCCGAATGTGGGTTTGGAAGCCGGCGGGACGATAGTCGTCCTCACCGGGGCTGCGCTGTCCACTGCCTCCGCGGTCAGCTTCGGTGCCACACCGGCGACTTCGTTCACTGTGGACTCGGCAACCCAGATCACGGCCGTCGTCCCCGCCGGTACAGGTACCGTGCAGGTCACCGTGACCAGCGCAGGCGGGACCAGTAACGGCGTCGCCTACACCTACGTCGGGCTTCCCAGCCTGACCGTGGTGATACCGAATACCGGGCCGGAAAGCGGTGGAACGACAGTCGTCCTCGCCGGGATAAACTTGACGGGAGCCACCGCGGTGAACTTCGGTGCCACACCCGCGGCCTCGTTCACCGTGGACTCCGGCCTCCAGATCACGGCCGTCGCCCCCGCCGGGACGGGTACCGTACAAATCACTACAACCACCGCAGGAGGAACCACCAACGGTGTCGCCTACACCTACGTGTGACGACTGATGGGGCTGGGCCGTCGCAGGGGTTATTACCGGCGGCCCAGCCGCATTGTGGTGTGGGTTGAGCGAACAGCGACAGGCGGCCGTGGGCGCAAGCCGCAGGGGTAAGGGGTTTCGTTGGCAACCGTACTCAAGATGCTGCTGGCGGAGCGGCACCTCAATAGTCATCCAGATTTCCTCGCGGCGTACGACAGGTGCGCGGCACAGCTGGACCCACCCGTTCTCCGCGGTCACGGTCCGGCCAAAGCGCAGTACTACCAATGGCTCTCGGGCCGAATGGTCGGCCTTCCCCGCTACTATCACCGCCGGGTTCTCGAGAAAATGTTTCCGGGGTGGACGGTGGAAGGATTGTTTCAGATGGCCGATTCGGCCTCTGCCGCCCCTGGCTCGCACCATGCCGGGCAAACGGGTGCCGACATTCAACTTCAAGAATTCCTCGGCGCTGAGGCGGCCACCCTCGGGACAACCCTGGTGTACCCGACTCTCGAGCTGACCGGGCCATCCGTGGAAGCACGCTGGGAAGCCGAAATTCCCCGGCAGCGCCGATTCGGGAGGTCCGCCGGTCTTCTCACGCCTCATCGTCGCATAGACGCTCCGACCATGTTGCCGGAGAACGATATTCGCGGGCTGCTGTATGTGTTCTCCTTACTCCAGCGCTACACCAGGTTCCCGATCTATTTCCAGAGCGACCGCGAAATGGCCGCGCACTTCGACCGTCCGTATATCAGCTTCGGGTTCACGAGCAACGACTGCACACGTAAGCATCTCGAAAGCGTCGAATTCCCGCTGGCCACCATCCGGGACTGCCATGCCGACAGCGGCTTCTATCCGGGGCGCCTGGAGTTGAGCGATGGAAGCAGCTATGAGTCGAGCAGGGACCGCAATATCGGCATCATCGTGCGGTCGCGACCGAGCCCGGACCTGTACCCCGGTCGATACTGCATCTATTGCGCGGGATTGGGGCCGCGCGGTACTCCCGGAGCGAGTTGGTATCTGGCCAACAATTGGAGCTTGCTGCAGCGCCGTGCCGGTGATCGCGAGTTCGTCGCGGTCATCGGTGTCCGCAGCTACTCCGACCGGACTGCCAGCTTGGAGCATCTGCTGATGGAATCGACCGATTAGTACTCCGGAGGGTGCAGCCCGGTCGGCGTACCGCGCCGACGATGACGCGGACCGGGTCCGGTCAGTGCCTTCACGTCCACGCCATCGCGGCGGTAGCGGCATCGCCCAGTAGCGTCGACGCGACCGGCCATGTGCACCGCTGCCGTTCATCGATGCGAGCCGGAAACGGCGATTCGGTACCCCGTGCTGAACGAGTGGTGCTGCGATACTGAGCCTTTCCCTCCCACGAAAGGATCTCGGGTGCCCTCCACTGGTGTCGTGCCGCTGCTCGGACTAGTTCGCATTGCCGTATCCGAGGCGATGGTCCGAGTCCGACCGGAATTCGCCGGAGCCGACCCGGCGGTGCGCCGATCCGAGCGCGCCGATTTCCAGGCCGACGCGGCGCTTCGGCTGGCGAGGAAATCCCGGACGGCCCCGGCCGAGTTGGCCGCGGCCATCGCCGCGGAACTCGGCCTCGCCGATGGTTCGGCCCTCGCCGCGGTCGAACGCAGCGGGCCCGGGTTCCTGAACATCGACCTGGCCGACCACACGATATGGGAGCAGGTCGCGGCCAGGCTGGCCGATGACCGGCTCGGAATGGGCGCCCCCGAGACCGGCCGGCGGGTGGTGATCGACTATTCCGCGCCGAACGTGGCCAAGGAGATGCACGTCGGCCATCTGCGCACCACGATCATCGGTGACAGCCTCGCGCGGGTGTTCGGGTTCCGTGGCGCCGATGTCGTCCGGGTCAACCACCTCGGCGATTGGGGCACCCAGTTCGGCATGCTCATCCAGTATCTGGACGAACACCCCGAGCTGCGCTGGCATACCGCGGAGATCGACTCGGCGACCAGTGCGGTCTCAGCACTCGACGCCCTGTACAAGGCCGCGCGCGCTCGTTTCGACGCCGACGGCGAATTCGCCGACCGGGCCCGTACCCGGGTGGTGGCGCTACAGCGCGGCGATGCGGACACTGTGGCGCGGTGGCGGGATATCGTCGCGGAATCGGAGAAGGCGTTCGGGGCCATCTACGCCCGGCTCGGTGTGCTGCTCACCCCGGACGACTATGTCGGGGAATCGTTCTACAACGAGATGCTCGCCGACACCGTCGACGAACTCGTGAGCAAAGGCGTCGCGGTGGACAGTGACGGCGCGGTCGTCGTCCTCTCCGAACAGGTCACCGGTCCAGATGGCGAACCAGCGGTGCTGATGGTCCGCAAGAGCGACGGTGGCTACGGTTACGACAGCACCGATCTCGCCGCCATCCGCTACCGGATCACCGAGCTGCGCGCCGACCGCCTCCTCTACGTGACCGATTCCCGGCAGTCGCTGCACTTCCGGCTGGTCTTCGAGGCGGCCCGGCGGGCGGGCTGGCTCACCGACACGATCGGGGTCGATCATGTCTCCTACGGCACGATTCTCGGTCCCGATGGAAAGCCGTTCAAGACGCGGGCCGGTGGCACTGTGCGCCTGATGGATCTGCTCGACGACGCTGTTGCCGGAGCCCGCGCCGTGGTCGCCGAGAAGAACCCGGATCTGCCCGCACACGAGCTGGACTCGATCGCCGAGCAGGCCGGGATCGGTGCGGTGAAATACGCGGACCTGTCGACCTCACGGGTCAAGGATTATTCCTTCGATCCGGTGCGGATGACGGCGTTCAACGGCAACACCGGCGTGTACTTGCAGTACGCGCACGCCCGTATCCGCTCGATCCTGCGGCGTGCGGGTGAATCGACCGCGGCGGTGGTCGAAGCGGCGGTGCCCCTGGAGCCCGCGGAGCGCGAACTCGCGCTGGCACTGGATGGTTGTGCGACTGTCCTCGACGAGGTCGCCGCGACCCTCGAACCGCACCGCCTGGCCGGCTATCTCTACGACCTGGCGCGCGCGTTCACCGCGTTCTACGACTCCTGTCCGGTGCTGGTAGCCCCGGAACCCGTGCGCGGCAACCGGATCGCGCTGTGCCACTTGGCTGCACGCACCCTGGCCCAGGGTCTGGATCTGCTCGGTATCGCCGCACCACAGCGTCTCTGAACCGGCCGCCACTGGCCCGGGGGTCGGGGCGGGCGTCCGTTCGGCGAGGCAGGTCCGCACGGCCACCCGCGATTCTCATCGGTCCGGAGGGCCGGTGAGGATCGCGGTGACCGTATCGATCAGTTCGGTGAGTAGTTCACCGGCGGAGAGCCGGGTTCCGCTGAGCGCGAGCATGCCCCGCAGACCGTCCGGGTCGCCGAGGGTCTGGAAGGTCAGGTTCATCGCCTGGGTGAGCCGGAAGCGCCGCGTGCGGGGCGCGGTTTCCGGAGCGATCTGCTCCAGCAGGGCATTGAAGCGCTGGGCCTGTGGGGCGAACCCCTCGGTCAACCGGGCCAGGGCGGGGTGATTACCGCTCATGATGCCCGCGACCAGGCGGATCCACGGAGTCCCACCCGTGGCGGCGAGTTCACCGACCGGGCGGACGAAGGCGTCGGCGAGGGCGCGGGCATCCGGCGTACCGGAGGCCTCGACCGCGTCGAGCAGTTCGGCGCGGCGGGTGTGCAATTGTTCGCTGCGCCTGCTGATCAGCGCTTCGACCAGCGCGTCCTTGGAGCCGAAATGATAATGGACCGATGCGACGTTCGCGCCGGCCTCCGCCATCACCGAACGCAGGGATACCGCGTCGATCCCGCGTTCGGCGAAAAGCCGTTCGGCGGCCAGGACCAGGCGTTGATCGGTCGGTAGGGCCGGATCGTCGGCCGGATCCGGCCCGGACGAGGCCGGGACGGCAGGCGGCGGCACCTCGTCCATCGCCTTCGCCCGGGCTCGCGTCATGATCGAAACTCTAGGAGACCGTGCCCGGTGCCCCGTACAGGGTCACCACGCAGGCTCCGCCGAGACCGAGATTATGGGCGAGTCCCAGCTGTGCGCCCGCCACCTGCCGATCCCCGGCGTTCCCGCGTACCTGGGTGACCAGTTCGGTGCACTGGGCGAGCCCGGTGGCGCCGAGCGGATGGCCCTTCGAGATGAGCCCGCCCGACGGGTTCACCACCCAGCGTCCGCCGTAGGTGGTGGCGCCCGATTCGACCAGCTCACCGGATTCGCCCGCACCGCACAGGCCCAGCGCCTCGTAGGTGAGCAGTTCGTTGATGGAGAAGCAGTCGTGCAGTTCGAGGACGTCGATATCGTCGATCCCGACCCCCGCGGTTTCCAGGACCCGCCGCCCGGCCGCCCGGGCCATGGGCGCGCCCACCACGTCGATCATCGAACCCGATTCGAACGAGGCGCCGGTATCGGTCACCAACTCCTGGGCCAGGATCGGTACCGCACGATCGAGCCCGTGCTCCCGGACGTACCGCTCGCTCACCAGGACTGCCGCGCCCGCGCCGTCGGACATGGGGGAGCACTGCGAGCGGGTCAGCGGATCGGAGACGAGTTTGTCGCCGAGTACCTGGTCGAGGGTGTAGGCGTCCTGGAACTGGGCTTTCGGATTGCGGGTGGAGTGTTCGTGGTTCTTCACCGCGACCTGGGCGAGTTGTTCCCGGGTCGTCCCGTATCGCAACATGTGTTCGGCGGCCGCGGCGCCGAAGAACTGGGCGGTCATCGGGGCGCCGCTGAATCCGGCGGCGGCCTTCAGCGCGTCCATATGCCAGTCGACCGTGGTGACCTTCGGGATGGTGCCGTCACCGGCCATCGCCTGTTTGGTCATCTGCTCGAATCCGACCGCGAGCACGATATCGGCCAGCCCGGCCTGCACCCATTCGCGGGCCAGGACCAGTGCGGTGGATCCGGTGGCGCAATTGTTGTTCACGTTCACCACGGGGATACCGGTGAGCCCGATTTCGTAGAGCGCCCGCTGACCCGCTGCGGACGGCTGGAAGACGTAGCCGACCGCCGCGCGTTGCACCTGGTCGTAGGACACTCCGGCGTCGGCGAGCGCCTGGCCGGTCGCTTCCGCGACCATCTCCGGATAAGTCCAGTCCCGGGACTGGATCTTCTCGAATTTCGTCATCCCGACACCGGCGACGTACACCCGCTCGGTCATAAGCTCTCCTTAGAAGCTGATACCTGTGATCTGCGGAGGCCGCAGCGAAGGCGGAGATATCGCATCAGGGTCTCTCCTTCGAATCTGTTGCGTGCGGTCCGCGGAGGCCGCGGCGTCGGCGGAGGTATCGCATCAGGACTCCGGTGGTTCGGACCCGACCACCCACAGTGCGTGGAACTGCGCGGCCCCGCCCATGGCGTGCCCGATGGCCCGGCGCGCGTCCGGGACCTGATGCTCGCCCGCGGTGCCCCGCACCTGCATGGCCGCCTCCGCGAACCGCAGCAGACCCGTTGCGCCCGTTGGGTTTCCGGATAGCACACCTCCGGAGGGGTTGATCGGAAGATCTCCGCCGAAGGCGGTGCGGCCCGAATCCACCACCTTCCAGCCCGAGCCGACCTCGGCCAGACCCACGTTCTCCAGCCAGATCGGTTCGAACCAGCTGTAGGGGATGTAGAGCTCGGCGGTATCGATCTCGCCGGCCGGATCGGTGATACCGGCCTGCCGGTAGGCCTCGGCGGCGCACTGCCGTCCGGCCTCGGGGTTCACTTCGTCGCGTCCCGCGAAATGCCCGGTCTCGGTGCGCCACGCCATACCGTGGATCCAGGCCGGGGGCCGGCCGGTGTGGTTCGCGTCGTCCTCGCCGGTGATCACCACCGCGCACGAACCGTCGGAGGACGGGCACGATTCCAGGAAACGGATCGGATCCCACAGCATCCGGGATTCGCGCACCTGCTCGACGGTGATATCCGGCAGTTGTAGATGCGCGTACGGGTTGCGGGTGGCATTGAGCCGGTGGTTCACCGCGATCTGCCAGCCGATGTGCTCGGGCGCTTCGGAGCGGCGGATGTATTCCCGGATCACCGGCGCGAAATGCGCACCCGCGCCGGCGCCCAGCTGTGCGCTGAACGGCAGTCCCCGTGAGAGCGCCCAGGTGAAATCACCCTCGGACTCCTTCGAGTACGCGACCACCAGCACCCGCCGCGCCAGCCCGGCCTGTACCAGGTGGGCGCCGTAGATCGCGGCGTGCCCACCGACACTGCCGCCGGTGAACACCCGGGTCACCGGCAGTCCGCGCGCACCCATGGCGTCGGCCAGATACAGCTCGGGGTTCATCACGCCGTCGAACAGGTCGGGGGTCTTCGACAGCACGATCGCGTCGATATCACCGAATTCCAGTTCGGCGTCGGCCATTGCCTCGTCGACGGCTTCGCGCACCATCGCACCAATGGTGACCTTGCGCTTCTTTGCCTGTTTGCTCTGTCCGATTCCGACGACCGCGAGTTTCACCGGTCTCCCTCCAATAGGCAGATCATGTTCTGCTGGAGCGCGGGCCCGCTGGTGGCGTGCGCCAGCGTGCGGTCCGCGCGACCGGTCAGGATGTGCTGTGCCGCGGCACCGATCCGGATCAGGCCGGTGGCGGTCGTGGGCCGGGCGACCAGCGGCCCACCGCTGGGATTGACGATGGCTCCGGACAATTCGAGTGCCTGTGCCAGTAGTGGTTCCTGGTAGCTGTACTCGGTGTGCAGTTCGGCGATCTGGACCTCGCGGGCCGTGAAACCTGCCTGAACGGCCGCTTTTTCCGCCGCCAGTGTCACCGTGTCGACCCGGGTCAGATCGCGGGTGCCCGGATAGTGCGAATCCATCCGATGGTCGGCGCCGCGCAGCCAAGCCGGGCGCCGCGCCAACCGGCGCGCGGTATCACCGGCCGCGAGCACGATCACCGCGGCGGCATCGCCGATCGGTCCGCGATCGTGTTCGCGTAGCGGTGACGCCAGATACGGGGCGGCCAGTAGCTCGTCGACCGTGACCTCCCCGGACACCTGTGCGCCCGGATTGCCCACCGCGGCGGCCCGGGCCCGGACCACCACCTCGGCCATCTGCTTCTCGTCGAGCGCCCCGGCGGCGACCAGCGCCTGTGCCTGGAGGGCGGCGAGCGCGTCCTGATGCGGCCGCAGTGGGGCCAGGAAGTAGGGGTCGAGCTGGGTGGCGGTCACCTGATCGAGATCGTCGGCCAGCGATCCGCGTCCGACGCCGTAGACCACCGCGATCTCGCCCTCGCCGAGCTGCAGCCACGACCACGCCTCGTAGGCGGCCCAGGCCGCGTCCATCTCGACATGTGATTCCGAGATCGGCGGCCACGCGCCCACCGCGTCGAGCGATTCGATGTAGGCGAAGGTCCGGCCCTCGTGGAAATCGTGGCTGCCCGAGGCCCAGAAATCGACCTCGCTGCGATCTATACCCGCCGTTCCGAGTGCTTCGCGCATGACCGGCAGCAGGATCTCGGCCATATCGTCCTGCCGGTCGGCCGATGTCCCCGGCGACTGCGCGAATGCCACCACCGCGATATCACGCATCGGAACCTCCTGCGACCGGCCGGTAGTAGCGGATGCTGTTCATGGATGTGTCCAGGTCCTCTTCGGCGCACCACACCGGTTCCACCCGCAGGCCGATATGCACATCGGCCGGTTCGACATCACGAACCAGGTGCATGAGCGTGGTGTCCGCGCCGTCCACCTGGATGTAGGCGACCAGGTACGGCGGGTCGATCATCTGGCCGGGGAACGGAAAGTTCACCACGCAGAACGTTTTCACCACGCCGGTGCCGCCGAGTTCGAACGGTGCGCAGAGTTCGGCGAGGCAGCGGGAGCAGAACTCCGGTGCGGGCAGATAGACGCGGTCGCAGGCCGGGCAGCGCCGGGCCAGCAGCCGACGCCTCTTCAGCCCGCGCAGGAACGCCGACCGGCCGGTTCCGGCGACGAAGGTGTAATCCACCTTGTGCGGGCTGGTGAACGATTCCACGGGGGTGGGCAGGCCGCTCATCACGCCTCCACCGGTTCGAAGCAGACGATATCGCGGATACTGCCCACCCGTTCGGCACGCCAGCGGGGTGCCACCCGCAGGCCCGCGGTGAGGCGGGACGGGTCGCCGCCGGTATCGACGGCATGGAACAGCGCGCCCTCGGTGCCGTCGATGGCGATCAGCGCCCAGGCGAAATGGTCGGCCTCGATATCGTCGCCCGGCCGGGTGGGAACCCAGGTCCAGTTCGTGACGGTGCCCGAAGGCGTCAGCCGGACCAATTCACCGGTGGGGGCGGCGGTGGCCGGATCGAACTCGAGGGCGGGGCAGAGCGCCGCACCGGAGGCGGTGCGCACCCCGTACAGCTCACCGTCGCGCAGACCGCCGAGGAACGTACCGATCTTCTCGCCGACAGTTCTGTTGTACGGGAATTCGATGCTGTAGGGCGCGGTGAGGCTCGCGTCCGAGGGCTCGGCTGTCATCGGTCTCCTGCCGATCGGGTGCGCGGTCCGGCACTGGACCGCGTTTCGATCGTGTCCCCCTCAGCGGCCTGTGTCAATCACTTGATTGAATCGTTCGATAGATCCATCGTAGGAAGTCCGGAGCGTCGGGGCGATCCTTGGTGCGTTGCCCGCGGGCATGACGTAAGCTCCGGATTAAAGTAGAACCTGTTCCAATTCCTCCGGTGAGGAGAGATCACCATGGCCATCGTTGAACAGCTGGAGCCGACCGCCGAGGGACGCCGGCGGCTCGAGCTGCGCAGCCCCGCTACTCGTGAACGCGTCGGCGAGATCGAGGTGAGCACGGCCGACGATGTGGCCGCGGTGCTGGCCACGGCGCGCGCCGCGCAGCCCGGCTGGGCCGCCCGGCCGATCGCCGAGCGTGCCGCGATCATTCGCGACGCGGTATCGGTACTGCTGGCCCGCCGCGACGAGATCGTCGAAACGGTGATGCAGGAGACCGGTAAACCCCGGGTCGAGGCGCTGGCCGTGGAAATGGTGCCGGCCTGCGACTTCCTGAACTACTGGAGCGGCCGCGCACCCAAGGACCTCGCCGACGAGAAGCGCCGCCTGCACGGCTACATGCTGCCGCTGAAGAAACTCGTCATCAACTATCAGCCGCTCGGTGTGGTCGGGGTGATCACGCCGTGGAACGGCCCGTTCATCCTCTCGCTGAACCCGATCGCACAGGCCCTGCTGGCCGGTAACTCGGTGGTCCTCAAACCGTCCGAGGTCACCCCGCATTCGGGTGAATGGGCGGTCAAGGTGCTGCACGAGGCAGGTGTCCCCGCGGATGTCCTGCAGGTCGTGCACGGCGACGGCGAAACCGGCGCGGCGCTGGTCGACGGGGATATCGACAAGATCTCGTTCACCGGCAGTGTCGCCACCGGCAAGAAGATCGCCGCCGCCTGCGCGAGCCGGTTGATCCCCGTCACCCTCGAACTCGGCGGCAAGGACGCGATGATCGTCTGCGCCGACGCCGACCTCGATCGGGCCTCGCTCGGCGCGGTGTACCTGTCGATGTTCAACACCGGTCAGGTCTGTGTCGGGGTCGAGCGGATCTACGTGGTCGAGAGCATCGCCGACCGGTTCATCGAAGAGGTGCGCAAACGTGCCGCCGAGGTCACCTATGGTGCCGTCGGCAAGGATGTCGGCCCGCTGTTCTGGGACCGGCAGCTCGAGATCGTCGAGAAGCATGTCGAGGACGCCAAGGCCAAGGGTGCCACCATCCTGCTCGGCGGCGAATCCGATACCGCCGAGGGCGTGTTCTTCAAGCCGACGGTCGTCGTGGACGTCACCCACGATATGGACATCATGCAGCAGGAGACCTTCGGCCCGATCGTCGCGATCATGCGCGTCCGGGACGAGGAAGAGGCCGTGAGAATGGCCAACGACTGCCAGTACGGCCTCAGTGGCAGCGTGTTCACCAAGGACAAGGCCAAGGTTCTGCGGCTGGCCAAACAGCTGAAAACCGGGTCGGTCGTACAGAACGACGCGTCGGTGATCTACGGCGTCGCCGAGGCGCCCTTCGGCGGCCGCAAGGACAGCGGACTGGGGCTGGTCAACGGGCGCGACGCGCTGCGCGGCTTCGCCCACCCGCAGCCGGTACTGCTGGACCGCTGGGGCCTGAAGAAGGAGAACATCTGGTACCCCTACAGCGAGGCCACCGCCGCCACGCTGGAGAAGACCATCGGTACCCTGTTCGGTAACAAGATCCTGCGCCGGCTGGTGCGCTGACCGGTGCCCCGGCCGCCCGCACCGTCAGGCGGCCGGGTGGTCGGCCGGTTCGTCGTCGCCCACGGCCGGGGACTTCCCGCGGCCGGACCGATAGCGCTTGACGACCTCCCACACGATCGGCAGTACCGAGACGGCCACGATGAGCAGGAAGATCAGGTCGACATTGTCGCGCACGATCGCGATCTGGCCGAGCAGGAAGCCCAGCATCGTGACCCCCGCGCCCCAGAGCACACCGCCGACGACGTTGTAGGTGAGGAACACCGAGTACTTCATCTTGGCCGCGCCCGCCACCAGCGGCGCGTAGGTCCGCACGATCGGTACGAACCGAGCCAGCACGATGGTGATCGGCCCGTGCTTCTCGAAGAACGCGTGTGATTCGTCGATATAGGACTTCTTCAAGATCTTCGCGTCGTCGTTCTTGAACAACGCTGTCCCGCCCTTGGTGCCGATCAGGTACCCCACCTGATCGCCCGCGATGGCCGCCAGCGGGATCAGCACCAGTAGCACCCCGATCGGTGCGAAGGGCTCGATTTCCGCCGATTTCGAGGCCGCGATGAGCCCCGCCGTGAACAGCAGCGAATCACCGGGCAGTAGCGGGAACAACAGGCCCGACTCGATGAACACCACGACGAGCAGGCCCAGTAGCACCCAGGTGCCGAAGGAGTTGAGCAGATTCACCGGGTCCAGAAAACCCGGCATCAGGGCAAGTTCGGTGGTGGCCGCTGCGACGGCTGAGTAACTCACCCAGCCGAAGATACCGCAGCAGAGTCCGTCGGGTTCATCCGGATTGCCCGATTAGTGAATATATAGCGAATGGGTAGCCGCTCAGTGGTCGACGGTTTGCCGCCGCAGAGTTTCCTCGATTGCCGCCACGCGCTCCGCGGGGATCCCCCAGGGTCGCTCCAGTCCCAGCCGGGAATCCAGATCCCACAGCACGCACTCCTCACCCGGCCGCGCCACCAGCGACCAGGCCACGACCGTGCGGCCCAGTCGGCCCGCCATATCGCCCTGCTCGGTGCTCGGCGTGGCAGCGTCGCCGTCCGGATAGTGGTGCAGGAACCGCCCGTAGGCGCTCTCGCAGAACCGCCCGTACCGCCGGGTGCACAGGATCAGGCCGTGCCATGCCTCGTCGACCGCGTGTGACGGCATCCCGATCACCTGGTCGTCGGCCATCGCCGCACCGCAGCAGCGTAGCCATTGCCGCAGCCCGGTGGCGACGAGTTCCCGCGGTTCCCAAGGGCAGGTCTTGTAGACGGCCTCGGGGAGTTCGAGTTCGCCGACCGCGCGCTCCACTGCGGCGGGGTCGATACCGCGGTGGCGCCGGGGCCGGGTGAAAGTGAACACCTCGCCATTATTCCGCCCACACTCGCCGGGCGTGTTCATCCATCAAACTTCCGGCCCGCGGACGGGCAGGACACCTCCCGGCACGCCCTGGTCCCTCGGCGAGCAGATGCGTGCCCTGTTCCCGCGCAGGCGGTGGCGACCGGGATCGCGGGTTCGGCGATGAGCGGGCCGGTGCCGAGGATGTGGAAGAAAAAGGTGAGCAGCGCGCTGCCGGACCAGGTGGCCCATGTGACGGTTTCCGGCGAAAAACGCTCTGTGTCAAATTGTTCTCCCCGGTACCGTTGAGTAATGGATCTGGCACCGTTGATCATTCTGCTGGCGTTCGGGGTGGGCTGCGTCGCAGTGGTCGTGGGGATCGTGCTGGTGATCGTCAAAACGAGTTCGCCGCGCGGCGGTGCGCGGACGCGGGCGCGGCGGCGAGGCGGATACGCCTCGTCCGGCGGTGTCTGGTTCGCCGACGGTGGTTCGGGCGGTGGCGGTTCCGGCGACAGCGGTTCGTCCGGTAGTAGCTGTGGCGGAGGCGGCAGCAGTTGTGGGGGAGGCGGCGGCGGAGGGGGTTGTGGCGGTGGAGGAGGAGGCGGTAGCTGACCGGTCCGCCGGTGAGCGCCCGAATCGCACCGTCCGGGTACCGTCCGACTGTTGGCTGTAACCTGAAGTTGCGTGTAACATTTCGAGTGAATGAGCCGAAGCGGATTGTGAGAGTGCACTCCCCGTCGATTGCCGACTGAGACTTCGCCCGCCGAACCGGATGTCCCGGAAGGTTTTCGGCGCGTCCGATTTATACCAATTTGGTATATGTTGAAACTCAATGGTTTCACACTGTATCGAGTGGATTCGCTGTAGGCCCCAAAATATTCGGCGGATGCGTGATGTGACGGAAGAAACCGAAATGGATCGTATTCGCTGCTCGCTGAACGGGATCCGCCGGACACGCCGTAGACCGTTCTCGGATGCGGCGCCATCTTGCGATCGTTACTGTGCGTGCCGTGGTTACCGCATTGGTAGTGCTCGCAATCCTGATTCTTGTTGCCTCCGTAGTTCATCTCGCCAGCCGCCCGCCGGAGGACCTGCGCCCCCGGAGAGAGCGGGCGCGGGTCGGCTCGGAGAGCTACTCCGACTGACCCGCATTCGCGGGCGATAGCACCACCACCGCAATCGGACGCTTCGTCTTCTTCTGGTACTCGCTGTACCGGCCATGATTCACAGCGTCCACCAACCCCCAGCGGCGCGCGTACTCCGGATCGTCGGGCAGAGTGGCTCGGGCCCGAACCGGAAACGCGCGCCGCCCGACTTGGATCTCGCACTCCGGCCGCGCTTTCAGATTCGCCAACCACCCCGGCGGCCGCGGCGACCCGCCGTTGGACGCGGTAACCAGATAATCGGCCCCATCCTCGGCGTAGGTCAGCGCGGACGTCCGCTCCAGCCCCGTCTTACGTCCCACGGTCCGCAGCAGCAGGGTCGGATTCCCGAACAGCAGCCGATGCCCCACCAGCCCGCCGCTCTTCTCGTACAACCACTGATGTGCCTGCAACGCCCGTACGAACAGCCCGGCCACACGCCCTCCTTTGTGCTGGGTCGACGATCTCACCCTATCGAGCCGCCGGGACAGGCGCCGCCGCGGCGACGAGCGACCGGGCCGGCGCCCTCGCCGTCCGGCCGGGCAGCCGCTCCTTCCCGGACCCGCACGATCCGGGGAACGGGCGCGGCGCCCGGAAAGATCTGTGAGAGGGAGTACCGCACCCAGGAACAGGTATCGCCGCGGTAGCCCGGGCGGCGGTAACGTCGCTCTCATGGTGGATGTGTCGAGTAACCCGCTGGGCCGGTTTCTGCGTGCTCAGCGTGCCAAGGTGACTCCTGCCGAGACGGGACTTCCCATCGTGGGTGGTCGGCGCGTCCCCGGTCTGCGCAGGGAGGAGGTCGCCGTCCTCGCCGGTGTCAGCGCGGACTACTACACGCGGCTGGAGCAGGGGCGCGAGCGCGCGCCGTCCGCCCAGGTCGTCGACGCTCTGTGTGAGGCGCTCCGGTTGGCGCCGGACGCCCGCGAGCACGTTTTCCGGCTCGCCAAGCTCACCCCCAGCGTGCGGCGCACCGAGGAAATGGTCGCCCCCGAACTGCTGCAGACCATGGATGCCTTCCCGCACGCGGCGGCCTATGTGACCAATGCCGCCTTCCGTGTCCTCGCGGCCAACCCCACCGCTGCGGCCCTGATCGCGCCCGTGCAGGGGGACGGCAATGTCCTCCGTACGATCTTCCTCGACAAGGCGGCACGCGACTACTACCTCAACTGGGACGATGTCGCCCGCGCGGCCGTCAGCGCGCTCCGGTTGGCGCACGGCTTCGTCCCGCCCCATCCGGAGGTGAGCGATCTGGTGTCGGGCCTGTACGGGGGCAGCTCCGCGTTCCGTGGTCTGTGGGACGACCAGACCGTCGCGGGTCTGACCATGACGCGGAAGTCGATCCACCATCCCGATGTGGGCCTGCTCCACCTGAACTACCAGACTTTCGACGTCCGCAGTGCCCCCGGCCAGCAGCTCACCGTGGCGACCGCGGCCGCGGATTCGCCCAGCGCCGACGCCTTGGCGCTACTGGGCGCCCTCCACGTCACTCGTCGTGGGGCCGCCACCTGAGCGTCCTCATCGAGTCCTGACCTCGTCGACCCATTCCGACAGCCGGGTGAAGATCCGGTCCGTGGTGGTGCGCCGCCCGGCTCCGTATCGAGGCCTGGCCCTTCGCTCGGTCCAGGTGCTGCGATCACAGCGTCACGATCCGGCTGTCGGCGATGGTTTCGACGAATCCGTTGCCGAAGAGCTCCGCCGGTGTGTGGAAACCCGGACGGTGTTCGCCGTCCAGCACCCGGCGCGCGGCCTCCGCTGCGGCCATGGGCGTGAATGTGTAGCCGTTCACCGTGTCCAGGACCGATCTGACGACCGAGCCGTCCGCGCCGGCCACTTCCACCGAAGCCTGGTATCGGGCGCGCCGCCGCTCCGCGGCGGTGGGGCCCTCCGGCAGCAGTGCCGGATCTCCCTCCGGGAAGGCGTCGCCCGATACATGCACGTAGGTGCCGATATCCGGTGCCTTCGTCGCGCGCCAGAGAGTGACCAGATCGGGCAGTGTCGTCGGGAAACAGGCCACGGGCCCGGCACCGAAGTCGAAGTCGCGCGGCTGTTCCGGGTCGTGTGGCACGAGTTCTCCGGCGACCCGTCGCAGGCACCGCGTCGTCAAGCCTTCGGCCGCGCTCACCGCCGATCCGCGTGACATACCGCCGGCGATATGGAGCGCGATAGCGATACTGCGGATCCCGTCCATTCCTTCGGCCGCGCGGCCGGCGAGGCATCCGAGCATGGCGACGCTACCGCCGCTGCCCGGCAGTAACAGCACACCCGCCGCCGTAGCCTCTTCGTCGAGTGCTTCGGCCAGGTGGTAGCTGTCGAGTTCGGCGGCGATATCCAGGTAGTGCGTACCAGTGCGGACGGCGGCCGTCATCAAGGGCTCGGCGGTCCGGGCGAAGGGGCCCGCACAGTTCAGCAGCACATCGATATCCGCCAGGGCATCCGCGGTTCTGTCCTTTTCGTCGAGCCCGAAGCCGCGATATCCGGTGCCGAGTTCCGCGGCGAGCGCCGCCACCCGTGCTTCGTCGCGCCCACCGAGAATCACCTCCGATCCCGCCGCCACGGCATATTCGGCAGTCATCCGGCCGGTGTAGCCGGTCGCTCCGTAGACCATGAGTGCAGCCATGCGATGTTCCCTCCTGTCAGATGTTGTAGCCGCCGGCCACTTCGATCGATTGCGCGTTGATCCAGCCGCTGCCCTCGGAGAGCAGATTCGCGACCACCCCGGCGACATCCTCGGGTTCGCCCACCCGGCCCAACGCGGTCCGACCGGCCAGCAGCGCCTCGAACTCGTCGTTCAACCCACCACCGAGCTCGGTGCGGATGGCCCCCGGCGCGACCGAATTGGCCCTGATCCGCCGATCGCCGAGTTCTTCGGCCAGATAGCGGGTCAACACCTGCAAACCACCCTTGAAGCTGGCGTAGGGCGCCACCCCGGCGGTCGCGACCCGGGATGTCGCACTCACCATATTGACGATCTGACCACCGTCCGCCATCACCGGAAGCAGCGTCTGAGTGAGGAAGAACGGACCCTTCAAATGCACATCGAACAACCCGTCGAACTCTTCCACGGTCACAGTCGTGAACGGGTGATACATGCCGTAACCCGCATTATTGACCAGGTATTCGAAATCGGTGCGATGCCAGGTGGTGTCCAGTGCCTGCCGGACGGCGTCGCGAAAAGCCGGGAAGGAAGAAACGTCGGCCACATCCAGTTTCAACGCGACCGCGGTGCCGCCGGATTCGGCGATCGTGGCGACGACGCGGTCGGCGGAGCCGGGATTGTTGTTGTAGGTGAGGATCACGCCCATACCGCGCGCGGCGCATTCGACTGCGGTAGCCGCTCCGATACCGCGGCTACCTCCGGTGATGATGACGACGGACATGTATGTCTACTTTCTCGCGTCGCGGTGGCCGGGGTTCTCACCTGTGTATCCCACCGGCGGCCTCCCCGACCCTGCGGATTTGTCGGTTCGAACCGAGTCAACGCCGAACGCGAGATCGGGAGAAGGGTGCGTTTGCCCGGGTGCGCCACACCCAGGCACGCCCCGGGCAGCGGCGCCCCACCGTGCTGCCTGCCCGCCGCGCACAACTCGCCGGAGCGGTTGGCCCTCACCTTTCCGAACGGGTACCATCCGGAACTTGCGGCCCCAGGTCGCTGCGAGGGGCGGTAGCTCAGTCGGTTAGAGCCGTGGACTCATAATCCATTGGTCGTGGGTTCGAGCCCCACCCGCCCCACAAATAGGGTTCTACCAGCGGAAACGCTCAACTCGACAGCCGGGTTGGTCCGGGACGACGCTGCTCTCGGGTACGATTCGAGCAACGCTTGCGCGCGGTGTCAGAGGACGGTGACATCCCGAACCCCCGCGACGCGCGGATCTTGCGACTCGAGGCTGGCAACCGCGCACTCAGCGAGCGACCGGTCGAGGTCAGCACGCTCGACGAACTCTCCTACTTCCGTGCACAAGCTCTCGTACACTCGGCCACCCGATACGGGAAATCATCCGTCCACGCCCGACGGCGGCCGCCGCCGGAACGTCGATCCCACGCCTGAGAGGGCACAACGCCCGCGTCGGTCCGCCGACGAGGTGAAAGACCTGAAAGACCTGCCGCCCGAGTACGACATGAAGATCCGAACCGACCGACAGAATCGAGCCGACAATGACATGGTCGATACCGCAGATCACCACCGGCGCCGAACGCCACCTGCTCGAGTGCATGCTCGACCGCAATCGCACCGAATTGATCCATACGGTGCGCGGTCTGTCCGACGATCAGGCTCGCTACCGTCTCGTTGCGTCGCGGACCACCCCGATCGGGCTGCTCAAGCATGCCGCGGTCGCCGAACGGATCTGGTTCCAGCACGTCCTGGCGGGCCTGCCCGAGAGCGAATGTGGCGGTGGCACGGCGGGGGGCGACGCCAGTTTCGTGGTCGGCGACAACGAGACATTGGCGGATGTGATCGCTGAATTCGAGCGCGCCAGTGAGCGTTCCCGCGTGGTCGCCGCCGACTTCGACCTCGACGATATCAAGACACACCCCCGCGTCGGCGACGTCAACCTGCGGTTCATCTACCTGCTGCTGAGCGAGGATTTCGCGCGTCACGCCGGCCACGGTGACATCCTCCGCGAGCAAATCGAGCATTCCACGCCGCTGACCGATATTCCCGAACAGCCGTAGTCGAATGGTTCAGTCACGCCGGCCCGCTGCACACCCTGGCAGGGGTCAGGCGGTGACGCCGAGCCGTGCCGCGAGCGCCCGCGATTCGCGCTCATCGAGCCGACCGCCGTGCGTGACCGGTTCGGCCGCCGGCGACCGCGCCGGCGGGTGACACCGGGTTTCGACGGGCGAGAGCTGTCGTTACGGTGATCGGCCCGGTCAGGCGCGGGGGATGTCTTTTCCGGCCGGGCGGTACTCCGGTCCTCGCGCGGTATAGCCGAGTTCGGTCGTGACCTGGACACAGGTGTGCACAATGCACTGACCCCGGTCCGGATTGTGGCCCGTCGAGACATACCTTCGACTTCGTACCCGCATTAGCCTTTGCAGAACGACTCTTCATGATCCGCTCGGACTGCAGCCCACCACGACGCACCGGGCGATCGAGGAGAACAGCGCCCGGCTCGCCGACAACGATATCCACTGGAGGCGAAGTGAACGATCGCTCCGTACACCGGTTACCGTCGCGCCTTCTCGTTCGCCGCCGCCTGGCGGGGCAATGCCCCGGACCGTGCGGACGATGATCGGGGTGAGCCGCGGGCCGGCGTCCGGTGATCTGTTCGAGCAGTCGCCCAGTCGGCTGCTCGAACAGCACGGCGCGCTGCTGACCCGGCGGATGTATAAGTGGTCGGCGGGTTTCGAACACGAACTGCGGAACTACTCGGGTGTGATCACCGGGATCGCGCGCAGTCAGGTCGACAACGACGTGACATCCGCCGTGAAAGTCTATTCCGTGCCGTTCGGCGCGGACCGTGCACGGCGTGCAGATCTCGATCGGGTACCACGGCACCCGATCACCGACCTGTCGGACCTGTCTCCGCTCGGTGAACTGGTGGACGGGGCCTATTCGCGATCGATGGACCATACCGCGCTGACAGCTGCCGTGGCCGGGCTGGAACGCCGGTTCGGTCCCTATCGGCTGAAACGAGTATCCCTGGGGCTCGATACCAATGACTTCGGTGAAGAAAAACTCTACTTGGATGCGGAAATCGTCGCCGACGACGGTGCCCATGCGGGGGCTGTGTTCCGAAGCTTCCGCCGGGACAGCCGAGGAGATCTGGTGGTGTGCAACGAAAGTATGCGGCTGAAGGAAGGGTATCGGAAGCAGGGATTCGCACGCTCGCTGTCCGCGTCACTCGAGGAGTACTACCGGCGTTGCGGAGTGGCCCGTATCGAGGTGAAAACCGAAGACGACGGCGGGCTGGTCTGGGCGAAGGAAGGCTATCAGTGGAACTCGCGCCGCGATCTGCTCGCCGCGTCCCTGGCGAATATCCGGACCCGTCTCGACGCCGTCGTCGACAGCGGGACGATTTCGTCCGCCGACAAGAGTCTGCTGGAGGACTATCGCGGTCGGCTTCAGGTGAACAGCGAGACCATCCCGACTCCGGCGGAACTCGCTGCGCTCACCGGTGATGCGCGCGATCTGGGTGAGCGGATCATGAAGGATTCCGTATGGCACGGCGTCCGCTATCTGTGAATATCTCGTGGCGGCTCGGGGCGGCCGCCGCCGGCCGGGCATCGACTCCGCTATCTCCTGGACGGACGGAGATTCAGGGCCGGCAGCCGTGGCGGTGTCCCGCCGCATTCTCGACGAGTCCAGCGGAACCGAAGCGTCCACGAGAGCTGCGGGATGCCTTGACCGAGCTTCGTCGAGCGGTGACCGGCGATGTCTCGCCTGAGGGCTCGATCGGCGTAGATGTGGCCGTCCGCGGTACCGGGTTCGAGGCTGCGCTGTCGGCACAGCGGTCCGGCGGATTCGGGGGCGTCCGGCTGAAACGCGCGCGGCCGGGAACGAGGTCCGGTCAGCGGTGGGAATTTCTCGTCCTGCCGAAATAGTCCCCCGGGGATAACATATTCTGCGGTGGACAAATTGTGCGCGACAATGCCACATCTTGGAGACCACACCGACACCGAGTGCGCAGCCGTCACCGGTGACCGTTCCCGAAGGGAAATAACATGTTCAGTACCGTTGTGAAATTCGTCGGTCTTCCCGTGGTGGCAGCCTCCGCTGCTGTCATGATTTCGGCGGGCGCGGCCTCCGCGCAGCGCAGCGATGCCGCTCCGCCCCGTGTCGATCTCGATGTCGTCGCCGACCAGTGCATGATGGAATCCGCTGGTTACAGCCAGTTCCTGGCCTGTGTTGTCGCGTCGCTCGAGTCCTGACGACCGGATCGGGTAGTGTGCCCGAACCTCGTGAGAGGTTCGGGCACACTCGGCTGTCGAACATCCAGGAGTGATTGTTCACGTTTCTCGTGGGGGACGCCTGTGGCGACGGCGGGTGCGAGTGTTCACCAATTCGGAACCGGGTCGAAGAAACCTTCCGGCTCGATTCTTATGCGCAATGGACTCACTAGGAATTACCGAATATATGGGCACGTGGCACAAATAGATAATGCGTCTTTGTCCGCACTGCACAAAAGGCCGTAGTCGGCTGATCTCCCGGTCGGAATCAGCGGTCGGCGATATCGGCCCGGGCGAGTACGCTGCTGAGCGCGATGACCAGGAGGGCACGTACGAGCCGTGCTCGGTGCGGATGCGGTCACGGCCGGATTCAGGTGGCGAAGCGGGCGATCGCGTCGAGGATGCTCGCCGACAGTTCGGGGCTGCCGGTATGCCCCGAGTCCTCGATGATCCGTAGTTCGGCGCCGGACCAGGCGCGTGAGAGTTCCCACGCTGTGCGCAATGGTGCGGACAGGTCGAGGCGGCCGTGGATGAGTACCCCCGGTATGGCGGCGAGGCGGTGGGCGTCACACAGCAACTGCCCGTCTTCGAGCCAGGCGGCGTGCGCGAAGTAGTGGGTGCAGATCCGGACGAACGCCAGTCGTGCCGCATCCGGTTTCGTGCTGTACTGGCCCGGCGCGCCGAGGGTTTCGTGTGCGATCACCGCGTCCTCCCACGCGCACCACTCCCGGGCCGCGGCTGCGCGCACCTCAGGATCCGGGTCCTCCATCAGCTGCCGATAGGCCTCTACGGGATTCCCGTCCGGGGCGGTGCCCGGGGCGCCGCCACGGAACCGCTCCCATTCGGCCGGTAGCAGCAACCGCAGGCCGCGGTAGAGCCAGTCGATCTCCTGTGGGCGGGTCGTGGTGACACCGGCGAGCACGATCCCGGTGACCCGCTCCGGATGACGTTCGGCGTAGGCGAGGATCAGGGTCGACCCCCATGAGCCGCCGTAGAGCAGCCACCGGTCGATACCGAGATGCTCGCGCAGCGATTCCATATCCGTCAGCAGATGTGCGGTGGTGTTGTTCCGCATATCGACCGCCGGATCCGATGCGTGCGGCAGGCTTTCGCCGCAGCCACGCTGATCGAACAGGACGATCCGGAACACATCCGGATCGAACAGAGTGCGCGCGCCGCGGCGGCCGCCGCTGCCCGGCCCGCCGTGGACCACCAGCGCGGGCCTGCCGTCCGGGTTTCCACTGGTTTCCCAGTAGATCCGATTATCGGCACCGACATCGAGCAGACCCGAATCGTACGGTTCGATTTCGGGAAAGGGCTGTCGCGCTCCGGAAGTGGTCACGGTGCCCAACGGTAGTGCGCTGTCGCCACCGAGATATCCGGGCGGTAGTCCGGTGCCTCGTGGGGCGGCCTACCCGGCGATACCACGGTCCACCAATTCGATATCCGTTCTGCGCCAATGCTTGTTGTACTTCACGTCGACGACTTCGAATCGTGTGCCGGGCGGAAAGATCACCTCCTTCTCGTGCGGTTTGGCAGAATATCTACCCAGAACCTTTCCGGTGCTGGACCGGATCTTGAAGTGCGTATTTCCGCCGAAGGCGCCACTTTTGCGCTTGCTCGTGCTGGTGAAGGCCGGCTCTGTGACGATGCTGCCCTTCTGATAGCGCGCCAGTGCGTCCAGGTAGAGGTGCGCGCCGCGGAACACTGTCCCGGAGTAGCTGCGCAGCTTTGCTATGGCTGTGCGGAGTTCTTCGACGAAGGCCCGGTCGGAGGGGCTGAGGTTCCCTGACCTGAGCCCCCTGCCGATTCTTTCGAAGAGATCTGTCCCGGCCGTCATTTTCTGTATGACACCGATATCGCGGTCTGTGATCCTCGAAGATTCGGTGCTCGGGTTCTCGTCTCGTCTGTTCCCCTGCGCCGATGGATGGGCGGGGCCGGATTCGGTTGTGGAGGAGTTCGACTTCGACACGACACCATCGCCGAGGCGGTCGGCGTCGGGCAGCTGCTCCGATTCGCGGACGAATTCGGCGCCCTTCCTGCTCATCCCGGCCGCACCGGTACTCATTCCCTGAGTCGTATTGAGCATGCGGTCACGAATCCGCCGCCCGAGTCCTGCCAAACTGCCGAATTTCAACACCACTCCTGCCCAATGGTGAGGATTCTGCACCACGGCCCCCCGTGGCAGCCTCGCCGGTTCCCGATCCTGGAGATTGCGGGATACGGGACAGGTGCGGTTCGGTCGGCCGATATCGCACACCCCCGGATACCGCGAGCGAGAACCTCTCAGGCGGCGTGGGCGGTATAGATGTGCCGGGCGACCTCGTCGCGCATCGCGATGAACCCGGGGTCCGCGCGGATCCCCGGGAAATCCGCTTCGCCGAGACCTGTCTTGAAGGCGGTCGGTTCGTCGTAGATGATCCGGCCCGGTCGCGTTCCCATGACGATAACGCGGGTGCCCAGCAGTAGCGCCTCGTCGATGCTGTGGGTCACGAACAGGACGGTCTTGCGGCGTTCCCGCCACAATGTCAGCAGTTCGCCCTGCAATTTCTCCCTGGTGAGGGCGTCGAGGGCACCGAAAGGTTCGTCCATGAGGATGATCCGGGGATCGTTGATCAGGACCCGGGCGATCTGGACCCGCTGCTGCTGCCCGCCCGACAGTTCATAGGGGCGCCGGGCGCCGAGATGGTCGAGACCGACGAGGGTCAGCAGACGGTCGGCCTCGAGCTGCCGCCGGGCGCGGGCCACGCCGCGGGCCCGCGGACCGAATTCGACGTTCTGCCGCACCGTCAGCCATGGGTAGAGGGTGGGCTGCTGGAACACTACGCCGCGATCGGGGTCCGGTCCGGTGACCGGTTCGCCGCCCACCCGGACCGTGCCGCCGGTGGGTTCCAGGAATCCGGCGAGAATGTTCAGCAGGGTGGTCTTCCCGCAGCCGGACGGGCCGGCCACACAGACGAATTCACCGTCCTCCACGGTCAGATCGGTGGGAGCGAGTATCGGGGCGGGCGTTTCCCCACCCGGGTAACTCATGGTCACCGACGACAGGGTCACCCGGTGGGTGGTGGATGTCATTGCGCCGCTGCCCGCGCCGCGTCCGGGTAGATGGCCGCCCGATACGCCTGTTCGCCGCCGACCTCCTCGATACCGCCCTGGCTCAGCAGGAATTTCGCGGTGTTGTGCAGGGCGCCGGCGAAATCTCCGCCCAGATAGTCCGGTCCGGCCTGCTCGGCCGCGGTCGGATAGGTGTAGCCGGCCAGCTGGGGCCGCACCTTCTCCGGGGCGATACCGAGCTGGGCGCCGAGCGATACCGCGGCTTCCTCCGGATTGTCACGCAATCGCCCGATCGCATGGCTCTGGACCTTTGCCCATACCGCCGCGAAAGCGCTGTTCTGGTTCAAGAACGGGGTGGTCGCCGCGGCGACGTCGAAGGTCGGGGCGCCCTGTGCCGCGGTCTCTTCGCTGGAGGTGATCACCGTGCCGCCCGCGCCGGTGAGTTCGGACAGTGTGGGGTCCCATACCCACGCGGCATCGATCTGACCGCCGGTCCACGCGCCGGGGATCGCGGCGGGCTGCAGATTGATCAGGTTCACCTGGTCGGCCAGTCCTGCCTTGCCGAGCGCGGCGAGCAGGCTGTAGTGCGCGGTACTGCCGAACGGTGTCGCGATCCGCTTTCCGCGCAGACCCGCGATCGAAGTCACCGACTTGTCCTTGACCACCAATGATTCCGATTTCCCGATCACATCGTGGATCCACAGCACCCGCACCGGCAGGTTCAGCGGTGCTGAGACCGCTTTGGTCGCCGGGCTGGACCCGAGGGTGCCGATATCGATGCTGCCCGCGCCGAAGGCCTGCACCACATCGGCGCCGGAGGAGAACTGACTCCAGGTGATCGTCGCATTCGGCAGGCACGCCTCCAGCAGACCGCGGTCCTTGACGTACAGGTCGGCGTTGGGGATGGCCTGGTACGCGATGCGCGCCGTCGCGGTGACACCGGTGTCCGGGGTGAACGGGCAGGCTGCCGCGCCGCTCTGGTCGCCGCTGTCGCCGCGTCCGGATTCGACACAGCCGGCCGTGGCGGCGGCCACACCGAGGGCGGCGACCAGCGCCGATACCGTGCGAAGAGTGCGTTTCATGCCTTGCCTTTCCAGGGGACCGCCACGTCGCCGGCCAGTGTGAGAAGAGAGTCGAGGACCAGCGCCGCGCAGCCGATGACGATGATGCAGGCGATGGTCAGCGGGGTGTCCAGCTGGGTGCCGGAGATATAGGCCAGTCCGCCGATACCGGGAATGCCGTTGTTGAGTTCGGCGGCGACCACGGTCGTCCAGGCGAACGCGGTGGCGATACGGATACCGCTGATGACCTCCGGCAGGGTCGCGGGCAGTACGACCCGCGTGATCACCTGGACGCGGCCGGCGCCCAGTGAACGGGCGGCGTGGAGATAGTCCTGCTTTACGCCGGTGACGCCGTTGAGGGTCGCGATCGCGATGGGTGGGAACGCGGCGAGGAACAGCAGCCAGATCTTCGATACGTCACCGATGCCGAACCAGACGATCAGCAGACCGATATAGCCCAGCGGGGGCAGCGCGCGCAGGAAGTTCAGGATCGGCTCGGTGATCAACCGGACCGGGGCCAGCATGCCCATGACGAACCCGGTCAGCGGTCCGGCCACGACGGCCAGTCCGACACCGGCGCCGATGCGTTGCAGGCTGGCGACCAGATGTTCCCACAGGTAGTAGTTCTGTTCACCGACCACCGTCCGGTCGACGCCCGCTGCGATCGGGTGCCGGGTACTGGCACGGACGAACGCGTCCCAGACCGCCCCGGGCGGCGGCAGATACAGCGGATCGACCAGCCCGGTCGCGGTGACCAGCACCCAGAGCGCGAGCACCAGTACGAGTGCGGCCAGCCGTGCCGCCACCGGCCGGATCAGTCGCCGGTAGCCGGCCCGGCGTCCGGCCGGAACCGGTTCCACCGCGGAGGTCTCCGCCGCGAGTCCGGTCGCGGTCATCGCTCATCCCCGGGGATTCGACCCACGTCGGTCACGACACACTCCACACTTCCGCCCGGCCCGGGCCACTGAGCCGATCGTCGGCGAACGGCGGAAGTGGGGACGGTACCGGTCGCGGTCGCCCACGGGCAGGGTTGCGCGCGGCGTGATCGAAAACCGGTGGCCGGGGTCAGGCCGGGATACCGCCGAGCGCGCCGAGAAAGCGCCAGGTCGTGAGCTCGTCCGCGTAGCCGCCGAGTTCGGTCTGGGTGACCAGCAGTTCGGTCGCGCCCGCCGCGACGTAGCGCCGCAACTGTGCTTCGACCTCGGCTTCGGTACCGATAACGGCCAGTTCGGCGGCGGTGGCGACACCTTCGCGGTCCAGGACCGCGCGGTAGGAAGGTATCGCGTCGTAGAAAGCCATCTGCTCGGCGGCGCGGGCCCGTGCTCGGTCGGGGTCGTCGGTGACCACCACCGCGACTCCCGCGATCACCCGGGGACGGGGCCGGCCGGCATCCCGGGCGGCGCGCTCGACTCGCGGCACGATATCGCTGTCGAGGGTGCGCGGCCCGGCCAGGAACGGCACGATTCCGTCGGCGAGTTCACCGGCCGCGGCCAGGGCCTGCGGGCCCATGGCCGCCACGACGATATCGGGACTGTCGCCGCCGGCCACAGCCGCCGGAAGCGGGGGTGCGGCGGTGACCGTTTCGCCGGCGAAGTCGACGGTGCCCGTGGTGAGTATCGAACGCAACACCGTCAGATACTCGCGCAGGCGGCGGATCGGGCGCTCGGTGGTGATCCCGAACGCCGGTTCCTCCAGCGCGCGGGCCCCGAGACCGAGTCCGAGCGTGAAGCGGCGGTGGCTGGCGGCGTGGGCGGTCTGCGCCTGGCTCGCGACGACCAGCGGGTGGCGGGGATTGATCGGCACCACCGAGGTGCCGACGTGCAGACCGGGAACGGCCGCCCCGACCACGGCCGACAATGACAGCGAGTCGAAATCGAACCGCTGCGCGAACCAGGCCCGATCGAGCCCGACCCGCTGTAGCAGGCGGGCTCGATCGATCACATCGTCGACGACGTTCGGTGCGTCGGGGCGGGGGCCGAGGGCGATTCCGATCGGTGCGCTGAGGGGCATGCCGGCGCCAACACCGTTGGCGGCGAATCGTATTCCAACTCGATTCACGGTGAGTCCGAACGCAGACAACCGCGCGTGGGACTGGTATACCGCCCGCGCGGTTCACGGTCGGGCGGTTGCCTCCGCAGTCGCGGTCTTCCGGCCGCCCTTCAACCAGATCGACGAGCCGGGTTTCTTCATCTCGCGCCGGATCTGCCACAGCGTGGCATTGCAGATCGTCTCCTTGACGGCCGCCGCGATCCGGCCGCCGAGGAATGCGTTCACCGGGGTGTCGTCGCGATGGGCGAGCTGGACGACCGCACCGCCGCGGCCCAGGCTGACACACGATCCGACGAACGCCTGGTCGATGGGTGCGGGTGTCCGGCCGGTGAGCCGGCTCGATACGGTATCCGCGGCCTGAGCGCCCAGCGGGATCGCGGCCTGGCAGCTCATCCGCAGCGGCCGCCCCGACGGTGCCGCGGCGTCCCCGGCCGCGATCACCCGGTCGTCGTCGACGCTGGTGAGGGTTTCGTCGGTATGCAACCGCCCCAGCGCATCGGTGCTCAGGCCGCTCACACGGGCCAGGTCGGGGACTCCGAAACCGACGGTCCAGATGGTCACCGCGCTCGGCAGCACGGTGCCGTCGTCCAGTACGACGGCGTCGGCGCGCACTTCGGTGACGACCGCGGTGCGCAGGATCTCCACGCCCAGCCGGCGCAGTCGCGTGGCCACCGATCGGCGTCCCGGGGCGCTGAGCGCGGGTGCCAGGACACCACCGCAGATCAACCGCACCGTCCGGCCGCGTTCGGCGAGTTCGGTGGCGGTCTCGAGTCCGGTCAGACCCGCGCCCACGACTGTGACGGGCGCGTCCGCGGCGGACCGCGCGATCGCCTCGTGGAGTCGTCGTGCTTCTTCGAGTTCGGCCAAGGGGTAGGCGAATTCGGCTACGCCGGGCACCGCCGATCCCACGGCCGCGGTACTGCCGACCGCGTAGACGAGGTAGTCGTAGGGCAGTGCGGCGCCGGAGGCGAGGTGGACCGTGCGGGCTCCGGTATCGATACGCGTGGCGGTATCGACCAGCAGACGAGTCCCGTCGCCCAGTAGTGAGTCGTAGCCGACGGTCGCGGTACCCGTATCGGCGACGAGTTGGTGCAACCGGATACGTTCGACGAATTCCGGACGCGGATTCACCAGGGTGATCTCGAGGTCCGGCTGTCGGCGCAGCCGGTTGGCCGCCAGGGTTCCGGCGTATCCGCCGCCGATCACGACCACATGGGCGCGCTGGTGGGGCATGGTGGCTCCGTTCTCTCGGGTTCCTGCTACCTCGGACGAGACCGGGCGGCGGTTCGTAACGCGGTGTGAGCAGCGTCTCCGCCGGTGTCGCCGCGTGCCGGCGCGCATATCGGTCGATACCCGCCCCGCTGTGGCCGTCGGCGAAGGTATTCCGTATGTCGGTGCCGCTTGCTAATTTTCGCGTCGAAGCGCAACGACGACGAGCGGGACCAAGTATGACCACGGCAATCACGACCTATCTCGAACTGTCCGAGGAAGGAGGATCAGCGCACAAGTTCTACGAGGTCGCCGTGGACGGCACCCAGGTGACCATCCGGTACGGCCGGATCGGTGACCTGGGGCAGCGCAAGGTCAGTTCTTTCGCCGACGCGCAGAAGGCGCAGGCAGCGGCACAGAAGAAGATCGGTGAGAAGGTCCGCAAGGGTTATGCCCCCGCGATCGCGGGGGCGCGGCCGGCACGATCGGTCACCCGGCGGGCGATCACCAGCAGTCGCTCCACCGCGCGCACGGCGCCGGTGTTGTGGACCTTCGATTCGGGTGCCGCGGCATTCGGTATCTTCATCGACGCCGAACGCTGCTGGGTCGGTAACGAGAGCGGCGATATCTTCACACTCACCCCGGCGGGCGAGGTCACGGGCCGGTTCCGGCTGCCGGACGCGGTGAAATGTATTGTCGCCGACGATTTCTGGATCTACGCGGGCTGCGACGACGGCCGGGTCTACGATCTGTCGGGCAAGGTGCCGCGGGCGGCCTACGATATCGCCGCCGATGTCGATATCTACTGGCTCGACATCCACGACGGGATCCTCGGTGTCTCCGATGTCCAGGGCGGTCTCACCGTGATCGACCACGAGGAGGAATCCCTGTGGTCCCGGCGCAGCGACGGTGATTCGGGCTGGATGGTGCGGATCGACGCGGACGGGGTGTACCACGGGCATTCGGGCGGGGTCACGAAATACGACCTGGGCACCGGCAACCACCAGTGGCACCGGGGCACCGGCGGCGCTGTGCTCTTCGGCTGGCAGGAATCCGATGCGGTGTACGCCGGTACCGCTCGTCACCAGGTGCGGATGCTGGACAAGGGCGGCCACGCCGACCGGACGTTCCAGTGCGACGCCGCCGTCTACTCCTGCGCGGCCTCACCGGACGGGCGCTATGTCTTCGCCGGCGACAACTATTCGTCGGTGTACTGCTTCGACGCCGCCGGCCGCCGCCTCTGGAAACTCGGCACCGGCTGCGGTTCGGCCTATTCGATGCAGTACCACGATGATCGGCTGTACCTGGTCACCACGGCCGGGACGCTGGCCTGCCTCGATGTGAGCGAGGCCGCGGTCCATGACGCCGAGCAGGGCGTACTGCCGCAGACCGTCTCGGTGAAGGCGCCGCGTTTCGAGGCGGTGGTCCCCAGTAGCACGGTGGAGGTGGTCACGGATGCCGGTGGCGGTGTGGTCGTCGAATGTACCGATGTGGGCGGGCGGCTGCGGGTCCATATCGTCTCGCCCGGCTATCGGCGGGAATGGAATGTGCAGTTTCCCCGGGATATCCGGCAGGCCGGGACACGCTATGTGGTCGACGGGGTGGCGGAATCGGCGCGTGGCGGATTCTACCGGGTGCGCGGTGATATCCGCCGGTTGAACTGAGCGTGGATCAGGCGCTGCGGACATCGCTCTCGGCGTCGCCGTGCTGCCCGCCCCTCTCTGATCGTGCCCGGTTCGCCGGGCCGGGCGATACCGTTCACGGCGGTGACGGCGCTACCGGAGACCACCGTCCACGTCGATGACCTGCCCGGTGATCCACCCCGAGTCCGGGGATGCCAGAAACGCGATCACGCGGGCGATATCGACCGGCTGTCCGATTCGGCCCAGTGCGGTCGCGGCGATCAGGGCGTCACGCTCGGGCCCCGGTGGCAGGCTGCCCGCGAGCTGCGCGGTCTCGACGATACCGGGTGCCAGCGCGTTGACCGTGATACCACGGGGACCGAACTCGGCGGCCTGGCAGCGGGCCGCCGCTTCGATGGCGGCCTTGGACGCCGCGTACGCGGTGCTCGTCGCGGCCAGGCGCCGCGCGAGGCCCGAGGAGATATAGATGATCCGCCCGCCGGCGCCGAGTAATCCCGCGGCCGCGACCGTGGTGAGAATCGCGCCGTGCACATTGTTGTGCAGATGGTCGCCGAGGTGCTGCTCGTCGATCTCCTCGGTCGCGCGGCGGGAATAGATCGCGGCGTTGTTGACGAGAATATCGAGCCGCCCCTCGCGTTCGGCGATACTGCCGATCAGGGCCCGGCGCTCCCGGTCGACACGAATATCGGCCGCCATCAGCCTGACTCGGCCGCCCGCCGCGGTGATATGGTCGGCGACCTCCTCGGCCTCCGCGCGATAGCTTTCGTCCTGGTAGTCGACCACGACCCGCGCGCCGCGCCCGGCGAGTTCTACGGCCGTCGCGGCCCCGATACCGCGCGAGGCTCCGGTGACCAGGGCGACCTTGTCAGTGAGCGGCATGGTCGTCCTCCGGCGGAATATTGCGGTTGAACCGGAACATATTGTCCGGGTCGTAGCGGCGTTTGAGCGCTCGCAGCCGCGGGTAGCCGGCACCGAAGGCACCCGGTATCCGGTGGTCCTCGTCGTAGTCCAGATAGTTCACATAGGCACCGTGCGCCGCGTGCGGACGAACCGCGTCCCCGAACCCGCGAGTCCAGGCGATCCGGTCGGCGTCTTCCGCGGGCGTATCCCAGCCGTTGATGACAAGGAACGAGTAGCCGGCGTGCCGTCCGGCGAACGCGCTGTCCGCGAGCGGCTGCCGGGCGACGGCACCGCCCATATGTTCCACGAAGACCTGAGTGAAGGGCGCGGTGACCGTGCGGCAGCGGTCGAGCACGGTCGCGCAGACGCTGTCGTCCAAATCCGGCAGGTAGTGTGCGCGCAGATGATAGCGGGCACCGCGCGGGGTACTGCTGTCGTGCACTGCTTGCAGTTCGCCGACCCCCATATCCCGGACCGAATCGTGGACCGGCCGGCCCAGCGGCGCCAGCGGCGCCAGAATCGCGGCCAGGTCCGCCGGATCGCCGGTGTAGCACAGCCCGATTCCGGTGCTGTGGGTTCCGTCCGGGCTTCCGTTGTAGTAGAAGTGCGTCACCAGTTCGTCGCCGGCGGCTGCGGTGATGGTGCGGTACGCGTCGAGTACGGCCGGAGCGACGTCGCCCGGGTACAGCATCATTCCGGCCGTCACCCTGCTGATCGGATACAACTGCAGGGTCAGTGCGGTGACTGCGCCGAAATTCGACCCGGCGCCACGCATCGCCCAGTAGAGATCCGGCTCACTGTCGCCGGAAACGCGTCGCAACATCCCGTCCGCGGTGATCACTTCGAGCTCGCGGAGGTTGTCGCAGGCGGGGCCGAATCCGCGCATGAGCCAGCCGAGCCCGCCGTGCAGGGCGAATCCGGCCACGCCGACCGTGGCTACCGACGCTCCCGTAGTGGCGAGACCGTACCGCGCGGCCGCCGCCGCCAACTGGCCCCACTGTGCTCCCGGTGCGACCACGGCCAGGCGTCGTTCGGTGTCTATCTCGACGCGGGTCAGGGCGGCGGTGGACGCCACGATCGCGTCGTCGGGCATGGATCGGGCGGCGATATCATGGCCCGCCCCCGCTATCGCGAGGGGCAGCTGTCGCCGGGCCGCGTAGTCGACCAGACTCCGCAGGTCCGAGGTATCGGCGCAACGGACGATACGAGACGGTCTGCGGTCCACGCCCTTCCAGATGCGCCTGGCCTCGTCGTAACCCGCTTGCCCGGGTGCGAGTACCTCGCCGCGGACGGGTATCGAGCTCACGGACACTGCTACTCCTCGGGGTTCGGGGACCGGTGGTGGACCGCGGCGGTCCATCCGATGTTCGGATCACGCCGCCACACCGTCGAGCAGTGTCGACCACGCTGCCGGTAGGTCACCAACTCGGCGCTATCGGTCAGCCGGACCACCGATAGGCCGACCGGGGGACCGGCCGCGTCCGGATTCCACTGCCGGCCGCCCGGTGAACGGCAGCCGTGCTCGTCGACCAGTACGCCGTCGGGCGCCATGAGGGCGGAAATCGTCTGTGGTCGCCCTGACCTGAGTGCGTCGAGCAGGCGGAGTTCACGATCGACGA
The DNA here is from genome assembly GCF_014645735.1 of Nocardia jinanensis. Classification (GTDB taxonomy): domain Bacteria; phylum Actinomycetota; class Actinomycetes; order Mycobacteriales; family Mycobacteriaceae; genus Nocardia; species Nocardia jinanensis. Next base: position 379,214 of record NZ_BMMH01000003.1, on the reverse strand, counting down.
CGGCGCGATCGGGGATCTGTGCGCTGATCCCCGCGATCACTCGATCGAGGAAGGCGGCCGCGCGCTGCGGGGTCGCCATCGCCGACCACATCGCCCGCGGATCGTCGAAGTTGTCGAGGTAGGCGTCCGCGACCTCTTGATGTTTCGCGGCCGCGCGGAACACGTCGAACACCTGGTCGGGCGGTGGGCCGAGCGCCGAGGAGGTCCATTCGGTGACGTCCCGGCTCATCTCCCACAATCGGTCCGCCCACTCTCGGCAGAAGCGTTCGTCGAATACTGTCTCGTCGACGATGGCCCGGCCCAGTTCCCATGCCGCGGTGACTGCGAGATTTCCACCCTGCCCGGTGACCGGGTCATTGAGCACGGCGGCATCACCCACTGCGACCGCGTAGCGGTCCGGCCCGAGCTGCGCCCACGGGACGCGCACGGTGGAGGTGACCGTGCCCTGCAACAGATCCAGGGGACGTGTCAGCGCGAACTGCCGCGGATCGAGACGGTCGGCGATCTCGGTACCGGCTGTCAACTCCCGAACCGCGTCGGCGCAGGCTCGAGGGTCGTCGTAATAGTTACGGCCGACGAGATCGCTCCACGGTCCGTCCGGCACCGCCTCGAATGTGACGCCCGCGACCCGTCCGATCAGCGAATACACCGGTGTCTGAAAGATCTCGCCGGCGCCGGGGACGATTTCCAGATGCATGCCCATCGGATCGGTATGGGCGACACCGTGGAACAAGCCGGCCATCAGCAGCCGCGCGGGGCGGTCGGCACTGCGTTCCGGTATCCGCGGGAAGAGTTCGTCGCCGAGGCCGCGGCCTCCGGTGGCGACCACGGTCAGCGCGTGGTCGCCGCCGAATCGTGTCACCGCTGTTCGGGCATCCGCGACCTCGACCACGACGCCGCCCCGATCGCGGTAGTCGGCGAGCAATCGCGGAAGATACAGCCGGAAGTCGACGAATGCGGCCCGGCTGCGCAGATCGCCGCGAAAGGCGATGGGTGGATCCGCGCCGACGCGGACATGAGCGCAGTTCATTCCGAAATCCGGGAAATTCCAGTGGTCGACACCGAGCGCTCGCTCGCGCTCCCGGGTCCGGCCGAAGCGGCATACGTTGTTCGGCAGGCGGCCGTCGCGGATCTGCGCCGGGGTCCTGTCGGTGTAGAGGGTGACGGCCACCCCGTGCTGCTGGAGGAGCAGCGCCAGGTGCAGGGCCGATATCCCGGTGCCGATTATGCCGATGGTATTCGTGGCGTCTCCTCGGTGCGATGGGCGTGAACGAGCTGGAGATAGGCCTCGGCGAGGGCGCGGGTGCGGGGGCGCGTCGTCGGGTAGGTCGTATCGGCGATCTGCGCGACCGGAGCCACCCCGGATGCCGTGCCGGTGAGGAAGACTTCGTCGGCATCGGCGAGATCCGCGAGAGTTATGCGGGCGACACGGGTCGGGATCTCCATCCGTTCGGCCAGGCGCAACACCGTTCGGCGGGTGATTCCGTCGAGGAAGGTGTCGGCGACGGGCGTGACGAGCTCACCCTTCGTGACGAGAAAGATATTGGCTCCGGTGGCCTCCGCGACGTAGCCGCGGTGGTCGAGCAACAGCGCGTCGTCGTAGCCGTTGTCGTGTGCCTGCGCCAGCGCCAGGGAGCCGACGAGATAACTCGCCGAGGTCTTCGCCTGTGCCGGCGCCATGGTCGGCGCGGGGCGCTGCCACCGTGATATCTCAAGGCGCAGTGGTGGTCTCGGTCCGCTGGGCGTCGGCCAGCGGACGACCCCCACGGCGAGATGGACACTGGTGCCCGAATAGTCGATACCGATCATCTCCGCGCCGCGCCAGGCCACCGGCCGCACATACGCTTCCGCGCATCCGGCGGCGACCACCGCGGTATCGATGGCCGCCTCGATCCGGGCCACGGACCAGGGCAGTGTCATACCGATCGCGGTGGCCGAGGTATGCAACCGCTCAGCATGTTCGGTCGCTGCGAAGGCTCGTCCGGCGTGAACCCGGATGCCCTCGAAGACGCAGTGGGCATTGTGCAGTCCGAAACTGAGGACCGGAAGGGTGGCTTCGGCGGGGTCGACCAGTTCACCGTCCAGCCATATCGCCGCCACGGCGCCCGCTGTCGCCAGGCCGCTCATCCGGCACCGCCGGGCAGCAGCACGGCGGCGGCGCGGCCCCGGCGCCCGGTAGTCGACGCCAGTTCGCGCAGCGGCCGGTCGATCGCGGCCCGCGCGGCCTCGCGCAGCGGGCCGGCTCCCGATTCCGCGGGATCCGCGTCGTCGACGTGGATCAGCGCATTGGCCACCACATGGAATCGATTCGCTCCCAGATCCAGTTTCACGCGTTCGGCGCCGCGGCCGAGGGCGAACCGGTGGATACCGTGCGCCTGCCCCCAGTGGTAGATGCGATACAGCGCGGTCGCGTACAGGTTCTGTGCGGACGGCACGGTCGCGTGGTCGATCCCGTGCACGAGCACATCGAGCGTATCGAGGTGGCTGCCGCGCAGAGCCAGGACCGCCTGGACCGGTGCACCGCCGGATCCGCGGCGCCGGAAGACGCACAATCGATCACCCAGTGCCGAGGCGGCGAGATCTCGCAGAATCGGGAGTGCGAAATGGTTGTGCCGGTGCCCGTACTTGGCCAGGTTCATCCGATGCAGCCGGTCGAACGAGACCAGCACCTCGTCGTCGATATCGGTGCCCGTGAACACCTCCCAGGTGTAGTGTTCGTCGGCTCGGCGGACGAGCCGTCGCAGATCGCGGAACCGTGCTCCGCCCAGCAGGGTCCGCAGGTCCCGGTCGACCTCGCCGGCCGGAACATAGTCGGCCTCGAGGAACCATGGCAGCAGCGTGGCGCCGTGATCTGCGAGCTCGTCGGCCGCATCGAGACGGAGCACCGGATACAGCACCCACCGCGCCCCGAGTCGGCGCGCGGCGTCGCGGTCTGCCCGCAGGTCGGCGAGTCCGGGGATTGCCGTATGCGGTTGATAGAAGAACCCGCGGGTGACGAGCGCGCGGTCGTGATCCAGGCCCGCGCCGATGCCCAGGGTGTCGACCACCGCGCGCCAGTGCACGATTCGCCCGAGGGGGACATCACCGGCCGGAGTGTCATAGAGCCGCCGCCACGCTCGCCGCCACTGTTCGGTGTCGGCGTGCGCACCCGGTGGGTGCGTCATCGTGGTCCGCGTCCGCGGGCCGCGGGTTGTTTCCATAGTCGAACCCTTCGAACTATCAGGCCGTGCGGGCCGGCGTCTCGTGATGGAACACGGCCTGCCAGCCCACCGGTCCGTGCCGCCAGACACTGCTGCAGAACACGACCGCGGGTAGCGGGGCACCGCCGAATTCGCCCCATTGGCGAAGGCGGTAGGTGAGCGCCGCCGCCCGCGGACCGGCGTCTACTACCCGGATCTCATCGGCGATATAGCGCGCGTCCGGCGTCAACGCGTCTATCCCGGCGATCAGCGCGCGCTGGCTCACCAGGCCCATGGTCGCGTCGAATCCATAGCCGTCGGGGTGCATCAGTTCGGCCATCGCGCTCTTGTCGCGCTGGAATATCGCGGTCAGGATTCGCTGTTCCAGGTCCGCGAACCGTGATTGCTCAGCGGACATGGTCGGTGCGGGCGGCGGTCCGCGCGCGATCGGCGATCCGATCGCACAACAACTCCATCATCTGCCATCCCCGGCGCAGCACATCGCTCACCTGCTCGGGCGTCCAATCGCGACGTTCGGCCAGTTCGCGGTAGCCCATCTCGAGATGTTCGGCATCGGCGCCGTCGTGTAGCCGGAAGTACTCGCTCGCCGCGAAGGCGTGCACGCCGGTGGCGTGGAAGATCATTCCGCTGCCCTCGAGGACGAGATGGGCCAGAACGGTGCGCTCCACGCTGGAGCCCGTGGTCATCCGGTCGAGGAACCACGAGGACACCGCGGCGATCACCGGGTCCCAGCGAGTCTCGCGTCCGTCCCGGATATCGGCGAGCAGACGGTGGTGTCCGACCTCCTCGACGAGGTGCTCGTCGGCCAGGTCACGGGCCGGACCGTCGCCCTCTCCGACGATCCGGGCCGCGATGACGCGCTGGAACGCGTTGGACCATCCCTGCAGGTGATCCAGCAGGCTCTCGCGCACACCGTCGGGTTGCCCATCGATATCGCTGATCATCCGGACGAGCGCGTTGTCCGCGTAGGCGCGCATGTACTTGTCGTTCTCGATTCGGACCGCGGCGATATCCGGACGGTCGCCGACGAACGTGACGCGGGCATTGTCGGGATCCTCGTACAGTCCGGCGCCTTCGAATTGCACCGACAGTGCCCAGAACCCGCTCGGTTCGGTGCCGGCGAAACCGTGCCGGGACCCCGGTGGCACCACGACGATATCGCCGGAACGGATATCGGTGGTGGTATCGCCCATCGTCCTGCCGGTGCCCTCGGCGACGATGATCATGCTCTTGGTCGGATGCTCGTGTACCGACAACTCTTCGCCGGGACGCAGTCGCACCCAGCTGATGGAGACCCTGGCGAGATCGGGAACGAACGCCGCCAGAGTGGGGTTCCGGTGGAAATCCTTGAGCAGGCCGATGTTGTGCACGGCCCCGTCGACCACTACGGATGTGATCTGTTCCAGGACGTCGCGTTCGATAACTTCCATATGTTCTCTTCCCACTACCGGAGTGCCCGTGGACGCTCCGGAATCCAGGCAATGCTCGCACTGCCATCACTGCTGTACAGGTGCTCGATACTTCCTGGCTATTGATCGGCGCACTGTGATTCGAGTGCGCCGATCAACCTTCGATTCGGTTACCCAGGCGAAATGTCTACGCAATGTCGTGGGTAACGGGGGCGGTGGTGGCCGCACGGCAAAAGAGAGTTCGAGCCGTTCTGTCCTGCCGGTCGGATAACGCGTATTGTGCTGGGTCTAAGCAAACAGTCGGCATTCGGGGATTCCTATCGCTGGGGACAGGGCCACCCCTCGCTACGGCGGGCCGTCCGGACTGCCACCCCGCGGCGGACCGGACCGGGTGCCGCCCGATGCTCCTCTCAGTGGGCCGGTCCGAGAGGTGTTCCGCAAATGCACCTATTCGTCTCGAGCTACGGCGAACCGTGATCGGTAGCGTTTCAGCGAGTTCGTGATCGGGGTGAACGCCGATTTCGGTGGTGCGGACGTCTATTTCGACGATCCCGCCCTGTTCCCCCCGCTCTGGATCGTGCCCGGTGCGCCGGCCGTCCCGGAGCCCGTCCCGAGTGCGACGAAATGGGCGCGCATCCGCCCGGACGTCATCCCGAAACATCGGGTGAAGTTCTGGCAAGTGGTGTCCGCGGTTTCGAGGGCTTTGCGCAGGTAACCGAGTGAGCAATCGAGGGCGGCGGCGAGGGCGTCGGGGGTCAGCGCCGGATCGTCGGAGTACCGCAGGACATAGCGCAGAGCTCGACCGAACCGGAGCGACGTCCACGGTGTCGCGTCCCCGCGTCAGTGTCAGGATCCCGCGGATCGGGGTGACGAGCCGGGCCCCGGCGCCCTCGTCGCCGGCGGTATGCCTCCGGATCACGCTGAGCGCAAGGCTACCGGCGGCGGCCGGCACCGTCCTATCGTCGGACGGTGGTATCGCGCAGCAGACCTCGACGGCATCTCAAAACGGTCACCGGAGTCAGCGGAGGTACCGATATCTACGCGGCGGCCGTGGACCCGGCCCGCTCGACACTGGATACCGCGATCGCCGTCGCGAAGGTCGCCGAGGACCACCGGATCGACGCGCTCTTCGCGGCCGATCTGCTCAGCTTCGGCGCCCAGGGCGCGATCGGCGCGCAGGAGCCGCTGATCTACCTCTCCGCATTGAGTTCGGTGACGACGCATATCGGTTTGATCGCCACCGTCACCACCACCTTCCACCATCCCTACAACCTGGCCCGGCTGTTCGGCACCCTCGATCATGTGAGCAACGGGCGTTCGGCCTGGAATGCCGTGACTTCCTCGCTCGGCGAGGAGAATTACAGCGATCGGGAGCTGCCGAGTCCGGAGCAGCGCTATGCGCGGGCGGCGGAATCGCTGGAAGTGACGCACGCGCTCTTCGACTCGTGGGGCCGGGGCGCGCTCACTCCGGACGGTCGCGGTGGTGCCGTACTCGATCCGGCCCGGGTCCGGCCGATCGATTACCGGGGCGACCATTTCACCGTGCGCGGTCCGCTGAACATCCCGCCGCTGCCGCAGCGGCGGCCGGTGCAGTTCCAGGCGGGACAATCGGCGGGCGGGGTGGAGCTCGGCGCCCGTTACGCCGAAGCGGTGTTCACCTCGCTCACCACGCTCGACGATGCGCTCACCTACACCCGCGGGATCCGGGCCCGCGCCCGGGAACTGGGCCGTCCCGAGGGACTGCCGTACATCTTCAGTTCCCTGCACGCCACCTACGGCGCCACCGAAGCCGAAGCCGCGCGGCTGGTCCGCGAACAGGAGGAGTCCTTCGATTTCGACGCGGGTCGCCGGTTGCTCGCGGATATGTTCGGCGGCGGGGTGGATCTCTCCGATCTCCCGCTGGATCGGCCGCTCCCGGAAAGCCTGCTGCCCGAGCTCGATTCGGTGCACCGTCGGCGCGGCCGGGTCGAGATCTTCGCCCGTCTCGCGGCTTCCGGGCGCACTCTGCGCGAGTTGATCCTGGAAGCGCGGCATACCGGCCACTGGTCGGCGGCGGGTACGCCGGAACAATTGGCCGACGCCATCGAGGAACGCTATCGCGCGGGTGTTCTCGATATCGTCACCGTCGGTGGCCTCGACGATCCGCGCACCCGCGATTTCGTCACCAACGGGTTGCTGCCGGAACTGCGCCGCCGCGATATCGCCGGCTCCGACTACCTCGGTGCCACTTTCCGGGAGAATCTGGAACTGCCGCCACTGCCGGATTCGGAGACCGACCGCGTCGCGGTGTAGCCGGACGGTATTCAGAAATAGCGGACCGCCACGTAGATCCAGGCGAGCACACAGCTGAGCGCGGTGACCACGATTCCGTATCTGGTGAACTGCCAGAAGGTGATCCGGTGCCCGGCCCGGCGCGCGATATCGAGGGCCACCACATTGGCGCTCGCGGCGACCGCGGTGCCGTTACCGCTGAAGTCCGCACCGAAGGCGAAAGCCCACCACAGCGCCCGGCTCTGCCCGTGGTCGGGAGTCTGTTCGACCAGGCCCTCGACCACCGGGGCCATGGTGGTCGTATAGGGGATGTTGTCGATGAAGGCGGCCACGACGGCGGAACCGAAGACGAGGACCGCGGAGGCGAGCAGCGGATTGTCACCGAAAGCGGCGACCGCGGCATCGCCGAGGAGGTCGATGACACCGGTATGTACGAGCCCGGCGACCATCACGAACAGGCCCATGAAGAAGACCAGGGTCCCCCATTCCACTTCGCGCAGGATATCGCCGATATCGAGCCGGGAGATCAGCACCATGGCGCCCGCGCCCAGCAGCGCGATGATCGAAGGCGCCACGTGCAGTACCGAATGCAGGCCGAAACCCACCACGACTCCGGCGAGTACCAGCAGGGCGCGGGTGAGCAGACGCGGGTCGGTGATGGCGCGGCGCTCCTGCAAGGCCGCCACGGTGTCGATGTGTTCGGAGCGCGCCCGCAGATGCGTGCGGAACAGCCAGCGGGTGAACAGGACGAACAATGCGAAGATCACGGCCACGGCCGGGGCCATGTGCAGCAGGAAATCGTTGAAACTCAAACCCGCCCGGCTACCGATGATGATGTTGGGCGGATCGCCCACCAGTGTCGCCGCACCGCCGATATTGGCCGCCAGCACCTCGGCGATCAGGAACGGTTGCGCGGCGAAACCCAGCCGCCCGCACACCACAATGGTGACGGGCGCGACCAGCATGATGATGGTGACGTTGTCGAGTAGCGGTGAGGCGACCGCGGTGATGATCATCAGCATCACCATCAGCCGGAACGGGCTGCCGTGCGATCGTTTGGCGGCCCAGATGGCGAGGAAATCGAACAGGCCCGTGTGTTTGACGACGCCGACGATGATCATCATGCCGAGCAGCAGGAAGATGACGTTCCAGTCGATGCCGACGTGCGAGTTGTAGAAGACCTCCTCGCCGGGCACCAGGCCGAGAACGGTCATCAGCCCGGCCGCGACCAGGACGACCTTCACCTTGTCCGCGCGTTCGGTGGCGATGAACCAGAACGCCCCGACGAACACTGTTACCGCCAGGATCTGGCTCATCCCTCACCTCACCTCCCCAGCGCCCGGCGGATCAGTTGTCGGGACCGGCGACGGCCAGGCTGATCAGCAGCCGTTCGAGGGTGATACCGCCGACGAGGGCGTACGCCCGATCGACGACCGCGACCAGGGGACTGTGCCGCTGCGCCATCAACGCGGCGATCTCGAGCAGGGTGGCATCGCGGTGGACCACGGCCGGCCGGGGCGCGTGTTCGGGCAGGCAATCGCCGACGGTCAGATCACCGGGTTCGCGCCAGAACACTTCGGCGTGCAGTTCGTCGATGGTGCGCACCAGCGCCGGATCGTTCTGGTAGGAGCTGGGTATCGCCAGCCGCAGCACCTGGGTGCCGGGCAGAACCGCTACGGGCCGGTCGGCTCCGTCGACCACGATGAGCCCGGGCAACCTGTTGACCACCATCAGCCGCATGGCTTTGGCCACGGGGTCGCCGGTGCGAACGGTCGGCAGCTGGACGGCGATCTCGTGTGCTTGCATCGGATGGTCCCGTCGCGCGTGCGGGGAGAAGGTGGTCATGGCCGCAACCTGTCGCCGGCGAGCTGGCCCATCAGTCGCTCCAGCCGTGCCACTCGGTCGGGGAGGGGGCTGCTGTGCAGCAGTTCGGCGAGCTGATCGGCTTCGTCGGGGCCCAGGGCGATGGATTGGACGGGTTCGTCGCGGGCGGTGCGGTAGACGTGGATGTGCTTCGCGCCGTCGGTGCCGGTGACCAGCGCGAAACGGTCACCACTGCGGGTCAGCAAGTGGTGCACGGTGCCCTGGCCCGGTACGGTGCCGCGGTCGATATCCACGTCGAGCGCTCCTCCCGCGACCGGTTGTCTCCGGCCCTCAGTCTCGGCCCGCGGGGGTGTCTCCGGACATCGGTGCCGGCACCCATCTCCGATGGCCGGGGCTGTGTAGCGGCGCGGCCAGAAGATGGGTGTCACGCCCCATGGACAGCCCGCGCGTCGGCCGCCACACTGAGGTGATGGACCGTCCGGATAGTGGAAACGGCCTGTTCCGGCGGCATACCCGGACCCCGGTCGACGCGCTGTTCCGGCGGATCTTCCTCATCAACGGCCTGGTGTTCACACTCGGCACCCTGGTGCTGGCGGTATCGCCGGCGACAGTGTCGTCCCGGGTGCGGCTCACCGAGATACCGGTACTGGCGGTGGGTCTCGTGGTGATCCTCGCGGCCAACGCCTTCCTGCTGCGATCCAGCCTGGCGCCGCTGGATCAGTTGGTCGTCTCGATGCGCGGAGTGGACCCGCTGCGCCGTAGCGGTCGGCTCGACGACCGGGGCAACGGTGACCTGTCCCGGGTGATCGACTCGTTCAACGCGATGGTCGAACGGCTCGAATCCGAACGGGCGGCGGCCAGTGCCTCCGCGCTGGCCGCGCAAGAGGGCGAGCGCCGGCGGATCGCCCGGGAACTGCACGACGAGATCGGCCAGAGCCTGACGTGGCGCTGCTGTCGATGAAACGGGCCGCCGACCGTGCGCCCGCCGATGTGGTGGATGTATTGCACGGCGCGCAGGAAACCGTGCGCGCCTGCCTGGACGAGGTGCGGGGGATCGCGCGGCGGTTGCGCCCCGATGTGCTCGACGATCTCGGCCTGTCCAGTGCGCTGAGTGCCCTGTGCAGCGAGTTCAGCTCGACGGCCGGGATCGGGGTCACACGCGATGTCGACCGGAATCTGTCGCGGCTGGCGCCCGATATCGAACTCGTCTGCTACCGGGTGGCCCAGGAGAGCCTGACCAATATCGCCCGGCACGCCGACGCGCGCCGGGTCGGGCTGAGCCTGCGCGTGCGCGGTGACGCGCTGGTGCTGCGTGTCTCCGACGACGGTCGCGGCGGGGTGTCCGAGGACGGTTCCGGTATCCGCGGTATGCGCGAGCGCGCACTGCTGGTGAACGCGACCCTCACCATCGAATCGCCACCGGGGCACGGCACCGAGGTCTGCCTCGACGTTCCGTATCGAGGCGAAAGGAATACGCCGTGACGACCCCGGCCGTGGCCCGTGTCCTGCTCGCCGACGATCACGCGCTGGTCCGTGCCGGGCTGCGGATGATCCTCGACACCGAACCCGATCTCGCGGTCGTCGCCGAGGCCGCCAACGGTCACGAGGCGGTGCAGCAGATCGGTCATGTCCAGGTCGACCTCGCGATCCTGGATATCGCCATGCCGCGGCTGACCGGGATCCAGGCGGCCCGCGAAATCCACCGCGCCGCACCGGAGGTGCGGATCCTGATGCTGTCGATGTACGACAACGAGCAGTACTTCTTCGAATCGCTACGCGTCGGCGCCTCCGGTTACGTGCTGAAATCGGTCGCCGACCGTGATCTGCTCGAGGCCTGCCGGGCGACATTGCGCGGCGAATCGTATCTGTATCCGGGCGCGGTGAATTCGCTGATCCGGGACTGGTTGCAGCGCGCCGACCGGGCCGAGCCGCTGCCACGCAGCCTGCTCACCCCGCGTGAGGAGGAGATCGTCAAACTCGTCGCCGAGGGCTACTCGTCGCGCGAGATCGCCGGTGACCTCGTCATCAGTGTGAAGACCGTGGATCGGCATCGCGCGAATATCCTGCAGAAACTGGGATTACGTGATCGACTGGCCCTGACCCGCTATGCCATCCGGGCGGGACTCATCGAGCCCTGATATCGGTCCGCCGGCCGCCGGGCCCTGGACTTGGTTCTCGTGCCCGTACCCCCAGGGCAGCAGGGCGGAACCGGCGAGCAGTGCCAGTGCGGCCACGCCGATCGCGGCGCGTACCCCGATCGCGGCCGCGAGGACGCCGCCGAGGGCGATGAACGCCGGCTGGACGCATCGCGCGCTGATAGACCAGGCGGTGCCCACGCGCACCATATGGTCGTCCGGGGTGTGGCTCATGCGGTAGGCGCTGAACACCGGGTTGAACACACCGGCGGAGAAGAGCAGCAGAGTCGAGGCGACGAGGATTACGCTGAAACCCAGCGGGCCGGGCCCGGCGAGAACGACCGACCCGAGCCAGCAGGTACGCAGAGTGCCGAATCCGAGCAGTACCGGCCGTTGGCCGAACCTGGCCACGAGTCTCGGGGCGCACCACGATCCCAGCAGGCCGCCGAGGCCGGGTATTCCCAGTGCCAGCCCGTACTGCCATGGCGGGAAACCCAGTTCGCGGAGCATGAGCAGCGCCATCAGCGGTGAGACGAGCATCAGTGAGCCGCCGAAGAGCATCGCGTTCCAGAACAGGCGGTGCAGGGTGGCGTGCGCGGCGATATAGATCCAGCCGGCCCTGATCTCGGACCGGACGCGGTGTGCGCGGTCCGGTCGCGTGGGAACCGTCTCGGGTGTCCGGATCCGGCGGATGCCGAGCGCCGAGGCCAAGTGGCCGAGCGAGTCGACGATCAGCGTGGTGGTCGTGCCGAATACCGCGATGAGCAATCCGCCCACCGGGCCGCCCAGGGCGGTCGCGGTCCAGAAGGTGGTCTCCAGCCGGCTCGCGGCCGGGACCCGTCGCGCCTCGGGGACGAGCGTTTTGAGGTGGGCATCGCGCGCGGCGTTGAAGACGATGCCGCACAGGGTCTGCACCGCGGCGGTCACGCACAGGTGCGCGTAGGTGAGAACGCCGAACCAGGCGGCGAGCGGCACCGAGGCCAGCGCGGTGCACGCCGCGAAACCCGCACCGGCCATGACGCCGCGTTTCCGCCGGAACTCGATGAGGGGTCCCAGTGGAAGGGCGATCGCGGCCGCGGCGAGTCCGGCGAGTGCCGCCATCAGGGAGACCTGCAGATCGGAGGCATCGATCAGCAGGATCGCCACGAGGGGCAGCGCACCCGCTCCGACGGCTCCCCCCACCTGTCCCGCGGTGAACGAGGCCCAGAGCCGGTAGAAGTCGGGCGGGAGGCCGGCGGCGGTGTGTGGCCGGTGTCCGGCGAGTTCATCGGTGCAACGGTGGCCCCCAGTGCGCATCGTCCGATGGTGCACCACTGGAGGTCGGGCAGGGCGCGATCCCCGCCTGTCGGATCACCCGTGTCCGGAAGCGCGGCCGTGGCTTTCAGTCGGGGTGCGGTGTGGTGCCGGCTGAACTACCCGGCCTCGACGGGATGTGACGACCGCGCGGTGTCATCGATCCGCGGTGGTGGTCCGGTCGGGGGAGAAGTCGTCCAGGTACGGGCTGCCGGCGTGGCCCGGAGGGCGGCTGCGTCGGTCCGGCCGAACCTATGCGAGGTGGTGTTCCTCGGCCGCAGTGCTGAGCGAGGTGCCGTTGAGTTCCAGATAGAGCTGCCGTTCGGTGACCGATACCGTGGCGGTGTTGCGGCGTTCGAGGGCCGCCGCCGCGGCTTCTATGAAAGCGCGATCGAAGGAGACGAGGGGTATCGTCTCGGCGCGGTGGATCCGTTTACCGGTCAGCTGCGCCAGCACCTTGGCGGGGTCGCGATGGGTGTACACCGCGACTCGCTCGGCCCGTTTGCTGCCGCGGTGCACCCGGTCGGAGTCGGGTGCGCCGACCTCTATCCACGCGGTGATCCGTCCGGTGAGATCGCGGACCAGTACCGCCGGTTCGTCGGTGGAGGACACCCCGCCGTCGCTGAAGGTGATGCCTTCTTCGTATTCGAGGCAGTAGGCCAGCAGACGAGTGATCAGGAATTCCGTGGTCTCGGAGGGATGCCGGGCCAGTCGCAGCTCCAGTTCCTGATAGGCGCCCCGGTCGATATCGGACAGGGACAGAGCGAAGGTGTGCAGAGTCGCGCCGGTAGCCATAGGACGTTCAGGGTAGCTCGCGGGTCGGTACGGATGAGCCCGGACCGTCGGCTCGCGGCGATCCGGGTTTTTGTGCGGTGTCACAAACAGGTCGGGACGCAAGGCCTGCGCGGCGCAATGGTGCCGGAGCGCCACGGACCGGGTCCGCGGATGTCCGGGTGTCCGCCGACGGGATGGATCTGCGCCGCTGCGGCACCCGGTTCCGGGGGGAGTCCTGCCGTACACACAGCGGTAGCCCCGGCCGCTGGGCCGGGGCTACCGTCGTCGCGAATCCGCTGGACTCGTCGGGATCAGCCGATGCTGAAGGGCTGGCCCCAGACGCGGAACTCGGAGATGCCCTGCTCGGTGGTCGTCTCGACGCGCACGAAGGAGCGGGCCTGGGCGTATCCAGCGCAGCCGTTGAGACCGATGGTGGAATCCGTCCAGGTCACCGAGCCGTCCTTGCCGGTGAACTTGACGGCGAAGGTATGGCCTTCATCGCCGTAGACGTCCGGCTTCTCGATATCGAGCAGCAGGAACGAGGTGGCCTGACCCGGGCCGAGGGTCAGGTTGGCACCGGAGCTGAGGTTGCCGCTCAGGTTCTCACCGGACTGGGTGAGCCCGGCTCCGCCGTTGCCGGCGCCACCGCTGATATCGACCTGGCAGCCGACGACATAGCCGGGGGTGATCTTGGTGCCCTTGTGGGGACCGTGCACCTCGACCTGCGCGCTACCGGAGACCCAGGTGTTGCGGTGCAGCGGGGTCGAACCCAGCGACGGGTTGATCGTCGCCGACTCGTTGGCGATACGAGCGGTGATGCTCAGCCCGTTGGGCAGGGTGTGGTTCAGCTCGGCACCCGGCAGCGGGACGAAGGTGTCGGCATTGGCCGCGCCGGTCGAGAACAGGCCGACCGCGGCGACGGACGCGGCTGCGAGGCTCGCGGCCCGTACGACGCTTTTCTTGATGACAGACATGACAGTTTCCCTCTCGGAAGAGAATTCCGTTCAGCGACGGATTTGATCGACCAGATACGACGTGCGTCAGCCGATGCTGAACGGAGCTCCGTACAGGGTGGTCTTCGAATAGTGGTCGCCGATGATTTCGACGACGGCGTAGGAACGGGCCTGGGCGTATCCGGCGCAGCCTTCGATCTGGATTTCGACGTCTTTGTAGTCGACCCAGTACACGCCGGGCTTCGGGATATCGACGCCTTCGACATTGATGAATTTGACGTCACCCGGGCCGAGCTTGATACCGAGCGAACCGCTGATACCCAGACTGGAGGTGCTCGCGCTGGCCGATACGCCGGCGGAGATGGCGTTGTCGGCGATGCTGACCTGGCAGCCGACGATGTATCCGGCGCTGACGCGGGAAGTGCCGTGCGTCGAGGAGTTGTTGGTGCCGGGGGCGTTGGTGGGGCCCTTCCAGGGGCCTGGGGTGCCCTCCGGGGTCTGGCTGACGTCCGCGAAGACCCGGCCGCTGAGCCAGGCGACCCGGCCCGCGCCGTTGGCGGACAGCGACGGCGAGATGAGCGCGCTCTCGTCGACACGGCTCAACTTGACGCCGGGTCCGAGCTTTTCGCCGCCGGGGAGCGGTACGAAGGTGTCGGCATTCGCCATGCCTCCAGTGACGCCCAGTACCGCCGCCGCCGTCATCGCCGCTGTGGCAGCAATCGACTTGATATTCATCGTGATTCCCTCATGGTTTTGCGAATAGTCGCCGAATACCGGCCGGACGGAGCCGGCCGGCGAAAACGGCAGCAGAGATCCCCGGGTCCTGCGCGCACGCGCGCGGACCACGGTTCGGGGGGGTTCTGCCCAATCGCAGGTGAAATCCGGTGGTTACGGATAACCCACCGGTGGTGTCAGATCGTCGTCCTGGGCGATCAGGTGACGAATGGCTGCGTCATCTATCCCTCATCCCTGTCCATCTTCTTACAACCCGGTCGGGTTCGACCGGAAACTGTGCGGGCGAGGGGGGAAGGCAGGCACATGGGCGTCAGCAGCGTCGGAGTCCACATCCCTCACACCTCTCGCTCGTGCGTCGTTGCGCCGAACGGACGCTCGCCCCGGTCGGGACGAACGCCGTTCGCGGACACCGGGGTGCGGTGTCGGCGCATTCTGTTGCCAGCCCGTAAGTAGTTAGGTTAGCCTTCGCTCACTATAAAGGGTTGCTAACAATTTTTGTGAGCGATGACAGTGACCTACGTCATACGGACCGGAAGGGGACGATTCGATGCACAGAGGTTGTGACACCGCCTCATGACCGCCGGTTCGTCCTATGAATACCACACACATGTGGGTGTCCGCAGGTGGTCTGGATGGTTGCTGGCAGTCATCGTTCTGGTAAGCGCCTGCATACTGAGCCTTGTGGTCGGGGTGAAGCATATTCCGATCACGGAAATCATTAGTGCACTGTGGGACCCCGACGGATCGCCGGATGACCTGGTGATAAGCGAATACCGCTTGCCCCGTACGCTGCTCGGATTGCTCGCGGGTAGCGCACTCGGGGTCGCGGGCTGCCTGATGCAGGGCCTGACCCGAAATCCGCTGGCCGATCCGGGACTGCTCGGAATCAACGCCGGCGCTGCCTTCGCCATCGCGATCGCCGTCGCCTACCTGGGAGCCGACGGGATATCTTCCTATGTCTGGTTCGGTTTCGCGGGCGCCGCTGTAGTCTCGGTGATGGTGTACCGGCTGGGAACCGTCGGACGCGGCGGGACCGATCCGATTCGGCTCACCCTCGCCGGTGTCGCGGTGACCGCCGTGCTCACCGGTGTCACCAAGGGGTTGATCCTGCTGAACTCGACCGCCTTCGACAAGATGCGGCAGTGGGACGCCGGTGCGCTGACCGGCCGCGGATACGACGTACTCGCCGGAGCGACCCCCTTCATCGTGGTCGGCCTGATCCTGGCCTTCGTCGCCGCCCGCTCGCTCAATGCCGTGGCGCTCGGCGACGATCTGGCCCGCGCGCTGGGCGTGCACGTCAACCGGACCCGGGCCTGTACCGCGCTCGCGCTGATCCTGCTCTGCGGCACCGCGACGGCGGCGGTCGGCCCGATCACCTTCGTGGGGCTGGCGGTACCGCATATCGCACGCTGGATCGTCGGCCCCGACAATCGCTGGATCGTCGCCTACTCCTTGGTCCTGGCCCCCGCGCTGGTGCTCTTCGCGGATGTGGTGGGCCGGCTCGCCATCCCGCCCGACGAACTGTCCGCGGGCGTGGTGACAGCGTTCCTGGGTGCGCCGGTGCTGATCTGGCTCGCCCGGCGCTCGGAGATGAGGCAGTCGTGACCACGGTGCGCAAGCCGTCGCGTTTCGGCATCGCCTCGACCGTCGATTTCGGCCGTTCGGTACGGGTGCTGCGGTTACGCGGTTTCACTACCCGTTTCGGTGTGCGCGGCCTCGTGGTGACGGTCGTGCTGCTCGTCGCCGCCTGTGTGGTGGCGCTGCTCGCCCTCGGTACCGGCGATTTCGCCATTCCGCCGGATCGAGTGCTGCGGGCGCTGCTCGGCGACGGGGTGGGCGGTGACGAACTGGTCGTGCGGGAATGGCGGTTGCCCCGAGTGCTCATGGCGCTGGTACTCGGGGCGGCGCTCGGGGTCAGCGGCGCGATCCTGCAGTCGGTGACCCGCAATCCACTGGGCAGCCCGGATATCGTCGGATTCAATTCCGGCGCCTACACCGGTGCGCTGCTGGTGATCCTGTCCGGCGGCGGCTACTACGCCACCGCCGCCGGGGCGGTCGGCGGTGGCCTGCTCACCGCGCTCGCGATCTTCCTGCTGGCCTTCCAGCAGAGCGTCAAGGGTTTCCGGCTGATCATCGTCGGTATCGGCGTCGGGGCGATGATGGCCGCGGTCAACACCTGGCTCATCCTGCGCGCCGATCTCGACGAGGCGATGTCGGCCGCCGCGTGGGGGGTGGGGACGCTGGACGGGCTCACCTGGGACGAGATCGTGCCGGCCCTGATCGTGCTGGCGATCCTGGCCGTCGCGGTGATTCCCGCCGCGTACCGGCTACAGGTCCTCGAACTGGGTGACGACGCGGCCCGGGCCCTCGGTATCCGGGTGGGCCGGGCGCGGCTGGTGCTGACCGTGTTGAGTGTCGCGTTCACGGCGGTCGGCACCGCGGTGGCGGGCCCCATCGCCTTCGTCGCTCTCGCGGCACCGCAACTGGGCCGGCGGCTGGCCCGTACCCCGACGACCGCGTTACTGCCGGCGGCGGCGATGGGGGCACTGCTGCTGGTGGCCTGCGATTGGATATCGCGGCGGCTGTTCGCGCCGACCAGCGTGCCGGTCGGTGTGGTGACCGCGTCGGTCGGCGGCGCGTATCTGGCCTATCTGCTGGTGGCCGAGGCCCGACGGAACTGAGGGAATCATCGTGAACGAAAAACTCGAGCACAGCGCCGCCGACGTGACCGTAAGCGCATCGGGCACCGGGACCGGGGCGCGGCTGCGGGCCGACCGGCTACGACTGGGCTATCGCAGCAGGGTCATCAGCGACGAACTGACCGTCGGTATCCCCGACGGCACCTTCACCGTCATCATCGGTCCCAACGCCTGCGGTAAATCCACCCTGCTCCGGGCGCTGTCGCGACTGCTGGCACCCGAATCCGGCGCGGTACTGCTCGACGGTAAGCAGATCGGCAGCTACCCGGCCAAGGAAGTCGCCCGGCGGATCGGGCTGCTGCCGCAGACCTCGACCGCGCCGGAGGGGATCCGGGTCGCCGATCTGGTGGCCCGGGGCCGCTATCCGCACCAGTCGCTGATCCGGCAGTGGTCGCGCCGGGACGAGGAGGCCGTCGCCGCGGCCATGGCGGCCACCGGTGTATCCGATCTGTCCGGGCGGCTGGTCGACGAGCTGTCCGGTGGCCAGCGGCAGCGGGTATGGATCGCGATGGTGCTCGCCCAGGAGACGCCGATCGTGCTGCTCGACGAACCGACGACCTTCCTCGATATCGCCCACCAGATCCAGGTGCTGGATCTGTGCCGTGAACTGAATCGGGAGACCGGCCGGACGGTGGTCGCGGTGCTGCACGATCTGAATCATGCGTTCCGGTACGCCGATCACCTGATCGCCATGCGCGACGGCGCGGTGGTCGCGGCCGGGCCGCCGCGCGAGATCGTCACCGCCGAACTGGTCAGGCAAGTCTTCGACCTCGGCTGTCGGGTGATCGACGACCCCGAAACAGGGGCTCCGCTGGTTGTTCCGCTGGCCGAGAAGGCAGTGCGCACGGCCTGAACGAGACAAACTGGGACAGGGCCTATTACATGGTAGATGTTTTACTTTAGTAAAGGTTAGGCTAACCTCAACTGTGGTTGTGTGTCGTGCCGGTCGATAGGGAACGGGTATCGGCATCGCACCGAAAGTGGTTCACAGCGAAGGGAGTTGCCGTGCCGGCGGCAGTGCAGGACGCCTCGAAGGCAAGCGATCCCGGGTTACCGCTCACCGGCCCTCAGCTGGGGATTTGGAACGCACAGCAATTCGATCCGGAATCCGGTCGCTATCTGGTCGGTGAGGTTCTCGAGATCTCCGGCGATACCCCGATCGACGTCGAGGCGCTGGCCGAGGCGATCCGCCGTACCGTGGCGGAGGCGGAGAATATGCGGCTGCGCTTCCGCGATACCGCTGCGGGTCCACGGCAATTCGTCTGTGACGAATCCGCGGTATTGCAACCCGTGATCGACCTGCGCGGTGCGGCCGAACCTCATTCGCTGGCCCACGAGGCAGTGGCGCTGGAACGCCATCAGGCGGCCCAGCGGTGCCGCGGCATGGTCGACCGGCGCCTGTACAACTACACGCTGATCCGGCTCACCGACTCCGAGGTGTGGTGTGTGCAGCTCTACCACCACCTGATCGTCGACGGCTACAGCGCGGCGCTGCTGTCCCGTCGCGTCGCCGCGCATTACACCGCCCTGCGCCGGGGCGGTGAACCGCCCGAGGCGACCTTCGGCGCGATCGCCGAACTGGTCGCCGATGAACAGAACTATCGCGACAGTGCGCAATTCGCCGACGACCAGCGCTATTGGAGCGAACAGCTCAGTCCCGCACCCTCGCTCGAGGGTCGCGGTTCCGCACTCGGCGGAGCGGTGGAACGCACCATCCGTGCCGAGGCGATCCTGCCGGTGGAGACGCTGGAGCGGCTGCGCACTGTCACCGAGCGTTACCGGATCACCTGGGCCGACGGGCTGATCGCCTGCTACGCCGCCTATGTGCAGCGGCTGCTCGGTAATTCCGATGTCGTGCTGTCGATGCTGATGATGGGCCGGGTCGGACGAATCGCGCTGAGTACGCCCGCGATGGCGGTGAACGTGCTGCCGCTGCGGTTGGCTGTGCACGCCCACGAGACCGTCGGCGAACTGGGTGTGCGGGTCGCGGAGACCTTGAAGGAGATGCGCCGGCATCAGCGCTACAGCGGCGCGGATCTGGCGCGTGATCTCAGTGGTTTCGGTGCGGGCGAACTGTTGCACGGAATCGGGATGAATCTCAAGGTCTTCGATTTCGCGCTGGATTTCGACGGCGCCAAAGGCGTCCTGCGCAATGTGGCCGGTGGGCCGCCGGAGGACCTCGGACTGGTCGTGACCCCGCTGCCCGATAAATCGCTGCTGCTGGGTTTCGAATGCGATGCGCGGACCAACGATCCGGAGACCGCCTACCAGCGGGTGGCCGGTCTGGTACGGGTCGTCGAGGCCTTCGCCGAACTGGACAAGGTCGCGGTCGGGACACTGGAGCTGATCGACCGCGCGGAACGCGACCGTCTGCTCGCGGACCGATCCGGTTCGGCGGCCGCCGCGGCCGCCGAACTTGTCCCCGCGGCGCTGGACCGGATGGTCGCCGAGTACACCGATGCCACGGTCCTGGCCGATGGGACACAGCGCTGTACCGGTGGTGAACTCGGTGAGCGGGTGTACCGGCTGGCCCGGTACCTGCGGGAACGGGGCGTGACACCGGGCAGGCTCGTCGGCGTCGCGCTGCCGCGGACTGCCGGACTGGTGGTCGCGCTGCTCGCGGTCTGGCGGGCCGGCGGTACGTATCTGCCGCTCGATCCCGAACATCCGGTACCCCGGTTACAGACCATGATCGACGATGCCCGCCCGGTGCTGGTCCTCACCGACAGCGCCCTGGCCGGTGCACTCGATTGCCCGGTAGCCGAACTCGACAGCGCATCGGTGCACGAGACGTTGCGCGGGTACCCGGGCACCCCGCTGACGGCCGCCGAAGCCGGGGAGATCCGCGGCGATCACCCGGCCTACGTTCTCTACACCTCGGGTTCCACCGGCACCCCGAAGGGGGTGGTGATCGATCACGCGGCCCTCGCTCAGCTGGTCGCCGGCCACCGGTCCGGGATCTACGCCGAGACCGTCGAGCGGGCCGGAGGCCGTCGTCTGACGATCGCCCACACCACTTCGTTCGCCTTCGACGCCGCCCTCGACCCACTGCTGTGGCTGCTCGACGGGCACCGGATCCACTTGTACGACAGCGAGATCCGGCGGGATCCCGCGGCGCTGGTGGCCGCGTTCGGTGCCGACGGTGTCGAGGTCGTGGACGGAACCCCGACCTTGGCCGCCGCACTGTTCGCCCACGGTCTCGCCGAACTCGCGCCGCGGCTGCTGGTGCTCGGCGGTGAAGCCTGCCCACCCGATCTGTGGCAGCAGGTCCAGCGCGCCGGAATCACCGCGATCAACCTCTACGGCCCGACCGAGGCCACCGTCGACGCCATCGGCGCGCCGGTGCGTGGCGCGGATCCCCATATCGGTTTCCCGCTGCCCGGGGTGCGGGCCTATCTGCTGGACAACGGCCTACAGGCCGTGGCCGACGGCCGATCCGGCGAGTTGTACCTGGCGGGCACGGGTCTCGCGCAAGGCTATCTGGGCCGGCCCGGTGTCAGTGCCCAGCGTTTCGTCGCCGATCCGTTCGGTCCGCCGGGGTCGCGGATGTACCGCACCGGCGACCTCGCACGCTGGGTGCCCGGTAGCGGCTACTTCTACTCCGGCCGGGCCGACGCGCAGGTGAAGATCCGCGGGCACCGGATCGAGATCGGTGAAGTGGAAGCCGCGCTGAGCGGGCTGCCGGAGGTGGCCGCGGCGGCCGCCGATATCCGGGATATCGCGGGCCGGGCGAGCCTGATCGGCTACATCGTCGCGGCGCGGGAGCCGCGGGACGGGGCCACCGGGCCCGGCGATCTCGGTGCCCGGTCGCGCAACCGGCTGGCGGAATCGTTACCCGACGCCATGGTCCCGACGCGCATCGTGGTGCTGGACGAACTGCCCTGGACCGTCAACGGCAAGGTGGATCGCGCGGCGCTACCCGAACCGGCCGAACCGACCGGCGGACGCGAGCCCGCCACCTCGGCCGAAGGCGCGGTGGCCGAGGTGGTCGCGGAACTGCTCGGTAGCGATACCGTCGATATCGACGACGATTTCTTCGGCGCCGGCGGTGACAGCATCACCGCGATCGGGGTCTGCACCCGATTGCGGGAGCGCGGGCTGATCCTCGCCCCGCAGGATCTGCTGACCCGCCGCAGTCTCGCCGATCTCGCGGCAGCCGCCGGAACCGCCGATCTCGCGGCCGGTTCCGGCGCCGAACCGGCACCGCACGCCGATACCGTGTCGATCGTCCTCCCACCGCGCAGCGCCGCCGAACTGGCCGCCGCGCACGGGCCGATCGCCGATGTCCTGCCGCTCTCGCCGCTGCAGGAGGGCCTGCTGTTCCACGCGCTGCGCGACGGCGCGGCCGATGTGTACACACTGACGGCTCGTTTCGAACTGTCCGGTCCGCTGGATCCGGATCGCTTGGGCGCGGCGTTCGCGACGGTGCTGCAACGGCATCCGAACCTGGGCGCGGCCTTCCAGTACGAACAGTTCGATCAGCCGGTCCAGGTGATTCCGCGTGTACCGCGGGTGGCCTGGCGGGTCGAGGATCTGCGCGACCGGTCGCCGGCGGAAGCCGCGGAAGGCGCGCTGGAACTGGAGCAGCTGGCCGGCGCGGAAACCTTCGATATCGCCGCCCCGCCGTTGCTGCGGGCGCTGCTCATCCGGGTCTCCGATACCGCGCATCGGCTGGTGCTCACCGCCCACCATCTGCTGGCCGACGGCTGGTCGGTGCCGATCGTGCTGCGCGAGATGCTCGCCCTCTACCACGGTGAGCGGTTACCCGAACCCGGTTACTACGGCACCTATCTGGCCTGGCTCGCCGCGCGCGACAGCGAGGCGTCGATCCGCCACTGGGGTCAATATCTGGGCGGGCTGTGCGCGCCGAGCCTGGTCGGAGCTCCCGGACCGCGGTCGGCCGCGGTGGGCCTGGACGTACCGCTGGCCGAGGAGACCGCGGCGGCGCTCGAATCATTCGGCCGGTCCAACGGGCTCACCATGAACACCCTGCTGCAGGGCGCGTGGGCCCTCACACTCGCCGAACAGCTGGGCCGCGACGATGTGGTCTTCGGCGCGGTGGTGTCGGGGCGGCCCAGTGAGCTGCCGGGTGTGGCGGGGATGGTCGGGCTGTTCAGCAATACCGTCCCGGTCCGGATGACCCTGGATCCCGGGCGCCCGGTGGCCGAGCAGTTCGCCGAATTCCAGCGGACCACCCTCGAATTACAGAACCAGGGCTATCTGGGTCTGGCGACCATCGAGCGGGCGACCGGGGTCGGACGGCTGTTCGACACCCTCGTCGTCTACGAGAACTTCCCGAAAACCGGCGTGCAGGGTAACGATTCGCACGAGGTCGGAGTGGCCGGCGTCACCGTGCACAGCCTGACCCACTATCCGGTGACCGTGACGGCCCTGCCCGGCGACCGGTTCCGCCTCATGCTGCACCACGATCCGGGCGCGGTGGACGCTGATTCCGCCGCGCGGATGGCCGCGCGGCTCGGGGCGGTGCTCACCACGCTCGTAGCAGACCCCACGGCCACCGCTGGTGCCGTTCTGGCGGGAACCCGGCACCCGGGTACCCGCGGCCGCACCATGGCCGACTGGGGGCCGCTCACACCGCTCGATCCGACAGCCCCGGCGATCACCGTCGAGGGCGCGACGATCGATCACCGTGAATTCGGGGCGCGGAGCAATCGGCTGGCGCGGTGGCTGGTGGCGCGGGATATCGGTCCCGAGACCGTGGTGGTGGTCGCCATGGCGCGCAGCGCCGATTCGGTGATCGCCGCGCACGCGATCTGCCGGGCCGGTGGTGTGTACCTCCCGGTGGATCCGGGGCAGCCCGCCGAACGAGTGGACACCATCCTCGCGACCGCCGCCGCCCCGCTGGTGCTGACCACGAGCGCCGACGCCTTCGAAACCGGCCGGGCGCCTGTCGTATCCATCGATACGCTCGACACCGCGGCTTTCGCGGACACACCGCTCACCGATGCCGACCGGCGCGCGCCGTTGCGGCCGGACAATGCGGCCTACCTGCTGTTCACCTCCGGCTCCACCGGTGTGCCCAAGGGGGTGACGGTGGCGCACGAGGCCATCGTGAACACTTTCGCCTGGCTGCAGGAGCAGCACCGGTTCGGGGTGGGCGATACGGTGCTGTACCGGACCCCGGCGACCTTCGACGCCTCGCTGCTGGAGATCTTCCTGCCGCTGCTGGTGGGCGCCCGGATCGTGGTGGCCAAACCCAACGGTCACCGCGATCCCTACTATCAGGCGCGGTTGATGGCCGACGAGCGGGTCACCGCCATCCAGATGACCTCGTCCATGCTCACCACGACCGCGGAGGAGAGCGACCTGTCCGGTTGTGGCGCGCTGCGCTGTGTGTTCACCGGCGGCGAACCACTACCGCCGTCGACAGCGCGGCGCTTCCGTACCGCGACCGGCGCCCGGGTGAACAACCTGTACGGTCCCACCGAGGCCGCGGTCTGCATCACCTACCACCCGAGCAGCGACGCCGATACCGTGACGGTGCCGATCGGCCGGCCGCCGGGCGGCGCCGGTGTCCGGGTGCTCGACGACAAGCTGCTGCCGGTGCCCTTCGGTACGGTCGGTGAGCTGTACCTGACCGGGATCCAGCTCGCCCGCGGCTATCTGCACCGGCCGGAGCAGACCGCGCGCACCTTCGTCGCCGACCCCGCCGGGAGCGGTGAACGGATGTACCGCACCGGGGATCTGGTGCGCTGGGGTGCCGACGGTGAGCTCGAGTACGTGGGCCGCACCGACAGCCAGGTGAAATTGCGCGGGCAGCGGATCGAACTCGGCGATATCGAATCGGCGATCATGCGCCGTCCCGAGGTCGCCCAGGTGGCGGTGATCCTGCGCGAGGACAATCCGGGTGATCAGCGCCTGGTGGCGTATCTGCGGACGCGCACCGGTGCTGTCCTGGACACCGACTCGGTCCGGTCCACGGTGCGTGAAGCGCTGCCGGAGTACATGATTCCGGCGGCCTTCGTGGAACTCGACGAGATCCCCATGACGATCAGCGACAAACTGGATCGCAAGGCGCTCCCGGTTCCGGACTATCCCGTGGAAGTGCCCATCGTCGCCGTCGCCGCGATCGTGGATCCCACGCTGCCCGCGGTCACCGGGGCGGTGCTGGCGGCCATGGCCGCGGTGCTCGGAGTCGCCGCGATCGGGCCGGACGACGATTTCTTCGGCGCGGGCGGCCATTCGCTCACCGCGGTCCGGCTGGTCGGCCGGCTGCGCCGGGCGGGTCACGAGGTCGTCGTGGACGATATTTTCGAGGCACCCACGGCGCGCGCACTCGCGGCGCGGATCGAGGGCACCCCGATCGACGCGGCGCCGCGGGCTGCTGGATCGCCGTCCGACGCGGGGATCGACGCCCCCTCCGAAGAGATCGCCATGCTGGGCCGGCGCCTCGACCATGTACTCGAACTGCGGACCCGGGGATCCGCCGAACCGCTGTTCTGCGTGCACCCGGTGGGCGGAACCGCGTGGCAGTTCACCCCGCTGGCCCGCCGGCTGCGCGCCGACCGGCCGCTGGTCGGATTGCAGTTGCCGGCACTGCGCGGCGAGGAGTCCGGTGCCACCACCATCGACGAACTCGCCGCACGCTATCTGGTGACCATCCGGGAGATCCAGCCCGCGGGCCCCTACCATCTGCTCGGCTACTCCCTCGGCGGCAATATCGTGCACGCGATCGCCGCGGCCCTCACCGCGAGCGGGGAGAAGGTCGCCTTCGTCGGACTGGTCGATTCCCATCCACTGGCGAATCTGGCCGACCAGGCCGCCGGGGCGCTGGCGGATCCGAGCCGGCTGGCCGAGCTCCTCCCGGAACTCCCCGAGGACGCACCCGATCTCGCGGCCCTGATCCGGGGCGCGGCCGGTGAACTGCTGCGCATGGTCACCGTATCCGAGACTCCGAGCTACTCCGGGCCGATGGCGCTGTACGCGGCCGATCCCGGTGGATCCGACGATGCCGCGCGGGTCGCCGCTCAGCTGTCGGGCTGGCGCGGCGCCGGCGCCCGGATCACCTCGCGCCGGTTGCCCTACACCCATTTCGGGATCGTCTCCGAGGACGGCTGGTCGGAGGTCGCGGCGCTGCTCGACACCGAACCGGCCCTACGGACCTGACCGTGCGTCCCGGTACCGACCACGCTGTGCGTCTCCGATGCAGGCATACCGTGCGTCTCCGACGCCGAGACTTCGCCGCGGCACCATCCGGTACCCCGGCGGTTCGAGAAAGAAAGTAGAACACCTATGTCGCTGTTATCCCACAGCCGCTTCGCGGCCCGGCTACGTCTCGTGGTCGGTCTGTTCGTCGCGGTGGTCGCGGTCGCGGGCTGTAGCTCCGACGCCGAGCCCGCAGCCGAATCCGGGACCCGCCCCGTCCAGACCGAGAAGGGCACTATCGAGGTGCCCGCGGATCCGCAGCGGATCGTGGTGCTCAACGGCGCACTGGCCGGTTATCTCTACGACCTGGATGTTCCGGTGGCCGCGGCGGACCCGCGGGTGCTCGGGGTCAGCGGCCGTAATGCCGATTTCCCGCAGACCTGGGCCGACGCCGCGAAGGAGCAGGGCACCCAGATGGTGCCGGTGGGCCAGGCGGTGAACGTGGAGTTCGTCGCCTCGGTCCAGCCGGATCTGATCATCGGTGGTGGACAGGGTTTCCCGGCCAAACAGTCGGTGGACGCCTACGACCAGCTCAGCGCGATCGCGCCGACGGTGTTGCTGCCCGGCAACGTGACCGGTTGGCAGGATCAGCTGAAGCAGATCGCCGATGTCGTCAACCGTGCCGACAAGGTCGGTGACCTGATCTCGGCCTACGACGTCAAGGTCGAGGAAGTGTCCTCCGCGATCAAGGTCCCGGCGCAGCAGGTCGGCTACTTCCAGTCCGCCGCCGACGGGCAGCCGAAGATGATCCTGCCGAATGCCGCGCTGCCGACCCTGCTCACCGAGCTGGGCTTCAAGGCCGACGACCAAGTGCTGGCCAAGGCCGGTAACCCGGAACTGAACCCGTCCGCCGACTGGTTCGGTTTCAGTCCCGAATTGCTGACCAAGGTCGTGGACGCGCCGGTGGTGTTCGTCGTTCCGCTCAGCGGCGCCAAGGGCGCGGCCGATCTCGCGAAGGATCCGCTGTACGCCCAGCTGCCCGCCTTCAAGGACAAGAAGGTTTACGAACTGCCGGCCACCAGCTACCGGCCGGACTACCGCGGCGTCATGAACACCCTCGACCTGATCTCGGAGCAGTTCAAGTGAAAGCCCCCGCCGGCCTCCTCATCGATATCTCTCCGTTGCGGGAGAGCCGGCGGTTTCGCTGTGCCTTCGGTGCGCGACTGGTCTCTGTACTCGGTATCGGCCTCCTGATGGTGGCCCTGCCGGTGCAGGTCTACGAGCTCACCGGATCGAGTCTGCACGTCGCCGGGGTGTCCACGGCGATGGCGGTCGCACTGTTCGCCGGCAGTCTCGGCGGCGGCGTGATCGCCGACCGGTACGACCGGCGCACCGTGATCTCCTTCTCGCGGTCGGCCGCGGGGCTGGCGTTCCTGGCGCTGGGAATCAATGCGCTGCTGCCCGATCCGTTCCTCGCGGTGATCTACGCCGCGGCCGTGACGGACGGACTGGCCGGAGGTATCAGTGGTTCGGCGCTGATGGCGCTGGTGCCGATGCTGGTGTCGCGGGAGAAGGTTCCCGCGGCCGGGGCGCTCACCACACTCACCTCCGATCTGGGCACCATGATCACCCCGGCCGTCGCCGGTGTGCTCATCGCGCAGATCGGGGTGTCGTTCGCGTTCTTCGCCGCCGCGGCGGCCACCGTGGGGACGGTAACCCTCATCCGGGCCATCGGGCCCGCACCACCGCCGGCCCGCGAGATCCGCAATCCGTTGGTCGAACTGGGCCACGGTATCGCGTTCGCCGCGCGGCACCACGTTATTCGCGCGGTACTGGTGAGCGGACTGCTCGCCATGCTGGTCAGCGGACCCCTGGTACTGCTCCCGGCATTCGCCGATCGGGCCCTCGACGCGGGACCCACCACACTGGGTCTGCTCTATGCCGCGCCCGGCGCGGGTGCCGTGCTGGGCTCGCTCACCAGCGGCTGGATCGGCCGGTCCCGGCGCAGCGGACTGGTATTGCTGGGCTCGCTGGCGCTCATGCCGCTCGGTGTCGTCCTGGCCGGTATCTGGCCGCAGGCCGCGTGGAGTTTCCTCGGGCTGGCCGCGTTCGGTGTCGCCCGGGCGGTCAACGGCATCCTGCGCTACGCGGTCCTGCAGCAGAACGCGCCGGAGGATATGCGCGGCCGGATGTCCGGGCTGCTCATGGTGCAGTCGGTGGCCGGAACCGCGGTCGGGTCCATGGCGGCCGGGGCCATCGGCAACCTCGTCGAACCGGGGACCGCGCTGGTGGTCTACGGCGCGGCGGTGCTGGTGCTGTTCGTATTCGCGCTGGTGCTGGTGTGGCCGCTGTACGGGCTCACCGCGCCCGCGGGCGGGGCGCCGCAACCGCCGGCGCCGCCGGCGCAGGTTCCGGTCGGCGGGAACCTGGTCGAGGAGAAGGCCCCCGGGAACGTTGTCGAGGAGAAGAAGGACGGAGTGTGATGGTGGATCGCGGAGCCTACCGTGAACGGATCGCCGAGGTGCTCGCCGGTTCGCACGGTGCGAAGGTCGGGTATCCGATCGGGTTGCGGGAATTGGAGGTGATCCGTACCTCCCCGGTGGGCTCCGGCCTGATCCGGATCACCTTCGGCGGTCCGGAACTCGCCGGTTTCCACAGCTATGTGCCCGACGAGCACGTGCGGCTGGTGTTCCCGGATACCGACGGCACGCTGCGGCTGCCGGTCCGCGACGGCCTGTCGCTGGATTGGCCCGCACCACGGCCGATCTCGCGGGAGTACACGGTGCGGCGTCTCGACGCGGACGCCGGGGAACTCGATATCGATTTCGCCCTGCACCCCGGCGGGCTCGCTTCGGATTGGGCCCTGGCTGTGCGGCCGGGAGATCGGATCCACCTCGCCGGACCGCCCGGCGGCGTAGTGGTGCCCACCAGCTACGACAACTACCTGTTCGCCGGCGATATCACCGCGCTGCCCGCTATCGCCCGGTGGCTGGAATGGCTGCCGCGCGAGAAAACGGGCTGGGTGTTCGTCGAGGTCGTCGACGAGAGTCAGGAGATCGAACTGGCCGCACCGGCCGGTGTCGAGGTCCAGTGGCTGCACCGCGGCGAAGCCCGCGCCGGGACCGGGGACTTGCTGGAGAAAGCGATCCGCACCGTCACCGTGCCCGACGGGCAGAACGTGTACGCGTGGGTCGCCGGTGAAGCCGGGCAGTTGCGTCCGATCCGTAAATGGATCCGCGGCGAGCTCGGTGTCCCGACGAAGGACTGCCTGATCGCGGGCTATTGGAAACATGGAGTCGCGGATTTCGACCGCGAGGAGTAGCGGTTCTCTCGCCCGCGGCGGGAGATTCTCGGCTCGGACCGCAGGCGGAGCCGGTACGCATACCGCACCACCTCGTCCACTCGAACATGCTATCGAAGAATATTCAGATGAACGAAGGGAGGGAGCGGCGTCGACTCCGCGGCCGCAAGGCGCGGGAATTCACACCGCGAACCGAATGACGAACGAACCTGTAGTGGGGGCCGACCGCGACCATTTCATCCGCGATGTGGCCGATCTGCTGGGCGTCGCGCCGGAGGAACTGTCCACCGACACCAATCTGCTCGACGCCGGACTGGATTCGGTGCGCATCATGCAGCTGGTGGAGAAGTGGCGGTCGGAGGGACACGAGACCGTCGACCCGTTGATGCTGGCCGGTGACCCCGTTCTGGAGTCCTGGCTGGAGGTGCTGTGCCCGTGACCGGGCGCCGCGGACCGCGCGCCCGGCGCGGTCCGCGGCACCGGGGGTCACGGCGCGCGATGGCCCTCGGCGAGCAACCGGCGCAGATCGCGGCGGCTGGTCTTGCCCACTCCCGTTTCGGGGAATTCGGCGATGGTGACCACCGCGTCGGGCATCTTCCAGGCCGCGATACCGCGTTCCCGGACGAAGGTGCGCACGGTGGTGAGCGTCGGCGGGGTCTGCGGGTCGAGCGGTTGGACGAAAGCGCAGATACGCTGGCCGAGTACGGGATCGGGAGTGCCGACGATCACCGCGTCCCGGATCCCGGGATGTTCCAGCAGATAGGCCTCGAGCTCTTCGGCCGAGACCTTCTCGCCGCCGCGGTTGACCCAGTCGCCCGCCCGGCCCTTCACCACCAGATTGCCGTCCGGTCGCAGCGAGACGATATCGCCGGTGCGGTACCAGCCGTCCGCGGTGAAACTGCGGGCGTTGGCCTCGGGATTGTCGTAGTAGCCGCGAATGGTGTACGGGCCCTGGGTCATCAGATTCCCGTCGGTGCCCGGCTCGACTTCCTCGTCCGCGTCGTCGACGATCCTGATCCGGTCGTAGTCCGACATCGGCCGGCCCTGGGTGCCGACCACGACATCGATCGGATCGTCGAGCCGGGTGTAACAGACCAGGCCCTCGGCCATGCCGAATACCTGCTGAAGGGTTACGCCCAGCGCGGGACCGACCCGGCGGGCCAGTTCGTCCGGGCAGCGGGCGCCACCGACCTGGACCACTTTCAGGCTGGACAGATCGGGCAGTTCGCCGCCCTTCTCGGCGCGTTCGACCCACAGTCGCGCCAGCGGCGGCACCAGACCGGTGAGGGTGACACCGAAACGTTCTATCGCCGCGAACGCGGTCGTCGGGGTCGGGTCGGGTGTCATGGCCACCGTGCCGCCCGCGTAGATCGCGCCGAGGATGCCCGGGGAACTCATCGGGAAGTTGTGCGCTATCGGCAGTGTCGCCAGGTAGACGGTATCGGGACCCAGGTCGGTGATCTCGGCGCTACGACGCACGCTGTACAGGTAGTCGTCGTGGGTGCGGGGGATGAGCTTCGGGATCCCGGTACTACCGCCGGACAGTTGCAGGAAGGCGACATCGCCGGCATCCACTTCCGGGAGGTCCCCGGGTTCGTCCCGGTAGTCGGCGAGGTCGTCGGCGCCCTCGGCGAATTCGTGCGCGGTATCGTCGACGACCAGCAGCACATGCCGCAGAGTCCCGACCGCACGCCGGACCGTATCCGCCAGCGCGGCATGGTCGAAACGCTGGTGCTCAGCGCAGGTGACCATCGCCACCGCCCCGCTCGCCGCGGCGATCGGGATCAGCTCGGCCTCCCGGTGCGCGGGCAGGCAGAACACCGGCAGCGCGCCGAGCTGGAACAGCGCGAAGATCACCTCGACGAATTCGGCGCGGTTGGGCAGCTGCACCAGGACGCGATCCCGCGGGCGAATTCCCAGCCGGGCGAATCCGGTGGCCAGCGACCGGGACCGGCGATCCAGTTCGGCGTAGGTCCAGCGGTTCGCCGCGTCCACGACCGCGATCGCCTCGGGGCTCGCGGTGGCGCGAGCGGTCAGCAGGGCTCCGAATGTCTCACCCGTCCAGAGTGTTTCAGCTCTGTAGTGGTCGATCTGGTCCGGTGGCCACGGGGTGAAACCGGGGAGGGCGGGCGATGACATGGAGCACCTCTTTCCGATCAGCGATCTTGTTACACGTCACACCGGAATGCTAGCCTTACGGTGTAACTTCAGGTTAGGCTAACCTAATGGTCACGAAGCAATGGGGCGAAGGGGTCATCGTCACCGGAGCCGCAGGGGGAATTGGCGCGGCGATCGCAGCCGAACTCGCCGGCGATTCCGCGAATATCTCCCTGTGGGACCGGGATTCCCGGGTACACGAGATCGCCGCACGGCTCGGCCGGCAATACGAGGGCACCGGCGTCACATCGGCCGAAGTCGATGTGAGTGACCCGGCAGTCGTCGCCACGGCATTCGACAAAGAACTCGCAGAACGCGGTACACCCCGGGTGGTCGTACACGCCGCCGGTTCGATGATCGGCGGATCCGCACTGGACACCTCCCCGGAGGAATGGCAGCGCTGTGTGGCCGTCAATACCAACGGCGCGGTGTACGTGGCCCAGCGCGCGGCCCGCGAAATGGTCACCGCCGGGCGCGGATCCATCGTGGTCGTCTCCTCCAACTCCGCCACCGTTCCTCGCGTGAACCTCGCCGCCTACGGTGCGGCGAAGGCCGCGGCCACGGCGTTCACCCGCTCGCTCGCGCTCCAGGTGGCACCGCGCGGGGTGCGGGTCAATCTGGTCTCCCCGGGTTCCACCGATACCCCGATGCTGCGCGGAATGTACGCGGACTCCGATGACAGCGGTCTCGGCGAAGCCGGGCGGGCGAGCCTGCTCGACGGCGACCCCGAGAACTACCGGCTGGGAATCCCGTTGCGGCGGATCGCCGAACCCGCCGATATCGCCGCCGCCGTCCGCTTCCTGGTTTCCGATGCCGCGCGCCACATCACCATGCACGACCTGCGGGTCGACGGCGGCGCAACGCTGGATATGTGACACGAGAGGATGATCACCATCAACGCCGAGAACCCCGCTCATCCCGCGGATCCCGCCTTTGTCCTGTCCCGGCCGCAGCGCACTGTGACCGCGTCTGCCGCAGGACGTGTCTTCCACAGCGCAGCCGAGGCCGTCGCGCAACTGCGCGCGCGCCGGGTGAGCCATATCGTCGGCGCGCTACCGTTCAAACCGGGTGCGCCGGCGGCGCTGTGGGCGCCCGATATGATCTCGGTGACCGATGGTCCCCGGGCCGTGTGCCCGGTCACCGCACCCGATATCGCGGTCACCGAACATCTGCCGGAACCCGAAGAGCATCTGCGCCGGGTGGGCGCCGCGGTGCGGCTGCTGGCCGATCCCGCCCACCCGCTACGGAAGGTGGTCCTCGCCCGCGCGCTGCGGGCCCGGGCCGATCGCACCGTCCGCGCGGCCGATCTACTCGATCTGCTGGTCTCCACCGACCCCGCCGGTAATGGCTACCTGGTGGACCTGACCGCGGCGGGTGGTCTGTTCACCGGCCGCCACCTGGTGGGTTCCAGCCCGGAGATCCTGGTGCGGCGGATCGGTACGGAGGTCACCAGTCATCCACTGGCCGGTTCGGCCCGGCGAGTACCGGAGAACCCCCTGGCCGACCGGATTGCCGCCGAGACGCTACTCGGTTCGGCGAAGGATCAGCACGAACACGGCTATGTGGTCGACCATGTGGCCGGTGTCCTACGGGACCGGTGCACCGATGTACGCACACCCGCGCGACCCGATCTCACCGAAACACCCGCCATGTGGCATCTCGGTACCACGCTGACCGCGACCGTTCCGGCCGGCGGGCCTTCGGCACTGGAACTGGCCGCCGCGCTACATCCCACACCGGCGATCTGCGGTACCCCGACGGTCGCCGCCGCCCGGCTGATCGCCGAGCTCGAGGGTGAGCGCGGTTTCTACGCCGGCGCCGTCGGCTGGTGTGACGCCGAAGGCAACGGCGAGTGGATGGTCAGCATCCGCTGCGCCGAACTCGCCGCCGACAACCGGACCCTGGTGGCCTACGCCGGTGGCGGCATCGTCGCGGAATCCGATCCGGAGGACGAACTGGCCGAGACCACCGGGAAACTGCAACGGGTCCTGGGACCGCTGGGGGTCGCCGGAAGTCCCGCGGCGGTGCCCTGACCGACCGCCTTTTCGTTACTGCGCCCGGGCCCGCAACCCTCCAGAAGGTTGTGGGCCACAAGAAGATGAGGAGTTCTGGACATGCCCATGCAGCCGATCGCACCCTATGCGATGCCGTCGTTGGACGACGAGATCACCAACAGAGTTGGCTGGAGACTCGACCCCGATCGCACCGCTCTGCTGATCCACGACATGCAGAACTATTTCCTCACTGCCTACCAGCTGGATCGCGATCCCGCCCGGACGATGATCGACAATATCGTCCGACTACGCGACCGGTGCCACGAACTGGGCATACCGGTGATCTACAGCATGCAGCCGGGTGACCAGCATCCCGACCGACGCGGGCTGCTCACCGATTTCTGGGGCACCGGTATGTCGGACGGGCCCGAAACCGAGGTGATCGCCGAACTGACGCCCGATGAGCGGGACATCCAGGTCACCAAATGGCGGTATTCGGCGTTCCAGCGCACGGATCTGCGTCAACTGCTCGGCTACCGCAACCGGGACCAGCTGGTGGTCACCGGTGTGTACGCCCATATGGGCTGCATGCTCAGCGCGGCCGAGGCGTTCATGAACGATATCCACGCGTTTTTGGCACACGACGCGGTGGCCGATTTCAGCCGTGAAGAACATCAGATCGCCCTCAAGTACACCGCCCGGCGCTGCGGCATGGTGCTCAGCACCGAGGAGATGCTGAACCAGTTGCAGCCCGCGGTGGTCGCTTCGGGGGCCTGACGACGGAGGTAGCGCCCGGCGTCGCGGCCCCGATGGCCGAGCGGAGCCGGGCGTTCAGCGTGTCTCGCCCAGTTCGCCGGAGCGGCGCCAGGATTCGCGCTCGGCCGAGAAAGCGGCCGATTGCCGGGTCCGGAACGATGCGATCGAGCCGTCCTGCTCGGCCAGGAAACGGCGGTATTCGGCGAGACGGAATTCACCCGGACCGGTACGCATATCGCCGCGTCCCGCGGCGATATCGGCGCGCAGGTCGAGCAGTTCCGCCGCGCTGACCGGATACCAGCGGATCCGGTCGAAGAACCGCAGCAGCCAGGGGGTCTCGGTATCGGTGCGCCGGCTCCAGACCTGGGTGGTGCGGCCGACGAACTGATATCCGCCCGGGCCTTCCATCCCGTATATGCACAGGTACGCGCCGCCGATACCGACCGCGTTCTCCGGGGTCCAAGTACGTGCCGGGTTGTATTTGGTGGTGATCAGCCGGTGCCGGGGATCGATCGGGGTGGCCAGCGGTGCCCCGAGATAGACATCGCCGAGGCCGAGGACCAGGTATTCGGCCGCGAAAACGGTATCGAAGACATCGCCGACGGTGTCGAGCCCGTTCATCCGCCTGATGAATTCGATATTCCACGGGCACCACGGCGCATCGGCACGCACACCGTGCATGTACCGGGTGATCGCCTCCCGGGTCGCCGGATCGTCCCAGGACAGCGGCAGATCCACGGTACGGCTCGGAACGACCAGATCGCCGGCGGCCGGTAGTCCGGCTTCGACCTCGGTCAGCAGGTCCAGGGCGGAGGCGATACCGCGCGCCCGCGGATCGACCCGGACCTGGAGCGAGCGGACGCCAGGGGTCAATTCGGTGATACCTCGTTCCCCGCGGGCGCGCAGGCGCTCGTGCAGGGCGTGGACGCGGGCGCGCAGTTCGAGATCCAGTGTCATGGGCCCGTATTCGACGAGGATTCCGTCGTCACCGGCCCGGCGATAGGTCACCGGTGTACCGTCCGCGGTTTCCGCGTGCCGCAGCACCCCGTCGTCGCCGTCGCCGCCGCGCGACAGCACGATCGGCCATCCCGCCCGGCGCGCGGCGCCGAGTTCGTGCGGTGAGGCGGTGCGGTCCGCGCGCACGGGGACGAAACGCA
Source organism: Nocardia jinanensis (assembly GCF_014645735.1). Lineage (GTDB taxonomy): Bacteria > Actinomycetota > Actinomycetes > Mycobacteriales > Mycobacteriaceae > Nocardia > Nocardia jinanensis. Next base: position 344,450 of record NZ_BMMH01000003.1, on the reverse strand, counting down.
CTCGGTCGCCGGGGCACAGCTGCCCGAGTTTCCACAGTTCGGCGGCCGCCACCGTCACCGGGCATACGAAACCACCCAGGCTCGGACCGTCGGGACCGAGCAGGATGGGAGTGTCGCCGGTGAAATCGAGTGCCCCGACGCTGTACGCGGTGTCGTGGATATTCGACGGATGCAGACCGGCCTCGCCGCCGTCGGCGCGGGCCCAGCGCGGTTGGGGCCCGATGAGCCGGACACCAGTGCGGTCGGAGTTGAAATGCACCTCGTAAGCGGTGCTCAGGAGCGTATCGATATCGTCGCGGGTGAAGAACTCGGGTGCCCCGTGCGGGCCCTCGGTGACGGCGATTTCCCAGTCGCGGGTCAGCACCGGTTGCTCCTCGCCGGGTACCGCGCCGACCGGTGGGCCCGCCGCGGGGCCGACCGGCAATACATCGCCGGCCGTCAGCGCGCGCCCGTCCACCCCGCCGAAGCGGCCGAGGGTGAACGTAGCCGTGCTCCCCAGGTAGCCGGGTAGCCGCAGACCCCCGGACACCAGGACGTAGCAGCGCATCCCGGGCCCGCGGATCGGGCCGACGTCGAGCATCTCCCCGGCGGGCACGAGAACCGGCCGCCACAGCGGCGCGGCCCGTCCGGCCACCGTCACCGTGACGGGCGCCCCGGTCACGCATACCCATGTCGGTTCCGAGAACCGTAGCGCCGGACCGGCCATGGTGCATTCCAGCCCGGCCGCACCCTCGGCGTTACCCAGCGCGCGGTTGCCGAGCCGGAAGGACAGATCGTCCATGGGCCCCGACGGTGGTACCCCGACATGCCAGTAGCCGGTCCGGCCGGGCCAGTCCTGCACGGTGGTGAGCAGACCCGGGCGGTCGACCGTCGCGCAGCGGGGGTCGGCCACCGGCTCGGTGACCGGGGCGAGGACCGCCGAAGGCGCCGCCGAAAATACGGCGGTCACCGGGTCACCACCATGCGTACGGGGGTGGGATCGAATCCGTTGCAGGGGTTGTTGATCTGCGGGCAGTTGGATACCAGGACCAGAGTGTCGATCTCGGCGCGCAGCGATACGGTCTTGCCCGGGGCCGACAGGCCGTCGACGATGCCCAGAGTGCCATCGGCTTCGACCGGAACGTTCATGAACCAGTTGATATTGGATACCAGATCCCGTTTGCCCATACCCCATTTCGCCGCCTCGGCGAGAAAGTTCTCCACACAGGCGTGCTGGTGGCGGGTGTGCTGGCCGTAGCGCAACGTATTGGACTCCTGAGAGCAGGCGCCGGCGATGGTGTCGTGATTGCCGACCTCGTCGGCGATCACCGTCATCAGCGCGGTTCCCGCGTCCGTCCGCAGCACGCTTCCGGTGGTGAGGAAGATATTGCGCTGTGCGGTGATCGTGGCCTGTGCGCTGTAGCGGTCGGTGTGGTCGGCAGCGGAGTAGAGCAGGCAGTCGACGGCCTGGTTGCCGTGCAGGTCGATGATATCGAGACGTTCACCCGCCCGGACGATCGCCGACCACGGCGCGCGGGCCGGGACCACTTCGTCGAGCACGACTGTCGCTGTCGTGGCGGCGCTGTTCATATCCACTCCTGTCGGGTGCGGGCGGCCGACCAGGCCTGTTCGGTGTTCTGGACGGCCCGCTGATATTCCGGATCGGTGTTCACGGCGGCCGCCGCGGCGCGGTCGCCCGGCCAGGCGACCAGATCGAGTTCGGTGACCGGGGAGTCGTCGAGGGGGTGTGCGGTGGCCGCCACCAGGATGGTTACCGGCAGCTGGACGATCAGATCGACGTAGGCGCCCGCGCCGGCGGACCCCGACGCGGTGAGCGCGCCGTCTCCGCCCACCCGCACGCCGCGGAAGAACGAGAGTGTCGGGCCGATATCACGTGGGGACAGTCCGTGTTTGGTGGCGGCGCGTTCCAGCAGCAGCCGGCCTTCGCGGGTGGGGCCGCAGAGGGCGTCGTGCCGGCCCGAGGTGTCGGCGACCACGGTGGCCAGCAGCCGGCCCTGATCGGACAGCAGCGGATGGCCGACCCCGAGGTAGGCCTGCCAGGGAACTTTCACGGTGTCGGCGATATTGAGCCGCTCCCAGGGGGATCGCGCGCGCAACAGGAACAGGTGCGCGCAGGCCGAGCCGTGCGGGTCGGCGAGCCGCAGTCGGGTTCCACGCCCCAGCACAGTGCTGGTGTAGCCACCGGGTGGTAGCCGTACGGTCCAGGTGGTGTCGTCGAGCGGAACCCCGTCGGGCAATGACGGAATGGCCGTGGTCGCCGTCGCCTGGGCGCGGGCGTGGGCACGGGCGCCGGTCGTCGAGGCTGTCGTGGGTGTCATATCTTTCCTTGCTCGTCGGGTCGGGAGGAGGATCAGCCGGGCTGGACGACGGGTTCGGGAACGGGCGGTGCCGCGGGTCGCGGTTCGTGGGCGGGCTTTTCGGCGGGGGTGCGCAGCCGCTGTACGGCGAGAGTGCCGAGGAAGGCCAGGAGCGAGGCGAGGAAGCCGAAGAAGGTGGGCCAGCCGTCGAAGCCCGGGCCGATCAGCGAATTGTCGATATGCAGAACAGTGTTCGGCACCCCGTACATCGTGGGAGTGAGCACGAACAAGACCAGCCGCACCCCGAGCCCGGCCACCATGGCCGCCACCGCGGCGGCGGTGGTGATCCGGGCGGTGAGATGGGCGGCGACGAACGGGACGATCAGACCGGCCAGCATCAGATCGAAGGCCAGGGTGAGCAGAATGCCGGTCTGCGGCACCTGCACCGCGAAGAAGATCGCCACCGCGACGACCGGGATCATAGTGATCCGCACATCCCGCAGCAGGGTGTCGCGTCCGGCGGTATCGGTGCGTTCGATGCGCCCGGCGACATTGCGGGTCGCCACCGACGCCGTGCCGAGGATGGCACCGTTGGCCGTGGAGCACGAGGCCGCGACGATCGCCGACAGCACCAGGATCGCCAGGCCCACCGGGGCGTGCTCGTCCAGCAGGGCCAGCAGTCGCGGGCCACCGCCGTCACCGGTGAGGTCGGTGGTGGCGAGCGCGACCAGGGCGTAGGGGATACCGACCAGGGCGGTGCCGGCGGCGCCCACGAAACAGGCGCGGCGGGCGATCTCGGGGGAGCGGGCCGAGAAGATGCGCTGCATGAAGTCGATGGCGACGATATCGCCGATACCGAGCGCGATCAGTGTCGCCCAGTTCACCACCGCGCCCTGGGAACTGTCACCGAGCTGACCGAGGTCGAACGGGCCCATACCGTCGGGAATATGGATCCCGTAGGTCGATCCCACCCAGATCAGCAGGGCGAGCGAGCCGATTACGGTGATCACCATCTGGGCGAGCGCGGTGTAGGCGTCGCTGAACATTCCGCCGGTCACGGTGTAGGTCATCACGATTGCCACGATGAGCAGGACCCCGGCGGTGTAGGGGATGCCGAGGAAGCGTTCGAACAGGAAGCCGCCGGCGACGAGATTGCCCGCGAGCAGGATGCAGAAGCTGAAGATCATCAGAATCGACGCGCTCAGCTCGACTCCGCGCCCGTATTTGATCCGATAGAAGTCCGGCAGGGTCAGCAGGCCCATCCGGTTCATCGGTGCGGCGAAGAAGAGCCCCGTGAGCAGGAGACACAGACCGAGTCCGAGCGGCAGCGTGGCGCCCGCCCAGAATCCGAGCGATCCGGCCAGATCGGTATTGCCGAGGGTGGCGTTGGAGTCGACCGCCTGGCCCATCAGGCCCGCCGCCACCAGCGGTAGGCCCAGCGATCGTCCGGCGACGAGGAAATTGACGCTGTCACCGTCCACCTTGCGAGCGACCAGTAGGCCGATGCCGATTACCGCGAGCACGCTGATCGCGATTCCGAGAATGATCATGGCCGGGGCCCTTCATCCGACACGAATATCTATCGCTCGAAAGTTTTCCCGGGACACGCGACGTGGTGGTGACGGCGATGTATCCGTATCGGTGCCGCGCGTAACGTCTGCGTTGCTCGTATTTCTATCAAGTGACAGGAATGGGTGCGCGGAGCTGATCGGCCGGTCGGCGACAATGGATTCATGACCCAACTCGGTCCGGGCCGCCCGCGTCTCGCGCCACGCCGCCGCCAGGGGCAGACCCCGCGTGCCGAAATCCTCGACGCCGCAGCGGAACTGTTCACCACGCACGGGTACGGCAGTACCTCGACCCGGGCCATCGCCGAAGCTGTCGGTATCCGGCAGGCCTCGCTGTATCACCATTTCGGGGCCAAGGACGATATTCTCGACGCCCTGCTCGGCGAGACCATCGCGGCGGCCGCCGAACTCGCCGAACGCCTCGGCCGGCGGCCCGAACCGGCGACGGTCCGGCTGTACACCTTGGCCCGCTTCGATATCGGCCAGCTCTGCGAGGCGCGCTGGAATATCGGCGCGCTGTACTTCCTGCCCGAACTGCACGGCGAACGGTTCACGCGGTTCCGGTCCCGGCGTGACGCACTCCGGACGAGCTATGAAAAGCTGGCCGCGCAGGTGGTGGCCGGGGCGGGCGAGGCGATCGAAGCGCGGACCCTCCCGTTCCGGTTGGTGGAGACGGTGATCAATATCCGTTCGGATGCCGGCGGGGTGCCCGAGGAGACTCGGCGGGCGATCGCCGAGGCGGTGCTGCGGGTGCTGGGCGTCGGTGACGATCTCGCCGGTATCCGGGAAGCGGCCGAGATTCTGGCTCGGGAACTGCGGGTGTGAACCGACCGCGACCGGCACCTTCGCGCGACCGAAAAACTAGAACGTGTTGTAATTCGGAGTACGGGTTCGCGTGAGAGGAGCCGATGGGCGTGTTCGCGTTCTTCACCAGGAAGGGTGAGCAGTACCTGCCCACCCGCATAGCCATGTCCAGCTGGAGCCCCACCCAGGTGGGTGGTCCGGCGGTCTGCGGGCTGCTGGCGCGCGAACTGGAGACGCGCTCCCCGGGTGCGGAGTTCGTCCCGGCCCGGGTCACCGTGGACCTGTTCCGTCCGGTCGTCGACGAACCGGCCACCCTGCGCAGCGTCATGGTGCGGGAGGGTAAACGGATCTGCGTCGCCGACGCCGAGCTGGTGCAACGCGACGAGGTGCGTTCGCGGGCGACGGTGGTGTTCCTGCGCACCGGCGAGGTGCCCGGCGGCGATCTGTGGCAGCCGCCGCACGATTTCCCGGTCCCCGAAACTCCCGATACCTCGGAAGCGGGCGCGCGCCCGCTGTTCAAGAGCGGCGACGGCGACTGGACCCCCGATTTCACGGCCACCCAGAACGCCGAGCGCAAAGCGATCTGGCAGAACATGCTGCCGGTGGTCGCCGGGGAGCCGGTGACCCCGCTACAGCGGGCCGGTATGGCCGGCGACGCGGCGAGCCTCATGTGCAATTGGGGGACCGCCGGGGTCGGGTATATCAACTCCGACGTCACCTTGACGCTGGCCCGGCTTCCGGCCGGGCCGGGCATCGGGGTACTGGCCCAGGATCAGATCGCCCACGCGGGTGTCGCCGTCGGTACCACCACGCTCTACGACCGGAGCGGCCCGCTGGGCACCGCCGTGGTGACCGCGGTGTCCAATGTGCGGCGCCAGGTCGATATGCGGCGCTACTGACCCGGCGCTGTGACTAGGACTGCTGTTCGGTCCGCGAGGGGCGCGGCCAGGGCCGCGCTTCCCGGGCCTCGAGGTCGGTGTTGAACCGCTCGAGGTAGGCGGCGAAAGTCCGCACATCTTCCTCGCTCCAGCCGCCCAGTATGCGGTCGAGTGCGTTGATGTTGTAGTCGCGGTCGGCCAGGACCCGGCGTTCGCCTTCGTCGGTGATCCGGAATTTGCGCGCCATGCCGCCGTCCGGATCGGGAATGCGTTCGACCAGTCCGGCCTTGAGCATGGCCGCGGTCTGCCGGTGCACGGTCGAGGTGTCCAGGCCGAAGGCCTCGCTGAGTTCGCCGATGGACATAGGACCTTCGATCCGCAGCCGGCGCAGGACCAGATAGGCGCTGCGCTCGAGGTGGTCCGGCCGGCGCAGATGGGCGTTGAGACTGTGCCGGCCCAGGAGCATGGTCTCGAATTCGATCAGATACGTGGGTTTGTCCATGGCGGGTGTCCTGCTCGTTCTCGGATGCCGTGGTGGCTCGGAGGGCGTCCCGCAGTCGTTATATCACGCGGCTGGGAGCATTTTGCATCATACACATCATATGTAGGGTACAACTCGTATGCAGCGTGCATCAGGGCGACTCGGCCTCAGCCGGCCCGTTCGCTCTCCCGCCGCCGCGAGCGGCGCTCGACGAAGAACCGAGCGGCGCGGGCCACCGAATCCAGCACGGGTTCGGGTCTCCAGCCGAGTTCCCGTTCGGCCTTGCTGTGGTCCATCCGGGACATGATGTGCATGAGATTCACCGAGGTCACTGTGAACCGGCTGTCGCGGCCGCGCAACCGGGCCGCGGCCGAGGCGATACCGGCTGCCGGATAGAGCAGCGGCAGCTGGACGGCGGCCCGTGGTGGTTCGCGGCCGGCCGCGTGGGCGGCGGCGGTGAGCAGCTCGGTATTGGTGAGGTAGCGGTCGGAGACGATATAGCGTTCGCCGGGGCGCCCGGCCGCGCCCGCCAGGATCAACGCGCGGGCCGCATCTTCGACTCCCACCGATTCCGCTCCGGTCCCGGTGAAACGGAACGGGAGTTTGCCGAGCGCGGCGGCCGCCACGAAGGAACCGTGCGGGGTCGGCTGCCAGTCGCCGGGACCGTAGGTGTTCGCGACACACATCGCCACGGCGGGCAGGCCGCGCTCGGCCGCGTAGCGCAGCACCAGGTTCTCCGCCTCGACCCGGGAACGGACGTACGGGCCGCCGAGGCGAGGCCAGTCGAACGGTACGGTCTCGTCGGTGACGCCGCCCGGCCGGCGCCCGATGGTGGCGGCGGAACTGGTGAAGACGAACTTCGCCGGGCCGGCGGCGCAGGCCGCGTCGAGCACGTGACGAAGGCCCGCGATATTGGTCCGGAACAAGGGTTCGGGATCACGAAGCCACGCCCGGGTGTCCACGGCGCAGTGATAGATCACATCACAGTCGCGAACGGCTGCGCGCAGGGCATCGTCGTCGAACAGATCCCCGTAGCGGATTTCCACCGGCAGGTCGGCGATCGCGCGGATATCGCTGGTGTGGCGGACGAGAACGCGGACCGGTGAACCGGATGCGACCAGCCGGCGGGTCAGGTGCGAGCCGAGGAAGCCGGACGCTCCCACCACCAGTTTCGCCGGTTCCGCCATGCCGGGGCCCCTCCTGTCCGGGTTATCGGTTCGGCTACGAGTGTCGCAAGGCGGAGTGTCGTCTGTACAGGGAACCGGTCGATTGGCCGGACATGCTTATGGACAAATGTCCGCATACTCCGGTCCCGGCCGCTGTACACGACCACCGGGGGCGGCGCGCCACCGGACCGTTACATGTGCGGCGCAGCCGCCGAATGCGGGGCGAGTACGGTTTTTCCCGGTACATCCCGTTCGGCGACCCGGTCGCGGTGCGCGGCGCGGCCGAGTCCCGGCTGTTCCGCGCGGCGCGTGATATCCGGCGCCGGACGTAAGTGCGATCTGAAAGGACTCGTCCATGGCGATCGACACCGGCGGGAAATCCGCTACGCACAACAGCGGCATGCCGGGCTCGCGCAGACACAGACCGGTGGGGCGCGGCCTCGACTGGCTGGTCTTCGGAATCACCTCGATCGGATCGGTGGCCTTCGTACTGTGGGGGATCCTCGATCAGGACAGCCTGGCAACCTTCGCCTCGAGCGCCCAGTCCTGGGTCATCACCAATACGGGCTGGATGTTCGTCCTGGTCGCCACATCGTTCGTGGTCTATGTGATCTGGCTGGCGCTGAGCCGCTACGGCAAGATCCCGCTCGGCGCAGACGACGAACGACCGGAGTTCCGGACAGTTTCCTGGATCGCCATGATGTTCAGCGCCGGAATGGGGATCGGCCTCATGTTCTGGGGCGTCGCCGAGCCGCTGACCCATTTCACCTCCCCACCGCCGGGTACCGCCGAAGCCGGTAGCCCGCAGGCCGCCGAGGTCGCGATGGCCACCACGCTGTTCCACTGGACGCTGCATCCGTGGGCCATTTACGCCGTGGCCGGTCTCGCTATCGCCTACGGCACCTTCCGGCGCGGTCGTTCGCAGCTGTTCTCCTCGGTGTTCCGCCCGCTGCTCGGCCGGCACGCGGACGGCTGGGGCGGTAAGGCCATCGATATGATGGCGATCTTCGCGACCCTGTTCGGTTCGGCGGCCTCGCTCGGACTCGGGGCGTTGCAGATCGGCGCCGGACTAGAGTTCAACGGCTGGATAGATGCCGTGGGCAAACTCGGGCTGGTGGTGGTCATCGCCGTGCTCACCATCGCGTTCATCGTCTCGGCGGTATCAGGTGTCGCGCGCGGCATCCAGTGGCTGTCGAATATCAACATGGTGCTCGCGGTGATCTTGGCGGGTTTCGTCTTCCTCGCAGGACCCACCCTGTTCATGCTGAACTTCCTGCCCGCCGCGGTCGGTGACTACATCGCCGACCTGCCGACCATGGCTTCGCGCACCGGAATAGCCGGCGGCGAGGAGATGGAGACGTGGCTGTCGAGCTGGACGATCTTCTACTGGGCGTGGTGGATCTCGTGGACCCCCTTCGTCGGCATGTTCATCGCGCGGATCAGCCGGGGCCGCACCATCCGGCAATTCGTGGCCGGTGTTCTGCTGGTGCCCAGCCTGGTGAGCCTGGTGTGGTTCGTGATCTTCGGTGGTGCCGCCATCCGACAGCAGACCGATACCCACGACCTCACCGAGGCCGACGGCAGTGTGAACCCCGATTTCGCGCTGTTCCACCTGCTCGAGGAGTATCCGCTCACCGCGGTCACCACGGTGCTGGTGATGATCCTGGTAGGTATCTTCTTCGTCTCCGGCGCGGACGCGGCCTCGATCGTCATGGGCACCCTGTCGGAGCGGGGCAGTATCGAACCGTCCCGGCTCACCGTGATCTTCTGGGGTACGGCCACCGGCGCGGTCGCCGCGATCATGCTGGTGATCGCCGATTCCGATGATCTGAGCGGGGCGCTGACCGGTTTGCAGGCGCTGACCACGGTGGTGTCGCTGCCGTTCATGATCGTGATGGTGATGATGTGCGTCTCGCTCTACCGCGATGTGCGCAGCGATCCGATCATCGTGCGGGCGAACCTGGGCGTCGAACTGGTGGAGGGCGCGGTGCTACAGGGCGTGGCCAAGCACGAGGGCGAGTTCGAACTCGTTACCTCGCCCATCGAGATCGTGGACGGTGAGCCGGTCGACGGCGATCGCTGACGCGGTAGCGCCTGCGCTCAATCCGGCCCGAGCCGAGCCGGATTCAGCGCAGGCGGCCGCGATAATCCAGGCACGCCCGGCCGGGTACCGCCGGGTGCCGAGTACGAGGCGCGCTGTTCTGCGTGGCCTCGATGTAGATGCTCAGGCCGGTGCTGAGCTTGCCGGCCAGGACCTCGAGCTGATCGGGGGAGAGATCCTCGCCGAAGGCCGCCGCGGCGAGGAGTCGTTCCCGTACCTGTTCGAGATTGAGCCGGGCGAACGGGATGGGGGCGAGTTCGGGCATGCGGATAACCGTACCGGAATTCGAACATATTTTCGATAGATGTGTCACGGTGGGCCGGCGGGGAAGGTTTCCGGGCTCGGTCCGGTGAACGCGCCGGCCCGGGCGGCCATCGTGGCGGCCGCGGCCGCCCGCTCGGGCAGCAGGGGGTCCGGTGGGGTCCGCAGTAGCGCCAGCTGGTGGTAGACCGGCGCGGTGGCGGCGATCAGCACTGCCCGCGCGTCGACATCCGGTGTGAGTTCGCCACGGCGCACGGCTCGTTCGACGACGATCTCGGACTGGGCGTACCGGTTCTCCCATAATTGTCGCAGGGCCCGAGCGGCCTCGTCGGAGCGGAACGAGACCGCGATGAGCGCTGCCGCGATGGACGGCTCCTCGGTCAGCGAGTCCTGGATTTCCTGGTTGAGCGCCGCCAGGTCACCGTGCAGGCAGCCGGTGTCGCGGGGGTGCCAGTCGATATCGGCCGCCGCGGCGAAGATATCGGTGAGCAGGCCGCCGACATCGCGCCAGCGACGGTAGACCGTGGTGCGGTGCACCCCGGCGCGGGCGGCGACCGTGTCCACGGTGAGTGCGTCGTACCCGTGTTCGGTGAGTTCCGCGTGTACCGCTTCGAGTACCTGGGCGCGGATTCGCGCGGTCCGGCCACCCGGTCGTGGCGCCGGGGCGGCGATCTCGCTCGTGGGAGGTGAGGAAGTCATATCGGCGATCCGGTTGCTCGGTGGGACGGGCTGTGGCACCATGCTAATGCAACAGTAGTCGCACTAGTGAGGTAGCCGATGCTCATTCGAAGCGTTCACCCCTTCCTGCGGCCCCCCGGGGCCGCGTCGTACCCGAATGCTTCGGAGTGTGTCCATGCCAACTCAGCTCACCGCGCTCGCGGTCACCAAATCCTTTCTCGGCAGGTGTGTTCTCGATGAGGTGACCTGCTCGCTCGCCGCCGGTGAGCGCACCGGGATCATCGGCGAGAACGGATCGGGCAAATCCACCCTGCTGCGTCTGTTCGCCGGCCGGGAGCGGCCCGACCGCGGCGAGATCGTCGTCCACGCGGACGGCGGTATCGGGTACCTCGCCCAGGACGAACAGCTACCGGCCGATACCACCGTTCAGCAGGTCATCGACCGGGCCCTGCGCGAGCTGCGTGCGATCGAGAGCCGGATGCGCCGGCTCGAGGTCGGTATGGCGGCCGGCGACGAATCCGGGCTGGCCGAATACGGCGAGCTGACCACCGTTTTCGAATTACGCGGCGGCTACGATGCCGACGCCCGGGTCGAACGTGCGCTGCACGGACTGGGATTGGGCCTGGTCGCCCGCGACCGTACGGTCGGCGGGCTGTCCGGCGGAGAACAGGTCCGGCTGCGGCTCGCGGCGATACTGGCGGCCGGGTCCGAGGTACTGCTGCTGGACGAGCCCACCAATCACCTCGACGACGATGCCCTGACCTGGTTGGAAGACCATCTGCGCACCCGGCGCGGTACCACGGTGACGGTTTCCCACGACCGCGTGTTCCTCGAGCGGGTCGCGACCTCGCTGCTGGAGGTCGACGCGGACCGGCGCCGCGTCGTCCGGTACGGCAACGGCTACGCGGGGTTCCGTGCCGAGAAGGCCGCGGCGCGACAACGATGGGTACAGGCGCACGCGCAATGGCAGGCCGATACCGAACGGCTTCGCGAGACCGCCGCCACCACGGCCCGCCGGGTCGCTCCGGGCCGGGCGATGAAGGACAACAACAAGATGGCCTACGACCGGGCGGGCGGCCGGGTGCAGCAGTCGCTGGCCGGGCGCGTCCGCAATGCCGAGGAGCGGCTGCGCCGCCTGCTCGCCGATCCGGTGCCGCCACCACCGGAACCGCTGCGTTTCAGGCCGTCGCTGCGGGCCGGGCACGCGCACGGCACCGTGCTCGAGGCCACCGATATCGCGGTCGGTGGGCGGCTCGACCGGACGAGCGTCACTGTCGCCGTGGGAGACCGCCTACTGGTGACCGGACCGAACGGTGCCGGTAAGTCCACCCTGCTCCGGGTGCTGGCCGGTGCGCTCGCACCGGACGCCGGTACGGTCACCCACCGCGGCCGGGTCGGTTGTCTCGCGCAGGAACCGCCTCCGGCCCGGCCGGGGGAGACCCTGCTGGCCGCCTTCGCTCGCGGCCGAGCGGGGGAAAACGAACAGCACGCCGAACGATTGCTCGCCCTGGGCTTGTTCGACCGGTCCCGGCTCTCGACGCGTATCGAGAATCTGTCCACCGGACAGCGGCAGCGCCTGGTCCTGGCGCGGCTGGTAGTCGAACCCGTCGATGTGCTGCTGCTCGACGAGCCCACCAATCACCTCTCACCGGGCTTGGTCGAGGAGCTGGAAACCGCACTGGCCGACTATCCGGGCGCTGTCGTAATCGTCAGCCACGACCGCAGGCTGCGGGCGCGCTGGGACGGCGCCCACCTCGCCCTACGGACATCGGTAACCGTCTGACCGACCCCGATCGCCTACGCACCGAAGGAGTTCCGCTGTGCCCGAAGAACCCGGACCGCCGCCCACCGACCCGGCCGTGCTCCATCCGATGCCCGGGCAGCCGCGTGTGGTGCTGCTGAAACCGCTGCTCACCTCACCGCTGATCGAGGTAGGGGAGTTCTCCTATTACGACGACCCGGACGATCCCACCACGTTCGAAACCCGCAACGTGCTCTACCACTACGGCCCGGAGAAACTGATCATCGGGAAGTTCTGCGCGCTGGCTACCGGCGTGCGGTTCATCATGAACGGCGCCAACCATCGCCTGGACGGCCCCTCGACGTTCCCCTTCCCCACTATGGGCGGTGCATGGTCGCGGCATATCGACCTGCTCAGCGAGCTGCCGAACCGCGGCGACACCGTCGTCGGCAACGATGTCTGGTTCGGTAACGGCGCTACGGTCATGCCCGGAGTGCGGATCGGTAACGGCGCGATCATCGGCGCCGGCGCCGTAGTCACCCGCGATATCCCGGACTACGGGATCGTCGGCGGTAATCCGGCCCGCCTCATCCGGAACCGCTACGACGGATCCGAAATCGCCCGGCTGCTGGCCGTGGCCTGGTGGGACTGGCCTGTCGAGCACATCACCGAACATGTGCGCGTGATCATGTCGGGCAGTATCGCCGACCTCGAGGCCGCCGCCGCGACACTGAAATGAATGCAACCACCGTGCCTTCCCATCCCGCCCATATCGCGATGGTCGGTATCCCGACCCGGTCTGCCGATCGGGCTCTGGCCCTGATACCCCGGGCGCTGCCACCGCGTGCCGACCGGGTCGATACCGCAACAGTGACCTGTACGAGCCGTTGATCTGATCGAAGCCGTGCTGCGCTGATCTCCGCCCGGCCGCCGCGGCCCGCCGAGTCGCCGACCGGCTTCGCCGCTCACGTTCGCGCAGTGCCGGGGGTTCGGTCCCGGGCGAGTATCGGCGGGTACTGCCAGAATGGGGCCGTGTGCGGCGATATCCATTTCGGCTCCGAACCCGGGCGAACCGTGGGCGCGGTCGCCGAACTGCTGGGCCTCACGGTCCGCGCGCTGCACCACTGGGACGATATCGGGCTGGTCCGGCCGTCCGCGCGCTCCGCTGCCGGCTACCGCCTCTACACGGCGGCGGACCTGACCCGGCTCGAACGGGTTCTCGTGTACCGGAAGCTGGATCTACCGCTCGAGGAGATCGGGCGCCTCCTCGACACCCCCGCCACGGCCGCCGAATCGCTGCGGGAGCAACGGGAGCGCATCCGGGCCCGTACCGCCCGGCTGGAGCGGACAGCACAGTCGCTGGATCGGCTGCTCGAGGCCCGCGAGTCCGGGATCCTGCTGTCGGCCGAGCAGCAGATACGGCTGTTCGGGGAGCAGTGGCAGCCGTCCTGGGCCGGTGAGGCACGGGCGCGGTGGGGCGACACCGCGCAATGGGCGCAGTACGCCGAACGCGCCGCGAACCGCGACGCCGCGGACTGGCAGCGGATCGCCGAGGATGTCCGGGCGCTGGAGGTGGATCTCGCCGCGGCCCGTCGCGCAGGTGTACTCCCGGGGAGCGCCGCGGCCGACGCACTGGCCGAACGACACCGCGCGTCGATCGGTGTGTACTTCGACTGCACCGTCGAGATGCATGTCTGCCTCGGTCGCCGATACGTCGAGGACACACAGATGTGTGCCTACTACGACGGAATCGAGCCGGGTCTGGCCGGGTGGTTGCGCGCGGTCATCGAAGCGAACGCGCGTGCCCGAGGCGTCGATCCGGCGACGGCTACCTGGGAATGAGCCCGGTATGTCAGCCGATGACGGCGTTCATGATGGTGCCCGCGCTGGTCGCGATGACACCGCCGATCATGGCTCCGGCCACCATCTTCGGGGACTCCAGACCGCCACCGGACCATTTCTCCCAGGCGAACTTGCCGCCCGCGTAGATGATCGCGCAGATTCCGGCGAGCAACACGAACCAGGTGAGATACCTGACCAGTTGCAGGAATTTGTCCGAGATGGGGGGTGCTTCGGGGGTGGGATTACCGATTTGCGCAAGCGTATCGGTTACGGCGGCCAGTATCATCTCGCAGCTCACTCTTGTTTCGGGGTGGGCGGGAACGCTAACGCATCGTAACCGCTCGCCGGGTCGGGCGCAGTAATCCCAGGTCCGGGTAGGTGTTCGGGTCACCAGCGGTTATAGCGTGAAAGTCGCTGCGCGGCAAGAACTTGCGCTGTGCCGGTTCCGGTCTGGATGATGGAGGCGGGGCCGTGGGGCCCGGACAGCATCGGCGAGGGAGCAGACTGTGAGCAGCATCGCGGCGTCGGTTTTTGACGCAGTATCGGTATACGCACAGGTCAGTGACCCCACTCCGGAGCCGCCGCCCTTGGCGGACAAGATCGATCAGTTCCTCCGGTACGCTACCTGGCTGGCCATTCTGTCGGGCACGATCAGCATTATTGTCGCGGGTGCCAAATTCGCCTGGGAGAAGTGGTCGGGCGGCGGAATGGAGTCCCCGAAGATGGTGGCCGGAGCCATGATCGGCGGTGTCGTCGCGACCAGCGCGGGCACCATCATGAATACCGTCCTGTCCATCTGAGAGCGGCCGCGCCGCCCGCGTCCGCTATGATCCAGCTATCTCCGCGTATCCTGCTGGCAGTCCTTCCGACAGCGATGAGCAGGGAGAATGCCAATGCGCGAAGTGCCCGCCGTGGTGGGTTCGGACGCCGCGGGCCAACCGATGGCCGACCGGTCGCGGATAACCCGGCGTTCGCTGCTCGGCCTACTCGCGGTCACCGGCCTGACGGCTTGCGGGGGCGGCGAACCCGAGAGCCGGATCGAGCCGTCGGGCTCTCCCGCGTCGCGGCGCGAGGTGGCCACCGACGCGTATGTCTTCGGCTATCCGATGGTCCTCATCGATGCCATCCGCAATCGCGCCCTGGGCTCTGTTCCGGTCAACCGCTTCCAGCACAGCTCGGGAATACCCGACGCCGGTCAGCGCACCGTCGTCCGGGTCGACCTGGACAATCTGTACTCGGTGGCGTGGCTGGATCTGCGCAAGGAGCCGGTGCTCTTCGCGGTGCCCGAGATCCAGGACCGGCGCTGGGTGATGCAGGTGATCGACGCGTGGTCCAATACAGCGCATACGCCGCGTAACCGGCAGCCGCAGGTCCCGCCCGACGAGACACCGCCGTACACCTATGCGGTGACCGGTCCCGGATGGAGTGGCACACTGCCGCCCGGCGTGGTGGAACTACCGGTCACCACGTCCGACGCCTGGCTGTACGGACGGATCGAGGTGCGGGGATCGGCGGATGTGCCGGCGGTACGCGCAATCCAGGCTCAGCTGCGGCTCGCTCCGTTGAGCGCGTGGAACACGCGTGCGGCCACCGAATCCGGATCCATTCCGGATCCGGGGGACTGGTCGGAATCGGTGGGGCAGGGCCCGGTCGCGCAGATGTCGGCTCGCGCGTTCTTCGAGCGCCTGTGTGAGCTGATGGTGGACAACCCGCCCACCCCCGCGGACGAACCCGCCATGCGGCGGTTCGGCACGATCGGGATTCGCCCCGGAGGCTTGCCCGAGGGGGTGAGCACCGGTGAACTCGATGCGGGCGTCGATGCGGCGAAGAAGAAGATGGCCGCCTATGTCGACCCCGGCAGCGTCCGGCGCGACGGCTGGGTGCTGGATATGGGGGTCGGCCGGTACGGCACCAACTACTTGTTGCGCGCCTCGACTGCTGAACAGGGACTCGGAGCGAACCTGCCCGAGGCGGTGGTGTATCCGGCGCTGTTCGAGCAGGCCGACGATGACGGTGTGCCACTGGAGTTCACGCTGCGGTTCCCGCCGGGGCAAGCGCCGCCGGCCGAGACTTTCTGGTCGCTCACCGCTTACGGAGCCGAAGGCTATCTCGTGCAGAACCCAGCGGGTATCCAGACTGTGGGCCATACGGCGGCGCCGGAATTCGCGGCCGACGGAGCACTGGAGATCGCGGTCCAGGCCACGGATCCCGGTTCGCGGGTGCCGCGATCCAATTGGTTGCCCATCCCGGAACAGGGCCAATTCTCCCTGATTCTGCGAGTGTACGATCCGGAGCCGCGGGTGCTGGACGGCAGGTGGTTTCCACCACCGTTGGTGCCGTAGCCGGGTCGCCGGGTACACCGGCCGGACCGGGAGCGAGCTCGCGCCGGGGATCAGATATTGGCGCCCTTGGTGCGATTACAGCCCCGGCACAGGATCTGCAGGTTCGCCGCGCTGGTGGCGCCACCGCGGCTGAGCGGGATCACGTGATCGAACTCCAGATAGTGGCTGTCGCCGCATTCCACGCAGCGGCCACCGTCGCGCTGCCACACCTCCGCCTTCACTTCCTGGGAGATGCTGCGCGAATCACGCTGGCCCGGCGCCAGGACGAGACGTTTGGCGATGCGCAGCGCTCCCTCCAGCGCGGCCGCGAGGTATTGCGGATCGGCGACGGCGAAGATCGCGCCGCCGCGCGCCGAGGTGGCCGCGACCACCACGGCATCGTGTTCGGCGGCCACCGAGACGATCCGGGACCACGGCAACTCGACCCCGGCGCCCGCACCCACGAAACGCAACTTCTTGGTACTCACGATCAACCGGCCGTCGGTGTGTTTGGGTCCGCGGGCCAGTTCTCGGATATGGGTGGCGGCGATATCCAGGTAGACCAGTTCCTCGGCGTCCAGATGGAGATCCGGGGTGGCGATCGCGGGTAGATCGCCTTCCCGGAGGCGGGACAGCGCGCGACCCCGCCCCATCCGTGAGCGCAGCTCGTCGATCAGCGGACCGGACAGTCCGAGATCGGTGATCGCGTACTCCACATCGTCGTATTCCTCGGCCGAGATCTGCCCGTCGGCGAAGGCGAACGCCACTCGCCGTTCCACGTACTGCAGCGCCGCCGGTTCCAGTGCGGCACGGGCCGCGGCCGCGTCGATGCGCTGGTAGCGCAGGGAGGCCCACAATTCCTCCCATTCCGGGCCGCGCGGCCCGGCCGAAGTGAGCACCCGGGCGGCCCTGGTGTGCCAGTGGATCAGGAATTCCTCGGTCTCGACGGCACAGGACGAACACGGCTGATGCCCGCCGAAGACTCGGCGACGCCGCCGTGCGCCGCAGCGCTCGCACTCGTGGGCGTGCGGCCGGGTGACCGGCCGCCGGTCGGCGGTCCAGCGCTCGCCGTCCCACCAGCGCAACCGCACCGGATCCTCGGGGTCGCGATACCAGTCGGCGCGGGCGGGATCCGGGGGTGCGGGAAGTCGCACCTGTTCGGTGGGGGCGGACCGGTGCAGGCTCACTGTGCCGGCGAGCTGCCGGGTGGGCTGCGGATCGGTGAAGCGGTCCCAGGGCGCGGCGGGAGCCGCGGTGGTAGAGGTCTCGTCGAGCCGGTAGTGGGCGTTGCCGGGATGCGCTCCGGATGGGGTGCGGGTCGCGCCGTTCGGGAGTACCGCGGTCCGGTCCGGGGTGTCGCGGGAGACCGGGATCGGGTTCGCGGGACGGTGCGAATCTTCGGTCGCGTCGGGGCCGCCCCCGGCGCCGGCCGGCCGGTCGAGGACCGCGGTCCGCAGGTCCGCGATCCCGGCCGATGGCCGTCCAGGCCTGTCCGCAGGCTCCTCGGCCGGGGCTCGCGACGAACTCTTGTCGCGATCGGAGCCGCGGTGCGCCGGTGGGGCCACCGGCCGTCCCGCGGCCGGGCCCTCGTCGACCTGGATACCGAACTCGGTCACCAGACCGGCCATCCCGGAGGCCCAGCCCTGGCCGACGGCCCGGAACCGCCAGCCGCCGTCGCGGCGGTAGAACTCGCCGAACATCATGGCCGACACCGATTCCGCGTCGTCGAGGGCGAACACGGCGACCGGACCGTCGACCGCGAATACGGTGAGCGTGAGCCCGTGCAGGTCGGGGAAGGTCGCGTCCTCCAGCGAACCCGACACCACGATGCGGTCCACCTCGGCCTCGGTACGCGGTAGCGAAACGCTCAGCCGTGCCGTGCCCGGATCCGGGTCTTGATCGAGAGTGACGGCCTGGGAGATGTGGCGGGGTGCGTTGTAGAAGACCAGATCCCGATCGCCGCGCACCGACCCGTCGCTGCCCAGCAGCAGCGCGTGCGCGTCCACCATATGGTCCGACCGCCAGGAGATCACCACGGCCAGAAGGGATGTCGGTATCGGCGTATTGGCACCCTTGCTCAGTTCCATCGTCGTCGAACTATGCCATGTGGGGCCGACACGCCCGCAGGTGTGCAGGTCGCGCCGGTTTCCGGGAGGGATGCGGCAGAGTTGTGCCATGATGCGATACCTCCGCCTTCGCTGCGGCCTCCGCGGACCGCATGTACACGCCTCGAAGAAGGCGTCGTGATGGGATACCTCCGCCTTCGCTGCGGCCTCCGCGGATCGCATGCACACGCCTCGAAGAAGGCCTCGTGATGCGATACCTCCGCCTTCGCTGCGGCCTCCGCGGATCGCATGCACACGCCTCGAAGAAGGCCTCGTGATGCGATACCTCCGCCTTCGCTGCGGCCTCCGCGGACCGCATGTACACGCCTCGAAGAAGGCCTCGTGACCGATTCGGGGCAGTCGGGGGAGAAGAGGCCGGGAGCCCGGCGGGTGCCCACACCCGCCGATGTCCTCGCGGCCGCGCAGTCGGCGGTGGATGCCGCGCAGTCGGCGGCCGGTCAAGCCCTCGAAGCCGCCCACCTGACCGCCGGGCAGGCCTTCGACGCGGCGGTACGGCTGCCACCGGCCTCGGCGCAGCTCGCGGCGCAACTGCCCGATGTGCTGGACAACCTGTCCACCGCCGTCGACCGGCTCAACGCCACCATCGACCGGCTCGACCGCACCCTGGCCCTCGCCGACCCCGCGTTCGCCGCCTACGACCGGCTGCTGCCGCGGCTGGAGGCGTTGATCGCGCTGGGTGAGGATCTGTTCGGCGCGCTGTCGCGGTTGCCCGGTGTGGGCCGGCTCGGCCGGATGACCGGTCTCACCGCGCCCGAAGCCCCAAAACCGGAATCCGAACCGAAGAAGCGGCCCCGGCGGAGGTCCTGAGTCGTCAGGCCGTATCGAGCGCCCGGCCGTTGAAGGGGGCGTCGTGGTCGGTACGATCGTGCGCCGGCCGGACCCGGACCTCCTCGTCCTCGAAGGTTATCTGCGCGTTCTTGTTCGCGCTGAGCAGGATCAGCACCAGCTGATCGACGATCCGTTCGGCGGTCTCCCCGCTGGGATAGCGGCCCAGCACCCGGATACTGGGGCCGACGGTACCGCTGCCCCGGTCGTAGTCCCATTGCCCGCTGCCCGTCGCCACCGCCAGCCGGGCCACGACCTCGACGGCGCCCGCACCGTCGTGTGGACCGCGTTCCCGCACCGTTTCGGTGCCGATCTCGATGATCTGGTCGGCCCGAAGCCAGTCCCCACCATGTGTTTTCACCCAGAGCTGTGCCATCGCTCCATTGTCGCGCTGTTCGCGGGATCGGGTCGCTCGTTTCTCGTGGGCCGCAGTACTTCTCGCCCGGCTGCGGTTCTCACCCGGCTGCCGGGACCTCGAAGGCCGTCGCGGCGGCACCGGCCGGTTCCGTGGCCAGTGCCCGGTACACCGCGGCGGCCTTGAGCAGCATCTCCTCGTATTCGGCCTCGGCCACCGAATCCAGCACGATCGCACCGCCGGCGCCGATCTGCCAGGCCCCGCCATAGCGCACCGCGGTGCGGATGACGATATTGAGGTCGGCGGTGCCGCCGAGGCCGAGAAATCCGATCGTCCCCGAGTACACCCCGCGGGCCCGGGTCTCGAGCGCGTCGATGAGCTGCATGGTCCGGATCTTGGGCGCCCCCGTCATGGATCCCCCGGGGAAACAGGCGCGTAGGCAATCGACGACACCGATATCCGCGCGCAGCGTGCCACGTACGGTCGAGACCAGCTGGTGCAGGGTCGAATAGGTTTCGGTGGCCAGCAGTTCGCGCACCCGCACGCTGCCGATCTCGCAGACCCGGCCCAGATCGTTGCGCAGCAGATCCACGATCATCACGTTCTCGGCCCGCGTCTTCGGGTCCTCGGTGAGGGCGCGGCGCAGCCGGTCGTCCACGATCGGATCGGGATCGCGGCGGGCGGTGCCCTTGATCGGTTTGGTCTCGACGACGCGGTTCCGGTCGATCTTGAGGAAGCGTTCGGGCGAGGAGCAGGCGATCTCGAGATCATCGAACCGCAGGTAGGCCGAATAGGGGGCGGGATTGGCCCGGCGCAGTGTCCGGTACACGTCGAGTCCGCCCGTGACGGCGGGAAAGGTGAGCTGGTCGGTGAGGGTGATCTCGTAGGATTCGCCGGCCCGCAGCGCGCCGCGGCAGCCGGCGATATCGCGTAGATAGCGCGCCCGCCCGCGAACCAGGTGTTCCTCCAGGCCGGTGGTGTCCTGTGCGCCCGTGATCGAGAGTGGATTCGACCAGGTGGGCAACGTCTCCAGGATCGCCGCGGTGGTGCGCAGCCAGGCGCGGGCCGTGCCACCGCCGGATTCTCCGGCCAGCGCCAGCAGATGCGTGCGTCCGGCGAGATGGTCCACCACCACCATCCGGTCGGCGAAGACCCACTGCGCGTCGGGTGCCGGGGCCCGGTGCGCGGCGGACCCACCGCAATCGGCCTTCACCTCGTAACCCAGGTATCCGACGTAGCCGCCCGCGAAATCGAAGGGCAGGGCCTCCGGCAGCGCGACGTATCGCGTCCGCAGGGCTTCGGCCAGGTAGTCCAGGATCGTGCCCGGTTCCTCACGGACCCCTCCGTCGCGCGTGTGCACGCTGACCGCGCCGCTGCCGACCCGGTAGCGCACCACCTCGGCCAGCGGCCCGGAGGCGTCGCCGAGGAAGGAGAATCGGTCCAGCCCCGGTTCCACATGCTCGCTGTCGAGCCAGAAAGCGGTCGTCGAGGCACCGTACAGCCGCAGGAAAGCCGCTTCGGTGTCCACGGCCCGCTCGAGAACGTGGTGCTGGAGGGTCACGGAGGAAGACATCGTGGTCCGAACCCTACGCCGCGGCCGGGTATCGAACTGTTGTCGGTTGCCTGCAGTTCGTCCGGATTGGTGGGGCACAATATCGGGCATGTCTGTTGCGCAGCCGGTAGGCGTGGATCGTGAACACGTCGACTTCACCGTGGTCGGAAACTGGATGGACGAGCGGGGGCTCACCGGCGGTGAGTTCCAGGAGGTGAAGGCGCTCGGCGGCGGAACGCAGAACATCATGCTGCGTTTCACCCGGGGCGGGCGCGACTACGTGCTGCGCCGCGGCCCGGCGCATCTGCGGCCCAAGAGCAACGAGGTGATCCGCCGTGAGGCGCGGCTGCTGGGAGCGCTGGCCGATACCGACGTCCGCGCCCCGCGGGTGATCGCCGCCGAACCCGACGAGTCGGTATTGGGCGCGGTCTTCTACCTGATGGAGCCGATCGAGGGTTTCAACCCGCAGACCGAACTGCCCGCGCCCTTCGCCGAGGACGCGGCGGCGCGGCGGCAGATGGGACTGTCCGCGGTCGAGGCCATCGCGCGGCTCGGCGCGCTGGACTACCGGGCGCTGGGCCTGGACGACTACGGCAAGCCGGAGGGGTTCCTGGAACGCCAGGTCGGCCGCTGGATGCACGAACTCGAGTCGTATTCGGTGAACGAGGGATATCCCGGCCCGCAGATCCCCGGCCTGGAAGCGGTGGCGGATTGGCTGGAGCGGCACCGGCCGGCTGAATGGACCCCCGGCATCCTGCACGGTGACTGCCATCTCGCGAACATCATGTTCTCCTACGAGCGGCCCGAGGTCGCGGCCCTGGTCGACTGGGAGATGTCGACCATCGGCGATCCGCTGCTGGATCTGGGCTGGCAGATCGCGACCAGGCCGGAACCGGGTACCTCCGGTGCGGCACTGATCGGCAAACTCGGCGAGGCCGGATCGTTGCCGACGAGTGCGGAGATGATCGAGCACTACGGCAAGTTCTCCGACCGCGACCTGAGCGCGGTCACCTGGTACACCGTGCTGGCCTGTTTCAAGCTCGGCATCGTGCTGGAGGGCACCTACGCGCGGTCCTTCGCGGGTAAGGCGCCGAAGAAGGTCGGCGATTTCCTGCACGCGAACACGCTGGAACTGTTCGCGCAGGCGCGCGGACTCCTGGAGTGAGAACAGGTTTCATTATTTCGACCGGCTCCCGGCGGGTTCCGCGTCCACGGACGTGAGCCCGGGCCGCATCGGCCGGTAACCCGCCGTCGGACGGCCTTCGGGAGTATCGGCGGTGGAAGTGGACGATTCGGAAGCTCTCCGGGACCCGGCCGGTGGTGGTTTTCCACCGTCGGCCGCGCTGGAATGGTCGGTCGACCAGTTCTCGCGGGAAAATCTTCTCCGAACCACTAGAACGTGTTCCAGTTCGTATCGTACTGTGGAGGCTGTCACATGAAAGCCCGCGCATGCGAGAGGTCGGACACGAATGAAGACGAAGGGCGCGATCCTGTGGGGGATCGACGAACCGTGGTCGGTCGAGGAAATCGAACTCGGTGATCCCCGCGCCGGTGAGGTACAGATCCAGCTGGAAACCGCCGGGATGTGCCATTCGGACCACCACATGGTCACCGGCGCCACTCCGATGCCGTCGTTCCCGGCCATGGGCGGCCACGAGGGCGCGGGCGTCATCACCAAACTGGGCGCCAATACGCCGCCCGATCTCGCCGTCGGCGATCACGTGGTGCTGTCGTTCATCCCCGCCTGCGGCCGCTGTCCGGCCTGTGTGTCGGGGCATATGGCCCTGTGCGATCTCGGTATGGGCCTGCTGTCCGGGCAGTCCATCAGCGACGGCAGCTACCGCATCCAGGCCCGCGGCAAGGATGTCATCCCGATGTGCCTGCTCGGGACGTTCTCGCCGTATATGACGGTGCACCACAGTTCGGTGGTCAAGATCGACCCCGAGATCCCGTTCGAGGTCGCCTGCCTGGTCGGTTGCGGTGTGCCCACCGGTTTCGGCTCGTCCACCCATGTCGGCAATGTGGTGCCCGGGGATACGGCGGCGATCGTCGGAATCGGCGGCGTCGGGATGAGCGCCCTGCAGGGTGCGGTGCTCGCCGGTGCGCAGAAGGTCGTCGCGATCGACCCGAACCCGTGGAAGCTGGAGCAGGCCAAGAAGTTCGGCGCCACCCACACCTACAGCAGCATGGCCGAGGCCATCGTTCCGCTCATGGAGGCCACCGAGGGGCGGATGGCCGACAAGGTGATCCTCACCATGGGTGAGATGCAGGGTGAGTACATCGAAGAGGGACTGATCCTCACCGCGAAGGCCGGAACTCTGGTCGTCACCTCGATGGGCCGGATGGACTCCTTCGACGTGAAGTTGAACAGCTTCCTGCTTTCCATGTTGCAGAAGACGGTCAAGGGCTGCATCTTCGGCGGCGGCAACGCCCGCCAGGACATTCCGCGGCTGCTCTCGCTGTACAAGGCGGGCCAGCTGAACCTGGACGATATGGTCACCCGCAGCTATTCCCTGGAGGATGTGAACCAGGGCTACAAGGACATGCTCGACGGCAAGAACATCCGCGGCATCATCAAGTACACGGACGCGGATCGCTGATATCGCCCCGCCGGTCCGACCGGCGGACGCGCGGTGCGCCCCCGGTGGGCCGGACACCTCCCGGCCCACCGGCCCGCTCGGTGGTGCTCGATTTCCACCGAGCCGCTCATCTCCTCCGCCACAGCAGGATTCCGGCGAACGGCAGGCCGACCAGCAACTGTGCGGTGAATTCCTCTCCCGTATTCGCTCGGGTGGATTCCGTCCGCCCGGCGGCGTCTCGTAACCTCGGGGTGTGCGCGCACTCGAGCAGATCCAGCAATGGCCGGTCCGGCATGCGTCGGCGGGTGTGGTCACCCGGGACGGCCGGTGGTCGGCCGGTGATCCCGATCGGGTCTTCCGGCTCGCGTCGGTTACCAAACCCCTGGTCGCGTACGCGGTGCTGGTGGCCGTGGAAGAAGGGGCGATCGAACTCGATCAGCCTGCCGGGCCGCCCGGTTCGACCGTCCGGCACCTGCTCGCCCACACCTCCGGGGTGGCCTTCGACACCACCGATATCCTCGCCCGGCCCGGTGCCAAGCGGATCTATTCGAGCGCGGGATTCGAACTACTGGCCGATTCGGTCACCGAGCACACCGGTATCCCCTTTCCGGAGTACCTGCGTGAGGCCGTATTCGAACCACTGGGCATGTCCGGTTCCGAGTTGACGGGGTCGGCCGGGCACGGCGCGCAGTCCACCCTCGCCGACCTCTTGCGTTTCGCCGCCGAACTTCTCGAACCGCGGCTCGTCTCGGCGCAGACCCGCACCGAAGCCACTACCGTCCAGTTTCCGGGCAGCAATGGTGTGCTGCCCGGTTTCGGCTCACAGCGGCCCAACGATTGGGGCCTCGGTTTCGAGATCCGGGACGGTAAATCGCCGCACTGGACCGGCACCACCAACTCGCCCGCGACTTTCGGTCATTTCGGCCAGTCGGGGACGTTCCTGTGGGTGGACCCGCGATACGACGTGGCCTGTGTGGCCTTGAGCGACGAGAATTTCGGTGATTGGTCGCGCGAAGTATGGCCTCCGTTCAGCGATTCGGTTCTCGCGGAGACCACACTCGCCCGCAACACGGCACCGAAGTAACACGTGTAACTCCGGGCACTCGAGTACACTCGGGCAACGCCTTTTCGACGTACCCGTTGGGGAAGACGAGCATCGTCGAAACCGGAGGTGTAGAGGTGCGCGCATCGTCCCGATACGCGGAGGCCACGGCGGGTGTGGTGTACATCCACTCGTCGCCCACCGCGCTGTGCCCACATATCGAATGGGCACTCGCGGCCGCTCTCGGCGCCCCCTCCGGTCTGCGCTGGACCGCGCAACCCGCGGCCCCTGGGCAACTCCGGGCAACGACCGAATGGATGGGCCCGGTAGGTACCGCCTCCCGTATCGCGCAGTCCCTGCGTTCCTGGCCGGTCCTGCGGTTCGAGGTGACCGAAGATCCCAGTGAGGGCGTCGACGGCGAGCGCTACAGTTTCGTCCCCGCCTTGGGTCTGTGGCACGGCTCCACCAGTGCCAACGGAGATGTGATGGTCGGCGAGATGCGGCTACGGGTCCTGCTGCAGGCCGATCGTGAACTGGGCCGGCACTCGGGATTCGATCTGGCGGGCGAACTCGATCGGACCCTGGGTACGGCCTGGGACGAGGACCTCGAGGTCTACCGGACCGGCAATGCGGGCGCCGAGGTCACCTGGTTGCGCCGCGACGTCGGCTGAGTGCGGATCCTTCTGTCAGGTCCTGGTCGGTCCCGCCCATCCGGCGGCGGCCAGGACCCGGGTCAGCTCCCGCCAGCGACGTTGCCGATGGCGGAACATCAGCCGGACGAACAACCGGATGCCCGGTCCGCGCCAGCCGTTCTCGATCTCGACCTCGTCGGTGTAGCGGCAGCTGGTCTCGCCGACGGGGGTGAAGGTGAGGCGATGGTTCCAGACCCGCACCGGTCCGCCGCTCTCGTTCGTGTAGATCTCGGTGGCGCCCACATGCACCAGAGTGAGCCGATGGGTCCAGCTCGGTATCACGCCGAACCACCACAGCCGGGCCGCGCCCGACGCGCCCGGCACGATCTGATCGGGAAACAGCAGGCCGGGGACCCGGAGCAGGGGAGCGACAACGTATTCGAAAAGTTCCGGGCGCTGGGCCAGCAGGCAGGCGTCCCGGGCGGGGATCGGTAGTTCGGTCGACAGCGTGACCTTGCTCATCGACCCATGATGACGAACGGCGTCGCGGCGGGCAATGGACCGGTGAGCGGCGAGGTCCATCCAATTATGGACAGTTCGTTACATAATGGTTTATGGTGAGCGTATGGCCCGCCCCCGGAACTTCGATCAGGAACAGGTCGTCGACGCCGCGACGCTCCAGTTCCGGCGTGCCGGACTGCACGCGACCAGCGCCGAGGATCTCTGTCGCGCAACAGGTTTGGGGCGCAGTAGCCTCTACAACACCTTCGGCAGCAAAGATGAACTGTTCGCGCAGTGTCTCGAGGCATATCTGGGCCGGACGCTGGCGCGCACCGAGGAGATCATCGGCGATTCCGATCGCGGGGTGGTCGAACGTATCGAGGCGATGCTCCGGGCGGTCGCGGCCGAGGAGGCGGAACGGACTGCCACCGGAGCGCCGCGCGGATGTCTCGCGGTGAACACGGTGACCGAGCTGGCCGACGACCCCGAGCACCAGGGGAGTATCGAACGTATCGGCCGTGACACGGCCGCGCGCCTGGCGATGCTGGCGGCGGTGCTCCGGGTAGGGCAGGCGACAGGGGAGGTCACCACGAGTGTTTCCGCCGAAGGGCTCGCGGCCTTCGTGAATTCCGCGGTCGCGGGTCTGCGGGTGTCGTCGCAGGGCCGGGTCGCGGCCGGATGGTGCGACGAGATCATCGCAGCGGCATTGCGTGCGCTGCGGCCGGGGCGGCTGGACGACTGAAGCGGAACGGGCCCATCGGCCCGTTGCCGTGGGCGCATTTTGAACTATTCGTTACAAATCAGGAGATTCCTTTGATTCCGTCCTCGTCCGCCCGCACCACTGTGGTGCCGGCAGCGGTCTATGTACTCGCGGTAGGTATTTTCGCGATGGTCACCAGCGAATTCGCGGTCGCCGGTCTCATGCCGCAATTGGCCGAGAGCCTGCACACCGGAATCGCGCAGATCGGTTATCTCGTCACGGTCTTCGCCGCCGCGATGGCGCTCGGCGGTCCCGTTCTGATCCTGGCGCTGCTGCGGATACCGCCGAAGCCCGCGATCATGATCGTCTTCGCGATCTTCTTCGCCGGAAATCTACTGGCCGCGCTGGCTCCCTCCTACGCGGTAATGGTCGTCGCCCGCGTGGTGACCGGTATCGCCGCGCAGGCGTTCTTCGGCT
This sequence comes from Nocardia jinanensis, assembly GCF_014645735.1. Lineage (GTDB taxonomy): Bacteria > Actinomycetota > Actinomycetes > Mycobacteriales > Mycobacteriaceae > Nocardia > Nocardia jinanensis. The sequence continues at coordinate 317,523 of NZ_BMMH01000003.1, read as the reverse complement.
TGGCCGTTTCGCTAGCCCTGCGGCTCGTCGACGAACAGATCCGTGGCCGGGCCGTATCCGTCGCGATGAGCGGGCTCATGCTGGGCACGCTGCTCGGTCTACCGCTGGCCACCTTCGTCGGCGGCCGGCTGGGGTGGCAGGCTGCGTTCTGGACGGTGGCCGTCCTGACAGCGCTGGCGGCGGCGCTCACGCTGGTCTTCGTACGGGAACCCGGCCGACCGGCCGAAACCGAAAACGACCCGGCTCCCTCGATGGCCACCGAACTGCGTGCGCTCCGTCGTCCCGAACTGCTCCTGGCGCTGCTCTCCAGCACCCTGATCATCGGCGCGACTTTCTCCGTATTCAGCTTCCTCACCCCGGTTCTCACTCGTCTCACCGGATTCGGGGAGGGCGCGGTTCCCCTGCTACTGCTCGCCTACGGTGCCGCGACGGTGGTGGGTAATGCGGTCGTGGGGCGTCTCGCGGATCGGCACACCGTCGGCACACTCCTGACCGGCACCTTGCTCAATATCGTGTTCCTCACCGGTTTCGCCGTCTGCACGGGTTCCCGGCCGCTGGCGGTGCTGTTCATGCTCGGCATCGGGTTGGTGGGCGTGACGATGAATCCGGCCATGGCGGTACGGGTCCAGCGCGCGGGCGGTACCGGGGTCGTGGTGAACACGGTCCACACCTCCTTCATCACGCTCGGGGTCATCGTCGGTTCGGCCATCGGTTCGAGCCTGGTGCCCACTTTCGGACTACGGGCACCGCTGGTACTGGGTGTCGCACTGGCGGTCCTGGCGATAGCCGCGATCGCCCCGGCGCTGCGGTCCCCCTACCTGCGGCACGAGGCGCAGCAGGGTGGAAAGGCCGAACTCCAGTACGCGGACGCGTAGCTGCCCGGATGCCTGCCGGCTCGGCCCGACCGCGCAGAGCGGTCGGGCCGAGCGGACGAGTCGGCGAAGGTCACCGGGTAGTCAGTGCATCGCCCTGTTCATGGTGTGGCCCGTCCGGCGCCTCAGGGCGCCTACGGGTTCTGCCCGCGCTGCTCGATCAGCCGATCGACGATCGTCGGGGTGGTGAGCCCTAGGTGGGGGTAGTCACGCGCGAGCAACGGGAGCAACAGCGAACCGACCTGCATCAACGTATTGGACCCGGAAACACTCCGATTCGGCGTGTCGTCGAGCACTTCTCGCACGGATTCCATCTGCCGGGTGGTGGCGGCCGCCTGGATGCCGCTGGTCTCCAGTGATTGGAAACCGGGGCAGAAACCGGGTCGGTTCTTCGCGCGAGCCTCCTTGGCCTCGCCCGCGACGGTGATCGAGGCGATGTGTGCGGTCTCCTCGTCGAATCTGATGTCGAACTGCGGTGGTCTGCGTGGTTCGGTGAACTCGCCGAGCGTGGTGAAGGTGACGCCGGCCATCACACTGAACTTCTGCGGGGACTGGATCACGGCATGCTGGATATCGGCCCACGGGGTGCCCGCGATCGTATCCGTATGGTTGCCGAGGCTGTCCACGAAACCTCGCATCACCTGCTGCACACTGGTCATATTGGTTGCCGCGCTCAGTACGGATCTATCCCCGGGGGCAATGGGCGGTACGTCATCGTCGACGAAGTGGGCGGGCAGATCCAAGTCGGCTCGCCGCTCCGGCGGGATGGCATCGAGGATGGGAGTGCGAGCGGCCGATCGTTCATCCTTGATGGCGGCGATATCGCGCCATACCGGATCGACCGCTTCCCAACCCGCGTCGAGAAACCCGACCGCGGCCTGTAGGAACGCGTGTTGACCGCCCGACCGCGGATAGCCGTCCTGAGCGTGCATGACATAGTGGTCGTCCAGCCAGCTGGCCGCATAGGCGGGTGGTTCGTTCTCATACGACGCCGTAAGCGCCGCCCGGACCTGCTCGGGATGACGCAGCATGAGATTCAATGCCGATTCGCCGATCTTGAACTGAACACATCCGGATGCGATCGAGCGTTCCATCGAATACCGCATATAGGCGATCTGATCGGGTGGAAACAGCTGGGACAGCGGCATCTCCACGCGGGCGCCCTTGATATTGAGCGCGACGTCCTCGGTGACGAATCGCCGTCCCAGTTCCGCGATCGCAGCCCGGCCCTGAGCCGGATCGGCGAGGACCGCCTGCATCCCTTCTTTCTGGAACGCGCGCACACGGGAGACGATCTCTCGCCGGATCTCGACCGATGGGCTCCACTCCGTCGGGCCACTGTGGTCGGGGCCGTCGGCCGTGGTGTCGGTGTCCTCCGCGGTGTCGTTGTCGTCCCCCTGCTTGTCGTCGGGGTGTGTGTCATCGGAACCGATGCGGTCGGCCCGATCACCGGAGGTTTCCGGGCCGGGGTCGGCGGCGGGAGCGGATTCGGGTGCGCCGGTCGCATCCATCGGATCGGCGGTGCGGCCGATCTCCTCATCGGCCCGCCGGGGCCCGAGATCCGGGGCCGTCGGCGGGGCGGTGTCCAGTGTCGCCGGATCGACCGACGCTCCTTCCGGCCGGTTCGCCATCCCGGACGCCGGATCGGCGGTCCGGTTCCACGGCGACGGAGGAGCGTCGGCCGCTCGGAGCCTCGCGGCGGCTGGACGGTCGGCGGTCCACGGTGAACGGTTCTGCGGCTTCTCGCCGTGCGAGGGCCGGAGGCCGGCGCCGTCGTCGTTCGCGGGCCGCGGTACGGCGGAGCCCGGTCGGGCGGGGGCGTCGGGATCGCGGATCGGTGGGGTATGGGCCGAGTCCGCGGTATCTGTGGCGGGTTTCGCGGGGGGATCGGTCCGGACGATGTCATCGGAACGCCCCTCCGGCGGCGTGGCATCGTCGGCACGGCGCAGCGAATCAGGTTCGGAGACACTCTGTTCGGGTAGGTGATCAGCCTCGGATGGAGTGTTCGACTCCTGGTCTGCCGATCTGTTCCGGATCTCGGCGTCGATATCGGCGGGCGGACCGTCCGGTTCTTTCAGTGGGCGGCCGGTGTTCTCGGGCGGCAGCACCCCGGATGGCCGCCGGGGGTCTTCCGGACCCCTGGGAGAGCCGCCCGAATCATCGAGTTTCGGGGGATCGGTATCGAGACTGCGTAGTGCGTCGGGGCCCGCGGTGTGTACCCGGATGCCGGCGCCGGCCGCCTCCACGAATCCGCCGGCGAATCCGGCAACGGCATTGTCGCGCACCACCGCGAACATCTCACCGAGGCTGTTGTACTGGTCACGATGGATGATCAACGACGGAATTGTGCTTGCCGCACCACCGGCCAGTCCACCGGCACTTCCGAGCAGCATCGTGCCGCCCAGATGCGCGGCGAAAAGGCGGAATTCACCGGCCCCGGCGGAGGGAGCCAGCCGCTTCAGCAACACGGGGGCCAGCCGGCGACCCACTTCCGCGCCGAACATACCGCCGAATGCAGCCGCGGCCGTGAGTTCCAGCAGTGATCCGGTATCGAATCGCCCACGCACCCCGCTCGCTATATCCCATAGCTGCGCGGGGACGCCGGTACCTGCACCGAACAGAGCACCGACTCCGGCAGCCTTGCCGGCATCGAGCGCCGCGGCCCGCAATCCGGCCCGTCGGGCTGCCGCCGCAGCACCCTGCTCGGCCGTGGTACGCACCAATTGCGCCACTGCCGTACGCATGGTCTGTTCGGCGGCGAGTCGATCCGACAGTGCCTTGACTCCGCCGCCCTGGAAGAACAGCAGCGCATCCCACATCAGCTGCATGCCCAGGGCGATGCCCGTGATGATGACCAGGTGGCGAGTCCGGGCGGCGGCATCGGCTGCCGCGTGGCACTGGTGCCCCAGGTCTTTCAGGACGGTGGCTTGCGCACGCGTGCATTCGACCTTGCCGCGGTGGCGTTCGGCGAGAGCTCTACCAGCGTCACCGTCGAGAGCGCCCACTGTTCGCAGCGCGGAGAGCTCGTATCGCGCGGCTAGTGCCTCGAGCTCGTTGCCCGCCAGGATCGCCGCGTCGCCACGAGCACGTGTCATCTCGTCGTCGAGCTCCGGTATTTCCCCGATCACCAGGTCGATCAGGGCGCCGGGTATCTCCGCCATCAATTCGGCTGTGTCTGCCACGGTGCTTCCCGTTCGTGTATTCCTGGGCGTTCGCGGTATCAGTAAACCGCCGCGTGCTCACGCTGATTCTCAGCGCTGAGAACTCCGTGGATCTGAATACTGTAGTGCGCGTGTGCATTACATACTTCGAGACGGCGGAGTGATGGTATGGCTGAAAAGTTCCGGGCCAAGCCGGACAGGCTGCACGCCGCCGCGCCGGAGTTCGACCGAATCGGCGCCGAGGCCGCGGATATTCTGCGGCGTCTCCGCGACGCGGTGGATCTGACGGGCCGGCCCTGGGGTGGTGACGACACCGGTCGAGCCTTCGCCGAGACCTACTGTCCGGACGAAGCGCAGGCCTTGGGGGATCTGGACGATCTGACCCGGGCGCTGCAACAGACGGGGGACGAGCTGCGGGCTGTGACAGGCGTATTCGAAAGCGTCGACCTGGTGTCGGCCCGCGCCGTCCTCCAACCAGATACCGCGCCGACGGAACTGGCTCCGCCGCAACAAGGTACACCGTTGCACGCTGTCGACCGCGCGCCCGATTCGGCCCGGCCGGTCACCGGCGCACCGGCAGCGAGCCGATCGGCGAATCCGGCCCGTACGCCGAATCTGCCCGGAGCGATACCCGAGCCGTCGAACCCGGTCGCGGACAACGCCACCGCGCCCACACCGTCCCCCGATCGACTACCGGGGGAGGCGATGCCCGCCCGGTCGACCACCGGCCCGATGGATACCAGGGCGGCCGACGCACCGAACACTGTCACGAGCCGGACCGGCGCCGCCCGGCCGACGCCGGCGGGCAGGCTGAATACGAGGCAGACCCCGGGCCCGTGGATCGAACGGTCGGCTGCCGCCCGCGATGATCGAACCACCGTTTCGCGCACCGGTGCCGACCAGGCCTCGGCAACTGCTACCACCAAGCCGGGAAAACCGTCACCGTGGTCCACCGCGACCGGCGGCCGCCCGCTGATCAGTACTCGGGCCACGTCGGACACCCCGCCGCGGTTGCCCGGCCCGATCGCGCCACGACAACCGGACCGGATCGTCCGGCCCTCCCGGCCGGACGACGCAGTGGCGGATGAATCGCTCGCGGCCCGCCTGGTCGGAGAACTCGCCGAGCGGTACGGGGTGCGAGGGTTCGGTTTCGATACACCGGGGATTCCCGACGAAGTGCTGATCGAAGTAGCCGCCGCGGTCGGCGATCTGCTGCCCAGATATCCGATGATCGGCTTATCCGCCATCGGTTTCGGTGAACTCCCGGACCTGGTCCACCACGACGGGTTTCCGCACTGTCCGCGAATCACTCTGTCCTACCGAGCCGCCACAGCTCCGGCTGATCTGCACCAGCTGATCACCGACGCCGAGCAGGCGGGACTCTTCGCCGCCGGATGCGCCGAGCGGCCGGTCTACTCCCTGGTCGTGCGGGAACTGGGTGCGCTGCTGGACTCCATCGGCGCGCACCGCGCCCGCACCGGCGCGCAACGTGCCCTGATCACCGCGTATCTGTCCCAGGCCGACCCCCACGAGAAGTACTCGTTGCGCCGAACCGTGACCGGATACCGACGCTGGCGCGCGCAGCTGCCGGGCCGGAGTTTTCATGGGCGGCAACTGGACCCGGGTCCGGCGCTATCCGAGGCTTTCACCGGCGTCGTTCTGGCCCCCGGCCGGGCCGCGCCGCCCGCGCATGTACTGTCCCACCTCCTGGTGGCCGGTGCCGAACAATCGGCCGACACCGGGCAGGGCATTCGACCGGTATGACGTTCGATCGTCACAGGCCGAAGGTGTGTACATGGTTCTGCGTCCTTGCCCTCCCCGTCGTAGCTCTGGTCCATGTGCGGAGTGCGCCTACGGGGTCGCAGGGCGGCCGAAGGCGGAAGCCTGTGCCCGATCGGACGCGGCAATGCTAACGTCGCGGAACGGAGTCGAATTCTTCTGTGTAAGAGTTCTGTTCTCTCGTGGCTCGAGTTGTCCGGCACGGAAGGAGTCCGGCATGACGCAACGGAATCGCCGACACGGCGCCGCGCCGGGACCGCGGGCCGGAACGACGGCGGTCGTCACCGGTGGCGCCCGCGGCTTCGGCAAAGCGTTCGGGACCGCCCTCGCCGGCGAAGGCGCCGCCGTCGTCCTCATCGATATCGATGCCGCGGCGGTCGAGCAAACGGCGACCGATATCCGGCACTCCGGAGGATCCGCGACCGGTTTCGCCGGCGACGTCACCGACGAGGCCGCCATGAACGCGATCATGGGCCGGGCCGCTGCCGTCCACGGCGGAATCGACATCCTCATCAACAACGCAGGTCTGCACAGCGACGAGTACAGCAAACCCATCCGGGAGATGGGTCCGGCGAAGACGCGCCGGCTCTTCGAGGTCAATGTCGTAGGCGTGATCGCCTGTACCCTCGCTGCCCAGCCGCATATGGTCCACCGGGCCGGAGCCAGCATCGTCAATATCGCCTCGGCGGCAGCGCATCTGGGCGGCACCGCCTACGGCACATCGAAACTCGCCGTTGCCGGACTGACCATCACGTTCGCCCGAGAACTCGGCGCCGACGGTATCCGGGTCAACGCGATCTCACCCGGCATGATCTTCACCGACACCATCCGCGCCGAATTGCCCGACGCGGTACAGCAACGCGTGAAGGCGATGCAGTTCATCGATACCGACGGTGCGGAAGCCGATGTGGTCGAGGCGATGCTGTACCTGACCTCGGATCGGGCCCGGTTCATCACCGGTGAAACACTGCGGGTGACCGGCGGTATGGCCTCCGGTACCTGATCGGCGCGAAGTGGAGGGCCGGTTGAGCCTCGACCGGATCCGCGCGCCCCGCCACCCATCAGCTACTTCGATACACGTCCTGATTCAGTGTTCATGCAGGTCGGCGAACGCGGCGCCGCGCGGAGCGGCGGGCCTTGTGTAGTGCGGTTCGCCACGCAAGTCCCGAGAGGGCAACGGATTCACGAACGAGCGCGCCCGGCTCGTTCGCCGCGAGCTTCGCGGCCTCCCGGCCGACGATCGCAGCGACGCCGCGTTTGGTGGCAGCATTCGCCTTGGCCCGGCTCCCGCTGTCGTAAGGAGGGCGCGGGTCGTACTCGATCACCAGCTGAGCGGCACGAGCCACATCGTCCCCGGCGACTTTGCCGACCAGCCACAGGGCCAGGTCGATGCCGGCCGAGACACCGGCACCGGTGACGATCTTGCCGGCGTGCACGATCCGTTCGTCGCGTACCGGCCGGGCGCCGAGTCCCTCGAGCACCGTCAGCTCCGCCCAGTGCGTGGTGGCGGGCTGACCGTCGAGCAGGCCGGCGCTGGCCAGTACGACCGAGCCGGTGCAGACCGACGCAGTCCACTGCGTGGTCTCGTGCACTCGCCGCAGCCATTCGAGCAACCGGCGATCCTTGGCGATCGTGGCGCTGGCGGTACCGGATCCGCCGATCAGGACGATATCGGGTGCCGGGGTTTCGTCGTACGAATGTGTCGCCGCCATCACGAAGATGCCGCTGTCGGCGATCACGGGACCGGGCTCGGCCGATACGAAGCGCAGCTCCGCTCCGGGGATGAACCGGAGCACTTCGTAGGGTCCGACGATGTCCAGCGCGGTCATGCCGGGGTAGACGACAATCGCGATCTGCATGATTACTCCTTCACGAGGCCTTCGGTGTGGTCTGGAAATGCTGGCGATATCGACCGGGTGTGGTCGCCGCGCGACGGGCGAATGCCCGGTACAGGGTCTCGGGCCGTCCGAACCCCACACGGGTCGCGATGGCAGGGACGAGCAGATCTGTCGTCTCGAGCAGAATCTTGGCTGCCTCCACGCGCAACGACTCGACGAGAACTGCCGGCGTGACGCCGACCTCCTTACGGAATACGCGCGCGAAATTGCGCGGGCTCATAGCCACCCGGGATGCGAGAGTGTCCACAGACAGGTCCTCGCCGAGATGCTCGGGCAGCCAGCGCTGCAGCTCGACGAGCGCGGGGGTGCGCGCCGAAGCGCTGCGCATATGCACGCTGAACTGCGATTGCCCACCGGGGCGGCGCAGAAAGACCACGAGCCAGCTCGCCGCGCGGTGTGCGGTCTCCGGACCGTAATCGGCCTCGACCAGCGCCAGCGCGAGGTCGATGCCGGCGGTGACGCCGGCGGAGGTCCACCGGTCGCGGTCGTGGACATAGATGGCGTCGTGCTCGACATCGATGAGCGGATAGTTGTCCCGCAGCGACTCACACGCCGCCCAATGCGTGGTCGCCCGATAACCGTCGAGCAGCCCGGCCCTGGCAAGGATTTCCGCGCCCGAGCACACCGACGTGGTGCGCCGCGCGGTAGCCGAGATACGCCGGAGATCTCCCAGCGCGGCCGGATGGTCGTCGGCGAAGCGATACACGCCCAGCCCCCCGGCGACGAGCAACGTATCGATTGCGGGCCGTCTTGTGGCCGCACGGATCGGGATATCCGCGCCGAGGGTGATGCCGCTCTCCGTGCGCACCGGCTTCCCGTCCGGCGACGCCAGCACGGCCCGGTAGCCCGGGCCTGTACCCAGCAGCGAGGCGGCCGAGAAGACATCGGTCGGACCGGCCACATCGAGCAGGGCGCAGCCGTCGAAGACGATGACTACGACCTCGCGGACCGCGGCTGCACTCTGCACACACAGATCGTCGCCGCAACGCCGAATGGCGGCAAGGACAAGTTCATGGCGATTTCAGCCAATTCCCCGCGCCGGCACAACCGGCTGTCGGCGCCCGAAGCGGCGCACTGTAGCCGAACGACTGTCCGTTGCCGAGCGACTGGGAAGCGACCGGCTCGCGGTGCTTGTCGTGACCGGCGACGGACAGCTTGCACCGGCCGTCATCGCAGGAGCGCTCCAGCCGGCCCCTCGAAAGGGTCTGCATCAGCCCGACAGCCCAGCACGTCGGGCAACCACGCAGCGCGATCAGAGCGACGGGCAGGAGCATCAGGCCGACCGGTCCGACGATCGGGATCAGCCCGACCGAGCCGATCAGCGCGCCGAAGCCCACCGCGCCGCGCACCAGGTGCTCGGGCAAGGACGCGCTCGCGAAATCGGGAGCGTCAAGGTTTTTTCCGGTCATCTTTTCCTCCGGGAGCCGGGTCGGATATGGCCTGTAGTGCTTGTCGGACCGCCGCGCGGGCCCGGTGCAGACGGGATTTCATCGCCGGCACGTTCAAGCCCAGCGCATCGGCGACCATCCGCCCGCTGTAGCCCTGGATATCGCGCATGATCAGCACGCGGCGTTGGTCCGGGGGCAGAGCGGCGACCGCCGCCGCCACCCTGCCCGCTTGCAGCCGTTGCAGCACCTCGTCCTCGGCCGAGGCGGCTACGGCGGTGTCCTGCCACGGTGTGTGGTCCGGCAGCCTGTTCCGCGCGCGTCGCAGGCATTCGTTGCGGACGATGCGGAACATCCATGCCGCCAGAGCGCCGGAGGCCCGCAGCATCCCGATCTTGCGATACAGGATGATCAGGGCCTCCTGCGCCGCGTCCTCGGCATCCTCCGGAGTGGCGCACAGGGAGCGGGCGAAGCGCTGAATATTCGGATGCGAGCCCGACACCAACGCGGCGAGCGCATCGACGTCACCACCCTGCGCGGCGACGATCAACTGTGCGGCGGGCCAGGTCGAATCAGCCACGCCCAGCTCGTTTGCGTCTCATGACGAACACGCACGTGCAGAGCAGCACCAGCCAGACGGCGATACCGATACCGATGATCACGACAACCTCCCTATCCGTCCCGACGTCTATCGGGACGAATATAAGAGGCTCGGACCGCGCCGAAGGATTCGCCGGCGCCCCGAAATCTCGGACTCCGCCCGCTTTTCAGTGGCCGGCCGTCGCACCACGATATGCCGGTCTATCAGCGCAAGTCCGTGTTTCGAACGCCCTGTGGCGGGTCTACTTGCTCGAGCTCGGTCCAGCCGCTCCAGCCCCGCTTCTTCAGTAATTCGGTCAATCGCCGGGCCGGTGGCCAGGTGTCGAATGCCAGCGTGTCCAGAAGTTCGACCAAGGGTGGCTCGATGTGGGGACTATTGAGATATTCCTCGCCCTGGTCGTCGGCTATCCGGGAGATGTAAGAGGCCATCTTGTCGGCCAACTCGGAAAGTCTTCGGTCATCGGGCTGATCCAGAGCCTGGCCCAGCGTTCGATAGAAGTCGATGAGTTGGGGGTCGGCGATCTGTTTCAGCTTGCGTGTGACCCACTCCGGGACCCGCTCCGGCGAACGCGCGACCAGCGGGATCCAACCGTCGCGTTCGACCTGGACGATCCGCTCGTCGACTCCGAGTGCCCGCAGCTGGTCGAGAAATTCGACCAACTGCGGAGGCAGCGCCAGATTGTCCCCGGCAGCGAGGCGGGCGATCCGATCGCGCAGCCGCTGTCGCTGCCGGATCTCGGCCCGCAACTGCTTGTCGATGTCTTCGACCGCTGCCGCGAACTCCGCTGCGTCGGCCTGCAGGAGCTCCCGTACGCGCGCCAACGGAACCCCGGCCTCGGCGAGCGTCCGGATCCTGATCAGCTCGACCACAGCAGCAGCGTCGTACCTTCGATAACCGGAGTGATCCCGCTCCGGCTCCGGCAGCAGTCCTTTGGCGTGATAGTGCCGCACCGCTCGTACTGTCACTCCGGCGTACGCGGCCACCTCGCCGATAGTAAGCATCGAACCAGTCTCCTCGACCTGAGCAGGGTTACGGAGTCGTCCGCCCGGACCTGCCCTGCGTGTCCCGGATGATCCGGGCGATTTCCCGGGAGCGGGTGACGACCAGTCCGTGACCGGCGTCGAGCCACGATGCCGAGATGTGCGGTTGGTCGCGGACCAGCCGCTCGATACCCTCCCGCCAGTTCTGATTACGCCACGGTGCACGCCCTTCACCGCTGTCGCCGGCCATCGAAGTCGACATGATCACGCTGATCGGACAGTCGATCTTCCGATATCGGCCGAGGATCGCAGACCGCACCACGTCCACCTCGAGATTCAGGTCGAGTATTTCCTGTGCGGTGAGCATCACCTGACGTGATGTGCCTTCCAGCCCCTTGGTCCATGCCGCGAGGCCGTCGAACATCGCACGGAACTCCGGCAGATCAGCCTCGGTGACGAATGGTTCGGGCACCGGGTTCGCCCCGTCGATGAGAACCATCTCGGCCACAGTGCCGGGATACTCGGAGACGTAGTGCACGACCAGGTCCGCACCCAGCGAGTGGCCCACGAGCACGGGATCCGGCAAGCCGAGGCGTCCCACCTCCGCCATAACGGCGCGGAAATCACCCAAGAACGCCGTGAAGGAATACCGGCCGGCGGCCGAGGAGAAGCCATGGCCCCTCAGGTCGAAGGTCACCACATCGTGATCGCGCCGCAGCAGATCGGTCAGCTCGCGTAGATCCGCCTGTGTTGTGAGGAGCCCGGGGCACAGAACCAGTGGTCGTCCCATACCGCCTCGGGACACCGCGATCGTGACGCCATCGTGGCGGACGGTGAAGTGATCGACTCTCGCAGTCATGCGGACCATGGTGCGAGGTTGACCCTGCGTCAAGGTCAACTGTCGAAGCGCAGAGGCCTCTCCGAGGTGTTATAGCCGCTGACGTTCACCGAAGCCGCCGGCCGGGCACGGCGCGCATAGCTCCGAGCGGGCCTTCGAAAGCCTGGATTTAGATCCGCATGGGTTCCTCGCCGGGGGACAACGGGGCTGTGTCCCGCGCTGCCCGTCTCAGTGCGGTGTAGGCGATCTCGCGGGCTTCGGCTGTGGCCCAGCGCGGCATGGTGGGCGCTATGTCCCAGCCGAGGAGCTGGTGCGCCGGCGAAGGCTGGCTGTGGTGGACCACCGTCGCGGCCTTTCTTGTCGAGGACGGACTCCGCGCTCCTATACCGTCAACGGCGGTATGATCGGGCGCATGGCTGGCCGCAAGACATCGGTATCGTTCGACGAGGAGACCCTGGAGATCCTCGCCCGCCGCGCAGCAGAAGCGGACCTGGACCGCTCCGCCTACCTCGCGCAGTTGGTCCACCGCGACGACCTGCGCCGCCGGATTGCCACTGACAGCGCCACCTTGAACGCCGCCGGATATACCCCTGATCGCGCGTCCGCGATGACCGCGAGCCTGATCATGCAGCGCCGGTCTGTCGGCTGATGGCTTCACCCAAGTTCGGCGAGGTGTGGAACGCCCCGTCCGGCTCGGTCCTGCCCGGCGGAATGCTGTGCCTCGTCGTCAGCTCTGACGACTACCACCGCATCCGACGTCAATACATCATCGTCGAGGTGGTCAGCGAACCATTAGCCGGCGACGCCATCCTTTGCGACCTTGGCCCCGTAGGCACCGCGCTTACCGGCGCCCCGTTTACCGTCGGGCCGAGTTGGTTCGCTGGTGCGGACGAACCGATCGCGGTCCTGGAAGAATCCACAGCCCGCCGCGCGGCCGACCAAATCCGTGCCATCCTCGGCCCCTGAGCCTGGCGCATTCATCTCTGACCGTGAATGTCCGTCTCACGGTCAGGATTGTGCGATGCTTTCTCGTTCAGTGTCGCGAGTACGGAGGGATCCGCAGAGGCTGACTCCTCGCCGACCACCGGAATGTCGAGAATCTCCCGTAATCCACGCGAGATCAGCCGCTCGGCCTCTCGATCTGCCACAGTGACCAGATCGCCTGGTTCCTTCTCTACGATCTGGTCGTTGATCAACCGGCGGAACCGTGGCCTTATCGCGATCTCCGCGGCATCGACCACAACTCGGGCCACCTCGTCGATCACGTCGTGAGACTAGCCGGGGTTCTCGGGGGTGGGGTGTTGCCGCAGGCGAAGGTCTACTTGCCGAGATGCTGCCTGCCCCACGTTTGCCCCACGAATCCGCCGTGAGGCAGATATTCCGGTGTTCATGTGGTCCTCTACCTGTGTCTTCTTGGTGGGCGCAGAGGGGTTCGAACCCCCGACCGCTGGTGTGTAAAACCAGAGCTCTACCGCTGAGCTATACGCCCGTATCCCCCGGAACGTGTCCGGGGGAACGGTCTATGAATCTAGCGCGGCGAGCGCTTTCTCCCAAGCCGCCTGGTCACGGGGCTCTCCGGGGCCGTTCATCTCCGCGAAACGGATGATTCCCTCCCGGTCCACGACGAAGGTGCCGCGGTTGGCGAAGCCCGTGGTGTCGTTGAAGACGCCGTACGCCTGGGCCACCGCGCCGTGCGGCCAGAAATCCGACAGGAGCGGGAACGTGTAGCCCTGTTCGGCCGCCCAGATCTTATGGGTGGGCGGGGGGCCGACCGAGATCGCGAGGATCTCGGTGTTGTCGTTCTGGAACCGCGGCAGTTCGTCGCGGACCTTGCACAGCTCGCCCTGGCAGATGCCGGTGAAGGCGAGTGGGTAGAACACGATCAGGATGTTCTTCTCACCGCGGTAGTTCGACAGCGAGACTTCCTGATTGTTCTGATCCTTGAGGGTGAACTCCGGCGCCGGGGCGCCGACCTCGAGGGGCATAAGATCCTCCGAATCTCGGGCCGCGCACCCCGCTGGGGGGTGCGCGGACAACTATGGGCGGCTCAGCGCTGCTTGGTGGGTGCCTTGGGCTGCACCAGACGGCTGGCGGACCATTCGCCGAGTTTGATGGCCGAGGTCTGGGTGAGACCGGCGGTGGGTGCGGCCTCGGCGATCTCACTGGGATCGACATGGCCGTCATTACCGGTTTTGGGGGTCAGCACCCAGATGAAACCCTCGTCGGCAAGTGGGCCGATGGCTTCCATCAGCTGGTCGACCAGGTCGCCGTCGCCGTCCCGCCACCACAGCAGTACGACATCGATGACCTCGTCGGAGCCCTCGTCCAGCAGTTCACTGCCGGAGGTCTCTTCGACGTCGGCCCGGAGGTCGTCGTTGGTGTCCTCGTCCCAGCCCAGCTCCTGAACGACCAAGCCGTGGGTGATGCCGAGCTTCTCTGCGTAATTCTGCGCGTCCGCCGCGGCGACCACGGTGGTGTCCTCCTCAACTCCCGACTACAGATACCTGCAAGCGAACATGGTTATCGGCCCTAACGCAAGCCGATCGGGTAGATCGAATTTCCGATGTCGCGAGAAAACCCTGGTGACGGGCGATCCGGGTCAGCTGGGGCAGGCATCGCGCACCGCGTTGCGCGCGTCGTTCACGCGCTTGCTCGCATCGTTGAGCGGACCCACCGGGGAGGTGTAGGTCATCTCCCGGGTGGCCTTGGAGAGGGCGCGGGCGGCGTCCACGTAGGCGACGAACTTCGTCTTCAACTCCTCGGGCAGCTGAGCGCCCGCGGTGTTCACTCCGCCCTCGACCTGATCGGCCGCGTCGTCGAGCGCGGTGACCGCGCCGTCGCGTTTGGCGTCGTAATCGGGCGCGTTGTTGTCGTGCGCGTCGACGAACTCGTTGTACTTGCTCACGCCGATGCCGGTGACGCCGGGGAATAGAGTGCAGTTGTCGGAGATGGCTTTGTCACGGGCGGCCGCGACCTGCGACGACGTCGCGGCGGCGGATGAGGATGACGCGTCTGCCCGGTAGGAGGTCGCCTCGGCCGCATTCGGCGTCGCGATACCTTCGACCTGCTGAGCGCAGCCGGCCACGGTGGCGCCGGCGACCAGTGCCGCCGCGGCGCAAACCAGTCCGAAACGGCGCGGGTCCAGCCCTTCCATCGTCCTCCCGACTCCTCGGTAACCGCTGCCTGTCGAACGGTACTGGATCGGCGACTGACATGATGATGTGGGACGTGCCACGCGAGGATGCGTGCGCGCCCGGAATAGTCGTCACGGGTGATCCGCACACCAGCGGGCCACTCGGGGTCACCGCAGCCATCAGCTCGACCACCCCCTGTACGAGGAGCAGTTTTGACCGATCTGATCCACTCTGGCGTCCCGGCGGAATCCGCTGTGCCGGGTTCCGCTCCCACCCCTCGCGCCGCCGACGGCGTACCGTCCGGTGGCCGAGTCCGCGTGATTCGTGAAGGAGTGGCGTCCTACCTACCGGATATAGATCCGGAGGAGACCAGCGAATGGCTCGAGTCCTTCGACGAGATGCTCGAGCGCGAGGGCCCCGGCCGGGCCCGTTACCTGATGCTCCGGATGCTCGAACGCGCCGGTGAGCGGCGGGTCTCCATTCCTGCGCTGACATCCACTGATTACGTCAACACGATTCCGACCGAGAACGAGCCCTGGTTCCCCGGTGACGAGGAGACCGAGCGGCGCTTCCGGGCCTGGATCCGCTGGAACGCGGCCATCATGGTGCACCGCGCGCAGCGCCCGGGGATCGGCGTCGGCGGCCATATCTCGACCTACGCGTCCTCGGCGGCGCTCTACGAGGTCGGCTTCAACCATTTCTTCCGCGGTAAGGACCATTCCGGCGGTGGCGATTCGATCTTCATCCAGGGTCACGCCTCGCCCGGTATCTACGCTCGCGCCTTCCTCGAGGGCCGGCTGAGCACCGATCAGCTCGACGGTTTCCGCCAGGAGTACAGCCACGGCGGCCTCGGCAAGGGTCTGCCGTCGTATCCGCATCCGCGGCTGCTGAGCGATTTCTGGGAATTCCCGACGGTGTCGATGGGCCTGGGCCCGATGAACGCCATCTACCAGGCGCGGTTCAACCACTACCTGCACGACCGCGGGATCAAGGACACCTCCGATCAGCACGTGTGGGCGTTCCTGGGCGACGGCGAGATGGACGAACCCGAATCGCGCGGTCTGGCCCAGGTCGCGGCCATGGAGGGTCTGGACAATCTGACCTTCGTGGTGAACTGCAACCTGCAGCGCCTCGACGGCCCGGTCCGCGGTAACGGCAAGATCATCCAGGAACTGGAGTCGTTCTTCCGCGGCGCCGGTTGGAATGTCATCAAGGTGATCTGGGGCCGCGAGTGGGACGCGCTGCTGGGCGCCGACCGCGACGGCGCGCTGGTGAACCTGATGAACACCACCCCCGACGGCGACTATCAGACCTACAAGGCCAACGACGGCGCCTATGTCCGTGACCACTTCTTCGGCCGCGACCCGCGGACCAAGGCGCTGGTGCAGGATCTGTCGGATCAGGAGATCTGGAACCTCAAGCGCGGCGGTCACGACTACCGCAAGGTGTACGCGGCCTACGCGGCGGCGCTGGCGCACAAGGGCCAGCCGACGGTGATCCTGGCCAAGACCATCAAGGGCTACACCCTCGGTAAGCATTTCGAGGGCCGTAACGCGACCCACCAGATGAAGAAGCTGACACTGCAGGACCTCAAGGACTTCCGCGATCTGCAGCGCATCCCGATCAGCGATGCCGAGCTGGAGAAGGATCCGTACCTGCCCCCGTACTACCACCCGGGCGCGGAGACCAAGGAGATCCAGTACATGCTGGATCGCCGCACGGCGCTGGGCGGGTTCCTGCCGGAGCGCCGGACCACCCCGAAGCCGCTGCAGCTGCCCGGCGACGAGGCGTACAAATCGGTGCGCAAGGGGTCGGGTAAGCAGAACGTGGCCACCACCATGGCACTGGTTCGGCTCATGAAGGAACTGCTGCGCGACCCCGAGATCGGCAAGCGGATCGTGCCGATCATTCCGGACGAGGCCCGTACCTTCGGTATGGACTCGTGGTTCCCGTCGCTGAAGATCTACAACCGCAACGGCCAGCTCTACACCTCGGTCGACGCGGAACTGATGCTCGCATATAAGGAGAGCGCGGTCGGGCAGATCCTGCACGAGGGCATCAACGAGGCCGGTTCCACCGCGTCGTTCACCGCGGTGGGCACCTCCTACGCCACGCACGGCGAGCCGATGATCCCGCTCTACATCTTCTATTCGATGTTCGGGTTCCAGCGCACCGGCGACGGCCTGTGGGCCGCGGCCGATCAGCTGGCCCGCGGTTTCGTCCTGGGCGCGACGGCCGGCCGGACCACCCTCACCGGTGAGGGTCTGCAGCACAACGACGGGCATTCGCTGCTGCTGGCGTCCACCAACCCGGCGGTGGTGTCCTACGATCCGGCCTTCTCGTTCGAGATCGCCCATATCGTGCGGGACGGTCTGCGTCGCATGTACGGCGGTACGCCGGGTGTCGACGGGTTCGGCGGGGAGAACATCTTCTACTACATCACCCTGTACAACGAGCCCTATCAGCAGCCCGCCGAGCCGGAAGGTCTCGACGTGGACGGTCTGCTCAAGGGCCTGTACCTGTACAAGAAGGGCGGTGCCGGAGATGTCCGGGCGCAGATCCTGGTCTCCGGTGTCACCGTGCCCGACGGGCTGCGGGCCCAGCAGTTGCTGGCCGATCACTGGGGTGTGGCCGCCGATGTCTGGTCGGTGACCTCCTGGGGGCAGCTGCGCCGGGAAGCTCTCGAACTCGAGATCGAGGCCTTGCACTACCCGGGCGAGGATGCGGGGCAGCCCTACGTGGCTCGGGCCCTGGCCGATGCGCAGGGGCCGTTCGTGGCCGCCACGGACTGGATGCGCGCGGTACCGGATCAGATCCGCAAATGGGTCCCGGGCGATTTCACCACGCTGGGCACGGACGGGTTCGGGTTCTCCGATACCCGGCCCGCCGCGCGCCGGGTGTTCAACGTCGACGCGGAGTCCATCGTGGTCGCCGCACTGGCGGGGCTGGGCCGGATCGGCAAGCTGGATCCGGCGAAGGCCGCCGAGGCCGCCGCGCGGTACCGGATCGACGATGTGGCGTCGGCTCCGGCGTTCACCGCGGGCGGGGCCGGAGACGCGGAGTGACGGCGGTTCGATGATCGAACGCAGACCACCGCGTCCGCGCCGGGTCACCGAGGGCTCCAACGAGCACGAGGTGTATCTGCCCACCGGCGCGCTGTCGCCGAACCGGCAGAACCGCGACCCCTTGCCGGACACACTGCTCAAGCGCGTCAAGCAGTTCTCCGGGCGGCTGTCCACCGAAGCCGTCGGGTCGATGCAGGACCGGTTGCCGTTCTTCGCCGATCTGGACGCCGCGCAACGCGCCGGTGTCCAGATGCTGGTGCAGACCGCGGTGGTCAACTTCCTGGAATGGCTCCAGGACCCGGACAGCGATATCCGGTTCAGCCTGGATGCCTTCCAGGTCATCCCGCAGGATCTGGCGCGGCGGCTGACGCTGCGCCAGACCGTGGACATGGTCCGGGTGGCCATGGAGTTCTTCGAACAGTGGCTGCCCGCGCTGGCGCGTAACGACCGGCAGCTGGTCGCGCTCACCGAGGCGGTGCTGCGATACGGGCGTGAGCTCGGTTTCGCGGCCGCCTCGGTGTACGCCAGCGCGGCCGAATCCCGGGGTGCCTGGGATACCCGGCTCGAGGCTCTGGTGGTGGACGCGGTGGTGCGCGGTGACACCGGCCCCGACATGCTCTCCCGGGCGGCGACGCTGAACTGGGACGCGACTACCCCCGCGACGGTGCTCGTGGGTACTCCGCCGCGCGACCAGGGTGTTTCGGTGGTCGGCGCGGTGCACACCATCGCGGCCCGGCACGGCCGGGCGGCGCTGGCGGTCGTCCAGGGGGCGCGCCTGGTGATGGTGGTGAGCGGCACACTGGGCGACGCGCTGCACAATTCGCCGTTCATGGCCGATCTGCTCACCGAGGCGTTCTCGGACGGCCCGGTGGTGATCGGACCGACCACGCGCACTCTGGGGGCCGCGCACAGCAGTGCCCTGGAGGCGCTCGCCGGGATGGAGGCCGTGATCGGCTGGCGAGAGGCGCCGCGCCCGGTACACGCCATGGAGCTACTACCCGAACGAGCTCTGCTCGGCGATCGAGCTGCGGTCGACGCTCTCGTCGAGTACCTTGTCCTTCCGTTGGCTTCTGCCGGTTCCGCCCTGGCGGACACCCTGGATGCCTACTTGGAGTGTGGCGGTGCCGTAGAGATGTGCGCGCGTCAACTGTACGTTCATCCAAATACGGTGCGGTATCGCCTGAAGCGGATCGGGGAAGTAACCGGTCGGGATCCGCTGAATCCGCGGGATGCGTATGTGTTACGAATCGCCGCCACAGTAGGTCGTTTGACACGAATTCGTAACGAACCGTCAACACCGGCATCAGACGACTCTTTTGTCCCAGTGGACAAAGACGGACTGTAACGCCGACCCCGATTCGGTCGATCCGGACACCCCACGCGGGCTTTTGTGGAGACCATACAAAAGCTGTCGGCAAGGTCTATTCACGTCGACATCTCGCGAATGCGGTCTCACAGTGTTTTCTTAGGTACGTGATCGCATTGTTCACCCCTGGACAGGGCTCTCAGACACCCGGCATGCTCGCGCCCTGGCTCGACCGGCCGGGCGCCCGTGACCGGCTCGCACTGTGGTCGAAGGAATCCGGCCTGGATCTGATCCGGCTCGGTACCGAAGCGACCGCCGAAGAGATCACCGATACCGCGGTGACCCAGCCTCTCGTGGTGGCCGCCGCGCTGCTCGCCTTCGCCGAGATCGGCGAGAAGCGGGTACCGGCCGACACCATCGTGGCGGGCCATTCGGTGGGCGAACTCGCCGCCGCGGCGGTCGCCGGCGTGATCTCTGCCGACCAAGCAGTTACGCTGGCAGCCATCCGCGGTGCCGAAATGGCGAAGGCGTGCGCGCTGGAGCCGACCGGTATGTCCGCGGTGCTCGGCGGCGACGAGGCCGCTGTGCTGGCACGGCTCGAAGAACTGGAACTGGTCCCGGCCAACCGCAACGCCACCGGACAGATCGTGGCGGCGGGCCGCCTGGACGCACTGGCCGAACTGGCCGCGAACCCGCCGGAGAAGGCCCGGGTACGGGCGCTTCCCGTAGCGGGCGCGTTCCACACCGAGTTCATGGCTCCTGCGCAGAAGGCGGTAGCGGCGGCGATCGCCGAGATCACCCCGCACGAGCCGGTCCGCCCGCTGCTGTCGAACTCCGACGGCAAGCCGGTCGAGTCCGGCGCGGACGCGGTGGCTAAGCTCGCCGCGCAGGTCACCCGGCCCGTCCGGTGGGACCTGTGCACCGAAACCGTCCGGCAGTCCGGCGTCTCGGCGGTGGCGGAGTTGCCACCGGCGGGAACCCTCGTCGGAATCGCCAAACGGGAGCTCAAAGGCACCCCGAACCTGGCGCTGAAGACCCCGGAAGACATCCCCGCGCTGGCCGAGCTCACGAGCTCCGGCTAGCTTGCCTACGGCCGTGTTTCCCACGAACCCTCGCGGGAGCACGGCACCGAGCGGCGTAACCGTACGTCGATTCGGCCCGAAGAAATATGTACAGCCCTACCCGAGAAAACTAGAAGGGAGCCACGAAGTGGCCGCTCTGACCCAGGAACAAATCGTCGAGGAACTCGGCAAGATCATCGAAGAGGTTACGGGTATCGAACCCTCCGAGGTGACTGTCGAGAAGTCCTTCGTCGATGACCTGGACATCGACTCGCTGTCCATGGTCGAGATCGCGGTTCAGACCGAGGACAAGTACGGGGTGAAGATCCCGGACGAGGATCTGGCCAGCCTGAAGACGGTCGGCGACGCCGTCAACTACATCCAGAAGCTCGAGGCGGAGAACGCTGACACCGCCGCTGAGCTCAAGGCCAAGTTCGACAGCGCCGAGTAGGGCCGACACCGTGACCACTCCTTCCACCTTGAACGGGAACTTCCCGAACGTCGTCGTCACGAGCCTGGCGGCGTCCACGTCGATCGCGGGTGACGTCGATGCGACGTGGAAGGGTCTCCTCAACGGCGAGAGCGGTATCGACGTTCTCGAGGATTCCTTCGTCGAGGAATACGATCTACCGGTCCGTATCGGCGGCCACCTGAAGGTTCGTCCCGATACGCTGCTGAGCCGGGTCGAGATCCGGCGGATGGCCTACGTCGAGCAGCTCGCCACCGTGCTCGGCCGCGAGGTCTGGCGCAACGCGGGCAGCCCAGAGGTCGATCCGGACCGGCTGGGTGTGGCCATCGGCACTGGACTAGGTGGCGGTGACGCGCTCATCGATTCGGTCGACAAGCTGAAGAACGGGGGCTATCGCAAGATCTCGCCGCTCGCTGTTCAGATGGTCATGCCGAACGGGCCGTCCGCCGTCGTCGGTCTCGAGCTGAAGGCCAGGGCAGGAGTGGTCACTCCGGTCTCGGCGTGCTCGTCGGGCTCCGAAGGTATCGCCAACGCATGGCGCATGATCGTCATGGGTGACGCCGATATGGTCGTCACCGGCGGTGTCGAGGGTTTCATCGACGCTGTGCCGATCGCCGCGTTCACCATGATGCGTGCGATGAGCACCCGTAACGACGATCCGAAGGGCGCCTCGCGTCCCTTCGACAAGGATCGTGACGGATTCGTCTTCGGCGAGGCCGGTGCGCTCATGGTCATCGAGACCGAGGAGCACGCCAAGGCCCGCGGTGCCACCATCCACGCTCGTCTGCTGGGCGCCGGTATCACCTCCGACGGCTTCCACCTGGTCGCACCCGACCCCGAGGGCACGGGCGCCGCCCGCGCCATGACCCGGGCCATGCAGACCGCGGGTCTGTCCAAGAAGGACATCACCCATATCAACGCACACGCCACCGCCACTCCGATCGGCGATACCGCCGAGGCGCGGGCGATCAACAAGGCCGTCGGCAACCACGCCTCGGTCTACGCGCCCAAATCGGCGCTCGGGCATTCGATCGGCGCTGTCGGTGCGCTGGAGTCCGTGCTCACCGTGATGGCCATCCGGGACGGTATCGTGCCGCCCACCCTGAACCTGGAGAACCAGGATCCCGAGATCGACCTCGATGTGGTCGCCGGCGAAGCGCGGCGCCAGGAGATCGAGTACGCGATCAACAATTCGTTCGGTTTCGGTGGGCACAATGTCGCGCTCGCCTTCGGTCGGGCCTGACGGTCCTTCCGAACAGTTCGACGACCCATGGACGGGGCCGCCGGGTTCATCCGGGCGGCCCCGTCCGGGCTTCGACAACAGTGGCCCGCGCTTCGGGCACACATCTTCGAGGAGACAACGCGATGACGATTATCGCTCCGGCCCGCCATCAGGAAACTGCGACCGATCCGCGTGATCCCCTCGGACGGCTACAACGCTTCTTCGACTCCGGGACCGTTCTGCCGCTGCACCCGCGCGACAAGTCGGGTGTGCTCGCGGCGGTCGGTGAGGTCGACGGTGTCCGAACCGTCGCCTACTGCTCCGATGCCACCGTGATGGGTGGCGCGATGGGCGTGGAGGGCTGCAAACATATCGTCGACGCGATCGACACCGCCATCGATTCCGGTGCGCCCGTGGTCGGTCTCTGGCATTCCGGTGGGGCGCGGCTGGCCGAGGGCGTGGAGGCCCTGCACGCGGTCGGCCAGGTCTTCGAAGCGATGGTCCGCGCCTCCGGCCAGGTTCCCCAGATCTCGGTGGTGCTCGGCTTCGCCGCGGGCGGCGCCGCCTACGGCCCCGCGCTCACCGATATCGTGATCATGGCCCCCGAAGGACGCGTTTTCGTGACCGGGCCCGATGTGGTGCGCAGTGTCACCGGCGAACAGGTGGATATGGCCACCCTCGGCGGCCCGGAAACCCACGGCAAGAAATCGGGTGTCACCCATATCGTCGCCGATGACGAGGCCGACGCGGTGCACCGCGCCCGCCGACTGGTGTCGATGTTCGCCGAACAGGGCGAATTCGACCTCCGCGCCGCCGAACACGGGGACGTCGATCTGCTGGCCCTGCTGCCTGCCTCGGCCAAACGCGCCTACGACGTCAAACCGCTGGTGCACGAACTGCTCGACAATGTCGACGGCGAATCCAGCTTCGAAGAACTGCAGGGCGGTTACGCCCGCTCCATGGTGACCGGCCTCGGCCGGCTGGCCGGCCGCACCGTCGGCGTCCTGGCCAACAACCCACTGCGGCTCGGCGGCTGCCTGGACTCCAAGAGCGCCGAGAAGGCGGCCCGGTTCGTCCGGCTCTGCGATGCCTTCGGTATCCCGCTGGTCGTGATCACCGACGTCCCCGGCTACCTGCCCGGCGTCGGCCAGGAATGGGACGGTGTGGTCCGGCGCGGCGCCAAACTGCTGCACGCGTTCGCCGAGGCGCGGGTCCCGCGGGTCACCCTGGTCACCCGCAAGATCTACGGCGGCGCCTACATCGCGATGAACGCCCGTTCGCTGGGTGCCACCGCGGTCTACGCCTGGCCGGGCTCGGAGGTCGCGGTGATGGGCGCGAAAGCCGCGGTCGGCATCTTGCACAAGAAGGCTCTCGCCGCCGCATCCGAGGAAGAGCGGGAGGCGCTGCACGAGCGGCTCACGGCCGAACACGAAGCCATCGCGGGCGGGGTGGACCGGGCGGTCGCGATCGGGGTCGTGGACGAGGTCATCGACCCGGCCCACACCCGCAGCAAGATCGCCGCGGCGCTGGCCGCGGCCCCTTCACGGCCGAGCCACCACAAGAACATCCCACTGTGATCTTGTGGGGGGACCGAGCGGGCCGTTGCTGAGCAACGAGGCCATCACGTAAGCGATCGTTTCCGCCGTTGGGTCGTTGTGCACGCCTGCATCACGAGATCTCGGTATGGCAGGCGCACTACCGGGTAGGTGGATACGCCGATCGCGTGTTCGATGTTCCCGAGGTGGGCGGCTGCGGCATTACTGTCGGTGGCGAGGACCTCGGTTTCGAGGAACGCGCCGGCACCGGTGACGATGTCGATGCTGACCAGCGTCTCGTCTTGGTCGGGGTGCCGGTAGATGGTGCGCGCCTTCTCGACCCGCACGAGTTCGACCATGCCGATCGCGGCGAGCAGGGCGTTCGCCGCGTCGGCTTGGCCGGTGTCGGCAAGGTGAACGTTGGTTTCCCGCTTCGCGATCACATCGCGATCGGAATGGGTTGCTGTGCTGGACGGTGGCTTGTAGGTGACCTCGGCGAAGCCGTCGCGCTGACGTACTCGCAGGCATTCGACGGTTTCCATGTAGTCGATATCAGGGCGGCTGTAGTAGGTGTCGACTTCGGTCAGCGAGCTGGTCTCGCGGTAGCCGAGTTCGGCGAGGCGGCAGCGCAGGGCTTCGCTGTCGGCGAGTTCGCGTTTGCGTTCGACCTCGATCAATTCCATGTGGGGATCATCCTCTCCAGTGAATAGCTGTGTGCAGTCGAGCCAGTGTCGGCTTCGAGCAGATTGTTTGCAGGGTGGCGAGACCGCGTTGCAGAGTGTTGGTGTCGCTGACCGGGATGTTTTGGAACAGCACCATTTGCTTCGCATCCGTGAGCGGGTTCGGTAGCCTGTGGGCGAGGAACCGGTTGTAGTACCGCCGGTCGCGGGTGAACACATCGTCGGCCGACACCGGCATCAAGACCGCGTCCTGGTCGGGATGGGCTTCGATCGAGTGCACCGCGAACGAGGACAGCAGCTCGTCGAGGGTGAGGTAGGCGTAGGTCTCGCCTCCCTCCCGGGTCAACCACGAATCCCATGTTCGAGCACAGTCGTCGTCGCCCTGTTCGGCCGCGGCCATGAACGCCATGAGGGCTACATCGCTGACAGCGTCGAAGATATCCCCGTCGATCACGTGATGATCGCCGAACGGCTCGCTCACAGCGAGCAGGTTCGCCCGCCGCATCGCCGGCATCCATTCCGATTCCGTCAGGGCGTAGTGCACTCGTTTGTGCCCGGCCCGGAAATCGATCCAGTCACCGGACAGCGGTCCGTCGAGAACGGGACGGAACCCGAGGACCCCGGAACGCCAGGCATGATCGCGACAGGTGATGTAGTGCCGTTGCACTTCACGGAACAGCCCGACCGGTGCCTCGATCACGGCGCACACCCGGCTGTCCAGCTCCGCGACCGGCACGATGCGTGAGTTCTGCCGGGCAACGACCTCGTCGTCGTGATGGTGGTACGGGTGTGTTCCCTCACGCAGGTAATGCGGGACGAACATGCGCCAGAACTGCAACCATGCTTGTGCGCTGTAGGACTGCACGACCCGCTCGTGCAGGCTCGGCGCATCGACTGCGTAGACGTCGCGGTAGACGAAATAGCCGTAGGGGTGGAGCACGGTCGGCAGCGTCCGCATCATCGTGTGCAGTCCCGAGTAGGCGCCACCGTAGGAGTAGACCTCGTGCATCAGCGCCGACGCGCTGATCACGTCGACCGGTTCCCGCACCAGCCGCCCGATGTCCTGAGCCCACCCGTGCACCAGCACACACGACCCGACCGCGTTGAACCGATCTATCGCGTCCGTGAGTGAGGTCGAGGTAACCCCGGGCGCCTCCAGCAAGGTGAGCTGTAGCGGCCGAGGTTCTTTTGCTGCCCGCGTCGCGAGGAATTCGACCGCGGCACCACCGCCCGGGCCGATCTCGACGAGATGGGGCTCGGCTGATTCGATGCGCTGCAGTGCGCGGTGTACGAGGAGCCCTTTCTCGTCGCCGTGGTCGTTCGCGGCGACATCGAGGTAAGTGGCAGCCGATTTATGCTCGTGCGCGAAGTGGTTCGGTGTGCCGATCATCAGGGCCACCAGATCGTCGCCGCGATCACCAACAGTGGAAGTCCGATGGCGAGTGCGAATCCGGCCACAACCGGGGCGCTCATGGTGCCACCTTCACGAATGTCCAGCGTGCGAAGCTGAGGCGCGGGACCACGGTTTCCACGTCGGCCACGTCCATCACTGCGTTGAGTTCGAGCGGGCTCAGGTGGTCGGGTGCGGGAAGAATCACCAAATCGGCAGCGGCGTTGCGCGCCTGATCGACCACTCGTAGCAGTGACCGCCCGTCGGGCCAGACGAGGTGGTATCCCAGGTGGCGGGCGAGGCGGCGTACCTGGGCCGAATCCCAGTCGAATGAGCCGCTGATGTCGTAGTCGATCCAGCCCAAGGCGGTCGAGTGGTTCATGGCGCCGCATGGTCGGGCCGCGCGGCGGTGTTGTCGTCGGGCGGATAGTTGCCTTTGCCGCCGAGAATGTTGCGGCAGTGGTCTGTTGGGCAGACGTCGGGTAATGCGTGGAGCCCGGCAGCGATCCGTTCCAGTAGCGCGTGGTTGTTGCGGTGGTTGGTGTGCCAGTACCGCAGCGTCGCAGCCATTGCGCGGTTCACGGGCTGGCGGACGGGGAGCGGCGGCAGATTCTCGCCCATGGGATCACCTCACGGGTTGCTGGGTTTGGATTCCGGAACCGCCGAGGCCCGGCGACAATTGTATGAGACGAGCTAAGGCGGCCCCCACACCATCGCCGCGCACCGTTATCTGTGTGAAGACGAACGCGGTATACCGCAGTCTCCCTTGGGATAATGTCCGCACAACCGGACTCCAGTTGGGGGCAGCATATGGGTATGCAGGTTATGTGGACCGGCGCAGAAGCAACCGAGCTCCGGCGCGCCCTCGGGGTGACGCAGCCGAAGTTTTCGACGATCACCGGAGTCGGCGTATCGACTATCAAGAAGTGGGCGCAGCGTGGCGTGTGGGTGACTCTTTCCGAGGACTTCGCCCGGATCATGGACACCACCCTTGCCCGCGCCACCGCTGAGCAGCAGGCGCGGTTTGCAGCGGCTATCGGTCTGGGTGGACGCGGCCCGGAACGCGGGACAGCGGCGACGGTTCGGCGCGCTCCCGACTCTGCGGACTGCGTCACCGCGACAGCGGAACTGACCCGCAAGGACCTGACGATGGACCGACGCCACGCCACACAGACACTTCTCGGAGTCACGATCGGTGCCGGCCTGCTCGAGACCTTGGAACGCTGGCTCTTCTTCGACGACGCTCCGCGCCCGGTGGACAAGCCGATGGGGCTAGGCATGCAAGAGGTTGAGCAGCTCGACAACGTAGCCCGTTCTTTCCGCGAGTGGGATGACCAGTTCGGGGGCGGACTGCGACGCAAGGCAGTCGTCGGTCAGCTGGCGGAAGTGAACGAAATGCTGCGGGAGCGGCAACCAGTGCGAGTGGAGAAACGACTGTGGGGTGTTCTGGCGCAGCTCGCCGAGACCGCGGCGACGATGAGCTGGGACTCCGGGCAGCAGGCCACAGCACAGCAGTACTACGCGCTCGCAGCCCGGGCCGCGAGCCACGCCGACGACCCTGCGTTCTGCGCATTCGCGCTGGCCGGTATGGCGCGGCAACTTCTCGGCCTCGATGGCGATGCCGGAGCGGCCGACGCCCTGGAGTTGGTGCGGATAGCCCGCGACCGTGGTGCTGGGACGCTCACACCGACGGTGGAGGCGATGCTGTACACGCGGGAGGCATGGGCGTTGAGCAAGCTCGAGCGCCCATCAGGGTTCCGGCGCGCCTGCGAGAAGGCAGAGGAGAAGTTCGCTGCCTCACAGCCCGCTACTGATCCGTTCTGGGTGCACTACTTCGATGCGGCGGAGCTGGCGGGGACGATCGGCGGTCGCTTGCTGGACATGTCGCGCCGAAGACCTGTGTTCGCAGGTGAGGCGGTCGACCATATCGAGCTGGCGGTGCAGTCGCGGCGAGGGGACCGGATCCGAAGCATCGCGCTGGATCGTCTCGGGTTAGCGGAGGCGCGCGTGATCCAGGGTGAGGTGGAGGAGGCGTGCCGGGTAGGTCATGATGCGCTGACCACCGTTGAACGGACCCGGTCGGACCGGGTGCGGGTCAAGGTCGGCAAGCTCTACAAACGAACAGAGCGGGTAAAGACTGGTGTCGCGGTCGCCGAGCTGCGCGACCGGATGCGCCCGCTGCTCAACGCACAGGAGTGAACTATGCGGGTCGCCGTGACCGGGCACATGAATATCACTGAGGAAACTGCGGTACTGGTGCGGGAGGAGATCACCCGGCGCCTCGCGGAGATTCCCGATCTGGTGGGCGTTAGCTGCATCGCGCGCGGAGCCGATTCGGTGTTCGCACAAGTGGTGCTAGAGGCTGGTGGTCGGCTCGAAGTGGTGCTGCCCTCCCGGAACTACCGCGAGGCCAAGGTGAAGCCCGACCACGCACCGGTGTTCGATGAGTTGGTGCAGTGTGCGTCTGACGTGCGCGTGATGGCGTTTGAGAAAGCGGGTCGGGAGGCATACGAGGCTGCGAACGAGGCGCTGCTCGGGTCGGCTGATCGTCTGGTCGCGGTGTGGGACGGGGAAGGTGGCGAAGCCGGCGGCACTGGGAGTGTAGTGAAGCTGGCGCGGGCGCGCGGAGTGGTTGTGGATGTGGTGTGGCCTGAAGGTTCGGTGCGAGGTTGATCGGAAGCCCGCACGACGCGTTGTGCGGGCTCCCGCCACGCCGGAGGCGACGTCGAAAAGCACGAAATCATCCGCCTACCGCACCCGGTCGACGACAATGCGCAGATGGGACGCGATGGAGCGGGGGCTCGCGAGCGTAAGCGTCACGGCCGGCACTACACACCCGCCACGCTTGCGGGTTTCCTGGCGGGGCGGGTCGCGGCGCGGATCGAGACGGCGGGGCCGGTGCGGGTGCTGGATCCGGCGTGTGGTTCCGGGGAGTTGTTGTTCGCGATCAAGGTCGCGCTGGCGGACCGGCTGCCGGGGGCCCCGGTCGAGCTGGTGGGTTACGACCTGGATCCGGCGGGGTTGGCGCTGGCTCGGCGGCGGGCCGCGGATTCGGGGGTGGGTGCCGAGTGGCGGCAGCGTGATTTCCTGGCCGACTGCGCGGGGCTACCCGCCGAATCGTTCGACGCGGTGATCGCGAATCCGCCGTATGTCCGGACCCAGCAGCTGGGTGGGGAGGCGGCGCAAGCACTGCGCGGGCAGTTCGGGTTGCGGGGCCGGATCGATCTCACCCATCCGTTCGTCGCGGCACTGCCGCGGCTGATGGCTCCGGGTGCGGTGCTGGGCCTGCTGTGCGCGAATCGTTTCCTCACCACGAAGGCCGGCGCGAATCTGCGGGGGCTGCTGCTGGCCGATCTGACGCCGGTGGAGCTGTACGACCTGGGGGATACCAAGTTGTTCGAGGCGGCGGTACTGCCGGCGGTAACGATCGCCGTGCGCGGCGCGACGCGGGGCAACTGCCGGTACGTGTCGGTCTACGAGGAGGAGGCCGGGGCCGCGTCGGATCCGGAAGTAGCGGGCGTGGCCGACTCGGTACCGGCCGCGGGATCGCGAGGCTCGGACCGGCCCGTCGAATGCGGTTCGGCCGGTCCGGCTCCGGAAGAGAGACCGGGAGCCGACCGCACCGATAACGGGCCGTGCCCAGAGGGCGGAATGCGCGCGACGGGCCCGGAGCCCGGGGCGGTGCCGGCAGATGGTGACCGGGAACTGTTCGCGGCGCTGGGTGGGGACGCCGATGTGACGGTGCGGCGGCAGGGCCGGAGATTCGCGGTGACGATGGGGGAGCTGGCGACCGAGCCCGGCCCGGCGGCGGCATCCGTGGGGTGGCGGATGTCGCGGGTGGGGCACGACGACTGGCTGCGCGGGGTGTCCGAGCGGATGTGGCGGACCTTCGGGGACCTGGGGCGTATCCGGGTGGGGATCAAGACCAATGCGGACAAGGTGTTCATCGCGGCGCACTGGGGTGACCCGGCGGCCGAACCGGAACTGCTGCGAGATCTCATCACCCATCACGATATGCGGCCGTGGCGGATCGATCGGGTACGTGCGACGCGGGTGCTCTACCCCTACGACCTCACCCGGACCCGCCGGGTGCCGGTGGACCTGGCCCGGTATCCGCGCGCCGCGGCCTATCTGGAGCAGCATCGGGAGGTCCTGACGGCCCGGGGCTACCTCACCGATGCGGGCCGGAAATGGTTCGAGCACTGGGTGCCGCAGCGACCGCATCTGTGGCGGATCCCGAAGGTGGTGTTCCCGGATATCAGTGAGCGGCCGCGGTTCGCGCTGGATCGTTCGGGGGCGGTGGTCAACGGTGACTGCTATTGGATTTCGCTGGCGGACCTGGGTGGGGATTCCGGTGCCGAGGATCTGGCCTGTTTGATGATGGGTATCGCGAACTCGTCGCTGGGGCTGCGCTATTACGACGCGGTCTGCGGTAACCGGCTCTACTCCGGCCGGCGGCGCTGGATCACCCAGTACGTATCCCGTTTGCCGCTTCCGGATCCGGGGACTCCCGCGGCGGCGTCGGTCGTGCGCCGGGTACGTGCGCTCGCAGAGGAACCGGAGAGCGGCCCGGGGGGACAGGAAGAACTGGACGAGCTGGTCCACCGGGCTTTCGCGCTATGAGACAGTCGGGCCCCGCCCCGGTTCTGGAGCGGTGTGCGGTGGGCCGTTCATGGATTGGTGATCGTTGAGTACTTGCGGTGTCGTGAGCCTGCCCAGGTGATCAATGCGCACCTTCGTTCACCTTCTGTCTGTTCCGGATGGTTTACCTCGGTGGGCGGGGCTCGCTTCGGCTGTGGAGCGGTGTGCGGTGGGCCGTTCATGGATTGGTGATCGTTGAGTACTTGCGGTGTCGTGAGCCTGCCCAGGTGATCAATGCGCACCTTCGTTCACCTTCTGCCTGTTCCGGATGGTCCACCTCAGCGGGCGGGGCCCGCCCCGGTTCTGGAGCGACGTAGCGAAGGAGCGCAGCGACTGAGCGAAGGAGTGAAGAACCGGGGTTGATAGGGCCCCGCCCCGCGGCGCCGCAGGCGCCGCCATCAACTCAGTGTCCGGAGACCATGGGTAGCAGGGTGCGGCGGGCGAATTCGCGGCCGGCGGCCTCGTCCTGAATGGGGATGAGACCGTCGGGGGTGAGCGCCAGCGATAGTGCCAGGCGGGCCATGATCTCGGCGACCAGATCGAAATCGATCTCGCTGTCGTTGAGTTCCCGCAGTTTCGCGGCCAGATAGGTGCGTCCGACGGCGAGGATGGGGCCGGCCTCGGTGGTGAGCCGGGGGAGAACGAGATCGGGCTCGGTACGCAACAGCCGGATCAGCAGCGGGTTGCCGGCGATGGCGGAGATGAAGGCGACGAAGATCTCCACGAGTTGATCCTCGGAGCCGGTCACGGTGCGCACCCGGTTGTCGATTTTGCTGACGAACCGCTGCGCTTCCCGGACGGTGACCGCTTCGACCAGGTCGTTCTTCGATTCGAAGCGGCGGTAGAGCGTCGCGGGGCTGATACCGGCGCGGCGGGCGATTTCGCCCATGCTGGTGCGCTTGATCCCGAAATCCAGGAACGCCGATAACGCGCTGTCGAGCACTTTCCCGCTGTCGGCGGGGGGCTGGGCAAGGATGCGTTGCAGAATCGGCGGTACGGGTGGCATGGTTCCCACACCTTATCCGACGTCCATTGCGCGGGGTGACCTGCGCGTTGGTTTCGTGCTGGGTATCACTCCCGCGGGAGATCCAGCTCGGCCATCTCGTGTTCGATGGCATTGGCCGCGAAATCGACTCCTCTGGAACGCAGTTCGTGGACTCTGCGCTGTAGCGCCTCGATACCTCCTGGTTGCGCGGCGATATCCGCCACGCTGACCCGTCCGGTCGACCGGCACGTTTCGTACTGCTCGAACGTCACCCGCCATACCTCCTGCCGGCACATCGCCGTGCCCACCTGAACGGGTCGCTCGAAACGCCGACGCCTTGCAGGACAGTGGGTTTCGAGTCCGCCCGTCTCCCCGGATACGTTGGCTCCATCCTATCAGTCACCTACTGGACGCTTGTCCAATGACGTGTCCGGGTCGACGGTGGTGGCGGCTCAGATCTCCTTCGCCGACTGGTGTTCGGACATATGGTGCAGATAGACCATGGCGTTGAGTTCCACGCCGCGCTGCTGCTCCGCGGTGAGCTCGCGGCGCACCTTGCCCGGGACGCCGGCGACCAGCGACCCCGGCGGGATCTGCGCGCCCTCGGGAATCAGCGCGTTGGCCGCGATCAGGCTGCCCCGGCCGATCACCGCGCCGTTGAGTACGGTCGCGCCCATCCCGATCAGGCAGTCGTCCTCGATCGTGCATCCGTGCAGGATCGCGTTGTGCCCGACCGACACCCCGGCGCCCACGGTGGTCGGGAAGCCCGGATCGGCGTGCAGTACACAGCCGTCCTGGATATTGCTGCGTTCCCCGACGGTGATCAGTTCGGTGTCACCGCGCAGGACCGCGTTGTACCAGATGCTGGCCTGAGCCCCGAGCTTCACCCGGCCGATCACGGTCGCATTGGGCGCGATCCAGGCGGTGACGTCGACCTCGGGTTGGTGTCCACTGACTTCGATCCTCATACACGCAACCTAACGCGCTCGTTCCGGTGCTCGCGGACGTGGTGGAGACAGCGCGATGCCGGGGCCGGCCTCAGCTCTCGCCGGACTCGCGCAGAACCCATTCCGCCCCGGCATCGGCCGGCAGATCACGCAGCTTGTCCGGATTGCGGACGACATGGATGGCGGTGATCCGGTCCGCGTCGACGGTGAAGGAGAACACCCCGTGGTGCTGACCGTCGAACACCAGCAGTCCCGCCATACCGTTGACCTCGATGGTCCGGCCCCAGCCGCCCTCGGCCGCGGGCAGGTGGTACCAGCCGAGCAGCATCTTGGCGATGACCTCGGCGCCCGCCACCGGTTTGCGGATGGCCGGCACCTTGCCGCCGCCGTCGGCGGTGAGGGTCACCCGATCGTCGAGCACGCCCAGCAGCGCGCTCATATCACCGGATCGCCAGGCCACCGAGAATGCCGAGACGACCTTCTCCTGTTCGTCCGGGGACGCCGGGAAACGCGGGGTACCGTCCTCGACCCGTTTGCGTGCGCGCGAGGCCAACTGCCGGACCGCGGCCGGGGTCCGGCCCACCACCTCGGCGACCTCCGGGCCCGACATTCCGAACACGTCCTGGAGGACGAACGCGGTGCGCTCGGCCGGTGACAGCGATTCCAGCACCACCAGCAGCGCCATGGTGACCCGTTCGTCCTGGGAGATCCGATCCGCGGGATCTTCCCAATCGGAGACCGCGGGTTCGGGCAGCCATTCGCCGACATACTGTTCGCGCCGCACCCGCGCCGAACCGAGCTGATCCAGGGCGAGTCGTCCGGTGACCGTGGTCAGCCAGGCCCGCAGATTATCGATGGGCACGCCGCCGGATTCCTGCTGCCGCTGCAACCGCAGCCACGCCTCCTGCACCACATCGTCGGCGTCGGCGAGACTACCCAGGGTGCTGTAGGCGAGGCGGCGCAGGTACGGGCGCAGGTCCTCGAAACGCCGGGCCAGATCGGTGGCTCCCTCTCGATCGGTCACTGCGGTTCCCCGTTCGGTCGTTGCCCACGGTCGGGCGTTGGTCTCGCGTGGTCGACGATGCTCGCATCCGATGTGTGACATCGGAGCGGGGTGGGTCGCCGACGGTGGTCCGGTCGCGGCGGTATCGGCCGTGCCGCGTCGATCCTGCCAGCACCGGTACCCGTCGCCCGAATTCCTCCGCCCGCTCGTCCCCTGCGCGGGCGGAACCTCGGCGCTGGATACGCTCACCCGGTGCACAGAGGCGTTTCGACCGCGGCGGGTCTGCTGATCGGCTTCGCCATCGATCGGGCGGCCGGCGATCCCCGGCGGGGGCATCCGGTGGCGGGGTTCGGGATGCTGGCCGCGTCGCTGGAATCGGTGACCTATGCCGATCACCGGCGGGCGGGGGTGGTTCACGAACTGGTGCTGGTGGGGTCGGTGATCGGCCTGGGTGCGGTGCTGCGTCGGGGTGGTGCGATACCTGTGGCCGCGGCGACCTGGACGGTCCTGGGCGGACGGAGCCTGGCGCGGACCGGTCGGATGATGGCCGATCGGCTGGAAGCCGGCGATCTGACCGCCGCCCGGGAACTGCTGCCTTCGCTCTGCGGGCGCGATCCGGAGGCGCTCGACACGGACGGGCTGGCCCGGGCCGCGCTGGAATCGATCGCCGAGAACACCTCCGATGCCGCGGTCGCGCCACTGCTGTGGGGTGCGGTGGCCGGTGTTCCCGGACTGCTGGGCTACCGGGCGGTCAACACCCTCGATGCCATGATCGGCTACCGCAACCAGCGGTATCGGCATTTCGGATGGGCGGCCGCCCGCGTCGACGATATGGCGAATCTGCTTCCGGCCCGGATGACCGGGCTGCTCACCGCCCTGGTGGCGCCGCTGGTCGGCGGCCGCCCCGGTACGGTGTTGCGGACCTGGCGCCGGGATGCGCACCGGCATCCGAGCCCGAACGCCGGAGTGGTGGAAGCCGCGGCGGCCGGGGCGCTCGGTGTCCGGCTCGGCGGACGTACCGAATATCGCCACGGGGTCGAACAGCGGCCGGAACTGGGCCGGGGGCCGGCGCCCGCGGTCGGTGATCTGCGCCGGGCCGTGCGGCTGTCGGAACTGGTGCAGTACGCGGCAGTGATCTCGGCCGCGGTGCTCGCGCCGCTGAGCGCGGTGCTGTGGGACCGCATGCGCGGCCGGTCCGCGCGTGGCTGAGGCCGGGTATCGGCCCCGCCGGGAGAAGCGGGGCGCCCGGTATCAGGGCCGGTCGCGGCCGTAACGGTCGGCCAGACGGGCTTCGGTGGTGACGGGTTCGGGTGCGGCGGTACCGAGCTCGGCGGCACCGGACCCGGTTTTCGGCACCGGGCGGCGCTGTTTGCGGCGTTCGCGGATCTCGGCCCAGGCGAAATACCCCAGCCCCAGCGGCGCCATGATGCCGAAGGCGAGCCATTGCAGCCCGTAGGAGAGATAGGGTCCGGCATCGAGCTGGGGCAGCGGAACCGGTGTGAACGCGCCCGGCTGGTCCTCCGACAGCTGCAGATAGGCGCCGCGGGCACCGACGGGGAGCGGGGTCAGCGGGAGTCCGAGGACCGTGGTCTCCTGCGGGACATCGATCGAATAGACGTGCGGGATACCCCCCTGGACCGCGGGCGTGCGCTGCGGATCGACGTTCTCCGAGACCCGGACCCGGCCCTCGACCCGCTGCACGCCGGTGGGCGGGGGGTCGATCGGCGGCGGCTGCGATCCGTCGACTGCCGCCACCAGGCCACGGTCCACGAGTAGGGTGCGTCCGTCGGTGAGGGCGAACGCGGACAACACTCCGAAGCCGGGCGCGCCGTCGAGATGACGCAGCCGGACCAGCACGGTCGAATCGGGTACGTAGCTGCCCTCGGCGTACACCTTCCGCCATTCCGTGGCCGCCCCCGTCGCGGCGCCGTCGAGAATATCGGTGACCGCCACCGGATCGGCGTGCACCGATTCGGCGATGAGTTCATTGCGTTCGGAGGTGGTCTCGTTCTTACCGAGCTGCCAGGGCGCGAGCACGGTGAAACACAGGTACGCGAAGGCCACGACCACCACGGCCAGGATCAACCAGCCGGGGCGCAGCAGAAAAGACAGGCGGCGCATCAGGCCGCACCATCGCTGACCGGTGCCCGGGCGGTGAGCGCGGCGCGAACCCAATCGAGCAGGCCCGGGACCGCGGCCTCGATCTGCTCGCGCACCAGCTCGAATTCCTCGGTCCCGCCGTAATACGGATCGGGTACCTCGGTCCCGTCGGCGCCCGGATCGAAACTGCGCAGCAACCGGCGGCGCTGGAAGGGGATACCGCGTACCGCGAGGTTGCGGTCGTGTTCGGTGGTCATCCCGACGATCAGGTCGGCGTCGGCGTGTTCGGTGCCGAACCCGGTGGCCCGGTGTCCGGTCGGATAGCCGTGGCGGCGCAGGGTGGCGGTGGTGCGCGGGTCGGCCGCGGACCCGGCGTGCCAGTCGTGGGTGCCCGCACTGCTCACCCGGACCCGGTCGTCCAGACCGGCCCGGGACAGATGCCCCAGCAGAATCTTCTCCGCCATCGGCGACCGGCAGATATTGCCGGTACAGACGAACGATATGTGCAGCTCACCCACGACAACCATTCTGGCGGGTCGGTCGCCCGGGGCGCCACGTAGGGTGCGTCTCATGCTCACCGATCATGTCGATTTCGCCGGGCTGCGTCATCACGGTGATGTGGAAGCCCAGCCGGGTCTGCTCGATTTCGCGGTGAATGTCCAGGGCGCCGCGCCACCACGCTGGCTGCGTGACCGGCTGGTCTCCGCCCTGGACTCACTAGGCCGGTACCCGGCCGCCGCGGACGAGCGGCACGCCCGGGAGACCGTGGCCGCCCGGCACGGGGTCGCGCCCGATCATGTCCTGACGCTGGCCGGTGGAGCGGAGGGCTTCGCTCTGCTCCCGCGGCTCGAGCCCCGGCTGGCGGCGGTGGTGCACCCGTCGTTCACCGAACCCGAGTTCGCGTTGCGCGAGGCCGGTATCCCAGTGCACCGGGTGCTGCTGGAACCGCCCTACGCCCTCGACCCGACTCTGGTCCCCGAAGAGGCCGACCTGGTGGTGATCGGCAACCCGACCAACCCGACCTCGGTACTGCATCCGGCCGAGGTCGTGCGCGCATTGCTGCGACCGGGGCGGATCGTGGTGGTGGACGAGGCCTTCATGGACGCGGTGCCCGGCGAGCCGGAGTCGCTGGCCGCCGAGGCAGGGGAGGGACTACTGGTGTTGCGCAGTCTCACCAAGACCTGGGCGCTGGCCGGGTTGCGCTGCGGTTATCTGCTCGGGGCGCCCGAGGTGCTGGGACGGTTGGTCCGGGGCCGGGCGCACTGGCCGGTGGGTACCCTCCAGCTCACCGCGATCGCGGCCACCGCCTCGCCGCGCGCTCTCGCGGAAACCGCGGCGCGGGCGGCGGAGATCGGCGAGCACCGGATGGCCATGGTCGCGCAACTGACCGGCGCCGGGGTCGCGGTGCGATCTCCGGCCGAGGCGCCGTTCCTGCTGCTGGAAGTGGAACGCGGCGAGATACTGCGTGAATATCTGCGCCGGCACGGGATCGCGGTACGGCGCGGCGATACGTTCCCGGGTCTGGGGCCGGGGCATATGCGGGTCGCGGTCCGGCCGCCCGCGGACGTCGACCGGCTGGTGGAGGCGTTCGGCAACGCCGGACGCCTGGTCTAGCGCCCCGGTACCACCGCGGCTGGGTGGACCGACCGCCCCGGAACGGAATACGCGCGACATGATTGTCGCCGACGAAGCCCTGAGAGCTCCGAGAGGAAGGTGCGCCGTGGCCACCCTTGCCGAACTCGTCGCGACGCTGGAGACGGCCTACCCGCCGCGGCTGGCCGAACCGTGGGATTCGGTGGGCCTGGTGTGCGGGGATCCGGCGGAGACCGTGCGGCGGGTGTTGTTCGCCGTCGATGTCACCGCGGGCGTGGTGGACGAGGCGGTGCGGTGGGGCGCCCAGGCCGTGGTGGCCCACCATCCTCTGCTGTTACGGGGCGTGGACAGCGTGTCGGCCGACCGCCCCAAGGGAGCCCTGATCCATCGGCTGATCCGCTCCGGCTGCGCACTGTTCACCGCGCATACGAACGCCGATTCCGCCGATCCCGGTG
Source organism: Nocardia jinanensis (assembly GCF_014645735.1). Classification (GTDB taxonomy): domain Bacteria; phylum Actinomycetota; class Actinomycetes; order Mycobacteriales; family Mycobacteriaceae; genus Nocardia; species Nocardia jinanensis. Next base: position 280,423 of record NZ_BMMH01000003.1, on the reverse strand, counting down.
TCTCCGACGCCTTGGCCGAGGCGCTCGGATTGACCGTTACTGGCCCGCTGGACCCGAAATATGTTCCTGCCGTGGACAAATGGACGGTTCAGGTCCCGCCGGAACACGCCGCCGCGGTCTTGGCGGCGCTGTTCGCCGCGGGAGCGGGCGGCGCCGGGGACTATCGGGAAGCGGCGTGGCGGGTCACCGGCACCGGCCAGTTCCGGCCGCTGGACGGCGCGAACCCGGCGCTCGGGACGGTGGGCGAGCTGGCCCGGGTGGCGGAGGAGCGGCTCGAGGTGGTCGCCGCGCCGGGGTCGCGTGCGGCGGTGCTCGCGGCGCTGCGGACGGCGCATCCGTACGAGGAGCCCGCGTACCACGTGACCGAACGGGCCGCACTCACCGGAAACCAGGGCCTCGGCCGGATAGGCACACTGGCCGCACCGCTGACACTGCGCGAGTTCACCGCCCGCGCCGCCGCCGCCCTGCCGGAAACGGCCTGGGGCGTGCGCGCCGCGGGTGAGCCGGACCGGGTGCTGCGCACGGTGGCTGTCTGCGGTGGTGCGGGTGATTCCCTGCTCGACACTGCCGCCCGCCGCGGGGTCGACGCCTATCTCACCGCCGACCTGCGCCATCACCCGGCCGACGAGCATCTGCGCCGTTCGGGTCCCGCGTTGATCGACGCGGCCCACTGGGCGACGGAGTTCCCCTGGTGCGCCCAGGCGGCCGCCGTGGCCGCGGCCGGGCTCCCGGAACTGGAAACGCGGGTGTCCACTGTGCGCACCGACCCGTGGACGGTCGGCTGCGGCGGCTGATCCGTGACGCCGGTATCCGGGCCTGCGGGTTCGGACCGGTCGGCGACGCCGTCCCCACCGCGCGGAGTACGGTGGACTTCCTTATCCGTCCACAGTGCGCAGGGAGTTCGTTCGCGTTGAATGTCGAACCATCGATTCAGGCCAAACTGCTCCGTCTCGCCGAGGTCGACGCCGAGCTGACCCGGATCGCGCACCGGCGCAGCGTTCTCCCCGAACAGCAGGAGGTCGACCGGTTCGAGGCCGAACGCAACGCGCACAAGGACGCGGCCGTGGCCGTGGAGATCGTGCTCGACGATCTCGACCGCGATATGCGCAAACTCGAGGGGGAAATCGAGGCGGTCCGCAAACGTGAGGACCGTGACCGCGGTGTGCTGGAAGCGGGCTCGGTGGGTGCCAAACAACTGTCCGAACTACAGCACGAGCTGGGCAGCCTGGAACGCCGCCGCACGGTACTCGAGGACGACCTGCTCGAGGTGATGGAACGGCGTGAGGCCTCCGCCGCGGATCACGAGCACGCCGGTGCCCGCCTCGACCGCACCGAAACCGAACTCGCCACCGCGCGTGACCGCCGCGACGAGGCCCTCGCCGATCTCGCGGTGGCCCAGCAGCGCTGCGAAACCGACCGCGCGAACCTGGTCGGCGCGTTCCCGGAGGAACTGCTGAACATCTACGATCGGCAGCGCAGCAGCCACGGTATCGGCGCGGCACTGCTGCAGGCCCGGCGCTGCGGAGCCTGCCGGATCGAACTGGACCGCGGCGAGATCGCCCGTATCGCGAAAACCGCGCCCGAACAGGTGGTGCGGTGTTCGGAATGCGGTGCGGTGCTGGTGCGGACCAAAGAATCCGGGTTGTGAGCCCGGGCCGGACAGCGGGGTCCGAGTAGCGGGAGCGGGAGGCCGATATGAGCGTGCGCGAGGTCGTCGTCGAGGCGGACGGCGGATCCCGGGGTAACCCGGGACCGGCGGGTTACGGCGCGGTGGTATTCGACGCGGACCGGGTGGGAGTGCTCGCCGAGCGCCGGGAGGCGCTGGGTGTCGCCACCAATAATGTCGCGGAGTACCGCGGGCTGATCGCCGGGCTGGAGGCGGCCGCCGAACTCGGTGCGCGGGTCGTCACAGTGCGGATGGACTCCAAACTCGTGGTCGAGCAGATGTCGGGCCGGTGGAAGATCAAACACGCGGCCCTGATCCCGCTCGCCGATCGCGCGCGCCGGCTGGCCGCGGATTTCGAGCAGGTGACCTACCGCTGGATACCGCGTGCCGAGAACTCCCATGCCGACCGGCTGGCCAACGAGGCCATGGACGACGCCAAGCTGGTCGAGGAGGTGCGCGCGGCCGATCCGGCTCCGGCTCGACCGGCCCCCACCACCGAGGTCGCCGATACGGCGGCCGATTCGCGCAGCGCGTCGGCCCGGCTCTCCGGCCCCGGGCCGGGCTGGACCGGCGCGGCCGGCCGGCCCACTCGGCTGCTGCTGTTGCGGCACGGTCAGACCGAATTGTCGGTGCAGCGGCGCTATTCCGGTCGCGGTAACCCACCGCTGACGGTGGTGGGCCGGGAACAGGCGGACCGGGCGGCGAAGATGCTGGCCGCCAAGGGCGATATCTCCGCGATCGTGACCTCACCGCTGGGCCGGGCCCGGGAAACCGCCGAGGCGGCCGGTGCGGCACTCGGTATCGAGGTCCGGGTCGTCGAGGGTCTTACCGAGACCGATTTCGGCGAATGGGAGGGATTGACCTTCCGCGAGGCCGCCGACCGCGATCCGGATCTGCACGCCGAATGGCTGGGCGATCCGTCGCTGCGGGCCCCCGGTGGCGAGAGCTTCGACGAGGTGCGGGAACGGGTGGAAGCGGTGCGACGCGATCTGGTCGCGCGGTATCCGGGCGCGAATATCGTGGTGGTCAGCCATGTCACGCCGATCAAGACGCTGCTGCAACTGGCGTTGGGAGTCGGGCCGTCGCTGTTGTACCGCCTGCATCTGGACCTGGCATCGCTATCGCTCGCGGAGTTCTATCCCGACGGTGGGTCGTCGGTCCGGCTGGTCAACGATACGAGCTATCTCTGAGATCGGTGGCTGCCCGTCAGCCGGGTACAGCGGCCGAGAGCGCATCGGCCCGTCCCCGGAGGAACCGAGCCGTGAACTCGTCGAGTGGGTAGAACAGCTCGACTGCCAGTTCCGACAGTGTCACATCGGCCGGTGCGCCGAAGGTCGCCATGGTGCCGAACAACGAGAGTTCACCGTGGGGTGTACGTACCCGGATCGGCACCTGGAACGGACCCGGGTCGGTGGGTCCGGCCTCCTCGGCCCCCGTATCGACGGCCGGATATTCGCTGACCTCCTCGTGGAGTTCGCGCAATCGGGGGTCGCCGGTGGTGTCGGCCTGCCTCGCCAGCCGCTCCAGCAGTTGCTCGCGCACCTGGCGCGGGTTGGCGAGCCGGGCGGCGAGACCTTCTGGATGCAGGACCAGCCGATAGACATTGGGCCGGTCGGCCAGCAGCCGTGCGGGGACGCCGTCGGTGAGGACCGTGAGCGCTGTATTGGCGGTGACCACGTTCCACCAGCGGTCGACCGCGACCGCCGGATAGGGCTCATGGGCGGCGAGCATATGTTCCAGTGCCGCCCGCGCGGACGCCAGATGGTCGTCGTCGAGGCTGCTCTCCTGATATGCGGGCGCGTATCCGGCGGCGACGAGCAGTGTATTTCGTTCCCGCAGCGGCACATCCAAGGTGTGCGACAGACGCAGCACCATATCCCGGCTCGGCGCCGAACGCCCGGTCTCCACGTACGACAGATGCCGCGCGGAGGTGCCCGCGGCCAGTGCCAGGTCCAGCTGGCTCAACCGCCGCCGCTGCCGCCATTCCCGTAGCAGGGCACCGATCCGCGACAGGTTCCTGTCCGCACGCAGCTTCATGCCGTGAGCGTATCGGCGGTGGGTGCGCGGCGGCCATGACCTCCGAGGTCATTGAACCGCTGACCGGGCGACGGCACAGTCGGTGCCGGAACCACCATCGCCGATTCGAGAGGCAGCCGATCATGAGCACCGCCACCCTGTCCGCCCCTACGACTTCCGACGCCCTGCTGCGCCGCACGCTGCGGCTCGACGGCTGGGGCACCGGCGCTTTCGGCGTCCTGATGCTCGCCGGTGCCGTGCCGCTACGGGACCCGCTGGGGGTGCCGACCTCGTGGTCGGTTCCGTTCGGTGTCGCGATGCTCGGTGGTGCACTGGTGCTGCTGCTCATCGCCGGCTATCCGGTGATCTCGCCCCGGCACGCGGCGGGGGTCGTCGCGTTCAACTCGGTCTCCGCGCTGGGTCTGCTCGCGCTGCCGTTCATCGGTCTGCTCGATCTCACCGGCCCCGGAATCGTGTTCTTCCTCAGCGGTGCCCTCGTCGTCGCGGCGTTCGCGGCTCTGGAATACACCGGTCTGCGGCGGATCACCGGATGACCACGGGTCAGGCCGGATAGCAGTGGATCTCGGTGGCCTTCAGCGCGGCCCACAGCTCCGATCCCGGCCGGATCCGCAGATCCGCCACGGTGGCGGGGGTGATATCCGCCAGCGCCGGGACCGCGCCGTCGAGCCGGACCCGCACGGTGTGGGCATGCTGTTCGAGACCGGCCACGGTCACCGGCCAGATGTTGCGCGGACTGCCGGCGGGTCGCTCGGGGTGCAGGCCGACCGCCGACGGCGCGAAGGTGAGATGCACCGGTCCGGTGGCGGGTTCGGCGACGGTGAGTCGACCACCACGGTCGAGCCGGACCAGAGTGCCCGCGGCGGTGCCGCGGAACAGGTTGAGCCCTACGAGATCGGCGACATAGTCGGAGCGGGGCCGGCGCGCGACCTCGCCGGGCGGGCCCTGCTGGACCACCGTCCCGTCCTCCACGATGACGAGCCGGTCGGCGAGCACCATGGCGTCGAGCGGATCGTGGGTGACCAGCAGCGTATGCCCGGGATAGTCGCCGAGATGACGGGCGAGTTCGGACCGCACCCGGACCCGGGTCGCCGCGTCCAGCGCCGCGAGGGGTTCGTCCAGCAGCAGCAGTTCCGGTTCGACGGCCAGAGCCCGGGCCAGCGCGACCCGCTGGGCCTGTCCGCCGGACAGGGCCCGCGGCCGGGCACGCGTGTAGTCGGCCAGCCCCACTCGTTCCAGCCAGCGCGTGGCCCGCTCGCGCGCGGCGGCCCGGCGCAGCCCACGAGCGCGCAGCCCGAAGGCCACGTTCTCCAGTGCGTCGAGGTGGGCGAAGAGCAGATAGTCCTGGAAGACCACCCCGACCGAACGGTGTTCGGGTGGGACGAAATCTCGTGGCGGCGCATCCCACACCCGGTCGCCGAGTCGTATCGTCCCCGCCGTGAGCGGGGTGAGTCCGGCCAGCGCACGCAGGGCGGTGGTCTTCCCGGCGCCGTTGGGACCCAGCAGCGCGACAACTTCCCCGGGCGCGAGGTCGAGATCCAGGTCCAGGGAGAATTCACCGCGGGTCACCCGCAGATCCGCGATCAGCGTCACAGCAGCCCCCGCAGCCAGCGTTCGCGCAGTGCGGCCAGCACCACCACCGATACCAGCAGCAGAACCAGGCTCAGCACGATCGCCGCGGCCGGATCGGTTTCCAACGCCAGGTAGACCGCCAGCGGCATGGTGGTGGTCTTGCCCGGAAAGTTACCGGCGAAGGTGATGGTGGCACCGAATTCGCCGAGGGCCCGGGCCCAGCAGAGCACAGTCCCGGCCACCACGCCGGGCAGGATCGACGGCAGGGTGACGCGCCGGAACGTCAGCCAGCGGGAGGCGCCCAGCGTCGCCGCGGCTTCCTCGTAGCGCGGGTCGGCACCGCGTAACGCGCCCTCGACCGAGATCACCAGGAACGGCATCGCGACGAACGCCTCCGCCACCACCACGCCCGCCGTACTGAACGGCAGCGCGATACCGAACCAGTCGTACAGATAGCTCCCGACGAGGCCACGCCTGCCGAGCACCAGTAGCAACGCCACACCACCCACCACGGGCGGGAGCACCAGCGGCACGGTGACCAGCGCCCGTATCAGCCCGCGTCCCGGCAGATCGCCGCGAGCGAGCAGCCAGGCCAATGGGATGCCCAGCAGCAGGCACAGCACCGTGGCCAGGCTCGCACACACCAGCGAGAGCCGCAGCGCCTGCCCGACCTCGGCGCTGAGCAGCCGGTCCGGCAGCTCCCGCCAGGGTGCCCGGACCAACAGCCCGGTCAGCGGTATCAGCAGGAACAGCAGACCGAGGAGGGCAGGGACGACCAGGATGATCGGTCGCCGGCCGCGTACCGCCCGGCGCCGGCGCAGTGCCGTCGCCCGGCGCCGCACCGGGCCGGCGATCACGGCGTGTCGAAACCGGCCGTGGTGAAGACCGATCGAGCCTGCGGGGACAGCACGAAATCGACGAATGCCGCGGCCGCGGCCGGGTTGGGCGCCGCCGCCACCGGCGCGATCGGATAGTCGTTGACGGCCTTGCCCGATTCGGGGAACTCGATCCCGGTGACCTCGTCCTCCGCGGCCCGGATATCGGTCCGGTACACCAGAGCGGCATCGACCTCGCCGAGGGTGACCTTGGTCAGCACCGCTTTCACATCGGGCTCCCGGGTATCGGGTCGCGGTGTCACACCGGCCGCGGCGAAGACCTTGTCGGCCGCCGCGCCACACGGTACCTGTTCGGCGCACAGCGCGATCCGGGGCTCGGGACGGCCGAAATCGACCAGGCCGCTGATACTGCCCGGATTACCGGTGGGCACCGCGATCTCGAGACGGTTGCGCACGAAGGTGACCGGCCCGGCGGTGATATCGCCCGACTCGATCACCTGCTCCATATTGCGTGGTGCCGCCGAAGCGAACACATCGGCGGGTGCCCCCTGCCGGATCTGTTCGGCCAGTGCCGAACTGCCGCCGAAGCTGAACACCACATCGACCCCGGGATGGACCTGCTCGAACTGCTCGCCGAGCGTGGTGAAGGTCTCGGTCAGCGAGGCCGCGGCGAACACCGTGACCGTCCCGTTGATCCCGTCGGCCGGAGCGTTGCCGGAATTATCGCCGGAGTCCTCACCGGCGCAGCCCGCCAGCGCGGCGACCAGCACGGCCGCCGGGACCAGACCGCGCAGTACGCGCCCCACTGTTGTTGTCATCGTCAGCTCTCCGGAATCTCGACCACCACATGCGTCGACTTGACCGACGCGACCGTCACACTGCCCACTTCGATCCCGAGTTCGTCCACCGATTCCCGGCTCAGCAGGGAGACCAGCCGGAACGGACCGGCCTGCATCTCCACCTGCGCCATCACCGTATCGGTGACCACCCGCGTCACGATGCCGCGCATTCGATTGCGGGCCGATGCCGCCACGGTCACCCCGGGTTCGGGTGCCTCGGCGTTCTGTCGTGCGAATTCGGCCAGATCCCGGCCGCGCACACCTTTGCGCCCACTCTCCAGCTGGACCGACGGGAGCCGCCCCTGATCCATCCAGCGCCGCACGGTGTCATCGCTGACACCGAGTAGCCCGGCCGCTTCTTTGACCCGCAGATACGTCACATCGGGGAGTATATAGCCGGATATGCGGAACAAAAGCGCGAAAAGCGGCAAACCGTTCAACCCGCCGGTAGCGACAGGATCATCTCGTTCTCGGGGCGCGGATCGTCCGCAGCGCAGGGTTTGCTCGTTCCGGTGCGGGTGAAGCCGTTTCGGAGGTACAGCTGTTCGGCCGGCCGGTTCTCATCCAGAACCCACAACCGCAGCGTCCGATGACCGGCCCCGGTCGCCCAGTCGATCACGGCCCGGACCAGCCCGTCCGATACACCGGTGCGCCGCGCCCGGGGCGCGGTCCACATCGACACCAGTTCGGGCCCGTTCGGAACGACGATCATCCCCGCCGAACCCAACGGTCCCGAATCGGAGTGGGCCACGAAGAACGGACACCGCCGTGCGGTCCACTCCCGCCACCGCTGTTCGTCCCATTCGAGTGCTTCGGCAGGGGTGGTGGAAAAGGTCCCGGGCGGTGATCCGGTCAGTGCGTCCAGGCGGACCGTACGGGCGATCGTCCAGTCGTCGGGGGTGATCTGTCGTATCAGCATCTGTCGATGGTGCGAGGGATATCCAGGTGCGGCAATGTATTACCGAGGATTCCGGTTCGCCCGGGCTGCACCGCCGGGTCGCGGCGGCGGCTTCGGTAACTCGGCGTGGCCCCACTGCGGGCCGTTCGGTCCAGAAGCGCTCGGACGGCGACCCGTCAGCCGCGATCGGTGGGGCTACGCCTGACGGGCTCGGCGCAGTCGGCGGTCGCCCGTACGCCCGCAACGAACATCTCGCCCATGTCACTATCGTTCACCGATCGTGGGAAGTGACGCGTTCACCGGTCGTGTCAAAATCCTGAAAACTGTTGTGCAGAGGTCATTCCCACCGCTGCCCGGTGAATCGCGACAAGAATTGGGACGGTATGCCCAAGGGCGGTGACAACGGTGCTCGTCAAGCCGCGGAAGAAGCGGCCGAACGTGTCGTCAATGCCCTCGGGCACTGGTCGAGGTCCACACGGGAGGGGCTTTCCACTGGTATCGCCGACCGGACACGCCGAGGCGGGAGCGCAATATCGGCTGCCGAGGGGGACGCCGCGCGGCAGATATCCGGCTCTGACCCGGGAGCATCCCTTGGGTCGGCCGGACCCGGCGCGGTTTCCCCCGCTACCGCGAGGGCACGCGGTAGGGATCTGATCGACGAAGTCGATTACGTCTCGCTCTGGGCCAAGAGAAACGACAGCGGTCCGGGCGATCGGGCGCTTGCCGAGATCTATCGAATGCAGGGTTTCGACGGCCTGCCGACCGTGACCGGCCCCGCTGAAGTGGACAAGATTGTCAAGGCGGGTAGCTGGGAGCTCTTCCGCGGCGTCGCCGCTCGGCACGGCGTGTCCGCACGGGAATATGCCGAGCAGTTCAGGTCCGGGCCCTATCTTCCGGGCAGGACCCTCGGCTATGTCGGGGTCGGGAACGGAACTTGGGTCACGCCGCTGAAATCAGAGGCTGTCCGCTACGCCGCCGGCGATGCCGAGGGGGTGGTCCGAATGGCGTTACCTCGAAGAGGCGTGCGGATCGGAGCCTACGGAGACTTGGCCGCAGAACAGAGCCGGGTGCTGGCCCCTATCGAACAGGAGATCCGTCAATTCAAGGACGCGGGGGCACGAGTGGAAACCAGCGATCGACTATGGGCGCTGGAAGATAAGCGGGCGGTTCTGGACGACGCGGGAAGGTTCGCGGCCCTCCGCGGATACGACGCGTACACCACTCCTTGGAGAAACGCGGCCGGGGAGTACTGGATCGTCCTGAACCGGACTGCCCTGGTTGTGGAGCGGTGATCCGCGGCCGACTACCTGCCCCTGGGAGCAACGGTTCAAAGTGTGGGTGGTCACGGTCGGCTTCCCCCGTCGAGTGATGCCGGCCGGAGTGGGATGGCCCGCTGCACGGTGGCCATCCCACCTCCGCGGCGTTCAGTCTTTCGGCCCGCCCGCGACATAGACGACCTGCCCCGATACGAAGCCCGCGCCCTCGCTGACCAGGAAGGACGCGGTATGCGCGATATCTTCCGGGTAGCCGACCCGGTTCACCGGGATTTGCGCGGCGGCGCCCTTCTGGAAGTCCTCGAAGTCCACCCCGACCCGGGCGGCGGTGGCCGCGGTCATATCGGTGACGATGAACCCGGGGGCGATCGCGTTGGCGGTGACCCCGTATTTGCCGAGTTCGAATGCGAGGGTTTTGGTGAAGCCCTGCATACCGGCCTTCGCGGCGGAGTAGTTCACCTGGCCGCGGTTGCCCAGCGCCGAAGTGCTGGACATATTGACGATACGACCCCACTTCTGTTCGACCATGTACTTCTGGGCGGCCCGGGTCAGCAGGAAGGCGCCGCGCAGATGGACGCTCAGGACGGTGTCCCAGTCGTCGACGCTCATCTTGAACAGCAGGTTGTCGCGCAGCACCCCGGCGTTGTTGACCACGACGGTGGGCGCGCCGAGCTCTCCGGCCAGCCGCTCCACCGCGGCGTTCACCGAGTCCTCCTTGCTGACATCCGCGCCGAGCGCGATCGCCTTCCCGCCGGCGCTCTCTATCGCCGAGACGGTCTCGGCGCATGCGGCTTCGTCGAGATCGAGGACCCCGACCTGCAACCCGTCGGAGGCCAGCCGTTTGGCGATAGCCGCCCCGATTCCACGGGCGGCGCCGGATACTACTGCGATCCTCTCGGCCATCAGTTCGAAGTCCTCTCGTGTAGGCGATAGTTCTTACGCCATCTAACAACGTGGCGGTCCGCGGATCGAGGGGGTGGCCGGACAAGATCTGCGCGTCGGTGCTGTGCGTACCGGACAGTGCAGGTCGGCGCGGTGCAACGGTCGGTGGTGCGCCGGAGCCTGTCCGATAATTCACCTAGGTGTGGGTTTTCTGCACTCCCCAAATGGGTATACGGCCATCTATTCTCGAATCACCCTACTCACCAGGCAGTTTGGAACGAGATGACCACTCCGCAGTCCCCGTACGATCCGACGACGGGTAAACCCTATCCCTCGGAGCCCGCCGCCGGTGCGCAACCGGCCTACGGCCCCGGCCCGCAGCCCTACGGCGCGCCGAATCAGGCGCCGGTCTCACCCTCTGATGCCAAGACCTGGGCCATGCTGGCCCATTTCGGCGGTATCGTGCTCGGTTTCGTCGCACCGCTCATCGTCTGGGTGATGTACAAGGACCGCGACGAGTTCGTGCGCCGGCATGCGGTGGACGCGTTGAATTTCCAGATCGTGCTCGCGATCGCCTACGTGGTGTCCGCGGCGCTGATGATCGTGCTGATCGGGTTGCTGCTCTTCCCGATCGTCTGGATCGCGGGCATCGTGTTCTCGGTGCTCGCCGGTATCGCGGCCAACAACGGCCGCGAGTACAAGTACCCGTTCAATCTCTCGCTCGTGAAGTAGAAGGTGTGCCCGGACCGGCCGTCGTTGCGCCGGCCCGGGCACATTCGTGCGGTACCGGATGGGCGCAGTTGTATCCGGTACCCACGGTCAGGGACGCAGCACCGAGGTCAGGAACTCGGTCTGGTCGTAGACGGTCTGCTCGAACAGCTCGTCGAAGTACAGATCGAAATGTCCTGCCGGATAACGTTTCACCACCGCGTGCTTGGTCTTCCCGGCGGCCCGCAGCGCCGGTTTCACCGGGGTGATCGAATCGTTGTCGCACAGCACGTACAGCACCGGCATCTTCAATTCCTTCACATGCCGGGCGGGGCGGTCGAACAGGATCGACAGGGCGGCCCGGGCCGCGATCTTCGGCCGGTAGCTCGGGCTCTCTTCGGCCAGCCGCCCGAATCCGCCCGGTACATCGGAGCCGGTCATCATCGCGGTGGCGCGTTTACGCCCGGCCAGCCGGATCTGGACCGGTTTGCGCAGGATCGTGCCGAACACCAGGTCGGAAGCCGCCAGGAAGCCGACCTTCACGAAACTCAGCAGCCCCTTCGCCAGCGCGGAGGAGAATCCGCTGACGAACGGCACCTGTGCCACCACCGCCGCGATATAGGCATCGTCCGGGGCCACCGTCAGGGCGTGCCCGCCGCCCAGCGAGGTGCCCCACAGCGCGATGCGGGTGGCATCGAAACCGCGCAGCGTGCGGGCATAGGCCACGGCGGCGGTCCAATCCTCGCGCTGCCGGGCGATATTGACCACCTGCCGGGGGTCGCCGTCGCTGCCCCCGAAATGCCGATAGTCGAAGACCAGCACCCCGATTCCCGCCGCGGCGAACCGCCGCGCGAACCGATCCAATCCCATTTCCCTGTTGGCCCCCAACCCGTGCCCCATCACCACGATGGGACGAGGCTTGGGTGGACCGGCCGGTAGATACAGCCAGCCGGCACATTTCTGGCTTCCCGACGGGAAGCCGACCTCGACACGCTCCATGAACATTGACCGTACCGAGTTGTCACCAGCGGTGGATTATCCGGCCGGGTGGACACGGGGTGCGGTGCCGGTGGATTCGTCAGGTGCCCGGCGGATCAGGGCATAGCCGTAGGCGAGCAGCCAGGCGACCCACAGCAGCCAGCCCGTCGATCCGATCGGTCCGAGTGCCGCGCCTCCGTCGATGATCAGCGGTGTCAGCGAGTCCGAGGTGAACTGCAGCGCCGCCGCGACCAGGCCGAGCGGGAACTGCCACCGGGGGAGCAGGCCCGCCCGGAACCCGGCCGTTCCGAGGCCGAGCATCGCGAGTGCGAGGAAGGTGCCGTTCAGGCCGAACAGCGCCTCGTGCAATGCCCAGAGTGTGGTGATGCCTTCCGGGTCGGTCGTCGTGGACATGGCCAGCCGCAACGCGACCACCCCGGTGAAGGTCAGGTTCTGTAGGAGTACACCGGCGAATCCGCTGTATGCCCACCCCGCGGTCTCCGGCCGGGCCGAGCGCAGGACCGTGGCGAGAGCGCCGCCGGCGAACAGTGTCGCCAGTATCCAGGCGGCCGGGAGGAAGATCGTGACCTGCCCCGTGAGGTCGGTGGCACTCGTGAAGAATTCGACGGCCCGGTCCGGTGGTGAGCCGGGGGCGGGCATACCCGCCGGCACGAGGATCAGGTTGGCGATGACTATGAGGAGGGCGAATCCGATCGCCGCCGCGCCGGCGTACCGGGTGAACGATCGGTCGCCGCGAGATTGCACAGACATATATTGAATATAAGTCGCGTAAATCGAAAGGGGAACCATGGACGAAGAACCGGCCCGGCGCCGTTACGAGTCATTGCACAGAACCGCTCAGGCGCAACAGACCGGCGCGCAGATCGCGCAGGCCGCCCGGGAACTCTTCGTCGCCCGGGGCTGGGCGGCCACGACGGTGCGTGAGGTCGCGCGAGCGGCCGGGGTATCGACACCGACCGTGTACGCGGTGTACGGCAACAAGTCCGGTCTCACCCGGGCGCTCGCCGATTCGGCGGATCTGTCCGGAGATCTGCCGCGCATGATCGACGAGTTGGAGACCGCCGCGGGACCGGCCGGGCAACTCGCGGCGATGGCGGCCTACGACCGGCGGCTGTTCGAACGGGCCGGAGATGTCATCACCCTGCTCCGCGAAGCGGGTCGCTCCGAACCCGCACTGGCGCAGCTGTACAGCGAAGGCCGCCGCCGTGCCGACGAGGTCCGCGGCGAGGTGTTCGGCGGATGGCCCATCGGGACGCTCCGTATCGGCGTCGGTTCGGCCGAGGCGGTCGATATCTATGGGGCACTCTGCAATATCGATGTGTTCACGGAATTGACCGCGCAGCGCGGGTGGACGCCGGACCGGGTGCAACAGTGGTGGAGCGGGGTCTTGGTACGCGACCTGCTCGCGGCGGGTAGCTGACCGGCCGGCCCGGGGCGGGGTGGCGGCATCGCGGTCGCGTCCGTTCGTGGACCCGGTGTCCGACGTGCGGCGGACGGCCACCGAACTGTAGCGAGTATCCTTTTGCCGCGGATGAGTCGGCCGGGCGGTCGCGGCGCCGGGAACGGACACCGAAGTGGTGTCGCGCTCGGTGCCGAGGAAAGTCCGGACTCCACAGAGCAGGGCGGTTGCTAACGGCAACCCGGGGCGACCCGCGGGACAGTGCCACAGAAAACAGACCGCCCACGGCCCGTGAGGGCCGTGCGGTAAGGGTGAAACGGTGCGGTAAGAGCGCACCAGCGCCCCGGGTGACCGGGGCGGCTCGGTAAACCCCGCCCGGAGCAAGGTCGAAGATCGCACCTCGCGGTGCGGTTGCGCAGGTGTTCGAGGGCTGCTCGCCCGAGCCTGCGGGTGGACCGCTCGAGGTACCCGGCGACGGTGTACCCAGATGGATGGCCGCCCCCCGGTGCGAACCGGGGACAGGATCCGGCTTAGAGGCCGGCTCATCCCGCACCCGTTCCTGACTTGCCCACGGCAGGGTCGCTGGGCATACGATGTCGTGTGCCGGGAGGCCCGGAGCCATACCCCGAAGTTGTCGGCGCGAAGGCCGCAATACCGGGGCGGAACCGGGCCCACCATCCCGATGCACAGCCGGGGGACAACCGGATGCGCCTGTCGCTACCAGGGAAACACGATGAGAGCCAGACAATTCGCCGCCGCCGTAGCCGTCGTATCCGCGGCATTGCTCACGGGGTGCGGAACCGACGAGGAACCACCCGTGCAGACCACGGTCCTCCAGCCCGCCAGCACCGGAGCCGCATCCGAAACCGTGCCTCCCGCGACGAAAACGCGGGGACTGCACGAACCCACCGAAACCGCCAGGGGCCAATCCGGTTTGGAAGCGTCGATTCTGTCGGTGGAGGATGTGAATTCACAGTTCGGCCCGGTCACCGTCGTGACGATCCAGATCGTGAACGTCACGGAGGAGGTGTGGGCCGGCTCCAACTGGACTATCCCGACTCTGGTCTACGGGGACGAAGGGACGCCGGCCAAGCATGTGGTGTCGCCGACCGAAGGGTTCGGGGACGGGGTGGTCGGTGCCATCCCGCCCGGGGCGCGGCAGACGGTCAAGCATGCGTACAAGGTGGCGAAATCCGAGCTGAATCCGGCTGTGGTTACTGCCGGGTCGGTGCTGTGGGAGGGCGATTTCTCGACGTTCAAGCGATGACAGAAGGGGAGATATGACGACTCTCGTCACCGGCGCCACCGGCAATATCGGCCGCAAGGTCGTCGATCAGCTGCTCGCCCGGGGTGCGACCGATATCCGCGCGCTCACCGTCGATCCGGTGAAGGCTGCGCTGCCGGCCGGGGTCGAGGCGGTCCGCGGGTATCTGCGCAGGCCCGAGACACTGCCCGCCGCGTTCGCGGGGGTGGATCGGATGTATCTGGCGTCGGTGGACGGCGGGGTGGCCGAGGTGGTCGATATGGCCGGCGCCGCCGGGGTGCGCCATATCGTCGACCTGTCCGGTGAGCCGGACAGCTGGTGGGGCGAGATCGCGGCGGCGGTCGAAGCGAGCGGTATCGCCTGGACTCACCTGTGGCCGGGGGATTTCATGGAGAACACGGGGATGTGGGCGCAGCAGATCCGGGAGACCGGTGCGGTACGCGAACCCGATCCCGATGCCGGCAGCACGCCGATCGCGATGGACGATATCGCCGCGGTGGCGGCGGTGGCCCTGACCGAGGAAGGTCATCTGGGCCGCGCGTACGCGCTGACGGGCCCGGAGAAACTGAGCCGGGTCGAATTGGTCCGCGAAATCGCCGGGGCGCTGGGCCGGGAGATCGGATTCGTACGCGCCACCCGCGCGGAGACCGTGCGAGCGCTCAGCACGCCGATGGGCGATACCGCGCAATGGTATGTCGACAATGTCCTCATCGGGCTGGACGAGCACACCCTGCCGCCCAACCAGGTGGCCGAAGAAATTCTGGGTCGTCCGGCAACGACCTTCGGGCAATGGGCTGCGCGGTATGCCGCCCAGTTATTCGGTGTGGTCCGTCAGGAAGACTGATCGGAAAATCCACAGTTTCGCCTGGCCCGGGATTCGTGCCGATGATCTTTTACCGGTGAATTCCACGGCGGTTGCCGAGCCGCGGAATTCACCGGACCACGGATTACCGCGCGACTACTGGTTGCGGCACATGACGGCGATCATCTGGTAGACCGCCTGCGTCTCCGGCCCGGTCGGTTCGGTATCGCCGACCGCGAGCCGATCGGTCAACTCGGTGACCACCTCGTCCTCCGGGTCGCCGGCCCGGATATCGGCACACGTCTCGGTGAAGATCGCGGTGATCGCGGCATCGTCACGCCCTACGGCCAGGCCGGGGAACGCCCCGCGAAACCCGATCACGAAGGAACCGGCCTTCACCTGGTCCATCTGCGCGGTATCGGGGCTCGTCGCGGCCGTCGTCGCGGGAGCGGAACTCCCCGGTTCGGTGGTATCGCTCTGGCAGGCGGCCACGCCCGGTAGGACCGCCACGAAGACGGCGCTGAGTAAGGCCAGGGGTCTGTTCACGGCCGGATGGTAACTCCGCGAGATGGACACCGCCCCCCGCTGGGCGGGGGACGACGTTCATCCAGCGGCTACTCAGGCCGAGGGACCGATCACGAGCATCTGCGCAAATGCCGCGGCCTGCTGCGGGCCGATGAGGGGAAGCAGATAGTCATAGATGAGAGTGGACATACGTGATGAAACTCCAGCTCGGATGTAGTCGGACGCTTACGGTTCGCCACAGTATCAGTTGCCCCGTGGCCGCGATCTTTTCCGGCGGGATTCGTGTAGAACTGGCATAAATGGTGATCGCCGTCATAAAGTATGCGGGGTCGGCAGGCTCGTTCGGTGCTCTGGAGTTCACGAACGAGCCGATTCATACCTATCGGAAGACAGGTCACAACACATATGCGGGTAGCACGTACCTTGGCAACCGGAGCTTTGATGGCCGGGGCCGCATCTGTTCTCGCTACCGTGGGTGCCGGCTCGGCCGGTGCCGTCGCGGTGACACCGCTGCCCGGTGGAGTGCGGGTGGACCTCAGCCCGGCGGATACCCGCTGGGTGGATCAGAACAATATCGGGCAGGCGGTCGCGGGTATTCCGCATCCGTCGGCTCCGTCGTTCGGTCAGGCGCTGGACGCGGCCGCGGCCGTATCTTCGACCTACCCGAACGGCCGGGTGGTTTTCACGGTCTTCGGCCCGCTGCACGAACTGAGCGGCTCGATGCTGGCATTGCAGTAGTCCGCACGGAATTTTCGTCCTGTCGGGCCGGGACCGGGGCAACCCGGTCCCGGCCTGTCTTCCCTGGATCGGAAAACGTTGTGCCGCTGGTGTTGCGGAGTGTCGATTCAGGCCGTGTCGATGGCGGCCGCGGCCGCGGGGTACAGCGCCAGGCAGCGACCGGCCGCGGTGTCCTCGGCATCGGCGAGCGTTTCGAACAGCGTGGTGTCCTCGCCCGCGGTATGCGCTTCGGCGGCCCGGGCACGCAGGGCGTCGTACGATTCGACCGCGTCGCGGTGATCGCCGAGCACGGTCTGTAGCTGTTTGGCGCGTTTACCCAGATCCGCGGCATTGTCGCCGAGGACCGCGGTGGCGGCCTCGCAGGAATACCGTAAACGCTTGGCGCTCTTGCGGATATCGTGCAGCAGTTCGACGCGCTCGGCGGGCGCCACGGTCGGTTCGGACCGCACGAGCCGCCGTACCCGCTTGCGGTCCTTGCGCAGTACCGTCTCGAATACCTCATCCGCGGGTGTCCCGGTTACCGAATCCCGCAGTGGCGGGGCCTTGCGCCATTTCTTCAACTCCCGCCGCATCGCGCGGTAGCGGTCGCTGTCCAATGCGGTGAGTATCTCGCTGTGCGCGGCGGCGTACCGGTCGCGTTCGGCGCGGACCAGGCGGTCGCGGGTGGATGCCAGGGCGGTGGATTCGGGGTCGGCGTAGCGGTCGAGCAGCGCGGCGAAACGCATCGCGCGGACCTCCGCGTCGCGCGCCACACCCAGTATCCCGGCCAGCCAGGCGAGTTCGGTGCGGATCCGGTTGTCCGCGTCCGGGTCGACCAGGGCTCGGTAGGAGCGCAGCACACTGCGCAACCGCCGGGTCGCCACCCGCATCTGGTGTACCGAATCGTCGGCGTCGGCCCGCACGTCCGGTTCGGCGGTGAGCAGGCGTTCGATATCGGCCCGGAGAGCTTCGGTGAGTGCGGCGCCCGCCTCGATCGGCTTGTCACCCATGGTGTTCCACCGCCGCGAACGTATCGGTCGCCTCGACCAGGCGATGGATGATCCCCGGTTCGGTCGCGGAATGCGCGGCGTCGTCGACGATGTGCAGCCGCGACCCCGGCCAGGCGCGATGCAGATCCCACGCACTGACCGCGGGGCAGACGATATCGTGACGGCCCTGCACGATGACGGCGGGAATATGGGTGATCACGCCGATATCGCGCAGCAACTGGGCTTCGTCCAGGAAACCGCCGTGCCGGAAATAGTGGTTCTCGATCTTGGCGAAAGCGAGCGCGAAACGGGTATCGGAGGTTTGGGCCACCCGCGCCGGGTCGGGACGCAGTGAACTGGTCGTGGTCTCCCAGGTGGTCCAAGCGAGCGCGGCCGCGCCGACGATTTCCGGGTCCGCGGAACTCAGCAACCGGTGATAGGCCGCCACCAGATCCCCGTCGCGTTCGGCTTCCGGGATCGGCGCCAGGAATTTCTCCCACTCGTCCGGGTAGACACAGCCTGCGCTGCCGTTGTAGTACCAGTCGATTTCTTTGCGGCGCAGCAGGAAAATACCCCGCAGCACCAATTCGGTGACCCGCTCCGGATACCGCTGCGCGTAGGCCAGCGACAGTGTCGAACCCCAGGAGCCGCCGAAGACCAGCCACTGATCGATCCCGAGTTTCTCGCGCAGCGCTTCGATATCGGCGATCAGATGCGCGGTGGTGTTGACCGACAGATCGGCGCCGTCGGCGATATGCGGGGTCGAGCGGCCGCAGCCGCGCTGATCCAGTAGCACGATCCGGTAGCGGCCGGGGTCGAAGAACCGGCGGTTGAGCGGCATGGTCCCGCCGCCCGGGCCGCCGTGCAGGAACACCGCGGGTTTTCCGTTCGGGTTACCGCTGGTCTCCCAGTACACCGCCTGGCCGTCGCCGGCCTCGAGCATGCCGTGATCGTAGGGTTCGATCGGCGGGTACAGCCGGCGCATCAGAACGCGAGGCCGGAGGCCAGGTCGGGAAGTTCCAGCGCTCGGATGGCCTCGCTGTGCACATCGGAGCAGGTCTCGGTGGTCACCCGGTCCACCACAGCCTTGTCGGCCAGGACCTGGGCGTTGATACCGCCGTTGGTGAGCGCCCATTCGTGGACCATGGCGTTGAGGCCGATCCGCCCCAGCGTCGGGCCCTGGACCCGCCAGTTCGACAGCTCCGGCCGCATCATGTCGCACAGGTTCTGGGCGGCCTTGTCCGGAACCTCGAGCGGGGTGGGGGGCGCGGCGCTGCTCTCGGTCGTCGAGGTCGCGGACGTGGTGGAGGTGGCGGAAGCGGCCGGGGAGGTGTCCGGCGAACCGATCTGCACACCGCCGCAGCCGGTGAGCAGTACCGCCCCGCACACTCCCGCCACCATGAGGGCACCCCGTGTTGTCCAAGCGCGTCGCCGCATCAGTACCTCTGACCTCGAGTCGAAACCGTCGACACCGAGTTTGCCATCCCGCGCCGGGGTGGGGGCTGCTCCGAGTTCCGGGACGGGTCAGAAACTGTGTTCCGGACCCGGGAACGTCCCGCTGCGTACCTCGTCGGCGTAGGCGGCGGCCGCCGTGCGCAGCTCGTCACCGATCGCCGCGAAACGTTTCACGAACTTGGCGGTCTTCCCACTGGTGAACCCGGCCATGTCCTGCCAGACGAGCACCTGGGCGTCGCAGTCCGCGCCGGCGCCGATGCCCACGGTGGGAATGCCGAGTTTGCTGGTGACCTGCGCCGCGACCTCGGCCGGGACCATCTCCATCACTACCGAGAACGCGCCCGCGGCCTGCACCGCGATCGCGTCGGCGAGCAGCCCCTCCGCGCCCGCGCCGCGACCCTGGACACGGTAGCCACCCAGGGTGTTGACGCTCTGCGGGGTGAAGCCGATATGGGCCATCACGGGGATACCGGCGGCCGTGAGCAGCCTGATCTGGTCGGCTACCCGTTCACCGCCTTCGAGTTTCACCGCGTGCGCGCCGCCCTCCTTCATGAATCGGGTCGCCGTGGCGAGAGCCTGTTCGGGGGAGCCCTCGTAGCTGCCGAACGGCAGATCCGCCACCACCAGCGCGTGCGGGGCGCCGCGCACCACGCCGCGGACCAGCGGGATCAGCTCGTCGGTGGTGATGGGCACGGTGGTCTCGTACCCGTACACCACGTTGGCGGCGGAATCGCCGATCAGCAGTACCGGAATACCGGCCTCGTCGAAGAGGCGGGCACTGGAGTAGTCGTAGGCGGTGAGCATGGCCCAGCGTTCGCCCGTCGCCTTCATCTGCTGTAGATGCTGGACGCGGGTGGGGCGCCGGGCCGGTTTCGCCGCAGCGGCCGAGCCGCTCGCTGGTACAGCGGTGGCGCCGTAGGCGGGTGTCTCCGATGTGGAATCGGGCATGCCGGATGATTTGGACATCATCGTCCCTTTCGTCTCCTCGAGGCCCTTGCCGGGTCCCCGGGTTCGGTTGACGCCTACCAGTGTGCACCCGCGCCCGAGCCCGAATTAAGCCCGCGACCAGGTGCGATTCGTCACATCCCCGGGACCGGGGTCCGGTCCCGCTAGCATTGCGCCGGTGCGGAGCGGGTGTGGAGTGCTGGCGGGTGTGCTGGCGGCGGCGACGGTGCTCGCCGCAGGGTGTGCCGACGAGGCCCGGGAGCAACAGGCACCGCCCGCACCTGTCCCCGCCGAGCTGAGTCGTTTCTATACCCAGATCCCGGCCTGGGAGCCCTGCGCCGACTTCACCGATCCCGGCGAAACCCTGCCGCCGGCCGCGCAGTGCGCCCGGATCGAGGTGCCGATCGACTACGCCGACCCGGACGGCCCGACCGCGCAACTCGCGGTGTCCAGGATGCGTGCCACCGGTGCGAAGATCGGATCGCTGCTGATCAACCCCGGCGGTCCGGGTATATCCGGGCTGTCCACCGTCACGCTCGGCGGTGGGACCGAGCTGGCCGACCGGTTCGACCGGGTGGGCTTCGATCCGCGCGGGGTCGGTGCTTCCACTCCCGCGGTCGACTGCCTGACCCCGCAGGAAGCCGATGCCGAACGAGCCGAACTCCCGGTGCCCAACACCGCGGCGGGCATCAGCGAGGCGGAAACCGAGAACCGTGAGTTCGCCGACCGCTGCGTGGCCCGCACCGGTACGGACTTCCTCGCCCATATCGGCACCCGCGAGGTGATCCAGGATATGGACATCATCCGTGCGGTCCTGGGTGATCGGAAACTGAACTACCTCGGTTACTCCTACGGCACCCGGCTCGGTTCGGCGTACGCGGAGAAGTATCCGGGCAATATCCGCGCCATGGTGCTGGACGGTGCGATCGATCCCTCGCAGGACCCGGTCGCCGAATCCCTGCGCCAGGCAGCGGGGTTCCAGAAGGCCTTCGACGCCTATGCGGCCGATTGTGTACAAGCTCCGGAGTGTCCGCTGGGCACCGACCCGGCGCAGGCGGTGGCGCGGTTCCGTGCCCTGGTGAACCCGCTGTGGGACGCGCCCGCCGCCACCACCGACCCTCGCGGGCTCAGCTATGACGATGCGATCACCGGTGTGCAGCAGACCTTGTACGGCACCGATTTCTGGCCGGTACTCACTGTCGGTCTCACCGAGCTTGCCCAGGGCCGCGGGGATACGCTGCTGCAATTCGCCGATATGTACAACGGCCGCCGCGACGACGGCACCTACAACAACGTCACCGACGCGTTCGAAGCGATCCGCTGTGTGGACGATCCCCCGATCGACGATCGCGCGGTCGTCGGCCGGCAGGACACCGAATACCGCCGCGCCGCCCCGTTCCTGGACGACGGCCGCGGTACCGGGGCGGCGCCGCTGGAACTGTGCGCGAACTGGCCGGTGCCCAACACCGGCCGACCGCACGATATCTCCGTGCCGGGGTTGCCCGAGCTCGTGGTGGTGTCCACCACCGGTGACCCGGCCACCCCGTATCAGGCGGGCGTCGACCTCGCCGACCAGCTCGGTGCGGCGCTCGTCACCCATGAGGGCGATAGCCATACGGTGGTCTTCACCGGGGGCGCGACCTGCGTCGACGACGCGGTCGTGAGCTACCTCGTGGACTTGTCGACCCCGGCCGAGGGGCTGCGCTGTTGACCCGACACACAGCGCAGCGCGTCATGTAACACGGATTTAACGCCAGGTGCCTACTCTCGCGGACATGGATCGCCAGAAGGAATTCGTGCTGCGGACGCTCGAAGAGCGGGATATCCGCTTCGTACGTCTCTGGTTCACCGACGTACTGGGCTATCTGAAGTCCGTCGCCATCGCGCCCGCCGAACTCGAGGGGGCATTCGAAGAGGGCATCGGTTTCGACGGATCCGCCATCGAAGGGTTCGCCCGGATCTCCGAGGCCGATATGGTAGCCCGGCCCGATCCGTCGACCTTCCAGGTGCTGCCCTGGGCCTCCAGCAAGGGCCACCAGCATTCCGCCCGGATGTTCTGCGATATCACCATGCCCGACGGTTCACCGTCGTGGGCCGACCCGCGCCATGTGCTGCGGCGTCAGCTCAACAAGGCCGGGGATGTCGGCTTCAGCTGCTACGTGCATCCGGAGATCGAATTCTTCCTGCTGAAGAACCAGCCCGACGGCGTCGACCCGGTCCCCGCCGATACCGGTGGGTTCTTCGACCAGGCGGTTCACGATTCCGCGCCGAACTTCCGCCGCCACGCCATCGACTCCCTCGAATCCATGGGTATCTCGGTGGAGTTCAGTCACCACGAGGGCGCGCCCGGCCAGCAGGAGATCGACCTGCGTTACGCCGACGCGCTGTCGATGGCCGATAACGTGATGACCTTCCGGTACCTGATCAAGGAAGTCGCGATCGACGAGGGCGTGCGCGCCACGTTCATGCCCAAACCGTTCGCCCAGTACCCGGGCTCGGCCATGCATACGCATATGAGCCTGTTCGAGGGCGAGGCGAACGCGTTCTCCGATCCCGACGATCCGGACAACCTCTCCACGACGGCCCGGGCCTTCATCGCCGGGATCCTCGAACACGCCCACGAGATCAGTGCCATCACCAACCAGTGGGTGAACTCCTACAAGCGGCTCATCCACGGCGGCGAGGCGCCGACCGCGGCGTCGTGGGGCCGGTCCAACCGGTCGGCGCTGGTCCGGGTGCCCATGTACACCCCGAACAAATCGTCGTCGCGGCGCGTCGAGATCCGCAGCCCCGATTCCGCCTGCAACCCCTACCTGACCTTCGCGGTGCTGCTGGCCGCCGGTCTGCGTGGTGTCGAGAAGGGCTACACGCTGCCGGCCGAGGCGGAGGACGACGTCTGGTCGCTCACCGCCGCGGAACGGCGCGCCATGGGCTTCAAGGAGCTGCCCGGCACCCTGGACGAGGCATTGCACGCCATGGAGCGGTCCGAACTGGTCGCCGAAACGCTCGGTGAGCACGTGTTCGACTTCTTCCTGCGCAACAAGCGCCGGGAGTGGGCGGATTACCGGGCCCAGGTGACCCCGTTCGAGCTGCGCGAATACCTGGGGCTCTGAACTCCTCCGCTCCCAGCAGCGGCAGCCGCGCCGTCTCGGATCACCTACGGTCCGTGGCGCGCGCGGCCGCCGGGCCGGCACCCACGTCGTCCATGGGGCTGTGACACGAACCCTCGAAGCGCTGTGACACGTCCGGCGCTGATGGTGTCCGCGACGTCGCGCGGGCCGAGGTCCGGCACACTCACAGCCGTGTTGTGGGTACCTTGAGCTCATGGTCCGCCCACCGTCCGCCCGGTCCGCCGTCCCCGGCGTAGGCCGCCTCGGATTGCTCGAACCGACGGCCGCCGCATCGCTGAAAATCCTCGGCTGGGACAACGTCGAGAGCATTCCGGTCCTGTGGTCGCTGTCGAGGTCGCCGGATGCCGACCTCGCACTGAACACTCTGATCAGATTATCCGAGGCACTCGGAAACGACTGGGCCGAGCTGGATTCGGCGATCCGCACCGAACGGATGCTGCGCGGCCGGCTGTTCGCGCTGCTCGGTGCCTCGACCGCGCTCGGCGATCATCTGGTGGCCGATCCCGCCTCATGGACATTGCTGCGTCGTGACGAGTTGCCCGGTCACGACGAGTTGATCGCGGATCTGCTCGCGGTGGTGGGCGCCGAACCGGAGTCCGGGCCGAATGCCGCGGCGATGCTGTACCGGGCCACCGAATCCGGTCCGGAAGTGGTCGGGCTGCTGCGCAAACGGTACCGCGATCAGCTCATGCTGCTGGCCGCCGTGGACCTCGCCGCGACCGTCGAGGACGAGCCGGTGATCCCCTACGAGCAGATCGGCCGCCAGCTCACCGCGCTCGCCGATGCCGCGCTCACCTCCGCACTCGCGGTGGCGGTGGCGCGGGTGTGCCGGGACGAGCCGTGCCCGGTGCGGCTGGCGGTGATCGCCATGGGCAAGAGCGGGGCGCGCGAACTCAACTACGTCAGCGATGTCGATATCGTGTTCGTCGCCGAACCCGCCGACTCCGTCGCCACCCGTCTGGCCGCCGAACTGATGACAGTGGGCTCCTCGGCGTTCTTCGATGTGGACGCCGCGCTGCGGCCGGAGGGCAAGGCCGGCGCGCTGGTACGCACGCTCGAATCCCATCTGGCCTACTACCAGCGCTGGGCACGGACCTGGGAGTTCCAGGCCCTGCTCAAGGCCCGGCCGATGACCGGTGATCTGGAACTGGGCGAGCAGTACCGGTCGGCCACCGACGCGCTGGTGTGGACCGCCTCCGAACGACCGGATTTCGTGCCCGATGTGCAGGCGATGCGCCGCCGGGTGGAGGATCTGGTGCCCGCCGAACTACGCGACCGCGAGCTCAAACTCGGCAGCGGCAGTCTGCGTGATGTGGAGTTCGCGGTCCAGCTGCTGCAACTCGTCCACGGCCGGGTCGACCCGAAGCTGCACGTCCAGGGCACGGTGGAAGCGCTCGCGGCGCTCGCCGCCGGAGGTTATGTGGGCCGCGAGGATGCCGCCAATCTCACGGCCTCCTACGAATTCCTGCGCCTGCTCGAGCACCGGCTGCAGTTGCAGCGGCTCAAACGCACCCATACGCTCCCCGCCGCCGACGACGAGGAGGGTATGCGCTGGCTGGCCCGGGCCGCGCATATCCGACCGGACGGTAAACGTGACGCCGCGGGCGTACTACAGGTCGAACTGCGCCGGCAGACCGGCCGGATCCGCCGGTTGCACACCAAACTCTTCTACCGGCCGCTGCTGGAATCGGTGGCCCGGCTGGACTCGGACGCGCTCCGGCTGAGTCCGGACGCCGCCGTCCGCCAGCTCGCAGCTCTCGGTTACGCCTCGCCCGAACACGCGCTGGGACATCTGCGCGCGCTCACCAGCGGTGTCTCGCGCAAGGGCCGTATCCAGGCGCTGCTGTTGCCGACCCTGCTGGAATGGCTCGGCGAGACCCCCGATCCCGACGCCGGTCTGCTCGCCTACCGGCGGGTTTCGGAAGGGCTGGTGGACCAGGACTGGTATCTGCGGGTGCTGCGCGACGAAGGCGCGGTGGGGCAGCGGCTGATGATGGTGCTGGGTTCCTCGGCGTATCTGCCGGACCTGCTGATCAACGCTCCCGAGACCATCCGCATGTACGCCGACGGACCGCACGGGCCGCTGCTGCTGCGCACCCAGCCGGTCGAGGTGGCAGGCGGAATCCTCACCGCCGCCGACCGGTACACCGATCCCAGGCGCGCGGTGGCGACCGCCCGGTCGCTGCGCCGGCACGAACTCGCCCGCGTGGCGTCGGCGGATCTGCTGGGTCTGCTCGAGGTACCGCAGGTCTGCGCGGCCCTGTCCGCGGTGTGGGTGGCGGTACTCGAGGCCTCGCTACGCGCGGTGATCCGGGCCAGTGTCGCCGAACGGGGCGCACCCGCGCCCGCCGATTTCGCGGTGATCGGAATGGGCCGGCTGGGCGGTATGGAACTCGGATACGGATCCGACGCCGATGTGCTGTTCGTCTGCGATCCGCGGCCCGGCGAAGAAGAGCATGTGGCCGTGAAATGGGCCAACGGTATCGCCGAACAGGTACAGAAACTGCTCGGCGCGCCCAGTACCGACCCGCCACTGCAAGTGGACGCGGGCCTGCGCCCGGAGGGACGCAGCGGTCCGCTCGTCCGCACCCTGACCGCCTACGACGCCTACTACCGCCACTGGGCACAGCCGTGGGAGGTACAGGCGCTGCTGCGCGCCCATCAGGTCGCCGGCGACCAGCAGCTGGGCCTGCGTTTCCTGCACACGATCGACGGAGTGCGCTACCCGGCCGGCGGCGTTTCCGCCGATGCGGTCCGCGAGATCCGCCGGATCAAGGCCCGCGTCGATTCCGAACGCCTGCCCCGGGGCGCCGACCCGGCCACCCACACCAAACTCGGCCGCGGCGGCCTGGCGGATATCGAATGGACCGTGCAGCTGCTGCAGTTGCGGCACGCGCACGAGATCCCGGCCCTGCACAACACCTCGACGCTGGAATCGCTCGACGTCATCGAACAGTCGGAGCTGCTGGACCCGGTGGACACCGACCTGCTGCGCCGGTCCTGGATGACCGCGACCGCGGCCCGTAACGCGCTGGTACTGGTCCGTGGTAAACCCTCCGATCAGCTACCCGGTCCGGGAACGACGCTATCGGCGGTGGCCCGGGTGGCCGGCTGGCCGAACGACGACGGTGGCGAGTTCCTCGACAACTATCTGCGGATCACCCGGCGGGCCAGGGCAGTGGTGGAGCGCGTCTTCGGCGTCTGACAGGTGCGGTCGAAATACTCGACTTCCTCGCCGTTCGCCGCCTCCGGCAGCCTTGCCGGAGGCGGCGAGGTCGTATCACCCGACGGCGGTTCCCTCGAGTTCGACCATCTGGCCGGGGATCGCCAGCCGCGTCACCCCGAGCATCGTGGTGGCCGGTGCCACCCCGGCGGCGCCCAACCGGGAGGCCAGCACGCTGTAGTGCTGGAAGAGTAGATCGACGTCGGTGGTGTAGACGTTGAGCCGGACGAGATTCGTGAGCGACATCGCGGCCTCTCCGAGAACGGCCGCCAAGTTGTCGAGGCTCAGCGCCAACTGCGCCGCCATATCGCCGGCATGCCGCGGCTTGCCGTCGGCGCTCATCGCGGTCTGC
Organism: Nocardia jinanensis; assembly: GCF_014645735.1. GTDB lineage: Bacteria > Actinomycetota > Actinomycetes > Mycobacteriales > Mycobacteriaceae > Nocardia > Nocardia jinanensis. The sequence continues at coordinate 253,913 of NZ_BMMH01000003.1, read as the reverse complement.
CCGGAGCAGTACAGGGTCCGGGCCTGCCCGGCGACGAGCTCACCCTGGTTGAATCCCAGCTCCACCGACCAGGTCACCGGGTTGACTGCCGTTCGTTGCGCTACCACATCAGCTCCATTCGATTCGTCGAAGTACGTACGCCCATCGGCCCGGTAGCCGTTGTGTGTGACGCCGTGGTGGAGAGCCTCCCAGCGAATCACGACATCCTGTGTCGTGTATTCGGTAGAGTTTTCGGATGCGCGCCGACCGATTGGTGTCGCTGGTGTTGTTGCTGCGCCAGCGCGGCCGGCTCACCGCGGCCGAGCTGGCCGCCGCGCTGGAGGTCTCCACCCGCACCGTGTTGCGCGATATCGAGGCGCTGTCCGCGGCCGGCGTCCCGGTTTTCGCCGAACGCGGCCGGCACGGTGGTTTCGCGCTGTTGGCCGGGTTCCGGACCGAGCTCACCGGGCTGAACCACGAGGAGGCGCTCGCCTTGTTGGTCGCCGGATCGCGGCGCGGGGCGCAGGCATTCGGTCTCGGCTCCGCGCTTGCTTCGGCGATGCTCAAGGTGGTCGACGCGTTACCCGAAAGCTATCGGGACACCGCTGCCGACGTCGCGCAGCGATTGCTCATCGACCCGGAGACCGATCTGCTGGCGCGCCGGCTGGTCGCCGAGGAAGTGCCCGGCACTATATCGGCCGAGATCCGGCGCGCGGTACTGGCCGGAAACAAGCTGCGTATCCACTACGCGGCTGTCGATCAGACCCCGAAGTGGCGCACAGTGGACCCGATCGGCCTGGTCATCGTCGGAGACCGGGGCTACCTGCTGGCCACGAGATCCGGTGTGGATCGCACCTACCGGCTGTCGCGGGTGCTGGCCGCGGCGGAACTCCCCGAACCGGCACAGCGACCGGACCAGGTCGATCTGGACCGGGCCTGGCAGAAACGCAGCACACAGTTCCGGACCGGCGGCGACCGAATCGACGTGCTGGCTCGGGTGAACCCGGCGCGGCGGGAGGAACTGGTGAGCACCGCACTGGCCGTCGGCACGGAGGAGTCCGACGAAAGCGGCTGGCTGCGGCTGGAAGTGACCTTCCAAGATTCACGACACGCCGAATGGGCGTTGTGGCAGCTCGCCACGGACGCGGAAGCCCTGGCCCCGCGGTCGTTGCGCACCTCCCTGCGCGACCGTGCCGCCGCGATCGCCACCCGCTACGGAGAGCCATCCTGAGAGGGTCCGCCGCTCGGCACAGTTCGCATCACTCCGAAACCGCCGGACGCCTGCGCACCGAACGACGGTTGACCGACGAGCAGCACTGCCCGGTGCCGCGGAGCACGCATATCGCGCCCGGCCGACATCTACCGGGCGGTCAGGGCCCGGAACCGGGTGACCAGCTCCTCGAGCGCTCGCCGATCCTCCAGATCGGCCGGACGGTAGCCGTTCTTCGCGGTGACCGTCACCCGGGTGCCCTGTTCGATTCCGAGTTCGGTCCAGCACCAGGGAAGTACCGGCAAGTTCACCGCGCGGTCGTTGGCGGCGACGGTGATCCGGGAGGTGCAACCGGGTAGACAGGTCGCCAGTTCCTCGGCGGCCTCGGCGGTCAACATACCGGGTGAGCGGAATTCCTCGACGTACACCAGGCCTCCTCGGGAAGTGCCGAGTTCAGTGTAAGACCGGACCCGGTGCTAACGGCCGCGCCGCCGATCTCTATACCGCAGAATGGACGGATCGCCCGTATTTCTTCGCTGTACGCCGTTGCCTGCCTTGTGATTCGATGTCCTCGGTCCGACGCGGCGGTATCGCGATCCGGGCGGTGCCGGGCCACAGGCCCGGTTCGGAACGGGGAGGCGGAAATGGCCAGGATTCGATGGTCACGGCTGGTCGTCGCGGCCGCCGCGGCGCTATTGACGGTATCGGCGCTGTCGGCGTGCTCGGAAGCGAATTCGACACAGCGGGCAACAGGCTCGGAGAACCCGTGGGAGATCACGGGAGCCACGACCAGTACCGGGCCCAGTGGTCCTCGGGCGGGAGTGCCCGACAGCGCCCGGCAGGCCGAGAACAGCGACGGCGGCGAGATGGACCGGCTCGCGCTCAACGCGGTCGCCGATATCGAGGAGTTCTGGACGGAGAACTATTCGGCGACCTTCCCCGGGAAGTTCCGGCCGGTCTCCGAACTCGTGTCCTGGGACGGGAACGCCGCCGAACGCGATTCGATCGAGTTCTGCGGAATGAGCACGCACGAACTGGTGAACGCCGCCTACTGCGGCGCCGACGAGACCATCGGCTGGGATCGCGGGGTGCTGCTGCCGGCACTGGTGGAGCAGTTCGGTGAGATGGCCGTGGTGATGGTGCTCGCCCACGAATACGGGCACGCGCTGCAGATACCGGCCGGAATAGCGACCGAGGAGTCGCCGGGGCTGGTCACCGAACAGCAGGCCGACTGCCTGGCCGGTGTGTTCCTCCGGCATGTGGCCGAAGGCGATTCCCCGCATTTCACGCTCAACACCACCGAAGGTCTCAACGGCGTGCTGGGCGCCACGGTCGCGGTGCGCGACCGTGATCCCGACGATCCGGAGAACGTGCACGGAAGTGCCTTCGAGCGGGTCACCGCGGTACAGATGGGGTACACGAGCGGCGCCGACGCCTGCGCCGGCATAGACGAGCAGGAGATCGAGGAGCGCCGAGCCGGTCTCCCGGTGACCTTCGAGGAACCCGGCGAGGAGTACCTGCAGCTGGAGATCACCGAGGATTCGCTACGGGATATGGCCGCCGCGCTGGCCGATATCCTGCCGGTCGCCGGTTCGCCCGACTACGACTACGACGGCGTGCCCGCCCGCTGCTCGGACGCCGCCTCCACCGCACCCGTCGCCTACTGCCCGGTCACCGACGTGATCGGCACCGATGTGGACGCCCTGGCCGAGCGGGCGGGGGAGACCGGCTCCGCGGACGAACCCCTGTCGGCGATCGTGGCCGGGGACTACAACGCGTTCGTGGTGTTCGTATCCCGCTACACGCTGGCGTACCAGAACGGCAAGCAGCTTTCCCTGACCGGGGCCGACAGTGCCGGGCTGCGTACCGCCTGCCTCTCGGGTGTGGTGACCACCGCGCTGAGCCGGGAGAACAGCGATCCGCGATTGTCGGCGGGTGATCTGGACGAGGCGGTGTCGGGTCTGCTGGCAGACGGCCTGGCGGCCAGTGATGTCAACGGCGACGTTGTCCCCGAGGGCTATCTGCGGTTGGACGCGTTCCGCCTCGGTGTGCTCGAAGGAGAGGGCGCCTGCCTCGCCGAGTACACGTGAGGCCGGCCCGCGGACCCGGTATCGGGCGCCGGGTCCGGGCCGTCGCGGTCAGATCGCGGCGACCCGCGCGTCCAGCCACTCGACCACGTCGGCGAGTACCTGGTCGCGCTCGGGTTCGTTGAAGATCTCGTGGTACAGCCCGTCATAACGGCGGACCGTGAGATCGGTGGTACCCGCGTGCTGTTCGATCCGGTCCGTACTCGCCGGCGCGGCGATGGCGTCGCCGGTCCCGTGCAGCGCCAGCGTCGGAACATGTAACCGCGGCAGCCGGTCGAGTACGGTTCCGGCGGCCGTGAGGATCTCGGTCGCGGTGCGGGCGGGCAGCTTCCCCCGGAACACCAGGGGGTCGTTGTCGTAGGCGGTGACCACCTCCGGGTCCCGGCTGATCTGCGACGAATCGAGTTTCAGCACACCCAGATTCGGTGCCAGCCGGGTGAGCACCGGCGCCAGCAGTCGCTGGGCCGGGTTACCCGCGTCGATGATCAGTGGTGGCGCCGAGACCACCACCCCGGCCACGTCCAGCGGCGCCCGGGTGGCCAGGTGCAGGGTGATCAGCGCACCCATCGAATGCCCGATCACGAACGCGGGCACTCCGGGATGCTCCGCGCGGGCCAGGGCGAGTAGGGCCGCCACATTATCGGCGGCATTGTCGATCGACCCGATATTGGCACGGGCCCCTGTGTCGGCGGATCCCCCGTGCCCCACATGGTCGAACGCGTACACCGCGAAACCGGCCGCGGCCAGGGTCCGCGCGACGTATCCGTAGCGCCCCGAATGCTCGGCCACCCCGTGGACGAGAACGACGAGCCCGCGCGCCGGCGTCGCGGGGACCCAGGAACGCCGGCTCAGCCGGTTCCCGGCGTGCTCGAATTCCCCGCGCTCCACTCGTATGTCCTGGTCGCTGGTCACTAGGTCCTCCTCGAAGCCGGTACATGTGGTCCGCGGCGGCCGCAGCGAAGGCGGAGGTATCGCATCGCCGCGGTTCCTGGGCTGCTCGGTGCGTTCAAAGGGCCCGTTCCGGCTCGGCGAGCGCGGTGACCAGGCGCCGGTTGAAGTCGATCAGTCGAGCGTAGTTCACCCGGGACAAGCGCTCGTCGTTTCCGTGTATCCGTTCCAGATCCGCCGCTGTGAGCCGGATAGGGGCGAAATTGCAGCGGGTCCCGGCCAGATCGTCGTAGTGGCGGGAGTCGGTGGCGCCCGGGACGAGACCGGTGGTCACCGCTGCTCCGGGCACCACCTGCCGGGTGAGTCGCGCGATCAGATCGAACTGTGGCCCGGGACCGGTCACCGGTGAGGGTTCCGACGACATTCCCACCAGCTCGATCTCGACTCGTTCGTCACGCACCGTCCGGCGGCAGTGGGCCAGGACCGAATCGACCGTATCGCCGGGCAGGATCCGGAAGTTGATCAGCGCCTCGGCCTGCTGCGGCAACACGTTCGCCTTCACCCCGCCGCGAATCACCGTCGGTGCCGTGGTGGTGCGCACCATCGCCTCGGTCTGCGGTGTCCCGGCCATTATCCGGATGATCACCGGGCCGGCCAGACGGGCGAACCCGAGCAGCCGGCGTTTGGTCGCGGGCAGATGCGGACGGAGGCGGGCGAGCATATCGGTGACCACCGGGGTCACCCGCAACGGCAGCGGATGATCCTGGATCCGCCCCACGGCGCGGGCGAGCCGCCCGACCGCGGTCTGCCGTCCCGGCATCGACGAATGCCCGCCGGTCTCCGAGACCGACAGCCGGACCGTCGCGTATCCCTTCTCGCCGAGCATGATCGTGGCCACCGGAACCGGCACATCGTCCACGATGCCCTCGGTGACGACCCCACCCTCGTCCAGCAGCAGGTCGGCGCGCACGCCCAGTTCCCGTAAATGGGCAGCCATCCGGACGGCGCCGTCGTTCCCGAACACCTCTTCGTCATGGCCGAACGCCAGATGGACGGTATGCCGCGGGCGGAGGCCCTCCACCAACGCGGACTCGACGGCTTCCAGGATGGCCAGCACTCGGCTCTTGTCGTCGATCGCGCCCCGACCCCAGATGAACTCCTCGTCCACGACACCCGCGAACGGGGGATGGGTCCACGGGGCCGGATCGTCGGCCGGCACCACATCCTGATGTGCGAGCAGAATCGCGGCCGTTCGCGACGGATCCGTACCCCGCCAGGTGTAGAGCCGGCTGTGCCCGAACCGTTCGAGTTCCAGTTCGGCGTGTACCCGGGGGAACGAGCGTTCGAGGTGCGCGGCGAGCCGCTCGAATTCGGCGTCGGCTGCGCCGCGGGCAGCGAGGCCCGCCGCGGGGTCCTCCCGGGACACGGTCACGCAGCGCAGGGCCGCGGCCAAGCGTTCCGCTGTGGCGTCGTCGACCGGGCCGCCGGCCGTCGGGTGGGCCTCGAGGTGGGTGGACATCCCTGCATTCTCCTCGTTCGCACAACCCCGGTCCCGCACCGTGGCCGCGAGGTCCGTATATCGGGACTCGGCAGCCCTGAGCCGGGGGTGGAGTCCGTCCCGTGGCCGGACCGCCGTGGGCCGGGCATTATTCTGGGAGTCATGGCAGCAGGCAAGCCCGACAAAGAGGCCAAGGCCGCGGCGAAAGCGGCGCGCAAAGCACAGTCGAAGGAGCGTCGTCAGCAGATCTGGCAGGCGTTCCAGATGCAGCGCAAAGAGGACAAACTGCTGCTGCCGCTGATGATCGGCGCGGTGGTCGTCACCACACTGCTGCTGTTCGGGATCGGTTTCATCTTCGGGGTGCAGTGGTTCCTGCTGCCCCTGGGCCTGCTGCTCGGTCTGCTGTTCGCCTTCATCATCTTCGGCCGCCGGGTGCAGAAGTCCGTCTACGGCAAAGCCGAAGGTCAGGCGGGTGCGGCCGCCTGGGTGCTGGACAACCTGCAGGGCAAATGGCGGGTCAGCAACGGGATCGCCGCCACCACCCAGCTCGACGCGGTGCACCGCGTCATCGGGCTGCCCGGGGTGATCTTCGTGGCCGAGGGGTCCCCGCAACGGTTGCGTTCGCTGCTGGCCCAGGAGAAGAAGCGCACCGCCCGTATCGTCGGCGACACCCCGATCTACGACGTGGTGATCGGCAACGAGGAGGGTCAGGTCCCGCTGAAGGAACTCCAGCGTTACCTCACCAAACTCCCGCGCAATATCGACACCAAGCGGATGGATCTGATCGAAGGTCGGCTCAGTGCGCTGAGTTCGCGCGGTGGCCCGGCCATGCCCAAGGGTCCGATGCCGGGCAATGCCAAGATGCGGGGTATGCAGCGCACCATCCGCCGCCGCTGACCCGCGGGATCGGGTCGCTCAGTGCCGTAGCAGCCAGAGCACCCGGTCATAGGCGAGTACGTGGTAGACCAGCAGAACCGCCGCGGACAGCAGTGCGAGGCGCGGTAGTCCGGCGAACCACAGTGCGGCCGCACCCCCGAACAGCACGGCGAACTCGATCAGTAGTCGTATCGCCCCGGGTACCGCCACCGGAGCTTCTCCCGACCGGCTCGGATCGTCCGGTACCGCGAAAACGCCCCACAGGGTCGCCGCGATCACCGGGAGCAGCACCACCAGCAGCCACCGTCCCGGACCGTCGGTCATCCGCGAGCCCAGCACCCCCGCCGAAGCGAACGCGACGAGTTCGAGCAGGAAGCGGAAGCCGAGCAGTACCGGATTCAGTGACACCGCGCGAGCGTAACGGGCCGCCTCGCGCGCCGGGGGTCAGCGAGACCGTGCCACCGCGGTCCCGGTGGCACGGTCGTGCATCCCGCGCCCGTCCCCGTCGGTGAACAGCGCGGGGATCACGAACACCAGCAGCACTTGGCGCCCGAGTGCCCGCAGGAATCCGACCGGCGCCTCGGCGTCCACCCGGATCACCCGGATACGCAGGAAATACTGCCCGGGGGTGAATCCGAACAGTGTCACCGCCACCACACCGATCACGAACCAGAGGAGCAGGTTCACCGACGACGACGGGATGCCCTGGGCGATCAGCGCCGAGATCCCGACCGCGATGAGCCAGTCGACCAGCATCGCGACCACGCGGCGGAACATCCCCGGCAGCGATCCGGCGCCCTCCCGCGGCAGCCCCAGCCCGGCTCCGGCGTAATCGTCGGCGGCACCCGAAACGGGGGCGACAGGAGGACCGGAGAGCCAAGAGCCGGTGATACGTGCCATGCCCCCAGGATAGGCGTAACCTCCGCGTCCGCTCCGGCCATGCGCGTTTTGCGTAACCTCCGCGTCCGCTCCGGCCGTGCGCGTTTTGCGTAACCTCCGCGTCCGCTCCGGCCGTGCGCGGTTTTGGGTAATCTCGTCGTTCGCGAGCCGCGAGAGGAACCCGCTGTTCGTGGCGTGGCCCATGACACCCCGCCGACACGACGTGTAACACTGGCGAAACACACTCTTGACTGGCGGGAAACACCCTGTCCATAGCGTCGGGTCGCGACACCCTGCACTCGATACTGGCTGGGAATCTATCCGTAAGGAGAACTAAGTGACGTTCAGCACGGCCGACGAGGTCATCAAGTACATCGCGGATCAGGAAGTCGAATACGTCGACATCCGATTCAGCGATCTGCCCGGTGTGCAGCAGCACTTCTCCATCCCGGCGAAGGCCTTCACCGCCGACCTCGCCGAGGAGGGCCTCGCCTTCGACGGTTCCTCGGTGCGGGGTTTCCAGTCCATCGACGAGTCCGACATGCTGCTGCTGCCCGATTACAGCACCGCGCAGCTGGACCCGTTCCGTGCGGCGAAGACGCTCAATATGAACTTCTTCGTGCACGACCCGTTCACCCGTGAGTCCTACTCCCGCGACCCGCGCAATATCGCCCGTAAGGCCGAGGAGTACCTGCGGTCCACCGGTATCGCCGATACCGCGTTCTTCGGTGCCGAGGCCGAGTTCTACATCTTCGACTCGGTCCGCTACGACTCCGGCATGAACGGTGCCTTCTACGAGGTCGAGTCCATCTCCGGTTCCTGGAACACCGGCGCGAAGACCAACCCCGACGGCAGTCCGAACCGCGGCTACAAGGTCCGTAACAAGGGCGGGTACTTCCCGGTCGCCCCCTACGACCACTACGTCGACCTGCGCGACAAGATCTCGACCAACCTGCAGAACGCCGGGTTCGAACTCGAGCGCGGCCACCACGAGGTCGGCACCGCCGGTCAGGCCGAGATCAACTACAAGTTCAACACCCTGCTGGGCGCGGCCGACGATCTGCAGCTGTTCAAGTACATCGTCAAGAACACCGCGTGGGCCGAGGGCAAGACCGTCACCTTCATGCCGAAGCCGCTCTTCGGCGACAACGGCTCGGGTATGCACGCCCACCAGTCGCTGTGGAAGGACGGCAAGCCGCTGTTCCACGACGAGGCCGGCTACGGCGGCCTGTCGGATCTGGCCCGGCACTACATCGGCGGCATCCTGCACCACGCCCCCTCGCTGCTGGCGTTCACCAACCCGACCGTGAACTCCTACCACCGCCTGGTCCCGGGCTTCGAGGCCCCGATCAACCTGGTGTACTCGCAGCGCAACCGCTCCGCCGCGGTCCGCATCCCGGTCACCGGCAACAACCCGAAGGCCAAGCGCATCGAGTTCCGCGCACCGGACTCCTCGGGCAACCCGTACCTGGCCTTCGCCGCCATGCTGATGGCCGGCCTGGACGGCATCAAGAAGAAGATCGAGCCGCTGGCCCCGGTCGACAAGGACCTCTACGAGCTCCCGCCGGAGGAGGCCAAGAACATCCCGCAGGCCCCCACCAGCCTGTCCTCGGTCATCGACAGGCTCGAGGCCGATCACGAGTACCTCACCGAAGGCAATGTCTTCACCGAGGACCTGATCGACACCTGGATCAGCATCAAGCGCGAGCAGGAGATCGCCCCGGTCAACCTGCGGCCGCACCCGTACGAGTTCGAGCTCTACTTCGACGTGTAAGCCGCTATAGCGGCCTGACCTGCGGAGGAGCATTCACGAACCGTCTTCGTCCGCAGTAGCGTCCGAGGAGTCCATCCGTTCCGCAATTACTTCACCGATTGCGGTCCGGGTGGACTCGTCCGCGTTCAGCCCACGTCCTATGACGACGCTTGACGCCATCGGAGCCCTCGGGGATGGCGTTGCAGCACAGCAAATCCGGGAAGCTCAACCTGTTGCATTGCCGTTCTGAGGTCCCATATGCTTCCGATCCGCTGCCATTGCGCCCCCGCACGCGACACGTGACGCGCGGGACGACCCGCCCTGGCGCCGCGACGAACGCATCGATTCCGACGAGCTCGTGAAGCACTACCGCTCCGGATGGGGTGTGGTCATCGACGCCGACGCGCTCACCGTGGAACTCGACCCCGATTTCGACCCGGAACCGGTACAGCGGTTCGACGAGGCCGCCGCACTGTGGAGCCGCGAGGCCGCCGCGCTCGACATCGTGTCCGCCGCCCCGCTGACCGGCGGCGCCAAGGACGCGGCGATCGACGCGCTCACCGAATGGACCGCCAGTTGGAACACCGAGGGTGGCTCCCACACCTACGTCGAAACCCGCGACCAGCGCCGCGAACAGCTGCACCGGTCCCTGAACACTCTGCTGTCGGACTCCGATCGGGCACGAGTCGAATTCACCGTCGACTACCTCGCCGGTGATGTGGGCGGGACCGACCTGCTCGATAGCTTGACTGTCCATAAAATGATCGTTTCTTGAACACTTCGATCGAAACGGGTCCCGGCGGACGAAAGGCCAGGTCGACCGAGAACGGTGAATGTTCAAAAAACGTGTCGTAAAGTCCAGATGTTCAACAACATCGGATCACCCTTTTATGTACAATTCGGGGGTGACGGATACCGATGCGCTCGAACCGCTTTCCCTCGACGGCGATGCCCTGGACCCGATCGGCGGGGGAGAAGCATTGATCGGGTACGCCCGCGTCTCGACCCGCGACCAGAACCTGGATCGGCAGACCCGCGCGCTGAAGGTGGCCGGCTGCAAGAAGACCTTCGCCGACAAGAAGTCCGGCAAGGACGCCGAACGCGAACAGCTGTCCGCGTGCCTGGACTACATGCGCGCCGGCGACACCCTTGTGGTCGCCTCCCTCGATCGTCTCGGCCGGTCCCTGCAGGACCTGATTTCGATCGTGGCCGATCTGCGCCGCCGCGGGATCGGGTTCCGGTCGCTACACGAAGCCCTCGACACCACCACACCAGGTGGGCGGCTCGTGTTCCATGTGTTCGCCGCGCTGGCCGAGTTCATCCGGGAGCTGATCGTCGACGGCACGCACGAAGGACTGGCCGCGGCCCGAGCCCGTGGGCAACGCCTCGGCAGGCCACCGGCTATGAGTGAGGAGCAGGTCCGGCAGGCCCGTGCGCTGTTGACCCGGCCGGATGAGTCGGTGTCCTCGATCGCGCGGCTGCTGGGGGTATCGCGGACCACGCTGTACAAATACGTTCCGGAGCTAACTGTGAAGAGCTGACCGACTCGATCTGTACGGGCCTATCGGACGGTGCTGGGGTAGTGGGCGGAGCCAGCCGGTCGTGGCATCGGCTGTCATTGCACAGGAATGCTCGACTCCGGAGTTTGGGCCGCCAGGTCAGGGAAGTAGTTTGCCCGAACTGGCTTGAGGTCAAGCTCGTCCCGGACGGCGCGAATGAAGCACTCAAACGCTTCGCGGGTTGGAATCCGCATCCGGTACCAGTCCTCAATCTGTGCATGACGGTCCTGGGCGTCATAGAAGAGTTCGGTTTGCGCGCGGTCCAGGGCGACTGCAGCTGCTACGACGGTCGGCGAACCATGGAGCCAGACCGCAGTGTAGGCGTTGTCCCATCTGTCGTAACCGGCACGGAAGTCGCGAATCATGTCCGCGAAGCCGGGATCGTCAGGGCTTGCCAATGCGATCGTCCTCATAGCCTCGCAAGTCGTCCGGAACTCCTCCGCAAACCGCTGATAGCTGGCCGCCTGCTGGTCTCGTCGCCACCGAGCCGCCTCAGTCCGGTTGTCCCAAAACCTGCCCACGACAACGCCGAGAAGTGCGGCTGCAGCTGCAATCAGCGCCGTAGTCACATCGCCCCCTACAAATCACCGCATGTACGCCGCGGTGATATCAGTCTATCGGGCAGCCATGCTCAGATCGGGAATGTCGCCCTGACCGGAGCCTGCCAGCAGCTCTACAAGGTGCGGGTGAGCTCCGCCGTACCAGAAGCTCGTGACCAACTGATCTTCCATACGCCCGGCACCACCCGACCACAGAGAGCCCTGCTGTCCATTTGGGGTCTACCCTAGATAGACAGCTCAATTGATTGGTGTGGTTGATTCCACTGTTGCGAGGTATGCCTCAGCAGTTTCAGCTTCCGGCGCTGTGAGGTGGCGATAGATTCGGATGGCTTCTTTTAGTTCGGTGACTGCTGATGTTGTGTCTCCGAACTCTATCCGGCTTCGGGCTGTTCCGTCCAAGGCGCGAGCTTGCTCGGGGTAGCTCTTGATTGCGCGCGCTAGGTCGAGCGCCTCGGTGAAGATGTCCAGCGCGTTCTGGACATGACCGGTCTTCAGGGAAAGCATGCCAACTCGATTGAGGACCTCGGCTTCGCCCAGCCGGTTTCCGATGTCGCGGAACAGGGCCAGTGCCTGTTGGTGGAGGTCGGCGGCTTCGGCGTGACGGCCTGTCCACGCATGGACTTCAGCGAGGTTGGTCAGTGTGCGGGCTTCACCGAGCCGATTGTCGAGGTCTCGGAAGTAGTCCAGCGCTTGCTGATGCAGCGTGGTGGCGGCCTCGTAGTCTTGCGTCGCGCCGCGTACGAGGCCGAGGTTGGTGAGTGTGGTTGCCTCGCCGAGCCGGTTTCCGATGTCGCGGTAGAGAGTCAGTGCCTGTTGGTGGAGGTCGGCGGCTTCGGCGTGACGGCCTGTTCTCATTCGGACGTAGGCGAGGTTGGTCAGGGCGCGGGCTTCACCGAGTCGGTTCCCGATCGCATGGTTGCACGTTATGGACTGCTGGTGGAGGTCGGCGGCTTGGGCATAGTCACCGGTCCACATGTGGATGAGGCCGATGTTTGTCAGGGTGCCGGCTTCGCCTAGAGCGTCCCCGAGTTCGCGGTAGACGGCCAGCGCGGGCCGATAGAGTTCGAGCGCCTCGGCGTAGCGCTCGGTCCTCTCACAGACAATGCCGCGGTTGGTCAGGGTGTTGGCCTCGCCGAGCCGATTTCCGATCTGACGGTACAGGGCCTGTGCTTGGAGTTGCAGTTCGGTGGCTTGCCCGTAGTTGCCGGTCAGCTCGGATATTCTGCCGCAGTTGGCGAGCGCGTTCGCCTCACCGAGCCGATCGCCCAGGTCCCGAGCTGCAGCCATGGCACCTTGGTGACGCAGAATTGCGTGTGGCCAAGGCCCGTCGCGTTCCAGCAGTCCGGCCAGACTTTCTGTCAGGTCGGCCACGCGTTGCCGCTGACCACTGGTGGTTACATGGTCGAGACAGGCGAACAGGTTCGCACGTTCGGTGCGCATCCATGCCAGTGCCTGCACCTCGTTGCTGAATTCTCGGCTCGTTCTGAGGGGAGATGTAGTGCTGCTGTGACCTTGGGTAGGTCGGGTGCGGCGGGTGATCAACCGAGCCGCTGCCGCGGCGGTGCCCTGATAGTGATCCAGCAGCCGGTCCAGTGCCCGTGCGTTGGCCTCGGGCGGGTCATTGTTCACTTCTGCTTGAGCGAATGAACGGACCAGGTCGTGCAGGCGATACCGGCCTGGTCGGGTTTCCTCGATCAGGTGATCGGTGTAGAAAGCCTCCAGTTGCCGCCGGGCCACCCGGGCAGAGACATTTGCTAGGGCTGCGACGGCGTCGGCCTCGATCTCGGAGCCTGGATGCAAGCCGAGGCAGCGAAACATGCGCTGCTGTTCTATCGGTAGATCTTGTAGCGACATTTCGAAGGCGACCCGGACTGCGCGTGGGCCGGCTTCGAGTTCGTCGAGGCGGTCTTGTGCTGCGGCGAAGTCTTCGGCCAAGTCGACGATTCTCCAGGCAGGGTGGTGAGCGAGCCGCCCGGCCAGCAGCACGATAGCCAGTGGCAGATACCCGCACAACCGTACGATTTCGGCCACCGCGGCCTGCTCGGCATCGTTGGAGGCGGCGCGACGGGAAAGGGCGACGAACAACTCGGTGGCGGGGTCGGCGGTGAGCACATCCAGGGCCAGTCCGACCGCGCCGTCGAGAGCGGTCAGACGGCGGCGGCTGGTAATCAGGGTCAAGCAGTCACCCGTGCCCGGAAGTAACGGCTCAACCTGCGTGTGGTCGCGAGCATCGTCAAGCACCAACAGCACCTGCTTACCCGCCACCCGGTCACGCCAAAGATCGCGGCGTCCCTCCAGCGTGGGCGGCAGTGAGCTTGGATCGAGTCCGAGATCGGTCAGTAGCCTGGCCAAGACCTCACTGGGCTCGGCCGGGTTTCGGCCTGGCGTATGGCCGTGCAGCTCGACAAAGTACTGCCCATCCGGAAACCGGGCTGCCAGCTGATGCGCGGCGCGCGTCACCAAGGCGGTCTTACCGATGCCCGCCATTCCGTCGATGGTGTGAATGGAGACCACACCTCCAGGAAGCGCCGAGGACGCGATGAGGGCGAACTCCTGCTCACGTCCGGTCAGCGTGCCGACGTCTCGCGGCAAACTTCCGGACACAGCCGGCCGATTCGGCGGTTGTACCGCGTAATGGATCGAGAGGTCTCGACCGACCTCTACCCCAGCCAGCTCAACCGCGGGCCGAAGGGGCTGCGCAGCAGTATTCGGGGTGTCTACTGCTGCGCCCGCGGAGGGTGAAGCGGCTGTTCACTTCCTGCCCGAATCCCGCTGATCGTGAACGAGCCATCGACCGACATTCCCTCGGCGACGACTCCGGAACCCGTTGAGGTGATGTCGGTGATCGTCAGCTCGCCGGCGCGCACCTCCTGCAACCGCACGCCCACCACTGCGGCGGCTTGCGGCGCGTGCCGATGTACCGCTACGAGCACCCGCCGCGCGGCCACCAAGAGCTCCTCGTCATCCCCCGCACCGGCCTGCTCGAGTTCCTCGGCGAGCACAGCCCGGCGGTTGTTCGACTCGGGTTGCCGCTCCACTATTTCTACGTCCACTGACTGATACCGGCCACCGATCAGCCGCTTCACCGCCTGGTAGGCATCGGTGACAGCCTGCTCGGCTGCACCGGTCAGTCCTGCTGCTGCGCCAGCGGCCACTGCAGCCACCGCCATCGTCACCGGCTCCATCCCCACCGTCCTCCCGCACTCGGAGCCTCCCAACCTTGACAGATTCACCCACGACCAGGAGGTCAGCCATTGCGGCAGGGAGCAGACCTTCTGCGACGCAGCATATCCCGGCCTCATACGACCATGGGCCTGTTCGCCTTCGCCATCCACAGAAGCCCTGCCGTCTATCTGGGGTGTACTCCAAGTGGACACACCGGCTTTGGGAAGAGTCATAGGGGAGCGACACTAGGCATCGTGGAACCAGCGGCTCGCCCGATGCGTCAAGATCTTCGAGGGTCGGGTACGAGTGGTCGGGAGCGTTATCGAGAGGATTGGGATGACCGAGGGGCAGCAGCCTATCACTGTGGACCCGGCCGCAATGGCCGATGCCGCGACGTTTTTCGGGTCGATGGCGACGACGTTGATCAATGCGGTCAAGGACGTGGACTCCAACATGGAGTATCTGCAGGGTACCTGGCAGTCCGCGGCGGCGACCGCGTATGCCGGCGGTTGGGAAGAGGCGCGCACCGGCGCATTGGAGGTGCTGGAATCGCTGGGGGATATGGCTGAGTTGATGGGGGTGCAGGGGATGGACTTCCAGGGCACCGATTCGGATCTGTCCGGCGATCTGGCCGATAATGCGGCTGCGGCCGCGTCGAGTTCGCTGCGGCTCTAGACGGCGAGGGGCGACACGATGGGTGATCCGGCCAACGGGGGATATCGGGTGGATCTGACGGAGTTGGAAGCGGCGGGGGATCGGCTGGGTAATCTCATCGGGTTCTTGGAGGACTCGCTCGATCAGATCGAGCAACGGGTGGGTGTGCTGCGGCAAAGATGGTCCGGTGAGGCCGCGACCGCCTACGACGACGCGCACGCCGAGTGGCTCGACGGTGTGGGGGACATGAAAGACGGGTTGTTGCGGATGCGTGAGGCTGCCCGCACCGCGCACACCAACTACACCAACGCCGTGACCACGAACGTGGCGATGCTGGGCCGGGGCGCTGCGCCGGAAAGCGGGCAGTGAGCCCGACTACTGTCGACGTCGATCCCCAGGTCTACTACGACGCCGCTACTGCGCTGGGTGCCGCAGCACTGGGGTTCGGTCGCGCTGTCGATAACCGGTGGTCGGCGCTGGCCGATTGCGAGGAGATGGCCGGCTCCTACGACGACGCGAAGGCGTGGGCCACCGACTACGACGCGCGTTGCAACGAAGCCGTCGATACCGCGATGCTGCTGGCCGAGGCCGCCCGCGGCTACGCCATCCTGCTCGGCGAGATGGGCTACAACCATGCGATGGCCGACTGGGCCAGCGTGATCGGCAACACCGCCCCGGAACCGGCCCGGATTCCGGATCCCGACTGGATCTCGATGGTCAACCGGCCGGATCTGCCGTCGGCCGGCGGGCCGGGCAACGGCCTGGTGGCCGAAGGTCTGTCCGGGGCGGTCGATTTGCTCGACGAGATTGGGGTCGTCATCCCCGACGGCAACACCGGCAAGCTCGGTGACGCGCAGCGGTTGTGGGCGGAGATCGCCGTCGACCAAGCGGTCGCGGGCTTCGCCGCCGAGCTGAGCCGTATCGCCGACCTGTTCGCTTCCGTGACCACCAGCGAAGCGGTGTTCGTGGACGAGGACCTGCGCGCGATGGCGGCCGCGGCCACCGACGTGGCCGGCATGGTCGGCGAGATCGCCACCGCGGTCGGCGATCACCTCACCGGGCTGCAAGACCTGCGTAACAAGCTGAAAGACCAGCTCGTCGAGCTCGGTAAGGAGATCGCCACAGAAGTCCTGATCGGTATCGGCCTGTCGGTGGTCACCGCTGGGTTCGGCGCCGCGCTGGCGACCGCTCGCGGCGCGGCCGCGGTCAAGAAGTTCGCCGGTCCGATCCGCGCCCTGGTGGTCACGTTCAAATCGCTCAAGATCGGCAAAGGGGTGAAGACCACCCACAACGCCGCCAGTCACACCCCGACACTGAAGCAGCTGGCTTCCCTCAAACCGAAGAAGGCCGGAACCGAGAAGCCAGCCGGGAAACCATCGACCACACCAGGCCGGCCGAGCCTTTCCCCCGACGATGAGATGGCAATCAACGCGTATACAGGGCAGGACTACCAGTGGATCAACGAGGCGCTGCGCAACCCGCTCGCCGACCCCGACACCTACGCCCAAGCCCGTATCGACGCGCTCAACCAGGCTCTGAGCAAGCTGCCGAACTACGAGGGGCAGGTAGTCCGCCACACCTATCTTCCCGAAGATGTACTGGCCCGGTATCGGGTAGGTGAAGAGATCACCGAAACCGCGTTCACCTCGACATCTCAGAACCCGGCCGGCGCCAGCGAGCTGTTCAAGGGCGTGAGCAACGTCGAGATGCAGATCATTTCCAAAACAGGCAAGGACGTCTCCGGCTTGTCCAAGAGCCCGGAGGAACTGGAAGTGCTGTTCCAGTCCGGCACCCCGTTCGAGGTGGTGCAGCGCTTCACCGATCCAGTGACCGGACGGACCGTGATCCGTATGGTCGAGCAATAGGAGGTATCGCAAATGGCCGAACGCATCGCCGGAAAGATATTCCGGAGCAGGGAAGAAGTGATCGCCTCCGGCGGGAAACCGCTGACCGAGGAGGAACGAGACGCCGCCATAGCTCAGTTCGAAGACTGGGACAAGAACGTTCGCTCCAAAGCCGGCCCCGGCCCCGCCGCGGTCGGGGGGAGGTTTTCCGATGACCTCGCCGGAACCGAGTACGACCCCGATACCCCCGGCATTCCCGACCACATGCGCAAGGACCCCGGCTGGTAAGGACCGCCTCCGGTATACCTCGCTCGAGCGCTCCAGGCCGAAGAAGCAGCCGGGAGCGCTGTCTACCCAGGATGGGTCCCGGTAGTAATCGCGCGAAAAACAACAAAGTCGGCTGGACCAGCAGCGATGGTGCCTCGTTGATGCTCCGGGCACAGTCCGAGGGGTCGCGAGAAGCTCGCATCCGATGAGGGTCCGCAACAGGTGGTGTCCGCAGACCTTCGTTCGCGATACACCGGCCACTGACCAGGCCCAACGCCCATATCCGTTGTTTTTCGGCGAGTTCTACCGGAACCCCGTGCTACCGGGACCCTTGAAGAAAGGGAAGTCCTGCTCTCGTGCTGGTCTGACGATCACCTGAGCAGTCTCACAGGGGGCGATCGGCCCCGAGGCAACTCGCCCTCCCGCAAGCTCAGAGCGGCAGGCTTGCTCCTACGTACTCACGAATCAAAGGCATGAGCGTGGGTTGCAGTGCGTCTCCGATCTCGGTGGGATTTCCGAGTATGCCTTCGACCACGCATCGGGCGGCCGATGCGGCCAGGTCCGCGAGCTGGATGGATGGATGTTCGCGTGAATCCCCCGTCCAGAACTCCGCCACGCGGGTACGTGGGACGTGGCCTGCGAAGTCCGAGTGGACGTGCCACATCAGGGGAAATGACTCTTGGACAAACTCGGGGGTGAAGAGCTTCTGCTCGTCGTGCAGGAACCGCACGGGGCCGTGATCGGCGTACGCGTGGTGCATCGTCATCGGCAGCATGGTGACGAGCGGATCCAGGCCAGGGAACAGTGGAGAATGGCGCTGCGCGGTGGAAAGCACGAGCGCTTCGGCGTGAGCGTGGGTTCGCAACAGGATGTCGAGCAGTGGTTCGACAGACCGCCGATGACAGCGCCACCGTGCTTGATTGAGCCGGGCGAAGAACAAATCGACGGTTTCCTTCTCGCCTCCGCCCCGTTGGGTAGCCCTTGCCAGGCTGACGAAGGCCGCCATCAAGGGCTCCCACAGGTCCCCGAGTCCTCGAGGACCGTCGAGGAAGAAAGTTACAGCCAACTGCCGTGCGGACCCATCGGCATAGAGGTCGATTCCTTGCTCATGAGTCAGTTCCTCGACAAGCAAGTCGATCATCTTGGAGACGATCAAAAAGCGTTTATCGGCAACGGTGATGACGACACGGTCCTCCAGAGCACCGCCGGGCGCCAACGCGCTGACCAGGACTTCCCTGCCGCGTCTGGTTTTGAACTGTGCGAACTTCGCTTCGGGAGATTGGGTGGCTCCTGCCTGCTGCCGTAGGTCGGCGAGAAGAGGACCGGCGGTTACGTCGTCGATGCGCACCGAGGCGTGCGCGAACACACCCTGCGGGTCGGACAGGTTTTCGCCCGAGGCGCCGGACTCGTCTGCTGCCACCCAGACGGGACCTGTGTTGTCGAAGGTCGGGGTGTCTGCCCACAGCGGCCAGGCGGGGTCTACAACCTTCATTAGCCGGGGGTGGATTCGAGGGACTGGACGCGCTTGAGGTAGCGGTGCAGCGAGGTCTTGGGGATCCCCGTCTTAGTTGCGATCTGGCCGAGGCTCTTGCCCTGCTCGTGCAGAAGTCGGGCGTACTCCAGATGGCCGCGGCTGGCCACTCGTGTGCGGCAGGTCATTCCGTGAGGTTACGGCCAGGGTCGCCGGGTGGCAGGTTGTGCGCTTTGTAGTTCGGCGTTGATCTGCTGGGCTTCGGCGAGCACCGACCCCGGACAAACCCGCTGCCGCCCAGGCTCGGCCACCTCGCGTAACGCGGCGCGGGCCATGGCGAGCTGGGGCCACGCCGAGTTTGCGGGGTTCCGGTAGAACTCGCCGAAAAACAACGGATATGGGCGTTGGGCCTGGTCAGTGGCCGGTGTATCGCTAACCCCCGAGGAGTTGGCGTTGCCGCGTACACGGCACGCGTTACAGGTTCGACCTGCGGAAATACATTGCTGCTGAGGGTGTATCGCGAACGAAGGTCTGCGGACACCACCTGTTGCGGACCCTCATCGGATGCGAGCTTCTCGCGACCCCTCGGACTGTGCCCGGAGCATCAACGAGGCACCATCGCTGCTGGTCCAGCCGACTTTGTTGTTTTCGCGCGATTACTACCGGGACCCCTTTTCGCCAGTGCGTCACCCGGTACTCGACATCGGCGACGACGCGAACCGGATCCACGTGGTCTCACACCGGACCGGCACGGCTCTTCGATTCTGGTCAGGCGGGGTCAGGCGGGGTTTCGGCGTTGGTGATCAGACGGAGGACGGGGCGCTTGTCGGGCTGGCCGAGGAGTTCACGGAGGCGTTTGGGGCGCCAGTGAAGTTCTCGGGCGAGGCTGGCGAGAGTGAGAGTGCCGTGCGTTTCGGCGAGTTCGAACGCTTTGGACAGCAGGGTGGGGACCTCACCGGGATGGTGGGTGACGGGGTCGTCGCCGAGCATGCCGATCTCGTAGAGGTGGTGCAGGCGCTGGTAGGCGCGACGGGCCACGGCATCGGAGATGGCACCGGTCTCTCGGGAGCGGTAGACCAGCGATTTGATCGACACACCCCACTCGTGACTGAGCTGTCCGAGGGCTTTGACATCGAAGCGGCGCGGGAGCAGGCCGGTGATCTGGTCGGCGGGGGTGAGGAATTCGGCGGCGAAGGCGTCGGCTTCGCGTTCCTGATCGAGGTCGCCGGGGGCCGCGTCGCGGTGCAGGACGAGGTGGCCGAGTTCGTGAGCGGCGGTGAACCGGTGCCAGCACACGTCGTCGCCGCGGTCGGGTGTCAGCACGATCGTGGGGCGCGGCATGCGGGAGGTGGAGAAGGCGTTGACGGTGGGGGTGTCCTCACCGGCGAAACGCACCATGGTGGTGACGATCCCGCGCATCTCCAAGGTGCGCACCAGGTGCGGGATCGGCCCGCGTCCCAGTGCCCAGTGGGCCCGCAACGCGCGGGCGGCCTCGGCCGGAGTATCGCCGAGATGGGTCGGGTCATCGGGCAGGAACCCGGGCAGGTCGATCGCGGGGAACTGGACGTGTTTCTCCAGCGCATAGGCCAGCTCCCACACCTGCTGGGCGAAAGCGACGGCCTTGGCCCGCTGTGCTGCTTTGGTCGAGCGCAGACTGCGGAAATGCGCGCCTGCGCCGTCGAGTTGGGCCAGGGGCCGGCCCGCGGCGAAGAACTCGACGGGGACATCGAGGACCTCGGCCGCCCGGCTCAGGTGGTCCGGGCGCGGCGGGGAAGTACGTGACTCCCACTGGCTCACCGCCGCACCCGAAATCCCGATCTGCGCGGCCAGAGCCGCCTTCGTCAGCCCGGCGAGCTGACGGGCCTGGGTCAAGCGAGCCGGGTCGAACGCCACCGCGATATCGGAAGCCGAAATCGCGGTGGCGGTGTCACTGGAGAACAGATCCAGGGGTGGGCGTTCAGTCATCGCTTCCGGTCTCGGGTTGTGGTGTCGGCGGATGCCCGCCATCGGGTGAGGTCAGTGGCGTACGCGGTGCCAGGTCGAACTCGCCCAACGGGGCCTGATCCCAGCGAGGACCCGTGCCGGTCTTCGGACCTGGAACAGGCGCGGGCCCGGCGGGGCGCACGAATCCCTCACCGGTGTCCGTGTCGGCGACCGGGGGGATCTGCTCGAGGTGTTTCCAGTTCAACCGGCCTTGGTCATCGGCTTGAGAGGCCTCGCCCCAGTAGACGCGCAGCACACCGGAGAGCGGATTGCTGGCGTAGGCGATGAGGACCAGCCGACCCGCCTCCACCGCGTCGGCGAGGAAGGTATCCACATCCTCGAAGGCGGCGTCGAGTTCTTCCTGAGTGAGGTGGGCCTGCTCGATGCTGAGCTGGTCCTCCGGCTCCTGAGTGAGCGCCAGCAGGTTCTCCCGCAGCTTCGACATCGTCATCTTCGCTACTTCCACCGGCGTGTGCGCGTCGTCGGCGAACTTCCACGGATACAAGATGACGTTGGTATCGCCGACCACGACCAGCTCGTAGCGGGCGCGCGCCGGCTTGATCCGCCGTGCATCCGACACCACTTCCTCGACCGCGATACCCAACTCGTCGTGCTGCACCAGCCAGATCAGGCCGTAGCCGTCATTGCTGTTCAGCCCCAACCCCTCGTAAGCAGCCAGGGCGCGCTGATGAGCCGCCTGCAATCCGCGCCAGATCGCGCGGCGCAACGGTAGAGCGTGCACACCGAAACGATCGGTCTCCCACTCGGTGGGTGCCGCCTGCTCGCTCATGAATACCTCCCCTAACACCGCCCGCTCACTTACGAATCAAAATTCGCACGCAGCGTAGCACTTAAGATTTGCGCATCATCTGCGCAACGCCGACAGGGCGCCATCTTCCATATTCAGGCTTCACACGACCGGCAGGGTCCGAATGGCCTCACCTGCAACGGGTTCCGTGTTTCACGACGGCCTAAACCGGATGAGGCTGTACCGCAGAGAAACGGCACCGGAGAGACGAGGTGCCTGGTCAGCGAGCCGGGCACGCTGCTTCCGGGTCGTGGCCGGACAGGATCAACGACCCGAACGAGGTGTTCACCGATCCAGCCCGGCGCTCGTCGTGCGGGCCCGGCGCCACGTTCCTGCTGCTGGCGGAACTGCTGCTGGAGCTACCAGGCCCGCTGGGCCAGGTGAACGAAGACGCGCCCTGGTTGGGGTTCCGGTAGTAATCGCCGAAAAAACAACGGATATGCCCGTTCTACCTGGTCGGTGCAGCCACAAAGAAGAGGTTGAACGGGTCGGAGTGGGCTCCCGGCAGTGGTCTCATCAGTAGATACGGCATATCCGCCCGATTTTCGGCGGATGCTCGCATCGTCAGCGGCACCGCACCACGCACGTAAACCCACTGGAACCGAAATACTCCGCCATCACCGCTGGCCCAGCCATATGTGTTGTTTTTCGCGCGATTACTACCTGGACCCCGACGTGGTCGATATCGACATCGGCGGAGTCGGTAACGGTCTGCTCGTCATAGGGCGAATACCACTCACCGGCGGTGGGCCGGCACTGCTCGTCGACACTTACCCCGGATCCGTCGCGCTGCAGCACCGTCTCGCGGGCGGTGCATCCGTCGGAGACAGTGCTCCAGTGCGGGAACTGCTCGCGCGAGTATCCGGCCATCGACGATTTCGCGGCGATGGTGAGGCCGTCCAGCATCGCGCGGGCAGCCGCGGGATCCGGAATCCCCGGAGGCTCGGCATGCGCGGTGGTCGGCTGCACCACCACGGTGAGTGCACCGGCGCACACCAGCACCCGCGCCGCGTTCCGCATTCTCGACATCCCGGGCCTCCTACCTCGACGGGAAAGGTTCGGCCGCAGCACCATATCCGTCCACGGCAACACCTCGGTGCACCCGAACCGACGCGGCGGTGTCGCGCCGACACCGAAACAGTCACCACCATTCGGCTCACTTATCGGCGGCCTACCCGGAGGAACCTGCGCGCCAGTAGAACGGCGAACACCAGGACGGACAGGGTCCCGGTGAAGGACTCGATCACGAGTAGGAGTTGCGCGGCTCCGGAGAAGTCGCCGGTGTCTCCGATTCCGAGGGGGGTGAAATAGTTGATGAAAGCCGCCTGGACTGTCGTCGACACGGAGACCGCCCCGGTAAGGAACACGAGCAGGGCGGCGAACACGATGATCTGGATGACCATCCAGCTCAGCATCCGGGCTGGCAGGTAGCCGTATCCGCAGAGTATGTCGACGGTGGACATGGCGAGCTTCTGAAATCCTGGCGGTAGTGCGTTGCATTGGGAGCGGGCGGACAGGAGTTCGCATCGTTCCTGTTGGCCGGCTTCTTCGTTCTGGTAGTGCACGATCGCTGCCCGCCGATAGGCGAAGGCGGCGTGGGTGAACAGGCCGTATTTCAGCATCCATTCTCCAGCCCGCTCGTAGAACTCGGCGAGCAGGCTCTTTTCGGTGTAGTTGAGGCGCACGGGCCCGTGGAACTCGACTTCGGCGGCCAGCAGAGCGGCGAAATATTCAGCAGGGATGCCCGGGCGCGGTTCAGTCGCGCCGGGTTGTGGGGACACCGAAGCGACATCTCGCACGGAGTCGGCTTCGAAGTAGATATCGGCCAGTACGAGGTTGTTGCGGATCCGGCGAGTGCTGGGCGGGTCGTAGACCTCGAGAACCAGGCTCACCAGGTCGTGAAGTTTTTCCAGACTGCCCTCTTCCAGATATCGCCGGTGGGTTCGTGGTTCGGCGTAGAAACCGTCGACGTCCTGCGCGTAGGACTGCGCGTACTCGGTGATCAGAGCCCGCACATCCGCGCCGGCCGTGGCCGTTCGGCGTGGTTCCTCGTCGTCTGTCGGATCGGAGGCCAGCCCACTGTCATCGGTGCCCGCAGTGTCGGTTGTGGGGGCCTCGGTGTCGGCGTCGCGTATATCGCGCGCCGCGCGCCACCGCTGTTGCCACATCGCCAGATCGAAGCGCGGCGCGTCGACGACCATGCCGTCTTCGACTGCGGCTCTGCGGCAGGCGTCGACGAACGCCAGTACGGTCGCG
Organism: Nocardia jinanensis; assembly: GCF_014645735.1. Classification (GTDB taxonomy): domain Bacteria; phylum Actinomycetota; class Actinomycetes; order Mycobacteriales; family Mycobacteriaceae; genus Nocardia; species Nocardia jinanensis. The sequence continues at coordinate 230,176 of NZ_BMMH01000003.1, read as the reverse complement.
ATCGAGGGCAGCCGTTTGCCCCGGATCGCGTCCGAGGCGGTCGTACTCGGCAGCGATATCGCTCGACCTGCCGAGGAGTCGGTGTCCCGCAACTTCGACAGGTTCTGGATCCGGGCGAAGCTGGGTTTCCCCGCGTGGTTGCGCAGGTCGGCCAGCGCCGCCGCGAAGTCCTCGATCGCGCGTTGTGCGCCCCCGGCCATCACAGCGCACATTCTGCCAAGCCTCCACTGCGGCAGACGCTCACGATGCCAGCCCCCACATGACCGTGGCCGCGGCGAGAGCCAGGGCCACCACCAAGACACACAGTCGCATCGTGGTGCCCCAGTCCCTCATCGCCGCCCGCACCGTCGTGCCGATCTCTTTCCACATATCGCCTCCTCGGGGTGTTATGGATCCCATTCCAGAGCCGAACGCCGACGCAGTCACCCTCCTCGGCCGGACTCGGCCGCCCCTCGGCCGGACTCGGACGAAACCGGCGAATCTCGGACGAAACCGGCCGAGGTCCAGCGAAAGACGCCGAACCGAGACCGGATACGGTCGCACGCACCGCCGCAGCTGAAACACAACCGAGCCATTCTATGTACAGAAATACGTCCATCAACTTGTACATATTTCTGTACATAACGGATAGTGTGGGGATATGACCTTCCCGAACGTGTTGCCCGTGAGTGAATTCCGCGCAGCGGTGACCAAACTGATCAAAGACGTGGCCGCCAATCCCGGGCGCCGCGTGTATGTGGGCCAGCACCGCAAACCGGAAGCGGTGCTGATGGGGGTATCGGCGGAGATGCCGCCACGGGTCCGCCAGGGCCTGCTCGACACGTACTTCACCTGGCTGGTCGAGAGCGAACCCAAGAGCTGGGATGCCGAGGGGAAAATGCTGCACATCGGCGACGCCTTCGGCCATGTGTTCGCGTATCTGTGGCGCGGTGACCAGGACGAAGCCATGGAATACCTGGAGCAGTACATCCAGGGGATACGCCGCCGCGAGGACGCCCCCACGGTGCACAGCCTCGAAGACGTACTCGGCGCAATGCAGTTCGCCATCGACCTGACCGACGAGGAGTACGGCGCGATCTGCACCCGAGCCCGCGCCGACCTGGCCGGCCGCTACCCCGACCCCACCGCCGGGTAGTGGGTGCGTCATGGCCAGACTGATGTCGGTGTCCCTGACCGAACCGCAGGTCAGGGCCCGCAGCAAAACCGTCACCCGCCGAATGGGCTGGCACGTACTCGAGCCCGGCGACCGGCTGACCCTGTGCCGCAAGGTGATGGGCCGACGCCGCGGCGAACCGTTGGTACGGATCGTGGACGTGCGGGTGCTCGCGGTCCGCCGGGAACGCCTCGACGAGATCACTCCCGATGAGGTCCGGGCCGAAGGCTTCCCGGAGATGACTCCGGCCGAATGGTGGACAGGGGATCAAGCAGCTGTAGCTGCCGCGGAGAGTGAATGTTCGTAAGCGATCGGGCTGATCATCCCGATCGCGGAGTGACGGCGCCGAGTGTTGTACCAGTGCATCCATTTGTCAACCGCGGCAACGAGTTCAGCCTTCGTGGCGTAGACGTGCCGGTAGTAGTGTTCGTATTTGAACGTCGACCACAGCGATTCCGCGCCGGCGTTGTCCCAGCAGATCCCGGTAGCGCCCATCGACCGGTGAAGGCCATGGCGATGACAGGCCGCTGCCATGGCCGACCTTCTCACCGGCCTCGCGCAGATCAGCGGTGATCCGCGGGGCACCGTAGGTGCCGTCGGATTCCCGGTGATGGGCCATGATCTTGACTGCCAGATCCGCGCGTCGCTGCACCGCGGGTGTCAACATCCTCGACCGGCAGCGTTTCCGGTACTCGTAGTATCCGGACCTGGACACATTCAACAGTCGCGCCATCCGCGCGACGTCCTCACCAGCAGCGCCGGTGAACGCATCGGGGGCGGCGTACTCTGTCATCAGCTCGAACCGGGCCGGTTCTGCTGCATCGCGGCAAAGTACGCCGAAGCTTTTTTCAGGAACGCGATGTCTTTGTCCTGCTCGGCGACTTGCTTGCGTAACCGCAGCAACTCCGCCCGCTCGGCACCGGACAACGGCTGTTCACGATGCATCGCGGCCGCTTCGATGCGACGGCGTTCATCGGCGACCCAGCGGCCCAGCAGGCTCTCGTGCACACCGAGTTCTCGCGAGACTTCGGCGACCGTGCGACCGGAATTGATCACCCGATGAGCAGCCTCGACCTTGTACTCGGTCGTGAACGACCGACGCTTGCGAGACACAGCAGACATCCTTCCGCAGGATCAACGATCCTGCTAACTCGGTGTCCACTACCCGGGGTGAGCCTCACTCTTCGAGGTTCAGCGCCGAGAGGGGTGTGGACGATCTCCGTAGTTGCCGCCGGCATCGGCGGGCATGGGTCCGTTGCCCCGGAACAAGTGTCGTCCGCCCAGGTCGGAGCTAGGATCTTCACGCATTGATTGTTCACTCGAGATCGGCGTTTCGCGCCGGAATCCATACTCCGGGTGCACCGTCGCCGACGGGTGACAATCGGACCAGGGCCACTTCGCCGCGGGTCGTCGCGGCGCGTGCTCGGCGACCGCACCAGGACTCTCCTTCGATGCGAACGTGAGAATGACCCCCGGGCACAGCAATCGGCGAGTAACGCTTCGCAAGTGACGTGCGACACATAATCGGCGCGGGCGATGAGATCTCGGCATGCCACCCGTCTGACCCACGGAGTTCGAAACGAGCGAGGAGATCGAAAATGGCGACCACCCCGAAGGGCCCCGCGTCCTACTTCCCGTCCATCGAGGCCAAGTACGGGCGGAGTATCGAGGAGTGGAAAGCCGTCCTGCGTGATGCCGGCTCGTCGGCGCACAAAGAACTCGTCGAATTGCTGAAGTCCGAACACGGTTTCGGGCACGGACATGCCAACGCACTCGTCCAACACCACCTCCACCCCGAGAAGTGGGCGGCCGCCTGATCCGGCTCCCGCGGGAGTGGTGACGCATACGAGGGGTGCTGCGGGCTGTCCCGCATCGTTGTCGGATGCTCCCGCGGGGACCGGACCGGGTAGCGCTGTGCTTCGTGACGGACGTGTCACCGGCTGGGCTGTCTCCGTGTGTACAGATCAGCCGAGCCGGAATCCGGCTGCCTCGGTGGCGATCATGGTCGTCGCGGTGATCTCCGGCGTAACGACCTCTTTCCGCTGCCCAGGCGCGGAAATCGGCGACCCGATCGAAAACCGCCGACGCGACTGCGGCCCGAGCGGTCGACGATCGATCTGCGGTTCGCGGCTACCGTCGGATTGCGCTCACGCCTCCGGCGGGAGTATCGGTGGTGAGAAGACCTCCTCCAGCGGGATGGGGCCGGTGTAGCGGCGGCAGTTGCAGCCGACCCATTCGCGCAGGCCGTGCATACCTCTACGGGAGAGCTCGGCGTGGCATTTGCCGGTCTCACGGTCGTGTAGCGCCAGGTCGTGGCCGCAGCCGCAGCGGGCGGTGAGTTTCGCCCCCGACCCGGCTCGCCGCCTCGGCCCGAATCGGCCGCCTACCCAGCCGATTGCGATAAGGCCGGCGCCGACCGCGAGGCTCAGTGGATCCATTGAAGAAGTATACGTATACGCATAGATCGCGATAGTCGGAAACGAGATCGTGCGTCTTCACCACTGAATACTCGGTACACACCTGGACGGAGGCGGCCTACCGGCTCCTGGATATCGAGCGCGGGGTGCCCGAGGTCTTCGACTCGACCTACGATGTGCGCGTTGCCGGCCGCGACCAGCCGCTTGCGCGACAGCGAGGTGGTGGACATTCCGGGCCCGGCGTTCCTGCGCGACTACTCCTGCGCAAACTGGAGTCAACCGAAATCGGTGAACTGCTGGAAGAAATCGGTCTCGTCGCGAAGAAACGCTGAGGCGCTCTTCGGTTGCCGCTACACCCGCACGTCATCGGACGCGGTGGGCGGTGGCTTGATGACACCGACTATATCGCCGGAGTTGATCCCGTACTTCAGGCGTTGCACCCGATCGCTGGAATTGCCTTCGATGGTGTGGATCGTCCCACCGTTGACGGATTCCACGATTCCGATGTGGTCGGGAGTGCCGTCGCCTTCCCAGTCGAACACGATCAGATCGCCTGCCTGGGCCTGTGCGGTGCTGGGTCTCTGCAAGCCCATGGCGCCGGCGTCGTTCCAGACAGAGGGTACGTAGTCGTAGTCGGTCCAGCTGACGTCGTAACCTGCTTCCTTCCATACCCAGCTGGTGAACGCCGCGCACCAGGCACTGTTGTTGTTGTAGGGCTTGTTGCCGAACGCCGCATCGGTTTCCCTGGTCCCGACTTCTCCGTTGGCCACGGCGAGAGCCTTGCCGATCGGATCGTCCGGATCGGTCACCCGGTAGCTGGCATTGCTGACCGAGGGCGGCCGGTAGGCGTTGCCCGCCGAGGGGACGGCGCCGGAGGAAAGGCCGTTGGTGCGGTATTGGTGTGGGACGTTCGGCAGCGATCCATCGATCTCGCGAGCCTGGTGGTCGATATCGTTCGCTGCGGTCTCGACCTCCCAGTGGACCTTGTTGGCGGACTCCAGGAGTGCCTGCAGCAGATCGACCTCCGCGGCAGGGGTCAGATGCCAGGCGCCGTCCGGGGTTTGGAACTTGCTGTGTTCCTTCCCGAGTGTTCTCCGCAACTCGTCGGCGATTTCCACGATGTTCTTGTACGTCGTGTTCGAGGTAGTCAACGCGTTGAGCTTGGAGCTGTCGATGTTCTTGTTCTTCTGGTCGAGATCCGCCGTCAGGGCATTCACGTCCTGCTGTTTGCTGTTGTACTTCTCGACCATGACGGACTCGTCTTCCGGCTGCTCCAAGTCCTCCTCGCCGGGCAGCCCTTTATTGTCGAGCCACTCGTTGAAATCCGGTGCGCTCCCCGGGTCGCCTGAAGCCAGCAGCAATATCGACCGGTTGATGTGCTCCTCGACGGCGTCGATGATGGCGTTCAGACCCCCGCTGGCACCAGAGGGGTGGGGCAGGGGATCGATCTCGAGCTTTTCGGCTGTGGTCGGACTCATCGGATGCTTCTCTCTGCGCCGGCCGTACAGCCACGACAACGGATACCGGATGTCGCCGGCTCCAAGCATCCTTTCCGCCTCGGAGCCGAACCATACTGCGTTATAGCACGATTTACGGACATTCCCGGCACCGAGAATTACGGGCGCCCGCCCATCCGGTGGCTGTGCCCCGCTCGGATTCGAACGGCCGACGGCGCATCCCGTCGGTGGGTGATCCGGGTCCCCACCCGGCACGCGGCTTAGTATCGGGCACCCGACGCAGGAGGTTCCGTGAAACAGCAGGCGCACTTCTTGACGATCGCGACGGCCGACCTCGACGCGGCCCGCCGGTTCTACGTCGACGCACTCGGCTGGAAGCCGCTGCTCGATGTCCCGGACGAGATCATCTTCTTCCAGATCGCCCCCGGCCTGGTGCTGGGGTTCTTCCACGCGGACAAGTTCAACGCCGATATCTCCGACGGTTCCGATCGCGCTCCGGTATCGGGTCTGACCCTCTCGCACAATGTCGGAAGTCGTGACGAAGTGCGCATTACGGTCGACGCCATGGCCGGCGCGGGCGGCACCATGCTCAAACAGCCCACGGAAAGCGAATTCGGCGGGGTGTTCAACGGTCACGTCGCCGACCCCAACGGCGTCGTCTGGGAAATCGCGTACAACCCCGCGTGGCGGATCGACCCGGACGGTTCTGTCGTATTGAGTTGACACCCGACAGGGCCGGAACACGCTGTCGCCGTGCGGCGACCCGGAATGCGGACCGACTCCGGCGCCGGGTCGCCGCACCGTAGTCTTCCGGATACCGCGGCACCGGGCACGGTGCACACCGGAACGAGGAATCGGAGTTGGACACATGGTGATTCGGGAACGGCTGGGTCCGGCCGCGGTCGATACCACGCCCGTATACGGGGAGCCGTTCGAGACGGCGGACGGCGCTATTGTCATCACTGTCTCGCGCCGCGGCAGCTTTCCCGGTTCGGCGGTGCGACCCGCGGGAATCTTCGTGGTTCGCGACAGTGCCGCCACCTGGGTTCCGGCGGTGGACGTCAACCGGATAGCGCAGCTGGGCGAATGGATCGGGTTGCTCGCCGCCGTGATCGCCGCGCTCGCAGTGCTGCGGCGCCCGCCGTGGCCGGACCTCTCCTATCGGCGCGGCTGCTGAACCGGCACGGCGGACCGATCCCGCCGTCGGAGCTTCGGCCGGTTGCCGCGATCGGATCGGCTACACCGGGCCGGATTCCCGATCGCGCGAGATCATCGCCCGGCCCGGCGCGCCTGGGCCAGTAGCTCGATCGCCCGCGGTCCGAACCCGTGCAGTGGTAACAACTCCTCGAGTCGTTCGGGCAGATCGGCGATCGTCCGGTACCCGGCGTCGATCAGCGCTCCGGTCGCCGGTCTGCCGATCCTCACCCCGTCGAAGACAGGTCCACGATCCTCGGTGCTCACGCCGCGAATCTACCCGGCCCCGAGAGAGGGGCAGCCGAATCGACGCGCGGAGACAGGTTCTTCGTCGTGACGGTGCGCGGCTGGGTCTCGATACGCGTCGCCGACGAGAACCTGTGGGCACGGCGGGATATCCGACGGACCGCCTGGTCACCGTCGCGCCGTCGGAAGCTTCCGGTGTGGATCCCACCTCGCGTATCCCGGCGCCGGGTCGCGCGCGTCGTGAGGAGGCACAGTGCTTACTTCGTCTTGCGCGCGGTATGCCATAGGCTCTATGGTTCATTACATGAGTAGTGAACCACTCAACGAGGGAAGGTGAGGACCCGTGCTCGCGGACGGTAAACCGCTCTTCCTGCAGATCGCGGAGATGGTCGAGAACTCGATCGTCGACGGATCACTGCCCGAAGAGGCGCAGGCGCCGTCGTCGAACGAGCTCGCGGCCTTCCATCGGATCAACCCGGCGACAGCGGCCAAAGGCCTGAACCAGCTGGTGTCGGACGGGATTCTGTACAAGAAACGAGGGATCGGCATGTTCGTCACCGCCGGTGCGCGCGGTGCGCTGCGGCTGCGGCGCACAGAGCGATTCGCTCAGCAGTACATCGACCCGCTCATCGCCGAAGCCGACAAACTCGGTATGGGCATCGACGAACTCAAGACACTGCTCGACCAACGGGAGGGGACCCGGTGAACACGACCTTCATCGACCCGGCACTCGATAAGGCGGTACTCGCCCGCGCCCGCGGGGTGACCATGCGGTTCGGTTCGGTCACCGCGCTCGACGATATGACCTTCGATCTGCGCGAGAACACCATCTACGGCCTGCTCGGCCGCAACGGTGCCGGGAAGACCACGCTCATGCAGGTACTCACCGGGCAGATGTTCCAGACGTCGGGGGAGGTCCGGATCAACGGCGAGGTCCCGCACGAGAACGCCGAGGTGTTGCGCTCGGTGTCGTTCATCAAGGAAAGCCAGGCGTATCCGGCCGATTACAAGGTCGAGCATGTGCTGCGCGCCGCCCGGTACCTGCTGCCGAACTGGGACGAGGACTTCGCCCGCGAACTGGTGCGCGATTTCGATCTGCCCACCGACCGCAAGGTGAAAAAGCTCTCCCGCGGTATGACCTCCGCGCTCGGCGTGATCGTCGGCCTCGCATCCCGCGCCCCGCTGACCTTCTTCGACGAACCGTACCTCGGCCTGGACGCCGTGGCCCGCCGGCTCTTCTACGACCGGCTGCTCGCCGACTACACCGAGCATCCGCGCACCGTGGTGCTGTCCACCCATCTGATCGACGAGGTGGCCGATCTGCTCGAACACGTGTTGCTGATCGACCGCGGCCGGCTCGTCGCCGACGCCTCCGCCGACGAATTGCGCGACTCCGCCGTCACGGTTTCCGGACCGACCTTCGATATCGACCGTTTCCTCGCGGGCCGGCCGGAACTCCGCCGCGAATCGCTGGGCACGCAGAGCCGGGTGCTGCTGCGAACCACCGACAACGCCACGGACACCCGGCACGCGAAAACTCTGGGGCTGCTGGTGGAACCGGTCTCGTTGCAGCAATTCATTGTCGAAACCACACCCCTGCACGGCAAGGAAAACTCATGATCGCCCGCGCTCTCGACGTGTCCCGGATCCACACGGTGGCGTGGCCACTGCTGATCGCCTGGCCGCTGGCGATCCTCTTCGCTGCCTTCGCGATCCCGTGGGTGATCTTCGCCCTCATCGACGCCACCGATGCGAACACGACCGGCAGTATCTACTCGATCCTCGGTGTGACCATGGCCTTCTACATGGGCGCGATGACGCAGACCTTCCCCTTCGCTCTCGGCCTCGGCGTCACCCGCCGCGACTTCTTCACCGCCACCGTCCTGGTCGGTGCCGGGCAGGTGGCCGGCATTTCACTGCTGCTGTGGGTCCTGGCCGTTATCGAGGACCACACCGACGGGTGGGGTGTGCGGATGGAGATGTTCGGCCTCCCGGCCGATTTCACCGACAGCCGGCTGACCCAGCTGGCCACCTATGCGGCGTTTCTGGGGCTGGTCGCCTGTGTGAGCCTGTTCCTCGGCGCGGTCTATCAACGCTGGCGTGTGACCGGCCTCTACACGGCGGGTGCGGTGTTCCTGCTCGTCGGCGGCCTCGCCGCCATCGTGGTGTCCTGGCAGCGCTGGTGGCCCGAGGTGGGTTCCTGGTTCGCCGATACACCCCGGGCGGTGCCGATGGTGGTGCTACCGACCGTGCTCGCGCTGGCCTCGCTGATCGGTGCCTGGCTCACCATTCGTCGCGCGACGGCCTGACCACGGCTGCGCGAGGGCGGGTCGGCCCGGGATCGCGAAGGCGGTGTATCGGGCAACCGGAAGGGTCTCGACCGCCGCCGCGGCCGGGGCCCGCATCTGCGCCTTACCGGTCGGCTCCGGCGCCGCAATGTGTTCTACCCGTTTCCCTCTCCACCCTGTTTCACGAATGTGAGCCCGGCGGCTTCCGGTTCAGGTAGTGCGATTCGAGATGTCGCCAGGCTGCGTCGGGCGCGACGGGAGCCGAAGGGTCGGTGACCGCGGTGAGCAGTCCGACCAGGGCCCACGACAGGGTCGTCACGGTGAGGTCGTCGATCTCCGGACCGGGCCGCTCGGCGAAATGTTCGCGCAGAATCACAGCGACACTGTGCCGATAGCCGCGCAGAGCGGTGATGGACGCCTTCGGGCCGATAAGGGGCTGGTACACCTGCGGGTATCCGGCGGCGAGCGCCAGCATCACTCGGACCGGCGCCCACTGCCCCCGATCGGGGGAACGGGCGATCTCCGCACGGAGATGCTCGGCGCAGCTCACCACCAGCAGATCGTCCTTGTCGCGGTAGTGGGCATAGAAGGTGGACCGGCCGACATCGGCCCGCGCGATCACATCGCTGACGGTGATGCGCTCGTAGGCCCGCTCCATCATCAGTTCGATAAGGCTCCGGTGCAGCGCGTTCCGGGTGCGGCGGACCCGGCGGTCCGGTTCGTCCACAGCCTCTCCTCTCTGTCCGGGGACGGCTGAACAGTTTCCGCGGATCTGTACGGAAACGGACGGAACAGCTGGTACTGATCCTGGCCGTCGCGGGGTCGACCGCCGACGATCGAACCATGACATCTTCTACTTCAACGGCCCGCACACCCATGTTCGTCGATGATCCGGGTACTGGACTGGTCATCGCGGGTATGCGCCGCTACAACCTGTTCACCACAGTGTGGTTCCTCGGTCGGCATCGGCGACTGCTCGCCGAACTGGTCCGGACGAGTGGTGCGAGCCCAGGAGACGATGCTGTCGATATCGGTTGCGGTCCGGGCAAACTGGCCCGTGCCCTGGGACGGCGCGTAGGAGCGCGGGGTAGCGTGGCCGGTATCGACCCGTCTGCCGCGGCCGTGGCATACAACCGGCGTCGCGACGACCGCCCGAATCATCGCTATATCCAGGCCCCGGCGCAAGCCCTGCCCCTTGCCGACGCCTCCGTCGACCTGGTGATGTGTACCTTCGTCATGCACCATATTCCCGAGGGACACCGTGAAGCGGCGATATCCGAGATGTGGCGAGTCCTGCGGCCAGGAGGCCGGCTCCTGCTGGCCGATACCCACCCGACCCGATGGGTGCGATTCTTGTTCGGCCGATCCGCGCCTCGGCCCGGCGACTCCTTCGACGCTATCGACATCCGCCGCTACACACCGTCGTTGCATTCGGTCGGCTTCACTGACGTCGACTATGCCGTCGGCAGGCATAGGACCGGTATTATGACTGCGTTCAAACGGAATTAGCGGCAGCTGCCTCGCCCGTGTCTCCGGTGAAATCGATCGGTCGGGGCGGCAGGGGACATCTGATGCCGTGCTCAGTCGGCCGGTCGCTGCGCGTTAGCCCGGAGGCTCCCGGTTCTGCATCGTCCCCGGTTCCCGCGACCGGTTCGGTCGATCGCAGGTGGGCGCTGCGTAAGGTACCGATCCGAGGCTGTTCCCGTCATTGTCGGCGGCTTCCGATGTCGGCGCCGAGGTGTGGAGGTCCGAATCGGGCAGCGGCCCTACAGCCCTAGCCATCTTCCCCCCTTTGGGAAGTTTTCGTATGGTGGTTTGGTTAGCCTTTCTCAGGAGGAGGTTTTTCATGGTGAGGGGTTTGGGCAGCGTTGGTCACGCCGGTGATCCCCGGCCGGACTGCCGGGGGAGCGTATGACCGATCGGCATCCGGTGACTGTTTTCGTCTTGGAGCAGAGTCGCGCGTTGATACGAGCGGCAGACGAGATGCTCGATCGGGTTGATCGGATCCGGGCGCGACTCCCTTCTCCGAGTGGCCGAGTGATTCCGGAGGTCGACGGCCTCGGCCGACTCACCGATATGTATATCGCGCCGGGAACGATAGCGACTTCCCCGAGTGCTCGCGACTTGGCGGACGACATCATGGCCGCGATTCGGGATAGCACAGCAGATGCTGCCAAGCAGCACAGTGCAGTGCTTCAGAGTACGACCTGGCCGGACATACCGGACATGCCCGAAGTTCGGCGGCGGCGTCTGTAGTGGCGTCACGTTGTGATTCGTGGTCAGGGGATCGCAGATGACAGAGGTGAATGCCCCGGGTGAGACCGAAGCGCAGAGGCCGCCGGGGCGGGGTTCGCGCGTCTTCGAGGTGTTCAATCCGGAGTATTCGGTCGGGGTCGCCTGTGCGCTCTCCGGTGAGATCGTCGGTATCCATCTGGGCGCGGAAGTCTGGGAGAACGACGACGCTTGGCTGGCCGCCGAGATTCTGCGTGTCGCTCGCTTGGCTCATATGAAGTCCCAGGTCGGCAGACGGGCGTCGCTACTGGAGCGTGGGGCACTGCCCCATGTCGCGGATGCGCGCGGTCTGCCCACCGAGTCGGATTACCGCCTTCGGGAAAAGCTCGAGTTCGGAGACGGACACTGAAGCCGGTGAGCCGCCAACCGTACTGGTCCCCAACTTTGGGGATAGGTGAGAATGGAACCGATAAGTCGGAGCGAGAGGGAGCTTTCGGGCTATGGGGACCATCTTCAGTCAGGACCCGGACGATCTCCGGGGGCGAGGGGACAAGCATGTCCCCGTGGCCGATGCGTACCGTGCCGGAGCCAGGGATGATCCTGAATGGGAGGGCGGCTTCCTGGAACGGGCCGGATACGGCGCCTCTGCGCTTCTGGACAAGAACAAGGCGAAGGCTCAGTCCAGGATCCAGTTGATGAACGGATACGCGGATACGCACCAGGGTGCCCGCAACGTCTCGCATTCGGGCGCCACGACGTTCGAAGGCTCCGATACCGATGGTGCCGGTGGGGTAAGGGGTTCGGACGCCTGATCTTTCTACGTCGATCAGTGACCGGATGACGAAGCGAGTCGGACGTGTGTACCGGATTGTCGAGCCTGGAGTCGGTGCAATGAGGAGCTCATTCGATGAGTGAACTGTCCCAGGACGAACTGGACGAGAATCCCGGAATCGTCGGTATGGACGATGAATTCAGGGAAGGTGATTGGCTCTACTCGAAGAACGGCCAGTACCGGACGGGAATCAAGGACGGTCAGGTCGTCGTCCAGCATGTCGAATCCGAAAACATCGTCAGCACAATCGATGCCGGTGACGAGAAAGTCACCAGGATCAGGCTCGAGGACGACGGTCTCGAGCTCTGGAATGACGAACGCGAGATCTGGGTTGCTCGGCCGGGGGTCGGCCATGAGGGGTCCGACGGTGAGGGTAACGGCGAAAAGGGTGACGACGCCGACGATCATCCGGGGTACGGCGATGCCAATCCGCAGAATCTCGTATTGACGAATGACGGCCAGCTGATGGTCGTCTCCGACGATATGGAAGATTGGGACGGAAACTACAATCAGGGAAATACCAGTGTTATCTGGTATCCCGATACGTTGAATGACGTCCGGCTCAGAACAGTATTCGGCGCAGGTTATAAACCGAAGAGTGCGGATGAAATCACCAGCAATAGCAACTACGCTGATTTCAAGCTGGAGATACAGAAACCGAAGGGGCATTCCGAGCCGCTCGGCCTGTTCATAGATGCGTCCAACAGGGCGCTCAAGGGCCTGATGCTGTGCATCGGCACCGGCGACGTAGAAATGCCTGATTTTCTCATTTCGCCGGATGGTGAAGATGCCAATAATAAAGACGACTTTCTCAACCAAGGGTTCGTGGACCGGCTTTCCGAAGCGGCTGAGAATGCAACTGGGGAAGCCTCGTATGGGGAAAATGACCTGATCTCCCAGTTGGGTCTCAGGTTGGAGAGTTTGAAAAAACTCGATACCGATTTCGAAAGTCATGTTCTCGATATCGATTTCCATAACAGTGCCAAATATCGCGAGATGTATCAGATCGTACTCGATGTGAATTCCGATATTGCTGAAGAGACGATCGGTCACGAATTCGAGCCGTCGCTCGGTCGGGAGTACGAAGTCGCGGCTACGGATGAACATCCAGAATATGCGATAGGTATACAGAAACTCTCCGAAGAAGCTCCTATGTACGACATCATCAAAAATGGGGTAGATAATGTCGAAGAAAAGGTCGTCGAATATGTGAAGTGGGCCGAGGACAAGGCAGAGGAAGACGACGAGTACAAGCAACTGCTCGAAAAGCACAACCCCGGATGGGCAGATGGAACGCCACGTGAAGGCAATCCACCGGCGAATCCGCCCGCTAATCCACCGGCGAATCCGCCCGCTAACCCACCGGCGAATCCGCCCGCTAACCCACCGGCGAATCCGCCCGCCAACCCACCGCCGGTGAATCCGCCGGTGAACCCCCCGGTCAATCCGCCCGTCAATCCGCCGGCGAACACCCCGGCGAACACCGATGATGCGCTGAAGGATCTGAACGACCAGTACGACCAGATTCTGGGTGATTCGACCGAGAATCCCACGGATGATTCCGATACCACGGGTACCGGCGAGGAGCAGCCGACGGACGGCGTGACCGGGGAAACTGTCGCCGGCGGCCAGAATACCGGTGGTGCCCAGGTCCAGCCGGCTGTCCAGCCCGCGGCGAGCAGCAGTCCGGATATGAGCGGGCTCATGATGGCGAGCATGATTCCGCAGATGCTCGGCGGTATGAACAAGGACGGCAAAGACGGTAAGGACAAGGACGACAAGGACGACAAGGACAAGGACGATCCCCGGGACAGGGGTCGCGAGGCTCCCGGCCCCGCTCAGCCTTCGCCGGGTGTTGTTCCCGGAGCGACCGATCAGGGCCCTGGGGCGCAGCCGGCCGTTACCGCCCCCACCGATACCGGTGCTCCGCCGGTCGTGACCACTCCGGGCGCGATGGTCGACTACAAGTTGCCCGACGGTAAGACGACGATCCAGGTGCCGCAGGCGGTATCCGACGCGCTGACACGGCAGCAGGGGAATCCGGCCCTCAACGCGTTCACCGCTTATGAGGGCACGCAGGCCTCGCAGAATATGGGCGGCGAATGGTCGATCGTCGAGGATCCCTCGCAGTTGCGCACGGGTGACGTGGTCAGGTGGGAGAACCACAGTGCGGTGGTCATCAACAATGGGACCGGACCCCAGTACTGGGAGAACGGTCGCTTGATCCCGCTGGATCTGAACAATCTCGACCACGCGCAGTTCGGTAAGTTCACCCAGTTCCTGCACCCCACCGGTCTCGATGCCGGCAACGCGGTGCAGAGCACGCCGGCGCCGACGGAGATGCCGGAACCGAAGATCACCCAGTCGACACCGCCGCAGCCGCCCTCGGTGGAGGCCCCGAAGGAGCCCCAGTCGACATGACAGAGGTCGGTGGCCGGGCGCTCGGTCGTGCGTGCCCGGCCGACCTGTCCGCTCCGGTGGCGGGTGTTACTCTCCGCTGAGATCGTCAGAGGGAGGCCGTCATCACCACGCTGTTGCTCGTACTGCTCATCGTCGTGCTCGTCGTGGCGGGTATCGCGCTGTTCCTGCTGGTCCGGAAGCGGGGTGACGCGTCCGCCCCGGCGGGGCCCGTCGACCCGTTCGCCGACAAGGATTCCGATGCGCTGCGCGGTGATCCGCGGGCGCTGAAAGCGGGGGATATCGTCGATATCTTCGGCGAGACCTACACAGTCCGTGGTTCGCTGCGCCTGAAAGAAGGCGGCTACCAGTGGAGCGAACATCTGCTGGATACGGCCAAGGGCACCCGCAAATGGCTTTCGGTGGAGGAGGACCCGGATCTCGAGCTGGTGCTCTGGACCGAGACGCCCGGAGTGCCGGCGGCGGGCGGGGACGCGATCGAGTACGACGGGAAGACCTTCCAGCTCGACGAATCGGGCCGCGCCCAGTACGTGAGCGAGGCGACCACCGGCCTCACCCCCTCCGGCACCGTGGCCTATCACGATTACACAGCCGCCGACGACACCAGGCTGTCGTTCGAGGATTTCGGCGAATCGGGCAAAAAGGAAGCCGCGATCGGGCAGGTGCTGTACCGGAGTGCGATTATGATCTACCCGCAGTCGTCGAACTGAGCGATGGCTGCGGCACCGGAGGGACTGTGCGCCGGACGGGGGAAGGGTTTTTCGTGAGTCGTAAGTCCTGGGTGGTCGCTGCGGTCTGCCTGATTCTCACTGTGGTGCTGTCCGGATGCGGATCCGATGATGACGACGACGCCGGTGTCCGGTCGTATATCGGGTCGCACTACACGCGCGCCACGAAACTCGACGAAGCGAACAATGGGATCGCGTACACGTCGAACAAATCACCCACCGCCACCGCCGACGAGATCACCAAGGGCGTGCGGCAGCTGGACCGGCGCACCGCCGGCGCCACCACCTACCTGCAGTACCGGGACGACATCATCGCGATATCCCCGAACGGGACCGGCGCCAGGATCCTGCTGGACGATTACCGGAACGGGCACCGGCGCCATCACAGCGCGGTGAGCGCCTTCGGCTGGCCCAGCGATAACAGCAGTTTCCGCGGCGGCGGTTCCGGCGAGGGAAAGTAGCTGCCGGAGTACGCGTCCGGATCCACTCCTACAGGAGGAAACAATGCTCGAAGACCTGCCCGCGAACGCCGGCGCCGCGGCGGCCTATTCCGGCCTCGGGTTCGTCCTGATGGTGCTGGGGTTCGTCCTCGTGGATGTGCTCACGCCCGGCAATCTGCGTCATCAGATCTGGGTGGAGCGCAACCGTAATGCCGCGCTGCTGGTGTCGGCGAACATGCTGGGTGTGGGGATCATCGTCGCCACCGCCATCTGGACTTCCGACGGCGCGATCGGGCAGGCACTGGTGACCAGCGCGGTGTACGGGATCATCGGCCTGATCGCGATGGCGCTGGCTTTCCTGTTGCTCGAGTTCGCTACTCCCGGGGAGTTCCGGGGCGTGGTCAACGAGCACGAGCTGCATCCGGGTGTGTGGGTGAGCGCGGCGGTGCATATCGCGGTCGCGGCCGTGGTCGCTTCGGCGCTCACCTGAGTTGGCGCCGAACGAATCCTCGACGGAGACCGTCGTCTCCGCACCGTCCGGCGGCGGGCCCGCCGGGCTCGAGCCGGCCGAAACGAAGACCGCGGCGGCTCCGGTCCCCGGCCGTTTCGCTCGGTTGGCGCTGCTCACCACGGTTTTCGTCTGCGCTGCCTGCGGGCTGGTGTACGAACTGTCGCTGGTGACGCTGGGCAGCTATCTGATCGGCGATACCGCTACCCAGGCATCGATCACGCTGAGTGTGATGGTCTGCGCGATGGGTGTCGGTGCCCTGGCCGCGAAACCGCTGCGGCATCTGGCTTCGGCCGCTTTCGTCGCTGTCGAGCTGGCGCTGGCGCTGGTGGGCGGTCTTTCGGTGCTCGGTCTGTATGCCGCCTACGCCTGGCTCGATCTGTACACGGCGGCACTGGTGGCGGCGTCCTGCGTGATCGGCGCTCTGGTCGGCGCCGAGATCCCGCTGCTGATGGAGATGTTGCAGCGGATCCGGAAACAGGAGGCCGGTAGCGCCGTCGCCGATCTGTTCGCCGCCGACTATGTGGGCGCGCTCCTCGGCGGCTTGGCGTTCCCGTTCCTGCTGCTGCCGGTGTTCGGTCAGATCCGCGGCAGCCTCATCGTCGGTGTGGTGAACGCGGTGGCGGGGCTGGTACTGGTGCTCGTCTGGTTCCGTGCCGACCTGTCACATCTGGTGAAAGTGCTCTTCGGAGCACTGACGTTGCTGGTGGCGGCGGTGCTGGTCGGGAGCTACGTCTACGCTGACCGGTTCGAGGCCACCGCCCAGCAGGCGCTCTTCGCGTATCCGATCGTCTGGCAGCGGCAGACCGAATACCAGAAGATCGTGCTCACCGAATCGGTATCACCGTTCGGAACTCGCGACACCCGGCTCTTCCTCAACGGTGACCTGCAGTTCTCGTCGGTGGACGAGTATCGGTACCACGAGGCGATGGTGCATCCGACGCTCGCCGGCCCGCGTCGCGATGTGCTGGTGATCGGTGGGGGTGACGGACTCGCGCTGCGGGAGATCCTGGAGTATCCCGATGTGGGGTCGGTGACGCTGGTCGAACTGGACCCGGCCGTGACCGAGCTGGCCCGCACCGATCCGCGGCTCACCGAACTCAACCGGAACTCCTTCGCCGATCCGCGGGTGCGCGTGGTCACCGCCGACGCGTTCTCCTGGCTGCGGACCGCCGACGCCGGCTACGACGCGGTGATCGTCGATCTGCCCGACCCGGACCAGACCTCCATCGCCAAGCTGTATTCCACCGAGTTCTACGCGATGACGGCCCGGGTGCTGGCACCCGGCGGCACCATGGTGGTGCAGGCGGGTTCGCCGTTCTTCGCCCCACATTCGTACTGGTGTATCGCGGCGACGGTCCGCACGTCGGGTTTGAGCATCCTCCCGTACCACGTGGATGTACCGAGTTTCGGCGACTGGGGTTTCATCCAGGCCACCCGGGACCCCGATCCGCGACTCGCGCTGGATCCGCCCACCCCGCTGCGCTCGATCGACGAACAGAGTCTGCCGGCGGCGACCGTATTCGCCCCGGATCGCCGGGACACCGGTGAACAACCCTCGACACTCATGCATCCGACGATCCTCGATCTCGCCCGCAAGGAGTGGGTGTAGCGGATCAGGCGGGTGGTTCCCAGGACAGCACCGGCCCGAGCGCGCGCAGGGCGGCGGAGTCGGGGGTCAGCCGCAGCACGGCGTTCCGTACGGGCGTCGCCGCGGGAAGGGCCAGCTGCAATGCGGTACCCATTCGGCGGGACAGTCGTGCCAGCGGTCGTACCCGGGCCCGGCGGACCCGGTCGTATTCGGCCAGGGCGGTGGGGATATCCGGTATCCGGTCGAGCAGGGCCGCCAGGGTGACGGCATCCTCTACCGCCAGATTCGCGCCCTGGCCGAGATTCGGGGTCATGGCATGCGCCGCGTCGCCCAGCAGCACGGCACGTTCCCGGATATAGGTCCGCAGCGGCGGCAGTTCGTAGATATCGTGCCGCAGTATCGCTTCCGGATCGGCCGCGTCCAGCAGCGCCGGAATCGGATCGTGCCAGCTGCCGAACCGGCGCCGGACCTCCCCGAGTTCATCACCCGGGGAATGCTGACCGGCAGGGAGATTCGCGGTGGCGAACAGGTAAACCCGGCCGTCGCGCAGCGGTGCGATACCGACCCGCTGCCCGCGGCCGAGGGTCTCGCCACCGGAATCCACCGGCCCGGCCGGAACGACGATCGTCCGCCACGCGGTGTAGCCGGCATAGATCGGAGGTCGGGCTCGCGGCCACAGAGCGGTGCGGATCGTGCTGTTGATCCCGTCGGCGCCGAGCACCAGGTCGGCCTCGGTGGTACCGGCACTGTGCCGGACCCGGACGCCGTGCGCGGTGAACTCCACCGCGTCGACCGGGCAGCCGAAGCGCGGAACGGTTCCGAGCGCGTCGTGCAGGATCTCCGACAGCCGGGTTCGGTGGATCACCACCAGATCGCCGTAGCGGTCACGGAGTTCGGCGATATCGGTGCGCGACAGCCAGCGCCCGGCGGTATCCCGCATCCCGCCTTCGGTTGCCGCGAGCGACTGTTCCCGGACCTCGGCGCCGACGCCGATCACATCGAGACCACGCAAACCGTTGGGCCACAGGCTCAGCCCCGACCCAGCCGCTTCCACCGCGGCGGCCCTTTCCAGCACCTCGACCTGCCAGCCGCGCTGCCGCAGCGCTATGGCGGCCGTGAGTCCCGCGATTCCGGCACCCACGACCACCGCGCGGCGGTCCGCGCCGTTCGGGTTCGCGATCATCACCACCTCCGGTATCGAGCCTCGCTGCCCGGCACGATTATCGCCGCCCGCGTCTGTGGTCCGTACGGCGGCTGCCGGGCGATCCGTTCCGCCGACACGGTGAAGCGGCGGAGCGGATCGCGACCGCGCTGTTGCCGTCTGCTCGCGCGGGCGTCGGCCGGTTTTGTGCGGCGCTGTGGCGAATTGGATCAGCGGCCGATGCCGGCCGGGCCGGAGGTGGGCGCCGCCGCGGACGGTGTGGAGGCGGGGGGAGAAGCCGGTACCGAGGAAGCGGTCGGCGCGTGGGCGGGAGCCGGTACCGAGGAGGAGGTCGGCTTGTGGGTGGGCGCCGTGGCGGAGGTGGAGACCGGACCGGCGGGCGAACCCGGTGCGGAGGAGGCTATCGGGTCCGAGGAGGGGATATGCGCCGAGGGCGTGGCGATGGCACCGCCCTGGCCGTCGGCCTTCTCGGTGGTCGCGCTGCCCGCGACGGAACCGGTCTGCTCGCCGGTCCCGGTGGTTTCCGGCGGGGTCGTCGTGGCGGTGCCGCCGGACGGGGTGGTGGACGGCGTGGTGGTCCCGGGATCGGTGGTCGTGGTGGGAGTGGTTTCGGTGGTGGTCGGGGTGGTGGTGGAGGTCGACGGGGCGGCGACGCTGGTGGTCGGCAAGGGCAGTTCGGGTGCGGGCCGGGGCTGATCCACCGGATCGCCCGCGGGTGGGGTGGGTACGTTCTCCGCGACCGCGCTCCCCGGTACTGCCGGGGGCGCCGACGGAACCGCCGGAGCCGGATGGGTGACCGACGGCGCGTGCTGCTCCTCGGGGAGTCGCGGTCCGGGAGCAGGTGAGGTATCCGCCGCCGGTGCGCCCGGCGCCACCGTGACCGATACCGCCGGTGGTGCTGTGGTTTCCGGTGCGTCGGTGACCACGGCCCCCTCCCGGGTCAGAGCCAGTGCCGAGACACTCACCACGGCGATCAGCAGTGCGGCCACCGCGGCCGCGGTCCTTTTACCACGGAGAACAGGCGGTGTCGCGGGCACGGTGACGGCGGGCGGGATGAGCGGTCGCGGGGTGTCGCCGGATGGGGTGCCTGTCGGAGGGGTGAGAGCCAGGGGGCGGTCGTCGGGTGGAGTGTCTGTTCGTGGGGTGACTGCTGCCGGGGTGGCGGTCGCTGGGGTGACTGCCGCTGGGGTGGCGGTCGCTGGAGTGACGGTGGCCGCCGGGGGAACTGCCGTCGGGGTGTCGGTTGCGGGGCCCACAGCCGCGCGGATGGCAGTGTCTGGAGGGGTGGCGGCCGCGGGGGCGGCGGCCGGCAGTAACGCCTGCTTCGCGGCGGCCGCGAGTTCCCCCGCGGACCTGTAGCGTTCGTCCGGGTCCTTCGCCATCCCCTGAGCGATCACCGCGTCGAAAGCGGGCGGGACACCGGCGGCCGAGGGCAGCGGCGGCCGGTCGGTCAGGTGTGCCGCGATCTGCCGTTCCACGCTGTCGCCGCGGTACGGTTTCGTGCCGGCCAGACATTCGTAGAGTACGCAGGCCAGGGAGTACACATCCGACCGCGCGTCGATTTGGTCCAGGGTGAGCCGTTCCGGCGCCATATAGGCCAGCGTGCCGATCATCGTGCCCGCGCGGGTGAGTGTGGTGTCCTGGCCGCTACGGGCGATCCCGAAATCGATCAGGTAGGCGAAACCGTCCGGGGTGACCAGGATGTTCGAGGGTTTGACATCCCGGTGCACCACCCCGCTGGTGTGCGCGGCGTCGAGGGCCGCGGCGATCTGGGTGATCACGGCGACGGCTTCGGCGGTGTCGAGCGGGCCCTGGTCCGCGAGCAGGGTCGCCAGGTTGGGGGCCTCCACCAGACGCATTTCCAGGAACAGTCGGCCGTCGATCTCGCCGAAATCGTGGATCGGCACGATATGCGGCTCGTGCAGCCGGGCCACCAGCTGGGCTTCCCGCTGGAATCGCCGGCGATAGGTTTTGTCCTGCGCGAATTCCTTCGACAGCACTTTCACCGCCACCATGCGCTCGGTACCGGTGTCGTAGGCGCGGTGTACTTCCCCCATCGCGCCCGCCCCCAGTGGATCGAGCAGTCGGTAACGACCGAACTCTGTACCTTCCACACCTTCCACGAGCTACGGATACCACATCCTGTGCCCGATCACAGCACCCCATAACCACGGATGAGGGTGGAATCACCCAGGGAGGAGGGGTTTTCGGTCAGCGGCCGGATTCGTCGCGCCCCATGGATTCGGGGCCCAGTGGCCGGACGGGTGGGTCCGCGAACACCGTGGCCGCGGTATCGGTGGCCAGCCGGGCGGCCGCGCCCGCCGCCACCCGGAGTGCGAACCGGCCGGTGTCGGGGTCGAGGGCGACCAGGCCGTAGTCGCCGTCGACCTCGGCCTCGGTCAGACCCAGCTCCCGCAGTGCGTCGGCCAGCACCGATCCCGGGCGAAGTGTGACGGTCAGCAGTGGCATTTCCCCAGGTTACGCCCGCGCCGCGACCTTCCGCAGCTCCGCGAGCAGGGCCCGGGGCTCGGCGATGCCGTACCCGTAGTCGTAGTCGAACCCGGTGCCGGCCCGGTCGGCCGCGGTGCTGCGCAGCAGTTCCCGCAGTCGGGCCGGCGGTACCTCGGTCGCGGACCACCGGGTCCGGAAGGCCGCGACCACCCCGGCGAGGACGGGGCAGGCGGTCGAGGTGCCGGTATCGGGAACCCCGGCGCCGAAGGCCGTGGACCCCAGGAAATGGGAGTACGAGCAGAGATCGGGCTTCTGATCGGAGAGCCGGCCGGGACCTTGCGACGAGTATCCGATCCGTTGCCTGCCGGTGTCGACGCCGCCGACCGACAGGACGGCCGGATGCGAATTGGCGCCGGTGATCGGACGATCGGGATATGTGCAGCGTCCGTCGGGGCAGTCGCGACCGCAGTTTCCGGCGGCGAACAGGATATCGGCGCCCGCCGCGTCGAGGGAGGCGACGATGATATTGAACGGGTGATCCGGGTTGTCGGAGTAGTTGCCCGGGTCGCCGACCGGGAAATCCCACTGCGGGGCGAACGAGCCCCAGCTGTTGCTGATCACCAGGGAGCGCCGGTCCTCCGGTTGTGCGGTGAGCACGGTGCGCAGGTGGGCGAACGCGGCCAGGGCGTCGGAGAGCAGGCCGTCCATCCGGCTCCCACCGGACCGGGTGCTCTGTAGCAGCGGTATGTCGAGGAAAGTGGCCCGTGGTGCCGCGATGAGCGCGTCGAAGGCGCACATGGTGCCGTGGTCGACCGGGAACTCGCCTGCCTTGCCGGTGACTCCCGCGGGATTCCAGCTCCGCGATGCGTCGATGGCGATCGTGGCACCGCTGACCCGCTGCACCGCCGCCGCATTGATCCCGGTGTCCAGGACCGCCACGGCCACCCCCTCGCCGGTGAGCCCGGCAGCGGTGAGTTCGTCGCGGCCCAGCAGACCGGCGATCTCCTTCCAGGTGCCGACCGGCCCGGTGTCACCGCAGGTGAGCACCGGTTCGATCACCGGGTCCGCGAAGATGCCGACGACCCCCGGGGTGCCCGCCACCGCGGCACGCGCCGCCGGATCACCGTCGGGGATCTCGCCGCGCACCAGATGCGAGCCGTTGTCTCCACGCGATGTATCGGCCACCTCCGGAACACCTGATGGGATAGCCACCGGTGCGTAGCCGGGGTCGACACTGAAACCGGGAACCTCGCCGGTGATGGCGCTCGCGGAGATACCGGCCACGGAATCGGCTGCGGCGGAGATCAGTTCGGGGGACGGGCGGAGCTCGATCACGACTCGCATCCGGCAATACTGCCCCCGCGATCGATCGACGGCAAACCATCGCGCCCGCGGGTGCCGGGCAGGACGCAGGTGCGGCGAGCGGCGGGACCACTGCGCGCACCCGGTTGTCAGGTGCGGAAGAACCCCTGATTTCGGCGCTGGTTCAGTTCGATCAGTTCTTCCTCGGACAGTGCGTCGTCCGGATCGACGTAACGCGCCGGGCCGGGGGTCACGGGGGGTGGTGCCGGACGGGGCTTTTCGACGGCGTCGCCGCAGGATTCGGCCACCGCGGTGATACGGGGGTCCCCGATGAGCGTGTCCGGATGTACGCGCACATTGTCGCGTGCCTGCTCGAGCGCCTCACGGGCGAGCTGTGTGATGAGTTCGCCGAGCGCTTCGCCGTAAGGGGTGACGGAGGGATCGATCCGCACGGATTCGAGTCCGGGCCCGTGCCGCCACCCGCGGTGCCGGCAGCAGGGTCCAGGAGATCAGCGATGGGGCCAGGGCCGATATCACGGCGTTCCTCCAGACCGAGGGACAGAACACCGCGCATATCGCCGGCGCCGCCGAGCCGCCGCGATGAGTTCGGTCCCGCCTGCCAAAACGCAGATCAGGCAGTGGGATACCGCTTCGCTGGGCCAACAGGGCCAGGAATGGACGCGGGCCGCGCACACCACGCTCACCGAGCACGGCGCGGTATCACAGCAACTCGCGGATTCGCCGGGATTCTGGCGCGGAGACGCCGCCGACGCCATGCGGGTGAAGGGCGAGGAGACCAGAACGTCACTGTCCTCCGTGGTGACCGCGCTGGAACAGGCGGGCACGATCGTCACCCAGGCCGGGCCGTCACTGCTGGCGGCCAAGACCACCGCGGTGAACGCGATCGCCACCGCCGAACAGGAACAGTTCGTGGTCGGGGAGCAGGGCGATGTCGGTTACACCAAGGAATTGCCGGCGTGGGTGCAGGCCGAGCTCGGGACCATGAGCTGGCCGAGGCCGCGATGCTGGACGACCTCAGCATCGGGGACAAGATCCGGTTCTACCGGATCATGACCGAGGCGGAGGACATCGCGCTCGGGGTCTACGAGGGCGATACGGAACAGGACGATCACACCGACGCGTTCCGGCACGCCTACTGGAACGCGTTGCTGACCCAGGAGTTCGGTGCGGACTGGCCGACAGAGTACGGGTCCAAGCATGAAGGCCGGCCCGATAACGCGGCGGTCCGTGAGGCAATGGATCTGCACAACAACGAGATCGGCCGCACCATCGCGTTGCAGAATCCCGATGCCGACCCCGAGGAACTTCAGCAGCTGGTGAAAGACGCTGTGGCGCGCGGCGATACCGTGGTCATCGACCAAGGCCACGAGCTGAGCTTCTCCGACGACGTAAAGGTCGGCGACACAGTGGATTCGGATGTATTCAACGAGAACCCGAGATTCCTTCCGGGGTCGCCGTTGCCCGATGACAAGCCATCACCGAAATGAGAATTCCAGCGGAGGGCCTGGTGGAAGTGATTGCGTCGCGTGGGCGAGGGCCGCGGGCATTCGTGGCCGTCGGAGTATCGGCATTGATTCTGGCGGGTGGCACCGGGTGTGGCACGGTGTTCGGCGACTCCGTTCAGGTCGTGCGGGATGATGCCGCGGTGGACAGCGCGTTTCAACGCGTGGTGGATTCCGAGCAGCCGGCGAGCCGCGATCACTACGCGACACCGGATTCGATGGCCACACCGGTTCGGCGAGAGCGAGGGAACCCGACCGGGCCGGGGACCGAGGTCTACTGGGGGCTGGATATCGACGAAGCCGGCTGACACCGGGCGGCGAGCTGTGGTCCGGCACGTATCGCCGCCCGGCGAGGTCTCCGGGTGGCTGCTCCGGTGACCCGCCCGCCGGTTCAGCGGGCGCGGACCGGCGCGTTGACGCGGTGTTCGGCCAGCCTGCCCAGGACCGCCTGGTTGGCTTCCCAGCCGTCCGGGAATTTGACCGGAACCCCGAGGTAGACCGGTTCGGCCGAGGGATGAGCGTCGAGGAGTTCGCCGATTCCGGCGCGGCCCACGACGATACAGGCGTGCCGGTGCCGGGACGCCAGCACGCACAATCGCCCGGCCTCGAGGTGGAACGCGCCCGCGTCGCGCCGCCCGGACAGCGGGTGCAGGATGACGGTGACATCGTATTCGCGGCCCTGGAGCCGGTTGGCGGTATCGACGGTGACGGCCTGCGCGACCGTTCCCGCCAGTGCGTCGCGAACGGCCTGGGCCTGGTCGCGATGTGCGGTGCCGACCGCGATACGGGTGGCGTCGACTGCACGGGTGCCGTGTTCGGAATGCGCGACGCCGCCACGTTCCAGCAGCCGGCAGGCGAGGTCGGCGATGGCGGCGACCGCCTCCCCGTCGGTGCGCAGCGTATGGCGGGCGGGTAGTTCGTAGTACGCCCAGCCGTGCGTGGCGGCTTCGTCGAGTACATCGTCCACCGGACCTCGGATACCACGTGTGGTGAACTCGAGCCGGCGCTGCTCGGGGCGGGTACCGGCGTCGAAGGGCGCGAACGGGTAGAAGGCGGAGGAGACCACCGAGGCCGCCGACGGTGGCAGCCGCCACGACACCGGCAGGGTGTGCACCGGGATACCGGCATTGTGATTGAGCATCACCGCCACCGCGCTCATGGTCGGATTCCACGACAGGCCGGCCCAGCGGTCACCGTCGACGGTGGCGAACGGGTCCAGCTGGCCGGGGTCGCCCACGAAGAGGCCGCGTTCGAAACGGTTCGCGATGCGCAGCAACATATCCGAGCGCATCTGATAGGCCTCGTCGACGATCGCGTAGGACCAGCGGCCCTCATCGAGGGTCGCCCATTTCGCGGCCGTGCCGATCACGATCGCGCATTTCTCCAGATCGGCGGGGCGGTTGGCGACCTCGACGTTGTCGCGATCGATCCGGGCGCTGCGGCGGTAGTCGCCGGCGGAGAGCCGGCCGATCAGCAGGCCGGGGTCGGCGGTGGCCAGCCGATCGATGAGGTCGTCGACCTGTTCGTTGGTCTGCGCGACGATCATCCGCTGTTCGTCGTCGGCGGCGGCGAGGCGGCGGGCGGCGCGCACCACCAGGGTGGATTTACCGGCACCGGGTGGTGAATCCACTACCAGGGCACGGTGGGCGGTGTTGTCGAGGTCGGCGAGGATCCGGCCGACCACCTCGTCCGCGGTGTTCACGACCATTCCTCCGTGAGTTCGGATGTGGGTTCGGGAGGGGGACCGCCGTGGGTCCACGGGGTCTCTTCGCGGGGCGGGAGTTTGGCGGGCGGACCACCGAAACCGCCGGGGGAGAAGCGGGCGAAGCCGATCGCGTCACCTTCTTCGGGCACACTGCCCACGGCGGGGTTCTTGCCCTGCCCCATACCGCTGATGAGTTCCAGCTGGATCACATCAGCGTCCACCGCGACGACCTCGGCCTTCTGTGCGGGCCGATCGATCCGGATCAGGGTCTCGCCGATCCGGGCCCGGAACGGGTCGGCGGTGTGCACCCAGAGATACGGCCGCGGGACCTCGCGCGATTTCGGCTTCGCCCGGCGCTCCGGCTCGCACGCGCTGATCGTTCCCTGGAACGCTTCACCGACGAGCCGGTATTCGATCAGCACTCGGGGGTCGTCGAAGGCGCGCTGCGCCTGGAAGGTGTCCAGGGCCTGTTCCTGTTTCAGCAGCCGGCGGGTCGCCGAAACGGCCGAATCGCGCCGGGCCTGCGGATATCCCTCCGGGATATCGGCCGCGAACCAGGAGAACGCGCCCCGGTCCTCGGTCCACCGTTTCTCCACGCTCGCGCCTTCGGGCAGGCCGCGCAGCAGCTCCACGGCCCGCCACATCAATTGCCAGGTCGGTTCCAGCTGTCCGCGCAACGCCTGTTCGAGTCGTTCGGCCGCGATGACCTTCGCCCATTCGTGCTCGGCGCTGTCGTATGCGGCGATCAGGGGTGCCAGTTCTTCATTGTCGAAACCGGGATCGGTGGCCGGTCCCGCGGGCGGGTACGCCAGCGGGTCCTCGGCGAGGGCGGCGGCCTCCGGGCCTGTCATCCCGGCGGGGGGATCTATCCAGCCGAGCAGGGCGGCCAGGTTGCCGTCCTCGAGCGCGGACTGCCCCGACGCCCAATGCGTGGTGAGCATCGAGGTCATCGCCAGGCAGACGTTCGATCCCGGGAAGTCGGATCGATCGCCGAACCAGGTGAGCCAGCGACCCAGCAGCGGAAGTGTTTCCGGGACCGCGTTCTCGCCCTCGGTGCGATGGAATCGCACCGAACGGCCCAGCAGCCGCAGGAATTCGGCTCCACCGGGATTGGGAACGAGCAACTGCGGTGCGTCCAGGTAGCGCAGATAGGCCTCACCGGTCGATTTCACCGTCAGTTCCTCGGCGTTCTCACAGAACGACGAGATATAGGGAAGCACCCGGTCGGCGAGATGTTCGATGAACCGCAGCCGCAGTACCCGGTCGCGTGGTTGCGCCACGATCAGCACCGTCGCGTCGTGCGGCGCCGATCCGAGGGCGACGGCGAGCGGCGCCGCCGCCTCACCGGCCAACCGGAGCGGCACGAGTACCAGGGGGCGTTCGGCGAGGTGGTAGTGCCGCCGGTCGGCGATGGGTTCGGCGCGGCCGGTGCGGGCCGCGGTCACTTTCGCCAGCGCGCTGAGCACGCTCATCGGGCGACCTCCAGGCGCAGTGCCCGTGCCCGGCGCAGCATCTCCGCGATATCGGCGTGTTCGGGTCCGGGATCGAGCGTCCCCTCGGCCAGGGCCAGCACCGTATCGAGGTTGTCGATACCGCCGAGATCGTCGCATACCCCGCGGCCGAGCGTGTCGACCGAGCCCTGGGTCCGGGCCTCGGACCGGCAGGCGAAGGCCAGTTCGCAGCTGGACATGCATTCCGGCGCGTACCGCGACGGGATCGCCGCGACGGTATCCGCCAGCCCCTCGCCCGGTGTGAACGAGGCGTCCGGTGGGACGAGGTCGAGCAGCGTGTCGATCGAGGTGAGCCGGGACAGCTGGCGTCCGATCACCGCGAGTTGTTTGCGCAGATCCACCAGGGCCGCGGTCGGCCGGTTGGTGAAATCCTTGGCGCACACCAGGATCGAATTGTGCGCGACCAGCTCCGGTGACTGTCCGAGCTCGCGCAGTAGTTCCCGCATGGCCAGGACGTATACCGCCGATTGCCGGGCCGCCGAAGCCACCTGCGCGGGATCGGCCTGCCCGTCGACGACGGCGAACGATTTGATCTCCACCACGTGAAAGAGGCCGCCGATCTGCAGGGCCACCACATCGGGCTCCAGATAGGCGGTGGCCCCGGCGATCTCGAGCCGCAACATGGGGTGATCGAACAAGGTCCCCTGGCCGGAGGTCAGTGCCTGTCCCAGTAGCTGTTTGGTGCGCTGGTAGCGCACGGAATTGCTCGCGTTGTCGCCGACGGTCTCCAGATCGTGGTAGCCGACCTCCGGGATGGTCAGCCCCAGCTCTTCGCGCAGCAGCCGTAGCAGTTCGGCGCATCCGTGCGCCTTCACCATGGCCTCGAAGGTATTACCGCGGGTGATCGCGAACGGCGACTGACCGAATTTGGCCGGGAAGCCCAGTTCCCGGGCGATCACGGTCTTGTCCACCGCCGCGGCGTCCAGCAGCGCTCGGCGCGCACAGCCCGGGTTGGCGGTGAGCGCGGCGATGGTCCGGGCGTTGTGCCGGGTGGCGGGGGCGTCGCCGCGCAGGTCGTCGAGTCGGGTGGTCAGGGTTTTCTCGGCAAGCGTCATCTCAGGCCTCGTTCCGTCGCCGGTCGGCAACCGCGAGCCGAACGCCGAACAATTGCGCCGCGGGATCCGCCAGTTGCCGCACCGCCCGCTCCGCTGCGTCGGCCCGCTGCTGTGTGTCGTCTTCTCTGTGCACGTCCAGTTCGCGTTCCGCGGCCGCCAGCACGACATCCGGGTCGATGGTCTTCCCGTCCGTCGCCCCGGGGATGGACACCGCCAGCTGCCACAGCACACGTTGTCTCGCCGAGGTGCATCCGTGGTCGGTCATATGCCGGGCCAACCGGATCGCCCCGGTGAGCAGGTCCACCCGCGGACTCAACGGCCCGACCATACGCCGCGCCGGCGACCAAGTGCTCACCGCCAGCAGCCCGCGTGCCGGGGCCAGCAGATCGGTGGTCATGGCGGCGCAGACGTAGTACGGGCGGGCGTAGGGCGCGGCCCGGAAGGAACGCTCCTCGTCGCGGCGCAGACTGGTGAGCCTGGCCGCGACGAGTTCCCCCGAGAAGAACGCGTCGTGTACCGCGAGTACGAGCTTCGGGGCGGCGGGTACGGAGAGCAGTGTGAGCGCGCGGTGCACGTGCTCACGGACCGGTACCGCCGCCGCGGACTGCCGGGCCGGGGCCGGTTGCTGTGGAGCTCCGAGGACCGCGGCGTCCCATTCCGTTTCGGCGGCGCGTAGTTCGGCGCGCAGCCGGCGGGCGGCGGTCCGGTCTCCGGATCCGGCGGCACGGCGCACCTGCGCGCGCAATTCGGCTATGCGCTGTTCCAGCGCCTCCGCGGTGGGCATGGAGGTGAATGTAAATGGCAATTCCAGGGAAGTCCAGTGAATGCCAGTATTTGCCGGTATATATCGGCTCTGGAGCGGGTTTCCCGATCGCTCTGCGCCATACTTTTGGGTATGTTAGCGTGACGAATATGTCTGCGGCGGGGTCGAATTGCGCGTTGGGTATAGATCAGAACTTTGTCGACGCACTGGCCGCACGGGCGCGTGCGGCCGAAGAATTGCGCAGGTTGCCCGACGAGACGATCTCCGAGGTGATCGCCTCGGGATTCCTCGAAGCGCTGGTACCGAAACGGTTCGGCGGACAGGAGGAGAAGTTCCCCGCCGTACTCGACCCGATCCGCCGGATGGCGCACGGATGTGTCTCCAGCGCGTGGACATTGGGCTTCTACGCCCTGCACAACTGGTTGCTCGCGCTGTTTCCCGAACCCGCGCAGGTCGAAGGATACGGTCGCGGACCCTTCCTGTGCCCGGCGCCGCTGGCGCCGACCGGCCGGGGCATCCCGGTCGACGGCGGGGTGCTGCTCTCGGGCCGGTGGTCGTGGGCGACCGGTGTGATGAACGGCAACTGGATCATGGTGGGCGCCCTGTGCGGACCCACCGATGACCTCTACCTGGCACTCGCGCTGCTCCCGGCCGACGGGGTCGTGATCGAGGACGTTTGGCACACCGAGGGAATGCGTGCCACCGGGTCCAACGATGTGGTGATCGAGAATCTGCTGGTCCCCGAACACCGGCTGGTGCGGGTGCTCGATATCTACAGCGGGAACACCCCCGGCGCCCGGTTGCACGACTCCACCACCTACCGGTGGCCGCTGGTGCCGGCGCTGTCGCTGGCGGCGTCCATGCCGGCCCTCGGCGCCGCCGAACGGGCCACCGAGATATTCGCCGAACGGCTCGAGGGTCGCATCCTCTACGAGGGCGGCACCCGCCAGCGGGACAAACCCATGGCCCAGGCGCATCTCGGGCAGGCACGGGTCCGGTTGCGCGCGTCGCACGGTCTGCTCGCCGATACGGTGGCCGAGATCGAGGCACTGCTCGACGCCGGGACGCCGGTGCCGGTACCGGTCCGGGCCGAGGCCCGGCTGGCCGCCGCGCATATCGTGCGGGAGTCCCGGACGGTCATCGCCGACCTCCTGCACGCCTCCGGTGCGAGTGTGCACTTCAGCGACCATCCGATGCAGCGGCTGAAACGTGATGTCGACGTATTGAGCGGGCATGTGGTCTTCGACTACGACACCGCCCGCGAACTCGCCGGGGCCACCGCGATCGGGCTGAAGGTTCCACGCGCCGCCATGCTCTGACCGGCCCGCCGCGACCGGCCGGCGGAAGCGGGCCGCACCCGTTGGTTCCGAGCGGAGCCGGGCGCGGGTATCAGCGCAGCCGCCTGCCCGGCTGCCGGTAGCAGACCAGCGGACCGGCCCACGCGGATTCTCAGGTCGGTGCCGCGGGAGTTGTCCGGCCTTCGCTCGGTGGCGTTCCGGGGCGCTCTCGGCCGAGCTCCGGCGGTGGCGGCCGCCGCACGCCGAACACGGTCAGCAACGGCCCCGTCATCGCCGTGGTGACGAGGGCCATCAGTACCAGGACGGAATACAGCTGGGTGTCGATGACGCCCAGCGTCAATCCGATATTGAGGATGACGAGTTCGGTCAGGCCGCGCGTGTTCATCAGTGCCGCCAGCGCAC
This sequence comes from Nocardia jinanensis, assembly GCF_014645735.1. Classification (GTDB taxonomy): domain Bacteria; phylum Actinomycetota; class Actinomycetes; order Mycobacteriales; family Mycobacteriaceae; genus Nocardia; species Nocardia jinanensis. The sequence goes on along the minus strand of NZ_BMMH01000003.1, from coordinate 199,500 downwards.
CCGCGGTGCGGCGGTCCAGACGGCACAGCCGGGCGGCGATATACGTTCCGCCCATCTTGCCCGTGATGGCGGCGGTCACGATCACCACGGCCTCGACGACCGCGGCCCGGTCCAGGCCGCTCAGATCGACGCGCAGCCCCGCGACCACGAAGAATGCCGGGAGGAACAGGCTGCTCACCAGCTGGGCGCCCGGTTCGGCCCGGGGACGTTGCGAGCGGGGGAAGATCACACCGAAGAGGAAGGCACCGAAGATCAGGTGCAGCCCCATCCATTCGGTGACGGCGGCGGTGGCCATGGCCCCGCAGACCCCGACCAGGACTGTCGCCGTCTCACCGCGTTCGGCGGTGACAGCGCGCGCCAGGACCGGGCGCACCACCCACCACAGCACGGCCACCAGCGGAACGATCAGCAGCAGCCGCCAGTGATCGTCGAACTCCGGCCGGGCGGATGCGAAGACCAGGGCCAGCGCGCACCACGCGAAGATATCCACCACCGCGGCGCCGGCCAGGCCGAGCTGGCCGAGACGCGTGGTGAACAAACCGCGGTCCTGCAGTATCCGCGCCAGTACAGGGAAGGCGGTGACCGCCAGCGCGCACCCGAGGAAGAGGGGGAACGCGAGCTGGTTGCCGTCGTGGTGGCGAGCGAGCGGCCCGAGCGCGATGGCACACCCGAGTACGAACGGCGTGGCGAACGCCGCGACAGCGATCGCCAGGATCGACCGGCCGTTACCGGCCAGCCGATCGCGGTCGATCTCCAGCCCGGCCAGGAACATGAAGATCACGACGCCGATATCGGCCAGCGCGGTCAGCTGCGGCTTCACCTCCACCGGGAAGATCGCCGCCGACAATCCGGCGCCGAGAACGGTCGGCCCGGCCAGGATGCCGGCCGCGATCTCGCCGATGACGGCGGGCTGACCGAGCCGTCGGGCCAACCCGCCGAGCAGGCGCGCGGCCACGATGATGAGAACGAGATCGAGCAGCAGGAAGATCATGTGGTGGCTCGGGATTCCTGGCAGGGCTACATCACGGGTAGCGGGGGAGCGGGTTCGAAGACGACGGGCAACCCCGCCAGTGCCCGGTGGAACGGGCCCGGCCGCCATAGCAGTTCCTGCCGAGTGTCCGGGCGGAGATCCGGGATGGCGTTGAGCACGACATCGATCGCGCTGCGGACGGCGGTGCGGGCCAGCGATTGCGCCGGGCAGGCGTGTGGCCCGACACTCCAGGCCAGATGGGAGCGGTTGCCGACGAAACTGCCGCCGGGGGTGCTGTGGTCGCTGCGGATCTCGGGGTCGTTGTTGCAGGCGGAAAGGCTGATGACCACCGGCTGGTGGGCGGGCAGCCAGGTATCGGCGACCGGTATGGGCTGGCGCGGGTAGGTCGTGCAGAAGTTGGCCATCGGCGGGTCGTTGAAGAGGACATTGTCGATGGCGTCGTCGGTCGACAGATTTCCCCCGAAGGTGTCCCCGGGCCCGTACTGCGGCTCGGTGATCATCAGCAACAGCGCGTTGGTGATGAGGTTGCGCTGAGCCTCGAAACCGGCCCCGTAGAAGCTCATCAGCTGTGCGAAGACCTCGACGTCGTCGAGCTCGGTGGTGTGTTCGGCGAGCCGCGATGTGGCATCGTTGCCCGGCCGATCGCGCTTGAGCTGGATCAGTTCCATCAGCGCGGATTTGAGCATCCCCATGCCCTCCTCGGCCCGCACCGTGTCGAATCGCGCGGCCATACCCGCCGCGATCCGCCTGCCGATATCGTCGGGGCAGCCGCAGATGTGGTTGATGATCTCCAGTGCGAGCGGGAAGGCGTACTGACTCATCAGATCGGCGGTGCCGTTCTCACAGAAGTCGTTGATCAACGGCGTGGCGATACGCTCGACCGTATACGGCAACGCGTTGAGGTCCACGCCGTCGATACTGTCGGCGGATGCCTGACGATAGCGGGTGTGGACGTCACCGACGTTGTAGCGGGCGGCCGGGAACCATTTCATCATCGGCAGCACCGGAGAATCCTGCGGCACGGTTTCCTGCCAGTACCGGGGGTCGGCCGGGAAATGGTCGGGGTCGTTGAGGATACGCACGGCGATCTTGTGGCTGATCACCAGCGTGGCCGGCACTCCGGGCGCCAGATCCACCGGAACCAACGGCCCGAACTGGTCCCGCATCTCGCTGTACGCACGATGGGGGTCCGTGGCGAACTCCTGCGTGTACATCGGGTACCGCGGGATCGTGGGTTCGGCGACCGGTCCGGGAGTTGCGGGGTAGGTCCCCGTCATCATCGACGACTGTGACAGGGGCATACGGCGTGGTGTGGACAAGGATATGACTCCAGCTACGAGACTCGAACGGGATGGGATTCGGCGCGGACTCGTCGTGCGGACTCGTGCGCCCTGGCTGTTCCCCCATGAATTTCACTGACTACAGCACGGGCAAACGCGTCCCACGGCCACGGCATTTTTCGGTGAGGTCGAGTCGTTCGCCATCCCGTTCATGCACCGGTCGATCGGCGGGCGGGTATCGCTGTTCGGGGCAATTCGGCATCGGTCGCGACCGTCGTATCCGGCCCGATCCATGGAATTGTCACAGCGACAGCCTGTTTCATGCGTGCCTCTCGTCAGTCGGTGCAGAACTATAGTCCGCGCAGGCGATATCGCAATCGCTGGGTGGATGCTGGGCGCGGGCCGGATCACTGCGCGCCGGGGTGCACCGAATCGGGCTCGTCGTTCCAGTCCAGGTCTTCGGCGAGGTGGGAGCCATGTTCGGGGGACACGATCGAGGGGTTGAACGTTTCGCGGATATAGCACAGCGGCTGATCGAGGTGCAGGACGTACGCCCGCGCCGCGCACGGGCGCCCATCCGGCCACCGCGCCAGGCCGACCCGCAGGATCCGGCGCCGCTGCGCGACTCCCCGCGACATCAGGCTGCGCCCGATCGGCGTGCTGGAATCGTCCACCCCGTAGACCTCCGCACGCCCACTCGCGGCGACGACATAGTTGATCGAGACCGTCAGCTTTCCGTGCACCAGTCGGGATCTGCGGACGAGAACCCGATCGTGCGCCGACACGGAGAGCGCGTCCACCACCGTGCTCGGCAGCTCGGTGGCGTTCATAGCGTGCTGGTACCCGACCCGGACGCTGAGGTCGGCGTCGACGATCGCTTCCAGCGCGGGAGTGGTGTAGCCGTCGTTGACGAGCAGCATCCGGGTCAGTGGATCCCGGAATCCCGGGCCACCGGGCGGAAAGGCGCCCGGTGGCCCGGGGAGCAGAGGCGCAGCGGTCACTGCTGCCCCTGTCCGTGGTTATTCATGAGATCTGTTCCGAACTCTCGATCAGTCCACCGACTCCTCAGCGGTGAGGGGTGGCCGGACCGGTCGGGTGACGGCGTCCTTCTCGTCGTCGCTGCGGGCACCGGTGGTGAGACCGAGTATCGGTGCGGTGGTGATACGGATATCGCCCATCGTGGTGTCCGCGCCGAGCGGATCGCGCCAGATGTTCCAGACCGGGGACATATCGAGATGGCCCATGTATTTGATATTCGCGCCCTCGGCGTAGTCCTCGTCGCGGAAGCCCTCGGCTTCCCCGACGATGGTGCTGGTCGCCGTCCGTGTCTGGGTGCCGGAGGTCTCCTCCACGTCGGTCAGGCCGGCCATGATCCGGGTGAAGGATTGTTCGTTGCTGTCACCGTCGTGTTCCTCGGTGAGAGTGCTTGCGTGCGCGAAGTACTCGTTGGACCCGATGTAGTCCTTGTACATACGGGAGACCAGGGTCAGGAACCGCTCGTAGGCCCGCCGATAGGTGTATTCGTGGAATGCCAGGGCATCGGCCTCGCTCATCTCGCCACGCAGGTAGGTCGCGATGGAAGCGGCCGCGGTCAGCCCGCCGTAGGTGGCCAGGTGCACACCCGTGGACAGCAGCGGATCGAGGAACAGCGCGGAATCGCCGACCAACGCGTAACCGGGACCCCAGAGCCGATCCGAGACATAGGAGTAGTCCTGCTCGGCGCGCACCTCGGCGATCCGCTCCGCGCCGTCGACCAATTTCTGCATCGCCGGTGTGTCGCGGATTATGGCGTGGTAGTACGCCTCCCGGGAACCGTATTCGCGGACCCGTTCGGCGGCGATCTTGGTGGAGATCACGTAGCCGACGCTGTGTTTTCCGCTCGCGAGCGGAATATTCCAGAACCAGCCGCCCTCCGGGGTGGATACGACGTTGATCGCGCCTTCCGGACTGTCCGGGTGCAGCCGGGCGCCCGTCCAGTACGACCAGATCCCGATATTGCGGAACCCGTTGTGTACCCGGCGCATCTTGAAGTGTTTGGCCAGCAGCCCCGCGCGGCCCGAGGCGTCGACCAGGAAGTCGAACGCGGTGGTCCGGAGCGTGTCTTCGCCGGCGAGTACCCATTCGACCGCGGTGGGGCGTTCGTCGTCGTCGAAGACGACACGCTTCACGGTGGCGCCCTCGACCACCTCGGCGCCCTGGTCGGCGGCGTTGCGGAGCAGGATCTCGTCGAATTCGGCGCGGTCGACCTGCCACGACCAGGCCTCGGCATCCACCAGTGCCGCCCAGTTCAGTAGCCAGGTGTCGTCCTGCCACTGGAAGTAGCCGCCTCGTTTCACCTGGAACCCGTGCGCCGCCACCTTGTCGTAGGCGCCGGACAGGCGAAGTGTCGACAGTACCGAGGCCAGTAGCGACTCTCCGATGTGGTAGCGGGGGAACGTATCCCGCTCCAGGAGAGTTACCCGGATACCTGCCCGGGCAAGCAGTGCTGCTGTGGTCGACCCGGCCGGGCCTCCGCCGATGATCAGAACATGCGGATTGTGCGCCATAGCTGACTCCTGGATCAATCGAACGGACCATGAGGTCCGCCACCGGCGGCCGGACCGACCGGGTCCATGGCCCGGAATCGCGATGCCGCAAGTGGTTTCGAACAGAGTGGCGCCTAGAAGAGTGTATCAGTGCACGCACAATTGTGCGTGCATCTGCATGACGTACTGTATGAACAATTAAGAGCGCCAACGATCCTGGGCCCGCTACAGGATCGTTGGCCGCGTGGAGTTCCCCCGGCGGATCAGCCTCGGCTGCCCTCCGGTGCCCGGACGAGCGACGCGATGGTCGCGGCGCCCTGTTCGGCCTCTTCGGCCTTGTTGCGGCCGAAGCCGCACGCGGCGGCCACCCCGTAGGCGGTGTTATCGCGGGCCTGCTCGAAAAGGGACAGCGCCTGCGCGCTCCGGTCGGGGTCGTCGGTGGAGACCACACCCGCGATCACTCGCCATTCGGGCCCGAGTCCGCGCAGCGGCGCGTAGAACTCGGGGTCGACCGGCGCGGGATGGGCGCCGTACGCGCATGGGATGTGCACCCGGGGGACGGGTACTCCGCGCGCTACGAGACGACGGCCGGTACGGTTCAGCAGGGCGACAGCGGGTGCCAGGTTCCGCGGGCTGAGCAGGCTCTCGTGCTGATAATCGCCGTAACACAGGTGCACGATGGTCTCGGTCTCGATGCCGTGCTCGCGATCGACATCGCGCACCTTCTCCAGGAATCCGGCGAGTTGTCCCGCGACCACCGGCGCCAGCGCCCACAGCGCCCCCAGCTGCTGGGCCTTGACCATGCTCAGCAGCGAGATCGGGGTTTCCACCTGCCAGACGATCAGATCGCCGTGCCGGCGGCGTACCTCGCGCATCTCCTGCAGGACGGCCTCGGTGAACACCGGCAGCTGCCGCAGCGCGGTGAGTGCCAGATTCGACCGCCGCAGCGCCAGTCCCATCGGCAGGCCGCTTGCCACCGCGCCACCGGCGTGGACGAACATGGCTAGATCCAGTGGATGGGGCTGGCTGAGCTGGAGCTTGGTTCCGGCCAGTTCGGGCCGGTCGCGAAGGAACGACTCGAAGGCCGTCACCGCCTCGCCGATCCGCTCGACCCGGTTCATCGAGACATCTCCCGGTTCGAGAGCGCGACCGGACCGGACGCCGTAGGTGGGGAAATCGGAGTATCCGTCGAACCCTCCCGGGCGCAACACCTCCAGGGCGTCGGTGCGGTTTCCGAGGTCCTGGAGGTAGGCCAGGATCCAGTCCGGATCCAGATCGCAGGGGATCGCGGTGACCGGACGGCCGTCGGTATGCGCCGCGAACCAGTCCAGGACGCCACGATCACCTCCTGTCATCAGTTCACGGGGGAGGCTACCTACAAAATGCGCGTACCTGGTCATGCGTCACTCTTCTGTCGCCCGGCTGGAAAACGACCGGCTCGGCGCCGATCGCCCGAGGCGCCGACACGCATCCGGCCGATCGTCGCGGACGAGATTGTGCCGCATGGTGTCTCACGCCACTATCCGATAATAGCCGCTACACATCGTCGAGCGGGCCGCTCCAGTGGGACCGGAACGGCGGATCGCCCTACCGGCCGGGCGGGTGCGCCGGGGTGCGCTGATCCTGGAGCGCGGCTTCCGAGCGGCGCATCACCTCGGTGTCCAGTTCCTGGATCTGGATCGTGACACCGTCGGGGTCGGTCGATCGCAGGCTGCGCCCGAAGTCCTCCTCCACCAATTCCGGGGTGTATCCGGCGGCGCGGAGGCGGGCGGCGACCGTTTCCAGCGATTCGTCGGTGGCGAAACCCAGTTCCACCGTTCCCGGCGGCCGGCCCTTCGATACCGCGGCGTCGTGGATGCCCACCGCGCCCGCGTCGGCGTTCAGTTGCGACCAGACCGACAGGCCGTTGTCCTCACCGGGGTGCAATCCGAGACCGGCGTAGAACCGGCCGGGACGCCTCGATATCGGCAACGTATCGGATGGGTAGTGCGGTCAGCACGAATCCTCCTGAGCAGGGCGGGCGGCCACGGCCGCCCGGGCAACGGGTTTACCGTTCCGATCGTGTACCGAGCTGCGCCGATCAGCGCCGAGAACCACTGGTATGGACGGATTCCGGCACCGCGGCGGCCCGCCGTGCCGGAATCCGACCCCCTAGACGATCCCCTGCGACCGCAGCGCCGCCACCTCGGCCGCGGATTTCCCGAGGAGGCCGGAGTACACCTCGTCATTGTGCTGACCCGGCCGCGCCGACCCGGCATTGCGGATGGTTCCCGGGGTCGCCGACAGAACGGGCACGACTCCCGGGCCTTTCACATTCCGCTCGATGCGCTCGTCGTAGTGGTCGGCGATCATGCCGCGCGCGGTCAGTTGCGGGTCGGTGATCACCTCGGCGACGGTGTTGATGGGCCCGCTGATCACTCCGGCTTCGCCGAGCATCGCGATGATCTTCCCGGGCTCTCGCCGTGCCGCCCATTCGCCGATGATCGCATCGAGTTCGTCCTGGTTGCGGCCGCGTGCGGTGTGGTCCGCGAACCTTTCGTCGGTAGCCAGTTCCGGTCGGTCCATCGCCGCGCAGAGCCGGCGGAACACCGTGTCCTGGTTGGCCGCGATCACTACCCAGCTCCCGTCGGCGGTGCGGTAGATATTGGACGGCGCGATACCCTCCAGCCGGGTACCCGACGGGCCGCGGACCACACCGCCGATGTCGTAGTCGGGGATGGTGGACTCCTGTACCGCGAGACAGGCCTCGGTGAGCGCGGCGTCGACGATCTGCCCCTCCCCGGTGACGGTGCGCCGGTACAGCGCCGCCAGCGCTCCCTGAGCGGCGAACATCCCGGCCAGACTGTCACCGAGGGAAAGCGCGAGCCGCGGCGGCGGGCCGCCGGGGAAACCGTTCATATGGCGCAGGCCGCTGGCCGCTTCGGCGACCGAGGCGTATCCGGCCTTGCGTGCTTCCGGGCCGGTCTGCCCGTACCCGGACACCCGGACCAGGATGATGCCCCTATTGCGCACCCGCAGTATGTCGTAACCCAGACCCCACCGTTCCAGCGTGCCGGGCCGCAGGTTCTCCACGATGATGTCGGACTTCGCGGCGAGTTCCAGGAACAGATCCCGGCCCGCGTCCTCGCGCAGATTCAGCGTGACCGCTTTCTTGTTGCGCGCGTGCACGGTCCAGAAGAAATGGTGTCCGTCCAGTTCGGCCTGACCCCAGGTGCGCAGCGGGTCCGGAGCGTCCGGGGGTTCGAGTTTGATCACCTCGGCGCCCATATCCCCCAGTAGGCGGCCGGCGAAGGGGCCGGAGATCAGCGTACCGATCTCGAGTACCCGGATACCGTCGAGAGCACCGGTTGTCGCGGAGTCCATCGCGGCATTATCTCCGGTGGCCGCGGGGACGGGACCGAGGGGTGGTGCGGGAGGTCCGCGCGCTGCGCTCCCGCCGGGCCGGGGGCGGCGACGGGGTCACGCGGCGGGGCCCAGGTCGCGGGCGTGCAGCCAGCCGTCGACGAGCGCGATCGCCTTCGCCAGCGGCTCCCGCTGGTCGGGGCCCAGGTAGTAGTGGTTGGCGCCCGGGATTTCGTGCAGTTCCTTGTCCGCGCAGCCCAGGGCGTCGTGGATACGGTATGCGTGCGAGGGCGTGCACACATTGTCGGCGGCGTTGTAGAGGACCAGGGTGGGAACCGCGATATCCGGACCGCAGGCCACTGCGTCGCCGCGGGCGTCGTCGATACTCCACTGCGACAGCCAGCTGCGCAGGGTGGTGAACCGGGCCAGACCGAACGCACCCGTGTTCACCTCCTGCGGTTCACCCAGATAGGACTCACCGGGTTCGCGGTCGTTGGGGTCGAGCGCGGGATCGAGCACGGTGGGATCGGCCATGGTGCCGTGCACGACGAAACAGAACTCGTCCTGCGGCCGGTCGGAAGCCTGGATCGTCGCGAGTTTCTCTTTGACCCACGCGGTGATCCGCCGGTTCCGGTCGTGCTGTGCCTGCCGGTACCGGGTCACGAACTCGGCGGTGTAGGGCGGTTGGTCGGGGTTGTCCGGGTGGTAGAGGTCCAGCTCCGGATCGCGGCGTGTCGGATCGGTCTCGTCGAGGATCGACGGATCCAGGCATTCGGTGAGGGTGTGGTGGCGGCTGATATGGGCGGCCATGAGCAGGATGCCGTCGGCCGGGACCAGATCGAGTTCGGTGAGATCGGGTCCGTCGCCGGACGGGCTGGATGTCACGGTCGGATGCTGCGCCTGCTGCTGGTAGTACACCGACAGCGAGCCGCCCCCGCTCCACCCGGCCAGTACGACCTTGTCGTAGCCGAGCCGTTTCTTGGCATCGCGGACGCATTCGCCGAGGTCCTGCACCACTTTTTCCATGAGCAGGGCCGCGTCTGCGCCGCGGTAGCGGCTGTTGCAGACGATGATGTGGTGCCCGGCCCGGGCGAGGGCGGTGACGATCGGCAGGTAGGTGCCGCTGGATACGGGATGCATGAGGACCAGGACCGTGTTCGACGGCACGTCGGTCGGTTTCACCAGGATCGAGTCGAGCGTGATCACTTCGGTGAGTCCGCCGTAGGCGTCCCGGGTGCCGGAGGTGTTCGCGTATGCGATCACATACGGGACGCGTTCGACATGGTGCGACATCGTGTTGCCTGCCTTCGTCTTTCGGTGCTTCGAGCGACCCCGGCCGATCCCGGGCCGAGTGCGTAGCGGCGTCCGGGATCGCGGGCGCGCGGCGGATCCTCAGTGCGCGCCGAGATTGGCGGCCATGACCTCGGGGGAGGGCGTGAGCCGGCGCCGGGTGTCGACCGCGATGGTGGTCCACCCGATACGAGTGATCTCCTCGCGTTTGCGGCGGGCGCGTTCGCGCATCTTCTCCGGCGCGCCGTGGTGGACACCCTGCGGCGCGTGCGAGATCAGTCCCGGTGGCATCGGCACGCCGTACATGTCACCGCCGTGGAAGAACGCGATCTCGTCGTAGTCCGCGTTGCGGTGATACCACGGGATCGTTTCGGTACCCGGCGCCGATTCGGCCCGCTTCGGCAGGAAATTCATCACATATACCCCGGTGGCCTGCATGAACAGGTGCACGGTGGCCGGGAGATGGACGGTATCGCAGAGAACTACGTTGTAGTCGGCGATATTGAAGGTGAACGGGAAGTTGTCGCCCTGCCAGCCCACCACATCCAGTGGATGGTGCTGGTAGAACAGTGAAGTCGGGCCGCCCTCGTGTACCAGCCGCACCTCGTACTCGTCGCGGCCGTCGTCGTCCATGGCCTGCGGTTCGGGAACGACGATCCGGCTGGGATCGAACGGGAAGTGCCGGCCCAGCGGACCCGCCGGTGGTACGCGGAACTCCTCGGTCGCCTCGATCATCAGCCAGGTCGATTCGCTGTCGGGGACTTGGCGGAAAGTACACGCCTTCGGGATGTATACCCAATCGCCCTCGCGGTAGCGCAACGGTCCGAACTCGGTCTCCAGCAGGCCGGTTCCCTTGTGCACGAACGAGAGCAGATCGCCGTCGACATAACGCGCGAAGAAGGGCATCTCCTGCGCCCGCCGGCTCAGCAGGATCTGGCAGTCGGCATTGGAGAACAGCAGCAGCGGCGACCCGGCGGGATCGGTGGAATCGGTGGGCTCGAGCGCGTCGGCCAGGATATCGATCGGGGCCAGCGGGCCCTGTGCGCGATAACCCATCGGCTCGTTGCGCCGGTACAGCTGGGCGGTGCGCCCGGTGAATCCGCCGCGACCCAGTTCGTCGTCCTTGAGGCCGTCGAGATCGGCGTGCAATCGGGCGGGAGTGATGCCTTTCCGCAGGTGCACAAAGGATTCCATAGCAGTATCCCGTCCTCGTCGGGCGCGCGGCGGCCAGGGCCGGCGACCGGGGCCGCCCCTCCGCGATCCGCCACACCGCGCAGCTTTGTGATCGGTGTCACCCTTGCAGAGAAATTGATAGCTGTCAATATAATCCAGTTCATGGACGTAGAGGTCGCATCGGAACCACGGGGGCCGCGTAAGGGCCGGGGCCGGCCGCCCGCCGGTGATTCACCGGCCTCCGCGGACGAGATCCTGACCGCCGCGCTGCGGGTTTTCGCGCGCGACGGTTTCGCCGGCACCTCGGTGGCCGCGATCAACCGGGAACTCGGGGTGAGCCACAACCTGATTCATCAGCGGTTCGGCACCAAAGAAGCGCTGTGGTACGCGGTGGTGGACTGGATCTTCGCCAACGCCGTCACACTGCTGAAGATCCGGCCCGAACGCGACGACATGGCGCCACTTGAGGAATTCCGGACGGGAATCATCCGCTTCCTGGAACTCCAGGCCGAATACCCCGATGTGGTGCGGTTGATCAGCATGGAGTCGGCCATCGAGGGCCCCCGCCTGACCTACCTGTACGACCGGCACATCGAACCGATGCTGGTACTGCTCGCCGAACCGCTGAAACCACTCGTCCAGCAGAAGATCCTGAACCGCAACGATCTGCGCACCCTGCATTTCCTCATCGCCCACGGTGCCACCGCCCCCTTCGCGTTGCTGCCGCTGGCGACCCGCATGGCCCCGGCGGACCCCCGGTCCGAGCGGGCGGTGCGGCGGCACGCGCGCCTGGTCGCCGACACCATCGTCGCCGGGATCGAGGCCCGGGCGGCCCGGATCCCCGGCGCGGACGAGATCTACGGTGGCAGATGATTCCGGCAGTTCCGGCAGCGCGTGGGACGGCTCGGTGCCCGATGCTCCGGTATCCCGCGTTAAGCTGACGCGATGGCGCGGGCGCGCGGTGCCGTTCAGCTGACGGTCGATGACTGGTTGCAGGCCGGGTACACCGTTCTGGCCGAAGAGGGCTTCCGGGCGCTCAAACTGGACGAGGTCTGCCGTCGGCTCGGGGTGACCAAAGGTAGCTTCTACCACCACTTTCCGGATATCTCCGCGTTCAAGACCGCGCTCGTGACCTCCTGGGGCGGCTGGCGTGACCAGGAACATCGGCAGCTGGACGCGCTGGCCGGCGAACCGCCGCGGGCCCGGCTGATCGCGATGATGGCACTGCTCACGGGGCCCCGGCACTGGACACTGGAACGCGCCATGCGGGAATGGGCGCGTTCGGATCCACGCGCGGCGGCGAGTGTGCGTGCGTCCGATCGGCAGGCACGCCGCACGGTCCGGCAGGCCTTCCTGGACCACGGCTGCGACGCCGATACCGCGGCCCGGCGCGCGGAATGGATGTTCGCCATGGGTATCGGCGCACTGCACCTGTCGAATTCGCCGCGTAGCGGGCGAGCTGCGGTCACCGAGCGGGCGGCTCTGGTCGATTTCCTGCTGCGTCCTTGACCGCATTTCCGGTCGACCACCAGCGGGCCGGATAGTCCGCCCGCCCGATCGCGTCGACTTCCTGGGGTGGCGTCCGCGTCCGGAATCGGGTGCACCGGGTCGATTCCGGCGTAGCGGTACACCGCGAAACCGGTCCGTCGGTCAGGGACCGGGATGCAGTACGCGATCGGACGGGCCGCGGAACTGCGCGGGTATCTCGGCCTGGTGCCAGTGCGGATAGATTCTCAGTGCCCACCGGTCAGATGGCCCGACAACCGTTGGTGCCGTGCGACGGAGGCGGGATTCAAGCCGAGGATCTCCACTCGTTTGCCCTGGGCGGCGTATTTGGTGGTGATGGCGTCGAGCGCGGCCACCGTGGAGGCGTCCCAGATATGCGTTTCGGACATATCGAGCACGATATTGGGCGGGTCACCGCTGTAGTCGAATCGGTGGACGAGATCGTTGCTGGAGGCGAAGAACAATTCGCCGCGCACCTTGTACACGCGGGTGGCATCGTCGGGATCGGCGGGTACAACCTCGGTGAAATGCGCGACCCGGTGGGCGAAGGCGACCATCGCGGTGATCACACCGGTGACCACGCCGTAGGCCAGGTTGTGGGTGACGACGGTGACGCCGACTGTCAGCAGCATCACCGTGGTCTCGGCGATCGGCATCCGCCGCAGCGTCGCGGGGGCCAGCGAATGCCAGTCCATCGCGGTGATCGACACCATGATCATCACCGCCACCAGGGCCGCCATCGGAATCCGCGCGACCAGCCCACCCAGCCCGACCACCAGGATCAGCAGGAAGACGCCGGCCAGGAAGGTGGAGATACGGGTACGGGCACCGGAGACCTTGACGTTCATCACGGTCTGGCCGATCACCGCGCAGCCGCCGAGACCGCCGAAGAATCCCGTGACGATATTGGCGACGCCCTGACCCCAGCTCTCGCGTGTCTTGTTCGACGGGGTGTCGGTGATGTCGTCGACGAGCGTGGCCGTCATCAGCGATTCCAGCAGACCGACGACCGCCATCGCGAAGGAATAGGGGGCGATGATCCGCAGTGTCTCGATGTTCAGCGGCACCTGGGGGAGCAACGGGACCGGCAGTGCGGACGGCAGGTCGCCGGCACCGCCGACATCGGGTACGTGCAGTCCGAATGTCACCGTGACGGCGGTGAGCGCGATAACCGCCACCAGCGGCGCGGGCACGGCAGTGGTGATTCTGGGCAATAGCGCGATAATCGCCATCCCGGCCCCGACCAGCGGATACACCAGCCACGGCACGCCGATCAGCTGGGGGAGCTGGGCGAGGAAGACCAGCGTCGCCAGCGAATTGACCACACCGACCATCACACTGCGCGGGATGAACCGCATCAGCTTCGCGACCCCCGCCACGCTCAGGGCGATCTGCAGGACTCCGGCCAGGATCACCGTGGCGAGCAGATAATCCAGCCCGTGTTCGCGGACGACCGGCGCGACCACGAACGCGACCGCGCCGGTCGCCGCGGAGATCATGGCGCGGCGCCCGCCGGTGAACGCGATCGTGATCGCCATGGTGAACGACGCGAACAATCCGACCCGCGGGTCCACGCCCGCGATAACGGAGAAGGCGATCGCCTCCGGGATCAGCGCCAGCGCTACGACCAGCCCGGCGAGTACCTCGGTGCGCAGTAGTTTCGGGCTGCGCAGCGCCGCCGTCACCGATCCTGCGGGGTGGTCGGTGCGAACTGCCGTCGGCACGGTGGCGTTCTCCGTTCACTGAGTACGCGACCGCGGCCGCGCGGCGCCGGCTGTGTCGCGGCGTGGGATATCGAAGGAAGCCGAGTGGGCGGGGCGGAGTCGGGCGGGAACGAGGCCCGGAACGGCCGTGCCGCCGGACATCTGTGGTCGGCGAGCACTCGGCGGGCCAACTCTACCTTCCGGTAAGGGGAGGGTTGCGCGCCCGGGGTCGTCGGGCGCGCAAGCCCGGCGGTAGGCCTGAGATCACCGGCGCCCGCCGCCGGCCGAGCCCGGCCGGGATGGCGGAAGCCGTGCGACCCGAGCCGCGATCGGGCAGCATCCTGGGGAGCTCCCGAAAAGGATGCCGGCGCCGATCGCGCCGGGGCCCCGATCAGCCGATCAGATCCGCGAGGCGATCGACCTGCCCGGGATCGGTGCCATAGCAGTACAGCATCACTTCGTCGGCCCCGAGGTCGGCGAACTGTCGTATCGCGGCACGGATCTCCGCCGGTGTCGTGCGCATCCCCGAGACCGTGTTCTCGGCCCAGCCGGTGAACTCGTAGTAGGCGCCGATGGCCGCCCGTGCCTCGTCGGCGACGGCCTGCGGTCCGATCGCGATATTCACCTGGGCGACGATCCGGGGTTCGCCCGCCCGCCCGTGTTCGCGCCAGGACCGGCGGACCGAATCGAACAGACCCTCGCACCAGTGTGCCGGTGCCGCGGACAGGAACCCGTCACCCCAGCGGGCGATACGTTCCAGTGCGACGGGCTTGAAACCACCGAAGAGAATCGGCGGACCACCGTGGCGGACCGGTGCGGGCCCGATCGGCCCGCAGCCGGCGCCGAACGGCTCACCGGACCACAGGTCACGCAACCGCGCGAGTTGTTCGTCCATCCGGCGGCCGCGGGTGTGCAGGTCGACACCCGCCGCCAGATGATCGTCGGCGCGGCCGCCGACGCCGAGTCCGAGTACCAGCCGGCCTCCGGACATACGGTCCAGCGTCGCTACCTGTTTGGCCAGCAGCGCGGTATCGCGCAATGGGGAGAGCAGTACCTCGGTCTGTACTCTCACCCGGCTGGTGGCGCTGGCGATCATCGACAGCGCCACCAGCGGTTCGGGATTGTCGTAGACGAGGCGATCGAGCAGGCCGAGTGTCGAGAAAGGTCCCGTATCGGCACGGCGTGCCCATTCGAGCAGGGCGACGGGGTCGGCGATCGGTAATCCGAGTCCGATATGCATAAAATTCCTCCAGGAAAATGGGTGGGCAAAAAACGCCGCCCACTCCATCGCCCGGCTTGTTCGGGCGCGGGCTCCCACTCTGCGGCTGTACTTCCGGGGAGCTCCGATCGGATCACGGTGACTATAGGCCGGGAAATCGGCGGCACACAAGCGGCGGCCACACACGAGTTGCGGACGACCCCTTTCGTTCTCGGCGCTCGGTCGCTCAGGGCGGACAAGGCGATCGGGCGCGGTGGCCTCAGCTCAGTTCGATTTCGGTACCGCCCTTCCCGCCGACCTCCGGCCCCGCCTGGCGCTCGATATCGCGGTGGCGGCGTTCCATCGCGCGCTGGACTCGTGGAGTGCCGATCCCGGCGAATTCGATATCGATACGCTCGCGGACCGTATCCACGCCGCCTTCGCCGCCGTACCCGAAGCGCTCACGCTGACCCCGGCGCGCCGAGCTACCGCTCGAGCCGGGCCGCGACTGCCGCGACGACGGATGAATCGGTGCGCGCGGACCATGGTGTTCATCGCCGGAGATGGGAAGAGCGGCGCCTGAATTCCGTTCTCGACCAGACGCACACCCGACCAGGGAGTCGCGCGGTCGCCCCGGCGCTGCGCGAGAACCCGGCTGTCACCCCGGCGCCAGTAGCTCCGGACAGGAGACCTGGCTGCAATGGATGGGGGTCGACTTCGGCGCAGTGCGGAATCCACGGGCCTTCCTGGTTCGGATCGCCGGTCGCCAGGCGATCGGGCGGCTGCGCGCTCGACCGCCGCAAGGAGTCCTATATCGGACCCTGGCTACCCGAGCCGCTGCTCACCGCGCCCGATGTGGCCGAGGACGTCGAGCTGGCAGAACACGTCTCGATGGCCATGCTGCTGGTCCTGGAGACCCTCATACCGACCGAACGGGCCGTATTCGTGCTGCGCGAGGTGTTCGATCTGGACTACGACGAGATCGCCGGTGCCGTGGCGAAGACTTCGGCCGCGGTACGCCAGATCGCGCACCGCGCGCGGGCACACGTCGCCGCGCGCCGACCATGCGGCGCCGTTTCCGCAACCGAGACCCGGGTGGCGCTCACGGCGTTTCAGCGCGCGGTGGAAACCGGCGATCTGCAAGACCTGCTCGACCTGCTCGCCCCCGATGTGGTCTTCCTGGGTGACGGCGGCGGAGTCGAACAGGCGCTGCTGCGGCCGGTTGTGGGCGCCGACCGGGTGGCTCGCCTGCTGGCCGGCGGGTCGAACTGGATGGGCGGCGAGGCGGCGGCCGAGCCGGTGCAGCTCAACGGCCACCCGGCCCTGGTCGTCCGGCTCGACGGCGAGATCGACGCCGTGGTGGCGATGCGGGTCGACGACGGCCTGGTCACCGGCCTCTACTTCGTGCGCAACCCGGAAAAGCGCTCCCGTGTCGAACGGGAAACCACCGTGAGTCGCTGATTCCGGAACTCGGTGACGACAGGCAATACGGTCGGCACCGCCATCTCGAATGGTCACGTACCGGCGAAGGGACGCCCGTTCGACGCGGGGCCACCGGCAAGTGGTGAAAAACCAGGACCCGGAAAGGAGCGGCCTTCGGGTCCGGCGGTAACGGAGCGTCCCCGGCTACCGTCGGAACCCATGCCGAGCGAACACGAGGAGCCTGCCCGGACGCCGTCGTTCCACCTGGACGCCATCGCGGCCGAGCGCGCCGCGGCCGCGACGTCCGGTGCCGACCCGATGGCCGTCCTCATCGCCGCGCTCGATCTGCAGGCCGCGTTACCCGGGATTCGGCGTATACGGCGCTGGGCGCACGAAGCGCTGGCCGTCGATTCGGGGGAGTGGGCCCTCGATATCGGTTCGGGTACCGGTTCGGAGGTGCTGGAGTTCGCGCGCCGGGTCGGGCCCGCTGGGGAGGCCGTCGGAATCGAGCCGAACCCCGCGATGCTCGCGGTGGCACGCGAGCGGGCCACCGCGGCGGGGGCGCGGTGCCGTTTCGTCGAGGCCGACGCCTACCGGCTGCCGTTCGACGACGATTCCTTCGACGCGGTCCGCTGTGAACGCGTCTACCAGCACCTGGACGACCCGTCCGCAGCGACCGCGGAAATCGCCCGGGTCCTGCGACCGGATGGCCGGGTGGTGCTGGTCGACAGCGACTGGCAGACCGCCATCCTGCACCCCGGCGATACCGAGGTCGTCGCCCGGATGACCACCGCGATGCTCGCGGCCACCCCCAACGCCAGGTCGGGCCGCGCATTGCGCGGCCTGCTCGTCGCGGCCGGTTTCGAGATCGACGATATGGGCTCGGAGGCGGTGATCTTCGACCCGGCCACCGCGCGCCCGATGTTCGACGAGGTGGGCGGGAGCGCGGTGGCCAGGGCAGTGATCACCGAACAAGAACGTGACGAACTGGTCGCCGCGATCGAAGCGGGTATCGAGGCCGGCGACTATCACCTGTCGGTGACCATGTTCGCGGTACTCGGCCGGCTTCCGTCCCGGTAGTCACGTTCCCGGCCGCAGCCACACAGGGCTCATGCCCGGGAGACCTGCTCCGCCGCCGTCCGCCCGATCCAGACCGCCAGCTCCGCGTGGTCGACCGGTCGCGTGGTGTCGACCGTGAGGACGGGCCCGAGCCCCAGCGGTGCCGCCCGCGCCGCCCACGTATCCCAATCCTCGGCCAGGCGCCGCTCGTCCTGGTACAGCGCGGCCCGCCGCCGCCCCGCGTATCGAGCTCGCGCCACCTCGGCGGGCACGTCGCACCAGATTTCGACGAACCGGCCGGGTGCGACCTTCTCGACCCCGGCCCGCGCGAACCGGAGATCGCGGGGCCGGAACCACCAGGAGTCCACGACTACATCCCGCGGTACGGTGCGGGCCAGGGCCCAGACGGTATCCATCGCGATCCCGCCGAGCTCGCGCACTGTATCGATCTCGGTGACGCAGCCAGCGAGCGCCTCCTTGACGGCGTCCTTCGAGATGAACTCCGCCCGTAACGTCCGGGCCAGTGCTACGCCGAGCGTCGATTTGCCGGAGCCCGGCAACCCGTTCACCAGCACCAGGAGTTTGTCCACCGGTCCATCGTCGCGGAAGCCCGCCGGATGCGGGATGCGGGATGCGGGATGCGTCGAGCACCGCCCGCCAGGCTGCTTCCCAGGGGAACAGATACAGGTAGTTATCGCCTTCTCCGGGCTCGTGCTGCTTGTGCACTTCGTCGCCGGCCAGCACAGTCACCCCCCCAACCGGAGAGTTTCCGCATAGCCTCCCGACGGCCGGAAAGCTCATGTGCGCCCGGTTGGAGAACGGCACCGCCACCACCGGCGATCCTTTGCCCACGGCCTCGACCAGCAGCCCGAGCGGTAGCGTATCCGAGATTCTCGCAGCCCATTTCGCCATAGAGTTACAGGTGAGGGGCGTGGCGATCATGGCGTCGGCGGGTGGCAGGACGTCGGGTGTCCCGGGCTTCTTGTAGTGGCTGCGTACCGGGTGCCCGGTCCGGTCCTCCAGCATGTCGATATCGATGAGGCCCGGCCGTCCGGCGAGGCGACCATGCGGACATCCCAACCGTCGGCCCGCGCCAGGTCGACGAGCCGGGGACAATGGCGTACAGGACCGGTTCTCCCCGCTCGTTCACGGCTCCCGTGATGTCAGTTCGAGACCGGGTGAGCCCGCTGACTTCTGTAGGTCCGGTCGCCGGTGGCAAGGCGGATCTCGGATGCGTCAGTACTGTGTGCTCTGTCGATCCAAGAAATATCGAAAGGGCGAGTTGACAATGAATTCGGGTTCCGCAGCAGCGTTGGAAGGTATTCGCCAGGGCTACCTCAATGGTGATCCTGTCGCCACCGCCCTCTTCATTCCCTTGTTCTTCATCGCCGGTGCCTTCGCGCTTCTGCAGGGCCAGCCGTTCTGAGCGCACTACATCAGCGGTAGCCGAGAAAACCGTAAGTGAGCAGCAGGGACCGTGTCTCGCGCGATAAGGCGTGGGATACGGTTCGCCGCTGTTTCTGCTGCGTTGGCGTGATCCCGCGTGTGGCCGGCCCGGCGGGCTCGTAGAAGACAATCTCCCAGTCGGTAACCTGCGTCCCTGCACATACTCCCTCCATGAGCATGGAGCAGATCACACCGAAACTGATCGTCGAGGGAACTGATCCCGGCGGCGCGGAGGTGAGCCTGTTCGTACCTGCCCGCCCGGGCCGAGTGGCCACCCACCGGCGAGGCCGCCCGGAAGTTGATCCGGGCGTTCCTCGACCGGCGGCGCGCACAGCCATAGTCCCGCGAATTCCAGCCCTCTAGCGTGGCGGCAGCCGGTCAGGCCGGGACTCGTTCGGCGGCGAGGAAATCGTCGACGAAGCCCAGCGCGCGATCTTCCAGGCCTGCGTAATGGGCTTCGCGGACGGCGCCGGTGAGGGCGTCGTCGAGCAGGAGATTGCCCGCGGCGTCCAGGCGCTGCCGTTTCTCCTCCGCCCCGGGCAGCAGCCCCACCGACGACTGCGTGAAGCCGCAGTAGTATGCGATACCGTCGTTGAGTTGGGTGCTCAGCGCCTCCTGCATGAGGTCGACGACCGCATCGTCGTCCGCCGCGCCCGCCAGACCCAGCCACAGCATCCGCTTACCCGCGAGCCGGGGTTTGCTTCGGCCGTAGGCGAAGCCGTAATTCCACACCCGATCGATCCAGCCCTTCAGAATCGCCGGGACCTGCATCCAGTACACCGGGAACACCGCGACGATCACGTCGGCGGCCAGGATGCGCCGCATATGGTCCTCGACCTCGGGGGAGTAGGTCTTGTCGCGGTTGCCCCACTGCGGCAGGTCGGCGGCGATCATCCGGGGGTCGAAGTTCTCGGCGTGCAGATCGAGCAGGTCGATCCGATAGCCGGCCGCGGTCAGCCGGCGGGTGGCCAGCTCGGCGATATGGGCGGTCAGTGAATCGCGGCGCGGGTGGGCGACGACGACAAGGGCGGTGCGGGTGGTCGTGGCCTCGTCGGTCGGGGTATGCGACACGGGATCCTCCATCTCGATCCGGTTCTCCGGATATTGGGTCATGCGGTCTGATCTCATTTCACCCGCCAGCTGATGGACGATCTATGGGTAAAGATCTACATTTGATAGGAGTTCGTCTACCCTCGATGGGGTGGACCCTTTGAGCGCACTGCTGGGCGGTATCCGTGCGGAGGGAGCCGTGCTGACCAACGCGGTGCTGGAAGCGCCGTGGAGTATCCGGTTCGCCGACCGCGCGCCGCTCACCATGATCACCGTGCTGCGCGGCGGGGGAACGCTGCTGCTACCCGGTGGCGTCGAGCGCCGGATCACTGCCGGAGACACCGCGATCGTGCGTGGTCCGGAACCGTTCCGCCTCGCCGACCACGCGGATACGGTCGGTATTCCCCACGAAGAGTACGAGGTCGCTTGTTTCGCGCCGGACGTGAAATGCGATGCCGCGCTGGACGATGGCCGCTGGGGTACCGATCAGGCCGGTGAGACGGCGCTGATCGTCGGCGCCTACCGGACATCGGGCCGGCGGCACGAACGCCTGCTGCGCGCGATACCACCTGTTCTGGTGGTATCGGATGACGTGGAGGTGTGCGCCTGGATGGAATCGGTGGCCGTGGACGCGGCCCGGCGGCCCGCGGGAGCGCAGGCTTTGATGGACCGGCTGCTCGACTGGGGTCTGGTGTGCACGCTGCGCGATTGGTTCGACGGGCAGGACGCCGCGGCGCCGGGCTGGTATCGGGGACCGGCCGATCCGGTGGTCGGGCCGGCGTTGGAGGCGATGCACGGACAACCCGCCGCAGGATGGACGGTCGCTTCGCTGGCTTCCGCCGCGGGTGTGTCCCGGGCCCTGTTCGCGAGGCGTTTCACCGAGGTGATGGGGCAGTCGCCGCTGGCCTATCTCACCGAATGCCGGATGGACGACGCGACGGAACTACTGGCCGACCGCAGTCTCACTGTGGCGCAGGTGGCGAAGGCCGTGGGCTATGCCGACGCGTTCGGTTTCAGTGCGGCGTTCAAACGGCACCGAGGTATCCGTCCGAGCGACTTTCGCGCCGCCGCCTATATCGGAGCATGAGCTGAACCGGAGATCGCACCGGATCCGGCGGCCGCGGTGGTCGGGTAGTACCTCTCCGGTGGCGATCTTCGCAGGTGCTCGATCCCGTTTCGCGGAGTTGCGGAGGAGTCGCCGTCGGAATCGAACCGTGGTATCGGCCGGTAGTAGGCGATGGGCGCGCCGTGGTGGCGCCCATCGCCGGGTCGCGGATCTAGCGGGTGCCGATCGATTGAGCGAGGAACGGCCAGGAGGTGCGCAGGTCGTCTTCCCAGTAACCCCAGGAATGCGTCCCGACGGGCCGATCGTCCAGTGTCACCGGGATGTTCAGCTCGCGCAGCCGGCTTGCCAGGTTCACCGTGCAGTATCGGATGGCCGCCTCGATCGGCCCGCCGAAGGCGAGCTGCACCGGGAGCGGAATCCGTCCCTCCTGTATTCGGCGATCGAGCGGAGTGTCGTGCGGGGCCGCCGGAATACCGCTGCCCGTGCTGAGATAGACCTCGGTGCCGCGCAACCGGTCCGCGTTGACCAGCGGATCGTTGGCACGCCACAGCGGTCCGTTCTGCGGGCCCCACATGTTCTCGACGCTCTGCCCGCCGCCCCACAGTTCCACGGTGAGGCGAACGAATTCGTGCCCGACCGGGTCGGAGGTCTGGGCGCAGCCGCTGTAGGAGGCCACGCTCTTCCAGTAGCCGGGTTTGGCGATCGCGAGGTTGAGGACCGAGGTGCCACTCATCGACACACCCGCGCGCGCCCGGTTGCCGTCGGAACCGAGGAATTTCTCGATCACGGGCGGTAGTTCGTCGTTGAGGAAGGTCTGCCACTTGTTGCGTCCGAGGACGGCGTCGTCACGGATCCAGTCCGTGTAGTAGGAATTGCTGCCGCCGTAGGGGGTTACGACGTTG
Source organism: Nocardia jinanensis (assembly GCF_014645735.1). Classification (GTDB taxonomy): domain Bacteria; phylum Actinomycetota; class Actinomycetes; order Mycobacteriales; family Mycobacteriaceae; genus Nocardia; species Nocardia jinanensis. The sequence goes on along the minus strand of NZ_BMMH01000003.1, from coordinate 177,547 downwards.
ACATCCTTGCCGCGCAGGAAATCGAAGGCATCGGTCTGCACATCCCATCCACTCTCGTTCGGGCCGCCGCCCGAACCGTTGAGCAGATATAGCGTGGGCCGCGGCTTCGAGCTGTCCGCGGCGCGGACGACCTGGATCGGGATCGGCCTGTTCATCGCGGGGGAGAAGACCGTCACGGTTTGCTGCCGGTCGTTCACGTTCTCCGTGGAGACGACATGCGCCGCTTCCGGCGCCGCGGCGGCGGGGCTCGCTGGGCCCGCCAGTCCGGCCGCGGCCAGTACGCCCGCGAGCCCCCAGCGCAATGCGCTCGTACGTGTCCATCGCCGTGTAGTCACAGTGGCGAACCCTCTCGTGTCCTCGTCGTGGCCGAGGCCGCGCGACCTCGGAACCTGGAACGGCATCGGAGGGGTTCGCGTGGGTCCCGCCTCCGGTTTGGTCGGCTGCCGGACTTTTCCGGGAATGTGCGCGATCACATCGAGGAAGACTGGAGGCCGGGCACGTATCGCGGTCGGTGCGGGGCGGTTGCCGGGCTGCTCGGCAACGGCCCCCCGGCGCTACTTCGGAGTGGTGAGGTCGTAGAGGGTGATTCCGTTGATATCGAGGGAGGTGAAAGTCTCCGTCACCCAGGCGGTGATCTTCGTGTCTTCGTTGTCCTCGGAGGATCCTGGTCTACGGCCGAAGCCTCCCGCGAGGAAGTAGTGGATTTCACCGTCGGCCACACCGCTGGAACCGCTCGAGTGTCGGCGACGGGTCGCCGCCGGCGAATCCACCGATCGCCATGATCTGCCCCTCGCCGGCCAACTGGTAGGTCCCCTGCTGCATCGACCCCACGGTCACCGCGGTCCAGGTGTAGTGGTCGGCGTCACGGTCGAGCAGTGCGGTCACCGTGGGGTCGGCGGCCGCCAGGGGGCCGCCGGGTGGTCCGCCCGCGCGGCCGTCCGGTCTGCCGTGGCCCGAGCCCGGCCCACCGGAGGAACCGGGCCCACCAGGTTTACCCGGCCCAGCGGTACCGCCCGGAGGCCCGGGCATCGCGCGTTCGATCTGCGGGCCCGCGAGTGGTGTCGAGCCTATGCGAGGTGCGAACGGTCTCCACCGTGTATGCCACCGGTCCGGCCAGTCCGGCGACGAGGAGCGCCGGCAGCGCGACCACCGCCGGTCGGCGGCGGGATCCGGCCGACAGCGCGGCCGCCGCGCCAGCCAGCGCCAGCGACCGTCGCCGAGTGCCCGGCTCATCGCCCAGACCGCGGCCAGCATCAGGAACACCAGTAGCGCCTCGGGATTGTTGAAGCGGAACATCAGTGCCGCCACCGGTGTCAGGGCCAGCAGCAGACCCGCCAGCAGTCCCGCCGCGGGACCGAAATGCCGCCGTACCGTGGCCCACAGCAGCGCGACCGAAGCGACCCCAGCAGAACTTGCGGTAGCAGCATGCTCCAGCTGTTCATCCCGAAGATCCGGACCGACAGTTCCATCGGCCACAGCGACGCCGGTGTCTTGTCCACGGTGATGGCGTTCGCCGCGTCGAGTGAACCGAAGAAGAACGCCTTCCACGACGTCGAACCGGCCTCGATCGCGGCGGCGTAGAACGTGTTGCCCCAGTCGTTCGCCCATCAGGGCGTCCAGTGCGGCCGCTCGGACGATTCGCCGACAGGCGAGCGCACCGAATGATCCGGCGGGGCTCGTCGAGTTCTCCGGTGTCCGGCGGGCGAATCGGAGCAGAGACGGCAGCGGGGCGGTGAGGAGAGAACCCCTCACCGCCCCGGTATCGCGTCGTGCGTTCCGCTCGAGCGGAACGCGCCGGTGGATCAGACCGAAGCGGTCGCCAGTGCCTCGGTCGACTGCACGGCCTGACCGACCCCGGCCACGATCGCCGCGGCGCGCAGGGCCTCGAAGATCACCTCGCGCGAGACGCCCGCTTCACGCAGCGCGTGCTCGTGCGCTTCCAGGCAGTGCTGGCAGCCGTTGATCGAGGACACCGCGAAGGACCAGAGTTCGAAATCGGCCTTGTCCACGCCCGGGTTCCCGATGATCTGCATCCGCAGACCGGCCCGCAGATCGTCGTACTTCCCGTCCAGGAACGCCTTGCCCCGGTAGAACACATTGTTCATACCCATGATCGAGGCGGCGCCCAGTGCGGCGTCATAGGCCTCGGCGGACAGGGTGTCGGCGGCTTCCGCCGCGATCTCGCGCAGCGTCGACGTGGACTTGGTGGCGGCGGCAGCGGCCAGCAGCGTGCCCCACAACTGCTGTTCGTTCAGCACGGTGGTCCGGCTGATCGAGGACAGGTTGAGTTTCAGATCCTTGGCGTACTCGGGTAGCGCGGCCTTCAGATTATCGATGCTCACGGGTACCTCCGATCTCAGACGCTCGCCGCGAGCAGTTCGCCGGCGTCGATGGTCGGGTCGCCCTTCTTCCAGTTGCAGGCGCACAGCTCGTCGGACTGCAGGGCGTCGAGCACCCGCAGCACCTCGTCGACATTGCGGCCCACCGAACCCGCGGTGAGCGAGACGAACTGGATCTCGTTGTTCGGGTCGACGATGAAGGTCGCGCGGTCGGCGACACCGTCGGCGTTCAGCACGCCGGTGGCGGCGGCCAGTTCACGCTTCAGGTCCGACAGAATCGGGAAGGGCAGGGTCTTGAGATCCTCGTGCTGGGCCCGCCACTGGAAGTGCACGAACTCGTTGTCCACCGACGCGCCGAGTACCTGGGCGTCACGGTCGGCGAATTCCTCGTTCAGCTTGCCGAACGCGGCGATCTCGGTCGGGCATACGAAGGTGAAATCCTTCGGCCAGAAGAACACGATCCGCCACTTGCCCGCGTAGTCGGCGCTGGTGATCCGGGTGAAATAGTCGTCCGGCTGCTGAGCGTCGACCTTGGACAAGTCACCGCCGATCACCGCGGTGAGGTCGTAGGCGGGGAACTGGTCGCCGATGGTCAGCAGGGGCATGCCCGAATCTCCTTCTCGTAACTGTGGTGCCGGCGTGGTCGATTTCCAGCCGGTGAGGCGAAAGCTCGTAAGTAATCTTGCCGAACGACCGGCAAAAGGCAAAAGTGATGAGTCGCACTAGACTGATAGGTGTGTCCGATCAGTCTTATCAGCCCACCCTGTCACAGCTGCGTGCGTTCGTGGCGGTCGCGGAATACCGGCACTTCGGCACGGCCGCCGCGCGGCTCGAGGTGAGCCAGCCCACGTTGTCGCAGGCACTGGCCTCACTGGAGAACGGACTCGGGTTGCAGCTCATCGAACGCAGCACGCGACGCGTTCTGGTCACCGCGGCCGGTGCGCGGCTGCTCCCCGCCGCCACCGCCACCCTCGAAGCCGCGGACCGGTTCCTGTCCGCGGCCACCGGCGACATACTCACCGGAGTACTCCGCATCGGTATCATCCCGACCGCTGCTCCCTATCTCCTCCCGTCGCTGTTGCCCACACTGCGGCGCAAACTCCCCGCGCTGGCCCCGCAGGTGATCGAGGACAAAACCGCCCGCCTGCTCGACGAGCTGCGCGCCGGAGTGCTCGACGTCGCGGTCCTCGCCCTACCCACCGAAACCTCCGGTCTGGTCGAGATACCGCTGTACACGGAAGAATTCGTTCTGGTGGTGCCCGCCGGTCACGAGCTGGCCGGGCGCACCGATATCGAACCCACGATCCTGGGCGCGCTGCCGATGCTGCTGCTCGACGAAGGCCACTGTCTCCGTGACCAGACTCTCGAGCTGTGCCGATCCGCGGACGTCCATCAGAACGCGGCCGGTGATACCCGCGCGGCATCGCTGCCGACAGTGGTGCAGTGTGTAGCGGGTGGACTCGGTGTCACGCTGATCCCGGAGATGGCGGTCGCGACCGAAACCGGTCGCCGCACCCTCGATACGGCACGCTTCACCACCCCGGCACCCGGCCGCACCCTGGGGCTGGTGTTCCGGGCATCCAGCGGCCGCGCCGACGACTACGCCTACCTGGCCGAGATCATCCGCACCCAGCGCCCGTTCTGACCGGCCGCGTTCGAGGAACGGACGGGTCGCCGGGCCGGGCAATCGGCCATCGCGACACCGACCTTCGTGGTCGCCTTCCACACCACCTGGGTTATATGACCGGTCGTGGTGGAGAACACCGGGTCGGCGTAGTCGTACTGATTTCTCATCGAACTCCCACCCGGTAGCGGCCGGCGATCTCCCGGTGACGCCCGACCGTACGGCCTCACCGGCTCGACAAGCCGGATGATCGCCCGTCGTAGGGTGGCCGATCGATCGACGTCCCCCAGCACTGAGAACGGGGCCGCCGGTCCGGCGACCCCGTCCTCCCGCTCCGCCGACCCGCTACGCGAGTTCGGCGACAGGCTGCTTGCGCGCCAGCAGTGCAGAAGCCGACGCCACCAGACCGATCACCGCGACGGCGGTGACCAGGTAGAGCGCCGGCCGGTAACCGTCGATACCGTCGGTAGCGGCACCGCTGATCAGGCCCGTCGCGATGGCGAGCACCACCGCGCCACCGATCTGGAACGAGGTCTGCACCAGGCCGGAGGCCAGGCCCTGCTCGTGATCGGCGATACCTTCGGTGGCCTGCGACATGACGGCCGCGAAGCCCAGGGCGAAGCCGAGACCGAGGAGCAGGAACGCGGGCAGGTAGTCGACAGCGTAGGCGGGGTCAGGGCTACCGCCGCGGGTGAGGAACCAGGCGTAGCCGGCGACGAAGGAGGTGAGTGCGGCGACGATCATCGGGGCGGTGCCGAACCGGTCGATGAGGTTCCCGGCCATCGGGGAGAGGACGGCGACGATGATGCCGGCCGGGGCCATGGCGAGCGCCATCTGCAGCGGCTCCCAGTGCAGGGTGTTCTGCAGGTACAGCGACACAATGGTCTGGAAGCTGAGGTAGGAGCCGAAGATGGCCAGCGCCGCGAGGTTGGCCCGCACGATGGACTTCACCTTGAAGATGCTCAGGCGCACCAGCGGATGGCTCACCCGCTTCTCGGTGACGAAGAACGCGCTGAGCAGTCCGACCGCCAGGATCGTGGTGGCGACGACGGTGGCCGTGAATCCGGTCTCCGGGGCCGTGACGATCGTGTAGACCGCCGCGAGCATTCCTCCGGTGAGCAGGGCCGCTCCGGCGAAATCGATTCGGCCTTCTTCTTTTTCGATGTTGCGCGGTACCACGATGTAGGCCGCGATCAGCACCGCGGCGACGACGACTACCGGCATGTAGAAGGTGAGCCGCCAGTCGATGCCGGTGAGCAGGCCGGAGACGATCAGGCCGGAGGCATATCCGGTGGCGCCGAAGATCGTGAAGATCGACAGAGCCCGGTTGCGGTCGGGACCTTCCTTGAAGGTCGTGGTGATGATCGAGAGGGCGGCCGGTGCGGTGAAGGCCGCGGCCACACCCTTGACGATCCGGGTGGCGATCAGTAGCCAGCCCTCGTCGACGAGTCCGCCGACGAGCGAGGCGATACCGAAGACCACCAGGGCGGTCAGAAAGACCTGGCGACGGCCGAGTAGATCTGCGGCTCGTCCGCCGAGGAGGAGCAGGCCACCGTAGCCGAGGATGTAGCCGTTGACGATCCACTGCAGGGCCGAGGTGTCGAGGCCGAGGTCGTGGCCGATGGACGGGAGCGCCACACCGACCATGGAGACGTCGAGCGCGTCGAGGAACATCGCCAATCCGGCGACGAACAGGATCGCCCACAGCTTGGGTCCCCAACGGCCGACGGCCGGTGCGGCAGGCGTTGCGGCGGCGAGGTTCTGTGGGGTGGTTGCGGTGAGGGTCACTCGAGAGAACTTAGATGCACGAGCATTGGATGTCAACGCATGTAATACTGTGTCATGTAATGCATGGGCATAAAATGACTTGACATGATAATCTCGGGCCATGTACCACGACTCCGACAACGATGTCTGCGCGAAGTGGTCCGAAACGTTGCGTCGCTACCACGTCACGTCCTGTGATCTGGAGAACGCGCTGCAGGCGCAGCACGAACTCGGGCTCAGCGAGTTCGAACTGCTGCAGGTCCTCGGCGGGCGCTGCGGTGCGGAGCAGGCGGAGAAGGTCAAGATGAAGGATATCGAGGCCGAGATGTATCTGAGCCAGAGCGCGCTCTCGCGCACGGTGACCCGGCTGGAGAAGGCCGGGCTGGTCGAACGCGCAGCGTGCGATTTCGATCGTCGCGCCAACTTCCTGGCTCTGACCGCCGAGGGTCGCGCACGGCTGGAGGATGCGCGCCCGACCCATCTGGAAGTGCTGCGCAAGCACCTGGTGTAGGACGGATCGCCGCGGCATCGGCGGGCTCGAGTGGACCGGCCCTGGCAAGTTGGAGACGGGCAGACGGTGAACCGGAAATCGGGGGATATGGATCAGCGGACCGTAAACGCGCGTCCCGGGTTGCGGGTTGTCCGTCGACCGATGCTGAGCAGAGAGGGTCGGACGGCGGTGTGTTCATAACCATCACGCTGTACGTGTTCACTTCCGCTGGATCGGTCTGGATTCCGGCAGACGCTGGGTTGCGCTCGGTACCGGTGTCAGGGGATATCCAGAATGGTGAGGAAGGCCGCGGCCGCCGGGGTGTGAGTCGTGTGGCTCCAGACGAGGTATTCGATCCGGGCCGGTGCGTCGGAGATTTCGACCGTCACCACTCCGGTGAGCTGTGGGACGTACGCTGCCGCGCAGCGCGCCTACATCCAAACACCACATGCCTTCGGTGCCACCGAAATTCACTCGGATGCAGATTAGGCCGGTAACTGTCCTATATCCTCAGCACACTCGAATCATGAGCGGAACCGAATCGACTCTGGATCAGACCGACATCACCGACTACAACGATCCGAACGCGCCGTGGAACCAGGCGTGGGACCAGGAAGGCGGCATTGCCGACTGGAACGATGATGTGATCAAGGAGTTCCGGGAGAACTCGGGCAAGGTGGGCGGCGCTTACGCGGGCGGGGACCTCATCCTGCTCACCACCACCGGAGCCAAGAGCGGCAAGCGACACACGACTCCCCTGGGACCCCTGTACCGGGACGACACCATGTACGTGAGTTCGTTCATCGAGGACAGGTACCCGGCCTGGTGGTACAACATCAAGGCGAATCCGCAGGTCACCATCGAGCTCCGGGACAAGACCTACCAGGCGACCGGCAAGGTGCTCGAAGGCGCGGACTACGACGAGTTCGCGGCCTGGGTGCTGGCCGACAACCCGCTGCTGGCGGATTACCAGTCCAAGGTAGACCGGCCGATTCCGCTGGTCGTGTTATCCCTCGACGGCGAGGGCTGAGCGGTCCCAGGAACCTCCGGCGGCGGTGCGGCGAATGATGCGCACTGGGCTGCGCAGCAGAACCAGGGTGCCGCCGGAGGTTGCACTGGGTAGAGCGGCCCGCGAGCCTTGCATTTCGTGTACAAGCAAAGGTCTGCCCCGCCGTAAAGGCGAGGCAGACTGCTGTCGGCATCTCGGTAGCGGCAAGCAGGTCGATGTCCTTGCTGTAGCGCGCGTCGGGCAGCCGCACCATCATGCCGACACCACCTTTTTGTTGACCGGCATTCCCGCCTGCTCGATGAGCGCGTCGAGGAATGCCTCCCCGTCCAGCGCCCGATACCCGTAGTCGAAGGCATAAGGCGTAAGAACCGCAGCCATATCGTCGGTAGTGGTCGGACTGCGGGTGAGGGCGTCACGAACGACCGAGGCGAGATGACCGGAGCCCAGGGACGCCGCAGCAAGGTCGCGGATGGTGCGCACCGGGGTGGTTACCGGCAGTTCGTCGACGATTGCCAGTCCTCGCGGGAGAGAGAACCCCGGTGAATCGTGACATCGGGCAGAGACAGCCGGATCCGCCGGGTAGCGGTCAGCTCTACGACGTCGGCATCCAGATCACCCAGCTCGTGCAGCGACGCCGCCGTGCGATGGGACACCACCCCAGTGGGCATTTCCTGCTGCAGACGCTGCCACGCCACCGTGGCCGGGTCGACCGCGAACCAAGCGACCCGCATCTCCAGCTGCTCGTCGTAGGGGACGCGTTCTCCCTCGCTGCTCGTCGGCGGATATCGCCCGGCTCTTGACAGGAAACCATCAGGTTGCCTATTTTCAAAAGGGCAACCATACGGTTGCGGGAGGTGATATGGACGAGGTGTTCAAGGCGCTGGCCGACCCCAGCCGCCGACAGCTACTGGACCGGCTCCACGCTCGCAACGGGCAGAGCCTGGGCGAACTCGGCGACGGACTGGGGATGAGCCGCCAGGCTGTGACCAAACATCTGGTGGTGCTGGCCGAGGCGAACCTCGTGACCGCCGTGCGGGACGGCCGACGGCGGCTGCACTATCTGAATCCCGTACCCATCAACGAGATCGCGCAGCGGTGGATCGGCAAATACGACCGGGATCGGCTCACCGCCCTCGCGGACCTGAAACGAACACTGGAGGAACCTGTGAGCGCACCGGAATTCGTCTATGTCACCTACATTCGGACCACCGACCGGAAACTGTGGCAGGCCCTGACCGACCCCGCCTTCACCGAGCGCTACTGGGGCGCCGCATTCGAATCCGACTGGCGGCCGGGATCGCCGATGGTATGGCATCAGCAGGGCTGGTCGAGCAGCGATCCGGAGCAGGTGGTGCTGGAGGCCGAGCCGTACACCAGGCTCTCCTACACCTGGCACACCTTCGACCCGGCGTTCGCCGAGGCGTTCGGAATGGACTCCGGCGAGGTCGCGGCATGGGGGCAGGAGACCCGATCGAAGGTCACCTTCGAACTCGAACCACAGGGCGAGGTGGTGAAACTGACCGTCGTGCACGATGGTTTCGAGCCGGGTAGTGCGGTGCTCGAGGGGATCAGCACGGGTTGGCCCAATATCATCGCGAGCCTCAAGACCCTGCTCGAAACCGGGGACACCCTGCCCCAGCCGGTCGGTTGATCAATGGGGACTGTCGCGTAGCTGCTCGGCGCCCCGCGGCGGGTGGCTCATCGACCCGGGCTCACGGCCGACGGGCCGACCCTGCTCCAGTCGAACCCGAGCTCACCTCTGACCGAGATGATCTGCTGCCACCAGCAGGGGTTCTCGACGTACCAGGCGACCGTGGCGGCGATGCCCTCCACGAAGTCGCGGAGGGGCCGCCACCCCAGTTCGGATTCGATTTTGCTCGGCTCGATCAGATACCGGCGGTCGTGGTTCGGGCGGTCCGGGATGTGCTCGATCCATTCGGCGGGATCACGGTCCAGCGCCGCGCAGATGTATCGCGCGATCTCCAGATTGGTCATCTCGCACCGTGCCGAGATATCGAAGATCGGCAGAAGGCCCGGATCGGTTCCCGCCGCGGCCGGAATCGGATCGAGCTCCGCGTGCAGAACCCGGTGCACGGCGTCGCAGTGATCGGCCACGTGCAGCCAATCCCGGGACTGCGCCCCGTCCCCGTATACGGGGACCTTCCGGCCGCGCAGCAGATTCGTGACGGCCAGCGGTATCAGCTTCTCGGGCATCTGATAGGGCCCGTAGTTGTTGGCGCAGTGGGTCATCCGGATGTCGAGATCGGGGTAGGTCGCCATATAGGCGCGAACCATCTGATCCCCGGCTGCCTTGGCCGCGCTGTAGGGAGTCTTCGCGTTCAACGGGCTGCGTTCGGTGAAATACGGCCGATCGTCGGCGAGTTCGCCGTAGACCTCGATGGTCGAGACATGCAGATGCGACCGCACCGAGAACAGCCTGCTGCATTCCGCCATCACCTGCGCGCCCAGCGCATTGCTGCGCATGAACGCGCTCGGGTCCAGAATCGCGCGATCGTTGTGCGATTCGGCGGCGAAGTTCACCACATGATCGGGTCGGTGGCGTCGGTAGATCGCCGCCATCGCGTCCTGATCGGCGATATCGGCGTTCTCGAACACCAGAAGGTCGGATACCGACGCCAGATTGGCGATATTCCCGGCGAACCCGAGATAGTCGACGGCCACGACTCGGGCATCGGGTTCGGATGCCAGCAAGTGGTGCACGTAGTTCGCCCCGATGAATCCCGCGGCACCGGTGACGAGGTAGACAGCCATGGGGTCAGATCCTAGAGGGCGGGGCGGGGTCGGCCGGGCCGTCCGCGGCTCCTTCCCGCCGGGTCGATCCGATCGGAGAGCGGCCGGTACAGCGCCGACCGTGCCTGCGCCGATATCTTCGCGCGGCGCAGGCGGCTCGGTCGCGTCTGCGCTTGTCGAACGATGCGGATTCGGCGGATAGCCCCGACAGCGCTCAGGCGCGGGTCTGCGCCAGTGCCAGCACGATGGTGGTAGCGGTCTCGACCAGGTGGTCTCGCGGTACCGGGAGACGTCCGTCGATCCAGTCGACGTAGAGGGCGACGAGAGCGCCGCCCAGTGCGGTGCCGACGATCGCGAATGTCTCCTCGCTGTCGGGTATCAGCGCACCGGCCTCCGCGCCCAGCGCCGGCACCACGGTACGGAGGAAGGCGGGGAGTCGGTCGGCACTGTGCGCGCGCAGGGCGTCGTCGGTGAGGGGTGCGCGGAGCAGGACCCGGGCTCGGCGCGGGTCCTGCTCGAAGTAGGTGGCGCAGATCCGCAGTGCCGAACGGACGATGGAGTGCAGATCGCCATCCGGGTCGATCGTGCTCAACCGGGTGCGGAGTTCGGCTTCCAGACGGTCGTAGACAGCGACGACCAGTTCCCGGCGGTCCGCGAAACTCTCGTAGAAATAGCGGGGGCTCAGCTTGGCCAGCCGGGTCACCGCCCGCATCGTGACCGCGGTGGACCCGCCGGTGCCGAGCAGCTCGAAACCCACGTCCACGAGTTGTTCGCGACGTTCGGCGGATCTGGCGTCCAGCGTCTGTCCGCGCCACAGCTTGGGTGCGTTCACCGATTCATCCTCGCACCGGTCTCCGGAATTCATTGACATCATCTGATTCAACATGAATCATACGATTCACGTTGTTGCTCGACCGCGGCCCGGGCCGCGCTCGTCGGAAGGCCCGTACCGTGTTCAGTGACGAACAGTTCCAGCAAGCCCTGCGCCGTCCTCGCCTCGCGCGCCCGGCCCCCGAATTCCTCGACGCGAATCGCGCGGTGCCCATCCGGGTGATTCCGGAACCGGAACTACAGGCCACCACCGAGGAGTGGTTCGTCGATTTCGAGCGGAAACTGGAGTACTACGGCCAACTCGGCCCAGACCTGTCCTGGCTCATGGAGTGGGCGAAGAAGTACTGGTGGAGCTTCCTGGTCCGGGATATGAGCCTCAACCACGAGCTGTACGCACCGGACGTCCGCTACACCGATGTCACCACCTTCGGCCGCACCATCGTCGGGATCGACGAATTCGTGAAATACAACTTCGCCTTCTTCGACGCCATCCCGGACTGGCGCTACGACCCACTGCCCGGTCAGGTGTATCTGGACGTCACCCCGGAGGGGCGGGTGCGGGTGGTCATCCGCTACATCGGCAGTGGTCACTGGGACGGACCCCTGCGGCTGTACCCCTACGACAGCAGCGCCCCGGTGCTCTACGGCAATGGTCGGTTCATCCAGTGTCCCGCCGTCGACCGCTATCACTTCGATGCCGATGGGCTGATGGAGGAGGGTGAAACCCTCTACGACGCCTTCGACGTCACCCAGCGTGGCGGGATCCTGCCGCGGGACGACAGCTGGCAGTTCAAGGCGCTCATGTCGGCCTCCAAGATCCCGGCGCTGTTGCAGCGGTTCAAGCTCTAGCCGGGCGATCAGGTCAGCGAACGGATTTCGGCGATCTCGTATTCGGCCACCGACGCGCCGCGGATCTCCACATTCTGCTCGGCACCGGTGCCCGCGCCGCGGAACGCCTCGACCGATTCCCGGTCGGCCCAGCGCTCGAAGATATTGATGCGCGCGGGATCGGTGAGATCGGCACTCAACGAGAAATCCAGGCAGCCGGGTGCTGAGCGGGCCTGATCGACCACCCCGAGGCATCCGGCGAGGTAGGCGGCGCGGGCCGGCGGATCGACGATGAGATGTCCGGCGACGATCAGCATGATGGGTCTCCCTCGGTTTCCGGTGGTGTTACCCACTGGGACCCGTCGGCACCGCCGGAATCATCGCTGAATCGCTGCCCATTACGCGGTCGGAGTGATCCACAGGGCGCTGATGGGCGAGCGGGACAGCTTTCGCCGAACCTGAGTCGCCGTTCGCCGCAGTACGCGCCGAAGCAGATCGACGCCCGGGGGTCCAGCCTGGTTTCCCCGGCGACGTAGCTGATCGATCAGGCCCGGGACCCGAACCGTTCCAGGACGGCACTGGCCTCCTGGGTGGCGGTGCCCTCGGCGGCGAGATGCGCCATGGCCTCCGGGATGGGGCGGCCGTGGTGCGTCATGGCCTGGGCGTAGAGCCGACCGGCACGGTACGAGGAACGAACCAGTGGGCCCGCCATCACCCCGGCGAAACCGATCTCCTCGGCGACCTTCGAATGCTCCACGAACTCTTCGGGTTTCACCCAGCGGTCCACCGGATGGTGGCGCGGCGAGGGACGCAGGTACTGGGTGATGGTGAGGATATCGCAGCCTGCCTCGTGCAGGTCACGCATGGCCTGGGTGACCTCCTCGGGGGTTTCGCCCATACCGAGGATCAGATTGGATTTGGTGACCAGGCCGTCGGCGCGGGCCGCGGTGAGCACCGCGAGGGAGCGTTCGTAGCGGAAGGCGGGGCGGATCCGCTTGAACACCCGGGGCACGGTTTCCAGATTGTGGGCCAGTACCTCGGGGCGGGAGGAGAAGACCTCGGCGAGCTGATCCGGTTTCGCGTTGAAATCGGGGATGAGCAGTTCGACACCGGTGGCCGGATTGAGTTTCTTGATGGCGCGCACGGTTTCGGCGTAGAGCCAGGCGCCGCCGTCCTCCAGATCGTCGCGGGCGACCCCGGTGATGGTGGAGTAGCGCAGGCCCATGGCCTGGACGCTCTCGGCGACCCGGCGCGGTTCGTCCCGGTCCAGCGGGTCGGGCTTACCGGTGTCGATCTGGCAGAAATCGCAGCGCCGGGTGCACTGTTCGCCGCCGATGAGGAAGGTGGCCTCGCGGTCCTCCCAGCATTCGAAGATATTGGGGCAGCCCGCTTCCTCGCAGACCGTGTGCAGACCCTCGCGCTTCACCAGACCCTTGAGTTCGGTGTACTCCGGGCCCATGGTGGCGCGGGTCTTGATCCAGCCGGGTTTGCGTTCGATCGGGGTCTCGGCGTTGCGGGCCTCGATCCGCAGCAGTTTGCGGCCGGCGGGGGCTTGGGCGGAGGTCATGCGGTGGCACCTTTCGGGTCGCGTGCCGCGGTGGCGGCGGCGGGGTCCGCGTCGGCCGGGGTGGCGGCCCGCGGAATATCGTGCTCGGTGACCGGGATCTCGCCGCTCAGCGCAGCCGGAACGGATTCGGCGATACGCGGCGCGACCTCGGCGACGGTGACCTCGCGGCCGAGCTCCTGGCTCAGGCTGGTCGAACCGACATCGCGGATACCGCAGGCGACGATGGCGCCGAACGCGCCGAGGTCGGGATTGCAGTTCAACGAGATGCCGTGCAGGGTGACCCCGCGCTGCACCCGGATCCCGATCGAGGCGATCTTGCGTTCCGGCAGCAGACCGGCCGCGGGCAGCCAGACCCCGGATCGTCCCGGGACCCGCCCGCATTCGACACCCAGATCGGTGACCGTCCGGATCAGTGCCTGTTCGAGGCGCCGGACGTAGTCGACCACGTCGAGGGGTTCGGCGAGCCGGATGATGGGGTAGCCGACCAGCTGACCCGGGCCGTGCCAGGTGAGCTTGCCGCCCCGGTCCACATCGATCACCGGGCTGCCGTCGGTCGGCCGGTCGGCCTCTTCGGTGCGGCGCCCGGCGGTGTAGACGGAGGGGTGTTCCAGGAGCAGCAGGGTGTCGGCGCCTGCGCCGTCGGCGCGGAGGGCGGCGATCTCACGTTGCAGATCCCACGCCTGCTGGTAGTCGATGAGACCCAGTTCTCGCACGTCGACGGGGGTGCTGTCGTAGCGAGCCGACCGGGTTGCGGTGCGGGTGTTGTTCACATTCATGACGTTACGCTCATCTCCACAGTGAGCTGCATCTCCACAGTGCGCTGCATCAGTGTCAGATCCATCCAGCGGCCGAACTTGCGGCCCACTTCCGGCAGTACGCCCACCGTGCGGAAACCGAATCGTTCGTGCAGGGCGATCGAACCGGTGTTGCTCGATTCGACGGCCGCGACCATGGCGTGGATATCACCGGCTCGCTCGGCGCGGGCGATCAGCTCGGCCAGCAGGGTCGCGCCGATACCGCGCCGCTGGAATCGGTCGGCGATATAGACCGAGTTCTCCACGGTGTGGCGATAACCGGATTTGGGTCGCCACGGCCCGTAACTGGCGTATCCGGCGAGTTCCCCGCCCATTTCGGCGACCACTACGGGGCGGCCGTGCTCGGTGCGGTTGCGGAACCAGGCGATGCGCTCGTCGAGTGCCACGGGTTCGTCGTCCCAGATGGCGGTGGTCTCGGCGATGGCGAGGTTGTGGATCTCCAGAATCGCGGGCAGATCGCCGGTCCGCGCGTCCCGGACCACAGGAGTGAATTCGGTCATCGGCCCACTGCGGCGGACAGTGCCGCGCCGACGGTGGCGTGGCGGAATTCGTACCCGGTCTCCTCGAGTACCCGGGGCAGGGCGCGGGGGCTGTGCAGGATGGCTTCGTCGGCGAACTCGCCGATCACCAGGCGCAGACCGATACCCGGGACGAACAGCGGCGTCGGCCGGTGCAGAGCCTTCCCGAGCGCGCGGGTGAAGGCCGCGTTGGTGACGGGGGCGGGGCCCACCGCGTTGAGCGGACCGCGTACCGAGTCGTGGGTGAGCGCGTGCCGGATGGCGCCGACCTCGTCGTCCAGCGAGATCCACGGCTGATACTGGCGGCCGCTACCCAGCCGGCCGCCGAGACCCAGCAGGAACAGGGTCTTCAGTTGCGGCAGCATGCCCCCGGACGCGGTGAGCACCACGGCGCTGCGCAGCAGCACTGTGCGGGTCCCGGCCTCGGTGGCGGCGTGGGTCGCGGCCTCCCAGTCGTGGCACAGCGTGGGCAGGAAACCGGTGCCCACCGGACCGCTCTCGTCGACAGCGCGATCGCCGGTGTCACCGTAGTAGTGGACCCCGCTGGCGTTCACCAGGGTCGGTACTCCGGCCCTGGCCACCGCCGTCGCGAGGACATCGGTGGGCGTGATCCGGCTGTCCCGGAGCAACTGTTTGTATGCGCCGGTCCAGCGTTTGTCCCCGATACCGGCCCCGCACAGATTCACCACCGCGTCGACCCCGTCGAAGATCCGGGGGTCGAGCTCGGCGTGCGCGGGATCCCAGCGACGCTCGTCGGGTGCGGCGGCCGGCCGCCGGACCAGCCGGATCACCTGCTCCCCGTCGCGGCGCAACGCCGCGACGAGCGCGGTTCCGATCAGTCCGGAAGAACCGGCCACCACAACCGACATCGTTCGTCGCCCCTTACAGGCCGAGATCGGCCTCGAAAGCCGCCTCTTCCAGGCGGTGCCGGATGGTCGTGAGGAACCGTCCGGCGTCCGCTCCGTCGATGAGGCGGTGATCGTAGGTGAGTGGCAGGTAGCACATCGAGCGGACGCCGATGAACTCGCTGCCGGACTCGTCGGTGACCACGGTCGGGCGCTTCACGATGGCACCCGTGCCCAGCATGCCCGCCTGCGGCGGAACCAGGATCGGGGTGTCGAACAGGGCGCCCTGGCTACCGATATTGGTGATGGTGAAGGTGCCACCGGCCAGTTCGTCCGGTTTCAGGCCGCCGGTGCGGGCCCGGTTCGCGATATCGGCGATGGCGCGGGCCAGACCGGCCAGCGACAGATCGCTGGCGTTGTGGATGACCGGGGAGAGCAGACCCTGCTCGGTATCCACCGCGATACCCAGATGCACCGACGCGTGG
Source organism: Nocardia jinanensis (assembly GCF_014645735.1). GTDB lineage: Bacteria > Actinomycetota > Actinomycetes > Mycobacteriales > Mycobacteriaceae > Nocardia > Nocardia jinanensis. Next base: position 161,678 of record NZ_BMMH01000003.1, on the reverse strand, counting down.
TAGGTGATCTCCTTGCTGTTCGCGTCGTAGCTGGCGTTGACGTTCGGGTGTACCCCGAGCGCCTCCACCACGGCCTTGGCGAAGAACGGCAGGAAGGTGAGGTTCACGCCCTCGCGTTTGGTGAAATCTGCCTTGGCCTTCTTGCGCAGCGCGGCGATCTTGGTGACATCGGCCTCGTGCACCTGGGTGAGCTGCGCGGTGGTCTGCAGCGATTCCAGGGTCTTGGTCGCGGTGATCTGCCGGATCCGGTTGGCCTTCTGCGTGGTGCCACGCAGCGCTGCCAGCGCGGGGCTGGCGGCAGCGGCGGCCCTGGCGGGCGCCGCGGCGGCGGGAGCGGCGGCCGTCGGTGCCGCGGCTGCCGGAGCCTGCTCGGCCTCGGCGGCGGCGAGCACGTCCTGCTTGCGGATCCGGCCACCGACACCCGAACCGGTGACCGAGTTCAGGTCGACACCGTGCTCCTCGGCCAGTTTGCGGACCAGCGGGGTGACGTACGGGGTCGCGCCGTTGGCGGAAGCGGACTGCGCGGGAGTCTGGGCGGTAGGGGCCGGTGCCGGAGCGGCCGCGGCAGGAGCCGACGCGGGCTGGGGAGCCGGTGCGGGCTGGGGGACCGGTGCGGGCTGGGGAGCCGGTGCGGGCTGCGGAGCCGGTGCCGGAGCAGGGGCAGGCTCGGGGGCCGGGGCAGGAGCCGGTGCGGGGGTCGAACCACTCGCGGGAGTGCCGGAGCCGATGACCCCGAGCTGACCGCCGACCTCGACCACATCGTCTTCGCCGGCGGTGATCTCCAGGAGGGTGCCCGCGACGGGGGACGGGATCTCGGTGTCGACCTTGTCGGTGGAGACCTCGAGCAGCGGCTCGTCGACCGCGACCTCGTCACCGATCGCCTTGAGCCACCGGGTCACGGTGCCCTCGGTAACCGATTCGCCGAGTTCCGGCATCTTCACGGAAGTACCGGAGGCCGCGGAGTCGGCGGCGGGGGCCTGGGCGGGCGCCGGAGCCGGAGCGGCTTCCTGCGCGGGCTCGGCGGCCGCGGGGGCGGGCTCGGCGGCGGCCGGTTCGGGAGCCGGGGCGGGCGCGGGGGCCTCGCCGGCGTCACCGATGACACCCAGTTCGCCACCTACCTCGACGATGTCGTCTTCCTTGGCGACGATCTTCGTCAACACACCCGCCGCGGGGGACGGGATCTCGGTGTCGACCTTGTCGGTGGAGACCTCGAGCAGCGGCTCGTCGACCTCGACCGTGTCTCCTTCCTGCTTCAGCCACCGTGTCACCGTTCCCTCGGTGACGCTCTCACCAAGAGCGGGCATCTGGACGGAGAAGGCCATGTCCGTTGACTCCTCTAACTGCTCGACGGGTCTACAACAGTTCGTTCCGGTGGATCCTGCCGCGGGTCGCGGCGGTATTCCAGCCGGCGTTCATTCTGCGCGGCGCCGGAGATCCGTGTGGTTGTTGTTCCGTCCACCATCCTTGCATTCGCCGCGCGCCGCGTTTACCGGAGGGCATCCAATTTTGGTAGCTGGCACCATGGAATCACCGCCGAATGTGGCGGGATTCGAGTGGCGAACAGGAGGTCGGCGGCAATGGGTTTGCTGGACCGTATCCGTCGTGCCGGGTCCGGGCGCAGGGGCGTTTCCGGCGGTCAGGGCGCAGAAGCCCGCTACCTGCGGGAGTGGGTGCGCACACATACGGGGGTGGAGGGTTTCGTCGAGCCCAAAACTACTGTGACCGATGTCACGGTGGTGTTGGTTGCCGCGGATGGTGAATGGACCCGGCGGATCGTGGGTGAACGCGGCGCCCGCCGCCTCGCCCGGGACCTGAGGATTCCGGTGTACGACGTCGACCGGACCGGATATCCGCAGCGTATGCGCGATTACGATGCGCGCCGGCGGATCGAGCGCAAACGCGCCGCCGCGCGCGAGCTCGACGAGCAGTGAGGACACACCGCCGACGACCGTGCGGGCGCTTCGCCGAACCCGGTCGCTGATCGTCGGTGCGGGGCCGGCGTGGGGGAAGGTGGTTGCCCGGCCCGGACCGCCCCGGGCCCGGGGCCGTACGAGGGGTCGCGCCGCCACGCTCGGGTGACCGCGCGACCCTCGGCTGCTCGTCGTATTTGCTGTGCGTCCGGAAGGCCGCCCGGCAAACCACATACGGGGCGCTATTCGGCGGCGATATCCTCCAGCACGGCGATGAGGGTGCGGACCGGAACTCCGGTGCCGCCCTTGCCGATGTAGCCGAACGGTCCGCTCGTGTTGTAGGCGGGACCCGCGATATCGATATGAGCCCATTCGACACCGGCCGGGACGAACTCCTTCAGATAGGTGCCGGCCAGCAGCATGCCGCCCCATCGGTGCGCGGAGGCATTGACCATATCGGCGACCTTGGAGTCCAGATCGGCGCGCAGTTCCTTGGGCAGCGGCATCGGCCAGCCGTTTTCGCCGACCTCCCGGGAGATCCGGGCGACCCGGTCGCGGAACTCGTCGGTGCCCATCACACCCGGGGTGCGGGTCCCCAGCGCCACTATCTGGGCGCCGGTGAGAGTGGCGACGTCGATCAGGTAGCTCGGGTCGTCCTCGCCGGCGCGGACCATGGCGTCGGCCAGGATGAGCCGGCCCTCGGCATCGGTATTGGTGACCTCGATGGTGGTGCCGCCGTACTGGGTGAGCACATCGCCCGGCCGCTGTGCGGTACTCGACGGCATGTTCTCCGCCATCGGCACGGTCGCGATCACGGTGACCGGCAGGCTCAGCCGGGCGGCGAGCAGGGTGGTCGCCACGACCGCGGCGGCACCTGCCATATCCGAGGTCATGTTCTCCATGTTCGCGGCCGGCTTGATGGAGATACCGCCGGTGTCGAAGGTGATGCCTTTACCGACCAGCGCGACCTTCTTGTCACCGCCCCGGTAGGTGAGCCGGACCAGGCGCGGCGGGCGCGAGGACCCCTTGCCGACCCCCAGCACGCCGCCGAAGCCGCCCGCTTCCAAAGCTTTCTCGTCGAGGACCTCGACCTCGAGGCCGGCGCCCTCGGCCAGCAGCGCGGTCCGGCGCGCGAATTCCGCAGGGTACAGGTGGCTCGGTGGGGTGTTCACGAAATCGCGGGCGGTGGCCACGGCCTCGGCGGTGAGCTGGGCGCGCAGCAGCGCGTCGCCGCCGAAATCCGGTTCCGGGACGAGTAGTTCGACCCGGGCCAGCGGTGCGGCCTCCGGCTTCGGCGCGGATTTCGTGGAGCGGAAAGCAGTGAACGAGTACGCGCCGAGGTAGAAACCCTCCACCGCGGCACCGATGTCCAGACCGGACAGGGTGGTGACCGCACGCGCGACCCCGGTCAGGGCACGCGCGGCCACGCCGGCACTGCGGCGGATCTGCTCGGCATCGATATCCGGGGCGCTGCCGAGCCCGACGGCCAGCACGCTCGCGGCGTTGTCCAGGCCGGTGGGGGCGGGAATCCGGACGAGCTGTTCGGCCTTGCCGGTCGCACCGACGGCCGTCAACTGGTCGAGCAGCCGGGTGCGCAAGTCGGTGTCGAGCACATCGCCGAAGAGGTCCCCGGGTACGAGGACGGGACCGTCATCGGTGGTGGCCAGGCCGATGACGAGGACATCGGTGCCGGGTTCGATGGTCTGAGTACGTGCCAATTCCGGTCCGAGCGGACGATCTGCGACTGCGGTCATGGTCCCAGGCTATTCGGTGGACCCCGCATGCCGTACCGCGACGCCTTCGAGCAGCATGTCCACCGCATCGGTGAGCAGTCGGTCGAAATCGAGGTCGAGTCTCGGGCCCGTCGGCCCGAATGCCTTGTCCAGGGCCGGGCGTGCGGCGACGAGTGCCGCCAGTTCGGTCGGCGCCGCCGATTCCGGACCGCCGATCCGGTCGGAACGTTCGGCGGTCCACACCAGGGCGAGTCCCTGCACGAGTGCGGAGTAACTCAGGTACGCCGAGATCAGCTGTGTTCTGGACAGGTCCAGTTCGTCGAGCGCGCTCAGCGTTCGGTCCAGGGTGTCGAACAGGGCGGGACCCAGCGGTGGGCGCAACCGTGCCAGCACCGTGAGGATCCACGGATGGCGCCGGTAGATCTGCCATTCCTGCTGCGCCTCGTATCTGATGCGGGCCCGCCAGCCGACCAGATCCGGCGGCGGGGGCGGTGTTTCGGCGAGTACGAGATCGGTCATCGCGACGAGTAGCTGTTCCCGATCGTCGAAGTACCGGTACAGCGCGGCGGTGGCCACGCCCAGTTCGCCGGCGAGACGGCGCATGGTGAGGCCCTCGGTGCCCGCGCGGTCGGCCAGTGCCACCGCCGCGCTGGTGATCGCGAGCGCGGACAACCGGTGCGGCCGGGGCCGCGGCGTGGCGGCCGGTGTCCGGCGCCGGGCCCGATAGGCGCGGGCCTGGCAGGAGCGCGAACAGTACCGCCGCCGCCTGCCCCGGTCGGGTTGCCGGAGAACTCCACCGCAGATCGCACACGCTGTCACCGCGTAATTCCATCACACGAAATACCGTGACGAAATAGTGGTTTTCCGCTGATGAGCCACATAGATTCGCTGGTAGGAACACCATTCACAGGAGGCGGTATGGGTACGGAATTGACCGTGCGGCGGGCTGGGGCGAGTGACCTCGAACCGCTGACGAAGGCCTTCCGGAAGGCGACGCCGGACGAGGCGGTCACCGAGTGGATACTGCGCGATTACCCCATGGATCAGTTCCTCGACGAATGGGCTCCGCAGATCATCGACAAGGCTCTGCGCGAGGACGAGATCTGGGTGGCCGGCGGTGACGGTGAGATCTGGGCGATATCGATCTGGCAGAACCTCACCTCGGCCGAGCGCCTGCTCGCCGATGCCGCCACCGCCCGCGGGCACGCGGATCGGGCGCCCGAGCTGCGTCCCCTGCAGCGCTCCGCCTACGTGTTCGAACTACTGGCCCGCGAACATCCGCGCAGGTTTCCGCACAGCTATCTGGAACTGATCACCACCGTGCCCGAATATCGGGGCCGGGGTGCGGGCGCGGCCATCCTCACCGAGCGGACCCGGCGGTTCAGTGCCGCGGGGATCCCGGCGTATCTGGAGGCGAGTACCGAACGTTCGTCGCGGCTCTACACACGGCAGGGGTTCGTACGTACGGGCGAGACCCACACACTGCCGGAGGACGGCCCGACGCTGATCCCCATGTGGTTCGAGGCCTGACGACCCCACCGGCCCGGTGCCGTCGGTGGCCGGGCCCGGCGCGGTGGGGAACCGATCCCCGCGAGCGCCGGGATAAGCTCGCCGGGTGAACGACGCCGAGCTGCAACAGGGCCCTGTCCACGGAGTACACGTCGAACTCGGAGCGAAATTCGCGCCGTTCGGCGGCTGGGAGATGCCGGTCTCGTACGCGGGGACGGTCGCCGAGCACACCGCGGTACGGGAATCGGTGGGACTGTTCGACGTCAGTCATCTGGGTAAGGCGACCGTGCGCGGTGCGGGCGCGGCCGATTTCGTGAACTCCGCGCTGACCAACGATCTGGGACGGATCGGGCCCGGCCGCGCGCAGTACACCCTGTGCTGCACCGCCGACGGCGGCGTGGTCGACGACCTCATCGCTTACTTCGTGCGCGACGACGAGATCTTCCTGGTGCCGAATGCCGCCAATACCGCCGAAGTGGTGCGGAAACTGGCCGCGGCCGCGCCGCCGGCGATCACGGTCACCGGGGAACACCGCGATTACGGCGTCTTCGCCGTGCAGGGCCCACGGTCGGCCGAGGTCCTCACGGCACTCGGGCTGCCGGTCGACCTGTCCTACATGGCGTTCGCGGACTCCGAATGGTCGGGACAGCCGGTGCGGGTGTGCCGGACCGGTTACACCGGTGAACACGGCTTCGAGCTGCTCCCGCGATGGGACGGCGCCGAGGCCCTGTTCCGGGCGTTGGTGGACCAGGTGCGGGCCGCCGCTGGTGCGGTCGCCGGGCTCGGCGCCCGCGACACCCTGCGCACCGAGATGGGTTATCCGCTGCACGGACACGAACTGTCCGCGGAGATCACGCCGGTGCAGGCTCGCGCCTCGTGGGCGGTGGGCTGGGCCAAATCGGATTTCTGGGGCAAGGCCGCGCTCGAAGGCGAACGGGCTGCCGGTCCGCGCCGGACCCTGCTCGGCCTGGAGGCGCTCGACCGCGGGATCCCGCGGGAGAACCAGGACGTACTCGTCGACGGCGAGAAGGTCGGTGTGACCACCTCCGGTACTTTCTCGCCGACCCGGCAGATCGGGATCGCGCTGGCGCTGCTGGATCCGGCGGTGAAGGCCGGCACCGAGGTGTCGGTGAACGTGCGCGGCCGGTCGTTGCGCTGCACGGTGGTCCGTCCCCCGTTCGTCGAGGCACGAACCAGCTGAGACGGTGGACGCGGTCCACCGTGACCGGCCCCGGTGCGGCCGACGAGGGCCGGGCGGGCGTGCGGAACGGACCACTCCGGATTCGGCGCGGGCCCAGGACATAGACTGCTGGTCATGACCGCTGCTGCACAGTTCGCCCGTATCCCTCATCCTGCGCCCACCCCGGCGCAGCGGGTACAGGAGATTCTGTCGGCGCCCGGTTTCGGCCGCTATTTCACCGACCATATGGTCACCATCGATTACACCGAGGCCGACGGCTGGACCAACGCGGTCGTGGAACCCTATGGTGCGCTGACCCTGGATCCGGCCACCATGGTGTTCCACTACGGCCAGGCCATTTTCGAAGGACTCAAGGCGTACCGCCAGCCGGACGGGCAGGTCGCCTGTTTCCGGATCGACGCGAACGCGGCCCGGTTCCGCCGGTCGGCGCGCCGGATGGCGATGGCCGAACTCCCCGAGGAACTGTTCATCGAATCGGTGCGTCAGCTGCTGGAGGTCGATTCGGACTGGGTTCCCGCGGCCGGTGGTGAGGAGTCGCTGTATCTGCGGCCGTTCATGTTCGCCACCGAATCGGGACTGGGCGTCAAACCCGCCTCCGCTTACAAATACCTGCTGCTGGGTTCCCCGGCCGGGGCCTACTTCCCGCGCGGGGTGAAACCGGTGCGGGTGTGGCTGTCGACCGAGTACGTGCGGGCGGCGCCCGGCGGCACCGGCGAGGCCAAAGTGGCCGGTAACTACGCGGCCTCGCTGCTGGCCCAGGCCGAGGCCACCGCCAAGGGCTGCGATCAGGTGGTGTGGCTGGATGCCGTCGAACGCCGCTACGTCGAGGAAATGGGCACCAACAACCTGTTCTTCGTCTACGGGTCGGGGTCGGATGCCCGGCTGGTGACCCCGGCGCTGTCCGGGTCGCTGCTCCCGGGGATCACCCGGGATTCGCTGCTGACCCTGGCCGCGGACTCCGGCTATCCGGTGACCGAGCGCAAGATCTCCGTCGAGGAGTGGCGGGCGGGCGCGGAATCCGGTGAGATCACCGAGGTTTTCGCCTGCGGTACCGCGGCGGTGATCACCCCGGTCGGCTCGGTGTTCGGGCCCGACGGGGAATTCTCCATCGGTGGTGGAGAACCCGGCGAGGTGACCATGGCGCTGCGTGACACGCTCACCGGTATCCAGCGGGGCACCTTCGCCGATGTGCACCAGTGGATGCGGGTGCTCTGACTGTGTTTATCGGCCCCGCCTTCGGCGGGGCGGGTCGGGGCCCTATTAACCCCGGTTCTTCACTCCGGCGCTCAGTCGCTGCGCTCCTTCGCTCTGTCGCTCCAGAACCGGGGCGGGCCCCGACCGCGGATCGCCTTCTCCGGTTGGCCATCGGCAGGCGCAGATCAGCCCGGCATGAGGGCGTGCCATTCGCCGAGCGACTGTGGGCGCAGCACGTAGTTGTGGTCGCGGATCGAGTCCAGCGCGGCGTGCGGGTCCTGGGAGTACCAGTGCCCGGGGTAGACCTCGGGGTTGATCGGCATATCCGCCAGGTAGCGCAGGCTGCGGAACATGGTGTCGGAGTCGCCGCCCGGGAAATCGGTGCGCCCGCAGCCGTCGATGAACAGCGTGTCACCGGCGATGAGTTTGTCGTCGACCAGGAAGCACTGGCTACCGGGAGTGTGGCCCGGGGTGTGCAGGAATTCGATATCGAACGCGCCTACGCTCAGTGTGTCGCCGTGCCCGTGGCCGGTGAGTTCGCTCGGGGCGATGCCGGTGACATCGGCCACCCAGGTCTTCTCCTGGTCGTTCACATGCACAGGGACGGTGGTCTGCTCGAGCAACTCCCGGACCCCGCGCAGGGTGAAACCCATCATGGTGCCGCCGATATGGTCCGGATGATGGTGAGTGACCAGTACCCCGGACAGTTTCAGTCCGTCGTTCTCGGCGATATCGGCCAGATCGCCGGCCACGTAGGCCGGATCGACGACGACGCATTCACCGGTGTCCCGGTCACCGACCAGATAGGCAAAATTGCGCATCTGCGTGGCAATCGGATCTCCCACGGCGAAATCCCGGCCGGCCAGGAGTTGACGGAAATAGAGGCGCTCGGCTGACATACCTCCACCTTATGGGGAGTACCGGATCGGTGAGACGCTGCGTTCGCAATATTGAGCCGGGTGACATCAGACGGGCCGGGTTTTGTGGCCCAGACAGAGGTTTTCCGACTCAGACGGAGCCGGCGGCGACCGCGAATCCCAGCGCGGCCGACGCGGTGGTGAGTTCCACTGCCGCGCCGAGCAGGTCGCCGGAGAGCCCGCCGATCCGGCGGACGCCGTGGTCGACCAGGCGCACGGCGGCGGCGATCGCCACCAGCGCGACCAGCGGTCCGGCCCACGGAAGTTCCGGTATCGCGAAAACCGCTATCACCAAGGCCGCCGCCATCCAGCCGAATACGGCGGGCCGGGATTGGGTTCCGGCGACCATCGAACCGAACCAGGTGTCCGGCGCGGGTTCGATTCCGCGGCGGCAGGCCACGACCACCGCGACCCGCCCGAGCCCCACCGCTGTGACGACCGCCGCCCAGTGCCCGGTGGCCGCCAGCGTGGTGAACGCGCCGGCCTGGACCCCGGCGGCCAGGACGATCGCGGCCACTCCGAACGGCCCCGCACCACCGCTTTTCATGACCTCGCGAGCACGTTCGGGCGACCCGTATACTCCGAGCCCGTCGAATGTGTCGGCCAGGCCGTCCAGATGCATACCCCGGGTCAGCAGTGCCAGTACTGCGACCGCGACGAACCCGGCGGCGATACCCGCGGGGTGCAGTACCCAGAGCGCCGCCGCCGCGACGAGACCGAGCGCGGCTCCGGCGAGCGGGGCCAGTGCGATGGCTCTTCCGGCCGCGCGGCGGTCCACCTCGCTCGGGCCGCGGACCGGCAGTACCGTGAGCCAGGAGAAGGTGATACGAAGGGGCGCCGGCATCATCGCTCGCGTCTCATCGCGCCGGTCACTTCTGGAGGTCGACAGCGGCGACTTCGCCGGCCGTGCTGACGCCGGCGTCGGCGAAGGTCGCCATCTCCGCGAGAACGGCGACGGCGGCGCGCAGTACGGGCAGCGCGGTGAGCGCGCCGGACCCCTCGCCGAGCCGCATATCCAGTTCGAGTACCGGGGTGAGCTTCAGCTTGGTCAGGGCTTCGGCGTGCGCGGGCTCGGTGGAGCGGTGCGCGGCCACCCACCAGTTCGCCGCTCCCGCCGCCAGATCCTCGGCGACCAGTGCGGCGGCCGTGACGATCAACCCGTCGAGCAGCACCGGCGTCCGCCGGGCCGCCGCCCGGGCCAGGAATCCGGTCATCGCGGCGATATCGGCGCCGCCGGCGACGCGCAACAGTTCGACACCGTCACGGGCGACAGGGCGGGCCCGCCACATGGCGTCCCGGACGGCGGCGACCTTGCGCATCCAGCCGTGATCATCGACGCCGGTCCCGCGGCCGACCGCCCGAACCGGCTCGATACCGGCGAGAGTGGCGATGACGGCGGTGGCGGGTGTGGTGTTACCGATTCCCATATCCCCGGCCACCAGCAGGTCGGCGCCGCTGTCGATCTCCTCATCGGCGATCGCCGCACCCGCGGCGAGCGCGGCGGCGACCTCGTCGGCCGTGAGCGCGTCCTCGCGGTCGATCGCGCCACTGGACCGGCGCACCTTATGGGTGCTCACCGCCGGATCGGTATCGGCGTCCACCGCGATATCCACCACCCGGACGGTGGCACCGGCGATCCCGGCCAATGCGTTCACCGCGGCCCCGCCCGCCCGGAAATTGGCGACCATCTGCGCGGTGACCTCGCTGGGAAAGGCCGATACACCGTGCCGGGCCACCCCGTGGTCACCGGCGAACACCACCACCCGCGCCTGTTCGAACTGTTTCGGCGGGCATACGCCCTGACAGGCGGCTACCCAGTTGCCCAGGTCCTCCAGCCGTCCCAGCGAACCCGGCGGTTTGGTCAGCGACGCCTGCCGCTGCTCGGCCGCCGCACGGGCTTCGGCATCCGGCGGGGCAACGGGTGCGAATCCGTCTGTCACTGTTCGAGCCTTCCGATCGGGTGCTGTCGCGGCGGGTAGACCGTCCCGGGATTTCTCCGATCGGCCGGTATTCCACCCTTCCGGACAATATTGCCCGCTGCGCGGTGTCCGTCGTGAGGCACCCGGTCGAGCATCGTCGGCGGCCGCTCCATCAGGCACCCGTTCGATCGCGCAGTATCGCCACACCCGGGCCGGTGAGTTCGGCACAGTAGCGGGAACGACCGGCCATCGCCATGACCAGCGCGAGAGTGGTGCCGTGTACCGAGGGTCCGGAGCCGGTGTCGAACGGGCCGTCGGTGGCCCGCAGGCGCAGGCCTTCGGTGGCGGTACGACCGGCGACCGTGAAATCTCGAGCGGCGAAGAAGCGGGCGACCTCGGTCGCCGAGGTGAGGGCGGGGGCGCCGGTCAGCCCGAGCGGTTCGCGGATATCGGTACCGTGCACCACGACCTCACCGAGCCATGCCGGAGTGTGCCCGGACGGCGCGGTGGTGCGCGGGACAGCGGCGCGGAACCGCGCGAGTGTCTCGGCCGGGTCGGCACCCCGATACTCCTGCATGCGCCGCTGATTGTGCAGGTCGGCATCGAAGCGCGCGCCGAGCATGCTGCGGATCCAGCGCAGCCGCCCGATACTCGCCGCCGCGGTGAGATGGGCGAGGACCTCCTCCACCGACCACCGTCCGCACAACGACGGAGCGGCCCACTGCTGCGGGGTCAGGGTGGCGAGTTCGTCGGCCAGTGCGGCCCGTTCCCGATGAATCGACGCCCAGACGTCGGCGCGCGGCATGGTCTGCATCGCTCGATCCAAGCACCGGGCCCCGACATCGGTGGGAAGCGATGCATCGCGGGAGTGCGCGTCCGGTTCGAACCGGCCCACGCTCACTTCAGGCGCATCGGTAGACCGGCCACCACGAGAAAGGCTTCGTCGCAGATCTGGGCCAGCCGCTGATTGAGAGTGCCGATCTCGTCGCGGAACAGGCGGCCGGACCGGGTTGCCGGGATAACCCCCAGGCCCACCTCCGGGGTGACGATGACCAGCCGGTCCCGGTATCCGGCGACGGCGTCGGCGAGAGAGTCGGTATCCGGAGTGATGGTGCCGCGCGGGGCTTCCCAGGCGGCGCGGGCATCCAGCCGGGCTGTCAGCCAGGTGCCGATATCGTCGACCAGCGTGGCGCCGGGATGACCGGTGCGTAGTTCGGCCGCGGGGTCGGCGGCGTCGACCACGACCCAGTCCGCGGGACGGCGGGCCCGGTGCGCGGCGATCCGCGCGGCGAAATCGGAGTCCGCGGGATCGGGGATCGCGGTGGCCAGATAGCGGACCGCGCCACCGGCGACGAGGGATTCGGCGAACGCGGATTTACCCGAACGCGCACCCCCGAGTACGAGGGTGCGTTGTCCAGGGGGCGAGACGGGCGTGGACACCCGTGGATCAGATCGCGTCGCCGGGGGCTACCCGCGGCTTCGGGGCGCGCATCTTGCGCATCTGCGAAGCGCGAACGAACGAGTACCAGCCGAGCCGGAACCCGGTATCGGTGGATTTCGGGAAACGTTCCCGGACCCGGCGGTTGACGATCCGGCCGAGCAGAAAACCCTCGGCGATCATGAAGACCATCATGACCAGCATGGCCAGCGTGATGATCGATTGCCAGGCCGGAGCCGCGAACATGGACAGGATCAGCAGCAGCGCCATCGGCATGAACAGCCCGACCAGATTGCGGCGGCCGTCGACGATATCGCGGACGAACGCCCGTACCGGGCCCTGGTCGCGGGGCAGCAGGTACTTGTCCTCGCCCGCCAGCATCCGGGCGCGACGGTCCTGAGCGGCAGCGCGGCGTTCGGCGGAGGCGACTTTGCGGTCCGCCTTGGAACCGCGGGTCTCCTTACGGCGAGCGCGCGCTTCCTTCGAGGTCATGGGGGGTGGGGCCACCGGGCCGCGGCGCCTGCCCTCGGCATCGCGCCGACTCGGAGTGGGCCGGCCCTTGCCCGCCGTGGGCGCGGCCTTGGCCGCGGTCACCTCGGCCTCGGTAGCGCTCGCGGTGGCGGTCGCGGCCCGCGAACCGTCAGCGGGCGCGTCGGTACCGCTGGGCTCACCGCGTCGGAACAACTTCACGGTAACCAGGCTAATCGGTCAGCCGATCGGGCGGTGACCGGGGCGGTAGCCGGGGTGTGGCCGATCACCCGCCGGGCCGGTCGTGGCTCGGGCCCCCGGACTGTGGCACGGTAGAGTGGCCGCGGGTCCCGGAGATGGCAAGATGGGGAATAGCAGCCCGTCCGAGGGTGTTGGATAACCCGGAACCGTGCGCTGTTCGCGGACCGACCACGCTGTCCATAGGAGAGTTCATGAGTGTGCAGAACGACACCGCCACCACCACCCACGGTGTGCAGCTGACCGATGCTGCCGCGGGTAAGGCCAAGGCGCTGCTCGATCAGGAGGGCCGGGACGACCTCGCGCTGCGGATCGCGGTGCAGCCGGGTGGCTGCGCGGGTCTGCGCTACCAGCTCTTTTTCGATGATCGCACCCTCGATGGCGATCTGATCGCGGAATTCGGCGGCGTCAAACTGGCCGTCGACCGGATGAGCGCGCCGTACGTACAGGGCGCCGCGATCGATTTCGTCGACACGATCGAGAAGCAGGGCTTCACCATCGACAATCCGAATGCCACCGGCTCCTGCGCCTGCGGCGACTCGTTCAACTGAATGTTTCCGGGCCGGTGACAGCGCCGGCCCGGCATTTCCGATACACCCGGGTTACGTGACCATTACTTGTCACTGGGCCGGTTACGACACGTAGTCGTAGCCCCGGCGAATTGATACGGTGAACCGGGGGCAAAGCCCCGTTCACTTTCTTGTTCGCGCTGATTCCGAAGGGGCCCACTTACGTGTCCATAGCTGTATCCGCGTCCATCGCGACCGACCATCTCATGCGTTTCTCCGGCCGTTTCGCCGATGTACTGCTGCCCGATCAGCTCGAGCATGTCTCGCTGAGTTTCCTCGTCGACGACCTGGTGATCCGCCGCGGCGGGGTCGCCGGAAATATCGCCTATGCCATGGGCCTTCTCAAAAAGTCACCACTGCTGATCGGCGCGGTGGGCCGCGATTTCGACGAGTACCGGCAGTGGCTGGAATCGCACGGCGTGGACTGCTCGGTGGTCCGGGTGTCCGAAACCGCGCATACGGCGCGTTTCGTCTGCACCACCGACGAGGATATGGCGCAGATCGCCTCGTTCTACCCCGGAGCGATGAGCGAGGCGGGCGATATCTCGCTCACCGCCTTGGCCGAGGAGCGGAAGCTCGATCTGGTGCTGGTCGGCGCGAACGATCCCGAGGCCATGTTGCGGCATACCGCGGAATGCCGTGAACTGGGCGTTCCATTCGCCGCCGATCCGTCCCAGCAGCTGGCGCGGCTGGACGGGGATCAGGCCGTGCAGCTGATCGAGGGCAGCACCTACCTGTTCACCAACGAGTACGAATGGGGCCTGCTCAAGCAGAAGACAGGCCTCACCGAGGACGAGATCGCCGCCCGGGTGGGGGTGCGGGTGACCACCCTCGGTAAGGACGGCGTCCTGGTGGTCGATGCCGACGGGAGCGAGGTGCGGGTCGATGCGGTGCCGGAGAACGCCAAGGTGGACCCGACCGGGGTCGGCGACGCGTTCCGGGCCGGATTCCTCACCGCGCACACCGCGGGCCTGAGCATCGAACGCGCGGCCCAGCTGGGTTCGCTGGTCGCGGTGCTCGTCCTGGAGACGGTGGGCACCCAGGAATGGACCCTGGACCCGGATGCCTCGCTCAAGCGGCTCGGTGAGGCCTACGGCGCCGAGGCAGCGGCGGAGATCGAACCGCTGCTGCGCTGAGCGCAGACGTTGCCGATCCACCGGTGATCGACGAACGGGGCCCCGCTCACGTTGGTGAGCGGGGCCCCGGCGTCTTCCGCGGCGGCTAGACCTGCACCGGATAGGTGGGTTCGGAGATCTCCGGTTTGATGCGGTCCTCCACGAAGATCCCGTGCCAGATCATGAACACCAGCAGTGTCCACAGGCGCCGGCTGTGATCGGAATCCCCGGCCCGGTGCGCGTCGAGCATGGCGGCGACAGCGGCCTTGTCCAGCAGGTGATCGGTCTGCGATTCGGCGATCTGCTGCCGGGCCCAGTCGTAGAGTTCGGTGCCGCGCAGCCAGTGCCGCAGCGGTACCGGGAAGCCGAGTTTGGCGCGATGCAGCACATGTCCGGGCACGATGCCCTCGAGCGCCTGCCGCAGCGCGTACTTGGTGGTCTGCTTGGTGATCTTCTGTTCCAGCGGTACCTGCTCGGCCACCCGGAAGACCTCGGAGTCCAGGAACGGGACCCGCAGTTCCAGCGAGTTCGCCATCGTCATCTTGTCGGCCTTGACCAGGATATCGCCGCGCAACCAGGTGAACAGGTCCAGATGCTGCATGCGCGCGACCGGATCCCAGCCGGCCGACCGGTCGTAGATCGATGCCGTGACGTCCTGATGGGTCCACTCCGGGCGGAACTCCCGCAGCACCGACCGCAACTGCGCATCGCTGAAGCTGCGGGCATTCCCGTAGTACCGCTGCTCCAGGGGGAGTGAACCGCGGTGCAGCAGGCTCTTGCCGCGGGTCCCGTCCGGGATCAGATCGGAGACCTTGCCGGCCAGCCGGCGCACCCCACGGGGCAGCTTGTCGAACGGTGCGAGCGACAACGGCTCGCGGTAGATGGTGTAACCGCCGAACAATTCGTCGGCGCCCTCGCCGGAGAGTACGACCTTGACGTGCTTACGGGCCTCTTTCGCGACGAAGTACAGCGGCACCAACGCCGGATCGGCCACCGGGTCGTCGAGATACCAGACGATCTCCGGGATGGCGGCGGCGAACTCGGCAGGGGAGACGACCTTGACGATATGCCGGGCCCCGATCGCGGCCGCGCTCTCCGCGGCCACGTCCACCTCGGAATAGCCCTCGCGCTCGAATCCGGTGGTGAAGGTGATCAGCTTCGGGTTGTGCCGCATGGCCAGCGCCGCGATGGCGGTGGAGTCGATACCGCCGGACAGGAACGAGCCGACGGTGACATCGGCACGCATATGTTTGGCGACCGAATCCTCGAGCGCCGCGGCGATCTCCCGGTAGCGGGCCTGTTCGGTTCCGGCGGCGAACGGCCGCACCCCGAATCCGGGCACGAAGTAGCGGCTGACCTCCGGCGCCGCCCCGGGGCGGACCACCGCGTAGCTGCCCGATTCCAGCCGGCGAATACCGGTGTGC
Organism: Nocardia jinanensis; assembly: GCF_014645735.1. Lineage (GTDB taxonomy): Bacteria > Actinomycetota > Actinomycetes > Mycobacteriales > Mycobacteriaceae > Nocardia > Nocardia jinanensis. The sequence continues at coordinate 146,023 of NZ_BMMH01000003.1, read as the reverse complement.
AGGGTCTCCGGCTCCGGGACGTACTGGAGCACCGTGTAATGCTCCAGGGCCCGGTGGTCGAGGGATTCGTCGAGACCCAGATCGGGCAGCAGTTCCAGCAGGCTCTTCTTCTCGCTGCCGAACGCCGTACCGCCCGGGCCGGTGGCCAGGAACAGCGGTTTGATACCGAAGGAGTCGCGGGCGAGGAACAGCTCCCGGGTGTGGGTGTCCCAGATCGCGAACGCGAACATACCGCGCAACCGGCGAACGGCCTCGGGGCCCCAGTAGTGGAACGCCGCGACGATGGCCTCGCCGTCGCCCTCGGTCGCGAACATGGGTTCGTCGCCGAACTCGGCCGCGTGCTCGCGGGCCAGCTCCTCGCGCAGTTCGAGGTAGTTGTAGATCTCGCCGTTGAAGGTCAGGGCGTAACGCTGCCGATCATCGGCCGGGCCCCAGCGCAGCGGCTGGTGCGAATGCTCGATATCGATGATCGAGAGCCGGTTGAAGCCGAAGATCAACTGGTCGTCGTGCCAGGTGCCGCGCTCGTCCGGGCCGCGGTGCCGCACACAGTGCAGGGCCTCGTACACCCGCTCCACCGTTTCCGGTGCAGCCGTATCGGACGTCAGAAATCCGAGCAGTCCACACACTGCGGCACTAACCTCGTTTCCACTGGTCGGGGAACCGCGCCGGGGGAGCCGGTACGGCGGGTGAAATCTAGTGTCCGAGTATGCCGCACGTTCGGATTCCCCGTGCGATACACCTCCACTAGGCCCGTCCGCCACCGTACGGAGTGTCGAAGCCGACCCGACGGCGTACTGGGCGCGTGTTTGGTCTACGCTGCGTAGTACTCGGACTCTTCCGGGTGGTGACGCGTGGTGCGCGGAGCCGCCAGGGGAGGTCGGAGGAGCTATTTGTCCGTACCCCCGGTGGCGGGTCCGCCGGGGTGTGCGATGTCGGAATGTGTGGCGACCAGGAAGGCGTTGAGCGTGGCGCACAAGGCGAGCGACGAGATCGGGGCACGGCCTGCCCGGCGGCGGGGTCGTGTCCTGCGGCGGGCCGGACTGGCGGTATTGCGTACCTCCGCATCCGCTCCGGCTGTGCGCGGTCCGGGTCGTGCCCTGCGGAGGGGCGGACTGGTCGTATCGCTGGCGATCACCACCATGCTCGTCTCCGGCTGCTCGATCGACAATGTGTGGTTGCGGTTCGGCTGGCCCTCGGGTGTCACCCCGCAGGCGCACCGGATGCGGGAACTGTGGACCTGGTCGGTGGTCGCCGCCCTCATCATGGGTGTGCTGGTCTGGGGCCTGACCTTCTGGACCGTGATCTTCCATCGCAAGAAGAAGAATTCGCCGGAGTTCCCCCGGCAGACCGGCTACAACGTGCCGCTCGAACTGACCTACACCGCGATCCCGTTCGTCATCATCGCGGTGCTGTTCTACTTCACCGTGGTCGTGCAGAACTACGTGCACGAGAAGGTCGACAATCCGGATGTGGTCGTCGACGTGACCGCGTTCCAGTGGAACTGGAAGTTCGGCTACCGCGATGTCGACCTGAAGAACGGGTTCACCTACAACGGTGTCGACACCGTCCGTGAGGACGCCAACCAGCAGCAGTTGCAGGAGTACGCCGACCGCACCAACGAAGAGGGCCACCCGCAGCCGGGTCCGGTGCACGGCCGCCCGGAGAACGACATCCTCTCGTTCCTGCACTACAACAAGATCGAGACGATCGGCAGCAGCACCGAGGTCCCCGTACTCGTGCTCCCGACCGGCAAAGTGATCGAGTTCCAGCTCGCCGCCGCGGACGTCATCCACGCGTTCTGGGTTCCGGAGTTCCTGTTCAAGCGGGACGTGATGCCGAACCCGAAGGAGAACAACTCCGACAACGTCTTCCAGATCAGTGAGATCGAGCGGGAAGGCGCCTTCGTGGGTCGCTGCGCGGAAATGTGCGGCACATTCCACTCGATGATGAACTTCGAGGTCCGGGCGGTTTCGCCGGACAAATTCCAGCGCTACATCCAGGCGCGTGAATCGGGTATGACCAATGCCGCCGCCCTCGAGTCCATCGGCGAATCGCCGGTGGCCACCTCGACCCAGCCGTTCAACACCGATCGCACGGTCAAGACCGACACCACCGAAAGCAAGTGAGGACTGACTGAGATGAGGATCGAAGCGCGGCTGTTCGAGCTGCTCACGGTGTTCTTCGTTCTCGTGGGCGTCATCTACGGCTTCTTCACCGCCCAATCGCGGACCGGTATCGAATGGGCCGGCACCACGGCGATCGTCCTGACCGCCGGCCTGTCACTGATCATCGGCACCTACTTCCGCTTCGTCGCCCGCCGGCTCGACCTGCGGCCCGAGGACTACGAGGACGCCGAGATCGTCGACGGCGCCGGTGATCTGGGCTTCTTCTCGCCCGGTAGCTTCTGGCCCATCCTGCTGGCCGGCGCCGCCTCGGTGACTGCCCTGGGCTTCGCCTTCTTCGAGCCGTGGCTGCTCGGACTCGGCGTGATCCTGATTTTGACCGCGGCCGGTGGCCTGGTCTTCGAGTACTACCTGGGCCCCGAGAAGCACTGAGCTGATGGCGGCGCCTCCGGCGCCGCGAGTCGGGGCCCTATTAACCCCGGTTCTTCACTCCGCCGCTCAGTCGCTGCGCTCCTTCGCTCTGTCGCTCCAGAACCGGGGCGGGCCCCGACTGCGGATGTCGACCATCCGGAGTGGGGCCAGGGTGTGTACGGCCTGTTTTCCTGGGCACGGCTCTGTCGGTGCTCGATGGTCGCTTTACTCGTGGACGGTCGGATGTGTGCTTCAGAACCGGGGTGGGACTCGACCACGGATGCCGGTCATTCGGAGTAGACAGAAGGTGTCTGCGGACGGGCGCGTAGTCGGCGTAAGTTCGCAGAATCTCGAGATCGGTAAGCCTGGGAACAAGAACGAAACCCCGCTGTCCCTTCGGGCAGCGGGGTTTCGTATATCCGTGGGACAACATCCGCACTCCCATGGCTGGTTCCCGTCCCGTGGCCGAACCCACTCCCGGTTCTGAAGCGCATGCGTCCAGCCGCCCCTAGAAGGGCGACTATCGAGCACTTTCGGTAACGCGAGCCCGCCCGGACCGGTCGAGGTGCGCGTCCGCCTGGACCTGTCGCCATCCGGAGAAGCGGGGCCCGCCCCGATTCCGGACCGACGGAGTACAGCCACCGAGCGCGGTGCAGCCGACCATCCAGAGACCAGAGACCAGAGACCAGAGACCAGAGACCAGAGACCAGAGACCAGAGACCAGAGACCAGAGACCATCGAGCACTTACCGTGCCGTTCTACCCAGGAAGGACGAGGCGCACCTCCGCACACCTTCCGTCCACTCCGGATGGTCAGCATTCGTGGGCGGGGCCCGCCCCGGTTCTGGAGCGACAGAGCGAAGGAGCGCAGCGACTGAGCGAAGGAGTGAAGAACCGGGGTTAATAGGGCCCCGCCCCGCCCCGCCGAAGGCGGGGCAGACAACTCAGTCGATGGATTCGTAGCGCATGCTGTTCTCCGAGCGGCAGATCTCCTCGATACCGGTGACGATATCGCGCAACTGTTCCGACGGCAGGGCATGCGGGCGGAGCCGGCAGGTGAAGGTGATCAGGCCGTGGTCGGTGGCAGGCAGGTTGCCGGCGGCGGATTCGGCGCGCAGATGCGCCGAGCGCACCCCGTAGGTCATGGCGGAGATGACGGTGAAGCAGCCGGTGCGTTCCCGGTGCCCGTTGAACAGATCGTGTAGCCGGTAGAACACCGAGGTGTAGTTGGACAGCGGTGCGAAGATCCCCACCCGGTAGGCGGGACCGCGTTCCGAGGAACTGATCACCGTATCGGCGAGATATTCGGCATCGCGCAGCGTCAGCACCTTCGGCGTGAACATCACGGCGCCCGCGGCGGCGTTACGGACCGGCATACCGGCCTTCCCGGGCGTGGCCGAGGCGATGGCGCCCAGAGACCTACGGGCCCGGCTGCCGACCTCGCGGCGGGCTCGCAACGATCGGGTGGGGGCGGTGGGGTAGAGACTGGACCACTGCCCGAAACGCACAGTGCCCAGCTGGACCTGACCCGCGCCCACCGGCCGGGACACCTTGAGCGGGGCGGTATCGATCCAGCGGCCCACCTGCAGTACGGCGTCACGCGGGCGGGTGACTTCGGTGTAGGCGTAGTCGACGAAACTGTCGAAATCGAGAAAGCGACGTGAGTCGGTGGACAGCCAGGTGTTGTCCTTGTCGACCTGCACGGTGTCGAGGGTGAGCGCGGTGATGATTCCCGCCCGCCCACCGGCACCGAGGATGCGATGGAACCGCTCGGTGTGGTGGGTGCGCCCGCAGGTACCGATCCGGCCGTCGGGATCGACGTACTCCAGATCCACGATCTGATCGATGAACAGCCCGTGCCGGTGTGAGGCGGTACTCACACCACCGACCGAGGCGAAACCGCCCGCGGTGATATCCCGGTGGTCCCCGACCACGGGTAGGCCCAGGCCGTGCGCGGCCAGCCGCCGATCGATATCGGACAGGCGCGCGCCTGCCTGTACCCGGACCGTCCGGCGGCCCAGGTTCAGATCGACGATCGAGTTCATCCGGCGCAGCGAGACCACGGTCTGCTGATCCGGCAAGGTGAGACCGTCGGTGGCGGGATCGCCCCCGTGAACGGTGAGCGGCCTGGAACGGTCCCGGGAATTCCGCACGGTGCGAACGACATCCGCGGTGTCGCGAGGCAGGTACTCGGCGGGCAAGACAATGTGCGGCGTGCTCATGGCACGAAAGCTAACCACAGCCCGGCGACCCTGGCGAGACTGGGTTTTTCACATGCCGGGATGCGGCGGACTCAGGACATCGAATGAAGGCGTTCACCGATCACCGCGACCCAGTCCACCTGCTCGAAAGTGGCGAAATCGACCCGGATCGCGTCCATCACATCGCGGCCGGGCGCGAACAGCAGGGCGCGCTTATCTACCTCGATCACTACGTACATGCCGTGCGGATCGGCCAGGAAGGTCACCTCGAGCTGATTCAGCGTCGGAAAGCGCGGGGACGGCCCGAACTCGATCTCTTGGAAGAACGGCAGAGAATGCGGGATCCGGTCCACCCGGCCCACCTCCACATCGGCGTGCCGTAACTCGAATCCCCAGGTCTCCACCGCCGCCAGCAGGACATGCTGCGGCGGTAGCGCACCGACGCCGATGGGATCGGTATCGGTGGCGTCGAATCCACCGTCCACGTCCACCCGGGTACGCACGGCGACGGCCGTCCCGTGCAGGTGCCGTCCGTTGTAGAAGGTGATCGGGGTCTCCCAGGGGGTCACGAGTTCGAACTGCCCTTCCAGCGGATAACCGGGCAGCAGTTCGAACGGGCCGAAGACCGGTTGGCGGGCGAACGCCATATCCACCAGGCTCTCGCCGTCGTCGTGCTCGCGTTCGGCCCGGGTGATCAACTCCGCCGCCACGCCCTTCACCCGGACCGGGCGGTCGTGACAGCGCATCCGGATGATCCCGCGCACCGGTTGCCCGGGCTGCGCCCCGGGCGTGAACAATTCGGTCTCCACCTCGGCGGTATGCGCACCCAGTGCGCCCAGCAATGTCTTGAACATCCGATTTTCTCCCTCCGGCCCCGCCGGCGCGTTCTCCCGCCGCACCGGGGTTCACCGGATCAACAGCGTAGACGTAAACGCCCTACCGCGCCGTGTCCGCCCGGTAGGGTGGTCGAAGTCCTTGAGCGCCTGTGGAATACGGGTTCCGGGGATGGGAGGGAGGTCGGTGTGTCCAATATCGATCAACGGATCGGGTGGGCGGTGGATTGGTTGCACCGCAGCCAACTCGGTGATCGTCACGGCGGAGCCGGTTGGGGATGGGTCTCCGATGTTCCGCCGAATCCCCAGAACACCGCCGAGGCCGTGGTCGCGCTCACCGCCGCCGGCCGCCCGGTTCCCCGGGCCGATGAGGTGCGGGCGCTGGTCCGGCGCGATGTCGTGGACACCGAGAGCGGGGCATGGGAGTTCCGGTCACCGATCGATCTTTCCTGGCGATTGCGGGCGCTGAGCTGTCTGGACGTCGAGCCCACCGACCCCGCGGTGATGGGTTGCCTGCGCGAGTTGCACGCCAAACGAGACCCGGAGACCCGTGGCTGGCGGCTCTCGGGTCCAGTGGGCCCGGTATCGCTGACTGCCACGACGGCCGCGCTGCACGCGCTGGCGGACCTGGCCGCCGCCGACGAAGTAGCCGCCCGGGCACTGCTGCACGGCACCTCGCTCGTGGTTTCACTGCTACTGGACGACGATCCGCGGATCCAGCCGATGTACGCCTGCGCGCATGCCGCGCTGCTGCTGTCCCGGCCGGAAGTCGCCGTGGTGGGCGGAAAACGGGTCGATCGGGTCCGGGCCACTACCGTGGAACGGATGCTGGACGGCCTGCGGCGGGGCGAGGCACGTGTGGAGGAGGAGCCGTTCCGGCGCGGCGCGATGGCCGATACGTGGCGGCATCTGAGCCTGCATCTCGCGGTCTGCGCGGTGGTCACCGCCGACGAGCGCACGGTATTCGATCCCGGAGTGCGGCACGGTCTGGTCGAACTGCTGGAACTGCAGGAGACGCAGGAGCTGTCGGCAGCGCGCGGCGGGTTCCGTACCTCCACCGAAGGTTTTGTGACCTCCTACGCGACGGTGCAGGGACTCGAAGCCATGACCGCGGTGCGCCGAATGGTGAACGAACGGGTCAATCCCGCCACCGTTTTCGACATGATCTGCCGGGAGCAGGGCGTCCATCCCAGGGACGCGCAGAAGGTGGTCGGTTATCAAGGGACCGTCGTGCTGATGAACAGCCACGCGGGCGCGATGAGTCTCGCCGCCGCGCTACCCGCGGGGCTCACCATCGCGCTACTGGCCGTGCTGTTCGCCGACGACCTCGGTGTCGTGATCAGCCGGTCACTGGTCGTATGGGGCACGTTCTTCGTGGCTCTGGGCACCTACACCGGGATCGCGACGCGGTTGCCTTCGGTCCCCAAGGCCCGGACCGCGGCGGCGGTGTTCGCGGCGTTCACCGCGGTCATCCTGCCTGTCGTGACCTTCTTGCTGTCGTGAAGGGCACCGGCCGCGGTCTGGCGCTGCTGATCCTGGCGACCAGCCTGTGGGGAGCTTCCAGCGCGGGCATCGCCGGAGTCGGCGCCCGGGGCTTCGCCGCCGCGCCGGTCGCCGCCGGTGGCGCGGTGGCGTTACTGGCGTTCGCGGTAGTGCGCGGGACCGACCCGTGGCGGGACTTCCGGCGCTCGCCCGGGCTGTTCCTGCGGCTCGGTGTCCTCGAGGTGCTGAATCTGGTGTGCTATGTCGCCGCGCTGCACATCGGGCCGCTACCGGTGGTGGTGGCCCTGCATCTCACCGCGCCGGTGCTGATGATCATCACCCAGATCGTCCGGGGCCGGCGCGCGGTCACTGTCGCTGTTACAGCGGAACTGATGGCAGTCGGGGTGGCGATCTGGCTGGTGGCCGCGCATCAGCCCGCCGATACCGCACTCGGGCCGGCTCTGGCCGGCTGCGCGCTCGCCGTCGCCAGCGCCGCCTGTGTGGCCGGATTGATCACTCTGGTGGTGCGTGAATCGGCGGGTCGTCCCAGCGGCTCCGCGGCCGGATTGCAGTTGCTCACGGCATCAGTGCTGGGCGCCCCGCTGCTCGGTTTCGCGCTGCTCACCGGAGCCGGGCCGAGCACCGGGCAGACAGCTGCCCTCGTGGCGATCGGGGCGCTGCTGCTGGGCCCGGGATTCGCCTGCTACTGGCTGGCGCTACGTGACCTCGACGAGGTGCTCGCGGGACTGGTAGGCCTCAACGAGGCGGTGGTGGCCACGGTGACCGGGGCGATGGTCGTCGGATCCGATATCACCGCCGCGACCCTGCTCGCTGGAGCTCTGGTACTCGGCGCGGTGGGACTGGAACTGGGCGGCCCCGATCGCTTTCGTGCGCCGTCTTGACGAACGCCTGGCACGCCGTGAAATCTTTATCGCCGGTTTCGGTTTCGACCCCGCTGTTCACATCCACCCCGAACGGATGGACGGCGTCGATCGCGTGCTCCACATTGTCGGCGGTCAATCCGCCGGCCAGGATCACCGGCCGCCCGATCCGGGCGAGCTCGTGCACGATACGGGCGCTGACCGACCAGTCGTGGGTACGGCCGGTACCGCCCAGCCGGTCGGTGGTACGGGAATCGAGCAATACCGCGTCACAGTCCGCCGCGATCTCTCGGGCGCGGGCCAGCGCGTCGGCTCCGGTCACGTGGACCGCGCGCACGATCGTGCGGCCGTGCGCCGCGCTGTGAACGGTCCGCAGCGTCGCGCGGTCGACCAGGCCGTGGACCTGGATGGTGTCGACACCGACCCGGGCGGCCAGGTCGAGGATGGCGCCGGCCTCTTCGAGATGGGTCACCAGCACCCTGTTCACGAACGACGGAGTGGCCGCGGACAATTCCGCGGCCGACTCGGGCGTCAATACGTCTTCGCTGTAATGGGTTGTCCCGCAGATGAATCCGACGGCGTCCGCACCGGCGGTCACCACCGTCTCCAGGTCCGAACGGGACCGGATACCGCAGATCTTGGCGCGAACCGTCATTCTGACCATGGTACGCGTCCGGCTCAGCTCGCGGCGGACTCCGGAATGCGTGGCAGATGGGAGGAGGGACCGGTGGGGACGTCCTTCTTCAGGCTGGCGGCGTAGACATCGACGTACTCCTGACCCGACATCCGCATCAGCTCGTACATGACCTCGTCGGTGACTGCGCGCTCGACGAAACGGTTACCGCCCATTCCCTCGTAGCGGGAGAAATCGATCGGCTTCCCGAACTTCACCGTGACCTTGCGCCGCCGCCACTGGAACGGTCCGGGCGGGCTCACCTCGTCGGTGCCGATCACCGCGACCGGGATCACCGGAACCCCGGTTTCCAGCGCCAGCCGGGCCATCCCCGTCTTGCCCTTGTACAGCCGGCCGTCGGGGGAGCGGGTGCCCTCCGGGTAGAGGCCCACCAGACGGCCCTCGTCCAGCAGTTTGCCCGCCGCGATGAGCGCGTCCTCGGCCGCGTCGGCGCCGCTGCGGTCGATCGGGTACTGACCCGAGGCACTGAAGAAGAACTTCTGGAACCGCCCCTTGAGGCCCGGGGTGTTGAAGTACTCGGCCTTCGCCAGATAGTTGATCCGGCGCGGACTCGACAGCGGTGCGAAAAGCCAGTCCGCGAACGAGAGGTGGTTCCCCGCCATGATGGCCGGACCATCGGCCGGAATGTTTTCCGCTCCCTCCACCTCGGGCCGGTTGTACAGGTGGATGAACGGACCCAGCAGCACAAACTTAAGCAGCCAGTAGAACATGACGTCCTTACTCCGGGAACCGGGATGGAATTCGGGGAATGCCTCTGCCAGCCGACTCTACCGCCGGTCACAGATCACATCCAAGCCCCGCGAATAATCTCACTCACACCATCGACCCGGCACTTCACCAGTGCATTTCGGTGACGTGAACGTGACGCGACGGATTTCCGGGCAGTTCGGATGACCCGCACCGGTGTCCGGGCGCCTGGTCAATGCCCGGCGATGAGCGCCGAGCGGGCGAGTTCGGCGGCGCCGATCATCCCCGCTGCCTCGCCGAGCTGGGTGGTCCGGATACGTGCCAGCGGGCGGTGCCCGTGCCCGGTGACCGCTGCCGCGTATTCCTCGCGGGCTTCGTCGAGGAACAGCGGCGCCGAACTGCTCACGCCGCCGGCGATGACCACCAGGTCGGGGTCGAAGATATCGCCGACGAAGGCCAGCCCCAGGCCCAGCCAGCGCGCGAAATCGGCCATGACGCGGGCGGCGAGCGGGTCGTCGTCGTGGGCGGCGTCGGCGACCCGGCGCCCGGTGAGCGCGCCCGGGTCGGCGACGATCTCGCGGGCCAGCGGCGAGGTCGCTGATTCGGTGGCCAGCAGTTCGATCGCGGTCTCGGCCAGGGCCGTCCCGCTGCAGTAGCGCTCCCAACAGCCTCTTTTCCCGCAGCCGCAGTCGCGCCCCTGCGGGACCACCTGTAGATGCCCGAGTTCGGGGGCGATCCCGTGGGTGCCCCGGTACAGCTCACCGTCGAGCAGCAGGGCGGCGCCGATCCCGGTACCGATCGCGATCAGCACCACATTGTGGCCCCCGGCGGCGGCGCCGAACCGGTACTCGGCCCACATCGCGGCATTGGCATCGTGTTCGAGCAGAACCGGTAGTCCGAGGCGTTCGCTGAGGCGTTTCGCGACGGGCGCGTCACGCCAGGGTAGGTGCGGGGCGAACCGCACGGTGGTGCGGTCCCGGGAGATGAAACCGGCGGCGGCCAGCCCGACAGCGTCGAGCGTATGCCGGTCGGCGAGTTCACGGACCGCGCGGTCGAGCGCGGACTCCAGTGCCACCGCCGAATGCGGTGTCGGGTACTGGACCGTATCGAGGACCTCGCCGGTGCCGTCGACCACCGAGGCTCGAATATTGGTGCCCCCGATGTCGATACCGACGGTCAACGGGGTCCCGGCGCCGGGGGTGGTCATTGTTTGATGTTCACAGGTATGCCGACATAGCGGGATCGGCTGGTCGGCGCGCCCCGTTCACCGGGAGAATTCCCGCCGGCACCGGTCTCCGCGGCATCCGTTGCGTCACTGCCGGAGTCGCCGAGCCGGACGGAGTCGTCCGGGTCCTCGTCGCCACCGGTGGTGTCCGGGCGGGGATGTCCGGGCGCGGTGCCGGTTTCCGGGCTGTGCCGGTGTGCGACGACCGGTTCCACCGGGGCACCGGCCAGGGCCTCGCGCAGTACGGTGACGATCGCGGTACCGTGCGCAGCCACGGTGGCCAGCACCTCGTGGTGCTCACCGCGGACCAGCGCGGCCGCCGCGCACAGCGGGCACCAGGTGCAGTTGTTCCACTCCGGCTGCCCGTCCGCCGCGGCATCGCGCAGCACCGGCTCGACACGTTCCAGGACGGCCTCGGCGAGCAATCGCAGTTCGTCGGCGAATTCGGCGACGCCCTCGGGCTGGCGGTAACGGGTTCCGGTCACTTCGGCCACTCCTGCGGGTCGGGGCGGAAACGGATCACGAGATATCCGTCGTCCAGCTCGGCGGTGCTGACGGTGCAGCGGCGTAGGACGGGCGCCAGGCGCAGCCGGCGGCGGATACCGTCCGCTCCCACGATCAAATCGTCCTCCACTCGTCCCAGGCGTAGCGTCGCCGGATCGGCGACCGGCAGATGGATACGCATCGCGTACACCGACTGCAGCCCCACGCCCGATTCCAACCGCACCGCGGGCGCGACGGTCGCGGTATCGGTGCCTGCTCCCGGGATCGGGGCCGAATCCGGATCGTCGCGCACGGCGCCGCCGGTGTCGAGCCGAACGGCGTCGTATCCGCTCCCGAATTCGGCGCTGTGCTCCGCGACGACGCACGACAGTGCGGCCAGCGGGCCGATACCCACCGGTTCGGCACCGGTATGTCCCGCGACGAGTACCGGGATCTCCGGCATGGATCGCCGCAGTCCGGCGATAACGTCCTGCTGTTCGGCGCAGCGGTTCAGATACCAGCGCACCGCCGGATGCTGCGGTTCCGGACCCGGCGGCGGCATCGGCGCCAGCACCTTGTTCACCACCACCGCGTCCAGCCGCAACCCGAGCAGCGCCGTCGCCGAACGCACGCGGGCGGATTCGGCCACGGCGACCCGTTCGGCCAGGGTGATGAGCCGGGCACCGGTGCGGTCGCGGTCGGCGAGCAGATCCCGGACCTCGGTCACCGCGGTGACGATCCGCTGCACGGTCGCCGCCAGGACAGCCCGGCGGATATCGGTGCCGATCGAGCTCATCATCCGCTGATGCGGCGGCCAGATCCGGTCCAGATATCCGAGCACTGTCTCCGGCATGGTGACGATGCGCAGCATATCCGCGGTCGGTGGGCAGTCCAGGACGATCGCGTCCCATTCGTCATCGGCCGCGTACTGGGCGATCTCGACCAGCATGAGCAGCTCCTGAACTCCCGGCAGGCCGGTGAGTTCGGCCGGGTCGAGGGCCCCCAGATCGACACCGTGCTCATGTCCCGGATCACTGCGCAGCAGTTCGGTGAGCGTGCCGAAACGGTCCTCGAGCAGCGCCAGCGAATCGAGCTCGATCACCTCGAGACCGGGGACGATCCGGGTGATCCCGGGGACGGTGCCCACGTCGTGCGTGAACCGGAAACCCAGCGCGTCGCCCAGCGAATGCGCCTGATCCAGCGACGCCACCAGAATCCGCTGACCCTCCCGCGCGCAACTCATGGCCCGCGCGCACGCCAGCGTCGTCTTCCCGACACCGCCCTTGCCGACGAACAATTCGACCCGCGTGCGCGAGCGGGCGCCGCGGGCGGGCCTGCTACCGCCGCGGGTATCGTCGCCGGAGCGCTGCGGCCCGGTCAGCCTTCGACCCGTTTCTTCAGTTCCTTGAGCGCGGTATCGGTGATCACCTTCTCCGCCTTGCGTTTGAACATCCCGATCATCGGAATCGTCAGGTCCACGGTCAGTTCGTAACGCACCTCGGTGCCGCCGCCGGGCTGTTCGACGAGTTCGTAACGACCCTCCTGGGCCTTCTGCAGTTCACCGCTCTCGAGGGTCCAGCTCACGGCCATATCGTCGGGCTGCCATGTGTAGGACAGCACGTAGGTGTCCTTGACGACGCCCGCGTCCAGCACGAACCGCGCGGTCCGGGCCCGGCCGTCGGGGCCGGTCTCGAGCACCTCCACCGATTTGGCCGCCGATACCCATTCCGGGTAGGACGCCAGATCGGCGATAACGGACATCACCTGCCGCGCGGGTGCCGCGATGACGATCGATCTCTGGGTCCGGTCGGCCATAGGGTCTCTGGGGTTCCTTTCGGCAGTGCGGTACGAAATCCGTCAATTGTCGTGTGGCGCGACTCCGGCCGGCCGGTCGTCCTCGAGCCGGTCCTTGATCTCGAACGACATCACCTTGCCCGCCACCCGGCGGGCCCGGTTCGCGGTGGCCAGCTTGCGCGGCGGCAGCGGCTGCGGCGGCTCGGCGTGCAGGAAGTAGTGCAGGATCACACCGTCCAGCGATGGTTCCAGCCACACCTCCATGGTGCCGGTCAACGCCCCCGACACCGACCAGCGAATTCCCTTGTCGCCGCGATCTTCCCGGACATCCAGTTCGAGATCGGGCCACCAGCGCCGCCAGTGCGCCGGGCCGTCCAGCGCAGCCGCGACCGCGGCGCCGGAAGCGGCGAGGAAGGTTTGGTCCGCGATCTGGATACTGCTCACCCGGGTGAGCGTAGTAGATAGCAGTGGCGTTATCCGTCGCCGCCTGCTGTGTTATCTGCGCCGCCTGCGGCGTCGCTGGGGTCGAGGCCCCTCAGTCTCGCCGTTCAGGCCTCGAGACTCGCGCCTTCGGCGCATGCGCTTTCGAGGCCTCAACGGCGAGACGGTCTCAACCCCTTTCAGGTGTCTCGTAAAACTCGACGCAGGTGGGTTGCGCCGGCATTCGACATCTGGGTCGGGCTGTGACCTGTATGCGATTCAGATCGGCTGCGAACCCAGTGTCAGTCCCGAATGGTCCACCTCATTGGCGGGGCCCGCCCTGGTTCTGGAGCGACGTAGCGAAGGAGCGCAGCGATTGAGTGCGTGCGGTCCGCCGTCCATAGATCGGCGACCGTATGGGCACCTGCTGAGTCGTCGGCCTGCCCAGGCGATCGAGGCGCACTTCCGCTCACCACCTTCCGTCTACTCCGGATGGTCCACCTCACTGGCGGGGCCCGCCCCGGTTCTGGAGCGACAGAGCGAAGGAGCGCAGCGACTGAGCGGCGGAGTGAAGAACCGGGGTTAATAGGGCCCCGCCCCGCGACGCCGAAGGCGGCGCCAAAATTACAGCAACAGCTGCCGGAGCCGGGCTCCCAGGGTGTCCCAGCGCCATTGCCGTTCCACGAAGGCCCGTCCCGCCGCGCCCATTTCGGTGGCCGCGTCGCGGTCGGCGAGGATATCGGCGATCGCGTCGGCGACGTGGTCGGCGCGGCGGCCGTCCACCACTCGCCCGGTTTTCCCGTCCAGCACCGTTTCCGGGGCACCGCCGGAGGTTCCGGCGACCACCGGGACGCCCGACGCGGAGGCCTCCAGATAGACGATGCCGAGGCCTTCCACGTCGAGGCCGGCGCCGCGGGTGCGGGCGGGCATGGCGAACACATCGGCGAGGGTGTGGTGGGCGGCGAGTTCGGCCGCGGGCACCCGGCCGGTGAACACCACATCGTCGGCGAGGCCGAGTGCGTCGGCGAAACCGCGCAGGCGGTCTTCGTAGGGGCCGCTGCCGGCGATCACGAGGACGGCGCCGGGGATCCGTTCCTTGATCCGGTGCATGGCGATCAGGAGTACATCCTGTCCTTTGCGGGGGACCAGACGCGACAGGCAGAGCACAGTGGGGCGGTCGCCGAGCCCATAGCGTTTCCGCAGTTCGGCGCGGGCGGCCGGGTCCGGGCGGAAGGTTTCGGTGTCCACGCCGGGCGGCAGGTATTCGAGGGCGGCGTCGGGGCCGAACGCGGCGGCGAACCGGCGGCGCGTGTATTTGCTGACGTAGGTGACCACGTCGGTGTTGTTCCCGATGACCCGCAGCGCCTGCCGCGCGCCCGGCAGCATCGACCAGCCGACCTCGTGGCCGTGGGTGCTGGCCAGGATGCGGTGGGCGCCGGCGCGCCGTAGCGGCGCCGACAGCAGGGCCAGCGGTGCGGCCGCCCCGAACCAGACCGATTCGCACTCCTCGGCGCGTAGCACTTTCCGGGCGCGCCGCAGGACCGCGGGTGTGGGCAGCATCAGCGTGGTGGGGTGGCGGACCACCTGGAAGGGTTGTTTCGCGTCGAATCGAGTATGGCTGTCTCCCCGCCACCGGGGTGCGTAGACGACCAGATCGTCCGGGGGCAGCTGTCCGGCCAGCGCCTGCAGATACGACTGGATACCTCCCGGCCGCGGCGGGAAATCATTGGTAACCAGCAGAGTTCGAGCCATACGATCCACAGTATTGGCGTGCGGTCGGCTGTGTCGCTCCGGGTGTCAGTAGCGCCGGGCGGAGTGATAGGGCGTGGAATCCATGGGTGCGACGGCTACCGGAACCCCGAAGGTCGACGCGTGCAGCATGAGGCCGTTGCCGGCGTAGATACCGACGTGGGAGATGTCGTCGTAGAAGAAAACGACATCGCCGGGTACCAGTTCGTCGCGGCCGACTGGAGTGCCGTAGGCGGCCTGAGCGGAGCTGGTGCGCGGCACTTCCTGGCCGACCTGCGCGAATGCCCATTGCACCAGGCCGGAGCAGTCGAACTGGTCGGGTCCGGTGGCGCCCCAGACGTACGGATCGCCGACACGGGTGAGTCCGGCGGCCAGGGCGCTGGTACCGCTGCCCGGTACCAGATCCCGTAGCAGGCTGTCGCGGTCGAATCCGGGTGGGAAGGGAGAACCGGCCAGCGCGGTCCGGTCGGCGGTCGACAGGGAGCCCCAGATCTCGATGACATGGGCCACGGCGTTCTGTAGATCGGTCTGTTTGCGCTGCACATCGCCGCGGACGGTGTTCGCCTGGTCGGTGGCGGCCCGGGCGGTGTCGGCGGCGGCCCGGGCGGCCGACTGCGCGGCGGTCGCCGCGTCGGTGGCTCGTTTGTACTGTTTCAGCTGGTCGGAGGTTTGGGTGGCGACCACGTCCAGGGTCGACATCTGGTCCAGCAGTTGCTGCGGGGAATCACTGACCAGGACCGAGAACAGCCGGTTGGTGCGGGCGCCCTGATAGGCCGCGATAGCGGTGCGGTCGATCATCGGCCGGTAGCGGGCGACCTCGTCACGGGCGGCGTCGACGGCGGCGCCGGCCGCGGCGACCTTGGCGTCGGCATCACGCTGGACGGCCAGTTTCGCGTCGAGATCGGCCTGGGTGGTGAGTGCCTGCTGATTGAGCTGTTCGGCCTGCCGGGACAGGTCGATCATCTGCTGGACCGCCTCGCCCGCGGAGGTCGGTGCGGGAGCGGGGTCGGCGCCTGCCGGACCGCCGCCGTAGAGGGCTGCCGCGAGGAGGCCGACCGCCAGAGCCGTGCGAGCGGTGTGCAGATCCTGCCTGTGGCCGGGCCCGCGCCGATCTTTCCGACGCCGATGCCGCCGTTGATGTGCTGCCACAGCCTGCCGTGCCCCGCTCTCATATGACGCTCTGTGCGATACGTCCCGTAAAGATCTCGATTAGATTACGGAATCGGCCCGCGGGGTGTCCAGCACGACACGAAACGGTCACGCCCACCGGCGATTCCGTGCCGAGCGGTCGTACCGGGCGCCCCGCGGAGAGCGGTCAGTAGCGTCGAGCGCCGGCGAACGGCATGGAGGAGATGGGCGCGACAGCCACCGGTGAGCCGGCGGTCGAGGCGTGCACGACATTGCCGTCGCCCGCGTACAGGCCGGAATGCCCGCCGCCGTAGAACGACACCACATCGCCGGGCTGCAGGTCGCCGATCGCGATGGGTGCGCCCGAGGCGAGCTGCGCATCGCTGGTGCGCGGTAGTTCGCGCCCGGCCTGTCTATAGGACCACTGCACCAGACCGGAGCAGTCGAAGGAGTTCGGGCCGGCCGCGCCGTAGACGTACGGGGCGCCGACCTTCGAGAGCGCGGCATCGAGCGCCAGATCGCCGACGGTCTTGACGGGGGTGACGAACGGCGGCGCCGCGGGGGAGCTGGGCGCCTGGATGCCGGGGATGCCCGCCGGGATCGGGATCTCGTTGGGTACCTCGATCGTGCCGATGCCGTCGATGGTGACCGGCTGGGCCTCGGCCGGGGCGGCGGTGAGCAGGATTGCGCCCAGGGTGGCAGCGCCGACTGCTCCGGTGACGGCTGCGCGCCGTGCCTGTCGCTTGACGGTGTTGAACGCCATGATGCGGTCCTTCCGATCTCCCCGCCCGATCGCACCGCCGATGGCACGCCGAACTCCGCGAGGTCTCGAAAAGATTACGAACAGATCACGGGTGTTTGTAAAGCCCCAGGCTCTGATAAACGTGCGTCCCACAGCTTTCGCCTGGCAAATTGTGCGAGGGATATCACAGGCCGGAGCTGGATTGCGCCGAGGTTACGTACGGATGAGACAGGGATTCGCGGGAGTATCGATCCGTGCTCGCCCCGAGTGCGGATTCAACGATTTTCCGCAGTTCGAGCGGGCGAATGTCGCCTCATGGGCGCTGGCTCAGCTGGGACGTCTCTGTGGGTTTGCCCCGGCGGGTCGATCGCGTTTTGAGTCGGCCGACCATTTCGTGCGGAATATGGCAATTGAATAGCTAATGGACATTGAGTGTGAACTGGGGCACATTTCGGTAGTGAGGGGTGCGCGGATGGGGAATACGGACGGATTCGGCACTCGAACCAAGATCACGGACAACGGTCCGGTATCGGGAATCTGTCGGACCCGCCCACTACTCTGCCGCCGTGCCCGAACCCGTTCCGTTGCCCGCTCGGCAACTGGCGTTCGACCAACTCGACACTCCGCTCTACGACACGACCTTCGTGGTCGTAGATCTGGAGACCACCGGTACCAGTCCGGCGGAGGACGCGATCACCGAAATCGGCGCGGTGAAGGTGCGCGGTGGTGAAGTACTCGGCGAATTCGCGACGCTCGTCGACCCGGGCCGGTCCATTCCGCCTGCGGTCGTGCAGATCACCGGTATCACCACCGCGATGGTGCGGGCGGCACCGACCATCGAGGCCGTGCTGCCCGGATTCCTGGAGTTCGCCGCCGGTGCGGTGCTGGTCGCGCACAACGCCCGATTCGATATCGGATTCCTGAAAGCCGCCGCGGTGCGCTGCGATACACCGTGGCCGCGCGCCCAGGTGGTGTGTACGGTGCGGCTCGCGCGGCGGGTGCTCGGCCGGGACGAAGCGCCGTCGGTCCGGCTCGGGGTGCTGGCCCAATTGCTCGGCGCGAACACCACCCCCACCCATCGCGCTCTCGACGACGCCCGCGCCACCGTGGATGTGCTGCACGCGCTGATCGGCCGGGTGGGAAACCAGGGGGTACACAGCCTCACCGAACTGATCGACTATCTGCCCGAGGTCACCACCGGACAGCGGGCCAAGCGTGCGCTGGCCGTCGATCTGCCCGCCGCGCCCGGTGTCTATCTCTTCCGCGGACCGTCGGACGAAGTCCTCTATATAGGGACGGCGGTGAACCTGCGCCGCCGCGTTCGCAGCTACTTCACCGGATCGGAGACCCGGGGACGCATCCGGGAAATGGTAAGCCTCGCCACCCGGGTCGACCATGTGGTGTGCGCGCACGGGCTCGAGGCGGGTGTCCGGGAGCTGCGGCTGCTGACCGCACACGCCCCGCCCTACAACCGGCGGTCCAAATTCCCGAAGCGGGCCTGGTGGATCGCGCTCACCGCCGAAGCCTTCCCGAGGCTGACCCTCGTCCGTGAGCCCGGCGGCCCGGCCGTGGGGCCGTTCCACTCCCGGGCCGCGGCCGCCGATATCGCCGCCACCCTGGCCGAGTACTGCGGACTGCGTACCTGCACCACCCGGCTGTCCGGGAACGCCCTGCACTCCTGCCCGCCGGAAGCCGTCGGTGGTTGCCGGGCCGCTACCGATACCCCGCTGGGGCCGGCCGCCTACGCGGCCGCCCCGGCGGCCGCACGCGCCCTGTTCGCCGGCACCGACGACACCGCGCTCCGCGCGCTACTGGCCAGGATCGAGCACTACGCGGCCGGTGAACAGTACGAATCCGCGGCGCGTTTACGCGACCGGGCCGCCGCCGTTATCCGCGCGCTGCGCCGCACCCAGCGGCTGGCCGCCGTCGCCCGCCCGGCCGAACTGATCACCGCGCACCCCGACGGCGCCGGCGGCTGGGAATTCGCCGTGATCCGCTACGGCCGGCTCGCCGGGGCGGGTACCGCCGGACGCGGGGTCGCGCCCATGCCGGTGGTCGAGCGGATCGTCGCCGCCGCGCAGACCGTGCGGCCCACCGGGCCCGAGGCGGGTACGCCGACCGGTGAATTGTTTCCGGCCGGAGCGGATCCTCGGTTACCGCCGCTACTCGGCGCCTCCCCGGACGAGGTCGCGGTGATCGCCCGCTGGCTCGAACGTCCCGGGGTGCGGATCGTGCGCACCACCGACGGCTACGCCGAACCCGCGCGCGGCGCGGGTCGCTGGATCGGCTGGGCCGAGGCGGCCGATTCCGCCGCGGGGGCGGCCCGCGCCGCCGAGTCCTACGACGAACAGCGCGGCTGAACAGCCGGCCGCCCGGCCGGACCGCGTGGGCCCACGATGCCGCGGCGCGCGGATGCCTAGGCTGTCACCATGATTACCGCCATCGTTCTGATCCAGGCCGACAACGGGCGCATTCCGGAGACCGCGCAGGCGGTGGCCGATACCGAGGGCGTCACCGAGGTGTATTCGTGCGCCGGGGACGTCGACCTGATCGCGCTGGTGCGCGTCCGTGATCACGCGGAGGTCGCCGAGGTCGTCACGGCGCGGATCGACAAGGTCGCGGGTGTGCAGCGCACAGTCACGCATATCGCGTTCAAATCGTATTCCAGTGCCGACGTCGAGGCCGGGTTCTCGATCGGCGAGTGAACCCGGGCCGGGTCAGTCGTCGCCGAGCGTCCGGGTGAGCGCGGCCCAGCGGTCCAGCAGGGCGGCGGCGGCACCGCTGTCGACGGCCGCGGCCGCACGTTCGATCCCGGCCACCAGATGATCGTCCAGCTCGGCCGTGCCGTCCGCGCCGCGGGACAGGTCGTAGGCGGTGATGGCGGCGGCGGAGTTCACCAGCACGGCGTCGCGCACCGCCCCGGGGTTACCCGCGAAGACGTCCCGGGCCACCTGAGCGTTCACCCGGGCGTCGCCACCGCGCAGCTCGTCCAGGTCCACCCGGGGGATGCCGAGCCGGGCCGGGTCGATCACCGCTTCGCGGATCACGCCGTCGGCCACCACATAGACATCGGTGACATCGGAGGTGGTGATCTCGTCCAGTCCGTCGCGACCGCGCACCACCAGTGCTCCGGCACCCCGATCGGCGAACACCCCGGCGATGGTTTCCAGCAGATCCTCGAACGCGCACCCCACCAGCCCCGCGCGGGGCTGGGCGGGGTTGGTGAGCGGACCCAGTACGTTGAAAACCGTCGGGATCCCGATCTCCTTACGGGCCGGCCCCGCGAAACGCAGACCGGAATGGAACAGCGAGGCGAAACAGAACCCGATGCCCACCTCACGCACGCAGCGCGCGACGGACTCGGGTCCGAGGGCGAGTTTCACACCCAGCGCCTCGAGTACGTCCGCACCACCGCTCTTGGAGGAAGCGGCCCGGTTACCGTGCTTGACGACCGGCACCCCGGCGGCCGCGACCACGATCGAGGACATGGTGGAAATGTTCACCGATCCCGACCGGTCGCCGCCGGTACCGACGATATCCACCGCGTCGCCGTCGATCTTCACCAGCCGCGCGTGCCCGAGCATGCCGCGGGCCATACCCGCCAGCTCGGTCGGAGTAGGGCCCTTGATCTTCATCGCGACCCCGAACGCGGCGATCTGCGCCGAGGTGGAGTTGTCGGTGAAGATCTCGTCGATCACCCAGGTCGTATCGTCCGCGGTGAGGTCCTGTCCGTCGGCGAGCGCCCCGAGCACCAAGGGCCAGCTGCGCACGCTCATCTCAATCTCCTCGTCGCACCGAAATCTGTGACCGAACGGTTGTACACACCCTAAACCGCATGCTGCCCCGTGCACCGCACCACGTCATCCGCGCTGTTCGCGGGGAAGGCCCGCCCGACACGCCGGACTGCTGCGAGAGACTTACGGAGCCGGTCGATCACGACACGGGTGATCAAGTTGGGAACCCGACTTCGACTGTCGTACTACGAAGAGTCATACTTACCCCGTGACGACCGCAGTAGGTACCTCAGGATCGGCCATAACCCAGCGTGTGCACTCGCTGAACCGGCCCAACATGGTCAGCGTCGGTACCATCATCTGGCTGTCCAGCGAGCTGATGTTCTTCGCCGGCCTCTTCGCGATGTACTTCGTCGCGCGAAGTCAGGCGCCCGAGTGGCCGATGCCGCCGACCGAGTTGAACATGACGCTGGCCATCCCGGTCACCGCTGTGCTGATCGCCTCGTCGTTCACCTGCCAGATGGGTGTGTTCGCGGCCGAACGCGGTGACGTGTTCGGGCTGCGCCGCTGGTACGTCGTCACCTTCCTCATGGGCGCGTTCTTCGTGTGCGGGCAGGCCTACGAGTACTACCACCTGGTGGCGGAGGGGACCTCGATCTCCGGCAGCTCCTACGGGTCGGTGTTCTACATCACCACCGGGTTCCACGGTCTGCACGTCATCGGCGGTCTGATCGCCTTCCTGTTCCTGCTCGCGCGGACCGCGATGAGCAAGTTCACGCCCGCCCAGGCGACCGCCGCGATCGTCGTCTCCTACTACTGGCACTTCGTCGACATCGTGTGGGTCGGGCTCTTCGCCACGATCTACTTCGTCCGGTGACGCCGGTCGGCGCCCGAGCGTCAGCGCCGGAGGAGGTAGCGCGGCGTGACCACGCAGGCGTAGCGCGGGCGCACAAGTCAACAGCCCACCAGGTTCCGTCTACTCCAAAGGGACACAGATGAGTTCATCGCCCCCGACAGCGCCAGCGCCCGCCAGCGGTGGGCACGGCGAGGCCAGCAAGAAGCGCAGGCAGCGTCGCGTCCGCCGACGGATAGCGGGCGGCCTCGCGCTCATGGTGGGTCTCGTCGGAGCCGGTTTCCTCGCCTCGGCGCTCACTCCCGAGCCCCAGGTCGCCACGGCGAACGAGGACTCGGTGGCGCTGATCCGCGAGGGTCAGCAGCTCTACGAGACCTCCTGCGTCACCTGTCACGGCGCGAACCTGCAGGGTGTCACCGACCGTGGTCCGAGCCTGATCGGCGTCGGTGAGGCGGCCGTGTACTTCCAGGTGTCCACCGGGCGTATGCCGATGACCCGTAACGAAGCGCAGGCCGAGCGCAAACCCGTGAAATTCGACGCGCACCAGACCGACGCCCTCGGCGCTTATGTCGCCGCCAACGGTGGTGGCCCGACGGTGCCGCGGGACGCGAACGGCGAGATCGCGCAGGAATCGCTGCGTGGCGCCGATATCGGCCGTGGCAGTGAGCTGTTCCGCATGAACTGCGCGTCCTGCCACAACTTCACCGGTCGCGGCGGCGCGTTGTCCTCGGGCAAATTCGCCCCGCCGTTGGAGCCGGCCTCCGAGGCGCAGATCTGGACCGCCATGGTCACCGGCCCCCAGAACATGCCGAAATTCTCCGACCGGCAGCTCTCGGCGGAGGAGAAGCGCGACATCATCGCCTACGTCAAGGACTCGGCCGAGGCGAAACCGCCGGGCGGCTGGGGTCTGGGCGGTTTCGGTCCCGCGACCGAAGGTCTCGCCATATGGACGATCGGCATCGTGGCCGTGGTGGGTGCGGCGATCTGGATCGGTTCGAGGACCTAGTCATGAGCGAACAGGAGCAAAACGAGATGGGTGGCCTGGACAAGGATTCCGCGGCCGTGACCCCGGCTGAACCGACCGAGGCCGAACTGGACGCGATGTCGCGGGAAGAGCTGGTCGCGCTCGGTACCGCCCGCGACGGTGTGGAAGTGGTCTACCGGCGGGAACGCTGGCCGGTGCCGGGCACCCGGGCGGAGAAACGCGCGGAACGACAGGTCGCGCTGTGGTTCGCGATCTCCGGGCTGGCCGCGGCCGCCCTGGTGGGTGTGTTTCTGTTCTGGCCCTGGGAGTACAAGGGCGCGGCCGACGACGGCCACGGCCTGTACTCGCTCACCACCCCGCTCTACGGTCTGACCTTCGGTATCTCGATCCTGGCCATCGGTATCGCCGTGGTGCTGATCCGCAAGAAGTTCATTCCGGCGGAACTGTCGGTCCAGGACCGGCACGACGGAAAATCCAGCGAGGTCGACCGGCGGACGCTGGTGGCCGAACTGGGTGACGCCCTGGATACCTCCACCCTGGGCCGCCGCAAGCTCATCACCCGCACCGCGGGCGCGGGCGTCGGTGTCCTCGGTATCGGCGCACTGCTGGTGTTCGTGGGCGGCATGGTGAAGAACCCGTGGGCGCAGCGCGAGAAGTCGCCGCTGTGGGTATCGGGCTGGACCCCGGACTACCCGGGCGAAACCATCTACATCCGTCGCGATACCGGCCGTCCACAGGACATCGTCCTGGTCCGCCCCGAGGACCTCGACGCCGGCGCCATGGAGACCGTCTTCCCCTGGAAGGAATCCTGGCGCGGGGACGAGCACGCGACCTTGCAGTCGCTGCGTGGTATCCGCAACGCTGTCATGTTGATCCGTCTGCGGACCGAGGACGCGAAGAACGCGATCAAACGTAAGGGTCAGGAGAGCTTCAACTTCGGCGACTACTTCGCCTACTCGAAGATCTGCACCCACCTCGGTTGCCCGACCTCGCTGTTCGAACAGCAGACCAACCGCATCCTGTGCCCCTGCCATCAGTCGCAGTTCTCCGCGACCGAATGGGGCAAGCCGATCTTCGGTCCTGCTGCCCGAGCGCTGCCGCAGTTGCCGATCACCGTAAACTCAGAGGGGTACCTGGTCGCCAACGGTGACTTCATCGAACCCCTCGGCCCGGCCTTCTGGGAGCGTCGATCATGAGTGCAGGAGAGGCTGTAGGCCGCAAACTTGCGGCACAAGCCAACGAAGTGGACGAGCGGTATCGCGCCGCCGCCTTCATGAAACGATCGATCAACAAGGTGTTCCCCACCCATTGGTCGTTCCTGTTG
Source organism: Nocardia jinanensis (assembly GCF_014645735.1). GTDB lineage: Bacteria > Actinomycetota > Actinomycetes > Mycobacteriales > Mycobacteriaceae > Nocardia > Nocardia jinanensis. The sequence continues at coordinate 122,275 of NZ_BMMH01000003.1, read as the reverse complement.
GGTGAGATCGCGCTGTACGCGTTCATCATCCTGCTGCTGTCGGGTGTGTACCTGACGCTGTACTTCGACCCGTCGATGGCGCACGTCACCTACGACGGCGCCTACCAGCCGCTGCGCGGTGTGGGTATGTCGCGGGCCTACGAGACCGCCCTGAACATCTCCTTCGAGGTGCGCGGCGGTCTGTTCGTCCGGCAGGTGCACCACTGGGCGGCGCTGCTGTTCGCGGCGTCGATCATCATCCACCTGTTCCGCATCTTCTTCACCGGCGCGTTCCGCAAGCCGCGTGAGGCGAACTGGGTGATCGGCTCGCTGCTGCTGATCCTGGCCATGTTCGAGGGCTTCTTCGGGTACTCGCTGCCCGACGACCTGCTCTCCGGCACCGGTCTGCGGGCCGCGTTCGGTGGTATCACCATGGGCATCCCGGTGATCGGCACCTGGATGCACTGGCTGATGTTCGGCGGTGATTTCCCCGGCGAGATCATCATCCCGCGTCTCTACATCGCGCATGTGCTGCTGTTCCCGGGCATCATGCTGGCGCTCATCGCGGCGCACGTGGCCATCGTCTGGTATCAGAAGCACACCCAATTCCCCGGTCCGGGCCGCTCCGAGAACAATGTGGTCGGTTCGCGGATCGTTCCGGTGTTCGCCGCCGATCAGGGCGCGTTCTTCGCGTTCACGCTCGGCTTCGTGGCGATCATGGGCGGCGTGCTCCAGATCAACCCGATCTGGAACCTGGGCCCGTACAACCCGTCGCAGGTGTCGGCGGGCTCCCAGCCCGACTTCTACATGATGTGGACCGACGGTCTGGCGCGTCTGATGCCGCCGTGGGAGCTGTACCTGGGCCGCTACACCGTGCCCGCGGTGGTCTGGGTCGCGCTGATCATGGGCCTGGTCTTCATGGTGCTGATCGCCTACCCGTGGATCGAGAAGAGACTCACCGGCGATACGGCGCGGCACAACCTGCTGCAGCGTCCGCGTGACGTCCCGGTGCGTACCGCGATCGGTGCGATGGCCATCGCCTTCTATGTGGTCCTCACGCTGTCCTGCGTCAACGACATCCTGGCGCTCAAGTTCGACATCTCGCTGAACGCGACCACCTGGATCGGCCGTATCGGCCTGCTCGTCGCACCACCGCTGGCGTACTTCCTCGCCTACCGGTTCTGCATCGGCCTGCAGCGCAGCGACCGCGCGGTACTCGAGCACGGTATCGAGACCGGTGTGATCAAGCGTCTGCCGCACGGCGAATATATCGAGGTACATCAGCCGCTGGGACCGGTGGACAGCCACGGTCATCCGATCCCGCTGGAGTACCAGGGCGCGGTGGTGCCCAAGAAGATGAACCAGCTGGGTTCGGCGGGGCAGCCGGGCACCGGCAGCTTCCTGCGCGCCGATCCGCGCGCGGAGAGCGAACAGCATTTCGCGGCCGAACTGGAAGAGGAACACCGGCAGCTGGCCGTACTCAAGCGAGTACAGGACGAGGCCGGTTCCAACGGACAGAACGGGCACGGCGGGCACTGACCCGTCCCGCCCGAACAACAGGCCCCCTGGTCCTCGGACCAGGGGGCCTGTTCGTTCACCGGTGCGGGTCCCCGCGTCGCGGCGACACCGGATCGTTCAGTTCGCGCGCCGCCTTGCCGCTTCGATAGCCTCGAACTTGGCGAGATTGTGCCGCGCATCGGCCAGCGCATCGTGCGCGTCGCGCGGCGGGGGCGGCAGATCCGGCCGACCGTGCGCCTCCCAATGCTGCCGCAGTTCGTTGGTGTATCGGGGCAGGGCCGGCGGCAGATCCACCATCGAACCCCACAACTGGCACAGCACCACATGGTCATAGGCGCTGACCCACGCCCACAGCTCCGGTTGCACAGTGGGCCGGGGGACCAGGAATCGATACAGATCGTTCCGGATCTGTTCCCTGGTCCGCCACAGCGGAGAACTCTGCGGGGGCAGCTTCGGCAAGACGTTCTTGCACACCCAAGGCCCCGCGCGGCCCGCGTCGAACTCCGTGGACACGGCGTAGAACTCACGCCCGTCCTCGCAGACGACGCCCATCGACACCAGGTCGATCACACGGCCGTCCTCGATGAACTCCGCATCGTAGAAATATCTCAAAAGGTGGGTCCCCTCGGCGGCGAACAGAACGCGCTGAGTTTATTGGCGCCGCCTTCGGCGCCGCAGGGTCGGGGTTGTGTTCATCGGCCCCGCCCCCGGCGCGCCCCACCCGCGGCGCCGAGGGCGGGGCCGTGAACACAGCAACGTAGGCTGGAGGGGTGAACTGGACCGTCGACGTTCCCATCGACCGTTTGCCCGAGCTTCCGCCGTTGCCCAATGACCTGCGGAAACGGCTCGACGACGCGTTGTCGCGCCCGGCGCTGCAGCAGCCGTCGTGGGACCCCGAGCAGGCGGCGAACATGCGCACGGTGCTGGAGAGCGTGCCACCGATCTGTGTACCCGCGGAGGTCGACGAACTGCGGGAGCGGCTCGCCGAGGTGGCGCGCGGTGAGGCGTTCCTCATGCAGGGCGGTGATTGCGCGGAGACATTCTCCGACAACACCGAACCGCATATTCGCGGCAATATTCGCACCCTGTTGCAGATGGCGGTGGTGCTCACCTACGGTGCGAGCCTGCCGGTGGTCAAGGTCGCGCGGATCGCGGGCCAGTACGCGAAACCCCGTTCCTCCGATACCGACGCCCTCGGTTTGAAATCCTACCGGGGCGATATGATCAATTCCCTGGTCGCCGACGCCTCTGTTCGTGAGCACGACCCCTCCCGCCTGGTCCGCGCCTATGCGAACGCCAGTGCCGCGATGAACCTGGTCCGGGCTATGACCAACGCCGGCATGGCCGATCTGCACAAAGTGCACGACTGGAACCGGGACTTCGTATCGCAGTCTCCGGCCGGTGCGCGCTACGAGGCCCTCGCCGGGGAGATCGACCGGGGTCTGCGTTTCATGAACGCCTGCCGGGTCGTGGATCCCAGCCTGCAATCGGCCCGGATCTACGCCTCCCATGAAGCGCTGGTCCTGGACTACGAGCGTGCCATGCTGCGGCTCGCGCACAACTCGGCCGGTGACCCCGTCCTCTACGACCTGTCCGCGCACTTCCTGTGGATCGGGGAGCGCACGCGTCAGCTGGACGGCGCGCATATCGCTTTCGCCGAACTGCTCGCCAACCCGATCGGCCTCAAGATCGGGCCCACCACCACCCCCGAGCAGGCGGTGGAGTACGTGGAACGGCTCGATCCGAACAACGAACCCGGCCGGCTGACCGTGGTTTCCCGGATGGGTAATACCAAGGTCCGTGAGATCCTCCCGGCGATCGTGCAGAAGGTTCAGTCCACCGGGCATCAGGTCATCTGGCAGTGCGACCCGATGCACGGCAACACCCACGAATCCTCGACCGGTTTCAAGACGCGGCATTTCGACCGCATCGTCGACGAGGTGCAGGGCTTCTTCGAGGTCCACCACGCACTCGGTACCCATCCGGGCGGTCTGCATATCGAACTCACCGGTGAGGATGTCACGGAATGTCTGGGCGGGGCCCAGGACATCTCCGACCTCGACCTGTCCGGCCGGTACGAAACGGCCTGCGATCCGCGACTGAACACCCAGCAGTCGCTGGAGCTGTCGTTCCTGGTCGCGGAGATGCTGCGGTAGGGCTGTGTTTTCGGCGCCGCCCGCGGCGTCGCGGGGGTCGAGGCCCTGAGTCTCGCCGTTCAGCCGTCGAGACTCGCGCCGGCATCTCCGCTTTCTCCGACCGGTCCCGCCGAATCCACCCGGTTCTCCACCCGGCCGTCGGCGGGACGTCTATCCGAAGGTGAACTGTCAGGGGAAAGCCACGATGGTGACCGTTGCTCCCGGCTCGACGTTGGCGTTCGCCGGAGGATTCTGGGAGACCACCGCCGAGGAGTCCAAGGGCGCCAGCTGCCGGACCTGGACCGTCAGGCCCAGCGATTCCAGGGTCCGGCGGGCTTCGGATACCTTTTTGCCCATCACCGAAGGCATGGTGACCGCTTCGCAGACCAGTAGGGTCACCGAGGATCCGGCGTCGACCGTGGTGCCTACGGTGGGATCGCTGCCGACCACACGACCCACTTCGACGAGTTTGTCGTAGACGGGGCGTTCGCCGCCGACCGTGAGTCCGAGATCGGTGAGTTTCTGCCGTGCCTGTTCGGGTGTCGCGGCACGCAGATCCGGCAGTTGGACCGGTTTGGATCCGTTGCTCTTCCAGATCTGCACATGAGCCCCTGCGGGCAGGACGGTGCCGGGGCCGGGATCGATACGGGCCAGGGTTCCTTCGGGGACGGTGCTGGCGACTTCGCCACCGTCCACCGGTTGCAGGCCCTGGTCGCGGATCAATTGCTGGACGTCGTCCCAGGTGTCACCGAGGGAGACGGCGGGCACTCGGGGCTTCCCGCTGGAGACCAGGACATCGATGGTGGATCCCTTGGCCTCGCGGGCGCCCGGGCCCGGATCGGTGCCCACCACGCCGCCGACGGGGACGGTATCGGAGGCCTTGTCCCGGGTGCCGGTATCGAATCCGGCCTCCTGGAGCTCGGCGGTGGCGTTCTCCAGCGTCATACCGGCGACCGAGGGGACCGTGGCGTAGCGGCCCGTGCCGAGCCACCAGCCGCCGATTCCGACGAGCAGTGTCAGCACCACCACCACGGCGGCCCAGATCATGCCGTTGCGCCGGTGGTTGGCCCGGGACTCCTGATAGGCGCTGTACTGGGTGGGTTGCTGCGGTGGGATGTAGGTGGGGGGTGGCGGCTCGTTCCGGGGCCGGGCCGTGGTCACCATTCGCGTGGCGTGCGGACCGGCGCCGGCGGCGGCGGGCTCGGGGGCCGGCAGGGTGACCGGATGGTGGGCACTGGTGTGTTCGGCCGAATCCCGGGGTGCGGGCACTCGGTAGGCGGGTAGATCCAGGCGCGCGGCGATGGCGCGTAGTTCGGCGACCATTTCGCCGGCGTCGGCGAACCGGTGCCCGGGCTCCCGGGCGGTCGCGCGGGCGACCAGCCGATCGAATTCGGGCGGGACCCCGGCGATGAACTCGCTGGGGCTCGGAACGTCGTTCTCCACCCGCTGGTAGGCCACCGACAGCGAGTTGTCGCCGGTGAACGGCACGCGGCCGGTGAGCAGCTCGAAGATCAGGATCCCGAACGCGTACACATCGCTGCGGGCGTCGGCGCTACCGGAGGTCACCTGTTCCGGCGAGAGATAGGCCGCGGTGCCCAGAATGACGCTGGCCGAGGTGGTGTTGGCCGCCGCCACCGCGCGCACCAGTCCGAAATCGGCGATCTTGACGTCACCGGAATCGGAGATGAGCACGTTCTCGGGTTTTACATCGCGGTGTACCAGCCCCGCGGCGTGCGCGACGCCGATCGCGGCCAGTACCGGCTCGGCCACCGCGCGCACCGCGTGCGGCGGCATCGGGCCGCGCTCGCGCAGCAGTTCACGCAGCGTGCCGCCCTGGACCAGCTCCATGACGAGGAACGGGTACTCACCGTCCATACCCTGGTCGTAGACCTCGACCAGGGAGGGGTGTTTGAGTCCGGCGACCGCGCGGGCCTCGAATTCGAAGCGGCTCAGGAACTGGGGGTCACCGGCGAACTTGGGATCCATCACTTTGATGGCGACCTGACGACCCAGGCGGGTGTCCACGCCGCGGAACACCATCGACATCCCACCGCGGGCGATCGGCGCGTCGATCCGGTATCGCCGGTCGAGTACGGCGTCGATCAATTCTGTTCCGGCTGTCACGAACCTCTCCACTTTCCTACCGTGTCCACACGGTGGCCGCCCACGCGGCTGTTGTCGATGTTATCGGCCGGGCTGCCACGGGTGTCTCACGGCGGGGAGGCGGGCAGCGTCTACGGTTGTCTTCCGTGAGTGCCTTTCCCTGCAGTACCGATGTCCTGCCCGCCTCGGTACCCCTGCTCGCGCTGCCCGAAGTCGCGAAACAACTGGGCATCGTGGTGACCCGGGTGCATCAGATGCTGCGTGACAACCAGTTGCTGGCCGTCCGGCGCGACGGTGTGGCCGGGGTCCCGGAGATCTTCTTCGACGATACGGGCGCAGTGCTGAGATGGCTGCCCGGGCTGATCACGGTGATGCGTGACGCGAAGTACACCGACGAGGAGATCCTGGAATGGATCTTCACCGACGACGAGACGCTGCCGGGTAAGCCGGTCGAAGCGTTGCACGGGCCGCTGGCCCGTGAGGTGCTGCGCCGCGCCGCCGCCGACCCGTTCTGAACAGTCCATCTCAGGTCCCCAGTGCCGCGCTCACGGCGAGCCGCAGCCGCCTGCGCTGCGGTACCACGGCGCGCTGCGCGAATACGGCGTAGCCACTGTCCTCTATGCGGTCGAGGATGGCCGCGTAGAGGGTCGCGGCCGTGCGGATGGCGGGGCGCACCCGAGGGCTCAGCAGGTCGATACCGGGCCGCGCGCCCCGGTACAAGTCGCGGTTGACCGCGATCAGATGTGCCAGTGCCCGGCGCAGGCGCCGATCGGTACGTCCGGTGCGCCGGCAATCGGCCAGCAGTGCTTCGTCCACCCCGAATGCGGCGAGGTCGGCGGTCGGGAGATAGATCCGGTCGCGGTCGAGGTCCTCGCCGATATCGCGCAGGAAATTGGTGAGCTGGAAGGCGTTGCCGAGCGCGGCCGCGGCGGGTTCGGCTTCGGCCACCGGGCAGACGGTGCCCAGTACGGGTAGTAGTTGCAGACCGATGGCCGCGGCCGACCCGCGCATGTACTCGTGCAGCGCCGCCATCGTCGGGTAACGGTTGCGGAACAGGGGCGACTCCGGGATGTCCATGCGCATGGAATCCAGGAAGGTCCAGAAGTGGCGCGGCTCGATCGCGAATCGGGTGACGGTATCGGTGAGTGGCGATACGACCCGGTCGAACTCCGGTGGGAGCGCCGCGTGGGGGCTCGGTGCTCGCCGCGCGGACACGGGCCGCACCCAGGCGGCGCGGAGGTGGTGCTCGACGGCGTCCAGCGCGGTGACGGCCTCGTGTGGATCATCGCCGGGGCCCCGCGGGTCGTCGACGATATCGTCCACCGTCCGCGCGAAGGCGTACAGCGCGTGTACCGCGGGGCGGCGGTCCGCGGACAGCAGCCGGGTCGCCAGATAGTACGTACGACCGTGCGACGCGGCGATGTGACGGCAGTACCGGTAGGCATCCGGTAGCGCCGCACGACCCCGCGGATCGGTCGGCGGTGGTACGCCGAACCGCATACCGTGTGGGTCGTTCACAGACCGCTGGTGACCACGGGTGCGGAGACCGCGTGTGGGGCGCGGGGGGTGCCACGCAGTCGTAGCGGGTCGATATTGCGCAGCGAGAGCGCGGCTACCACGGAGGCGAAGGTCGCGGCCGCGACATGCCAGAAGTTGTACAGTCCGATCGACCCGTCGGGCTGGAAGACCAGCATCAGCCAGGTGCAGATCCCGACCAGGGTCATGAGCGTGGTGGTCGACAGTGCGAAGCCCGCGGCCAGGGCCAGCGGCCACGAGTAGTACCAGGGCAGCGCGGCCGGTGACAGGATCACGATGGCGACGAAAGCGATCAGGATGCCCAGGACCGCGTCGCGTTCGGTGAGTTTGAACCGCCACCACGTCCACACCAGCAACACCAGCAGGGCCAGCATGCACAGTATGCGGGTCACTTCGAGGGCGGAATCCAGTCCGAACGGGGTGATCCAGGTGACGACGTGCGCCATGACGGTGGGCAGCGACAACCAGTTGATGATCTTGCGTGACCCCGACAGCGCGGTGAGCCAGCCGATTCCGACACCGGCGATCGCCGAGGCCGCCACGAAAACCGCGGCGAATACCGCGAGACCGAGGCCCGCGATCTTGGCGAACATCTTCCAGTGGTGGGCCAGGAACTCCCGGCTGGTGGTGGCCAGGGCGGCGCGCTGGCCGTCTTCGGCGCGGCGGTCGCGTTCGTGCAGCATCCAGATCCACACCAGGAACGGCAGCGCGACGCCGGCGGTCGCCTTGATCGCGACCCCGATCGCCACCACCACGATCCCTGCCACGTGATGGCGTTCCAGGACCAGTGCGATTCCGGCGCACATCAGGCCGACCATCAGCATCTCGTTGTGCACGCCACCGATCAGGTGGATCAGCACCAGCGGGTTGAGCACCGCCAGCCACAGGGCGACGGCCGGCCTGCCGCCGAGATGTTTGGTCAGGTACGGCACCGCCCACATCATGAGCACCAGGCCGGGCAGCATCACGAAACGCAGCGCGATCGTGCCGCCGACCACGCTGTCCCCGGTCACCGCGGTGATCGCGCGACCCAGCAACAGGAACACCGGACCGTAGGGCGCGGTGGTGGTGGTCCAGACGGTGCTCACGTTGTCGAGGAGGATCCCGGGATTGGCGACCGGGCCCACCTGATACGGGTCGAAACCGTCGCGCAGCAGCGCGCCCTGGGCGAGATAGGAATAGGCGTCGCGGCTGAACATGGGGACCGTGAACATCAGCGGGGCGATCCAGATACCGACGATGGCGCGCAGTTCGTTGAGCCGTACTTCGCCGGTGTGGCCGCCGAATCCGAGGGTTATCCGGCCCAGCCGCACCCAGGCGGCCACCATCATCAGCACCCCGGCCCAGACGCAGATCATCGACAACGCGTAGCCGTGCCCGAACCGCAGCCAGGACAGGTGCACCGTCTCGAGCAGCGGATCGCGTTTGCGTACGCCGCCGGCGCCGAAGCCGCCGAAGGTGATCATCACGGCGCCGGCGAATCCGAGCAGTGCCGCGTGACCTTCCGGGCTGCGCAGGAAGTCGGCGCAGAAACGCAGCCAACCCCGGAAACCGGGCGCGAATCCGGCACGTCCTGCCGTCCGCGCGGTCTGCGGATCCGAGATGCCCGCGCCGGTATCGGCGACGGGAACAGTAGTGGTCGTGGTGTGCATATAGGGGGCTGGCATCCGGTGTCGGTCCCCCCTGGATGGTCGGCGGTCGCAACCGCGGGCGAATAGGTCGGCGCTCAGTTTACGGCTTCCGTCACGGACGGCGGCCGGACGGTCGCGGGGGCGCGCGTCCGGGCACCGCGATTCTCGCCCACAACGCGCTGTGCCGCGAGTTTTCCCGACAGCAGCGCGGTCGGCACACCGACCCCCGGCGTCGTACCGCATCCGGCCAGGACCACGTTCTCCCTGCCGCGCGCGAGATTACGGGTGCGGAAGGGGCCGGTCTGACGGAACAGATGCGCGGCCGAGAACGGAGTTCCGGCGATCATGCCCTGATCCAGCCAGGTCGCGGGCGTGTCGAGCCGGTCCACGCTGAACTGCGCCGAGATCTCGTGATACCCACGCGACTCCAGGACTGCGAGCAGTTCCCGCAGGTATGAGGGGCCGAGCCGATTCCAATCCAGCGGTGCCGAATCCAGGTTGGGGCAGGGAGCGAGCAGCGAGAACGGTTCGTACCGGGTCTCGCCGCGGGTGAGGTAGAGACCGGGGTCGCTGAGCGCGGGGCGGGTCAGCAGTAGCGAGGGATCGCTCATGAGACGGCCGCCGCGTCGCGGTGTGATCTCGGCGAAGGTCCGCGACCAGGCGGCGCCGAAGTCGATGGTGTGATGTGCCTGTACCGGCCAGCTCTCGGCGATCCCGGCCGGTACGGTGCCGTGCGCGACGACCGCCGACGGGGAGGCGCGCAGCCGCCGCGGCGGGCGCGCGCCGAAGCGATCCAGGGATCCCAGATCCGCGGTGAGGATCACCGCATCGCAGGGCAGGTCCCGGCCGTCGGCCAGTAGTACCCGCCGGGCCCGGTTCCGGTCATAGTCGATTCCGGTGACCTCGGTGCCGAGTTCGAGGCGGCCACCGGCCGCGGTGAAGGCGCCCGCCAGGGTTTCGGCGACAGATCGCATTCCGCCGTCGGGGAAGTAGACGCCCAGGCCGGTATCCATATAGGGGATCGCACCGTACACGCCGAGCGCCTGCTCGGGTGCCATCCCCGCGTACAGCGCCTGGAAGGTGAACAGGCGGGTCAGCCGGGGGTCCCGCAGCGTCCGGTCGACCCGGTTGCCCAGCCGGCCGAAGGCACCGAGCCGGACCAGTTCGAGCAGGGCCGCCCGTTTGCCCGGGAAACGCACCATGTCCAGCGGTGAATCGAAGTTCGTCGCCAGGAACTCGTCGTATTCGGCCCGGAACACGCGACCCAGCCAGTCCCGCAGCCGCCGGTACCGGACGGCTTCGTCCGGTCCGCAGGTCTGAGCCACCTCCGCACTCATCCGGTCGGGGTCGGAGAAGACCCGCAGCTCGGATCCGTCCGCGAAGCGAGCATGGTAGGCCGGGTCCAACTGCCGGATCCGCAGCGGCGGCACCGTCTTCGAGGTGTCGGTCCCCACCGCGGCCAGCGCGTCGTCGATGAGTGCGGGCAATGTGAGCACGGTCGCCCCGGAGTCGATCTCGTAGTCGGCGAACCGGTACCGCCCGACCCGGCCGCCGACATGATCGGCGCGCTCCACCAGGGTGACCGCGCAGCCGGCGCCGGTCAGGTACAGCGCGGACGCGAGACCGGACAGCCCGGCGCCGACCACGACCACCTGCTCCGTGGGTCCGGTCACCGCCTTCACGGGCGGCCCGCTCGTAGGTACGGGCCCGCCGCCGCGGCCGGCCGCCGCCCCGTCGGCGTGGTTACCGCCGGTCATGCCGCGCGCCGGGTGGCCGCCAGCGCCATCTCACGCAGCCGTGCTCTGGCCTCGGGTGTGGCGGAACTGGCGTCGATCGCGGTCAGGCCCTGGTCGGTCAGCGCGGCGATCCTGGCCTCCACCGCGTCGACGGCGCCGAGCTCGGTGAGCAACGCGCGCAATTCGCCCACTTGTTCTTCGGAGAGATCGGTGCCGATCTCGCCGCGCAGTTTCCGGGCCGCCGCCGGGTCCGTTTCCGTGGCGCGTTGCAGCGCCTCGGCGACCAGAACGGTGCGCTTACCTTCGCGCAGATCGTCACCGGAAGGTTTACCGGTCACCGCGGGATCGCCGAACACCCCCAGCAGATCGTCGCGGAGCTGGAAGGCGATCCCGATATCGGTCCCATAGGTGCGGTAGGCGGCGATCAGCCCGGGGTCGGCGTCGGCGAGCGCCCCGCCGAGATGCAGCGGGCGTTCCACGGTGTAGGCGGCGGTCTTGTACCGGTTGATCCGCAGCGCCGCGGCCACCGATTCATCGCCACTGGCCTCCCCGTGCACATCGAGCAGCTGGCCACCCAGCACCTCGGTGCGCATCCGGGCCCATACCGGCGCGAACCGGGCCAATGCCGCCGGATCGAGTCCGGCGTCGTGCACCATATCGTCGGCCCACGCCAGCGCCAGATCGCCGAGCAGGATCGCCACCGACTCGCCGTAGTGCGCGGAGTCCCCGGACCATGCCGCGCGGTGATGCCGCTGCTCGAAGTCCACGTGCACGGTCGGGAACCGGCGCCGGGTGCGGGAGCAGTCGATGATGTCGTCGTGGATCAGCGCGCAGGCCTGTACGAGTTCCAGGGCCGCGCAGGCCCGCAGGACCGCCGCCGCGCCGGTGCTCGCCGGATCACCACCGGCGCCCAGCCAGCCCATCCACGCGAAACCCGGCCTGGTGCGTTTGCCGCCGCGCAGCGTGAACGATTCGAGAGCCTCGACGCTCTCGGCGAACACTGGGCCCAATTCGGCGACCGGATCGCGGCGGGTGGTGAAGAAATCGGTCAGGGCCTGTTCCACGGCCGTCGCGAAGGCCGCTGTCCCGGGGACGACCGAGGTGGGACCCGACCGGGTCGGGGTACCGGTTCCGGTGGACAGGGTGACCTCCCAGCTCGTTTCGATTCGCGTGGGAACGGCCGCCGGAGCCGATGGCGCCCGGTGCGGCGGGAGCGACCCACGTTCGCCCGCCGCGGCGGCGGGACCTGATCGCAGAATACGCGCGCGCGAGCCCGGACCGGGAGTGGGTAGCGGCCTGTGCGGGAGAGAGTCGGGGCTGGTGCGGGGCCGCCTCTAGACTGAGCCGGTGACTTTCGACAACGCGCGGGGACTCCCGACCCCTGGCCGGCCGTCTCCCACGTCACCGGACGTCTCCGCGACGCCTTCGGTCGTGCAGAGCCTGGGGCGGCACGCCGACGGCGCTGTGCCCTTCTCCGTGGAGTTCTCCCCGCCCCGCGACGAGGCGGGCGAGCAGCGGCTGTGGCGTGCGGTGCGCGCCTTCGAGCGGATGCACCCGGCGTTCGTCTCGATGACCTACGGCGCCGGTGGGAGCACCCGCGACCGCACGGTGCGCGTCACCGGCGAACTCGCGTTGCAGACCACCCTGCTGCCGGTCGGCCATCTCACGGCGGTCGGGCACAGCGTCGCCGAGCTGCGGTCGATCGTCGGGGCCTACGCCGATTCCGGGATCAGCAATATCCTCGTGCTGCGCGGCGATCCGGCGGGCGATCCGCTGGGCGAATGGCACAAACACCCCGGCGGGGTGGAGTACGCCGAGGAACTGGTGCGGATCGTGCGTGACCTCGGCGATTTCCACGTCGGGGTGGCGTCGTTCCCGCAGGGCCACCACCGCTCGATCGACCTCGACCACGATACGAGGTATCTGGCGGCGAAACTGCGTGCGGGCGCGGAGTATTCGATCACCCAGATGTTCTTCGACGTCGACGACTACCTGCGACTGCGTGATCGGATCGCGGCCCTGGACCCGGTGGAGGGCGCCAAGCCGATCATTCCGGAGCTGATGCCGATCACTTCGCTGCGCACGGTGGAGCGGGCCGAGCAGTTGTGTGGCCGACCGCTACCGGACCGCGTGATCGAGCGGCTGCGCGTGGCCGCCGGATCGGGGCCGGAGGAGGATCGCGCCGCGGTCCGGGCCGCCGGGATCGAGATCGCCACCGGGATGGGTGAGCGGTTGATCGCCGAAGGTGCTCCCTGCCTGCACTTCATCACCCTGAACTTCGCCAAGGCGACCAGCGAGGTGTTGACCAACCTGGGTTACGGCGTCACCGCGTCACCGCTGCGCGCCGGAACGGTGACGGCGGGTTCTCAGTCGGCGGGGGCGTAGACCCGGACCCCGATCCGATCGTCCTGGCGGACCACTTCGAGCGCCCGGTCGTCGTGGCGCAGGATGAGTCCCGGTGCGCCGTCGACCGGATCCAGGATCTCGATACCGGCGATCCGTTCGCCGGCGTGGTCCAGCCGGTCGCCGGGTTTGGCGGCGATGAACACCCGGCCGTCGATGACCCACCAGGTACCGGGCAGGCCCGGCAGTTGCTCCGGCGCTTCGCCGAGCCGGTGCCGGGCGACCGGGTCGCTGGTGCCGTGCGGGCTGCGCAGCCGGACCGAGCACCGCTCATACCATTGCGTCCAGGTGGTATCGACGCTGGTGTGGCCGACAATGGTCATGGTGCAGCCTCCTCGGAACCCGGGCCGTGGCGGCCCTGCCCGCCGGTCGTGCCGGGCGGGTTCATCATCCGGCCGGGTCCCGCGCGGGCACAAGACCAAGAATCAGCGAGAATCCAGCTCTTGGCGGGGTGTCAGAGTGCGTCCCCGCCAGGTCAGAGCGTTGCGGCGGCGGGCGCGATGTGAGTGTTGCCACAGTAGTAGGTAGGTGGCGACCGAGGCCGGGTGGGCGAGCGCGGCGACGAGGTCGTGCCGGTCCGGCCGTCGCCCCGTTTCCAGATCGCGCGCCAGCAGCCGGCTCGCGACCGCGGCCGTATAACCCAGCAGGCCTGTTCGTCGCAGGTGCCCGCGGCCCAGTACGGCGGCCAGCGGAGGCAGCCAATACGCCCAAGCGGCGACAACGCCCACCGCGATACCACCGGCGACCGAACCGCCGTAGGCCGACCAGAGCCAGCGGCGATAACCCGCCACCAGTTCGTCCGCGCTCCGGTACATCCGGGTCCGCGCGAGTTCGCCCGCCGCCGCCATCGCGGTCCGGTGGCCGGCCCGCCGCAGCACCCGGGCGATATCGAGGTCCTCGGCGACACTGCCGGCGACCGGCTCATGACCGCCGATCGCGCGGTAACTCGCCGCGTCGAACACCAGGAACTGGCCACAGGCCACCACGGTCGAGGTGCGGGTACCACGATCGGCCCAGGTCACCGGCAGCGTGCACGCCCAGGACCAGCACAGCAGCGGTTGTACCGAACGCTCGGCCACGGTTTCGGCGCGCTGTTGCGGCCACGGCGCCAGCAACGCGAGATCGTGGCGCCGCAGGCGCGTCACCGCCGCGGCCAGCGCGGTCGGCGCGAGCCGGATATCGGCGTCGAGGAAGACCAATACTCCGGGCCCGGTCTCGCCGCCGGTGCCTTCTGCGTGTTCTGCCAGCGCGGCGCAGGCCGCTGCCTTGCCGGTCCAGCCCGGTGGTGGGCCGGCGGTACCGCGTAGCAGTTCGCACCGTGGGTCGCGGTCCATCGCCCGCAACGCGCGCGCGGCCGTGTCGTCAGTGGAGGCGTCGTCCAGGACGAGGATGCGCAATCGCTCGATACCGACCTGGGCGCGCAGATCACCGATCAGATCGGGCAGCAGCGCGGCCTCGTCGCGCGCGGGCACACAGACCGTGACGGCTTCGGTGACCGGAGCGGGGGCGCGGGACAGACGGGGGACGGTGACCCGGTTCCAGGCGGCGAGCGCGGCGCCGCCCACGGCGATACCGGTGCCCACGGTCACCAGCCGCCGGCTCCATGCCCGCGCGGCCCGCTCGACCGACCTCACGCGTCGGATTTGACCTGGTCCCACCAGCGCCGCAGCGAGAACCCGGCCGGCCCGCCCGGCGCGGGAGGATTACGGTCCACATAGGCGAGTGCGATGACCACGGCCGCGACCGCGAGCGTGATCCCGCCGACGATCCCGGCCCAACCCGCGAAGGAGCGGGTGTTCGGATCGGCGTAGCCCACCTCGGCGCGAACGGTGCTGACCTCGCCGGCGGGAAGCTTCCAGGACACCACGGAATCGCCCTCACGGTTGCCGTTGGTCTTCGCGACCCGGGCCGGGAACGCCACACTCAACTGCACATCGGACCCGTGCGGGGCCAGCGTTTCCAGATCCACCCGGCCGTTGAGGCTGACGAGATCGCCGTTGCGCTGGAATTTCAGGTCGAACAGGCCCTGCGCCTGCTCCGACAGCTGCGCCAGCTGTTCCACCTCGCCGAAGTTCAGATCGTCGAAGTACACCTCGCTGCCGATATATCCGTCCTGGTTGTACGGCTCGATGCGCACTTTGGTGGCAAGGGTTTCCGGGGCGGTGAGCTGGGGGCCCTTGTCCTCACTGTTCTCCGGTACGACCGCGGCGACGATCCGGCCCGAGACCCGGTCATTGGATGACAGGCCCATCGATGCCTGGACTCGGAGGCATCCGGCCAGCGCGGGCGTGAGCAGAGCGGCCAGGACCAGGGCCGCGGCTATCCGCGACCGCAGGCGGCGGCGCGAGCGCGGAGCGGGGACCGGGGAGCCGGGTTTCGCGGTAACGGGACTCGGAGGCACGGATGACATGGTGCCAGGCCCGAACTCACCCACGCCATGCGACGGGCCCGACGGTTCGCCGATCTTGCCCGGACGCTCGGCCGGTGGCGTCGCGCACCAGCCGGACCAGCAGGGGAACGCCGAGAATCCCGAGCGCGACACCCCCGTAGGCCGCCGAGTACGGCAACCCGAGGAACACCGCGTGCGCCAGCGCCGATCCGAGCCAGGTCCACAGGAACATCAGCACCGGCACCCCGGTCCGTTCGGATCGGGTGGCGGATCGTTCCCATACGGTGAGCGCCCCGGCCATCACCGCCGCCACGCCCAGCCAGCCGAGGTAGTTGGTGCCCGGGATCTCGGCCAGGCCCGGCAGTCCGGAATCGGTGACCGCCCACCGCCACTGCCCGTCGGCCACCAGCTGCGGATCGAGGAACAGGTCCCAGCCCACCGCGCCCACGGCGGTGGCGGCTATCCGCGCCGCGGCGACCGGGCACAGCATGCCCGCGACCACCCATATCGGATACAGCCCGCCGGTCCAGGCGAGGGGGACCACCAGCGGTACGTCGAACAGCTCCGGTCCGATCCGGCCGTCCGCGTACTCGTAGGCCCCGAACGGTATCCCGGTCGCCGTGCCCACGGCCTCGGCCGCCAGCCCGATCCCGGACACGATCACCACGAACCCGGCGGCATAGCGGACACCGCGGGTCATCGCCGCGTGCAGCAGCGCGGTACCGGCGGACAGCAGGACCACGGCCACCGTAACCGCGTCGCGGGCGGTGCCACTGGTCAGCGGGTAGGCGATCTGAGTCCCGACCAGCACTACCAGCAGACCTGCCGGTAGTAGGTCGCGCCGCCGCGGGTCCCGCCCCGCTAGCGGCGTATCCACTTGCGGACCCCGCGACTGTCCCGCAGCACCAGATGCGCGGCGGTGCGGCCGCTCGCCCCGGACACGCCGCCGCCGGGGTGCGTCGACGCGCCGGTCAGGTAGAGGCCCGGCGCGCCGGGCACCCGCTGCCCGGACAGCTCCGGTAGCGGCCGCCACAGCATCATCTGATCCAGGCTCATCTCCACATGCATGACATTGCCGCCGCGCAGTCCCATCTCGCGCTCCAGATCGACCGGGGTCTGGATATGGCGGTCCAGTACCGACTCGGCGAAACCCGGTGCGTGGTGATCCAGTTCGGCGATGATCCGGTCCGCTTCGGATTCGCGGTGCCGGGGCCAGCCGCCGTCGTCGGTGAGGCGGTAGGGATGCCATTGCGACCACAGCGAGAGCTGATGCTGCCCGGCGGGCGCGATACTCGGGTCCAGCGCGCTGAAACTCATGGCGAGCACGACCGGTCGCGGCGGCAGCCGGCCGCCCGCGGCGCTGCCGTGCGCCAGCGCCAGCGCGCGCCGATCCGTCACCAGCAGTTGTAGCCCCGTCGCCGATTCGGCGGTCGTCGCGCCCGGGTAGTGCGGAAGCGCGCTGGTCGCGACCCGCACCACCATGCCGATTCCGGGGCCCACCCGGATCCGCCGCCGCCAGCGGTGGAGCGGTTGCGGATCGAATCCGCCCGCCTCCAGCAGGTCGAGCGTGGTGAGGATATGGGTTCCCGCGATCACGGTCTCGGCGTCGTATTCGCGTCCCGACCAGGTGCGAACCCGCCAGCCGTCCAGGCGGCGGGTCAGCGTGGTGACCGCGTCGCCGGCGACGATCTCGCCGCCATCGCTGCGCAGCCGCGCCACCAGGGCCTCGGTGAGAGCGCCGCTACCGCCCACCGCCCGGCCGGGCGGCAAGGTGTGCATGAGCGCCGCGAAGGCCACCATGGGCGCGGTTCCGGGCTCCGACATCGGTGGCCCCGACTGGGCGCCGAACCAGGCCAGTGCCGCTTTCAAGCGCTCGTCGTCGAACCAGGTGTCCAGGAGTGCGTCACCGGACTGCAGGAACTCCCGCGACAGCGCGCTCCCGCCGTCGCGGGCGTCCAGCCCCCAGAACGAGCGCAGCAGCCGGCCCGGTGTCGGTGCGCCGCCGAACGAGCGCATCACCCGCCGCGCCCGTGGCTCCCATACGCTCACGAAGCGCCGGTACGCCGCGGCGTCGTGCTCACCGCAGGCGGCGGCCACCGACGCGCAGGTCCGGTCGAGGTCGCGGTGGAACACGATCGGCGGCGCCCCGGTCTCCCGACAGGCCGGGGCGAAGGCCCAGGGGTCGCAGTCGAGATAGTGGAGCCCGAAACGGTCCAGTTCGAGGTCCTCGACGATCCCGGTGTGCCGGACCATCAGATGCGCCGAAGAACCCCGGTCGACCCGGTGACCCGGGAAACGCTCCACGGTCGAGACCGCCCCGCCCAGTACGGTATCGCTCTCCAGTACGCGGACCCGGCGGCCTTCCCGCGCCAGATAGCAGGCCGCCACCAGTGCGTTGTGACCGGAGCCGATGATCACCACACTCATGACGGCAGCGGCAGGGACCGGCCGAGGATCCCGAAGCGGCGGTTGTCGCCGGCGAATACGAAATCACGCAGGACATCGCGGAAACCCATCCGCCGGTACAGGCGCCAGGCCCGATTGTCCTCCTCGCCCACCTCGGGGGTGGACAGCAGAACGGCTTGCTCGGGGCGGTCCCGGAGCAGGCGCTGTAGCAGGGTCGCTCCGATACCGCGGCCCTGCGCGCTCGGATGCACATGGAGTTCGGTGAGTTCGAAATAATCGCCCAGCAGCTGCTGGGCGGCCGGTTCCGGCCAGCCGGACCGGCGCATACCCGCATGTACCTGCTGCTGCCACCACTGATGCGGTCCGCCGCGATATCCGTAGGCGATGGCCACGATGGGGGAGCGGCGCAGGTCGAACTCGCCGTTGTCCTCGGGTACCACCGCGGCCACCGCATGCCAGCCCACGCGGTGGGTGTGCTCGGTCCACATCGGCGCGCGATGGTGCTCGGTACCGCGCGGATAGTCCATGGCTGCGACGTATACGGCCAGCACATCGTGCAACCGGGCGTTCAGCGCGGCTACCGACAGGTCGACGACGACCGGGGCGGGGAGATGGTTCGACTTGACGGCGGTCATTGCGGTTTCGATGGGCTCTTTCGCGGTCGGCGGGGGCGGAGCTGCGGTTTCGGGCACACGAACATGTCGGTGGTCGTCTCTATATTCAAGCTCGAGCCAAACGTTCGAATGCCTGTTCGGGCCCCCACGGTGCACGCTCAGCCTGCCATACCGGTGGACCGCCGCGGGGAGCGACGGGCGAGATACGGAGGGACGGCCATGTCGGAACGAAGCGTGCATCCGGTGCAACCGGGCCGGGCGGGGATGCTGTTGCGGCGCGCCGACGGGCTGCTCATGGAGGCGGCGGGGGAGCGGGATCCACGGGAGCGTTTCCGCGTCGCCTATCTGGCGGCCCTGCGCGGCGCGGGGGCGGTGCTGGCGCTCACCGGTGCCGATACCGCGCCCCGGGCACGATCGCGTAACGCGTGGGTGATGTTGCAGCGCGCGGCACCCGAATTCGTGATGTGGGCGGACTATTTCAGCGGCCATTCCGCGACCAGGGCGGCGCTCGAGGCCGGTCTGCCCCGGGATATCGACGCGGAGTGGGCCGACGAGTTCTCCTCGCGGGTAGGGGCCTTCCTGCACGACGTCGAGGATCTCATCGCACCGGCCGCGCGGCTGCGCGCCGCCGGTGACGGCGACGACACACCCCGCTGAGGGCTCGCCGCCGGCCGCGGGACCTCTGCATTCGGCTCCGATCGGATGCGATCCGGCGACGAACTTCGTTCGGCTGCACCCATATGGTGGTACCGCTCTTGGTGAACTCGTATCATTGATGACAGATAGCCGCCAAGGGGTTATCTGTCGCCTACCCGGAGGCGACAGCCACGACCTAGTGCCGGGGGAGGTACCGTGCCACTCTCCGAGCACGAGCAGCGCATGCTCGAACAGATCGAGAGCGCTCTCTATGCTGAGGATCCGAAGTTCGCCTCGTCCGTCCGCGGTGGACGTCTTCGTACAACCTCGAGTCGTCGTCGACTCCAGGCCGCGGCCCTGTTCGTATTGGGCCTTGTCCTACTCGTCGCGGGTATCGCCCTTCCGGTGCGGCCCGGCGGCTTCCCGATCATCAGTCTGATCGGGTTCATTGTCATGTTCGCGGCGGGAGTACTGCTCCTGCTCGGCGGCGCCAAGGGCGCCTCGCCGGGCCGTGGCGGCGCTTCGCCGGGCGAACCGCCGGGGACGGGGTCGTCGGAGCGAGCCGGTGGGCGTGGGCGCCCGCGGCGCTCCGGTGGGTTCACCGAGCGGATGGAAGACCGTTTCCGCCGAAGGTTCGAGGAGTAACCGCCCCGCCGATCGAACGAGCCGACAGCGGTGCCGTACCGGATTACCGGTACGGCACCGCTGTTCGTTCGTGCGCCGGGCCGGTTCGCCGGCCGGACAGGTGAGCGGACCCGGCCTTCCGGACGTGCGCCGGACCACCTTTTCCCACACCGCCCCACCGGGATCCTCCACCGCCCCCACTCACTCTTCCTGCGTGGCGTGAACAGGGGGTTTGCTGGAAGTTGACGGAGGCCGCCGGAGTCGACGGTCGCGGACGCGCGCGAGGAGGCAGGGCCCGCGAAAAGTTCACCCATCCGGTGATAGCTGGGGTGACCTGCGAAATCGGCCGACCGGGGAGGCACATCACCCCGTGTTTCGATTGAAAGTGGGGGAAAGTGGGGTAATGTGGAGCGCGCACTACAGGAGAGGCCGCAAGGCACTCGACCGGCATAGTCGGTCAACACCATTCGAGGTGGTCCGGTAGGAGGTATCGGGTTGTTTCTCGGTACTCACACACCTCGTCTGGACGACAAAGGGCGACTCACATTGCCCGCAAAGTTTCGAGACGATCTGGCGGGAGGGTTGATGGTCACCAAGGGTCAAGACCACAGCCTTGCCGTCTATCCGAAGGACGAGTTCAGTGCGCTCGCCCGGCGCGCGGCGTCGGCATCCCGGAGCAACCCGCAGGCGCGGGCCTTCATCCGGGCGCTGGCAGCGGGTACGGACGAACAGCGCCTGGATTCGCAGGGCCGGATCGTGTTGTCGGCCGAACATCGCCGGTACGCGAATCTCACCCGCGACTGTACGGTCATCGGTTCGGTCGACTTCCTGGAGATATGGGACAAGCAGGCGTGGGAGACCTACCTCGCCGAGCACGAGGAGGACTACGCGCAAGCGAGAGACGAGGCGCTGGGCGGAATCTTCTAGCCCGCGCGAGTGCCACGCGGCCTCTGCCCGGATGCGGACCCTGACGTACTTCCCCGACGCCAGGTGCCGCTTCGGTCAGAGACCCCGCGGCATTCGTAACGTCGCCGATTTCCTTCTACCGCACACACTGTGAGCGCCCCGGAGGGAGTATCGGCGCAGCCGCATTTCGCGCAATCAATTGTTCGCCCGCTTCGGCGCCGATGATCCGTACCCGCAGCAGGTGCGGCGCGACCCGAATCGGGTCGTCACGGAGCGAGGCAAGGATCCCGGAGGTCGATTTGAACCGTGAGCAGCACGGCACACGACACGTCCCTGTTCTGCTCACCCGCGCCGGTGAATTGCTCGATCCGGTGCTCGACGCTCCGGCGGCCGTCTACCTCGATGCGACACTCGGGCTCGGCGGCCACGCCGAATACTTCCTGCGCACCCACCCCGAGCTGCGGCTCGTAGGCCTCGATCGCGATACCCGCGCGCTCGCGCTCGCCACCGAACGTCTCCGGCCCTACGCTGACCGGATCACCCTGGTGCACACGCGATACGACGGGATCGCCGACGCGCTCGCGCAGGCCGGTCTGCCCGCCACCGAGTCGGTGAGCGGCATCCTGATGGATCTCGGTGTCTCATCCATGCAATTGGACGAGGCCGAACGGGGTTTCGCCTACTCCGTGGACGCCCCGCTGGATATGCGGATGGACGCGACCACCGGCCCGACCGCCGCCGATGTACTCAACACCTACAGTAAGGGCGAGATAGCCCGGGTCCTGAGGGTCTACGGCGAGGAACGTTTCGCGAACCGGATCGCCGCCGAGGTCGTACGCCGGCGCGCTCGGCAACCGTTGCGTACCAGTGCCGAATTGGTGAGCCTGCTCTACGACACCATCCCCGCGCCCGCGCGCCGAACCGGTGGACATCCGGCCAAACGGACCTTCCAGGCGCTGCGGGTGGAGGTCAACGGCGAACTCGATTCGCTGCGCGCGGCGCTGCCGGCCGCGCTGGCCGCACTGCGGCCGGGCGGGCGCATCGTGGTCATGTCCTATCAATCGCTCGAGGACCGGGTCGTCAAGCACGAGCTGGCCGACCGAGCGAAATCTCGTACCCCGGTCGGACTTCCGGTGGAGCTCCCGGGGATGGGCCCGGAGTTCCGCATCCTGACCCGGGGCGCCGAACAAGCGGGTCCGGCCGAGATCGAGCAGAACCCGCGCGCCGCGCCGGTCCGGATGCGCGCGGCCGAGAAGATCGTGCAGGACGCGGAATGACTCCGGACACCGGCACCGGCCGTACCGCAGGGGCCCACGGAACAGCGAATTCGCTTGTCCGCGGGCGGCGACTGCGGTACGACGGTGCGGATGCGATTTCCGTCTGTCGCATCGGTGTCCGCACATTCGTGGTGTCAGGGGAGCACCGGCTGGGCATTACGGACCACAGCACAGGAGCGCGCGGGTCGATACCGCGGGCCATCACACCGATACGGGGGTGTCAGGTATGAGCGTGAGCACACGTACCGAGACCGGGCGGCCGGCTCGGCGGGTACACGACGCGGAGCGGGTGAAATCGGGTGCGGCGCAGCGCGCGTACGCCCGGCGTCGGCAGCGCGCCGGTGGCCCCGGTGCGGCGCCGGCGGTCGCGCCGCGGACGGAGCTGGCAGGGCGGGGGCCGTTCGTCGCCGCGATCCTGGCCATGTTCGGCTGCGGGCTCGCCCTCACCCTGGTGCTGACCACCCGCGCCGCCGAGGACAGCTATCAGCTCAGTGACGCCCGCGAAACCAACCGGGTGCTCTCCGACGAACGTGCTGCCCTGCAGCGCGAGGTGGCCGCCGCCGATTCCGCGCCCGAACTCGCCACTCGTGCCCGGGAACTCGGCATGATCCCGGCGCAGGACCCGGCCCGGCTGCTGGTCGCCCCGGACGGGACGGTCACCGTGGTCGGTGAACCGAAGCCCGCGCAGGGACCACCCGCCCCGCCGCTGAACGCACCGCCTCGCGGCGCGCCCCGCTCCGGGGCGGATCAGGGGGAGCGGATCGTGCCGGTTCCGGCCGTGCCCCGATCGGACTCCGCCGCGCCGGGCTCGGGCGATGTACTCGCCGCACCGGGTTCCGAACCCACCTCGACGGCACCGCCGGTCGAGGGCGTTCCGGTTCCGGACCCGGCGGCGGTCCCGGAGGGGGCCGCACCGGCCGGCGGCGACGTGCCGCCGCCGGCTCCGGTCGAGGGCGCTGCTCCGGCTGGGGCTTCCGCTCCGGTCGAGGGCGCTGCCATAGCACCCGCCCCCGTCGGCGAGCCCGCCCCGGCCGACGCGTCGGCACCGGTGGAAGCGCCGGGCTCCGTCGAACCCACGTCGGTCGCGCCGCTACCGCCTGTTACGGCGGGTGAGGAGATGCGATGAACCCGCGCGGGTCGGGACGCGGGCGCGATTCCGCGCCGAGATCCCGGGCCGCGAGCGACCGTGGAAAGGCGAAGAAGAAATCCGCCGAGGTCGCCCGGTCCGCGCCCGGCAGGCCCCGTCCGCCCGGACGGCCGCGCTCGGGCCCTCGATCCGCACCGGGCGGTCCGGTGCGGATCCGGCTCGGCGTCGGCCGGTTGATCATGCTGGTGGCCCTCGCCGTGGTAGCTCTGCAATTGTTGTGGTTGCAGACGGTTGCCGCCCCGACGCTGTCGGCGCAGGCGGCGGGGCAGCGCACCGCGTATCAGGATCTTCCCGCCACCCGCGGCACCATCACCGACCGCAACGGGAAGGCGCTGGCGTTCACCATCACCGCCCAATCGCTGAACTTCCAGCCGGTCCGGGTGCGCAAAGATCTCGCCGACGCCAGGGCGAAAGACGATACGGCGCCCGATCCCGATCGACGGCTCGAGGATATCGCCCGCACTGTCCATCAGGTGCTCGGCGACGAGGGCCCCGGAGAATCCGAGCTGCTGGAGAAGCTGCGCAGCGACCAGACCTTCGTGTACCTGGCGCGCAATGTCGACCCGCGAAAAGCCGACGAGATCACGGCGAAATTCCCCGAGATCGGTACGGAACGGCAAGACCCGCGCGAATACCCGGGGGGGTCGCTGGCGGCCAGTATCGTCGGTGCCACCGGCTGGGACGGCCACGGCCGGGTCGGGCTGGAGGCCTCACTGGATTCGGCGCTGGCCGGGACCGACGGTTCCTATACCTATGACCGCGGCTCCGACGGTGCGGTGATACCCGGCAGTATCCGGGACCGGCAGCCCGCGGTGGACGGTAACAATGTCGAGCTCACCCTCGACTCGTACCTGCAGAACCATGTGCAGCAGCAGGTACAGCAGGCCAAGGATCGCTCAGGTGCGAAATCCGCCTCCGCGGTGGTGCTGGACGCCAAGACCGGCCAGGTACTGGCGATGGCCAACGACAACACCTTCAATCCGGCGCTCGGCCCACAGCACTGGGACCCCGCCGGGCTGGACAATCCGTCGGTGACCCAGCCGTTCGAACCCGGTTCGGTGAACAAGGTGGTCACCGCGGCTGCGGCCGTCGAGTACGGCCTCACCACGCCCGACGAGGTGCACCAGGTGCCGGGCCGTATCGATATGTCCGGGGTGACCGTCGGCGATGCCTGGGAACACGGGGTCGTCCCCTACACCACCACCGGCATCTTCGGTAAATCATCCAACGTGGGCACCCTCATGCTGGCGCAGCGGGTCGGGGAGGACCGGTTCGCCGATATGCTCGAACGCTTCGGCCTGGGCCGGCGTACCGAGGTGGGACTTCCCGGCGAGAGCTCCGGGCTGCTGCCCGCCCGGGACCAGTGGTCCGGCGGTACCTTCGCCAACCTGCCCATCGGACAGGGTCTTTCGATGACCACCCTGCAGATGACCGGGATGTACCAGGCCATCGCCAACGACGGGGTCCGGATGCCACCGCGTATCCTGCGCGCCACCGTGGCACCCGATGGGACCCGCGCCGAGGAACCGGCGCCCGACGGGGTGCGGGTGGTGAGCCCGGAAACCTCGCGCACGCTGCGCACCATGTTCCAGTCCGTAGTACAGAACGACCCGACCGGCGTGCAGATGGGAACCGGATCCCCCGCCGCCGTCGACGGGTACCGGATCGCTGGGAAGACAGGCACGGCGCAGCAGGTCGACCCGAACTGCGGCTGCTATTCGAGCTCCTCGTACTGGATCACTTTCGCGGGTATCGCACCCGCGGACAATCCGCGCTACGTCATCGGAATGATGCTCGACGCGCCGGTACGCAGTTCCGACGGCAGCGGTGGACAGTCGGCGGCACCACTGTTCCACGACATCGCCTCCTGGGCCCTGCAGCGGGACCGGATACCTCCGTCGAGTGAACCGGAACGGCAGTTCGTCCTGCAGGCGTCGTGATTCGGCGAACCGGCTTACCCGACCGTGACGTGGCGTCGGTAACCTGACTCGTCGTCGTATCCGCGCTTCATCATGCAGAGAGGAATCCTGTGCCCGCGCAGTCCAGCCAGCACGCGCTGCGGCCGGCCCGGCCGCTGTCGACACCGCTGCCCGACCTGCTGGATCTGATCGACGCCGAACTTCGGCCACCGGTCGCCACCGACCTGCTCGTCACCGGGATAGAACAGCGCTCCGACGCGGTCCTACCCGGTGATCTGTTCACGGCGTTACCCGGCTCCCGGGCGCACGGCGCCCGGTTCGCCGCGGACGCTGTGACCCGCGGCGCGGTCGCCGTACTCACCGATGGCGCCGGTGCCGAACTGGCGGGTGAGCTACCGGTCCCGGTCCTGGTGCGGGAGAACCCGCGCGCGATCCTGGGTGAACTGTCGGCCGCGATCTACGGACATCCGTCGCAGCGGTTGCGGATCATCGGTATCACCGGCACCTCCGGCAAGACGACCACGTCGTACCTGGTGGAGGCCGGGCTGGCTGCCGGTGGGCTGTCCACCGCCCTGATCGGCACCATCGAGACCAGGATCGGGGGCCGCCGGGTCCCCAGTGCGCTCACCACGCCCGAGGCACCGCAGCTGCACGCCATGTTCGCCCTGATGGTGGAACAGGGCGTGGACGCGGTGGTGATGGAGGTGTCCAGCCACGCCCTGACGCTGGGCCGGGTGGACGGCGTGCGGTTCGCTGTGGGCGCGTTCACCAACCTGTCGCAGGACCATCTGGATTTCCACGCCGACTTCGAGGACTATTTCGCCGCCAAACGCCGGCTGTTCGAAGCCGGTTCTCCGGTCGCCGCCGGCACCGCTGTGGTGTGTGTGGACGATGCGTGGGGCCGGCGTCTCGCCGACGGGCTGGACGCGCCGATCCGGGTGGCGACCACCGAACCGGCGGATTGGTCGCTGGCCGGCCCGGCCCGCGCCCACGGCGGTGAACAGGAGTTCACCGCGATCGGGCCCGAGGGCGAGACCCCGGTGCGGTTGCGGTTGCCCGGTGACTACAACATCGCCAACGGACTGCTGGCGGTCGCGGTATGCGCTGCGGCGGGGGTCGCTCCGGCGACGGCCGCGCCCGCGCTGGCCACCGTGGATGTGCCCGGCCGGATGCAGCGGGTGGAGCGCGGGCAGGAGTTCCTCGCTCTGGTGGACTACGCCCATAAACCCGCCGCCGTGGAATCGGTGATCGCGACTCTGCGCACCCATCTGGCCACGGCGGGGAGCCGGGGCCGTTTGGCGGTGGTGGTCGGCGCCGGCGGCGACCGGGACACCGGTAAACGCGGGCCGATGGGCGCGGCCGCGGCCCGGGGTGCCGATCTGCTGATCGTCACCGATGACAACCCGCGCACCGAGGACCCGTCCGCGATCCGGGCATCGCTGGTGGCGGGCGCGCAGAGCGTCTCCGACGACCAGCGCGGCGAGGTCCGCGATATCGGTGACCGGACCGCGGCCATCGAGGCCGCTGTCGGCTGGGCGCACGCCGGTGACGTGGTGCTGGTGGCGGGGAAAGGCCACGAAGTAGGGCAGGAGATCAACGGGGTGAAATATCCGTTCGACGACCGCGAGGTGCTCGCGGCGGCGATCGATTCGATATTGCGGCACAGTTCCGGGAGCGCGGACAACGGTTCGTGGTCGACGGGCGCGGAGGACTTGACAGTTTCATGATCGAAATGACACTGCGGGATATCGCCGAGGTCGTGGGCGCAACGCTGCACGACATCGATGACCCGGAAGCCAGGGTGACCGGTTCGGTCGAATTCGATTCGCGCCGAGTCGGTCCCGGCGATATCTTTCTCGCCCTGCCGGGCGAGCGCGCCGACGGTCACGACTACGCCGCCGCCGCGATCGAGGCGGGCGCCATCGCCGTGCTCGCGGCCCGGCCGGTCGGAGTCCCCGCCATCGTCGTACCACCGGCGCCCGGATCGGTGCCGTCGAGTGCGCTCGCGCTGAGCCATGATTCGACCGGCACGGGCGCCGCGGTGCTCACCGCGCTGGCCGCGCTGGCCCGGGAGAGCGTTTCGCGGCTGGTCGCGGCCGGCGGGTTGACGGTCGTCGGCGTCACCGGGTCCTCGGGTAAGACCTCCACCAAGGATCTGCTGGCGGCGGTACTCGCACCACTGGGGCCGGTGGTGGCCCCGCCCGGTTCTTTCAACAACGAACTCGGACATCCGTGGACCGCCCTGCGCGCCGGCCCCGAGACCCGGTTCCTGGTGCTGGAGATGTCGGCGCGCGGACCCGGTCATATCGCCGCGCTGGCGCGGGTGGCGCCGCCGAGTATCGGGGTGGTGCTGAATGTGGGCACCGCACATCTCGGCGAATTCGGCAGTCGCGAGGCCATCGCGCGGACCAAGGGCGAACTCGTCGAGGCCCTGCCCGAAACCGGTCTGGCCGTACTCAACGCCGATGATCCGAATGTCGCCGCCATGGCCTCGCGTACCGTGGCCCGGGTGGTGACGGTCGGGCATTCCGCGAGTGCGCGGATCCGTGCCACCGCAACAACTCTCGACGATCAGGCCCGCGCTTCGTTCACCCTGCACACACCGCTCGGCGATCGTCCGGTGACGCTGGCCGTGCACGGGGAACACCAGGTCGGCAACGCGCTGTCGGCGGCCGCGGTGGCTCTGGAATGCGGCGCCGACCTCGACACCCTGGTCACCGCGCTCTCCGGCGCCCGGGCCGCATCGGCGCGGCGGATGGACGTGCGCACCAGTGTCGCCGGGGTCACGGTGATCAACGATTCCTACAACGCCAACCCGGATTCCATGCGGGCCGCGCTCAAAGCGCTGGTCACCATGGCCCGGACGGGTGACACCCCGCGGCGCAGCTGGGCGGTGCTCGGTGAAATGGCCGAACTCGGCCCGGAATCGGTGGTCGAACACGACGGGATCGGCCGCCTCGCCGTCCGCCTGGATGTGGACCGGCTCATCGTCGTCGGGACCGGACGACCCTCCCGGGGCATGCACCAGGGAGCGGTCATGGAAGGCTCATGGGGTGAGGAATCGGTGCTCGTCCCGGATATCGAAGCGGCCGTGGAGTTGCTCGCCGCCGAAGTCGGCGCGGGTGATGTGGTGCTGGTGAAGGCATCGCAATCGGTCGGCCTGTGGGCAGTGGCCGAACAGCTGCTGGCCGAGGGTGAGAAGAACACAGGTGCCGGCACACCGGCACCTGGCGGCGCCGCCGCCGACGGGGTGAGCACGGAGGCAGTGCGATGAGACAGATCTTGTTCGCGGCGGCGATCGCGCTGACGGTGTCGATCCTGTTGACTCCGCTACTGATCCGAATATTCGCCCGGCAGGGCTTCGGTCAGGAGATCCGGGTAGACGGCCCGGCCAGCCACCAGTCCAAACGCGGTACGCCCACCATGGGCGGCGTGGCGATCATTATCGGTATGTGGGCCGGATATCTCGGTTCCCATCTGATCGGGATCGGTTATGAAGCAGAGGGCCCGACCGCCTCGGCGCTCCTGGTACTGGGCCTGGCCACCGCACTGGGCGTCGTCGGATTCATCGACGATTTCATCAAGATCCGCAAGGGCCGCAACCTGGGGCTCACGGCCGCGGGTAAATATCTGGGCCAGATCACCGCGGCGGTCGTGTTCGGTGTGCTGGCGTTGCAGTTCCCCGGCGGCAGCGGGCTTTCCCCGGCCAGCCGGCAGCTGTCCTATGTGCGCGATATCAACACCGTCTCGATGAGTGTGGTGGTGTTCCTGGCCTTCGTCTGCCTCATCGTGGTGGCATGGTCGAACGCGGTGAACCTCACCGACGGCCTGGACGGTCTGGCCGCGGGATCGATGAGCCTGGTGCTCGGCGGCTACGTGGTCATCACGTTCTGGCAGTACTACCACTCGTGCGAGACCAAACCCGAAACCGGCTGTTACAACGTGCGCGACCCGCTGGATCTGGCGCTGGTCTGCGCGGCCGGTACGGCGGCGTGTATCGGGTTCCTGTGGTGGAACGCCGCGCCCGCCAAGATCTTCATGGGTGATACCGGGTCGCTGGCCCTCGGTGGACTGCTCGCCGGGCTGTCCATCACCACCCGGACCGAACTGCTGATGGTGGTCATCGGCGCGCTGTTCGTCGCCGAGGCGGCGTCGGTGGTGCTGCAGGTGGCGGTCTTCCGGACCACCCGGAACCGGTTGTTCAAGATGGCGCCGTTCCACCATCATTTCGAACTGAGCAAATGGGCGGAGACCACGGTGATCATCAGATTCTGGTTGCTGGCCGCGATGGCCTCGGCAGCCGGACTCTCTCTGTTCTACAGCGAATATCTCTCCGCGGTCGGGTGAGCTGACGATGGAGGAACATACGCCGCGGGCCCTGCGTTCGCCGGGCCCGATGCTGGAATTTCTGCGTGGCCGCGAGGTGCTGGTCGCGGGATGGGGTATCTCGGGTCGTTCGCTGATCACACCGCTGCGCGATATCGGGGCCCGGCCGGTCGTCACCGACAGCGGGGCCGCGGCGCTGACCGAAGCCGCCGAACTGGGCCTGGAAATCGCGCCCACACCCGAACTGGAACGGACCGACTGGTCGCGGTTCGCGCTGGTGATCACCAGCCCCGGCTGGCGACCGGACTCCCCGGTCCTGGCGTCGGCGGTATCCGAGGGGATCCCGGTCTGGGGGGATGTCGAGTTCGCCTGGTGGGTGGATCAGGCCCGGATCTACGGTCCGGTCCGCAAATGGCTGGTGGTGACCGGAACCAACGGTAAGACCACGACGACGCAGATGACCCATTCCATCCTGCGCGCCGCCGGTATCCCCAGCGTCGCCTGCGGGAATATCGGCCTGCCGATCCTGGACGCCCTGCGCCGTAATCCGGGACCGCAGGTGCTGGCCGTGGAACTCTCGTCGTTCCAGTTGCACTGGGCGCCGTCGGTGCGGCCGGAAGCCGGGGTCGTCCTGAACGTGGCCGAGGACCATCTGGATTGGCACGGCGGGCTCGACGCGTACGCGGCGGCGAAATCGCGGGCGCTCCTCGGCCGGATCGGGGTGGTCGGTCTCGACGATCCGGTGGCCGCCCGGCTGGCCCGCCGCTCGAAGGCCCGTCGCACCATCGGCTTCCGGATCGGGGTACCCGCCGACGGCGAACTCGGTGTGGTCGACGGCAAACTGCTGGACCGCGCCTTCACCAAGGCGGCCATCCTGGCCGAGGCCAAGGAGATCAGCCCGCCCGGACCGGCCGGTATCGCCGATGCCCTCGCCGCCGCCGCGCTGACCAGGGCCATCGATGTCGCCCCGCAGTTCGTCCGTGAGGGCCTGATCGAGCACAAGGTCGGCCCGCACCGGTCGGCGCTGGTCCGGGAATTGGGCGGAGTCGAGTTCGTCGACGACTCCAAGGCCACCAACCCGCATGCCGCGCGCTCGTCGATCCTGGGCCATCAGCACGTCGTCTGGCTCGCCGGTGGCCAGCTCAAGGGCGCCGGGGTCGAGGATCTGGTGGAGGAGGTCGCCGAACGGCTGGTCGCGGTCGTGCTGTTCGGCGCGGACGCCCCGGTGATCGCGGCCGCGCTGGCGCGACACGCGCCGGAAGTCCCCGTGGTCGAGTTGGGTACGCGGGATCATGCCGGTATGGGGCAGGCAATCATGGACGAGGCGATCACCGGGACCCGCAACACCGCGATCGCCGACGCGATCATGGAACGTGCGGTGCGGGAGGCGGCGGCGTTCGCCGGACCCGGCGATACCGTGCTGCTGGCACCGGCGGCGGCATCGCTGGACATGTTCACCGACTACACCCATCGCGGCCGCAGCTTCGCCGGTGCGGTCGGGGACCTGAAGGACGAGGACCTCGGGCGGCGGTTATGAGACCGCGCGGCACGCGTCAGGTGCAGGTGGGCCGGTTCGGCGCCTGGCTGGCGCGGCCGCTGGCCTCGTTCCATCTGGTCGTCACCATCGCCACCCTGCTCACCCTGCTGGGGCTGGTGATGGTGTTGTCGGCCTCCAGTGTGGAGTCCTACGCCGACGGTGGATCGGCCTATTCGCTGTTCGTGCAGCAGATGATGTACGCGCTGGTCGGCGCGGTGCTGTTCTACCTCGCACTGCGGATACCGCTGCGTCGGCTGCGCCAGCTGTCCTTCCCGGTGTTCGCGGTCTCGGTACTGCTGCTGGTACTCGTGCTGATCCCGGGGGTCGGTAGTACGGTCAACGGCGCCCGCCGCTGGATCGACCTCGGAGTCTTCTCGGTCCAGCCCTCGGAGCTGGTGAAGGTGACGTTCGTGGTGTGGGGGGCGCACCTGCTCATCTCGCGGCGGGCAGCGGGCCGGGCGGCCAACGATCCGGGAGGTCTGAAGAATCTGCTGGTACCGCTGGTTCCGGCGGGTTTGCTGGTGTGTCTGCTGATCGTGCTGCAGCCGAATCTGTCGACCACCATCGCACTCGGTATCGTGCTGCTGGCGCTGCTGTGGTTCGGCGGCCTGCCGGTGCGGTTGTTCGTCGCCATCCTCG
This sequence comes from Nocardia jinanensis, assembly GCF_014645735.1. Lineage (GTDB taxonomy): Bacteria > Actinomycetota > Actinomycetes > Mycobacteriales > Mycobacteriaceae > Nocardia > Nocardia jinanensis. Next base: position 90,814 of record NZ_BMMH01000003.1, on the reverse strand, counting down.
CCTCGGGCGCCATCGCCGCCCTTGCTCTCGCGCTCTCCGCCGGTTATCGCTCCGACCGGATGCGCGCCTTCTTCAACCCCGCCGACGACCCACAGGGCATCAACTATCAGGCCCGGCAGGCGATGTACTCGCTGGCAGACGGCGGGCTGTGGGGGCGCGGACTCGGACAGAGCCGGGCCAAATGGAGCTATCTGCCCAACTCGCACAACGATTTCATCTTCGCCATCATCGGCGAGGAACTCGGCTTCCTGGGCTGCGCCCTCGTCCTGGGCCTGTTCGCCCTCTTCGTCTATACGGGCCTGCGGATCGCCGCCCGCTCGGTGGACCCGTTCCTGCGCCTGCTCACGGCGACCGCCACCACCTGGATCACCGGGCAGGCATTGATCAACATCGGTTATGTGGTGGGCCTGCTGCCGGTGACCGGGTTGCAGTTGCCGCTGGTGTCGGCGGGTGGTTCGTCACTGGCACTGACGCTGCTCATGTTCGGCATCATCGCCAACGCGGCCCGGCACGAACCCGAAGCGGTGGCGGCCCTGCACGCCGGACAGGACGGGCGGGTGAGCCGCCTGCTGCGGCTACCGAAACCGGAGGTCTACCATCCGGTCCGGGCCCGTGCCGCCGCACCGGAGCGCGAGCCGGGCCCGGCTCGCCGCCCGGCCCGCAACGAGCCCCGGGACGAGCCGCGTGCCCGCCCGCGGGCCAACAGCCGCGGTACCGACACCCTCCGGGCGACCCGGGCCTGGGAACCCAGCTATTCGGTGACACACGCACGAGAACGGGGAAGAAACAGGTGAGCGCACCTCAGTCCGCCCACGAGCACACGGCACCGCGCGCGGACGGGATATCGGTGATCGTCGCGGGCGGCGGGACGGCCGGGCATATCGAACCGGCCCTGGCCGTCGCCGATGCGCTGCGGCGGCTCGATCCCGGGATCCGGGTGACCGCGCTCGGCACCCAGCGCGGCCTGGAAACCACCCTGGTGCCCGAACGGGGTTACCCCCTCGAACTGATCCCCCCGGTGCCGTTGCCGCGTAAACCCAGTGCGGATCTGCTGCGGTTGCCGGGCCGGGTGCGGGCGTCGGTATCGCGGACTCGGGAGATCATCGATGCCGTCGAGGCCGATGTGATCGTCGGATTCGGCGGCTACGTCGCGCTGCCCGCCTATCTCGCCGCGGGCCGGGGGTTGCTGGGGCGCCGTCGCGCGGTACCGGTGGTGGTGCACGAGGCGAACGCGAAGGCCGGTATCGCGAACAAGGTGGGCGCACGGCGCGCGGCCCGAGTGCTGGCCGCGGTACTCGGGTCCGGGCTCGACGCCGAGGTCGTGGGCATACCGGTGCGCTCGGCGATCACCTCGCTCGACCGGGCCGGGCTGCGCGCGCAGGCGCGGGAGCATTTCGGCCTGCCGGCCGAGGGACCGGTCCTGCTGGTGTTCGGCGGCTCCCAGGGTGCGCGCTCGCTCAACGAGGCGATTTCCGGTGCGGCGCCGCAACTCGCCGCAGCCGGGATCTCGGTGTTGCACGCACACGGTCCGAAGAACTCGCTCGATATCGAGGCAGCCGACCCCGCCGCGCCCTATGTGGCGGTGCCCTACCTTTCGCGGATGGACCTGGCCTACGCCGCTGCCGACGCGGTGGTCTGCCGGTCCGGGGCGATGACGGTCGCCGAGGTGTCGGCGGTCGGGCTGCCCGCGGTGTACGTACCGTTGCCGCACGGAAACGGTGAACAGGAACTCAATGCCCGGCCCGTCGTCGCGGCCGGTGGTGGCAGAATCGTTGCCGACCCCGAACTTTCTCCCAAATATGTGATCGATGAGGTGATACCGCTGCTCACGGATCCAGCACGCATCGCCGAGATGGGCCGTGCCGCCGCCGGCGCCGGCCATCGCGATGCCGCCGACGAGGTCGCCCGGATCGTGCTGCGGGTGGTGGGCCGGTGAGCGGGGAACAGACAACCGCTCCCGAAACCGGTCCCGGCGCACTGCCGCCGGAACTGGCCCGGGTCCACATGGTCGGGATCGGCGGCGCCGGGATGTCGGGTATCGCCCGGATCCTGCTGTCGCGCGGTGGCGAGGTGTCCGGGTCCGACGCCAAGGAAAGCCGCGGTGTGCTCGCGCTGCGGGCGCGCGGCGCCCAGGTGCGGATCGGGCACGACGCCGGTGCGCTGGATCTGCTGCCCGGCGGCCCGACAGTGGTGGTGACCACCTACGCCGCCATTCCCAAGACCAATCCGGAACTGGTGGAAGCGCATCGCCGCGATATCCCGGTCCTGCTGCGGCCGACCGTCCTGGCGGCCCTCATGAGCGGTCACCGCACGCTGCTGGTGTCGGGGACGCACGGCAAGACCTCCACCACCTCGATGCTCATCGTCTCGCTGCAGCATTGCGGGCTGGACCCGTCGTTCGCGGTGGGTGGTGAACTCAACGAGGCGGGTACCAACGCCCACCACGGCAGCGGCGATATCTTCGTCGCCGAGGCCGACGAGAGCGACGGCTCACTGTTGCAGTACGACCCGGACGTCGCGGTGGTCACCAATATCGAATCCGACCATCTGGACTTCTTCGGCTCCGATGCCGCCTATGTCCAGGTGTTCGACGATTTCACCGACCGCCTGGCCGACGGCGGCCTGCTGGTGGTGTGTCTGGACGATCCCGGTGCGCGCGCACTCGCCGAGCGCACCGGGCAGCGGCTGGCCGCGCGCGGTGTGCGGGTACTCGGGTACGGCTCCGGGGAACTGCCCGACGCCCCCGTCCCGGTCGGGGTTCGCCTGCACAGCTGGGAGCCGCGCGATGTCGGTGGTATCGCCCAGTTCCAGCTCGCCGACGAACCCGCGCCGCGGACGCTGCGCCTGTCGGTGCCCGGGCGTCATATGGCACTCAACGCACTGGCCGCGCTGCTGACCGCGCGGGCCGCGGGCGCGGATGTGGACGAGATCATCCAGGGGCTGGAGGGTTTCGGTGGGGTGCACCGCCGCTTCCAGTTCGTGGGCCGGGAGAACCGGGTCCGCGTCTTCGACGACTATGCGCACCATCCCACCGAGGTCCGAGCGGTGCTCGGGGCCGCGGCCGAACTGGTCGAACAGGAGGCTCGCGACGGTGCTCTCTCGCGGCGGGGCCGGGTGATCGTGGTCTTCCAACCGCATCTCTACAGCCGCACCGCGACTTTCGCGGCCGAATTCGGCGCCGCCCTCGATCTGGCCGACGAAGTGGTGGTGCTCGACGTCTACGGCGCGCGCGAGGAGCCGTTGCCGGGGGTCAACGGAGCGTTGGTCGCCCAGTCGGTGCACAAACCCGTGCACTACCAACCCGATATGTCACGGGTGGGCCGTCATGTCGCCGGTCTCGCCCAGCCCGGTGATGTCGTGATCACCATGGGCGCCGGCGATGTCACCATGCTCGGCAGCCAGATCCTGGACGGACTACGCGCGCGTCCGCAGTACGGGCGGTGAGGCGGGGTGCGGGCCGGGACGCGACGATTCGGGATGGGCGGATCGCGGCGGTTCCGGCTGTGGGCGCTGCCCGCGATCGCCCTGGTGATCACGCTGGCCGCGCTCGCCTGGTTCTCCCCGCTGCTCTCGGTGCGCGAGGTGCGTATCGAAGGGGCGGGCGAGATTCCGGACGAACAGATCCGGGAACTGCTGCAGGTACCGGAGACGGGCTCGATCCTGCGGATCGATACCGCGGCGATGGCCGCGCGGGTGGCGACGATTCCGAAGGTCCGCAGCGCCCGGGTCCAGCGGGTACTGCCGTCGACGGTGCGGGTGCGGATCGAGGCGCGAACCCCGGTGCTGTACTACGACTCTCCCGAGGGCGCGCATCTGCTGGACGCCGACGGCATCGAGTACGCCATCGAATCCGCGCCGATCGGGGTGCCGCAGTTGGTCACCGACCGGCCGGGCGGCGCGGACGCGTCGACCCGCGCCGCGGTCACCGTGGCCCGGGTGCTGCCGCCGGCGCTGAAGGTTCAGGTGGAAACCGTGCGTGCCCAGGGCGCGTCGCAGATTTCCCTGACACTGCGCGACGGTCGCACTGTACTCTGGGGCAGCAGCGAGGACGGCGAACGCAAATCGGCGGTAATACTGCCGCTGCTCACCCAGCCGGGGACCGTGTTCGACGTCTCGAGTCCCAGTCTGGTCACGGTAAAATGATTCCCAGCAATCTTGTTCGGTTCGACCCTGTTCGGTTCGAAGCTCCACTTCGGTCCCGGGCGTTCACCCGGAGACCGTATGTAGCGGGAGCCGGGGGCGTTCCACGATGTGGGCGCGGGCAGCTGGGCAACCGTTCACGATACGTCGCGTACCGTCCGGGTAGAAGCAAGTTCGCCGAAGAAACTGGTTATCGTCTCGGCGCGCCTGCGAGCGGATCGCGACGGCGGCGAATAGCGTTCCGCACCAGTCGGATACTTGACATAACTCCAACCCTATGGTTGAGGTTCAGGGTTTGCCCGGATCGTGGTCCGCGGACCGTGGTCGCGCGGATCGGTACCGGGCATCCGCAAACGACAGACTTTGGATCTAAGGAAGGCGAGAGCTCATGACGCCCCCGCACAACTACCTTGCCGTGATCAAGGTCGTCGGTATCGGCGGCGGCGGCGTGAACGCCGTCAACCGAATGATCGAGCAGGGCCTGAAGGGTGTCGAGTTCATCGCGGTGAACACCGACGCCCAGGCACTGCTGATGAGCGATGCCGACGTAAAGCTCGATGTCGGGCGGGAGCTCACCCGGGGCCTCGGCGCCGGCGCCGACCCCGAGGTGGGTCGTAAGGCCGCCGAGGATCACAAGGACGAGATCGAAGAGGTGCTCAAGGGCGCCGATATGGTCTTCGTGACCGCGGGCGAAGGCGGTGGTACCGGTACCGGTGGCGCACCCGTGGTGGCGAGTATCGCGCGCAAACTGGGTGCGCTGACCATAGGAGTCGTGACCCGGCCCTTCTCCTTCGAGGGGAAGCGGCGCGGCAACCAGGCCGAAGTCGGTATCAACCTGCTCCGCGAATCCTGCGACACGCTGATCGTCATACCCAATGATCGCCTGCTACAGCTCGGTGATGCCGCGGTGAGTCTGATGGACGCTTTCCGCTCCGCCGACGAGGTGCTCCTCAACGGTGTCCAGGGCATCACCGACCTGATCACCACCCCGGGTCTGATCAACGTCGACTTCGCCGACGTCAAGAGTGTGATGTCCGGTGCCGGTAGCGCACTCATGGGTATCGGTTCGTCCAGAGGGGAGGGCAGGTCGGTCAAAGCGGCCGAGGCGGCGATCAACTCACCGCTGCTGGAAGCCTCCATGGACGGGGCGCACGGGGTACTGCTCTCGATCGCCGGTGGTTCGGATCTGGGGTTGTTCGAGATCAACGAGGCCGCCTCGCTGGTGCAGGAGGCCGCGCATATCGAGGCCAACATCATCTTCGGAACGGTTATCGACGATTCGCTCGGCGACGAGGTACGCGTCACCGTGATCGCGGCCGGATTCGACGGTGGCGGCCCGGCGCGGCGTACCTTCGATCCCGCGACCACCCGGGGATCGCTGGGATCCGGGCGTACCGCGGAGATATCCGCGCAATCGCGTACCGCCGAACTCGGTCAGTCCCGGACCGCCGAACTCGGCTCGGCCCGCGGCCATTCCGAGGAGTCTGCCCCGAGCCGGGCGTCGGATTCCGCCTCGTCCATCGCCCGCGGCCCCGCCCCGAGCTACCGCGACACCGAACGCAACCGGCCACCGGTGGATCCGACCCTCAGCCACAACAGCCGGTCCCATATCCAGCCGCCGCCGGATCTGCCCGACGATGACGACGACGATGTGGACGTCCCGGATTTCATGCGGCGTTGAATCGCCGATCGCCGCGGTGAACCGGGCCGAGGTCGCTGTGCCTCCGTACCCACGCAGGTAGGTTCGCCACCCGTGCCACCGTGACGCTGCGCCCGCGCTGATCCGTGGGCGCAGCCGCCGGGGCGGGCCTGCCCGGCGGCCGGACCACAGGCCCCGCCCGGGAGTGCCACTAGGCTCGGTGTCATGACAGCGGCACCGGTACTCACCGTTCGACGGGTCGTCACCACGCGCGCGGGGGGTTTCTCCGCGCCGCCCTACGATTCGTTCAATCTCGGCGATCATGTCGGCGACGATCCGGAGGCGGTGCGACGCAACCGTGCCCGGCTCGCCGAGACCCTCGGGCTGGCCGCCGATCACGTGATCTGGATGGAACAGATCCACGGCCGTACCGTGGCGACGGTGGACGGGCCCCGCACCGAACCGTTTCCCGGGACCGACGCCCTGGTCACCACGCGGCCGGGTCTGGCGCTGGTGGTGTTGTCCGCCGATTGCGTACCGATACTGCTGTCCGACGACGAGGCGGGGGTCGTGGCGGCCGTGCACGCCGGCCGGGTGGGCGCCCGGATCGGTATCGTGCCGCGGGTTCTGGACGCGATGGTCGCCGCCGGGGCCCGGCTCGACCGGATCGGGGCGCTGCTGGGCCCGGCCGCCAGTGGCCGGCAGTACGAGGTGCCCGCCGCGATGCGGGCCGATGTGGAAGCGCGCCTTCCCGGTAGTGCCACCACCACCGTCCGTGGCACCCCCGGTCTGGACCTGCGCGCGGGGATTCGGCGCCAGCTCACCGCCGCCGGGGTCTCGGCGATTGTCGAGGATCCGCGCTGCACCATCGAGGACAAGGCGCTGTTCAGTCATCGCCGTGGCGCCCCGACCGGACGATTGGGCAGTGTTATCTGGATGGATTCGGGTACAGCGTGACAGGCCGGGTGGTCCGCGGCGCCGCGTGCGGCCGTCGCGGCGGCATGGCCGGTGCGAGTCGCGAACTCGCGCAAGGTGTTCGACGCGCGGCCGGTGATCGGCTCGGGAAGAGGAGAGACCGATGACGGACCGGAGACTACGGCTGATCGGCGGGCTGCGGTGAGCGGCCCGCGTTCGGGGGACCGGATCGGTGCCGAATCCGTACCCGGATCGGCGGATTTCGGTGCGAACGGGGCGTCGGCTGTCCCGGACACCGGTGACGCCGAGGCCGGGAACGACTCTCGCGCGGTGGAGCTGGCCGCGGGCCTCGACCGGGTGCTCGCGCGTATCGACGCAGCGTGTGCGGCCGCCGGTCGTGATCCGGGGGATGTCCGGCTGCTGCCGGTGACGAAATATTTCCCGGCATCCGATATCGCCGCACTGTATCGTCTGGGCCGCAGGGACTTCGGCGAGAACCGTCCGCAGGAGGCGGGTGCCAAAGCCGCGGAACTGAGCGATCTGGGTGTGCGCTGGCATCTGGTCGGGCAGTTGCAGCGGAACAAGGCGCGTCAGGTGGCGCGGTGGGCGTACGCGGTGCATTCGGTGGACAGCGAACGTCTGGCGACCGCGCTCGCCACGGCCACTGCGGCGGCGCTGGATTCCGGTGAGCGGGACACTCCGCTGGAGGTGCTCATCCAGGTGAGCCTGGATGCCGATCCCACGCGCGGCGGGGTGGAGCCGGGGGCCGTGCCGGCGCTGGCCGATCACATCGCCGAATCCACCGAACTGCGTTTAGCAGGGATTATGGCGATTCCCCCGCGTACCGCCGATCCGGATGCGGAATTCGCCCGCCTGGCCGAAGTCTGTACCCGCCTGCGCACCGGACACCCCGGTGCGACGGAACTGTCCGCCGGAATGTCCAACGATCTTGAAAGAGCTATTGCCCATGGATCCACCTGTGTGCGTGTCGGTACCGCTCTCCTGGGCGCCCGGCCGATAACCTCGGCGTAGCAAACAAACCTCATCAGTCACATTCGACACATATGCTGGGACACGACGAGGGCTGAGCAAGACTTCAACACCCGGCCGCCACCGGGGCCGAAGGAAGGTCGACCAGAATGAGCGAGCGCAGCGAGCGAGTACTCGACGCAGCCACTATCGTGGTCATGACGGAGCCGAGCGACAGCGAGGCCCGGTCATTGAGTGAGCGCAGCGAGCGAATTATGGGCGCAGCCACGAGCGTGCTCGTGACGGAGCCGAGCGCTAGCGAGGCGCGGTCATTGAGTGAGCGCAGCGAGCGAATTATGGGCGCAGCCACGAGCGTGCTCGTGACCGAGCCGAGCGCTAGCGAGGCGCGGTCATGAGCACGCTGCACAAGTTCAAGGCGTACTTCGGCATGGTTCCGCTCGAGGATTACGAAGACGACTACGTCGACGATCGGACCCCCCGCGGGGTCGAGGATCGCGGCGCGCGCAGGCCGCGTGACTACTCCGACCGTGCTCCCCGCGACTACGACGATCGCCCGGACTACGACCGGTACCCCGAGGACCGCTACGACGGTCCCGACTACCGCGAGTCGCCGTACAAGTCGTCCTACCAGCCCAGCTATCCCGCGCCGCGCCGTGACGACTACCCGGGCGACGCCTACGACGACGATTACGAGGGCCCGCGCCGTCCCACCCGGATCGACGCTGCCGCTTCCGGCCGGTATCGTCCGGGCGGCGGTGCCTCCCTGCGCGGCGCGACCAGGGGAGCGCTGGCAGTCGATCCCGATGCCGAGGAGCGGCGGCTGGCCGAGCGGGTCCGTCCCGAACCGGTCGCCGCCCGCCGTCCCGCGATCTTCGAGGACGGAGGTCCCTTGTCCAAGATCACCACGCTGCGTCCGCGTGATTACAGCGAAGCCGCGATCATCGGGGAGCGGTTCCGCGAGGGCAACCCGGTGATCATGGATCTGGTCGACCTGAGCAATGCCGACGCCAAACGCCTGGTCGACTTCGCCGCCGGGCTGGCCTTCGCCCTGCGTGGCTCCTTCGACAAGGTCGCGACCAAGGTGTTCCTGCTCTCCCCGGCCGATGTGGACGTATCGGCGGAGGAGCGCCGCCGGATCGCGGAAACCGGGTTCTACAACCAGAAATAGCGAGCGGCCTGCCCGGCCGGGCGCCGTGTGGTACGAACAAGATCGGCGCGGGCATTTTGCACCGCGCCGATTTTGCGGCAGAGTGAGGTCGTGGCCTTGTTCGCGGTGCTGTACTTCGTACTGTTCATCTTCTGGCTGTTGCTCATCAGCCGGGTGATCGTCGAGTTCATCCGGAGCTTCGCCCGCGACTGGCGTCCCACCGGGGTGGTCGTCGTGATCCTCGAGGTGATCTTCACCATCACCGATCCCCCCGTAAAGCTGCTGCGGCGGCTGATACCGCCGGTCTCGCTGGGCGGAATTCGGCTCGATTTGTCGATTATGGTTCTGCTGTTCCTGGTCTTCATCCTGATGTCGGTCGTGAGCCGGCTCGGGCAGCCGGTAGCTCCGGTGTGACAGAATGGGCCGTGAAGACTTGCCAGAGCCGCTAGATCTGCCAACGCGCGAAGGGATCCTTCCATGCCGCTGACCCCAGCCGATGTGCACAACGTCGCGTTCAGCAAACCGCCTATCGGCAAACGCGGCTACAACGAGGACGAAGTCGATGCCTTCCTGGATCTGGTGGAGCAGGAACTTTCCCGGCTGATCGAGGAGAACGCCGACCTTCGCCAGCGGGTTGCCGAGCTCGATGCGGAACTGGCCGATGCCAAGAGCAGCCGTGGTCCGGGCGGGCCCGGCCTCGGTAAACCGGTGCAGCAGGCTCCGCCGCCGGAACCGATCAAACCGCCGGTTCAGGCGCCCCCCTCGGCACCGATCCCGGTGGTGCCCCCCGCGCCGGTGGCCGCCGATGTCGCCGCTGACGCGAATATGCAGGCCGCCAAGGTGCTGAGCCTGGCACAGGAGATGGCGGATCGGCTCACCAGCGATGCCAAGTCCGAAGCCGAGAATTTGCTGGCGAACGCGCGGGCCAATTCGGAACGTCTGGTCAACGACGCGCGGGTCCGCTCGGAGGATATGATCGCCGACGCGCGGCACAAGTCCGACAGCATGCTCTCCGACGCCCAGACCCGGTCGGACAGCCAGTTGCGCCAGGCCAAGGAAAAAGCCGACGCACTGCAGGCCGACGCCGAGCGCAAACATACCGAGATCATGGGGACCATCACCCAGCAGCGCAATGTGCTGGAGAGCCGGATCCAGACCCTCAAGACCTTCGAACGCGAGTATCGGGTACGGCTGAAGTCGTATCTGGAATCGCAGCTCGAAGAGTTGGAGAACCGTGGTTCGGCAGTACCGGTCGACGAGGGTGACTCCTTCGATACCGGGGCCAACCAGCTCGCCCCCGCGTCGTTCGGCAAAGGCGACTGAACGCCCGATACCGCTGGGAGCGAACGGGCACCCGGCCTGCTGTTCTGGGGGTCATCATGCTTGTCTTGACACTGGCGCTGGCCGCGATCGGCCTGGCGCTGCTGATCCTTTCCCTGGCCACCGGATCGGTGATGTGGGCCTGGGGCTGCATCCTGGTCTGTGTGATCGGTGCTGTGGTGTTGCTGGTGAGCGCGCTGTCGATGCGCGCACCCGATGAGGAACTGCCACCGCGGGACCAGCACGCGAAGCGCTGACGAGAAAATCGGGCGAGAACCAAAACGTCCTTCCGGGTTGCGGGTTACTGCGGCTCCGCGGGCGGTTGTATAAGTGGTTGACCGTCCTGGTTAGAATCAAACCTGTAAGTCGGCGACGATCCGGCCATCACCGGGGAGCTTTCGGAAGAACGGCGCCGCGCGGCACGCTGTATGTCGCGCACGCTCATTAGACCCGAACGGGTGAGCCCGTCACAGCTCGCAACGAGAGGTTCGCCCGGTCCGCCGGGCCGGACAAGCGGGGTGGTACCGCGGTTCCGGCGCACCCGTTGCGCCGCGATCGTCCCCGTGCCGAGATACCGCGCCCCAGGGCGCGCCGGGCACGAGGAGACGTGAATCCGCGATGGCGGACGAGAATTCCAGTAGCAGCGCATACCCCCGCGTCGATCTCGGCGGCGGAGCCGGTGTGTCCTTCCCCGATATGGAGCGGGCCGTACTGGACGCCTGGGCCGCCGACGGAACCTTCCGCGCCAGCATCGCGAACCGCGCCGACGCCGCGGAGTTCGTCTTCTACGACGGACCACCGTTTGCCAACGGGCTGCCACATTACGGTCATTTGCTCACCGGCTACGTCAAAGACGTCATCCCACGTTTTCAGACCATGCGCGGTAAGCGGGTCGAGCGACGTTTCGGATGGGACACACACGGGCTGCCGGCAGAAATCGAAGCGGAAAAGCAGCTCGGTATCACGGACAAATCACAGATCGACTCGATGGGGCTCGCGGAATTCAATGCCGCGTGCAAGGCATCGGTGCTCCGCTATACCGGGGAATGGCGCGATTATGTGACCCGTCAGGCGCGCTGGGTCGACTTCGACAACGATTACAAGACCCTCGATCTCGACTTCATGGAGTCGGTGATGTGGGCGTTCAAGTCGTTGTACGACAAAGGCTTGATCTACCAGGGTTTCCGGGTGCTCCCCTACAGCTGGTACGAGCAGACGCCGCTGTCGAACCAGGAGGCCCGGCTCGACGACGCCTACCGGATGCGCCAGGACCCGGCGGTCACCGTGGATATGGTGCTGTCGGTTCCGCGGGATCATCCGCTGCGCGAACTGAACGGTGCCAATGCGCTGATCTGGACCACCACGCCGTGGACGTTACCGTCCAACCTCGCCGTCGCGGTCCACCCGGACATCCGCTACGTGCAGGTGCGCGGCACGGACGGTAAACGCTATGTGCTCGCGGCCGAACGGATCGCGCACTACGGGCGGGAACTCGGCGATCAGCCCGAGGTGCTCGGGGAATACGACGGAGCCGCGCTGGTCGATCTGCGCTACGCGCCGCCGTTCGACTTCTTCGTCGGGCATCCGAACGCGCACCGGGTGCTCTCGGCCGACTACGTCACCACCGATTCCGGTACCGGCATCGTGCATATGGCGCCCGCCTTCGGTGAGGAGGATATGGACGTCTGTAGCGCGAACGGCATCGAACTGGTGCAGCCGCTCGATCCGGGCGGCAGGTTCACCTCCATGGTGCCGCCGTACGAGGGCCTGATGGTGTTCGACGCCAATCCCGTGATCATCAAAGACCTCAAGGCCGCCGGAAAACTGCTGCGGCAGGAGACCATCGACCACTCGTATCCGCACAGCTGGCGTTCCGGGCAGCCACTCATCTATATGGCCGTGCCGTCGTGGTTCGTCGCGGTGACGCAGTTCCGCGAACGGATGGTGGAGCTGAACAAGCAGATCAGCTGGGTGCCCGAGCACATCCGGGACGGCCAGTTCGGCAAATGGCTCGAGAACGCGCGGGACTGGAACATCAGCCGGAACCGATACTGGGGCAGCCCGATCCCGGTGTGGATATCCGACGATCCGGCGTATCCGCGGATCGATGTCTACGGTTCGCTCGACGAGCTCGAACGCGACTTCGGGGTACGGCCCACGGATCTGCACCGCCCCGCGATCGACGAACTGACCCGGCCCAACCCGGACGACCCGACCGGGCAGTCCACCATGCGCCGGGTGCCGGAGGTACTGGACTGCTGGTTCGAGTCGGGGTCCATGCCCTACGCGCAGGTCCACTTCCCGTTCGAGAACGAGGAATGGTTCGAATCGCACTTCCCCGGCGATTTCATCGTCGAGTACAACGGGCAGACCCGCGGGTGGTTCTACAACCTGCACGTGCTGTCCACGGCGCTGTTCGACAGCCCGGCGTTCAAGAACGTGGTCGCGCACGGGATCGTGCTCGGTGACGACGGACTGAAGATGAGCAAGTCCAAGCGCAATTACCCCGATGTGAACGAGGTGTTCGACCGGGACGGCTCCGATGCCATGCGCTGGTTCCTGATGAGCTCGCCGATCCTGCGCGGTGGCAACCTCATCGTCACCGAACGCGGTATCCGTGAAGGCGTGAGCCATGCGCTGCGGCCGCTGTGGAACGCCTGGACGTTCCTGCAGCTCTACGCCGCCGAACCCGGTGTGTGGCGCACCGATTCGCCCAATGTGCTGGATCGCTACATCTTGGCGAAATTGGCACAGAGTCGCGAGGTCATGACCGCCGCGCTGGAGGAGTTCGATATCGCGGGTGCCTGTGAGGAGCTGCGCACCTTCGCCGACGCGCTCACCAACTGGTATGTGCGCCGGTCGCGTTCGCGGTTCTGGGCCGAGGATCGCGATGCTGTCGACACCCTGCACACGGTGCTGGAGGTCGTCACCCGGTTGGCGGCTCCACTGCTGCCTCTGGTCACCGAGGTGATCTGGCGGGGGCTCACCGGCGAGCGCTCGGTGCATCTGGCCGACTGGCCGGCCGCCGATACGCTGCCGCATGACCCGGAACTGGTCGCCGCGATGGACGAGGCGCGTACCGTGTGCTCGACGGTGCTGAGCTTGCGCAAGGCACAGAAGCTGCGGGTCCGGCTGCCGTTGGCGGAGGTGACGATCGCCGCGGCCGACGCGGACAGGTTGGCGCCCTACGCCGATATCATCGCCGACGAGGTGAATGTCAAGAAGGTCGACCTGACCACCGATGTCGCCGCGCACGGCAGGTTCGAACTGGCGGTCAACGCGCGCGCCGCCGGGCCCCGGCTGGGCAAAGAGGTGCAGCGGGTGATCAAGGCGGTCAAGGCGGGTGACTGGTCGGAGAACGCCGACGGTGTGGTCAGCGCGGCCGGGATCGAACTGCTGCCCGAGGAGTACACGCAGCGACTGGTGGCGGCGGAACCGGAATCCACCGCCGCGCTGCCCGGTAACGCGGGTCTGGTGGTGCTGGACTCGGTGGTGACCGAGGAACTGGAGGCCGAGGGCTGGGCTCGTGATGTGATCCGGGATCTGCAGGAAACCCGGAAATCGCTCGGCCTCGACGTCTCCGACCGCATCACGGTAACGCTCGAGGTGCCGGCCGACCGGCAGGAGTGGGCGAGTACCCATCGCGAGTTGATCGCGGGGGAGATCCTGGCGGTCGAGCTGGAATTCGGGTCGGCCGGCCCGGATGCCGCGGAGCTCACCGGCGGGGCACGGGCCCGGGTCGTCAAAGCGGGCTGAGCCGGCGCCGACCGGACCACAGGTCCGGTCGGCGGGCGCCCGATCTCCTGAGGAATTCGCCGGGGCCGAGCCGCGATCGCGCCGGGAATCCACCGGGGTCGAGCCCGGGCCGAGCGTGGTATCGGCCGGGCCCCAGTGGTATCCGCAGTTCGCGGCCGGAGCTGCCGAGTCCGGGACTTTTGGCAATGACCGGGTCGGAACCGCGCACTAGGGTGAGACCTTATGGCTTCGGACAATCCCGACGAGTGGTGGCAGCATTCCCCTGAGGGGCAACAGAAGAATTCCCCGTCGGGGCAGTGGCAACAGGGCTACCGGTCTCAGGGCGGGCAGCCGGATCCGGGCGTGCAGTGGGGCCGGACCGCGGGCCAGGGCCCGCAACCCACTCCGCCGCAGGGCGCCTGGGAAGTGCCGCCGCTGGGCGGCGCCGGTGGGTACGGAGGCCCGCCGGCGAAGAACAACGGTCCGTTGATCGCGGTGCTGGTCACCGTGGTGGTGCTGGTTCTGGTCGGGGTGATCGGACTGGTGGTACTGCAGTCGCGGGGGTCCGAGGAGAACACCGCGGCCGGAACCTCCTCGGAGGTCACCGATTCCGCACGGCCTTCCGCGTCCACCACCGCGACCTCTACTACCGCGACCACCAGTGCCCTACCTTCCTCCGGTGAACCCGTCCTGCGGGAGGGCGTGGCCCCGGTCGCGGTGCTCGGTCCCACGTGGCAGGCCGGTGAGAGCACCTACACGATGGCGTTCCAGGGCTGGCCCTTCGCTTTTCGGGCCCCGGGCTCCTGGGGATGTATGAAGGGATCGATCGAGAAGATTCCGGACGCCCAGGCCTGGGGTTGTGTGGACGAGAGCAATTCCGCTGCGGGACAGCGGGTCAACCTGATCCTCCGCAAATGTCCAGCGACCTGTGATGCGGCCACGCGGACCCAGTTCAACGCGGACTGGTTCGACCAGCCGGACCAGGCCCGCGCCTTCGACGACCGGACCTCCTACGTGGAGGCCGCGGTCAACGACGAGGGTAGGTATTCGGTGGATTTCAGCCGCTTTTTCGCAGCTGAACCGGGTGGTGAGCCGGTCTGGCAGGTGGGGGTCTTCGTGGAGTCCCCGGCGGCCGGCAAGGATGTGGTTCTCAAGACGCTGAACGACGTGGCGACCCAAACGCAATAAACATTTTTGTGATGTTCATCACATGCTGGATATTTGCCAGAAGCTTGTCGGCCCTCTGTGAGCCGGGCAAAATCATCCCCGATACCGCTGAGTCCGGTCCTCCGGACTACCGGGAACGGTGATCATTTCGTTCGGTTCTACCTGAGTGAAGTTGCGCCGGAGCCGATTCACCCCGGCACAACCCCTGTGGTTGCGGTATCCCCACCCCCGTGGCGGGTGCCGCGAGAAAACCGGGGCGTCACACGGCGTCCCGGGTACCGACGGGCAGAAGGGTGGGCAAGTGATCGGAACAGCACTGCGCCGGGGTATCGCCGGTGTGCTCTTCGCGACGGCCGTCAGCGCCGTCGCCGCCGCCCCCGGGTGGGCGCAGACCGGAAGCGGGGGCACTGGATCGTCCTCCGGTTCCGGATCGCTCAGCGCCAGCGGCTCGGCCGCGCTACCGGTCTCCAGCAGCAACGGGCTCGGCGCACTCGCCGCCGCGACCTCCCAGACCGGGAAAATGTACGAATGGGGAGCGACCGGCCCCGATACCTGGGACTGCTCCGGGCTGGTGCAGTGGGCATTCCGTCAGGTGGGTGTCATGCTCCCGCGAACCACCTGGGAACAGGCGGAGGTCGGCGCCTCGGTACCGCGATACGCGCTCTCACCCGGTGACGTCATCATCATCAACCAGGACGCCTCCCATGTGGGGATCTACGCCGGGTTCGGTCAGGTGCTCAACGCCTACGCCGCCGGGTTCCCGGTGGGGCTCACCCCGCTCGACCAGTTCTACATCTACAGCATCCGTCGTTTCTGACGCCGCGGCGGCAACGACGCCGCCGAGCCGTGATCAGTCGACCTGACGGCGCAGCAGCGGCCCATAGTCGGGGTGGGCGAGCGCCGAGGCGAACTGCGCGATGAGATAGTCGCCGGGGTTACCTGTGTCGTACCAGCGGCCCTGGATGACCTGCCCGTATACCGCATGGTTCGCGGCATAGGCGTTGATGGAATCGGTCAGGTAGACCTCGCCGGTGCGGTGGGTGTACCAGTCCTCCGTCTGCGCACGCAGTTCGTCGATGATCCCCGGCGTCACCACGTAGCCGCCGATCGCGGCGAAGGCCGAGGGCGCGTCCTCGGGTTTGGGTTTCTCCACCAGTCCCGATATGCGCAGCAGGCCGTCGTCCAGGTCCTCCCGGACCACTGGGACACCGTAGCGCTGCGATTCGTTCGGGTTCATCGGCATCAGCGCGAGTACTGGGCAGCCGGTCGATTCGTAGGCGCGGATCAGCTGCTGGGCCCGTGGTTCCTCCGCGACGAAGACGTCGTCGGGCCACAGCACCAGCATCGGTTCGTCGACGGCGGTACGGGCCGCGTTGAGGACCGGGGTGCCGTTTCCGTACGGGCCGTGCTGGTCCAGATAGGTGATATGGCCCAGCCGGGACAGTTCACCGACCTCCTCCACCGCGTCCGCATAGGCGGTCTTACCGTCGGCGCGCAATTGAGCCACCAGCGCGGGGTTGGGCCGGAAATGGTCCTGGATCAGCGATTTACCGCCGCTGACCACGATGGTGATATCGGTGATCCCGGAGGCCACCAGCTCACGTACCGTGTGCTCGATCACCGGCTTGTCGCCGACCGGCAGCATCTCCTTGGGGATCGCCTTGGTCAGCGGTAGCAGTCGGGAACCGATACCGGCAGCGGGAATCACGGCCTTGCGGATCTTCATCGTCCGATCATCACATATCCGCCACCCGGGGCGCGGTATCCCGGCCGGGTCCAGTGATCCCGGAAACGCCCTATGGCCGGGTCGATCGCCCATGAACGGCGGTGGCCGGACAAGGCCCGGTGACAGGTTGCCGGCGCGAGGGAATTCCCGGCAACCCGGCAGTGACCGATCCGCGTACCCTCTCCTGTCGGTGCCGCCGCGTAGATTCTGCGCTCATGGACTCCACGTTCAGGGATACCGGCGGCGGTAGGCGTGGCCGCCGCCCGGTGCCGCGGTGGCGTCCGTCCGGTGAACCGCGAGCCGCCCCGTGGTGAGCGGCGGGCATCCGGAG
Source organism: Nocardia jinanensis (assembly GCF_014645735.1). GTDB lineage: Bacteria > Actinomycetota > Actinomycetes > Mycobacteriales > Mycobacteriaceae > Nocardia > Nocardia jinanensis. The sequence goes on along the minus strand of NZ_BMMH01000003.1, from coordinate 73,704 downwards.
TCCGGTGCCGGACCGCCCGCTCACCCGGCCGCCGGGACTTCCCGGCGCTGGGTGCTGCACATCGATATGGACGCGTTCTTCGCTTCCTGTGAACAACTCACCCGTCCCACCCTGAATGGCCGCCCGGTACTCGTCGGCGGAACCGGCGCCCGCGGGGTGGTCGCCGGGGCGAGCTACGAAGCGCGGGTGTTCGGTGCCCGCTCGGCGATGCCGATGCATCAGGCGCGGCGGCTGGTCGGGGTGTCCGCGGTGGTGGTGCCGCCGCGGGGTGCGCTGTACAGCGTGTTGAGCGGTCGGGTTTTCGATACTCTGCGCGCCCGGGTCCCGGTACTGGAGACCCTGTCCTTCGACGAGGCGTTCGCCGAACCCACCGAATTGGCCGGAGCGAGCGCGGCCGAGGTGGTCGCGTTCTGTGCCGGGTTGCGGGCGGCGGTCCGGGAGCGCACCGGACTCGTGGCCTCGGTCGGCGCCGGTAGCGGAAAACAGCTGGCCAAGATCGCTTCCGGGATGGCCAAACCCGATGGGATCCGGGTGATCGCACCCGATGAGCAGCAGGCACTGCTGGCCGCACTCCCGGTACGCAGGCTGTGGGGTATCGGACCGGTGGCGGAGAGCCGGTTGCGTTCCCTCGGAATCGAAACCGTCGGAGCCTTCGCGGCACTGCCCGAGGTCGAGGCGGTATCGATCCTGGGCGGCAGTATCGGGGCGGCGCTGCACCGCCTCGCGCGCGGTATCGACGACCGTCCGGTCACCGAACGTGCCGAGGCCAAACAGATCAGCGCCGAAACCACCTACGAACACGATATCGTCACGCTGGACCGGTTGCGTCCGGCGATCAGCGAGATGGCCGCCGCCGCGCACCGCCGGCTCACCCGCGACGGGCGCGCCGCACGTACGGTGGTGCTGAAACTGCGGCGCGCCGATATGAGCATCACCACTCGCTCCACCACCCTGGCCTATGCGACGGAGGATCTGCCCACCCTCGCCGCCGCCGCACAGCGCGCCGCCGTGGACCCGCAGGAACTGGGCCCGATCCGGTTGGTCGGTGTCGGCTACGCCGGGCTGTCCACGATCCGGCAGGAATCCCTGTTCCCGGAACTGGACCGCCTGGGCGCCGAGCCGACCGGATTCCCGAGCGGTGCCGGAACGGCGTCGACCGGGGTTGCCGCCCCGGATTCTCTGGCGGCGCCCGAAGAGTCCTCTGTGGATTCGGTAAGAGCTCGGACGGTTCCGGCGAGTTCGGTGGACACGGCACCGGGTCGGCGTTCGGTGGGCGACGATACCGGTGAAAACCGCGCCGAGCCGCCGGATTCCGGAATCTCCGCTGGTGGCAGCGCCCTGTGGCGGCCGGGTTCGGATGTGCGGCATCCCGAATTCGGATTCGGCTGGGTGCAGGGCGCGGGCCACGGACGAGTGACCGTCCGGTTCGAGACCCGCTCGACAGGACCGGGGATCGCGCGTACTTTCGCTGCCGACAATACGGAGTTGTGCGCAGCGGACCCGCTCGGCAGCTTGTCGTGAGGACCGCCGGGTAGTTTGGTCCCGGGCAGCGTCGCCGGTTCAGGTGGCTCTGTCGTAGCGCACGACACCGAACCCTCGAACGCAAAGGACGAGCAGTTGAAGCTTCGCAAGACCGGACGTATCGCGATCGCCGGCCTGGCCGCCGTGGCCGCGCTGACCCTGACGGCGTGTGGTAGCGATGATTCGGACTCGGACAGCAAAGCCGCGAGCACCACGTCGGCGTCGGTGGCCGCTTCGGAAGAGGCCTCCGCCGATCTGCCGCCGGTGCCCTCCGCCGCCGACCTGAACACTCAACTCCAGCGCGCCCTCGACCCGAGTGTGCCCAACGAGGAGAAGCTGCAGATGGTGCAGGGCGCCGAGGCGGATCCGGAGCTGCCGGCGAAACTGGCCCAGTTCTACACGGATTCGGGCGCCACCATCGAGGTCACCGAGGTGAGCGATTTCGCCGACACCCTCAACGCCAAGGCCAACTTCAAACTGGGCGACACCCAGAACGTGGTCGATGTCCCGTTCGTCGCCGAGGACGGTGTCTGGAAGGTGGAGAAGACCTGGACCTGCAATATGCTCGCCCAGGCTCAGGTGCAGTCCCCGGCCTGCGTGGCCTGATTCCACACGGTTCGAACCGGCCGGTCCGCTCATAGCGGACCGGCCGGTTTCGTTCGGCGGTGTCCGGGTGCTCGGTGAACTCAGCCGCAGGGGTGCGCGCGGCCCCCGCTAGGATTGCGCCCCGTGGCTGACACGATGGTGGTGGCGGCGCCCGAGCCGGCAGAGATCTCCGAACGTCCCCGATCCCGATCGGGCGGTGGCTGGGCCCGGCCGGTCGCGCTGGTGTCGGCGCTCATCGGAGCCCTGCTCGCGCTGGCGGTGCCGCTACTGCCCGTCCGGGTGGACACTGCGGCACTGAGCTGGCCGCAGGACGATTCCGCTGCCTCGATCGAGGCACCGCTGGTCGCGTACGCGCCGTTGAACTTCGCGGCCACTGTGCCGTGCGCGGCGATCCAGCAGCTCGGCCCCGGTGGCGGGGTGCTGACCTCGACCGCGCCCTACGGCGCGCCCGACCTGGAACGCTACGGTTTCCTCGCCCGAATCGGGCCCGCGACGCCGGAGGCCGGCCCGCAGCTCGACGTGGTTCTGCGCAACCAATCGCTGTTCAGCGTCCCTGTCGCGGAGTTGCCCCCGGACTGCGTACTCGACGTCCGTGCCGGTATGACCGAAGCCGTGGCCTCGCTCACCGGATCGGAGCAGGTGGTGCTGGGCGGTGATCTCCGGCCCCAGCTGGTCGGTGTGTTCAGCGATCTCGCGGATCCGGCGGGCACCGAGGTCACCGCGGATATCGACAGCCGGTTCTCCTCCAGCCCGACGCCGCTCAAACAGATCGCGATCTGGTCGGCGGTGGTCGCGACGCTGATCTCGCTGTTCGCGCTGTACCGGCTCGACACGCTCGACGGACGCCGTGCCCGCCGATTCCTGCCGGCCCGCTGGTGGACCTTCCGCCCCGTCGACGTCGTGGTGCTGGGCACCCTGGTGCTCTGGCATTTCATCGGCGCCACCACCTCTGATGACGGCTACCAGTTCGGGATGGGCCGGACCTCGCAGGCCGCGGGCTATATGGCGAACTACTTCCGGTATTTCGGGGTCCCGGAGAACCCGGTCGGCACCCCGTACTACGACCTCATCGGCCGGCTGGCCGATCTCAGCACCGCCAGCCCCTGGGTACGGTTGCCGAGCCTGCTGGCCGGAATGCTGGCCTGGCTGGTGATCAGCCGTGAGGTGGTACCCCGGTTCGGGGCCGCGCTGCATCGCAACCGGTTCGTCCCGTGGACCGGTGCGCTGGTGTTCCTCGCCGTCTGGCTGCCCTACAACAACGGGCTACGACCCGAGCCCCTCGTCGCGCTCGGGGTGCTGCTCACCTGGTGCTCGGTCGAGCGCGGTATCGCCACCCGGCGGCTGTTACCGTTCGCCGTCGCCCTCTTGATCGCCGCCTTCAGCTGTACCGCCGGCCCGCACGGCATCATCTGTGTGGCCGCGCTGCTGGCCGGGCTCCGGCCGCTGATCAAGATCCTCGCGGCCCGGGCCCCGCGGGCCGGCTGGCTGCCGCAGGTGCTGCCGCTGGTCGCCGCGGGAGTGCTGGTGCTGGTGGTGGCCTTCGCCGACCAGCCTTTCAGCGCCATGCTGGAGATGCAGCGCGTCCACGAACTGGCCGGCCCGAATGTCCTCTGGTTCGACGAATACCTGCGCTACCAATACCTGTTCATGGGCACGGTGGACGGTTCGGTCGCTCGCCGGTTCGGGATCTTCGTGATGATCGCCGGTCTGGCGGTCTGCCTGCTGACGCTGCTGCGCAAGGGCGGCCGGATCCCCACCGCCGCCGTGGGCCCGTCGCAGCGCATCCTGGGCGTCACCGTCGGTGCGATGGCGCTGATGATGACCACCCCCACGAAATGGACTCATCACCTCGGTGTCTTCGCCGGACTGGCCGGGGCCGTGGCGGTCCTGACCGCGGTCGCGATCGGGCCGCGGGTGATGCGCGCTCCGCGCAACCGGGCGCTGTTCGGCGCGGCGGTGGCCTTCCTGCTGGCTCTCGTGTTCGCCGGTCCCAACGGGTGGTGGTACGTCTCCTCCTACAGCGTCCCGTGGTGGGACAAACAACCGTCGGTGGCCGGGATCGCCTTCAACAAGGTCTTCCTGCTGGGCGCGGTGGCCCTGCTGGCGCTGGCGGCGTGGTGGCATGTCCGGGCGCCCGACGACGGGCACCACCGGATCTCGCGCTGGGGCTGGCGGGTCGCGAAGGTGCCGACCCTGACGGTGGCGGCCGCCTTCATGGTGCTGTTCGAAGTCGGATCGTTCGCGAAAGGCGCTGTCGCCCAATATCCGGCGTTCTCATTGGCCGGTTCCAATCTGAGCGTTCTCGCCGGCGACACCTGCGGTCTGGCTCCGCACATCCTGGTGGAGACCGATCCCAACCGCGGTCTGCTCACCCCGCTCTCCGGTGATCCCGCGTCCACCTTGGCCGGCACCGGAACCGGATTCACCCCGGGCGGGGTCGCCGCGGACCTCAGTGCCGACGCCGAGGAAGGTGCCGACGCCGCCATCGCCGATTCGGTGGGCCAGGCGACCGCCGGGACCGGGGTGGCCACCGAAACCGACAGTCCCGCACTGCCGTTCGGTCTGGACCCGAAGACGCCGGTCCTGGGCAGCGACCACGCCGACGGTCCGGCCGAACTGATCTCCGGCTGGTATTCACTGCCGCCGGTCGCCGACCGCGCGGATATCCTGGCACTCAGCGCCGCCGGCCGGATCTGGTCGCGGGACGCCGACGGTGTGGTCACCCACGGACAGTCCCTGGAACTCGAATTCGGTTCCACCACCGCGCCGGGCGGTTCGGCCGGCAACCCGGTACCGCTGCGCCGGGTCGATCCGATCGATATCGGCCCGGCTCCGTCGTGGCGCAACCTGCGGGTCCCGCTGGCGCCCTACGCCGACGCCGATACCGTGCGTATCGTCGCCGCCGACCGGGACCGTGATCCGCGTCAGTGGCTGGCCTTCACCCCGCCCCGGATTCCGCGGACCCAGGACCTGAACACGGTCGTCGGCTCCGCCGATCCGGTGCTGCTGGACTGGGCGGTGGGTCTGCAGTTCCCCTGCCAGCGACCCTTCGATCACCGCATCGGGATCGCCGAGACGCCGAAGTACCGGATCCTGCCGGACCGGGTCGGCGCGCACGACACCAACCTGTGGCAGAACCACGACGGTGGCGGCCCGCTGGGCTGGACCGGTCTGCTGCTCCACGCCCGCACCCTGCCGACCTACCTCGACCAGGACTGGGACCGTGATTGGGGACAGCTCCAGCAGTACCTCCCCATCGATCCCGACGCGGTCCCGGCCCGCCCGCGCACGACCCAGGAGGACCGTTCCGGGACATGGTCACCCGGCCCGATCAACGTCGCCTGGTGAGCCGGGCGCCGCGGCGCTGGCTACGCTGACACCCATGTCGACAACTGTGCAGTCCGTCGGGATGCCGGGTCTCACTTCCGCGGAGGTGGCGCAGCGCCGGCGCGACGGGCTCACCAACGATGTACCGGACCGTGCCAGCCGCTCGGTACGCGATATCGTCCGGGCGAATGTGTTCACCCGGATCAACGCCATTCTGGGGGTGCTGTTCGTCCTGGTGATGGCGACCGGGTCGGTGATCGACGGGATGTTCGGGCTGCTGATCGTGGCCAACAGCGCGGTCGGCATCATTCAGGAGATCCGGGCCAAACGCACCCTGGACCGGTTGGCGATCGTCGGCCAGGCCAAACCCACGGTGCGCCGGGACGGCCGGGCCGAACAGATCGCGCCCAGTGATGTGGTACTCGACGATCTCATCGAACTCGGGCCGGGTGACCAGATCGTGGTCGACGGCGAAGTGGTGGAAGCCGAACTGCTCGAGATCGACGAATCGCTGCTCACCGGCGAATCCGACGATGTCGCCAAAGAATCCGGCGCGCAGGTGCTCTCGGGTAGTTATGTGGTATCCGGTTCGGGCGCGTATCGCGCGACCAAAGTCGGCAAGGATGCCTACGCCGCGAAACTGGCCGACGAGGCCAGCAAATTCACCCTGGTGAACTCCGAACTGCGCAACGGTATCGACACCATTCTCAAGGTGATCACTTATCTGCTGATCCCGGCGGGTGCGCTGAGCATCTACAACCAGCTGGTGTCCAGTGGAGAATCCTGGCGGCCCGCCGTCACCGGTATGGTGGCCGCGCTGGTGCCGATGGTGCCGGAGGGGCTGGTCCTGATGACCTCGATCGCGTTCGCGGTCGGTGTGGTGCGGCTGGGGCAGCGCAAATGCCTGGTTCAGGAACTGCCCGCCATCGAGGGTCTGGCCCGGGTGGATGTGGTGTGCGCGGACAAGACCGGCACGCTCACCGAGAACGGTATGCGCCTGGCCGAACTGCGGATGATCGAAACCGCTTCCGGCGCCGAGGAACACGCGCGGCAGGCGCTTTCCGCCATGGCCGCCGACGACCCCCGGCCCAATGCCAGCGTCCAGGCCGTCGCCGAAGCTCTTCCCGAGACGCCCGGTTGGAAGTACACGGCGGTGGCACCGTTCTCGTCGGCCAAGAAATGGAGCGGCTTCTCCTACGGACCGCACGGCGACTGGCTGCTGGGCGCACCCGATGTCCTGCTCGATAGCGGGTCGGCCGATGCCCGCGCCGCCGAAGAACTCGGCGCGACCGGCCTGCGGGTGCTGCTGCTCGCCCGCGGCGACCGCGCGGTGGACGCCGACGGCGCGCCGGGCACGATCACTCCGGTCGCACTCGTGGTGCTCGAGCAGAAGGTGCGACCGGACGCCCGCGACACCCTGGACTACTTCGCGAGCCAGGACGTATCGATCAAGGTGATCTCCGGGGACAACGCGGTCTCGGTGGGTGCGGTGGCCTCCTCGCTGGATCTGCCCGGCGGCGACCACGCCGTCGACGCGCGCACGCTGCCCGAGGATCGCGCCGAACTCGCCAAAGTGCTGGAGGAGCAGACCACTTTCGGCCGGGTCCGCCCGGATCAGAAACGGGCCATGGTCGGCGCCCTGCAGTCCCGCGGCCACACCGTGGCCATGACCGGCGACGGGGTCAACGACGTCCTCGCGCTCAAGGACGCCGATATCGGTGTGGCCATGGGCGCGGGCAGCCCCGCCACCCGCGCGGTCGCGCAGATCGTGCTGCTGGACAACAAATTCGCGACCCTGCCGTATGTGGTGGGTGAGGGCCGGCGGGTGATCGGCAATATCGAGCGGGTCTCCAACCTGTTCCTCACCAAAACCGTCTACTCGGTGCTGCTGGCCTTCCTGGTCGGCGCCGCAGGCGTCGGTTCGCAGATCTTCGGCTACGAACCCATCGGCTACCCGTTCCTGCCGCGGCATGTGACCATCGCGGCCTGGTTCACCATCGGTATCCCCGCGTTCGTCCTGTCGCTGGCGCCGAACAATGAACGGGCCCGCACCGGATTCGTCGGCCGGGTGATGCGGCTGGCCATTCCCTCCGGCGTGGTCATCGGCACCGCGACCTTCGTCGCCTACCTCATCGCCTACGCGGGCCCCGAGGCCAGCGAACAACAGAAGGTGCAGGCCGGGACCACCGCGCTCATCACCCTCATCATGATCGCGGTATGGGTCCTGGCGATCGTCGCCCGGCCCTATACCTGGTGGAAGGTCGTGCTGATCGCGGTCTCCGTGGCGGCGTATCTGGTGCTGTTCACGGTGCCGTTCACCCGGGAATTCTTCGCGCTGGACCCGTCGAACATCCGGCTCACCACCGCCGCGTTCCTCTGCGGCGCGGTGGGCATCGTCCTGGTCGAGGTCGCCTGGTGGGCGAACGCGACCCTGCGCGGGGAGTCGCACAAACTGATCCCCGCTGCCCCCGGGGAGTCCTGAGCGCGCGCGGTCGGCCGTCCAGAGTCCGGCGACCATTGAGCGCTGTCAGTGCCGTGAACCTACCCAGGCGATCAGGGCGCACTTCCGCTCACCACCTTCCATCTACTCCGGATGGTCCACCTCAGTAGGCGGGGCCCGCCCCGGTTCTGGAGCGACGTAGCGAAGGAGCGCAGCGACTGAGCGAAGGAGTGAAGAACCGGGGTTAATAGGGCCCCGCCCAGCGGCGCCGAAGGCGCCGCCAAAAGACACAACCTCAGTTACGTTGGGAGACGGTTTTATTCGGGTCTGGAGTACCTTCGTGGCATGGAGGTTCTGCTGCACCAGATCGACGCGTTCGCCGACGCACCGTTCTCCGGGAACCCGGCGGCGGTGATGCCGCTGCCCGACTGGTTGCCCGATACCGTGCTGCAACAATTGGCCGAGGAGAACAACCTCGCCGAGACGGCCTTCTACACATCCCGGTTACCTCCGGAGGCCGGTTCGCCTCCGGGTAGTCGGCCCTCCTATCACCTGCGCTGGTTCACGCCGACGACCGAGGTGGTGATGTGCGGGCACGCCACATTGGCGGCGGCGGCGCATATTCTCTGCGATATCCAGCCGGGGGAGGATCGCGTGAGTTTCTTCACCCACAGTGGCTGGTTGCGGGTGGATCGTACCGATGACGACGAGTACGTGCTGGATCTGCCTGTGGTCGAATCCGTCCCGGTGGAACCTGATGCCGCGTTGGTCGCGGCGTTGGGGGTGGAACCGGTGCGGGTGTATTCCGGCGCGGACGTGGTCGTGGTGGTGGACAGTGAACGGCAGGTCCGGGAGCTGGCACCGGCGTTGAGTGCTTTTCCGAAGGTGCAGCGGGGTGTAGTGGTCACCGCCCGGGGTGACGAGGTGGATTTCGTATCGCGGTTCTTCGCGCCCGGGGTGGGGGTGCCGGAGGATCCGGTGACCGGTTCGGCGCATGCCCAGCTGGCACCGCTGTGGTCTGCCGAGCTGGGCCGGACCCGGCTGACCGCACGTCAGCTGTCCCGCCGAGGTGGGTCGCTGGGGGTCGAGCTGGCCGGGGACCGGGTATTGCTGACCGGTCGCTGCCATCGGTATCTGGACGGTGTGGTGACGCTGGACTTCTGATCAGGCCGGTGGGATCGGGCCGTCGTCGGGTGATGGCCCAACGGGGTCGGGACTGTCGGGGAGCAGGGGCCCGACGGCGAATCGTCCGGCCACCGCGTCGGCCGGTAGTGCCTGGACGGCGCGGATTCCGGGGTGTTCGCTCAGTTCGCGGAGCCGGGACAGCGGGGCGCGGACAACGATGCCGGGGGAGCAGGCGGAACCGTCTCGTAGACGCGCGATGCCGACCTCCAGGATTCGAGCGGAGCGGTCATCGGTGACGTAGCGGCGTCGGTCGGCCAGTTGCCAGGCGGCGTCGGTACCCGAGCGCCGCAGGGCCGTGTCGGTGTCAGGTGTCTGGACCGCGATCAGCGGGGTCGCCACGCGCGGCAGTGGCACCTGATAGAGCGCCTGCCCGATCCGGATATCGCCCACCTGGTCACGGAGGACAGCAGCGGAGCGGTATTCGGTGAACGACACCAGCGCCCACCGCTCACCGTCGTCGGCGCCGGTCAGGGTTTCGCGCGCCCGGCCGAGATATTCGCTGACGGGTTCGCCCTGGTCGGGTCCGAGACGGTCGGTGGACACGACCGTCTCCGCGGGCGGGATCAGATATCCGAGGGCGAGTACGAACACACCGCACGCGGCCGCGGCCGCACCGAACGCCAGACCCCGGCGGATGCGGGGCCTGGACGGTGCGGGTGCCTCGGACATAAGGGTCAGGCGTCGCGCAGGACGCGCAGCGCGTTCGTGAGATCGTCAGGGTATTCGCTGGTGATCTCCAGGTAGCGGCCATCCGCGGGATGCTGGAAACCCAGTGCCCGGGCGTGCAGCCACTGGCGTTGCAGTCCCAGTCGTTCGGCCAGCCGGGGGTCGGCGCCGTAGGTGAGGTCACCGCAGCACGGATGCCGGATCGCGGAGAAGTGCACCCGGATCTGATGGGTGCGGCCGGTTTCCAGGTGGATATCGAGCAGGCTCGCCGCCTGGAACGCTTCCACCGTGTCGTAGTGGGTGACGCTGGGCCGCCCGTCGGAGGTCACCGCGAACTTCCAATCGTTGCCGCGGGCCCGGCCGATGGGGGCGTCGATGGTGCCGCTGCTGGGGTCGGGGTGGCCCTGGACCAGGGCGTGATAGCGCTTGTCCACGGTGCGCTGTTTGAACGCGCGTTTGAGCACGGTGTAGGCATGTTCGGACTGCGCCACCACCATGACTCCGGAGGTGCCGACGTCGAGGCGGTGCACGATGCCCTGCCGTTCGTGGGCGCCCGAGGTGGAGATCCGGTAGCCGGCCGCGGCCAATCCGCCGACGACGGTGGGGCCACTCCACCCGACCCCGGTGTGTGCGGCGACGCCGACCGGTTTGTCCACGGCGACGATATCGTCGTCGGCGTAGAGGATTTTCATACCTTCCACCGGCTCGGCTTCGATGCTCAGTTCGCGCCGGGGTTCGGGGAACACCACTTCCAGCCAGGCTCCGGCGGTGAGCCGGTCGGATTTGCCGGCGGGCAGGCCGTCGAGTTGTACCGAACCGTCCTCGGCGAGGGCCGCGACCGCGGTCCGGGACAGTCCGAGCAGCCGCGCGAGGCCGGCGTCCACCCGCATCCCGTCGAGGCCGTCGGGGACGGGCATCGTCCTGGTCTCTCTCATGCGGCGGTCTCCTTGCTGTCGGTGGCCTTCCCGGCGGTATCACCCTGGGCAGGGGGCTTCCCGGCCGCGGCACCTCCGGGTGCGGTGCTTCCGGTCGCCTCGTCTCCGGGCGCGGCGGCTTCCGGAGCAGGGGCGGTCACGGTGTCCTTCAGCGCGGAATCATCGGCGGAGCTGTCCCGTCCGGTGCCGGGGCCCTCGGCCGGATCCGGTGCGGAGTCGCCGGCCGGTTCGCTCGCGGCGCCCGTTTCCGCCGTGGCCTTGTCCTTGTAGCGGGTGCCGTCCGGTTCGAAACCGAAGACGGTGAGCGCCACCAGCAGGATCGCCCCGCACACGATCGACGAATCGGCCACGTTGAACACCGGCCACCAGCCGACCGAGACGAAGTCCACCACATGACCCTGCAGCGGTCCGGGCGCACGGAACAGCCGGTCCATCAGGTTGCCGAGTGCGCCACCGAGGACTCCGCCGAGGCCGATGGCCCACAGGGGCGAGCGCAGGGTGCGGCCGATACGCAGTACCCCGATCACCACCGCGGTCGCGATCAGGGTCAGCAGCCAGGTCATACCGGTGGCCATGGAGAACGCCGCGCCCGGGTTGCGTACCAGGACGAGTTCCACGACGTCGCCGACGAGGGAAACCGGTTCGCCGGGCCGTATCCGCGCGACCACGATCACCTTGGTGACCAGGTCGAGCGCGAACAGCGTCGCGGCGACCAGCAGCAGGAGCCGCAGGCGCTGCCGGGGCTGCGCGCCGGTGCCGCCGGGGCGGTCGGGGTCCTGCTCTGGCGTACGCCGGTCCTCACTCACGCCGACCATCATCTCTCGAGGTGGATCGACGCAGTACCGTGGGCACCCGCGCGTATCCGGCCGGGCCGGTCGCCGGGGCATGTCACGGCCGGGCGACCCGGTATCCGGGGCGAGTGCCGGAAGTTCCTCGCGATGTCCCAGCCCACACTCAGGTACGCCTCGTAGGCTGTCGGTCGTGACGGTGTTGTGTTCGTTCCCCACGCCCCGCCTGGCGAGGTCCAGAGTGCTGATGGTGGTTCTCGCGGTAGGGCTCACCGCTTTCGGTTCCGGCTGCGGCGACGGCGGCGACTCGGGAGCCGAGGCCGACGGCACCGAACCGCTGGGGATAGGTAACGAGGTCACGGTGCCGATCGCCGCGGCCATGGTCACGACCGTGGATCCCGGCGAGGAGCCCCGATCGCTGCTGCGCCCCTCCTACTACAACGGCACGATCCAGGCGGTGACGCTGCGCACCGATCACCGTATCCAGCAGCAGATCGATTCCCAGCAGGTACGTGATTTCTCCAGTCCGGCGCTGACCATCCCGATGACCGCCACCACCGATTCCGGCGGTGTGGAACTCACCCTCGGATCGGTGACGACCCCCGATCCGGCGCTGTCGGAGGCGCTGACCGCCGCCGATGGCACGCACGCCGGTTTCGAGATGAGTGAACTCGGCGGGATCACCGCGCTACGGCTGGCTCCCGCCCCGGATACCTCCAATTCGGCGCGGGCCGCGCTCGAGCAGGCCTTCTATCAGGCGGTCTACCGATCCGTCACCTTCCCGGACGAACCGGTGGGGGTGGGCGCGGTGTGGCGGGTGCAGCAGACCGTCGGTGGCGGCGTCGACCTCGACCAGGTCACTACGGCCACCCTGGTGGCCCGCGACGGCGGACGGTTGTCCATCCGGCTCGACGTCACTCAGACGCCGAAATCGAATATCTGGGATCTCCCGAACGAGGCCGGAACCCTCGATATCGAGGACTACGCGATGCAGGGCAGCGGCGATATCACTGTGGATCTGGGGCTGCCGCTTCCGATCGCGGGCTCGATCTCGATCGGCGGCCACCAGGTCTACCGCGACCCGCGGACCTCGACAGTGCTTCGTCAAGCCATCGAGACGAACGTCAGCTGGGGCGGCTGACGGCCCGGCCGTGTCCGTCCACGACCTGCGATAGGGGCCGGGCATAAGCTCGGAGGTGTCCGACAATCGCTCCGAGACCGGAGGTCCTGTGATGTCCGATGTCCCGCCTGTCCCGGCAGGCTATCCCACTATTTCCCCAGGTCTGGCGATCGCCGGGGCCGCCGACGCGGTGGAGTTCTACAAACGGGTGCTGGGGGCCACCGAGCGGATGCGGGTCCCGGGGCCCGACGACACCGTCATGCACTGTGAACTGCTGATCGGTAATTCGGTGCTGATGCTCGGCGACCCGGCCCCGGATATGGCGTTCCGAGATCCGCACTCGATCGGCGGTACCCCGGTCAACCTCTATGTCTATCTCCCGGATATGGACGCGGCGCATGCCGCCGCGCTCGCCGGGGGCGCTACCGAGATCAGCGCTCCGGAGACCCAGTTCTACGGTGACCGGACGGCGTCGTTCGTGGACCCGTGGGGTCATCAGTGGACCGTCGCCACCCATGTCGAGGATATCGAACCCGAGGAGATGCAGCGGCGGATGGACCAGCTGGGGTCCTGAACGACCGTACCGGTCCCGCGGCCCGCCATCGATGACTAGCATGGTCGAGTCGAAGGAGCAGGAAGGGTCTGGCGTGATGCGGGTGCTGGCCGTGGACGACGAGCAGCCGGCGCTGGACGAGTTGCTCTATCTGCTGCGCGCCGAACCCGCGGTGACCGAACTGCACGGCGCCGCCGACGCGACCGGCGCGCTGCGGATACTGCGCGCGCACGGGGCCGACGCGGTTTTCCTGGATATCAATATGCCGGGGCTGGACGGTATGGAGCTGGCGGGTGTCCTCGCCGAATTCGTGAACCCGCCCGCCATCGTCTTCGTCACGGCACACGAGGATCACGCCGTGGCCGCGTTCGATCTCGGCGCTGTGGACTATCTGCTCAAACCGGTGCGCCGGCAGCGCCTGGCCGCGGCCGTGCGGCGGATCGCCGAACGTCGCGCCCGCACCGAACCGGATCCCGGGTCGGAACCGGGCGGGAGTCACGAGGTCATTCCGGTGGAACTGGGTGGTGTCACCACGCTGGTGCACCGGTCGCAGGTGAACTGGGTGGAGGCCGAGGGCGATTACGCCCGGCTGCACACCGATACCGGCTCGCATCTGGTCCGTATCCCGCTGTCGGCGTTGCAGGAACGCTGGCGCGACGATTTCCTGCGGGTACACCGGTCGTATCTGGTGGCTCTCGGCCGGGTGACCGGTCTGCGCACGGTGGGGTCGGGCACGTTGGTCTGTCTGCGCGGGGCGCAACGGGTGGAGCTGCCGGTGAGCCGCCGGCAGGTGCGCGAACTCAAACAACGGTTGGTGCACGGACCGCATCCGTCGCCGGATCGGCGATGATCGGCCCCGCGCCGAGGCCCCCGCGCCGGCGGGTGGTGCTCGCCGAACGCCGCGGCGCCCGCCGGGTCCGGACCAGGGTGGAGGTCGCCGAGCAGACCGAGATCGGGGAGGCCCTGATCAATGGACTGATCCGCGCGCAGCTGGGTCTGGCTCTGAGCTGCGGGCTGGTGATCGCGCTGCTCCTCGCGGCGCTCCCGCTGCTGTTCGGCGTGACGGCGGTGGCCGAGACCGTGGTGCTGGGGATCCGGCTGCCGTGGCTGGTGCTGGGCGGAGCCGCCTACCCGCTGCTGTGGCTCACCGGCCGGGTCTACCTGCGGTTGTCCGAGCGCAACGAGAACGATTTCCTCGAGCTCACCGGTGATTGAGCAGGCCGTACCGGCGCCACAGCGGATGCGGGGGCCGGGGCGGTGAACGCGTCCGGTCTGACAGTGGTGGCGCTGCTCGCCGCGGCGCTGGCGACTGTGGTCCTCGGGGTCTACGGCGTGCGGTGGGCACGGACAACCTCCGATTTCCTGGTGGCCTCGCGCAGCGTGGGCCCACGCTGGAACGCCGCCGCGGTCTCCGGTGAGTACCTCTCGGCCGCATCATTTCTCGGCGTTGCCGGGTTGATCGCCAAGTACGGCGCCGACGCGCTGTGGTATCCGGTGGGTTTCACCGCGGGCTATCTGGCGCTGCTGCTCTTCGTGGCGGCACCACTGCGGCGCTCCGGCGCCTACACTGTGCCCGATTTCGCCGAGTTCCGGTGGGGTTCACCGCGGTTGCGCCGGCTCGCCGCCGTGGTGGTGGTGCTGGTGTGCGCGGTGTACGTGATCCCGCAGTTCCAGGGTGCCGGGCTGACCCTGCGGATTCTGCTGGGGGTGCCCGGCTGGGTCGGTGCGGTGGCAGTGGCGGTGATCGTGGTGGCCAATGTCGTATCCGGGGGTATGCGGTCGATAACCCTTGTGCAGGCCTTCCAGTACTGGCTGAAGCTGACCGCGGTGGCGTTGCCGGCTTTGGTACTGCTGGTGCATTTCTTCGCCGCCGACCGGCCGGACGGTGATCGCGAGCTCGGCGCCCCGGCGCCGCCGACGGTGAGCGAACAGACCACGGTCGAGGTGACCACACCGGTGGTCGTCCAATTGGCCGTGCCGCAGTGGGCGGCGGTACACGGTGTGCTGGACGGCGGTGCGGTGGACGGCCCGGTGCTGCTGTCGGCCGGCACCCACGAACTGGACCGGGACACCCGGCTGGTGCTCGAACCGGGTGCGGCGGTGCCGGTGGTGGCCGGAGCCCCGGCCGACGGTGCGCACTGGCTGCTGCCCGGCGGCGGTTTCGCCGGACCCCATCCGCGATATCAGGTGTATTCGCTGATGATCGCCACCTTCCTGGGGACCATGGGGTTACCCCATGTACTGGTGCGTTTCTATACCAACCGCGACGGGCGGGCGGCCCGCTCCACGGCGGTCGCGGTGATCGCGCTGGTCGGGACCTTCTACCTGTTCCCCGTTCTGCTCGGTGTCTTCGCCCGGCTCTACGTGCCGCAGCTGCTGATCACCGGAACCTCCGACGCGGCAGTACTGTTGCTGCCCTCGTCGGCGCTGGCCGGACTGCCCGGACAGCTGCTGGCGGCGCTGGTCGCGGCGGGCGCCATGGCGGCCTTCCTATCCACTTCGTCGGGGCTGGTGGTGAGTATCGCCGGTGTGCTGAGCACGGATGTGCTGCGCGGCCGGATCCGTGATTTCCGGGTCGCGGCGGTGGTCGCGGGCGCGGTACCGCTGGCCCTGTCGTTGGGGGTGGCCTCGCTGGATCTGTCGCGCACGGTGGGGCTGGCGTTCTCGCTCGCGGCCGCGACGCTGTGCCCACTGCTGGTTCTGGGGATCTGGTGGCGGGGTCTCACGGCGGCGGGTGCGGCGGCCGGATTGACGGCCGGTGGGCTCGTGGCGGGCGCGGCGACCCTGGTCTCGGTGCTGGGCGGTGTTTCCGGCGAGCTGGCCGATGGTTGGCCCGCGGCACTGCTCGGCTATCCCGCGGCGGTCGCGGTGCCGCTGGCCTTCGGGACGATGGTGCTCGTCAGCCGCTTCACCCCGGGATCGCCGGGGGTGCGCCGGGCCTTCGTCCGGATGCACGCCCCGGAGCGGCTGGGGATGGGCGCGGATCGGGTGCCCGGATACCGGCCGGACTGATCGCGGGCCGCGTTCGCACCCGACCGTTCATCGCGGCACCGTGACCGCTCACCGCACACTTACCCACCTCTGCCGAGTGACCCCCGTCACAGGGGTTCCGGGATGCCGCCGGACGGCTACCTTCTGCACAGGTAATACACGTCACATGGTGAGGGACCCGGCATGACCGAAATCGATCTCGACGACAGCGGCGGGCGGGTCACACCACCGCCCGATTTCGTCGCCGCGCAGAACAGTCCGGAGTTCCAGGAACTCCGTAACAGGCTGCGCCGCTTCATCTTCCCCATGGCAGCTCTATTCCTGCTCTGGTACCTCGGATACGTCCTGCTCGGCGCCTACGCGCACGATTTCATGGCCACCCGGGTATTCGGTGAGGTCAATATCGGACTGCTGCTCGGGCTGGGCCAGTTCGTCTCGACCTTCGTGATCACCGGCCTCTACGTCCGGTTCGCCAACCGGGAACTGGACCCGCGGGCCGCAGCGTTGCGCGCCGAACTGGAAGGAAACCGGTCGTGATCTCGCTGTACGCCGCCGACGCCGCGGTCGGAAACCCGGTTGCCAATATCGCCATCTTCGCGGCGTTCGTCGTGGTCACCATGATCGTGGTGTTCTGGGCCGGCCGTAATACCTCCGGCGCCACCGACTATTTCACCGGCGGCCGCGGTTTCACCGGACCGCAGAACGGAATCGCCATCGCCGGCGACTACCTGTCCGCGGCGAGTTTCCTCGGGATCGCCGGAGCCATCGCGGTCTACGGCTACGACGGCTTCCTGTATTCGATCGGATTCCTCGTCGCCTGGCTGGTGGCGCTGCTGCTGGTCGCCGAGATGCTGCGCAACACCGGCAAATTCACCATGGCCGATGTGCTGAGCTTCCGGTTGAAGCAGCGGCCGGTGCGTACCGCGGCCGCGATCAGCACGCTGGCCGTCTCGCTGTTCTATCTGCTCGCGCAGATGGCCGGCGCTGGTGGACTGGTGGCGCTGCTGCTGGACGTGTCCAGTAAGACCGGCCAGGCCGTGGTGATCGCCGTGGTCGGTCTGCTGATGATCGTGTACGTGCTGGTCGGCGGCATGAAAGGCACCACCTGGGTGCAGATCATCAAAGCGGTCCTGCTCATCGCGGGCGCCGCGGTGATGACCGTGATGGTGCTGGCGAAATTCGGATTCGACCCGTCGGAGATCCTCTCCGGCGCGCAGAGCGCGATCGGCGGTTCCGACAACGCGAAGGTGGCCGCCCGCGATGTGCTCGCTCCGGGAGCGCAATACGGCGGCAGCGAGATGTCGAAACTGAACTTCGTCTCGCTCGGCCTGGCGCTGGTACTGGGCACCGCGGGCCTGCCGCATGTGCTCATGCGCTTCTACACCGTGCCGACCGCCAAAGAGGCACGGCGCTCGGTGGTCTGGGCGATCGCGCTGATCGGCGCCTTCTACCTGTTCACCCTGGTGCTCGGCTACGGCGCGGCCGCGATCGTGGGACCGGACCGCATCCTCGGCGCGGCCGGCGGGCAGAACGCCGCGGCACCGCTGCTGGCCTTCGAACTGGGCGGAGTCGTCCTACTGGGCATTATCTCGGCGGTGGCGTTCGCGACGATTCTCGCTGTGGTCGCCGGTCTCACCATCACGGCGTCGGCCTCGTTCGCGCACGATATCTACGCCAATGTCATCCGGCACGGCAAGGCCGACGATGCCGCACAGGTCCGGGTCTCCCGGATCACCGCGGTGGTGATCGGGATCCTGGCCATCGCGCTGGGCATCCTGGCCAACGGCCAGAACATCGCCTTCCTGGTGGCACTGGCCTTCGCGGTCGCGGCCTCGGCGAATCTGCCGACGATCCTGTACTCGCTGTTCTGGCGGCGTTTCAACACCACCGGCGCCCTGTTCAGCATGTACGGCGGGCTGATCTCCACGGTGGTGCTCATCGTGTTCTCCCCGGCGGTTTCCGGCTCCTCGACGGCGATGCTGCCGGACCTCGATTTCGACTGGTTCCCACTGTCCAACCCGGGGATCGTGTCCATTCCGCTGGCGTTCGTGCTCGGTATCGTCGGCACCTACCTCGGTGGCAAGGACACCGAGGACCCGGTGAAGGCCGCGGAAATGGAGGTGCGGGCGCTGACCGGCGTCGGCGCCGAGAAAGCGGTCGCGCACTGAAATCTCCTACCCGGATGCCGCGGCGGCGTCCGGGTAGGGCAGTTCTCGGTGCAGGCCGGCCGGTCCCCGCTCTGTGAGGGTGAGCGGGGCCCGGCCGTTCCGCTTCACGGCCTGATTCCGGGCCGGAATTTGGGCACCCGCATACTCACTTTCGTCCCGGCTCCGGGGGCGGTGTCCACGACCAGCCCGTAATCGTTTCCGAACGCGGCGCGCAGCCGGTCGTCCACGTTTGCCAGGCCGATATGCGCGCCCTCCGCGGATACGGCTCCGGCCGCGTCCAGCGACCAGGACCGCAGCAGGTCGGGGTCCATCCCGGCGCCGTCGTCCTCCACACTCAGCACACAGTCGGTACCGGTGTCGAGCGCTTCGATGGTGACCGTGCCGCCGCCGGGCGTGGCCGCCAGGCCGTGCCGCACGGCGTTCTCCACCAGCGGCTGCAATGCCAAGAAGGGCAGCGTCACACCGAGCACCTCGGGAGCGATCCGCAGGCGCACCTGTAGCGCCTGCCCGAACCGGGCGCGTTCGAGTTCGAGATACCGCTCGATATTGCTGAGTTCGTCGGCCAGCACCGTGTACTCCCCGGCGTCCCGGAACGAATACCGGGTGAAATCCGCGAAATCCAGGATGAGTTCGCGGGCCCGATCCGGGTCGGTACGCACGAACGAGGCGATGGTGTTGAGTGCGTTGTAGATGAAATGCGGGCTGATCTGTGCCCGTAGCGCGCGCACCTCGGCGCGGTCGAGCCGGGCGCGGGAGGCGTCGAGCTCGGCCAGTTCCAGCTGACCGCAGGCATATCGAGCGACTTCGGCCAGGGCGCCCAGCGCGCCGGGCCCGGGCCGGCTACCGGTGACCATCCCCAGCGCCCCCACGACGGTGCCGCTGTCGCTGAGCAACGGCTGGGTGACCAGGGTGCGTCCCGGATGATCGGTATCGGGCAGCTGCGCCAGCACGGGCCGCTGCGTCGCGACGGCTCGCCGGGCCGTACCGGTGAACTCGGCCGCCAGTATCTCGTGGGTGCCGTCCCAGGCGAGAAGTTCACCGTCGGGATCGCTGACCCCGAACCCCTCGGCCCCGACCAGCGCCCGCAGATGCGGCGCGGCCTCGTGTGCGGACTCCCGGGTGAGACCCCGGCGTAGCGGCCGGGCTGCCAGGGAGGCGGTGTGCAATGCCGTGTGCACGGCGCGTTCGGCGGGTGTGGTAACCATTCGCCGGGGTCGAGCCCAGATCAGCAGCGCCGCGGCGATGAGTACCGCCGCACCGGATACGGTGAGCAAGGTCGCGGTCATCGCTGTTCCCGTCCCGGCCGTCCCGCCGTTGTACCGATCGCCCGGTCCGCCGATCTTCCGCGCCGCCGCATCGGATATCACCGTGACTCGGACGAAATGCTACGAGCCGGCTCGCGGGCGTCCGCGGTGACCCGGCGCCGCCCAGACCCGAACGACCCAGCTCGTCCGTGATACGGCACGAGCCGGGTCGTCGGAAACCGGGGTGAACAGGCCCGCCGTCATCGATACGACCCGGCTCGCCGGTGTGGGCCGGCCATCGTCTCATGCTTCCCGCGGCAACCGCCATTGCCGCGAGAAACCTTCTCCGGAAGCGATGACCGGCCCGCACCGGCGAGCCGAGGTCTGGAACCCGGCATCGCGATCGCGCCGGGTAGGAGGTCGATGGACGGTCGGTCGGGGACGCCCGGTACGGTCATACCGAACGGTCCGGGTGCTCTCTGCGTGGGCCGGTGATCACCCCTGGTATTTCTCGACGACGAAGTCCACGGACCCCGATTCCGGAATATGGGCCGCGCCGACGGAGACGGTCGCGGTGAAGCGGCCGATTCCGGGATGGAACAGGGATGAGCGGCCGTCGTTCATCCAGTAGCCGGGACCGTTCGCGGTCCGGGTGGTCGACCCGGTTTCGCCGGTATCGAGGTTGCGCCAGTTCAGGGTGACCGGCAGGCTGCACGAACCGACGCCGAACATGATGGTCGAGACGGTGAACGACGCGTGCTCGGGATAGCCGGGGCCCTTGACCGAGGTGTCGACCTGGGCCACGCACGGTCCGTCGGTGAGGGAGTAGACGGTCTGGAACGAACCGCCGTCGGCCGCGGCGGGCGCGGCGGTGGCCACCAGCGTTCCCACTGCCAGTGCCGCGGCCGCGGGCAGCAGGAGAGCGGTAGTACGTGCTGTCATCGTTCACCTCGCTGGTCGATCGTGCGTTTGCGGGGGTCGATCATGGTGTGGTCATCCGCCGGACGGGACGCGGCACGACCCTACCAGTGACCGAGCGTGCCGGTGGCAGAATCGGTTTCCCGCGCCCGGCGTCCGGTGCGACACGCCCGGTCCCCGCGGGCACGCCCATCCCGCGCCGAACCGGTCGGACCGTGCGCATAAACTCGCTACACCAACCCCCGCCGAGCCATTGGGAGGAAGGACAGATCTTGGCCGCCTCGTCCGGATTCGTTCATCTGCACAACCACACCGAGTACTCGATGCTCGACGGTGCCGCCAAGATCTCACCGCTGTTCGCGGAGGCCGACCGTCTCGGGATGACCGCCGTGGGAATGACCGACCACGGCAACATGTACGGCGCGGCCGAGTTCTACAACTCGGCGAAGAAGGCCGGTATCAAGCCGATCATCGGGATCGAGGCCTATATCGCGCCCGGCTCCCGGTTCGACACCAAACGTATCCAGTGGGGCGATCCGAGCCAGAAGAGCGACGATGTCTCCGGCTCCGGCGCCTACACCCATATGACCATGGTCGCCGAGAACGCGACCGGCCTGCGGAATCTGTTCAAACTGTCCTCGCTGGCCAGTATCGAGGGCCAGCTCGGTAAATGGGCGCGGATGGACGAGGAGCTCATCGCCGCGCACGCCGAGGGCATCATCGCCACCACCGGCTGCCCGTCGGGGGAGGTACAGACCCGGCTGCGACTGGGGCACGAGCGCGAAGCGCTGGAGGCCGCCGCTAAATGGCAGGAGATCTTCGGCCGCGACAATTTCTTCCTCGAGGTGATGGACCACGGTCTGTCCATCGAGACGCGGGTCCGCCAGGGCCTGATCGAGGTCGGCCGGGCGCTCGACATCCCGCCGCTGGCCACCAACGACTGTCACTACGTCACCAAGGAACACGCGCGCAACCACGAGGCGCTGCTGTGCGTCCAGACCGGTAAGACCCTGTCCGATCCCACCCGGTTCAAATTCGACGGTGACGGCTACTTCCTGAAATCCGCCGGCGAGATGCGCGCGCTGTGGGATGCCGAAATACCCGGTGCCTGCGACAACACCGTCTGGATCGGGGAACGGGTCCAGTCCTACGCCGAGGTGTGGGAACACCGCGACCGGATGCCGGTCTTCCCGGTACCCGAGGGCGAGGATCAGTCCGGCTGGCTGCGCAAAGAGGTACACCGCGGCCTGGAACGGCGTTTCCCGAGCGGGGTGCCGCGTGAGTACACCGAACGCGCCGAATTCGAACTCGACGTGATCATCGAAATGGGTTTCCCGGCCTACTTCCTGGTGGTCGGTGACCTGATCAACCATGCCCGCGAGGTCGGTATCCGGGTCGGCCCCGGACGTGGGTCCGCGGCCGGATCGCTGGTCGCCTACGCGATGGGGATCACCAATATCGACCCCATCCCGCACGGGCTGCTGTTCGAGCGCTTCCTCAATCCCGAACGCGTCTCGATGCCCGATATCGATATCGACTTCGACGATCGCCGCCGCGGTGAGATGGTCCGCTACGCGACCGATCGCTGGGG
The DNA here is from genome assembly GCF_014645735.1 of Nocardia jinanensis. GTDB lineage: Bacteria > Actinomycetota > Actinomycetes > Mycobacteriales > Mycobacteriaceae > Nocardia > Nocardia jinanensis. The sequence goes on along the minus strand of NZ_BMMH01000003.1, from coordinate 51,651 downwards.
GAGTGACCGGGTGGCCCAGGTCATCACCTTCGGCACCATTAAAACCAAGGCCGCCATCAAGGACTCCGCGCGTGTCCAGTTCGGCCAGCCCGGGTTCGCCATCGCCGACCAGATCTCCAAGGCGCTGCCGCCGCCGATCATGGCGAAGGATATTCCGCTGTCGGGGATCATGGACCCCGAACACGAGCGGTACAAGGAAGCGGCCGAGGTCCGCGATCTCATCGGCAGCAATCCCGATGTCGCGAAGATCTACGAAACCGCCCGCGGCCTCGAGGGCCTGATCCGCAATGCGGGCGTGCACGCCTGCGCGGTCATCATGTCGTCCGAGCCGCTGATGGACGCGATCCCGCTGTGGAAGCGGGCGCAGGACGGCGCCATCATCACCGGCTGGGACTATCCGTCGTGCGAGGCCATCGGCCTGCTGAAGATGGACTTCCTGGGCCTGCGAAATCTCACGGTCATCGGCGACGCGCTCGACAACATCTCGTCCAATCGCGGTATCGACCTCGATATGGACAATCTGCCGCTCGACGATCCCGCCACCTACGAATTGCTCTCGCGCGGGGACACTCTCGGCGTCTTCCAGCTCGACGGTAGCGCCATGCGCGATCTGCTGCGCCGGATGCAGCCCACCGGCTTCGAGGATATCGTCGCGGTGCTCGCGCTCTACCGCCCCGGCCCGATGGGCATGAACGCGCACAACGACTACGCCGACCGCAAGAACGGCCGTCAACAGGTCAAACCGATCCACCCGGAGCTGGAAGAGCCCCTGAAAGAGATCCTCGCCGATACCTTCGGCCTGATCGTCTATCAGGAGCAGATCATGCAGATCGCGCAGAAGGTCGCCGGGTATTCGCTCGGCCGAGCCGATATTCTCCGCCGCGCGATGGGTAAGAAGAAGGCCGAGGTACTCGAGGCCGAATTCGAAGGCTTCGAAGCCGGTATGCAATCCAACGGATTCTCCAAACCGGCGATCAAGGCATTGTGGGATACGATTCTTCCGTTCGCCGGATACGCGTTCAACAAATCGCATGCCGCCGGCTACGGGCTCGTCTCCTTCTGGACCGCCTATCTCAAGGCCAATTACAAGGCCGAATACATGGCGGGGCTGCTCACCTCGGTCGGTGACGACAAGGACAAGGCCGCGATCTATCTCTCGGATTGCCGCAAACTCGGAATCACCGTGCTGCCGCCCGATGTGAACGAATCGGAGACCAACTTCGCCTCGGTCGGCGCCGATATCCGGTTCGGGCTGGGCGCGGTGCGCAATGTCGGCCAGAACGTCGTCAATTCGATCATCAACGCCCGCACCGAGAAATCGAAGTTCACCGATTTCTCGGACTATCTGAACAAGATCGATACGGTGGCCTGCACCAAGAAGGTCACCGAATCGCTGATCAAGGCCGGCGCGTTCGACTCGCTGAATCATCCCCGCAAGGGCCTGCTGCTGGTGCACTCCGACGCGATCGACGCGGTCATGTCCACCAAGAAGGCCGAGGCCATCGGCCAGTTCGATCTGTTCGGCGGAATGGACGACGACAGCGGAGATTCGGTGGCGTCGGTATTCGATGTGAAGGTCCCCGACGAGGAGTGGGAGAGCAAACACCGCCTCGCCCTCGAGCGCGAGATGCTCGGCCTCTATGTGTCCGGCCATCCGCTCAACGGGGTCGATCATGTGCTCGCGGCCCAGGCCGACACCCAGATCCCCACCATCCTCGAGGGCGATATCAAGGACGGCACCCAGGTGACCGTCGGCGGCATCCTCGCCTCGGTGAATCGCCGGATCAACAAGAACGGTCTGGCGTGGGCCTCGTGCCAGATCGAGGATCTCACCGGTGGGATCGAGGTGCTGTTCTTCCCGCAGGCCTACTCCGTGTACGGCATGGATGTGGTGGAGGACGCCGTGGTGCTGGTGAAAGCTCGGGTCTCCATGCGCGACGACCGGATCTCACTCATCGCCAACGACCTGGCCGTACCGGATCTATCGGCGATCGGGGTCGCGAAACCGCTGGCGGTGACCATTTCCACCCGGATGTGCACCCCCGACAAGATCGGCGAGTTCAAGCGGGTGCTGTCGCGGCATCCGGGGACCTCGGATGTCCACATCCGGCATGTGGGTGCCCGGGAGAAGACGACTCTGCTCAAACTGGACGACAGTCTGCGGGTGGAGCCGTCGTCGGCGCTCATGGGTGACCTGAAGGCCCTGCTCGGCCCGGGCTGCCTGGCGAGCTGAGCGCGGCGGCGGTTGTCGCCGCCGCACGGCCTCTTCCCGGCAGGTCGAGCCGGGCGTTCGTCACAGGAAGGCGGAACCGGCGGGACCGCCGCTGAACGCTACTGCGCGGCCTGTTGCACTCCCGTGGAGTTGTTGTCGTCCTGAACGCCGAAGTCCGTCGCGACCGCGCCCACTCCGTCGCCCACCCCGTTCACCGCCTGCTGTAGCAGGTCGAGACCGGTGAGGCCTTCGGCGGCGGCCGGCGAATACTTACCGGCGAACTCCTGGCCGATCTCGTCGGCGCCCCAGCATTCGCCCTCCGCCTCGATAACCGCGCGCGCGGCCCGCACTGCGTCGGCGACCTTGTCCGCCACCCTGGTGATCGCGGGGCGGCTCGCCTGCAGGGCTTCCTCGTCGACCCGGATGGTGCTCATCGGCCGCCTTCCAGATAATCGCGGTTGCGGTAGAACTCGTCTTCTTCCTCCCGGCCCATCGGGGCGGCGGGCTCCGCCTCGGTGACGGGATCGGGAAAGAGTTCGCCGGTCAGCGTTTTGATACTCGGCATACCGGGGGCGATATCCGGCAGATCCGGGATTTCGCCCGCCATCTCCTGTATCGGCGCCCAGGCCTCCCGGGAGAGGTCGCCCGCCTGCCGGGCCGCCTGCTGCACCGCCTCGAGGATCGAACGGCCGAGTTTCTCCGGAGTGGACCGTTTGAACGCCTCGGGGGTGAGATGCACCTCCACCGGCACCCCCGCGGTGTTGGCATCGATCCGCACCAGGTTGTCCGCCGACCAGACGCTCACTGTGGTGGCCGCGAGCCGCTGCCGCACCTCCGCCATGGCTTCCCGCTGCCGCTCGAACGTACTCAGCAGCTGATCCACACTGTCGCGCAACATTCCGGTGGCCGCCCGGGTGGCCGCGCGGTCGTCACTGCTCATCGATCCCTCATTTCCACGGAACTCCCGCCCTACCCTTCGACGCGCCGCGATGCCGAACGGTTCCGGCGCACTCGTCCGAATTCGGTCGGGTCGAGATATATCACTGTGCCGCGCCCGGTTGCCGGGCGGCGACGGAGAACCAGCTTCCGCGAGAAGCTCAGGGGCTGACGACCACACCCAGCGACTGGGTATCGATGAACGCTGGTCCCCGCCCCCGGAATACCTCCAATACACGGATACCGAAACCCGCCGTTTCGAGGAGCGCGCGGATGTTCCTGTCCAGATGGCAGCCACCCGCGATGCGCTGCTGGAGCGGGTCGAGGCGGTGTTGCCAGCGCTGCACCGACGGATCGGGGGCCAGGCCGTGCTCGACGAAATGCAGAGTGCCGCCGGGCACCAGTACTCGCCGTATCTCGCCGAGCGCGGCCTCGATATCGGGGATGGTGCACATCGTCCAGGTCGACAGGGCGGTATCGACACTGCTGTCCGAGAACGGCAGCGACTGCCCGTCCAGGCCCGCGCGCTCGATCGGGACCCGCGATGCGGCGCGACGCGGGGCCGATAACTTCCAGCCGAGGTCCGCCGGTTCGACGGCGCTCACCGATACCGTCGCATCGGAGTAGAAGGGCACATTCAGTCCGGAGCCGAAGCCGAGTTCGACCACCCGCCCCGACAATCCGGCGCAGACCCGCTCGCGCAGCGGCTCGTTGGCCTTCATCCCGCAGGCCACGTTCACCAGACGCGGCACGAATCGATCGCGATAAATACCCACATCCTCCACTCTCGCACCGCTGACCAGCGAAAGCCATGGGGACTCACCCTGATCCGTTACTCTGGGGCAGAGCTAGGGAGGTCGCTCATGCCCATCAGGTTCCGCAAACGCCAGTCCTTCGGACCGCTGAAGCTGAATTACACCCAGTCGGGTCTGTCCTCGTGGAGTATCAAGATCGGCCCGTGGTCGTGGAACTCCCGGACCAAGAAGAACAGCGTCGATCTACCGGGGCCACTGAGCTGGCGCCAGCGTTGATCGGTCCGGTCGCGGTGCCCCGCGGCCGGAAACGGATCATCGGACCGGGCGCAGTTCGATCACTACACCGCCCTGCTGCCAGGTCTGGTAGATATCGGCCTTGTTCGGATTGCCCTCGGCATCGAAATCGATGCCGTTGTAGTCCGCGTTGGTCTTGTTGTCGCGGGCGATGATCTCGAACAGCCGCAGCACCTCGTCTGCTTCGGTGTGCACGATCGGGTCGAACTGCTCGGGACGCCCACCGCGGGTGATGGTGAGCGGGGTACCGCTCGCCAGATTCTTCACCCACGGGCGCTGTGCCGTACCGATCAGCAGCGTCTGTCCGTGCGCGGTGTAGGCGACCGGGATGTCGTATGTGTTCCCGGATTTGCGGCCCACCACGTGCAGGGTGGCCAGCCGTTTACCGACCACCCCCGACAGGCCCGGTATCCGTAGCAATGTGCGGACCATCCGGTTGGTCGCCCCCTGGGCCCGGCCGATGGGCCGGGGCCCGCTGGTGGTCGGTGTGCCGTAGGGGTTCGCCGCCGGGGAGTCCTCGCTCATGGTTCCAGTATCGTCGCGTCAGAGCACCTGGTCGAGAAACCTTCGCAGCCGCGGAGTTCCGGCCCTGTCGAACAGGGCGTCCGGGCTGCCGGATTCCACCACCAGCCCGCCGTCCATGAACACCACATGATCGGAAACGCTGCGGGCGAAACCCATCTCGTGGGTCACCACGATCATCGACATACCGCCCGCAGCCAGCTCCGACATCAGCGCGAGCACACCTTTGACCAGCTCCGGGTCCAGTGCGGAAGTGGCCTCGTCGAAGAACATGATGTCCGGTTTCATGGCCAGCGCCCGCGCGATCGCCACCCGCTGCTGCTGGCCGCCGGAGAGATTCGCGGGCCGGGAATCGGCCTTGCCGATGAGCCCCACCACCTCGAGCTGTTCCAGTGCCAGTGCGCGCGACTCTTCTTTGGACAGGCCGCGCAGTTTGCGCGGCCCCAGCGCGATATTGTCGGCCACCGTCCGATGCGGGAACAGATTGAACTGCTGGAACACCATTCCGATGCGCTGGCGGAGCCGGTCCGGGTTCTCGGTGAGCACCGACTCGCCGTCGAGCAGGATGTCACCGGAATCGGGTTCGTGCAGCCGGTTCAGCACCCGCAACAGGGTGGATTTCCCGGAACCCGACGGGCCGATCACCGTCGTGGTCTTCCCCGCGTCGACATGGACATCCACCCCGCGCAGGATCTGGTTGCCGCCCAGCCGCAGGTGCAGGCCGGTGCCGGTCAGTGAGGCGCTCATCGGTTACCCCCGGCCTTCGGTGATGGTGGCCTGTTCGACCGGGTCGATCGGCTGATCGGGCCGCCCGGTGCGCATCCGCCGGTCGATGTAGTTCACCAGATGGGTGAGCGGGATGGTCAGCAGCAGATAGACCAGACCGGCCGCCACCAGCGGCGACAGGTTGCCGGTCTGGGCATTGAGATCGCGGCCGACCGCGAACAGTTCGCGCTGGGTGGCGAGCAGGCCGAGGAAGTAGATCAGCGACGAATCCTTGATCAACGCGATGAACTGGTTCATCAACGCGGGCAGCACCCGGCGGACGCCCTGCGGGATCACCACCAGCGTCATCGCCTGCCGGTACCCGAAGCCGATCGCGCGTGCCGCCTCCAGCTGGCCCGGTTCCACCGATTGGATACCGGAGCGGAAGATCTCGCCGATATAGGCCGAGGCCAGCAGAGCCAGTGCCACCGCGCCGAGCCAGTAGGGGTTGTTGCCGGTGAGTCCGCTGACCACCGGGCCGATACCGAGGCCGATGAGCAGGATGATGACCACCGCGGGCAGACCGCGGAAGATATCGGTGTACACCCGGGCCGGCCAGCGCAGCCAGCGGGTGCGCGAGATACCGGCCACCGCGAGCAGCATGCCGATCACAGTGCCGAGCGCGCCGGAGACCAGGGCGAGGATCAGCGTATTGGGCAGCCCCGTCTTGAACAGGTCCGGTAGGGCCTGCCGGTAGAGCGACCAGTCGAAGAAGGTCTCGCGTAGCTGTTGCAGGGTCGATTTCGGTGCCTGCGCCGTCTGCTCCTGCGGTGCGCGTTCGGCGGCGATCGCGGCGAAATCCGGTAGTTGCGGGGCGGGCGCCGCCTTCGAACCGGGCTTCCAGCCGGGCGGCAGTTCCCGCGGCACCCAGTCGCTGTAGAGCCGGGCGTAGGTGCCGTCGGCGATCACCGCGTCCAGCCCGGAGTTGAGCGCGTCGATCAGCGGCTTGTTGTCCTTCGCGACCGCCCAGCCGGCGAAATTGTCCAGGCTGAACGAATTCTGTACCACCGAGGTCGCATCACCCGGCGCGATCGCGCCCTCGGCCTGCGCCGACGGGGCGACCCAGGCGTCCACCTGACCGGTTTTCACATTCGCGTAGGCGGTGTTGTAGTCGGGGAACTTCACCGGGTCCAAGCCCAGTTCGTTGACCACGTACTCGTCCTGAACCGTGCCCTGCACCACCGCGACCCGGGAACCGGGACCGAGATCGGCGAACCCGTGCACCGGGCTGCCGTCCTCGACGACCAGCGAGAAGTAGCCGAAATCGTAGCCGTTGGTGAAACCGACCATCTCACGCCGGGCGTCGGTGGTGGTGATATTGGACGAGCCGACATCGAACCGTTTGCCCGCGACCTGGGCCAGCAGCCCGGCGAACTCGGTCCCGGAGAACTCGACCCGCAGGCCGATCTTCGCGGCCACCGCACGCAGCAGCTCGTTGTCGAAGCCGGTGAAGGCGCCGGTGGAGTTCACGCAGATACTCGGCGGCGCGTCGGAGAGGGTGCCCACGCTGAGTACGCCCGGCTGGATCAGCCCCAGCCGGGAGATATCCACCGATCCCGGGGGCGCGGTGGATTCGGTGGTGAACCGGTCTTCTTTCCCGGCGCCCGGGGCGGTCAGGTTCGCCGGTGCCGCGGTGGCCGCCTGCGGTCCCGGTGGTGCGCACAGGTCACGGGTGGCGCTGTCACCGCCGCCGCCACTGCCGCACGCCGTCGCCAGCACGGCGACGGCGAGCAGTAGCGCGGCGAGCAGCGCACGGGCGCGCGGAACGGGCAGACCAGGCATGATCGACCACCCTAGCTTCCGGCCCGATCCGGGTCGGGAACCGGTCGGAGTGTGGCTACCCGGACCGGGTCACCCGGCTGCGAAGAAGGTGCGGGGCACCTCTACGAGCATCGTCTGCAATTGCTTGTCCTCGATGCCGCGATCGAGGACATAGGGAAAGACGTCGTCGAACAGGTGGGTGTAGTGCCACTGCGGCAGCACGGCCGCGCGGGTGGCCGGTTCCATCCAGTCGATATAACAGCTGGCGTCCTGCGAGAGCACCATGCGCTCGGCGTAGCCGCGGCGCACCATTTCGATGAGGGTGTCGGCGCGCGCCTCGAAGGTGGTCTCCAGGTTGATTCCGAAACGATCCATCCCCAGGACGAAACCGGCGTCCGCCAGCGCGGTCAGATAGTCCAGATCGGTGGTGTCGCCGCTGTGTCCCAGCACGATCCGGGTCGGGTCGACGCCCTCCTCGGCGCACATGACACGTTTGACCTCGAATCCGGTCCCCGATTCGGGGTGGGTGTGCACGGTGATCGGTACACCGGTCTCGTGATGGGCCCGGGCCACCGCCCGCATCACCCGTTCGACACCGGGCGTGAGTCCCTCCGCGTCGATCGCGCATTTGAGCATGCCCGCGCGGACACCGGTTCCGGCGATACCGTCGCGGATATCGCCGACGAACATATCCACCATCGGATCGGGTACCTGCGTGCCGACAAATGGGTCGAGCGCCGGACCCCGATAGTGGAAGAAGAACGGGACATCGTTGTAGGTGTAGAGACCGGTGGCCACGATCAGCTGCAGCGGAACCCGTTTCGCGATCTGCGCGATACGCGGGATATAGCGGCCCAAGCCCACCACCGTGGGGTCCACGATCGTGCGTACTCCGGCGTCGTAGGCGCTGGTCAGCTGCCGGACGGCGTCCTCGATCCGTTCGTCCTCCGAGCCCCATTCCTGCGAATAGTTCTGCTGTACATCGGAGCTGAGTACGAAGACGTGTTCGTGCATCAGCGTGACACCGAGGTCGGCGGTGTCGACGGTGCCGCGGACGGTCTGGATCGAGGGCACGGAGACTCCTGAAATGGGCAGCGCGCAGCGCGACGGCGCCGGCACGACGGATGGGATCGGATCCGCGAACCATCGGTGGTGAGCGCGGCGATACGGTTGCCGGTGAACCATCTACTCAGGTGGATGCCGGTTTCCGGGGATAACTGAACCCTACGGCGCGACCTGTGTGGCAGACCATATTCCGGCCGCATGAAAGCTCGGCCGGCATTTGTGCGCACAGCACAGTGCTCGCGGATCACACTGTCGTGCGGCGGTGATCGCGCTTCGGCGGGAGCCGGTTCAGCTCGGGGCCGTGTCCTTGCGCAGCACCGCGGTACCGAGCAGATGGGTCGCCTGCAGTGCCAGTCGCGGATACAGATCCGCACCAGGGGTATCCGTGCTCACGCCGATGAGGTCGAGTGCCTGCCGAACGCGGTATTGGACGGTATTGCGATGGATGGCCAGCCGGGTGGCGGCCGCGGCGTAACTGCGGTTCCCGGCGAGGAATACGCGCAGCGTTTCCCGCAGCCAGAGATTGCGCTCGTTGTCCACCGCCAGTTCGCCGAGTTGGTCGGCTACGAATTCGCGCAGCGTATCGATATCGTCGGCCAGCAGGGCGACGGCCGACACCTCGGGATAGGAGATCACCCGCGCGCCGTGCTCGCCGCTCAGCAGCGCGAGCCGGCGTACCCGGTCGGCCTGCTCGGCCGTCCGCCGGAATCCGGCTACGCCGGTGTTGTAGTCGCCGATGGCCACCCGAACCGGTAGCGCGCGATCGGACAACAGTCGTTCGATCGCCGCGCTGTCGACGTGCGGCTGCTGCGGTAGCGCGAACCACAACCGGGCCTCGTGTTCGTCCACCGGGATCAGCAGGGTCCCCTGTGCGCGCTCGAAGACGGTGGCCAGCGCCGTCCGGAGATGGTCGAAGACCTCCACCGAGGTGGCGGGATCGATATGTGGATCGGTCCAGGTACCGACCGCGAGATGGCCGCGGGACAGCGGGTACCGTAGCGCCTGCTCGGCGGCGTCGGTATCGCTGGTCGTGCCGTTGAGGAGCCGGGTGACCCACTGCTGACGCAAGCCGCCGCGGTTGCCGACCCAGCGGTCGCGTTCCTTCTCGTAGGCGGCACCGACCTGCTCGCAGACCCGATCGATATAGACCGAGGTGCGGTTGACGATATGCACGATCGCCGAGGTGGTGACCGGACCGCCGCCGCCGAATTCGATCGCATACCGCATCCCGGTGTCCAGGAACCCGGCCTGGCCCACCCGGTACGCCCGGATGAGCGCGGAGGCCGGGACATCGCGCTGGGCCAGTATCCGGGCGTACACGAGAGCCCGTTCCGGAGCCCGCACATCGTCCTCGGCGGCCTCGTTCTGCAGGAACTGCAGAACCTCCATCAGATTGTCCGTGGTGCCCGCTTCCATCAGTTCGCGCAGCCGCTCGTCCCGGTCCAGGATCGGCACCTGGGTGCGCATCAGGTGCGACAGTTCGTCGACGAACTGGTCCCGGTCCCGGAGGAATGTCTGCGCGACCAGTCCGACCACCTCTTCGGTGCTGTGCGGCACCTGCTGTTGTTCCACCGGATAATGATCGCGCGTGGGCGGAGCGGGCGCCGATCGGGCGCCGACCCGAGGGTGTGCGGGTTCTGTACCGGTGGCGCCGCGTAACCCGGTGCCGCGCCTGTCGCGGACCGATAGAGTCGGCGGACAGGCGGCCGGGCCGGTATACCGGGCAGCGCGCTCGTTGTTGGTGGATCGAATCGGTACAGGGGACTCCATGAAGATCGCCGCCGGCGCGCCCGGATGGTACGACGCATGCTCACCGGACGAACGCGCCGCCACGGTGGCGCTGGCCGTGTCCCGGTGGAAATGGGTGGTGGTGTGGTCGGGGATCACCGGCGCGGGCCTCGTCCTCGCCGTATTCGTGTTGATCGCCGGACTGCTCCCGTTGCGGTGGCCGCCGTCCGCGGTGCCGGGCGCGGTGCTCGCGGTGGCCCTGTGCTCCCTGGCGCTCGACCTGGCCGTACTCCTGGTGAACGGAATCGCGTGGCAGCGGGTCCGGCAGGTGTTCGCCGGTACCGCACCCGACGAGGTGGTGCGGCCCTTCCGCCGGCTGCGGTGGCTGCCCACCTCACTGATCTCGCTGTTCGGGACCGTCGCGATGCTGATGGTCGGGATCTATCCACTCGCCCGTTTCGGCGAGGCGGGCTTCGCGGGCATGTCCGTCGCCGACTGGTCGACCGCCGGGGTCGCGGTGCTCTGCGTGCTGTGCGGATTGTCGACCATGTGGTTGAAGGTCGTTCTGCGGCCGATCCACGCCGGACGGTAGCAGCCCGGCGCGGATCGGCCCGCGAGCCTCAGTTCAGCGGGCTGCGCCGTTCCAGCAGGACGGCGTCGCGCCAGCGTCCCTCCGACCGGCCGCTGCGCTCCCGGATCCCGACGGTGCGGAAGCCCGCCGCGTGGTGCAGCGAGATACCGACCCGGTCTTCCGGGAAGACGGTGGTCTGCAGGGCACGCAGCCCCGCGTCCTCGGCGGCCATGACCTGGCGCCGGAGCAGCGCGGTACCGATGCCGCGGCCTTCGAGCTCGTCGGCGACCATGACGCAGCTGTCGGCGACATCGCGATAGAACTCGTGACCCGAGACCGGGGTCAGCGCCGCCCAGCCCACGATCCGTCCGCGAGCCTCGGCGACCCAGCGGTGCCCGGGCAACCATTGGCGGTCCAGTGCGTCCCGGTCGGGTGCGTCGGCCGCGACGACGGTGGGGTAGGAGATCCCGCGGGCGGCGTAGATGGCGCGGACGGGCTCCCAGTCGGCGTCGGTCATCGCCCGGACGGTGACATCGCGGGGCAGATCGTCGGGGCAGGGTGGCTGAGGCGTGAGGATGCCCATCACCGCGTCCGCGGTATGCGGCAGTTCCGTGCAGCGGTGCGGGTTGACGGTGACGAGAGTGGCGGTGCCTTCTTTGTGTACTGTCACGAACCCGGCGTCGGTGAGTTTGCGGACATGATGGGAAACGGTGGGCTGTCCGATACCGAGCGCTTCGGCGATCTGCCCGATATGGATCCCGGCGGGGCTCGTGGCGACCTGGTGCAGTAACCGGACCCGTGTCGGGTCGGCCAGGCAGGAAAACCAGCCTGCGTAGACGGTCGCGTCGGCGACCGGGAGCGCGTCACCGCGCACCTGGTCCCGCACGACCGGCGGTTCCAAGGAGGTCATGTGGCCACTATATCGACGGAGGATATTCGATCCGAGAAAGTCGTCTTTCAGATGTTTATCCAGTGTCGTCGATATTGCCGCGCGCCGGTATCGGGGAGTTTCGGCGCTCGCGTATGGGCGCGAGCGCGGCGGAATGGGGTGGATATGCCGGAACAGGCCCGCGAGCGGGTAATCCGCGCGATATGGATCCGGGTTTCCGTCTGCGGAAGGGTGTGTCCGGGGTGGTGCGTCACCTGGTGTGACCGACTATTTCCGGGCCGAACCGAGCGGGGGAATTCTTTACCGATTTGTTTCCTGCCGCCGCCGGAATTTCCGCTGGAGTCCCTGAAGTGTCCGCATCGAATTCTCCGGACGACAGCTGTCCCGGACGATCGCATTCGGGTGTCGGCGCAGCGTTGGACGGACCGGTTCCCGGAGGCTGATCTCGGCAGGTACGGGCGGGGCCCGGCAGGATACCGTGCGGGACGGCATTGCCGTAAGTATCGGATGACCTTACTGTGTAAGGATGGGCAGCGTGGCTTATTCCGGCAACGCCGGAGCAGAATTCCGGCGGCTGACGGCCGCATTCACCCGGGTCTACGGCGGCCGGAAGGGCGTAGGTGCGGCGCTGGCGGTATACCGGCACGGGGAACCGATTCTCGATATCTGGACAGGGGAGTCCGCACCGGAGCGGCCCTGGACGCGCGATACCGGCGCGGTGGTGTTCTCCGCGACCAAAGGTATCGCGGCCACGGTCGTCCACCGGCTCGCCGATCGTGGACTCATCGACTACGACGCCCCGGTCTGCGAATACTGGCCCGAATTCGGCTGCAACAACAAGGACCGGATCACCGTCCGCCAGGTACTCACCCATTCGGCGGGCCTGTCCGGTGTCGGTGCGCTGGCCGCGCAGGGTGCCGAACTGCTCGACCACGAACTGATGGTCGAACGGCTGGCCGCCGCCGCCCCCGATCGGCTGCTCGGTGTGCCGGCCTATCACGCGATGACCTTCGGCTGGCTGCTCGCCGGTCTGGCCCGGGCGGTCACCGGGGCGAGTATGAAGGACCTGTTCCAGCGGGAGGTCGCGATTCCCCTGGGTACCGATGGCGTCCACCTGGGCCGGCCGCCCGCCGGTTCGGTCACCGTGGCGGCCGAGAGTTTCGGTACGGGATTCTCTTTCGCGGGTACCCCGCGCGGTTCGCGGCTGGTCGCGCTGCTCCAGGCCATCCCCGGCGCGCTGGGTGTCAGCAGCCGGTCCCTGTTCATACCGGGTGCGGAGGCCATCCTGACCGGTCCGAACCCGCCGCTGCTGGACAGCGAGATGCCGGCCGCCAACGGTGTGTGCAGCGCCAACGGCCTGGCCGCGGTGTACGAACCGCTGGCCTGCAACGGTCTCGCCGGTGGCCGGCGGTACCTGTCCGGCGCGGCCGTGCAGGCAATCCGCCGGATCGAGCGATACCGGCCGGACACCGGACTCTTCCTCTATATGGGACCCCTGTGGCATCTGGGGTACCACGCGATGCCCACCGTCGGCGCACCGCGCGGCTTCGGCCATATCGGCCTGGGCGGCGCGTTCGGCTGGTCGGATCCCGACAGCGGTATCTCGCTCGGTTTCGTGCACAACCGGCTCGCCATGGAGACCCTGGCCGTGGACCAGTCGGCGTTCGCCTGGCTGTTGCCGCTGGTCATGTCCGGGGCCCGGTCGGCGTCCCGGATCGGCCGCGGCACACCTCGGGAGGCCGCGGCCTGATCACTCAGGTCAGATAGCGGTAGGCAGGGGAGCTCGGTTCGAGCCGCTCGCACTGGATGGGCGAGTGAGCGATCCGGTCCAGCAGCGGTTGCAGGCCGGTGCGTTCGCCCAGTTCGATACCGACCAGTGCGGCGCCGATCTCCCGGTTGTTGCGTTTGACGTATTCGAACAGGGTGATGTCGTCGTCGGGACCGAGCACCTCGTCGAGGAACCGCCGCAGCGCGCCGGGTTCCTGCGGGAAGTCCACCAGGAAATAGTGTTTGAGGCCTTGGTGGACCAGGGAACGTTCGATGACCTCGCCGTAGCGGGACACATCGTTGTTCCCGCCCGAGACCAGGCAGACGACGGTGGAACCGGGTTCGGGTGGCGATTCCAGCAGCGCGGTGACCGCGAGCGCGCCCGCGGGTTCGGCGATGATCCCCTCGTTCTGGTAGAGCTCCAGCATGGCGGTGCACACGGCCCCCTCGTCCACCCGCAACAGGTGGAAGGCGCCGGCCCCGCCGGGGAGATCGGTCGAGATGAGCAGCGGCAGCGAACCGTGCGACACCACTCGCCCGCCGAAACCGGCGACCGCGTCGTAGGGGACCCGGCCGATCCGGCGCACCGCGGCGCCGTCGACGAACGGGTCGACTTCGGGCAGGGTGACCGGTCCGCCCGCGACCAGTGCCGCGGTCATCGAGGCCGCGCCGGCGGGCTCGACCGCGAGGATCGCGGTCTCCGGCGCGCGTTCACGCAGGTAGGTGCCGATTCCGGCGAGGCATCCGCCGCCGCCGACCGGGACCACCACCAGATCCGGCGCGGTGTCGAGCTGGTCGAGGATCTCCGCGGCGATGGTGCCCTGACCCGCGGCGGTGCGGGTGTCGTCGAACGGGGGCACCATTGTGGCGCCGGTGCGCCGCACATCGTCGTCGGCGGCCGCGGCGGCGGCGTCGAAGGTCTCGCCGACCGCGATCAGCTCCACGAATTCGCCGCCGTGTACGCGGATACGGTCGCGCTTCTGCTTGGGGGTGGTGGTGGGGACGTAGATACGGCCGGTGATGCCCATGGCCCGGCAGGCGAACGCCACGCCCTGGGCGTGGTTACCGGCGCTCGCGGCGACCACGCCGGCCGCGCGTTCGGAATCGCTGAGCTGGACCACCAGGTTGTATGCGCCGCGCAACTTGTAGGAGCGCACGACGGTGAGGTCCTCGCGTTTGAGGTACACCTGGGCCCCGGTCAGCTGGGACAGGCGCGGGCATAGTTGTAGTGGGGTGGGCTCGATAATGTCGGTGATGCGTTTGGCTGCGGCGTCGATCTCGTCCGCGGTCAACGCGGGACGGGCTTCTGGCAGGTGAGTGAGCACATCGGACACCCGCTCCATGCTGCCACCCACCGCTGCCGGAGCATGCGGCGGGTGGCCGTGTCCTGCGTTTTCTTTCATTTCGGCGGTATGGAACCGGGCCGCCGGGACCACGCCCGGCCCGGAACCGTCAGCGCGGGGTGAGAACGAAGACCGGGATCTGGCGATCGGTCTTGAGCTGATAGTCGGCATAGGGCGGGTAGGCGGCGACGGCCCGTGTCCACCAGAGCGCCTTCTCCTCGCCGAAGACCTCGCGGGCGGTGTAGTCCGAGGTGGTGGTGCCGTCCTGCAACTCCACATGGGGCTGGGCGACCACGTTGTGATACCAGACGGGGTGCTTCGGGGCGCCGCCCAGCGACGCGACGACGGCGTATTCGCCGTCGTGCTCGACCCGCATGAGCGCGGTCTTGCGGAGTTTGCCGGTCTTGTTGCCGACGGTGGTCAGCACGATCACCGCCATTCCCTGCATGGTGGTGCCCTTGGTACCGCCGGACTGCTCGATCTTCTCGGCCTGCTCGCGGGCCCAGGCTGATGTGGACGGTGCGTACTCTCCAGTCAATGGCATATCGGCAAAACGTCCCGGGCGGGCCCGCTTGTTCCCGGGAATACCCGGCCGGGCGGGGGCTCGCCGGTTCGCGCCGGGCTCATCCGGTGAGTCCGGGCATCGGAGTACGCGCGTGGGAAGACAAAAGTTCGATGGACCGAACACTGTGTCCACGGGTAGCCTGAACATATGACCGCATCCCATCTCGCCGCTCCGCGTGACGCCGTTCGCGCCGCGGCGGTTGTCGATATCGCGGGGTCGCGCTGGCCGGTGTACAAGCTGGAGGCGCTGATCGCGGGGCTGCTGGTCTTCCTGGTCCCGGCGCTGGTCCTGGGTTCGGTGCAGACCGGGGTGCTCCTGGGCGCGGCCGTGGGCGCGCTGCTGTGGACCGCCGGCCGGTGGCGCGCGGCGCAACGGTAGCCGCCGAGACCGTCCGCCGCGCCGTCGGGAGCGGTGCCGCGTGGCCGCTTTCCCGTACTAGTCTGGGCCGAGTTGAACACACGTCCACTTGGTTCCGGATCGAGGATCCGGGTCCCCGAGGTACACGCGAGCCGATTCATGACCGATCGAGTACATGCCTTCACCGACGACGCGCTGGGCGAACACGATGCGGTGGCCCTGGCCGCGCTGGTCCGCGACGGCGCCGTGAGTCCGGACGAGCTGACCCGTGCGGCGCTGGCCCGGGCGGATGTGGTGAACCCCCGATTGAACGCGATCGCCCACCGGTGCCCGAGCCCCCGCCCGGCTCCGGCCGAGGGCGGTGTGTGGTTCGGCGTACCGACCTTCGTCAAGGACAACGCGGATGTGGCCGGCCTGCCGAGCTGTTACGGCAGCGCGGCGATCACCGCCCATCCCGCCGGTAAGGACGACCGGTTCACGGCACAACTGCTGAGTACCGGGCTGACGGTGCTGGGTAAGAGCACCATGCCCGAATTCGGGTTCACCTCCACCACCGAATTCGAGAACGGCGACCCCACCCGCAACCCGTGGGATACCGGCTACACGGTCGGTGGTTCCTCGGGCGGTTCGGCCGCGCTGGTCGCCGCCGGTGTGGTCCCGGTGGCGCACGGCAACGACGGCGGCGGATCACTGCGTATTCCGGCGGCCATCGCGGGACTGGTATCGCTGAAGCCCAGCCGCTTCCGGCACCTGGACAATGCGCAGGCGCGGCAGTTGCCGATCAAGCTCGTTTCCGAGGGGGTGCTGTCCCGGTCGGTCCGCGATCAGGCGGCCTACTATGCCGCTGTCGAAACCTATTGGCGCAACCCGAAACTCCCGCCCATCGGCACTGTCGAGGGCCCGTCCACGCGGAAACTGCGGATCGGTCTGCTGACCACGGCGGCCAACGGTTCGGAACCCGATGCCGCGACCCTGGCGGCGGTCACCGTGACCGCGAAGGTCTTGGCGGATGCGGGCCATACGATCGAGCCGATGACCTCGCCTGTCCCGGCGGGCCTCGTCGCCGATTTCCTGCTGTACTGGGGATTCCTGGCACAGATGTCGGGGGTCACCGGGAAACTGAGTCACGGCCGCTCCTTCGACGCCGCCCGGCTCGAGACCTTCACCAAGGGACTTGCCGCATCCTTCCGCCGGCGTCTGTTCGCCACCCCGGGCGCGTTGTACCGGCTGAACCGCGCCCGCGCCGACTACGACGCGGTGCTCACCCGCTACGACGCGATCCTGTCGCCGGTGCTCACCCACACCACGCCCGAGATCGGTTATCTGAATCCGGGAGTGCCGTTCGCCGAATCGATCGAGCGGGTCACCAATTTCGTGGGCTATACGCCGATCAACAATGTCACCGGTTCACCGTCCATCGCCGTACCGGCCGGGCTCACCGAGGCCGGTCTGCCGGTCGGGGTCATGCTCAGCGGGGCCTACGGCGGTGAGCGCACCCTGCTGGAGCTGGGTTTCCTGCTGGAGGCGCAGACCCCGTTCCCGCGGATCGCCGCCGCTGCGACCGGTTCCTGACCGGCGCCGGGTCAGCGGACCAGTAGCGCGACCGGAAGCCGGGCGAACAGTTTCTCGGTGCGTGCGCGGTTCTGGAACGTATGCCCGGTGAGGCGATCGGTCCAGGATCCGCCGGACAGTTCGATATAGGTGTCACCCCAGCCGGTTTCGCCGATCGCGACACTGTGCCGGGTGACGGCCACGATGATCTCGGGCTCCGCGCCGACCCGGCCGCGGGCGAAGGCGACCAGTTTGTCGGCGTGTTCGCCGTGCCCGAACACCGGGCCGTAGGTGCCGCCGACGAAACATTCCGGGCGTTCCCGGCGCAACCACAGCGCGTAGGCGACCAGCCACATCTTGGCCGCGCCCGTGATGTCCAGCGGCGGAGTGGTGGTGAGGGTGTGCAGCGTCCCCGCCCGGGATCCGAAATCGATCGGCCGGCGATTGTCCGGGTCGACCAGCGAATCCTCCCAGACCTCGCAGCCCTGGTAGATATCCGGTATTCCCGGCGCGCACAGTTGCAGCAGCTTCTGCGCCAGCGAATCCGACCACGCGTGCGGGGCGAGGTCGTGAGCGAGGTCGGTGAGCTGGCGGCCGACCGGTCCGTCGATCACCTGATCGAGCCAGGCGTGCACCGCGTTCTCGAATTCGGCATCCGGTTCCTCCCAAGAGGTGTGTTCCCCGGATTCGCGCATCGCCTTTTCGGCGAAACGGTGCACCCGGTCGCGCAACCCGGGCACCGAGGGTGCCGGGCGGCCGTCGGCCGGCCACATCCCGAACATGTTCTGCAGCAGGAACAGCGCGGTGGCACCGTCGGGCGGCGGAAGCTTCTCCAGCCACAGCGTCACCGCCCGCGCCCACATCCGCGGCACCTGCGACAGCACCCCGATCCGGGCCCGCACATCCTCCCCGCGTTTGGTGTCGTGGGTGGACAGGGTGGTCATCGAGGCGGGCCAGCGGCGGGCCCGCGAGGCGTTGGCGAGATGGAATTCGTTGACCGAGCGGCCGAAACGGGCCGGGTTGCCACCGATCTCCTGGAGCGATACCAGCCGCACCGCGCGATAGAACAGAATGTCCTCCACGGCTTTCGCGCCGATCGCGGTGCTCACCTGATGGAACCGGGTCCACGCGGGTCCGCCGGCCACCAATGCCGTCACCAGGACCGCCAGCGGTACCCGCAGTTCGGCGTTGCGCTTCTCCACCTCGGCGACCACCGCGCTGATCATGCCGGCCAGCGGGGTGTAGTCGGCCCGGGCGACCGGCAGGAACGACAGCACCTCGATGGTGGCGTTGGTGAGTGCCATGGTGTCGAAATCCTCGGCGCCCGCATCGGCTTTGATCGCGGCGACCAGGCGCCGCATCTCCGGGACGAGAATGCTCTCGGCCACCGCGCGTTTGATGCGGTGCTCCTTCTCGCCGACCCACACTCGGTCGCTGCCGTGGCCGGTGATGTGGCGGGACAGTTCGGTGAGGATCTGCTCGCCGGCGGGTTCGAGCAGGACTCCGCCGAAATCGGCGATGCCGTCGTACCCGGTGGTCCCGTCGATCGGCAGGGTCGGGTCCAGGGGTTCCCGGTTGGCGAGGGTCTTCTCCACCAGCAGCAGCCGGTTGGGGCCGATCAGCTGCCGCAGGCGCTGCAGGTATCCGGCCGGATCGGCGAGACCGTCGGGATGGTCGACTCGGACGCCGTCGATCAGATCGTGCTCGCACCAGGCCGCCAGTTCGCGGTGGGTGGCCTCGAAGACCAGCGGGTCCTGCTGACGCAGCGCGGCCAGGCCGCTGACCGACAGGAAACGGCGGTAGCCGCAGATCCCGGATTTCCAGCTCACCAGCCGATAGTGCTGTTTGTCGTGGATACGCAGCGCGTTGTCGCCGTCGGTGCCGGGGGCGATGGGAAAACGTAGTTCGTGCAGGGCCAGCAGCGGTTCGGGCCCGGATCGGTCGACGGTGAGTGCGGCCGGGTCGTTGGCACTGCGCAGGACCGGTAGCGCCAGACGGCCGCCCACTCCGTTACCCGGACTCCAGTCGATATCGAAGAACGAGGCGAACTGGGACTTGCGACCGTACTGCAGCACATGCCACCACCACAGGTTCTGCTGCGGATCGGCGACCCCGACGTGGTTGGGGACGAGATCCATGATCAGGCCCATCCCGCGGTTGTGGACCTCGTCGGCGAGCGCCTTGAGGCCGAGCGGGCCGCCCAGGGCAGCGGAGACGGTGGTCGGATCGGTGACATCGTAACCGTGGGTGGAGCCGCGCGCGGCCGTCATCACGGGGGAGAGGTAGATATGCGAGACACCCAGTTGCTGAAGGTATTCGGCGATGCCCGCGGCCTGGGCGAAGGTGAGTCCGTCCGGGCGCAGCTGTAGCCGGTAGGTGCTGCGGACCGGAGTGACACGCGGGTTGCGGTGGAAGCTCGACGGGTCTGCGGGCATACGTTTCTCGGTCGGGTCCTGAGGAGCGCGGCGGGCGGGGAGGGCGCCGGGTCCGGCAGCGCGGGTGCTGGGACCGGCCGGTCAGCGTGGATGCTCGGCATCGCCGGATGACCAGGTGCTACTCGGCTACGGCACCGGCGGTGCCACTTCCTCGTGCGGCGAGTCGGACGCGTGCATGGACATGACACTAGCGCCAATCCCGCGCGCGGATACCAGGGGTCGCCGGTGGTTCATTCAGTTCGAGTCCGCCGGAGCGGTCCAGCGGTTCGCGTAACCGGTTCGCCGGGCGATTGCGGCGAGCCCGCCGAGAACGGTGCGCTGGAGCCGGGCGGGGATTCCGGCGAGGTATCCGTCCTGCATCTCCCAGAGCAAGGCGAGTGCCAGCGGGTTGCGCGGAACTCCGGAGCGGGTGGTGGCGCCCGCGCGGTCCAGGGCACTCCACAACGTGAACATTTCCAGATGGCGCAGCGGTGGGCGGATCTCGTGGTCGAGCACCGTATCGGGCGCCTCGCTGCGGAACTCGTGCACGGTACGGGCAGCCGCGCGCACGGTATCGCCGGGGCCGGCCGTGATCTCGCGGCCGTCGATCCGGAATGCGAGTGCGCCCTGCCGCACGGTCCATGCCTCGGTGAGTACGGGATGCCAGTGCGGACCCGCCTGCCTGCCCGGGGCGGGCAGTTCGTGCCGGAGTCGCAGATAGGGGCCGTCGATGTCGGTGCCCTCGTCGAGCACGGTCACGCGGTGGCCGTTACGGAAGGTGATGACTCGGTTTGTCATTGCTCAATTAGAAAGGTTACCTTCCTAATATGTCAACGCCCCCGCTCTCGCTGCTGAAACTGCTCACGCTGGCTACCCGGGCCGTCGAATCCGAGCTGAACGACGAGCTGCGCGCGCGGCTGCCCGGTGAGCTGCGGCCCGCGCACTATGCGGTGTTCCGGTACCTGGAACCGTCGGGATCGCGGGTGGGGGAATTGGCCGAAGCCGCGAGGATGACACAGCAGTCGATGGGCGAACTGGTGAGTCAGCTCGAGCAGGCCGGATTGGTGCGTAGGCAGGTCGACCCCCGGGATCGGCGCGCCCGGCTGGTGGTGTGCACCGAGGCGGGGCGTTCGGCCCTCGGGCTGGCCGGGGAGCGGATCACGCGGATCGAGGACCGGATCCGGGCGGACGTGGGGGAAGCTGGTGTGAGGGAGTTGCGGCGGCTTCTGGTCCGGGTGACGGCGGTGCTGGGAGGGCAGCCGGAGCCGGCCGCGGCATCGCCGGACGCGTAGAAGTCGTGCGCCCGGGCCGATTCGTCCCTGCCGTGGAACTCGTCCGGCCGGGGTTGGTAACTTGAACGGTGTTCAAGGTTTCGTGTGGCCGGGTCCGGCCGCACTATGACGTGGAGGACCGCCGTGCTCGTCGCGCCCGCAGAACTCACCGCCGCGCAGATCTCCGAACTCGACGCGCGCTACGTATGGCACCCCTACGGCGGCTTTCCGCCCAGCACCGAACCCCTCGTTGTCACCGCGGCCGCGGGCACCCGTCTGACGCTGGCCGACGGGCGGGAACTGGTCGACGGGATGAGTTCGTGGTGGGCCGCTGTACACGGTTACCGCCACCCCGTGCTCGACGAGGCACTGCTGGCCCAATCCCGCCGGATGAGCCATGTGATGTTCGGCGGGCTCACCCACGAACCGGCCGCCCGGCTGTGCGAACTGCTGGTGCGGCACACCCCCGACGGGCTCGACCGGGTTTTCCTCTGTGATTCCGGTTCGGTCGCCGTGGAGGTCGCGGTGAAGATGTGCCTGCAGTACTGGCGGTCGGTGGGCCGCCCCGGTAAACGACGCCTCCTCACCTGGCGCGGCGGATACCACGGCGATACCTTCACGCCGATGAGCGTGTGCGATCCCGAAGGCGGGATGCACGCGCTGTGGACCGATGTGCTGACCGAACAGGTCTTCGTCCCCGCGCCGCCCCGCGACTATCACGATGATTACGTCCGGGAACTGGAGCACGCGGTGGCGCGGCACGCGTCGGAACTGGCGGCGATCGTGGTGGAACCGGTGGTCCAAGGGGCCGGGGGGATGCGCTGGCACGACCCCCGCTACCTGGCCGATCTGCGGCGCCTGTGCGACGAGCATCAGGTCCTGCTGGTATTCGACGAGATCGCGACCGGGTTCGGGCGTACCGGCACCCTCTTCGCCGCCGAACAGGCGCTGGTGGCGCCGGATGTCATATGTGTGGGCAAGGCGCTCACCGGCGGGTACATGACGCTGGCCGCCGCCCTGTGCACGACCGAGATCGCCGAGACGATCAGCGCCGCGCACGGTGGTCTCATGCACGGACCGACCTTCATGGGCAATCCGCTGGCCTGCGCCGTCGCGGTCGCCTCGGTGGAACTGCTGCTGTCACGGGACTGGCGCGGTGAGGTGGCGCGGATCGGTGCCGAATTGCGGGCGGGTCTGGCACCGGCGCGGGATATCCCGGGCGTCACCGAAGTGCGCGTACTCGGCGGTATCGGGGTGATCGAACTGGACCGTCCGGTGGATATGCGCGCGGCGACAGAAGCCGCCGTCGGCGCGGGCGCCTGGATCCGGCCGTTCCGCAACCTGATCTACGCGATGCCGCCGTATATCAGCGATACCGCCGATATCGCGACTGTCACCACCGCCATGGTCGCGGCGGCTCGCACCGGTTCCTGAACGGCGAAAGGCACTGTCCCGATGCCGGGTGGCACCGGGACAGTGCCGTAGCGGCACCGGGACCGATCAGCGCGGCTCGGTCGACGAGATCAGCGTGACTCGGCCGACGACGGGGATTCGTCGTCCCTCGCACCCGTTTCGGCGAAAGCCCGGGCGTAGCGGGTGCCGGCGATGAGCAGCAGCACACCGACCACGAGGAAGGCGGTCACCCGGATGAGGCCGTCGAGGGTGGCCAGGTCGAACAGGAACAGCTTCGCCAGTGCGGCGGCGGTGACCAGCAGACCGGACCCGAGCGCGACCTTGGCCGCCGTCGGTGTCTCCGCGCTCAGCGAACGCAGACCGTAGAGCAGGGCGGCCAGTGCCCCGGCCATCCAGACGATGGTGGCGATACTGTGCCCGATGACGAATCCGTCGGCGTTATCGGCGAGCACCCCCAGCGATACCGTCGCGGCGGTGACCAGATACAACGCGGCGGCGCCGGCCCCGATCCACAGCACCGAGCTGCGAGTGTCGGCGGCGGAACCTCCGGGACGCCGCGGTGCGGCGGGGCCGGCGAGCCGGCCCGACCCCCACAGTGCCACCACGACCATCCCGAGTCCGGCGATGGCCGAGGCCGCGGTGCCGGCCGAGAGTTCGCGGACGGCGATCCATTCGGTGGCAAGGGTGCCCGGTCCGGCGACCCCGAGGAACGCGAGCCCGCCCAGCGCGGCGTGTCCGGCGCCCAGTGCCGCCGCCACCCGACTGCGGGTGCGGCCCGCGATCGCCAGGTAGCAACCGGCGACGAGGAACAGCCCCAGCGGGAGGGTGGCCGCGGTGGTCACACCCCAGCAGGTTTCCAGCAGGGCGAAGGAACCGGCGACGGCCGCGACGATGGCGGTGTGGCCCGGGATACGGGCCGTATCGCGCACTTTCGGTAGCAGCGGGGTCGCGGCGAGGGCCAGCAAGATCACCGCGTACACGGACGAGATCACCGTCGCGGCCGGTCGGTCGAACAGCGCGGGCGCGGCGAGCAGCGGCGTGGTGGCGAGTGCGAAGGTGAGGGTGGCGACGATATCGCCGGGGCGGTGCCGCACCACGACGAGGGTTCCCGCCAGACCCACCACGGCGACCGCGACCGCCGCCATCAGCACCAGCACCGACCGGCCCGGGTCGTCGGCGCCGATCGCCGCGGCGACCACGGCGATCTGGGTGGCGAGTACCGGTGGAACCGTGCGCACGAGGTGCAGGAACGGCCAGTCGTGCCGGTATTGCACCGGTACACAGGCCAGCTGGAGCACGATGAGGAACGCGAGCAGCGAGAGCTCGGTACTGACGAACGGGGCCAGGACCGCGGCTCCGGCGACGACGAGTACCGCCAGGGCCTGGGACCGCCACTGCACCGCCAGCCCGACTCCGGCGGCCGCGACCCCGAGCGCGACGGCGAACCCCGGAACCGGGTGCAGCCAGTCGTAGATCGTGGTCGTCGCGACCACGTCCAGGTAGGCGCCCGCGAAACCGGTCGCGGCCAAGGCGATTCCGCCGACCCGGCCGCCGGTGCGCCGGAACACCCGGATCCCGGATCCGACGAGGATCGCCGAGAACACGGCCCCGGCGACGACCCGCGGGACCGGCCCGAAGATACCGGCCTGGGCGGCCAGAACCAGCAGCATCACGACACCGATGAGGGTCACCGCCACACCCGCGACCGCGAGCACCCGGCTGATCACGCCTTCGCGTTGCCACCACGGCGTGCGGGGGACGGACAGGCGGGTGGGGCCGCGGCGGGGAGGTCCCGGTGGGGGCGCGGGCTGGTTCCGATATATCGGGTATGCACCGGCATATCTGCCGTGCGGGCGCGGCGGCGGGACCGGCCAGGACAGCTGAGGGGTGGTGTGCGCCGGGACACCCCAGGGGGCTGGTGCGGGATGCGCCGGTGCCGGAGCTCCAGATGCGGTGGGGTGATCCGCGGGCCCGCTCACCCGCACACCGGGCGTCCCCGCCACGTCCGGTGTGGCGGGCTGGGGAACGGGCTCCCGCGCCGCGGATTCGGGGGTCGCCCGGGTCACGCTGCCGGGCGCGACCGTCGGTGCGGCCTCCGCGTCCGATTGCGCCGGGGCCGCCGCGCGTACCTGCCGATGCAGGACCTCCAGATCACGGCCCAGAGTGCTCAGCTGACCGCCGAGCGCGGTGAAATCTCCGGCGATCGTGGTGAACTCGCCGGACAGGCGGGCGACCAGTGCCGGATCGATCGAAGTCGTCATATATCGATGGTCGGCGGCGAGCGGGTCGCGAGGATGAGTAGGACTACTCGGACCACGGCCGGGATCTACCCGATTTCGGGCGCCGACGGCACCGCGCTACTCGTCGAGGCCCTGCTCGATCACATAGCGGGTGAGTTCGACCCGGTTGGCGAGCTGGAGTTTGCGCAGCGTGGCCTGCACATGGTTCTCGACCGTCCGGTGACTCAGATCCAACCGGGTGGCGATCTGCCTGGCGGACAGGCCTTTTGCCACCAAACGCAGGACCTCTGTCTCCCGGTCGGTGAGCGCGGGCCGATGCGGCTCGCCGGGATCGGCCGGGGCGGTGGCCATCCGGCGGTACTCACCCAGGACGAGCCCGGCGAGCCCGGGCGTGAACACCGCCTGCCCGGCGGCGGTCGCCCGGACCGCGGCGACGAGTTCGGCGGCGGAGGCGCTCTTGACCAGATACCCGGACGCCCCGGCCTTCACCGCGTCCAGCACATCGTCGCGTTCACCCGACGCCGAGAGCACCAGTATCCGGCTCTCCGGGGATACCCGCAGCACGTCGGCGGTGGCCAGCGCACCGTTGCCGTCGGGCAGTTGCATATCCATCAGCACCACCTGTGGCCGGGTGGCGGCGGCCCGGCGGGCGGCGGCCGTGGCGTTCTCGGCAGTGGCGGCCACCCGGAAACCGGCTTCGGTGAGATCGCGGGCCACCCCTTCCCGCCAGATCGGGTGGTCGTCGACCACCATCACCGAAATCGTCTCTGTCGCCTCATCGGCCACGCCGCCGCTCCTTCCGCGTTCGGGCGCCGCTCCCATACTGCCAGAACCGCCGGTCTCGCCGAGGTCGTGACCACCGCCGACCGGCCGGGGCCGATCAACTGCGGGGTATGCGGAACTCCCATTCGGTGCCCTCGGCCACCGCTGCCGCGGTGAGGAGTTCGGCGGTGCCGCCCAGGGCGGCGATCCGGCCGGTGATGGACCGCGACACCCCCATCCGGCCCTCGTTCTCCGCCTCGGTGAGCCGGCCGGGCGCGATACCGATACCGTCGTCGCGCACACTCACGATCAGTTCCGTTCCGGTGTCCTCGAGCAGGACGAAGGCCCGGGCTTCGGGGCCCGCGTGCAGTTCCACATTGGTGAGGGCGGCCGCTACGGCCGCGGCGATCTCATCGGCGGTCCAGCGGCCGAGCCGCACCGGTTCGCCGGGCGTCGAGACCACCACATCCGGCGCGGCGTATGCGGTGAGCAGCGGACGCAGGTCGATGGTGCTGGTGTCGGCCGAGGCCGGGGCGCCCTGTTCGGAGATGAGGCGCCGCAGCGCGATCTCCTGCTCCCCGGCCCGCTCGGCCAGTTCGGTGGCCGGACCACCGATCGCGTTCCCTCGCCGCTTGATGTAGGAGAGGATCTGCAGTACACCGTCGTGCACTTGGCGGGCCAGCCGTTCCCGCTCTTCGGCGGCCGCGGTGAGGCGTACCGCGCGCTGGAGTTGTTCCTGGGCGCGTCGCGCGGTATTCGCGGCCAGGCCCAGGGCCAATCCCACCGAGACCAGCACCGGTGCGGTGGCATCGGCCCAGACGTCCTGCCCCCATTGCTGCCGCATGGTGATGATCGCGGCCGCGACGACCAGCCCCGAGGCGATCCCCGCTACGGGCCCGCGCAGGATCGCGGCCGAGATCACCGCGTTCGCCGACCACATGGTGGTGGGCAGGGGTTGATGCCCGTGATACCAGCTGTAGTCGGCGACCAGCGGTGTCGCCGCGATCAGGCCGAGGACCACGAGGTGGTCGCCGACGACCACCAGCGTCCGCGTCCGCGTGGTATCGGGGGTGTGCCACTGGGCGAGCAGCAGCGCGGAGAGCCCGGACCAGAGCACCATGATCGCGATGAAAGCCCAGCTCAGCCGCTGATTCTCGTAATACTGCACCGAGGCGATCTGCTGACCCACCGCGTACAGCAGAGTGACCAGCCGGAAGGCCTGCACCGCGCGCCACAGCGGCGCGGTCGCGGCGTCGGCCGGATCGGGTTCGGTCGGCCGGTGCGGGCGCATGCGGTGCCTTCCTGGTCTGCTCCTGGTGGGAGAACCGGGGCACCAATCTATCGCCCGGGGGTATCAGCCTATGGAGCGAACGCGGTGGCCGGTGGGCGGATCTCCGGTCCGACGCACGGCCATCCGAGATACCGTCCGGCCCAGCGCCGGTCGAACCATGCCGGGGCGGCGGCCCGGAAGCGTCCCGGGCTCCATGAACCCGCACCCGCCGGAATCGAGCCGACCAGTGCGGCGCCGGTGACCCGCGGCAGATCGGCGCGGTTGGTCCGCATCGCCAGATCGGGCTGGTCGGGCCACGATCCGATGACCAGGCCGGCGCATTCCACCCCGGCCTGCCGGAGCGCCCAGGTGGTGAGTTCGGTGTGGTTGAGTGTGCCGAGGCCGGGTGCGGCGACGACCAGCACCGGCGCCGACAGTTCCCGGGCGAGGTCGAGGAGGGTGAATTCGCCCAGGCGGACCAGCAGCCCACCGGCGCCCTCGACCAATACCAGATCGGCCGATCCGAGACCCGCTATCGCGGTACTGATTTCGGACAGCCTGAGCAGCGGGGCGCCGCACCGGCGGGCGGCGGTATCGGGGGCCAGCGGTTCGGGGTAGCGGGCCGGTTCGACGGTCCGGGTCACCCCGGCGAGCGCGGTCACGACGGCGAGGTCACCGGGCTCGCCCGCGGCCACACCGGTCTGGGCCGGTTTGCATACGGCGACCTCGCGACCGGCGGCGCGGGCCACTGCGGCCAGGGCGGCAGTGGTGACGGTTTTGCCGACCTCGGTGGAGGTTCCGGTGACCAAGAGGGGGGTCATACCGGTACCGCCCCGATGCTGCGGGCTCGGGCGAGGACCGGTGTCAGGACGGAGTCGATAACGGTGAGGTCGGCGGCCGACAGGTCGGCGCGCGCGGTGATCCGTAACCGCGAGGTGCCCTCGGGGACGGAAGGAGGCCGGAAGCAGCCGACTTCGAGACCTTGTGCGCGACAGGCCGCGGCGGCTTCGTAGGCGACCCGCGGATCGCCCAGTATCACTGGTACGACCGCGGAATCGGGGGTGGGAACGCCGGCGATCCGAGCGATTTCGGCCGCCCGGTCGAGTACCCGCCGTGGGAGTCCCCGGTCCCGACGCAGGATCCGTAGCGCGGCGCGGGCCGCACCCACGGCGGCGGGCGCGAGACCCGTATCGAAGATCATCGTGCGGGCGGTATCGATCAGGTGTGCGCGCACTCGTTCGGCACCCAGGACCACGCCGCCCTGGGCGGCGAGGGCTTTCGACAGGGTGGCGGTCACGACCACGTCGGGTTCTCCGGCCAGACCCGTCTCATGGACGAGCCCGCGCCCGCCGGTTCCGCGAACCCCCAGCCCGTGGGCTTCGTCGATCAGCAGTACCGCCCCGTGTGCGCGGGTCACCCGGTGGAGTTCGGCCAGCGGCGCGAGATCACCGTCGGCGCTGAACACCGAATCGGTGAGGACCAGTGCGCGCTCCTCGCCCCGGGTCGCCAAAACCCGGCGCACCGCGGCGATATCGCGGTGCGGGGCGATCTCCACCCGGGCACGGGAGAGCCGGCAGGCGTCCACGAGCGAGGCATGACAGCCGGCGTCGGAGACGATCAGCGAACCCCGGCCGGCGAGGGCGGTGACCGCACCCAGATTGGCGGCATAGCCGGAGGCGAAAACCAGCCCGGCCGCGAATCCGGTGAATTCGGCGAGTTCGGCCTCCAGTAGTTCGTGTTCGGTGGTGGTACCGGTGACCAGCCGTGAACCGGTGGACCCCGCGCCCCACCGGTGCACGGCCTCGATCGCGCCCGCGATCACCTCGGGGTGCCGGGTCAGTCCGAGGTAGTCGTTGGAGGCCAGATCCAGGCTTGTCGCCGCTGCCGCCCGCGGACGTAGCCGGCGCCGCAATCCGGCGGTCACGCGCGCGGCGGCGCGGTCGTCGAGCCAGGCCAGTGGATCGGAGGTCACGTGGGAACCATACTTGAACGGTGTTCAAGGTTGCGCACAGCGTCCGGATCGATGGTGGACTCCGGCCGGTCCGTCAGCGGATATCGGCGCCGAGCCGGTGCCGGATACCGGCGGTGAACAGCTGTAGGCCGAAGTCGAAGCGGGCCGTCGGATCGTCGGATTCGACGAGGGTTCCGGAGTCTGCGGCGAGGGCGCCGGCGGAGTCCATCTGCATCCGGGATTGTTCGTCGACGGTATGCCCGAGCACGTAGTACAGCAGCGTGTACGCGGCGAGTTCGGCCTCGTCGCGGGGGATGCCGGCGCGGATGACGGCGGCGGCGAGGCGTTCCCGGCCCTTGCTGGTGGTCAGCCGGGAGGCGTAAGTGGCCGAGACCAGTTCCGCGCCGTCGCGATAGGTGAGCAGGCAGTCGCGCAACCGGTGGGCGAGCTCGGTGAGCGCTCCCGCCCAGTCGCCGGCGCCGACCGGCTGTTCCATGGGTGCGAGGATCCGGTCGGCCACCGCGCCGAGCAGGGCCTGTTTGTTCGGGAAATGCCAGTACAGCGCACCCGGCTGGACCTTCAGCGCCCCGGCGAGGCGGCGCATGGTGAGGTCGGCCAGACCGTACTGGTCGAGGATGGTGACGGCGCCGTCCACGACGTCGTCCCGGTGTAGCTGCACGGTGCTGTCCTCCCGATCCGGCTGCGGTTCCTCTTGACGCTACCCCAGCCTGAACGCTGTTCAAGCTTTGGCGCTACCCTGTCTTGAACACCGTTCAAGTTCTGTGTTCCGCGAAGGCCGGGACCAGGAAAAATCCGCCGGACGAAGGGATT
The DNA here is from genome assembly GCF_014645735.1 of Nocardia jinanensis. GTDB lineage: Bacteria > Actinomycetota > Actinomycetes > Mycobacteriales > Mycobacteriaceae > Nocardia > Nocardia jinanensis. Next base: position 22,418 of record NZ_BMMH01000003.1, on the reverse strand, counting down.
CGCCAGTGAACCGGGCACCCGTCATGAACGCCGCTACCGCCGTGACCGCCGAGGACGTACTCGCCGTGGCACGGGAGCAGGTACTCGACCGGGGGACCGGCCTGTCCCGGGAGCAGACGCTCGCCGTCCTGCGCCTCGGCGACGACCGCCTCGAAGAACTGCTCGAACTCGCCCACGAGGTGCGGATGAAGTGGTGCGGTCCCGAGGTGGAGGTCGAGGGCATCATCAGCCTCAAGACCGGCGGTTGCCCGGAGGACTGCCATTTCTGCTCCCAATCGGGTCTGTTCCAATCGCCCGTACGCGCGGCCTGGCTGGATATCCCGAGCCTGGTGGAGGCGGCCAAACAGACCGCCAAGACCGGCGCCACCGAATTCTGCATCGTCGCCGCGGTGCGCGGTCCCGACGAACGGTTGATGGCGCAGGTCGCCGCGGGCGTCGAAGCGATCCGCAACGAGGTCGACATCCAGGTCGCCTGCTCGCTGGGCATGCTCACACAGGATCAGGTCGACCAGCTGGCGGCGATGGGTGTGCACCGCTACAACCACAACCTGGAAACCGCGCGGTCCTACTTCCCGAACGTGGTCACCACGCACAGTTGGGAAGAACGCTGGAACACCCTGCGGATGGTGCGCGCGGCCGGGATGGAGGTCTGCTGCGGCGGCATCCTCGGTATGGGCGAGACGCTGGAACAGCGTGCCGAATTCGCCGCGGATCTGGCCGGACTCGATCCCGACGAGGTTCCGCTGAACTTCCTGAACCCGCGCCCCGGCACCCCCTTCGGCGATCTGGAGGTCCTGCCGGTCGGCGACGCATTGCGCGCAGTCGCGGCATTCCGGCTCGCGCTGCCCCGCACCCTGCTGAGGTTCGCCGGCGGCCGCGAGATCACACTCGGCGATCTCGGCGCCCGCAAGGGCATTCTCGGTGGGATCAACGCGGTGATCGTGGGCAACTACCTCACCACGCTCGGGCGCCCCGCCGAAAAGGATCTGGACCTGCTGGGCGAGCTCGAGATGCCCATCAAGGCACTCAACGAGACATTCTGATCGGCGACGTCAGCCGGGGAAAGGCCGATCCCGTGAGTACTGTCGGCGATATGGACGCGCGCTACAACCCGTTCACGGGCCGGCCTGTTGTGCCCGGGCTCGACGAACCGACCGCCCGAGCCGTGGAACTGGGACTGGAACCGCCGCGGTTCTGCGCACACTGTGGCCGCCGCATGGTCGTACAGATCGACCCCGACGGCTGGTGGGCGAAATGCTCGCGGCATCCGATGATCGACTCCGCGAGCCTGGAGAGGCGGTAGTGATGCCCGGTCGGAGTCGGGCCGGGACGCGTCGCGAGTTGCGCGCCGCCCTCGTACTACTGTTCGCGACGGTGCTGGTGAGCCTGCTCGTCGGGGCACTGTGGGGTCTGCTGGCGCCCACCGAACGGGTGCTGGTCGTCGAACCGGGCCGCGGCGCCGCCCTGGTCGGGGAGAGCCTGCACCGATTCGACGCGACGGCGCTGTTCGCCGGGGCAGGTGCGGTCACCGGCTTCCTGTCCGCGGTCGCCGCGTGGCGGTGGCGCCGGATGCGCGGTCCCATCCAGTGCGCGGGCCTGCTGCTCGGTTCGGCGGCCGGCGCCTGGGTGATGGCGTGGATCGGGGATCTGGTGGTCACCTGGGACAATCCGCGGCCGGATGATCCGCCGGTCGGCCGGATCGTCGCGCTGCCCGTGGAGTTGGGAAGTCAGTTCGCGCTGGTGGTCCAGCCGTTGCTGGCCGGGCTGGTGATCCTGATCCTGGCCGGGCTCAGTCCGGCGGAGGATCTCGGGACCGGCTTCGCGAGCCCGTTCGGTGACTCGCGGCCCCAGCCCTACGCCGACCCCGAGCGCGTAGACGCGCCGTACCAACCGGTTCCGCCCGGCCCGGCGCCCACCGGCGACCCGGCCCGAGCCGGTGCGCCCGCCGGGCCCGGCGGGCATGCCGCCGGAGATTCGCCCGAGGCCCCTCCGAGCTCATCGGCCTGAAGGCCGGTCGAACCGAAGGCCCCGCCGAGTCGATGGCGAGCCGAGGCTCGATCCGATGGTCGCCGGATCGGGCGGTGCCCCCGCCGATTCCGCGAACCCTGCCGGAGTCCCGGTGGATGGGCCCGCGTCGCGCTCGAGCGCGCGAGTCGGTACCGACGGTCGTAAGCTGGGCGAATTCGACTGGAGGACAGGGAGATGACGTCGTGGGGTTCACCAGCGCGCTCGTGGTCGAGGAGATCGATGGGACGTTCTGGAGGGTCCGGGAGCCGCTGGGTTACGCGGGCGCGGACGAGCATTTCGAGGTACCCGTCGGATTCCGTACCGATTTCGCCTCGGTACCGCGGCCGGTGGTGTGGCTGATACCCCGCTACGGCGTGTACACGCGGGCGGCGATTCTGCACGACTATCTGCTGCGCTCGGAACTGGTGAGCAAGGTCGACGCCGACGGGCTGTTCCGGCGGGCCCTGCGCGAATGCGCGGTCTCGCTGCCGCGCCGCTGGATGATGTGGACCGCGGTGCGTTTCGGCAGCCGATTGCGGGGGGCGTCCCCGGCGGCCCTGGCCGTGTTCGCCGTGCTCGCGGTGTTCTCCATTCTGTTCTTGCTGATCCCCACGGTGACCGTCACAGTGTTCCTGCTGCTGTTCTGGGTGATAGAGCTGATCGCCTGGCCGCTGGATCGCTCGGCTCGGCGGCAGGGGACGCAACAGGTACCGCGGCCCGAGCTGCGGACCTGATCGTGGCCCGGCGGGGATACGCGGCTTCTCACGTGGCCGGGTCCCGGTCGGACGCGAGGCTGTAGTGCGGCGGACTCGGCCTTTCTCGCGCGGGGCGGGCCTGTCAGGCGCGGGGCCGTAGTGCGGCGAACTCGTCGGTGACGCGCAGGCCGGAATCGCTGAATCGGTACACCGAGGCGGGCCGCCCGCCCGCGCGGCCGGGGGCGGCGGTGTCGCCGGTGGGGGTGATGACCCTGCGCCGGGTCAGGACGCGTTGCAGGTTCGTGGTATCGACATCGTATCCCAGTGCGGCGCAATAGATTTCCCGCAGAGTCGACATGGTGAACCGATCCGGCGCCAGGGCGAACGAGATATTGGTATAGGAGAGTTTCGCGGCCAGGCGTGCGCGGGCGTGCTCGACGACTGTGCCGTGATCGAACGACATCTCCGGTAGCGCGGCGACCCGGTGCCAGGCGGTGTCGTCGGGTAGGTGCGGGTCGGCGGTGAGCGGGACCAGGCCCAGGTAGGCAGACGCGATCCGGCGTGGTCCGGGGATGCGGTCGGGGGCGCTGAACACCGATAGTTGCTCGAGGTGGTCCACTTCGCGGACGTCCACCTTCTCGGCCAGCTGCCGGCGGGCCGAGGCGTCGAGGTCCTCGTCGTTGCGTAGCCGGCCGCCGGGGAGCGACCAGGTGCCGTGCTGGGGATCCAGGGCGCGTTGCCAGAGCAGGACCGCGAGTTCCCGCTGCCGACGCCGGCCGCCGGCGCTCGCACCGCCCTCACCTGCGGTATTGCCGGTGGGGAAGCGGCGAACCTGGAACACCGCGGTGAGCGATTCATGGATGGTGCTAAACTGGTCCACGTTTTCGATCATAAGTCGAAAACCTGGTTGAGTGCGAATCGGCAGAGGCGCCGATCGCGCGGAGGAAGGAGCGACCATGGCGACGATGGGAGCAGAATTGGCCCCGGCGCCGGGTACCGCACTGCGGGAGCGGATCACCGACGGGCCGTCGGGCTATACGGGGGTCGAGGCGACACCGGAGTGGGCGGCCGAGGTGAAACGCCTTGCGCGGCAGCGCAACGCCACCATTCTCGCGCACAATTACCAGCTGCCCGAGATCCAGGATGTGGCCGACCACGTCGGGGATTCGCTGGCGCTGTCCCGGATCGCGGCCGAGGCGCCCGAGGAGACGATCGTCTTCTGTGGTGTGCACTTCATGGCCGAAACCGCGAAGATCCTGAGCCCGGAGAAAACCGTGCTGATCCCCGACGAGCGCGCGGGCTGCTCGCTGGCGGATTCGATCACGGCCGCGGAACTGCGCGAATGGAAGGCCGAGCACCCGGGGGCGGTGGTGGTGTCCTATGTGAACACCACGGCCGCGGTGAAGGGTCTCACCGATATCTGCTGCACCTCCTCGAACGCCGTGGACGTGGTCGCCTCGATCGACCCGGACCGCGAGGTGCTGTTCCTGCCCGACCAGTTCCTCGGCGCGCATGTGAAGCGCGAGACCGGTCGCGAGAACATCCACATCTGGATGGGCGAATGCCATGTGCACGCCGGGATCAACGGCGACGAACTCAACGCGCAGGCCCGCGCGCACCCGGACGCCGAACTCTTCGTGCACCCCGAATGCGGCTGCGCCACCTCCGCGTTGTACCTGGCCGGTGAGGGCGAATTCCCGGCCGACCGGGTGCACATCCTGTCGACCGGCGGCATGATCGACGCCGCCCGTGCCGCGAAATCCAGCCAGGTACTGGTCGCGACCGAAATCGGCATGCTGCACCAGTTGCGCAAGGCCGCCCCGGGTATCGATTTCCAGGCGGTCAACGACCGCGCGGCCTGCAAGTACATGAAGATGATCACCCCGGCCGCACTGTTGCGCTGCCTGGAGGAGAACCGCGACGAGGTGCACGTCGACCCGGATACCGCGGCGCTGGCCCGGCATTCGGTGCAGCGGATGATCGAGATCGGCAACCCCGGCGGCGGGGAATGACGCCGGTCCGGATGTGACACCGGTTCGACCGGCGTGGAGTACGTGATGATCGATGAATCGGATCGGATGTGGGAGGCCCGCGCCGACCTGGTCGTGATCGGCGGCGGGGTCGCCGGGCTCACCGCGGCCCGGGCGGCCGCGCGGGCCGGATTGCGGGTGCTGATCCTGAGCAAGGGTGGACCGGCCGATACCGCCACCCAATACGCGCAGGGCGGTATCGCCGTCGTAGCGCCGCATGGGGATTCGGTGGAATCCCATGTCGCCGACACACTCGCCGCGGGTGGCGGCCTGTGCGAGCCCGACGCGGTGCGCTCGATCGTCGAGGGCGGCCCGGATGCGGTGGCCGCCCTCACCGACCTGGGCGCGGTGTTCGACCTCGGCCGGGACGGGGAGGTCTCGCGGACCCGGGAGGGCGGGCACAGCACCCGCCGCATCATCCACGCCGGGGGTGATGCCACCGGTGCGGAGGTACAGCGGGCGTTGTCGGCGGCCGGGTTGCCGGTGCTTTTCGGGACCGCGGTACTCGAAGTCGTTACCGATACCTCCGGGGTCCAGGGTGTCGTCGCGGTCTCCGATGGCGGTATCGGCCTGGTACACGCTCCCGCGGTGCTGCTCGCCACCGGCGGTTTCGGGCAGCTGTACGCGTTGAGCACCAATCCGGCCGGAGCGACGGCCGACGGTGTGGCGCTGGCGTTGTGGGCGGGTGCGGCGGTGGCGGATCTGGAATTCGTGCAGTTCCATCCCACTGTTCTCTACACGCCCGACGGTTTCGGACGGCAGCCGCTGATCAGCGAGGCGGTCCGCGGCGAGGGCGCGCGCCTGGTGGACTCGCGGGGTGATTCGGTGACCGCGGGGATACACCCACGCGGTGATCTGGCGCCCCGGGACGTGGTGTCGCGGGCCATCGCGGCCCGGATGCGGCTGCTCGGCGACGACCATGTGTACCTGGATGCCCGGGAGATTCCCGAATTCGCCCGGCGTTTCCCGACGATCACCATGTCCTGCCGCGCGGCGGGGATCGACCCCCGCCGCGAATTGATCCCCGTCGCGCCCGCGGCGCACTATCAATGCGGCGGTGTGCTCACCGATCTGCAAGGGCGAACCGGCGTGCCAGGGCTGTATGCGGCCGGAGAGGTCGCGCGCACCGGGTTGCACGGAGCCAACCGATTGGCCTCCAACAGCCTGCTCGAGGGTCTGGTGATGGGCGAGCGGGCCGGGCTCGCGGCGATCGAGCGACTGGGTGAACCGGCGAATATCGCGGGTGGGTCCGGAACGGTCCGGCCCGCGCTCGCCCGCAGCGTGCTCCAGCAGACCATGACCGATCACGCCTCGGTCGTCCGTGACGGTGCCGGTCTGGCGCGAGCGGCCCGGATACTCGATACCGCGAGTGCCGGGGAATCGCCCGATGCGGGCGTCGACGTTCCCGCGCGCCGGGCCGCGGCGAGTCTCATCGCCCGATTCGAGGACGCCGCGCTCACCGTGACGGCACGGGCACTGCTGCTGGCGGCGCGGGTGCGCACGGAGAGCCGCGGCTGCCACACCCGCTCGGATCATCCGCGCCCGGCGCGGAGCATGGCACGGGCGACCGTGGTGCGACTCGACGACGGTGGCGTGCCGCGAGTGATCGCGGAACCGACTCCGATGCCGGCATCGTCGTGAAATCGAAGGGCGTGGACGCGCATCACCGGCCCGGTACCGGGCCCGGCCGGTCCGTCGTCCGATAACGAAGCGATCCCCACGATCCTGTCCGTGGGGATTCGGAAAGTGAGGAGTAGGCAATGACGTTGGATCCCGGCCTGGATCTCGAGGAAGTTCGCGGTGTCATCCGTACCGCACTGGACGAGGATCTGCGGTACGGGCCCGATATCACCACCACGGCCACTGTCCCCGCGGACGCGGTGGTGAAGGCCGCGGTGGTGGCCCGGCAGCCCGGCACGGTCGCCGGAATCGATATCGGGCTTCTCGTACTGGACGAGGTGATCGGGGCCGGCAGCTACGAGGTCACCGAACGGGTACCCGACGGCACCCGGATCGCGCCGGGGGAGACGGTCCTCGGCCTGATGGCGCCGACCCGTGGTCTGCTGACCGCCGAACGCACCATGCTCAACCTGATGTGTCACCTGTCGGGAATCGCCAGCACCACCGCCGCCTGGGTGGACGCGGTCGACGGCACCGATTGCCGTATCCGGGACAGCCGCAAAACCCTGCCCGGCCTGCGCGCCCTGCAGAAGTACGCGGTGCGTGCGGGCGGCGGGGTGAACCATCGGATGGGCCTGGGCGATGCCGCGCTGATCAAGGACAACCACGTCGTCGCCGCGGGTTCGGTGGTCGCGGCGCTGCGCGCGGTGCGCGCGGCCGCGCCGGATATCGACTGCGAGGTGGAGGTCGACGATCTCGCCCAGCTCGATGCCGTACTGGGCGAGGACGTCCAACTGGTCCTGCTCGACAACTTCCCGCTCTGGCAGACCCAGGCCGCGGTCCAGCGCCGCAACGCCACCGCTCCCGGGACGAAACTGGAATCCTCCGGTGGTCTCACCCTCGACATGGCCGCCGGTTACGCGCGGACCGGGGTCGATTATCTGGCCGTCGGAGCCCTGACCCACTCGGTCCGGGTACTCGACCTCGGTCTCGATATGTAGCGCGCGAACAGCGGCCTCGTCGGAACATCCGTGAGGCCCGGGCGGTTGCCTGTGTCGGACCCGGACGAAAGAGGATGTTCATGTCGAAGCCGGCGGATGCCGCTTATCACTGGAACGGCGACGCACTCGATCTGGACGCGTACCTGGCGCGGATCGGATACAGCGGCCCACGCACTCCCACGCTGTCGGTACTGCGCGACCTGGTCGCCGCGCACACCACCGCCGTACCGTTCGAGAACCTGGAGGCGGTGCTGGGGCGTCCGGTCCCGCTGGACCTGGAAACCTTGCAGGACAAACTGATCCGGCGGCGGCGCGGTGGCTACTGCTACGAGAACGTCGTTGTGTTCGCGGCGGCGCTGGAGCGTTTCGGGTTCGGGGTCACCGGATTGTCCGGCCGGGTCACCATGGGGTCCGGCGGTCTACGTCCGGCGACCCACGCGCTGCTGCGGATCACCGTCGCCGATGACGACCGGGTGTGGCTCGCGGATGTGGGCTTCGGCGCCGGGCCGTCCGAACCCTATGCCCTCGTCGACGAGCCGGACGAGTTCCTCCTCGGCGGCTGGCGGTTCCGGCTGGAACGCTCCCGGGGAGAGCTCGGCGCCGACCAGTGGGTACTACATCAGTTCGCGGGCGCCGGCTGGGTCGACCGCTACACGTTCACTCTGGATCCGCAGTACCGGATCGACTACGAGGTGGGCAACCATTTCGTCGCCACCTCACCGCGCTCGCCGTTCACCCAGCGTCCGTTCGTCCAGCGTTTTCTGCCCGGAGTGCACCACACACTGGACGGTCGCACCCTGACCACCGAGTTCCCCGACGGTTCCAGCCGGTCACGCGAGCTGGAACTGTCCGAGGTACCGAAAACGCTGTCCGAGGTATTCGATATCGAACTCTCCGGCGATGATCTCGCGGCGCTCGTCCGCGCGCCGTGGGCAACGACATGAATCACCTGCCGTCCCATGGGCCCGGCTGCCGGGTCGGTTCTCGGCACGGTCATCTGGGCCGAACAAGTTCTCGCCCGCCCGTCCGTTCGAGGAGGTCGAGCATCGGCCGGGCCGGTTGTCTACCGCTTCGTAGGTGGCGCCAACGATCGGTTGGTAGATTGTCGCTATGAAGTCCGCGCACCGGGGAGCCCCGGCCAGACTCCGTTCCTTGCCCACCCGGCTGATCAGCCAGACCGCGCTGCTGGCGGACCGGGCCACCGAACAGGCCCTGGCCGACACCGGATCGCGCAGATACCACTACGCGGTGCTCACCACCCTCCGGGAAGGCGGCCCGGCGAGCCAGGCCGAACTCGGGCGCCGTACCGGAATAGACCGCAGCGATATCGTGGCGGTACTGAACGAACTGGTGGCACGGGGGTTCGCGGACCGGACAGCGGATCCCGACGACCGCCGTCGCAATATCGTCACCCTCGCCGAGCCGGGTGCTCAGCATCTCGCCGAATTGGATCGCAGGCTGGACCAGGCGCAGGACGGATTGCTCGCCGCCCTGTCCGGCGCCGAGCGCCGCACCCTGGTCGCCCTGCTGACGCGGATACTGGACGATCACACCGGTGGCTGATCGCCGGGCGGACACCTGCGGTGTCCTGCGCAAGGGAGGCCGCGACCACTATCTGTTCGCTCCGGCGTCGCCGATGCTCTCGACCGCGGGCTTGCCCGGGACCAGCTTTCTCCGCGCACCCGGGCGACCGGAATCAGTCGGAGTCGCGGGCGCGGTACGGCCGCGCCCCACCGGGCAGTCTCGCGGCGGGAGCGCTGCAGCTCGAGCTGGCCAAGAACCATCTGATGACGCGCAACTGGGACGGAAGCGGGCCGCGTCACCCGGCAGGTGCGCCACAACCCGAATTCGGGTACCGGACGATCCAGCTGGGGAGCGGTATCGAGTTCACGCCGTCAGTTCCCGCTCCAGAGGCGTCCGGAAGCGGGGGATCGGACGTACCGCACCGAACCAGCCGGCGGCGCGTTCGGCCTCGGTCGCGACCAGCGCCGTGGCCTCGGCACCGATGTCCTCCAGGATCCGGGTCACGATCTCGCCGTCCTTGCGCTGGGCCCAACCGCCCACGATCCGGCCTTCGTACCAGATACTCGGCCCGATATTGCCGTTGCGGTCGAACAGCCGCGGCTGATGTTCACCCAGATACCAGGAGCGTGCCTGCCAGCCCATCGGAGTCGGGTCCAGTGCGGGGAGGAGTGCGGCCCACGGTGGCGGATCGGCCACCGGCTCGAGATCGTCGGCCAGAAGCAGACCCTCGATACCGTCGAGATCGACCTCGACGGTATCGATCCCGGTGAGTGCCTTGCGTACCTGGCCCAGCGTCCACCCGGTCCACCATTTGATATCGCCTATCGGCGCGGGCCCGAAGGTGTGCAACCAGGCCCGGACGAGTTCGGTACGGGCCGGCTCGATCCCGATATCGCCGAGGGGAGCGGGGAGCCAGGATTCCACCGGCGCCCACGAATACCGACTGCTCGACCAGGTGCCGTTCGGCCGGGCCCGTACGATCCGGCCCTCGGTACCGAGCAGCACCAGTACCCAGCTGGTGATATTCGTCGGCCGCGAGTACGACTTCTCCGGCGCGGTATCGATCTGCGTGCGCAGTTCGGGAACGTCCTTGCTCAACTGGGCCCCGGTGGCGCTGCCCCGTACCAGCAACGCCCGATGCGTGCGATCGGCGACCTCGGCGAGCCAGCCCGGGGCGTCACCGTCGCCGATCCCCGCCTGCTCCAGGAACCGTGCGTAGGTCCGGCGCTGTTTGGCCGCGAGATCGGCGCCGCAGGAGGCGTGCAGCAGGGGCACCAGATCGGCCGGTGCGACGAACATGGTGCGCCGCATCGCCAGCATCCGCACCAGCGACCGGTCCTCGTACAAGGCCTGCTCCACCTGCGCGGGACCGAGGCCGTGACCCCGCGCCGCCACGGACAAATGCACAGTGGCCGGATCGGTGGCGTGCAGCACCACCATCGACCGCGTGATCTCGGCCGGATCGGCGCTGCGGTACGCGCCGGCGAGCCGGTGCCGGACGCCGATCCGGGCGCGGCGCTGCGCGATACTGATCGAATGCATGGCCCGGATGCTATCGGCGGGATCCGACACCCCCGGCCGGTCCGGCCGGGTTCCTGCGAATGTGGCCCGCGCCGTGGAATATTCGAAGGATGAGCAGACGCGCAGTGAGCTTCCTGGCCGGGGTGCTGTTACCGGCATTGACGGCGACGCTGCTGGCCGGGGCGCCCGCCGCCGCGACCCAGGCGTGCGCTGTCCAGACGCGCCCGATCTCGGTACCGGCCGGTGGTGAGCAGGCCACCGGCCTGGTCTACGAACCGCACGGGTGCGCGATCGGCAATGCGCTGATCGTGGCCGCGCACGGGCACAAAGGGTCCGCGACCCAGTACTCCGAGTACCTGACCTCGATCGCCACGCGCACCGGGACCCCGGTCGTATCGATGGATATGCGGGGTAGTGCCCGGTGGCGCACCGGGGAGTGGAACCTGTGGGCCGGGTGGCAGGATCTGGTCGCCGCGACCCAGTGGTACAAGGGTTCGCATCCCGGTGTCGCGCGCACCATCTTGTGGGGCTGGAGCCAAGGGGCGATGACCTCGGGCTTGGCCGCCGCCTACGGCCCGGCCGGGCTGTTCGACTACTGGGTGGACACCTTCGGCCCGTCGGATCTGTTCACCCACTGGTCGGGTCCGGCCGCCGACTATCCCGCCCTCCAGGCCCAGATCCAGCGGGATGCCGGTGGTTGTGTCCCGGTCGTCTGCCCGCTCGCCTACGCCGAACGGTCCCCGGCGCTGCAGGCCGGCCGGATGAGTATCCGGCACGCCTTCCTGATCCACGGCACCGCCGACGAGGTGGTGCCGTACACGGCCAGTACCCAGATGCGGGCCGCGCTGATGCTCGCCGGTAAACCCAGCACGCTGTACTCCATCGTCAGCGGGCGCACCTTGAGGGGAGTGGTCGAACCCGGGCGCCACAATGTCGGCCCGGCCCTGTTCGAGGCCGGCTGTGTGGTGGAGCGTCTGGCGCTGGGCACCGAACCACTCGACGGGAACCGCGACTATGTGGTCGATGTGGCCCGGGGCATCGTGGCCGCGCCCCCGCCGCCGCCGAACGCCAAATGCGCCGCATAGCCGGCCTCGGAGGTCAGGCGACCGAGTAGCCGCCATCGATACCGATCACCTGACCTGTCACCCACGAATCCGGTCGCGCGAGCGCGGCCACCCAGGGCGCGATATCTTCGGGGCGACCGCGGGTGCCCAGCGGGATCCCGGCGGTCTCCTGCGCTTTCAGCTGTTCGATTTCGGTGCCGGACAGGCCCATCCGGTCCAGCGCCTCGCTCTGGGTGGGCCCGGGCGCCACCGCGTTGACCCGGATGCCGTGCGGGGCGAGTTCCAGCGCCCAACTGCGGGTGAGTTGTTCGACCGCGGCCTTACCGGCGCCGTAGTGGCTGATTCCCGGCGCGGGCCGGGAGCCGAAGGTGCTGGAGATATTGACCACCGCGCCACCGCGCACCCGCAGATACGGCAGCGCCGCCTGCGTCACCAGGGTCGGGCCCAGCACATTGGTGGACCACATGCGCAGGGCGTCGCCGGGGTCGATCTCGCCGAGCGGGGCCGGTATGCCGAATCCCGCATTGTTGACGACCAGGTCCAGCCGATTGTTCTCGCCGGCGGCCGCGGTGACCATCGCCTCGGCATCGGCTTGTACAGCGACATCTCCGATATGTATGCGGATACCCGGGTGGCGTTCGGATGTCTGTGCGAGCGCGGCGCGGCGCCGGCCGGTGATCACGACCTCCATGCCGTGACCGGCGAGTTCTGCCGCGACCGCCGCGCCGATACCGGAGCCGCCACCGGTGACCAGGGCAGTCATCCCGGTGAGGTCGCCGGGTGGACCCGGACGGGTGACGATGGACGCGGACGCGGTCGAAGGGGAATCAGTAGCCATGGTTCCGACGCTAAACATTGACACGGGTGTCATGAGCAAATCAGGAGGCGTTGTGCGTATCGGTGAACTGTCCCTGCGGACCGGAGCTAGCCGCCGCTCGCTGCGCTACTACGAACAGAACCGGTTGCTGCGTTCCCGGCGGACCGCCAACGGGTGGCGCGACTACGACGAAGCCGATGTCCATCGCGTCCGCCGGATCGCCGAACTGCTCGGCCACGGCCTGACCGTCGACGGTATCCGGCAACTGGAAGCATGCCTGGACCAGCACGATCCGGCCGAATGTGATGACCCCGCGCGTGCGGTCGAGGTCTATCGAGCCCGGCTCGCGGTATTGGACGAGCGGCTCGATCGCCTCCGCGAGCACCGCGACAGCCTGTGGGATTCGCTCGGCCGGATCGAGTCCGGTGCGGCGGAGCCGGCACCGGCCGGCGGGCCACCGGTCGACCTGGTACCCGCCGCGGATCAGACCGGCCGGTGAGACCGCGCGGTGCGGATATTCCGTACCGTGGCCCGTCTGCGGGATCAGAGCGATTTCACCCAGTTGGAGAGCAGTTGGGCGCCGGCGTCACCCGATTTCTCCGGATGGAACTGCGTCGCCGAGAGGGCACCGTTCTCCACCGCGGCCAGGAACCGGCCGGTGCCGTACTCACACCAGGTCAGCCGGGGTGCGGCGAGGTGATCGCTGGGCGGCAGGTCCCAGGTGCGGGCGGCGTAGGTGTGCACGAAATAGAACCGGGTGGTGGGGTCCATCCCGGCGAAGAGCACGCTGTCCGCGGGAGCGGAGACGGTGTTCCAGCCCATATGCGGCAGCACCGGTGCCTCGAGTTTGTCGACGGTACCCGGCCACTCGCCACAACCGTCGGTCTCCACCCCGAACTCCACGCCGCGGTCGAACAGGATCTGCATACCGACACAGATACCCAGTACCGGCCGTCCGCCGGCCAGCCGCTGACCGATGATCCGTTCCCCGCGCACCGCGCGCAGCCCGGCCATACAGGCGGCGAAGGCGCCCACTCCGGGTACCACCAGACCGTCGGCGGCGAGCGCGACCTCGGGGTCGGCGGTCACCTCGACCCGCGCACCGGCCCGGACCAGCGCCCGTTCGGCGGAATGCAGATTGCCGGACCCATAGTCCAGTAGAACTACTGAGCTCACAGCGTTTCCTCCATGGGCGGTACATCCGGCCTGCGGAGGCCCGAGCCGAGGCGGCGCAGCACGATGCTTCCTTCATGAGCAGTGCATGTGCGCGCCGAGGCCGCAGCGTTGGCGGAAACATCGAAGCACCGCAGCATCACAGTGCTCCCTCCGTACAGAATTGATGCGGTCCGCGGAGGCCGCAGCGAAGGCGGAGGTATCGCAGCATCACAGTGCTCCCTTGGTCGACGGCACACCCTGGACCCGCGGGTCGGGTTCCACGGCGGCGCGCAGCGCACGGGCGACCGCCTTGTACTCCGCTTCGGTCACATGATGCTGGTCGCGGCCGTAGAGCACGCGGACGTGCAGCGCGATCCGGGCATTGAGGGCGATCGATTCGAAGACGTGGCGGTTGAGCACCGTCGAATACGGTGCACCTGGATCGTTACGGCCCCGGACCGGGGCGCCGGGGATCACGGCGTGCAGCAGATGGTCCGGTTCGCCGGTATGTACGCAGTAGGGCCGCCCGGAGACGTCCACGGCGGCGTGCGCCAGGGTCTCGTCCATCGGGATGTAGGCGTCGCCGAACCGGCGGATGCCCTTCTTGTCACCGAGTGCCTGCCCGAGTGCCTGACCGAAAACGATCGCGGTGTCCTCGACGGTGTGGTGCGCCTCGATCTCGATATCGCCGTCGGCCCGGACGGTCAGGTCGAAACTGGCGTGGGCGCCGAGCGCGGTGAGCATATGGTCGTAGAACGGGACACCGGTCGAGATATCGGTCTTCCCGGTGCCGTCCAGGTTCAGATCCACCACGATGCTGGATTCCTTGGTGGTGCGCTCCACCCGCGCGGTTCGGTTCATACTCACTTCCGTCTCGGTGCTCAGCTGTGCGCTGTCGGTTCGGTAGCGGCCAGTTTCGCGCTGACCCGCAGGAATTCGTCGTTCTCGGCGGCCAGTCCGATGGTGGCGCGCAGATAACCGGCGATCCCGACATCGCGGATCAGCACACCCTCGTCCAGGTAGTGCTGCCAGGCACGTGCGGTGTTCTCGAACTTGCCGAACAGCAGGAAGTTCGCGTCGCTGGGGACCACCTCGTACCCCATGCCGGTCAGCGCGCCGGCGACCCGATCGCGCTGGGCGGCCAGTTCGGCGACACTGCCCAGGGTTTCGTCGGCATGCCGCAGCGCGGCCCGAGCCGCGGCCTGGGTCACCACCGAGAGGTGGTACGGCAGTCGCACCAGCAGCAGCGCGTCGATGACCGCGGGGGCCGCGACGAGATAGCCGAGGCGGCCACCCGCGAACGCGAACGCCTTGCTCATCGTCCGGCTGACCACCAGTTTCGCCGGGTAGTGGTCGATCAGGCCGATAGCGCTCGGAGCCGGCGAGAACTCGGCGTAGGCCTCGTCCACGATGACGATTCCGGGTGCCGCGTCGAGGATCCGGGCCAGGTCGCCGGGCGCGATACTGTGCCCGGTGGGATTGTTCGGGCTGGTCACGAACACCACATCGGGCCGGCGTTCGGCGATGGCGGCCAGGGCGGCGTCGATATCGATAGCGAAATCGGCGCCCCGCTTCGCCTCGACCCATTCGGTATCGATGCCCTCGGAGATGATCGGATGCATCGAATACGACGGGACGAAGCCCAGGGCTCGGCGGCCGGGCCCGCCGAACGCCTGCAGCAACTGCTGCAGGATCTCGTTGGATCCGTTTGCTGCCCACACATTGGCCGTATCCACCGCGAACCCGGTCTGCCGGGTGAGGTAGGCCGCGAGATCGGTGCGCAGCGCGACCGCGTCGCGGTCCGGGTAGCGGTGCAGATCGGCGGCCGCGGCCCGTACGGCCTCGGCCACATCGTCGACCAGCGCCCGGCTCGGCGGATGCGGGTTCTCGTTGGTGTTGAGCTGGATCGGAACGCTGAGTTGCGGTGCGCCGTACGGAGATTTGCCCCGCAGGTTCTCCCGCAGCGGTAGCGCGTCGAGCCCGATGGCGGATCCGGGGATGGCGATCGCAGCGGTTGCAGTGGTCTCTTCGGAGTCGGGAATTGTCACGACAGCGCCTCGAAACGCGCGCGGACGGCCTGACCGTGCGCGGGCAGATCCTCGGCATCGGCCAGCGCGACCACATGTCCGGCCACATCTTTCAGCGCCGATTCGCTGTACTCCACCACGTGGATACCCCGCAGGAACGTCTGCACGCTGAGGCCCGACGAGTGCCGGGCGCATCCGGCCGTGGGCAGGACGTGATTGGAGCCGGCGCAGTAGTCGCCGAGGCTCACCGGGGCGTAGGGACCCACGAAGATCGCGCCCGCGCTGCGTACCCGCGCGGCCACGTCCGCGGCGTCCGCGGTCTGGATCTCGAGGTGTTCGGCGGCATAGGCGTTGACCACCCGCAGGCCCTGATCGATATCGTCGACCAGCACGGTTCCCGACTGGGTACCGGCCAGCGCGGTGGTGACCCGCTCGGCATGCTTCACCAGGGTCAACTGCGCGGTGAGCGCAGCGTCCACGGCATCGGCCAGTTCGGGGCTGTCGGTCACCAGCACACTGGCGGCGAGCACATCGTGCTCGGCCTGGCTGATGAGGTCCGCCGCCACATGCACCGGATCGGCGGTGGCGTCGGCCAGTACGGCGATCTCGGTCGGGCCCGCCTCGGCATCTATCCCGACCAGGCCGCGGCACAGTCGTTTGGCGGCGGTGACATAGATATTGCCGGGACCGGTGATCAGATCGACCGGCAGCAGGTCGGCGCCGTCGGTATCGGTACCGCCGTAGGACAGCAGCGCGACGGCCTGCGCACCGCCGACCGCCCATACTTCCTCGACGCCCAGCAGCCGGGCGGCGGCCAGGATGGTCGGATGCGGGAGCCCGCCGAACTGCTGCTGCGGGGGCGAGGCCACCACCAGCGAGTCCACCCCGGCGGCCTGGGCCGGGACCACGTTCATCACGACACTGGACGGATACACCGCGTTACCGCCGGGTACGTACAAGCCGACCCGCTCCACCGGGACCCAGCGTTCGGTCACGGTCCCGCCCGGCACCACCTCGGTGGTGGTATCGGTACGCCGCTGGTCGGCGTGCACCACACGGGTCCGTTCGATCGCGACCTCGAGCGCGGCGCGTACCGCCGGATCGAGCTCGGCCAGGGCCGCGGCCAGCCGGTCCGCCGGGACACGGACGGATTCCGGGGTGACCCCGTCGAATTTCGCGCCGAATTCCAGCGCGGCGGCCGCTCCCCGGTCCCGAACGGCCTCGACCATGGGCCGCACCTGATGGAGTACCGAGTCCACATCGACCCCGCCGCGCGGCAGCGCGGTGCGCAACTGCGCGGTAGTGGGAGTGCGACCGCGTAGATCGACGCGGGCGAGCTCGATACGGGATGTCATGGTGGTTCCGGTCCTTGTCTTCGGCCTGGGTACATCAGCACAAGGTGCCGTTCCAGCGTAATAGGTGCTGTTGAGCGGAGACCATTCGCAGCCTGCGTACGGCCGGTGCGTATGCGGCGTATGCCCGGCGGGGCCCGGCGGCAGTCCGCGCAGGGCCGGAGCGAATGCGGAGATGAGTCTATCGGGCCGTTACCACCGCATATCCGGGTGTGCGGTGATCAGGAGGTCCTTGTATAGATGAAATCGAGCACGTGATCCCAGCTGCGCGGGTCCAGTTCGGAGTCCGAGCGCTCCCAGGTGGCGCGGAATGTGTTTCCCGTCTCGTCCAGATTCCCGGTGAACCGCTGGGAGTGGCCGGGCGCATCGCGCCACACCCGCCACAGCGGTCCGTCGAAGGCGCCCTGGTAGATGCGGTGCTCGCCGTATTGGTCGTAGTGCATGATGACGAGGTGCTCCTGGTGCAGATCGTCGGCGCCGACCAGCCACGTCCAGCTGACCCCGGGATCCGGGACCGTGTAGCGGACCACCAGGAACCGCGCATCGGGCATCCACCCGATCGTCGTATGCCCGGTGATATCGGGGTGCAGGTTCGTGGTCGTCGTCCATTCACCGACCATCCTGGCCATCGCCTCCAGTGCCGATTCGGTCATCTGCGCGTCTCCCATCGATGGGACGAACTCGAATGTTCAGCTGCAGCGGCGACGCAGGTCCGGGACCCCGTCGCCCTCGAGCCCGTCGAGGACCACCGGACGGTCCACCATCGCCAACGCTAGCGCCTCACCCGGCCCCCGTACCGGAGGACCGGATCCCTTGACCCAGTCGGAATCTGTCGCGGCGAACTGTAACCCCTTCGTATACCGCCGGGGGCGGGCGAACGGGTCGGGCCGGTAGAGGACCGCACGCAGCCGACCGGCAGTCAGCGGGTATCGCTGTCGATCAGCAGGTTTCCGCCGGAACTGATGATCCGCAGCGTCGGATTGCTGGTCTGCCCGCCGTAGCTGAGGTTGTTCACCCGCATATCCACCGAACCGTCGGGATTGTTGCCCTTGTACGCCTCGATACGGCTGAAGTTCTGCACGGTCCGTGTCGACCAGTACTGCTGGAACTCCTGCTGACTGCCGTACACCTGCTGCGCGGCCGGTGTGAGCAGCGACCACGAACCGCTGGGATCGAGATAGAACTGCTCGATCATCTGGCCGGCCTGCACCCATTCGACCGAGCCGGTGCTGGTCGTGGATCCGAGCGCGGGGCTGTCCGCGGCGGGGATATCGGGCGAGTTCGAGACGGTGGCGCTGGTCGAGGTGTCCGCCTGCGCCGAGCCGCTGTCCCCGGAATCGGAAGAATTGAAGAACAGCACCCCGCCGACGACGGCGGCACCGGCGATACCGCCGATGAGCACCGCGCGTTTGACCCCGCCGTTGCCGCCGGACTTCCGCGCGACCGGCTGGGCGCTCGTGGGCGGATGGTTCGCCGCTCGGCGTGGCGAGCGTGACTCCTGGCCGTTACGGCCCGCCGACCGTGATTCCGGCCGGCGCCGCGGCGGGGCGTCCTCGGCCGGGCTGCCGTACCGGCCGGGCGCCGGCGATTCCATCGTGCTGACCGCGGCGCCTCCGTGGCCGTTGCGGTCGTGGCCGTTGCGGTCGAAGGCTTCGCGCGCCGGAACGAACCCGGCGTGCTCGGAGGCGGCGCTGTCGTAGCCCGCGAAACGGGCCAGTGCTTCCCGGGCCTCGCGCATACTCGGCCGGTCCCGCGGATCGGAGCTGAGCAGGTCCAGCACGAAATCGGTAGCGGGCCCGGCGTTCTGCGGTTCGCTCACCTGGCCGTTGGCCGCCGCGTAGAGAACTTTGAGTGGATTGCCGGAGCCGAAGGGCGGTTCGCCCTCCAGGGCGTGGAAAAGCGTGGCGCCGAGAGCGAACACATCCGCGGCGGGCGTCGGATCGGCGCCGCGCGCCACCTCCGGCGCCAGATACGCGGCCGTACCGCAGATCAGGCCGGTTTCGGTGAGGGTGACATCGCCGGTGGCCCGGGAGATACCGAAATCGGTGATCTTGACGGTGCCGTGATCGTCGAGCAATACGTTGCCCGGTTTCACGTCGCGGTGCACGATGCCCGCCTGATGCGCCGCGATGAGCGCCGAGGCCACCTGTTCACCGACCCGCGCCACCTGCGCCAGTGGTAGCGGTCCCTGCGCCGACAGCACCATCGCCAGGCTGCGGGATTTCATGTACTCCATCACCAGACACGGATCGCCGCCGTGTTCGGTGATATCGAAGACCACAATGGCGTTCGGATGCTGGAACCGGGCCGCGTTGCGGGCCTCCCGGGTCGCGCGTTGCCGGAGCACATCGCGCTCGGCGGGCGGCAGACTGGGTTTGATATGGATCTGCTTGATCGCCACCGACCGTTGCAGACGCTCGTCGACAGCACGCCAGACCACGCCTGTGCCGCCGCTACCAATCTGCTCGACCAGGCGGTAGTGATCCGCGATCAACTGACCGGTATCGATGGCGCCTACTCCGAACCTTCTCGAAATCGTGACATGCCGCGTCCTTGACCACTCACGCGTCCGGGACGAGTGTAGCGGGCACCTCGACCGCCCCAGTGGGTGATGTCACCTTAACCGGCGCCCGGTCGTAGGGATGCAGCGGCTGGGTGATTGCCGGTGGCCGCGGGCGCGCGTCGCGGCGAACAGCCGGCAACCGGGTGTGTCGCGGCATTCCTTCCGACCGCGCGCGGACTGCGGATGGGCCTCGCCCGACCGCACCTACTAGGCTGTTCCGAGTGAGTCTTGTGCTGCTGCCCGCTGTCGATGTCGCCAATGGAGAGGCCGTCCGCCTGGTACAGGGCGCGGCGGGCAGCGAAACCAGTTACGGTTCGCCCCGCGACGCGGCGCTCGCCTGGCAGGAGTCGGGAGCGCAATGGGTGCATCTGGTCGATCTGGACGCGGCATTCGGCCGCGGGTCCAATCGTGAACTGCTCGCCGCGGTCGTCGGTGAACTGGATGTGGCCGTCGAACTGTCCGGTGGTATCCGCGACGACGAATCGCTGAAAGCCGCCATGGCCACCGGTTGCGCCCGGGTGAATCTCGGGACCGCCGCCCTGGAGGACCCACAGTGGTGCGCCCGGGCCATCGCGGAGTACGGCGAGCGGGTCGCGGTCGGCCTGGATGTGCAGAAGGTCGACGGGGAGTACCGGCTGCGCGGGCGCGGCTGGGTCAGCGACGGCGGCGATCTGTGGGAGGTGCTCGAACGGCTGGAGCGCGACGGCTGCTCCCGCTACGTCGTCACCGATGTCACCAAGGACGGCACCCTCACCGGACCGAATCTGGATCTGCTGCGTGAGGTGTGTATGGCCACCGAGGCGCCGGTGATCGCCTCCGGCGGGGTCTCGGCCCTGGCCGACCTGACCGCGATCGCCGAACTGGTGCCCGATGGTGTGGAGGGCGCGATCGTGGGCAAAGCCCTGTACGCGGGCCGGTTCACCCTCCCCGAGGCGCTGGCCGCCGTCCGTTGAACCACGAAGATCGGGGGCCGAGGCGATGACCGGGGCAGAGACCGAGCTGGCCACCCTGATGGCCACCGCCGCCGAAGTCCTCGACGGTGTGAGCGACCGTTTCCTCGAGGGCCGGGGCGCACCCAGCGCGGTGGCCAAGGGGTCGCGGGATTTCGCGACCGAACTGGATCTCGAACTCGAACGCACCATTTCCGGCCATCTCCTGGATCGGACCGGTATCGAGGTGCACGGTGAGGAATTCGGCGGGCCCGCGCTCACCAGCGGCACCGCCTGGGTCCTGGATCCCATCGACGGCACCTTCAACTATTCGAACGGGCATCCGCTCACCGGCACGCTGCTGGCGCTGGTCCGCGACGGTGAACCGGTCCTGGGCCTCGCCTGGTTCCCGCCATTGGGGCGCCGGTACGCCGCGGTAACGGGTGGGCCGCTACTACTCGACGGAAAACCGCAGCCGCCATTGGCTCCGGCCGTGCTCGACGAGGCCATGATCGGTTTCGGCGCCTTCAATATCGAATCCACCGGTCGCGTGCCGGGACTGTTCCGGCACCGGGTGCTCGGCACACTCAGCGCGCTGTCGTCGCGGGTGCGGATGCACGGGTCCACCGGAATCGATCTCGCCTTCACGGCGGAGGGCACCCTCGGTGGGGCGATCGTCTTCGGGCACCACCCGTGGGACAACGCCGCGGGCGTGCTCATGGTGCGCTGTGCGGGCGGTGTGGTCACCGACCTCGAGGGTGTGGACTGGAATATCGAATCCGGTTCGGTGCTGGCCGCCGCACCGGGCGTACACGCCGAACTGCTCGATATGATCGCCGCGACCCGGGGCAGCGGATACACCGCCGTCTCCGACCGGATGGATACGGCCGCGCCGTACGGCGAGGAGAGGAATCCATAATGCTCGCTACTCGGGTAATTCCTTGTTTGGACGTGGATTCCGGGCGCGTGGTCAAGGGCGTCAACTTCCAGAACCTGCGCGATGCCGGGGACCCCGTGCAACTCGCCGCGGCCTACGACGCCCAGGGCGCCGACGAACTCACCTTCCTCGACGTGAGCGCCTCCAGCGGCGATCGCGGCACCATGCTCGATGTGGTGACCCGCACCGCCGAACAGATCTTCATCCCGCTCACCGTCGGCGGCGGAGTTCGCACCGTCGAGGATGTGGATCGGCTGCTGCGCGCGGGGGCCGACAAAGTCTCGGTCAATACCGCCGCGATCGCGCGCCCCGAGGTGCTGCACGAGATGTCGC
Source organism: Nocardia jinanensis (assembly GCF_014645735.1). Lineage (GTDB taxonomy): Bacteria > Actinomycetota > Actinomycetes > Mycobacteriales > Mycobacteriaceae > Nocardia > Nocardia jinanensis. The sequence goes on along the minus strand of NZ_BMMH01000003.1, from coordinate 843 downwards.
AGCGGTTCGGCTCCCAGTGCATCGTGCTGTCGGTGGATGCCCGCACCGTGCCGGACGGAGAGCCCGGGACCCCCTCGGGCTGGGAGGTCACCACCCACGGTGGCCGGCGCGGCACCGGAATCGATGCGGTCGAATGGGCGATCCGCGGCGCCGAACTCGGGGTGGGGGAGATCCTGCTCAACTCGATGGACGCCGACGGCACCAAAACCGGTTTCGATCTCCGGATGATCGAAACGGTGCGGGCCGCGGTCTCGATTCCGGTGATCGCCTCGGGCGGTGCCGGGGCGGTGGAGCATTTCGCTCCGGCTGTGCGGGCGGGCGCGGACGCCGTGCTCGCCGCCAGCGTCTTCCACTTCGGCGATCTGACCATCCCGCAGGTCAAGGACGCCATGCGCGCGGCAGATCTGGTGGTGCGGTGATGGATCAGATCCTCGATCCGGCGATCGCGGCCCGGCTCAAACGCAACGAGGCGGGTCTGGTGGCCGCTGTCGCCCAGGAACGATCGACCGGCGATGTGCTGATGATGGCCTGGATGGACGACGAGGCTCTGGCCCGCACTCTGGCCACCCGGCGCGCCACCTACTACTCGCGATCCCGGCAGCAGTACTGGGTGAAGGGGGAGACCTCCGGGCATACGCAATACGTGCACGAGGTCCGGCTGGACTGCGACGGGGACACCGTGCTGCTCGTTGTCGATCAGGAGGGCGCCGCCTGCCACACCGGTACTCATACGTGCTTCGACACCGATGTGCTGCTGGCGGCGGAGTAGTTCTGCGGCTAGTGTTCCGCGCCTGAAATACGTTGCCTAATTGTAGGATTTGGCGGTGGCGAGGACGGGGCGGC
>NZ_BMMH01000002.1 GCF_014645735.1 Nocardia jinanensis | reverse complement strand
CCGCTGAGGAGATCCTCGACTCCCTCGCCCGATATATCCAACGTATTTCAGGCGCGGAACACTAGGGCTTCCGGATTGTGTGTCATGGGTACTCCTCTCAGGGGCCAGATGATCGTAAGAACTTGCCGCCTCACCCACAAGAGGACCTGTCAACGGTCTGGTTTCGTCCTGCATTCGGAGCGCTCCGAGGGAGAGAACAGCTGTGATCGCGGGCCGCCGGTCGGCGATATCGGGTGATCAGAACTCGATGTTCAGGTTCTCGCTGATCGGTCGCGCCTGGCAGGCCAGGATGTAGCCGTCGGCGATGTCTTCCTCGTCGAGGACGGATGTGTTGCCCAGGCCGACCTTGCCCGCTCTCAGCGTGCAGACGCAGGAGCCGCATTCGCCCTCGCGGCACGAGAACGGCACATTCAGCCCTTCGGACAGCAGCACATCGACCAAGCTCGCTGCCCGCGGCCAGCGCAACTCGTGCTCCACTCCGTCGAGGCCGACCGAGACGGTCGCCGAGACGGTCGCCGTGTCGGCGCCGGTCCCGGTGAACACGACCTCGGCGAAAGTGTCCCCCGACAGTGAGGTGAAGGCTTCGGCGTGCACACGGTTGCGGGCAAGGCCTGAGCGGGTGGTCGCGTCGTGGACAGCCTCTTCCGCTTCTCCCAGCACAAACAGCAGGACTACACCGCCCGCGTCGCCGAGACTCCGGACGAGCTGGGGGTGCTTCTCGGATCGCTCGTCGATGCCGGTGCCGACGTCTTCGACGCCAATAGCCGGCGCTTCGACCTGCCGGCGTTCGAGGGCAGTGACCTGTCGCCGGCCGGATGGGCCAAGAAGCTCACCGGCGCCCATCCGGAGCTGCGTGCCGCACACCTGCCCGCCCGCTGCGTCGACTGGAGGTGGACTGCGTGGCAATATCGCGGCGAACGAGCTACTCGGCCGGTTTCGAGCGTTGCGACAACATCGCCATCCGGCGGCGGTGATCTTTCGCTACGAGGTGATCCGCTGGCGGAAACCGCCGAGTCCCGGCCGGAACCGGGTGCTGACGACACGGCTGACGCGCGGTCCCCGTTCACCGACGGCTAATCATCAGCAATTGACTGTCGCCGTCATATCATGCCTCCATGACATCCAGCGAAACACAGTACGAGGGGCCGCTGCATCAACTGGCACGTCGCGCGTGGCAGGCGATGCTGATCATCGGCTCGGCGTCGGTGGTCGTCGGTGTCCTGGTTCTGCTCTGGCCGGGACCGACGATCGTGGTCCTGGCCATCCTGTTCGGTATCTACCTGCTGGTTTCGGGCATCTTCCAGCTGGTCGCGGCGTTCGGCAGTCATGTGTCGAGCGGTTGGCGGGTCATGCTGATCGTCAGCGCCGTGCTGTCGTTCATCCTGGCCTTCTTCGCACTGCGCCATCTCGGCGACGCTGTGCTCCTGATGGCCCTGTGGATCGGTATCGGCTGGATGTTCCGCGGCGTTGCGGTACTGGTCGCCGGCGCCGACGTGCCCTCGGGCACCCCCGGGCGCGGCTGGAATATCTTTTTCGGCATCGTGCTGCTGATCGGTGGCGGGATGTTGATCGTCTGGCCGTTCAACTCGGTCGCGGTGCTGACCCTGGTGGCCGGCTGGTGGTTGATCTTCATGGGCATCGTGGAGGTCGTCAGCGCTTTCCACGTGCGCAGCGGGGCGAAGAATACGCCGAGCGCCATATGAGTTCACGCCGAACTCCCCTCCGGATATGAACTCTTGCGCCGGGTCGGCTCGCGGCGGTGCCCACAAGGGCTACCTACCGGAGCGCGCGGTGACCCGGATCGAACGGTGACTTGAATCCTGTCCGGTCGGTGCGCTTTCATGGGTACGGAAGGTGTTGATCAGCGAGTATCCGGATATCGAGTCCGGGAGGAGGCGCGGTCGTGCGCGTCGCGCCTCGAGCAAGCCTCGACTCTCAGCAGTGTCGCCGGAGCTGGGAGTGCCCAACCAGGCGTCGAGGCCCCGCGATCGTCATACGCGCGGGTGCACGGTGAGGTAGCGGGCCCGGCCTGTGGAAAAACGGCGAGCCGACAGCACTCCGTTCCGGAGGTTGATGATGACCAGCAGGTTCGACGGGCATATCGCACTCGATATTCGTGATTCGGTCGCCGATTGGGCGCCCTTCATCGAGCCCGGGGCGCCGCCGGGCGCGCCGAACGTTCTGTATCTCGTGTGGGACGATATCGGGATCGGCACCTGGGACTGCTACGGCGGTCTGGTCGAGATGCCGAATATGAAACGTATCGCCGACCGCGGCGTCCAGTTCACGCAGTTTCACACCACCGCCCTGTGTTCACCCAGCCGTGCCTCGCTGCTGACCGGGCGGAACGCTACCTCGGTCGGTATGGCGACCATCGAAGAATTCACCGACGGGTTCCCGAGCATGTGTGGCCGGATACCGGACGACACCGCGTTGTGCTCGGAGGTCCTGGCCGAGCGCGGGTGGAACACCTACGCGGTCGGGAAATGGCATCTGACCCCGCTCGAGGAGGGAAACCTCGCGGCGTCGAAGCGGCATTGGCCGCTGGGGCGCGGGTTCGAGCGGTTCTACGGTTTCCTCGGTGGCGAGGCCGATCAGTGGTTCCCGAATCTGGTCTACGACAATCACCCGATCTCGCAGCCCTACGCGCCGGAAGACGGCTATCACCTGTCGAAGGATCTGGCCGACAGAACGATCGAGTTCATTCGCGACGCGAAGGTGATCGCACCCGACAAACCGTGGTTCACCTATCTGTGCCCGGGAGCCGGTCACGCGCCGCACCATGTAGCGCGGGAATGGGCCGACAAATACCGCGGCCGATTCGATATGGGCTACGAGAAGTATCGCGAAATCGTGCTGGAGAACCAGAAACGCATGGGCCTGGTTCCGGCGAACACCGAACTGTCGCCCATGAACCCGTATACGGCGGAGAAGAGTGCGGAGGGCATACCGTGGCCGGCGCAGGACACGGTGCGGGAATGGGATTCACTGTCGGAGGACGAGAAGCAGCTGTTCGGCCGGCAGGCGGAAGTGTTCGCGGGGTACCTGTCCTACACCGATGCGCAGATCGGACGGCTCCTCGACTATCTCGAGGAGAGTGGTCAGCTGGACAATACGATCATCGTCGCTTTCTCGGACAACGGCGCGAGTGGCGAGGGAGGCCCGAACGGGTCCGCCAACGAGATGAAATTCTTCAACGGCTATATCGATACGATCGAGGACAGCCTGGCCAAGCTCGGCGAGCTGGGTTCGCCGACCACCTACAATCACTACAGCATCGGGTGGGCGATGGCGTTCAATACGCCGTACAAACTGTACAAACGGTATGCCTCGCACGAAGGCGGTATCGCCGACCCATGCCTCATGTCGTGGCCGGCCGGGATAGCTGCCCGCGGCGAGTTGCGCCACCGATACGTCAACGTCTGCGATATCACCCCCACCGTCTACGAGCTGCTGGGTATCACGCCCCCGGACACGGTGAAGAATGTGGTGCAGCGTCCTTTGGAGGGGGTCAGTTTCCGGGGGTTGCTCGATAACGCGGATGCCGATGTCGGCAAGCACACCCAGTTCTATTCGATGCTCGGCACACGCGGCATCTGGTATCGCGGGTGGTTCGCCGACGCGGTACACGCCGCGTGCCCCTCCGGTTGGGGACATTTCGACGCCGACCGCTGGGAGTTGTTCCATATCGAGGAGGACCGCAGCCAGATACACGATCTGGCCGAGGTTCACCCCGAGAAGCTGGAGGAGATGAAAGCGCTGTGGTTCTCGGAGGCACGGAAGTACAGCGGAATGCCACTCAACGATCTCGACATAGTCTCCACGATGATGCGCGATCGCCCGTCGTTCGCCAAGAGCCGGGACCGCGCTGTCTATTACCCCGGCCTCGCGGAGGTGGGGCCGGGTGCGGCTCTCGAGATCCGCGGCCGGTCGTTCGCGTTGCTCGCGGAGATGACCGTCACCGGCGGTGATGCGCAGGGGGTGCTGTTCGCCCACGGCGGGCGGCTCGGTGGGCACGCCTTGTTCGTCCAGGACGGTCGCCTGCAGTACGTCTACAACTTCCTCGGTGAAGAGGAACAGGCAATCATCTCCGACCGCCCGGCACCGCTCGGCGATCACATCTTCGGGATTCGTTACGAACGACGCGGAACCCGGCCCGACAATTTCACGCCGACCGGTGAAGCCACCCTCTACATCGACGAGGATCCGGTGGGTTCACTCGACGATATGCGGATCCAGCCCACCGTGTTCTCCGGTGTGGGAGAAGGGGTCCGCGTGGGCCGGGACAGCGGACAATCGGTTACCGGTCGCTATCGGTCGCCGTTCCCGTTCACCGGAGGAACCGTGCATCAGGTCATCGAAGATGTGACGGGCAAGCCGTACCACGACCTGGAGATGGCGGCGGCCGCCGCGTTCTCGCGCGATTGAGGCGACCTCCCATGACCACCGAAACCGACGCCGCAGCGCGCCGCGGCATGGTCCGGATCTCCGGCGGGGATTTCGCGATGGGATCGAACGACTTCTTCCCCGAGGAGCGGCCGGTGCGCCGGGTGCGAGTGGACGCGTTCTGGATCGATGCGCATCCGGTGACCAACGCCGCGTTCCGTCGCTTCGTGAAGCAGACCGGATACGTCACCGTCGCTGAACGAACTCCCGCAGCCGAGGACTATCCCGATGCGAGCCGGCAGAATCTGACCCCCGGTGGGCTGGTGTTCAGGCCCACCGGGGGGCCGGTCCCGATGGACGATTGGCGCCGGTGGTGGCGGTATGTCCCAGGTGCGTGCTGGCGCCACCCCCGCGGGCCCGGCAGCACGCTGGACAGGCGCGACCGCCACCCCGTTACCCAGATCGCCTACGGCGACGCCGCGGCATACGCGGCGTGGGCCGGCAAACAACTACCGACGGAAGCCGAATGGGAGTACGCGGCTCGCGGTGGACTGGACTCGGCCACCTACACCTGGGGTGACGAGTTCGAACCCACCGGCCGGCGCATGGCCAATGTGTGGGTCGGTGCCTTCCCCTGGCAATTCCACCCCGGCCGGGGGCAAGCGGGTACCCCCGGCACCACGGCGGTCGGCACCTACTCACCCAATGGCTACGGGCTGTCCGATATGACCGGCAACGTGTGGGAGTGGACCGTCGACAATATCCGTGCGCATCGCCCGGCCACGACCTGCTGCGCCCCGCGTAGCCCCCTCATCGATGATCCCGAACCGGATACAGCGCAGCGGTTTCCGCGCCATGTGGTCAAGGGCGGCTCGTACCTGTGCGCCGCCAACTATTGCCTGCGCTACCGACCCGCTGCCCGGCAGAGTCAGACGGTGGACACGGCCACATGTCACCTCGGCTTCCGCTGCGTCGTGCCCGATACGGATTCGTGATCGACTCCGGTCGTCGGCGACCGGACGCGACGGACACCGGCGGTGTACGCGCGCCGGCGGCGTGCGCGCCCGGCTCATCGCGCGGGCGAGCGCACGGCCGCGCTCATCATCCCCTACATCGCGGCGTTGCAGCCGGCGAACTGGTCGCTGCCTGTCCTGCGCGCCGATATCACTCCGGCGGCCGAGGCCGGTGCGGAGGCGACGGCGATCGTCGCCGCGCAAACCGGAGGTAGTCGCTCGCGCGCACCGAAATGGGCGGTACGGCTGATACGTCGGTTGTTACCCGCCCTTACCCCATTCGATCCGGACCGCTATCTGAATGTCCACTTCACCAAGGTGGCCGATCAGACCGAACTGATGCTCGACGGCTGGATCGCGGAGGGGGAGTCCCTCGGGTTGCCGGTGGCTCGGCTGCGCAGGCTCCGGACCGATTTCGCGGCCGGGGTCGCGCCGTGACCTCCGCGGCCGACGGCATCCTGGCTACGTTCGCCTCGTGCCGGCCGCTGTTCAGGGCGTTGGGCGACGACCGGCGGCAGGCGATCATCGCGCTGCTCGTGAAGGCGGATCGGGCCGATTTCGATGCCGGACGGCACTCGATATGGGGCACTAGCGCAGAACGTCTCATATGTAGCAGACTGGTCGGACACAGGACGCCCCGCGGTACGGCATCCGTGGCGGAGCTCGAGGAGATGGCGCATCGATGGTCCACGACGAAAGTGACCGACCGGCAGTCCCGAGTGTCGCCGCCGGTATCGATATCGAGCGGGTCACCTCCTGGTTCGCCGAACACATCCCAGTGGCCGTGCCACCCCTGCGGTTCGAGCTGATCACCGGCGGCCGGTCCAATCTCACCTACCGTGTCCACGACGAGTCCGGCGCTCGCTGGGTGCTGCGCCGGCCGCCCACCGGACACGTGCTCGCCTCCGCGCACGATGTCGTCCGTGAGTTCCGGATCCTCGACCTGCTCGCCGGCAGCCCGGTTCCCGTCCCCCCGGTCCTGGGTTGCTGCACCGACCACGCCGTGACCGGCGCCGATTTCTACGTCATGGAGAACGTGGACGGAATCGTTCCCGACGACCCCGCGACCGCCGCCGCGATCCCCCAGGAGATACGCGACGCCGCCTCCCGCAATATCGTCGATACGCTCGCCGCCGTCCACGGCGTCGACACCACCACCGGGCCACTTGCCGAGCAGCGGCGACCCGGTAGCTATCTGGAACGCCAGCTGCGCCGCTGGCACCGTCAGCTCACCGCCGGTGGCGTCGGACCCGGGCCCCTCCGGGAGGTCCATGACCTCCTCGCCCGGCGGATGCCGGACGAGCGCTGGACCGGGATCACCCACGGCGACTTCCGCCCGGGCAACCTGCTGATCGGGCCCGACGGAACCGTCCGGGCAGTTCTGGACTGGGAGCTGTGGTCCGTCGGCGATGTCCTGGCCGATATCGGCTGGCTCACCGCCGCCTGGACCTCGGCCGAACCGTTCGGCTGGGCTCCCGACCCCGCCGAGGGCTACCTCGATATCGACACGGTGCTCGCACGCTACGCCGATGCCACCGGCCGGGCACTCGACGACCTGCCCTACTACCAGGCATTCGCGCTGTGGCGGCTGGCAGCCATCGCGGAGGGCGTGGCGGCGCGTTTCCGCGCCGGAGTGATGGGTGAACAGGACATCGACGTGACGGAGATGTCGGAGCGACCCGCCCGGCTCGCCGAATCCGCCCGCGCGGTACTCATCGGCTGAACATACACATCCAACAAGTTTCACCTGCGTGCTCCCGCCCCGGCGGATGAACCCGTAGGGCGGCGTCCGGCATGTTCCGGTTCAGAATCCGGCGTGGAGTCGCGCCCACTCGATATCCCATTGATCCAGTTGACGTAATCGGATGCGGCGGGCGGCTATCGCTGCCGGAACGCTGTAGAGCAGGATCTGACCACTCCAGGTGAATACGGCGATGAGGGTGGCGTCGAACAGGACCGACGATTCACTCGGAGGTGCCGTGGTGTGCGCGCCGGCGCGGTCCACCCAGATCTCGACGACCTCACCTCGGCGGTAGCCTGCCGGGGCGTAGACGGCGCCGGTGTGGTGTGTACCCGCGGCGGTCCAGGCGGCCGCGGTGGTGGGGCAGAGGTCGTATTCGCTGGGGAAGGGTGCGGATTCTCGAAGAGTTGCGGGCACGCGGTACCGCCCGGCTGCCTGTTCGGCGGCGGACTCGCTCAGTGCTCCGTGCGCGTGGATCCCGACCGCGGTGGCTATCGGGACGGCCCAGCCGGTAACGAGCAGCGCGCCACATACGAGCCAACCGATGAGGCGATCTCCGGGACGCGACAACGGACTTTCGCGCCATGGGCGCAGGCGCCACAGCCGCGTCGCGGCGGTGGGATATCTGCTCGGTTGAGGGACCATTCGTTCTATCCGGATGGGTGCAGGGTCGGTGCTGTTCCCTTCGACTATCCCAGGATCTGCTCCGGTTACCTGTACTGAAAGCCTGTGATACGCATCATGTATCGCCGATGCGGTCGCTGGAACCAGCAGGCGCGGACAAGGAGAATCCTCCGATGCTCAGTGGAGGACGTCCGCGATCTTGCGGGCGGTGACCTTCGCGAGGTCGACGAAGAATGGAACCCGTTCGTCGATCATCAGCTCGACAGGTCCGCGCAGCCCGAGGGCGAACCGGACCTGTCCCGGTTCATCACCGATTGGTACGCCGATGGTCCGGAATCCGCGCACGAGCTCTTCGTCGTTGAACGCGTAACCACGTTCGCGCGTATGGGCGAGTTCCTTTCCGAGCTCCACCGGCCCGGAAATCGAACGTGCGGTGCCACTGTCGTACGGCAACCAGGTCAACTCTTCCTCGCTGGTCTGCGCCCAGGCCAGAAGCGCTTTACCGAGTGCGCTCGCATGCAGGGGGAGTCGGAGTCCCTGTAGCTCGTGCCCATCCGCTTCGCGCCAACTGCTGGTTCCCAGCAGCACGGCATCGTTACCGTGCCGCGTCGCGATGGAAGCTTTCGCGCCGGTGATCGTCGCCAGCTCTTCGAGGCGTGGTTCAGCGAGGTGGATGCGGTGCTGCCGATAGGCGAGCTGACCGTATTCGGCCAGCGTGGTCCCTAACCGGTACCGGCTGGGCGAGTCCACCTTGTCCAGGAAGCCTGCCTCGACGAGTGCGGAGAGCAGGCGATGAGTAGTGCTCACCGGCAGGTCCAGCTGCCGGGCGATCGCGGAGACACCGAGGTTTTCGCCGTTGCGGAAGCAGGCGAGGACGGACAGAGCGCGCGTGACGGACTGGAGTCGGCCATTGGCTGAGGAAGTGGGCTCCACGTGCTGACGCTAACACGGGACGCGGCCAGCTCGGTCATAGAATTTTCCGGATTGTGGAAAGTGTGGATTCATTCGGATGTGACCACGCGACTTCCAGCTATGACCTCTATCTGGGAAATGTCGCCAATTCCGCTTCCAGAGGCGAACAAACATGCCCTCAGCTCTCCCGTCAAGCTTTCCGGTCATAGGAAAAGTAAGGGTGGGCGCCTCTACGGATGCCGCCTAGCTTCCTTAAGCACCCCGCCATCTCTGGACTAGGAGCCAACACGATGCGTCCCCACCGCCGCCTATCTCGAGTGCGCGCTGCTCTCGCAATCCTCCCCGTCGTTGCGTTGGTTGCCGCCGCGTGCGGCTCCGGTGGAGATAGTGCGGACGGATCCGTAGCGGGCGGCGAACCCACCTTCGTTCTCAAGGTCACCGACGAAGGCAACTCCGGTCCGCTCGCGGTGGCCAAGCGAGACGGTACTTTCGACGAAGCGCTCGCCCCGTTGGGCGCGAAGGTCGAGTGGGTCAACGCTCCGCCTTCGTTCAGCGCGAACCTCAAGTTGTTCAACGCCGGCGAGCTCGATGTCTCCGGTGGTGCCTACAGCCCGGTCGTCGGAGCGCTCTCGAAGGATGTCGGTGTTCGAATTATCGCGGTCGCCGATCCGGTGGATCAGGATCAGGCCGGCATCATCGCCTCACCGGACTCGGGTATCAGAGAGGTCGAGGACCTCGTCGGCAAGCGAATCGCCGTCAATCCGGCGGGGAAGGGAGAGTACATCACGCTGAAGGCGCTGGAGCAGGCAGGGATTCCATTCGACCAGGTCGAGCGGGTGCCGCTACAGATATCGGACGCCGCCTCCGCCTTCTCCACCGGGCAGGTCGACGCGTGGGCGTCGTTCAATGATCCGTACGCGGAAGCCAAGGCCCGCGGGGCCATCGAGATCGCGACCGAGGCCACCGTCGGCTCCACGGACAATACGATCGTCGCGTTCCGCACCGAGGTGCTCGACGCGCGGCCCGACGTCGCCGCGAAGTACCTCGAGACGCTGCAGCAACTGGTCGAGCGTCAGCGGGCCGATCCCGCGGATTTCGAGAACGTGTTCGAGAAGGCCGGGCCGAGAGCGCTGTCCGGTGAACGGCTCGAGCGTGCGATCGACCTCGGGCGCCGGGCGACGGTGCCGCACTACCCGACTGCCGAGGACACAGCCGACCTGCAAGGAGTTGCGGATCTTTTCTACCAGAACGGTGTGATCACCCGGGCCGTCACCGCGGCGGACGTCTTCTACCCGCTCGAGGAGAAACTCGCCGCCGCCGGGAACCGGCCCGCACCGACCACGGGGAAATGAGATGGCGATCGTGACGCCACCGCGCGCGAAAGGTGCACCCGATCAGAGCATCGGGGAACCCGACCTGGAGGTGCCGCGATACCGGGCCGGCCGTCGCCGGCCCCGGTGGGCGTCGATCCCGCTGCGCTTTCTCGTGCCCGCCCTGCTCGTTGCGGTGTGGTGGATCGGCTCGGCAGCCGGTGTGATTCCCGAGGAGATCCTCGCCGGGCCCCCGAAGGTGTGGACGGCTTTCTCGGAGTTGTACCAGACCGGACAGCTCGTCGACTTCTCGATCGCCTCGTTCAATCGCGCCGCTCTCGGAGTGTTGTTCGGGGTCGTGACGGGGCTGATCCTCGGTGCCGTCTCCGGGTTGTCCAGCCTCGGTGAGGAGCTCGTGGACTCCACGATGCAGATCAACCGAGCAGTTCCGTTCCTCGCGTTGGTTCCCCTCTTCATCGCCTGGTTCGGTATCGACGAGACGTTCAAGGTGCTGTTGATCGCGTTTGCCACTGTCGGGCCCATGTACGCCTACACCTACCTCGGCGTCCGCAACGTAGATCGCAAGATGGTCGAAGCGGCGCGGAGCTTCGGATCGACAGGCCCGCGACTGGTGTTCGAGGTGATCCTCCCCTCGGCACTTCCCGGGGTGCTGATGGCGCTGCGGATATGCCTTTCCATCGCGATCACCGGCCTGATCGCGGCGGAGCAGGTGGGAACCAGGGAAGGGATCGGATATCTGGTGACCCTCGCACAGGAGTACAACCGCACCGACTACATGGTGCTCTGCGTAGTGCTGTACGCGTTGCTGGGCTTGATCTTCGACGGTGTGGTCCGGATCATCGAACGGTTCGCGATGCCGTGGCGCGGGCAAGTGGCTGCCCGATGAGCCCTGAAGCACCTTTACCTCCGTTATCCACCCGCACCCAGAGCCCCGCGTCGGCAACCGCCCGCCGAGCGGGCGAACCGATTGCGGTGTCGATCACCGGTCTGCACAAGAAGTTCGGTGACAACACCGTTCTCGACGGGATCGACCTGGAGATCCGCCGTGGCGAGTTCGTCGTCCTCCTCGGGCCGTCCGGGACCGGGAAGACCACCCTGCTGCGGCTGCTGACCGGTCTCGAGAAGCCGGACGGCGGAAAGATTCTCGTACCGTCCCGCCGGACAACCGTCTACCAGGAGCCGCGACTGATCCCGTCGAAGCGGGTGCTCGGCAACGTCACCATCGGACAACGCCGCACCGCCGAGACGAAGGAGCGCGCGACCCGCGCGCTGGCCGAGGTCAACCTCGAAGGTAAGGCGCGCCAGTGGCCGGCGACTCTGTCGGGTGGCGAGGCACAGCGGGTGGCGCTGGCCCGGGCACTGGTTCGCGAACCCGAACTGCTGCTGCTCGACGAGCCGTTCGCGGCTCTCGACGCGCTGACCCGACTACAGATGCAGGATCTGGTCGGTGACCTCGTCGCGCGGCACCGGCCGGCGGTCCTACTGGTGACCCACGACGTCGACGAGGCGGTCCGGCTGGCCGACCGGGTACTGATCCTCAACGAGGGCCGGTTCGCCGTCGATACCGATATCGACCTTGCCCGCCCCCGGGACCGCACCGATCCGGAGTCGCTGCGCTACCGCGCGGATTTCTTGGCCGAGCTGGGTGTCGGCCGCACACCTTCCCCCACGACCACCTGAAGGAGCACGCGATGACCGCTGCAACCCACACTGTCCTCGACACTCTCTGGTACACGCGTTGCCCCGTGCCCACCGCGAGCGGCTTGGCCCACAGTCTCGGCTGGCTGAGCGAGACCGCCGCCGAGGCGGGGATCGGTCTGGGAGTGTTGCAGGATGCCGGTCCCGAACTGGCGCCGCGGCACTTCGACCATCGGCTACTGGGCCTGATCCGCGAGGGCGGCAATGTGCCCGCACTCGCGGCACGGGCCGAGGGCTCACCCACCCGACTGATCGGCCTGACCTGGATCGACGAAGCGCAAGCGATCCTGGTGGCACCCGATTCGCCCGCTTCCGGACCGAGTGATCTGGCCGGGCTGCGGATCGCGGTCCCCGCGTGGGCGCAGGACCGGGCACGCAGCTTTCCCCGGGCGATGGCTCTGCACGGGTTCGCGAACGCGCTCGTACTCGGTGGGCTCACCTTCGTGGATGTCCGGCCCGTCGAGGTCGCGGTCGAGCGCAATCCGCAGGTGCGGGGCGAGGACGCTGCCGGCCGGAGAGTCACCACCTGGGGTGTGGAGGCGCTGCTTGCCGGTGACGTCGATGCGATCTACGTCAAGGGCGCTCGCGCTCAGGAGGTAGCTCGCGAGCACGGCCTGCGTATCGCAGTGGACCTGGATGCCACCGAGTCGAAGCGCTCACGCGTCAACAATGGAACCCCGCGCCCGATCACAGTGCACGCAGACCTGCTGGAGTCGCGCCCCGATTTGGTCGTCGGGTTCCTCACACAGACGCTGCGGGCCGCGAACTGGGCAGCAGACAACCTCGACGAGGTCCGCACCGTACTGGCTCGGGAGACCTTCTCCGGCGCGGCGGGAGTCGAGGCCGCGTACGGCGACACATTCCACCGTGGCCTGCACCCGACGCTGTCCGACGAGCGGATCGAACTGCTCGACGTTCAGAAACAGTTCCTCTACACCCACGGCTTCCTCGCCACCGACTTCGATCTCGCATCGTGGGTCGCCCCGGAGCCGCTGCAGCAGGCGAGCGCGCGGCTCGCCGCCGAGCGAGAGGTGTCGTCGTGACCGAGTTCCGCTGGGAGCTGCCGACTCGCGGGGACGGGCGCCATGTCGACTCCGTCTCCGCACACCGCGGCGGATTCGAGTTCCTCGATCAGGTCGTCCTCGCCGCCGAACTGTCCGGACTCGACGGTGTCCTCGCCCCGTACGATCCGGAGGGGGAGGAGTCGTGGGTGGTCGCCGGCTCGGCCCTGCGGCAGACTCGACACCTGCGGGTCGGCGTCGAATTCCATCCCGCCTTCGGGACACCTGTGTACGCAGCCAAGGTGTCGGCAACCCTGCAACGACTCTCGAACGGCCGGCTCGACTGGCGGTTGCGCGTCGAAACCGGTGCCGCCGACGCCGCGGCTCGCGGTGACCGGGTCACCGGCGCCGATCGCTACCGGCGGGCAGCCGAATTCCTCACCGTCGCACGTGGCGTGTGGAATGAGGAACAGGTGCTGCCCGGACGGTTCGGCGGTACCGGTTTCGAGTTCGCCGGCGAATACTACGACGTCATCGACGGCGGATTCCGTGGCATCCTGTCGGGTCTGCCATTTCCCATCGTGCACCTGTCCGGCAATTCGCTCGAGGTGATAGAACTGTCGGCCGAGCATGGCGACGTACACGTGTTCGACGAGACCATCGACGGTGTCGATGATGCGGTGGCGTCCTTGCGGGATGCGGCGAGCAGGTCCGGGCGCAACGTGCGCGCGGGACTTGCCTTGCCGGTCATCGCCCGTGAGACCGAGGACGAGGCGTGGGCGCGCGTACTGCGCCAGTGGCGCGAGGTCCATCCGGAGGCAGACGATGCCGAGATCCGGGCGCTCGCACTCGACGGCTCCCGCTGGTCGGGCTTCGACCGCATCGGCTACAACCGTTCGATCGGCCTGGTCGGTAGTTATGAACAGGTGGCGCAGGCGCTTTCGGACTACCGTTCGCGCGGCATCGAGTTGTTCGAACTGACCGGGCACCCGCATATCGAGGAATTGCACCGAGCAGGAGAACACCTGCTGCACCTCGCCGACCCTGCCGGCCGCACCCTCGTAGGACAGGAGAACCAGGCGTGAGCACGGACTTCTATTGGCGCATCGGTATGGAGGGAGACCATGCGTCGTTGCGCACCCCACGGCGCTACAACCGTGGGCACGCCGGTGGCCACCGGCCGGGCAATATCGCGCCCGCGATCCGCGGCGGCAGGTTGGACGGATACAGCTACATCGACCATATGGCCGCGGTGGTGAAGGCGTCGGAGTCCGCAGGATTCGTCGGTGGGCTGTTGCCCTCCTTCCCGATCACCGAGGACCCGTGGGCCACCACGTCCGCGCTCGCCCGGGAAAGCGATACCTACCGCTTCATGGTGGCGTTCCAACCCGGCTTCCTGCACCCGCTACAGGCCGCCCGGATGTCCGCGAGTCTGCAACGTGCCACTGGGGGACGCCTGGTCTACAACATCATCAGTGGCGGCGGTGGAGCGCCGCAGTTGTGGTGGGGCGACAAGGTGCAGCACGACGACCGCTATGCGCGAACCTCGGAGTTCCTCGACGTTCTGCGCGGAGTGTGGGAGGGCACACCCTTCGACTACGACGGGCGATTCTTCGAGACCGCGGGCGCGGCGCTGCCGCCGCTGCTGGCGGGCCAGCCTTTCCCCGAGGTGTACTTCTCCGGGTCGTCCGGTGCTGCGGTGGACGCCGCGGGCAGACACTCCGACTACTACTTGTCGTGGCTCGAACCGTTCGACGACCTACGGGTGAAGTTCGACGGCGTCCGTGCACATTCCGCGAAGTCGGGCCGCGCACCGAAGTTCGCGGTCCGGATCGACATTGTCGCCAGGCATACCGAAGAGGCCGCGTGGGCAGAGATCGAGAAGGGCTGGGCATCCGTAGACCGCGCGGCAGCCGACCGGGCCGCCCAGGGCGACTCCGTCGGCGCGGCCCGTATCAAAGGCTGGGTGCCGCAGCACATCACCGGTTTCCGCGACCTCGAAGTCCAACCCAACGTGTGGTGCGGATTCAGCCTCATCCGCGGCGGGCCGGCGTTCGGGCTCGTGGGCAGCTACGAGCAGATCGCCGAACGCCTCGACCAATTGACCGACCTCGGCGTGGACGCGTTCATCCTCGCCGGAAATCCCCACCTCGAAGAGGCTTACCGCGTGGGCGAAGAAGTGCTGCCGCTCCTACAGCGCACCACTCCCACCCGGGTCCGCACCCTTTCCACCCGTTAGGAGAGCAATCATGACCAGCACCGAAACCCGCGTCACCCCCACGATCGAGGCTTTCGTCGACGACGCTCGCCGCGCAGCCGATACTGCGTTCCGCGTGTTCCGCGAGACCGGCACCGTTTCTGCCAACGGCACCGTGAACTTCGTCGAGCGGGTCCCCGGGGAAGAACTGGCCCTCGCTCTCAACGAGCCGGGCCCGTGGGCGCAGGACCGGAACGCGAAGCCGATCCTCGCGACATTCGACGGAGAGGTACTGGCCGGCGACGGTCCGGCCGGATTCGTCACCGGTTACGCCGAGGTGTTCCGCAAGCATCCCGAGATCACCTCGATCGTGCACGTACATACGCCGTGGCTGGGCGGGTGGGCACAGACCCACCGCACACTGCGCATCACGTACGCGGCCTCGCAGCGCCTGACCCTCTCACGTGACATCCCCGCACATATCGACCGCAGCCGGGCACCCGGCGATTTCATCCTCGACCGCCTCGTCGACGACCCGGATCTCGTCGCGATCTTCGAGGCCAACGGCGGCGTCAACGTGATCGGCCGGTCGGGCCTGCTCGACCTCGCCAAATTCGTGGTCCTGCTCGAAGAAGGCGCCCAGTACCAGGCACTCGGTGAACTCGTCGGCGGCTCTGTCGACTTCGACCCGACGAACCTCGTGGCGCAGTGGGGTCGCAGTGGATTGCTCGACGAGGCCCGCCGCCGCGGTCTCGTCTGACATATAGCCGAAAAGGAGCTCTCCCATGACTATTCGTATCGGCTACTTCCCGAACAACAACTCCTTGTTCGTGCTGCGCCACAACGGCCTGCTCGAACGCCACCTTCCCGACGTCGAATGGGTGGATCTGCGCGAGCTACCGGCCCCGCCTCGGGCCGATCCCCGCACGGGGCTGCCGACGCTGCACTCGGACTGGTTGTTCGAGGAAGGTGGATACGATTTCATCGGCACCGGGTTCACCCCGCCGATCACCGGCCTGGGGCAGGAACGCGACCTGGTGTATGTCGGGATCTCCGGCCCTCGTATCGAGAACGGGCGGTTGGTGAGCCTCGCCAACTCCGGTATCCGTACCGTCGCTGATCTGCGCGGCAAGCGGGTCGGGATCGCGCACGGTTCATGGCAGACCACGCTGGCCCTGCTCGCTCTCGACCGTGAGGGGCAGCGCTGGTCCGATATCGTCCCGGTCGATATCGACGTGAACAAGGGTGGTGCCGCCCTGCTGCGTGGCGATATCGATGCCTGGGTCGGCGCCTACCCTGCGTTGGCGGAGGTCGAGGCCACCGCGCAGGTACACACGCTCGTCGACACCGACGGTCTCTTCAGCCACCCGTCGCTGTGGTTCGTCCGGCGCGAGTTCGCCGAGAATCACCGCCGGGAACTCGAAGCGATCATCACCGCCCTGCAGGAATCGGACGCGTGGATCGTCGCCGACCCGCGCGCAGCAGCGCGTTTCTTCGTCGACGACGCGCGGCGGCGCGGCGGCACCGCGGATCTCGATCGCTGGGAAGCCGCGTTGCGTGGACGACCTTTCGGGGTCAACCCGGTCACCGATGAATTTCTCGACGAACAGCAGCGTTCCGCGGACCTGTTGCACGCCAACGGTCTGCTGCCCCGAACGGTCGACGTCCGCGCCGCGGTTCTGCCGTGGATCGGCGAAGTCGTCGAGGCACATCGGTCGGTCACATCGGGCTGAGACTCGCCCAGTTTCCACCCGGAGCAGGCCGTAGGCGGAGCAGATGGGGGGCTGGTGGGGTCGAGGGCAAGAGCGGCTGTCCACCGCGAGGCATCGAGCGATGCCGGGATCCGCCGACGGCTCCTGGTCCGAACCTCGGCCAAGTCCGAACAATGCCCGAGCAGCGAAAGGGGAACGCCGGCGCTCCTTACCGACCGGCCGGGCCGCTCCCTGAAACAGGTGGAAAAACCTGTACTGTATGTGGTCGGCGGACAGCCCGGTGCCGGAAAATCGACACTGGTAAACAGTATTCGCGATCGACCGTCCGATATGGGTGGCGCGGCATTGATTCAGGCCGACGAGCTGGAAAAATTCTATCCAGAATATTCACGCCTTTATCAGGAAAACGATTTCACGGCACACGACTATCTGTATCCGACGCCAGAGGATCGCAATCGTTTTCGGCGTCATCCCTCGATCTCTGACAGTTCCTGTCGTTCGACTTCTCGCCCGTGGCGGCGCTACCGAGGTTGCGTGTGGATATCGGCGTCAGGAGGCATGAACTGCTGCATGGTGTGGACGGCGCCCCCTGGTGTTGCCGGCGGAATCGGGAGAGAAGTACACGATCGGTCTCCGCAGTTCGGTTCTGTCGCTGGAGTATCCGCTGGATCCACTCGGCGTGGGCAACAGCGAGTCAGTAGGGTCCGTCCTGTGGCCCTGCTTGTGCACCTGACACCGGAGAAGAACGCTCGGCGGATCCGTCGCGCGGGCATCGCTGCGGGCGGACCCCGACGCGGAGTGTTCTGTATGCCGGTGACGCCGTCTTATATGCTCTCGCATCAGTGGCTGCGGGAGCTTCGGCGCGGCGGGCAGCGGCTGATCGTCGCGGTGGATTTCCGAATCCCGGACGACGAACCGGTTCTCGTCGGACACTACCGCGCCCCCGAGACAGAAATGCCGGTAGCCGAGGCTGTTTCGGTCATCCTTCACGCGGAGGACGCGCGCGGGTACGAGATCGTGGTACCTCGCTCGATCGCACCCGCCGAACTGCATCGGATTCGGCATGTGCGGCAGGTGACGGGTTGGCGGTATCGCCCCGATGCGCACGGTCAGCGGCCCTGCGCGTGTCCGGCTTGTCTGGGACGTGGTGAGTTCAAGGCCGCCGACCTACGTCGCCGGTTCACCACAGACCCTTCGGAGCCCACGAAACCTCAACTGCTGGCGCAACTGCGCGAAGCGGACAATGACGACGATCTGATCGACGCACTGTACGGCTTGGGCAGTAAGAGCCGCGGCGATGTCACCGATATCGCCCACCTTGTCGACCATCCCAACCCGGACGTTCGATACGCGCTCGCCTCGGCGCTGCACAGATACCGCGGGGGCGAGGCTCGTCGACTCCTGGAACGCCTTTTCACCGACCCCGATCTCGAAGTGCGTGACGCGGCGCGGACGTGACCATCGCCATCAACAGCTCTGACCGCCGAATCCGGCCGGGCGCGAGGTATTGCCGCAATGGGGAGCAGGGTGACGATTCGTTCACCCATCCCGACGACCTCGCCGGAATCCGCAGTACCCGGCTGCCGGACCTGGAGTCGCCGGCCGGTGCGAGCGCCGAGAAGCCGGCGGATATGGCACTGGAACAGCACCCCGGTCAGCGAGAACGCGGTCGAGGAGGTCCGCAGGCTCAAGGCCGGAGGCGATGGCGTCATGGAGGTCGGTGGCGCGAGCCTCGCGGCCTCGCTGATGCCATCCGGGCTCATCGACGAGTACCAGCTGTTCCTCTCGCCCGTGGTGCTCGGCGGCGGCACACCGTTGTTCCCATCACTGGACAAGCGCATCCAGCTCCGATTGGCCGAGACGAGGCACTTCGACAGCGTGGTGATGCTGCGCTACCTCGCCGACTGAGGTCCGGTCGACCGGAGTGGCCCGCGCTCGAGCGCGGGCCGTCACCGCGGCGATGCGATCGTCGACGTCGAGCGTGGTGAACGCGTGCACCGGGTGCGTCTCGACGGTCGCGTCGGACCTCTGCTGTCGGCGAGATCGGTTCGGCGGGCGTCGGCGGCATCCAGTTCGCCGTGTCCTGGCACCTTCGGCCCGAGCGCGCGGGTTCGTCGATTCCCGGAGGGTGTCGCCGGGGGAACCTGGGTGGGTCTCGGCTGAATTCCATCGGTGAGGCGCGGGTTCGGTAGTCGGCCGGAGCCCGGGCTCAGGGGCGGTCGACGTCGGGGAGGATGGTCTCGGGCTTGAAGATCACCTTGTAGTGGTAACGGCTGACGTTGGCGTCTTCGAGCTGTTCCACGAAGTAGCTCACGTTGTCCGAGAGTCCGAGGAAGTGCTTCTTGTATTCGTCATCACCGGTCTTACAAGTAACCTCGAGCTGGCTGTTCTCGTCCTTGATCGAGCATTTGCCCTCGATGGACAGCAGATACTTGTCGGTGATTCCGTTGAAGAACACCACGCGGCGGTTGATCTTGAACTGGTCGGATTCTTTGGACAGGTTCTTGGACACCACGTCGGCGTCACTCGAGCACCCGGTCAGTGCGATGACGCCCGCGGACAGAGCCGCAGCAGCGGCGATGAGCTTCTTCGTCATTCCCTGCCTCTACCTCGGCGGTGGTGAACCCCCGCAACGATGGTCACCTCACGATCGAGAGGCTCGGACAACGACTCGAGCGTGAACTGGAGTGGCAGAACCTCTGTGGGTGAGGGTGATCGGTGCTGATTCTACCTTCGGTGTGGCCGGCGCCGTCGGGTGCGAGAATCGCCCGATGGATGACTACACCACCCACAAGCAGCGCGCCGAGGCACTACTCAGTGGCCTCACCACCGGGGAGACGACCAGCGGAGCGGAGCGGCGGAACGTGATCGCTCAGGCGCAGGCACATGCTGCCCTCGCACAGGCGGAAGCCCAGCGGGAGACCGCGGAGGCCCTACGCGCACTCGGGGCGTTGTCGGCAGGAAGCGCAGTCTGAACGAAGCAGAGGCCCGCAACGGGAATCGCGACCCCAGCAGATCCGGCGGGACCGCGGGCCGGCCTCGCGGGACGAGTGTGCTCACTCCGGTTCTCATATACCCGTCGGACAGGCCGTCGATATTCGTTCGGCGGTGGGGATCAGGTTGTCGGCCAGGCGACTTCGTCGATCGAGAGCCATGGTGCCCTCGCGACGACAGTGGGGGTCATATCGGTAATCGCCTTCGTTCTACGGTGAAGATGGGATTGGTCGGCATAGCCGGCCTCGACGGCGGCTTCCGCAGGTGAGCGCCCTGCCGCTAGGAGATGGGCGGCATGGTCGAAGCGGACGAGTTCGGCCGCATGCTTGGGCGAGACCCCGATATAGGTCCGGAAGCGCGACCAGAGTCGCTGGCGGGTCCAGCCGGTCTCCGTGGCAAGGGTCTCGATGCGGAGCCGGCCTCTGGTGCGGACGGTCTGATCCCAGGCGTACGTGATCTCGGGTGCTACACCGAATCCGCGAGGTACCCGGCTTCGAAGGAAAGCGGCCGCGATTGCGAACCGGTCGTCCCACGACGGCGTCGAACGGAGTCGCTCGGTCAAGATGGCAGTGCGGCTGCCCCACAGTTCCGGCAACGGTGTCACGGTGCCGCCGATGATGTCGGTGTCTCGGAGAATCGCTGCGGCGATGACGGGGGACACACGGATCTGCAGGACGTCGCCGGCCCCGGCGCTGGTGATGCGTAAGGCGCCGGCGCGGAGGCCGACGACCGCGTTCCCCGTGACCGGGTGCCCGTGAACGTCGTAGACGACTCCGTGCTCGCTGAGATCGAACAGGAGCGTGATCAAGGGATGCGGGATCATCGTGATGTCGACGGGGGCAACGTCGTGGTAACGGAAACCCGCCATCCGGACTCCCGGATCCGGTAGTCGGACCGGGACGGCGACATCGACCCGACTCCAGTCCAATCGGCCGGTTGCGGTCATACATTCCAGGCTAGCCGGAGTGGGCTGACGTGACATTCGTCCAATACGGCGCGACGAGCCCGCGACGAAGCTGAAGGTATGAGCGAATCGAGTCCCACCCGGACAGGCGATGACATGACAGTCCGCGGAGTGCACGTCGTCATCGACGGAAACCCGGCGGCACCGCCCTTGCTACTCATCCACGGCTCGGGCGCGACCGGTTCGATGTGGGCACCGGTGGTGCCGTCGCTCGCCACGAAGTACCGGGTGATCACGATCGACCTTCCGGGATGCGGCCGGTCCGAGCCGGCGTCGACGTACGCCGTTCCGCAGCAGGCGGATCGGACGGCGGCGGTGTTGGACGAGCTCGGCGCCCGAAATCTGAAGGTGGTCGGTCACTCCAGCGGCGGGTACGTCGCTACCGCCCTCGTGGAGCGGCGTCCAGACCTGGTCGGCGAGCTGGTCCTGGTCAGCACGGGGCCGGGTCACGCAGCGCTGCTCCCCGAGCCGGCGATCATCCGGGCCCTCACTTCGCCGCCCTTCGGTCCGCTCGTGTGGGCGATCCGTACCGACTCGATGATCCGCCGCGGACTGGCGGCGACCGCGGCGGCCCCGATCACGGTGCCCGACGGGGCTGCGGCCGACCTGCGAAGGACGTCTTATCGCGCGTTCCGCGCGATTCTCGCCGCCAACGGCGACTATATCGCCGCGCGGACCGTACCCCAGCGCCTCGTCGACGCCGGAAAACCCCTCCTCGTGATCTTCGGGGATTCCGACCCTCGTTGGGACCCGGCATCGGCGCGCCAGTACGAGGCGGTGCCCGGTGCCGAGCTGGAGTACCTTCGCGGAGTCGGGCATCTCGCGATGCTCGAGGACGCCGACGCCCTCGCCCGCTCGATTCTCGACAGCGCACTCTAGGTCGTCACGAACGTCCTGGTAAGCGCTTGTTGTCGCGGGTGCGGCGGGCGCCGTTGCGGATGACGTCGTTCAGCGTCGGTGCAGGTGCTCGTGGTAGCCGTCCAGCGTGCTCGAACGCTGCAGGTTGCCAGGTACCGTTGGGCGGTGAACCCAGCTGATGCACGATGCCTCGAAGACGGCGATCTCGAGACCCGCGAGGAAAATCTGCGGCTCCTGCTCGTGCGAGCTGCGCACGGCGACACCTCCGCCAAGGAAGCACTGTGCACGCTCGTCCGCGACTATCCCGACTATCACCGGTCGCTCTACAGCCGGGCGTTGAACCGGGCGGCGGTCTTCGGCGACGACACTCTGAAGGCACCGCTACTCGCGTCACTGGCCGACACTCGGTACAACTGCCAGGCATGGGCCGCGATGGGCTGCGCGGCACTCGGCTTCCGCGACGCGGTTCCCGGCTTGGTCGCGATGCTGGACCACCCACAGGAGATGGCTCGAGAGCAAGCAGTGATCGCTCTGGGCACACTCGGCGACGAATCGATCGTCCCGGCGCTCACGCCCGCGCTGCAGGACTCGATCGGCGGAATGCGCGAACGTGCCGCCGAGGCCCTCGGCAGGATCGGCGGCGATGCCGCCCTGGCTGCACTATGGGACGAATTCGAGAACCGCCGGTACTACCGGATCGGCTATATCGCCAGCGCGCTGGCCAAATTTGCCCCGGACGTCATCTCGAGGTTGTGTGAGGCAGCCGATAGCGACGACCCGGACCAGCGATACTGGGCGGCTGTCGCGCTCGGTTCGACCGGCGACGATCGTGCCGTGCCCACACTGGAACGGCTGATGGCCCACGACCGGGGCTCGACCGTTTTCGACGGCATGGTGAGCGTCGCCGCGAAGAAGGGCCTGCGCACGCTGCGACGAATCCAAGCCGCAATCGCAGCCCGCGAATCCTGAAAGTGCTTCTGTCGCAGGCCGGTACGGTCTATCCCCAGACACGCCGTGTCGCGGGCATATCGGCGTTCCCGGGTGTGCAGCGGTCCGCGCTGCGGCCGCGCTTCCTCCGGTGGTGGCTGCGGGCGGCGACCGAGCGCCCCGAGTCGCCGCGCCGCGCCGATGGCCTGCCAGGCCGCCCCGAGACCGAGGCGGGCGTCGTTCGGCGCGGTCGACTGGAGTGCTCGAAGGATCTCGAAGATGTCGCCGTCGAGATCCACTGTGCCGGAGACGAACGCACGTGCCAAGCCGAGTTCGCCAGGTGCCCAGACCAGGTGGCGCAGCGCATCCTCGGACCGCACGCGCATCGTGCCGGGGCTTTCACCATGGGGTCGGATCGTGCTGCCGTCCCAGAATTCGAGCCCCACCGCAGGGCGCGGGCCCAAGGTGGCGCGCAGCAGCGGTTCGAACGCGGCGGCGATCGTAGCCTTGTCACCCATCCGACCACTATGGCCCGCGTCGCACTGCTGGTGTGGCAACGACGCGGGCCATAGTGCCGCGGGAGAAGGATACGGCGACCACAGGTGAAAGCGCAGTTCGCCCATCATGGGAGCTGGTCGGCCGATTCCCGGTCCAGGACCGTTTATTCTGGGCTGCCGTGTCCGGGTTCAGTCCACGAGGGACGGAAGGACCAGATCGCGGTAGCGCTGCTTCATCGTCTCGATTACTTCCCGGCCGTCGCCGGCCCAGATCGCGGCATTGAAAATCTCGACCTCGACGTCGCCGCGGTAACCGGCGGCGCGAACCCACTGACCGATAGTCGCGAAGTCGATGACGCCGTCGCCCATCATGCCCCGCGACAGCAGCGGATCGGCGGTCATCGGGTTCAGCCAGTCGCACACCTGATACGAGCTGATCCGTCCGGATGCACCGGCCTGTGCGATCTGTTCCTCCAGGGCGGGATCCCACCAGATATGGAAGGTGTCGACCACGACACCCACGGTCTCCGCCGGATACGGCTGCGCCATCGACAAGGCCTGTGCCAGTGTGGAAATCACCGCACGGTCGGCACAGAACATCGGGTGCAGCGGCTCCAGGGCGAGGCGGACACCGCGCTCGGCCGCATAGGGGACCAGCAGTGCGAGCCGCTCGTGCACCCGCTCCCGCGCGGCGACGAGGCCTTGGTCCGGCATTCCGCCCACCACCATCACGAGTTCCGGCGTGGCCAGTGTCGCCGCGTCGTCGATGGCACGGCGGTTGTCGTCGAGTGCCGCCTGCCCGTCGCCCGGTTCGGTCAGGAAGCCGCCGCGGCACAGACTGGAGACACGCAACCCCGCATCGGCGACGATCTTCGCCGCGGTGGCGACACCGATCTCGTCGACCCGATCGCGCCACAGGCCGATCGCGCCGAGCCCCGCACGGGCAGCACCGTCCACCGCCTCGGCGAGGGTCCACATCTTCGTCGTTGCCGTGTTCAGCGACAGCGACCGGTAGGGATCGGCCAGGTCGAATGGTATTCGCTGTGCCGCAGCCGATGTCATGAGACCGATCCGTTCAGTTCGAGGTAGATCCGCATGCGGTGCGCGGCCAGTTCCGGGTCCGACAACAGTCCCGCCTTGTCCGCGAGCCGGAACAATTCGGCCAGATGAGGAACCGATCGGCCCGTGGACAGCCCTGCCACCATCGAGAAGCCCGGTTGCTTATCGTTGAGCCACGACAAGAACGCGATACCTGTCTTGTAGTAATACGTCGGCGCGGCGAAGATATGACGACCGAGTTCCTGTGTGGCGCTCAGGATCGCCGACGCACCCACCACATTTCCGCTGTCGAGTTCCTGTAGTGCGGTGGACGCGGCCGGGTAGATCGCCGCGAATATACCCAGCAGTGCATCCGAATGCCCGTGCTCGTCACCGATTATCAGCTCGGGATAGTTGAAATCGTCTCCCGTATACAGCCGTACCCCGTCGGGCAGCGCGCGTCGCAGTGCGACCTCGTGTGCTGCGTCGAGCAGTGAGACCTTGACTCCGTCGATCTTCGATCTGTTGTTCTCGATGAGCGAGCGGAAGGTCTCGGTGGCGGTATCGATATCAGCGTTGCCCCAATATCCGTGCAGCGCGGGATCGAACATGGTGCCGAGCCAGTGCAGGATCACCGGTCGATCCACGCTTGCCAGCAGTTTCTCGTAGACGTACAGGTAGTCGGCGGCCGAACGGGCGACCTGTACGAGTGCCCGGGAGGCCATCAGAATCACCTGCGCTCCGGCGTCGGACACCACGTCGATCTGTTCGCGATAGGCATCGACGATCCTGGCGAGTCCGGCCGATCCGGAGGGGAGTCCGGCGAGGTCGAGCTGATCGGTTCCGGCTCCGCAGGCGAGCCTGCCGCCGACCGATGCCGCCTCGGCGCCGGATCGCTGGATCAATTCCACTGTCGCTTGCCAGTCGAGGCCCATTCCGCGCTGTGCGGTGTCCATGGCATCGGCGACACCGAGCCCGTAGGACCACAATCCGTGCCGGTAGGCCAGGGTCGCGTCCCAGTCGACAGCTGCGGGCGCACCCGGTGTGTTGTCCGCCGTCGCACGCGGAATCACGTGCGCGGCTGCGAAAGCCACGCGCGAGGTGATCGGTCGGGTCGGCCGCTTCCACGCGCCCGGCGCACCGAGAACATACCGCTCGGACCGGCCGTCGATGGGCAGGACGACCGACACACCCGTGGACGTCGCGGTCACAGCGTGACCTCCGGGATCTCGATCCGACGGCCCTCGGCGGAGCTGCGCAGGCCCAGTTCGGCCAGCTGAACACCGCGTGCGGCGGAGAGCAGCCCGTAGCGGTGCGGCCGTTCGTTCACCACATCGGTCAGGAACTCCTCCCACTGCAACTTGAATCCGTTGTCCAGATCCGCGTTCGCGGGCACTTCCAACCATTGATCACGGAACGGCTCGGTGACCGGGAGATCCGGATTCCAGACCGGCTTGGGCGTATGCGAGCGATGCTGCGCGACGCATGTGCGCAAGCCGGCGACGGCAGAGCCGTGCGTTCCGTCGATCTGGAACTCGACGAGCTCATCGCGGTACACGCGCACGGCCCACGACGAGTTGATCTGTGCGATAACGCCGCCCTCCATCTCGAAGATCCCATACGCGGCATCGTCGGCGGTGGCCGGATACGGCTTGCCCTGTTCGTCCCATCGTGTGGGGATGTGGGTGGTCGCCTTCGCGGTTACCGCCTCGACCTTGCCGAGCAGGCCCTCGAGCACGTAATTCCAGTGACAGAACATGTCGACGACGATGCCGCCGCCGTCTTCGGCCCGGTAGTTCCAGCTGGGGCGCTGGGCGGGTTGGCCGTCGCCCTCGAAGACCCAATAGCCGAATTCGCCGCGCAGCGAGAGGATCCGGCCGAAGAAGCCTTCGTCGACGAGCCTGCGCAACTTCACCAGGCCGGGCAGGTAGAGCTTGTCGTGCACGACTCCCGCGGTGACGCCGGCGTTCGCGGCTACCCTGGCGAGCTCGACGGCCTCGGCCAGCGTTTCGGCGGTCGGCTTCTCGGTGAAGATATGTTTACCCGCCTTCATCGCCGCCGCGAGCGCCTCGGCGCGACGTGAGGTGACCTGCGCGTCGAAGTAGATATCGATGGACGGATCGGCGAGGACGGCGGCGGCGTCGGTGCTCCACTCGGCGATGCCGTGTTGTTCGGCGAGTTCGGCGAGTTTGGCGCCATTGCGGCCGACCAGGATCGGCTCGACCGGAACGCGGGTGCCGTCCGGGAGCAGCACCCCACCGGCGTCGCGGATCGGCAGGATCGATCGCATCAGATGCTGGCGGTAGCCCATGCGACCGGTGACGCCGTTCATGGCGATGCGGAGCGTGCGCGGAGGAGTGGAATCGGGCATTGGTATGTGCCTCTTCTGATTTGCGTGGCCGACGACCGCAGAACGGGTCGTGGACGGTGCGGAGGGACCCGCACACGGCGAGTGGACAAGTCAGCGTCGGAATGCGCTTTCCAAGCTATGCTAGTCGCGAAGTCCGGTCAACCCCCACGCCTACCGAGAGAACGAGGCACGAAGCCATGGCGGCTGTGAGATTGCAAGACGTCGCGACCCGGGCGGGCGTCTCCCTGGCGACCGCGTCCCGCGTGCTCAACGGCTCGTCACGGGTTCCCGGCGAAGGCGTCGCCGACCGGGTTCGTGCCGCGGCCGCTGAATTGGGATATGTGGCAAATGCCCAGGCCCAGGCACTCGCGCGGTCGTCGACCGGGCTCATCGGACTCGTCGTGCACGATATCGCCGATCCCTACTTCTCCTCGATCGTGCAGGGTGTCCAGGCGGCGGCGCGCAGGGCGGGCAAGCTCGTCCTGCTGGCGAGTACGCGACGCGATTTCGATATCGAACGCGAATCCGTGAGTACCTTCATCTCGCACCGCGCCGATGCGATCATCCTGGCGGGTTCGCGCCAGAGCGGGGATCTCGACCGCGATCTCGAGAAGGAATGCGCGCTGTATCTGGACAACGGCGGCAAGGTGGTCGTGATAGGGCAGCCGCTGTCCTTCGGTGCCGCCGTGGAGCCCGAAAACTATTCGGCATCAGCGGAATTGGCGTCCGCGCTGCTCGGGCAGGGGCACCGGGACTTCGCCGTCATCGGCGGACCGGGCAATATCAGGACCGCTGTCGACCGGCGCAACGGCTTTGTCGAAGCTCTCGCGACGCAGGGCGTGACACCGCTGGTGGAGATCGCGGGGGACTTCTCTCGTGACGGTGGTTTCAGTGCCGCTCGTCGCCTTTCCGCCGCGCTGGATCTGCATTCCGGAGAGGCCGGCGATGTCACGCCCTGCGTTTTCGCCGTGAGCGACGTGATGGCCATCGGAGCGATCGCGGCGTGGCGTGAGCTCGGCCTCGCGGTCCCCGGCGATGTCTGCGTCGCCGGGTTCGACGATATTCCGACGCTGCGTGACCATGTGCCCGGTCTTTCGACCGTAGCGCTGTCGCTGGTCGATATCGGCGAGCGCGCCGTTGCGCTCGCGCTCGACGACTCCGCCACGGCCTCGCGGATCCACGAATTCGTGCCCGGACGGGTGATTCTGCGCGAGAGCAGCGTTCTGCGATAGGGCTGACCTGCGACAATCCGAAACCCTTGACACTGTGGGTCCGGTCACACTAGCCTCGATCCCAGCTTCGGAAAGCGCATTCCCAGCGGGTGCAGTGCGAACCCCGCTCCACTACTAGCTTTAGGACTCCAGATGGCGGTAGTCACGTCCGTCGAGGTCAGTTCCTCCGCACCGAAAGCGACGCAACCCGTTCGCACTCGGCCCCGGAAGCTTCCATCTCTCTCGAATATGTGGTCGACCATGTGGCGGCCGCTCGCCCTGGTGGCGGTGCTCGTCGCCGCATGGTGGGCCGTCACCGAGTTCGAGCTCGTCGAGCCCTACATTCTGCCGTCGCCGGCGGATACCTGGCGCACCGCCGCCGACAACTCGACGTATCTGCTCCAGAACACTTGGGTGACGACCTACGAAACAGTGGTCGGCTTCGTGATCGCCGCGCTGATCGGCGAAGCCGTCGCACTGGTGATGATCTACTCACGCGGTATCGAGCGGACGATGTACCCGCTCATCCTCTTCGCGCAGGTCATCCCCAAGATCGCCATCGCACCGCTGTTCATCGTGTGGCTGGGGTTCGGCACCAGCCCCAAGATCCTCGTCGCCGTACTGATGGCGTTCTTCCCGATCGTCATCGCCGGTATGGCCGGGCTGCGCTCGGTGGATCCCGAGATCCTCGAGCTCACCTCCACCATGGGCGCTAGCAATTGGAAAACGTTCGTGAAGGTGCGTTTTCCGGCCTCATTGCCACAGCTGATGTCCGGCCTCAAGATCGCCGCCACCCTCGCGGTCACCGGCGCCGTCGTCGGCGAATTCGTCGGCGCGAACGAGGGGCTCGGCTACGTGATTCTGCAAGCCAACGGAAATATCGACACCGCGATGCTGTTCGCCGCCCTGATCATCATGTCCATGCTGGGCATCATCCTGTTCGCGATCATCGAAATCGCCGAGCAGTTCCTCATTCCATGGCACGCCTCCCGTCGATCCACGGCCTCGGTCGTCGGCGCGGCATGAGCATGTCGAACAATCGCATTCGCGCCACAGCTGGAGAACTCGCATGAAATTCGGAATTCGCACACTCACGACGATCGGCGCCGCCGCCTTGGCGTCGGCCCTGGTATTGACCGGTTGCGGGGGCGGTGGCAGCGACGCGAAGGATCCCGGCACCGACGGGAAGACCACCGCGGTGTCGCTGATGCTCAACTGGTACCCGTACGGCGAGCACGCCCCGTTCTATTACGGGGTGCAAGAGGGAATATTCGCCAAGCACGGCATCGATCTGAAGATCTCGGCCGGACAGGGCTCGACAAAAACCGCGCAGGCCACCGGTTCGCAGCAGACCGATTTCGGCTGGGCCGATGCTCCGGCCGTCCTCAGCAATATCGATAAGGGCGTCAAGATCAAGAGCGTCGGCGTCTTCCTCCAGACCACGCCATCCGCCGTGCAGGTATTCGCCGATTCGAATATCCGGACACCGGCCGATCTGGCGGGTAAGACCATTGCGGTCTCCGCGGGTGACGCTCCGACCACGACTTTCCCGGTCTATCTCGACAAGGCGGGCGTTCCCGCGGATCAGGTCACCCAGCAGAGCCTCGACTCGGCGGGCAAAATGTCGGCGATGCTGTCCGGTCGCGTCGACGGGCTTATCGGATTCGCACACGACCAGGGCCCCACCATCGCGAACAAAAGCGGCAAAGAGGTCCGCTACCTGCGGTATTCGGATCAGGGCTTGAGCTTCTTCAGTAACGGACTGATCGCGAATCAGGCCACCATCCAATCCTCGCCCGAGCTGGTACAGGCCATGGTGGATGCGACGAGCGAGGCCTTCGCCGCCGCGGTCGCGAAGCCGGAGGCGGCGGTCGCCGCGATGGAAGGTAAGGATCCGCAACTGCCGCCGCAGCAGGTACTGCTGCAGCAGTGGCAGCAGACCATCCCGCTACTCAGCACACCGGAGACCGCGGGTAAGGCGCCGGGAACCAATTCGGAAGCCGATTGGCGCGCCACCGTCGATGTCCTCAGCAGTGCGAAGCTCCTCGACAAGGCCGAGGACCCGGCCAAGTACTGGGACTCGAACTTCACCCCCACCAGCAAGCCGTGACCGGAGCAGGTGACGATATGAGCACATCCACCGACACCATCGTCCGCACCGATACCGCGGTCGCGGTAGACGACCTGACCGTGCGGTTCTCATCGAAGCGCGGCGAGGTCACCGCACTGCACAATGTCGACTTGCAGGTCCGTCGAGGCGAATTCGTGTCGATCGTCGGCCCGTCGGGTTGCGGCAAATCGACGCTACTGAAGGTCGTCGCCGGTCTCACCGATCCGAGCGGGGGCAGCGTCGAACTCGGCGGCGCCCCCGTGCGTGGGCCACGGCGCAATATCGGCTACGTATTCCAGCGTGCCGCACTGCTGGAATGGCGGACCGTACGCAAGAACATCCTGCTCCAAGCCGAGATGCGCGGTATGAACAAACGGGCGGCTGCGGCCGAATGCGCGCGTCTCATCGAGATGACCGGACTCAGCGGATTCGAGAACGCCCTGCCGCACGAACTCTCCGGCGGTATGCAGCAACGGGTTTCGCTGTGCCGGGCGCTGCTGCACGAACCGGAAGTGCTGCTGATGGACGAGCCGTTCGGCGCACTCGACGCGCTCACCAGGGAACGGATGAACGTCGAGCTGCATCGGATCTGGCGGGAAACGGGCACAACGGTACTGCTGGTCACCCATTCGGTGGCCGAGGCCGTATACCTCGCCAACCGGGTGGTCGTGATGAGCCCGAGGCCGGGCAGGATTATCGAATTGCTCGACGTCGACCTGCCCGCGCACCGGAATTACGCCACGACGATGGAGACACCGGAATTCATCACAGTCGCCAACCGGATCCGCGACCTGCTCGGCTCGGTGGCGCAAGCGGACTGATACTCGATCCCCGCCGACTCGCTGACAGGAAATCAACCGCGTGAGGGTTCTGGTCGCCCCGGACAAGTTCAAAGGAAGCCTCGCCGCGTCCGAGGTGGCCGACCGGCTGGCGGAGGGCTTGGCGGCGGCGGGGGTCGACAGTGACAGAATACCGCTGGCCGACGGCGGTGACGGGAGTGTCGACGCCGCGGTAGCGGCCGGTTTCGCGCCGCATCCGGTGACGGTGGCCGGGGCGGCGGGAGCGCCGAGATGCGGACTGATCGCCGTCGGTGACGGTGCCGCCGTGGTCGAGGTCGCCAATACCTGCGGCCTCACCACCCTTCCGGCCGGCCGCATGCTGCCGCTGGATGCGAGCAGTCTCGGTATGGGACAAGCGATGTCGCAAGCGTTGCGATACCGGCCGCGGCGATTGGTTCTTGCCCTCGGTGGCAGTGCCAGCACCGACGGCGGGATGGGACTGCTCGCAGCGCTCGGCTTCACCTTCGCCGATGCGAGGGGAAGACCACTGCGAGCGTGCGGACGGAATTCGGGGCGAGTCCACACCGTGGACTCGTCGCGGGCGGCGAGGCCGACCGGGGTCGAGATCGTGGTCGCCGGCGATGTCACCAATCCCTTGCTCGGACCCGACGGTGCCGCGGCGGTGTACGGGCCGCAGAAGGGGGCCACCGCGGCCGAGGTGCGGTTTCTCGACGCCGGCCTGAACAACCTCGTCCGGGCGTTCGCCCGCAGCGGCTACCCGGACGCGATGGCTGTCGCGGCCACAGCCGGAGCGGGCAGCGCGGGCGGAATCGGGTTCGCCGCGTTACTGCTCGGCGGCAAGTTCGTGTCAGGTGCGGAGTACTTTCTCGACCTGCTCGAGTTCGATCGGCACCTGCCCGGTGCCGACCTGGTGGTCACCGGGGAGGGGAGTATCGATGAGCAGACAGCGAACGGCAAACTGCCCACGGTTCTGGCCCGCCGCTCCCACCCTGTTCCGGTCATCGCCGTCGCCGGCCGGAGCACGCTGTCCCGAGAACAATGGGGCCCGGCGGGATTCACGGATATCTATTCTCTCGGCGACTACACCGACAGGGATACCGCCGGCGACCCTGAACTGACCCGGCAGTTGCTGACCCGGATCGGCCGGCAGATCGGCCGCACCATGGCCGCGGCGCCATGAACACGCCCATCTGTCGCGCGAATCTGGCGAATCTCTGACCCATTCGTACCTGGCGTGGCGACAGCCGTCTCCTCGCTCGACGCTGACATCGACGAAACGGATCTATTTCCCCACGCGTGGTGACCCACCTCGGGGTTCGTCGAGAGCAGGTCGGCGAGGCCGGACATGGATCCCACCCCCCGCTCCAGGACACCTGGCCGTTGTGGTGGGCATAACCGAAATGCCCGTTGCGATCACCGTGAACCGAAGCGGTGACCGTTGCGGCTCCGGCTGATTGACTGCGGTGAGGTGTGATCTGTCACTGCGCGTGAGCGCGTCTAGCTAGGAACGACGATGAAAAAGACATTGGCACGGGGGCTGACAGCTCTGGCCGGCGCGGCCCTCATGCTCGGAACCGCTGCGTGTGGCAGTTCAGCGGATATAGCCGGCCCGCCCGGTGACGTCTCCGACCCGAAGAATCCCGTCTATTTCAAGTACGCCGACAACCCGAGCTTCGATCTCGTCTATCTTGCCGACAAGCTCGGATACTTCGACGACGCGGGCATCAAGCCGAAGTATGTGGGTCCCGTGGACGGCAATCAGCTCATTCCGCTCACCGACACCGGTGACCTCGACTTCGCCACCCGGATGGCCTCGCTCACCATATCGGCGATCAACGGGGGTGCCGACTTGAAGATCGTCGCGGCATCCAACCAGACCCTGCCGGACGCGCCGCATATGAATTACTTCGTGCGCAAGGACTCCGGGATCACCGCGACCTCCCTCGATGAACTCGAGGGAAAAACGATCGCGATGAACGGGTTCGGTGCCTGCGCGGAGTATGTCACCAAACAGTATCTGACCAGCAAGGGCGTAGACGTCGACAAGGTCAACTGGGTGCCGACCCCGGACGCCCAGTCGGAACAGGCGGTGGAGACCGGCGCCGCCGATCTCTCCATCATCCATGCCCCGTTCTCGGGGCACGCCCTCAACAATCCCGATCTGGTCAGTCTCTTCAGCGATTTCGATCTCGACGGCGGCGCGAGCGGCAGCCAGCCGTACACCGGCAACGGAAAGTTCATCCGGCGATTCCCGGCGCAGACGGAGGAATTGGTCGGAATCCTCGGTAAGACCCAGAGCTGGGTGAACCGGAATCCGGACCAGGCCCGGCAGTACATCGCCGACCGTATCGGGCAGAACGTGCAGGACATCACCCGATACGCCTACGTCAACAACGCGATCATCGACCGCAAACAGATCCAGTACTGGATCGACACACTCGAGAAGTTCGGTCAGGTACCGGAGGATTCGCTGACCGCCGACGACGTCGCGACGAACCAGTACAACCCCTATGCCGAGAGCGACGCGTTGCTGGAAACCCAGGCGGAGAACCAGGTCGATCTGACCGTGGGCGAGAAATGACGTTGTCCGAGACTCGGATCACCGACGACGCGGACGCACGTACCGATCACGCCCCGGCCGACAAGATCGTGGCCCGTCGGGTGGGCAAGACCTTCCCGGCCCGCAAGGTCGGCCGGGTCGCGACCAACGAACTCACGGTACTGCGCGATTTCGAGCTGGCCGTCCCGGAAGGCGAGTTCCTCGCACTCCTCGGGCCGAGCGGTTGTGGAAAGTCGACCTTCCTCAACATCCTCGCTGGTCTGGAGACTCTTTCGGACGGCGAGGTACTCGTCGGTGGTGAGCCGCTGACGGGGGTGAACAGAGATATCGGCGTAGTGTTCCAGGGCTATGCTCTCTATCCCTGGCGTTCGGTCCTGACCAATGTCGAGGCCGGCCTGGAGATTCGCGGCGTATCGAAGTCCGAACGCCGGCGTATCGCCACGGAACTGCTGGAGAAGGTCGGGCTGGGCGAGTTCCTGCACAGCTACCCGCACCAACTCTCCGGCGGTATGCGCCAGCGGGTCGCGATCGTCCGCGCACTGGCCTACGACCCGAGTGTGCTGGTGATGGACGAACCGTTCGCCGCACTCGACGCCAACACCCGCGAACTACTCCAACTGGAGCTGCTGCGGATCTGGGGCCTGAGCCACGATGAAGGTGCCCAGCGCAAGACGGTCCTGTTCGTCACCCATTCGATCGACGAGGCGGTCTTCCTCGCCGACCGGGTGGCGATCATGACCGCGCGGCCGGGCCGGGTGAAGGCGCTCGTCGATATCGATCTGCCCCGCCCGCGCACGGAGGAGATCCGCAACTCACCGGAGTTCGTCGGTATCCGCCGAACCGTGGCCGAGATCCTGCGCGACGAGGTGCGTGATGTCGCCTGATGCACGTACCTCGGCCACCCCGCACATCGTGGACGAGCCGGCCGACAGCGATGTGAAACGTCAGGAGAGGGTGGATACCTCGACTGAATCCGCACGTGTGCCCCGAGCGCGGTCCCGGTTCCGCTGGACCCCGGGGCTCGTCGTCAATTCCGCCCTCGGGTGGGCGGGGTTCATTCTGATCTGGTATGTCCTGATCTGGGCCGGTCTCGTCCGCGAGCACTACCTGCCGCCGCCGCACGAGGTCGTGCGGGCATTGGTAGAGGGACTCCTTCCCGACGGCAACATCCAGAAGCACGTCTGGCCCAGCATTCGTCGTTCGCTGGTCGGATTCGGTCTCGGAATCGTCGTCGGCGTGCCGCTCGGTGTGGCGATCGGCTGGTTCAAACCGTTCGAGCGCGTCATCGACTCGGTACTGCAGTTCTTCCGGCAACTGTCGGCGCTGGCGCTGTTTCCTGTTTTCCTGCTGTTCTTCGGCCTGGGCGAACCCTCGAAATACGCGATCGTGACCTGGGCGGTGGTCTGGCCCATCCTGCTCACCACCATCTCCGCGGTGAAGGATGTGGAGAAGCTGCAGATCGACGCGGCGAAGAGTATGGGTGCCGACCAGTGGTTCATCTTCACAAAGGTTGTCCTACCGGCATCGATCCCACGCATATTCCCCGGAATCCGGCTGGGTGGCGCCTACGCGATCACCGTGCTGGTGGCGGCGGAGATGGTGGGCGCTCCGGCCGGACTCGGCATCTTCACCCTCACCATGCAGCAGACGTTCCGGATCCCGGAGATGTACGCCGGCATTGTGCTGCTCGGACTCCTGGGCCTCATCATGAACTACCTGTTGGTGCTGGTGGAACGGCGGCTCACCGGCTGGCAGGAAGGCATCACCAATGGCTGAGATCCACGCACCCGCCGCCCGCGCACGTGCGCTGCGGTGGACCGGGGCCGCTGTGTTGCTGATCCTCACTCTGCTGGTGCCGGCACAAAAGGCATCGGCCCATATCCGGGCGGACCAGGGCAGCGTGCCCACCCGAGGCGGCTGGGGCACAGCGACATTCCAGGTCCCGACCGAATCCCAGAGCGCGTCCACCACCCGTCTGGACTTCACGTTCACCGGCGCGACGGAGTTCACCTCGCTGCGCACCCAACCTGTCGCGGGCTGGACGGCGCAGATCGAACGAGGCGACGGCGGCACCGTGAAACGGGTCGTGTGGAAGGCCGATGATCCGTCATACGCGCTGGCGCCGGACGAGTTCGGAGCGTTCACGATCTCCGCCGGGCCTTGGCCGGAGGCGGAGTCGGTATCGATCCCGGTGGCACAGCACTATTCCGACGGTGCGATCGTCGAGTGGAACGAGCGGGCCCTGGACGAGCACGCCGAGCTCGCCCATCCGGCACCGGTGGTACGACTCGGCGCTGCCGACGGTGCGGACGAGCACGGTGGCGCGGTAGCGGAAGCCGAGCACGCGGCGCACGCCGAAAGTGACGACGGTACGGGGGTGGCCACGGGAATTTCGGTGGTGTCGCTGCTGGTCGCCGTCGCCGCGCTGGCGTATGCCGGGGTGGTGCACCGGCGCCTGCGTTCGCACTGACTCGAACTACGGTGACGATTCCGAACCACCCCCGGCGCCGGAGAGCCTGCGCCGGCCTCGCGTGTCTCCTGGCTGTCGTGGCCCTACAGTTGCTGGGCGCGGCATCGGCCGCGGCCCACGCCAACCTGGTGGCCACGGTTCCGGCGCAGGCAGCGATACTCGACACGCCGCCGGATTCGATCGCCTTCACGCTGGACCAGCCGGTGCGGTTCGTGGCGGGTAGCGTCCATCTGATCGACGCGGCGAACAACCAGGTGCCGCTAGGGAGTCCGGAGACGTCCGGCGATCGCACCCAACTACGGGTTCCCGTGCGCGGTACACTGCGCGACGGAACCTATCTGGCGACCGTACGGGCTGTTTCGGCGGACACCCATGTGGTGGCGTACTCCATCCGGTTCGTGGTCGGCGATGCGGATCCCGGAGGCCTCGCTGTCGACACGGTCGAATACGGACAGGCGGGCGGTCGCTGGACGACGGTGATCCAGGCGGCGCGGGTACTGGGCTACCTGGGCGCGGTACTGTCGTTCGGTCTGCTGATCGCGTTGACGTGCACCGGCCGCGAGAATATCCGTGACAGTGCCGGCACCGTCCGGCGGTTCACCGCGACGGCCGTGCTCGGGTCTGCGCTCATCGTCGTCGGCGCATTGGTGAATTTGGCTGCGCAGGGTCCGTATTCGCAGGGTGTGGACGATTGGTCGGCATTGCCGCGCCTCGCCGGGATCGGGGACACCCTGTCCTCGCCCCTCGGTGTGCGGCTGCTGGTCCGGCTCGTCACGGCTGTGTTGCTCGGCATCTGGGTGTTGTGGCGGTCCGCGCCGTGGCGCCCCACGGCGGTACCTCTCCTGGCAGGTACTGTCATCGGCTACACCTTCGCCGCCGGTGGACACGCCGCAGCGGGGTCGGACGCGGCATTCGCGATCGTCTCCACCACCGCACATGTACTGGCGATGGCGATCTGGGTGGGCGGAGTCGTGGCCCTGCTGCTCGGCGGACGGCGGCCGGTACTGCGGGAGCGTTGGGCCACGGTGGCGGTCGCGTGCCTCGCAGTGGTGCTCACCACGGGTGTCTACCAGGCGGTGCGCCGAATATATCCGCTGGATTCGCTGTGGCACACCAGGTATGGGCTTGTCCTTCTCGCCAAGGTCGCCGGTGTCACCGCCCTCGTGGCGGCGGCGTTCTGGGCCGCGCGGTGGTTGCGGGGCCGGGCGGGTGGACGATGGGCCGTCCGAGTCGAATTGGCGGCCGCAGTGGCGGTGCTCGTGCTGACCACTGTCCTGGCATCGTCGGTACCGGCACGCGACGACTACGGCCCCGCTCTGGCGGTGACCGCGCAGCTCGAACAGG
Organism: Nocardia jinanensis; assembly: GCF_014645735.1. GTDB lineage: Bacteria > Actinomycetota > Actinomycetes > Mycobacteriales > Mycobacteriaceae > Nocardia > Nocardia jinanensis. Next base: position 876,896 of record NZ_BMMH01000002.1, on the reverse strand, counting down.
GCGGCCTGGATGTGCGTCTGGACACCACCCGTCGAGGACCGGTCGTCATCAGCCTGGAGCCCGATGACGCCGCACGCGAGCGCCTCGACGCCCTCAGCGCAACGCTGTCGTCCGAGGCGGCCGGAATCGCCCGTCTGCCGGTCGATCTCGCGGAGCACGACGGCGTTTGGACCAGTGCGAATGTGATCATCCCGGTCCCGGCCGAATGGACACTGTCGATCGTCGTCGACGACGGAACGAGTCCCGTGGTCACGGCAGTGAGGTACGTGGTGTGGTGAGACGAGCATGCTGGCTCTTGGTCGTATTCGCGTTTCTGGGCGTACCGGCCTGCGCTCCGGAGGTGCGGGTGGACACATCCGGACACGTGGGAGACGGTGTCCTCACTGTCCTGGTGGGTGATGGGCCGCACCGGCAGATCCTGGAGTACGCGGCCGAGCGAACCGGGAGCCGTCTGAGCATACGTATCGAGAGCGCGGGAGCGGATGCGAACCGGCGGGTCGCGCACGGCACGGCCGATGCCGCGTATTTCCAGCATATTCCGGCATTCGAGGGCCGGACGGCACAGGACGGGATCACCGACCTCGCGATACTCGCGCGTGTGCACGTGGTGCCCTACGGGCTGTACTCGCGGACGTACACTTCCCTCGATCAGATCCCGCACTTCGGTTCCGTTCTGGTCCCCTCGGGACAGGCGCCGCTGGCACGCAGCCTCTATCTCCTCCAGCATGCCCGACTGCTGACCTTGAACAAGGAATTCGGCGGTACCTCGCTCGCGGACCTTACTGTCACGGATGCGAATGTGATGGATTCACAACGGCATCTGACCATCACACAAGCCGATCCGGAACAATTCCCGGAAGTAATCGGTGCCGTGGATGCCGTCATCATGAACCCGGTAACCGCGCAGGAGAACGGGTTCGCCCCGGCAACACCACTGCTGCGCGAACCCGCGCCCCGCAACCCCTACACCAACGTGCTGGTCGGCAGAGCCGGGAATGCGGCCGATCCGCGGCTGGTGACGCTCGCGCGGCAACTCGAGAGCCCGGAGGTCGCCGACTACATCGATGCCGAGTTCGCAGGCTCGGTAATCGCGGCCAATCCGCGCCGGATCGATCCCCCGGTGCCCACATCACCCGACACCGAACCCGGTGAACCTGCTCACCGGACGCCGCCCCCTCGGCCTTGACGAACCCGTGCTCGAAGTCGTTGTCCTCGCCCGGCTCCGGCCGCGGCACAGTCACCGGATAGCTCTGCCGGCCGAAGAAGTGGAACAGGCGCGGCGTCCCCACCCCGCGCCGGGGCGGTGAGATGCTCCGGTCGCTCGCGTCGACGATGTTTCGCCGAGGGTGTTTTCTTCGGTCAGGAGGTAGCGGGAGGTGCCTCGGGAGCCTCTTCTCGACCAAGGGATCGGGGACGAGGTCCGGTGCGAAGGGTACGAGGGAATTGCTGCCCGCTTGCCTTCTGCCGCCGGAATCGGCAGGGTGACCGATCGTGCAGTGCGCCGGTTTCGGATGGCCGCGCGAGCACGATCGGGTGGAGGGTTTTGTGGTGTTGACGGCGAAGCAGCCGGTTCTGGTCGAGGTGTCGGAGGGGGCGCCGCAGCGTCGTCGCAGATCGTGGCCGGCGCCGCTGGCGGCGGTGCTGGGCGGTGCTGTGCTGCTGGGCTGGCGTGCGGCCGAGTACGGCAATTGGATAGTCGATGACGCGGGTATCACCTTCGCGTACGCGCGCAGTGCCGCCGAGGGGCTGGGCCCGGTACTGCAGCCCGGCGCCGCGCCGGTTGAAGGGTTCTCGAACCCGACCTGGCTTTTCGTGCTGATGGTGGGCGAATGGTGTGGCCTTTTCGACCGGGGTGCCCTCTTCGGCATTCCCGACTATGTCCTCTATCCGAAGGCGGTCGCGCTGATCTGCTGCATGGGGATCCTCGCCACGTGCTACGCCGCCGCCCGACGGGTATCACGGTGGCCCGCACTGGCGACCTTCGCGACAGGCGCTACTTTGGCCGCGATCCCGTCTTTCGTGATCTGGTGCTTTTCCGGCCTGGAGAACGCGTTGTTCGCGTCGGCGGTATGCGTTCTGGCTGTCCATTTGTTTCTGGCGGTGCTGGATGAGCGGTTGTGGACGCCGGCGGTGGCGGTGACAGCCGGTGCGCTGGCGGCGTTTGCCGCGTTGACCCGCCCCGACGGTCTGATCTACCTGGCCGCGTACCCCGTGGTTTCGGTGATCCTGGTGCGGCGCGCGACGTTGCCCGCTGCTCTCCGATGTGGGGTGTATGCGGGACTCGCGTTCGCGATTCCCTTCGGGACCTATCTGCTGTGGCGGATCATCGAGTTCGGCAGGGTCGTTCCGAACACCGCAGTCGCCAAACATCAGGCGCCGCCGACCGTGTACGACTTGGCCAGGGCGGGGGAATTGGTGCAGTACGCGGGCGTACCCGCGGTGATCGCGGCCGTCGCGGTGGTCGGGCTTGCGCTGTGGCCGCCGAGTAGGTGGCGTGACGGCGCTGTCGCGCTGTTGGTGCCGCTGGTATCAGCGGTGATCGCCTATTGCGTCCTGGAGCCGGACTGGATGGCGCAGTTCCGGTTCGCCACCCCGGTGTGGACTCTGGGTGCGGTCGTTCTCGTGCTTTCCACCGGGCAGTTGCTGGCGAGGCTGCGCAAACACGGCCGGGTTCTGGTCGCGGTGGCACTGATCGGTGCCTTGATCCCGTCCGGCAGTGCGTTCGCTGAAGCATCCGGGACCTACCGCGCCGATGAGGATGTGCCCGTGTGCTGGATCGCGCTGCGGTTCGGGCGCTTGTTCAACGGCTACGCGGACATCCTCGGTATACAACACGGCACATTGCTCACACCCGATATGGGTGGAAGTTCGCTGACCTCGCGGTTGCAGGTGATCGACATGGCCGGGCTCACTCATGCCCGGATGGCGGACATCATCGCCGGCACGGACCGCACCACCTTCGGAGACTATGTGTTCGAGGAGCTCGAGCCCACCTTTGTGCACTCGCACGGGCCCTGGATGGAGAACAACATCACCTTCGATGCCCGCATCACACGCGACTACTACGTGTTGCAGCGATCCCAGGATCCCGCTGTGCCGGATGAGGACTGGGTCCGCAAAGATGTTGTGCGCGACGGGGACCAACTCCGAGAACTTCGCGACTACGCGGGTACTGCCATCCCACCTCTCGTGGACGAGCAGGTGACGGAGGGCTGCGGACCGACGCTGCGTCCGGGGCAGACCCTCGAAGGGTGACCTGCTCCTCAAAATGATGTCGGCCGACCAGGACAGCCGGGACCGGTCGGCCGCGGCTCAGTGGCTCGACATGCCTCGCTGGCTCGCCCGCAACGCGGACGACGAACCGGCGCCCGAGGTACGAGCCGACGCCCTCGCCTCCAACGAGTCGTTCTCCTGCTGGACGAAACCCGCACCGACCCGGGGCTTTGCGCCGGGATCGTCGAGTTCCTGCTGTCCTACCACCGCGCCTGCTGCCGTCCCCCAAACCCGGTGAACAGATCCGCTATACCCCTTGGCCGTCCTGGAGCCCGCGGCCGTCCTGTCATTGCCTCCGGGCAGTAGTGGTGACTGTCCGCTGCCCGGGATGCGTGCCGAACCGGTGCCCAACATCGACGCCGCACTCACCGCGATACCGAACGTCACGATCCAGCAGGTCTGGGAACAACTCCTCGACCAGCACCACGCCTACGTCTCCTACGTGCCCTAACCGCCGATGCCATGTCGAAGTGTGCGCAGGATAGATGAACGGATTCGGTCTAGGCTCGTCGATATGGCACCGGCCCCGGACAATACCCCGCCTGCCCGTAACGGCGCTGGTTTGACGGCCCTGCTGCTCGGTATCTTCGCGTTCGCGTTCGCCTTCATCCCTTTCGCGAGCGAGATTCTTACCGCACCGGCCGGGCTGGCCGCGATGGCAGCGGGTTTCATCGGCTGGGATCGGGTCGACCGCGGCATCGCGACCAATCGGGCCGATGCGCTGATCGGCGGCGTGCTGGGAGCCGTCGCGCTGATGATGACGCTGCTGGTCTACGCGGCGACGAGCTGGGCAGGCTGATCCATCGCGAGGGCCCGGGTTCAGCGTCCGCGAGGGCCCGGGTTCAGCGTCACCGTTCGCGCACCGGCCACTGCTGCCCTCGTTCTCCATGCAGCTCGGAATCCGCGACCCGTACGTCGGGGCATCAGGCCCCGCCCTACCGATACCGCTGTCCGGCTGGAGATTCCGGTAGCGCTGACCCCGTGCGTAGCATGGCGGGAATCGAAGGGTCTGTGGCGGAGGTCGCTGACCGAGTGGGTGCCGAGGCCGCGGCGGCGCGTATCGCCGCGGTGGAACACAGCGATCCCCGTCGCACCGCGGCCGAACTCGTCCGCCGCGTCCGAGCTCTCCGCAGATCGCTGGCCACGGGCGAGGACAGCGGCCTGGACCCGGCGGTGTTGCCGATGATCCACAGGTTTCGGCGGGTCCTTGTGTCGGCTCGGACACACAGTGGATGTCGGTGCGCGAACAGACCGTTCGGGTCCGAGGCCGAAGAATTGTGGGCACTGAGCAACGATCGCCATTCGGAGGATTCCATGTCGAGATTCACAACCATGATCAATGCGACCGCCGTCGCGATCACCGCTGCCGCTGTTGTCGGGCTGTCCGTGCTCCCGGCGGCGACGGCAGATCCGGCGCCGCCTGCTCCGGCCACCTCGGCACAGGTGCCCGTGAAAACGCAAGGATGGCTGAAGATCTACGCCGGGCAGGCGCCGCACGGCACCAATGCTGTCGAGCTCACTGCGGTCACCGACCCGGCGGTCGGGCTGCGGGTGACCGACGGTGACGGTCGCTCGCTCTACCGGTTCGACAAGGACACCGCCATACCGTCGCAGTCGAACTGCAACGGCGACTGTGCCGTTACGTGGCCGCCACTGCTGGTGAGCCGGGGGCGAGGGCTCTATATCGTGGGTATCGACCCGGGGCGGGTCGGATTCATCGAGCGGGCGAACGGTTCGTGCCAGATCACCGTCGGCGGATGGCCGGTGTACTACTTCTCGAAGGACCAGCAGCCGGGAGATCTGCGGGGTCAGGGTGTCGGCGGCACCTGGTTCGCTGTCGCGCCCACCGGTGGTAAGGCACTCGCGAAGTAGGCTTTCAGCGGGCGGAGCGAACCAGCTCCGCCCGGTCGACCACGGTGATACGGCCTCGGGTCAGAGCCAGGATATTGCGTTGTTGCAGGTCGCGCAGCACCTTGTTCGCCGTGGCCCTGGTGGTTCCCGCCATGGACGCCAGATCTTCCTGATTGAGCCGGATCTCCGCGATGGAACTCGATCCTCCGTAGATGTGGGCAAGGTCGATCAGACGTCGCACGACCCGGGTTTCGACCGGTAGATACAATGCCTCGAGTACCTGAGCGGAGAGCCGCCGCACCTGGGCGGCCAACGTATCGATCATGACCCGGTCGATCTCCGGGTAACTCTGACGCAGCGCCGTCAACTGTGCGCGACCGAACGTCAACGTCTCGACATTCTCGACCGCTTCGACGGTCGCGGTACGGCGAGAGCTGCTGTCGAGCACGGCCAGTTCGCCGAACGAATAGCCGGGGCCGAGCATGGTCAGCGTCGCGATGTCCCCGGACGGGGTGGCGACCCGGACGATGAGCCGGCCGGACTTGATCAAATGCAGACAGTCGCCGGGGTCGCCTTCGTGGCAGAGGATTTCCCGGCGTTTGTAGCGGCGCGGTGTGCACGAGGCGAGAATCTCGCGCCGCTCCGTGTCGGGCAGGCCGCGGAGTATCTCGAAATCGGTGGTCACCGTATTCCATCCAGTACATAGCAGGTCACCGGTTCGCTCCGGCCTCGGACAGTCACTGTGCCACGGCTGCGCACCTGCGCGCGTGAGCCGAGGTGCGCGTAGGTCAGCGAACCGATGACCACGGTCCCGGGCTCCGCCAAACTCTCCAGCCGAGCGGCGAGGTTCGTCGTATCACCGATCGCGGTGTAGTTGCGCATCTGCTGCGCGCCGATATTGCCGACCAGCGCCGGACCGGTATTCACCCCGACCCGGAAACGCGGCCAATCGGGATGCGGAATCGCTGTTTCGGCGACTACCCGCTGGAGCGCGAGCCCCGCGCAAGCCGCCCGCAGCGCATGATCCGGCTGGTGGGCCGGCGCGTTGAACACGGCCATGACCGCGTCGCCGACGAACTGGACGACCGTCCCGCCACAGTCCAGAATCGTCGGCACGATCACGCCGTAATACGTGTTCAGCATGTGCACCACTGCTTCCGGGGTCGAGGACTCGGAAAACGGCGTGAACCCCGACAGGTCGGCCATGAGCACACTGACCTCGGCGATCCGGCCGCCGAGTCCGGCCTGTGACGGGTCGGCGATCAGCGCGGTCGCTACTGTGGGCGACATGTAGGACCGGAACAGTCCGTCGATCTGCTGATACAGGCGGGCATTCTCCAGCATGACCGATGTCCGGTCGGCGAACGATCGCAACATCGCGATCTCGGTATCGCTGAAGCGGCCCCTCGCACGTCGCGCCTCGAGCATTCCGGCCAGGCTTCCCTTGACGACCAGCGGGAACGCCGACGACTGCAGATCGGCGGGCCCACCGTCGGCGAAGATCAGTTCGCGGCCGCGGACCAGCCCCAGCCGGAATCGATCCCGTTCGAACGCCTCCGAAACGAGGTGCAGCACCTCGTCGAGCAGTTCCTGTTCGCCGCGAATCACATTCGACCGCTCACCGATCGCCGCCAGCAGACCCAGCCGGCGGACCTGCTCCCGCTCGCTACCCAGCGCGTGGGCGCCCTGCTGCAACACCGCGACCTGACGTTCGGTGAGCCCGAACCGCCTGGACAACCGGGCCCCGACTGCTCCCAACGGCTCGGTCGAGGCGACGCCGCCCTCGGCGCGCGCACGCAGCGCGTCGACCATCTCGTTCAGGGCGTGCGTGTAGTCGCGCTCCAGCCCGGCCATGGTCTGGTGCAGGGTGACGCTGTCGAAGAGTCCGAGAGCCGAACCCTCGCGCCGGAATTGCACGTGTGCGCTACTGGAGATGAGCACGAAGGCAGCGAGCATCAGCACATGCCATTCCCACCACGAGGTATGCCAACTGCGACTGAAACCCACGGCGAAAAGCGCCTCCGCCAGCAGTACGAAGGCGGTGAGCACACTGAGCAGCACCACGCCCCGCCGACGCGCGTACTGGCGACCGTAGCGAAATGCCGCGGCGAGATAGCACGCCGACCCGACGAAGGCCACACCGACCAGCGGTCCCTTGGCCTCCGCCGGATCGGGCGCGTGATGCAGCGGCGGAAACTGTGCCATCGAGACCACTGCCCACACGACGAGTAGCAGCGTCGGGAGTGCGGACAGCATCCAGGCGTACCGATGCAACCGGGCGGCCGCAGCAGGCCCGAATTCCACCGACGACGCGAGGGCGGCGATACCACCGAGTCCCAGCCCGACGGGTACCGAATAGACGAAGCCGGCGTTCGGCGTCAGCAGAATCACGCCGGGCGTCGCCAATGCGTGCAATCCGAGGAAACCCGCGCTGAACTGGAACACCAGTGATACCAGGATCAACCGGGCGTCCCGGCGCATCCGGGCGGCCCGGAACAACATCACGCCCAATGCCATCGCGATGGCGGCGGTAGTGAGCACCAACCAGAAATGTGTCCCGTGGTGTTCGTAGTCCATGTCGAGTTCGGGACGGGATACCAGCAGCCACAACCCGAGCGCCGGTAGTGCGACATGTCCCAGCCAGAGCAGAACCTTGACCTTCGACACCACCGGAACGCTACCGCGCGGCTCGCCCGAGAGAAACAAGAACAGCTGATCGGGTCGGCGCCACTGCGGCGCCCGGCGGCTCTATCGAGGGCCGTCCCCACAGGACCGCGGAGCTCGGTGCCGCAGCAGAGCCCGTCCGACCCGCGGTCTGCCCGTCCCGCACACGCGATGTTCTCACCAGTGCCGGACGTCGCCGCCCACGCGCGCGATGGTTCACCGCAGGACAGTGATGGTCGTGAGGTACTCGTCCTCGCGGATGCCCCGCATCCGCTCTTCTCGCAGGGCCTTCTGCACTGCTGCGGCGCGCTCGAACCGCTCGGTGCCGGCCTCGGTGTAGCGAAATGACGTCACCCAGCCCATCGGACGCCCGCTCAGCTATCACGGGTGCGCCGACCGGCCGCTACCCATTTGTGGTGTCGTTTCACCGTGCGGTCGAAGATCCAGGAGATCTCTTTCCCGGTACGCCGGTCGAAGGCGAGCCCGCTCATATGTGTGGGGTCGTGAAAAGCCGTCCACATCGGGGAGTCGATGACACACAGCGGGTCCGGGCGATCGGGTGGGTTCGGCGGCAGCAGCGCCCAGATTCCCTCCAATGCCCGGCGGAAGGTCTCTCCGATGAAGTAGATGAATCGCACGCCGACTTCGAAGTTCTCCTCCGAGACCATATCGTCGAAGTCCGAAAAGCGGCGCAGCATCTCGTGTTCGACTATCAGCAGCCCTTCGCGGGTCCAGAGGTGGCCGTCGAGTTCGGGAACATCGGCGTCGACGAACTCGCCCTCTATAGCGTCCTGTTGCATCCGTAGCCAGGTCTGAAAGTTTTCGTCGTTTTGGATTTGCTGGTACTCCAGCGTGTCCCGGACTGTTGTCGGTTCACCTGTTGAGGGCATCGGTTCTCCATTTCCGCATCGCTGCGAGCTTATTTCATGGTCGATGCGGGGCGAAGCCGTGGCACTTCGGACTACACGACAGTCTGCGCGACCCGAACAGTGACGCCCGGGTGTACGAGGCACTGCCCGACCGGGAAGACCCATCTGTCTGCAGCCGCGGAGCTGGTCCGGATGGTCGAGGAACATCGATCGTGCCCCGCGGCGGCGGTCTGGCGTCGGGCGTGAGCGTCGTCGCGGGAGTGCGCGCAGTCAGTGCCCGGCCTGATGTTCGTATTGATCGGACTCATGGCGCAGGACTTCCGCACGCGCTCGTCCCGGCCCGACCATCTCCCGCGCAGATGAATGGTCATCGGCGTACAGGCAGGTTTGCTTTGCCCATTCGTATGCGTAGAGCGCCCGCCGTAGCCAATGTGAGGGACTGTCCTCGACGGAACCGTTCGGATGCGGATCATCCATAACGAGCGCTTCCATCGCGGCATCGTAGCCGTCGGGGTCCACTGTGATCCGTCGATCGTCCATCGCCATCCTTCTCGATAGTGGGCCATGAGCCGGCCGGCAGCAGATGCAGAGGCAACGGTTGACGGGCCGGCAATTACTGGATTGCGAACCAGACCGGCGATCACAGCAGAGGGCTGTAGAGAACTATGAGCGTCGCCCGCTCCTGGATCCGTACCCGCATCCGTTCGCGATGTCACACCAGTTTCAGAGATGTGCATCGCTGGTGCACCGGTTGGATGACCCGGGATATACCTGCTTCTGTCGGCGCCTCCGGCTGCGTACACCCCTGTCGGCCCAACGACAGGCATCGGCGTCTCCAGAGGACACCGCCCCTCCGGCGAACCACTATCCCCGGCGGCGCCAGTGCGTCGGTGGTGCGTCGTGCAGCGATATAGTGAAGTCGGCAAGAGGTGAGCTCATGGTTCCGATCGCTAATCGAATTGCTCATCCGGCGATGCTCATCGGGCGCGGATTCGGCGATGAGCACTGACGACCCAGTGCGTACCCAGCGTGAGACGAGTTCGTTTCGCGTGGAGTTGGCTGCGGCCGGTTACCTGGATGCCGTGGAGATCGGCCGTGGTGGGTTCGGCGTGGTGTATCGCTGCCGGCAGCCCGAACTGGACCGGACCGTGGCGGTAAAGGCCCTGACCGCGGGGTTGGACGAGGACAATCGGGCCCGGTTTTTGCGGGAGCAGCAGGCGATGGGCCGCTCGACCGGTCATCCGAATATTGTCACCGTGCTGCAGGCGGGCACGCTCGAGGGTGGCTGCCCCTATTTGGTGATGCCCTACTACCCCTCGGGTTCTCTCGATACGTGGATCCGCCGAGATGGTCCGCTCTCGTCGGAAAATGTGCTGTGGATCGGATCGAAGATCGCCGGTGCGCTCGAGGCAGCTCACCGACTCGGGATCGTGCATCGGGATGTGAAGCCGGGAAATATTCTGCTCACCGACTTCGGTGAGCCCGCGTTGACCGATTTCGGCATCGCGCATATCGGTGGCGGGTTCGAGACCGCCGCGGGAACAGTGACCGGCTCTCCCGCGTTCACCGCACCCGAAGTGCTCGAGGGGCAGCCATCGACCCCGGAAGCCGACGTTTACGGGCTCGGAGCCACCCTGTTCTGCGCATTGACCGGCCACGCCGCTTTCGAACGGCGTAGCGGCGAGAACATGGTGACGCAGTTCCTGCGCATCACCACCCACCCCGTGCCGGACCTGCGGGAGAGCGGTATCGCCGACGATGTATCGGCTCTGGTGGAAAAGGCGATGAGCCGGGATCGCCGCGAACGGCCCTCCCCAGCCGAGCTGGGCGAAGCTATCCGTCGGATACAGCGACGCCGCGGGATTTCGACGGGCGAGTCGGCTCAGCTGCCCCGGCCCGGTCCAGAACGTTCGATTCCCCGGAGTTCGGCACGGGGTGGGCGGCAAGTGGCGGCGGCCGGCGGAAACAGCGGAGGCAATCTGCCGCTGGAGCTGACCGGTCTTGTCGATCGGCGTGCCGAGTTGGCCGAGATCAAGAGCCATCTGTCGAGGTCGCGTTCGGTCACGCTCGTCGGTACCGGTGGTGTGGGCAAGACGCGTGTGGCGTTGAAGGCCGCCTCCCAGGTTCAGCGTGATTTCGCCGATGGGGTCTGGGTGGTCGATCTGACCCCCGTATCCGATGCGGGGCTGCTGATCGACACAGTGGCGGCGACGATCGGTGTTCGAGACGATTCCACGAATTCGTTGCTCGAGACTCTGGTGCACTACCTGTGGTCCCGCGAAACGCTGCTCGTCCTGGACAACGCGGAACAGATCGTCGAGGCGGTCGCCGAGCTGACCGAGACGCTGTTGGCCTCCTGTCCGGGGGTGCGGACCATCGTCACCAGCCGCGAGCCGCTCAATATCGCCGGTGAAGTGATCCAGCGGGTGATGCCCTTGAAAGTCCCGGATCCCGATCATCAACCGTCGTTGAAGGGGCTGCCCCGCTTCGACGCGGTGACACTGTTCGCCGAGCGCGCCGCGGCGGTGGTACCGGGGTTCGAACTCAACGAGGACAATATGGTCGCGGTGACCAGGATTTGTGCCGGGTTGGACGGGGTGCCGCTGGCGATCGAGCTTGCCGCGGCGCGTATGCGCACGCTCTCGGCGGAGCAGATACTTTACCGGCTGACCGATCGGTACGAGCTGCTCACCGGTGCCTTCCGCACCGCGCCGGCACGGCAGCAATCGCTGAAGCTGTGCCTGGATTGGAGCTACGACCTGTGTTCGCAGACCGAACAGCGAGCGTGGGCCCACCTGTCGGTGTTCGCGGGTAGCTGTGGACTGGACGCGGTCGAGCAAGTGTGCAGTATCGACTCGGCTCCGGCCGAGATCATCGATGTGCTCGCCGGTTTGGTGGACAAGTCGATACTGACCCGGGAACAGTCAGGCCAGGTAGTGCGGTTCTCCATGCTGGAGACCCTGCGCGACTACGGTCGCTCCAAGCTGCGGGAATCCGGAGAGTACCTGGAGCTACGCCGGCGGCATCGTGCCTGGTATCGACGGCTGGCGCTGGACGCGGAGGCCGGCTGGATCGGCCGTGCGCAGCCCGGCTGGATCGCTCGACTCGAGCGTGAGCACCCCAATCTCCGAGAGGCTCTCGAATTCGCGCTGTCCGAGGAGACCGAGGAAGCGGCGGAGGCAGGCCTTCAGACGGCATCCGCGTTGTGGGAGTTCTGGGTGTTCCGGGGCTTCTACGGCGAGGGACGGTCCTGGATCGAACGGGTTCTCGCCCATCCCTGTGCTCGATCGATACCCGACCGGGTGAAAGCATTGCGCGTCGCCATCGACCTGGCGACGACACAGGGTGATTTCCGGTCCGCGGCATCGCTGCTACAGGAGGGTAGGGGACTGGTCGCCCGCGACCCGACGCCGATGTTGCAGGCGCAGATGAACCACGCCGCAGCAAGCCTGGCCCTGCTCAGTGGCGATCCCTCGCGTGCTGCCCCGCTGCTGGACGCTGCCATCGACGTCTACCGCTCGGATCTCACGAGCCATCTTCATATCCATGCCTTGACCGTGCAGGGCCTGACGTATGAAATGCGCGGCGATACGGCGAAGGCGATCGAGCACCAGCAGCGGTTGATCGATATCACCGAGCAGTGCGGAGGAGTGCTCTATCGCGCGCTCGCCCTGCGCAGCCTGGGTGTCGCCGAGTGGCGTCGCGGCAACACAGACCGTGCGCAGGAGTTGATGGAGGAAGCCTTGCGCGTCGACCGTCCGCTCAACAGTTATCTGGTATTGACCTTCTGCCTGGAAGCGTTGTCATGGATCGCCTGTCACCGCCACGAGGCCGAGCGGGCGGCGGTTCTCATGGGAGCGGCTCGCCACCTATGGCCGGCCGGAGGTAGTCGCGGCCGCGTCTTCGACACGCTGTCGCATTTCCACGAGGAGTGCGAGAATTCGGTACGAAATACTCTCGGCGACAATAGATTCAGTTCATCATTCGAGCGAGGACTAAAGATGAACGCTACCGTGGCGAGAGCATACGCACTGCGCGAAGAATCCGCTGGCACGACCGTCGGCCCGGAACCGACGCCCCGGTTGACCAAACGTGAACGGGAGGTCGCCGCTCTGGTCGCCCAGGGCCTCAGTAACCGGCAGATCGCCACCGAACTGGTCGTCTCACCACGCACTGCGCAGGGGCACGTCGAAAACATACTCACCAAACTGGGATTCACCTCCCGTGCCCAGATCGCAGCCTGGATAGTGGAGGAAACGGACGAAGGCTGAACCGGGCGAGTGAACCGTCTGTCAGCTCGCTGATATGGTCGGCGTAGCTCGGCGCGTTGACCGACCAAGCCCCTGATCGCGGATTCGTTGACGATCCAACTCGCGAGGTTGGTTCCGGTCACACCGGTGTCCGAATTCGGCTGGTATCTGGGATTTGCCTACTACAAGATCGCGGCGATCTTCGAGGGTATCCATTACCGCGCGCAGCAGGGACTGACCGTCGGAGACGGTTTCGATCGTCTCGGCGCCCTGGTTCCCGCTCTGGTCGAACGCGGCCATGCGGCCGTGCCGAATACGCCTGACCCGGCGCGCGCCCCCCACCGGCGACCCGCACGTTCTGTAGAAACCGACCCCGAGGGCAGAGATACGTATCCCGGATCCCACATCGCGACCACTCCCGACAAACCGGCTGTGATCATGGGCGATACCGGGCTGACGAGCTCGCGGAAGTCGCCGCGACGCCCGGTGTCGCGCACCGATTCGGCTCCGGCAGCGACCTCGGACAGGCCGCCCACTCCTCGCGCAATGGCGGCATCGTGGGAATCCACGCAGCGGTCGAGCCGGCGTTGTCGCTGGTATTCCTCGATGACCACACCGTGCCGGTCGGCTGGTCCCGGAGGTTGTCACCACTCGCTCCGCGCGGTGTCGGTGGGTCTCGGTAGCGTCTGGTGTCGTGGAAGCTGGGGAACGTATCCAAGAGCTCGCGGACCGCATTGTGGCGCTACGCGATGCCTATTACCGGGGCTCGCCGCTGGTCGCCGACGCCGAATACGACGCGATCGAGGACGAGCTACGGGGTCTGACAGCGGCGCACCCGGACCTGACGCCCGACCCGAATCCGTTGGATCAGGTCGGTGCGCCCGCGGTATTGCACGCCCCGATCCGGCATTCGCGTCCGATGTTGTCGCTCGAGAAGGCGACCACCCCTGAACAGGTCGCGGCGTTCTTCGATCGTTTTCCCGGCCAGTCGGTGGTGGTGATGCCGAAACTCGACGGCCTGTCCCTGGCACTGGTCTTCGAGGACGGGCGGCTGATGCGCGCGGTGACCCGCGGTGACGGCACCACCGGCGACGATGTGACCGTACTGGTCCGGGCGTTGGTCGACGGTGTTCCCGACCGGATCGATGTCCCGGGGCGGGTGGAGGTGCGCGGTGAGGCGGTGATGCTGCGGTCGACCTTCCTCGTCTACAACACCGCGCATCCGGACAAGCCGCTGATCAACCCACGCAATGCCGCGGCGGGCACGCTGCGGGCGAAGGACCCGGCCACGGTCTCGGAGCGGCGCCTGCAGTTCTTCGGCTTCGACCTCGACACCTCCGCGGGCGGTGCCACGGCCGATCTGGAGGAGGCGCTGCGGGCCCTGGGGATCGCGGGAGCGCGGATGCGGGTCTGCGCCGGCGCCGAACAGGCGCAGGCGGCGATCACCGCGATCGAGCAGGGCCGCAACGAACTGGACTACGATATCGACGGCGCGGTGCTGCGGCTGGCCGACCGCGACGCCTACGCCGCCGCCGGGACCCGGTCCAACAGTCCCCGCGGTGCACTGGCGTTCAAGTTCGCCGCCGAGGAGAAGACCACGCTGCTCAACGATGTGGTCTGGGATGTCGGAAAGACGGGCAAGATCGTCCCCGTCGCCTGGCTGGAGCCGGTGTTCGTGGGCGGCACCACGGTGACGAAGGCGACGCTGGCCAACCAGCAGGTGATCCGCGCCCGCGATATCAAGGTCGGCGACACCGTGCTGGTGCGCCGCGCGGGCGATGTGATCCCCTTCGTGGCAGGCGTGCTAGACGCCTCGAAACGCACCGGCGAGGAGCGTGAGATCGTCCCGCCCACCACCTGCCCCTCGTGCGAGCAGCCGGTGACCGAGCAGGGCAACAGCCGGGAACTGTTCTGCACCAACGTCTCATGTCCCGCACAGACGGTGCGCAGGCTCATCCACTGGGCGTCGCGGGCGGCGGCCGATATCGATGCCTTCGGGCAGGTGTGGATCGAACGCCTGGCCGAGGCGGGCATTCTGGAGCACCCATCGGACTTCTACACGCTGACCACCGAGCGCCTGCTCGAATTCGACCGCATCGGTGAGGTCTCGGCCGCGCGCATGATCGACTCGATCGAGGCGGGCCGCCGAGTGGGCCTGCGCCGCGCGTTGATCGGACTGGCGATCCCGATGGCTTCCGACGGCACCGCCGCTCGCCTGGCCCGAGCGGGTTTCCGCTCTCTGGAGGAGGTGGCCGACGCGGGCGAAGAACGACTCGTGGCGGTGGAGGATATCGGCCCGAAGGTCGCTGCCTCCCTGGTCGAACACCTCACCCGCTTGCGTCCGGAACTCCAGCGATTGCGAGCCGCGGGCGTCTGCCTGGATGTGCGTGAAGAGGATTTACCGCCGGTCGTCGCCGCCGGTGCACCCTTGGCAGGCAAGACGGTCGTGATCACCGGCGCTATCAGCGACCCACGCTCCGGAGAGAAGGTCGCCCGTCCGACGTTCCAGCGCCTGTGCGAAAAGGCGGGAGCCACGGCGGCGTCCTCGGTCTCGGCGAACACCGACCTGCTCGTCACCGGTGCGGGGGTCGGTGACAGCAAGCTGGCCAAGGCGGAGAAACTCGGTGTCGAGGTCATCGATCAGGGGAAGATCTGGAAGCTGCTGATCGAGGCCGAGGTCATCTAGACACGAGTCCGGACGGAGCGGTTCTTCCGGCAGGAGTCCGGTCCGCCGGGCGGGCAGCGGATACGGAATCAGCCCGCGGTCTCGGTCATGGCGAGCAGCTGCGCGCGCGCCGATACGAGTTGTTCGGCGGTGAGGTACGGGCCGGTCACCGCGGTGGCCAGCCCCTCGGCCGCGAAGCGGATCACCAGCGTGGTCGCGGGCGCGAGACCGTCGGCCGCGAACGCTTCGTCCAGTCGGCTCGCGTCGCGCGTGAAGAGTTCTTCCAGTTCAGGGGTCGTACCGAGGGTCACGATCAGGTTGGTCGGGCTGAACGCGCGCAGGACCGACTCGTTGCCGCTGGTCAGGGCTCGTACATACCCCCGGGTGAACTTTCCGGGATGGTTCTCGGACAGGTCGATCTGCTCGTGCACCTCGGCCCACACTCTCGCGATCAAATGTTCGGTGACCCCGGTGAGCAGCGCGTCCCGGTTCGGGAAATGGTGCATGAGACCGCCTTTCGTCACTCCGGCGGCCGCGGCGATATCGGTCAGGCTCACGCGGCTGCCGCGTTCGGCGAACATCCGTTCCGCGGCTTCCAGCACGGCCAGCCGGGTACGTTCCTTGTCACGGGTGGGGCCCTTGTCGGACCGGTTCATGGTGCTCCTTGTCCGCGGTGGGTCGGTGCGACGGGATGACACGCCAGGCCAGCACGCCCGCGACCACGAGCAGGGCCGCCGCGAGATACGACGTGGACTGCAGGGCGGTGGTGAAGGCATGCGCCGCACCGGTGAAGATATCGGAATCGGCGGCCGCGCCCGCCGCACGTGCCAGCGAGTCCTCGACCGCGGCGGCCACCTCCGGATCGGTGCGGGGGCCGAGATCCAGGTTCGCGCGGTATTGCGCCAGTTGGATCGAGCCCAGCACCGCGATACCGAGTGCGCCGCCCATTTCGTAGGCGGTCTCGGCGATGGACGACGCCGCGCCCGCGCGCTCCTTCGGGACCGCGGTGACCACGGCATCGGTCGATACCGTCATGGCTACGCCGACGCCGAGACCGAGCACGGTCAGCGCGATACCGAGCCCCCAGTATCCGGACGAGTCGGTGGTCCACCCGATCCCGGCGAGTCCGACGGCGGCCACGAGCAAGGCGCCCCCGATCGTCCGCCCGGCCCCGAGCCGGGCCACGAGCACACCGACCACCGCGATGACTGCCATCGCGGCCAGTGTCGTCGGCAGTTCGGCCGCCCCGGCCTTCAGCGGACCGTACCCGCGCACGAGTTGCAGATACTGCGAGAAGAAGAACAGCAGACCCAGGAACGCGAAGATCGACAGGGTGGTGGCGGCGACGGCCCCGCTGAACGCGGGCATCCGGAACAGCGAGATGTCCACCAGCGGGAGCGCCAGGCGCGACTGTCTGCGCAGGAACAACCAGCCGCCGACCGCTGCGAGCAGTGCCGTCCCCGGAACCGTCCAGTCGAATCCTGTTCCGGCCCAGTGCTTCACGGCGTATACCAGCGGCACGATGGCGAGGATCGACAGCAGGGAGGACAGCCAGTCCACCGGATACGTACTACTGCCCCGGGATTCCGGCAGAAGCACGGCCCCCGCCACCAGTACGACGGCCATGACCGGCACGTTGATGAGGAATACCGAGCCCCACCAGAAGTGCTCCAGCAGTACACCGCCGACCAGCGGCCCGGCGGCCGCTCCCGCGGTGGCACCGGCCGACCATACGGCGATGGCCGTTGTGCGCTGCCGCGGATCAGCGAACATCGCGCGCACGATGGACAGCGTCGACGGCATCAACGTCGCGCCGGCCACACCGAGCAGCGCCCGCGCGGCGATGAGCGTTTCGGCGTTCGGCGCCAGCGCGGCGAGGACCGAGGCGGTACCGAACGCACCGGCACCGATCAGCAGCAGCCGTTTGCGCCCGATCCGGTCGGCGAGATTGCCCATCGTGATCAGCAGACCGGCCAGCACGAACCCGTAGATATCCCCGATCCACAGCAGCTGCGTCGCGCTCGGCCGGATATCGGCGGTCAGCGACGGTACCGCGAGATAGAGCACGGTCCCGTCGATGGCGAGCAACAACACGACGCTGACCAGCGCGGCCAGCGCCGCCCATTCCCGGCGCCCCGCCCGGCTCGGCGCGCTTTCCACAGTTTCGGTCATCACCCGACTTTAACAGTCCATATGGAATGTTGAAGAAACCGGTTGGAATGCAACTCGCCGTGCCGTCCGGGCGGATCGGATATTTGACTTGTAGGTACAGAATCTCTACCGTCGATCGCGTGGCGCGCGCGAAGAACTTCGACCCCGACGAAGCGGTCGGCAAGGCGATGGAAGTGTTCTGGCGCAAGGGGTACGCCCGGACCACTCCGCAGGATCTGGTGGACGCGATCGGTATCGGCCGCGGCAGTCTGTACAACGCCTTCGCGGGCAAGCGCGACCTCTTCGAGCGGTCGCTGCGCCGCTACCAGGCGCAGGAGACGGTGCGGTTGATCGATCTGCTCGACGGGCCCGGCTCACCGCGCGAGCGGGTGCGGGCCGCGTTGACCATGGTGCTCGACGCCGCCTGCTCCGATACCGAACGTCGCGGTTGCCTCGCCACGAACACTGCCGTCGAACTGGGTGCGGACGAAGCGGTCGGTCTTCTGGTCCGGCGCATCTTCGACCGGCAGCACGACGCTTTCCGCGGTGCCATCGAAGAAGGGCAGCGCGCCGGCGAGTTCGGCGACGATATCGATGCGGTGACCGCGGCGAACTTCCTGCTCACCACCATCAACGGCATGCGGGTGCTCGCCCGGGCGGACCCCCGGCCCGCCCGGCTCGCCGGGCTCGTCGACACCGCCATGCGCGCGCTGTAACCCACGTCCGGAGGCTACGAGCCGCCGATGGGCGAGAGTATGCCCTGCGTTTATTTTGTAACTACAGTTCAAGAAAAGAGTGCCTTATGGATCTGCAACTCACCGGCAAGACGGCGGTCGTCACCGGAGCGAGCAAAGGAATCGGCCTGGAAATCGTCCGGGCTCTCACCGCCGAAGGCGTGCGGGTCGTCGCCGGTGCGCGCACCGTCACCCGGGAACTCCGTGCGCTCGACGGCCTGTCCACCGCGGTGACCGCCGATCTGGCCACTCCGGCCGGAGCCGCCGTCCTGATCGAACGGGCCCGCGAGCAACTCGGCGAGATAGACATCCTGGTCAACAATGTCGGCGGCGTCGTCGCCGGCAGCGCCGATGCCGCCGGTTTCCTCGATATCGCCGACGATGCCTGGCAGCGCACCTTCGAACTCAACCTGTTCGGCACCGTCCGGGTCACCCGGCACGCCCTGCCCAGCCTGCTCCGGCAGCGCGGCGTGATCATCAATATCTCCTCGATCGGCGCTCGCGCCGCATATCACCCCGTCGACTACGGCACCGCGAAAGCCGCGCTGAACAATCTCACCAAAGCGCTTGCCGAAGAGTTCGGGGCACAGGGTCTGCGTGCTCTCACCGTCTCGCCCGGACCCACCCGCACGCGCAACTGGTCTGCCTCCGACGGCTACGCCGCCGATGTTGCCGCCCAGCACGGTACGACCCTCGCCGAATTCCTCGACCAGGTCCCCACCCGGATGGGAATCACCACCGGGCGGCTCACCGAACCGGGCGAAACCGCGGCGCTGGTCACCTTCCTGGCCTCCGCGCGATCCGGAAATCTGACCGGCGCCGACTATCTGGCCGACGGCGGCGTGATCAAGACGGTGTAGCGTCCGGTGGGGTGATCCCGATGGCTTCGAGGTTCCGCGTCTCCTGACTGTCCGGATCGAAGGGCTTCGCCGCGGTGAAAACGATCCGTGCGTTCTCGGGGGTGATCACCTCCACGTCGCGGGTGCTGCCGGTCGAACCGGCCCGCGCTACTGCTCGCGGACGAACAAGGGCGCGGCGACGAGAGCTATCTGGGCGACGGCGCGGTCGATGCTCCCGGCGGGCTGGAACAGATGGCTCAGTACGAGTCGGACCACTGCTTCGACCCGGGTGTCGAGTTCGGGCGCGCTGAACGATTCGAGACCGTACCGGGTGCGCAGAATGGCGGTGAACGCGGCCGTGGCCCGGCCCAGGACAGGTTCGGGTTCGGTCATCAAGGTGGGCAGCAGTGTGGTGTCGGCGCCGGAGCGGCCCGCCAGGACGGCTTTGAGAAGAGTGTTGTCGGCCGCAGTGCGCAGGGTGAACTCGGCGGCGGCGGTGATACCGGCGAGCAGGTCGCCGGGCTCGGCGGTGACGGTTTCGGTGACGCCCACGAGGAAGGTCTCTAGTTCGCTCGCGATGACGACCCCGGCCAGATCCTGTTTGGTGCCGATCTCCTTGTAGAGCACGGGACGGCTCACCCCGACTTCCTTGGCCACCCGCGACATATTGACCGCGCCCCAGCCCTCGGTGCAGACCAGTCGGCGTGCGGTGTCGATCACGCGCTCGCGCAGGAGGCGGCGCATCTCGTTCTGGAAGTTCGGCGCTTCAGCCACGACAACCACCATACAGCAGGTGCTCACATGCTCCATCATTGACAATCTCCGCATATGTGTCTGTAATGAATACACATATTGGAAAAGTGTAAACGGCCGCGTTCGGGGTGTGGACCGGGGTACCGGCTGACGCGATCGCCCGTACCGGCCGTCGCGGTGGGAAAGACGAGGAGGGCGACGATGACGACGTCCGAAATGGGTTCGCGCGATGCGGTGACGCCGCAGTGGCGTGACCGCAAGCGATACCTGTGGTTGTTCGGGCTGGTGGCGCCGACCGCGCTCGGTCTGGCCGCGGCACTGGTGTGGATCTGCCACCGGCTCGGCTGGCATCAGCTGGCGCCGGTGTGGTGGTGGATCGGCCCGCTACTGGTCTATGTGCTGCTTCCGCTCCTGGACCGATTCTTCGGCCCGGACGGGCAGAACCCGCCGGAGGAGGTGATGCGGCAGCTCGAACACGACCGGTACTACCGCTACTGCGTGTACGCCTTCATTCCGTTCCAGCTGGTCAGTCTGGGGTTTGCCGCCTATCTGTGGACCGCGACCGATCTGTCCTGGCTGGGGATCGACGGGGGGCTCGGCTTGTGGTCGAAGATCGGGGTCGCGCTGAGTATCGGCGTCATGGGCGGTGTCGGAATCAACACCGCCCACGAACTCGGCCACAAGAAGGACGAACTCGAGCGGTGGCTGTCGAAGATCACACTGGCCCAGACCGGTTACGGGCACTTCTACATCGAGCACAATCGCGGCCATCACGTGCGGGTCGCCACGCCGGAGGATCCGGCCAGCGCCCGGTTCGCGGAGTCCTTCTGGAGTTTTCTGCCGCGCAGCGTTTTCGGGAGCCTCCGTTCGGCCTGGACGCTCGAACGAACACGGCTGGGGCGGATGAACTCCGGTCCGTGGACTCCGCGCAACGATGTGCTCAACGCCTGGGCCATGACCGTGGTGCTGTGGAGTGCGCTGGCAGTGGTGTTCGGCCCGGGTGTACTGCCGTTCCTGCTGATCCAGGCGGTGTACGGATTCTCGCTGCTGGAAACGGTGAACTACCTCGAGCACTACGGCCTGCTGCGGCGGCGCACGGAATCGGGCCGGTACGAACGCTGCACTCCGGAGCACAGCTGGAATTCCGACCATATCGTCACCAATATCTTCCTGTACCACCTGCAGCGACACAGTGATCATCACGCCAATCCGACCCGGCGCTACCAGACCCTGCGCAGTATGGACGGCGCACCCGAACTACCCGGCGGCTACGCCTCCATGATCACCCTGGCCTACTTTCCGCCGCTGTGGCGCCGGGTGATGGATCATCGCGTGCTGGCCCACTACCGCGGCGATATCACCCGCGTGAACATCCAGCCCGGCAAGCGGGAACGTGTGCTGGCCCGATACGGGGTCGCGAGCTGATGGCCGCCTACCTCTGCCCGGTCTGCGACTACCGCTACGACGAAACCATCGGCGCGCCACGCGAAGGCTTTCCCGCCGGTACCGCGTGGTCGGCGATTCCCGACGACTGGTGCTGCCCCGACTGCGGGGTACGCGAAAAACTCGACTTCGAACCGATCACGGCGAGGAAAGGATAGTGATATGACCACCGATTACAAGCTGTTCCAGTGCGTGCAATGCGGTTTCGAATACGACGAAGAGCGGGGCTGGCCGGAGGACGGTATCGCGCCCGGCACCCGATGGGACGATATTCCCGACGACTGGTCGTGCCCGGATTGCGGTGCGGCGAAAGCGGATTTCTCTATGGTCGAGATCAGCCGTACCTGAGCGTCGAGGAGCCGACCGCGCCGGTGGGCCGCCCGCATGCCCGGCTGGCTCGCCGCCGGGCCGATTCACCGCGGTGGTCACGGTTCACCGCGGTGGTCACGCCGAATCCGCTGCGGCAGTGCGAAGCCGAGTCGGGAGTGCCAGCGCGCAGGCGTTCGTGTGATGGCCACTCGTGCCGACGCCGGGCCGACGCCGGGATATGCTGCCGTGGCCGCGAGTTCACCAGTTCTCTGGAACGAGCGGTAGATATCGCGGAGTCGCTACGAGCGGCCCCGCCATGCGATCAACCGAGAGGATGTGGCCGGTAGCGTGAGTAGCTATCTGGTGGTCCAGCTGTACTGCACACCCGCGCAAGCCGAATCCGTCCGTGCGGCCGCGGTCGGCGAACTGGCGAAATCTCCCGAGCTCGCCGAGGCGAGAACAGAACTGGCGCCCAAGGCCGGGGGCGATCACCGGATGCACCTGGACTGGGCCGAGGAGCACCCCGGACAGGCTCCGGGCGATCGCACCTATTTCTCCCTCGAGATGCTCTCCCCGGTCGATGTACCGGAGTCCGTGCTGCGGAAAGTGGAGGACGAGATCATCGAGTGGATCGATACGACCTTCAACGACGAGGCGAACGATATCGCCGAAGTCCAGTGGGCGAGCTTCGCGGAGATCAGACAGGACGCCTGACGGCTCCACAAGGGCTGCCACTCACTGGTGGCGGCCTTTCCTCTGTACCCGGGCCCGTCCGGCGCAGGTGTGGAGATCGTCCTCGCGTGACGAGGCCGGGCAGCGCGGAACCACACGAAGGTGTCCCTATCGACACCGCTCGATCGTACGCGGCTGTCACGATCTACCGCGGCGCGATGACAGGTGGGCCGGAAATCCCACTGTTCGACCAGGTCAGCCGACACAATATGCCGATGCGATCCTATGTCCGTGTACTGCTGGCGGTTGTCGCCGGAATACTCGTCATATTCGCTCCCACCGCCGCGGCCGCCCCGTTCCCGGGCGTCTCGCAGGCTCAGCTCCCATTTCCGCTGAGTCTCCAACCGGACGGAGTGCGGGCGCCGGCAGCGGCGCTGGCGGAGGCCAATACCGGGATCTTCGTATGGTCCCGGCAGCCGGATACCCGCCTCCCGATCGCCAGTATCACCAAGGTCATGACAGCAGTGGTCGTGCTCGAATCGGGTGATCTCGACCGCCCGATCACGGTGCCCCGGCGGGCTGTCGACTATGCCGCGGCCTACGGGGGAAGTACCGCCGGGCTGGCCCCCGGTGAGGTGCTCACCGCGCGTCAATTGCTGTACGCGATGATGCTTCCCTCGGGCTGTGATGCCGCCTACGCCCTCGCTGAGGCCTACGGCCCCGGCCAAGACGGTTTCCTCGCCCGGATGAACGCCACCGCGCGGCGACTGGGGATGCCGAACACCCATTTCAGCGACCCCAGCGGCCTCCCGGCCCCCGACGATTTCTCCACGTACTCCACACCCGCGGAACTGGTGCGGCTGGGCCGGCACGCGATGGCCGACCCGGTTTTCCGGGAGATCGCCGGGTCGCAGATCTATCACCAGCCGGCCGGCCCGGCGAACCGGGCACACGTCTGGGAAACCACCAACGGGCTACTGCGCGAGTATCCGGGCGCCACGGGAATCAAGACCGGATCCACGGACGCTGCCGGGACCTGCCTGCTGTTCGAGGCCTCCAGGGGTGGACAGCGGCTGATCGGCGTGGTCCTGAACAGCTCACCCGACGACTTGGCCGCAGCGGCAGGCGACGCCGAACGCATCATGGACTGGGGTTTCCTGCCGATCCTCAGCTCGCTGCCGATCGGCTGACCGGGCGCTCGATCCTCCGGTGGCCGCGCCGATCCGCGTGAGCCCTCGTTCGGGTTCGTTCGGTGAGGTCGTGCCGAATTGTTCTGCCGCGAGTACCGGTCGGCGGATCGCCGGCCGGTACTCGTGGCATGTTCATCGCCGAACTCGCCGAACCCGGATTCGGCGAGTATCGGCTGTCCACGCTGCGTACCGGGATCATGGCGGGGTCGCCGTGTCCGGTGGAAGTGATGAAGCAGGTCATCGAACGGATGGGGATGAGCGGGGTGACCATCTGCTACGGCATGACCGAGACGTCCCCCGTCTCGATCCAGACCAGAGCCGACGACAGCATCGTCGCGCGCACCGCGACGGTCGGAAGGGTCGGCCCACATCTGGAGATCAAGATCGTCGATCCGGAAACCGGCCGTACGAGCCCGGCGAGGTGTGTACGCGGGGATATTCGATCATGCTCGGTTACTGGGAAGACCCGGTGAAAACCGCGGAGGCGGTAGACGAGGCCCGCTGGATGCACACCGGCGATCTCGGGGTCATGGACGGGGACGGCTACATCGCCCTCACCGGACGGATCAAGGATATGGTGATCCGCGGCGGCGAGAACATCTACCCGAGGGAGATCGAGGAATTCCTCTACACCCACCCCGATATCGTCGATGCCCAGC
This sequence comes from Nocardia jinanensis, assembly GCF_014645735.1. Classification (GTDB taxonomy): domain Bacteria; phylum Actinomycetota; class Actinomycetes; order Mycobacteriales; family Mycobacteriaceae; genus Nocardia; species Nocardia jinanensis. Next base: position 852,574 of record NZ_BMMH01000002.1, on the reverse strand, counting down.
TACGCCGGTGCCCGCTTCACCCGGTTCATCCGGACGGCGAGAGTGCCGCTGATGAAGCATCCCTCTGCACGACCGAAGGGCTCGATTCCGCCGGAACGTTCTCCGGGTCCTTCCGCCAGGCCTGGGCCAGCGTCATCAGGAGGTGTTTCTTCAACTGATACATCCTGGGGTCGTCGGTCCTCCGTGGACTCAGCGCCTCAGCTGTTATCCGCAGGAACTGATTGCGGGTGACCCCGAAATTCAAGAACACTTCCTCGGCGGACGCGCCGCCGAACGGGGCCCATCGGATCGCGAAGACGATCAGCGCCTTCGTCCCCGGGACCAACGACCTCGCGGTCTCCAGGACAGCGCACTGCTGCAACGCGGTACGAACCCAGGAGGTGGCGGGTGCATCGGCATTCGTCTGTTCAGGCGCGGGCATGTTCGTCCTTCGAGCGGCCGAGGATGTCACCGGCCGGGCTATCGGGATCGGCGGTGACCGCGAAAACCGGAAACCTCTCGTCACGGGGCTGTGGCTGGAAGTGCACACGCACCGGGCCACTCGCGAACAACGGGACCGTTCCCTCGATCGAGGTGTAGACCCACGGACCTTCGTCCAGTTCGACAACGGCGACGGTCAACGGCATCGTCTCGTCGTGACCACCGATCACGGCACGATCGGCCACCCGCCAGGAGCGGATCGAACCGGTGCCGCTGGACGGCACCTGCTCGAGGCTGTCGGATGCGCACGACGAGCAGACGATGGTGAGCGGTGCGAACAGTCTGTCGCAACGCGCGCATCTGTTGATCATCAATATGGCTTCGAGAGGCTGAGCGCTCGCCTCACCGCTGTTGCCGGTGCTGTCTGGGTCAAGGGGGTACATGGGGACCTCCGCGTATGGTGCCGTCGGGTTTCTCCAGCGTGCTCGGCGCGGGGACGTTCGGGCCACGGTCGAACAACCTGGGGCATACCTGTTTCGGACGGGAAACCCGTCACATCCGGCGCTGGAACGCAGCAGTTCGTCCGGCTGTCGTGGTGTGTCGCGCCTCCGGCCGCCTCCAGGTCCGCGCCGTCGAGCGCTCCCGGCGGGAGCGCCGTCCCCGGATGCGGAGCCGGTCGGCGCAGCGGGGCTCTGTCGTTCCGGCGGGCTGTGGCGTGGCGGACTAGGCTACGACGAGCCAGGCCGAGATCGCGTTGCCCAGGTTGAAGGCGCCGATATCGACGGCCGAGGCCAGCGTGGGCGCCCCGGCGGCGTGATCGAGAACTTCTGTAGTGGCGGTACGGTCGCGAAACCGAGCGCGCCGATCAGCACCACCGTGACCGCGGCGGCGATACGCTGGTGGTGCTGGGCCGTCAGCACGACGGGCCGGGCGGGCATCTACGGATGAATCAGGTCGCGGACGCGGTCGTGCTGAGTCAGAGCGCCACCACCCGCCTCGTCACCCGGTTGGAGGATCGCGGCTTGCTGGAGCGGTATCTGTGTCCGGATGATCGCCGGGGGATCTACACCGATGTCACACCCGCCGGTATGGACTTGCTGTCGAAGGCCCGGCCCACCCACGACGCGGCATTATCGGGCGCGCTGGGGCCGGCGGCCGCCGATCCGGAACTCGCGCCGCTCGTCGCGGCGGTCGAGGCTTTGAACACCTCGTTCGCGCGCGGTGCGGGGAGCCGGGCGTATCGCCTGGTGTGAGCATTGAGTCGGCCTCCCCGGCAGCTCTACTCCATTGCCCGGAGAGGGGTAGCGGGCCGCAGCCCGCTACCCCTCGTCTCATCCCGCGGCCGAGACCCGGTCCTTGCCGCTGTTGTCTTCGGGGCGGTCCAGCCGCGCGGTGAGCGCTTCGCCTTCGATATCGAGGGTCGGTACCAGCGGCGCAAGCCATTTGGGCATCCACCAGATCCGCTCGCCCACGATCAGCATGAACGCGGGGACGATGAGCATGCGGACCAGGAAGGCGTCGGCCAGTACACCGATCGCGAGGGCGAAGCCGATGGTTTTCAGGATGACGTCGTCGGTGAGCGCGAAACCGGCGAATACGCCGATCATGATGATCGCGGCGGCCACCACCACGCGGGCACTATGGGTGAACCCGTCGATCACGGCGCGGCGGGCAGGGGTGCCGTGGACGTAGGCCTCGCGCATCCGGCTGACGAGGAACACCTCGTAATCCATCGCGAGACCGAACAGGATGCCGGTCAACAGGATCGGCAGGATGAACAGCACCGGGCCGGTCGTGTCCACGCCGACGAGCTGGTTCAGCCAGCCCCATTGGAAGACCGCGACGGTGGCGCCCAGGGAGACACCGACCGAGAGCAGGAATCCGAGCGCCGCCTTGATCGGCACCCACACAGAGCGGAATACCGCGATCAGCAGGAAGATCGCCAGGCCCGCCACCACGGCGAGATAGATCGGGAACACCTCGGACAATTTGTCGGCGATATCGACGCCCACCGCGGTCTGGCCGGTGACCAGGGCGCGGGCGCCGGTCTCGGCGGGCAGATCGGCGACGGTGGCGCGGATCTCGGCGACCAGGTCCTTGGTGGCCTGATCCGAGGGGCCGGAGCCGGGGATCACGGTGACGGTGGCGAACCGGACCGTCTCGAGTTGCTGCGCGAAGATCTGCTGGGCCTGCGGGGCCGGGCTGGTGACCGCCGGAACGACCGCGGCGATATCCGAACCGGCCCGCCCGGCCAGCGCCTGGAGATGATCGGTGGCCGTGTGCACGGCCCCGGCCGGATCGGTGCGTTCGCGGTGTCGATGACCACGACGAGGGGGCCGTTCGCGCCCGGCCCGAAGTTGTCGGTGATCAGGTCGTAGGCGATGCGACCATCGCTACCGGCGGGTTTGCTGGAATCGTCGGGCAGGGCGAGTTGCATGGACATGATCGGGATGGCGGCCACGGCGGCGAGGACGATACCGCCGGCCAGGGCGCTCCACTTCCGCCGGGAAATGGCCTCCACCCAGCGGCGGCCGTGGGTGCGGAATCCCGCGCCACCGGTCTCCCCGGTCATATAGCGCGGGCGCCCCTTCATGACCTTGTCGCCGGCGAAGCCGAGGATGGCCGGGAGCAGGGTGAGCGAGATGAGTACGGCGACGCGACGGTGAACGCGCCGCCGAGGCCCATCTGGGTGAGGAACCCGATATTGCACACCGCCAAACCGACCAGGGCGATGATCACGGTCAATCCAGCGAAGACCACCGCGGAACCGGCGGTGCCGACCGCGCGCCCGGCTGCCTCTTCGAGCGAACGGCCGGCGCGGACCTCGTTCTGGTACCGGGACATGGTGAACAGCGCGTAGTCGATGCCGACCGCCAGCCCGAGCATGGTGCCCAGCGCCGGGGTCACCGAGCTGAGTTCGACGAAACCGGTGAGCGTGGTGATCGCCAGCATCCCGATCCCGACGCCGATGATCGCGGTCAGCAGCGGCATCCCGGCCGCCACCAGTGACCCGAACGTGATCGCCAATACCACCAGCGCGACGGCGATACCGATCACCTCGGCGAGGGGCATTTCCACCTCGCTCATCGCATCGCCACCGATGGCGACGTTCAGTCCCGCCTCCTCCGCGGTGTGTGCCGCGTTCTCGAGCGCGGAGCGGTCCGATTCGGCGAGTTCGGTCGATGTCTTGCTGTAGCTCACCGAGGTGTAGCCGACCCGGCCGTCCTCGGATACGGTTCCCCCGGTGAAGGGATCGCTCACCGATTGCACGTTCTCGGTCGCGAGTTCGCGCAGCGCCGCGGCGACCGCCGCGTTGTAGCCGGGTTCGGTCAGGGACCGGCCGGCGGGCGCCTCGAACACCACCCGCGCCGTCGCGCCGTCGGGCGCGGCCTGCGGGCTGCGCTCCTCGATCAGATCGAACTCACCCGGGACCCGGTATGAGACCTGCGTCGCAGACCGGACGGTTCTGCACCGATACCGCGGATACGGCACCATGACCCGCATGGCGGCAGCGAAGCCGGAGACGGCACGTACCGACCCCGGGGACTGGACGGGCCGTCGGGCCGACGCCCGGGAAAACCACGAAAGAGTGCTGGCCGCGGCGATCGAGGTGTTCACCGAGCACGGTATCGGCGCCACCATCCCGCAGGTCGCGGCCCGCGCCGGCGTCGGCAAGGCGACCGTCTACCGCAGTTACCCGACGAAGGCCGACCTGGTGCAGGCGCTGGCACGCCTGCACATCGATTGGTTCCATCGGCTCGCCGCCGCCGTCGAGGCCGCGCGGGCCGACGCCTACCGCGCGCTGGAGGCGCTGCTGGAGCAGGTCGCCGCTCGGCTGGCCGAGGATCGGCTGATGATCGAGGTCCTCAGCGGGGTGGAAGGACTCGGTGACGAACACCTCGAACAGCAACTGGAACGGGGTTCTGGCACTGGGGCGTGCGCAGGGCAGTCTGCGCGCGGACGCCACCGGGATGGATATCCAGGTCTTGGTCTCAGGTGCGGCGCGCGCCCTGATCGAACTCGATATCCGGGACCCCGCCGTCTGGCGCCGCTATGCCCAGCTCATATCGGCCGCGCTACGTGCCGAGCCCGCCTCGCGCGAACCCGGGCCGTGACCTCTCGGCTCCAGCCGGGCTGTTACAGCACTGCCTTGAAGATCAGAGTCGTCACCGCGGCCACGACGGCGAGGGCTACGGAGATCACACCCCAGGCAAGGCCGGTGCGCGCCCAGGGGCGGTCCGAATCCAGGGACAGCCGGCCGGGCCCGGTGAACGCGATCGCCGACGCGGCTACCGCGAAGAGCAGACCCATTTCGTAGCCGCCGAGAAGTCCTTTACCGAATCCGGTGTCGACGATGACGATCGCGGTACCCAGTACTATCGCCGCTCCCAGCGGAGTGAATGCGCCGAAAGCCAGAAGCAGTCCACCCACGAGTTCGCTGAGCCCGGCCGCGGTGCCGAACAAGCTGCCGGGTTCGAATCCCATCTTCTCGAACCCGGCGTTGTTGGCTTCGAGGCCTTCACCGCCGAACCAGCCGAACAGCTTCTGGGTGCCGTGGGCGGCGAACAGCAGCCCGAATGCCAGCCGCAGGATCAGCAAGCCGATATCGGTAGCGGAGGCCCGCTCCCGGATCGAAGTGCTGTCGGTGCGGGTGAGCGTCGAATCGATGGTCATCGGATCCCCTGGGTCTCGGCAGACGGCCGGCCGCGGCGCGCGGCGGACCAAGATCATTCCGTGATATAGGTTACCCTATCCTTATTCGACTGTGGGATCTTCCGTCGCGCGCATCAGCTCTCGACGGCCTCGAAGGGTTCGCCTTCCAATGCCACCGACTCCTGCCCGTCCGGGCCCCGCGGCACATCACCGACGAGAGTGACCCGGTAGAGCCGCCGGTCGTGGTCCAGAGTCAGATCCTGGGGCGCGAGGTGCACGGCGGAGCGGTTGTCCCAGAAAGCGATACTGCCGGGCTCCCATCTGAAGCGGACGGTGTATTCGGGGCGGGAGAGCTCGTCGTAGAACAGGGCGAGCAGGCGTCGGCTCTCGTGCGGCGACACACCGACGAGGTGGGTGGTGAAGCCGGGGTTCACATACAGCGCCTTCTCACCGGTTTCCGGATGCCCCCGCACCACGGGATGTTCGCTCACCAGGGGGCGCTTGCGCACGCGACGCAGATAGTCCTCGCTCGCGTCGGCGCCGGCCGGCGGGGTGAAACGGTGCACGGCGCGCAGCGTGTCCGCGAACTTCCGCAACGGTTCGGACAGTCCGTCGTAGGCGGCGACAGTGTTGGCCCACTGGGTGTCCCCGCCGTAGGGCGGAATGGTCTCGGCCCTGAGAATGGACGCGGCCGGTGGGTTCACCGCGGCGGTCACGTCGGCATGCCAGCCGGGTTTGTCGTAGCCGCGGGTCTCGGTGAACCGGGCTTTGAAGCGGTCCTTGAAGATCGGGTAGATGGTGGGATAGGCGGGGTCGGGAATCGAGTCGAAGAGTGGGTGCGCGGGGGTGGGTGAACCGAAATACCGCGCGAACCGCAGGTGCGCGTCGTGGTCGATGAACTGCTCGCGGAAGAAGACCACCTTCCACTTCAGCAGTGCCGCCCGGATCGCGGCCACCTCGGGCTCGTCGAGTGGTCCGGTCAGATCGACGCCGTGTATTTCGGCGCCCGTCCAACCCGACTGGGGTCGTACCTCGACAGCGCTGACCGTCTGTGTCATTGCCGTGTTCCCTTCACAATCGGTGATCAGTTCTCGATCTGTTTCGGGGTGACCCCGTCCAACGTGTTCTGTTTCGCGACGATGTCGTTGTAGCGGCCGTCGACGTAGCCGGAGATATCGACCGGTTTGCCGATGGTGCCGGTGTCGAGCAACCCGTCCGCGACCTGCTGGAAGAGGCGGGTCGACGCGGGGTCGATCGGGTAGAAGGCCCCCGTTCCGACAGTGTCGAGGAGTTCCTTACCGTCGTCGTACTCGAGACCCTGGGTATCGACGTAGTAGCCGTTGATCCACTCTTCGGGGTGGGCGTCGCACCAGTTGCCCGCGGCCACGGTCCGGCCGATGTAATCACCGATGGCCGCGACCTTGGCCGGATCGTCGAGAGTGTCGCGGCGCACGATCAGGCTCTCGATTCCGGTGTTGATACCGGTGCCGTCGCCGATGATCGGCGGTTTCCCCAGTTTGTAGTACTGATTGCCCAGCACAATGGCCGCGTCGACAGCACCGGCCGCGAAGGTGGGCACCACCTCGGCCCCGGCGAGTTCGACGGGCCGCGTGTCCTTCTGGAGGTCGAGCCCGGCGCGCTTCAGCAGCGCCGCGGTGATCATATGCCGTCCCGACCCCGGCGGATACGCGACCCGTTTGCCCCGCAGATCGTCGACGCCGTCGATACCGCTGCCCGGCTGCGCCACCAGGTAGTAGCCCCCGCTGCTGCCGGGATTGGCTTCGATGGCGACGGTGACGATATCGGTGACACCGCTGTTGACCGCGATCGGTACCGGTGCTTCGCCGATCGCGCCGATATCGGCCGCGCCGGAGCGCAATGCCTCGATCACCGCGGCACCGCCGCTGAAATCGGCGAACTCGACCTTGTAGGGCACGTTCTCGCCCGCACCGGACAGGTTCCACGGCAGCGATTCGCTCGCGTTCTGTTCGGCGATCACCAGATCAGTGCCTTCGGGAACGTCCACCTGGGTCGCGAGGGACACCTCACCGACGGACGCGCCCGATTCGCTGGCATCCCCGAGCCCGCAACTCGTGGCCGCAGCCGCGATCGCGACGAGTGAGAGCATACGTGTGGACAAGATCTTCATCGAAGGTTCTTTCGTGCATGCGGCGCTCACGGCGCCGCGGGGGACTCTTCGCTCACTCCCAGTTCCCGGAGCAGGCGTTTGCGGACGGTGACGAACTCGGTGGTGTCGCGCGATCGCGGCCGCGGCAGGTCCACCGCGGCATCGAGGGAAATGGTGCCGTCGGTCAGCACGATCACCCGGTCCGCCAGCAGAATCGCCTCGTCGACGTCATGGGTCACCAGCAGCACCGCCGGAAGGTGACGTCCGTGCAGCTCCTGCAGCAGACCGTGCATCTTGATGCGAGTGAGCGCGTCCAGGGCACCGAACGGCTCGTCCAGCAGCAGCAGTTCCGGTTCTCGTACAAGTGCCCGCGCCAGTGCGACCCGCTGCGCCTCACCGCCGGACAGCGTGCGCGGCCACACCTTCGCCTTGCTCGCCACATTCACTTCGCCGAGTGCCGCTATCGCTTTCGCCTTCGTTTCGGCATTGGCCGGCAAACCGATCGTGACATTGGTCAGGACCTTCTGCCAGGGCAGCAGCCGCGGGTCCTGGAATACGATGGCCTGCTTCGCCGGGACGCGGATATAACCGTCCACCTCGGAATCGAGGGCACCCAGCGCCCGCAGGAAGGTCGATTTGCCCGAGCCGCTGCGGCCGAGCAAGGCCACGAACTCGCCCGCCGCGATCTCCAGATTCACGCCCGACAGAACCTGATCGTCGCCGAACGATTTCCGGACGTCGTGGGCGATCACGGCCCGGGGCGCGGGGTCAGTTGCCATCGTAGGACCGCCGCCAGGTGAGCAGCCGCGCCTCGAGCCAGCGCACGATGAAGATGGAGAGCAGGCCGAGCACGGCGTAGACGGCGATCAGCACGAAGACCACGTCGATCTGGAAGTACTCACGGGCGTCGGTCATCATCCGGCCCAGGCCCTTCTTCGCGTTGATGGTCTCGGCGAAGATCAGCGACAGCCAGGACGCGGTGAGTGCCAGCCGGAGACCGACCAGGAATCCGGGTAGCGAACCCGGCAGGATCACCTTCCGGATCAGTTCACCCCGGCCCACCCCGAACGAGCGCGCCGCCTCGACCAGTCCCGCGTCGACGCTGCGGATCGCGCTGAAGGTGTTGATGTAGATGGAAACCGCCACAGCGAGGGTGATGAGCAGGATCTTCGGGACCTCGCTGATACCGAACCAGACGATCAACAGGGGCACCAGCGCGAAGTTGGGGACGGCTCGCAGCACCTCCATATTGGCGTCGACGAAATTTTCGCCGATCCGGGAGAGCCCGGAAACGACCGCCAGCGCCAGCCCGAGCGCGATACCGAAAACCAGTCCGTACCCGACCCGCAGCAGGCTGATGGTGAGGTGTTCCTGGAGTGATCCGGCGAGGACCAGCTCCCACGCCGCCCGCACCACCGAGAGCGGAGCCGGTACGGTGCGTTCGTCGAAAATGCCGGTGCCGGAGAGGATCTGCCAGAGTGCGACCAGCAGCACCGGACCGAGCATGCGCTGGACGGGGCGGGGTATCCACGGCTTGCGGGTGGACGCGCGACGTACCGTCGTCGGGTCTATCAGGACCGCCTCGGCCGGGACCACCCCCGGCCCCGGCCGGGCGAGTGTGCCCGTCATCTCAGGCCGCTCCGAAGCGCGCACCGGAGATCGACTCCGATTCGCGCCCGTCCACGCCCACCGGCACATCACCGGCAAGGGTGATGCGGTGCAGTACACGGTCGTGCCCGAGATGCTCGACATCGCGGGGCGCCAGATGCAGCACAGCCCGGTTGTCCCAGAACGCGACACTGCCCGGCTCCCATTTGAACCGGACCGTGTATTCCGGGCGTGCCAGTTCCTCGAACAGCAGATCGAGCAGATGACGGCTCTCCCGTGGGGAGAGGTCGACGATCTGGCGAGTGAACGACGGATTCACGTAGAGCACCCGCTCACCGCTCTCGGGGTGGACGCGCACCACCGGATGGATCGAGGCCAGCGGATTGGTGCGCACGTGTTCGCCGATTTTCTCCGAGCTGCGTTCGGCGGCGAAATTCGCACCGAAGCGGTGTTCGGCGCGCAGACCATCGATCAGCGCGCGCAGCGGTGCGGACAGGCCCTGGTAGGCGGCGGCGACATTGGAGAACTGGGTATCGCCACCGAACGGCGGAACCACCTCGGCCCGCAGGATCGAATGCGACGGCGGATTGATCAGCGGTGTGACATCCGCGTGCCAGCCCGGACCGTTGGCGCCCTGCTTCTTCCGATAGCCGGCACCGTAACGCTGGTCGTAGGCGGCGGGTGAGACGGTGTGGATCTCGGGGAAACCCGCGGGCGCGGTATCGCCCTCGTACGGATGACCGGGTGTGACCTCACCGAACTGCTCACCGAACGCGATCTGCTGGGCGTGATCGAGCGTCTGCCCCCGGAAGAACACCACTTTCCACTGCAGCAACGCCCGGCGGATCGCCTCGATCTCGTTGCCGGCCAGCGGCGCGGACAGATTCACCCCGCTGATCAGGGCGCCCGTCCATCCGGACAGTGGTTCGATATGCACTCCGGCGTCAACGGCGGCGGTCATCGGAATCGGTACTCCTCGGTAGCGAGTCGATCGGCGCCACGGTGTACCGGCGGCGAACTGACGCACCGACTGTAAGCGGGTGCGATACCGATTCCACGGGTTTGATTCAGCGTGATGGGATCGCCGTCACAGCGACGGAATGCGTTCGAATCACTACGTATTCCCGGCTCTTCGGCGCTGCTGGACGGATGCGAACCAGCCGGGTACCGCGCTGGCTGGGGCACTATGACCTCATGGTGCGATCACTACGGGACACCGAAATCGCCGAGTTGCTGGACTCCGCCGTCATCGCTCGGCTGGCGACAATCGACGCGGACGGCTATCCGCATATCACGCCGATCTGGTTCCTCTGGACCGGTGGCGCGTTTCACCTCACCAGCTACAGCGGCCGGCCTCACCTCGCACGGATCCGGGCCGAACCGCGCGTCGGGCTCGTCGTGGATGTGGAGCACGAGCTGCGTGCCGACGGAGAACGGCCGAACCGTCAAGTGCGTGTCATCGGCGATGCCGGCCTCAGTGTCGACGCGGACAGGGCCTGGACCGAACGCATCCGGGACAAATACATCGATCGCACCGTCGCACCCCGTGCTACCGAACGGCATCCTGTCCGTGAGCGAATTCTGATCACGGTGACCCCACGCGCCCTCACCGCTGTCGCGAGTATCTGAACCGCCCGTCCGGCGGCATGCCACCGCATTCGGTGCGGGATCGGCCGGCAGCGATCCGGTACGGCAGCGAACGAGTGTCCCGCGTGCCGTCGCTCGGGAAGCCTCGACCACTTCTGACGACTGCGGGAACTTCCCCGCACGAGAGGATTTCGCGATGATCGCCAGTCCGCTGCAGAGTCCCGGCCTCGACCGGCCGGTAGCCGAATTGCAGCACCGCAGCGCCGACCAGATTTCGGCGATCACCACGTATTTCGCCGACCGGGCGGAACGGGGCGACGCCGCGGACCTCACCGACCTCGACACCGCGGCGGATACCTTCCTGGCCGATAAGCTCGTGGCACTCGAACACGGCAAGGCGATGCTGTGCCACCGGCTGTGCCTGGCCCTGCGCGCTCGCCGGATCGTCGAGGTCGGAACCTCCTACGGTGTGTCGACGCTCTACCTCGCCCAAGCGGTCCGGCTGGTCGCCGAGGCGGACGGCGGTACCGGCACGGTGATCGCCACCGAACAGGAACCCGCCAAGATCGCGGCGGCCCGGGAGAATTTCCGTGCCGCCGGACTCGCATCCTGTATCGACCTTCGCGAAGGCGACCTCCGTACCACCCTGCGCGATCTGGAGGCGCCGGTCGACCTCGCGCTCATCGATATCTGACCGGCCGTGGCACGGTCGGCCCTGGAGCTGATCACACCGAAGCTCCGCCGCGGTGGTGTGCTCCTCATCGACAACACCGAGTATCGGCCGGATATCTATCGCGACGCATTCGAATACATCGATGATCCGGCCAACGGCCTGCTCACCCGGACCCTGCCTTTCCGCGGCGGACTGGAGATGATCGTCAAAGCATGACACCGGAGCTCCCGGCTGCGACGTTGTCTCAGCGCGCGGCCGGATCGCGGAGCTCGGTGACGATATCGACCACGAGGTTGCACAGGACGAATACCGCGGCCGCGAAGATCGTGGTGCCGATGACCACCGGGAAATCGCCTTCCAGGGCGGAATTGATCGTTAGGCGGCCCACTCCGTCGAGCCCGAAGATCGTTTCGGTGACGATCGCGCCTCCCATGATCACCGCGAGTTCGAGCCCGCCGAGCGTGATCACCGGATTCAACGCCGACTTCAGTGCGTGGCGGTAGTACACCGCGTTCTCGGACACTCCCTTCGCCCGGGCCGTGCGGATGTAGTCGGCACCCAGCGTTTCCAGCATCGAACCTCGTACGACACGTTGGAACAGCCCGATTTCGGCGATGGCAAGGGTGAGCCACGGCAGCAGAAGATGCCGGGCCCACTCGAAAGGGTTGTCGGCGAACGGAACGTAACCACTGCTGGGGAACCAGTACAGCCCATAGGTGGACAGCTTGAAGAACAGGAAGTAGGACAGCAGCATTCCGGTCAGGAACGTCGGCAGCGACAGGGCGATATAGGCGGCGGTGGAGATCCCGCGGTCTGCTGCCGTACCAGGGCGGCGAGCCGCCGCGACCCCGAACACTATGGAGAGACTCGTCCAGATCACCAGCGCGCCGAGCGCGAGTGACACGGTGACGGGCACCTTGGACAGGATCAGCTCGGTGACCGGGGTCTGGCGACGGAACGAGTACCCGAGCCCCGGCGGCCACTGCGCGAGGCCCATGGGCGCGCCTTGGATATCGGGTCCGCGATACAGGTAATTCCCCAGTTGGACATACCAGGGCTCGTCGAGGCGGAGCGCACGGGAGACGGCGTCGACACTCTCCTGGGTCGCGTTGCGCGGCGCGAGCATGTTCGCCGGATCGCGGTAGGCCACGCGGGTGATGAAGAACGCCGCGACGAGGACGAGGATCAGGGTGGTGGCGGCACGCGCGGTGGCCGCCCCGATATTGCGGATCATGCTCACCGCCGCTTCGGATCGAGGATATTACGCAATCCGTCGGCGAAAGCGTTGCAGCCGAGCACGGTGACGAGCAGAGCGATCGCGGGCCCCAGCAGGAACCAGGGCTGGACCTGGTACAGCGAGGTCCGCTGCGCGTCGGCGATCATATTGCCCCAGCTCGGCGTCGGTGCCGCCACCCCGACCCCGAGGAAGGACAGGGTGGCCTCGGCGATGATGTTGACGGGAAGCTGCACCGCCCAATAGACCGCGATGACGGGGAACACGTTGGGCAGGATCTCCTTGAACACGATGTAACCGCGTGTGGCGCCCGCGGTGACCGCCGCGTCCACGAACGGACTGGACCGCAGTGTCAGTGTCATCCCGCGCACCAGCCGCGCGAAATAGGTCCACGAGAACGCGGAGATGATCAGGACGACGACGATGACGGGACTCACCACCGGCCGGCCGGACGCGTCTCGATTCAATACGAGCAGGCTCAGCGCGGTGACGACGAACGGGAAGGACAGCACCACGTTGACGATCTGACCGACGATCCGGTCGATAGTGCCGCCCGCGAATCCCGCGACGAGCCCGACAGCGGTACCGACGATCATCGACAGCGTCGTCGCGGGAATCCCGACGAAAAGCGAAGCCTGCGCGCCGTACAGCGTGCGAACCAGCACATCGCGTCCTTCGCCGTCGGCGCCGAGCCAGAACGTGGTGGAGGGGCCGATCGGGATACCGGCCTCGTCCAGTCCTTCGGCGCGGAACTGTGCGGTCGGGCCGTGCCCGACGAGGACAGCCACGAGGGGCGCCAGCACTGCGGTGAGGACCACCAGCGCTATCAGGGCGCCGCCGAACCGGACGGCGGGTTCACCTGACAGTGTGCGGAGCAGGGCATCCCGGGTCGGCCGGCCGGCGGGCGCCGTCCCCGCTCGGTCGGGAAACACTTCAGACATCGACGGCCTCCCGGCGCCGGCGGCCGGGTACCGATTCGAGCAGCAGGCGTGTGTAGTCGTGTCGCGGTGCGGCGAAGACCGTGCCGGTGGGGCCCTGCTCCACGATCACACCCTCCCGCAGGACCAGCACCCGATCGCATATCGCCGCGACCACACCGAGATCGTGGGATATGAACAGCAGCGAGGTGCCCGACTCGTCCCGCAGATTCCGTAGCAGCGCGAGGATATGGTCCTGGGTGGTGACATCGAGGGCGGAGGCAGGCTCGTCCGCGACCACCAACGCGGGCCCGAGCGCGACCGCTCTGGCTATAGCGACACGCTGCCGTTGCCCGCCCGACAGCTGCCCCGGATATCGGTGCAGGAAGTCCGCGGGCAGGCCCACCCGCGTGATCAGCGCCTCGGCTTCGTGCCGGGACTGCTCGCGCGGGTGACCGGCGAGTCGATAGGGCGCAGCCAGTATCTCGCTGATCCGCCGGCGCGGGTTGAGGCTGCCGTAGGGGTCCTGGAACACCACCTGGACCGAACGGCGCACCTCGGCATCGAGCTCGGCCCGGCCGGAGCCGGGCGTGATATAGGTCTTCGCGCCCAGCGATACCGTTCCGGCATCGGGTCTGTCGAGCCCCGCGACGATCCGGCCGATGGTGGATTTACCGGAGCCCGATTCGCCCACCAGCCCGACTATCTCCCCGGCGCCGATTTCGAAGTCGATACCGTTCAGGACCGGTGCGATGCCCAGTGATGCGCTGCGACGGAAAACTCCGCCGAGTAGCGGTGCCGCACGTGTGCGAAAGGACTTCGTGACTCCGGTGACGCGCAACAGCGCGGACCGCTCCTGGTTCGATCGTTCGGCGGACGGGCGCCCGAGGGTGCGGTGCGCGGCGAGAAGTGAGCGGGTGTAGGCGGACTTCGGTGCGGTGTAGACCGAACGCGCGGAATCTGCTTCGACGATCGCGCCGTCCCGCATGACGAGCACATCGTCGGCGATATCCGACACCACCGCGAGATCGTGGCTGACGAAGACGAGGGCGGTGCCGTGATCTCGTCGCAGACGCTCGAGTAGCGACAGGATCGAAGCCTGCACAGTCACGTCCAGGGCGGTCGTCGGTTCGTCGGCGATGACCAGACCCGGGTTGCACGCGATGGCGATCGCGATCATCACCCGCTGGCGCATACCGCCCGACAGGTGGACCGGATGATCATCGATACGGTCCGCGGCCCGGGGAATCTCGACTTCGTCCAGGAGTTCGAGGACGCGGGCCCGAAGCTGCGCTCGCTGGACGCGGCCGTGCGCGGTGATCGCTTCGCCGATCTGTCGTCCGATGGGTATCAGGGGGTGCAGATTGCTCTGCGGATCCTGGAAGACGAACCCGATCTCCTTCCCGCGGATCGACCGCAGATAAGCGCGATCGGCAGCGATCAGGTCGATACCCTGGTGCACGGCTCGCCCCCGGACCAGGGCATCCGGTCCGAGCAGACCGGTGGCGGCGAGCAGCGAGACGCTCTTACCGGAGCCCGATTCGCCGACGATCCCCAGCGTCCGGCCCGGCTCGACCGAGAACGACACCCCGCGTACCGCTTCGGCCTGTTCTCCTCGCTGCGAAAAGGAGACGGCCAGGTTCTCGACTGTCAGGACGGCCACCGCTATCGCCCGTCCCGCAGGGCGATATTGGTGTAGTCGGCCTGCGCGGGCAGCGACGCCCAGGTCCAGTTCGTGACGCGATCCGACGACAGTAGATTCTTACGCTTCTCGAAAAGCGGTATCCACGGCAGATCGCTCGATACGATCCGGTCGGCCGCGGCCCAGAGGGGGCCCGGGTCGTCGGACGGGAAAGCCCGCCGGGCCAGGTCGTTGAGTTGAGTGTTGCTGTAGCAGATCGCGTTGACGTTGCCCTTTCCGCACGGCGCCGCCTCGGAATTCAGCCAGCCGCCCAGCAGCATCCGCGTCGATCTGCCCTGCCAGTCCGGGGTGAACGAGCCGCTGAGCGAGACGTCGTAACGGCCGGTGGGATCTTGCAGGTACGACTGATATTCGGTACCCGGCAGCGAGATGAGGTTGAGCGTGATCCCGGCCGCGGCAAGGTCTTCCTTCAGGGTCACCGCGATACTCTCGAACTGTGCGGTGGATCGATACACCGCGTCGAGCGTGATGCCGTTCGGATATCCGGCTTCGGCCAGCAGCCGCCGCGCTCGGTCCGGATCCCCGGCGCCGTCCGGCGTCGAATACGGGTCGAACGGTTCGTGCCCGAGCAGAGTCGAGGTGACGATCTGCCCGTTCGGCTTCGCCGCGATCGGCCCACCCTGGCCCTGAACGAGATTCTTCTTGTTCACACCGTAGGCGAGGGCCTGGCGCACCCTGGGATCACGCAGGGCGGTCGCACCCGGCGATATCGCCTCCGGTTTGGCGTTGAGCACGATGAAGTTCGCCGCACCGCTGTCGGAGGTGTGCAGGTGGGGATTGTTCGTCGAACTGTACTGCTGCAGTGTCGCGCGCGGCGGTACGTCCAGGTAGAGGGTGAGGTCGGCCTCCCCGGCCTGCACCTTCTGCACGACGGCATTTTCGCTGTTGGCGGTGAAGTCGATCGCGATCTCGTCGACGTAGGCCTTCCGGGCGGGGTCGAGATCGTGGTTGTATCCGTCGACCTTCTTCAGCACCAACTGCCGACCCGGCTGGTAGGTACCGACCCGATACGGACCGGAGGAGGCGAAATTCTGCCGGAACTCGAGCGAGTCACCGTAGTAGCGGGAGGCGACTTCCTCGGGGAGCGGTGTCACGAAGTTCATCGCGAGGATATCGAGGAAGTCGTAGGTCTTCGCGGGCGTGCGGATGACGAGGGTTTTGTCGTCCGGCGCGGTGATACCGGAGATCTCGTGGTTGTCGATGAAGGCTTTGGACGCGGCGAGGTCCCCGGGTGGCACCTTCGCGAATTCGTCGCAGTATTCGGTGAATCCCACGAACACCGAATGGAAATAGTTGACCGCGGCCACCTGCTTGTTCGGATCGCAGAAGCGTTCTATCGCGTAGACGAAATCCCGGGCGACGATTTCACGGGTGGCGGCGCCGGAGTAGGTGATGCCGTCCCGCAGATGAAAGGTGTAGGTGGTGCCGTCGGCACTCACATCCCAGGATTCGGCCAGGTCGGGAGTCAGCTGGGTATCGTCGCGGAGCTCGCCGGTGGAGCCGGGGAAGGTGACGAGCTGCCGGGTGATGGCACGCTGGACCGCCCAGGCGTTCGTGTCGTATCCGGTGAGGGGGTCCAGCGAATCCATATCGGCGGCCAGCGAAGCCACCCGCAGGGTCCCGCCCGCGGTGATGTCGCCGGTATCGGATGCCCGGTTCACCGGCGCGCCGCCGGAGCAACCGGCGACGAGGGTAGTGGCCGCGACCAGGGCGGCCGCCACGAGACCGTATCGCCCGGCGCGGGACGTTTGAGCAGTCGTCACTGTTTTCCCCTGTTGCTCTCGGGTGCGGTGGATGAGCCGTCGACGCCGTAGTCGAATCGGCGTATCGGCTCATCGCCCGCCGCCCCGCCCGCGTAGCTCACGGGCCAACTCTGATCCCCATTCGGCCGCGGCTGAAGGATTACTTTGTCGCAGAATTTAAAGAGGGCGTTCGTGACTCGTCCGGGTTGTTTCGTCAGCGGCCTCCGGCAAGTATCGGGACCAGGCGAGCGAGTCCGTCGGCCCCGTAGCCCGCCTCCAGTGCCCGTCGGAAGACATCGCCCGAGGCATCGAGCACGCCGGTGTCTATTCCGTGGCGCGCGATCACCGCACGGAGGGTGGTGAACGCTTCGTAGGCCGACGAGATGGAGGTGTCGTCGGCGGGGTAGTGGCCGGCTTCGACCTGTGCGGCGGTTTGCGCCATCATCGCGGGCAGCAGCGCGAGCACAGCGGGTGTGAACGGGACGAGTTCGCTGCCCTGGATCCCCTCGGCCCCGGCGAGTGCGAGGCCGAGGGACACACCGAAGAGCGACAGCCAGAACACCGATACCAGCGCGGCGTCGAACGCGGCGGCCCGCCCGTAATCCGCGCCCAGGTGGATTCCCTGCGCGGAGAGCGCCTGCAAGGCCGGTTCGGCAGTGCGATAACCGGTTTCGGAGCCCGAGTACAGCAGGAGCGCGTCCGGTGTGCCGATACCCTGCGGAACGGCCATGACGGCGCCGTCCACGTATTCGGCGCCACGGCGCGTGGCCCATTCGGCGCGCATTCTCGACTGCTCCGGGCTCGAGGAGGTGAGGTTCACCAGCACCCGTCCGCGCAGCGCCGGGCCCGCGGCATCCAACGCCGCTTCCACCGCCGCGTCGTCGAGCAACGAGACGACGACCAGGGGAGCGGCCGCGATCGCCGCGGCCACCGAGGGCGCGTTTTCCGCGCCGAGTCCGACCAGCGCATCGGCCTTCGCCGCCGTGCGGTTCCACACCGTCGTCGGATGCCCCGCTGCCAGGAACGCTTTCGCGATCGCCGAACCCATGAGTCCCAGCCCCAGGACCGTAACGGGCGTATGTGATCGACCGGACATGCTGTGCCTCCTGATTGTTTGAAGCTTATCCAACAATGATTGTTGTATGATCATCAAACTGTCAAGGGTGAACAGGAGGTCCGATCGTGCCCGCCGAGTTGTCGCACCCGGATACCGCCGACCTCGAGCTGGCGGCGGTGATGCACGCGCTGTCCGATCCGATCCGTTTGCAGCTGGTGGCCTGCCTGGCTTGCGACGCGGAGGAGAACTGCGGCGATCTCAGCCAGAACATCGACCTGCACAAGTCCACGCTCTCCCATCACTACCGGGTGCTGCGCGACGCGGGGATCACCCGGACGACGGTCGTCGGCCGCACCCGGGTGATGAGCCTGCGTTACGCGGATCTACAGGCCCGGTTCCCGGGGCTGTTGGACGTGGTTTTCCGCGCCCTGGCCGAGATGGTCGAGGACGACGCGAAGTGGAGGGGTTCGCCCGGCGACCGGGCGAAATTGCTCGTGGCGCTGAAGCGGTCCGTGGGCTCGCGCTGACCGGGCGGAACGCGGTCACGAGCTATCGATATCGGCATAGATCGCGGTATGGTCCGAGGCCGGGCCGTCGTCCACACGCGAGCGGATATCGCGTATCTCGGCTGCCGCATATTTCGGGTTTTCGACCGCCTTCTTCGGGTTCGGGGCACAGTCGGACCGCGTGATCGTCGGCCGGAGGGTCGCAGCGCGATACTCCTCGGGCGAGCGTCCGGTGACCTCCGGACCAGTCGAAAGGAATGTTCGTGTCGATCACCCTTCCCGCTTTCCCCGCTGTCAACGAGAATCCACTCGATACGTGCGTCCGGCTGCGTGATATCGCACCCGTGGTCGAGGTGGAATTTCCCGGCGGAGTGCCCGGTTACCTCGCCCTGACCTATGAGGCCGTTCGCGAGATCCTCGCCGGTGACAACACCACATTCGCCCGGGACCCCCGGCACTGGCCCGCCCTGCACAACGGAGCCATCCCCCAGGACTGGCCGTTGCGCGCCGTGGTCCAGGGTGACCACCTGTCGACCAAGGACGGTAGCGACCACCGGCGGCTGCGCGGTCTGATCGGGAAGGCGTTCACGCCGGGCCGGGTGCTGGCGCTGGAGTCGCGTATCCAGGCGATCATCGATGAACTGCTCGACGAGGTGGTGGCCGCCGGTGACGGGGTCGATCTCGTGCCCACGTTCACCGAAGCCTTGCCGATGGCGGTGATCTGTGAACTGTTCGGTATACCCGATCAGGACCGGAGCCGATTGCGCGGTTGGACGGCAACCCTGCTGGCGCACAACACGTCTCCGGAGCAGGCGTTCGCGACACAGAACGGACTCCAGACCTATCTGTACGAACTGGTCGAGCGGAAGGGACGTACGCCGGGTGACGACCTCACCTCCGGTCTGGTGCAGGCGCGGGACGTGGATGACAAGCTCACCACCGAGGAATTGGTGGCGGTTCTGTGGATCATGCTCGTCGCCGGTCACGAGACCACCGTCCATATGCTGGGTTACGCGATACTCGCGCTGGCCCAACATCCCGACCAGCTGCGCTCGGCGAAAGCGGACGACCTCTGGGCCGGTGTCGTCGAGGAGACCGTGCGCTACCGCCATTCGGTGATGATGACCAGTTGGCGGTTCACGCTGACAGATGTGAACATTGCGGGTGTGGCGATTCCGAAGGGCAACGCGGTAGGCGTGGTCTACCAGGCATGCGGCATCGACCCGGCGGAATACGGTGATACCGCCGATCGGTTCGATATCACCCGCGAACAGCGGTCCGGGCATCTGGGTTTCGGGCACGGACCGCGATACTGCATCGGGGCCGGGCTCGCGCGGCTCGAAGGCCGGTTGGCGCTGGCGTCGCTGTATCGGCGGCTGCCGGATCTGCGACTCGCCATCGACCCGGATGCGGTCCCCTACACACCGTCGTTCTTCACGATCGGGCCGCTGTCCATTCCGATCTCGCTCGGCGAGGCCCGATAACAGCCGACCGGCCGGCCGGTACCGCCGGAGCCATCTTGTAGGACGGGCACTGTGGAGTTCTATAGCGTGACCGCGCGGAGTTCGGCGTCGTGGACCACGATCGCCGACGGTCTGATGCCGATGGATCACGACTACCACGAGTCCGACCGGTGGAGCGCGACGATGTCGGTGCAGGAGAGCGCCGACTACCGGCTGCTGCGCTGGGATCAACGAGGAGCACGGACCTCACGCCGGACCCGGCCGCATATCCGCCGGGTCGCGGGCGACGATTTCTACTGGGTGGTGGTCCCCGAACAGGGGACCTATACGGTCCGGTACCGCGACGGCGGTGTGACCAGCGCAGACCCCGGCCGAGGTGCCGTCACTGTGCTCGATACGGTGTGCCACCTTCACATTCCGCGTTCATCTGCCTACGCCTTCCAGGTCCCTCGCGATGAAATAGAGGGGCGGACGGGGTCTTTCGGTACCCATGCCGCGGAGCTGAATCTGTCGTCCGGCCTCGGCCGGATCACCCGGACGCTCATCCGCAGCACGCATGCGGAGCAGGCGGCATTGTCGGGGCGCGAGTTCGACGCGGTATGTCATCGCATCGGAGAGCTGCTGTGCATGCTTTCGGTCGGCGAGGTGAGTCCGCAGCTGGGCCAGCACGGCGAGGTGATCGAACAGGTCCGGCGATATCTGCGTACCCATATCGGCCACCGGGATATCCGGTTGCCCGCTGTCGCCGCCGCGCTGGGCTGGTCCCCCCGGCAGGTGCGTGCCATCTTGCACCGCGGTGGGACCACTTTCCGCGATCTGCGGCGTGCCGAAGCCCTGCGAGCCGCGTGCGCGTTCCTCGAGGATCCCGCCTACGCCGCCGTGCCGATCGGTGATCTGGCCGCCCGGTGCGGTTTGAACGCGGCGTGGTTCTCCACCGCGTTCAAGGAAGCCATGGGGGAGACGCCCCGGGAGTTCCGGCAGCGCCGGCGCGGCGAACTCGCCGCCCGGACGATCGGTGACGGGGCTCGACGATCGGCGATCGACCCGGCCGCTGTTTGCCTTCCGGTATCGGTTGCCGCCGGTGAAAACCGCGATCACCTCGCCGACCCGAACCGGCCCGACCTCGGCGTTTAGCGGTGCCCCGACCGGGGGTACACCGCGGGGATGACACGAACGCTCTCGTCGACCAAACTTGAAGGGTTTGGATCATGCGGGAGGAGAGTCGTCGTGGCTTCTCGATACACATCGGCGCTCGAGCGGAACATCGCGGATATGCGCGTACAACACGAGATCTGGGTACGTACGGAAAAACCCTGGTCGCTACGGGAACTGTTCAGTACGCCCGACTGCGATATCGCAGACTACAGCAAAGAGTTCAGACCGAGCGAATTCGGCGAGCAGGTCTGTGCGGACGTGGAGGAATATTGTCGCGCCCAGGGGATCTGGCTGGAGCCGGGCGGCGCGCACTACAACAGCATGACGCCGTATCTGCACCCGGGCCCGGTCAGCGTGGAACGGTTGACCGCAATCGGCTTGTTCAACGCGATCCTGTTCTGGCTCAACGACACTGTGGGCCGGGAGAAGTTCGGACACCTGCCGGAAGACGAACAGCGCCGGGCACGCACCGAACTCGACCGCCTCTGCGGCCTGCTCGAATCGCGCACCGCACCGGAGAATCCCTCTCCGATAGAAAAGGCGACGGTCGATTTCCTGTCCCGGCTGCACGCGCAGGACGCGGATCCGGAGTGGCTCGACCGGTTCCTGGAGTCGACCGTCGAGCATCTGCGCACCGCGATCCGGGATCAGAACGCCCGGTCTCGCCGTGACCTCCTGACCACGGCCGAATACATCGATCTCCGGGCGCAGGTGTCGGGTATGTACCCGGCTATCGCCCTGTGCGAATTCGGCCGGGACAGCTATCTCGGCCGGGAGTGGTCCGCCGCCGCGGGGCTCGTGGACGATCTGCGCCGATTACGGGTGGTCACCGCCGAGATCGGGGCGTTGATGAACGATATGTTCTCCTTCGAGAAGGAGTGCATCGCGGACCGCTCCGATTTCAACCTGATATCGGTGTGCTTTCTGAACAGCCCGGGCGCAACACTCGCCGACGCCGTGCGTGTC
Source organism: Nocardia jinanensis (assembly GCF_014645735.1). Taxonomy (GTDB): domain Bacteria; phylum Actinomycetota; class Actinomycetes; order Mycobacteriales; family Mycobacteriaceae; genus Nocardia; species Nocardia jinanensis. The sequence continues at coordinate 830,763 of NZ_BMMH01000002.1, read as the reverse complement.
GCGGCCGGACTGATCCGTGACAGGCTCACCGAATTCCGCGGGCTGCACGCCGCGCTCGCCGCGCGCTGCGCCGAACCGGATATCCTGGACAGCGGCCCGGCGTCGCCGATCCTGACACATCTCGACGATCTCGAGGGCTGTGTCCAGGCCACCTGGGTGTGGCAACTGATGACTACCCGGTACAAGGGCGGCGGTATTTTCGCGGAGAACAACCACCATCCGAGTGGAGAAGGCCCGGTCCGATGAGGAAGGATGGTCATTCGTCGGGGTGGCGGCGCTCGGCATGGGGTGACGCAGAGCTGCGTCGGTGTCGGGGCAGCGGATGAACGAAGGGGCGTGATGGACGGGTCGGGGCACGACGAACTGGTCCGCTCGTGGTCTCGGGCACTACGGGCGACCGGCGAACCCGCACCGTCCGGATCGGATATCGATCAGCTCCTGCATTGGCTGGTGCACGATCTGGCCGGAGCTCTCACCGCGACACCGTTCGACCCCACCGCGGGTGCGCGGGCCGGTGCGGCTCTGGCCACTGTGGATGTGGACATGGACTACGCGCTGGAGGTCTCGGCGCCGATTCTGTGGAGTCTCGTCGGGCCGGAAGCCGATCCCGGCGCCGTGACGCGAATGTCGATTCTGCTCACCAAGCTGGGCGAGGGTTTCGGAGCGCACCGGCAGCTACGATTCGCCGCCCACAGTACGGGAGAGGCCCAGTCCACTCGGCAATCGGACCAGCGTTATCGGGTGGTGTTCGAGAACGCGGCGGTGGCCATCGCCGTTGGCGACACCAACGGTGTCCTACTTGATGTCAACCAGAAGCTCGCCGATATGATCGGCGTCCCGATCGACGAACTACGCGGTATCTCGGTCTACGAATTCGCCCACCCCGAGGATCGGGAGCGGATCCGCAAACTGGTCTACGAAAAGCTGGTGCCCAACCGCCGGGGGACGGTGAAACTGGAACAGCAGATCGGACGTGCCGACGGCAGCTACGGGTGGGCTAGCTTCTCCATCACCTTCGTCGTGGGTGGAGAGGGTCATCCGAACTATCTCTTGGCGGTAGGGGAGGACGTCACCGAACAGCACCGGATGCGCCAGGAACTCCACCGGCAGGCCCGGCACGACCCGCTCACCGGCCTGCCCAACCGCCGCCAGTTACTGGAGCGGCTCGATACCGTGATGGCCGAGGCGAACGGTCACGAACAAATCGGATTGTGCTTCGTGGATCTGGACCGGTTCAAACATATCAACGATCGTTACGGCCACGGCACGGGCGATCGGGTGCTCACCGCCGTCGCCGGACGTCTGCTCGAGAGTGTGCAGGATCTGGACTGCCTGGTGGCCCGGATCGGTGGCGACGAATTCGTCGCGCTGGTACCGCCGCCGGTCGACGCCTGGAAGATAAGCCGAGTGGCGGACAACCTACTGGGCGCACTGACCGATCCGGTGACGACCAACAGTCACCGGGTGCAGGTTTCGGCCAGCATCGGGGCCGTGCTGACCACTGTGCAGAGCGGGCAGGCCGAAACTCTGATCGATGCCGCCGACACTGGTCTGTATCGCGCCAAGAAGAACGGCAAATCGCAGTGGGTGCTGCATATGCTCGCCGACGACGCGGATTCCGATCCCGATCGACTGAACCGCTATATCTCCACCGAGGCTCCGCCGGATTCGTGATTTCCCCACCCGGCCGGCGCGGACGCGGCGACCGGCGGTCTTCGCCACTCGTTGGACAGCGAAGTACCCCGACCCCTCGGTCTCAGATGCGGCCGCGCGCGGGCCGCCGGGAAGAACCCGCGTACTCGGACGCACGACGGCTCTCCAGCCATACGCTCACCGCCACCGATACCCACGCGGCGGCGGCCGCCATCCCGGGTAGTACGAGCATGAGCGTGAGGAACGAAAGAAAAGAAGACACCGGCCCTCCCGAGGCACGCGATAACGAACTGTTGTGCCGGTGCGCCACACCGCGGCACCGTCGTATCGGGACTTACCCACCTTCGGGCGTTGAAACCGGTGGGTGTCCCCCGGCGCGCGTGACGGCCCGCACGTGGGGCCTTTCCGGTTTCGTCATCCGGGCCGGGGCACTCTCGGGCCGCGCCGTTCAGCCCATCCTCGGGTCCGAACGGCACCGGGTCTGCGAGTTCCGGGCGCACCGCGCGTTCTCCGATCGGCCCGAGATGATTCGATGACATATGCGGACTCGCTTCCACGAGGAACTCGAACAGCTGACCGGGATGCTCGAGCAGATGTGCCTACGGGACGAGACCGCGATCGCCACCGCCACCCGGGCCCTGCTCGAGACCGATATCGAGCAGGCCGAACACGCGATCGACCTGTGCGCCCACGTCGAGGCGATGGGACAGGATGCCGAGGACGCCGCGGTGATGTTGCTGGCTCTGCAGGCTCCGGTCGCCTCCGAACTGCGGCGAGTCGTGACCGCGTTGCAGCTGTCGGCCAACCTCGCACGTATGGGCGGGCTGTGTGCTCATATCGCCGGGCTGGTGCGCCGCCGCCACCCCCACCCGGTCATGCCCGATCCGCTGCGGGAAACGGTGTCCCGGATGGGCGCGGCCGCGGTATCGATGGCCGCCTCGGCCGCGCAGGTCCTGGCGACCGGCGATGCCGAAGCCGCGGCCGCGCTCGAAGGCCGTGACGACGTGATGGACCAGCTGCACCGCGATCTGCTCAATCACATCCTCGGCCCCGAATACACCGGCGGCACCACCACCGCGGTCGATCTCGCCCTACTGGGCCGCTACTACGAGCGCTTCGCCGACCACACGGTCGAAGTCGGTCGCCGCACGCTGTTCACGACCACCGGTAGCACCGAACCCGAGTGACCTTCCGGTGGGTCGGACACCAGGGCGGTTGGCATCCTCTCGCGGTCGCGGGCCGCGTGCCGGGGTAGGAACAACGCGGCGACGATGATCACCGCAGTGAGTGCGAAGGCGACCGCGACGCGGCTCCCTTCCCGAGGCTTTGCCGGCTGTACAGGGCCGGCCGTCGGTTCCGGGAGGGGCCGGAAACGCGGCAAACCACAGCGCACAGAACACGGTCACCAGCGCGACCAGCGGCAAGAAGAGGGTCCGGCCGGCGGGTGCTGCGGACCGCGTCGGTGAAGAACTGGTCGAACTCGGCGACCCGGATCGGCTGTTCCACGGTGGGCAGGGTGCACGAATCGGGCCCCCAGTAGCTCTGAGCTGGATATGTCCATCATGGCCCCCATTTCTGGACGCTGGGATGTGGGTGGGGTTCATCCTCGGCGGGTGAGGTGACCGGCGTCGGCTGAAGGTGATTGTTGTGGATCAGTCACTCGCGGAAAGGGCGGGATATGGCGACCTATGGGGCCGATGCGGGCGGTTCGTCGGTGAAGCGGGGTGTGGCCGCGGTGACGTCGATCGCGGCGGCGGTGTTGCTGCTGGCGGCGGGGGTGCTGTCGATTCTGGCCGGTATCTCCGCGGTGGCGGCCGATGAGATGTTCGTCGAGGGGCCGGATTACATCCTGCAGTTCTCGACGACGACCTGGGGTTGGGTCCATATCGTGTTGGGTGTGCTGCTGGCGGTCGCGGCGATCGCTTTGATGACCGGTGCGTTCTGGGCCCGGGTCACGGCGGTGTTGTTGGCGGGGTTGTCCATCGTCGCGAATTTTCTGTGGATCCCGTATTACCCGTGGTGGTCGATGGTGGTCATCGCTGTCGATGTGGTGGTGATCTGGGCGGTGTCGGCGTGGCGGCCGCAGCAGATGTGATCCGGGCACGGTGGGCTCACCCGCCGCGGGTGAGCCCACCGTGCCCGCCGCGGACCTAGCGTTCGTAGCGGCAGTTCGCCACCGACGAGGGGAGACCGATATGGCTGGGACGTTGACCGTGTGGAAGTTCCCCAGCGAGACCGGCGCCGATACTGCGGTGTCCACGTTGGAGGACCTGCAGCGCCGGGAGCTGATCACCGTGCAGGACGCCGCGGTGGTGAGCTGGCCTGCGAGCGCGAAGAAACCGAAGACCCGCCAGCTGCACAGCCTCGCCGGTATCGGTGCGCTGGGTGGGGCGTTCTGGGGGTTGTTGTTCGGTCTGCTGTTCTTCATCCCGTTGATCGGGGCCGCGGTCGGGGCGGGTCTGGGCGCGATGTCGGGGTCGATGGCCGATATCGGGATCGACGACGATTTCATCAAGGAGGTGCGCGACAAGCTCACCCCGGGTACCTCGGCGCTGTTCGCGCTGACCTCCGATGCCACCCTGGACCGGATCCACGACGCCTTCCAGGGGCAATCCGCCGAGCTGGTCTCGACCAATCTGTCTCATGAGCAGGAAGCCAAGCTGCGCGAGGTCTTCGCCGACTGACGGCGACAGCGCACGGCTCCTTTCCGACGGGAGTGGTTGTGAACGCATATCCACCGATCGCCGAGCACGGGATCGTCGGTGATCTGCAGACTGCGGCGCTGATCTCGTCGACGGGCACGATCGACTGGTGGTGCAGCCCGCGGTTCGATTCTCCGAGCGTGTTCGCTTCGCTGCTGGATGCCGCACCGAATCCAGCTCCCGCGCGCGGGCCTTCGGCGCGATCATGGCCATGGGCGGTATCGGCGCCGCCGCCGGACCCCTGATCGGCGGACTCATCACCTCCGCCATCAGCTGGCGCGCCGCCTTCGTGTTCCAAGCCGCCGTCCTCGTCGTGATCATCGTGTCCAGCCGCCGGATCCTCGACCCGATACCGCCAGACCCGTCCCGCCGGTTCGATATACGCGGCGCGGCACTGTCGGCGACCGGGTTGATCCTTCTCGTCACGGGCATACTCGCCGCCGACGACAACCTCTGGCTGATGATCGCGCTGCTGGTCGCCGGCGCGTTCGTGCTCGCGATCTTCTTCGCCACCGTACGGGCAGCCGAACACTCCGGCCGCGAACCTCTGCTGTCGACGCGCCTGTTCGGTGACCGGGTTGCCAACCTCGGGCTGGTCACCCAGAACATCCAGTGGCTGGTACTCATGGGCACCTCGTTCGTGGTGTCGACCTACCTCCAGGTCGTCCGCGGCTACAACGCCATCCAAACAGGTGTCGTCTTCACCGCGGCCACCGTCGGCCTGCTCATGACATCGTTATCGGCCGCGTGGCTGGCCCGGCGCCAGACCCGGCGCAGCTTGATCATGACCGGCTTCGCCGTCACCATCACCGGTATCGCGATCCTGCTCGCGCTGGCCGGCCGTTCGATCAACCCCTGGGGTTTCGCGCCCGGCCTCTTGCTCATCGGGCTCGGACTCGGAGCGATGCTCACCCCCTCGGTCGACATAGTCCAATCCGCTTTCGGGGAACACCTCCAAGGCGAGATTTCCGGACTCTCCCGCAGCGTCTCCAACCTCGGCTCCTCCCTGGGCACCGCCATCGCCGGAACCATCCTCGTCGCCGGACTGACCGGCCACGCCTACGCCGCTGCCATGATCACCCTGGCCGCGATCGCCGCTGCCGGCCTCGTCGCGGCCGCGTTCCTGCCCCACACCACCAACGCGGCCCGCTCCGGCACCGGCAGCGGCTGAACGCCGTACCGATACCCGATCCCTTGGGTCATATGGGCCCAGAGGCCGAAACTCGGATCGCATATCAGTCAGTCCAGGGGCGGCGGGGGCGGCGGGTGTGCCACCAGGGGGCGTCGGCGGGGGCGGCCCGGTCCTCCTCCGTGAGCTCCCGGAAGAGCGCGTCGACCTCGGCGGTGGCTGCCGCGAGCACGACCCGCTCCGCCTCCGGGGACGTGGCGAACTCGCGCTCGAGTCCGTCCCGCGCCCTCAGGTCCTCCCCGTACAGCTCCGGCAGATAGCGCCCGGCCGGCGGCCAGCCGGCCGCCATGCGCCGGACCAGCCGCTCCCAGATTGTCAGCGAGACCACGGCGGGGCCGTCGAGGTCGAGCGTCGCCGTGAGCGGGGTCGGGACCGGCGCCTCGCGGAGGACCTCCGCGAGCGGCGTCACCTTAGCGTGGGGGAAGGTCAGGGACGGGGCCTCGACGGCGTCGACCATGTACACCGGCGGCTCGTCTTCGGAGGCGAGCAGCCGGATCCGGGCCACCGTGCCGCCCGGGTCCGCCAGCCAATATGTCGACGGATCGACCCGGTCGTCCGGGTACAGCATCCCTGCCCCGATCCGCTCGGCGAGAGCCGCGGCCAGCCCCGGTTCGCCCGACGTGCAGTTGGCGCCCTCTTCGTCCCGCACGTACACATCGAGGCTCATCGCGACGTCCCCGCGCAGGTAGTGGTACGTGCACAAGACGTCCGCCTCCCAGTCACGGGCGTCCTGGTCGCCGTCCTCGCGGCATACGTCCACCCGCCCGACCGGCACCCCTGCCGCGTCAGCAAGCGCCGCGGCGAGGGCGACCGGATCGAGACGTCGGCTGATCAGGAGGTTCGCGATCACTCCGTGTACGTTCCTTCCCGGATCTTCCTGGCATTCTCGACGGCTGTGGGATTGTTCTCGAACTTCGGGTTCATCTCGAATGGTCTGTGGCCGGGGCGGAACATGGATGGGTATCGAGACATCTATCCCGTTGCACGGCGCGGCATTCTTATGCCCTGTGCTCATGGCGTTGCCCCGCTGCCGACGCTGTGACCTGGGTTGGGCCGTCCTCGATGACAGAACGAGCGCGTGACTTCACCGGTGCAGGTGGTCCGTGCGACCTTCCCGTTGTGCGAAGCGGCATTTTATGTCCTCTCCGGCGGGCCAATAGCGTCGGATTCATGAATTGGAATTTTCAGTCGATGGAAGAACTCGCGGCCGCTTTGCAGGCTGGTGAAGTGACATCGGTGGAACTGACCGATGAGGCGATCGCCGGTATCGAGCGGGACGACAAGGCGATCAACGCGATCTGTGTACCGGACTTCGACCGCGCGCGGGATGCCGCGCGTCGCGCCGATGAGGCGCGCGTCCGCGGCGCGGATCGGCCGCTGCTCGGTATTCCGGTGACGGTCAAGGAGTGCTACAACATGGCCGGGCTGCCCACCACCTGGGGCATGCCGCAGTACGTGAATCATGTGCCGACCGAGGACGCGGTACAGGTGTCGCGGTTGAAGGCCGCCGGCGCGGTGGTGCTCGGTAAGACGAATGTGCCGTTGGGGCTGCAAGATATCCAGAGCTTCAACGAGATCCACGGCACCACCAACAACCCGTGGGATCACACTCGCACGTCGGGTGGGTCCTCCGGCGGATCGGCCGCGGCCCTGGCGTCCGGGTTCGGCGCGCTGTCCATCGGCTCCGACCTCGCCGGTTCGTTGCGCACCCCCGCGCATTTTTGCGGCATATACGCACACAAGCCGACACTCGGGCTGGCGCCGGCCCGCGGTATGGTCGCGCCGGACGCGCCGGCATTGCCGGTCGACCTCGACCTCGCCGTCGTCGGTCCGATGGCGCGCACCGCCCGCGACCTCACGCTCCTGCTGGACGTGATGGCCGGACCGGACCCGCTCACGCACGGCGTGGCATACGACCTGACGCTGCCGCCCGCGCGCCACGAGCGGCCGGCCGACTTCCGGGTCCTGGTCATCGAGGACCATCCGCTCATTGCGACCGGGTCCGCGGTGCGGGCGGGTGTGAACCGGGTGGCCGACACGCTGGCCGACGGTGGCGCCCGCGTCGAACGACACAGTCCGCTGCTGCCCGATCCGACCGAAGCCGCGACGCTCTATATGCAGTTTTTGTTTTCGGGCTCCGTTGCACGTTTTCCCGTCGAAGCGTACGAGCAGCTGCGGACCCGCGCCGCCGGACTGAGCGCAGACGATCGAAGTCTCGACGCCGCGCGGCTGCGCGCCATGGTGTTCAGCCACCGCGACTGGATCGAGGCGAACAACCGTCGCGAGCTCCACCGCCACGGCTGGCGGCGGCTGTTCGCCGAGTTCGATGTCGTGGTGTGCCCGATCACGCCCACTCCCGCGTTCCCGCACGACCACAATCCTGATGTGCTGGCACGCCGGATCGATATCGACGGCGTCGAGTACCCGTACTTCGACCAGCTCGTCTGGGCCGGTGTGGCGACCATGCCCGGCCTGCCCGCCACCGCCATCCCGGCGGGGCGGTCCCCCGACGGGCTACCGGTGGGAGTGCAGCTGATCGGTCCGATGTTCGAGGACCGCACCCCGCTGCGGCTGGCCGAACTGCTCGAGCAGCAGCTCGGCGGCTTCCCGACACCGAAGTAGGGCGTACTACCCGGGTGCCGGGCGAGGACGGGGTGCGGATGACGAACGACGAGCTGGTCGCGCAGAGCACGGTCGATGACGTCGACCGGTGGACCCGTACCACCGACGGCGGCAAGGCCGTGACGATCCTGGCTGTCCGGACGGTCGGCCCGGTGCGGGGTTCGGCAGGTTGTCACGTTGTTCTCGGCCGGCCGCCGTCCGGTGCCCCGGGCTCGGAAGAATTCCGGCCCGGGCCCGGCGAACCCGCGGGATATTCGTCGAGGGGGACGACGTCGCGGGACCAGGCCGAGATGACCGGGTCGACGACGCGCCATGCTTCTTCCGCCTCGTCGGCGCGGATGGACAGTGCCGGGTTTCCGCTCAGGACATCCAGGACCAGCCTTCCGTAGGCCGGCAGATCGGGAGGTTGGATCTGTGCGGACATGGTGAGCGGTACCAGCTGCTCCGCGCTACCGCCGATCGCGTTCAGCGCGAGGGTGAGTGTCTCGGGATCGAGTCCGAAGCGCAGGATGTTGGGCTGAGCTGTCCCGAAGGGCAGATCGGGCACCGGCCGGAAGTGGACGGCGACTTCCTTGCGATCGGTTCCGAGTGCTTTACCGCTGCGGAGAACGAACTCCGTTCCCGACCATCGCCAATTGTCCAGCGTCAGCTCGATTTCGGCGAACGTCTCGGTGCGATGTCGCGGGTTCACTCCGTCCTCGTCGGTGTAGGACCGTACGCGGCGATCCCCGATCGTGCCTGCCGAGTAGCGGGCACGGCGGGTGCGGCGTGGTATCTCCGCATCGGTCAGCGGGCGCAGCGATCGCAGTACGTCGACTTTTCGGTCGCGCAGGTCACGCTCGGATAGTGTGATCGGCGGTTCCATGGCGATCAGGCAGAGCAACTGCAACAGGTGGTTCTGCACCATGTCCTCGAGCGCGCCCACGTGGTCGTAGTAACCGGCTCGGCCTTCGAGAGTGAGGGTTTCCTCCCAGATTATTTCGATTCTGGCGATATGCGCGCTGTTCCAGATCGGTTCGAGTACGCGGTTGGACAATCGGCTCCCGAGCAGGTTCTGCACAGTGGTCATGGCAAGGAAATGGTCCACTCGGAAGACGGCCTCTTCGGGGACCAGGTCGGCGAGTAGCCGGTTCAGTTCCACTGCGCTCACCAGATCCACGCCGAACGGTTTCTCGAGGACGATCTTGCTGCCCGGCGGCAAACCCACCTGGTCGAGAGTCTGTACCGCGGTGGGAAACAGCGCCGGGGGGAGAGCGAGATAGACCGCGACGGGGCTGTCGCCGGAGACGACGGCGGCTACCGAATCCGGATCGGAGATATCCGCTCGCCGGAAGCGTGTCGCGGTTGTGACCGCCGCTCTGGCGTCGACCGGTATATCACCGGCGTGGCGATCGAGTTGTGTCTCGACCCAGCTCTCGAATTCCGTATCGTCGCGATTCTTGCGATCCGCGCACACAATGCGGAAATCGTCGCTGAGCCGACCGGCTGCCCGCAGGGCGGCCAACCCGGGTAGGAGGTAGCGTCCGGACAAGTCACCGGTGCCACCGAAGATCACGAGCCGAGTGATCATGCTGTCACTCCTGCCGAGGTGACGCCGCTCCGGCGGCGGTGCCCATCGAGTCGTCGTTCGCCGAATGGAGGTGAGCGTTTTCTTCGTGTGTGGGCCGGAAGGGTGAATCGGTATCGCGCATGCCGCCTCGCTTCCACAGATCGGTACCGCGGTCGATGGACACCGGCGAGTCGTTCTACACCTGATCAGCGCTGTGGTGGTTCGTACGACAGTATCGTTCGGACCGGGTTCCGGAAGCGGCTGCCGGCGAGACCCGCCGATCCGATTTCCGCTGGTGCGGGCTCTGATCTCGGCCGGACAGGGGGCGCATCGGCACGAGCTGATCGCCACCGGAGCCCGGTGCCGGTACAGGCCCGGTCCGGTCCGGCTGCGGCTGTCGCGGCGCCGTACGCCGAGGACTTTGTGCCCCCGCTCCACGAACTGGACACCGGCGCTCACCGAGTATGCTGGTCGGCACTGTGCTCCGCTGACAAAAGGAGTGCGTGACGATGGAGTGGCTACTGATCGCCGCGGCGGTCGTGCTGGTCGCGATCATCCTGGTATGGCGATCCCGGCAGACCAGGGAACGCGCCGCGCTCGAATTGGCCGATGCGCTGGCCGAGGCCCGCCGGGTCAACGAGCGCCTCGGCGGCCAGATCTACAGCCTGACCGGTAGTAACACTGCCGCCCAGCAGGCGCTCGCCGATGCCGCGGAACGGCATATAGCTGCAGGTTCCCAGGTCGACCAGGCCGGAACCCCGGTCCAGGCCCGGCTGGCGAAAGAGACCGCGATCGAGGGGCTGTACTACATTCGCGCCGCACGTACTGCCATGGATATGGATCCGGGCCCTGTCGTCCCCGAACTCGAGGGCCGGGCAACCGCGGGCGAAGTCAGCGAAGACCGCGTGGTCGACTTCGAGAATCGCCGGATCGCCGCGTCTGCCCGCCCTTCCTCCGATACCCCGAACTACTATCCGGGCGGGCGCGTCGCCGGCCGGCCCGTGCCGGCGGGCTGGTACTCCGAACCCTGGTGGAAACCCGCCATGATCGCGGGCGCCTGGGGATTGGGTTCGGCGCTACTGTTCACCTCGCTGTTCTCCGGTATGTCCGGTGTCGGCTACGGCGCGGAAGGCTTCGAGAGCGGCTACGGCGAAGGGTACGAGGACGGGCTCACCGCCGGGGACCAGGGATACGGCGGACAGGCGGATGACTCCGGCGGTCAGGACTATCAGGGCGGCGACGGGGGTGGGATCGACGGCGGCGGCTTCGACTTCTGAGGGATGGAACAGGCTCGGGGTCGACGGGTATATCGATCCGGCTCCGCGCGCTTCGCCCATGTACCGCGTACGTGAAGCCACTACGGCCACCGAAGTAACCGGTGGGGGCGCGCGGATCTACCCCGATCGGGAGACCGGCGCCGTCACGGACCGCGCGGATCCGGTGCCGCGGCGGCGGAATCTGCGAACCACACGCCACGCGATGAACAGCAGCGCGCCCAGCGCGATCGGAATGAGAAGCGGGAGGACCATCGCCAGCGCGACCAGGACGAACGCCAGCACGTCCTCGACGACCGATACCACCGGGTTCGCGATACCGGCTGTCGTGGCAGTGCTGGCCGCGCGTACCCCGGTCTGGGTCGCGCTGAAGGCGAGCGCGGTGGGGCCGCCGACGATGATTCCCGCGATCGCCGCTGTGGCCGGATCAGCCGCCTCGAATACGGATCCGGCCGCTATCGCACCCGCTATCGGACCGGTGACATTGCCGATGATCGACAATGCGTTGTCGATGAACGGAATCAGATCGCCGAGCATCTCGACCGCGGCGGCCATCGACAACGCGATCAGCGCCCCTGTCGAGCCGATCCACGCGTAGGACTCGTTGAGGTTCAGGCCGAGTACACCGAAATGTACGGCAGCGCTGAGCAGCAGCAGCGGCAGGAATGCCCGGAACCCGCACGCGGCCGCGAGCCCCAGTCCCAGAAAGGCGGGAAGTACCCAGCTACTCATGGTTGCGAGTGTAAGTGCCCATACCGGTACTCAGAATGCCACCGCGACCTGCGTGAGACGGTCGAACACCGCGGCATCGGGCCATCGGCCGGTGCGGTAGCGCGGCGGGTGCACGCCGGGAATAGGCGCGATTCCGGTGATATCGACGGCGGTTGCGAACGGCACCTGAATGGTCCGGTCGTCGTCCTCGGTGGCGAAGGCGATGAAATCCGCGACCGGTAGGGCGGCGTCGACGTTCTCACCCCAGACCGCGACGGTATGGATGCCGTCTTCGCGTTCGGCCACCATCAGGCTGCTCACGTAGATCACCTCGAGGTCCGCTTGTAGGCGTTCCTCCAGCCATTGCTGCTGGACGCCGTATTCAGCACTGGCCAGCACGGTACGGGCGCGGGCCACTTCGGCGTCGTTTCCGGTGCTCACGCAGTCCATAGGGATCACCAGGCCGGATTCGTCGACGGTGTAGCCCTGGGGCGAGAGCGGCCGCGCTGCCTCCCGGTACTCCTGTTCCACCATTTCGAAAGCCTGGGACAGCAGTTCCGGATCGCCGGGAACGATCAGCAGGGTCTGCTGATCCGGTATGAACGCGACCGGCGGATGCTCGAAATTCGCGGTGGAGACGAGCAGCCAATCCGGGACCAGAATCCATGACGACAGGTAGTCGGTCTCGTCGACCGCGATTCTCACGATGCTGTCGTCCGGCAGCTCCGCCACCGGCACCACCGCGGCCAGATTCTCCCGGGCGACCGTCAACGCCTCCTCTGCCGTCACCCCCCATTCCATCAGCTTGGATTCGTCGGGGAAACTGATGACATCCGGGTAGTCGACGGCCAGCAGCTCGTCCAGGAACGGGAAGAGGGGGCGCCGGATCCGCGATCCGCCATCGTCCAGCGCGTAGGTGGAAGGCCGTAGTACGGGCCGCAGCAGCGGGCGGACGTCTTCCCAGTCGTCGGGTGTCGCCGGGGGAGTCACCAGCGAGGGCACGATCCGGGCCAACCACTCCCGCGCTTCCGCCGGCGACCGGTCACGCGTCTCCGTGAAGAGGTTCGTGAGGTGGAGAACGGCGTCGCCTCCGTCGTAGCGCACGGCGAACTCATCGGCATCGTAGGAGACATCGGTCACGCCTGCCGTCCGCATCTGCGCGAATACCTGCAATGCGAAATCTCGCCGTTGCCGATCGTCGTCGATACTCGTCATCTGGTAGAGCGACCTCACAGTTCGTACAGTGGCGGACCAACGGCAGGAAGCGCGGACACTACCCGGACCAACCTTCCGGAGCGGCGGCCGATATTCCCATTGCCGGTGTCCCGGTGGCGGTGAACCCGACCGGCCGCCGCCACCGGCCCGGCGACGTCCGGTACGCTGGCCGGTTCGAAGCCGGTCTGCTGGGAAGATGCGCCGATCCGACGTGCGGTTGTGGGCGTGTTTCCGGTTCGGCAGGCCCTACCTCAACCGGTGGTCGGAGCCGGCGTGACACGCCGGGAGATTTTCGCGGCGGGGTAGACGGAGGTCGCGTACGGTTGCCGTACCGGGGCCGCTCAGGTCCCCGAACCGAAGGACAGCTATGTCCGATAAATCTCCCCGCAGCACCTCCTCGAAGAAGTCCGGTAAATCGCTGAAGGAAAAGCGAGCGGAAAAGAAGGCCAAGGTGGGCGGAAAATACGAGGTCGAGCCCACCGTGGACCCCAAGCGTCGCTGAGGACCGCGCCGACTGCGGCGGCCCGTCCGGACACCGTCGGGCTGTAGAAGCATCCGTGGCTCGATCGGTGCGCCCGGGCGACCGGGTGCGAGCCGGCCCGCGTGACCCGCCCGCGCCGGTATCCGCACCCCCTGCGTAGTAATTTCCGCAGGTATGGCATAGTGGTTGTCGAGAACGGGCTAATCGAAGTGATCTGCACGGCTCACCTACAGAAATGAAGTATTACAGCATGGCGCAAGGCAGTGTGAAGTGGTTCAACGGCGAGAAGGGCTTCGGCTTCATCGCCCAAGACGGAGGCGGCCCTGACGTCTTCGTGCATTACTCGGCCATCAGTGGTTCGGGCTTCAAATCCCTCGAAGAGGGTCAGCGTGTGGAGTTCGAGATCGGCCAGGGCCAGAAGGGCCCGCAGGCTCAGGACGTCCGCGCGATCTGATCCGCGTGAGCTTCGGGCTCCGCACCGTAGAGGTGCGGAGCCTTTCTCATGTCACGAACCGCTCAGCTCGGTTCCACGAGACGCGCGTAGAGATGGCGGTCGGTACGTGGCCCGCCCGGCGTGTGTGCACCGTAACGGGCGATTTCTGCGTCGAGATCGAGCGGACGAGTGGGTGGGACGCCCGGGCCGAGCTCCTCCGATACGAGATGATCGGGAACCAGCCAGGTGACCTCGAACTCGATACCGTCCGGATCACGTCCGTACAGGGCTTTGGTCGCCGCATGGTTCGCGGCACCGGTCAGCGCTCGGGCCTCCAGTAAACGAGCCCGGGTATCGGCCAGAACGGCCAGCGTCTCCACCTCCCATGCCAGATGGTAGAGGCCGACCGAGCCGTCGGGCGCCCGTTCCCCCTGTGCTCGGAACAGTCCGAGATCGTGGTCGTTCGCGGAGGATGTTCCGCGCAGGAACGCGGCATCCGGGAAGTTCGCGGGGATACGCTCGAACCCCAGTACCCGGGTATAGAAGGCGACACTGATCTCGACGTCGGCGACGAACAGCACGGCATGGTTCAGACTGCGGATGGACATCGGCACTCCCACTGGTCGAGCCCGATAACGGGTAACTCCGACCTTACGTACCCGGCCGGGCCCACGACCGGAATCGTCTGTCCAGCGGATCGGCAGATGACGCGGCGAGGCGGAATTCATCGGTCGCGTGTGCCGGCGAGGTGGCGCGCGTCGCGAAGCACGCTCGTGGCGTCGGCGTAGCTCGGGCGACCGGTACGTGGCGCGCCGTCGCGTAGCCCCTGCGGACACGGAAAGACCGGACCGGCGCCTTTTGCGGTCGATTCGCGCACCGCCGTGAGTCGGCGTGATTTGCGGGTATGTGCCACACAGGAACGCGATGGACCTGCTCAGGTGTTATCGGTTCCGATGGAACCCCAGGAGGTACTCATGCTCGCCATCGCCGCCGCCGTAGCGTTCGGTCTCGCGCTCATTCTCGATCTGACGGATGCCATTCTCGGTGAGGAAATCACCGGCGGTACCTTGATCATCGTCGGTCTATTGTTGATCGCCCTGCACCTCGCGGGATTCGGTACCGGCACGCGCGCGGGTTCCGGGGGCCGGTCCTGGAACTGGCGCCGCGTCCGCCGCTGAGCCGTTGCTCACCGGTTCGACCTGCGGCTGGGCCGTCGGAGGCCCAGCGGAACTCGAGGGTTTACCGGGCCGAGAACGGCTGCGGCCGTTGGGGACACGCACGAGGGCCGGGCTGCCGACCCGGCAGTC
The DNA here is from genome assembly GCF_014645735.1 of Nocardia jinanensis. Classification (GTDB taxonomy): domain Bacteria; phylum Actinomycetota; class Actinomycetes; order Mycobacteriales; family Mycobacteriaceae; genus Nocardia; species Nocardia jinanensis. Next base: position 815,627 of record NZ_BMMH01000002.1, on the reverse strand, counting down.
CGGCTGTGGAGTCCGCTCGGCCGGTTCCGCCGCCGGATTGTTCGTTCCGGCGCGGCGAATTCTCCCAGCTCCTGTACCCGACCGTCGCAGGGCACCGCTAGCGTTTCGGTATGACCGGGACATGGGAAGAGCTGGGTTGGGAGCGGCTTGCCGAGGGAGTGGGGCGGCGCCGGTTGCCGGTGTGGGACTGCACAGTCGGATTGATTGCCGGGCCGGGCTTCGCGCTCGTGGTCGATGCCGGGTCGAGTCTCGGTGAGGGGGCCCAGGTACGGAAGCAGGCACAAAGGCTGGCGGGCCGGCGGATCACCGGTGTTGCGCTGACCCATCATCACTTCGACCATGTCTTCGGCGCGGCGGCGTTCGCGCCGGTGCCGGTCTTCGCGGCCGACGGTTCGCAGGCGATGTATCGGGACGGCCGCGATGAATTGCGCATCGACGCGATATCCAACGGGCTGGATCCGGCTACGGCACAGGAGGCCGCAGACGCCCTGGTGCAGCCTCGGGAGTACGTCCGGAGCGTGCTCACGCTGGAGCGCGACGCCGGTCGAGAGGTTCTGCTGGTCGACGCCGGACCGGGGCATACCGCACACGATCTCGTGGTCGTCGTACCCGGCGATCCCACTGTGGTGTTCTGCGGCGACCTGGTCGAGGAGTCGGGGGAGCCGCAGGCCGGGCCCGACGCCGTACCGTCGGATTGGCCCGCCGCGCTCGATCGGCTGGTGGATCTGGGTGGGGCGGGCGCGCTGTATGTGCCCGGTCACGGCGCGGTGGTGGACGCGGATTTCGTGCGGCGGCAGCGGGACGCGCTGGCGGTCCGGTTCGGTGTATGAGTGAACCGGCTCGCCTTCACGCTGGACACGACCGATCCCGCGTGCAAGAGATTCTCGGAGAACTCGATTCAGCGAGGCTTGCGGCTGTGGTCCCAGGAGGCCGCTCGCTCGGGGAACTGGCGGGTCGTCGGCGAGAGGAGGTGCGGACCCCGGGAAAGACGGTCCGAACCCCCGATGCGGGCGAGCCCGAATCGCGGCTTACGGCCGAGACCGCCGAGGATGAGCTGCTCTTCGCATGCCTTTGCCCGGATGGGAGGGCCTTGCGGCCACCACTCGTCCAGCGGAGTCAGCCCGGGATCCACCAGGTCGAGTGAGCCGAAGAGTCCGCGGATATCGTCTCGGCTCCGGTACCGGCCCGACCCGAATTCCTCTTCTACATGCGCCCGTTCGAGTTGCCGGGCCAGCTCGTGGAGTTCCGGATGACCGGGGCCGGGATCGCAGTAGTGAGTGATCGCCACGTACGAACCGGCGGGAAGCAGATCGATGTACCGGGATACGACGCCCGCCGGATCCTCGTCGTCGCCGAGATGGTGCAGGACCGCGCCCAACAGCACTGCGACCGGCTGCTGCAGGTTCAGGTAGCGGCCGGCGTTGTCCAAGGTCGCCGCGGCATCGGTGAGATCGCCGGGGAGGTAATGGGTGTTCTCGTTCCGCTCCAGCATCGCCCGGCCGTGCGCGACGCAGAGTGGGTCGTTGTCCACGTACACGACCTTCACTTCGCGGCGCCCGCATTCCTGCGCGACGATATGGAGGGGATCGCGGGTGGGCAGTCCGGCGCCCAGGTCCAGGAACTGCTGGACCTCGGCGCCCTCGGCCAGCGAGCGCACGGCGCGGGTGAGCCAGCGCCGGTTCATGAGGTGAACATCGCCCTGCCGTGGGGCAATTCGCCGAATACGGTCGAATGCCGAACGGTCTACCCCGTAGTTGTCCTTGCCGCCCAGGCTGTAGTCGTAGACGCGGGGGATGCTCGGTCGGTCGGTGTCGGCACCGACGGGCCGGGCACCGAGCGATGGGGCGGTATCGATCGTCATCGCGCCTCCGTTACATACCGGCCGGTCACCTTTCGGTGGGCCACTTTCGAATGTAACACGGCAACATAATCTATGGTGATGTTGCGCTGGCGTGCCCGCGCCGTGGGCGGCGAGGAGAACGACGTTACCTACGGCACAGCGGTGGACCGTGCCGCCGCCGTGCTCGACGTGGTCGAACTGGGCGTCGGACCGTCGGGTCCTGGAACGGCCCGCCTCGGCGCCCACCGGGCCTGCTGCCGGCCGAACAACGTCTGACCGTCGTGCGGCGGCGTGCGGCTGTTGTTCCCATGATGTCCGAAGCAGAGGACACACCCTGGCCACTTCTCTTGCGACAGTTGCTCTTGTCGACAATCGACCCGCCCCTACGACCTACTCAGAAAGGTAGGGCGACTGTGACCGTCACAACCACCATCGCGGCGCTGCGCCGTTGTCCGGCCGCCGAGCGGGCGGCGGTAGGACCCCGATGACCGTGCTGTCGACCCGTGCGCTCAACCGGGCGACGCTCGCCCGGCAGTTACTGCTCGACCGTGCCGATCTCCCGGTGCTCGGCGCGATCGAGCACCTGTGCGGATTACAGGCACAGGAACCGCAGGAACCATTCGTCGGGCTCTGGTCGCGGGTACGTGCCTTCGATCCGGCGGCTCTCGACGATCTGCTGACCACTCGGCGTGTCGTACGGACCCATCTCATGCGCCGCACAGTCCACCTCGTCACCGCCGCCGACGCCCTGGCCTGGCGGGCCCGCCACGGCGATATGCTGCGCCAACGGGTACTCGGGGTCTATCGCCGCGAGTTGGACGGAGTGGATCTCGACGAACTCGCGACGGCGGCCCGGGGCATACTGGCGGACGGACGGCCCCATACGATGCCCGAGCTCGGCCGGGCGCTCGCCGGGCGCTGGCCGACCGTCGGACCGCGGGCGTTGGGCGAGACCGTTATCGCCGCGCTCGTCCCGACCGTGCAGCTGCCGCCGCGGGGCCTGTGGCGCCGTAAGTCGGGAGCGCGCACCGTACCACTCGGCTGGTGGCTGGGCCGCGAGATCGACCCGCCCGCTCCGGACGGTTCCGATCCGGTCGGCGAAACGCTGGTGCGGCGCTATCTCGCCGCGTTCGGGCCGGCGGCGGTAGCCGATCTGCGAGCCTGGTGCGGTCTCGCCGGGCTTCCCGGCGCGGTGGCCGCCAGCCGGGGGAAACTGATCGCATTCCGCGACGAGCAGGGCCGGGAGCTGCTGGACCTTCCGGACGCGCCGCGGCCCGATCCCGCAACACCCGCTCCGGTGCGGTTTCTGCCCGCGTTCGACAATGCGATCCTCGGCTACCACGATCGCAGCCGGATCATCGATGACGCCCATCGCGGACTATCGGTCGCCGGCGCGCGCGTCGTACTCGTCGACGGCCGGGTCGCCGCCACCTGGACCCTCGATGCCGCCGCGCTGACCGTTACCCCGCTGCGTCGTTTCGCCCGCGCCGAGCGCAGCGCCGTCGTCGACCATGGACGGGAGCTCGCCTCGTTTCTCACAGATCAGGGCAGCTGTCCGGTGCGGGTGGCTGTAGGTGTTGATGCCTGAGCACCGATTCGGTGCGCGGCCGGCCTGTGTAAGGGCCGGCGCCGCGTCCGCGTCCACGGCGACCGGGAACATCCCACACCGGCCGCCCCGGATTCCGCGATGCCCGGGACGCACCGTGACCCGGGCGGCCGGCAGTGGCGTCTAATGGGACGAAGTGCGCCGGAGTCTGGTATTGACGAACTCGCCCAGTCCCCAACGGCCCAGCTCCCGGCCGTAGCCGGACCGGTTGACGCCGCCGAACGGCAGGCCGGGCAGCGTGGTCCCGTGCTCGTTGATATAGGTCATGCCGACATCGAGACGATCGGCGACCTCCGCGGCCCGTGCGGTATCGGCGCTCCACACCGACCCGCTGAGGCCGAAGTCGACATCGTTGGCGAGTCGTACTGCCTCCTCGGCCGAGGAGACCTTGTAGACCATCGCGGCCGGACCGAAGATCTCCTCGGAGTAGGCATCCATCTCCGGAGTGATCCCGGTGAGAACGGCGGGTCGTAGGAACGCCCCGTCTCCTTCCAGCGGCGCGCCTCCGGTGTGCAGTGTCGCTCCCTGCCGCACGGCGTCGGCTATCTGGTCGGCGACGGTATCGCGCGCGGAGACCGACGACAACGGCCCCACCTCGGTACCGGGGTCCGCCGGATCCCCGACCACAGCGCGATCGAACTCGCCGACCAGCCCGCGGACGAAATCGTCGTAGAGGTCGTCCAGGACGATGAAGCGTTTCGGCGAGTTGCACGCCTGACCGGCATTGGACAGTCGCGCCCGCGCGGCGATCTGGACCGTTTTCGCCAGATCGTCGGTATCGAGCAGGATGAATGGATCGGACCCGCCGAGTTCGAGGACGGACTTCTTCAGGTTCTTCGCGGCCTCTTCCGCGACCGCGGCCCCGGCCCGTTCGCTACCGGTCAACGAGACCCCGCGAATCTCCGGACGCGCGAGGAGTTCGGCGATCTGATCGGAACTCGCGTAGACGTTGATGTACGCGTTCTCGGGGACCGACGCGTCGTGGAGGACATCGGCCATGAGTTTCGACGAGGCGGCGCAGATGGACGCGTGCTTGAGAATTATCGTATTGCCCAGCAGCAGGTTCGGCGCGGCGAAACGAGCGACCTGATAGTAGGGATAATTCCACGGCATCACTCCGATGAGCGGCCCTATCGGTAATTTCTGAACCACTGATTCGTCGGCGCCCTGGGGGTCGAGTCGCTCGGTTTTCAGCAGATCGGGCCCGTGCTCGGCGTACCAGCGATATATATCGGCGGCCAGCTGCACTTCCCCGGCTGCCTCTTTCGCGGGTTTACCCATTTCCCGCGTGATGGCGGCGGCCAGTTCCGTCGCCCGTTCCTCGTACAGATCCGCGGTCCGTGCCAGCGCCTCGGCACGTTCTGTCACCGAGGTGAGTCGCCATGCCTCGAATCCTTCGGCGGCGCGCTCGGCGAGGCCGGGTATCTGGTCGTCGGCCAGTCCCGGGAATTCGTGTTCAGTAGTACCTGTGGTCGGGTTCGTCGTCACATAAGTACTCATGACACGATGCTACGGACCGGCGGACCGCCGGGCAGGTCTGTCTCGGCCGGCCCGTCTGTTCAGGTGTTCTCCCCGGGCCGCGCAGTCGTGGTCGTATCCGTCGGCGGCCTCGATCTTCGGTGATATCCGATGGTCGCGGAACCCTTTGGTTGATGCTTCAACTCGGCAGCGGTCCGCGGTGTGGAACAATCGATCGGTTTCGCACCGCGGAGCGAGTGTAGGAATCCTCATGATTTCGTCCATTGATTTCCCGTTCGCCGCTTCTCGGTGCAGGTGACGAGGCCGGCGCGGATGTGCGACGGCGATATGTAAGTTCTCGTTCATCAATCCTGTAGTGAAACTGTGTTGGTTTCGGACCTCCGGCCGGGCAGGCTGATGTCCGTGACCGGAAATTTCCCCATGAGTGCCGGCGTATCGCTGCGCGAGTGTCGCCACCCGCGCTGTCCGCGCCGCGCCTGAACCTGCCGATTCTCCTTCGGTTCAGAGCAATTCGTCCGTCACATTCTCGAATAGTTGTCGGTAGCCCGTTTTCGCCGATGGCTGTTCTCCAGGAAAGGCCGGTAGGTTCCACATGTCACACGAGCTCGCGCGGCGACGATTCCTGAGCCTCGGGGCCGCACTGGTGGGCACTGGGGTCCTGGCAGCGTGTGGTGATTCCACCGCGTCTTCCACGCGCACGAATTCTGTACCACACAGCACGACTCCATTGCCCGGTGGCGAGATCACCTACCTCAACGAGAAACTGATCGACGGATATCAGCAGCAGAGCACCGGATCGTGGCATGTGGCGCAGGTATGGAACCAGATAGTCGAGCGGTTGTTCTATTACGACGCCGACGGAAAGTTCCGCCCGCATCTGGCCACCGGATTCACACAGAACGATGCGCGCACCGAATTCGGTGTGACGATTCGGCACGAGGTGACGTTCTCCAACGGCGAGAAGCTGGATGCCGCGGCGGTGGCCGCCAACCTGAACCTCCTCGGCAGAGGCGACAAGTCGCGCGGTATTCCCCGGGCCGCGTACTTCCCGACGAGTTACGGCGAGGCGGTGGCGGTCGGCGAATACGAAGTGCTGATCCGGCTCGCCCAGCCGTTCGGCGATTTCATCCAGAAACTGGGTGCCTGGACGACCGTCGGCATCCTCGCCCCGGCGACCATCGAGGCGGGTCTCGACGCGCAGTCCGATCTGAGCAGGATCTTCGGTACCGGCCCCTTCGTCGTCGAATCCTGGTTGCCCAGTAGAGAAGTAGTACTTCGCCGGCGCGAGGACTACGCCTGGCCACGCGGGGACGCGCTGCACGACGGCCCCGCCTACCTGGAGCGGGTGACCGTTCAGCAGGTCGTCGAGCCGTCGCTGCGCACCGGGTCGCTACAGGCCGGGCAGGTCGACATCATCCACTATGTACAACCCACCGAGGAACCCTTCGTCGCCGACGGGTTCGAGCTGATCGCACCGACCTTCTTCGGCAGCGTCTGGGGCTTGCAGCTGCGCCTGACGGCACCGCACCTGGACGATATCCGGGTCCGCCGGGCGCTCACGCACGGGATCGACCGGCAGGAGATCCTGCGGACCAATTTCCCCGGCGGTGCCTGGACCGAAGCGAAGTCCACGTTCAACGAGGTCGTGCCCGGGACGCTGGATCTACGCGAGAAATTCGCCTACGACCCGGAACTGGCCGCCCGCCTGCTCGACGATGCCGGATGGACCGGCCGCGACGAAGACGGGTACCGCACCAGGGACGGACATCAGCTGAGCTTTCTGATCTACCCCTCGGTCTTCATCACGACCTCCGAGGCGGATCTTCAACTGATCGCTCAGCAATGGCGCAGGATCGGGGTGCGTCTCCGGATCGAGGGCACCGATTTCTCGAACTACAACACGGTGACCGCTCAGCCGGATGTGCCCCTGTACGAGAACCACTGGCTGGCGGGCAGCCAGACCGAGATGTGGCGGTGGTGGCACAGCTCGCAGGCGAATCAGTTCAAGGCCCCCGGTGCGGAACTGGACGCGTTGCTGGATGTCCTGGTGCAGGCGAAATCCGATAACGCCCGGATCGACGCGTCGAAAGCGGTGCAGGAATACGTGATCGACAACGCCTACTACATCCCGGTGCACGAATTCCGTCAGACGTGGGGCGCGGCCGAGGGGCTGCGCGGCCTCGATGTCGACGGGCTGGGGCTGATCAGTTTCTACGACGCGTGGCTCGACAGATGACCGAACCGGCGCACCGGTCGAATCCCGCCCCGAGATCGAAGCAGTGAGGAATGAAGTAGGTGTCGCACTACACGAAGTATGTGTTGTCTCGGATCGGCCAGGCCGTCGTCACGGTCGTCCTCGTCTACGTCGTCGTCTTCGTCATCGTGACCCTGTTACCGGGTGACCCGGTTTCCGGCCGGCTGAACAATCCGGAGTACGGATACAGCGAGGACGAGATCAGGGAGATGCTCGTCTACTTCAAGCTGGACCGGCCGGCGTGGGAGCAGCTCTGGGTGGCACTCGAGCGCCTGGCGCACGGTGACCTGGGGTTGTCGTACGCCTCGAATCTGCCGGTGTCGACGCTGCTGTGGTCGGGAATTCCCTCCACCCTCCAACTTGCGGGGACGGCATTCGTCTTCGCGGTCGTACTCGCCTTCGCGATCGCGGTCGGCGCGTACTTCCTGCCGAACAGGTTCGGTGGTGGGCTGCTGCGTGCCTTCCCGTCGCTGTTCCTGTCGGTGCCCAATTTCTTCATCGGGCTGGTCGTCATCAATGTGTTCTCCTTTCAGCTCGGACTGTTCGTGCTGAGCGATTTCCGGAGTGCGGACGCACTGATCTATCCCGCGGTCACGCTGGCTGTTCCGGCCTCGGCTCCGATCGCCCAGGTGCTCATCACCGCTCTCGACAGCGCCCGCGCGGAGCAGTACGCGACAGTGGCGATCTCGAAAGGCCTCGGCCGATTCGAGTTGCTCACCGAGCATCTGCTGCCCAACGCCGCGCTACCGACGTCGACGATCGCGGCGATCATCGTCGGCGATCTGCTCGGCGGTTCGATCATCACCGAGGCGATCTTCGGGCGTACCGGTGTCGGCACCATCGTCGAGAAGGCGGTCGGCGAGCAGGATGTTCCGGTCCTGCAGGCGGTGGTAGTACTCGCCGCCGCGCTCTTCCTCGCCATCAATCTCGTGGTGGACCTGGTCTATCCCGTACTGGATCCGCGGCTGCGCCCGGCGGTGGTCGCGAAATGACGACAGCAGCCGGCCCACGGAGAAGTATCGAGGAAAGGCCGAAGGATATGGTGGCGATCTACGCGACCCCGCGCACGAGACTCCGGCCGGCGGCAACGGATCTCTGGAACACCTACACGTTTCTGGCCGTGGTCGTCGTCGTGGTGATCACCGCCTGGGCAATCGCCCCGGGGCTGTTCACCGACCAGGATCCCTACTCCGGGATCACCGCCGACAACTTCCGGGCACCGTCCTGGGAACACCCGTTCGGGACCGATCAGCTGGGCCGCGACATCTCGGCGCGAGTCGTCTACGGAACGCGGCCGGCCGTACTGACAGCACTGCTGGCCGTGGCCATCGGACTGTTCGCGGGCAGCGTCGTCGGATTGGTCGCGGGATTCTTCGGACGTACCGTCGACGCGGTCCTGGGGCGGGTTATCGACGCGCTGCTGGCGATTCCCGGTTTCCTGCTGGCCGTCATCGTGGTGGTGTCACTGGGCTTCACGAGTGTCAATGCGGCCATCGCGGTGGGTATTTCCTCGGTGGCCGTCTTCGCCCGGCTGATCAGATCGGAGACCCTGTGGGTGAAGAACCGGGCGTTCATCGAATCCTCCCACCTCATCGGCGGCGGGAAGCTCACCGTGTTGTTCCACCACGTCCTTCCGAACGTGTACCGATCGGTGCTGGCACTGGCGGTACTGCAGTTCGGGCTGGCCATCATCAATGTCTCGGCGCTGGCGTTCCTCGGCTACGGGAACCCCCCACCGAGCCCGGACTGGGGGCTGCTCGTGGCCGAGGGCAAGGATTTCTTCTACCGCTACCCGTGGTTCGTCTACGCCCCAGGGATTGTCATGGTGGCGTCCGTTCTGGCGCTGGGACAACTGGGCAAGCAGATCGGCAGGGACAGGTGATATGACAGCGACAGCAGACCTGCAGGTCGATTCCGATCGGGCGACGACTCCGGCACCGCTGCTCACCGTGCGCGATCTGGCGGTGTCCTACAGCGGGAAGCTGGAGACGCCGACGGTCTCGGGGGTGTCGTTCGACGTGCGGCCCGGCACCACGGTGGCGATCGTCGGTGAATCCGGGTCCGGAAAATCGACAGTGGTGAACGCGATCCTCCGACTGCTGGACCACCGGGTGGCGGTCGGCGGCACCGCCGAGTTCCAGGGTCGCGACATACTCCGATTGCGGGAACGCGATGTCCGCCGTATCCGCGGTCGCGAGATCGGTTTCGTGCCGCAGGACCCGACCTCGTCGCTGAACCCGGTACGGCGCATCGACCGCCAGATATTCGAAGCCTTCCGGTCGTCCGGGCTGCCCGAATACGCTCACTCCGGTCGTTTCCACGACCAGGCGGTCGACCTACTGGACTCGGTGGGCATCGCCCATCCCGAGCGTGCGCTGCACTCGTATCCGCATCAGCTCTCCGGCGGTCAGCTCCAGCGTGTCCTGATCGGGATCGCGATCGCGCAGCGCCCCGCCCTTGTCATCGCGGACGAACCGACCTCCGCGCTGGACGTAACCATCCAGAAGACGATCCTGGATCTCATCGACCGGCTGAAGGACCGGCACGGGCTGTCCGTACTGCTGATCACTCACGACCTCTCGCTCGCCGCCGAGCGGGCAGACCGGATCGTCGTGCTGAATTCCGGCCGGGTCGAGGAGGCGGGCACCTCGTGGGAGGTGCTCCGAGAACCGGAATCGCACTACGCGCGCACACTGATCGGTGATATTCCGAGTATCGATCCCGACCGCTTCGCTGCCGCGAAGGCCGGTCGTGCCGAGCCGGACGACGAGGCTGCCTTGACGGTGATCGATGTGCACAAGGTGTTCCAGGTCGGTGCGCACCGGACGCAGGCGCTGAAGGGTGTGTCCTTCGACATCCCGTCCGGCCGTACGCATGCCCTCGTGGGTGAATCCGGGTCGGGAAAATCCACTCTCGCCCGGATCGCGCTGCGACTGCTGGAGCCGGACTCGGGGCAGGTACTGGTGGGCGGCCGGGACATCTCGCACCTGGGCCGCCGTGAGCTCCGCGATGCGCGCCGGAATCTGCAACTGGTGTACCAGAATCCCTTCCACTCGCTCGACCCCACGTACACGGTCGGACGGCTCGTCGCCGAGCCGCTCGTGCGCTACCGCGTCGGGTCGAGAGCGCAGCGGCGGGAGCGAGTGATCGAGGTCCTGGATCTCGTCGGTCTCGACGAGTCGTTCCTGACCCGCGGAATCCGCCGGCTCTCCGGCGGGCAGCGGCAGCGCGTGGCCATCGCGCGGGCCCTGGGCCTGAGCCCGAAGGTGCTCGTACTCGACGAGCCGACATCGGCATTGGATGTGACCGTGCAGGCACAGATCCTGGAGGTTCTGGTCGATCTGCAGGCCCGGTTGGGCGTCAGTTACCTGTTCATCTCCCATGATCTGAGCGTGGTGCGGCAGCTGGCGGATACGGTGACCGTGCTACGGCGCGGTGAGGTCCAGGAATACGGCGATACCGCGGACGTGTTCTCGAATCCGGCGGGGGAGTACACCGCGACACTGGTCGACTCGATTCCGAAGGCAGGCGTATGAGTCGATATATCCGCCTCACGGTCAACCTGATTCCGGGTCCGCTACAGGCCCCGGACGGATCGCACCCGTTCATCGATATCGACGACTTCGTCCGCTCGGCGCGACTCGCCGAGCAGGCGAGATTCGATGCCGTGTTCTTCGCCGATTCGCAGGGAATCGGGCCCGACGGTAGGGGATTCGCCTACCTCGACCCGCTGGTGGTTCTGCCCGCGCTCGCACGCGAGACCGAGCACATCGGTCTCGTCGCGACGGCGTCGACCACCTATGGAACGCCGTACGCGCTGGCCCGGTCGATTCTGTCGATCGACCACATCTCGCACGGCCGCGCGGGCTGGAACATCATCACCACGATGGATCCGGCCGTGGCCCGCAATTTCGGATTGCGCACGCCCCCGCCCCGGGAGGAGAGATACCGCCGCGCACAGGAATTCACGGAAGTGGTCGACAAGCTGTGGGCCTCGTGGCGCGACGATGTCACCGAAGTGTGGGATCTCGACGGTCTGCGGCGCGCTCCGATCGATCACCACGGCGAGTTCTTCTCGGTAGCCGGGCCGTTGCAGCTACCACGATCCCGTCAGGGCAAGCCGGTGGTCTTCCAGGCCGGCGGGTCGGATCAGGGGATCGACACCGCGGCGCAATTCGCCGACGCCGTCTTCTCGGTCGGACTCGGCGAAGCGGCGTCCCGGGACTACCGGGAAAGGTTGAACAAGGAGGCCAGGAGCCGGCGCGGCGACTCGGCGGAGGTACTCGTACTACCCGGTATCTTCTGCACCATCGGAAGTACCACCGGCGAGGTCGAGCGACTGCTGCACGAGGCGGAGCAGGCATTGGACGATTCGGATGTCCTGCATCGTTTCCTGTCCCGATTCGATCTCGACCCCGCGACCGTGGACCTCGACGGACCGGTACCGCCGGAGGTCGCGGTGACCGGCAGTACCCGTTCGATCGGGTTCGCGCGGGGCGGGGTCGATCTGGCGGCGAACAACCCGGGTCTCACGCTGCGCAGATTCATCGTGCTCGGCGGGGGTGGCCATCGGCGGGTGTTCGGCACGCCCGAGTCGATCGCGGACGAGCTGATCGGCTGGGTGGAGCGCGGCGCCGCGGACGGTTTCACGGTATTCGTGGAGTCGCTGCCCCTATTCGCCGAGCATATCGTGCCGCTGCTGTGGGAGCGCGGCGTCCATCGGCGCGAATACACGGGTACCACCCTCCGCGACAATTTCCGGCAACACGACGGTTGAATACCTGTCGACCAACACAATTCGAGGACAACAATGACCGACCAGCGCCGGCTCGGCACCGACGGACCATGGGTTTCGCCGATCGGTGTCGGATTCATGAGCTTCCGGGCCGGGGCGGGACCGCAGGACGAGCGTGCCGCGCACAAGGTCGTCGACGCGGCCCTGGAATCCGGGATCTCGTTCTTCGATACCGCCGACGTGTACGGCCCCGAGCACAGCGAGATCCTGCTCGGCCGGGCGTTGCGGGGTCGCCGTGATCAGGCGGTCGTCGCGACCAAGTTCGGTAATCCCCTGGACCGCGCCACCAATCCGGATCCCCGGATCGACGGGCGGCCGGAATACCTCCGGTCCGCCATCGACGCCTCGCTGCGGCGACTGGATGTCGACCACGTCGACCTCTACTACCTGCACCGCGTGGATCCCACGGTTCCGATCGAGGATACGGTCGGAGCGCTGAAAGAACTGGTCGAGGCGGGCAAGGTGCGGTACATCGGACTGTCCGAGGCCGGTCCGAACACCATCCGCCGCGCACACGCGGTCCACCCGATCGCGGCGATCCAGAGCGAATGGTCGCTGTTCAGCCGTGATATCGAGAGTTCGACCGTACCGGTGGCGCGGGAACTGGGGATCGCGCTGGTCCCGTACTCGCCCCTCGGGCGGGCCTGGCTGACCGGTACCGTGCGCTCGCGCGACGATATCGAGGAGCAGCTCGCGGCACACCCGCGATTCGCCGAGGAGAATTTCGAAACCAATCGCGCGCTGGCCGCCGAGGTCGCCGCGGTGGCCGAGGAACTGGAGATCCGCCCGTCCCAGGTGGCACTCGCCTGGGTGCTCGGGCGGGGTACCGATGTTGTGCCGATTCCCGGGACCCGCCATCCCGAATACGTCCGTGAGAACGCCGGCGCCCGCACGGTCGAATTGTCGGGGGACCAGGTGAGCCGGCTCGAGAAGCTGGCCGACCGGGTCGCCGGGCACCGGTCCCTGCAGCCGCAGAACCTCGGAACGGAAGCACCGGCACCTGGCGCCTAGAGCCGTGCGGTGGTAGCGAGGTGTGGCCGGACAGCCGCGCCCCGCTACCTCGGCCTATCGGATCATCGCCGGTCAGGAGCTGTCGGCGGACGGTCCCGGTGCGGCACTTCGGACCGGCTTCCCGGCGAGCTCGATGGTCTTCAGGCCAGCGCTGCCTGCATGGCGACCCCGTCGACATAGGAATGTTTCTCCTCGACCGCGCCTTCCTCGACCAGGACGTAGTCCGCGAGGTCTACGCGGACGGGTCGACCGCTCGCCGAGTGGCCGGTCAACTGCCACTGCACCACCCAGAAGTCCGCTCCGGTGCGCAACGAGATCAGATGGAAGTCAGATCCGGAACCAGGGCGAACGTATTCGCCGCGGCCTCCCGGATGGCGGCCCGGCCACGGGCGGGTTCTTGTCCGGAGTGCAGGTGGAATATCGAATCGGGGGAGTGGAGTTCGACGATCCGGTCGGGGTCGCGATCGACCCAGCGGGCGTGGTAGCGCTCGAACAGTTCGCGGGTGGTAGTGGTCACGGGCACCTCCGAGGCGTGACGGCGAGGAACGATCCCGGTTCGCGCGGACTGCGGAGGCGACGATTCCGGTCGGCCGCGACCGGCTCAGCCGGCCCGCGCAACCGGCGCGCTCCTTCCGCGTCGATCGGGGAAACCCAGTATCGGAGAGGACTATCCGTCCTGGCGATGGGCGGAAGCCACCACTTGTCGTGACTCGTTGTGCTCGCGCACAATCGACGCTAGGTTGGCGGCAGTGAGCCAGGACACACCCGCTGATCATTCGCGGCTGCTGGGCGACCTGCGGGCCGATTCGAGTGCGATCGCCGATTCGGTGACCGCCCGGATCCAGCACGACGACACCGACTACGGCAATGCCGCGCTCGCACAGGACGAGTTGGCGGGCCTTGTCGCCGACAGTTGTGCGGCCTGGCTGGATGCCCTCGCCGAGGCGCCGTACTCACTCGCGCCCGCACAGCGCGCCGGACGACTCGAGGCCGAGCGCGGTATTCCGCTGGAAAGTCTGCTGCACGCCTTCCGCGTCGCGGGCCTGGCATTCTGGGAGATCATCGTCGAATATGCCGGCCCGGACGATCGCGGCACGTTGCCCCGGCTGTCCACCCTGGTCTGGGCCACCGTCGACGAATACTCCGTCGCCGCCGCCGAAACCTACCGGCGTGTGGTCGCCGCCGGGACGGACCGTCCCGAGCAGGGTTTGCTGCGGGCGCTTCTCGACCCCGGCTTCCCCTCGGCGCAACGCGAAGAACTGGGTAGCAGGATGCGTCTGCCCCACCGAGCCGCACTGGTTGTCCTGGTCGGTGAGATCCGATTCACCACGACCGGGGTGACCACCGTCCAAGCCCTGCTCACCGGCGAACGGGTCACTCTCGCTGCCATGTTCTCGCCGGATACGCTCGCGAGCGCGCTGCGGACCGCGCAGGCGAGGGCCGGGGCCAGCCGGCAGTTCACCGATCTCGCGGCTGCGCCCGCTGCCCTGGACCAGGCGCGCCTCGCGTTCCGGTGCCTGAGTCCGACGGACACCGGGGTCCATATATTCGCCTCCTCGCCGTCGCGGGCGTTGATCGCCGCGAATCCCGCACTCGCCGCAGATGTCTTCTCCGAGATGCTCTCCGCGTTCGATCGGCTCCCTCCCGGCGAGGCCGATCTGCTCGTGCAGACCGCCTCGGCCTGGTACGAACTCGGTGGCTCCACCTCGGCGGTGGGCGAGCGCCTGCACCTGCACCGGAACACAGTCCTGCATCGTCTCGAGCGGATCGAACGGCTCACCGGTACGGCGTTCGCGGCACCGGCGGATGCGGCCCTGCTGTATCTGGCCCTGCAGGCACGATCGCTCCGGGCGCCGGGCTCGCGGCCGCGGACGTAGTTCCGGTGTGGCCTCCTCTGGCGTATCCGGCCCGGCCGGAACAACGCGGGCGGCGGCTGGTCGAGGGTAACGGGCGCCGGGCGGGCCGGTTCGATCAGGACACACCGGACCGTGCGGAGCCCGGGCCCGTCGATCGCAGCAGCGCCCAGGAGAGGAGGGCCGCTGCGATACAGCCGCCCAGTAACACGAGAACGAAGATAGTCCAGCCGAAATGCTCGTACGGGAAACCGAACAGCCAGCCGAGCACCGCCGAGCCCGCATAGTAGAAGAGCGAGTACAGGGCGGAGGCTGTGGCACTCCGCTGCGGCCCGGCGATCTGCCCGACCCAGCCCGATGCCACCGCGTGGGCCGCGAAGAAGGCAGTGGTGAAGAGAAGGAGTCCGGCCGCGAGCGCGCCGAGCTCGTCGAGCAGTGTCACCCCGGCGCCCGCGAGCATGAGCGTGACCGCGACGGCGAGCGTTGTGCCGCGTCCGAAACGTCCGGCAGCCGAACCGGCGAGCCGGGCGCCCACGGTCCCGCCGAGGTAGGCGAAGTAGAACAGGCCCACCCTGGCGGCGGACAGATCGTAAGGCGGGTCCGCGAGGTGGAAGGCGAAGTAGTTGTACAGGGCTACCAGGCTGCCCATGAGGACGAAGATCAGCAGGTAGAGCCCGGCCACCGGCCGGTGCGTCAGGCATTCGACGAGATCGGTGGCGGTGGTGGTCGCTACCGCGTGATCGGCCGAGGGGGTGGCACCCGCCTCCGTGGCCGGTCGGGGGCGGGACCTCCAGCCCGCGTAAATGAACAGACCCGCGAAGAGCAGCGATATCAGCGCCACACCCAGCAGGGAACCCCGCCAATCCGCGACACCTGCCAGCGCGGCTCCCGCGATACGGCCGGACAGGCCGCCGATCGTGGTGCCGGATACATATATCCCCGCGACGACCGGGACGTCGCGGGGGCTGACCCGTTCGACGATGTAGGCCACGGCCAGCGCCGCCATGCCCGCGGCGCCGATGCCCTGGAGGACGCGGATCGCCAGCAGGACGCCGAAATCGGGTGCCACGGCGACGGCGAAGCTCATGACCGTGGTGAGGGTCAACGACGCGCAGATGATCGGGAAAGCGCCGAAACGTTTGGCGAGGACCGCCCAGACCAAGACGGATGCGGCGAGACCGAAAGTGGCCGCGGAGATTGTGAGAGCGGCCTGGGAAGCCGACAGGTCCCAGCCCGGTTCGGCCTCGATGAGGGGCAGCACGCTCTGCGGCGCGTACAACTGCGCGAATGTCACGACACCGGCCGCGAACAGGGCCAGGAGCAGCATCCGGTAGCGCGCCTCGCCTCGGCGGAGCAGCGTGCCGGCGCCGGCATCGCCTTCCGCCGGCTCGAGTGCGCGGGTCGGTGTGCTCACGGCGGTCAAGGTAGACCGGAGCGCAATCGCTGCACAATTGCATGAATGATAGGTGAGATATGCTTTTCGTCATGGAAACGGGTGGTGCGCGGGACCTCGACGAGCTCCTCGACCACGGCGTGCGGTCCCTGCTGCCCGAACTCGCCGTCTTCGTCGGACTCGCGGACTGGTCGACATTGACCGGGGCGGCGGATCGGGTGCGGATCGGCCAGCCGACCGCCAGCCGCATGCTCGCTCGGCTCCAGCGCGAACTGGGCTTGGAACTGGTCCGGCGGGAAGGCAGGAATATCGTCCTCACGCCTGTCGGTCTCCGGCTTCTACCCTTCGCCAGGCGCAGCCTGGAGGAGTTCCAGCACGGAATTCTGGAAGCTCGTGAAGAGAGCGGACGATCACGTGGCACGGTCACCCTGTCGTTCCTGCACACCCTGGGTGCCCGATTCGTTCCCGAACTCATCGCGGAATTCCGGGCTGACCACCCCGGTGTGGATTTCGTGCTCATGCAGGACAATCGGGAGAACTGCCTACGGTCACTCGGCCGGCGAGAAGTCGATCTCGCCTTCGTCTCGCCTGCGCCGTCGGAATCGATGTACATCTCCAAAACGATTCAGGCGCAGGAACTTCTGCTCACCGTGCCGGCCGGGCACTGGGTAGCGAGCAGGAAGTCGGTGGACCTGTCGGAGGTACAGAACGAGGACTTCATCGTCTTCACACCCGGAGTAGGCCTGCGCTCGCTGAGCGACACCCTCTGCCGGCAAGCCGGGTTCACCCCCAGGGCCCGGTTCCAGGTCCAGGACACGACGACTGCTCGAGGGGTCGTCGCCGCCGGCCTCGGTGTCGCGATACTTCCGCATTCCGACCAGAAGGTCGCGGTGGGTAGAGGGTGTCGCGAGATCCCGATATCGGGAGCCCTGGCGCAGCGGCAGCTCGTGCTGACCTGGCTGACCGAACCACGGATCACCAAGGCGTCTCTGGCATTTCGGCGCTTCGTGCTCAGCAGATTCGCGGGGGACAGGGAGCGAACTGCTGTGGACGACCAGCTGCCCGGCTGATCGCTGCGGACCGGGCCGCTGCGGCCCGGTGTGGGGCGCTGCTCCGGACCGTGGCACCACGCACCGACGGGCCGATCACCGACCTTCCGGCGATTCGGCGGACCGAGTGCCGTTCCGGCCGGTACGCCGCACGCGGCCTATCGTATGAGTGCTCGGATGCTCCGCCCCGGAAGGGCCGGCCGCGATAGCGCGGCAGGGCCGGTGCGCCCGCTGCCGGCCGTATCTTCCGCGCGAACATCCGGCCAGCGTTGTGTTCTCCTCGACCGCCGACCAGCAGAGGACGTGGTGCATGACGAACAAGAAGATCCAGGTGGCCCTCGGGATAGATGTCGATTCCTGCGCCGGATGGCTGGGCTCCTACGGCGGCCAGGATTCGCCCAACGATATGCAACGCGGCGTATTCGCCGGTGAGGTCGGAGTGCCGCGGCTGCTGCGGCTGCTCGAGCGGCGCGGTATCCGTAGCACCTGGTTCTGGCCGGGGCATTCCCTGGAGACATTTCCCGCACCGGCCCGGTTGTGTGTCGAGGCGGGACACGAGATAGGCGCGCACGGGTACAGCCACGAGAATCCGCGCTCGCTCACCCCTGCGCAGGAACGCGATGTCATGGCCAAGTGCGTGGAACTCATCGAGGGACTGTGCGGCCGCCCGCCCCGAGGCTATGTCGCGCCGTGGTGGGAGATGAGCGAGCACACCGCTTCGATTCTCGCCGAGTACGGGTTCTCCTACGGCCACTCGCAGAACTACAACGATTTCGTCCCCTTCTACGCCAGAGTCGGCGACACCTGGACGCCCGTCGACACCTCCGGGCCGGCCGCGCACTGGATGAAACCGCTCGTGCACGGGCGAGAAATCGATCTGGTCGAGTTCTGCGGTAACTGGTATGTCGACGATCTGCCGCCGATGATGTTCATCAAGGCGCACCCCAACTCGCACGGATTCGTCAATCCGCGCGATATCGAGCAGATGTGGAACGACCAGTTCGACTGGGTGTACCGGGAACTGGACTACGCGGTCGTCCCGGTGACCCTGCATCCGGATGTATCCGGACGGCCGCAGGTACTCCTCGCGCTCGAACGCCTGCTGGACCGTTGGGCATCCTTCGACGGGGTCGAGTTCGTGACGATGGCCGAGGCTGCCGTCGAATTCCGGTCACGCTATCCGTTCGACCGCCCGGAACGGCCGGAATGTATCGGCCGCTGACATATCCGGGACCATATCCGCTACCTCGGTGCCGCACTTGCCACGGCGAACACCGTGGCCGGTGCGGCACCGAGGGTCTTTTGGTCCAGCCCCACGGGCCTCGATAGCCGGGGTCCTGGCGCGTTCCACCACAGTGGGGTGGAAGCCATATCTGGGCAGCCAGATGCCAGGGCCGGGCCGGCGATCCCGGTACCGGAAATCAGGATGTTCCAGTTCTTCATCGCTTTCTCCTGCTGTCTGGTCGAGGTCGTCGGCCGGGTCCCGGGATCGGGGACGGGATGGCAACTGTGCGATTGATGCCAGTACGATGTACGCGTACGGCGTTTCCTGAACACCCAGAATAGGCAGACCATATTGGCAATTATTTACTTTTGGCGCCGAAATGTGTACTAGTTCGAATTGCAATTGAACTAGTACACATGATAGGAGATGTGCACCGCATCGGAGCATTGGAGGAACCATGTCGGCGCTATCGCAGCATCCGGATCCGCCGTATCAGGCGATCACCGCGGCGATCCGCACCCGGATCGAGACCGGTGACCTGCGGCCCGGCGATCGGGTGCCCTCGATCAGGCAGATCGCCCAGCGGTGGGGGGTCGCGGTCGCCACCGCGACCAAGGTCACGGCGGCTCTGCGCGCGGAAGGTCTGGTCGAGGCGAAGGTCGGTTCGGGCACGGTTGTCAGAGGGCCCGGCGGCCGGGGCGGACCGGCCGATCCGTTGTCGACGAACCTGAGTGCCACACGGACGTCGCGACGGCCGGGTCCTACCGCCGATCGGGGCTCGCACCGTGAGCGCCTGCTGCCCGCGGCCATCGCCATCGCCGATTCGGAGGGGCTCGACGCGGTATCGATGCGACGCCTCGCCACCGAACTCGGTGCCGGCCCGATGTCGCTGTACCGGCATGTGGCGAACAAGGACGAACTCCTGACCCAGATGGCCGACACGGTCTTCGGGGAGCTCGACCTCCCGCAGCCGGGCTCCCGCGGGTGGCGCGCCGACCTCGAAGAGATCTCTCGCCTGCAGTGGCAGCTGTGCCGACGGCATCTGTGGCTGCCCAGGGTCGTCTCTTTCACCCGCCCCGTGCTGGCACCCAATATGATGGCGCAGACCGAATGGATACTCCGTGCGCTCGACGGGCTGGGACTTCCCGTGGAGGTCCGGATGCGCGAAGCCCTCACCCTGCACTCGCTCGTCATCACCGCGGCGCTGTCCGCGGCGGAAGAAGTCGAGGCGGAACAGAACACCGGTGTCACGCTCGACGGATGGCAGTCCGCGGCGCGCGCCCGCGCCGCCGAACTTCTGGGCACCGGGCGTTTTCCCCTGCTCGCGGCGATACCCGGAGAAACGACAGCCGACCTCGACGGACTGTTCGAGTACGGACTGGCACGTCACCTCGACGGCTTCGCCGTTCTGCTGCAGGAACGGGCCCGCATCGGCCGCGCCGCCATCGCGGGTGGTCCGGCTGGTGGCCGCGGCGGATCGTCCCGCGGATGACCGTGCGCCCTCGACCTCCTGGGGGACGGCCTCGCCCTTGCGAACCGAACCGAGGGTGCGGGGTGGGCGCACCGCACTAGCTTCTTCGCCGCGATCTGTACCAGGTCAGAGCAACTGCCGGGCGCAGGCCCGCGCCTCGGGGCGTAGCCGCGCGAAGTCAGAGATTCCAGTGGTATCGGCTGGTGGGTACCAGGTCCAAGCCGGTGTCCGCGCCGAATCGGGCCACACTGGCCATCAATTCGGTGACTCGGCGGTCGAGTTCCCGGTCGTCGCCGCGACTGCCGTAGAACGCGTGCGGATCGGTCATCGCCGCCATGGGGAAATGTTCCTCGACGATGGCCGATACCTCCGGTGTCGCCGGGGTCAGTACTTCCTCGACGGTGTTCTGGATATAGGCGACGGTGTTCTGCGTGCGGATGGCGATGGGCGTGTGGTGGATCTGCCAGTAGCGCAGGTATTCCTCCCTGGTCATCGATTCGGGCCTGCGCAGTAGTGCGACATTGACCAGAGCGTCGCAACGGACGCCGTCGGGTACCGGCACCGGGTCCAGACGCACATGTTCACGGACGCGGTAGGCGTGGAGCGCGGATTCCTCCGCGGCGTCGGCCACAGTGCGCACAGCGTCGGCAGGGTCTCCGCCGGTCCATACCGAGACGAGCGCGGTGATCGGCTCGCCCGGGCCGAATCGCATCGCCGCCGGCGCGACGTCGGCGTCGTCGAGGTTCAGCTGGACCGCGGTCGCTCCTCCGGTTGCCAGCGCTGTCCGGAACGCGGGCGCCGAGAGCCGCGTCTCCGGATCGGTGACGTGCAGTGCGAGGATCACCTTCGTCATGGCGGAAAACTAGCACGTGTTCCAATTTCCGATCCACAGATCGGGTAGGACGGCTAATCTGGGCGCCCACCCCGCCAGACACGCGGACCGGATCCGCAGAAAGGCCGGCTCATGAGGTTCACCTACGCAGAGGCCATGACCGACCCGTCCTACTACATACCGTTGGCGCAGGCCGCCGAGGCCGCCGGGTACACCTCGATGGCGCTGGCCGACAGCGTCGCCTACCCCCGCGACTCCGATGCCACCTACCCCTACACGCCGGACGGCGGCCGGGAGTTCCTCGAGGACAAGCCGTTCATCGAAACCTTCGTTCTCGCCGCCGCGCTGGCTGCGGCCACCACCACGCTGCGGTTCACTCCGTTCGTCTTGAAGCTGCCGATCCGGCCCCCGGTGCTGACGGCGAAGCAGGCGGCATCGGTGGCGGCGCTCAGCGGTAACCGGCTCGGACTGGGCGTCGGGATCAGCCCGTGGCCGGACGATTTCGAGATCCTCGATGTGCCGTTCGACGCACGCGGCAAGCGGATGGACGAATGTCTCGATATCGTCCGCGGGCTCACCGCGGGCGGGTACTTCGAATTCCACGGCGAGTTCTACGATCTGCCGCCGATCAAGATCTCGCCGGTGCCCACCGAGCCGATTCCGCTGCTCATCGGCGGGCACAGCCGGCCCGCACTACGCCGCGCCGCCCGGCGCGGTGACGGCTGGATGCACGCCGGCGGCGATCCGGCGGAACTGGACCGATTGCTCGCCGAACTCGACGCGCTGCGCAAGGAATACGACACCCGTGCGGATTTCGAGGTGCATGTCATCTCGGTCGACGGTTTCACCGTCGACGGCATAAGGCGGCTGGAGGACAAGGGCGTCACCGACGTCATCGTCGGCTTCCGCAATCCCTACACGCGGGACCACGACACCGAAACCGTCGATACCAAGATCGCGAACCTTTCCCGCTTCGCCGAGCGCGTCATCGCCCGCACGCAGTGAGGAACTTCGTCTCCGCGGTAGGGCGGTAGGTGACACCGGCCGGTCCGTCGGACGCGGCGGCCCCGGGGCGAGCGGTTACGGAGCCGCCGGTGCGTCGTCGCCTTCGGGGCCGGCCTCCCCGGGCCGGGCGGAATCGGCGTTCCGCCCGGCGATACCGTGGAGCAGCAGATCTTCCAGCGATTCGGCGAAACCGTCCAGGTCGTCGATATCGCGGATACACATGGCGAACAAGGCCGCGCCCGCGATCGTGTCCAGCAGCGTATTCGAATCGAGTACGGGTCCCGCGGAAGTGCGCCCCGAGGACAGGTAGCCCGACAGTTCCTTGCGGGTCGGTGAATCCAGCCGTGCCGAAAGCTTCTGGTAGAGGTTCGAATCCGCGCGCATATCCGCCATCAGTCCGGGCATGGCCGCGCGCGCCTCGGCCGAACCGAACAGCTGAATCGTGCCGCGGATCACCGTGCGCACCTCGCTGACCAGATCGGGCGCGACCTCGTCGGTGCTCACATCGGGGAACACGGCCTTGGCGATCAGGTGTGCCTTGGACGGCCAGCGCCGGTAGATCGCCGGACGGCTGACACCCGCGCGCGTGGCGATCGCGTCGATGGACGTGGCGGCGTAACCCCGTTCGACCAGGAGGTCGCGCGCGGCTTCGAGTACCGCCCGGTCCACCGCGGGGTCGCGGTGCGGGCCCAGACGATGGCGTGCGGTCACCGAATCCGTCCTTGTCCGAATGAGCAGGAGTCGTTACAGTCTGTCACAACAAAGCCGTTACACCGTGTAACCGCTGGTGCTCGGAGGAGGAGATGTGCCCGCTGACCCCGCAGTCGCCACATCCGATCGGATATATCGGCCGGTACCCCTGCTGCAGGACAAGGTCGTCGTGATCTCCGGTGTCGGCCCCGGTCTGGGTACCGCGCTCGCGGTGGAGGCCGCCGGAATGGGCGCCGACCTGGTGCTGGTGAGCCGTACCGAACGCAAACTCGAGCGATTGGCCGAGAAGATCCGCGCCGACGGCCGGACGGTGTTACCGATCCCGGCCGATATCACCGATGAAGAGCAGCGCGCGGGACTGGCCGAAAGGGTGGTGGCCGAATTCGGCCGGGTCGACTGCCTGATCAACAACGCCTTCGCCATTCCGCCCATGGACCCGATCACCGGGATCGATCTCGCCGCGTTGCGCACGGCCAACGAGACGAATGTCTTCGCGCCGTTGCGACTTTCGGCGCTGTTCGCCGACGCGCTCGCGGCGTCGCGGGGCTCTGTCATCATGCTCAATTCGTGCGTGTCCTACAGCTCGCAGCCCGAATACTCCGGTTACAAACTGTCGAAAGGCGCACTGGCGCATCTGGCCTCGTCGCTGGCGACAGAGCTGGGACCGCGCGGAATCCGGGTCAACAGCGTCGCGCCGTCGTATGTGTACGAGGACATCAACAAGGCGTATTTCGATTGGCTGGCCGCGCAGGCCGGGGTCACTCACGAGGACATCTATCGAGAGAAAGCCGCGCCTACCGATCTGCGGCGACTCGCCGGACCGGAAGAAGTCGCCCGCGCGACACTCTTCCTGGCCAGTGATCTGGCCACCGCGGTCACCGGGCAGATGCTGACCGTCGACTGCGGTGAATTCCACCGTTGACCGCGTAAGGAGGAACCGTGACGGACGCGAGGAAACGAATCGTGCTGTGGGGCACCGGCACCGTCGGATCGATGGTGCTGGCCGAGATCCTGCGCCATCCACGGTTCGAGCTGGTCGGGGTCGGCGTGAGCAATCCGGAGAAGATCGGTCTGGATGCCGGTGACCTGTGTGGCGCACCGAAAACCGGAATATCGGCGACCGGTTCGGTCGCCGAGCTGATCGCCCTGCGGCCCGACGCGGTGGTGCACTACGGCCCCACCGCCCAGTTCGCCGACGAGAACATCCGGGTCATCGGTGATTTCCTGCGCGCCGGGATCGATGTGTGTTCCACCGCCATGACGCCCTGGGTGTGGCCGTCGATGGACAAGATCCCCGGTGTCTGGCGCGATCCGATCTCCGAAGCCTGCGCCACCGGCGGGGCGTCCTGTTTCACCACAGGTATCGACCCGGGTTTCGCCAACGATCTGTTCCCGATGACCCTGATGGGGCTGTGCGGTGAGGTGCAGTCGGTGCGTGCTTCGGAGCTGCTGGACTACACCGATTACGAGGGTGATTACGAACTCGAGATGGGCATCGGCAAACCGCCGGAGTACACCGCCCTGCTCGAACACCCCGATCTGTTGATCATGGCGTGGGGTCCGACGGTGCCCATGATCGCGGAGGCCGCCGGGATAGATCTGGAGCGCATCACCACCACCTGGGACAAGTGGGTCACGCCGGTGGATCGTCCGTCGGCGAAGGGCACGGTCCGGGCGGGGACCGTCGCGGCGATCCGGTTCACCGTCAACGGTATTCACCACGACCGGGAGGTGATCACACTCGAACACGTCAACCGGATCGGCCTCGACGCCGCGCCGGACTGGCCTTCGGGCATCCGCGACGATGTCTACCGGGTGGATATCCTGGGCTCCCCGTCGATTTCGCAGGAGACCTCGTTCCGGTTCACCGACGGCTCGGGCCGCACTCCGGCGATCGCGGGGTGCCTGGCGACCGGTATGCGCGCGCTCAATGCCGTCCCGGCCGTCAACAACCTACCGCCCGGCTGGGTGACCGCGCTCGATCTGCCGCTGATCGCCGGGACCGGCACGATCCGCTGACCCGCTGGGAGGCCTGACACCGGCGTCGGGGAATGGCCCGGTGAATGCCCGGCGGCCGTGGGCGAGGAATTCGCGTATCGCCGGATTGTGTGTGTGCTGCCAGACCAGGGCGAGCAGTGCGGGAATCTCGATATCGACGATGGGGCGGGCACTGAGCCGGTCGCTGTAGTGTGCCGCCATCGAGTCGCTGAGGACGGCGACGGCCAGACCGCGAGTGGCGAGATCTGCGATGGTGTCCGCCGCACCGGCCTGCAGCGCGATCACGGGCCGGAGGTTCTGTGCGGCACAGGCCTGGTCGAGTACCGCACGCAGTCCGGTGCCGGCCGGCATGCAGACGAGCGGGTGGGCGCACAGCTCGCGCAGAGTCACTCGGGGCTGTGTCGCCAAGGGATGTCCGGCGGGGACCGCCGCGACGATTCGTTCGCTGGCGACGGTCAGCGCGGGCAATCCCTCCGGTGTGGCAGTGGCCGTGCCGACGAGAGCGAGGTCGAGGACACCGGCGCGTACCGCGTCGACGAGCCGGTCGGAGTTGTCCTCCGACAGCGAGATCTCGACACCGGGGTGGGCGCGGTGAAACGTGGACAGAGCGTCGAACAGCGGTGTGATGGTGCAGCCCATGACCATTCCGACGGTGAGTGTGCCCTGGATCAGGTCGGTGACCTCGCCGACCGCTCGACCCACCGCCGCGGCGGCGGCGAGCGCGGCGCGCGCGTGGTCGAGTGCGGCCTTTCCCGCCACGGTGAGCGTCGCGGTGCGGGTCGTCCGGTCGAACAGGTCGGCGCCGAGCTCTCGTTCCAACTGTCGGATCTGGGCGCTGACACCGGATTGACTGATGTGCACCCGCTCGGCCGCCCGGGTGAAGTTCTGTTCCTCGGCGACCGCGACGAAGTATTCGAGCTGCCTCAATTCCACAACTTCTGATCATAGTTTATATCAGAAGTATCTGTTGGACTTCTGGGTCGTGGCTGAGCACGCTGGGAAGGTACCGAAACAGAACGATCAGGAGGAAAAGCTGTGGCGGAATACGAGAAGGCCCTGCGTCCCGAGGACCTCACCCGCTTGTTCGTCGAACGATCCAACGCCGGTGACGCGGCCGGTGTCGCCGAGCTGTACGAAGAGAACGCGGTCCTGGCCTACCCGCCCGGCAGCCGGACGGTGGGGCGGGAAGCGATCCGCGTGCTGTGGGAGAAAGTCCTGTCCGGACGTCCCCACTTCGAGCCGGAATCGCCGTTGCCGACACTGCACAGCGGAGATATCGCGCTCACTTCCACCCCGCCGAAGGACGGCACCGGCGCCCGGGCACAGGTTGTCCGGCGTCAGCCGGACGGCAGCTGGCTGCGCCTGCTCGACCAGCCCGAATTCGTCCCTCCCGCCGGGTGAGCGGGTTCGGGAAGGTCTGATCGCCGCATGACATCGGCCCCGGGCCGCAGGAGCACGAGTCCTGCTACGCCCGGGGCCGGCGGCGAGCCTTCGCGCAGCAGTCTCAGCTGCCCCGGCTCGGACGGATCGTGCGATACCAGTCGAGCAGGTCCGGGTGGTCCACCGCGCTACGGTCGACGACGTGGTCCGGGTCGGCGCCCTGGAGCAGCTTCTTGATCGGTACCTCCAGTTTCTTACCCGTGCGGGTGTGCGGGATACCCGGGGCCTGGATTATCTCGTCGGGGACGTGGCGGGGTGATACCTCGGTGCGGATGGTGGCGGCGATGCGCGATATCAGTTCTCCGGTGAGTTCGGCACCGGGCGCCGGCACCACGAACAACGGCATCCAGTATCCGCCGTCGGGTTGTTCGACGCCGATCACCAGTGCCTCGGCGATCTCGGTCAGCCGTTCGACGGACTGATAGATATCCGCGCTACCCATCCGGATACCGTGCCGGTTGAGTGTGGAGTCCGAACGGCCGTGCACGATCACACTGTGGCGATCGGTGACGGTGATCCAGTCGCCGTGCCGCCACACGCCGGGGAACATATCGAAATACGCTTCGTGATAACGCTTCCCGTCCTCGTCGCGCCAGAAGCCGACCGGCATCGACGGCATCGGTGCGGTGATGACGAGCTCGCCCACCTCGCCGCGCACCGGCCGCCCGGCCGGGTCGTAGGCGTCGAGCGCGACACCGAGGTAGGGTGCCGACAGCTCGCCCGGCCATACGGGCACGGTCCGCACGCCGCCGGCGAACGCCGACACCACATCGGTGCCGCCGCTGATCGAGGAGACCTGGACGTGTTCGCCGACGTTCTCGCTCAGCCACAACGCCGAGGAGGCCGGTAGCGCGGAGCCGGTGATGCCGACGGTGCGCAGCGCGGACAGATCGTGCTCGGCGCGTGGTACAGATCCCGCTTTACCGCAGGCCAGCACGTAGCCGGGGC
The DNA here is from genome assembly GCF_014645735.1 of Nocardia jinanensis. Lineage (GTDB taxonomy): Bacteria > Actinomycetota > Actinomycetes > Mycobacteriales > Mycobacteriaceae > Nocardia > Nocardia jinanensis. Next base: position 788,717 of record NZ_BMMH01000002.1, on the reverse strand, counting down.
TGGCGCCCAGAACGGTGGCACCGACATCGGCGGCGATTCGCCACAACGCGTCCGGGGCCGGCGCGGTGGGGCTGCCCTCGTAGGTGATGATGGTCGCCCCGGCCAGCAGCCCCGCGACCTGGAAGTTCCACATCATCCAGCTCGGGCTGGTGTACCAGAAGAATGTGTCCTCGGATCCGATATCGAAGTGCAGCGCCACGGCTTTGAGGTGTTCCAGCAATACACCGCCGTGTCCGTGCACGATGCCCTTGGGCAGGCCGGTGGTGCCCGAGGAGAACACGATCCACAGCGGATGGTCGAAATCGACCGGTTCGGTGGTGATCATCGCGTCCGGCGGCCCGGTGCCGGCGCGGATCGCGTCGTCCCACGACATCGTGCCCGGCACGCCGAGGCCGAGCCGGGGAACCACGACCGTGCCCCGCAGCGAGTCCAGGCCCGCTCGCATCGCGGCGATATCGTCGCGTTTATCGTGGGCCCGGCCGCCGAAGCGGTAGCCGTCGGCGGTGATCAGGACCGTGGGTTCGAGCTGTCCGAGCCGGTCCAGCGCGGCTTTCGGCGAATAGTCCTGGCCGCAGGCGCTCCAGACCGCTCCGAGGCTCGCGGTGGCGAGGAACGCGACGACCGCCTCCGCGATATTCGGCAGATATCCCGCCACGCGATCGCCGGGCCGGACGCCCAGGGTGCGTAACGTCCGGGCGAGGGCGGCGGTGTGGTCGATCAGCTCCGCCCAGGAGATCTCGCGAATCGGGCCGTCCTCGCCGACCGCTCTGATCGCGGGCCGGTCGGGCTGTATCCGGCGAACCACGTGATCGACGTAGTTGAGCCTCGTGCCGGGGAACCAGCGCGCGCCCGGCATCTCCGCCCGTGCCAGTACCTCGCCGCCGATCTCACCGAGCTGGAAGTAGTCCCAGAGCGCATGCCAGAACCCGGCGAGATCCTCGATCGACCACCGCCACAGCGCGTGATAGCCGTCGGCGCGCACCCCGGTGCGCTCGGCCACGAATCGCGCGAAATCGGTGACCCTGGCGTCGGCCACATCCTGTTCGGTCGGCACCCACAGCGGTCGCATCATGTCTCTCCCTGGCAGTGGAACTGGTGATCAGCGGTTCGGGCCACCCGCGCGGGTGGAGCGTGCCCTCATCGCGCGCTCCACCCGCCGTCCATCGTGTAGGCCGCGCCGGTGACCATCGCGGCCTCGGGGGACGCGAGCCAGCTCACGAGGGAGGCGACCTCGTCCGGTTCGACGAGACGTTTGATCGCGCTCTCGGTGAGCAGGATCTTCGCCAGCACCTCCTGCTCCGGGATGCCGTGCGCCGCAGCCTGGTCCGCGATCTGCTCGTCCACCAGCGGAGTGCGCACATAGCCGGGGTTGACGCAGTTGCTCGTCACACCGTGCGGGCCGCCCTCCAGCGCGGTCACCTTCGACAACCCCTCCAGCCCGTGTTTGGCAGTCACATAGGCGACTTTGTACGCGGAGGCCCGCAGACCGTGCACCGAGGAGATATTGACGATTCGCCCCCACCCTTGCCGGTACATATGCGGCAGGGCAGCGCGCACCAGCAGAAACGGTGCCTCCACCATCAGCGTCTGCAGAGCGCGGAACCGTTGTGGCGCGAACTGCTCGATCGGGCCGATGTGCTGCACCCCGGCGTTGTTCACCAGGATGTCGGTGCCGAGTGCCAGATCCTCCAGTGCCGCCACGTCGAGCAGGTCCACGGTCCACGGTATGCCGCCTACCTCCCGGGCCACGGTTTCGGCGCCGGCCTCGTCGATATCGGCCACCGTGACATTGGCGCCGCGGGCCGCGAGCGCCCGGGCGCACGCCGCGCCGATACCGCTCGCGCCGCCGGTGATCAGGGCGCTACGCCCCGCCAGATCGCTCATCGTGCCGACACTTCGTCGGTGCGCGCGCCCAGGCTCTCGGCGTCGGCGCGGTCGATACTCTCCAGGGCCAGCCCCTTCGTTTCGCGGGCGGCGACTACCGCGACAGCGCTGACCGCCGCCGCGCCGGCCAGATACCAGGCGATCGGTGCCGCGGAACCGTAGGTGTCGAGCAGCTTGACGGCGATGATCGGCGCGAGCGATCCGGCCACGATCGAGGTCACCTGATAGCCCAGGGACACACCGGAATAACGCATCCGGGTCGGGAACATCTCGGCCATGATCGCGGGTTGCCCGGCGTACATGAAGGCATGGAAGACCAGACCGATGATGATGGCGGACAGGATGATCACGTGGTTACCGCTGTCCATCATCGGGAAGGCGAAGAAACCCCAGGTGCCCGCGGTCAGCGCGCCGACCATATAGATCGGGCGCCGGCCGAAGCGGTCGGACAGGTTGCCGACCAGCGGGATCACCATGAAGTGCACCGCATGCGCGGCGAGCAGCCACCACAGGATCTCGGTGGTGTCGGCGTGCACCTCCACCTTCAGATAGGTGATGGTGAAAGTGACCACCAGGTAATACATGATGTTCTCGCCGAAACGCAGTCCCATCGCGGTGAGCACGCCGCGCGGGTAGCGGCGCAGCACCTCCACAACGCTCAGCGAGGTGGCCTCGAGGGCCTCGGCTTCCTGCTGCGCCGCGACGAAGATGGGTGCGTCGGTGATCTTGGTGCGGATGTAGTAGCCGACCAGTACCACCACCGCCGACAACCAGAACGCGACACGCCAGCCCCAGCTGAGGAACGCGTCGTCGGACAGTGTGGAGGTCAGCACCAGCAGCACCACCGTGGCCAGCAGATTGCCCGCGGGAACCCCCGCCTGCGGCCAGCTGGCCCAGAAACCGCGGCTGCGGCTCGGACTGTGTTCGGCGACGAGCAGTACGGCGCCGCCCCATTCGCCGCCCACCGCGAAACCCTGGATGAAACGCAAGGTCACCAGCAGGGCCGGCGCCCAGTATCCGATCTGCCCGAAGGTGGGCAGACAACCCATCAGGAAGGTCGCGGCGCCCACTAGGACGAGACTCAGTTGCAGCAGCTTCTTGCGGCCGTACTTGTCGCCGTAATGGCCGAAGACCACGCCGCCCAGCGGGCGTGCCGCGAAACCGACCGCGTAGGTGACGAACGCCGCGAGAATCGCGTCGAGATCGCTGGTGCCCGCGGCGAAGAACACCTTGCTGAACACGAGCGTGGCGGCGGTGCCATAGAGGAAGAATTCGTACCACTCCACGACGGTGCCCGCCATCGACGCGGCCACCACGCGCCGCAGACCCCCGGCCGTCCCGCCGGGATCGGCGTCCTTCGCTCCGGCCGGGTCGGACCCGGCGGTGTGCTCCCTCATCGCACTACTCCTTCGTGCCTGGGGCCACACGTCGGACTCGATGTGACGGCCCCCACAATAAACGGCTGTCTCGAGTATTCGTGCAGAGGTAAGGCGCCGCAATGACCACTTCCGCAGCAGTGATGTGCAAAAATGCAGATATGAGCACGGCGTTTTCGGGTCGTCCCAGCGCGGACGACCTTCTGGTACTCCTGGCCGTCGGGCGTTCCGGCCGATTCGTGACCGCGGCCGAGGAACTCGGCCTGAACCACACCACCATCTCCCGGCGGATCGCCGGGCTGGAGCAGACCCTCGGCGGCCGGGTACTCACGCGGGTGACCGGCGGCTGGGAACTGACCGATCTCGGCCGGGAAGCGCTGGCCGCGGCCGAGGCGGTGGAGTCGGCGGTGAAATCGCTCGCGGCGGACGCGGACGGAAACCGGCTACTGGAGGGCGTGGTCCGGATCTCGGCGACCGACGGCTTCAGCGCCTATATCGCCGCGCCCGCGGCGGCACGGGTGCGGCGGGATCATCCGAACGTGGCGGTCGAGATCGTGGCGACCACCAGGCGGGCGTCGCAACATCGTTCCGGGCTCGATCTCGAGATCGTCGTCGGCGAGCCACAGGTGCGCCGGGCAACAGCCACTCAGCTGGCGGACTACCGTCTAGGCCTCTACGGATCCAGCGAATACCTGCGTGAACACGATGCTCCCGCGACGGTCGAGGATCTGGCCGGGTACCCGCTGGTGTACTTCATCGATTCCATGCTCCGGGTCGACGACCTCGACCTGGCCTCCGGATTCGTCCCCGGTATGCGCGAATCCGTTACCTCGACAAATGTTTTTGTGCACGTCGAGGCGACGCGCGCATCCGCCGGACTGGGCCTGCTGCCCTGTTTCATGGCCGACCGTCACCCCGATCTGGTACGCGTCCTGGCGGATTCGGTGGCCGTGACTCTCGGCTACTGGCTGGTCGCCCGTGCCGAGACGCTGCGCCGTCCGGAAGTCGCCGCGGTGGTCGCGGCGATCCGGTCGGTACTGGACGAGCAGCGCGGCACCCTCCTCGGCCGAGAGTGAGCGCTATGCCGTGTTCACGAGGCGAGCCCCGAATCCCGGATGGCCTCGGCCAGCGGTTCCAGCACTGCCGGATCGTGCGGCGGCGGCAGGTAGATGATCGCGAGTTCCAGGCCCTCCGCGCCCAGCGCGGCCGCCCAGTCGATCAGCTCGCCGTAGCCGAGCTGCGGGTCCAGCCGCTTCTGCGCCGAGAGCGTGATCTCCTTCGGGTCGCGACCGATATCGGCACAGTGGGCTGCCAATACATCACGCTTGCGAGCGAACTCCTCGGTGGTTCCGTTGACGAAGTTCCAGTGCTGGGCGTAGCGGGCGGTGATGCGGAGGGTGCGCTTCTCGCCGTTGCCGCCGATGCAGATCGGGGGATGCGGGCGCTGCGGACCCTTGGGTTCGTTCCGGGCGGCGGTCAGTTGGTAGAACTTGCCGTCGAAATCCGTGGTCTCCCGGCTCAACAGGCCGATGAGGACCTGGCAGGCCTCCTCGAACCGGTCGAGACGTTCGGTGATCGTGCCGAGCGGAATACCGTAGGCACCGGACTCCTCCTCGTTCCAGCCGGCGCCGATGCCGAGTTCGAGACGGCCGCCGGAGATGACGTCGAGGGTGGCGGCCATATTGGCCAGCACCGCGGGATGCCGGTAGTGCACGCCGGTGACCATCGTGCCGAGACGCAGGCGTTCGGTGGCCTGTGCGAGCGCCGTCAAGGTGGTCCAGCCCTCGAGGCACGGGCCGGTGGAATCGGAGAAGATCGGATAGAAGTGGTCGAAGGTCCATCCGGATTCGTAGATCTCGATATCGTCGGCGGCCCGCCAGACGGCCAGCATATCGGCCCAGGTGGTGTCCTGTGGCGAGGTCTTGAACGCGAATCGCATGACACCAGGCTAGAAGTTGGAGCTCACTCCAGGTCAAGCCCGATTCGCGGCCGAGCCGCTGAGCTTGCTGGTGACCCGACACGGTGCGTGGCCCACTACGTGCCGTCGGCCGACGGTGGTGCTGGTCACCGCGGTCGAGTTCTGTCGTGCTGCCGGAGCCGTGGCGGGATAGGCTCCGGCTGTCCGGTGTCCATCTCCGAGGATCGTTGTTCAGTTGGAGGAGTCCGAGCGGATGGATCGCCGGATGGGGATGAGCCGACGCAGCGTGCTGTGTGCCGCGGGATCGGGAATCGCGCTCACCGTACTGGCACAGCCGATACAGGCGGGAACGATCACGCGGCAGATATCGACCGGTCCCGATGAGTCCGGGAAGCGGGCGGACCTGGCGGAACAGGCGATCGTGACGCGGCACGTGCGAACGCTGTGGGGTATGCGGCGGATGCGGCTGGGTACGCTCACCTGGCCCGGCTATCTACCCGGACAGTCGTTCGCGCAGTGGCACTACTGGTGGCAGGCCCATTTGCTCGACTGCGCTGTCGATGCCGCGCACCGCGCCCGCACTCCCGAGCGCATCGACCGGGTCGTATCTCTCGCGCGCGGTATCCGCACCCGGAATCTCACCGGCTGGACCAACCGGTACTACGACGATATGGCGTGGCTGATGCTGGCGCTGGAACGGGCCGACCGGTTGCTCGGCGTCCGATTCGGTGACGCTGTCGGCGAGTTGCGCATCGCATTGCTCGCCGGATGGAACACCGCCGTCGGCGCGCTGCCCTGGCGGGTCGGCGACGACTATTACAACACCCCCGCCAACGGTCCGGCCGGTATCGCGCTGGTGCGTTCGGGTGACCTCGCTCGCGCCCGGCAACTCGCCGATTTCCTGTACACACGGTTGCGTGACAACGGCAGCGGCCTCGTGCTCGACGGCGTTCACGAACCCGGTGGACGAGTGGATCGTACGATTTACACCTACTGCCAGGGGGTAGCCATCGGACTCGAAACCGAACTGGCCGTGCGTACCGGTGAATCCGTGCATTACCGCCGCGCGGCCGCGCTCGTCGCCGCGGCCGAATCCGGGCTCACGGACGCGGGAGTCATCGTCGCGGCCGCGGGGGACGATACCGGGCTGTTCATGGGTATTCTCGCGCGCTATCTCGCCGTAGCCGCAGTTTCGCTGGGCGACCCCACCGCCGCGGAAGTCGTGCGCGCTTCCGCGCGGGCGGCCTGGGAAAACCGCGCCGAAGTGGACGGGCTACCGCTGTTCGGCGCGGACTGGAGCCGCGCGGTTACCGAACCGGGGCGTCCGGAGTCCTTTCCCCTGCTCACGGACTCGGCAGCCGCTGTCTCGTCGAACCTGAGCCGCGATCTCTCGGTACAGCTGAGCGGCTGGATGCTGCTGGAAGCCGACTACCGGCTCACCGCCGCCGGATTGTGAGGGGGCTTTCCGAGTACCGCGACGACCGCGAGCCGGGACACCGGCTCGCGGTCTCCTGATCCTCGCGGCCGGGTGGCCGAGCCCGAGGCGGGCTTTGTGGGTTACTCCTCGGTGAGCTGTCCGCCGGACATATGCCAGCGGCGGGTCGCGCGCACGGAGTCCAGCATGCGGCGGTCGTGGGTGACCAGCAGGAGTGTGCCGGTGAAGGATTCGACGGCCTGCTCGAGCTGTTCGATAGCGGGCAGATCCAGGTGGTTGGTCGGCTCGTCGAGGACGAGCAGGTTCACGCCGCGAGCCTGGAGCAGGGCGAGCGCGGCGCGGGTGCGCTCCCCGGGAGACAAGGTGTCGCAGGCGCGGTTGACGTGTGGGCCGCGCAGGCCGAATTTGGCCAGCAGGGTACGCACTTCGGCATCGGGCCAGTCCGGCATCGCCGCGCCGAAGGTGGCGGCGAGGGTCGCGTCACCACGGAACAGGCCGCGCGCCTGGTCGACTTCGCCGACGTGCACTCCCGAACCGAGTGCGGCAGTGCCGGAATCAGGGCGGAGCTTGCCGAGCAGCAGGGCGAGCAGGGTGGATTTGCCGGAGCCGTTCGGACCGGCCAGGACGATGCGGTCGGCCCACTCGATCTGGGTGGTCACCGGGCCGAGGGTGAAATCGCCCCGTGTGACAGTGGCATTACCGGCGGTCGCGACGACGGAACCGCTGCGCGGAGCCGTCGCGATCGCCATCCGCAGGTCCCATTCCTTGCGCGGCTCCTCGACCACGTCGAGCCGTTCGATACGCCGCTGGGTCTGGCGGGCTTTGGCGGCTTGTTTCTCGGTGGACTCCGCGCGCATTTTGCGGCCGGCCTTGTCGGAATCGTTCTTGCTCTTGCGGCGCGCGTTGCGGACACCGTGTTCGAGCCAGTTGCGTTGCCTCTGCGCCCGGGATTCCAAACCGGATCTGGTATCTGCGTATTCGTCGTAGGCCTCGCGGGCGTGGCGGCGCGCGATCTCGCGTTCTGTCAGGTAGGAGTCGTAGCCCCCGTCGTAGAAACCGACCTGCTGCTGGGCGAGGTCGAGTTCGAGTACGCCGTTCGCGGTGCGGGTCAGGAACTCCCGGTCGTGGCTGATGATCATCAGCGGGGTCCGGACACCGGTGACGAAGCGTTCGAGGCGTTCGAGTCCGTCGAGGTCGAGGTCGTTGGTGGGTTCGTCGAGCAGCAGGATGTCGAAACGCGAGAGCAGGACCGAGGCGAGACCGGCACGGGCGGCCTGTCCGCCGGACAGGCCCGTCATCGGCGTGTCCAGCCCGCCGGCCAGGTTGTCGGTCAGTCCGAGGTCGGCGGCGACCTCCTCGGCCCGCTGATCGAGGTCGGCGCCGCCGAGGGCGAGCCAGTGTTCGAGCGCGGGGGAGTAATCGTCGGCGCCGCCGTCGCCGAGGCGTTCGGCCGCCGCGTCCATGACCTGCTGGGCGGCTGCGACGCCGGTTCGGCGAGCGAGGAATCCGAGTACGGTCTCGCCCTCGACGCGTTCGGGTTCCTGAGCGAGGTAGCCGACGGTGGCGTCGGGCGGGCTCAGCGTGATCGTGCCCTCGTCCGGGGCGCCGCCGGCGAGCATCCGCAACAGGGTGGATTTGCCTGCACCGTTGACGCCCACCAGACCGATCACATCGCCGGGGGCGAGGGTGAAGTCGAGGTCGGCGAACAGGGTGCGTTCGGCGTGCCCGGCCGCTAGACCGCTGGCCTGCAATGTTGCGCTCACCAGGGGTATTCTGCCCGCCTCGGTCGCGGCGCCCGGATCTGGCCCGTCCGGTAGGCGGGTGGAGACCGGTTGACGGCGTCCCGCCGGTGTCGGTCGAGTGCGCCCATTTCTCCGGGCGTTGCCGCGGGTCGGGTTTCGGTCTACAGTTCACGTACTAAGAATTGAATCGTGATTCAAAGCTTACTGGAGGGAGTTCGGGCAAGTGGTGTACCGGCCGACGGAGAAGACGCGCGCCGCCCGGGCGCAGCGGCGGGCCGCGCTCCTGAAAGAAGCCACCGAACTGGTCGCGACCGGTGGGTTCGCCGCCGCCACCGTCAAGGCGATCGCCGAGCGCAGCGGGCTCAGCGTGGGCACGGTGTACTCCTACTTCGACGGCAATACCGACCTGCTCGCCGCGGTCTTCCGGGCCGGTGCGGATCAGGAGCTCGCGGTGATCGAAGCGGCGGTCAGCCGCGCGGACGACGCGCCCGCCCGGGTGCGCGCTCTGGTCGAGACGTTCGCGATGCGGGCGATCCGCGGCAGGCAACTGGCCTGGTCGCTGCTGTTCGAGCCCGTCGACCCTCGGATCGAAGCCGAGCGCCTGACCTACCGGGCCGCCTACCACCGGCTGACCACCGAGATCCTGCGGGAGGGCATCGAGGCGGGGGTGTTCGGGGACCAGCATCTCGGTGTCACCGCGGCAGCGCTGATCGGCGCCGTCAGCGAATCACTCACCGGCCGGCTCTCCCCGAGCCACGCCGTGACCGCCGACGAGGAGGCCGACGACCGCCGCATCGTGGAGTCGATCCTGCGGTTCTGCTTCCACGGCATCGACTACACCGGTGACGCGGCCCGCCGCGCCCCGGACGCACCGCAACCGACTCCGCATACCGATGGGACACCCTCATGACAGCCATCGCCCCCGCGGGATTCCGCACCCATGAGGTGTTCAACCAGGCGCCGCCGCGCACCGGCGTGAACGAGTACACCTCGAATATCCCGCTGGTCGAGGGAGTTTCCCGGCACGACGCCGCGTGGGCGACCGAAGCACTGATCGACATCGGCGAGCTGGTGGGCACCGAATCCTTCCAGCACGACGCCGAGCTGGCGAACACCGTCACCCCGGTCTTCCGGTCCCACGACAGGTACGGCAACCGGATCGACGAGGTCGAATACCACCCCTCCTACCACCGGATCATCGGCGCCGCGGTGGCGCACGGCGCCCATACCGCGGCATGGGCGGATCCGAAGCCCGGTGCGAATATCGCGCGAGCCGCGACATTCATGTTGTTCTCGCAGGTGGAGGCGGGCCATGCCTGTCCGGTCTCGATGACCCACTCGGTGGTTCCGGCGCTGGAGTTCTCGCCCGAGATCGCGCAGACCTGGTTGCCGCGGCTCTACAGCCGCGGCTACGACGGCCGCCTGCGGCCTCCCGGTGAGAAGCCCGGTGTGCTCTTCGGTATGGCGATGACCGAGAAGCAGGGTGGCTCCGACGTCCGGGTGAACACCACCCGCGCGGTCCCGAATTCGGACGGTAATTGGTCGCTGACCGGGCACAAATGGTTCTGCTCGGCCCCCATGTCCGACGGATTCCTGATCCTCGCGCAGGCACAGGACGCCTACCTGCCCGGCAATGAGGCGACCCTGTCGTGCTTCCTGGTACCGCGGGTGCTCGCGGACGGCACGCGTAACGTATTCCGGATCCAGCGCCTCAAGGACAAGCTGGGCAACAAGTCCAACGCGTCCTCGGAGATCGAACTCGACGGCACCGTGGGCTATCTCGTCGGTGAGCCGGGCCGCGGGGTACGCACCATCATCGAGATGGTCGCCCGTACCCGCCTGGACTGCGTCTACGGCTCGACCGCCGGGATGCGGCAGTCCGTCGCCGAGGCGTTGTGGCATATCCGGCACCGCTCCGCCTTCGGCGCGACATTGATCGACCAGCCCGCCATGACCGCGGTCGCCGCCGATCTCGCGCTCGAATCCGAGGCCGCCACCGTCACCGCGCTACGACTCGCTCGCGCCCACGACGCGGACGCCGACGCGAGCGAGAAGGCATTCCGCCGCCTGGCCACCGCGGTCTCGAAATATTGGATCTGCAAACGCGGCCCGCACCACGCCTACGAGGCCCTCGAATGTCTGGGCGGTAACGGTTACACCGAATCGTTCCCGCTGGCGCGGCGGTACCGGGAGCAGCCGGTCATGGCGGTATGGGAGGGGTCGGGCAATGTCATCGCCCTGGACGTGCTGCGGGCGATGACCCGCGAACCCGAGTCGGTACAGGCATTCGACGCCGAACTCGCGCGGGCGCGCGGTGCCTCCGTCCTGTTCGACCGTCAGCACGACCGTATGCGCACCGCGCTCACCGAACTATCGGTGCTCTCGCCGGACCGGGCGCAGTTGCGGGCCCGGGCGGTCGCGTCGTCGATGGCGCTGGGACTGCAGGCGTCACTGCTGCTGCGCTACTCACCGACGGCGGTCGCGGAGGCGTTTCTCGCGGCGCGACTGGGCGAGGATCGTGATCTGCAGTACGGATCCCTGCCTGCCGGGACCGATTTCGCCGCCGTTCTCGATCGGCACTGAGCGCGACGGTATACCCGGCCGGCCGATCGTCGTGCGCGGATCGCCGGGTCGGCGTACCGCGCGGCCGACCCGATGGCGCGCCGGCCGGTCGGTGGGTGCGCTGTTCGAGGCGTTCCTCGGCGGCGGTGACCCGGCCGTTCGGCGACCGCCTTCCCGCTCGCCGGCCGAACGCCCGGTACCTCTCGGCCCGGATACCGCGATCGTGGTGCCGGACTGTGCGCACGGCACCGGCGGTTTCGCGCGCCGACGAGGTTTTTCCTGGCGGCCACCGGCAGGTGCACCGCGCTCACCTGCGCTTTCCTCGGCGACCGACCGGCGAAATGAGGCGGCCACCGGCAGGTTTCATCACCGACATCGCCTGCGTATCCAATGGAGTCGCAAGTAGATCGACGAGGTACCGAGGAGTGGGTCGTGAAGGTAACCGTCGTTGCGGGAAACCCGAAACCGCAGTCGCGAACATTGGACGCGGCGCGGCTGCTGGCGGCCGCGGCAACCGGCCGCGACGCCGATGAGATCGTCGATGTGATCACCCTGGGGCCGGGTCTGCTGGGTTGGGGCGACGAAGGCGTCGCCGCCGCCGTGGAGAAGACCCGGGTGTCCGATCTGGTGGTGTTCGCCAGCCCGACCTTCAAGGGCAGCTTCACCGGAGTATTGAAACTCTTTCTGGACCAGTTCGCGACCGGTTCCGGCTTGCGGGATGTGGTCGCGATCCCACTCATGCTCGGCGCCGGCCCCGGGCACGCGATGGCCCCGATGTATCTCGAGCAGGTGCTGCGGGAACTGGGCGCGACTCTGCCCGCACCAGGCCTCTACCTGCTGGATTCGGAGTACGCGACGAGTTCGGCGATCGCGGACTACGCGGCACGATGGGGCTCGGTGCTGAAGGTATCGGTGCCGGACCGGACGGACGCGCGATGACGGCGGCGGCGGTCCCGTTCGATCAGGTCGCACTACGCCGGGCGTACGGCCGTTTCCCCAGCGGCGTCGTGGCGTTGTGCGCGGTCGTCGGCGGTGAATACGTCGGGATGGCGGCGAGCAGCTTCGTGACGGTTTCGCTGGACCCGCCGTTGGTGGCGTTCTGTGTCCAGCGGACCTCGACCACCTGGCCGAGGCTGCGCACCGGGGCACAGCTCGGAATCAGTGTCCTGGGCGAGGACCATCAGGACGCGGCACGCGCGTTGGCCGCCAAGGACCGGGACCGCTTCGCGGGGTTGGCGACCCGGTCCACCGAGGCCGGGGCACTGTTCGTCGAAGGCGCGAGTATGTGGATGGAGGCGGTGGTGACCGAGGAGATGCCCGCCGGTGACCACGACATCGTGCTGATGGCAGTGAGCGGGTTCGAGATCGCGGGGGAGATCGCGCCGATGGTGTTCCACGGCAGCAAGTTCCGCCGTCTGGTTCAGGAGAGCGAATGAGTGTGTTCGACGCGGCAATCGACGCGCTGCGTGCGGGTCGTCCGGTGCTGGTGACCGATGCCGCGGATCGGGAGAACGAGGGCGATATCGTCCTCGCGGCGGACCGGGTCGGTACGGAATGGATCGCGTGGACGGTGCGCAACACTTCGGGGCTGCTGTGCGCGCCGATGACCGCCGAACGCGCCGACGCCCTCGACCTGCCGGCGATGGTGGCCCACAACGAAGATCCGAAGTCGACCGCCTACACCGTGACTGTCGATGCCGCGCGGGGTGTTTCGACCGGGATCTCCGCCGCGGACAGAGGGCATACGCTGCGGCTGCTCGCCGCGGCGGAGGCCGGCCCGGCGGATTTCACCCGCCCCGGACATGTGCTGCCGCTGCGGGCTCGCCCCGGCGGGGTACTCGAACGACCCGGCCATACCGAGGCCGCGGTGGACCTGTGCACGCTGGCCGGTCTTCCGGCGGTCGGTGTGATCGCCGAACTCGTCGCCGACGATGGGTCGATGATGCGTTATCCGCAGGTGGCGGCGCTGGGCACCCGGATGGGTCTGCCGGTTCTGACGATCGCGGAACTCGCCGAGTATCGCCGCCGCCACGATCCGGACCGCTGGGAGGTGGCCCCGCGGGTTCGCCGTGGCGCGGAAACCGTCCTGCCTACGCTGTCCGGGGAGCTGCGAGCCATCGGCTACCAGGACACCGAAACCGGTGCCGAGCACATCGCGCTCCTCTCCGGCGATGTGCACCGGGGCGCGCCGCTGGTGCGGGTGCACTCGGAATGCCTCACGGGCGAGGCCTTCCACTCCCGGCGTTGCGAGTGCGGGCCACAGCTGGACGCGGCGCTCGACCGGATCCGTCGCGACGGCGGGGTGGTGGTGTACCTGCGTGGCCACGAAGGGCGCGGTATCGGACTGCTGAAGAAGCTCGCGGCCTACCGGCTGCAGGACCGGGGGCTGGATACGGTCGAGGCGAATATCGAACTCGACGAGCCGGTCGACGGCCGCGAGTACGGTGCCGCCGCGGCCATCCTGCGCGACCTCCGCATCGATCGGGTCCGCGTGCTGACGAACAATCCGGACAAGGTCCGGGGACTACAGACCGCGGGCATAGATATCGCCGAGCGCATTCCCTTGGTCGTCGGAGTGGCGGCGTCGAATGTGCGTTATCTCGACGCCAAACGGCGGCGGATGGGACACCTCTTCGACGCCGCCGCGGCCGGAGAATTCGACCTACGTCACCGTGCGGTATCCGGTGGAAGAGTGCCGGAGCAGTGAAAAACACAGGTAACGGGCTTATCGTTCGCTGATTTCGGACAATTTCCACCTGCGTCACGCGGCGTAATTCTTTTGTCACCCGGTGTCGAAAGACTGCTCTGCGTCGACGCTACGCCGGTAAAGGCAGGCGCGGTCGGCGTATGGCAACCCACGAAAGGGGACCGTCATGACCGTGTCGTCGCACGACGAACTCACCGAGGCGCTCGGGCGTGCTCGTGCGGGCAGCAGCAAACGGGTCCGGGAACTGCTCCAGTCGTCCCCGCGCCGGGCGCATGTACTGCTCCGGGCCGGAATACGGCGGCACCTGCTGACCGATCGCGACGCATTCGCGGAAGAGAATCTCGTCATGTCCCTGATGATGACGCGGAACTCGATCCGGTCCGCGCTGCAGATGCTGGGCAGTGAAGGGCTCATCCAACGTCGTCAGAAGGTCGGTACCCGGGTCGTCGCCGCCATCTCCGAACTCCCGCTCCTCGAAATGCTCCCGGTCGGCACCTGGCGATCCTCCACCGGCGGGGTCGACCATCCCTCCCTGGGTGTCGAACTCGAACACGTCGAACGGACCACTGTCCTCGCCGACGGATACCTCCGTGCCCGCCTCGAACTCGACGATTTCCGGGTCGTCCTGCAGGAGGATCTCGTGCGCCGGGGTGGTGAGGTGATCGGCATCATCGTCGGCTATCACCGGCCCGGGGCCCCGGACCCCCGCGGAGACCTCGAGACCCAGCTGTCCGAGCTGCGCGCGATGTCGGAGTCGCATATCGAGGCGACGGTCGAAGCGGTCAACTGTGACGAGCGGACGGCCAAGGTGCTCGGCGTCGAACCGGGCTCGGCGCTGCTGGTGCGCGAAACCCTCGTCCGCGACGCCACGGGCCGTCCTCGCATGCTGGCCTACGGACACTATCGCGGCGATCGCGTCGCGCTCTGGGCCCGTGACGACAGCGTGCGCGCTATGCACCAGGTCGTGGACGAATCCCACTGAGATCCACCCGCGGGGCGGGTCTGTCGCGCTGAGCTAGGAGTGAGTCATGTACCTCGACATGTCTTCGGACCGGGTCGATTTCACCTGGATGATCAAGAATGCCGTGGTGCCCCGCCCGATCGCCTGGGTGAGCACTGTTTCGGCCACGGGTGTGGGGAATCTCGCACCGTACAGCTACTTCGCGCTGGTCACGATGGACCCGCCGATGCTGATGGTGTCGTTCACCGGTCGGAAGGACACGCTGGACAATATCCGTGAGACGGGCGATTTCGTCGTCAATCTCGTCACCGAGGGATCGGCCGGCACACAAACCGATACCGCCGCGGTCGTCCCACCGGAGATCGACGAGGCCGAGCTGCTCGGATTGCGCACCGTAGCGGGAACAGCGGTCCGGGCGCCCCGTCTGGCGGGGGCCAAGGCCGCCCTCGAGTGCCGGGCGGTCGAGGAGAAGGCCATGCCCGGGACCACGTTGGTATTCGCCGAGGTCGTCGCGATCCATGTCGACGATGGCGTGCTCGACGAGCGGGGGCGTATCGATATCGCCGCCTACCGTCCGGTGGGCCGACTGGGTGGTGCGCTGTACACAACTGTCGCCGAGTCGTACCGGATTCCGGTTCCCGCCGCGGCCGATGTCCTGGCCGGGAAGCGGTCGGTAGAACTGGCCGGAAGTCACGCCGATCGCACCACCGGAGTACCGGTGACCGACCTTCGATGAACATTGGATCGAAATCGTCCACACCGGCGTAGGCGAATACCGGCGGAAGCCACTGAAAAGACCAGGTCAGGTCGTACGAAACCGAATCGGTTTCGGCGAAATCAAAACATGACGGCTCGGACCAGCTCGCGAAACAGCCGCCGGATGGAATCTCTACGGGTCGTATCACGACCCGGCACACCCGCCCATCGTTCGCGTGGGGTGCCGAACCAACCCGAGACATGTGAACAGGAGGGTCTCTGGTGCCCCGATATCTGGCTCGCCGGATCGTGCAGAGCCTCGTGACGATCTTCGGTGTCGTCACGGTCGCGTTCTTCTTGGTCAGGCTCTCCGGTAACCCCGCGGCGCTGCTGCTGGGGCCCGACGCCTCCGCCGCGGACGTCGACGAACTCTCGAAGACATTGGGCTTCGACGATCCGCTGGTGGTGCAGTACGGCCGATTCCTCGGTGACGCCGTCACGGGCGATCTGGGAATGTCGCTGAAACAGAACATCCCGAGCCTGGACCTCGTCGCACAGCGGTTGCCGGCGACCCTGGAACTCGCGTCGACCGGCTTCGTCCTCGGTATCGCGGCGGCCTTCGCCGTCGTGATGATCCTCCAGTACACCGACTCCGCGCGGCTGCGTGCGGCCGTGCTGTGGTTCGCCAGTGCGCGCCAGGCGATCCCGTCGTTCTGGCTCGGCGTCATGCTGGTCATGGTGTTCGCGGTGACACTGCGCATGTTCCCGGCGCTGGGCAACAACAGTCCGCTGTCCATCGTGCTCCCGGCGATCACCATCGCCACACTCGAATGCGCGCTGTACATCAGGCTGCTCGATACCGCATTCGTCGAACAGCGGAGCGCCGATTATGTACGCACCGCGTATGCGAAAGGTCAGCGGCGCGGGGTAGTCCTGTTGCGGCATATGCTCCCCAACGCGGTGCTGCCGGTCATCACGGTGGCCGGTATCAACCTGGGCGTTCTGCTGGGTGGCTCCATCGTCGTGGAACTGGTGTTCAACTGGCCCGGTATCGGCCAGTTGCTGATCCAGTCCATCGCCGGGCGCGACTACACGGTGGTGCAGACCTCGATTCTGGTGATCGCCCTCTTCTTCGTCGTGGTCAACCTGGCGGTCGACCTCCTGTACTCGGTCATCGACCCGCGAGTGAGGCTGAAATGACTTCTGTAGCCATCGGATCACGTCCCGACGCCCGGCGCCGCCGGATCGATCCCAGCGTGGCGATCGCCGTCACCATGCTCACGGTGGTCCTGCTCGTGGTCGTCGTCACCCCGATCCTGCCCTCCTACGATCCGACCGGACAGGATCTGCAGAACCGTTTCCTGCCGATGCTGGCCGATCCGGCGCATCCGCTCGGCACCGACGATCTCGGCCGGGACACGCTGTCGCGGCTCGCGGTCGCCGGATGTATGTGCCTGCTGGTCGCGGTGCCCGCGGTACTCATCAGCGTGGTGCTAGGTGTGCTCCTCGGGTTGTGCGCCGGCTACTTC
Organism: Nocardia jinanensis; assembly: GCF_014645735.1. GTDB lineage: Bacteria > Actinomycetota > Actinomycetes > Mycobacteriales > Mycobacteriaceae > Nocardia > Nocardia jinanensis. The sequence goes on along the minus strand of NZ_BMMH01000002.1, from coordinate 771,907 downwards.
GGTGGCCGGCTCGACAACATCATCTCGGCTATCTCCGATATCCAGCTGGCCATGCCGGTGATGCTGCTGCTGATCGCGATCGTCTCGGCGCTCGGGCCGTCGATCCCCGTTCTCGTCATCGTGATCGGACTCGCCAATTGGGTCGGGTACGCCCGTGTCTCGCGTGCCACGGCGTGGTCGCTGCGTGAACGCGAATTCATCTGGGCGCCGAAAACCCACGGGGCGGGCACCGCCTGGATCCTGCGGCGGCACCTGCTCCCCAACGCGCTGCCCACCGTATTGATCATGATCCCGTTCGATGTCGGCACCATCGTGCTCTACGAGGCGGCCATGTCGTATCTGGGGCTCGGGATCCAGGCACCCACACCCAGCCTCGGCGGGATGATCCGGGACGGTCAGTCGTTCCTGCGCTCCGAGCCGATGCTCACCGTTGTCCCCGGCGTGCTGCTCTTCATGCTCATCGCCGGTCTCCAATTCCTCAGCAAACGACTGACGAGCGCCGAGACGCCGGAAAAGAGTGACCGATGACCCGACAACAAGTGATCAGTGTTCGTGACCTGGTGATCGAAGCCGGACCCGCCCACGCGCCGAACCGGCTGGTGGACGGCGTCTCGTTCGATATCCATCCCGGCGAAGCGGTCGCACTGGTGGGCGAATCCGGATCCGGCAAGTCGATGACCGTGCTGGCCGCCATGGGCCTGCTGCCACGCGGAGTGCGAGTCACCGGTGGCAGCGTGCGGCTCGGGGACCTCGACCTGCTGACAGCGGACGACAGGTCCCTACGGGCCGTGCGGGGCGCCGATCTCGCCATGGTCTTCCAGGATCCGATGATGTCGCTGAATCCGGTGATGCGTGTCTACACGCAGATGGCCGAGATGATCGGACTGCATGCCGGTGGTCTCACCAAGGACGAGGTCCGGTCCCGGTGCCTCGAATTGCTCGAGTCGGTGCATATGCCCGATCCCGAACGCACACTGCGGTCCTATCCCCATGAGCTCTCGGGCGGCCAGCGGCAGCGGGTGATGATCGCCATGGCGATGGCCCACGATCCGCGCATGCTCATCGCCGACGAACCGACCACCGCGCTCGATGTCACGGTGCAGGCACAGGTGATGAGGGTGATGCAGGAGGTGCGTGAACGGGTCGGCTCCTCGCTCGTCCTGGTCACCCACGATCTCGGCCTGGTCGCCGAGAACGCCGACCGGGTACTGGTCATGTACCGCGGCAAGCTGGTGGAACAGGGAACTACGCTCGAGATCTTCCGGAGTCCGCGCGAGGAATACACGCGCCGGCTCCTGTCCGCGGTGCTCGCACTGGGCGACGGGCGCGTAGCCGGCAAGGCCGCGCCGTTACCCGATACGAAACGGAGCCGGCCCGTCGTCGACGTCGAAGACGTCCACGTGCACTATCCGATCCGGAACTCGTGGCGCTCGAAACCGGAACAGTTCCGGGCGGTGGACGGTGTGACCCTGCGTCTGGACAAAGGCGTCACCATCGGCCTGGTGGGCGAATCGGGCTGCGGGAAGAGCACCTTGGTGAAGACGATCCTGGGTATCCAGAAGCCCACGTCGGGGGCGGTGTATGTGCACGGACGGGACGTCACCAGGTTGTCCGATCGCGCCCGACGGCCGTTGCGCCGCGCGGTCCAGGCCGTGTTCCAGGACCCGTACTCCAGTCTCGACCCACGGCTGACCGTGCACGAGATAGTCGCCGAACCGCTGCGTATCGACAAATGCTATTCGCCGGCGCGCGTCGCGGAAGTTCTCGACCAGGTGGGCCTGACCACGGCGATGGCGCGGCGGCGTCCCGCGGAGTTCTCGGGTGGCCAGCGTCAGCGGATCGGTATCGCCCGAGCCCTGGCCCTGCGCCCCGAGGCGCTGATCCTCGACGAGCCGACATCGGCGCTCGATGTCTCCATCCAGGCCCAGGTCCTCGACCTACTGCGCGACCTGCAACGAGAGCTGGGGCTGGCGTATCTGTTCGTCTCCCACGATCTCGCAGTGGTGCGCAGCCTCGCCGACGAGGTGGCGGTGATGCGGCGGGGCCGCTTCGTCGAATACGGTCCCGCCGAACAGGTATTCGGCGACCCGCAGCACGAGTACACGCGGATGCTGCTGGATTCGGCGCCGGTACCCGACCCGTCGCGCCGGGCCGTTCGCCGCGCCGACGAGGTGGCGGTGGCATGAGCCGGCTTCCTGCGATGCGCGCGGCCCGCGGACGCGCTACCGCTGCGGTCGCCGCCCTGGTGGCGGGCGCTCTCGTCCTCGCCGGCTGCGCCGGTCCCACGGGCGCGGAGACGGATTCGATCACCGTCGCCCAGCCCATGGACCTGAAATCGCCAGATCCGGTGGTCGACAACAGTCTGTACTCGACGAATATCTTCCGGTCGGTCTTCGATCAGCTGAACGAGGTCATGCCGGACGGAAGTCTGGCACCTCGTCTCGCCACCGGATGGACGGCGTCCGGCGACGGTGGGGTGTGGACTTTCCCGCTGCGCCGGGACGCCGTATTCCACGACGGCACACCCGTGACCGCCGCCGATGTCGTCTTCAGTTTCCGGGCCGTGATGGACAACCCGAGATCGCTCAACCGGATCTACACGAACAACATCGCGAGTGTCGGGACCGGCGCGAACGGCGAGGTGGTGTTCACCTTGAAGAAGGCGGACGCGGCGTTCCCGCGGATGGCCTACTACATCTCGGTCGTGCCGGAGCAGTACTACCGGCGGGTCGGATCGAAAGGGTTCGCCGATCGGCCGATCGGTTCCGGCCCGTACCGGTTCGTGAGCTGGACGCCCGGTGTGTCGGTCGAGCTGGCTTCCTATCCGCGGTACTGGGGCGGTGAACCGTCGATCGGCCATGTCACCGTCCTGCCGGTCGCCGATCCGGAAGCACGGATCAACGGCCTGCTCGCCGGTGATATCGACCTGACATCGCTCACACCCGCGCAGATCAGCGCGGTCCGGGGCGCGGCCGAACCGGTGGAGAAGCAGGCGAACCAGCTCGTGTACCTGTCGGGTAACGCCGAGGCCGGTGGGCCGCTGGCGGATCAGAAGCTGCGCAATGCGATCAGTATGGCCATCGACCGCGAGACGATCATCGATACCGTGCTCTACGGGTACGGTGCCGTAGCCAGTGGATCGGCCGTCGCCCCCGATGTCGAGGGTTACGACGGCACACTCGCGCCACTCGATCACGATCTCGCGACGGCCGAGCGGCTGGTGGCCGAGAGCGGATACCGCGGCACCGCGATTCCGCTGGATTATCCCACCGACGGCAATGTTCCGATGTCGAGTCAGCTCGCCCAGGCGGTGGCCGCGCAACTCTCCCGGATCGGCATCGACATCGAACTGCGGGGGTCGGATGCGGCGAGTTTCGATCTCAAATGGACCACCCACCAGTTCCGGGGTCTATATCTCTCGCAGTTCTCGCCGTCGATGATGGATGCCTCCACCACGTTGAACTATCTGTTCGGCCCCACCGGGAACGCCCTGTTCTCCGACCCGGATATCGATGCGCTGATCGTGCGGGCCGGAACAACGGTGGACCAGCGGCAGCGGCGGGCGGTGATATCGGAGATCTGGGCGTTGAACCAGCAACGATCCTGGGTCGTCAATCTCGACTACACCGTATCGACCTACGGCAAGACCATCGGCCTGCAGTGGCAGCCCCGCGCCGATGGTCATGTGGACTGGCGGACCGCGTCCTGGCAGTGACCGCGTATCTCCGCGGATCGGGTCCGTAACGGCGAATTGCCGTTACGGACCCGCTGTGTGATCCGGCGCGGCCGCCGCAAGCGGCGAATTGACTTGTGGCATAGCGATTGCCCCAGATCAGCGGCCTTTTTACGAATGTTCCGTACGCGAAAAGAAATCCTTACCGCTCAGGCCTTCGGCCGAAATCACCTCGGCGTCGAATGGAGGAGCCGACCGAGACGCGCGGGCGCCGGGGAGCGATCCGCGACAGTCCATCCATATCCGAAGGAGAATTCCGATGGCCGACCCGTTCCATCTCGCCTGGTTCACGCCCTTCAAGACGCCGGCGTGGAAGAGCCCCTGGGCCGCCGGCACCGCCACCGAATGGCTCAACGGCGACTACTACATCGATATGGCCCGCGCCCTGGAACGCGCCGGATTCGATTTCATGATGTTCGAGGACTCCACTCTCGTCTCCGATACCTACGGGGGCAGCCAGGACAACGATCTCAAACACGGGCTGCACTCGCCGAAGGGCGATCCGGTTCCGCTGCTGCCGATCCTGGCCCAGCATACGAAGCACATGGGTTTCATCGCGACCATGTCCACCTCGTTCTACCCGCCGTTCATCCTCGCCCGCACCATGGCGACCATGGACCATCTGACCCGCGGTCGCGTCGGGTGGAATGTCGTGACCTCCTCGGAGAACCTCGCGGCACAGAACTACGGAATCGAGAAACTGCTCGAACACGACGAGCGCTATGTGATGGCCGAGGAGTTCATCACCGTGGTGAAGGGGCTGTGGGATTCCTGGGAGCCGGGCGCGATCATCGCCGACCGCGAGACCGGAGTTCTGGTCGATCCCACCAAGGTCCATCCCATCCACCACAAAGGCAAGTACTTCGATGTGCGTGGCCCGCTGAACCTTCCGCCCGGGCCGCAGGGCCACCCGGTGATCTGTCAGGCGGGCGGATCACCCGCCGGGCGCGACTTCGCGTCGAAACACGCGAACGTGCTGCTGTGCCAGCCGTCGGGCCTGGACGAGATGAAGGAATACCGCGACGATATCCGGGCCCGTGCCGCCGCTCACGGGCGCAATCCCGACGACATCAAGGTCATGTACATCATTCAGCCGGTGCTCGGCGAGACCGCCCAGGAAGCGAAGGAGCTCGCGGCCCGCCGCGACGAGCTGACACAGGACCAGATCGAGACCCAGCTGGGAATCATGTCGATCACCACCGAGGTCGACTTCGCGCAGTTCGACCTGGATTCCCCACTGCCCGAGGACATCCACACCAACGGTCACGCGTCGAGCCTGAAATCACTGGTCAAGGCCGCCGCCGGGAGAACCCTGCGCGAGGCCCTGCTCGGGCGTACGAATCCGGCCGTACCGCTGGTCGGCACCCCCGACTCGGTGGCCGCACAACTGGAAGAGGTCGCCGACGCCGTCGGCGGTGACGGATTCCTGGTGCGCGGCGAGCCCGTGCGCACACACTCGCGGCGCTACGTAGACGAGATCGCCTCGGGTCTGGCGCCGGCGCTGCGCCGGCGCGGCCTGATCCGCAGCGCCTACGACAAGCCGACCTTCAAGGCGAATCTGTCGGCCTTCTGACCACCCAGTCGTCGGACCGATCCGGTGGGGCCGGTCCAGCAAGGAGTTTCCCCATGACCAAGCCGTTCCATCTGGGCTGGTTCCTCAACGGCACCAGTGTGCCGGCCTGGAACAGGCCGTTCAGCGGTTCGATCGGCACCCAGTGGCAGCACGCCGAGATCTTCGCCGACCTGGCGCGTGCGATGGAGCGCGCCTGCTTCGACTACGTCCTGATCGAGGACAACACCTTCGTCGGTGATACCTACGGGGATTCGATGGAGGTCTACCTGAAGTACGCCTTCCAGGCTCCCCGGCAGGACCCGATGATCGTGGCGACCCTGCTGGCACAGGCCACCGAGCGCCTCGGGATCATCGCCACAGCAGGCACTTTCGCCTACCACCCGTACATGCTGGCACGGCTCGCCGCCACGCTCGATCAGGTCTCGCGGGGGCGGATGGGCGTCAACTTCGTCACCGGGACATCGGATCGTGCTCTGCAGAACTACGGATATCCCGGAATGGACGAGCACGACAGCCGCTACGACATCGCCGAGGATTTCGTCACGGCGACCAAGGCGCTGTGGGACACCTGGGACGGTGACGCGGTGGTCGCCGACCACCGGAGCGGGTACTGGGCCGACCATACGAAGGTTCGTCGTGCCGACCACGCGGGGCCGTACTTCTCGACACGTGGACCGCTCAACACCGGCCCGATGCCGCAGGGCCGGCCGGTCATCGCCCAGGCGGGCGGCTCCCCGCGGGGAATCGCCTTCGCGGCGAAGCATGCCGATACGATCGTCGCCATCCAGCCGACCGCGGAGAAGATGCGGGACTATCGCGAGCGCGTCCGGGGGGCGGCCATCGACGCGGGACGCAAACCCGACGAGATCAAGGTGCTGTTCGGTATCGGTCCTATCGTCGCCGGCACCGAGCGTGAGGCGCAGGAGCGGATCGAGCAGCGCAGAGCGGAGATGGCGGCGAATATCGAGGTGGAGCTGGCCAAGATGGCGAAATCCACCGATATCGATTTCGCGGAGGTGCCGCTCGACGAGCCGCTCGGGGAGCTGGCGCTGAACACCAACGGCACGCAGCAGTTCGCCGAATTCGCCCGCCGCAATGCGGACCGGACCCTGCGTGAGGCGGTGCTCGGTCGCGGTATCGGCAACGGGGCCATGGTGGCCGGCACTCCGGAGTCGGTAGCCGACCAGCTGGCGGAGATCATGGAAATGGTGGGTGGCGACGGTTTCCTGATCTGCTCCGACGGTGTCACCCGGCGTTTCATCGCCGAGATCTGCGACGGCTTGGTACCGGAGTTGCAGCGGCGGGGGCTCACCCGCGATCGCTACTCCTTCGCGCAGCTTCGTGACAATCTGCTGGAGTTCTGATGCGCGGATACGTCGATACCGAATGGGGCCAGCTGCACTACCGCAACGCCGGGCCGGAAATCGGAGCGGCCCGCGCAGTCGTCGTGCTGCTGCACGAATCACCCAGATCGTCGGCGGTCTATGAGCCGGTCCTGGACAGACTGGGGGAGAAGGTCGCGGTATACGCCTTCGACACCCCGGGATTCGGAGCCAGCGATTCCGCGTCCGAGGGCGCGGCGCTGGCCGACTATGCGCGTATCCTCGTCCAGGCGCTCGACGCGCTGGGTGTGGGCCCGTTCGTGCCCGTGGGTATGAAAACCGGGAGTTCGCTGGCCACCGCCGTCGCCACCACGCTGCGTGGTACCGGGCGAGTCGACCGGATGGTCCTGTACGGGTTGTCGGATCCGGCGACGAGGAACAGCGAGTACTGGGCCCGGAATTGGGCGCCGGCGCTCGAGGTGACCGCGGACGGGGCCATCTTCGACGAACTCTGGCGTAAGAACACCGGTATCTACGGCACCGGTTGTCCCGCCCAGATCGCCGGGTGCGTGGCCGAGACGGTGCTCAACCTGGAGCGGTACAACTCGATATACCCAGCCGTCTTCCGAGGTCACCAGCAGACCTGGGACGATAATCTGACCCTGATCCGCGACGGTGTCGCGGTCACGGTACTGGAACCCACCGAAGCGCGGATGACCCCGGACGCACCGATCGAATTCGTCCACGTTCCCGGCACCCGGGTCGTGCGAATGCCGGTGAACGGGCAGTTCGCGGTGCGGGCTCCGCGGGCCTTCACCGCTGCTGTGCTCGACGCGGTGCTCGCCGTGCGGACATGATCCGCGCGAAACCGCCGACAGCGACCGGAAGAGCTAGGACGAGTTCGCTACGACCGGTGCTGGCGCCGCTTTCCGGGCTGATGTCGGCACAGTTCGCGTCCGGGCTTTCCGCGACGGTCGTCGCCACCGCGGTGCCCACCGTCGTCACCGATCTCGCGGCGCCTGCGTCGGTATCGACCTGGCTCATCGCCGCGACCATCCTGGGCAATACCGCGAGTGCCGCGATCTGGGGCCGGCTGTGCGATCTGCTGGCCCGCCGGACGGTTCTCGTCGCCGCGATCACGGTCTTCGTCACCGGTTCGGTGCTGGCGGTGCTCGCTCCACAGATCTGGGTGCTGCTGATCGCTCGTGCCGTCCAGGGGATCGGCCTGGGCGGGATCGGATCGACGGTGCTGGTGGTGGCCGCGGGGCTGGTGGCACCGCGCGACCGCGGCCGGGTCAACGGACTGCTGCAGAGCACCATGACGACGGCGATGGTGCTGGGGCCGCTGGTCGGCGGTGCCGTTGTGGAGTGGGCGGGGTGGCGTTGGTGTTTCGCCGTATCGGTCCCGTTCGCGGTGGCCTCGATCGTCCTCGTCGGAATCTGGTTGCGCGAAGTCCCCAGAATCCGGCTGGAGACGACGGAGACCGATTATCTCGGGGCGGTGCTGGCGGCGACCGGTCTTCCGGCCTGCTTGATCTCACTGACGCTGGCCACCAGCGGGGCAGTGCTGTGGGCTGCCGGATTCGCGGCCTTCGGCATCGCCGCACTGGGGATGTTCGTCCGGTCGCAGACGCGGATCCGAGATCCGCTGGTGCCGGTGCGCCTGCTCCGGCACCGGACTCTCGCTCTCACGACGGTCGCCGCATTGTGCTTCGGATCGACGCTTTTCGGCGGGACGGTTTTCGCTACGCAGTACCTGCAGTGGGGCCTGGGGTTCGGTCCGGCCGTCGCCGGACTGCTGCTCGCGCCGATGGCGGTGGGCACGATCGCCGCTTCCTGGGTCGCCGGTCGCTCGATCAGTCTCTCCGGACATCTGCGGCCCGTACTCGTGACGACAGGAGTGCTGCTGCTGGCGGGAAATATCGCGATGGCTCTCGCGAACATTGCGCCGGTCGTCCTGGCCCTCGCCGGATCGCTGTTGATTTCGGCCGGTACCGGGCTGGGATTGCCGAATCTCGTGCTGGCGGGCCAGACCCTCGCGCCACCGGATCGGATCGGGTCGGTGTCGTCGATGATCTCGCTCGTGTTCACCCTCGGCGGGACCGTCGGCCTGGTCGGCTACGGCGCGGCGCTCGACCTTCGGGTGACCGCACTTCTGGCCGGTGGTGCGTCGAGTCGTGCGGCGTACGCCCACGGGCTCCCGGTCGTCTTCCTCCTCGCCGCGGCGGTGGTGACGGCCGGGCTCCTCGCCGTGACGCGATTGCCTCCGGTCACCGTCGACCCTTCACCAGGCGTGGCGGGTGAGCCGCCATCGGTGGAAACCGAGTGTGTACGAACTGATCGAAAGGACCGATGAGATGCGCGGATACGCCGATACCGACTGGGGGCAGGTGCACTATCGCCGATCCGGCCCACCGCCTCCGGATACGAATGCGGTGGTGCTACTGCACGAATCGCCGAGGTCGTCGCTGGTGTACGAGCCGATCATGGATGAACTCGGGAAACGGGTGCCGGTCTTCGCGTTCGACACTCCGGGATTCGGGCTCAGCGATTCCGCACCGGCGGGTGCCACCATGGCCGATTACGGCCGGATCCTGATCCAGGCGATGGACGCACTCGGGATCGACGGCTTCGTACCGGTCGGAATGAAGACCGGTGGTTTCCTCGCCACCGAGATCGCGCGCCTGCTGCTGGACACCGGTCGTGTGCAGCGTGCGGTCCTCTACGCGCTCGAAGAACCGGATGCCGAGGTATGCGAGTACTGGGCGGCCAACTGGGCGCCCGACCTCGAGGTGACCGCGGACGGTGCGATCTTCCGGCAGCTGTGGCAGAAGAACGTGGGTATCTACGGAAGCGATTCACCGCGGGAGCTGTCGCTGTGCGTCGCCGAGGTCGTGGGGAATATCGAACGCTACAACTCGATCTATCCGGCCGTGTTCCGTCATATGCCGCAGTCGTGGCTGGATACGCACGCGCTGGTCGACGCGGGGATCGAGCTCACCTTTCTCGAACCGCCGAGCGGGCGGATGACCCCCGATGTCCCGGTGGTCTTCACCCGGATCCCCGGTACACGGGTGATCGAGATGCCCGTCAGCGGGCAGTTTCCCGCACGCGCGCCACAACAGTTCATCGACGCGGTGCTGAGTGCCGTCCTACCGGATGCGCACATCGTTCGAGCGGCCCGCGGCTGAGCGTGCCGGAACCGGGGACCGGCGTTCCGCTCATCGCCGCCGGGTGATTTCGGGTGTCGGTGCCCAGCGCGGGGTACCCCGTCGGTGCTCGCCCGAGACGGTGCCACGGACAGGCGGAGGGGCCGGGAATACCCTTCCCGGCCCCTCCTGAACAACGAGTGGGATTCGAACCCACTACCGTCGGATTAACAGTCCGATGCTCTACCAGATGAGCTACCGTGTGCCCCACCTGTGATCGCCGATCCGCGGATACGAGTCATCATGAGTAACCCCGCGCGTTGCCTTTACGCTACAGCGGCAGGGAGAGCCGCCACCGGGAATCGAACCCGGATCTCGGGGGTGCGTCGCAGCATATCCGCACGCCGAGCGATCGATGGAGTTGTAGAGCTTGGAGCGAGAAGCTGAATCTATCGGCAGGCCCTGGCAGCGCCCGCACGGGTGAGCTTGAACTTCAGTTTCAGATTGTGCTCCATCCCCCCTCGCAGGGGGAGTTCGTGTCCCGGCTAACCGAACAGGTAGCCGAGAATGGCGTGACCGGGCTCGATATCGCTCACCGGCGCCGCGTTCGCCGTTTCACGGGCGATACGTACCGCGTCGAGCAGTTTGCCGAGCCGATCGGTGAGGTCGCCGACCTCCTTCGCGGGCAGCGCACCGGAGAACTTCGTGGTGGTCCAGCGGCCCACCACCACATCCTCGTGGTACACCTCCACCTGCGCCGGGTGCTTATCGGTGGCCGCGGCCAGTACGTGGTTACGCGGCACTTTCTTGGTCCGCACGGTCTGCGACGGCTGGGTGGCGTAGCAGTCGGTGACATTGTCGAACGACCACGATTCGGCCGGATCCAGAGTCGGCAGCTTGGCGACGAACTTCTTCAGTTCGCTCAGCTGCTTCTCCAGGAACAACAGGTAGGTGACCGGCAGCTCGCGGGCGATGGTGACGCCGTCGACCGTGATATCGGCCTTCGCCGAGCAGTTGGCGGTGTCCTTCGTAGCTGTCACGTCGAACAACCGGGTCAGCGTGCGCTTCACATCGGCGATCACCTCGCCCGCCCGCACCTGGACCCGCTTGGACTCCGCCGGCAACTCCTCGCCCATATCGTCCAGCGGCCGATAGGTGCGCGAAATACCCGACAGCAGATCGGCCTTGCCCACGCGCTGGTAGGCCGCGGTCACATCGGCGGTCGCCTGTGCCTTCGCGCCCTTCTCGATGGCGATGAGCTGATTCAGCTTGGTGGACACGGGTTTTCCCTCCTTCGGCCACCTCGTCGCGACCGGGATCACCGTAACCGCACGAGGCCGGAGTACGCCACCGAAATATCCACTGCGCCCCGGGGCCACCGCGGGCCTACGCGCCGGTCATCCGTGGGGGAGGTGGTCGCGACGGTCGTAGTACAGCAGGCGATAGTCGTCCCGCTCCCGCGTCCATGCCGTGATCGAGGCGTTTCCGGCCAGGCCGCCCGCGGCGACGGCGAGAGTTCCGGTGTCGTCGAGATTTTCGAGCAGGCGGCGTAACAGCAGGATCACCGCGTCGTGGGCGACGATGAGCACCCGGCGATGCCGGGTGTCGCGGGCGATACGGTCGACCACCCCGGTCAGGCGGGTCGCGACGTCGCGGAAGGATTCGCCGCCGGGTGGCCGGTAGCCGAGCGGATCGGCCTGTTCGGCCGCGTACTGCTCGGGGTAGCGCTGCCGCACCTCCTCGGCGGGGATATGGGACAGAGTGCCCCGGAATCGGTCGTGCAGGTGCGGCTCGGTCTGCAGGCAGGGCACCGCGACACCCGCGGCTCGTAGTTCCGCTTCCGCGAACTGCCAGGTGGCGACAGTCCGCCGGTACGGCGAGCACAGCACGATATCCGGGAGGTGCCCCGAGGGCAGCGCGGCGATCCATCGTCCGAGGGCGGACGCCTGCCGCGCACCGAGCTCGGTGAGTTCGATGACCATATCGTCGGCTTCGGCGGCGGTCGCGGGACGGAGACCGGCATTGACGGTGCTCTGGCCGTGCCGGACGGCGTAGAGCAGGCGCGGGCTCGGGTCCGCGCGATGTGTGCAGGGTTGTGCGCGCGGGCCCGGGGGCTCGGGGGCGCCGGGTGGATAGGTACTCATACCCACAGGACGTTTCGGAAGGCGTCCGGGTTCCCTGCGGCGAGGACGGGGCGAAGGCTCGGTGAGGGCGCATGCCGGCCACTTCGCGGATTCGCGTGTGAGCAGTGGAACAATCGGGCACGGTTGCGTGTTCTTCCCAGTGACGCTACCGTTGGTCCCGTCTTCACCTTGTGGATGTAGGTGTCAGTTCCCTCCCACGAGGATCATCGTTCACCTCGGCGGCCCGGCCGCCGCGGATTTCGTGCTCGTCCCGGACCGTTCCGGCGCAACAACGTGTGCGGCGAGCGTCCGTTCCCATCGGCAGCCCCCATCGGCCTGCCGAATCCACAACTTCCTCCCGAGGAGGAGCCATGCAGAACAACACTGTCCACGATCAGGACACCGCAACCGCGATCGACCCGGCGACGCCCGTCGCCGGAATCCTCGATATCGAAGGCAATCGTGCCACGTTACGAGTCGACGGCTACCTGCCCGGGCCACGCGATGCCCGCGTTCCGTCCCGGCTGCTGCACCGGTACGGACTCCGCCGCGGCGATACCCTTACCGGCACAGTCGGACCCGGTCGTGACGGCGGCGCGACGGTATCGCTGGCCGGAGTCGACACCGTCAACGGTGTGCCGGCCGGTACCGCCGGTCCGCGACCGCATTTCGCCGATCTGGTCCCGCTCTACCCGCAGGACCGCCTGGTCCTGGAAACCGAACCGCACGAGCTGACCACCCGGATCACCGATTTGGTCATGCCGATCGGCAAGGGCCAGCGCGCGCTGGTGGTCGCACCGCCCAAAGCGGGCAAGACCTCGGTACTGGCATCCATCGCCCACGGTATCGCCAAGAACCATCCCGAATGTCAGTTGATGCTCGTCCTGGTCGGCGAACGCCCGGAAGAGGTCACCGACCTGTCCCGTGCGGTGCCCGCCGAGATCGCCGCCGCGACCTTCGACCAACCTGCCCGCGAACATATCGCGCTCGCGGAATTGGCCATCGAACGTGCCAAACGGCTCGTCGAATCGGGACGCGATGTGGTCGTACTCCTGGACTCGCTGACCCGGTTGGCCCGCGCCTACAACCTGGCCGCCACCGGGTCCGGCCGCGTCCTCTCCGGCGGCGTGGACGCGGCGGCGCTCGCCCCGCCCAAGAAATTCCTCGGTGCCGCCCGCAATATCGAGAACGGCGGTTCGCTCACCATCATCGCCACGGCCCTGGTCGAGACCGGATCGCTCGCCGACACCGTCATCTTCGAGGAGTACAAGGGCACCGGAAACGCCGAACTGAAACTCGACCGCCATCTCGCCGACCGCCGCCTGTTCCCCGCGATCGATATCGACCGGTCGAGCACCCGCAAAGAGGAACTGCTGCTGTCCCCGGGCGAACTCACCGCCACCCGATCCTTCCGGAAAACCCTCGCGGGCCGTGACCCCCAGCAGGCGCTCGAGCTGCTGCGGACCGGTCTCCGTCAGACCTCCACAAACTTCGAATTCCTGTCCCAGATCCGCGCCGCGGGCCAGGAATAGGCGATGTCACCGGGGCAGCCCGGGTCGCTGTCCCCGGCGGTGCTGCGGCGGGCGCCGATGAGGGCGCCCGCCCGTGGGTCCGAAGTCGGCCCGAGCGGCTCGGCCGGTGGATGTCGATGCGACGGCGGTCCGATGTGGGAGATGTTCGCGGAGAGCTTGTTTCAGTTCCGATCCGCGACAGTGTAGAGCTGATAGGTGCCGCTGAAACCCTTCAGTTCGGCTTCGCGCGCGGCGGTGACGGTGATATCGGGCCGACCGGCCACTGCGTCGCGTACCTCCTCGCTGACGAGGATCTCTCCACCGTGTGCCTGGCCGGCCACGCGGGCGGCCATGGCCACATTCCGTCCGAAGAGGTCGTCACCGCGGCGAACCGATCTGCCCGAGTGGATACCGATACGCACGCGCACCCGGGCGACAGGTGCGGCGACGGTGCCGATGGCACCCTGCACCCGCAGGCCGCAGCGCACCGCCTGCTCGGCGTCACCGAACGCGATCATGAAACCGTCGCCCTGGCTCTTCACGATATGCCCACCGTGCCCGGCGACGAGTCTGCGGATCAGCCGGTCGTGGCGGCCGAGCAGAGCGACCCACGCGCGATCGCCCAGCCGCTCGTTGAGCGCGGTGGATCCTTCGATATCGGAGAACGCGATCACGACATCACCTCCGGCGGTGAGCCGTGCCAGATCGGGTCTTTCGACCTGGGCCCATCCGGCCAGGTCTTCGATCGAGCTGAGTACGGCCGCGCGCAAACCCTTGCGGCGCACCAGGCTCGCGGTCTGCCAGACGGTTCTCACCGCTTCGCGGCCGCCGTTCATCAGCAACTGCCGGGTGTCCGGTCGGCTCTGTAGCTCGGCGAGTTCGTGACGGCTGTGTACCAGCAACCGCCACAGCACGATCAGGCCGGCAGCTTCGGATACGGCGATTGCCGCGAGTAGGTATGCGATCATCACCGGGGCCTATCGAGAGGCAGTGTCGTCGTCGCCGGGCGCCGGGTCCGCGCTGGTGGCCTGGCTCAACTGCTGGGAGACTTCGGGCAGGTCCGCGTGGATGCGGCGGTCCATGGCCCGGGCGAGGAGTTCGTCGGCGACCAGGCGGACCGCCGGGCGGAGTTCGGTGAGCGTACCGGCGAGGTCGTGTAATCGCTCGGGGGAGGGGTTTTCCAGGACCTGGTTGACCAGGTTTACCCGGAATTCCCGGACGAACGCGTAGGCCATCCGGTCGAAGGCCGCCTCCAGTTCCCAGCTCAACGCGAGTATCGAGCGCAGCGGGAGACCCACGGCGACGAACGCGGTGGCGGCCTCGAGCAGCCGGCCACTGGAATAGACGAAACGGTCCTCCTCGATGCGGAGGTAACCCAGGGCGATCGCTTCGGCGATGGCCTGCGGGGTCGCCTGTTCGCCGAAGCGGGTCAGCATCTCGGCGAAATCGATATCGACTTCTCCGTCACCCCACGCCACCGCGGCCGCGGTTTCGAATCCCAGTAGTTCCGAGACCCCGCCGCCGTGCTCGGCACTGGTCAGCAGGTCGGCGATACCTTCGAGGCTGTGGCCGCGCGCGAGCAGATCGGCGACGAGCTTCAGCCGCTCGAGGTGGGTGTGGTTGTAGAAGGCGTGCCTGCCCTGCCGCCGCGGGGGTTCGAGCAGGCCGCGTTCCTGGTAGTAGCGCACTGTCCGCACCGCGACGCCGGCGGCCTCGGCCAGTTCGGCGACCCGGTACTCCTGTGTTCGTGGCGTCATCATCGTCCTCCCGCTCACCGGTTCGCGAGCCGAATCACGGCAAGCTTAACCACACTGTCTCAGTAGATGCTGATTCGAACACGGAACTCGAGGGGTACATCTGTCGTCGATGCGCGGTCGGCACGCCTTCATTGTGGGCCAACTCACCATCGGTTACAGTTTTTACTGATATGGACGGCCTGCCCAGCCGGGCGCACAGAGGCCCGTGCATAGGCAGCAAGGAGGTCGAGGTCAGTGTTGACGAGCAGCTCTCACGCTATTCCAGAACTGGAGATCGCCGGGATGCCCGCGGTGACCCATCTACGCCGAACCCACCGACTATCCCAGCAGTTACTGGACCACCTGGCGGGTGACAACGGTGCCGAGCCGGCCGCGACGATGCCGTGCGGCGTGGTGCGCCGCGAAGCCGCCGAGGTGGTGGCCGGTTGCCTGGAGCTGGTAGCGGCGGCGTTGCAGGGTCGTGCGGTGGGCGATGTGCCCGAGCGGCTGCACAGCAGGATCGAGGACTGGGCCGCGGAGGGAGTGGCACTGGAGGCCGTCCAGCACGCCACCCACCTCGGGTTCCGGTTCGTGCTGGAACTGCTCGCCGGCCGGGCCCACGGTGCCGACGGTCCGATGATGGTGGCCGCGGGTCAGCGCCTGGCCGAGGTTCTGGATCGCATCATCACCGGCTTCACCCGGGCCTACCTGCGCGAGCTCCGGGCCAACACGGCCGCGCGTCACGCGGGTGCCGAAGCGCTGGCCGCCGCGCTGATCGCGGGGGCCGGCACCGCGGAGACGGCGCGTGAGAACGGTTTCCGGAACGCGGATTCCTATGCGGTGCTGGCCCTCGCCCTCCCCGGCGCGGCGCACGACGCCGCCGATGCCGGATACGACCGCACGGGTGCCCGCCGCCGGCTGCGCCGGTTGCGCACCGAACTCTGCGTCGGCGGCGATATGCCGCCCGCCCGGCTCAGTGAAGCCGGTGGCACCGTCCTCGTCCCCCGGTACCGAGACGACGACGTCGCGGTCACCCGGCTGTTCGAGCGGCTGCGGGTCGCGGCCCGCAGCCCATTGCTTGCCACCGTCGTGCATGCTCGCCGCGAGGAGATCCCCGACGCCACCCGGCGTGCGCACGAATTGCTCGACCTCGCCCAGCGTCTGCACCGGCCGGCCCGGCTGTACCGGCTGGCCGATCTGGCGGTGGAGTACCAGATAACCCGGCCAGGCCCGGCCCGGCGGCGGCTGGCGACGGCACTGGACCCGTTGCTGTCCCAGCCCGAACTGCTGCACACCCTCGCTACGCATCTGGCCAACGACCGCAACCGTCAGCTCACCGCCCGCGCGCTCTACATCCATGCCAACACCCTCGACTACCGGTTGCGCCGCATCGCCCATCACACCGGTCTGGATCCCGCCCACGCCGATGATCTGTGGCATCTGCAAGCCGCCCTTGTCGCCAACGCCTACGAAACCGACCCGGCGGTCGGCGGCCCGATCGTGGTTCCGGTGGAACAGGAGAGCGCGAAGCATCCCGGCCCGGCCGGTGCGGATCCGGCAGGCCCCGATCAGCGGGCGCGCGAACTGCTCGCCGAGGCCGCCGGGGTGGGAATCGGATAGCCTCGTCCTCCGTGTGTGCCCGGCGCGGCCGCAGCGGGCCGAACACGTTCCCGGCGCGACGTCTCAGCCGGCTCCGCCGGTGCGCGCGAGGATGATCGCGGCCAGTTCGGCCGGGCGTTCCTCCGGAATCCAGTGGGTGGCGTCCAGAATTTCGTGGCCGAACGGACCGGTCACGTACTCGGCGGTCAGTTCGGCGCCGCGACGGGCCATGAAGACATCCCGGGTGCTCGATACATGCGTCGTCGGAGCGCTGACCTTCTGCCCGGCCCGCCGCCGGTCGACGATCGGCATCGCCCGATACCAGTTCAGGGCGTAGCTCAGCGCACCGCTGTCGACGATATCGCGGCGCACCCGATCGAACTGCTCTTCGTCGAGCCCCGACAGGGCGGCCGCACGCCGTCGCAGACCCGGCCGGCCGGCCGGACCGGCCGCGCGGAACGCAGCGGAGATCACCGCCTCGGGGATCCAGGGCAACTGGAACAGAGCCATATAGCAGGTGCGGAAGGCCTGGCTACTGCTCACCAGGGACCGCGCGAAAGCCATCGGATGCGGAACCGATACCGAGGTGAGCGTCCGCACCAGATCCGGGCGTTGTGCCGCGGTGGCCCAGGCGACGGTGGATCCCCAATCGTGCCCGACGAGATGGACGGGCCCGTCACCGAGCGCGGTGATCAGCGCCGTCGTATCACCGACCAGCGCGCTGATCCGGTAGGCGAAACGCCCGCGGGGACGTGCGCCGGGCGAGTACCCGCGCTGCACGGGAGCGATGGTGCGGTAACCGGATTCGTGCAGGAACGGGGTCAGCCGCGACCACTGCGTGGCGGTCTGGGGAAACCCGTGCAACAGTACGATCGGCGTGCCGTCGAGCGGGCCCTCGTCGATCACATCGAAGGTGAGATCGTCGTTGACGAACGAGGTCAACCGGTTCCGCGTGTACCGCCCGGGCGGTGTATCGGCCTGCATGGTGAAACGCTACGACACATCGCCCCATACCGCCCTCAGACCCGGACGCGAGGCGGTGCCGAAGGCCTCGCGAAATTCTTCGACCTCGACAGATGGTGCTGGTAGCAAGCCCGGTGGGCGAGTGCCGCACGTTCCCAATCGAATCGCGCCGCCAGGGCCGCCCCGTAGGTGATGCGGTGTGGATCCGGGTGTAGCGCACGGGCCAGACCCGCCGCCATCTCGGCGGGAGTCGTGGCGTAGCGGACGGCGTCGCCGAAGACTTCGCGCAGCACCGGGAGGTCGCGCGCGACAACCGGTACACCGGCGGCGAGCGCCTCCATCGCGGCCAGGCCGAACCCCTCTTTGGTGGAGAAGAACGGAACCGCGGCCGCGCCGGCCATCAGTGCGGGTAGTTCCGTATGTGCGACGGTAGGCAGCACGGTCGGCCGGATGCCGAGCTCGGCGGCCCGGGCATCGAAGTGGAGACGGTAGTCGCGGTAGTCGAACAGCGTTTCGCCACCGGCGAAGACGAGGCGCAGCCGGGGTTCCTCGCGCCGGAACAGCGCGAATGCCTCGAGCAGATCGATACTGCCCTTGCGGGGTTCGATACCGCCGACTGCCAGAACGTACCGTCCGAGCCGCCGCTGCCAGGCGGATCGGGCGTCGGCCGCACCGGCAGTATTACCGGCGGCGTGGGCGAAGCGGTCGTATTCGACCCCGTTGGGGATCACCGAGGCGCGCAATCCCCACCCGGCTCGGATCTCGCCGGCGACGGCCTCCGATACGCAGACGAGACCATAGGGCTCGACGATCGCGCGTTCGTGGCAGCGGGCGAGTTCGGGTGTGGTGAACGTATCGAGGTGGTGGACGGTGCGCAGGCAGGGCCCGGCGGCGTTGGCGCTGAGGCAGTCCTGGGCGTGCACGATGTCGTAGTGGCCGGGGGTGAACGCGGCCCGCAGTACATCGATGGAACGCAGGATGCGGTGACCCACCGGCTCGCCGTCTGTACTCGCGAACGGCACGACGCGCACCGTGACCGCGGGGTCGACCGGCCGGAAGAAGGCAGCGTCACCGCCGCGTCCCAGCGTCCACACGGTCACCGATTCACCGAGTGCGGCCAGGGCTTCGGCGAGGTTCAGCGTGTGCACGACACCGCCGCGGGGTTTCGTGGAATAGGTCAGCAAAGCGATGCGCATCAGCGTCCGCCCTTATCTGTCAGCAGATTGTGATAGGCGTGCACGCGGCGTTCCTCGAGGTGGCGCAGTACCCGGCGCGCGCGATCGACCTCGGCATCGATATCGATATCGGTGACCGCGAGACCGCCCTTGGACCAGGTTTTGGCGAGGATGTCACCACCCGGTCCGACTACCTTGGCCTGGCCGAGGAAGCGCAGGCTACCGGTGATCCCCGTCTGGTTGGAAGAGGCGAGCACGACCTGGTTCTCGGCCGCCCGTGCCTGGTCGTAGAGGTCGAACAGGCGGGCCTGACGGTCGTTGGGCATGCGGGAGGCGCGGTCGGTGACACTGGCGGGCCAGGCCGAGAGCGCGGCGAGCGTGCGTGCGCCGTCGAGTGCGAGGGCGCGCGCCGATTCGGGGAAGGTCTTGTCGTAGTCGATGAGCATCCCGATCCGGCCCACCGGGGTGTCGAAGGCGGTGAAGCGGTCGCCCGCGGCGTAGGCGAGGTGTTCGCCCGCCGGCTGGTGCACCTTGCGGTGGCGGCCCAGCACCCCGTCGCCGGAGAGGCATACCGCGGCGTTGTACCGGGTCGTACCGGCGCGTTCGGCGTAACCGACGCAGACGGTCATCGCCCCGGCCAGGCGACACAGCAGCCGGATCTCGGGACCGTCGGGATCGATGGCCTCCGGTGCGGTCGCCGGATCCGGGTTGCGGAGGTCGCCGATATAGCCGCCGAGAGTGGCGTCGGGCAGCACGAGCAGATCGACGCCGTCGGCAGCGAGCCGCTCCACGATGCCGCTGATCTTGTCCATCGATCGTGCGATATCCGCACCGAAATGTGCTGCCACGGCGGCGATTCTGGTGACTGCCATATCGGCGTGCTCAGGCCGCGGCGGTTTCGCGGGCCGTGCGGCGGATCCGGTCGGCGAGATATTCGGCGTCGCGCGCCACGGCGGCGAAACGCCCGGAACCCCAGGTGTGCAACCAGGGCAGCCCCAGGAAATAGAGACCGTCCGTACCGGTGACGCCGCGATTGTGGCAGGGATGTCCTTCCCCGTCGAATACTCCGACGCGTAACCACCGGTAGTCGGTCCGGAAACCCACCGCCCACACCAGCGAAGTGATGCCCAGCGCCACGGGGTCGAGGACGGTGGTCTCGTGATCGGGCCGCCACACCGGTTGGTAGCGCGGTTCGATGGGCGCGTCGACCGCCGCACGAGCGATATAGGCGTCGATCGAGTCCTTGATCCCCTCGGCCACCGCATCGGCGGCGTCGAGAGATTTCTCCAGCGAGGGCTCGAAGAGAAAAGATCCGTCCCGGACGTCGACCATCCGGCCGTACAGGGCCATCCCCTCCAGTGCGAATCGGCGGAGATCGATATCGCGGCCACCGTCGCGTCCGGTGACGTAGTGGTTGGTGTTCTCACGCTTTCCGAGGCCGCCGGGCTGGTTCTCGATGGGGAGGTCGTAGTGGCCCATGTCCTGGAGCCAGGCCACACAATCGCGCCCCCGGTAGAAGCGGGCCACCCGGGGGGCGCTCCCGACCGCCAGGTGTACTTCCCGGCCGGCCAGATGGAGATCTTCGGCGATCTGGGCGCCGGATTGCCCGGTGCCCACGACGAATACGCCGCCTTCGGGCAGGTCTGCGGCGTTGCGGTACTCGGCGGAGTGCAGTTGCCGGATGCCGGCGGGTAACCGCTCGGCGAAACGTGGAACGGTAGGCGTGTGGTAGCCGCCGGCCGCGACCACCACCTGATCGGCATGCAGGCGCCCCGCAGTCGTTTCGATGTCGAACCCACCGGCTGCCGCGGCGGTGACCGCGGTGACCGCGATATGTTCGCGGACCGGGGGCGCGAAGGTGTCCGCGTAGGCGCGGACCCACGCGTAGACCTCCTCGCGTGTCATGAATCCATCCGGGTCCGGCCCGTCGTAACGATAACCGGGGAGCGCGCACTGCCAGTTCGGTGTGACGAGCGTGAAGTTGTCCCAGCGGGTATCACGCCATTCGTGGGCGATGGTGTCGCGTTCGAAGACGATATGGTCGATACCGCGATCGGTGAGCTGCCGGCTCATGGACAGGCCGGCCTGCCCCGCACCGATCACCACGACGTCGTGGTGCGGTATCGGTCCGATCGGCTCGGGCTGCGGGTTCACGGTTCTCCTCCGGAGTGGTTCGGGGGCGGATATCGAAGGTCATCTCAGGCATGGGTCGCCGCCAGTTCCCCGGGAAGCGCGGGGCGGCCGACGACACCGTGCCGCGCTACGACGCGGTCGTAGACTTCGGGCCGCCGATCACGCAGGTTGTACATTCCGCCGCCGCGCGCCGCGTCGAGGGCCTGCCCGATATCGACGGTCGCGGTGGCGAGTCCGGGTTCGGTGCCGGTGCTCGCGAGAACCTCCCCGCCGGGACCGACGATTTTGGCGCTGCACACGAAGCGCAGCGAGCCGAAGGTGCCGGCCTGGTTGGACGCGATCCACACCACCTGGTTCTCCACCGCGCGAGCGCGATCGTAGATATCGAAGCGCTGGGTCCACCGGTCGTCCTCGAGGCGTTCGGCGGTGGCGGTACGGGAGGTGGGCCAGGCCGAGAGCGAGGTGATGATCTCCGCGCCGTCGAGTGCCAGGGCCCGGGCGGCTTCCGGGAAGGCCTTGTCGTAGCAGATCTGCATACCCATCCGGCCGACCGGAGTGTCGAAGGCGCGGTACTCCGACCCCGCGGCGTAGCAGAGGTTCTCCCCGAGGGGCTGGTGGACCTTGCGGTAGGAGCCCAGGATGCCGTCACCGGTGAGGGTTACCGCGGTGTTGTAGCGGATATCGCCGTCGGCTTCACAGAATCCGAGGGTGATTACGAGATCCCCGGCCAGGGCCGCGATCCGGCCCAGTTCGGGTCCGTCGAGCCCGAGCGCGGGCGGCAGGCTTCGCAGGCGGCGCTGTCTGGCTTCCTCGGATTCGGTTCCGCCGCCCAGGCTGGGCAGATACCCGCCGAGGCAGGCTTCCGGCAGGACGAGCAGCCGGCTGCCCCGGGCGCGGGCGCGTTCGATCAGATCCGCGACAGTATGGAAACAGCGTTCCATATCGCGGCCGAATTCGGCCGCGGCTACAGACATGGTGAGTTCGGTCATGAGTGTCCCAATCCGGTGACGGTGCCGGGCACCGCTGTGGTGGTGGTTCCGTCCGGCCAGCGCAGCAGCACCCCTGGCGTTGCGGTCAGTACTCCGCACACCGCCGAGGTGGCCGGTCCCGTGGCGGCTATCGGTGCCCCGGCGCGATCGGTCGTCAACATGGCGAATCCGGGGAAGCAGGTGAGCCAGTCGGCGAGGGCGACCCGGTCGGGCCGGGGCAGGCGCGCGATATCCAGCTCGACCCCTGTTCCGGACGCCTCGGCGAGCATTCCGGCTGTACCGGCGATCCCCGCCATGCTCACATCCTTCGCTGCCGCGGGTCCGGTGTCCGCGACGAACCGGCCCATGGCCCGCAGCTCCGGTGCCGCCCTGTGTGACGACGAATCCCACTGTTGCCCGCGGTATCCGGGCCGCCAGCCACCACCGAGATCAGCGGTCAGCCGCACCTCGTGCCCGGCTCTGCCTCCCCCGCCGCGCACCGGCCGGTGCGTGCGTCCCAGCGCCGTGACCGAGAGGGCGGCCGGTCCCAGCTGCGTGTGCCCGCCCAGCACCGGGACGTCCCAGATCTCGCTCGCCCGGGCGAGACCGCGCAGGATCCGGGTCAGCGACGAGCGGGTGGGGGCAGCGACGGAGTCCAGCAACCCGACCGGCTGCGCGCCCATGGCCGCGAGATCGTTGAGGTTCACCAGCACCGAACACCATCCGGCCCATTCGGGGTCGCGTTGCACCATCGACGGGATGATGGCATCACACGCCGCGACCAGATCGCTGCCGGGCACGGGAGCGCCGTCGTCACCGTGGAATCCGGGGCCGCCCAGTGTCATCGGCGCGGAGCCGAGGGTGCGCAGCAGCGGACCGAGCATCGCCTTGGCCGACCGTGCGAGCCGTTCGATCCGATCGATGGGCCAGCGCATTCTCGTGTGCGGCACGCCGCCGATCCGGGTCTCACCGGTCCGGATCCAGCCCAGGTGCGTGAACATCGGCGCGTGCCGCTGCTGGACGGTGGCCTCGAAGCGCAGGGCGTTCGTGTCCTCGGCGTAGGCGCATGCGGCCCGGACCAGGGCGTTGCCCACACCGCGGGTGCGCCGGTGGCGGTCCACGACCAATCTGCTGCCGGTCCACCAGCCCAGATCCTCGGTGGTGGCGGGGGCGAGGCGGACGCCACCGAGGACCGTGCCGACCGGGGCGACCGCGACCAGTACCACCGTGCGCGGGTCGTCGTCGATATCGTCGGCGTCGGAGCTGTCGAACAAGTGCTGTTCGACGACGAAGTTCTCCCGCCGGAGCCTGCGGTACGCGGCGAGTTGCCGTGCGTCGGCGGTCCTGATCAGGAACCCGTGCGCCGGTGGCGCCGGCGATGGATATCCGGACAGGACACAGTGATCCGGAGCGGGCGCCGCGGAGAGTGGTGATCCGATCGGCCAGGAGCGCGGTACGGACAGCGTATCGGGTGTGCTCATCTCAGGCTCCCGTGGTCTGTAGCACGCTGCACGCCCCGCACGCCGCGCATCCGGCCTTCTGCCCGGATCCGAACATCTCGGCCGCGCGGAGTTCCGCGGCGACCCGCCGGGTCACATCCTCGAGGTGCTGCGCAGACGGTGCCTGTGCGCCGTCGACGTCCACGGCCAGGGTTCCGTTCAGCGGCCGGAACGGGACGACGAACGGGTAAACTCCCATCTCGATCAGTTCCCGGGCGCCCGAGACCAGTTCGTCGGGATCTTCCCCGAGGCCCACCAGCAGATAGGTGGACACCTGATTGCGACCGAATACGCGCACCGCCTCCGACCACGCCGCGCGGTACTCGGCCAGCGGGACGGTCGATTTGCCCGGCATCCACCGGGCGCGTACCCGGTCGTCGAGCGATTCCACGTGGATCCCGATCGAATCCGCACCGGCCTCGCGTAGTTCGCGGAGAGTACCGAGGTCGCCCGGCGGTTCACACTGCACCTGGATCGGCAGGCCGGGTACGGCCGCCTTCACGGCCCGGACACAGCGGGCCAGGTGCCGCGCACCGCGGTCCCGGCCCGCGGAGGTACCTGTGGTCATCACCATCTGGCGGACCCCGTCGAGCCGGACCGCAGCGGCCGCGACCTCGGCCAGCTGCCCGGGACGTTTCACCGCCACGGTGTCTCCGGCTGTCAGCGATGCCTCGATGGCGCAGAAGCGGCAGCGCTGGTCCTCGGTATACCGGACACATGTCTGCACCACTGTCGTGGCCAGCACATCCGCGCCGTGCAACCGGGCGATCCGGTCGTAGGCGATCCCGTCGGCCGTGCGCAGATCGTAGAAGCGGGGTCGCCGGACCGGCTCCACCGAGACCCCGGCGTCGGAGCCTTCGAACAACAATCGGTTTCCACGCACCGTGTACGGGCTGTCGGACCGGATGGGGACGGCAGCGCCGGCGCCCCCGAACAGCATATGACCGTCATCGCTGGGACCGGCCCCGGCTCGGCGCTGCACCGGCGCGTCGACGCGGATGCCGAGTAGCGCGAGGTCTACTCGGGTGGATACCTCGGTCATCGTGGTGGGCCTAGACCTGGTAGGTGGAATTGATGATGGCGCCCTTGCGGGCGTAGTGGATGAGCGCGTCCTGCACATCCAGCGGGTGCGCGGGGACGACTCCCTCGATGAGGTCTTCTTCGCGGGCGCCGTGCAGGGCGAGTCCGAACCGGCACGCGAATACAGTGCCACCCTCTTTTATGAAGGTGGCGAGCGCGTCGTTGATGTTCTGCTCACCGGGGAAACCGCTGTCGCCGGTGAGTGGGAAACCGCGGTTGGCGATGCAGTTGATCGCGCCGGGGCCGTAGAAGTAGAGGGCGGATTCGAAACCCTTGCGCAGCGCCCGGGTGGCCTGCAGGACGGCCACGAAACTCACCGACGACTCGTGCGCGATGCCGTGGACGAGGGTGAAATAGGTTTCCCCGGCCTCGGCCCGGTAGTCGGGAAAGATCTTGGTGGACCCGTAGATATCGGTGCCTTTGGGCAGCGCCGGATGCGGGATCTCGGCCAGGGATTTCGCGATGTTCTCCTCGATGGCCTTATCGATATCGGACGTCGCCTCGGCGGGTGCGGACATGATCGGTCTCCTGCGAACGGGTCGGGTGGGGATCGGTGGAACGGGGGAGACTGCTCAGTGGAGGAGCGGTTCACCGATGAATCAAGTTGACGCCCGAATCGTTTCCGATTGGTCACGTCCGGAAGAAGACGGAATATCCGGATGTTAACGGTGCTGATTGTTGTGCTCGGCGCTGGAAATTGCTGGGGTGCAACTAGATCCGCGTCTCGCGAGTGAATCGCCGGGTTCGCGCGAGCGGGTGGGATCGGGTGCGGTGTAATCGTCTCCCTGGGATTTCTCGTCCGCCGTTAACACCGACCGGTTGTGTGGTACTCGGTGTCGTAACCTCGGCGAAATCGAGGACCGCCGAATCGCGGGGTGGACGCCGTGCCGCTGGATGGTGGGCGGGACGATGCGCGACCCGGCGGCACCGGATCAGCTCCGGCCCGCCAGTTCCGCTCCGGCGATCTCGTCCCGGAGTCCGCGCCGGAACCTGCGCAGGACCAGTAGGGCTGTCGCGGCGAAGCCGAGGCAGAGGCCCAGCCAGATTCCGGGGCCGTGCAGGCCGATCCCGAAGCCGAACAGCACCATCGCGGGAACGCCGATCGCGAAGTACCCGATGAGGGTGCTCTGCATTCCGGCCCGGGTGTTCCCGATCCCGCGCAGCAGGCCGATGCACAGGTTCTGCGAACCTTTGCAGTACTGCTGGACGATCGCGAACCAGAGCAGTGCCGAGGCGGCCGCGATCACCGCGGTGTCGTCGTGGTGCGAGCCGAGGAAGGGGGCGAGTACGAGGTGCGGCGCCAGCACGTAGAGCAGTCCGATCGCCGTCATGAAGGTGAAACC
Organism: Nocardia jinanensis; assembly: GCF_014645735.1. Lineage (GTDB taxonomy): Bacteria > Actinomycetota > Actinomycetes > Mycobacteriales > Mycobacteriaceae > Nocardia > Nocardia jinanensis. The sequence continues at coordinate 746,000 of NZ_BMMH01000002.1, read as the reverse complement.
GATGACGAAGGTACGGCGCGCGATGGCCGCTACCGCGCCCCGGTCGCCCTGGGCCACCGTACGGCTGACCAGGATCGATGAGCCCTGGGACAGACCGATATTGACCTGGTAGACGATATAGGCGAGTTGATTGACGATATTGCTCGCGGCCAGCGCGACCGGGCCGAACCCGCCCATCAGTACGGTCGCGATCGAGGTGATCGCGGCTTCCGCGCCGTAGGTCAGCGAGATCGGTGTCCCCATTCGCACGATCCGCGCGACAGTGGACCGATCGGCCTGCCAGGCGCGGAGCGACAGCAGGGCGCCGAGCACCGGATCACGCCGGACACTGCTCAGATAGGCGCCGAAGGTCCAGCACTGGACCAGGGTGGTGGCAAGTCCGATACCTGCGAGTCCCAGTTTCGGGAACCCGAACCAGCCGAACACGAACAACGCGTCGAGCAGCGCGTTGACCCCTACCGACCAGAGTGTGACCCGCAGCAGTGATCCCGCCCGGCGCATCCCCACCGCGAATTGCCGCAGCACGTTCAGCCACAGCATCGGCACCAGACCGGGAGCGAGCATCCAGATGACCGGGCGGGCCAGATCGAGGACGGCGGCGTCCTGGCCCATCCAGCGCAGGGCGTAACCGAGTGCGATCAGCGCGAGCGCTCCTGTTGCGGCGGTCGTCGTGGCGACGAACAGGGCGGCGCGCAGGTAGGCGCGGATCTCGGTGCGCGCCTCGTCATCGAGTTCTAGTGTTCCGGTGCGTTTCTCACCCCGACCGGCTGCCGCGGCGACCAGATTCCCGACGCCGGTGACCATACCGACGCACATGGTGCGCAGCTGGTTGTACAGCAGCAGGGCGAGCCCGCCGGCTGCGACGGCGGCCACACCGAGAAACCCCATCATGGCCAGATCGACGGTGGTCAACGCTACCTGGGCGAGCTGGATTCCGGCGATCGGCGCGGCGAGGGCGAGGATCGCGCGGTAGTCGCGCCACTGAAACGTCATGCGTCAGGCTCCCGTTCGTTCGAGATCGAGGGCCGCGAGTCGCAGGGATTCGTCGTAGGCCCGGAACAGCCGCACGATGCGCTGCTCGGTCGCCCGGTCGTAGAGACCGCGAGCGACCAGCCAGTCCTCGTCGTAGACCGAATCGAGGTACTTCTCGCCCGCGTCGCACACCAGCACCACCACGGTGCTGCCGGCCGGGAATCGCACCAGTCTGCGCAGCGCCACATGGACGGCCGCGCCCGCGGTGCCGCCGATCAGGATGCCGGTGCGGCGCGCGGCCACCCGTGCCGTCGCGAAGGCCTCGATATCGCCGACGCGAAAGTCCTCGTCGATCACTTCGTATTTCACATTGCGGCCCACCGGGAAACCCGCCGGGCTGCCCGCCCCGGTCTGCCGATATGGACCCGGGTCACCGCCGAAGATGATGGAGCCCGCCGGTTCCACGCCGATGGCACAGACCCCGGAACCGAGCCGGCGCAGCTCTTCGACCGTGCCGCACAGTGATCCGCCGGTGCCCACCGCGCCGACGAGGTAGTCGATATCGGTCGCCAGATCCTTGCGCAGTTCCGCGGCGAGATCCCGGTAGCCGGCATTGTTGTGCGGATTGTTGTGCTGGTCGGGCTGATAGGCGCCGCTGGTCGCCGCGATCTCGGCGGCGATGTTCCGGCGCCGGACGCTGCTGGGGCCGCCGCGCCCGTCGCTGTCCACCGTGACCAGTCGCGCACCCATCGCCTTCATCGCGCGCAGTTTGTCCTTCGCGGCGTGGTCGTCGACCACGGCGGTGAAGGTGTAGCCGCGTTCGAGGGCGATGAGTGCCAGCCCGGTTCCGGTATTGCCGGAGGTGGGTTCCACGATATGGCCGCCGGGTGCGAGCTCACCGCTGTGCTCGGCCCGCAGCACCATTTCCCGGGCCATACGCACTTTGGCCGAGCCGGTCGGATTGAACTGTTCGAGTTTGAGCAGCAGCCTGCTACCGGACCCGGTGCGCACCAGTTCGAGCAAGGGCGTGGCGCCGATCAATTCGGACGCGTATCGCACGATGTTCTCGCCACCGAGTGGCGGGGCGGTCATCGGTCGATTCTCCATTGCCAGCGGCCCTCCACTCCGGTGACCACGATCTTCGGCGGCAGTGGGAGCTGATGGAATTCGCTCTCGTTCTTGTCCATCTGATAGCCGGCGGTATTCGGGTACAGCAGCAGGTCACCCGGCCGCGGCCGTTGCGGCATAACCACTTTGCGCCAGGTGAGGACGTCGTATTCCATACAGCTGGCACCGCCCACGCAGGTGGCGACCGGATGGGGATCCGGATCGGCGGTACGCGGAATCAGGATCGGGTCGGGCAGGAACTCGCTGCCCTTCCACTGCTCGGACACACTCATGCTCAGCCCGTGTGCGGTGGTGATGCCGTAGTCGGCATGCTGTTTGAACCCGAGCACCGGGAACACGGTGAAACCGGAATCGATGAGTAGCGCGCGTCCGGGTTCGAGGAACAGTGCGATATCAGCGGCGTGTAACCGCTCGGCCAGTGTCCGGCCCCGGAATTCCTCGTTCAGGACTGCCTCGAGCATGGCCGCACCGGTCGGCTGCTGCGCGTAGGGGTAGAACTTCTCGAACCGTTTGCCCGCGTGGAACCAGTCGTCGCGGTGGTTCCGGGTGAAGTCGGCCCAGTCCTCGTCCCGGACGTAGCGGCAGGCGAAACCGCCGCCGATGGAGATCGCGGATACCGGCAGCCCCTGGTCACGTGTCCGCGCGCACAATTCGATCAGGTCGTGCGCCAGTTCGGCACGGGGCGCGGCCTCGTAGCCGTCGAGATGGAACGAGAATCCGGTCAGTTCGAGGTGCTCGCGCAGTTCGGCGCAGCGGACGACGGCTCGCTCCAGATCGGCGTCCGCCGAACCGAAGCGGCTGTGCGGTGCGTTCGGCGGCAATCGGCGCAACAGGATTCGTAACCGGCCGGCCGACCGGGCGATTGTGCCGGCCCGTTCCAGCTCGTCCAGCGCGTCGATGGCGACGAGGCAGTCGTGGCGCGCGGCCAGACGGAGCAGCGCATCGGTTTTCGCCGCGCCTGTCACCCCGATATCGCGGCCGCGGACACCGTGTGCGAGCGCGTGCACGAGTTCCGGCTCGGAGGCCACGTCCACCCCGGCGTCGAGATCGGCCGCGGCGGTCAGCCAGCAGCCCGCCTTGTTCGCCTTCTTTCCGTAGTAGACCCGGCCGCGAATCCCGCGCCGCGCCAGCACTTCCTGGAACGCGGTGAGGTTGGTGGCGAACTGTGGGGGATGGACCACATGGAAGGGCCCGCCGACCGCGTGGTGGATATCGAAGAGCAGTTGCCGGTCGGCACGTACCGCGCGTTGCCAGTCGGGTTCGAGCGCGCGCAGGACGGGGAGTTCGGTGAGGGCGGTCAGGTCCACAGTCGCACCTGCTGTCCACGACCGGCCGCCACAGCTCTGGTCGCCAGGGCGTGGGCCACCGGGATATCGGTGATGATCATTCCGCTGGAGAAGGCGAAAACGCGGTCGGCCGGATCCCGCCGGCCCGGAGCGCGGCCCGCCACGATATCGGGGAGTTCGGCGTCGATGACGAGTTCACCGTCGTGGCCCGCCAGGCGTGTTCCGGTGACTCCCAGCTGTCCGGTGCTGGTCGCGATCGTGTAGTCCGCGGCGCGCAGCGCGCCGCTCTCGACCCCTTTGCTCGCCACCGAGATCAGCAGACCGCCCGGGCGCAGCCATTCGGTGCGCACCTTCGGATGCGCCGCGCGCCCCGAGGCCACGACCACGATATCGGATTCGGCGATCGCGGCGGGAACATCGTCGACGAGTTCGAGTTCCCGGTCGGGGAACCACCGGCGCAATGCCGCCCGGCTCTCGGCGATTCCGTCGGGGTGGGTGCCGTACAGGCGTAGCCGTTCGAGGCCGGGTAATGCGGTGAGCAGGTAGGGGAGTGTGTTGCGGCCCTGGATACCGGTACCGATCATCAAGACGCTCGCGGCTCCGTCGGGCGCGGCGTGTTTCGCGGTGATCGCGGTGGTGGCCGGAGTCCGCGCGGCGCCGACCCGCTGGCAGTCCATCAGCGCGAACGGCAATCCGGTCGTATCGTCGTAGAGGCTGATGGTGGTGTAGTACTTCTCCGCGCTGGTGCTGCCTTGCCGGTAGGAGGTCTTGAAGCCGAGGTGCTCGAGCGAGCCGTCGTAGCCGAGCATGGAGTACGAGACCGCGTCACGTTCGGTATCCGGCAGCGGCAGCATGAGTTTCACCGGGCAGCGGGATTCGCCGCGGGCGAATGCCAGATACCCCTCCTCGACGAGTTCGATGACCTCCTCCGGGGTGATATCGATATCGGCCAGATCGGTGCGGGTGAGGATGTGCAGGGCATTGCTCATGGAACTCCGATGTCGTGCGGTCCGAGCGTAGGTCGATCGGCGGTTTCTGGTGTAAAGCGTTGTGGCAGAGGGGTGTCGGTGCCTTTCGGATTGGTATGCCGAACATGGTAAGTCAAAGATAACGACAATCATTATCGTTTGGGTCGTGATGTGGAACACGTAGGGCGCCCTGGGTGACGCCTTCCGGGCTTCTCCGGCCGCTGGTCGGATCGATCACCTGTAGATACCAAGATATGCGCATCTAGCCATTCATCTCATGGTGGCGCCGTGCGATGATGCCAACGGCCGGGAGGAGGGAGAGGGTCGTGTTCGTATCGAGAGCATTAGTTCTCGCCGGCTCTCGGCTGTCGGATATCGCCGAGAATATTGCGAGGGGGTGGGGCCGTCGTTCGCCGAATCACGAGGGGGCGCTCGACAGGGCAGTGAAAACCCTTCTCGATGCCCAGGTTCGTGGCGAACAGACGATTCGTGGCGCCGCGCCGGCCGCGTCGATCGATTTTCCGCGCGGACCGCGAACGGCAGCCCGGGTCGGCCAGTGGCGTGACACCGGCCGGGCCCACGCCGACCGCGGGCTCGCTCGTGCGGCACTGACGAATCGCTCCGAGACGAATCGCACCGCGGATCAAGTGACCGTCTGCAACGACCCGGTGGATGTCGCCACCGGTGAATTCGTACTCCCGGACACCGATCTGCGGCTACCCGGCGTGCTGCCGCTGGTGCTGCGGCGGCGGCATCGGTCGGGCTATCGGTTCGGGCGGTGGTTCGGCCCGTCCTGGTCGGCGACACTCGATATGCGCGTCGTCGTGGAGGTCGCCACCGTGACCTTCGTCGGCGAAGACGGCCTCCTGCTGGTGTATCCGCATCCGGAGCAGGGCCGGCCGGTGTTTCCCGGCAACGGCGGACCGCGGTGGCCGCTGGAGGCGGTTGAGAGCGGCGGATATCTCGTGACCGACCCGGATCGTGAACTGATATGGCATTTCACCGTACGCGAACCGGGCACCGTCGACCGCCGGTGCGGCGGCTATGCCCTCTCCGCCCTCACCGACCGCTACCGTAACCGGATTTCGTTCCATTACGACGGCGAGGGGGTTCCGGTCGGCGTCGACCATTCCGGCGGCTACCGGGTACGCATCGATTGCGAACACGGCCGGGTGGTCGCGCTCCGTGTACTCGGGTCGGACGACAACGAAAGCGGTTCTACGGTCCGGGAATTCGGATATCACGCCGAACAGCTGGAGACGGTCCGCAACGGAGTGGGCGCAGTTACGCACTACACCTACGACTCCGAGCACCGGATGACGTCGTGGACCGATTCCAACGGCAACCGGATGTGTAATACCTACGATACGTCCGGCCGGGTCATAGCCCAGCGGGGCAGCGCGGGGGTGCTCGATGCCGGCTTCGAGTACTCCGCCGACCCGGAGAGCGGAGTTCGCCGTACCGTCCATATCGATTCCGCCGGTGCGGCGACGGAATACGTACTGGATCGCGAGTACCGGTTGTGCGAGTACATCGATCCCGTCGGCGGACGGACCCGCACCGAATTCGCCGACGACCGGCGCCCGGTCCGGGTGATCGCCGCGGATGGTGCCGTGACCACCTATCGGTACAACCCGGACGGCGATATGGTCGAGGTCGTCGGTCCGGACGGGCGACCTGTCCGGATCTCCTATACGGCCCGGCGGCGGGTGGCCGCTGTCGCCGACGCCGACGGTGTGTCCCATACCCAGGAGTGGGACGACTCGGGCACGATTTCGGCGGTGACCGTGCCGGGCGGAACGCGGACCGAGTACAGCCATCACCCCTGCGGTGCGGTCGCCACCGTCACCGAATCCACCGGTGCGATCACCCGCCTCGAGGTCGATCCGACGGGGCTCCCCGTCCGAGTCACCGACGCCCACGGCGTGGTCACGACCATCGCGCGCGATCATCTGGGCCGCCCGGTCGTCGTCACCGACGGCCTCGGCGGTGTCACGGCCTACACCTGGTCCGGCGACGACCGTCTCATCGGACGTACCGATCCCGATGGCTACGGCGAGGCCTGGGAGTTCGATGGTGAAGGCAACCTGCTCGCGCACACCGACCGCGCGGGCGGCCGGACCCGGTACACCTACGGTGCGTTCGATCTGGTGAGCAGCCGTACCGGCCCGGACGGCGCCACCACCCGCTACGCCTGGGATACGCAGCGCCGGCTCGTCGGCGTCACCAGCCCGCTCGGTGACACCTGGCACTACACCTACGACCGGGCGGGCCGGTGTACCGGTGAGACCGATTACGCCGGAGCGCTCACCCGCTACAGCCATGACCCGTGCGGCCGGATCGCGACCGTGACACCCGCGACCGGCGTCACCCGCACCCACACCTATGACGTCCTCGGTCGTCCGATCGCGGTGATCGCCGAAACCGGGGAATGGCTGCGCTACAGCTACGACACCGCGGGGCGGATGACGACCGCGGTTACCGGTGTCGCCGAGCTCGCGACACATACCCTCCGATTCACCCACGCCGCGAACGGGCAGCCGGTCACTCAGCAGGTGGACGACCGCCCGCCGAGCGTCTTCGAATACGACCGGCACGGTCGTCGCGTCTCGTACACCGCACCCAGCGGGACGGTCACCACATGGCAGTACGATCCGGCCGATCGGATCACGGCGATGCAACACAGTGGCCGGCGTCTGGACTTCACCCATGACCGGCTCGGGCGCCCCACCGGCTGGCGGACCGGCGAACTCACGGTCGGCGGCGTCTTCTCCCCGGTCGGCCATATGGTCGCCCAGACCGTCGGAACCGTTCCCGCTGGACCGGACACCCGCCCAGCGATCCGCCGTGACGACTATGTCTGGCGTGCGGACGGGTATCCCCTCGCACAGACGACCGTGGAAGACGGAGGGACACAGGTTCGCCGCGAGTACGCACTCGACGAGATCGGACGGATCACCAGCATCGCCAGCGGTGAGCGGGTCGTCGAGCGTTACAGCTACGACCGGCTCGGCAACATCTTGTCCGGCGGCGCGGCGGACCGGGTGACCTCGACGGAGAAATCCGCTCCGGCGATCCGCTCGGACGGGCGTCACCGCCGTGAGTACCGCAACAACGTGCTCGTCCGGCGCGGCCGTACGCGATTCCACTACGACGACAGCGGCCGGCTGATTCGCAGCACCACGAGGCGACCCTCCCGTCCACCGGAGATCCGGCACTATCGATACAACGCGTTCGACCAGCTCACCGAGCTGCGGACATCGAGCGGCGAGCGCTGGCGCTACACCTACGACGCGCTCGGACGGCGGGCGGCGAAGCAGCGGCTTTCCGACGACGGAGTGGCGGTCGAACAAACGGACTACACCTGGGACGGCAGCCGGCTGACGGAACAGGCCGACCGGCACACCACCACCCACTGGTCGTATCGGCCGGGCACCCATATCCCGCTCACCCAAACCGTCGACCAGAACGGTGTCGACCGGGAATTCTTGGCCATCGTGACCGACCTCGTCGGGACACCGATCCGGCTGCTCACCGAATCCGGGCAGGTCGCCGCGAGCGCTGCCGTCACCCTGTGGGGTGAGACAACCTGGACGGGGAGCACCCAGACGCTCCTGCGGTACCCCGGACAGCAGTACGACCCGGAGAGCGGTCTGCACTACAACCTGCACCGCACCTACGATCCCGCCACCGGTCGGTATCTCACCCGGGATCCGCTGGGACTGGGTCCGGCGCCGAACCCGGTCACCTATCCGCACAACCCCATCACCTGGTGCGACCCGCTGGGGCTGGTACCCAAAGAATGCGAGCCGGATCGTACACACCGTGACTTCGCGCACGGTACCTCGGCAGATCACGCCGAGTACATCCAGATGTACGGTCTGAATCAGCAGGTGGCCGTCACGGCCTCACGTCGCGGGTCGATGGGCCGGCCCGGATCGTTCTTCACTCACGAAGTGGACGGCGATCGATCGCCGGGCTTCCAGGCCGCCTACGAATGGGGTCTGCGGCACAGCCAGTACTCTTCGTCCACAGTGCTGGTGGGACGGCTGCCGGAGTCGACCTATCAGGAGCTGGTCGAGAAGGGATTGGTAACCGTGCGGCCGGTCGGGCGCGGTGTACCGGACGAAACCATCTTCGCTCCGGGTTCGTTCGCCGTTCTGACAGCTCAGATGGAATGGATCGCGAGAGTGACTCCCTGACAATGACAGAAGAACCACCCGGCTATTCCGCCGCGCACCTGCGCCCCACGGTATGGGGTACCCGCGCGGAACTCGACAACGGACAATGGGAGACGGTGTGGCGTCTCACCTTCGCGACGCCTCAGCCGCGTCGGTCGGTGCCGATCCACGTGGACGAGAAGTCCGGATTCCGCGCGATACTGGAGACGAACGGGGGGACCCGTGGCGACCTGCGGGTATCGACCCGGGGCGACGCCATGTCGGCGGCCTACTATCCGCTCACCTTCACCAGCTTCGCGATCGTCAACGATTCGGTCGCGGAGATACGGGAGATCCAGGGGCGGCCCCGGGACTGGTACGCGCCTTTCCGTGACCGGATCGGTGAGTAGGGCCGGAACACGGCGGGTTCGCGGTAGCCGTCCCGGACCCGCTGTGCGGCGATTCAGTTTCCGAGCATATGGGCGACGGTCTCGGCCATCCGGGCGCGGAACACCTCGGGACCGAACGACTCCGCGTGATCGCGGATCCGGAGTGGATCGAGACCGGTGGTGGACGGGTCGCGTAGGGCGGCCGCGAAACCGTCGACTACTTGCTCGTCGGAACCGGCCGCGATATGGGCGCCGCTGAGACCGGGCACCACCGTGTCCAGGGCACCGCCCGCACCGACGGCCAGAACGGGCGCTCCGCAGGCCATCGCCTCCACCGGCACGATCCCGAAATCCTCCACTCCGGGCATCAGCAGGGCGCGGCAGCGGCGGTACATATCGGCCAGCACTTCGTCGGGCGCGGCACCCAGGAAGGTGGTCTCCGGACCCGCGAGGGCCTCGAGCCGGCGGCGGTACCGGCCGTCGCCGACCACCACCAGGCGCAGGCCCGCCCGTTGGGCGGCGCGGATGGCCAGGTCGGGGCGTTTGTACGGGACCAAACGGCCGGCGAACAGCAGGAAATTTTCGCGTGGCACTGTGGGATCGGTGGCGAAGCGGTCCAGGCGCACCGGGGGGTTGACGACCGTCGCGGGCAGACCCCACCAGTCCCGGACACGGTCGGCCACCGCGCGTGAATTCGCGACCACCGCGGTGAGGTGCGGTGCCGCGGTGATCTCGGTGCGGCGGGCCAGGCCGCCGAGGACAGTGAGGGCGGCGCGCCCGGCGGGGCCGCTCGCCTCCTGGGCACGGAAGGCAGGGTCCCAGGCCCAGCGGGCCGGGCTGTGCACATAGGCGATCACCGGAGCGTCGGTGGCGAACACCGCCTGTGTCGCGAAGGCGTGATGACTCACGACCACCGCGTCGAAACCGTCACGCAGGGGGAGCCGGCGCAGGGCGCGGGGGACCAGTGGCAGTAGCGGTGCGTGCGAACGCCGGCCGGTCGCGGTGTAGGCGCGGGAGAGCCAGGTCCCGGAGACGGTGTCCCAGGGCGGGTGCGCGATCGCCGGAGCGGCGGCGGGATCGACGATCGGCGCGAACACCCGCGATTGCGGCCAGGTGCGGGCCAGTTCCCCGACGACTGCCTCGGAGCCGCCGTATTCGGTGAACCGCTCGTGCACGATCGCCAGGCGCAGTCGTGCCGCCGCGGTCGTCGCGCTCGGCGTTCCGGCCGGTTCGGCGGTCGCCGGAGAGCGCCCGGTGATCCGGTGGGCGGAGTGTTCCGGGTTCCGGGCGTGCGTGGTCATCGCACAGCCTCCTCGACGAGACGGCGGGGCGCCGCGTGGGCGCGCAGAGCGGGGGCCACCGGACGCCCCTCGAGCAGGCCCGCGACCGTGCCCTGTTCGAGGGCTCGCCGGTAGACGGCGGCGGCGCCGCGGCAGGCCTCGATGGTGTGGTCGATATCGCGGTCGGTATGGGCTGCCGAGGTGACGAACGATTGTCCGAGGACGCCGCGGCGCAACAGTTCCTGGAGGAACAGGGTGCGGAACTCCTGAGACGGGTCGCCGTCCGGATCCAGTGTCAGGAACAGCAGGCACGAAGGTCGGCCGGCGATGCGGAGGTGGTCGCCGATACCGAGTTCGGCGGTGATCTCCTCGATTCCGGCCCGCAGCCGACGACCTGCGTGTTCCATCCGGCCCACCGGATCGGTGGTGGCGTAGGCGTGCACCACGGCCCGGAAGGCGGCCAGTGCACCGGTTTCCGGGCCGTGGGTGGTGGACAGCAGGAACACCCGGGCGTCGTCGGTCCGCAACCCACCCAGTTCGAGGTACTCGCGGCGCCCGGCGAGGGCGGCGATGGGGAAACCGTTACCCATCGCCTTGCCCCAGCACGACAGATCCGGCACCACCCCGTACACCTGCTGCGCACCACCGGCCGCCCACCGGAATCCGGTGATCATCTCGTCGAATACCAGCAGTGTCCCGAAGCGATCGCACAGCTCGCGGACCCCGGTCAGATAGCCGGGCGGCGGCTCGTGCAGTGCGGTCGCGGCCTCCATGACCACACAGGCGACCGCCCGCCCGGCCAGGGCTTGTTCCAGCGCGGGCAGGTCCCCGTAGGGGAAGGAGACGGTCGGCTGACGGGGGATACCGGCCGACATCGCGGTTGTCCCGATGAACCAGTCGTCGACGGAGAAGAAGGGTTGTGCGCAGACGGCCACGGTGACCCGGCCGGTCACCGCGCGTGCCAGCCGGACGGCGGCGGTGGTGGCATCGGAGCCGTTCTTCGCGAATTTCACCATCTCCGCACCCGGCACGAGATCCAGGAAGTCCTCGGCGGCAGCCAGTTCCGACACTGTGGGCCGGGAGAAGTTCACGCCGTCGGCGATGGCGGCGGCGACGGCGTCGACGACCGGTCGGTAACCGTGCCCGAGCGTCACCGAGCGCAGACCTATGCCGTATTCGACGAATTCGTTACCGTCGCAATCGGTGACGCGGCAGCCGTGTCCGCGCACCAATACCGGCGCCATATGCTCGGGATACTGATCGGATCCGCGGGCATAGGTGTGCGCGCCGCCGGGCACCAGTTCGTGCAACCGCGCCTGGGCGCGGTCACTGCGGCCGAAATCGGTGATCACACTCGCTCCTTCGCGGCTCAACAGCCGGACTCGGTGAAAGCCTTCAGGTATCCGGCGGTCTGCCGCACGTACATCCACGTCCGGAACACCGAGTCGGTACGGCTCGGGCTGGCGACCATGGTGAGTTCGCCGTCGAAGCAGCGACCGACGATATAGCGGGCCCGGGAGATATGCGGAGTGAAGGTGACGACGATGATGTGCCGCCAGCCGTTGGCCGCGGCCGATCGGCGTATCTCCTGGGCCTCCCCGCGGGTGGTCCACGGGCGCGGTTCGAAACAGGTCACCCGGAACGGGTACGGGGTATGGCAATAGCGGTCCATCCGCGGATCGTCGAGTCCGGTGGACGCGGAGATCAGCAGCTCCGGCGCCCAGTGTCGGCGGACCAGTTCGAGCCCGATATCGAACCGTTCGTACGGGGTACCGCCGAGTACCACGACGGCGTCCGCGGGACGCAACGGATCCAGCTGGGGCCGGACGAACACGGGCCAGCCCGCCACGGTCGCGAGCGTGATCAGGACGAGCGCGGCGGCCGCCGATCGCCACAGCCGCCGGTGCGCGCCGGAAATATTCGCCGTCATATCACCGAACCGGGCGGTCCCGGCCCAGCGGCGCGGTGCGCAGCGCGCCGTCGGGGGCGACGCCCAGCCGCCAGTATCCACCCTCCGGATCCCGCAGTACGACACCGGCATCGGCGTGGTCGGACAGCCATGCCCCGCTGGCCAGTACCGAGGCCAATCCCGCACCGTCGGGTGCCACGGCCCGCAGGATCTCCTCCGCGCCCTCGGCCCGCGCGGTGACCGGCCCGGTGAACGTCGGCCGGTGGGTCTGACCGCGACCGAGGACCTGCCAATTGCTGGGGAAAACCCGAGGGCCGATCTCGGCGCCCGCGCCGGAGATCAGATTGACGGCGATCCCCTCCGGGCAACCGGCCTCATCGATCCGAAGTTCGGCGGGGCTGCCCCCGGGATCGGCGTCGAAGGCGATATTCGCCAGATACGGCTGACGGCAATAGATCAGGTCGATATCGCACGACCGGGCCGCGACCTTGCAGTTCACCATCCCGAACTGGGATGGTCCGCCCTGACCGGCGGTACCCACCTGCACGGCGATATCCGAGCCCTCGAACCAGACATTGGTGAGCCACCAGTTGTTGGCGGCGCCGTCGACGAACAGATGGCGGTCGGTGGTCGCCGGATCATTGTCGGAGACGAATTCGACGTTGGTCAGCGCCAGCCCGGCGTTGTGGTCGTTACCGGTCCCGAGTACGCCGATGCGGTTTCCGGAGAACTTCGACGACGTAACGTAGTTCTGGATACACGAGGTCGACAGCCCGACGCCGAAATTGTTGATATCGCAGTCGATGAACGAGGTGCCGCCGGTATTCGCCTCCAGCACCACACCTTTCTGCCCGGCGTAGCGCGGCCAGTTGTCGGCGAGATGGTTGCCGCGGATGAGGACCGTGTCGAAACTGCAGCGGAAGCATTCCGCGAGTCGTATCGCCGTGGCGCCGGGCCCCGACAGGTAGAAACCCATCCGCGCGAAACGGATCCGCTGTTTACCCGCCAGATCGACCAGTGTGGTGTCGCGATCGCAGAACACCGTGGTGACATCGGCGCCGTCGCCGTAGACGACGGAGCCGTCGGGTAGATCGGGCCAGGCGGTGATCCGGTACTCGCCGGCCGGGAGGTACACCACCGGCGGTATGTCGTCGGTGCGGCAGGCGGCGGCCAGCGCCTCCGTATCGTCGGCTTTCCCGTCGCCGACGGCGCCGAAGGCACGGATATCGTGGACGGTCGGCGACGCGGTCCCGCTCGCCACGACGATGGGCGCGGGCGGTGGTCCCGACGCGGCCAACGGCACGGTGACGGCGCCGATACCGGCCGCGCCCAGCCCGGCCGCGAGCAGATCACGGCGCTGGAGACGACGCCGGCCGTGCCCGGCCGGCTCTGCGCGATGTGCTTTGCTCACGACCGCCGCCACCACGTACGCCGGGGCGGTACCGCCACCAGACCGGCCACCGTGGCACCGGCCGCGGTCAACGCGGTGAGCGCCGACTCGATCCGGTCGCGGCGGGCACCACCCAACCGCACCACCCCGACCGTGCCCGCCGCTCTCGGGGCCACGGCGGTGGCGTCGGCGACCGCGACGTCGACGATCACCCGGTCGAAACGTTTCGCGACCTCACCGAGGAGGGTCTCGAATCGGTCGGCGGCCAGCAGATCCGCGGTGCGCTCGTCGGCCGTGCCCAGCGCCAGGACGACTACCGACCGATCCGGCCACGGCACGAAGGCCTCGTCGATGTGGATGTCCTCACGCAGGACGGCGGCCAGGCCGTCCGCGGCGCGCGCGCCGGTCTTGGTGGGGACGGTGGGAGTGGTCGCGGGCAGGTCGTCGAGCGGAACGGCCGGGGCGGTACGCAGATCCAGTTTCACCGTCGGCGGATCGAAGATCTCCCCGCGCACGACCGCGGAAGTCCGGCCGGAGGCCGCGGTCACCAGTTCCCGGGGCGGATTCGGTTCGCGGACCGGCCACTCGCCGTTCGCCGGGGGCAGCTGGAGCAGTGTTTCGGGGAGCAGCGTGGAGACACCGTGACCGGTGGTGTTCGCGTCGATCACCAGGACCTGTGCTCCGGTGGCTCCGAGTGCCGCCGCCGTGCCGAGTACCAGGGCAGGCTCGGATTGTCCGTCGAGCGCGGTGATCACGAGCCGCGGCGCCGCGGGCAGCCGTGCCCGCAATGCCCGCAACTCGGCCGGCTCCCTATCGGTGCCCAGCGCGACGGTACCCAGTACCGGCCGGCCCAGCGCGGCGAATTCCGCGCTGTCGCGTACCCGCTTGTTCAGCCGGTCCAGCAGGTAGGCGACGACCGCGCCGAGCAGCAGTCCGGCGATCGCACCGACCAGATACAGCCGGGTGCCGCCCGCACTACTCGATTCGGCGGGTGCCTGCGCCGCGTCGACGACCGCGACCCGCGCGGCCGGGGCGGCGGTGACCTCGATGGTCTCCAGTTCGTCGACGAGGGCGCGGAACTGGGCGACCACCTGGTCGGTGAGCACCCGGCTGGTCTCGGGATCCTCATCGGTTACCGATACTCGTAGCAGCGAGGTCGCCGGCGGGGTGTCGGCGGTGATCGCGGCGCGTAGTTCTTCGCGGTCCAGGTTCAGTCCGAGCTGGCCGATGACCCGGTCGACCACATGGTCGCTGGTGATCAGCTCGAGATAGGACCGCACCCGCTGCTGGGCGGCCAGACCGCCCTGATAGGAGTCGGCGACCGAGGTACCGGTCGCCATCGATACGTACAGGGTGCTGGTGGCGGTATAGGTTGTCGGCGTCGATTCGACCTGGTACGCCGCCAGACCCACGCCCAGCGCCACACCCGCCAGCAGCACCGCCCAGTAGCGGCGCAGCAGGCGCAGGTAGTCGGGCAGTTCCATCATTGTCTTCCTTCACTTCCCACGCTCGCGCCGACCGGTTCCGCGGCGGGGCCGGTCGGTAGGTCTCGATCAAGTTCACCGGAGGGCCCGGGCGGCCCGTGTGCGCGTCGCCAGTAACCCACCGCCAGACGCACCAGCCAGGCCAGGATCACGACCTGCAGATATTTACCGAGAGTTTCGGCGCTGCCGAGCATGCCGCGTTCGAACACCACCGGAACCTCGATCAACGCGATACCGAAGAGCACCGGCACCAGATGGTGCGCATACAGCGACCGCGCCCATCCCACCAGCACGATCGCGGTGAACGCGACGCCGACGACGACCCCCGGCAGGCCGCCGATCACATATCCCTCACTGATATTGCCCTCCGCCAGCGATACCGATACCTGACTCATATCCACCGAGGCGCCGCGCACCTCGCTCGCCCAGGCCGTTCCGGCGTGTAGTTTCTCCTCCGCCAGCAGCTGCGCCGGCACCATACTGCGGGCCAGATGTCCCAGCACTTCGCCGGGACTCAGCCAGGAGTCCGGCCCCACGTAGTAGGCGTCGGTCGCGGCCTCGAGCAGGTCGAACCGGCGTAGCAGACTGAGGAACGGGCGGACGCCCTCGGGATAGGCGCCGTCGACGGCGGCCGCCTCCGCGCGCAGATACGGTGAGGTCTTCAGCGACTGCAACCAGTCGAATCCGGCGATACCGGTGACCGAGACCGCACCGATGCCGAGCACCTTGGCCCGCGTCCAGCCGGTCAGCGCGAACCGGACCGCGACCGCCAGCGCGGCCCCCAGGATCGGCGTCTTCGACTCGGTGGCCGTTGTCCACCACAATTCTCCCGCCATCAGCACACCCAGCACGGCGATCGTCCCGGATTGCCGTGGCGGGCGCGCGAAGACGATCAACCCGACCGCGCCCAGGATGGCGGGCATGGTGAGCAGGCTCAGCACCGGTGAGGCGCTCTGCACATCGCCGGCCTGTCCGGCCGCGCCGGAGGCGACGCTGAGCAATCGGGCGAAAGTCCCCAGCACGTACAGCACCCACAGGGTGCCGATCAGATCCGGATCGCCGGCCAGTGGTGCCCGGCCCGGTCGTGGCCGGCGCCGCGTCCACAGTACGAAGCCGAGGACGATCAGGGCGTAGACGGTGAGACCGAACGCCACCGGACGCAGCGCCGCCTCGATACCCACGTCGTAACCGATATCGGCCAGCCGTGGGTCGGCGATGTTATCGCCGAAACGCGGTTCGGGGCGCACGATCAGCAGGATCACCGGGCGCGCGACATAGGACATCGCCCAGTACACCGCCTGCGCGATCAACAGCACCCGCAGCACTCCGTGGGTGAACAGAGCGGCGACCACCAGCGCCGCCAGCGCCGCGACGACGACCAGCAGCGGCCCGTTGGAGGTGATCAGATCCGGGATCAGCATCGGCATCGTCCGGCGAGCCGCGAATCATTCCAGCGCACGCAGGATCTCCTTCGCCCGGTCGGTGTAGGTGTGCCCACCCTCGACGATCCGCCGGTAGCCGGCCTCGGCGGTTTTGGCCGCCTGATCCGGATACGAGGCACACCGCTCCAGGATCTCGTCGAGTTCGTCGCGACTGGAGAACAGGAAGGCCTCGGTCTCGTCGTCGAGCAGGTCGGCGTGTTCGTCGGTGCGCTCGCCGACGAACAAACCACCGGAGGCGGGCACCTCGAAGGTGCGGCAGGTGTGGGTGTCACGGTTCTCGGAGTTGAGCAACACCAGGTTCGCCGTCACCGACGCCACCGCGATGGCGAAATCCTCGCCGTACACCGGGCCCGCGACCGCGGCACGTGTCGTCTGCAACTGCCGCACCCGGCGCCACCCGGGGCCGCGGACCAGCAGTTGTGACCCGTAGGTGCGCGCCAGCGAAACCATGCCGGGGCGCCGATCCGGGCGGCAGGCGCCGATGAACCCGACCAGGAACTGCCGGGTGCCGCGCCGGGCCGCCGGATGATGCCAGGCCGGATCGTAGGCGCTGCGCACGAACAGGGTCCGGGAGACGCCGCGACCGGCGAGTTCGGGAAGGTTGTGCCGTTTGGTGGTGACCACCATGTCCCATTCGGACTCGTGCGCCAGATAGTCCGCGGTGGTGTTCGCCGGGTTCGAGACATCGTCGGGGCTGTAGTGCACATGCAGGGCGGCCGGGATCTCCAGCAGGCGGCGCTGATCCAGGAATACCGATTTGAAGCCGAACACCAGATCCGGATGCAGTTCGGCGGCGGCCCGCTCCAGCCGGGTGTGTACCCGGTCCACCGTCCACGGCGCCCGCCGCTCACCGGTTTTCGCATACGACCACGACGGTGACAACCGCGGCGGCAGGGTCACCGGGGTGGAGTCGACCACGATCACCTCGTGGCCGAGCCTGCGAAACCCTTCGGCGAACGAGCGGGCGTTGCTGCCGAGCCAGTCGTCGCCGACGAACAGAATCCTCATCGCGTCCCTCTTCTCTGCGCGTCGGCGGGCAGGGGGCTGCCCGCGGCGCGTTCCCGCACGATCAGTGCGCGCATCCGCGCGAGATACCAGATCGCCACCGCGAATTCCGCGGCCACGATCCCGGCTGCCAGCGTCCACACCGAATGTGTGCGCAGGGTGAGCAGCAGTGCGCACCCGGCCACGACCGTGCCGGTGGCCGATCCGATCAACACCCCGACGGTGTCCTGGCGTACCGGCAGGATCGCGGTGGTGACGAACGAGGTCACGGTGGTGGCCGGCAGGATCAGCGCCTCCAGGCGCAGCACCCCCGCCGCCCCGCTGAACTCGTCACCGAAGACCAGCCCGATGACCAGCGGCGCCGCCAGCCACAGCGCCGCGGTCGCCACACACGCCGCCGCCACACAGAGCCCCAGCGCGCGCAGTGCGTCCGGCCAGAACCGTTCGTCGCCGCCGCGTTTGGCCATCCGGGGTAGTAGTGCGAAACCGATCGGGTCCAGCAGTGACTGCACCGCGCGAACCAGCCGGTCCGAGGCGGAATACAACCCGAGCGACGCCGCGTTGAGCACCGCGCCGTACACGGCGGCCGCGCCCTGCCCGTAGCTGGTGACCAGCAGTCGTCCCGTCACCACCGGCAGCGCGGCGCGGATCAGTTTCCACGCACCGCGTGGCCGTCCGGGTGCGCCGAACGCGCGCCAGGTGTCCCACCAGGTCAGCGCGAGACTGATCACCGAGGAACCGAGCAGGCACAGCATCGCCATCGCGGCGGTCGGGAAGCGGGGTAGCAGTGTGAGCAGCAGGACGAGATAGCCGACCCGGGCGATCGACTGGTACAGCGTGGACGCGCCGAACCGGCCTTGGCCGATCAGCACCCAGTCCTCCGACATCGACCAGAATCCGCCGACGAACAACCCCAGCAGCACCATGCCCAGGTAGTCCGGCGCACCCGCGGTCACCGATGTCACCAGCGCCACCGCGAGCACACCGAGGATTCCGCCCCGGATGGCCAGGTAGGTGCCCCGGGTGTGGTTCACCACGTCCCGGTCGGTCCCCGATTCCTGTACGCGCGCGGCCAGATAGGAGGTGATCCCCAGGTCGACGACGAGCGAACCGAGAAAGTACGCCGACATGCCGATGGCGAGCAGACCCATCCCGGAGGCGCCGAGCAAGCGCGCGATCAGCGGTAGCGTCGCCACGGTGACCAGGTACTGGCCGTATTTCCCGAAACTGACGTAGGCGATATCGCGCAGCACCGTCGCCAGTTCGCGCACCCGAGTCGATCCGGTACGGGGCCCCGGCTCCTCCAGCGGGACAACCTTGATAACCGGGAGCTTCTCGGTCGGCCAGTCGGCGAAGGCCGGGATGATCTCGGTCGGCAGGTCGTAATCGGGGACGCGCAGGCCGTCCATCGACACCGGATAGTGCCGGTGGACGATGCGGATCGGGATGGTGTGCTGGTCGGGCGGATTCATCGTGCGCGTACCGCCCGCCGTGCCGTGACCTGTTCGAGCACTCCGGTGACCGCGCGCGCGGTGGCCGTGATCCCGAAGTCGGCGCTGCGCTCGTGCGCGGCCGCGCCCAGCCGGGTGCGCAATGCCGGATCCGCGATGAGCCGGTCCAGCGCCGCGGCGAGCGCGACCGGATCTCCGGGTGGGACCAGCAGGCCGTCGACCTCCGGCCGGACGATCTCGGTGGGACCGCCCGCGTCCGCCGCCACCACCGCGCAGCCGGCGGCCATGGCCTCCACCACCACTTGGCCGAAGGGTTCGGCGATCACCGAGCAGTGCACCGCGATATCGGCCCGGGCGAAGTAGGGCCCGGGATCGTCGATATGGCCGGCGAATTCGACCGGCAGACCCAGTTCGGCGGCGGTGCGTTCCAGTTCGGCGCGGTAATCCTGCTCGCCGAAGAACGTGCCACCCACCAGGTGGACCGCGGCGGGCCGGTGGCGTAGCAAGGGCAGGGCCCGCAGCAGGATCTCCTGCCCCTTCCACGGGGTGAGGCGTCCGACCATGGCGATCCGCACCGCGCCGGGATCGCGCTGCGCCACCCGGGCCGGGTTCGCGATGGGCTCGACGCCCGGATAGGCGATCACCGCGACCCGGCCCCGGGTGTACAGGGTGCGCAGGGTGGACCGGCTGTTGGCGACGATGCCACGTGCTGTCGACCACCCCAGCGCCCGCAGCGCGAAAGCCATTACCCGCCCGAAGTATTCACCGCTGACCCGGTCGTGCACCTGCCAGACCAGCGGCACCCCGGCGCGGCGTGCGGCCACCGCGCCCATCAGCAGTGCCTTCGTACTCTGCGCGACCACCACATCGGCGTCTTCGGCGCGCACCAGCGCCCCGAGCCGGACGCCCAGCCGCACCAGGCCCGCCGCTCCGGTGAACAACCGCAGCGGCCCGGATCCGGAAACAGTCAGCGCGGTGCTGTCGAAAGCGTTACCGCACACCGTCACCGGAATCCGGCGGCCGCGCAGCCGATCCACCAGCGGTCCGGGCGCGGTCAGCAGGACCGAGGGATCCACCACGCCGCTTTCGCGCAATGCGGTCAACAGCCGCAGGGTCGCGAGTTCGGCACCGGAGGGAGCGGCGGTATGGGAGAGGAATACGGCGCGGATCATCCGGTCAGCTCCCGGTACAGGGCGATATGGCGGTCGGCGGCCACGGCCCAGGAAAAGATCTCGGCGTGCGCCCGGCAGCGGTCCGGGCCGGGTACTGTGCCGTCGAGCGCGGCGGCCAGCCGGGCGGCCAACGCGCCGGCGTCGCCCGGGGCGACGATCAGCGAAGGGTCCAGGTCACGGACCGAATCGGGCAGGCCGCCGCATTCGGTGACGACCGGGGCGCGGCCCGCGGCCAGCGATTCCAGTGCGATCAGTCCGAAACCCTCGAGTGCCACCGACGGCACCACAGTGACCGCCGCCCGCCCGTACCAGGCAGTGAGTTCGCTATCGGTGATGCGGCCGGTGAAGGTGATGCCGGTGCCGAGATCGCGGGCCTGTTCCCGCAGCGCGGACTCGGCCGTTCCGGTGCCGATCAGTACCAGCCGGGCCGCCGGATGGGCCGCGCGCACGGCGGGCCAGGCGCGCAGCAGGACATCGATACCCATCCGGTGCTCGAGCCGCCGTACGCACAGGACCACGGGCTCGGTGGGTTCGGGCAGGGGAGTAGGGCGGAATCGGTCCAGGTCGACCCCTGGCGCGATCACCGTGACCGCGTCGGGTCGCACCCGGTAGTCGTGCACCAGCAGATCGCGGAAATACGTCGAGAGCACCACGAATCTGTCGGCCGGGTGGGCCCGGAGTCGTTCCAGCGCGTATTTGGCGCCCGCCGCGAGCGCGCTGCCGCCCGCCGCCCGGCTCTCTGCCGCCCACGGTCCGTGGAAATGCACCACCAGATGCCGGGCGCGGGGATCGCGCGCCGGGGGTCCGTACAGCGCGAAATGCCGATCCAATACGGCAGCCCGGCCAGGTTCCGCGGTCCGTCGGTCCCGGAACGCGGCGCGCGCCCGGTGCCACGTGGAGCCCCCGACAGGTCCCCACGACAGCCCACCCGGCGGCGCCGCGCCGAATGCGGCGGCCGATACATCGATCTCGGGGCGCGGGGTGAGCGCCTCGAAAAGGTCGGTGAAATAGCGGTTCAGCCCGCCCGGCGCGGCGCCGAACCATTCCGAGCCGGTCATATGCACGCGCGGCGGCGCGGCCGGCGCGGTCATCGGCGAGCTCCGATCCGGGCGCCGAGGAACTGTCCCGCCCGCACCCGCAATCGCTCCAGAGCGGTCCGTGCCAGCCGCAGATCGCCGATGGTCACATCCAGCGATGAGACCAGCAGCGGGCAGTCCCGGGCCAGCCGGTGGTGGAAGCGCAACGTTTCGCTCAGTTTGCTCACCGTCGAGGTGCGCGCGCACAGATTGAACGACGAGGCGCGCCACGCCGCCGCCACATCGGGCATCCCGAAGAACAACCCGAACTGCCCCACCCGCGCGAACAGATCGACATCCATCGGGAACACCAGATCCCCGCGCAACCCACCGACCCGGTCGAAATGTTCGCGTCGGAACATCGCGGCGGCGGTGGGCCCGAAATCGGCCGGACCCCGCCGCACGATGGTGCGGGCCAACGTGCGCGAGGTGCGGACTCCGTCGAGACCCGGGAGGCCGAGCCCGGTCTCCACCAGCTCACCCTGCTCATCGATCACCTGAAATCGGCTGGAGCTGATGGCGAATGCCGGATCGGCCATCACCTCGAGCTGTGCCGCCAGCGAACCGGGCAGCAGGATATCGTCGGCGCACACCACCTTCACCAGATCTCCGGTGGACAGCGCGATCGCGCGGTTCCAGTTGTCCCCGATGGCCAGGGTGGTGGCGTTACGTTCCACCCGTATCCGGGGGTCGTCGAAGGATGCGGCGATCTCACCGGTGGCATCGGTACTCGCGTTGTCGAGCACCACCAGTTCGAAATCGACATCCTGACTCAGAATCGAACGCAGCGTCTGTTCGAGCGTCCGCGCGGCCTCGAAGGCCGGGACACAGACCGACACGCTGACCACTGGTGGATCCTTTCGAAGAAATGGGAGAGATACGCCGAGGGATCTCGGCGTATCCGAGGAGAAACCGTTTTCGCTGTCCGGTGACCGGAGATATCCGATCACCGCGACCTGTGGATTCGAGGTACGGCCGGCGTGCGAAGGGGCAGTGGTCCGCACACCCGGCGGCGGTTCGCGAGCTCTACCGGATGGGCCGCTCCCGCGTATG
The DNA here is from genome assembly GCF_014645735.1 of Nocardia jinanensis. GTDB lineage: Bacteria > Actinomycetota > Actinomycetes > Mycobacteriales > Mycobacteriaceae > Nocardia > Nocardia jinanensis. The sequence continues at coordinate 723,835 of NZ_BMMH01000002.1, read as the reverse complement.
GTCCGCGGGTTCGTCCACGAGCCAGCGCCCGGCCAACTCCGGGAAACGTCCGGACACCTCGGTGAGCAGGTCCGGTACGGTCAGCAGCACCCGATCCGGCCGGGCGGCGAGCAGTTCCGCCGGGCTGATGATCGGTACGTCCGTTCCCGGCATCCGCCGGCCCTGTTTGGCCGGTGCGGCATCGGCGACACCGGCCAGCAGGTCGCGTCGCACCCGAGCCCGGCAGAACAATGCCACGGCCCGCGAGGCCGCCCCGTAGGCGTACACGCGCTCGCCCCGCGCGGCCGCCGTTTCCAGTGTCGTCCGCAGGTTCTCGGTGTGCCGGTCCGCCGCGTGCTGTAATCCGGCCAGGGTGGCCGGATCGGCCGTCGCGGCTTCCCGGTCCAGTATCCGCCGCACCGCGTCGTCGGGTGCGCCGCCGCCGTGCACCGCCGCGAGCAGCACCGTGCCGCCGTACAGTTCGAAATCCCACGCGGTCACCACCGACATCCCGGCGGTCGCGAGCATCTCGGACAGCACGCGCAGCGAGTAGTACGCGAAATGGCCGTGCCGCAGCGCGTTCCACTGGCCCAGCGTCACGATCGTGTGCAGTGGGTGGTACTGCAGCAGCAGCACACCGCCGGGCGCGGTGGCCGCCACCCGCCCGGCGACGGCGGCCGCCTGGTCGCGCTCGTGCATCAGACCGAACGAATCCAGCACCACATCCGCAGGCCGCTCGGTCACCGCGAAACCACGCCCGGACAGTAGTTCCAGCCAGCTGCCGCCGTGCGGGCTGGCGAATTCGCGCACAGTGCGGCCCCGCAACAGCCCGGCGGCGGCGACCCGCCGCACCGCGTCGGCGGCCTGTTCGCGCAGGGCCTGCGGCTCCACCCCGCGTGGTTCGGCGGTGACCGTATCGTCGTGGGCCAGCTGGGCCAGTCCGCAGTCGTGGCAGATCACCATCGCCAGCGGATGCGCGGCTTCGCCGGGGTCCGGGCCGGTGCCGGCCGGTGGGAAGTGATCCGCGGCCGGCATCGCGCCGAGATCCAGTACCGGCACCAGTCGATCACCGCGGCATATCCGGCAGCCCGGTGGATCGGTGGTGGGCGCGTCCAGGAGTGCCGCCCGGCCGCCGCGCGCCGTCCCGTCCCCGCTCATGGCACCATCACCCGGTGCGAATCGAACAGGCGGAACTCGCCGATGTACTGATCCTGGTGCCCGAACCCTTCCGCGACGCCCGCGGCCTGTTCACCCGCACCTTCGATACCGAGATCTTCGACGCCCACCTCGGTCCGGGCTCCTCCGCGGCGTTCGTGCAGGATTCGCAGTCGCGGTCGGCGCGCGGTGTGGTCCGCGGTATGCACGGGCGCGGCGGCCGCGGCGAGGCCAAACTGGTGCGCTGCGCGCACGGCGCGGTACACGATGTCCTCGTCGATATCCGGCCCGGGTCGCCCACCTTCGGTCGCAGCCAGGCGTTCCTGCTGGACGACGTCGAATTCCGGCAGCTCTACGTTCCGGCGGGCTTCCTGCACGGCTTCCAGGCGCTCACCGATATCGCCGACGTCTGCTACCGCATCGACCGCCCGCACGACCCGGCCGAGGACCTCGCTGTCGCCTACGACGATCCCGATCTGGCCCTGGACTGGCCCCGGGAGGTCACGCTGGTGTCCGCCCGGGACCGTACCGCGGGCAGCTGGCGGGCACTGCTGGAAACACATCTCACGCACCGACCCTGACCCGCCGCAGCGTCGCGTCGACCACACCCGATTCACCCAGCTGCCGCAGCCGCGCCAGGCGTACGAAACGTTCCGAGAAATCCGCCGCGGTCAATCCGCCGGCGGTGTACTCGGCGTACAACTGTGCGGCGCCCTCGGCGATCGTCCAGCGTGCCTCGAAGCCCAGTTCTCGCCGCGCCGCGCCGAAATCGACCCGGTAGGACCGCGGATCGGCACCGGATTCACCGGTGATCAGGACCTCGGACCCGGGCACCGACTCCGCCACCGCCTGCGCGATCTCGGCGACTGTGCGGTTGTTGGCCTCGGTACCGATGTTGTAGGCCCGCGAATGGATCGCGTCGACCGGGGCGTCCAGGCATACCGCGAACGCTTCGGCGATATCCGCCGCGTGCACCAGCGGCCGCCACGGTGTGCCGTCCGACAGCACCTTCACCACTCCGTCCAGTACGGCGTGGCCGACCAGGTTGTTGAGCACGATATCGGCGCGCAGCCGCGGCGAGAATCCGAACGCGGTCGCGTTGCGCAGGAACACCGGAGCGAAATCGGCATCCGCCATCGCCTCCAGGTCGTCCTCCACCCGCACCTTGCTCTCGGCGTACGGGGTGAGCGGCCGCAGCGGTGCGTTCTCGTCGACCAGTTCTTCCCCGGCCGCGCCGTAGACCGAACAGGTGGAGGCGTACAGGAAGCGGCGCGTCCCGGCCTCCTTGGCCAGCCGGGCCAGCCGCACCGAGGCGTGATGGTTGATCTCGTGGGTGATCTCGGGGACCAGGGCGCCCAGCGGATCGTTGGACAGTGCCGCGAGGTGCACGACCGCGTCGAAGCCGGTGAGCTGTCCGATCGTCACGTCCCGCAGATCCACGGCCAGTCTGGGCGGGTCCTGTGGTGCGGGGCCCAGGACACAGTCGGCGAACCAGCCCGTATCCAACCCGACCACCTCGTGTCCCCGGGCGCGCAGCACCGGAACCATGACGGTGCCGAGATATCCCTGATGACCGGTGACGAGAACCCGCACCGCTACACACCTCCCAGATCGAGGACGGCCTTGGTCAGTTCGAATCCCTCGGCGTATCCGGTGTGGCACTGCACACCCCGGATACGCGCCAAGCCCAGGAACGCCGCGTCGTCGAACCAATCGCGGTGGGATTGCGAGGGATAGCATTCGGCCAGGAGCCGGGCCTTCTCCGCCGCGATCTCCGGTGCCACCGGATGCAGCACGGCCGGCCGCGGCGTATCGGTCTCCCATTTGAGGATCTCGTAGCCGAGCACCAGATGATCGCGGAACTCGGTGGTCGCGAGTTCGGCCAGCAGCCGATGGTCCTGGTGGGCGTCGCCGCGTTGCGGAGCGAAGACGATATCGGGCTCGGTGCCGCGCCGGAACTCGGCGAGGGCGGTTTTCACCCGGTCCCAATGCGCCGGCGCCCGTCCGTCCGGTACATCCAGCACCGTCAGTTCCAGTGCGGTTCCCGCGCAGAACCGTTCGAGCGCGGCGTGCTCTTCCTGCGCCCGGGCGGTGCCGCCGCCGGAGAGCACCAGCGCGCGCACCCGCAGTCCCGGATTTCCGTGTGCCAGGGTGAGCAGGGTCGCGCCCATGCCGATGGCGATATCGTCGCAATGCGCGCCGAGTAGCGCGACCTCGGTGAGTCGCGCGGGAGCGAGAGTGATCACGAAGCGGCCCGCTCCCAGACCATCCAGGGGCGGTTGCCCCGGTGATACCCGGCGTCGAGCTCAGCACGTTCCTTGAACGTGTCGGCGGGTTTCCAGAACCCGTCGTGCTGGTATCCGTACAGTCGGCCGAGCGCGGCCAATGCTCCACAGCTGTCCTCGACCAGGTCTCCGCCCTCCGGCAGATGGTCGAAGATCTCCTGGGTGAGGACGAAATAGCCGCCGTTCTCCCAGATCGGGAGTTTGCCGACCGCGGTGATCTGCTTGACCTCACCTGAGGGCAGCACGTCCACACAGTGGAACGAGGACTGCGGCGGCACGATCATCATCGATGCCGCCGCACCCGAGGCGGTGAATCGGTCGATCATCCGGTCGAGCGGGGCATCGGTGAGCACATCGGAATAGTTGGCCAGGAACATATCGTCGCCCTCGAGGTAGGGGCGCACCCGGCGCAGCCTCTCCCCGATGGCCGATTCCAGACCGGTATCGACGAAGGTGATCGTCCAGTCGGCGATATCGGAGTGCAGCAATTCGACCCGGCCGTCGCGGATGACGAAATCGTTGGACATCGTCTCCTGGTAGTTCAGGAAGAAATTCTTGATGTGGTGGGCACCGTAGCCGAGGCAGAGAATGAATTCGGTATGCCCGAAATGCGCGTAGTAGCGCATCACATGCCAGATCAGCGGGCGCGGACCCACCATCTGCATCGGCTTGGGCGGACTGTCGCTCTCCCCGCTGCGCATCCGCATTCCGTAGCCACCACAGAACAACACGACCTTCATCGCGCGGCGACCTCCACCGGACGAGGCGTGACCACTCGGACAGTGGGTAGCGGGAACACCAGCCGGCCACCCCATTCACCGATATGACTCAGCTGTGCGGTGAGTTCGGTTTCCAGATTCCACGGCAGCACCACCACGAAATCCGGCCGGTCCGCATCGATTTGCTCCGGCGGATGGATGGGAATCCGGGTGCCCGGCGTGTAGCGGCCGTGTTTGTAGGGGTTGCGGTCCACCGTGTACTCGAGCAGGTCGGGGCGGATACCGCAGTAGTTCAGTAGGGTGTTGCCCTTACCCGGTGCCCCGTAGCCGACCACCCGCCGCCCGGCGGCCCGCTGGTCGAGCAGGAACCGCAGCAGATCCTGGCGCGCCCGCTCGGCCTGTTCGCGCAGCGACCGGTAGCCCGCCACCGCGTGCAGGCCCGCAGCCGCCTCGGCCGCCAGCAGTTCGGCCACCCGTGGAGTCGGTTCGGCGACAGCCTCGGGGCGCGCCCAGATACGCAGCGAGCCACCGTGGGTCGTCAGATTCTCCACATCAGCGACCGCCAGGCCGGCCGTGGCCAGCGCCCGTTGCGCGGAGGCGAGGGTGTAGTACTGGAAGTGCTCGTGGTAGATCGTGTCGAACTGGCCGTACCGCACGAGGTTGCCCGCATAGTGCACCTCGATCGAGATCCACCCGTCGTCGGCGACCAGTGTCCGCAGGGCGCGGGTGAAACCGCGCAGGTCGGGGATATGGGCATACACATTGTTCGCGACCACCAGGTCCGCGGTGCCGTACTCGGCGCGGACGTGGTGGGCCGATTCCTCGGTCAGGAATTCGGTGAGCGTCGGCACCCCGGCCGCACGCGCGGCGGCGCCGACATTCGCCGAGGGTTCGATACCGAGGCAGGGGATCCCGGCCGCCACCACATGGCGCAGCAGGTAGCCGTCATTGCTCGCGACCTCCACGACGAACGAATCGGGGCCCAGCCCCAGCCGGGTGGTGGCCGCCGCCGTGAATTCCCGTGCGTGCCGGACCCAGGAGTCGGAGTACGAGGAGAAGTAGGCGTATTCGGTGAACGTCTCCTCCGGCGTGATGAGTGCGGGGATCTGCAACAGCAGACAATCCGCGCACACCCGGAGATGGAGCGGATAGGTGGATTCCGGCAGGTTTAGCTGGTCCTCGGAGAGGAAACTCTCGCAAGGAGGTGTCGCCCCCAGGTCGACGACACTGGTCAGCCGGGACGACTCACACAAACGACAATGCACTCGGGCTCCACTCGAACGGTCACGTACATCGGCGGCGCCCCGCAGCCCCGAGAAGTAACTTCTCTTTGCCGATCGAACGGAAAAATAGCACCTATCCGGCGCATCTGCGACACAGTCCGGGGAGACTTTTGCGCAGAAGTGACCTATGGCATATGTTCAGCAAACCCCGTAACGAACAGCCCCCGTATGACGATGGCGGCCAATCGAAAAGGGCGATTCCGCCGTATTCGCCGACCGCCGGGAAGCGCGTCCGGCCGATGATCTCATTCCTGCACTTGTGCGCGGCGGCGTTGGGGGCAATAATTCTGCAACAAGATCGGCCGGTATTCGTATTTTCGAGGCGGATCTTCCTGGAAAAAGCGTGTGATCTGCTGTCGCGGACGGCAGCCGAAGGCACGGACGTTCGAAGTTCAAGCGGGTACGTTTCATGGTTCTGGATCTCCGTGCGGTCGGGGGCGCTGTCGATCTGCACCTACCGAATCCCGGTGACCGGGACTCCTGGCGGGCCGGATATGTCCGCCGCATCGCCCGCACCGATATCGCTGTGGTCACCGTGGCGGCCCTGTGCGCGCAACTGTTCAGCATCGCCGCGGAGCACCCCCTCGGCTGGGAACTCGAACCGCGAACCACCGCGTTCACACTCGGCATCGCCCTCGGATGGTCGTTTCTGCTGGGCTGGAACGGGTCCCGGTCCCCGCACACCGTCGGTACCGGCAGCAACGAATACCGCCGCCTGATCTCGGCGACCCTGCAGCTGTTCGGCACGGTCGCGATCGTCTCGCTGATACTGCGTGTCGATATCGCGCACGACCATCTCGTAGTCGCGCTGCCACTGGGCCTACTGGGTCTGGTGACGACCCGGGCGTTGTGGCGCGGGCACGCGGCACGGCACCGGGCGCTCGGGCGCTACCGTCGTTCGGTACTGGTCGTCGGCAGCCCCGAGGCGGTCCGCGCCATCGCCGCCGCCCTCTCCGAACAGGAGATGCACGGCTATCACGTCGTCGGCGCCTGCACACCCACCGGTGACGCGCTCGCCGAACCCACCGCATTGCGTGCCGGGCACCGCGATATCCCGATCGTCGGCAACGATCGTTCGGTCCGCAGCGCCGTCCGGCGCACCGGCGCCGATACCGTTGTGGTGATGGCCACCGACCGGCTGGGGCCCCGCGATATCCGCCGGCTCGCCTGGGACCTCGACGCATTCGGCACCGAACTCATTGTCGCGCCCGGCATCATGGACATCTCCGGAACGCGGATGTCGAACCAGGTACTCGCCGGAATTCCGATGCTGCACATCGAACGTCCGCAATACGATCGGGCGCTCTCGTTCGGCAAGGCCGTCTTCGACCTCTGCTTCTCCGTCCTGGTCCTCATCGCGATCTCCCCGGTACTTCTCGTGCTGGCGGGCGCGGTGAAATTCACCAGCGCCGGGCCGGTCTTCTACCTCTCCGAGCGGATCGGCATGGACGGCAAACCGTTCCGGATGATCAAGTTCCGCAGCATGTACCTGCGGGCCGACCGGGAAGCCGCCTCACTGATCAGTGCCAACGGCGGCAATGCACTGTTCTTCAAACTGAAGGTCGATCCGCGGGTGACTCCGGTGGGCCGGTTCCTGCGCAAGTACAGCCTCGACGAACTGCCGCAGTTCTTCAATGTGCTGTTCCGCGATATGAGCGTCGTCGGACCGCGCCCGCAGGTGCGCCGCGAGGTCCACTCCTATGACGGTGTGATGCGCCGCCGGTTGCTGGTGCGTCCCGGGATCACCGGACTGTGGCAGGTCAGTGGTCGTTCGGATCTGTCCCCGGAGGAATCGGTCGAACTCGATATCTCCTATGTGGAGAACTGGTCGATGCTGCTGGACCTGCGGATAATCGCCCGCACTCTGCGGACGGTCGCCAGCGGAGACGGGGCCTACTGACCCCGTCCGCCGGCGTGGGGCGATCGGTCAGAGCAGGGCCAGCGCCAGACTGACGGCGGCCATGAGGATCACCCAGACGATCAGCAGTGAGCGCGCGGGACCCGGACGTTCGAAGCGCGGTGTCAGTACACCGGCCTGTCGATGGTCCTTGTGTGTCGTGGCGACGGTGCTCACGGTCCACCTCCTCGAAAGAGTTTGTGTACCTGTCGGATACCGGCTTCCCCGATTTCGCTCGATCAATCCACCGAGACGATTTCCGGCGCCCGTGTTTGTGCCGCCGGACCCCGGGTAGCCGCTCCGTGTACCGAAGCCGACTGTCCCGGACGGCCGCGCCCGCTGAAACCCACGGCGGGTGTGGGTGATCCGGGCCCGAGGGAGGTTGTCCCATGAGCACTGTCACCGCTTCGACCGAGGTCCAGGTACCGATCCGTACTGCTTACAACCAGTGGACGCAGTTCGAGTCGTTCCCGAACTTCATGGAGGGTGTCGAACGAGTCGACCAGATCGACAACACCCACACGCACTGGAAGATCAAGATCGGTCCGGCGGATCGCGAATTCGACGCCACCATCACCGAACAGCATCCGGAAGAGCGGGTGGCGTGGCGTTCGGACAGCGGTCCGGGACACGCCGGTGTGGTGACCTTCCATCGCATCGATGACGCGACCACCCGGGTGATCACCCAGCTGGATATCGACCCGGAGGGTTTCGTCGAGAACGCCGCCGACAAACTCGGCATCCTGGATCGCCGGGTCAAGGGCGACCTCGAACGTTTCAAGGAGTTCATCGAATCCCGGCCGCGGGAGAGCGGTGCCTGGCGCGGGGATGTACCGCGCCCGGGCATCTGACGCCCGGCCCCCATCGCGCCGCAGGAACCCGGTTCCTGCGGCGCGATGTCTTCGCAACGGCTCCGATCACGACCCTTCCGGTTCGAGGGAAAGCGTGAGAGCGGTGTGCAGCCAGTTCTCGGTCGCGCCGGTGGTGTTCCGGGTGCCGAGTGCCTCGGCGGTCAGCGCCCAGTAGCGGGCGACCGCGGGGTGGCCCACCCCGGCGATGGCCAACCGGTGGCGGAACGCCGGGGAATCGCGGTATCCGCGTGCCGACGCGTGTGCGGCGACGAAAAGGTCCAGTTCCGGGCCCGGTTCCGGATCGTCCCCGGCGAACACCCGTTGCCCGGCCTGTCCATAAGCGGCCGCCAGTTCGACGATCAGTGCCCGCTCGTCGCGGACCGACCCCCGATCCGACAACCACAGCCGGCGGGATACCTCGTGCGCTACCTCCGGGGTCCGGGCCAGGGCGGTCAGCTCGGCGACGGCGAGAACATGGCCGGCCGTGGGCACCGCGGGGACCGGCGGGATGTCCATCTCCACGAAATCATCGAACAGCCCGGGCGGCATCGTGGCCAGGATCCGGCGCCAGAAGGTGACGAGCACATCGCGCGCGACACCGCGCTCGGCGACGCCGGCGAGTCGTGCGAGCACATCCGGCCGTTCCCCGTCGGAGGCGCCTTCGAGAGCGCGGAGTACCGCGTGCCGCCACGCCAGGGCATCCAGTTCGGCTTCCACGCTCGCCCGCTCGCGAGCGACGGTGTCACGGGTGGTGCCCTCGTCGTCGAGTACCCCGGCGATATCGGACAGCCCGAGACCTACCGTGCGCAACCGCCGGATCAGCGTCAGTCGAGCGAGGGCGTCCGCCGTGAAAACCCGGTGGCCGCCGCTGGACCGGTGCGCCACCAGAATGCCCTCGTCGCAGTAGAACCGGATGGTCCGCACCGGGACGCCGGTGCGCCGGGACGCCTCTCCGATGCTTACTGCGCCCCGGAGATCTGTGATGTATACCACTTCTGCTGGAACCTCCACCCGGGTGGAGCTCCTACGGTACCGGAAGCGATCGAGCACAGGAGGTACGGAGAATGGGCACCGATATCGTCGCCGACGAACTCGTCTGGGCGGCCGTCGCCGCCGAACGCGCGAGTCTGGCCGACATGCTGGAAGGTCTGTCCGCAGCGCAATGGGACCGGAGTTCCTGGTGTGCGGGCTGGCGTATCCGCGATGTCGTCGGCCATGTCCTGCTCACCTCGCGCGCCGGGGTCGGGCAGGTGCTGTGGGAACTGCTGCGGGCTCGCGGGAATCTCGACCGGATGAGTTTCACGACCGCTGTCCGATATGCCGAGCACAGATCGCCCGAAACCCTCGTCGCCGAATTACGCGCCGTCGTCGATCTACGGCATACCCCGGTGGGCACCACCGCCCTAGACCGTTTGATGGATCTGCTGGTGCACGGCCAGGACATCGCGGTCCCGCTGGGCCTGCGCCGGGTGATGCCGGTGGACGCTACACGCTGGGCCGTCGAACGAGTCTGGCAGATGGGGCGGCCATTTCACGCCCAGCGGGCGCTGGCGGGCCACCGCCTGGTCGCGACCGATACGGAGTGGTCGGCCGGGACCGGCGCGGCGGTGCCGGCGCCGATCGGGGAATTGCTGCTGGTGGTCACCGGCCGGTTACCGGTGGGGTCGGCGGGGCGCACGGTATCGTCCTGACGGGCATCATGGGCAGGTATGCCGAATGCGATCCACCGCACCGGGCGCGCGGCGTACGCTTCGCATCTGTTCGACCCGAGATGTGGAGCCCACCATGGCCAGTAGCGCACACCCGATATCTCGAGGAATGACCGCCGGCGATCAGCTGGCGCGCCATGCCCGCAAGATCCCCGGCACCGCGGCCCTGCGGTTCGCGGGCGCCTCCCGTAGTTACCGGGAGCTGGACGAGCGGGTCTCCCGGCTGGCCGACGCCCTGCGGGCGCGCGGTATCGGCACCGGGGACCGGGTCGCCGTCCTCGGCCTGAACTCGATGGAGGTCGTGGAGACCTTCCTGGCCACCAACCGCCTCGGCGCGATCGGTGTCCCGATCAATTTCCGCCTGGTGGCCGGGGAGATCGCCTACCTGCTGGCTGATTCCGGTGCGAAAGCGGCGATCGTCGACGCGGGGTTCGCGACCGGGCTGGCCGAGGCCCGCCGGGAAACCCCTGAGTTGCGAACCTGTCTGGTGATCGGTGGCGGTGACGGCGAATACGGTGAGGACTACGAGGCGGTGCTGCGCGCCGCGGATCCCGTATACGCGGCCGCGGCCGTGGACGATCGCGAACCGGCCTACATCATGTACACCTCGGGCACGACCGGCCGGCCCAAAGGGGCGGTACTCACCCACGACAACCTGATGTTGCACGCCTTCAGTGTCGCCGTGCACCAGGGCGTATCCGGTGACGACCGGGTCGCGTTGAACGGCGCGCCACTTTTCCATATCGCGGGTCTGTCCAGTTATCTGATGTGCTTGCTGCCCGGTGGCACGTTCGTGATCACCCCCTCCGGCGGTTTCGATCCGGCCGCTTCCGTCGAGCTGCTCGCGCGTGAACGCGTATCCAGCTGTTTCTTCGTGCCGGCGCAGTGGCAGGCGATCTGCGCGCTCCCGGGTATCGCGAACTACGATCTGTCCGCCCTACGACATATCTCCTGGGGTGCGGCGCTGGCGTCGACAACCCTGTTGCGCACGATGATCGAGACCTTCCCGCAGGCCTCGGTGTCGACCGCGTTCGGGCAGACCGAATGCAGCCCGGTCACCTGCACGCTGCGCGGTGAGGACGCTATCCGCAAGATCGGCTCGGTCGGCACCCCGATCCTGAATGTCGAGGTCAGGATTGTCGACGACGAGATGAACGAGGTGGCCCCCGGAGCGGTCGGCGAGATCGTCTACCGGGGACCGACGGTGATGCGGGAGTACTGGAACAAACCGGAGGCGACGGCGGAGGCATTCGCGGGTGGCTGGTTCCACTCCGGTGATCTGGTCCGGCAGGACGAGGACGGATATCTGTACGTCGTCGACCGGAAGAAGGACATGATCATCTCCGGTGGGGAGAACATCTACTGCGCCGAGGTGGAGAATGTGCTGGCCGGCCATCCCGGAGTCGCCGATATAGCGTTGATCGGGGTACCGCATACCAAATGGGGCGAGACGCCGCTGGCCGTGATCGTGCCGGCCGATCCCGCCGACCCGCCCACGGCCGCGGGTGTCGAGGCATTCGCCCGGGCCCGGCTGGCAGCTTACAAATGCCCCAGGGCGACAGTGGTGGTCGCCGAACTACCGCGTAACGCCAGCGGCAAGGTCCTCAAAACCGAACTCCGGGAGAAGTATTCGGCTCCCTCCGCGGAGGTGTGACCAGTCCGCTCTGCCGTATCGAGCAGCAGCCGGATTCCGTGTACCGCCTCCGGGTCGGTGCCGCCGGCCTCGGCGCGGGTCAGCATCACAGATGCCGCGGCCCGGCGGTGTGCGGCTCCCGGCATCGGGTGCGTGGTGAACAGGCCACCGGAGCCGGAGCGTGTCCCGGCCGCGCAAATACCTTGCTGCGCGGGGGAGTGCCCGGCTGATGTCGGCAGCCGATCCGTGCGCAGTCGATATAGCCGAAGCCCTCGCCGATCGGCCCGAATGGCTGGATCGCTTCGGTCATCGCATTGTGCTGGAACGCGCCGGCGGTGCGGCGGTCGGATCCATCGGCCTGTTCTGGCCGCCGAGCGCCGGCGTTCTCGAACTCGGCTACGGAATCGTGCCGTCGCGCCGGGGGCTCGGATAGGCGACGGAGGCAACCGTGGCGCGATCCCCGGATCGCGCCGCGGCGGTGGTTCATCCGAGCGTGTTCCGCAGCACCCGCCGGATCAGTTCGTCGATATCCACGCCGGGAGCGGCCAGCGTGAGGGCGCCGGTGGTGGACAGTACCGCGATACCGTGCACGCCGACCCACAGTGCCGTCGCGGTGGTGAGCGGATCGGGATCCGCGCGGGTCGTGCGCACCCGCCCGACGAGGCGGTCGAACAGCGGCTTGGACACCGAGCGCAGACCGGCGCCGGAACCCTCTAGCAGGTCGTGGCGGAATATCAGCGTGAACATCGCCGGTCTGGCCCACGCGAATTCGATATAGGCCCTGGCCCATCCGGTGATGTCGGAAGTATCGCCGGAGGCGCCGGCCGCGGCCAGTGCTCGGGCCAGATCGCGCAATCCCACGTCGGCGACTGCCCCGAGCAAGGCCTTGTGTGTCGGAAACCAGCGGCGGGGCGCACCGTGGGAGACGCCGGCCCGCCGCGCGATCTCCCGGAGGCCTATCTCGGTCGAGCCGGTTTCCTCGAGCAGGTCGATACCGGCCTGCACCAGGGCTTCTCTGGTTTGACTGACACTCACATAGACATTGTCTACCCGGTGCGGTAGACAATGTCTATGTCGCTGTGGACCGCGTTCTGCTATCGCCTGTGCCGGTATGTCCTGATCGGGCCTGTGCTCTGGTTGATCGGCCGGCCCGAAGTGAAAGGGCGCGAACACCTGCCGCCGCGCGGGCCCTATATCGTTGCCGCCAACCACTTGGCGGTACTGGACTCCTTCTATCTGACCCGGGCGCTGCGCCGGCAGGTGTTCTTTCTCGCCAAATCGGATTACTTCGATCGCCCGGGTCCGCTCGGGCTGGCCCAGCGCTGGTTCTTCCGCGGTGTGGGGCAGATCAGGGTCGATCGCCGGGGTGGGCCCGGCTCCACGCCCGCGCTCACCGCGGCCGCCGGAATCATCGAACGCGGCGGCGTATGGGGAATCCATCCGGAAGGGACGAGGTCGCCGGACGGCCGGCTCTATCGCGGGCACACCGGGGTGGTCCGGGTCGCGATGGCTACGGGTGTGCCTGTGCTTCCGGTGGCCATCACAGGTACCGGTCCCGACCCGGCGCGCCCGTGGTGGCGCCGCCGGGTGGTACTGGAGATCCTGCCGCCGCTCGACCTGACCGCGTATCGGACCTCCGGTTCGCACGGGACCCGTAGGGCGACCGATACGCTGATGCGGACCATCGCCGCCCGGACCGGTCAGCAATACGTGGACCGGTACGCCAATCGACGGCGTCCGGACCACGACCTCGCGGCCTGAAATTCGCCGAGGGAACTGTGGCCCGGCTCCGGGTTCGCGCGGGTGGCCCGTATCGCGGCCCTGGCCCGTATCGCGCGGAGGGGCAGCGCGAGCGATTCGAGTACCGGCCGACCGAGAAAGCGCGGGAGCTCTACCCCGTGATCGTCGGCCTGATGCAGTGGGGCGAACGCCATCTCACCGACCCGGCCGGTCCCGCCGTCCGGTTGGTGGACGGCCGGACCGGCACGCCGGTGAGCGCCGCCGCCGTCCCGGCCGGTTCGCCTACCTGTGAGCCCAAGGAGATCGCCGTGGTTCCGCTCGACCGGCGCGGGTGACGCGGCAGGCCGGTCCGCGCTGCTGGGCCGGAACAGGAGAGGTTTCAGTCCGGATTCGCTGCGGTCGACGGCAGGGTTCCGGGTTCGCCGGTGTTCTCCAGATGCCGCCGCATCAGCTTGCCGGTCGCGTTGCGCGGGAGCTCGTCGAGGAAGATCACATCGCGGGGTACTTTGTGGCGGGCGAGATTCGCCTTGACGTAGTCACGGATATCCTCCTCGCCGAGGGCGGCCCCCGCCGCAGGGACGACGAAGGCCCGTAACCGGGTACCGAAATCGCGATCGGGGACGCCCACCACCGCCGCTTCCAGAACGTCGGATCGCTCGACGAGCAGATTCTCCACCTCCAGCGGAAAGACATTCTCGCCGCCGGAGACGATCATGTCGTCGTCGCGGCCGTCGATGAACAGGCGGCCCTCGGCATCGAAATGTCCTACGTCTCCGCTGGACAACAGGCCGTCGACGATCTCCTTGTGCCGGCCGTCGGTGTAGCCACCGAAACTCAGCCCGCTGGATACGAAAATCGTGCCCACGGTTCCCGGTTCGGTGATCCGGTTGCGTTGTTCGTCGTAGAGCGCCACCCGGCAGCCGACCGGCGGTTTGCCGACCGTACCGGGAGCGTCCCGCATATCCCGCGGTGTCGCCACCGCCGCGACGGCGACCTCGGTCGAGGCGTACAGGTTGTAGAGCACCTCGCCGAATGCTTCGGCCGTCCGGCGGCCGAGGTCCGGGGAGACCGGGGAGCCGGCCGAGAAGATTACTCGCAGTGACGACGTGTCGTACCGGGCGAGCGCCTCGGGTCCGAGGTCGATGATGCGCTGCAACATCGTCGGCACGACGACCAGACTCGCGGCGCGATGTGCGGCGATATCGGCGAGTATCGCCTGCGGGTCGAACCTGCCCTGCCGGAACACGATCTTGTTGCCGAGCGCCCAGCCCAGGGTGAACTGGGACAGTCCGGTGCCGTGGAAGATAGGCGCGGCCATCACCATCGTATCGTCACGGGGGAGGGGGATCCGAGCGAGGAACTGTGCCGATTGCAGGGGTGAAACCTTATCGCGGGGAGCGCCTTTGGGAGTTCCCGTGGTACCGCTGGTCAGGATCACGGTGCTACCCGGATGCGGTGGTGGTGCCAGTTTCGCGGTGGAGTTCGCCGCGATGAGCGAGTCGATCGTGGTGACCGCGGTATCGCCGGAGGCGCCCCAGGTGAGGAAGCGCGCAGTGGTGCCCGGGATCGCCTCGAGCAGACCGGTGAACTCCGCGTCGAGCAGGAGCGCGCCGACATTCTCGCGCCGGGCGACATCGGCGAGCTGGGGTCCGGCGAAACCGGTGTTCATCAGGACGGCGCGGGCGCCCAGTTTCCCCGCGGCGAGCAGGGTGAGCACCATGCCGCGATGGTCGCGGCACAGTGCCGCCACCACGGATCCGGCTCCGATTCCGTGCGCGGCGAGCCCGCGGGCCAGCGCGTTCGACTGCTCGTCGAGCTGAGCGAAGGTGAGGGCGCCGCGTTCGTCGACGATCGCATCGGCCGTGCCGTCGCGGCGCGTGGCATGTCGGAGCACGGTGACGAACGGCCCGTGGACCCGAGCGTCGCGGATGGTCCGGATCAGCTCGTCGGGACGCTTCGGATCCAGCATCCCGCGGCGGCGCAGGACGGCCACCGCGGCCAGCGGTTCGGTCACCGAACGCAGCATCGCGCCGGGCGCGGGCAGGTTCGTCGGCATGGGGCACCTCCAGAAGAGCGAGCAGGCCGGCTGTCGAGTGTGAGAGAATGGAGCAGAATATCTATCAGTATTGCATGGAGGTCCTATGTCGCGCCCAGTGTCACCGGCATCGAGCACCGACCTGCCGGAGGAGGCCGGGCGCCGGAAATACCTCGCGGGTCCCGCCGCTCTGCTCGGTGGTCCGGCCAACGTGGTGATGCAGCTGAGCCAGGCGCCGGTCGGCCGCGGTGTCGTGGAAAGCACGGTGGACAGCGGCCGTTTCGATCTGCACCCGCGTAAACGGGGCCGGACGACGTTGACCTATCTCGCGGTGGCCATGCTGGGCACCGACGAGGAGCGCGCCGCCTATCGCGAGGCGACGAACACCTCGCACCGCCACGTGCGCTCCCGGCCGGGTAGTGCGGTGAAATACAACGCGTTCGATCCGGAACTGCAACTGTGGGTTGCTGCCTGTATCTATCGCGGCGTCGTCGACTCGCTCCAGTACCTCTACGGTCCGCTCGACGACGACTACGCCGATGAGCTGTACCTCGAATCGAGCAGATTCGGGACCACCCTGCAGGTCCGCCCGGAGATGTGGCCGGCCGACCGGGCCGCGTTCGCCGAATACTGGGAGTCGAGATCCGCGCAGATCTCGATCGACGACGAGGTGAAACGGTATCTACTGGACCAGGTCGTCGGCCTCGGGCCGTACGGTCGCGCCGAACGGGTCCTGTTCGGGCCGGTGAACCGGTTCTTCACCACCGGTTTCCTACCCCAGCGTTACCGCGACGAACTGGGGCTGGCCTGGGGACCGTGGCGACAGCGTGTCTTCGTGGTGATCATGCGCGCGATCGGTGCGGTGATGCGACTGGGCCCAGAACGATGGCGGCTCTACCCGCTCGATAAACATCTCGCCGATATGCGGCGGCGTCGCGCGCTGGGCAAACCCCTGGTCTGATCGCCGGTGCCCGGCCCCGCGCGCAGGCCGCGCGGACCGCTCAGCGTCGTCGCGCGACGACCAGACCGTTGCGGGCCTCATCGGCGAAACGGTCGAGGTCGGGATCACCGGGCGGCGGCATTTCCCGGTGGTAGGCGGCGGCCCGTTCGTAGGTATCGAAGGTCTCGGCATCCCAGCCGTGCCGGTCGAGCCAGGGCTGCGCCGGCTCGGCGACACCGCCGCCCCGCCACATCGCTTGCAGCTCCGTGCCGAATTCGCCGGTGACCGTGGTGGCCATCAGCGCGACCGCGTCCACGCTCAGGTATTCCATCGACAGCCGGCTCCCGGCGGCCGATCGGTCGCTGATACCGGACAGCAATCGGTCGTTGTGCTCGGGGCTCAGATAGCTGAGCAGTCCCTCGACGAGCCACGCCGAGGGAATCGACGGCTCGAATCCCGCCGCGGCCAGCGGGCTACCCCAATCCTCCCGGAGATCGACCGGCACCGGCGCCCGGCGCCCGGCCGGTTGCGCCCCCCGCGCGTCGAGGACCTGCTGTTTGAAAGCCAGCATTTCCGGAGTGTCCAGTTCGTACACGGTGACCTCCGGTGTGATCGGAAGCCGGAAGGCCCGGGTGTCCAGCCCGGCCGCGATGATCACGACCTGCCGGACGGTGCGGGTGGCATCGAGGAGGTAATCGTCGAAGAAGCGAGTGCGTACGGGTAGGTAACTGCTGAACGAGTCCCATTCCCGCGTGGCAGCGTCGGTGCCGATGGATTCTTCTTCCATCCCGCCGGCGGCCACGAAGTCGGCGGCGTAGGGGTCGACGAACAGGGGCTCCTCGCGCGCCGATTCGGCGGCTCGCCCGGCGGCGACCATGAGCGCGGTGCGTCCGACACCCGTCGGAGAGGGGGCGGGGTCACCCGGACGATCGGAAGGAGAACCAGGGGTGGTCACGGCCTCAGCCTAGGACGGTTGCGCGGGTACGGGCGGGACCGTCGGATGCGTCGCTGTGCCGTGCCCGCCGGTCATCGGTCCGCACGGGTGCGGCGTACTACCCCCGCCTCTTCCGCGGCGGCCGTACCGGCGTCGCGGTTCCCCGGCGGCGAGTCCGTAGGAGGTGTCGTTGTCATAGAGGTGGGGCGCGCGGAGCAGCGGTTCCTCGGCGAGGAACCATCTCGATATCTCTCGTCCGGGGCACACAGACTTCGCCGGCGGGGTGCTCGCCGGCTGCGTCCGCCCGAGGCCCGCATTCTGTGGTCCGTCGGCGCGGCGCACTGCTGTGGTCTGCGCGGAAGGTGCCACTGCGGCCTGGCGATACCTCCCCGAGCGGAGAGAGGGCGGGTTCGCTGGGTGGCTGCGGATTGCGATCCTGGTGACCGAAACCCTGGGCGTGCCGGTCGAACGGTGGTTCCATCCGACGGAGAGTCAGGTTCGAGCGAAAGGCCCCGGATATGTCCGTCGACACCCTTGACACCGCCACCACTGTGCAGGTGACCAAGCTCGGTACCCATATCGGTGCGCGGATCGACGGGGTCCGCCTGGGTGGGGACCTCGCCCCGGCGGCCGTCGCCGACATCCGCGCCGCGCTCGCCGAGCACAAGGTGATCTTCTTCCGCGGTCAGGACCATCTCACCGAGGACGGACAGTACGAGTTCGCCGAACTGCTCGGCAGCCCGACGACCCCGCATCCCACCGTCCGATCGGCGGGGGTGAAGAGCCTGGCCATCGATTCGCGCCTGGGCCGGTCCAACAGCTGGCACACCGATGTCACTTTCGTCGATCGGGTCCCGAAGGCATCCATCCTGCGCGCGGTCGTACTGCCCAGCTACGGCGGCTCGACCACCTGGGCCTCGACGGTCGCCGCCTACAACTCACTCCCGGAACCGCTCGAGCGGCTGGCCGAGAGCCTGCGGGCGCGGCACACCAACCTCTACGACTACGCCGCCACCGCCGAGGACAATCCCGACGAGGGCGCCACCGCGTACCGGCGCGAATTCGAGTCGAGCTATTTCGAAACCGAGCATCCGGTGGTGGAAGTCCATCCGGAGACCGGGGAACGGGCGCTGTTGCTCGGCGGTTTCGTGAAGCATTTCGTCGGCCTGTCCGATAGTGAATCGCAGGCGCTGTTCCGGTTGTTCCAGGACCGCATCACCCGGCTGGAGAACACCACTCGCTGGAACTGGGAGCTGGGCGATGTCGCGATCTGGGACAACCGCGCCACCCAGCACTACGCGATCGACGACTACGACGGCAGCGAGCACCGCCGGCTGACCCGGATCACCCTGGCCGGTGGCGTCCCGGTGGGAGTCGACGGTGCACAGAGCACCGTCATCGCCGGTGACGCCGAGTACTACTCCGCCGTTGACCAGTTGACCCGCGCGGCATAGCCTTCGCGGTCGACCGATGTTCCGTTCGTCGCGGAAATGTCTGTTCCACAGTGGATTCGAAGGCGGCCTCGAGACAACGGTTGTTCGCGGCCCGAACCGGTTGCCGTCGCCGGTTCGCCGGAAAGGCATCCGCCCGGTGTCCGCACCCCGGCTGGTCGCCGCATTCGTCCACTGCCACGGAACCGGTTTCGAACTCGTCATGAGCGAAATGGTGGACAGCATTTCGCGGTATCGCATTTGCGCCGGTAGCGGCCGGGTATTCGCGCCGCCGCGGCGGCCGGGTACGCCGGTCGCCGCGCGCCGTCCTGAATCGACCGCCCGGTTTCGATTAGTCTTTGACAGCTTGCGTGTCCGATGACCGCACATGGACGGGCGCCGCACGATTTCCGGCCGACGAGGGGAGTCCCGTGAATCTATGGAGCTATATCCGAGGGCGGGGGGAGCTGCTCACGTTCCTCACCTATCAGCATGCCTCTCTGGCATTCCAGACGGTTCTGGTCGGCACTGTTGTCGCTGTGCTCATCGCCGTGGCGGTGTACCGGTTACCGCTGCTGTCCGCGCTGTCGCTGACCTCCAGCCGGGTCGCGCTGACCATCCCGTCACTGGCGCTGCTGGCGTTGTTGCTGGTCCCGTTCGGTCTCGGCGTCACGCCGTCGTTCATCATGCTGGCGTTCTTCGCGGCCCTGCCGGTGATCGGTAACGCGATCGTCGGATTGCGTTCGGTACCGGCTTCGGTTGTCGAATCCGCCCGGGGGATCGGCTTTTCGCGATTACGCATTCTGGTGACCGTGGAACTGCCCATCGCCTGGCCGGTGATCCTCACCGGAATCAGAGTGTCCACTCAGATGATCGTCGGTGTCGCGGCCATCGTCGCCTACGTCCTCGGACCCGGTCTCGGGTCACTGATCTTCAACGGGCTGTCCCGGCTCGGCGGCGCGAACGCCCTCGAGATGGCGCTCACCGGAACCATTCTCATCGTCATCATCGCGTTGGTCTTCGACGCGCTACTCGTCCTGCTCGGACGCCTCACGATCGCAAAGGGACTGTCATGATGCGATACCTCCGCCTTCGCTGCGGCCTCCGCGGTTCGTATGTACCCGCTTCGAAGGAGACTCCATGACCGACTTTGTGGCCGGCCGGGAGACGGCGGCGACGACATCCGGACGTACGGTCACCGGGGCATCGATCACGTTGGACTCGGTCGTGAAACGGTTCAAGGGCCAGCAGAAGCCGGCCGTGGAACGTCTCGACCTGGAGATCCCCGCCGGCGAGATCGTCGCGTTCGTGGGCCCGTCCGGTTGTGGGAAGACCACCACCCTCAAGATGATCAACCGGTTGATCGAACCCACCGAGGGCCGGATCTTCATCGACGGCCGCGATGTCACCAGGGAGGATCCCGACAAACTGCGGCAGTCGATCGGATACGTCATCCAATCCGGCGGGCTCTTCCCGCACTGGTCGGTCGCCAAGAATGTCGGTGCTATCCCGCGGGTCCTCGGCTGGGACAAGAAACGGGTCGCCGAGCGCACCGAATATCTGCTCGATCTGGTCGGGTTGGACCCCGCCGTCTTCGCCGACCGGCTCCCGAAGGATATGTCGGGCGGCCAGCAGCAGCGGGTCGGCGTGGCCCGCGCCCTCGCGGCGGATCCGCCGGTCCTGCTCATGGACGAGCCGTTCGGCGCGGTCGACCCCATCACCCGGGCGCGCCTCCAGGACAGCCTGATCGCCATCCAGCACGAACTCGGTAAGACCATCGTGATCGTCACCCACGATTTCGAGGAGGCCACCAAACTCGGCGACAAGGTGCTCATCCTGTCCGAGGGCGGGCATGTGGAGCAGTACGCGCCCCCGGAGGACATCCTCACCGACCCGGCTACGCCCTTCGTGGAGGAGTTCGTCGGATCCGGGGCGAAACTGGCGTATTTGACCGTGTCCCGGGTCCGTGATGTCACGTCCGACAAGGTGGTCACCGCCCGGATCGGCGAATCCGCACCGGCGGTGATCGAACGCGCGAAGGCCGCCGGGCACAGCTGGGTGGTCGTCGTGGACAGCGCGGGTCGGCCGCGGTCCTGGCCTACGCTGACCGAACTCGCGACCAAACCGGAGGTCTCCGACTTCCTCGATCGGCGGCTGCCCGTCGTCGCCCGGTCCTCCACCCTCAACGACGCGCTCGACGCCATGCTCGCGACCAGCCAGGGCGCCGCGCTGGTCACCGACGGGCGCGGCGCGGTGGTCGGATCACTGAGCATCGACTCGGTCACCGAGGTGATCCGGGACAAGCTCGCCGACGCGCGCGCCGACGCCGAGGTCCCGTCCTACGTGACCTATGTGGACGGCACCGACCCGGCGCCCACTCCGGTCGTCGCCGCCGATGACGAACCCGGATCGGCCGCGCAGTCATGAACCGGCTGCGCCGCGTGCCCATCGATGTGTGGTTCGAACCGCTCATCATCGCCGTCATCGGCATCGGGTATCTGCTGTGGTACCGGTCCACGACGTTCACCGAGACCGAAAGTGCCTCGCTGGGCTGGGCGAATCTACAGAACACGATCCTGCAGCACATCAAACTGACCGTGGTCGCCACGGTGATCGTGGTCGTGATCGCTATTCCGCTGGGCATCGCGCTGACTCGGCCCGCGCTGAAGCGATTCGAGCCGATCGCGGTCAATATCGCCAATATCGGCCAGGCCGCGCCCGCGGTCGGTCTGCTGGTCCTGTTCACCTTCTGGCTGGGCACCGGATTCCGCACCGCGATCGTCGGTCTGGTCGTCTACGCGATCCTGCCGATTCTGCAGAACACGATCGTCGGGTTGCGGCAGGTCGATCAGCGCACCATCGAGGCCTCCCGCGGGATCGGCTACTCCGGCACCCGCACCCTGTTCCAGGTGGAGCTGCCGCTGGCGGTGCCGGTGATCCTCAACGGTGTGCGGACCGCCCTGGTCATCCTGGTCGGCACCGCGACGCTGAGCACGTTCATCGGTGCCACCAGCCTCGGTACGCTGATCACCACCGGCGTCACTCTGTTCCTGCCCAAACTGCTCATCTCCGGCGCGATCCTGGTCGGGCTCCTGGCATTGACCATCGACTGGCTGGGCCGACTCGTCGAACTGGCCGCGACCCCACGAGGTGTGGCATGAGAACGGCACCGGCCCGGCTGGTCACCACGATTTCGGTCTTCCTCGCGGCGATCTCGCTGCTGGCCGGATGCGGGCTGGTGAGTTCGTCGGGCACCTTCCACGAAGCGCGGTTGCCGGACGGGCAGCGTCCGCTGGACGGTGCGGAACTCGTGGTGACATCGAAGAGTTTCACCGAAGGCGTGCTGCTGGGCAAGATCACCGCGACCTATCTGGCCGCGGCCGGCGCCCGAGTCACCGACCTCACCGGGGCTCCGGGCTCGGCATCGTCGCGGCAGGCCCAGCTCAACGGCGACGCCGATATTCTCTGGGAGTACACCGGCACCGGTTGGGTCAATTACCACAACCAGACCGAGACGATCTCCGATCCCCAGGAACTCTGGCAGCGCGTGCACGAGATCGAGAAACGCGACTACGACCTGGAATGGCTGCCCCCGGCCAACTTCAACGACACCTATGCTTTCGGCGCGTCGACGCCGGCCGCCGAACGGCTGAGGGTGAAATCCCTCTCCGATGTCGCGGCGCTGCCGGTCCGCGACCGCACCTTCTGCGTCGACGACGAATTCTTCAGCCGCTCAGATGGTTTCATCCCGATGCTGCAGAAGTACGGCATCCCCTACAACGATCCCAACGGTGTCCCGGCGGGCAATGTGACGCGGATGGACGCCGGTGTCGTCTATACGGCGACCGCCAAGAGCGCCCCGTGCAATTTCGGCATGATCTACACCACCGACGGCCGGGTGAAGAATCTGAACCTCGTCGTACTCGAGGACGACAAGAAGTTCTTCCTGCCCTACAGCGGCACAGCGGTCGTGCGTGGTGAGATCATCGACCGTTACCCGGAGTTGGCACCGCTGCTCGCGACGATCTCCGGCCTGCTTACCGACGACCTCATGCAGGAGCTCAACGGGCGCGTCGATATCGACGGCGAGGATCCCTCCGATGTCGCCTACGACTGGTTGAAGAGCGAAAACCTCATCGACTAGGAAGTATCGTCGGCAGTTCTCGTGATCTG
Organism: Nocardia jinanensis; assembly: GCF_014645735.1. Taxonomy (GTDB): domain Bacteria; phylum Actinomycetota; class Actinomycetes; order Mycobacteriales; family Mycobacteriaceae; genus Nocardia; species Nocardia jinanensis. Next base: position 701,072 of record NZ_BMMH01000002.1, on the reverse strand, counting down.
CCCCGGTGATATCGGCCCCGGGCCGGTGCGGCCGCCTGCGACGCCGAGCCCGGCGTCGGCCGGGAACCGTTGCCGGTCTTGTATGTTGGCCACCAGGGACCGGATATCCGGCCGCGCCGACCGCCGGCCTCGACCGTCACCGTCGAGCAGGGCACGATCGTGGGCGCCGTCCGGCCGATCGCGGTGCCGTGTGCATACCCACCTCACCTGAAGGAGATCCGATGATCACCATCCTGGGCAGCGGTATCGCCGGAACCGCACTGGCCGGCGCACTGTCGAGGTCCGGGCGGCCGGTCACGGTCTACGAGCAGCGCGACGGCGGGGGAGGCGGGGCGTTCCTGATCCTCGACGGTCGCGGCCACCGCAGTCTCGTCGCCCTCGGTGTGCCGGAGGCGGAGCTGCACGCGGCCTCGTATCCGCTGAGCGAACTGCGCTACACCCCTGATGACGGAGTGACCCGGCGGCGTCCCAGCGAGGGGCATCGATTCTGGCTGCGCGGCGATCTGATCGCGGTGCTGAAACGGTTCGCGCTCGACGCGGGCGCCGAGATCGGTTACGGCAGCCCGATCGCCGAGGTGGCGGTCGACGCCGCGACCGGGCACACCACCCTGCGCATCGGTAGTCGCACGGTGACCGCACGAGATCTGGTCATCGGTGCCGACGGTATCGACTCGGTCGCGCGGGCGGGTACCGAACCCGGTCGCATCCCGGAGTACGCCGGGGACGTCGTGATCTACGGTATGACGGCGACACCGGTGGAATGCCCCACCGACCCCTTCGTCCTGCACTTCCATGCCGAGTCGGCGGCCGGCGCCCGCCCGGCCACCACTTTCGGGCATATCTGGCGGCCCGGCGCCGATGCGGCCCTCTGGTTCCTGCGCATCGAGCGTGCACCGCTGCCGGTCGCCGAGACCGGGATCGTGCCGACCGGTCGCTGGGCCGCGGCGGTGACCGAGGCGGCACCCCGCTCGATCCGGGAGCTGACCGAGCCGCTGGTCGCGGCGACCGAGCAGGTCCATGTATCCAACGCGCGCAATGTCGCGTTCGCGACCGCAGCGGCACCGGTCGCTCCGGTGATCCTGGTCGGCGACGCGGACCACGCCATCACGCCGGCGGCGGGTGTGGGAGCGCGGGAAGGTATCGAGGACATCGAAGCGGTCCACCACGCGATCGTCACGGGTGGTTCCCCGGCCGAGGCCATGATCGCCCGCCGCCGCGCGATTGCCGACGAACGTGCGCGGGTGGCCCGCCGGATGCGTGCGTGATCGGAGCCGCCGGGGATCCGGGCTGAGACTATTTTCACCCCGGCGGTGGGCGCTTCCGCCGTTAGGCTGGCCGAGCGGCCCACCGAGGTGAGGGGATCCATGGCCAAGGAATTCTCGCAGCTGGACGGCCCCCTACGGCAGTTCATCGAGGCACAGGCGATGTTCTTCGTCGCCACGGCACCGTCGGAGGGCGGACGGGTCAATCTGTCGCCCAAGGGGTATCAGGACACATTCGCGGTACTCGACGGGCACACTGTCGCGTATCTGGATCTGTTCGGCAGCGGAGTGGAGACGATCTCGCACCTGCGTGAGAACGGCCGGATCACGATCATGTTCTGCTCGTTCACCCGCAACTCCCGGATCCTGAGACTGTTCGGATCGGGTCGGGTCGTACGTCCCGACGATCCCGAATTCCAGGACCTCCGAACTCATTTCGGTGTCGAACATCCCGGAGTTCGCGCGGTCGTCGTGATCGAGGTCGACCGTATCGCCGACTCGTGTGGATACGCTGTCCCCTACTACGAATTCGTCGGCGAACGACCGGTGCTCGACGCTCACCACGCCCGGCAGCCCGACGAGAAGTTCGCGCGCCGGATCGGCGGAGACAACGGGCACAGTATCGACGGCCTCCCGGCTCTGGACCCGGACCATCCGCTGCCGTCCGGGATCCCGCGCTGACAGATCGTGGTGGCGATCGTCGTGTGCCGCACCTACCGGCCCGGGGCCACGGTCATCGACGGCAGCCGGCACCCACCGGCGCCGCGGAAGGCCGGATGAGTGCATCGATACGCGACCGGCACGTCATCTGCCGCCATGAATCAGCACACCGATACCTGTCTGATACGAGAACCGCGTGGTCGCACAGATGATCCGGACTCGCCGGACCGGTCCCCGGATGCGGTAGCCGGGGCGGACGCTCTGCGGGCCGCGGGAACTCGATTGTTCAGCTGATTTCTTACCAGCAGTAACATTCGGGCGCTTCCAGCCGAATCACCTCTGACCAATACAGAAGGGGTTCTCGTGAAAGAAACGATTGTTGCCGCCGCACGCGTCGCGGCCGCCGGTGTTTCGGGCCTGGCCTTCGTCGCGATCGTCGGTTCCGGCGCCGCCCAGGCGGCGCCGCAGGATTGCGTGGTCCAGCGGGATCTCTCCGGGGCGTCGGCGACCTGCGGGCCCGACGGGGGAAGCAACTACGTCCTGCATGTCGACTGTTTCGGCCTTTACGCCAGCGGGCCGTTCCCGCTGTACGGTATCGGTCCCTACAGCGCCCTCAGCTATCCCTTCACACCGAACGGCCAGCGCATCACCGCGGGCTGCACGGGTATGGGACCCGGCGTCGTCGCAGTGGCGACCAACGCCTACGTCGAGATCTATCGCGGCTAGCGGACCGCGGCGAGCGGCGCAGTGCGGGTCGTAGCGCCGGTCGCGGGTGATGCGCGCGATCACTCATCGATCCCATACCGGCGGGGCCACTGGTGATCAGTGGGCCGGTGAGCGAACCGGAACACACCCCGTAGCCCCCTCGTCGAGCTACACGGTGTGTTCCGGTTTTTCGCGGTGACAGCGCTTGTGAAATGCCGGCCCGGAATCTTCTACGCGGGCCCGGCGGTTCTCACTCGATGGTGTCGCAGATCGTCAATGCTCCGGGGTAGTTCCGTGGGTGCTGCCGATACGACCTGTGCAGCACGCCGTTCACACGTTCAGGTGTCGATCGCGGCGATCCGGTTCGGACGGGCGCTTCGCCCGCGATGGCCGGCCGGGGCGCAAGCGAGCTCGTTACGATCGCGACAACGAGGGAGCGCCGAGCAAGCCGAATATCGAATCGAGCTGGTCGCCCACGTTATCGACCTCATCGGTACGGCCCGCCAGCTGGTGGAGCAGTGCGCGCTGGAAGATTCCGTCGATGGTGACGTACGCGGTGGCCGGTGTGAGGTTCGGGACGGTATCGCGGTGTTCGCAATAGCGGGAGACGACCCGCCAGATCATATCCTCGCGGCGGGCTTCGATCTCGAGTACATCGTCGCGGAACGAATCGTCGAACAGGCTCTGATTGCGTAGGTCGTACCAGAGCCGGTGGATGGCGGCGTCGGCGGCCAGCGTGGCCGAGAACGTGGCGATGAACTCGGTGCGCAGTTCGTCGGCGTTGTTCGCGGCGGCGATCACATCGTCGTAGCGGGTTACGCAGACCGCCTCGTACTGCCGCACGGCGTGCACGAGAAGGTCGATCTTGTCGCGGAAATAGTAGTGCAGTACGCCGTGGGAGTATTCGGAGTTCTGCGCGATCTCCCGCAGGCTCGTATGGGCGTAGCCACGCTCGGCGAGCGTATGCAGCGTGGCCAGTGCCAGCTCGGTGCGCTTCGCCGCGAACTTGTCGCGAGCGCGCTCGTCTATGCGGGATCTGGGATCAGCGGCCTGTGTCACTCGTTTGCAATCTTCTCGGTTCGGATCTGACCTGCCCGGGTTTCTCTGAGTGTAAGCGCACGACCGCGGGCAATCTCTGTACGACTGTCAAGATTTTTCTTGACGACTGTCAAGATTTCGCCCTAGTGTGTCATGCGACACAGTGGACTGCGTTTGTGGCTCGGATCACGTGTCAGTGGCTTTCGGAGAGAGGAACAGGGATGACGAGTTACGACTTGGGCGGACGCGCCGCACTGGTGACCGGGGGCGCGCGCGGTCTGGGGGCGGGGATGGCCCAGGCCCTCACCGAGGCCGGGGCGTCGGTCGTGGTGGCCGATATCGAGGCCGGCGCAGGCCGGGCCACGGTCGAGAAATTGCAGGCACAGGGCAGCCGAGCCGAGTTCGTAGCGCTGAACGTCACCGACGACCGTGCGTGGGAGCGGGCCGTCGAGACCACTGTCGATGCGCTGGGCGGCCTCGATATCGTGGTGAACAACGCGGGCGTGGAAGTCACCAGTCTGTTGGCCGATCTCGATCCCGAGCAGGCCCGCACCATGCTGGATGTCAATCTGCTCGGCACCGCGCTCGGCATCAAACACGCGTTCCGGGCCATGCGGCCGGGTGGGGCCGCCGGACGTGGTGGGGCCGTGGTGAATATCGCTTCGGTGGCCGCGACGATCGCTTTCCCCGGTATCGGCCTCTATTCGGCCACCAAATCGGGTATCGATCGGCTGACCAGGGTGGCCGCCGCGGAATCCGGGAAACTCGGCTACGGCGTACGCGTCAACTCGATCTATCCCGCCCTCACGCCGACCGCGATGGGGAACAAGCTCGCTGTCGACTGCGCCGAACTGGGATTGTTCCCGTCCCCCGAGGCCGCGGCTCAGGCCGTCGCCGAGCTGACGCCGTTGGGCCGGCTGGGGCAGGTCGACGATATGGCCGACGCGGTCGTATTCCTCGCATCCGATGCGGCGAAATTCATCACCGGTGCCGGGCTGCCGGTCGACGGGGGGATGGGTATGTAGCGGCAGCCTTCCCACTCACCGGTCACCCAATCCATCAGATGACGAGGAGTATCAGCATCATGACCACCGACAAGAAGGTTGTCGTATACGGCGCGTCCGGTTACACCGGCCGGTTGATCTGTGAGTATCTGCGCGAGTACGGAATCCCCTTCCTGGCCGCGGGCCGGGACCACGGGCGGTTGAAGGCGGCGGTCGAGGCGGTACCCGGGATCGACACCGTGGACTACGAGATCGTCGAGGTCGAGCACACCGCGGCCGCCCTGGCCGATGCCTTCCAAGGGGCACAGGTCGTGCTCAACACGGTCGGACCGTTCGCCCGATACGGACACCCGGTGGTGGAGGCGTGCCTGCGGATCGGTGCGCACTACACCGATACCAACGGTGAGCAGAACTGGATGATCGATGCGCAGGAACGCTACGACGCCGAGTTCGCCTCTCGCGGACTGCTGCTCACGCCCGGCCTGGCGCAGATGTACACGATCGGCGAGATCGCCGCCAATATCTGTCTGGAGAATCCGGGCCTGGACACCCTGGATATCGAGGTCTTCTGGAAGGGGCATCCGACAGTCGCCTCGACCAACACCATCCTCACCAATGCCGCGTTCGCCGAGGCGTACTACCTCGAGCAGAACGAGTATGTGGAGTGGCCCGTCGACGAAGGGCTGTACCAGGTGGTGGTGCCGGGACAGCACGAACTGGGCCTGGCGCTGCCGTGGGGCGGCACCTCGCATCCGGTGTGGTTCAAGAACGATCCCCGGGTCTCCAGTGTGCGCGCGCTCGGCGGCGTCATGAACCGACCGCTGATGCTGGGTGTGCCACAGCTGGTCGCGGCGGCGCTGGCGCGGATGGAAGGCAAATCGGAGGCGGAGAAGTACCGCATCATCGACGAGCAGTCCGCCGCGATCCGCAGCGAGATGCCGCCGCGGGAGAATCCACGGATCAACACCTCGCTCGACTCGGTCTACGCGTCGGGACCGCTGGGCCGGGCCCACTGCCTGATCCACGGCAACTGCAACTACAAGCAGACCGCGCTGCTCAACGCATATGCCGCGGCGGCCCTGCTACAGGGTGCGCCGCGGGCGACCGGATTCGCCTCGAGCTGCCGGGCGTTCGGACATCGTGAACTGCTCGGCACGCTGCGCGCGTTCGGGCTCGTCCTCGATCCCATCGTCACGGTTCACCGCTGAGGCCCGTCGATGCGACTCGCGGACTATCTCGACAAGGGGGCCTCGCTCGGCCGCGGGACCCCCTGCCTCACCACCGGCGCGACAACACTGACCTACGGCGAGGTGTACGACCGCTCGGTGGCCGTCGCCGGCGCACTACAGCACACCGGGATCGCGACCGGCGATCGGGTCGCGGTGCTGTCGGCCAATGACCCGCTCGCCCTGACCTGCGTATTCGGGATCTCGCGCGCGGGAGCGGTGTGGTGCCCGGTCAACCCGCGCAACGAGGCCGAGGAGAACCGTCAACTGTTCGACCTGTTCGGCTGCCGATTGCTCTTCTTCCAGCGGAGATTCGCCGGTCTCGTCGCCGGTATCCGCGATCGGTTACCGAACCTGCGGTGGCTGGTCTGCCTGGACGGTGCGGTCGACGGCGCCATTACGTTCGATACCTGGCTGGCCCAGCATCCGGCCGAACCCGATGTGCACCGGCATCCGGCGGACGGCCTGTGCATGCTCGCGGGAACCGGTGGTACCACCGGCAGACCGAAGGGCGTGCGGCTGACCGAACTCAATATGATGACCTCGACCGCGCTGGCCCTGATGAGCTACCCGTTCGGGGACCGCCCGCGCTACCTCGCCCTCGCACCGCTCACCCATTCGGCGGGAGTTCTCACCTTTCCGATCCTCAGCCTCGGCGGCGAGGTCGTGATCATGCCGGCCCCCGATATCGGAGAGTTCCTCGCGCTCGTCGCGCAGCACCGCATCACGCACGCGTTCCTCCCTCCGACGGTCATCTACGGCCTGCTCGATCACCCCGACCTCGACCGCACCGATCTGTCGTCGCTGCGGTGCCTGTGGTACGGAGCCGCTCCGATCTCGCCGACCCGGCTGGAAGAGGCGCTGACCCGTATCGGCCCGGTCCTGGGGCAGTTGTTCGGCCAGACCGAGGCGCCGAACATGATCGCCACCCTCGCTCCGGCCGAGCATTTCCGGCCCGACGGAACAATCGCCACCGAGCGCCTCGCCTCGGCGGGACGGCCGACCCCGCTGACCACCGTCGCCATCATGGACGGGCAGGGCGCGCTCCTGCCGCCCGGCGAGCGCGGCGAGATCGTGGTGCGGGGTCCGCTGGTGATGGACGGATACCACGAGAACCCCGCTGCCACCGCGGAAGTCAGCACATTCGACTGGCACCACACCGGTGATATCGGCTATCTGGACGACGACAACTTCCTCTACGTCGTCGACAGGGCCAAGGACATGATCATCACCGGTGGATTCAACGTCTACTCCGCCGAGGTCGAACAGGCGGTCCTCGCGCATACCGCGGTGGCGGAGAGTGCGGTGGTGGGTCTGGCCGACGAGAAATGGGGTGAACGAATTACCGCCGTGGTGCAGCTACGTCCGGGACGCAGTGTGACTGCCGATGAGCTGATCGCGTTCGTCAAACAGCGCCTCGGCAGCGTCAAAGCACCCAAGCAGGTGGAGATCTGGCCGGATCTGCCCCGCTCGAAGGTCGGCAAGGTGCTGAAGAACGTGATCCGTTCCGAACTGCAGGAATGAGCCAGGGCCGGGAGCCGGCATTCACCCGGAGTCGGTGCGGGCAGTTCGCGTGGAGCGCGCCGCAGCGTTGTTCACTACGCCGAGAAGTTCGCCTCCGAGATCCCACACATCACGCTCGTCCGCATCCCCGGGGCGGACCATATCCCCACGGAGAGCGCCCCCGGCCGGATTGCCCACGCCCTGACCGATTTCTGCACGGGATAGAGCTCTCTCACACCGCAGACCGAGGACTCGGTTCACTCGGCACCGGGCGCGTATCGCCGTCACCGGCTCGCTCGGCCGCCGATGCGACGGAGGTCAGCCGCGCCCGTCGGATGTTCCGGTCCGCACCGTCTCGTCGGCTGTCGCGGGCACGAATCCGATGATCTCACGGCGGGAACCGATCATCAGCTTCTGCAGGATCGACGATATCTGAGCCGCAACGGTTTTGGCCGAGCTGCCGCGCCGAGCGGCGATGGCGGTATTGGGGAGCCCGGCCGCGGCGAGGATCGCGACATCGCGTTCCGCGACAGTCAGCTCGTCCCATTCCGTGCGCACAGCGGCGACCGGAGCCTCGGGGCGTGACCGGACGCCGAGGGCAAGGCGCTGGACCTCGCCCAGCTCCACGCTCAGTAGCGCTCCTTCGTGTTCGGCCGCGTCGTAGGCGTTGTCGCCCAGGACATCACGTACCGTTTCGATCGCGAGATAGGTCTGGTCGGCGAACGGTCCCAGTCCATCGAGATCGACGCCCACACCCGCGCGCAGCGTACGAGCCCCGCCCACCAGCCGGGCCGTCTCCATGGCCCGGCCCACCGCATCCTCGCTCGTGCTGCCCGGCCGCGGCGCCCGGACCTCCGCGGCCAACGCCCATGCGGCGATATGTACCGCCCACAGCGCGCCCCACTGATCCTGGTGGTCGAGTTGGCGTCTGAGCGCGCTGCGAGCGGTCGACAGTGCCACCCGGGGGTCGCCGAACCGGACGAGAGCGATGGCCGAGGCCAGTTCCGCCCAGGAGATGGCCCAGTTCGCCCCGGAAGCTCGTGCCGCGTTCAGATGCCGGAAGGTGAGTTGCTCCGCGGCGGGGCCCGGGCCGAAGAAACCCGCGGCGAGCGCCTGGAACATCTCCGCGGTCGCGCTGCCACCGATATCGCCCGCCTCGCGGAAATTACTACGGGCCGCGCCGAACACAGCCACGGCGCCGGGATCCCGGTCGACGAGCATGAGCCGGGCGCCCTCGGCGAGCGCCAGCGGTGCGGGCAGATCCGCCGCCGGCACCGGCTCGCCCGTGGTATCGGCGCCGCACGCGCGCCGAGCTCCGGCCAGGATGCGCTCGGCGTCGCCGTGGCTCCCCTGGCACAGTGCCAGCCACCCGATCATCGCCAGGGCGCCGATCCGGGCCTGCGTCGGCTGTGGGCGCGAGCGCTGATCGGTGAGTACGGCCAGTTCTGCCCACCGGCGCATCTCGCGCAATGTGCCCATGAAGAACGGAGCGCGTATCGCGATCAGCCCGGTCGCGATCTCGAGGCCCACGCCCGCTTCGCCCGGCGCCGTCGCGCAACCCTCGATCGCGACGAGCAGGTTGTCCCACGCGGCGCGCGCCCAGTCCAGCAACCGCTGTTCCGCCGGGCTGTACCAGATCAGGCGGGCGCGCGCGATCTCGTCGCGGTAGTAACGCCGATGGGCGGCGGCCAGTCTGGCGGGCTCGGTGGCCGCACGGTCGGCCAGCTTTCGCGCAGCGAACAACCGGATGGTCTCCAGCATCGAATACCCGGTCGCCGTGGGTGTTCGGTGGGCGGTGACCAGCGAGCGGTCCACCAGCTGTGCCAGTAGCGGCGCCACGCGCTCCGGGTCCATTCGCGACCCGGGGTGCCGCTCCGGATCCGCGCACACCGCCACGATCGCCTCCAGTTCGGCGCCGACGGCCCGGACCGAACCGGTCTCCCCGCTGTCGTATCCCGCGGCGAACACCGAAAGACGTTCGAACAGTAGGCGTTCGTCCGGGTCGCACAGCTCATATGACCAGCCGATGACATCGATGACACCGCGATGGCGGTGATCGGACCCCACCCGCGGCCCGTGCGACCAGCGCATACGCCGATCATCGGCCGCGCCGCTCAGCTCGCGCAGCACGACGCGCAGCGGCTGATACCGGAGCCGGGCCGCCGCGAGCCCGATATAGAGCGGGTTGTCGTGAACTCGCCGGCAGATCGTACTCACGATGGCGGCCGTGGCGTCGTCACCGTCGATCTCGTGCCCGGCCAGCGACGCACGACCGCGGAACAGGGTCACCGCGTGCGCCCCGGTCAGCGGGGGAACTCCGATCACCTGCTCCCCGGCCGTATGCAGCGGTTGCCGGGTGGTCGTCACGACGGTCAGCCCCGCTGTCGTGCTCAGCAGTTCACCGGCCAGCGATCGGACGGTTTCCAGCACATGCTCACAGTTGTCCAGGACGAGCACGACCGGCAACCGCCGTCCGACCGCGTCCACCCGCGTCAGTGCCGCGATGATCGCAGCACGCTCGGAGCGTCCGGAGAAATCGGCCGTGAGCACAGCCCGCGCGATCTCCTGCTCGACCGATACGGTGCTCGCCCGCGCGGCCACGCGCGCGAGACGGACCCAGTGCACGGGCGTTCCCGTCGCACGGTGGTAGCGGCGGACGGCTTCCGCGGCGAGCCGGGTCTTTCCGATACCACCCGTTCCGGTCAAGGTCACCAACCGCGTACGGGCGAGCAGCAGTTCGGTGATCCGGTCCAACTCCCGTTCGCGGCCCACGAAACGGCTCGCGGGGACGGCGACCTCACCGATATCCGCCCCGCCCCTGTACCCCATGCCGACCGAGCCTACTCGTTTCGCGACCGGGGTCGATCGGCCGCCGCGTGGCCGGAGATCCCGCGTCCCTACCGATGTCGTCGGTATACCTACTGGGCGATCCTTGGACCGCCCGCGGCCGTCCGGCAGCCCCGCGGGGCCACGGACGCACCCTGCACCGATGATCACCGTCCTGCCGCTGGAGCCATCCATCTTGCCCACACCCTCGGCCGTCACCGGCCAGCACGCCTCGCCCGCCGACCTCACCCAGCGCCGCGTACCGCTGTACTCCGCCGAGTTCGCGGACGATCCGCATGCCGCCTACCGCCGGATGCGGGACGGATACGGTTCGCTCGTTCCGGTGGAACTGGCACCCGGAGTACCCGCCACGCTGGTGGTCGGATACCGTGCCGCGTTGCGCATTCTCAACGATCCCGAGCGTTTTCCCGCCGACCCGCGCGCCTGGCAGCGGGATATCCCCGCCGATTGCCCGGTGCTACCGGTGCTGGAGTGGCGGCCGAGCGCGATCCGCAGCGCGGGCACGGAGCACGCCCGCTACCGCGGGGTCAACACCGCCGGGATCGATGGTGTCGATCTGCACGCGCTGCACGCCGTCGTCGGGCGGATCGCTGTCCCGTTGATCAACGCGTTCTGTGACACCGGGGTTGCCGATCTGGTCATCCAGTACGCGTTCCCGCTGGCTTTCGAGGCGATCAACGCGATGCTGGGCTGCCCACCCGAAATCGGCCGGAAGGTCGCCGAAGCGACGCTGACGATTTTCGACGGTGTGGACGCCGAGCGCGGTAACCGGATGCTCAGCGCGGCGGTGCTCGAACTGGTCGAGCTGAAACGGGCCGAACCGGGCGACGACATCACCTCTCGCGTACTCGCCCATCCCGCGGAACTCGACGAATCGGAGCTCATCCATCAGATCGTCGTCCTCTACGGTGCCGGGATCGAACCGCTGCAGAACCTCATCATCAACACCTTGCTGCTGATCCTCACCGACGAGCGGTTCGCGGGCAATCTTCTCGGCGGTGCGCTGGCCACCCGGGACGCGCTGGACGAGGTGCTGTTCGAGGATCCGCCGATGGCGAATTTCAGCGTCACCTACCCGCGGCAGCCGATCCTGATCGACGACGTCTGGCTGCCCGCGCACCAACCCGTGGTGATCAGCCTGGCCGGCTGCAACAACGATCCCGCGATCAGTACCGGCGACCATACCGGCAACCGGTCCCACCTGGCCTGGGGCGCGGGCCCGCATGCCTGTCCGGCCCGGTCCGCCGCGTACCTGATCGCCCAGGGCGCCATCGACCAACTACTGGACGCACTGCCCGATCTGCGGCTGGCCGTGCCCGCGGACGAACTCACCCGGCGCCCCGGGCCCTTTCATCGCGCCCTGGCCGGTCTACCCGTGGAATTTCCTCCGTGCCCGCCGCAGGCCCTGCCCTGAGACCGGGTCGCCGTCAGGCGGGCCGGGCGTTGTCGGCGAGGGCGTGATCACCCCAGCGGTGCGGCGTCCACATTCCGGGCGGTGATGAAGCGAACCATATCGGCCGGCCGGGCGAAGGTCTCGGCGAAGGCGTCCGCCAGCGCGGGGTCGTATTGCGCGGCCAGCATCAACTGCTGCATTTCGGCCGGGGGGTCGAGGACGGCCGCGGTCCACCGCGCAGCGTGATGCGCAGTCCCGGTGAGCCAGGGCGTCGCCGCGGACTCCATCCAGGATCGGTGAAAAGGCCCGTCCGGAGATGCCAGGATCGCGGCGGCGTACACCGCTGCGCAGTGGGCGGCGTTGTTCGCGCCCTGGGCGCCGCCGGGATCCATCCGGCACACCGCGTCACCGCCCCCGAGCACCGGTCGTCCGGAGGGGAGCGTCCCCACCGGCCGGCGCACGGCCGGCTGCACCGCGCCCACCGCCGTCGCTCCGGCGTCGGTCAGTTCGGCCGCGCGATAGCGCTCCGCGAGATCGCCGGGCAGGTAGGACTCGAGCAGCCGAACGGCCCGCCGTAACCGCTCGGACGGCGAATCGTGTGCATCGAAAACGTCGAGCGGGCCGCCGGGCAGCGCTTCGATCAGCAGCATCTCGCACCGCCGCTCATGGCCCGGGGCGCCGGTGAGACCGGGATAGGAGATGACTTCTCCCATCCCGGGAAGCGATACATAGGTCCCGAGATCGTCCGGGTCCGGTGTTACGCCCTCCAGGTAGAGCACCGCCAGCCGCCGGGCCGGTCGGCCGGGCGCGGGCCAGCCGGGATCGGCGGCGAAGCACGCGGCCAGCTCACCGGACGCGCGGGTGATCACGGTCAGGTCGTATCCGGTCGCCCGGCGGTCGACTTCGGCCGTCTGCGGATCGGCGATCTCCAGATCCCCGCCGTCGTCCACGTAGTCGGTGAGCCAGCGCGCGAACACGGTGCGCTGATCGACGCTCTGCGCCGGCCGGCTGAACCGGCCGGTCCAGCCCAGTACCCGCTGACCGTCGAACACCGTGGCCAGCCGAATACCGCGTATCTCGGGTGCGAGGCCTCCCCAATGGTCCAGTCCGGCAGCCGCTTCCAGGTCCAGCGTCCGCGGGAACTTCACCTGGGTGCTGGTCACCGAGCCGTTCGACACGGCGTCGGCGTCGCGGGCGGCGACCAGAGTGACCTGACGACCCGCGCGTAACAGACGATGCGCCAACGGGAGCCCGCATTCGCCTGCTCCCAGAATCTGGATGTTTCTCACCACGCGTCCTCTCCCTTGCCGAACCCGGCCGGTTCGATGAGGTGATCCTCGGCGAATAGGTGGGATCGGCACATCGGTACCAGCTGCGCGACAGCGTGCGCGGCGACTACTGTTGATCGTCATGTCGGTGCGATCCGCGCCGGGCGCGACCGCCGCCCCGGGGGCTGTGAACGAATTCGTCGGACGGACCGACGAGATGCGGCGGATCGCGTCGTTGCTCGCGGATTCGGTCCGGCTTCTCACCGTGATCGGCCCGGGCGGGATCGGAAAGACACGACTGGTCGCGGAGGCCCTTTCGCGGCTCGAAGGGCAGCCGCGGCAGGTGTATTGGGTCCGGCTCGACCGGCTGGCCAGGGACGCCGATGCCGCGGCGATCGAGGACGAACTCGCCCGGGCGGTGATCGGTGCCGATTTCTCCGGGCGTTCGGCCCGCGAAGCGATGGTCGATACGCTGCGTGCGATGGCGGGGCCCGGGCGAGCGCTACCCGTCGTGCTGGTGCTGGACAGTTGTGAACACGTGCTCGACAGTGCGGCCGCGGTGACTGCCGAACTGCTCGAAGCCTTCGGCGAACTGACCGTCGTCGTGACCAGCCGTACGCAATTGGGGTGGGTCGACGAGTATCTGGTGCCCGTTCCGCCGCTGTCGCGGCAGCAGGCGGTGACATTGTTCCGCGGCCGGGCCGCAGTCGCCGGTCATCCGGCCGACGACCCGGCACAGCTGCCGATCGTCGAGGAGATCTGCCGGCACCTGCACGACCACCCGCTGTGTATCCGGCTGGCCGCCGCACGCCTGTCCCGCCGGACGCTGCCCATGATCCTGGACGAACTCAGCGGTGGACCCGGCGACAGCCGACTCGACTGGACCTCCGCCACCGGTCCGGCAGCGGATCCGCGGCACAGCGGAATCGGTGCGGTGATCGCCTGGTCGGTGGACCTGTGCGAAGCGCGCGAACGTCTGCTGTTCGAACGGATGTCGGTGTTCGCCGCCGGCCACGAGCAGACCCGGTCGAACGACGACGAGGCGCCGGGCGGCGGCGCCGGAGCCGAACTGGCGGCGATCGTGGCGGTCTGCGCCGACGATACGAACGCCGGTCTGGCCCCGGGCGATATCGAAGAACTGCTCGAGCGGCTCGTCGACCGGTCACTGGTCACGTTGCATCTCGGCGCGGAATCGGCGCGGTACTCACTGCCGGAGAGCTTCCGACTGTTCGGCGCGCGGCGATTGCGGGCGCGCGCCGATGAGCGGATATCGCTGATCGCTCGGCACCGGCGGTACTACCGCGACCGTGTACTGCGCGCGGGTTCGCAGTGGTTCGGTGCCGGTGAACCCGAAATCCTCGAATGGGCCCGGATATCGTGGGACAACCTCGAACTCGCCGTGCACGGAGCACTCGAGGACGACGATGCCGCGACGGCCGGGCTGGAGATCGCGGTCGGACTGATCGCGGTGCGGGTGCCGTTCTTCCGCGGGTCGTTACGCGAATCCCGTCGTTGGACCGAACATGCCCTGGCCGCGGACCGGGCACCGGCGTCGCTGCGGGTCACCGCGCTGGCGATGCTCGCCTGGATCTGCCTGTGCCAGGGCGATCACGATGAGGCGGGGAATCTACTCGACCGATGTGTCGCCCTCTGTGGCGCCGATCCGGAGGAACGTGCCGAACGGAGCGGCGACCGCGAACTGCCCGCCCCGGTCGACTTCGCCCGCGGTTGTGAACTAATGCTCGTGCACCGTGACCCGCGTGCGGTCGCGGTGTTCGCCCGCGCCCGCGCCCGGGCCACCGCGGCCGGTGATCTCTGCGGTGCGGCGCAGTGCGAACTGTTCGAAGCGCTCGCCGCCGCCTTTCTCGCCGAACCCGAACCGGCTCTGCGTATCACCGGGCGGCACCTGGAAAACGCCGTCGCGGCGAACGCCCGGTGGGCGCGATCATGGGCGGAACTGGCTCGCGCCATCGCCCTGATACGGTGCGGCGATCCGGAACGGGCACTCCCACTCGGCCGCAACGCCCTCGCCGCTCAACTGGCGATGCGGGATGCGTGGGGCACGGTCTGGGCGGTGCACATTCGTGCCTGGGCGCTGGGCGCGACGCTGAGCACCATCGACGGATCGGCCCGCGGGGCGGACGAACTCCGGGTGGAGCGCGCCACCGAGATCGCCCGGTTGATCGGCGGCGCCGCCACCCTGCGTGCTCGGCTCGGGGTACGGCTGGACAGCCTGGGACCGTTCGCGGCGGAAACCGAGACGGCGGCCGAGACGGCTCGCGCGGTTCTCCGGCCCGCCGCCTTCGCCACGGCGGAGCGGGAAGGCGCGGCGCTGCGGCCCGAGTTCCGTGAGGTCGAGCGGATGGCCCTCGGCATACTGTCCATGACCAGGTTGCCCGCCGGCCACCCCGTATGGCGGCAGCGCCCGTCCCGGTGGCACGAGCTCTCGGCCGCCGAACAAGATGTGGCCGTCCTGGCCGCCGCGGGCTGGACCAACACCGCCATCGCCACCCGCCGAGGAAGCTCGATCAGGACGGTGGACGTGCAGATGGCGGCCGTTCTGCACAAACTGATGATCGGCACGCGCGCGGATATCGCCGCCCTCGTTCCGGCCGGTTACCGAGACGCGGTCGCGGCGGCCGCTGCCCGCAGACCGCGGCGGTCGCGGCGGCGGGCCCCTCGCCCGGGCGCCTGACGGGGCGAGGGGCCGAGTGCGTGTAGAACGCATCGAAACGCTCTACTCCGCCTGAGTGACCTCCTCACCTTCACGCCGAGGTGGGTCAGTTCTGGACGAGCTTCATCGAGATGTAGTGATTGATGCCGGTTCGTTTGGTGTGGCGTACGTTCCGTCGTTTGTACTCGACGAAGCCGAGCCGTTCGTAGAGTGCGAGCGCCGTGGAGTTGGTGTCGGCGATGTCCTCCAGGAGGTACTCGCTGTATCGGGGGAGCGCGAGTAGGTGAGTCAGCAATGCGGTGGCGACCCCGCGGCCTTGGTGACGCGATGAGGTCCCCACGAATTCGAGAGACGCTGTCGCGTCGCCGGCTTCGCGGATGGTCCGCAGGAATTCGCGCCGGAACACGAAGTGGGCGATCGTTCCGTTCACCGGCCCCAGGTGTTTGCGCAATTGCCCACCATTGGGTGCGACGCATTGCTGCCGGCCGTCGGTGCAGGCTGTGATCCCCGCCGGCCGGCCGTCGACGAGGGCCACATAGAACAGGTCGAGCACCAACATGTGTTCGAAGGTGTCGGTGAGTTGGGCGGTGCTTTTGGCGAAGTAGGAGAAGTCGGGACCGAAGGCATCGGCGAAGACCTCGGTGATCGGTCTGCGGTAATCCTCTCCCAGTTCGCGGCCTGTAACGATCTCAATTGTCATGGTTGTCCTCGATCAGGAATGCGGTCAGAACGTCCGGGCCGGGAACAACGAGTTGGCCGCGCAGCGCCAACTTCATCGTCGCCAGGCCGCTCACAGCGGCGAAGAAGCAGGTCGCCAGCTCCGCCGGGTCGCCACGACGGAATTCGCCGAGCTGTTGGCCCCGGCTGATCAATCCTTGCGCAGCGTTCATCGCGGCCGACTGCGCATCGACCAGTGACCGGATTTCGGGCGGACCGTCTTGCCGGCCGAAGGACTGGTTCATGATCAGGAAGAACTCGGGGAACTCCCCGTCTCCCGCGATATCGGCGAGAACTTCCGTGGTGAACCGGCGCAGGATCACCCTTGGGGGCTCGTTGTCCCGGAACAGGCGGGCGAGGTGGAGTAGGCCCTCCGTGGCCTGGCCGACCAAGGTTGCGAAGAGCTCTTCTTTGGTCTCGTAGTGACGGTAGATCGAGCCGGGACTGATACCCGCCTCGCGGGCGACATCACGCATGGTCGTGCCCCCGAATCCGCGACGAGCGAAGAGCCGGACCGCCGCCGCGCGGACCTTCTCATCGGTCGCGGCTCGCATCGCCGCGTAGTGAGCTTCGCTTCTGGCCATCCCAGCTCGTCCTGTCCTGCTTCCTTAGAATGAACATTCGTTCATTCTAAGTGGAGTTGCGGTCGCGGCAAAACGCTCGTTGCCGGATGCCCCTGACCACCCGGGCTGCGGACATTTGCCATGACGTCCGGAACCACATCTCATTACCAAGGATTCGAGACTCCAGTACCTACGGCGACAGGCGCCCTGCCGGAGCAGGTCTGCCGCGGATGTCTGTATCGAAATTGTGAGGCGTAGCGATTTGCTGATGAGTACCAGAGCAGGGCCCACTCCTCAGTGGGAAGACCGGGTGGACTCTCCCGCGAGAGTTCTTCCACAGTGGATGGAGCGGATGAGGCACCCACACAGTCCCGAGCCGGGAAGCTTGCTCTTCGAGGACGAGAAGATGTGCCCCGAGGTCCTGCCGTAAGCACGGGCCGTCGAGGCCATCTCGTCAGCATTTGCCCGGCCCAAGGCTCGGCCGGCGGCGCAGCGATGTCCGGATCGCCGGGGTCGGCGCGCACATCGAGGAAAGGAAGGTCATGGTCGACAAGTTCAGGCGGCAGCGATCCTCACGCGACGATCAGCAGGATGTTGTCAGCTGGCCCGACCCGAGTCGGCTCGACCCTTGGTGGCGCCGCGTCATGTCCGGGTCCTTCGCCCGTCTCAGGTCGGCTCGCGGGAAGGGGCGGCGATAACCCGAGGGCGGAGCACGCCGGCCCCACCTTCGTCGCTTCCGGGGCGCGTCTGCGCGATCTCGATCGCCAACGCCGTGCACCATGCGACGGGGGTGCGTGTACGTACCCTCCCGATCACCGCCGACGCCGTGCTGAACTGAGCGGTCATCGCGCCGCCGGCCGCGTTCCGGGCAGCCGGGAGATCTCGGCACGCGCCGCGACCGTGGTGGCAGGGTAGCGAGGACCGACCGCCAGTGGTGATGCGCGGATCTTCCGCGACAGGGCTAGTCCAAAATACGTCGGGCGACATTGGTGGTGACCAGGTCGAGCAGTTCGTCGGCCCGGCCCGCGAGGATGGTGCGAATGGCGTAGAGGGTGAAGCCTTTGGCCTGCTCTGCCGAGACGGCCGGCGGAATCGTCAGTTCCTGCCGTGCCACGACGACGTCGACGAGTGCGGGCCCCTCGTGTGCGAAGGCCTCCTCGATGGCCGGTTCCAGGTCCCCGGGCTGTTCTACACGGCGCCCCCAGATCCCCATCGCCCGGGCGACGGCACCGAAGTCGGGGTTCTTCAGGTCGGTACCGAAGTTCACCACCCCGGCCGCTTTCATCTCCAGCTCCACGAAGTTCAGCGACGAATTGTCGAACACGATCACCTTGACCGGTAGATCGTTCTGCAGCAGCGTGATCAGTTCGCCGAACAGCATCGTCAGTCCGCCGTCCCCGGCGAAGGCGATCACCTGGCGTCCCCGGTAGGCCGTCTGCGCACCGATCGCATGCGGCAAGGCGCAGGCCATGGTGCCGTGCGTGAACGAGCCGGTCAGGCGTCGCCGGCCGTTCATGGTCAGGTAACGCGCCGCCCAGATCGTCGGCGACCCCACGTCGAAGGTGAACACCGCGTCGTCGGTGGCCAGTCGGTTCACCACGCCCGCGACGTATTCGGGCCGGATAGGTGTGCGGTCCCGGTCGTTGACCGCCAGCGAGTCCAGCGATTCACGGGTGCGCCGGTAATGCTTCAGCGATTTGTCCAGATGCGTCCGGTCGGCTTTCCGCGACAGCAGCGGCAGCAGCGCGTCGATCGTGTCCTTCACGCTGCCGACCATGCCGACGTCGACCGGGGTGCGCCGACCGAGGTGGCTGCCGCGGATATCGACCTGGACGACCGCGGCGTCCTCGGGATAGAACTGCGTATACGGGAAGTCGGTGCCCAGCATCAGCAGTACATCGGCTTCTTTTATCGCCTTGTATCCCGAGGCGTACCCGAGCAATCCCGTCATCCCCACGTCGTACGGGTTGTCGTACTCCAGGTGTTCCTTGCCGCGAAACGCGTGCACGACCGGAGATTGCAGAGTATCGGCCAGAGCCATGACCTCGGCGTGGGCGCCGCCGGTGCCGGCCCCGCCGAGAATCGTCACCCGCGACCCGGCATTCAGGATATCCGCCGCACGGCGCAGCGTGGAATCGTCCGGCCGCAGCACCGACCGGGAGGGCAGCACCGGCCGGCCGCTCCATCGCTCGCCGGACAGACGGCTCTGGAATACCTCACCGGGGATCACCACGACGGCGACACCGTTTTCCTCGATCGCCGCCCGCATCGCCATCTCCACCACCCGCGGGGCCGATTGCGGACTACTGATGAGTTCGCAGTACACACTGCACTCGCGGAACAACTCCTCGGGGTGAGTCTCCTGAAAGTATCCGGATCCGATCTCGCCGATCGGGATGTGTGCGGCGACGGCCAGTACGGGGACCCTGGTCCGCTGTGCGTCGTAGAGTCCGTTGACGAGATGAAGGTTGCCCGGCCCGCAGCTGCCGGCACATACGGCGAGCCGGCCCGTCAGCGCGGCATCCGCGGCCGCCGCGAACGCGGCGGCCTCTTCGTGCCGCACATGCTCCCACGTGATGGCGCCCGATCGCCGTATCGCGTCGGTGAAACCGTTCAGACTGTCACCGGGCAGCCCGTAGACACGACTGACACCGCTGACCTGCAACGCAGAGATCATGTGCTGAGCAACAGTCGCCATGGCGCGACCCTACGCGCGTCGCGTGTGATCTCCGGTGAGGCGAGGTGCCGGCCGCCGAACCGTCGCGGGCCGTTCCGGGTGCCGGGGCCCGCCGTGCGACAGGTGACGGGCTTATCGAGACAAGCGACGCCCTGACGACACTCGCCGGGCGTCCAGCAGTGCGGCGCGGAGATTCCCGTGGTGGTAAGGCCGCTCCTCGGTCTCGTCCGGCATGGATCGGCACTTACCGCAGGCCGTCGGAAACGCTCGAGGCGGAAGTGGTCGTCGATCCATGGCGCCCTGTTTCCGCACGTCGGATCCCGTAGCGGGTGATGATTGCGCGGCGGTGCCGGATCGGCGCCTTGTTCGATGATGATGCGGCGCCACGCTTCCAGGTTGCGCGGTCGTTCTCGCTCATCGGCGGCAGCAGTGGTGCGATGATCGAGTTGATCGAATGGCATACGGGAACGAGAACGCAGTGGGTGGAACGGATCGGTTGTTCGGCATTCTCCGGCCGAACCTGCCGGTGGTCGACTTCGACGAATGGAGCAGCGGGACCCGGGCGGAGAGGATCCGTCCGATGGCGCGGCACTGGGCCGAGGTCGGGTTCGGCACGCCGGTGATCCTGTATCTCTGCTACGTCGGCAAGATCGGGCTCTACATCCTCGGCGGATGGTTGTTCGCGCTGACCACCGCGGGTATCGACGGATTCACCTCGGTCGGTACGTGGTGGTCGGAGCCGATCGTGTTCCAGAAGGTCGTGTTGTTCACGATGCTTTTCGAGGTCGTCGGTCTCGGCTGCGGGTTCGGTCCGCTGAACAACCGGTTCTTCCCGCCGATGGGGTCGCTCCTGTACTGGTTGCGACCGGGCACGATTCGCCTGCCACCGTGGCCGGACCGGGTGCCGGGCACCCGGGGCACCCGCCGCACGCTGTTCGAAGTGGTGCTGTACGCCGCGCTGCTGATCATGTTGCCGGTGGCACTGGTTTCGAATGGAACGGGGCCGGACGCCTCGCTCGATACGTCCGTCGGTGTCCTGCCCACCTGGCAGATCGCGGTGGTGCTCGGCCTGCTGGCGCTGCTCGGACTTCGCGACAAGACGATTTTCCTGGCTGCGCGTGGTGAGGTGTACGCGGCCCTCGCTGTCACGTTCCTCTTCGGCGGGGCGGACCTGATCGTCGGAGCCAAGGTTGTTTTCGTCGTCATCTGGGTCGGCGCGGCGGTATCGAAGCTGAACAAGCACTTCCCGTTCGTGGTCGCCACGATGATGTCGAACAGTCCGGTGGTGCGGCCGCGGGTCCTCAAACGGCTGTTCTTCGAGCGGTTCCCCGACGATCTGCGGCCGGGAAAGCTGTCACGGTGGTTCGCGCACGGCGGTACCGCGGTGGAGATGTGCGCGCCGCTGGTGCTGTTCTTCTCGCACGGTGGGTGGCCGACCGTGCTCGCCGCCACCGCGCTGATCTGTTTCCACCTGGTGATCCTCACGGCGATCCCGATGGGGGTGCCGCTCGAGTGGAACGTTTTCATGATCTTCGGCGTCTTGACACTGTTCGTCGCGCATGCCGATATCGGCGTCTCCGCGGTGGGCAACCCGGTGCCCGTGGTGCTGCTGCTGATCGCTCTCGCGGGTGTGGTCGCGCTCGGGAACTTCTTCCCGCGGAAGGTCTCGTTCCTGCCGGGGATGCGGTACTACGCCGGCAACTGGGACACCACGCTGTGGTGTATCCGGCCGTCGGCCGACGCGAAGATCCGCGCGGGGATCGTCGCGGTCGCCACCATGCCGGCCGCGCAGTTGCAGCGCTTCTACGGGAGTCCGGAGGCCGCGCAGATCCCGTTGTATCTCGGCTATGCCTTCCGCGCCTTCAATACCCACGGCAAAGCGCTGTTCACGCTGGCCCACCGGGCCATGGCCGATCACGACGAGGCCGACTATGTCCTCACCGACGGTGAGCGGATCTGTTCCACGGCCCTGGGCTGGAACTTCGGGGACGGTCATCTGCACAGCGAGCAGCTGATCGCCGCACTGCAGCAGCGCTGTGGGTTCGAGCCGGGCGAGGTGCGGGTGGTGCTGCTGGACGCACAGCCGATCCATCGGCAGACCCAGCGCTATCGGCTGGTGGATGCGGCGACCGGTGAGATCGAAAGTGGTTCGGTGCGGGTCGCCGATATGGTCGTGCGGCAGCCGTGGGACGACGATGTGCCGGTGTTCCCGGACAAGCGACCCTGAATCGCCGATATCCACAGGCGGCTTGTGGAGCCCGCGGCCGGTCCCGGTTCGTGGCTCGGCGTCACACGCAGAGACTGTAGCGATGGCAGGGTATCTCGTGAATCCGCAGGTGGGTGGCGGACGTGCCGCGGAAAGTGCGTGCCGGGCCGGGTTCTCCCCGCTACCGTCGAGAGATGGGTCTGCTGGTATGGGTTGTCGTGATCCTGTGCTTCTCCGCCATTTCCGTCCTCTGGGCTGTCGTCGTCTCGGTGCTCGACCGTCGGTACGACCGGCGGCGCGAGGAACGCCGTACGGCCTTCGGTGACCGATCCGCGGGGCGGCGTCGTAACCGGGGCGACCGGGATTACGGGGATTGGGACGGTGACTGGAGTTTCGGTGACTGACCGACGGGTTCCTATCGGTATCCACTGCGAAGCCGACCGAACGAGGTCCGCTGTCCGCGCGGGCCGGCGGTGGAGTCTCGACGAGGTCGCCGCCGCGGATCGGGCACTCTTCGACTCACATTGGATCTCGGCGGCGACCGAGTGATCCGAATCGGAAGGAGTTCTTGTGCCGGCTGTATCGGGGCGAGCTCGTGACCACGCCGAGGAACTGGCCGCTATCGCGGGCCGTACCGGAATCCGGGTGGCGGTCGCGGAATCGCTGACCTCCGGTCAGCTCGCGGCGGCGCTGGGCGCCGCGAACAACTCGGGGGAGTGGTTCCGCGGTGCGGTGGTGGCATACAGCCGCGCGGTGAAACATCATGTGCTCGGTGTTCCCGAAGGTCCGGTGGTCTGCGAGGCGGCGGCGCGCGCGATGGCCGAGGGAGTCCGGACACTGTTCGAGGCGACTGTGGCCGTGGGGGTGACCGGGGCGGGTGGTCCGGATCCGCAGGACGGGCAGGAACCGGGTTCGGTGTGGTTCGCCGTCGCCGCCGACGGCGAGGTCACCGCGGAATTCCGGGTGTTCGAGGGTGAGCCCGCCGAAATCCTGGACCAAGTGGTCGACCATGCGGTGCGATTATTGCTCGACGCGGCACGAAAACCGCGAGCCCGCCCGGGCGCTCCCGGGTGAACGCTGCCCTGCTCGGCCGGGAAGTCGTTGGGTAGGGTCACGATTGTGACGACGATCGAGATCGCAATGTCCGATGGGTCCGCGGAAGCGTATGTGGCGGGAGACGCCGGCCCGGGGGTCCTGCTCTATCAGGACGCGATCGGTCTGCGACCCCAGATCGAGCGCATCGCGGACCGGATCGCGTCCTGGGGTCATGTGGTAATGGCGCCCAATGTGTTCTGGCGGGACGGGCGAGCCGTGGATCTGGCTCCGACCGGCGATCTGAACGATCCGGAGAGCCGGCAGGCTTTCTTCGCTTCCGGTGTCATGGACCGGGTACACCGGTTGACCCCGGAGATCGTGCGTGCGGACGGCGAGAGGTGGCTGGCGGCGCTACACGGTCTCCCCGGCATCGCCGGGCGGACCGTGGGGGCGACCGGCTACTGCTTCGGTGGGCTTGCCGCTCTGCGACTCGCCGCGCATCGGCCCGACGAGGTCGCCGCGATCGGCCTGTTCCATACCGGCGGCATCGTCACCGGCGATCCCGGCAGCCCCCACCTCGAGCTGCCCGGGATCCGGGCGGCGGTACTGGCGGGACACGCCGACAACGATTCGTCCAACACCTCGGAACAGATCGCCGCGTTCGACACCGCGTTACAGGCCGCCGGGATCGATTACCGCACCGCGGTGTATCCGGGCGCGGTACACGGCTACACGATGGCCGATACGGCCGCGTACCAGGAGGAAGGCGCGGAACGGCACTATCGCGAACTGCGTGAACTCTTCGCGCGCACCTTGACCGCGTAGCCGCCGGTCCCGACAGGCGTCAGCGGTTCGTCACGAACACCAGACCCCGCCCGGAATCGGCCGGCGCGCCGGCCCCGCGTGTCTCGGTGCGCGCCAAACGGTAGCCCCGCCGACGGGGGACCATCTCGGCACCGGTCTGCCGGGCACCACCGATTTGTCCGGGGCCGGACCTGATGTGACCGGCTGTGCGATGGTGGCGCAACACGAGAACCTCGGCCATCCGCCCCTGCCGCGGTCGCGGTCGATACAGTCGAACCGGTGCGCACCGATCGGAAACTCGTCGTCCTCCTGACCGCCCTCGGTCTGGCGCTGGCCGGTTGCTCCTCGGAGCCGCCCGAGCCGGACACCGTCGCCGACCGCTTCACCGAAGCCCTCGACAGCGACGATATCGGTGCCGCTGCCGCGCTCACCGATGATCCGGCGCGGGCCCGCGACACCCTCGGTTCGCTCTACGACGGACTGGGCAGAGAAGCGACCTTCGAGGTCGCCGATGTGCGCGACGATACCTTCACCCTCGATGTGACCTGGAAATTCGGCCCCGACGGGCGCAGAGAATGGAAGTACACCACCACCGGCACCGCCGGTGAGACCGCGGACGGCTGGAAGGTGCACTGGAATCCGGCCACCGTCGCGCCGGGTCTCGATACCGGCCCACTGAGTTACGCACCGGTCTATCCGCAACCTGCCCGAGTGCTCGATGCCGCGGGCGGTGAACTCATGACCGAACAGGTGGTGACGCTGGTGCAGTTGGCGCCCGGCGCGGACACCGCCGAGGCGGCGGGTCTGCTCGCAACGTTCGCCCCCGGGATCACCACGGCCTCATTGGACGCCGATCTGACCGCCGCCCAGGGCAAACCGGTGACCGCGATCAGCCTGCGCGAAGCCGATATCGCGCCGATCCGTGACGCGCTGAGCGCGACCCGCGGGGTGACCCTCGCCCCGCAAACACGATTGCTGACCACCGATAAGGCGATGTCCGCGCCGACCCTGTCCGGCCTGAGCGAACTCTGGCAGCAACAGGCCGACGACGCCGCGGGCTGGGCCGTGCGTGCGCAGACAGCCGACGGCACGACACGGATCGCCGGTGCGGATCCGCGCCCCACCGCCGATATCCGGTCGACCATCGATGTCGGATTGCAACGCGCCGCAAAAACCGCCCTGGATCCCATCACCACTCCCGCGGCGATAGTCGCCATCCGGCCCTCGACCGGCGCGATCCTCGCGGTCGGGCAGAACGCCGCGGCCGATACCGAGGGCCCGATCGCGCTCACCGGTCTGTATCCGCCGGGGTCGACATTCAAAACGGTCACCGCCGCCGCCGTGCTGGACGCGGGGCGCGCCACACCCGACACCGTGCTGCCCTGCCCCGGTGTCGCCGATATCGAAGGTCGCCGCATCCCCAACGACGACAGTTTCGATCTGGGGCAGGTGCCGCTGCACACCGCATTCGCCCGGTCCTGCAACAC
The DNA here is from genome assembly GCF_014645735.1 of Nocardia jinanensis. Classification (GTDB taxonomy): domain Bacteria; phylum Actinomycetota; class Actinomycetes; order Mycobacteriales; family Mycobacteriaceae; genus Nocardia; species Nocardia jinanensis. The sequence continues at coordinate 676,003 of NZ_BMMH01000002.1, read as the reverse complement.
CACCATGGCCGGGCTCGCGGTGGGGTTACCGCCGGAGGCACTGAAGAACACCGCGGAGCGTCTCGGACTCGGTGTGGACTACGTGACGCCCGGACTGACCACCGTGACGGGAAGCGTTCCGGTCGCGCGGACCCCGGCCGAGCGGGTGGAGGCCAGTATCGGTCAGGGACAGGTGACGGCCTCGCCGTTCGGGATGGCACTGGTGGCGGCGTCCGTGGCGCACGGATCCACCCCGGCACCGGTGGTGGCGGGGGGCTCTCCGGGCAGGCCCGATCGGACACCGCCACCGCTGCCCGCCTCGGTTACCGGGGATCTGAAAACCATGATGCGGGAGACCATCTCCGCGGGAACCGCCACCCAGCTCGCCGATATTCCGGGCCTGCTGGGTAAGACCGGCACCGCCGAATACGGCGACAACAGCAAGGCGCACGGCTGGTTCATCGGAATCCAGGACGATCTCGCGTTCGCGGTGTTCATCGCCGACGCGGGTAGTTCCGGTCCGGCTGTGGACGCGGCCGGACGGATGTTGCGGGCGCCGCGCTGACCCGGCCGCGCGGGCAGGTGGCCATCGATATCCCGCGACCCGCTAGGTGGTGCTCGCCGACCGCAGGCGCCGCACGCCCTCGTCCAACGTCTGCCGCCGCTTACAGAAGGTGAACCGGACGAGATGCCGCCACGAGTCCGGATCGTCGCTGAAAACGCTTACCGGCACGGCGGCGACGCCGAGGCGTCCGGGCAGTTCCCGGCAGAACCGCACCCCGTCGTCCGCGCCCAGTGGACGGATATCGGCGCAGACAAAATAGCTACCAGCGCTCGGATGTACCCGGAAACCCGTATCGGTGAGCGCGGCGGACAGACGCAATCGCTGCTCGGAGAGAGTGGTGCGGAGCCGGGCCACCCAGTCGAGTTCATGGGTCAGCGCGTGCGCGACCGCGGGCTGGAACGGGCCACCACCGACGAAGGTGAGAAACTGTTTGGCGGCGAGCACCGCGTCGATCAGGGGCGCCGCGCCACAGATCCAGCCGATTTTCCAGCCGGTGACACTGAACGTCTTCGCGGCACTCGACACCACCAGCGTCCGCTCGGCCATCCCGGGGAATGTGGCGATGCTCAGATGTTCGGCGTCGTCGTAGACGAGATGCTCGTACACCTCGTCGGTGAGAACCAGCAGATCGTGTTCGCACGCCAGCTCGGCGATCGCCGCCAGATCGGCGCGATCCAGAACCGTCCCGGTGGGGTTGTGCGGTGAGTTCAGGATCAGCATGCGGGTGGCCGGAGTGATCGCGGCGCGCAGACTGTCGCGGTCGAGTACGAAACGGTCGCCGTCGGCGACCAGTCGTGCGGTGCGCCGCCGTGCGCCGGCCAGGGCCACCGCCGCGGGGTAGGAGTCGTAGTAGGGCTCGATCAGCACCACTTCCGAGCCGGGTTCCACCAATCCGAGCACCGCGGCGCTGACCGCCTCGGTGGCGCCCACCGTCACCAGCACCTCGGTATCCGGGTCGTAGCCGGTGCCGTAGCGGCGGGCGCGGTCCGCGGCGATCGCGTGGCGCAGCACCGGCATCCCGCGGCCCGGCGGGTACTGATTGAGACCGTCGGCGATCGCTTCGCGGGCCACCTCGAGCATATCCGCGGGCCCATCGCTGTCCGGGAAACCCTGCCCCAGGTTAATCGCCTCGTGGCGGACCGCGAGTTCGGTCATCTCGGCGAAGATAGTGGCGGCGAAGGGGCGCAGCCGGTCGACAGTGGGGGCTCGGGAAGGCATGAGTCGAGCCTAGCCAGCGCCCCCGTTCACCCGGCTCGCGGCGCGGTCGAGCAGTTCCCGCGCACCGGTGACCGGTCGCCGCGCCGGCGGAATCGCGTTCCGGGACGGCGGGCTATCCCTTCGCGCCGCGGGGGACACCGGTGGACCACAGCGCCCACAGGACGAGCACCGGCTGGAACAGTAGTCGTACGAAGCGTTTCCGGTCGGTATCGAGCCGGAAGGCGGTGCGGTGGCCCTGCCACTGGGCGATATTGCCGGGGAACACCGCGACGAAGAACAGCGCGGCGATCCGGCCCATCCGTACGCGGTCCCGGGTGAACACGGCCAGGCCCGCGCCGAGCATGATCTCCACACCGCCGGAGGCCATCACCACGCCGTCCTTGTCCATCGGTACCCAATCGGGCACTTGGGCCTGGAACTCCTCCCGGGCCCAGAACAGATGACTCACACCCGCGAAGACCAGCGCCGCCGACAACAGATAGCGGGCGGTCCGACGAGCCGGTGTGGTGGGCGCACTCTCCGATTCGCGACTGGCCATACCCGGAGCCTACCTGCGGGTTCGGTGCGGGTGGCGTTGCGAACGAGTGTGTCCCGCGCGTGGTGACCGGTGCGGATCCCCGGCGGGTGCGACCTGCGCCGTGGCGGCGGCCACCGACGACTCTCGGCTCGGCGCGACGATTACGAAAGATGCTGCGAACCGGCACTTTCGGGCGTTCCGGGCGCTCGCCGGACCCCGCCGGGAGGCCGGCGGGACCCGTGTAAGAATCATCGCGATGCTCACCTACGTTCAGGCCACGGTCATCGGTGCGGTACAGGGTGTCACCGAACTGTTCCCGGTTTCGAGTCTCGGTCATTCCGTGCTGTTCGCCGCCTGGCTCGGTGGTGACTGGCAGACACTGGTCGGTCCGGACGAATCCGAATCCGGGACACCTTATCTGGCGTTCGTGGTCGCGCTGCACGTGGCGACAGCGGTCGCGTTGCTCTGTCACTACCGCCGGGACTGGTACGAGATCATCTCCGGTTTCGTCACCGTCTTGCGGACACGACGACCGGTCACCGTGGCACAGCGGTTGGCGTGGTTGATCGTGATCGCCTCCGTTCCGGTGGCGATCCTGGGCCCGCTGCTCGTGCATCCATTGCACGCCTTGTTCGCCGCACCGATCTGCACCGGGTTCTTCCTGACGCTCAACGGAGTCGTCTTGCTGGTGGGTGAGGGGTTGCGCCGGCGCAACGAGCCCACGCTGGCCGAATACGGGCGGCGTTTCGCATTGCGGGGATCGGGCCGGCGGGGCGCGACCAGTCAGGAGAATGCTCGCCGCCAGGCCGACCGGCGGCTGGCCGCTCTCGACGCCCGCGATGCGCTCGGTATCGGTTTCGCCCAGCTCGGGGCGTTGCTGACCGGGTTCAGCCGGGCGGGTTTGACCATGGTCGGCGGGTTGTGGCGCGGTCTCGAACACGTGCACGCGGCGAAATTCGCTTTCCTGCTCGCCACACCGGCGATCCTGGGGGCCGGCCTGGTCGAGATTCCGGTACTGGTCGGACCGGAGACCGAGGGGATCCACGGACCGATCCTGGCCGGCGCGCTGGTTTCGGGAATCTCGTCGTGGCTGGCGGTCCGCTTCCTGGAGCGATATTTCCAGACCCGTACGCTGTTGCCCTTCGCGGCCTATTCGCTCATCGTCGGAATCGCCTCGATCATCAGATTCTGCTGATCGCGGCGCCGGCGCACCCGGTCGCGATCCCTGCCCGCGAGACGGTGCGCGCATCCGGCCGGGCGCGTGCCGCACGCTGCGCCGGGGCCGGCGACGTGGGTCGGGGTCGGTACTTCCGGACACGGACATCCGCGCCACTGCGGGCGTAGTCTCAGGTCACCGGGTTGCTCTCGGCCATGGGTTTCCGGGGCCGTTGTACGGGCCTGCGCTCGGTACGGGCGGTGCGCCCGCTGTGGTCGATCACGTGCGGAGTCGGCGTGTCGCAGTGAGATCGTGACACGTCCGGGAACCTTCCCTGCCCGGCGGATATTCATGCTACTTTTCGTCACACATAATTCAGTCAGGGTGTGGAGGTCCTGTGCCGGACGGTGCGTACGAGGTGCTCGGAGGGTCGGCGGCGCCGGCCGGTGAAGGCGGTGGCGCGGCGCTGGATCAGGTCGCGGTCATGTCCGGGTCCGCCGGTGTGATCGCGCTGGTCCTGCTGTGGGTCGGCTACTTGCACCGGACCCGCCGGATCACCTGGCTGCAGCGGATCGCCGACCGGCTCGGCCGGGTGTTCAACCGGCCCGGCTGGGTGGCACTGCCGCTGGCGATGTTCCTCGCCACCATCCTGACCGCCCTGCTCGGTTTCATCTGGGATGTGAGCCTGCACATCGGTAACGGCCGCGACGAGGGTCCGCTGGCCAACCCGGCGCACTACTTCATCCTCGCGGGCCTGTTCTTCCTGTTCACCGCCGGTATGGCCGCGATAGTGCTGCCCCTGGACGAGAAACCCGGTCCCGCGGCGGTGCGGATCACCCGTACCTGGTACGCGCCGGTCGGCGGGATCCTCGTGGCCGGTGCCGGACTGTATGCCCTGATCGGGTTCCCGCTCGACGATGTATGGCACCGGATCTTCGGCCAGGACGTCACGCTCTGGGGTCCGACCCATCTGATGCTGATCGGCGGAGCCGGGTTCTCGCTGGTGGGCGTGCTGCTGCTCGAATTCGAGGGTTCGCGCAACCGGCCGGACCCGGACCGCCGGGAGAGCCGGTGGATGTGGCTGCTGCGCGCCTGCGCGTTCGGCGGCCTGCTCATCGGACTATCGGTCTTCCAGGTCGAATACGACTTCGGTGTCGAGCAGTTCCGCCTCGTGCTGCAACCGATGCTGATCGTCGCGGCGGCCACGATCGCCCTCGTCGCCGCCCGGTTGACTCTCGGCGCGGGTAGCACCCTGGTCGTGGTCGGTTTCGCCGCAGTGGTGCGCGCCGTCGTCGCCGTGCTGGTGGGCGGGCCGATCATCGACGCGCCGCGCAATGTGTTCCCCCTCTATCTCGGCGTGGCCGTCGTGGTGGAACTACTGGCCCTGTTGCCGTTGGCCCGGCGCCGGATCCTGTGGGGCGCGATATGCGGTCTGGCGGCGGCCACCATCGGACTCTGGCTCGAATCGCTGTGGATCGCCGCGATCTTCGTGGATCCCTGGCCGTCGGCGATGTGGCCGGAACTGCTGGCGATGGCGATCCCCACCGGTATCGCGGGCGGTGTCGTCGGGGCGATGCTGGCCGTCGTACTGCGTGGCGAACCGCTCCCGCGCCCCGCGGTACGCCGGGCACTGGTGGTGGCCGTCGTGGCGATCGTGGCCGCCGCCACCACCAACGGTCTGATGATCGAAGTCCCGGAAGGCGCCCGGGCCGCGGTACAGCTGCGCGACGCACCCGAACAGGGCGGCCGGATGGTGTACGCCGATATCCGGCTCACCCCGGCGGATCTGGTCGGCACCGATCCCGAATGGATCCAGATCCTCGCCTGGCAGGGAGGGGTCGGCGGCGACAGTCCGGGCCGGGGGCTGGTGATCGATCATCTCCGGCGCGCAGGCGAAGGCCATTACGTTTCGACGAAACCTGTTCCGGTGCACGGAAGCTGGAAAACTCTGTTGCGGATCCAGGACGGCCGGACACTGACCGCGCTACCGATCTTCATGGCCGCAGATCCCGGTATCGGCGCAGCGGAGGTCCCCGCCCTCGACTCGTTCACCCGCCCCTTCGTCGCCGAGATCACTGTGTTGCAGCGCGAGCGGTCCTTCGATCATCCGGCGTGGTTGTTCGCGGCGGCCTCGCTGGTCGTGCTGGCGTGCAGTCTCGCCCTGATCGCGGCCCTGTCCTGGGGCGCCGCCCGGATCGACGATCGGTATCCGCACGGATCCCGCACCGAGGAGAAGGAACAGGCGCCCGTGCCATGACCGATCGATACGACGGCGTGGTCCTGCTCGCCGACCATTCGATCCTGCTGGCGGTCCCCGCTTTTCTCCCGGCGTTCCTCATCGCGGGTGTGGTCGTCGTGATCGCGGTGCGCGACCGTAGCAGCGGGGAGGACGAGGTCGGGCCGCACGATCGGGACGCCGATTTCGATACCGAACCCGATAAGGAGGACTGATGCCGTCCGTCTCCCGCCTGTGCATCCCGGTATTGGCCGTCGGCCTGCTGATGGCCGGTTGCGCGAGCAGCGAACCGGAACGCTCCGGCGCGAGCGATGCGAGTGCGTCGCAGGGCATCGAATCCGTGATCGTCGCAGTACGAATCGCCGACGGTACGGTCACACCCGTCGATGCCCGGCTCGAAGCACGCGTGGGTCGGCCGATCGAAATCGTTGTCGACAGTGACACCGACGACGAACTGCATGTGCACGCCGAGCCCGACCACACCTTCGCGATCACCCCCGGTACAGGTCAGCGCTTCCGGTTCACCGTCGATGTGCCGGGGCGCGTCGAGATCGAACTACACCACGCCGGGCATACGGTGGCCACCCTGCTCGTTCGCGAATGACACTGCTCGCACACGGCCTCGGTGGTGCGGCGGACCTGCCGATTCCGCTGACCTACGCCCTGATCGGCGCGGCGTGGGCGTTGACCTTCTCGTTCGCGGTGATCGCCTTCGCCTGGCGGGAACCGCGACTGGATCCGGAATCACCGGGTATCGCGCTGCCCTCGGGGCTGCGGTCGGTGGTGGACGCGCCGACGCTGCGCGCGGTGGTCGCGGCAGTGAGTGTCGTGGCGTTCGGCACGGTACTGGCGATCGGAGTGGTCGGCCCCGCCGATCCGGCCCGCAGCCCGGTTCCAGGTGTCGTCTACGTATTCCTGTGGGTCGGGGTGCCGGTCGCGTCGCTGGCTGTCGGACCGGTGTGGAAGGTGCTGTCCCCGGCGCGGGCCGTGCACCGCGCGCTCTGCGCGGCCTGCGGGCGCCGACCCGAGACCGGTCTGCTGCGGTATCCCGAATCGTGGGGGAGGTGGCCGGCGGCACTCGGGCTGTTGACCTTCGTCTGGCTGGAACTGGCCGCACCCGACCCCGGCTCGGTGACGGCGGTGACCCTGTGGCTCACCGGATATCTGGTCGTCGCCGGGGCCGGGCTGATCGTCTTCGGCACCACCTGGGCCGAACGGGCGGATCCGCTCGAGGTCTACAGCAGTCTGCTGGGCCGGTTGAGCCCGGTCGGCCGGGGCGCGGGGGGCGCGCTGGTGCTGCGGTCTCCGCTGGCGAATCTCGCCGGAACACCCGTCGGGGCAGGTTCGGTGGCGGTGGCGGCGACGCTGCTCGGTTCCACGGCGTTCGACAGTTTCTCGCTGTTCCCGGGGTGGCGCGGCCTGGTATCGGGTGCGGGCGATGCGGGACTTCCGGCGACGCTGGTGTCCACTCTCGGATTGCTGGTGTTCATCGGTGTCGTCGGGGTGGGTTTCCGGTTCGCCGCGGCGGCCGCGGGAGGGCTCTCGAGTGCCGATCGCAGGCTGCTCCCCAGGCGGCTCTCCTACACTTTGACCCCCATCGTCGCGGGATACGTGACCGCCCACTATCTGACCTTCCTGGTCGAGAAGGGGCAGGCGACGGTGATCCTGTTCGCGGATCCCTTCGGTGCCGGATGGAATCTGCTGGGCCTGGCCGATCGCGATATCGCCTATGTGCTCTCCGCACACCCGGCGCTGCTCGGGACGATCAAAGTGCTCGCGGTGGTCACGGGCCATATTCTGGGTGTCGCCGCCGCGCACGATCGGTGCCTGCGGCTGCTTCCGCCGGCGCATCGGCTCACCGGACAGCTCGCGCTCATGCTGCTCATGGTCGGTTTCACCTTCACCGGGCTCTATCTACTCTTCGACGCCTGATAGTACGTGGCGAGGTCGGAGTATCGGCTCGATTTCTGCGGTGGCCCCCGGGTCGATGCCGTCCTGGGCGCCGTGACTGTGGCTGTGGGCGAGCATTCGGATTCGCTCGTCAGGTCCGCGAAGAAGTACAAGCCCGATGAGTTCGTCCGGTCCGCCTCGTCTACTCCACGAGCGCACCGACCGGGCACCGGCGCGCTGTATCGCGCGGCCACCGGCGAGAGGAGAACCTCGGATGACCACACCTGCACATGCGATGCGCCGGTTCGAAGCCATTATCGGCCGGTGGAAGACATCCGGCGTCGTCCTCGACGAGCACGGCCGGCAGACGATGAATATCGACGGCACCGACGAATACGAGTGGATGGCCGGAGGCCGGTGGATCCTGCACCGCGTCGACGTCATGATGGGTGACGCGCATACCCGGGCTCTCGAGCTCATCGGCGACTACGACTCGGATGCCGGCACCTACGCGATGCGAGCCTTCGATGCCTCCGGGGCATACAGCACCATGACCGCACACCCGAACGACGACGGGTCCTGGCGCTTCGATGGCGAGGGTATGCGCAGCATTCTCCGGCCGTCCGAGGACAGATCGTTCATGTCCGCACTCTGGGAGCGTGAAACCGGCACCGGTACATGGGTCTCGTGGATGCGCATGGACTTCTCCGCCATCGATTGATGCCGGACGGGCGCCGCAGGTCGATGTAGCCGATGGCGCAGTGGGCGGTCGCCGGGCCGGATCATGCCTACGGCTCGGACAGTGTGTCGATTTCGGCCAGAACCTTTTCGTGCCAGTCGATCTCGGTGCGGATCCGCATCCGGGCGTGCTCGGCAATGAGGTCGTCCGCGATGCGCTGGTCGGGCCAGCGGCGGTCGAGCTGGTGCTCGATCCGGGAGCCGAGTGCGCGGAGCGCGGCGATTCGGTCCTCGAGATAGCCGCGCAGCAGCTCGGTATCCAGATCGTCGCCGACGGCCAGCGCGAGGTCGACCGGATCGGGCCGGACGTCGACCTCGGTGAAGGCTTCGTCGCGCAGGGCCCGCAGTTCCCGTAGGCCCTCGTCGGTGATCTGGTAGATCGTGCGCGCCGGCAGTGCGCCTTGCTGTTCGGTGCGGAGCGGCCGGACCAGCCCTTCGCTCTCCATACGATGCAGTGCGCCGTACAACGATCCGGGTTTCACCCGTGACCACAGGTCGGCGCGGTCCAGGCGGGCATCGCGGCGCAGCTGGTGGCCGTGCATCGGGCCGCGCCGGGCCAGGGCGGCCAGTACGAACAACCGGGTCTCGTTCACCGATGCAGTCTTACACGACTACTCGCATTTGAGTAGTCTGCCCGCATGACAGTGCGACCGATACTCATCGCCGGCGACCCGCGGCTCACCACCACCGCGGTTCCGGTCAGTGTTTTCGACGACGACCTCGCCACTCTCGTCGGTGATCTCTTCGATACGAATACAGCTGCGCCCGGCGCCGGTCTCGCGGCGAACCAGATCGGGGACCCGCGTGCGGTATTCGTCTACGATCTCGTCGACGCCGGAACCCGATATCGCGGCCATATCGTGAATCCGGTGTTGCGTACCTCCGAACTCCCGGAGACGATGCCCGACCCCGACGATGATCTCGAAGGGTGCCTCTCCGTTCCGGGCGAATGGTTTCCGACCGCGCGTGGGTACCGGGCCGAGGTGACGGGCGTGGACATGACCGGACGGCCGGTCACGGTCGAAGCAGCCGGGTACCTGGCCCGCTGCCTGCAACACGAGACCGATCATCTCGCGGGAATGCTCTATCTGGACCGGCTGATCGGCCGGAACCGGCGCGCGGCCCGGAAGATGATCAAGGAGCGGTGCTGGACCGTACCGGGAAACAGCTGGCTCCCGGTAGCGGAGCAGGGTCCCGCCGCCGCTCAGTAGGGAGTGGCCGCCCACCCGGGCGGCTGTGACTGCGACTTTGTCGGGTATGGGCGCGGTTGTCGCACACACCCGCTCGCCCGCACGGAATCGGTCCGTGCGGGCTCGGCCGGGCCGCCGGGTCAGCGTGGTGGGCGGCTCATATCCCGGTTCATCGTCGGGAGCTCGATACTGATGGGCATCCGGAGTTCGGCCAGATACCACAGGGCGAACTGGCGCAGGAACTCGTCGAAGAGCCAGTACGCTTCCTGGGTCGGCGGGGCGATGGTGAGTACGCCTTCGCGGACCGCGATGAACGGACCCCAGCTGAACCGCAGCAGCGGATCCCAGACCGGCTCACGAGCGATGGCCAGCCCGTCGGCGATATTGTCGCCCAGCAGGAATCGCGTGAAGGCGCCGAGGATCCCTTTGCTCAGAATCGCCAGGTCGAGGTTCGTCCCCAGGCGCAGCAGGCGGTCGGCCAGTTTCGCGCCCTCGGGAGTGGGCGCGATGATCGGATCCAGCACCTGAGCGGCCTGAGAATCGGCCTGGTCCCAAGAATTCGGGATGTATTCGTCGCGGACGCCGAGCATATGCGCGGCGACCTGCCAGGAATGCAGGAACGCATCCGATTCGGGTGCGGGAATCGGCACCTTCCATGCCGTGAGGTGACGCATCACGGTGGTGGGCAGGCTGTGCCAGGTGACCATGATGTCGTTATGGCTGATCGGGATATCCTCGTCGGCCGAGTGCACCCAATGCGGTGACTGGGGCAGCAGATGCCGTACCGCGGCATGCACAAGCCTCGTCTTGACGCAGGTGACGACCATCTGCCCGTCCGGGCCGTAGGCGTTGCCGCTGCCGATGTCGTAGCCGAGTTTCGCGGTCTTGGAGATGCGGTCCTTGAGATCGTGTCCGCCCTTGGAGTAGTAGACCGCTCGCGCCTCCTTGGGGATGACCGTGCTCATCATGCCGCTGGCCAGGCCGTACAGCACACCGAGGTAGAGGCCGCGTTTCTTGTTGAAATCGACGGCCGTGGCCAGTTTGCCCGGATCGGTCCACTGGGGCAGCTGCCGAGCGTATTCCATGAAGTCCCGCAGGTCGGGAGGTAGCCCGGCCGGTAACGGCTGACTGTTGCGGGTCCAGGTCCGCAGCAGGCCGTTGATCGCGGGAACCTCGCCGCGGTCGAGCAGTGAGGCGACCAGTTCGTCGGCCTCGGGATCCCATACGCCCAGCGGATCGATGCCGGCCCCGCTGCCCGCGACGGACCCCTGCGGCGACCATGTCCACGGTTGCGCTCTGGCCGGGGTCGCTATGGCGAGTGCGCCGAACGCACCCAGTACGCCACCCGCCTTCAACGCATCGCGCCTGTTGAATCGGTCCATGTCGCCACTCCTCGTCGAGTTGGAACATCGCGGCGGACCATTAGGTGCCACCCGCGTCGATATGGAAAGAATGCTCAGTAACTTAGCAGTTGTGGAGGTGTCTCGTCCGCGGATTGCGCGAATTTGCCGGAGCGAGTTCGTCTACCGTCATTGCAGGCCGCATTCGCATGAAAGTGATGTTCTGCCTGCGAATATTCTCGGAGAGGCGACCTGCTGGCGTGTGCCTGCCCGCGCTGCGCCGGCAGTCGTGACGAGAGGCGATGCCATGGAAATCAGGCAGAATTGTCGATAACTGCAGGTACCTGACTCAGACGGATCGAGGCGAAGGTCTTATCCGGGGCCCTCGGTGATGATCGCGATAGTGTCGGCTGAAGCCCGCGGGGTGGATGGAAACGCCGAATACCACGCGCTAGTGTCCGCACCGGTGCCGCGCGAGGTTTCGGAACACCGGCCCAGTCAGTGGCTTCGGGCGAGGGGCGGGCTCGGGGGCAGTCGGCCGCATTGCTGGGCCGTGGGCGCCTGAGCAGCCCGGAGTGGCGTACCGCGTCACCGCTGAGCGGTCGGCCGGCCCGGCTCGAATGAAACCGGACCTGCTGCCCGGTTACATGTACATGCGCCGGGCCGCCTGCTACTCGTGGAGTATGACCACACCGGGTGATTTCGAATTCGAATCCGTCTATCGCGGCGACGGCCCGTTCGGGCCGGATGTGGCGCCGCCGTGGAGTATCGGGGAACCGCAGCCGGAACTCGCGGCGCTGATCGAGCAGGGCAGGTTCAAGGGGGAGGTGCTCGACGCGGGATGTGGCGAGGGCGCCATCTCGCTGTATCTCGCCGAGCGCGGTTTCACCACTGTGGGACTAGACCTCGCGCCGACCGCGATCGAGTCCGCCCGGGCCGAGGCTCGTCGGCGCGGTCTGGACAACGCGACTTTCGAGGTCACCGATATCACCGCGTTCACCGGCTACGACGGTCGTTTCGGCACCGTGGTCGACAGCACGCTGTTCCATTCGATTCCGGTGGCGTCGCGGGAGAGTTATCTGACCTCGATCGCGCGGGCGGCCGCACCGGGTGCGGCGTATTTCGCGCTGGTCTTCGACCGGGCCGGTTTTCCCGAGTTGCCCGAACATGGACCTGCCCCGGTGACCGCCGACGAACTGCGCGAAGCGGTGTCGAAGTACTGGGTGATCGACGAGATCGCCCCGGCGCGGATCCATGCGAATCTGCCGGACGGCCTCGACTCCCCGGCCGGTGATCCGCTGATGCGGTTCGAGGGCCTGCGCGATGAGCCGAACGGCCGCAAATCGGTTCCCGCCTGGCTGCTGTCGGCGCATCTGGGCTGATCGTCCGGCGGCCGGACGGTCCGGTAGTGCCGTGTCCGGCACCACCGGACCCGGGTGCTGTACCCGGGGCCCGCGAAGGCTTGGGGCAGCCGGGCGTCGTCAGAGTCCTCGGGGGCCCTCGGAACGCAGGTCTTCGACCTTGCTCATGGCCGCCCGTAATTCCTCGAGCCAGGCTTCCGCGTGCTGACCCGCCAGTCTCACCGTCCAGGCCAGTGCGTCGGCCCGGGAGCGCGCCACACCCGCGTCGACGAGAGTGTCGAGTACCTTGCGCTCCGGCTGGCGTAACCGGGTCATCACCGGCACCGCCAGGTGAGTGAACAGGACCTGCTCACCGTCGACCGACACCCCCCAGGCGACACTGCGGCCGTAGCGCTGCTGGGCCTCATCGGCGATCTGCATACGGGCAGCGCGGGTGGTCTCCCGGAAACGCGCCACCGCGCCCTGTTTCGTCGCGTTCGGGATCCCGCGGGGGCTCTGGTCCTCGTTCTCCGCGGACTCGGTGGCCGCGGACTTCTCGTCCTCGGCGGAGTCCGTTCGGGGAAGGGGTAGTTCTCCGATCACCACGATCTCGTCCCGGTCGATCTCGATGGCGGGACTGCCGGTGAACCAGTCGCCGGGCAGGCGCCCGGTGAACCAGTCCGCCGCGTCCGCCGCGTCCGGAAGATCGGCCTGCTGCCAGCCGCCGGGCCGGCCGAATCCGCGTCCTCGATGTCCATGTCTCATGGTGCACCTTCCCAGCTCCAACGATTACTTGATTACAAGATTACGCCGTTTCAGCTGCCGGTGGTTCCGCTCACAGCGAACCGCACGTCGGTGAGCTTCTCGGAGGCCGTCCAGAGGCTTTCCTGCCGGTGGCGGTCGTATGAGCGGGTGCTCGACTTCACCCGGCCCGGGTAGCCGCGGATCTCGAAGAGTCCGGCGGGTCCGTAGTAGTCGCCACCGGTGGCCCGCGGGTCGGTGGCGGCACGCAGGGTGGGTAACGCGCCCATGGCGGGTGTGCGGCCGAAGAGACGGACTATGGCGAGGCGGAATGCCGCCGGGGAGTAGCGGAAGACCTCCGTGCTCGCGCCGCCGGGGTGGGCGGCCAGGGCTGTCGCCGGGGTATCGGCGAGGCGCCGGTCGAGTTCGTAGGTGAACAGCAAGTTCGCCAGTTCCTGGCCCGTCGAGCGCTTACGCCGGAGCCCGCGCCGCGGGCAGGCTGACCTGAACGCGTGCACAGTCGATAGGTTTTCGCTCTGGACCTCGGTGAGAACGTGTGTCCGGGCGACGGGTGTCGGGGTACCCTCGCGCTGATGCCGATTGCCGACAAGCTGCCCCAGCAAGGCACTCTTCTGTGCGACGTTCCCGGCGATTCGGCGAGCGCGCTCGGTCTCGGATCGAGCGATCTGTGCATCCCGTATCGCCGGGTGCGCGAAGGCGGCTGGGGCTATCTCTGGGGTGACTCGTGGTGCGGGCCGGATCAGAGCGGCGATTACCTCGGCTCACCGCTGATCCTGACCCAGGACGAGTTCGACGAGTCCGGTTCTCGCGCGGTCGAGTTCACCGGTACGGTCTCCGGCGACCGGGCGCGCCAGGTGTTCGACTACCGGCACAACGCGGACAACGGCGCAGGTGTCACCGAGGTCTCGCGTATCCCGAACGACGCCATCGAGATCGGTGGCCGCACCTTCGTGCAGTACACCGCGGTGCACACCTGGGCCGGCCCGGACTCCGACACCGACGGTTCGGCCTTCTCCGGTATCGCCTGGTCCGACGACCACGGCGCCACCTGGCGCGATTTCGACCATCGCTGGGCCGGGCAGGCCCTCGGTATCGACGGAAACCCGTACGGTATGTGGACATTCGCCGGTATCGACCCGGACGGTTATCTCTACGTGTTCGCCAAGCGTTGGAACGGTAGCCACCGCTACCGCCGGGATCACGGCTTCGTCCAGCTCTTCCGCTATGACCCCGCCGATTTCTTCCACGGGAATTTCGCCGCGCAGCAGAACTGGGCCCATATCGACGGCCGATGGGGTTGGCATGCCACATATCGGTATCCACCGACGCCGATCTTCGGTCGCGGTAACGCGCTCGGCGAGTTCTCGGTCGCGCGTATCGGGTCGACCTATGTGATGTCGTATTTCGACTGCGTCGATCTGAGTATCAAAACCCGCACGGCCGACCGGCCCGATGCGGTGTGGTCGGATGAGCGAATCCACGTGGTACACGACGATACGAGGCCGTCGGCGCATCTGGGCAAGCCGCGAATGCCCACGCTCTACGGGGGCTATATTCATCCGGGTTCGGCCTCGCCGTCGAACCTGACAGTGATGATCAGTCGCTGGAACGGTACCGAAGGGTCTCACCCGTACACCGCCACGCAGTGGACGGGACTCTCCGCGTGAATTCGGCGACCCGGGGCGGCGGGTCGGCAGTGCTGGTGGTCCTGTCGCCGAGTCGGGTGCCCCGTTCGTTCGCGCGTGACTCGGGCGTCGCAGTCGCCGGCCTCAGCCGCGGAGGGCGGAGGCGAAGATGGCGGGCAGGCGCGACCAACGCGGACCGGCGGCGAAATCGGTGAGCAGCTGTCCTGTTCGCGCGGCGGTCCGGTTGGATACGAACCACGGTGGTTTGGGGGTGAGGGCCCATTCGCCGTGCAGTATCGACCGCGGTGCGGGGCGGAACGGGCCCCGGACGACGGTGCGCTCGATCCGGTCGATCAACCAGGCGTTGTGTACGACGCCGATACCGCTCTGCACATCGTCGAGCGTATGCCCGGGGAAAGCGCCCCAGCTCGCGGTGGGGGTCAGGTAGCCGACCGCCGTCCACGCGTTGACCGCGACGGTGCCGTAGCGCAGCCGCTCGATCATCGTGTCGAACTCTTCGCCGAGTGCGGCCAGGGTGTCCGGGTGCGCGACGATGTTCACGCCGAGGGTGCCGGTGAACTTCTCGTTGGCCGTGTCCACCGCGGTGCGGGCGAAAGCGGATCCGCTCCCCGGGAGTTCCACGACGCCGAGTACGGGTGCGAAGTATTCCGAGGAGAGCAGCGCTTCGTCCGCGTCCGGGTCCAGCCCGGTCACCAGCAGTCGTTCGCCCCGCCGACCGAGCTGCCGAGCGTCGGGGTAGCTCTCGCGCGCTCCGGCCACACGGTTGTCGCTGCCCGGATAGTAGGCGTGACGGGCCGGCGCCCGGTCGACGGCCGCGGTGAGCGCGGCCAGGAAGGCATCCTTCTGCGGCCAGTCCGCGGCGACGATCACCGCCTGTGCGGCCACACAGTTGTAGCCGCCGTTGTGCAGCCGCTGGGTCGCGATGTGCTCGGCCTGGAATTCCAGGTCGGCGGTGCTCCATTCGCCGGGGAGGATGATGGTCGGGGACACCCCGCCCAGTTCGCTGGTGATGGGTTTGTCCAGTAGCGGGGTCGCGGCCTGCTTCCGCTCGGCCGCCTGCGGGCCCGTGCCCCAGACGATGGCGTCGTGCGTTACGGCGCTGCCGGTCATATGGACGTGCGCGACCCGTTCGTGCGTCACCAGGCGTCCGCCGACCTCGGCGCCGCCGGTGAGCACCCGGACCACCCCGAGATCGATGAGCGGCGCGAAGATCTTCTCCAGTACCGGAAGCAGCGGATCGGTGACCGGGTTCAGCTTCAGCGCTACCACCCGGTTGTGCGCGATGAGTTCGTAGATGGTGTCCAGCGGGGCGATCGAGGTGATATTGCCGGCGCCCAGCACCGCGCCGATCCCCTGGGTGCGGGCGGGATCGAGCTGAGCGAGTCCCGCACCGGCCGTCGCGGCGTCCGCGTCGACGCCGGGCTGCAACCACACCTCGGCACGGAAACCACTGAG
Source organism: Nocardia jinanensis (assembly GCF_014645735.1). GTDB lineage: Bacteria > Actinomycetota > Actinomycetes > Mycobacteriales > Mycobacteriaceae > Nocardia > Nocardia jinanensis. The sequence goes on along the minus strand of NZ_BMMH01000002.1, from coordinate 659,971 downwards.
CAGAAGCTCGTCGTAGAGCCCGGCGGGCAGTGCGCGCACGGTCACCCGGCCCCCGGCGGTGCCGAATTTCGCGTTCGCGAGCGGGCTGACCCCTCGCTCCAGCGATTCGAGGGTCCGTGACACCGCGGTGAGGCTCGTGGCGAAGACGTAGGGCCCGGAGAGCCACTCCTCGCCCACCAGCGGGGACACGGGGTCGAGACCCTTGATCCGCACGGCGGCCTCGACCCACTCCCGGGCGTGCTGCCCGGTGAGCGTGCGCATCCGGTCGAGCAGGGCACGCCGCCCGGCCAGCGGCAGCCGTGACCATTTCTGCTCGCCCTCGGCGAGTTCGGCAAGGGCGTTGTCGATAACCGTTTCGGCCGCGACGGCCTGTTCTGGCTGCACGTGGGCACACTCCGTAGCTGAGATCCGGTGATCCGGGTACTGATGAGTGTGACTGTGCTCATGCTCGAAGAAAATGTGTCGATGTTGCGTCATTCGGGTCTCGCGTTTGTGCACGGGCACAAAACCGCCGTGGCGTAGGTCACGGTGACCCGACTAGACTGCCCGATATGAGCACGTCCGCGCCGTCCGTGGCGCCTCTGGCCGCCGCGCTCGCCGACTCCGTCGAAGCGATGACCGACATCCTGGTCGACCGGATCGTCGCAGCCGATCCTTCCTACGGGGAGCCGGGCCTGTTGACCGCGGATCAGCTGTACCGGACCTGCCTGGAGAACCTCACGGCGGTGATCGGGGCCCTCGGCGGGGCCCAGCCGCTGCGTTTACAGCCTGCCCGCGACGCCGGACGTCTCAAGGCCGAACAGGGGATACCGGTAGCGAGTCTGCTGCACGCCTACCGGCTGGGCGGTCGGCTCATCTGGGAGGAACTGACGAGATGGTCGGCCGGCCCGGGCGATGCCCGGCTGCACGATCTGGCGACCAGGTTGTGGGAACTGGTCGATCTGTACTCGGATGCGGCTGTCGAGGCCTACCGGGAAACCGAAGTGCTGCTCGCGCATTCCGACGCCCAGTTCCAGAGCCGGTTGATCCGGACCCTGTTCGACGACCATTCCGGTAATCCGGCACGTGTCCTCGATGTCCTGCGTGCCCTCGGACTGCCGGAACGCGGCGCGTTCGCGGTGGTCGCCATCGATACCGAACCCACCGCGCCGCTCCCGGGGAAACTCACCGCGGCGCTACAGGACATCGGAATCCGGTCGGTCTGGGATGCCCAGATCGACGCCTATATCGGGCTGCTGTCGGCCGCCTCCCCGGTAGCGATCGAGCGTGCCCCGGCGACCATCTCCGCGTTCGTCACCGACCGGGTCGGTCTCAGCGCCGGGTTCTCGACCCCGCACCTGATCACCGCGGCGCTGACCGAGGCGCGTCTCGCGTCCCGGTCGGCCCGGCCCGGGTCGGCTGTCACGGTCCGTTTCGGCGAGGAACCCGTCGCTCATCTCCTCGTCGCTGTCCCCGAGACGGGTCGGCGGGTCGCCGCACAGATCCTCGGTCCGCTTCTCGACCTCCCGGCCGGCGAGCGCGACGACCTGATCGGTGCGCTCGAATCCTGGTATCGGTGCGGCGGATCGGCAGCGGCGGTCGCCGAGGCCACTCACTGCCATCGCAATACGGTGCGCTATCGGCTGCGTAAAATCCGGGACCTCACCGGCCGCGACACCACCGATCCCCGTCAGTCGGCCGAACTGTACCTCGCCTTGGAAGCGTTCGGCCTGCTCGGCTCCGATTCACCGGAACACTAGTCCCTGGCTCGAACCGGAGCGGTAACGGGCCGTGGTTGTGCCGTAACGGGATTGCGGCGCCCTTCCTGGTCCCGACCGGCCGAGTATCGGCGCCGGTGCGGCCGAGCCGGTTGCGAATACACGCCCGCTGCAACCGGCACGGCGATATCGAAAGGGTGTGGACGGTAACCGATGTCGATCCCGGCGGTAGCCAGGACGGCGGCGGCGATGCGCCCGACGGCATGCGCGATACCCAGTCGGGGCAAGACCTCGAGTGGAACTGATACCTTGCCGCCCGCCGGATCGGTGTGGTTCGGCCCGGGAACATGCCGGAGGCCATAGGCTCGGCCGGTGACCGCGAACGAAGGGGCAGCCATGACCAGCGCACCGGTACGAATCGAACGGGAGGGACCGGTGTTCACCGTCGTCCTGTCCCGGCCGCAGGCCCGGAACGCGGTCGACGGCCCCACCGGCACCGCCCTGTTCGACGCCTTCACCGCCTTCGAGAACGACGAATCGGCGGCGGTGGCCGTGTTGTGGGGTGAGGGCGGGAACTTCTGTGCCGGTGCCGATCTCAAAGCGGTCGGGACCGACCGCGCCAATCCGCTGTCGGCGAAGGGGCGCGGGCCCATGGGGCCTACCCGTATGCAGTTGAGCAAACCGGTTGTCGCCGCGGTCGCCGGGCACGCTGTCGCCGGTGGGCTGGAGCTGGCGATCTGGTGCGATCTCCGGGTGGCCGGGGACGATGCGGTGTTCGGCGTCTTCTGCCGTCGCTGGGGTGTGCCGCTCATCGACGGCGGAACGGTGCGGCTGCCGCGGCTGATCGGTACCGGCCGGGCAATGGACATGGTGCTCACCGGGCGGCCTGTGGAGGCGGCCGAAGCCCTCGCCATGGGACTCGTCGATCGTGTCGTACCGGTGGGTGAGGAGCGGCGGGCCGCCGAACGGCTCGCCGCCGAGATCGCAGGCTTCCCACAGACCTGTCAGCGGCATGATCGGCTCTCGCTGCTACAGCAGGAAGGTGTGAGTGAACAAGAAGCGCTCGCCAACGAATGGGAACACGGCGTGATCTCCCTGGCCGAGGCGGCCGCGGGCATCGATCGATTCACTGCCGGAGCCGGACGCGGCGGCTCGTTCACCGATCTCGGTGGTTCCCCCACGTAGCCATCGGTACCGGGCGTCGCCGGTGGTATCACCCAGGTGGCAGATCCGGTGTGTGATCGGAAACGTCGGTAGTCCTGGACCGGTCGCGGCGCACCATGTGCAGGCACAGATCCAGGCCCGCGGTGATACCCGCCGAGGTCAGGATCGTTCCGTCATCGATGAACAGAACCGACGGGTCCACTGTGACCAAGGCGGCGATCTACTACCAGTTCAAGACCAAGGATCAGATCGTGATCGCCGTGACCACCGGCGAATTGGCGATACTCGAGGACGCGTTGTTCGCCGCGGAGGCGGAACCGGATCGCACGCGGGCCCGGCGGGTACTGCTGACATAGGTCATCGATATGGCGGTCCAGCGCCGCAAATGGGTCAGCACGCTGACCAGCGATCCGGTGATCGTGCGTCTGCTGGGGGCGCACGAGCCGTTCCGGGTGTTCATGAGCCGGCTCTACGCGGTCCTGCTCGACGAACGCGACGACGACAACCTGGCGCGGGTGTCGGCCGCGGTGCTGTCGGCGGCCATCGCCGGAGCGGTGGTCAACCCGCTGGTCACCGACCTCGACGACGATACGCTGCGGAGCACTCTGATCCAGCTCACCGAGCGGATGCTCGACCTGCCGGTTTGATTCCGCGCGGCGAGCCTCATCAGAGAGAGATTCCGAGCACCGCGCCCCAGACCGCCAGTAGCCAGGCATCGGTCGACAAGCGCAATCAGCGCGGACCGGTGCCCACTTGCATGAAGTACCGCAGGACCAGACGGGTCTTCAGCGCGCCGAGCGCGATCGCCGCGCCGGTCACCAGGGTGCTGGGGGAGACCGGTGCCGCCGAATGGCCGGGGGCCGGCCACCACGACAGGAGGGCCGTCGCGGCGAGTGCGAGCCACACAACCGTGGTGATGTGGGCGGAGTCGAGACGGAGAACGGTCACGGTGTCACCTCAGTACGTACAGCAGGGCGAAGAGGACGATCCAGAGCAGATCGACCATATGCCAGGAGATGGCGCCCGATTCGATCATCGCGATACGGCGGCGGCCGGAAGGGCGCAGTTCACGGATCACCAAGCCCAGGATGAGCAGACCGAGCCCGGCGTGGAACAGGTGGACTCCGGTGAGCATGTGACAGAAGCCGAAGAACTGGTTGTGTGCGAGAGTGTGGCCCCCGGTCGGCGAGAGATGTGGAAGCGGGTCGCCGTCGTGGCGCTGGCTCTCGGGCTGGTCGCGACCACCGTGGCCGCGAGTATCCGGTCGGCGTTCCGGGACGAGGTGGTGGTCATGCTCTTCGTCGACGCCGAGATCAGCAACATCACCACGCCGGCGCCCCGGATCGACCGCAATCGCATCCTCATGACGATGAACGATGTCGGCGGACGCTGGCTCGCGAGTCGTGTCGAGCTGCTGTGAGGTAGCCCGGAGGTCGCCGCGGAGCCTCCGGGCCGGTCTACGGTAGGCCGATAAGCGTGCCCATGTATCGATTTCAGTTCATGGTGCAGCCCGATACCGGCTTGCCGGCCAGGCGATCCAGCAGATAGGTGATCGCATTGTCGGGACCGAAACCGTCGATCATCTCCGGCCCGAAATGTCCCGGGATGGTGGTTCCGGGCAGCAGCGGCGGCAGTTCGTTGGTCCGGAAGGTGACCGTGGCCCCCTTGGCGCACCACTCGTCGGCGAGCTGCCGGGCCTGGTTGTAAGGGACCGTGTCGTCGTTGCGGCCGCTGGTGATCAGTACCGGCGAGGCGGGCGTGAGGGTGCCCACCCGGAGGTCGGCGAGGGCGGGGCCGGCCTCCGGGATCGCCTGCAGATGGGTGCTGAGCGGGCGCCCGTCGTTGGTCAGCGAACTGGTCTTCAGGAACGGATAGTGGGTGATGACATCGCCGATGCAGGCGTCGCTCAGGCCCGCCAGGGTGTCGCGACCGTGCTGGTTGGTCACCCGGTCGACCGCTTTCTCCAGTTCGGGGTAGCGCGCGAGCAGCCCGTTGATCGCGAAACCGATCGCGCCGCCGATCAGCGCCCCGTCGATCCGCTCGAGAATGGCGGCCAGATCCGCCACCGGCCCACCGGCCCAGGCGCCCTTCAGATTCAGTTCCGGCGCGTAGTCGGGCTGCATCTCCGCCGCCGCCGCGACCGCCCCGCCGCCCTGGGAATAGCCCCAGAACACGAGCGGGGTATCCGGACCGGTGCCCGCCAGGTTGTTGGCCGCCCGCGCTCCGTCGAGTACGGCATACGCCTCCTCGATCCGGTTCGCGTAGGTATGGATGCCGGGGGTGCCCAGTCCGACGTAGTCGGTCACCAGGACGCGTGCGCCGAGACGGCTCCACACCGCCGACGACGGCAGTTCCTGGTTCGCCGACAGCGACGGCGAGGGATCGGTGGTGATGGTGATCCCCGTCGAGAAGGCCTTCGACATGGCGCATCGGTCGCCCTGGCCCGAGGTTCCGGGACCGATCACCACCGTGGGGCGCGGACCGGCGCCCAACCACGGGCCCGCGGCGTCGATATAGGTACCGGTGACCGCGACCGGAGACCCGTCCTGCAGCCGGGTCGTGTACATGATGTGATCGGCCTTACCGGGCCACCCCTGGTCCGAAGGGAGAGTGGCCAGCAGGGACATCGGCTGGGTCCGGATCACCGTGCCCGGTCCGGCCGGAATCCGCTCGGGCGGAATGTAGAAGTTGTCCGGGGCGGCCGCGGCCTCCGGTCGATCGGTCGTTACCGCCGCCACCGCGGTGAAACAGGCCACCGCCATCGCTGCCGCGGTGATCCGGCCCGCCCATCCGCGTGCCCCCGGCCGGAAACGCCGTCGTTGTCCGAACATCGATAACTCTCCATGCTGTCCGCCCCGGAACCCTTCTCCGAGTGCTGGGTCACATCCACGGCTCGCTGTGGTCTGCGCCATCGCTGTGACTTACTGGACAGTAACATGTCGGTGACGGTGCGGATACGGCTCGGTGGCCCGGCGTCCCCGCCGCGTCACCGTCGTATTCATCGCTCCGGAAACAAGCTGCCGCGCAAGATATTCGGTTGTTCGTGGGCAGTGATCGGTTCGGTCGATACAGCCGTGCGCGAACCGGTGGTGTCCGCCCGGCTGCGCGTCGCAGGATGCGATCCATCGGCCGTCCGGCCTTCGGCGGCGTGCCTTTTCGCGACACCGGAAGCCCGCGTAACTTCATCGGCGGCGGCGGCGCAATTCCCGGTCGATCCTCGAATTCGCACCCATCCGAATCGATGCGTGGATTCGAATGTGAAATGACAACATCTCTTTCAGGTGAAAGGTGATAGATGGGCACCGGCAAGCACAGAGCAGTCAGCCCGCGTCGAACCAAGATGGGGTCCATGGTGGTGGCGGGCGCCGTTCCCGTCGTTCTCACCCTCGTGGGAACCGGCAACGCGAACGCCGAACCGGACCGCTACACCCCGGTGGACCGCACCGAGCGCACCGCACCGGTCACGGACGAGACGGTTCCGGTCGCGCCCGCCGCCGGCGAATCCGCGCAGGGCGACGGTCCCCCGCAGTGGCCTGCCGCCGAAGCGCCGAATATCCGCCCGTACCGGGGCATTCGAATCCCCGACGACGTTCTCTCCTCGCTGCAGTGGGCGCGGACGGCCCCGAAGAAGGAATACCTGGCTCCGGTGGAGGCGTTGCACGCGCCGGCTCCGGTCGAGCCGGTTCCCCCGATCGCCCCACCGCCCGGGGCCCTGCGCTTCGGTGACGTGCAGGTGGAGTCACCGGAATGGCTTCCCCGCGAACAAGCCATCCAGATCAACGACGGCTCCGCGACGGCCGAGGCGAATTTCGCGACCTTCCTCGATTCGGTCGGTATGGAGCGCACCCGTTCCGATCGCGTCGCCGGGCAGACGCTGGGCGCCGCGGCGCTCGGTGCTGCGGCGGGTGCCGCCGTCGCGAGCCCGTTCGCTGTTATCGGGGCCGGTGTGGGCGGTGCGATGGGGCTGGCGATCGGTATGCCGTTCGCGCCGATCGGGCTCGCCGCGGCACCTCTGGGCGCCGCCTACGGCTTCGCGCTGATGGCCGCGCCGCTCGCCGGAATCGGTGCGGGGATCGGCGCGGGGATCGGCGCGGCGGCCGCACTGAGCGCACCTCCCCGGGCTGTGGGATCCACCCCGGAGGCGTTCGCTCCCGCCCCGGAAACGGCCGGCGCGGGGGAGCCGGCCGGCCGCTGATCGGGTGCGTTCCCGATTTCGGCTGCTGTGTCCGGCCGGGTCCGGGAGCGCGAACTCACCCGGGGCCGGTTCCCGGTAGCGGCGCCCCCGATCGAATGTGCTTCACGATTGTCCTCCGGTCGCAGGGACCGGCGTATTCTGCCGGGCCGCCACCCACCAGCGTCCGTTCTCCAGCACCAGGACGTACAAGGCGACCATCGCCGGGTCCCGGTCGAGGAGTTCGCCGTCGGCGGTCGTGGCCCGTGCCGTTTTGTGGGCGATCGCGATATCGGGACGAAGGAAGACGATATCGGTCACTTCGTAGGTGACGTACTCGTTCTTCAGGAACCCGGCCAGTCCCCGGCGCGCGGACTCCAGCAGTGTGTCGCGTCCGGTGACGACAGCGCCGACAGCGTTACCGGCAGCTGCGTTCGCGACGAACCCGCTGACCATCAGTTCGGCGTCGTTGGTGTTGTATCCGGTTTCGACATCCGCGATCAGCTGCTCGATCGCGGCGATATCGGCCGTGTGGTCGGTGCCGGAATCGCTGACGGTGGGTGCCTCGTTGGTTGGTGTGCTCACGCCGCCATCCTTGAACCTGAAGGTAACTCGAGGTCAAGTGGTCCGTTTCCCGGGGAGTTGTCCGGTGCCGGTCGAGACGCGGGAGAAGCGACCGCTGTCTGCGTGAAAGGAACCGGTCAGCGGAGCTGGACCACCGCGGTAGCGCGGCCGAATATGCGGCGACCTCCGTGCCGCGCGGTGAGCGCGACGGTCGCCGTCCGTGTGACCGGGTCCACGGCCTTGACCCTGCCGGAGAACTCGATATCGGCGCCCTCCCCGGTGACGTGAACCGGGCTGGTGAGCCGCACCGCGTATTCGCGGACCGCGCCCGGGTCGCCGAGCCACGAGGTGACGAATCCGGCGCCGATACCTATTGTGAGCATGCCGTGCGCGACCGGGGATTTCAGTTCGGCCAGGCCCGCGACCTCACCGCTCCAATGGATCGGGTTGGGGTCGCCGGATACTCCGGCGTAGTTCACGAGATCACCCGCGGTCAGCCGCACGTTCCGAGGCGGGAGTTCGTCGCCGACGGATACGGAGTCGAAGGTGCGGGTGTGGCGGCTCACAGGTGTGGGCGAGGTCGTATCGACGACGAGCTCCTCCCACAGATCGCGGTCCGCCGGTGGCTGCGGTGGCGGGACGTCCCGCTCGCTGCCCGGGCGGAATCCGTGCATGAGAACGCCGGCACCGATCTCGGTGAGATTCGATTCGACGCCGGTCCGGCCCACGATGCTGGTGTGTGAGACGAGTACCGGTTCGTCGTCGCGGTCGGTGACGAGTATCCGGAAACCCATCAGGTCGCCGCCGAACGCCCGGCGGAACGATTCCAGGCGCACCTCGAAGAACAGCGCATCGCCGTGCCGGACCGGACGGTAGTAGCGGATCACCTGATCGGTCTGCATGATCTGGCTCAGGTCGTAACCGGTCATGACGGAGGCGAACATCTCCGATTGGGCGAGGAAGCCGGGCACCGAGAAGAAGGTCAGCGGTGCGATGAGACCCCCGTATCCGTAGTCCGCGCCGGAATCTTCGGACCAGTGGACCGGATGGTGATCCTGGACGGCGCGGGCGAATTCACGGATCTTCTCCCGCCCGACGACATAGTGGTCGCGGGTACGGTACCGAAACCCCACCGGGAGTCCCGGGCCCTCCGTGGAGATGGATTCTCGGATTTCAGAAACGGCCGTATCTTCAGAACTCACGACGCCTCACTTTACCGATCTACGCGGTTTCTGCCCGGCGAGGAGTCGCGAAGACCCGGCGCATCGGCGGACGAATTCCCTGGCCGGTGCGGCGAATTCGGTGATCGGGCTGCACGTGGCCACTCTCATCCGATGTTCGCGGAGAGATCGGGGAGCATTCGCACTGCTTGATCGGCCCAGTTGTTCCACGCGTGGATACCGTAGGCGGGGAAGTCGTAGTGCACGTTCTGCGCGCCCAGGGTCGCCATCCTGATCTGAAAGGCGCGAGTGTTCACCAGCGCCAGGGCCTCGAGGCCCATTCCGTTGACGGTGCCGATGCTCGCACCGTCGGTGGCGGCGGGCAGGCCGCTCGCCGCGGACACCCAGAGCCTGGTGTTGTTCGCTATCAGCCGGGGCGCGGCGACGAATGGATCGATCCGCAGCCACTTCGGGTCCCAGGGGGCGGCCATCGCGTCCACGTTGTAGCCACCGGCATCGACCATGGCCACCCGGATCGCCTCGCGCATCCCGGGTGCCGAGATGTTCAGGTAACCCGAGTACGAGCCGGCGAAACTGAACTGGTCGGGGTGATCACCCGCCAGCGTCAAGGCGGCGCTGCCGCCCATCGACAGCCCGAAGACGCCGTTGCGCCGGGTGGCGAAACCCAGCCGGTCCCGCAGCGCGCCGGGCAGTTCGCGAGTGAGGAAGGTCTCCCACTTGTAGGTGTAGGACTTGCCGGGTCCCGCGGAGAGGGCCTGCAGCCCGCCCGAACCCGACGACGAGCCGGACGACGAACCGGCGGCCGAACCTGATCCGGGCGGTACGCCGAGGAAGGAACTCGGGGCGTTCCAGTCGGTATAGAAACTCGACTGCCCACCGACCGGCATCACCACATTGATGTTCCATTCGGTGAATTTCCGGGCGATATCGGTATCGATCTCCCAGCCGCTGAGGTCTTCGCGTGCCCGCATCCCATCCAGGGCATAGACCACGCGGGAAGTGTTGCCGTCGGCGGCGCGGAATATGCGGGATTTGATCGGACCCATACTCGAATCGACCCAGAAATCCGCTCCGGCGGGATCGAAGGCGGCGCGCGCGGGAGCGGTGCTGCCGACGATCAGGGAGACCGCCTGGATCAGTACCGCGAGCGCGGCCGTTACCAGCCAGAGGGCGCGGCGGTGCACGGCGTCCACCGGCGCCGGAGACAATCGGGTTCGCATCGCGGAGCAGGGCCTTTCGTCCGGGTGAGCACGGGGTCTGGGTGCCCGGCCTTCAGCGGCCACGCGGTTCCCGACCGGTGCCGAACAGCTCGCGACCCCCGCCGCGGTCTCGGCATACCGATCGGTTTGTCGTAGACAGAGCCGGATTTGTTACCTATCTGTGATCTGATTCGCCTCGGTGCGGTTCCGGGTATCACCGGTCCCGGGCGGGCCCGGCCGCGGTCACCCCGGTGGTGGCGCCGAATCGAAAGCCCGCGGGCCGACGTGACCGGGGAAACCGGCGTCCGGTCGGCACCGGCGACGGCTGTCGCCGGTGCCGCGGCGCGGTGGTGCGGGTCCGATCTTGTTTCTTCCTGTCGGCGCCATCAGTAAGGGGGCGTTTCTGGGCGTCCGGGGTCCGGTGGGAGCGAGTGCGGGTGCGATGAGTCCGTCGTGGGCGGTCGCATCGCACCCGGATCCACACCCGCGGTATGCGGCAGTTCCCGGGCCGACGCCGCACCGGTGGCCGCGCACCCGCGCGGGTGCCGAGCGGGGACCTCGGCCGGCCCACCGAGTCGCTCGGGCTCGTACCCGCGGATCGTGGTCAGTACTCTGTTCGCGATTCGGCATGCACAGTGCACCGGCCGTCCCGGCCGACGATACTCGCCACCGTATCCGCGGACCGATGGTGCCTGTTCTGCGAACTGCTGCGCAGGGAACCGAATGGCGGCGAGAAGAATTCGTCCGGGTGCCGGAATATTACGGGTGAGCCTTCTGATACGCCTCGGCGATCTCCGCCGAGATCCGGCCCCGATTGGACACTTCCAGGCCGTTCTTGCGCGCCCATTCGCGGATCGTCTGCGTCCGGGCATTGTTGTTCGCGGCCTGCGGGCGCTGTTTGCCCTTTACCCGGCCGCCGACCCGACGCGCATGCTCGGTCCAGAATCCGATTGTGCTGCGCAGCTTTTCGGCATTGCCGGCCGAGAGGTCCATCTCGTAGGTGACACCGTCCAGTGCGAGCGTAACGGTCTCCTCGGCGATGGAAGTTCCGTCGTAGTCGTCGACCAGCTCGACGATGACCTTGCGCGCCATACAGTCCTCCGAACGGTGGGCAAACTATCGGGACAATGGTAGCCATAGGTGCCCGCACACTCGGAATCCGGCGTCGGAGTCCGTCGCGCGGATCCCGGAAGACTCAGGACATCCACGGTGTTCTACGAGCGTGGAACTGTCATTGCTGGATCGGTCGCGGACCCGGGTCGGCGAACCCGAAGCAGCTGCGTTGCGGCACACCGTCGAACGCGCGATGGCGGCCGAGCGATCCAGGTACCGGCGCTTCTGGGTGGCCGAACATCACGCGGTGCCCGGGATCGCGTCCGGCTCGCCGCCGGTTCTGCTGGCGGCACTGGGAGCGCGGACATCGACGATCCGGATCGGCTCGGGCGGTGTGATGCTGCCCCATCATCAGCCGCTGGTGGTGGCCGAGCAATTCCTCATGTTGGAGGCCTTGTTCCCGGGACGCGTCGATCTGGGGCTCGGCCGCTCGCCGGCCTTCACGGCTCCGGTACGCCGCGCCATGCGCCAGGAGGAAGACCCGCCCGACCGGTTCGCCGACGATCTGACCGAATTACGCGACTACCTCGACGGGACCGGTGCGGTCACCGCGCACCCGGTGAGTGACCGGACAGTGCCCATGTTCGTCCTCGCCACCGGGCAGGGGCTCGCGGTTGCCGCTCGGCTGGGACTGCCGGCGGTACTCGGCGGACCGCTGCTGGAGAGCCCGGACCTCGCGGCGGCGCTCGCCGGCTACCGCCGGGATTTCCGGCCGAGTCCGCGCGCACAGCGACCCGTTGTGACGATCGCGCTGGATATCACCGTCGCCGACACCGACGAACAGGCCCGTGCACTCGTCCTTCCCGAGGCTTGGGCGATGGCGCGCTCCCGGGTGACCGGTGAATTCCCGCCGCTGGAACCGGTAGCCGCGATTGTGGACCGGCCGTGGACCGATCAGACGCGCCGCCGCGTCGAGGCCACCGTGCGCCACGCGGTCGCGGGTACGCCACGGACCGTGCGCCGCAGGGTCGAAGAACTCACCGAGAGAACGGGCGCCGGAGAACTGCTGGTGACCACCTCTACCTACGATCGGGCCGCACTGGCCGCCTCCGATACCGCGCTGGCGCGGATCATCGGCGGCTGAGCGCCCTGGTCGGGAGTGCCGTATCCGGTCACTGCGGCGGAGGTGAGTCGCCGGCAGCGTCCGGTACCGAGCGCAGGATCCGGGTTATCCCGGCGATGATGACCTCGGGTTCGCTGAACATGATGTAGTGGCCGGATTCGCGCGCCTCGACGACGCCACCCCGGTCGAGAGGTTCGGCGGTGTGCCGATGGGCGCGGTTGATCGCCGGGCGCTGCTCGTCTGCGTCCGTAGCCATCCCGCTGCTCGGTCTGCTCGCTGTTGTGCTGCGAGCGAGACCAGAGCACCGGAGATCGGTTCGGAGGTCCTCGTCGGCCGTGCGAGGACGCGGCGGGAACTGCCCGGTCAGGGATGGGTGAGGCGACGGATCTCCGCGGCCACCAGTTCGGGTTCGGTGATCGGGACATAGTGACCGGACCCGGGCGCGAGCACATGGCGACCGGCGGGCGATACCGCGGCGCGATGGGCGTGAGCGGCGTTCGCGGCGGCACGGATCCGGGCGTTCATACCGTCCCCGGTGCGACCGCCCGAGATCACAGTGGTCGGTATCGCGCCGAGATCGGGCGGATCATCACGCCAGGTGGCGAGTTCGTCGAGGAAGGTGCGGGCCTGGATCGACTGGGTGCGCACGACCCCGGGGGCGAACGCCTCCCGCTCCATATCTCGCCGGACGTCGGCGGGGACCGCGTTCAACATCGGACGGAACATCCGTCTCAGCAGTCCCAGTCGAGCGAGGGTGCCGTGTGCCGCGAGAGTGACCCGCTCCGCCCGGCGGAAGACCGGGCCGAACAACAGATCCGCCGCCTCGTCGGTGGGATCCACGAGGACGAGACCGGTGATCCGATCCGGGCGGCGGGATGCGGCGAGGCGGGCGATGACCCCACCCGCGCTGTGCCCGACGAGGACGAACGGCCCCGGTCCGAAATGGTCGAGTACCTCGAGCAGATCCCCGGCCACCCGGTCCAGCCTGCGACCCGCCGGATCGGCCGGGCTTCTGCCCAGTCCGGCCCGGTCGTAGACCACCGCTCGCGCGAACCGGCCGACCGCGGGCTGTACGAGGCCCCAAGAGGAGCGCGTTGCCGCGGCGCCCGCTTCGAAGACGACGGTGGGAGCGGTCGTACCCGGCGGGCCCGGCAGGACCATGGCGTGCAGCGACCGGCCCTCGCGCGTGATGATCTGCTCCGGCACACCCTGGGTGTGCTGATCGGGTTCGGAAACGAATTCCGTCTCAACCAATTCGGGGCACCTCATCTATTCCTCACCGCAGGACATGCGAACCGTAGCGGTGGACAGCGGAGTCGGGAGAGCGCCGGCGCGGCGCTGTGACGACGCTATCACTGGCGCGGCGCCACCTGGGTACGTTCCCCGGCGGCACCGCGCAGTCGTTCGCCCGGTATTCGGTTGTCGCGCAGGCTGTCCGGAAGCCGGACGCTCAACCCACCCGGGTCGTATGGAATTCGCGAAACGCGCGCAGCGTGTCGGCGGGGGCCTCGAGCTGCGGATAGTGACCCACTTCGGGCAGTTCGATCACATCGGGTTCGGCGATCAACTGGCGATAGCGGTGCACCATCCGCGCGCCCGATACCGGATCGCGCAGCCCATCGATCAACCGGACCGGAACCTGCGGGCGGGTCAGTGCACCGACCCAGCGCTGCCGGTGGGTGCGCCGCTCGGCCATATAACCCATGAGTTTGTGACCGTTGCGTTTCCCGTGCTTACTGCACCACAGCATCCAGAACTGGTGCATCTGCTCCTCGTCGGGCCGGGAATCCGCGGCGAACACCGAGCTCAGGCTGTGCGCGAAGGTCTTCTCGCTGCCGAACCGGCCGACCAGCGGCCCCAGCGGACTCGCCAGCAGCCGCTGGATCGGACGTGGCCGGTGGGCCTCCGGGAACAGCCCGCCGTTGAGCAGGCAGACCGATTCGATCATCAGAGACCGGTCGCCGGCGGCTCGGCGTTCGGCATCCCGGGCCAGCAGCTCCTGGGCCACCGTATCGCCGTAGTCGTGGGCCAGGATGTGGAAGTTCTCCACCCCCTGCTCCCGCAGGAGTTGTTCGGTCAGATCGGCTTGATCGACGATGGTGTAGTCGTAATGCTGCGGTTTGGCCGACCAGCCGAAACCGATCAGATCCGGGGCCAGCACCCGCTCGAACTGCTCGCAGAGCTCCGGCCACAGGGCGTGCCAGTCCCAGGACGCGGTGGGGAAACCGTGTAGGCACAGTAGGGTCCCCGATGTTCCGGTACCGCCCGCGCGCCAGAAGATCTGGTGTCCACGATGGGTGAAACGCGCTCCGCTCGACCGCCAGCTCGCAAACTCGTCCATGGTCCCAGCATGCCCCGCCGTGGAGTCCGGGTCGAGGATGTCGCGGGCGCGTCGGCGCGACGTCGCAACTGCCGGAATTCTTCCGGCCCAGGGGTAGGCTCGACGCCCGGACGAACCGGAGAAGGTTCCACCCGACCACTGCACGAGGAGGCGCACGGTGCGTATCGGCATACTGCTCGGTGAACGGCCCGGAACCGACGCGTTGCGCCTGCTCGCCGACGATCTCCGCCGGACCGCGGACGAGGGATTCACCTCGGCCTGGCTCTCGCATATCTTCGGTGTCGACGCGCTCACCGCGCTCGCGGTCGCGGGCAGTCGGGTCCCCGGTATCGAACTCGGCACCGCGGTGGTGCCGACCTACCCGCGGCATCCCGGTGCGCTGGCCCAGCAGGCGCGCACCACCGCGCTCGCGGTGGGCCCGGACCGCCTCACTCTCGGTATCGGGCTTTCCCACCAAGTGGTCATCGAGAATATGTACGGGTACGGATTCGAACGCCCCGCCCGCCATATGCGCGAGTACCTCATGGTGCTGGATCCGCTGCTGGAACGGCGGCCGGTATCGTTCACCGGTGAAACCCTGAGCGGGAACTTGGAACTCGGTATCCCGGACGAGGGCCGCATCCCGGTCCTGCTGGCCGCTCTCGGGACGCAGATGCTACGTCTGGCGGGGCGCCGCGCCGACGGCACCGTGCTCTGGATGACCGGACCGGCGACCATTCGTGACCATATCGCGCCGACCATCGGCGCGGCGGCCGCGGAGGCGGGACGACCGCCGGCGCGCATCGTATGCTCGCTGCCCGTTCTGGTGACCGATGATGTCGAGGGCGCCCGGACCCGGGCGGCCGAGACCTTCGCGACCTACGGCATGCTGCCGTCGTATCGGGCCATGATGGATCGGGAAGGAGCCGCTGGACCCGCGGATCTGGCCATCATCGGATCCGAGGACGAGGTCGCGGCCCGTATTCGCGATGTCTTCGATGCCGGAGCCACCGAATTCGTCGCCTCGGTCTTCGCCGGCGGCGCCGAGGCGCGCCGCACCCGAGAACTGCTGGCCGGGCTGATCGGCTGAGCCGGCGCCCGCACCCCGGCGTCGCCTCAGCTCGGCCGGGTGATCATGACCGGGCACGCGGAATGCTGGACGAGCGACTGACTGGTCGACCCGAGCAGCAACCCGCGGAACCCGCCGCGTCCCCGGCTGCCGACCACGACGAGCTGCGCGCGTTCGGACCATTCGCGTAGATGCTGCGCCGGTGTCGACGGATACACCTCGCGCTGCACGGTGACCTCGGGATAGCGCTGCTGCCAGCCGGCCAGTCGCTCGGCCAGCACCGCCTGTTCGGCGGTCTGCAGATCCTCGGCCGGGATCTCGATCAACCCGGTGCTCGCGAACTCGGTGAAGGTCAGATCGCTCCAGGTGTGCACCGCGACCAGATCCGTTTCGCGCTCGGCGGCTTCGGCGAAGGCCGCGGCCACCGCGGTATCGCTGACCGGGCTGCCGTCCACTCCGACGACTACAGGCCCACTGGTGATGTCCTCACCGTTTTCCCGGACGGCGACGATGGTGCCCCGGCCGTGTGACGCGACCGCCAGAATGGTCGATCCCAGATGTGCGATCGCGCCGCCGCGCCGCGATCCGAGCACCACCATATGGGCCGATTTAGACAGTTCGATCAGCATTTTCGCGGGGCTCTGCTCCGAGAGCAGGGTATCGACCGCGACATGCGGCGCGGCCTCGTGGGCGACCTGAGTTCCGGTCACGAGTGCTTGCTCACCGTGGGTCTTCAAGGTCTGCACGGCCTCGTCGACCATCGGCTGATAAGCGACCAGCCAGGATTTGGCGGGCGTCGCGTTCATTCCGTACGCGATGACCAGCCGCCGGCCCCGCCGGGCGGCCACCGTGGCTCCCCAGCGGATCGCCGAATGCGCGGCGGGCGAACCGTCGGCACCCACTACGACGGCAGCGGATACGAGCCGATGCGGATCGTCTTCGTGTTCGGTCATAGGCCGAGTATCCCTCCGGCAAACGGTCGCGGCGATTCCCTCCAGGCGTGTCCCGATATGGAATATCGCGGAATTGTCGCTCGGCGCCACAAAGTGCGCTACCTGCGATTCTCATCGGCGGCGCGCCGTAAGCGACGCTTGTCGAATACCGCGGCATATGCAGATCATGATCACGTGCTCATATCGGATGGGATGATCGGGCTACGGCCGATCGAGGTGGCCGACGCCGCCGCGCATCTGGCGGCCCGGGATCGGGAATCGGCGCGCCGCACTCCGGGACCCGGAACCCCGAATGTCGTCGCCGATTTCGAGCGCTGCGCCGAGGAATGGACGCGGGACGGGCCGTGCAAAACCTTCGGCGTGGTGGACGTCGTATCCCATTCGCTGGCCGGAACCCTGGATCTGGCGGTAGAGCAGGAATTCCTGGCGAAACGGCAGGCCGATATCGCCTACGGAATCTACGCAGCGTGGCGGGGACGGGGGGTCGCGGGCCGGAGTGTGGTCCTGGCGTGCCGATATCTGGCCCGCCACGATCTGGCCGACGAGGCGGTACTGCGGATAGATCCGGACAACCTCGCGGCGGTGGCACTGGCACACCGTCTCGGATTCCACTACCACCACACCAGCGCGGGTCCGGACGGCCGGCTCGACTGGTTCATCCAGGCGGTCTGAGCTGTTATCAGGCGCCTTTGCGTGTTCGCTTCTGCGCTGTTTTCCGCGCCTTCGGCTCGGCTGCTTTGCGTGCCGGTGCCTTCCTGGGTTGCGATTTCCGGGTTTTCTTCGCTGTACCGGATTCGTCACCGCCACCCGCCCCGCTGGCTTCCAGACTGCGCTGCAGCGCGGCCACGAGATCGACGACTTCCGCATCGGACTCCGCCGCCGCGGCTTCGGGGCGTTCGGGGGCTTTCCCGTCACCGCTCGCTATCGCCTCGTCCAACAGACGCTGGAGTTCGACCTGGTATTCGTCGGTGTACTGGCCGGGGTCGAAATCCTCCGACATCGATTCGACGAGCGTTTCGGCCATTTTCACCTCTTGGGGCCGCGGCGCGGTGGCATCCTCCAAGGATTCGAAGGAGACCGAGCGCACCTCGTCGGGCCACAGCAGTGTCTGCAACACCAGCATCCCGTCCCGGACCCGCATGGCCGCCAGCCTGGTCTTCTGGCGCAGCGTGAAATGCACGAGCGCGGTCCGGTCGATCCGGTCGAGCGTGGCGGCCAGCAGCACGTACGCCTTGGGCGTGTTGGAATCGGGCTCGAGATAATAGGTCTTGTCGTACAGGATGGGGTCGATCTGATCCGACGGCACGAATTGCAGCACCGGGATCTCGTGTTTCTCGGCGACCGGGAGTTTGGCGAAGTCATCGTCGGTGAGGACGACTTTCTCCCCTTCCGGTGATTCGTATTGTTTATCGATATCGGCGAAGGTGACCGACTTTCCGCATACGGTGCACACGCGGTCGTATTTGATCCGGCCGCCGTCTTCGGCGTGGACCTGATGGAACCTGATGTCGTGGTCCTCGGTGGCGGTGTAGACCTTCACGGGGACGTTCACCAGGCCGAACGCGATCGAGCCTTTCCAGATTGACCGCATCACTCCATGATGACCGAACCGGACCTCCGGGGCGAGAGCGGTCGCAGACCGAGTGTCGCTGCCGCGAGCCGGGCCCGAACGCCACCCGGAAGTGCGAAAAACAGCTCGGACATGGCGGTGAGCGTGGCGATCGGATCGTCGCGCCGGGAGAGATAGGCGCGTTGCAGTTCGATATCGAGGTCGAAGAAGGCATCGAAGAAACGGGGGATCTCGGCCGGTGGCAGTGCCAGTAGTGCGCGCAATCCGGCTCGCCGCAGCCGGTGGACCGTGCGGGCGGCGACCGTCCACCCCGAACCACCCGCGGCGACGGTATCGGCGGCCGACAGCGAGGCCGCGACGCTGTAGCCGGTGGCCGGATGCAGATACCCGCCCGCCGCGCCGAAGCGGCCGGCTCCGGGCCGACCACCGGCGACCGGGAAACGTACCCGCTCGACCGGCTCGTCGCCGACCGGCGTGATACCCCGCGCTTGTAGCCGGTGGTGCAGTCGGCGCGCGAGCTCCCGTGGTGCGAGGGCGGGGGCGCCCACCAGACAGGTTTCCTCGTACAGGACGGTGTCGTTCCCGAGCGGTACCGCGTACAGGAAGGACGGAGGCGTTCCGGATTCGGCGCCGTTGTCCGGGCGCCAGTCCATGAACAGCGACGGTTCCGGTGTCGAGCCGGCAGCCAGCATCAGGCCGAAGGCGGTCTGTTCGGCCCGACCCGGGCGGTGCCGCAGCCCGCGCGCGTCGACGACCCGGTGTGCGCGCAGAGTCCGGCCACTGTCGAGGGTCACCGTATGCCGGTCCAGCGATACCGCCCGGCCCGGCACCACCGTAGCGCCCGTGAGGTCGAGGGACTGCTGGAGCAGGGCGGTGTCCAGCACCGAATACGGACGGGTGATGATGTGCTCGCGCAGTCCGTGGGCGCGCGGTTCGGCGGCGCCGGCCGCGATGACGGAAGAGTCCAGCCAGGCGGGGAGTTCGTCGGACCAGGCGGCATAGGTCGCCCGCCAGCGGCGCTGCGGATTCGGATCCACGGCGAGGACGGTCATACCGCGAGCCAGGCAGCGGTGGGCGAGCGCGCGCCCGGCTGGACCGAGCCCGCAGACGGCGATATCGGCGCTCACCGACGGATCGAAACACGGCATTGTCGCGTCGTATACGCCGGGGTGGTTGTGATCGTCGCCGTTCGCCGCCGCTGCCCGGAACAGCCGCCCCGGGCGGGCGTGTTACGACTGGGTGAACCGACGATCTGGAAGGACCTTCGATGACGAACCTGGAGGCGGCGCGGGCCGCACCGGATACGAGTGCCGGGCGGCGTGCCTGGTTCGGTCTGGCCGTGCTCCTGCTGCCCGTGCTGCTGGTGTCGATGGATATGTCGGTGCTGTTCCTGGCGTTGCCCACTCTCACCGACGACCTCGACCCGACCGCGGCCCAGCAGTTGTGGATCCTCGATATCTACGGGTTCCTCATCGCCGGGCTGCTGATCACGATGGGCAATCTGGGTGATCGGATCGGGCGGCGCACCATCCTGCTGGCGGGTGCCACCGTATTCGGCATCGCCTCGGCTCTCGCGGCGTTCGCGCCCAGCGCGGCGGTACTGATCGCGGCTCGCGCGCTGATGGGTATCGGCGGGGCGACCCTGCTGCCGTCGAGCCTGGCACTGATCTCCAACCTCTTCCCGGACCAGCGACAGCGTTCGACGGCCATCGGGGTGTGGACGGCGTTCTTCGCCGGTGGTTCGGCTGTCGGGCCGATCATCGGCGGTGTCCTGCTGCACCATTTCTGGTGGGGTTCGGTGTTCCTGATCAACGTGCCGGTCCTGCTGGTCCTGCTCGTGCTCGCGCCGCTGTTGCTGCCCGAGCACCGGGCCGCCGCACTGGGCCCACTCGATCTGCCCAGTGTGGCCCTGTCGATCGGCGGCATCCTGCCCGCAGTGTACGCGGTGAAGCATATTGCCGAATACGGAATCGATATCGAGGCGCTCGGCAGTGCCCTGGTCGGTACGGCCGCGCTGATCCTGTTCGTGCGCCGGCAGCGGCGGCTGGCCGAACCCCTGCTCGATCTCGCGTTGTTCGCCCGGGCCCGGTTCTCGGTGGCCATCGGGTCGAGTACCGCGGCGATGATGTCGCTGGCCGGGCTCAGTTATCTGAGCAGTATCTGGCTGCAATCGGTGACCGGCCGCGACCCGTTGCAGGCGGCGGTGCTCGGGATCCCGATGGCGGTCACCGTATTCATCTTCTCGGTGAACGGGTCGGCGGTGGGCCGGGCGCTCGGCGTGCGGTGGGCGTTCGTGGTGGCGCTGGTGCTGGCCGCACTCGGCAATCTGCTGGTGCTCGGGATCGGCGCCGACGGCGGCGTGGGCTGGTATCTGGCCGGGTCGGCGATCGCCGGTATCGGCTACGGGATCGTGTTCACGCTGGTATCGGAGGTCGCGGTCGCTTCGGTCCCGCCGGAACGGGCCGGTTCGGCCGTCGGGATCTCCGAAACCAGCTTCGAACTCGGAAACGCGCTGGGACTGGCCCTGCTGGGCTCGCTCGCCGCGCTCGTGTTCCGGTCCGGCGGCGAGTTCGCGCCGACCCTGGGGGAGACCATCCAGCACTACAGGGCCGATTCCGGACTTCTGGCCGCGGCCCGGGAATCGTTCGTCACCGGCGCGCACGTATCCCTCGCGGCCGGTGCCGGGGTGCTGCTGCTGATGGGTGTTATCGCCTTCGCGGTCGGCAGCGGGGGACGCTCGGCCGGATCGACGACGAGCGACCGGTGAGGGTGGCCGGCCCGCGAGCCGGCCGGCCACCTTCGGCTCACTGCGCCGGCGGGGTGCCGTACGGCGCCGCGGCGAAACCGTCCGCCGCGCCGATGGCGCCGCCGATGGCCGCTCCGGCGGCGGCCGCCGGTCCGGCGATCACCGCGTAGCCGATGGCCGCGCCGAGAATGGGTCCGATGAGCAGACCGATCGGCAGGAAGGGAATTCCGGAGATGAATCCGGCGACCGCGCCGACCATGGCCGAGGTGCCCGCGAGCGGGGAGGCCAGCGTATTGGCGACCGACGCGCCGATGGCCGCCGAGCCCAGGGTCTGGGCGGCGATCCGGTCCGAGCGGCTGCGTTCGATGCCCACCGAGTCCAGGAAGGTCGCCAGCTGGGCCTCGGTCTGGGCCGCGCCCGTATTGATCTCGCGCGGGTCGAAGGGCGCGTCCATTTCGACGTTACCGATCCGGAGTTTGCCGGGCGGCGCTTCGATGGGCGCCACCGGTGCCACGGGCACGGGCGCGTGCAGCTCGCCCTGGGGTGCCAGATAGGCATGATTCGGCAGTGGCCGTGTCGCGGGTGCCGGTGCCGGATCGGCGATCGCGGCCGGCCGTGGAACGGCGGGTACCGCGGGTGCGGCGTGGGTGAACGGCGCGGTGGCCGCCGTGATCGAATCGGTCGCCGACTGGACGGCGATACGGGCCGCCTCCTGTACCGAACTGGTGGCCGCGCCGAGCGGATCCACCGTGGCGATCGGGGCCGGCGCCCTCAGCGCGGCGGGAATCAGGGATGACGCGGGTGGAGCGGGGAGTACCTCGGCATTGGCTGTGCCGGCGCCGATCAGTGTCGCGATGAGCGGGATCGCGCCCGCCGCGACGACCGATCCGGCAGCACGCCGGGACGGACCGGTTGCCCTGTGCTTACCCATGGTCGCCTTTCTCCGGAAATTGTCGGTTTGCCAGACATTCGTTCCAGAAGGCGTAACGGATGGGTCCGGCGTGTTCAGCGGTCTTGAAACAGCAGGTGTTCCCAGCTATCGAGGCGGCGATGCGGAAGTTGGCCGGTGGTTCGCCGGAGAGCCTGTCGAAGTGCCGGTGCGCGGTGATCGCGGTGGGCGATCAGGGCCGCGCGGCCGCTCCTTCGGCGGGTTCCGCTCAGATGCGGGTGTCGCCCGTCTCCGCCGGTGAGGCGATATCCAGCGGCTACGTGCGGGTCTCGGGCCGGCCGGAGCACGCCGTTACTGCGGTGGCAGGGGGCCGAACGGTTGAGTGGTGAAACCGTCGGTAGCCCCGAACGCGGCGCCGATCGCCGCTCCGGCCAGCGCCGCCGGCACCGTGACCACCCCATAGGCGATGGTCGCGCCGAGCACGGGTCCGACGACGAGTCCGGTCGGGAGGAAGGGGAGCCCGACCACGAAACCCGCGACGGCGCCGAGCATCGCGAACGGGATGGCCACCGGTGCCGCGACCGCGGTACCGATTCCGGCCCCGATCAAGCCCGAGCTCATGGCCTGGGCGGCGACCCGGTCGGCCCGGCTGCGCTCGATGCCGGCCGAGTCGAGGAAAGCTGTCAGCTGCTCCTGTGCCCGGTCGGCGCCGGCATTGAGATCTCGCGTATCGAACGGCACGGTCATCTCGAGGTCACCGACCCGCAGCGTGCCGGGCGGCGCCTCGATCGGCGCGGCCGGTCGGTCGGCGAGCGGTGCTTCTCCAGGCGCCGGGTATGCGTCCTCGGGTGGGGGACGGGTTCCGGGAGTCGCCGCCGGTACCGGCGCCGCGAGCAGCTGCGTCCCGGGTACCGGGTGGGTGAACTGTGCGGTAGCCGCGGTGACGGCGTCGGTGACCGACTGGGCAGCGGCCCGGGTGGCCTCCTGTAGCGCACCAGCGGCCGCGCCGAACGGATTCACGGCCGGATCCGGTGCGGACGGGAGCAGTGCGCCGGGTGGCGCGGGCATCGGGGGTAGCGCCGGAAGGACGGCGGGAACGATGGATGGCACCGGCGGAGCGGGGAGTACGTCGGCGTGGGCGGTGCCGGCGCCGATCAGAGTCGCGATGAGCGGGACGGCTCCCGCTGCGACGACCGATCCGGCAGCACGCCGGGACCGGACGGTTGTCCTGTGCTTACCCATGGTCGCCTCTCTCCGGAGAACATCTGTTTGCCAGATATTAGCTTCGGAGGAGCGCCGGATCGGGGAGGTCGGGCGGTTCAGCCGACTTTGCGATCACCGCCCGGTTTCTCGGGCGCGCCCGTTTCGACGGATTCGGCGGTGACGGCCGGGGTGCCGGGTGAGGGCGCCGGAGGTCGGCGACCCGCCGCGCCGCGCACGATCTCCTCGCCCTCTTCGCTATCGCTGTAGACCGCCTCGAGTGCCAGCCGGGCGAAGATCCACTGTTCGGTGGCCGCCATCTGACCCCGGGTGCGGCCGAGGAAGGTGACGAACCACTGGAAGATCGTGGTGATCCGGCTCCGATAGCCGACCAGGTAGTAGAGATGCAGACCCAGCCAGGCGAGCCAGGCGATGAATCCGCCGAATTCCAGCTTGCCCACCTGGCATACGGCGCTGAATCGCGAGATCGTCGCCATACTGCCCTTGTTGAAATAGGAGAACGGCTTGCGATCCTGCACCGTCTGCTTACCCGCGAGCTCCGATTTGATCTGCTTCGCGGCGTAGGTGGCGCCCTGGATGGCACCCTGGGCCTGCCCCGGTACTCCCGGCACCGACATCAGGTCACCGACGACGAAGACATTCGGGTGTCCCTTCACCGTCAGGTCGGGTTCCACCACGACCCGCCCGGCCCGGTCGACCTCGGTGCCGTCGGACTGGTCGGCGAGCATTTTGCCCAGTGGACTGGCCTGGACACCGGCCGACCAGACCTTGCACGCCGATTCGATCCGGCGGCTGGTGCCGTCGGCGTCCTGCACCGTGACCCCGTGCGCGTCCACATCGGTGACCAGCGCATTGAGCTGGATCTCCACGCCCATGGATTCCAGTCGCCGCTGCGCCTTACCGCCCAGTTTCGGGCCCATCGGTCCGAGGACCGCGCCCGCGCCCTCCACCAGGATCACCCGGGCGTCGCGCGGATCGATGTTGTGGAAGGTGCCCTCCAGGGTGCGGTCGGACAGTTCGGCGATCTGTCCGGCCAGCTCGACCCCGGTGGGCCCGGCGCCGACCACCACGAAGGAGAGCAGGCGGTCGCGTTCTTCCTGAGTCTGCGCCACCTCGGCCTGCTCGAAGGAGCCGAGGATGCGGCCGCGTAGCTCCAGGGCGTCGTCGATGGTCTTCATCCCCGGGGCGAAGGTGGCGAACTGGTCGTTTCCGAAATACGACTGCTGTGCACCGGTGGCCACGATGAGGGTGTCGTAGGGGGTTTCCGTCGATTCGCCCAGCAGTACCGAGGTGACGGCGCGTTTCTCCAGGTCGATATCGGTGACCTCACCCAGCAGTACCCGGGCGTTCTTCTGTTTGCGCAGTACCAGCCGGGTCGCCGGCGCGATCTCGCCGACGGACAGGATCCCCGTGGCGACCTGGTAGAGCAGTGGCTGGAAGAGATGAGTGGTGGTCTTGGAGATGAGGGTGACATCGACATCGGCACGTTTGAGGTGTTTGGTGCCGAACAGGCCGCCGAAACCCGACCCGATCACCACGACGCGGTGCCGGCCGTTCCCAACAGGTTGCGTGCTCATGGTCGCTCCTCGCCGGCGGTGGGCCGGTGCCGTGGTGATCATTTCCTGACAACGCACACGGTAGTAGCAGTACCCGTGAACGACACAGTCAGACGTCGGTTGTTCACCCGCGCTGGTGCGGCAACTCACCACGATAGCCATTGCGCCGTGGTCACGGCGGGAGGCGGGATGATACCGATTCGGCGGAAACCGGCGAGCCGATGCAACAAAGACAATACGATGGGTACTGTCTCTCAGGAGGTTTCGCCATGGTCACCGTCGACCGTGTTGCCACGCCACGAGCGCGTGCGCGCACCGACACCGAGAATTCGGCGCTCATCGAGATTCCGCACCGAAGTATGGTCGACCGTCTGCTGTTGAAGGTGCCCAGCCGGCCGCGGACACTGGCCACACCGCCCAACGGTAGCGATACCGTCGCGGTCCGTGGTGACGCGGGCCTTCCCTATATGGGCCGCACCTTCCATTACATGCGCTGGGGTCCGGCGGAGATGCTGGACAAGTATCGCCGCTTCGGTCCGGTCAACATCAACAGCTCCATGGGTATGGACCGGGTGTTCGCCGCCGGACCCGAGGCGCTGGACGAGGTACTCGGTCGGCGCCGCCGCGATTTCGGGCAGGGCTGGGACTATTTCATCGGGCCGTTCTTCCGCCGCGGGCTGCTGTTGCTCGAATTCGACGAGCATATGTTCCACCGCCGGATCATGCAGCAGGCCTTCACCCGGGAACGCCTGGAAGCGCATCTCGCCGAACTGACCCCCGTGGTCCGGTCCAGTATCGGCCACTGGGTCCCGGAGGGGCAGGGCGCGAGCAGCATCGTCCAACTGTTCCCGGCGATCAAGGAACTGGCCCTCGATATCGCCGGCGAGACGTTCATGGCCGTCGAGGTCGGTGCTCAGCGCAAGAACCTCACCGACGCCTTCGTCTCCTGCACCCATGCCGGGCTCGCGATCGTGCGGCACAGCGTTCCCGGCGGGAAATGGCGGGCCGGGCTGCGCGGTCGCAAGGTGCTCGAGGACTACTTCACCGCCATGCTGCCGGAGAAGCGACGCAGCGAATCATCCGATTTCTTCTCCGGCCTGTGCCATGCGCGCGCCGAGGACGGATCGGTGTTCAGTGACGCGGATGTGGTCAACCATATGATCTTCCTGATCATGGCCGCGCACGACACCACCACGACCACCGCCACGGCCGTGGCCTACTACCTGGGTAAACATCCGGAATGGCAGCAGAAGGTGCGCGAGGAGGTGCTGGGGCTGGATCTGGACAACCAGTCCCCGACCATCGCCGATCTGGATTCGCTGCGCACTCTCGATCTCGTCATGAAGGAGAGCCTGCGGCTCATGCCGCCGGTACCCGGGATGGTGCGCCGCGCGGTGCGCGATACCGAGATCCTCGGTCACTACATTCCCGCCGGGACACCCGTCGATCTCGGCTATCAGGTCAACCATCTGCTCGAAGAATTGTGGACCGACCCCGAGGTCTTCGACCCGCTTCGGTTCTCCGAGGAACGGCGCGAGGACAAATCGCACCGATTGGCCTGGATGCCCTTCGGCGCCGGTTCGCACAAGTGCATCGGGATGCATTTCGGCACTTTCGAGGTCAAAACGATCATTTCGGCGCTGGTGCGCGATTACGAGTGGAGCTTCCCGGAGAACTATCGGATGCCGTGGGGCTTCACCACCATCCCGTTCCCGCGCGACGACGCTCCGATGCGGCTGCGCCGACTGCGCTGAGACGTCTCACCTGGGATATCG
The DNA here is from genome assembly GCF_014645735.1 of Nocardia jinanensis. Classification (GTDB taxonomy): domain Bacteria; phylum Actinomycetota; class Actinomycetes; order Mycobacteriales; family Mycobacteriaceae; genus Nocardia; species Nocardia jinanensis. The sequence goes on along the minus strand of NZ_BMMH01000002.1, from coordinate 633,720 downwards.
ATGCCGTGAACGATTCCGGGCCCCGTGTCGACACGGGGCCCGGAATTCTACGTCGCGGCGATCAGCGGCCGGACAGCAGTTTCTCGGCGATCGTGGTATCGGTTTCGGCACCCTCCTGGTAACCACCCTCACCGTTCATCGCGGTCATGATGGCCAGTGTGTAGCGCTCACCGGGTCCGGCGAAACCGACCGAGTTCACCACCCAACCACCCTGCTCCTCCGACCAGCCGTTCTTCAGGCCCGGCCGCATGGCCGAACCGGCGCCCCAGACGCCCCAGTGCTGGTTGGAATCGACCCGGCGCATCAGGTCCAGCAGATAGCCGCGATCGTCGGGGTGCATCCGGTCCAGCACAGTCGACATGAGCCGGTCCAGATCGGCGGCGGTCGTCTTCTGGAAGCCCCAGTTCGGGCGACCGTTGGGCGAGGGCTCGGGCCGGAGGCTGGTCATACCGTTCGCGCGGAACGCGTTGTTGAACGCCTGGCCGTCGAAGCCGGCGTATTTGTTCCACAGGATGTCGGTGGCTTGATCGTTGGAGGTGGACATCATCTGCTCCATGAGCTGACGGTCCTCCGGCACCAGCGCGATCGCGCCGACTCGGGCACGATTGAGCAGATCGGAGGCGATGGCGAGCTTGATCGTGGACGCGGTCCACACCATATCCTCGGCATGCGGGCTCGCGTACACCGCACCGGTCTGCCGATCCCGGATGACGAAACCGGTCACTCCCGGCCGGGAATCCAGATACGAGTTCACCGACTCGATGCGGGCGGCCAGATCGCAGTCGAATCCGTTCGCGCAACCCTGGGTGCGGGAATGCGGTACGGCATCGGCCGACGGCAGGCCGGAGGGCACACCGGCGAACAGTATCGCTGCGGCGGCCAGGACAGTGGCGGGTGCGGCCACGCGGGAAGCCGCACCGGTGAGCTGGGGGTAACGCACGAGGGATCACCTTGTCATATCGGCGCTCTGCGCGCACGTTTTCCCCCGGACCGCTAGCGGACCCGCGCGGTGGCCTTCAGTGCGGCGGCGGCACGGCCGTTGAGGCGGTAGCAGTGTTCGAAGGCTTCCGAGTGTTGCTCACGCGGCCACGAATGCAGAACGACGGTGCGTCCGTAGTGCCGGGAGTTGACTAGCTCCCACCTGTCACCGGACCGGCGGACGGTGAATCCGTCTCTCGGTATCAAGGGCACAACCAGCGCTTTCATCGACGCGAACCAGCCTTTCATGCGGTAACCGTTCCTCCCGGGCTTGCACTGTGACACAGCGTGTGCGCGAGATCGCGGCCATACGACCGCGTGTCGGTGACTCATGTGCGCTAAATCACTGTGCGCACCGGTTGGATATCCGGTAAAAGCCATTGGCGCTAGGGACATTCGGGGGATGATCCGCTGTCCCGGGTTGTCCGGTCCGTCGTGGGGGCTTGGCGAACGGTGTCGGACGCCGGGCGTATAAACGGGTGGACGATGCGCCCGCCCGAGTTGTGCGGGCGCGGCGGAGGATGGTGATCGGAACCGAGCGAAAGGGCGGAGATGCCGCTGCACATCCACCGTGCCGAACGCGCGGATACGCTGGTCACCGCGCTAGCCGGGATTCTCGCCGATCCGCTGCCCGATCCGTTCGCCGCCGAAGTGGTCGTGGTTCCCGCCAAGGGGGTGGAACGCTGGCTGACGCAGCAACTCTCGGGCGTCCTCGGGACTTCCGCGGCCTCCGGCGACGGTATCGCGGCGAATATCCGATTCCCGGCTCCGGCCGCGCTGGTCGAGGAGGTATCGGCCCGGGTCGGCGGTCCGGGGCCGCACGACGATCCGTGGTCGCCGGACCGTACGGTGTGGACACTGCTGCGGGTGATCGACGAATCGGTACACGAACCGTGGTGTGCCGTACTCGCCCGGCATCTCGGGCTGGATCCGGGCGAACCCGCCGGTGCGCCGGAATTCGCTGTGGACGGGAACGGTCCCGCGGCGGGGGCCGACCATCGACGCGGACGCCGTTACGCGACCGCAGCCCGGCTGTCCGCACTCTTCGACGGGTACGCGGTCCAGCGCCCGACCTTGATCACCGAATGGTCGCGGGGTGGCGATACCGATGGCACCGGTCGCCCACTGCCCGACGACCTGGTCTGGCAGCCGGCGCTGTGGCGGCGGCTGCGCGACGCGATCGGCGCCCCGGATCCCACCGAACGACTGCGGGCCACCTGCGAGCGGTTGCGGGCCGAGCCGGGGGCGGTGGATCTCCCGTCCCGGCTGTCCCTCTTCGGCGCGACCCGGTTGCCCGCCGCCCATCTGGCGGTGTTCACCGCGCTGGCCGAACACCGCGATCTCCATCTGTGGCTGGCCCATCCGAGCCCGGTCATGTGGGACGCGCTCGCCGGTTCGAACCCGAAATCGCTACGGGTGGAGGATGATTCGGCCACCCGGGTTCGTCATCCGCTGCTGGCGGGGCTGAGCCGCGATATCCGGGAACTCCAGTTGCGCTTGCCCCTCGCCGCCGCCGATATCCGGTACCCGGCGCCGTCCGGCTCGCCCGCCCGTGACCCGATCGGCGTCGCGGCGGTCGATACCGACCACGCGTCGGGCCGGGGCGAACGCCCGGCGACGCTGCTGGAATCCGTGCAGCGGAGTATCCGCGACGACGACTGGCCGCCGGAACAGGGAGAGTGCGGCGCCGACGGCAGTGTCCAGGTGCACGCCTGCCACGGTCCGGTCCGGCAGGTGGAAGTGCTGCGGGAGTGCCTGCTCGGGCTGTTCGCCGCCGATCGTTCGCTCGAGCCGCGCGATGTGCTCGTCATGTGCCCGGAGGTCGAGACGTTCGCTCCGCTGCTCCGCGCCGCGTTCGGGCATCCCGCAGCGGCGGGCGCGGAATCCCGTGCCGATACCGGGCATCCGGGCCATCGACTCCGGGTGCGGCTCGCCGACCGCGGCCGGGCGGTGACGAATCCGCTGCTGGGCGTGGTCGTGACACTGCTCGAACTCGCTCGGAGCCGGGTCACGGTCACCGAGGTGCTGGACCTCGCGGCCTACGAACCGGTACGGCGCGCCTGCGGATTCGACGACGACGATATCGAGCGGATACGGGAGTGGGCGGTCGAGGCCGGCGCTCGGTGGGGTATCGGCCGGCGGCAGCGCCACGCGTTCGGACTGGGCGATTTCGAGCAGAACACGGTGAACGCGGCGGTGGACCGGATCATGCTCGGGGTGACCGCCGACGAAAGCTCGCAGGGCTGGCTGGATCGGGTCCTGCCGCTCGACGATGTGGACAGCAACGATATCGATGTGGCCGGGCGGTTCGCGGAATACATCGACCGGCTGGCCGCGGTGCTACGGGACCTGCAGGGCCCCGGGCCCGCCGCGCAGTGGTCGGCCGTCCTGGACCGGGCGCTGGAGCTGCTGACCGATGTGCCCGAATCGCAGGCCTGGATCCGTACCGAGGCGCGCCGCGAACTGGCGGCGGCCACCGCCCATGCCGGAGAGGTGGAGTTGCGGCTCAGCGATATCACCGGCCTGCTGCAGGGCCGGCTCGCGGCCGCCCCGACCCGCGCCAATTTCCGGACCGGGGAACTCACCGTGTGCACGATGACCCCGATGCGGTCGGTTCCACATCGCGTGGTGGTGCTGCTCGGCGTGGACGACGAGGTCTTCCCCCGCGGTGCGGGAATCGACGGTGACGAGGTACCGGCTCGCGAACCCCTGATGGGCGAACGTGATCCGCGCTCCGAGGACCGCCAGCTCCTGCTGGACGCGATCACGGCCGCCCGCGACACCCTGGTGATCGTGCATACCGGCGCCGATCCCGTCACCGGCGCCTATCGGCCGCCCGCGGTGCCGATCGCCGAACTCCTGGACGTGCTGCGCGCACACGTCGGTACCGCGGGTATGGCGCGAGTGCTCACCCGTCATCCGCTGCAAGCACACGATCCACGCAACTTCGCCGCCGATCGGCCCTTCGGTTTCGACGCCGTCGCCTTCGCGGGCGCCCGGGCGATCGATGGGATACCGACAGCCCCTCCGCAATTGCTCACCCGCACCCTGCCGGGCGCCGAAACGACCGAGATCGGGCTCGCCGAGCTCATCGCCTTCCTGGAGCATCCGGTGCGCGGCTTCCTGTGGCAGCGGCTGGGCGTACGGGTCCCCGACCAGGAGGACGATATCGCCGACCGGTTGCCCATCGAGTTCGGCGGACTCGACACCTGGGCACTCGGTGAACGGATGCTCGCCGCGCGGTTGGCCGGCGCCGACCCGGCCGAGCTCCGGGCCGCGGAATGGCGGCGCGGGATTCTACCCCCGGCCGAACTCGGCCGGGCCGTGCTCGACGAGGTCGAACGAACCGTCGATACCCTGGTCCGCGCGGCCGGTCCCGACTACACGCGGCCGCCGCGCGATATCGATATCGCGCTGGACCTCGGTGACGGTCGCCGCCTCACCGGCACGGTCGCCGACGTACGCGGGGAACTGCTGGTGCGTACCACCTATTCGCGGGTCGCGCCGAAACACCGGATCGCGGCGTGGGTTTCGCTGCTGGCGCTGGCGGTCACCGAGGAGCGGTCGTGGCGGGCCGCGGTCACCGGCCGGGGCCGTTTCCCGACCCCGGCATGGCGTGCCGAACTCACCGCCCCCGGTGCGGCCGACGCCACGACCATGCTGCGCACACTGGTCGCGCTGCGCGATACCGGCCTCTCCGAACCGCTCCCCATCTCCACCGCCACCACCGCGGCCTACGCCGAAGCGCGGTATCGGCGGCTCACCCCGGAGGAGGCGATCGCCGCCGCCGACCGGGAGTTCGGTGGCGGCGACAAGACCAGGGATTTCGCCGAGCACACCGACCGTAATCTGCGCTATGTCTGGGGTCCGGCTCCGGACCTGCGTGATCTCACCGCGGCGCCCGCACCCGCCGGAGAACCGGTCGAGAACACCCGTTTCGGATCGATCGCCCGTCGGCTGTGGGTACCGCTGCTGCGCGCCGAACAGCAGGGTGCGCCGTGACCACCGGATACATGCGCAACCGCGGGACGGAGCAAAAGTGACGACCACGACCGCGACGACCACGACGGACGTCCCCGGGAACGCTTTCGAACTGTGCGGCTCGCTGCCGCAGGGCACCACAGTGCTGGAGGCGAGCGCGGGTACCGGCAAGACCTATGCCATCGTCGGCCTCGCCGTCCGCTATGTCGCCGAGACCGGGGTGGACATCTCGCGGCTGTTGCTGGTGACCTTCAGTCGCGCCGCGACCCAGGAACTGCGCGAACGCACCCGCGACCGGTTCGTCACCGTGGCCGCCGCGCTCGCCGATCCGGTCGCTGCCCGGACCGCCTCCGACGAACTGATCCGCCATCTGGCGGACGCGGACCCCGAGGAGGTCCGCGCCCGCCGTACCCGCTTGCGTGCCGCGCTCTCGGATTTCGACGCCGGGGTCATCGCCACCACGCACAGTTTCTGTCAGCGCATGCTGGCCGAACTCGGCCTGGCCGGCGATCACGATCCCGGGGCCCGCCTGGTGGAGGAGGCCGACGATCTGATCCGCACTGTCGTCGACGATCTGTACCTGAGTCGTTACGCGCGCACCCGGGCGCCGTTCTCGGTGAAACAGGCTCACCGATTCGCCCTGGCGGCGGTGCGCGACAGGCAGGCCCGGCTCGCGCCCGATACCGACGACGCCTCGGCACAACGTATCGCCTTCGCGGCCGCGGTCCGCGCCGAAACCGAACGCCGCAAACGCCTCGCCGGACTGCGCGATTTCGACGATCTGCTGGTCTTGTTGCGCGATATCCTCGCTGATCCGGCACGCGGCCCGGCCGCCTGCCGCCGTATCCGCGACCGCTACCGGGTGGTGCTGGTCGACGAATTCCAGGACACCGATCCGCTGCAGTGGGAGATCCTGCGCCGGGCCTTCCACGGGCACAACCCGCTGGTGCTGGTGGGTGACCCCAAACAGGCGATCTACGCGTTCCGGGGCGCGGAGGTCCTGAGTTACCTGGACGCGGTCGGGCACGCCACCGCGCGCCGGGAACTCACCACCAACAGGCGCAGTGATGCCGGGCTGCTCGCCGCGCTCGAACATCTGCTGGGCGGTGCGGCACTGGGCCATGACGAGATCGTGGTGCCCGCGGTCACGCCCACCCAGCCGTGGACCAGGCTGCGCGGTCCGGCCGAGCTGATCACCCCGCTGCGGCTGCGCTGTCTCCCACGCACCGGTGCGGGTCCGCGCGGTGCGTCCGGATTCCCGAACATCCATCGGCAGCGGGCCCGGGTCGCGGCCGATCTGGCCGCCGATATCGTCGCGCTTCTCGAATCCGGCACCGTCCTGGCGGATTCGCCGCGCACCCGGCCCGGTGCGCAGGCCCCGGTCACCACCCCTGCCGGGGAGCGGCCGGTGGGGCCCGGTGATATCGCGGTGCTGGTCCGTACCCACACTCAGCTCGAGGTAGTGCGCTCCGCGCTCGAACGAGCCGGCGTGCCCGTGGTCCTGGCAAGCGGCAGCAGTATCTTCGCCACCCGCAGCGCGACCGATTGGCTGTGGGTGCTGCGGGCGCTGGAGCAGCCGCATCGCGCGGACCGGGTGCGGCTGGCCGCGCTGACCCCACTGTTCGGGCATACCGGCGCCGACCTCGACAGCGGGGGAGCGGATCTGGTGGGGCGGGTCAGTGCCGAACTGCGTGACGCGGCACGGTTGTTCGCCCGCGCCGGGTTCGCCGCCGTCTTCGACGAACTCGCGACCGGGACCCGGCTGGCACCGCGGTTGCTCGCCGTCGAACACGGCGAACGGCGGCTCACCGATCTCCGGCATATCGCCCAGCTGCTGGACGAGGTCTCGGCGACCGAGGGACTGGGCCTCACCGCACTGACCCGGTGGCTGGCCGATCGTGTGCGCGAACCCGCGTCGGGATCGGTGCCGGGCCGCAGTCGGCGCCTGGACCGCGATATCGCGGCCGTACAGATCGCGACCGTGCACGCCAGTAAGGGCCTCGAATTCCCGGTCGTCTATCTGCCGTTCGCCTGGGACAGCTCCGCGGATCCCAAACCCGCCACCCTGTTGATGCACGACGATGATGCCCGGGTACTGGATATCGGCGGGCCCGACGCCCCGGGGTACACGGCCCGCAAGGAACGTGCCGACAGTGAATCCGCGGGTGAGGAACTACGGCTGTGCTATGTGGCGCTGACCCGCGCGTGTTGCCAGGTGGTCGCCTGGTGGGCGCCTTCGTTCGGGACCGCGACCGCGCCGCTGCACCGGCTGCTGTTCGGCCGGGCACCGGATGCGGCGCGACCGAGCGCACGGGCCGCGGTCCCGGAGGACGGCGCCGTGGTCGATCGACTCCGCGCCCGGTCGGCCGGTGCGGGAGAGTCGATCTCGGTGACCGCCGCCGACCCCGCCGCCGACCCGCCGGTGTACCGACCCTGGACCGATTCCGGATCCGGTGCGATGGCCGTGGCCACCTTCGATCGCGAGATCGACGAGTTCTGGCGGCGCACTTCCTATTCGGCGCTCACCGCGACGGCCCACGCGGTGGTCCCGGAATCCGAACCGGAGGACGCCCCCGGCCCCGGTGACGAGCCCGAGGTTCCCGTGCCGCTCGCCGAACCCGGACCCGGACCCGGCGTGTCGTCGCTGATGAACGACCTGCCCTACGGCGCGGAATTCGGCACCCTTGTACACGGGGTGCTGGAACGGGTGGATACCGATGCCCCCGATCTGGTCGCCGAGGTGCGGGCGCGTTGCGCCGAATCCATCGGTGAGATGCTCTCCGCGGCCGACCCGGAACTGCTGACCACGGCCCTGGTGGAGGTGCTGCGAACCCCGATCGGGTTCGGTGCCCTCGCCGATATCCCGGGCCGGGACCGGTTGTGTGAACTCGAATTCGAACTACCGCTCGCCGGTGGTGACACACCGGCCGGTGAGGCCGCCACCCTGCGCGGCATCGCCGCCACCGTCCGTGCGCACCTGGCCCCCGACGACGATTTCCACGCCTACGCAGACGAACTCGACACCCTCGACGACATACCGTTGCGGGGGTATCTCACCGGGAGTATCGACGCGGTGCTGCGTACCCCGGACCAGCGCTGTGTCGTCGTGGACTACAAGACGAACCGGTTGGGCACCGGTGATCTGACGGTCGCCCACTACACCCGCGAACGGATGGCCGCGGAGATGTTCCGCTCGCACTATCCGCTGCAGGCACTGCTGTACTCGGTCGCCCTGCACCGTTACCTGCGCTGGCGACTACCCGGTTACGACCCGGCGGTACACCTCGGCGGTATCCGCTATCTCTTCGTCCGGGGCATGGTCGGACCCGGAACTCCGGCGGGTGCAGGTGTTTTCGACTGGACCCCGCCGCCCGGCCTGATCATCGCCCTGTCGGATCTGCTCGCCGGAGGTGTGTCGTGATACCCATCCGGATAGCGCAGCGCGGGACAGGCATGCTGCGCGAATTCAACGAGGCGGGAGTCCTCTCGGCCGCCGATGTGCACGTGGCCGAGCGATTGGGCAGGCTCGGTGGGGAAGATCGGGAGTTGGTGCTGTTCGCCGCCGCATTGGCCGTGCGCGCGGTGCGGTCGGGATCGGTGTGCCTGGATCTCACCCGGATGCGCGATATCGGTGTGGACGCCGACGAGGAACGCCCGGAACTGCTGGTGGATCCCGCGGAGCTGCCGTGGCCCGAGCAGGCGCGGGTCATCGAGGCGTTGCGGGCGAGCCCGCTGGTCCTGGGCGGCCCGAACGGGCCGTTGCGTCCGCTGCGGCTCACCGATCCGTCCCGTCCGGACACCGGCCCCCTGCTCTATCTGGATCGCTATTACCAGCAGGAACAGATCATTCGGCGGGTACTCACCGCCCGCGCCGCCGATCATCCGCACAGCGACCCCGCCGTGGTGCGCCGCGAACTCGACCGCCTGTTCGGGCCGCCGGAAGCCGGGGTGGACCGGCAGCGCATCGCCGCCGCGCTCGCCGCCACCCACTGGACCACTGTCGTCGCCGGCGGACCCGGAACGGGTAAGACCCATACCATCGCCCGGATCCTCGCGCTGCTCGTCGCCCAGCACACCGCCGGCCCGGGAGGTGGCGGTGCGCCACCCCGGATCGCGCTGGCCGCTCCCACGGGTAAGGCCGCCGCCCGGTTGCAGGAGGCCGTCCGGGATCAGGCGCCCGCTCTGGGCCTGCCGGAGTTGTCCGCCGCGACGCTGCACCGGCTGCTGGGCTGGCAACGCGGCCGCACCACTCGTTTCCGCTATCACGAACACAACCGGCTGCCCTACGACGTAGTGGTCGTCGATGAGACGTCCATGGTCTCGCTGACCATGATGAGCAGGCTCCTCGCGGCGTTGCGGCCCGATACCCGGCTCGTCCTGGCGGGTGATCCGGATCAGCTCGCCTCGGTGGACGCCGGCGCCGTGCTCGCCGATCTGGTGGCCGCGCCGTTTCCCGGGACCGCCGACCCCTCGTTCGAGGAGCTGCTCGGCGCCGAACTCGCGGCGGCGGGGGACAGCTCGACCGCGGCGACGGAGCCGGGCGATACCGAAACGCTCACCGAGCTGGAACGGAACCGTTTGCGCGGCGGTATCGTCCGGCTGACCCGGGGCCGCCGGTTCGGCGGCCGGATCGCCGATCTCGCCGTCGCCGTCCGGGCCGGCGATACCGAGGCCGCGCTGGATCTGCTGCGGGCGGGCGGCGATATGCTCGAGCTGCTCGGTCCGGACGAAATCGCCGCCGTCCGGGCCGATGTCGTCACCACCGCGCAGCGGGTCACCACCGCCGCGCGCGCCGGCGACGCCGCGGCCGCGCTCGCCGCCTTCGAATCGCATCGCCTGCTCTGCGCGCACCGGCGCGGTCCGTACGGCGTCGAACAGTGGGATCGCGCGGCCGCCGAATGGGCCGCGGTGGCGGGGTCGGGACCGGAGAACCGGTACGGCACCTGGTATCCCGGGCAGCCGCTCCTGGTGACCGCCAACGATCACGAGGCCCGGATCTACAACGGTGACACCGGAGTGGTGGTATCCCGGCCGGACGGGTCGCTGCGGGTGGCGCTACAGCGCGGGGACGAACCGTATCTGGTCCACCCCACCCAGTTCCCGGCGGTCGTCACGGTTTTCGCCATGACGATCCATCGCAGTCAGGGCAGTCAGTACGACGCGGTGACCATCGTCCTACCGGAGCCGGGTTCGAGTCTGCTCACCCGGGAACTTCTCTACACCGCGATCACCCGCGCGCGCCGGCATGTACGCATTCTGGGGACCGAGGAGGCCATTCGCGCGGCGATCGACCGGCACGTCCTGCGCGCCAGCGGCCTGAGCCTGGACGATGTCAGCCCGGAGCCCGCTCGCCCCGGGCACTAGGTACGGAGCGGTGCCGTCGAGTACGGCGCAGGTGAGTTCCCGCACGGTCGAGATGGCGAGTGACCCGACCGAGGATGTAGACGGGCGGTCGGCGCAGCCGCGATGGTTCGGGTCGGGACCGATATGGGTACCCCGCCCCACTGAACAGCGGCGCGGCGCGTGCCGATGATCCGGGCGTCCACCGCACTGTCACTGCGGCACAGTGTTTCTCTCGGCATCCCGCAATACTCATCCGCTCGACTGTGGTGGTGGACCGTGGTCGTGGTGGTCAGTCTCCGGCGGAAGCCGCCGCCGGGAAGAAACCGGGCAGACTCATCGCATAGTGCACATCGTCGGTATTGCCGAGGGTCGCCAGCACCACACGGATCATGGTCAGCCGGGCCGCGGCCACCGTTTCCGGATCGGGTTCGCGGCCCGGTCGGACCTCGGCGGAGATCCGGTAGACCACGTATTCGCAGACGTGCAGCGCCGCGTCGAGGTCCAGCGGCGCCGGTACCGGGCGTCCCGATTCGGCGAATTTGGTGCCGACGATCGCGCGGATCCCGTCCAGCGCGATAGTGCGGTACGCCGATACCGGTGACCCTGGGTCGTGAAGTTCGGCGAACAGCGGCCGCAGCATCGGGCCGTGGCCGCGCGCCCAGTCCAGATAGGCGTCGATGAGCCGGATACCGAGATCCACGCCTTCGCCCGGCGCCTCGAGCGCGGCCCCGATCCCGCCGACGAGTTCGGCATTGGAGACATCGAGAACCGCGTTGAGCGGTTCGGTGGCATTGGCGAAGTAGCGGTAGAACGTCGGGCGCGACAGCCCCGCCTCTTCGATGATCTGCGCGACGCTGGACCCGCGGGAGCCGTTGCGGGTGAACACCTCGGCGGTGGCTTTCACGATTCGGGCGCGTACCTGTTCGGCCTGTTCCTGCGTCTGTGGTGGCCGGCCCCGGCGGGCGGGCCGCTCGACGTTCGAGGTGCTCACGATCGGTCCTCCGGCCGGACTGTGAGATCCCACAGCCCCCGGCGGTTCCGGACTGTTGCATGGAACGGAGCCCTTGACACGGCGTACAGCACGAGGATTACTCTAACACCACTGTTCAATTAATCTTGCCCGCTGTGGTCTGCCACCGCGGCGCGACAATGCCCAGGAGAACGCCGACGATGACGACCGCCCAGCGCCCCGCCGCCACCGGCGTGCTGACCCCGGATCTGGTGAAACCGCTGCTGGCCCGGGCCGCGGCCGGAGGCGCTCCGGCCGTCACGATCGCCGCGCCGGCCACCGGCGAACAGATCGCCGAATTGCCACAGTCCTCGGTCGCCGATATCGACACCGCGTTCGAGCGCGCCCGCGCCGCGCAGCGCCGGTGGGCGCAGGTACCGGTCCGGGAGCGGGCCGCGGTACTGCGCCGCTTCCACGATCTGGTGCTCGCCGAACAGGACACCATCCTCGATATCGTCCAGACCGAAACGGGTAAATCCCGGGCGCACGCGTTCGACGAGGTCGGTGATGTCGCGGTCAACTCCCGGTACTACGCCGCCACCGCACCCAGACTCCTCGCGCGCCGCAACCCGCGTGGGGTGCTGCCGGTGCTCACCGATGTGCAGGTGCGCCAGCGGCCCAAGGGCGTGGTCGCGGTGATCTCGCCGTGGAACTACCCGCTCGCGCTGGCCGTCTCCGATGCGCTGCCCGCCCTGGTAGCCGGTAACGCGGTCGTGGGCCGTCCGGACAACCAGACCGCGCTCACCGCCCTGTGGGCTGTCGACGCGGCGATCCGGGCCGGGCTCCCGGAGGATCTGTGGCAGATCGTGCTGGGTCGCGGTTCGGTGATCGGCGGCGAGGTGATCGACCGCGCCGACTACGTCGACTACACCGGCTCCAGCGCCACGGGCCGCACCATCGGCCGTCAGGCCGGTGAGCGTCTCATCGGCTGTTCCCTGGAGCTGGGCGGTAAGAACCCGCTGCTGGTGCTGTCGGACGCCGACCCCGGCGCCGCCGCCCGCACCGCGGTCCGGGCAAGTTTCGCCTCGGCCGGCCAGCTGTGCGAATCCATGGAGCGCATCTACGTCCACGAGAAGGTCTACGACCAATTCGTCGACGAGTTCGTGGCCGGGGTGAAGGCGCTGAAGCTGGGGTCGCCGCTGGACTACTCGACGGATATGGGTTCGCTGACCTTCCCGCGACAACTCGATACGGTCCGCGCCCATGTCGACGACGCGGTCGCCAAAGGTGCGACGGTGCTGGCCGGTGGTGTGCACCGCCCCGACCTCGGCCCGTACTTCTACGAACCCACAGTGCTCACCGACGTCACCGCCGAGATGACGGTGTACCGCGAGGAGACGTTCGGTCCGGTCGTCTCGGTCTACAAGGTGGCCACCGACGACGAGGCCGTGATCCAGGCCAACGACACCCCTTACGGGCTCAATGCCAGCGTCTGGACTCGCAGCGCAGCGCGCGGCCGGGAATTCGCCGCGCGGATCAACGCGGGCTCGGTGAACGTGAACGAGGGTTTCATCGCCGCGTGGGGCAGCGCCGACGCGCCGTCGGGCGGAGTCGGGATCTCGGGGACCGGCCGCCGGCACGGCCCCGAGGGCCTGCTCAAGTACGTCGACACCCAGACGATCGCGGTCCAGCGCATGCTCCCGATCGCGCCGCTGCCGGGGATGTCGGAGGCGATGTGGGCGAAAACCATGACACTCTACTTCCGGGTGATGAAGACGCTGCGCCAGAAGTAGGCCGCTTTTCTCGCTCTCTCCGAAGACAAGGATTCGAAACCGATGAAACTGGATACGGTGGCCGGTAAGAAGGTGCTGATCACCGGGGCCGCCATGGGCCTGGGGAAGCTGTTCGCCGCCCGGGCGGTGCGCGAGGGTGCCGCCGCCGTGGTGCTGTGGGATATCAACGACGCCGCGTTGCGGGAGACCGCGGCCGAACTGATCGCCGCCGGGGGCACCGTGCGCACCTACGCGGTCGATATCTCCGACGGTGACGCGGTCGCCTCGGCGGCTGCGTCGGTGCGCGTGGATGTCGGCGATATCGACGTTCTGGTGAACAACGCCGGTATCGTCCGCGGGAACACCTACTTCTGGGAAACCGAGGACCGCGACGATATCGACAAGACCATGGCGATCAATTCGCTGGCGCCGATGTATGTGACCCTGGAATTCCTGCCGGCGATGGTCGCCGGGACCACCGAGGCCCGGGTGCTCACCATCTCCTCCTCCGCCGGGCTGGTGCACAACCCCCGGATGAGCGTGTACGCGGCCTCGAAGTGGGCCGCGCTGGGCTGGTCGGATTCGGTGCGGATCGAACTCGAGCAGGCCGGTCACGGCCATGTGAAGGTGACCACGGTATGCCCGACCTACATCAATACCGGGATGTTCGAGGGCGCCAAGGGTTTCTGGCTCACCCCGATCCTGGACCAGCACAAGGTCGTCGATCAGTCCTGGACCGAGATGAAGAAGGGGACACCGGTCGTAATCCTGCCGTGGACCTCACGACTCAACAAGGCGCTGTCCGGGGTGCTGCCGATCAAACTGCGCGACCTGTTCCTGAACACAGTCGGCGTGTACCACTCGATGGACGATTTCAGCGGGCGGAAGTAGCCGCCGGACGTCGGCCGACGGCCACGGTGGCATCCAGGTCCGGCGAGCGCACGATCCGGGCGACGAGCCCACTGCCGGTGAGCAGTTCGGTGGCGGCCGGGATCTGATCGACGCCTATTTCGATCAGCAGACTCCCGCCCGGCGCCAGCCAGCCCGGTGCGCCCGCGGCGGTGCGCCGGGCCAGGTCCAGGCCGTCGGGTCCGCCGTCGAGGGCCATCGGGGGTTCGTGGTCGCGAGCCTCCGGCGGCAGTCGCGCGATCAGGCTCGAAGGCACGTACGGGGTGTTGGCGAGCAGGATATCGATCCGGCCGCGCAGGGTATCGGGTAGCGCGTCGAACAGATCGCCCCGATAGACCGGGCCGCCGACCGCCGCCAGGTTCTCCCGCGCGCAGGCCACCGCGACGGGGTCGATATCGGCGGCCACCAATTCCGCCGACCGCGTACCGAGTTCGGTGAGCAGGGCCAGACCGAGAGCCCCCGAGCCGCAGCACAGGTCGACCACCGTGCGCACCGGGCGGACGGCGGCCAGGCCGAGTGCCTCGTCCACCAGCAGAGCCGAGCGCTGCCGCGGTACGAACACCCCGTCCCGGACACCGATCCGGATTCCGCGGAACTGCACCCATCCCAGTAGATGTTCCAGCGGTGTGCCCGCGATACGACGTGCCAGCAGCGCCGTCAGTTCCGTATCCGAGGCTGCCGCGCCGATCAACAACCGGGCCTCGTCCTCGGCGAACACACATCCGGCGGCGCGCAGCTGCCGGGTGATGTCGGCGGTGTCGAATGCGGTCATGGGCACAGTCTGTCGACTACGGGCGCCGCGTGCATCGGAAATACCGGCGGTGTCGCCGATATCCGGTACGGCGGCCCGCGGAGTCGGTCGGCGGGTTCCCGCCGACCGACCTGCGCCGCTACCGGTCGCCGCTGAAGGCCCAGACCGCGGCGGGCCGGCCCGTGGCCTTGGTGCGGCGGCGTTCGTCGGTCTTGTGCAGTCCGGGGATCCCGGCGAGTGTCCGGTTCAGGTTCGCGGCGTCGGGGCGGCCGCCCAGGAGGGAGGTGGCGAGGTCGACCGCGCGGGTTGCCGGGAACTCGTCACCGAGCAGTGCCCGGGTCAGCGGCAGGTCCTTCCAGAGCTGCCCCGACAGCAACCCACGTGCGGCGACCACGATGTTGTTGTGATCGAAGGCCAGTGTGGGAGGTTCGTCGAAGGACACCCAGCGTGCGAGACCGTCGTGGGGTCCGGTCACCGCCCACATGACGATCGACAGGGTCGGCCCGCGCGGATCGCGATTCGGTTCGTCGAAGGTCACCAGCTGGCCGACCGGGCCGATGGTGTCGGCCGGTACACCGAGTTTGGTGTGCACGGCCCGGCGCGCCGCGTCCGCGAGGCGTTCGCCGCGTCCCAGCAGCACACCGGGTAATGCGACATGCCCGGTGAAGGGCTCGTGCGGGCGTGCCGCTATCCCGAATGTGGCCGCGGCGTCGTCGGCCCAGAACCGCAACGCCACGACATCCACCGATACCGCCGATTGGTCCACAGCGTCCATACTGCCGTACTCACCGTCGGCGACCGCGCGAGAGTATTTTCGTTCTTGAAATTGAGAATATAATTCTCAGCTGTTGGGGAAGTGGGTATGTGGATATGGGCTCATCCGAGCTCGACGGGAAAGCCGCGGTCATAGCAGGCGGTGCCATCGGGCTCGGCGCCGCGACGGCCGCTCGGCTCGGTGCGCAGGGGTATCGCGTAGTGGTCGGGGATCTGCGCGAAGCCGACGCTGCGCTGAACGGCCGTCGCGATAGTGTGCGGTCACGCCGTCCGGGGCTGCGCCGCACGAGAAGTCGCGGGTTTCCCGGGGTGCAGGGCTGCCTCGAGCGATACGCTCGCCCGGCGCGCGCGTCGGTCCGGGCCGGACGCGGTGAGCACCGCCGGTATACCCAGGTGGCGCTGCAGCCAACCAGCGACATCGGTGGGGAGTTCGGTGTACAGCGGTGTTGCCGCGGTGAGGTATTCGGTCAACGCCCTCTGGTGGTCCAGGTCCTGCCAGGAGCCCGGCTCGAGAGAGGTCCGGACTCCGTGCGGGGTGGCGTAGGCGGTCGCCGCCCGCTCAGCCGGCGCGTCCAGGTGGTTGACCACCAGCCCGTCCACACCTCCGCATACTGCCACGGCATACCGCAGTAGCACCGTGTCGAGATGCCCCTGCCGGAACGCACCCTGGTATCGGCCGACGCCGTTGTGCGGTTCCGGATTGCGCAGGTCCGGATCCTCGGTAGGGAAGGGGCCGGCGCCGTGTCTGGTCATATAGGCGCGGGTCACGCCGAGGGTCGCCGCGTGGGCGCCGATTCCGGCCAGCAGTGCGCGGGCATTGCGCGGTTCGACCGTCGACCAGGTCGTGTGCGGATGGAAGCCCCGCCATTCGTCCAGTAGTACGCCTTGCGCGCCCTCGAACACCAGCCGCCCACGTCGCGCCGCGCGCCGCAGTTCTTCGGCGCCGGTGATCCGCACCGCCGCGCCGAATTCGCGATACGCGGCGAGGAGGGCATCGATCGGTTCGCGGTGGTGTGTGCTGGATGCGAGCAGTGGGCGGTAGTGCGCGGCGAGCGCGCGCAGTTTGCGCCGGAGCACCGCGGGCGTGCGGCAGTCCGCGACCCGCGGCGCGTCGTGCCCCAGGGCGTAGGCGGCCGTTTCCCCGATTCCCCTCCCGCACGACCCGTGCCGTCCGGCTCCCCGCGCATCCTCGCGGGCCCGGTTGGCCGCGATATGGATCGGGGTGGTGAGCAGAGCCCGCCCGTCCACGGACAGCAGCGACAGCGGATCCGCGACACCCGTTCGGGCGAGCCGCTCGGCTTCCGCGGCCAAGGCCAGCGGCTCTACCAGCACATACTGGGAGATCAGGGTGGGCACCCCCGCGAAGGTGCCGGACCCGAACTGAGCGAAGGTGTGGTGCCGCCCGTCCGCGACCACATTGTGCGCCGCCTGCGCCCCACCGTTGAAGCGCACCACCGCCGAGACTCCGAGGCCCGCTTCGGGAGAACACAGCCAATCGACGGTGGCCCCCTTGCCCGCATCGCCGAATCCGAGATCTACGACGATGAGATGCCGGTCGGTCACTGTCGCGTCCTTCGTCATCGGTACTCCTGTATCCGGTCGTTCCCTCAGTGGGTGCCGCCGGGTAGCGCCCTGGGCTCCTGGGCGCGCAACGCCCGGCCGACGATCTCGGCCTCGGCGACCGAGCCGACATCACGGAGATCGGCCAGCCCCGTGTGCACATCCACCCGGTTCTCGGACAGTCCGATCGTCAGCGCGATCAGTTCGCACACCGCCGCCGGATCGTCGAGGCGCAGGAAATGCTGCCCCAGCAGTGCGCGCCAGTGCTCCGCGATCTCCGGATCGTGGTAATACGACGACTGATTCGGCAGGATGTAGTGCACCTCCCAGCGTTGCCCGAGTTCCCGGTAGATCGAATCGACCGCGATATCGCTGCGGATGTGGTCACCGATCACGGCGCGGATATGCCGGGCGGCCAGACGTGGTTTGTTGAGCTCGTCGCCGATGAGGAACAGATATCCCTTCTTGTGGCGCTTCTCCCAGGCATCGGTCACCACGTGCTCGGCCATGAAATATGCGGCCAATTCGTAACTTTCGGACTTCTGGCCGCCGCCTCCGCCTTCGAGGAGGATATTGCGCAGTTGTTCGTCCATGCGGTTGTCGGATTCGAACTGGCCCATCTGCAGTGGCACCCGATCGGTATCGGCATCACCTATACCGCCGAAGAGGATCTGCGGATCGTCGGCGTAACCCTTGTCCTTCAGCAGGCCGTGCAGTTTCCCGAGTTTGCCCTGCATGATCATCGGCACCTGCCCCATGGACCCGGTGACGTCGAAGAGTACCGCTATCGGCAGCGAATTCCCGTGGTCGGCCGAATCCCGGCACTCTCGTGCTCCCACACCGAACGGATCCAGGTCGGGGTGGACGGTCCAGGTGTCGTAGGGCTGTTCGCGCAGCTGCGCGGTATAGCCGAAATCCTCCATGCCCCGGCGTGCCCGGTAGGCCTTGGCGGCGCGGTAGGCGCTGTGGTCCCAGTTTCCGTAACCCATCGGTGCCCTCCTCATTGTTTTAGTCTTACTGACTATAACGTGACAGTGGGGAAGAGTCGAGGCTTTTCGGCTCCGAGCGGACGGCACGATCACCTTCGCGTCGTTGTCGCTGACCCGCCGGTGCCGTGGATGGGGGTGGGCGCGCGGCCTGGTTATCGTTGTCGGGTGCCGACCCGCATCGTGAAGCGCACCGCGAAACTGGCCGACGGCCGCGACCTCATCTATTACGACGACGCCGATACCCGGCTCGGCCCCGAACGCCGTATCGACACCCGCCGCCTGGACCCCCGGCCGCCGACCGCGGTGATGCGCCAGGATGTGCTCACCGGGGAATGGGTGTCCATCGCGGCCGCCCGGCAGGCCCGGGTGGTGTTACCGCCGGCCGATCGTGACCCGCTCGCTCCGCAGACTCCGGACAATCCGTCGGAGATACCCGATCAGTACGACGTCGCGGTCTTCGAGAACCGGTCCCCCTCATTCGGTCCCGCGCTACCGGGCGAGGTGACCGGTGAACCGCCGGCCCCGGCCGGTCTCGGCGATATCGCGGATATCGGATTCGGCCGGGAACGCGTGGCGGTCGGGCGATGCGAGGTGGTGTGCTTCAGTCCGGCGCACGAGGGCGCATTCGGCGATCTCACCCCCAGTCGCGCCCGCACGGTGATCGAGGCCTGGGCCGACCGCACCGCGGAACTGTCCGCGCTGCCCGGGGTGCAGCAGGTGTTCCCCTTCGAGAATCGGGGAAAGGCCATCGGTGTCACGCTGCCGCATCCGCACGGCCAGATCTACGCCTACCCCTATGTGACGCCGCGGACCGCCCGGGTGCTCGATTCGGTGCGGCGACTCGGACCGGACCTCTTCGAGCGTGTGCTGGACAGTGAACGCGCAGGTGGCCGGGTCGTGCTGGCGGGGGAGTGGTGGACGGCCTTCGTTCCGTTCGCGGCGCGCTGGCCGATCGAGGTGCATCTGCTCCCGCATCGGCAGATCCCGGATCTCGCGGCCACCGACGAGGCCGAGCGGGACGAGCTCGCGACCCTCTACCTGCGGTTACTGCGCGGCATCGACGCTCTCTACGATGATCCGACGCCCTATATCGCGGCGTGGCACCAGGCACCGGTCCACACCGGCCGCGACTCCGTCCGCCTGCATCTGCAACTGACGTCGATCAGACGCGGTGCGGACAAGATCAAATATCTGGCCGGGTCCGAGTCGGCGATGGGTGCCTTCATCGCCGATATCCCGCCCGATGCGGCGGCCGCCCGGATCCGGGACGCCGTGGCGTCGGTCCCGATGCCGGTTCATCCGTGAACCGGCGGTCCTCCTGATCAGCCGAGCGGTGCCTGTGTGCCGGATGGTCCCACCGGCCACCCGGCTCACGAAACTGCCGCGCCCGGCTCGCCGAGCCGGGCGCGGCACGACGCCACCGGTCAGCGGCTGGTATTGAGCTGGAAGGTCCGCGTCGCGTCGAGATAGATGCTGTATTGGGCCTGTTTGCTCGGCGGGGGAAGCTGAGAGACCAGCTGGTTGAGCGAGGTGGTGGCGCCCACCACCGGGATCCCGGCGACGTAGAGATCGGCCACCGCGCGCCGGATATGGTTCGGGGAGGTCACCGCCACCACACTGTTGGCGCCCACCCTGTGCAGGATATCGGCGCTGAACAGCGCGTTCTGCACCGTCGAACCGGCTCGGTTCTCCACATGGATCCGTTCGGCCGGAATACCCCGGCCGATCAACCAGCCGGCCATGGCCTGGGCCTCGGTGATGCCGTTGCTCGGATTGTTACCGCTGACCACGATCGGCGAGAACGGTGAGGCGATCGCCTGCAACCAGGCAGCCTGCAAGCGCTCGACGAGTTCGGGGCGGGGCGTGCCGTCGGGCAGTAGCCCGAAGCCGAAGACCACGATGCCGGTCTGCGGTCCGACCAGCGCCGGAAGCGGATTGGGGAGAGTGGCGATACCCGCGCTGACGGCGTGTAGTACACCGTCGGTGCCGGCGGCCAGCCCGCCGTCGACGGCGCGCAGGCGGCCCATCGCATCGTTGAGGGCCGGGATATCGCCCGCGTAATGGGACCAGATCGCCTGGAGGGAGAGCGCCTCGGCATCGGTCGGATCACGTCCGATCAGGTCGTGCAGGGCGGCTCGGCCGGCGGTGGAGTCACCGTCGGTGAAATGGCGCTGAGCGGAATTGTAGAGTGCGTCCGTTTCGGGACTGGCCTGGGCCGGCGCGCCGGTGAAACCGGCGAGCGTGATACTCGTCGCGGCGGCGGTAACCGCCACCAGATACTGCAAACCTCTTCGACTGTGCACTACGGCGACACCTTTCCACGGGTGGAGGCGGGTGATCGTTTTTGTGAACTTGCGGTGCGGTATGTGGGAACCCACCTTAGGTCCGGTCTCGGCCGGAACCCGGTATTTGCGGCTGTCCGATTGGGGACATGTCCCATGAACCCGCTGGCTACGGCGCTGCGGGGCGTATCGGCGCCACCGACACACTAGTGCCTGGCCCTGCAAGGGGCTGCGGATGGGGTCCACCCGGCCGCGACCGTTAGGGTGAATATCCGTGGATACCGCATCGCTGACCGGGAAAGACCTCGCCGCCGCCATCAACGCCGATACGACCGCGCGGGCGAAGGCGCTGACCGAGCGGGCGGGCCGCGCCCCGCGATTGGCACTGGTGGTCGCCAATGAAGATCCGGCCAGTGCCTGGTACGTGAACTCGTTGAAGAAATCGGCCGCAAACCGTGGAATCGATTGCGATACCGTGGATCTCGGTGCGGATGCCTCCGCCGACACGCTGCGTACCGAACTCTCGGTGCGCAGCGCCGACCCCGAGACCGACGCGATCATGCTGCAGACGCCGCTGCCCGCCGGCGTGACACTCGACGATGTATCCGCGGCGATCGCCGCCACCAAGGATGTGGACGGGGTGAGCCCGCTGTCGCTGGGGCTGCTCGCCGCGGGATCGGCCGGTTTCGCCCCGGCCACCGCCGAGGCGGTGGTGGAATTGCTCAAACATCACGGGGTCGCCCTCGAAGGCCGGCATGTGGCCGTCGTCGGACGATCGAACGTGGTCGGCAAACCGCTGGCGCATCTGCTGCTCGCGGAGAACGCGACGGTCACCGTCTGTCATTCCCGCACCACGAACCTGCCCGCGGTGACGGCGGCCGCCGATGTGGTCGTGGCCGCAGCGGGCCGGATCGGCCTGGTGACCGGCGCGAATGTACGCGAGGGAGCCGTGGTGATCGATGTGGGGACCAACGAATCGTCCGATGGGAAGATCGTCGGCGATGTCGATGCCGAATCGGTCCGGGGTATCGCGGGCGGGTTGAGCCCGGTACCGGGCGGGGTGGGCCCGGTGACCACGGCGTTGCTCATGCGCCATGTCGTGCTCGCCGCCGAACGGCCGCGGTGACCAGCGCCGACCGGCAACACCGCCGATGCTGATCCGGGCCGCCGCGGAGGTTCAGACCCGGTCGGACGGGGTAGCGCTACTGTGTGTGCGGCTATCGGTCCGCACTCGCAGTCGAGTTAAGGTGACATCGTGAACGTCGAAGTGACGCCCTTGCCGGGAATAGGCGTGCGCAAGGATTTTCCGCTTACCGCTGTACGCCGGCGGATCGGGGTCGTCGACCACAAGGACGGGACGATCGATCTGATCTTCACCAAGATCGGCGATCCCGACGCCACCACGCAGATCCCGATGACCGAGGCGGAGGCCGGAACCCTGGCCAATCTGCTGGGCGCTCCGCAACTGGTGGGTCAGCTGCGCAACGAGCACCGGGATATGGATGGTGTGAACACCCGGCAGTTGCCGGTCAGCGAGAACTCGCCCTACGACGGGCGCACCCTGGGTGAGACCCGGATGCGCACCCGGACCAAGGCCTCCATTGTGGCCGTGATGCGGGCGGGTCAGGCGATGCCGGCTCCCGGCCCGGATTTCGTGTTCACCGGTGGCGACGTATTGATCGTGGTGGGGACCTCGGACGGTCTGGACAGTGCCGCGGATATTCTGAAAGACGGCTGAACCTGTAGCGATGAATGCGACCACGCTGGCGATGATCCAGCTGGGGGCGGTGTTCTTCGGGCTAGGAGTGCTCGGACGCATCGCGGCCCGGATCGGCATGTCCCCAATCCCGTTGTATCTGGTGGGCGGATTGGTGTTCGGGGAAGGAGGTTTCTTCGAACTGCACGAGGCCGACGAGTTCATCCATCTCGCCAGCGAGATCGGTGTTGTCCTGCTGCTGTTGCTGCTCGGACTGGAATACAGTGCGGCCGAATTGTTCACCGGGATGCGAAGATCCTGGATGGCCGGCCTGCTGGATCTGGTCCTGAACACCACGCCCGGTGTGGTGGTCGCACTACTGCTGGGGCTCGGCCCCACCGGTGCCCTGGCGATGGCCGGGGTCACCTATATCTCCTCGTCCGGGATCATCGCCAAGGTGCTCAACGATCTGGGGCGGCTCGGTAACCGGGAAACCCCGGTGATCCTGTCGATCCTGGTCTTCGAGGATCTCGCGATGGCCGCCTATCTGCCGGTGCTGACCGCGGTGCTGGCGGGCCTGGGATTCGTGGCGGGTCTGCAATCACTGGGAATCGCGCTGCTAGCGGTGACGGTGGTGCTCGTGGTCGCCTTCCGCTACGGCAAATACGTATCCGCGATCGTGGCCAGCGACGACCGCGAGATCTTCCTGCTGAAACTGCTCGGTTCGGCCTTGCTGATCGCGGGAGTGGCTTCCGCGCTACAGGTTTCGGCGGCGGTCGGAGCGTTCCTGCTGGGTATCGCGATCTCCGATACCACCGCGCACAGCGCGACCAAGATCCTGGAACCGTTGCGGGATCTGTTCGCGGCCATGTTCTTCGTCCTGTTCGGCCTCACCACCGATCCGCGCAGTATCCCGCCGGTCCTGGGCTGGGCGATCCTGCTCGCGGTGATCACCACGATCACCAAGATCGCCACCGGTTGGTGGGCCGCCGCGCACGCCGGATCGTCACGACTGGGTCGCGCCCGCGCCGGCGCGGCACTGGTGGCGCGCGGCGAATTCTCGATCGTCATCGCCGGTCTGGCGGTGGCGGCGGGAGCCGTGCCCGACGAATTCGCCGCCCTGGCGACGACCTATGTGCTGCTGATGGCCTCGGTCGGGCCGATCGCGGCGCGTGTGGTGGAACCGGTGCTGCGTATCATCACCCGCCAGCCCAAACCCGCACCCGATTCCGCCGACGAATAAGCGGCGCCGGTTCAGAGAGCGGTGTAGCCGCCGTCGACGAGATAGCCGGATCCGGTGACGAACGAGGCGTCCTCGGAGAGGAGGAAGGCGACCACCGCGGCGACCTCTTCGGCCCGGCCGAATCGTTTCAGCGGGTGCTTGTTCTCCAGGAACTCCCTGGCGTCGGCGGGCATTTCGGTGAGCGGGGTGGCGATGACACCGGGCTGTACCGCGTTGATCCGCAGGCCGGTCGCGCCGTATTCGACCGCCGCGGCCTTGGTCATACCGAGTACCGCGTGCTTGGACGCGGTGTAAGCGGATCCGGGTGCGTCGGTGGCGACACTGCCGTGTACCGAGGACATATTGACGATCGCGCATCGGTGCGGCCCGGCGGCCAGCATGGCCGGGATCTGGTACTTCATCCCGTACACCACACCGTCGCAGTTGATCGACATGAGCAGCCGCCACTTCTCGGTGTCCAACTCCCCGATCGGCCCGGGGCTCACGCCGATACCGGCATTGTTCACGGCCAGATGCAGCGCCCCGTAGGTCTGGATCGCGAATTCCACCGCGGCCTCGTGGTCGGCGAGCTTCGCGGTGTCCTGCACGAGGGCGGCCGCCGTACCGCCGGCTTCACCGATCTCCCGGGCGACCCGCTCGACCGCCGCGATATCCACATCACCGAGGACGACCCGCGCGCCCGCCCCCGCCAGTCGTAGCGCGGTCGCCTTCCCGATACCGGACCCGGCACCGGTGACCAGCGCGACTTTCCCGGTGAACTCCGCCATATCTCCTCCGAGATGTCGGTGACAGCAGGGGACTTCATATGCGCGGACCCCGGGGAGAACCGGGCCGGAACTGCTGAGCGTTCGGTCTCGTCGTACGCGTCGCACGGCATCCTTGGGCCATGCCGCCCGTACCCTACCGGCCGAAATCGATGCCGTGACGAGTCGCTGTGGTCAGTGGGCGAGTCGGTCCGCGCCGCGGCGAGCCGAATACTCGACCCGGCGGTGAACATGGACATATCCACGAGGCTCACCTCTGCACTCACCTTCCGTCTTCTCCGGATGGTCCACCTCAGTGGGCGGGGCCCGCCCCGGTTCTGGAGCGACGTAGCGAAGGAGCGCAGCGACCGAGCCCGTGCAGTGGGCTGTTCAGAGATCGGCGCCCTTTTTCAGCATCTACTGGGCCGTGTGCCCGACCGGGCTGCTCGAGGCTCATTTCTGCACTCACCTTCCGTCTTCTCCGGATGGTCCACCTCCGTAGGCGGGGCCCGCCCCGGTTCTGGAGCGACGTAGCGAAGGAGCGCAGCGACTGAGCGAAGGAGTGAAGAACCGGGGTTAATAGGGCCCCGCCAGCGGCGCCGAAGGCGCCGCAAATAAACACAGCAAAACCAACCCGCCGATCGGCCCCGCGGCGAGGAGGTCGATCGGCGGATCGGGGGTGCCGCCGCTCAGGCCGCGGCGGCGTGGCGGAGCGAACCGATCGCCATGTCGACATCGTCGACATCGACGACCAGGCGGGTGTAATCGCTTCCGCGCAGGTCGATACGTACGGCGTTACCACCGAAGAGAGTGTCCCAGAATTCTTTCCGCCCCTTGCCGCGGAACGTTCCCGCCGCGATGGCGCCCGGGAAGAATGCGCCGGGTGCGCGCACCCACGGGGGCCGGCGGTCGATTTCGGCCGGTTCGACGGCTACGATGTTCGCCAGATCGAAGGTGATGTGGTCACATAGCGACAGCACACGGTGTGCGCCGCGGACGTGAACAGTGACGGTGGTGCCGGTGATCTCGAAATCCACCATGGGTTCCTCCCTGATGCCGAGTTCCGCTCGTCTTATTCCAGGATGCCGCCGTGACCTGGCCGTTGCCTGTGCTGCGGCTGTGAAAATTCTCAGGTTCCGACGGCTCACCGAAGTGATCGGTTTCGGCCGGTTCGATGTTTCGTCGCAGGTGGTGTCCCTGTGGGAGGTTCGGCGAATACTGAGGTGGCGCGGTGTGGGCGCTATCGGTCAGACTCGTCGGTGTGGATCAGAAGTCATGCGGGTGGAAGGCCGGGAACCGGGCCACTCGGAGGGCCGGAGGCAACCCGGCCCGGTATGTACGGGATGGGGGTGGGCCGCGGTGACCGCGCTCGCTCCGGGGGAGAACCGGCCCGCGCCGGGCGACAGGCTGATGGTGACGGTGACCTGTTCGGCGCCGGTGGATGTTTCGGCGCTACTGCTCGCCGCAGACGGAAAAGTCCGTTCCGACGGTGATTTCGTCTTCTTCAATCAGCCGGTCGGACCGGGTGTGACCTACCGGCACGGGCAGGGTAGCGGGGATGTGGTCGATGTACGGCCTCCCGCGCTACCCGCCGATATCGACAAGGTGGTGGTGACCGCGAGCCTGGACGGCAGCGGGCCGCCTACCTTCGGCTCGGTGGGATCGCTGACCGCGACGATTACCGGCGAACAGGACACACTCACCTTCCCGCTGTCGAAATTGAGTACCGAGACAGCCGTGGTCTGCGTGGAGATCTACCGGCGGGCCGGCGCGTGGAAGGTTCGTGCCGTCGGGCAGGGCTACGACAACGGGCTGGCGGGTGTCGCCACCGATTTCGGTGTGAACATCGACGACGAGCCGGTCCCACCCGCGCCGGCGCCGTCCGTACCGCACTCGTCGCGTACCGATCCCACCGTGATCGCGAATCCTGTAGCAGGGCAGCAGTACTCGCCTCCCCAATATCAAGCGCCGCACGATCGAGCACCGCAGTATCCGGCCCAATCCGGACCACCGCCGGGGTACCCCGCCGCGCCTGCCGCCGGGTATCCGCCGCCGGGACCCGGCTATCCGCCTCCGCAGCAGCCGTACCCACCCGTTGCTCCTCCTCCGCCACCCACCCCCGCTCATTCTTCTCAGCAAGGAGCTCAGCCGATGCACAGCGAGCTGTTCGACCCGCGTCATGCCGAAGTGTCCGGGATGGGCATTCAGAAGCAGGGCGGCAAGATGATCAAGGTCGGCGTGAACGGCGAAACGCTGGTCCGGTCCGGATCGATGGTCGCCTACCAGGGCGATCTACATTTCCAGGCGCTCGGTTCCGGTGGGATCGGCCGCGCGATCCAGCAGCGGCTCACGGGGGAGGGCGTGCCCCTGATGAAGGTGTCCGGGCGCGGCGATCTGTTCGTCGCCAACGGCGCGGCCGATGTGCACATCATCGATCTGGACGGGACAGACGGACTCACCATCAACGGGTCCAATGTGCTCGCCTTCGACCCCACACTGGGCTATGACATCCGGATGGTGCAGGGCGCGGCCGGATACGCCAGTAACGCCGGCCTGTTCAACTGCGTGTTCAGCGGCCGGGGCCGGATCGCCATCACCAGTCACGGCAGCCCGGTCGTGCTCAATGTCGACCAGCCCACCTACGCCGATCCGCAGGCGGCCATCGCCTGGTCCTCCAGCTTGCAGACCGGGATGAAACGTAACGACTCCTTCGGGCTGGGTCGGCTGATGGGCCGCAGCACCGGCGAAGGAATGACGCTGTCGTTCTCCGGCCGGGGTTTCGTCATCGTGCAGCCTTCGGAACTGCCACCCGGCGGCATGCTCGGCGGAACCGGCGGTGGGCAGGAGGCCGGGCAGAGCGGCGGACTGCTGGGCGGTTTGCTCGGATAGCCTCACCACCGCCACGGCGCCGGTGTGGTATCGACGTCATATGGTGAT
Organism: Nocardia jinanensis; assembly: GCF_014645735.1. Classification (GTDB taxonomy): domain Bacteria; phylum Actinomycetota; class Actinomycetes; order Mycobacteriales; family Mycobacteriaceae; genus Nocardia; species Nocardia jinanensis. Next base: position 606,813 of record NZ_BMMH01000002.1, on the reverse strand, counting down.
GCGGTCCCGGTACGACGTGGTGATCGTGGGCGGTGGGCACAACGGCCTCGTCGCGGCGGCGTATCTGGCCCGTGCCGGGCGGTCGGTGCTGGTGCTGGAACAGGCCGCGGTGGTCGGGGGCGCGGCGGTCTCGGCGCGGGTATTCGACGGCGTCGATGTCCGGCTGTCCCGGTATTCGTACCTGGTCAGCCTGCTACCGGACCGGATCCTGCGCGATTTGGGTCTGCGATTCGATACGCGGAAGCGGCGGATCTCCTCCTACACGCCGGCTGGATCGTCGGGGCTGCTGATCGACAATCGGTCACCGGCCGCCACCCGGGAGAGTTTCGCGCGGGTCACCGGGTCGTATCGCGAATTCGAGGCCTGGCAGCGCTTCTACGAGATGACCGGTGAGGTGGCGCGGGCGGTTTTCCCGACGTTCACCGAACCACTGCCCACCGCCGCGCAGTTGCGGCAGCGGGTCGGCGAGCGGGCCTGGGCGGAACTGTTCGCGCGGCCCCTCGGGGAGACCATCGAACAGTATTTCGCCGACGACCTGGTCCGCGGTGCGGTGTTCACCGATGCGCTGATCGGCACCTTCACCCACGCGCACGATCCGTCCCTGCTGCAGAACCGCTGTTTCCTCTATCACGTGATCGGCGGCGGCACCGGCGACTGGGATGTACCGGTGGGTGGTATGGGCGCGCTGACCGATGCGTTGGCCGCGGCGGCTCGTGCGGCCGGTGCGGAACTGGTGACCGGTACCGAAGCAACCGCGGTGTCGACCGACGGGCGCACCGCGGAGGTCGCCTTCGCCGGTGCTGCGGCAGGTACGGTGGCGGCGCGGTATGTGCTGGTGAACGCCTCACCCGTCGAGGCGGCCCGGCTCCTGGGCGAGCCAGCGGGCGGGAAACCCGAAGGTGCGCAGCTGAAGATCAATATGGTGCTGGACCGGTTGCCCCGGCTGCGGGATACCGGCGTGGCCGCCCGGGACGCGTTCGCCGGTACCTTCCATATCGCCGAATCCTACGACCAGCTCGAGCACGCCTATCGGGAGGCGGCGGCGGGGCGTTTGCCCACGATCCCGCCCTCGGAGATCTACTGCCACACATTGACCGATCCCGGTATCGCGGCATCCGCTGCTGTCGGCGGCTCGGCACGGCACACCCTCACCCTGTTCGGATTACACACTCCAGCAAGACTTTTCGCGGACAATCCGGAGGGCGCCAAGGAGGCTGCGATCACCGCGACCCTCACCGCGCTCGATGCTGTACTGGCCGAACCGATCCGCGATTGCCTGGCCCGTGACGTGCACGGTGCCCCGTGCTTGGATGCCGCCACTCCGGTGGATCTGCAACACTCGCTCCGGCTGCCCGGCGGGCATATCTTCCACGGCGATCTGTCCTTCCCCTACCTCTCCGGGGCCGCGGACACACCCGCGCAACGCTGGGGAGTGGATACCGCCCACGCCAATGTTCTGCGCTGCGGCGCGGGCGCCCTGCGCGGTGGCGGGGTGAGCGGAATAGGCGGGCACAATGCGGCCATGGCCGTCCTCGAGGAAACCGCAGACCGGCGTCCGGGAAATGCCGGGTGAATTCTGGTCGGAGATTCGGCTGTGCCGCTCACCGTTGGGAGTATCCGAATACTTTGTGGCGGTAGCGTTGTCGGCTGTGGATCGGCCCGGCGGGTCGTTTCGATTCCATGCCGGCGCCGAGGAGAAGATGTGGCACTCGATACCGTCCCGAAGCACAGGGCCTCGGAGGACAAAGCAGCTCGCGAGCAGAAGGCGATACGTGAACTCGCCGGTCGGCTGGCCGCAGCCTATTCCGAGAATCGTTCCCCGGACGAGGTGAACACCGCGATCCGATCGGCACACGATCGGTTCGCCGCCAGTACGGTGCGCGATTTCGTTCCCATTCTCGTGGAGCGGGTCGTACGCCGTGAATTGGAAACGCCCGAGGGAACGGGAACTCCCGAGGTCACCGCGCCGGTGTCGATGGGGAAGGCCACGGTGTCCGCCGCCACTGCCGAGTTCCCCGGCGAGGAGCGCCCGCGCAGTCTGACCACCGACCGGCGCGGGCTGTTCGCCCTGGCGGGCGCCGCGGGTGTGGTGGCGGTGGGCGCCACGGCCTGGGCGGTGTCGCGCCCCGATTCGACTCCCGCCCCGGCGGCCCCGGTGGCCGGGTCACCGCTGACGAAGGTCACCGGAGTGGTGGGGTCGGAGAAGTCGGCGTTCTTCGCCGACGAGCGGGTCGCCGATGTCTTCGCCGCACACGGGTACGAGGTGCGAGTCGAGGCGGCCGGATCGCGGGAGATCTCCACCTCGGTCGACCTGGACGGCCGGGCCTTCGCTTTTCCGTCCAGCCTGCCCGCGGCCGAGCGGCTGAAACGCGAGGTCGGGGTGAGCACCCAGTTCATTCCGTTCTATTCGCCGATGGCGATCGCCACCTTCGCCCCCATCGTGCAACTGCTGGACGCGGCCGGAGTCGTGAAATTCGACGGCCCCGCGCCCACCCTCGATTTCTCCGCCTATATCGACCTGGTGCAACGCGGTGTGCAGTGGGACGAACTGGCCGGCAACTCCTCTTACCGGGTCGGGAAGAACATCCTGGTCAGCACCACCGATGCTCGGACCTCGAATTCGGCGGCCATGTACCTGGCGGTGGCCAGCTATGTCGTCAACGATCACGCGGTGGTGCGCGGTGCGACGGCCGAGCAGCACGTAATGCCCACACTGCAGCGGCTGTTCCTCGCGCAGGGCTATACCGAGGGATCCAGTGCGGGCCCGTTCGAGGAATACCTCACCGCGGGTATGGGACCGACGCCGATGACCTGGATCTACGAGGCGCAGTACGTGGCGGCGGCGGTCGAGAAGCGGTTGCGGCCCGATATGGTCCTGCTGTATCCGTCACCCACGGTGCTGTCCCGGCATACGGTGGTCCCGCTGACCCCGGAGGGTGAGGAGATCGGCGCGCTGCTGCACAACGACGCCGAGTTGCAGTCGCTGGCCGCCGAGCACGGTTTCCGCACCGGGGATGTCGCCCGCTTCGACGAGGTGGTCGGCGAACACGAGGTGGCGGTCTCCCCGGATCTGGTCGATATCGTCGATGTTCCGGCCTACGAAACCCTCGAGCACCTGATCGACGGAGTGGCCGCCGCCTACCGGTGACGCGATATCGCGGCGGACGGCGCCCGCGGCAGCCGTCCGCCGGCGGACCTCACAACTGTGCGGCGACCTCATCGGCGATGAGGGCGAGATGGTCCAGATCGGCCAGGTCCAGGATCTGCAGGTAGATCCGCTGGGTACCGATCTCGCGATAGCGCCCGATCTTGTCGACGACTTCCGCGGGCGAACCGGCCAATCCGTTGGCCCGTAGTTCGTCCACCTCGCGGCCGATCGCGTCGGCGCGGCGCGCGATCTCGGCCTCGTTCGATCCCACACAGGCCACCAGCGCGCTGGAGTACACCATGCTGTCGGCTGCCCGTCCCTGTGCGGCCACCGCGGCACGTACCCGGTCGAACTGGGCGGCGCTGTCGTCCACCGAGAGGAACGGGATATTGAACTCGGTCGCGTAGCGCGCGGCGATCCGCGGGGTGCGTTTCGGACCCTGACCGCCGACGATCACCGGCACGGGCTGCTGTACCGGCTTCGGCAGGGCGGGTGATTTCACCAGCTCGTAGTACTTTCCGGTGAAGTCGAAGGTCTCGTCGAGCCCGGTTTCCCAGAGCCCGGTGATCACGGCCAGTTGCTCTTCGAACCGGCCGAATTTGTCGTCGGGGAACGGTATCCCGTACGCGGTGTGCTCGTCGGCGAACCAGCCGGTGCCCAGCCCGAGCTCCACCCGGCCGCCCGACATCTGGTCGACCTGGGCCACCTGGATGGCGAGTGGTCCCGGTAGGCGGAAGGTGGCGGCCGTGACGAGCGTGCCGAGGCGGATACGGCTGGTTTCCCGGGCCAGGCCGGCCAGAGTGATCCAGGCATCGGTGGGGCCGGGCAGGCCGTCGACCGAGCCCATGTGCAGATAGTGGTCGGAACGGAAGAATGCCCCGAAGCCGAGGTCCTCGGCGGCGCGGGCCACTTGCAGCAGCGTCGGGTAGTCGGCGCCCTGCTGTGGTTCGGTGAAGATTCGCAGTTCCATACGCCTCATCGTGCCGCACCGGCCCGGCGGGCCTTCCGGGTGGAGTGCCGGGAGTTCAGGCGGCCGGGCCGGTCATCCTGGTGGGCAGGACCCGGTCGGACCATCCGCAGGGCAGTGCGCAGCTGGCGATGACGGCGGTTTCGATCTCGCCGTTGTCGAAGACGCGGCGGGTGGATTCGGCGCGTGCCGGATACCCGCAGGACGCGCATTTGCCGAAATAGTCGAGGATCTCGTCGATCTGGGTGATGGCCACCCGGCGTCGGGTCTGGTGCATCGTGGGTCCTCCGAGGTCGGAGCGAGTGGTACGCGGCCGAATGTAATTCGCGCACAACGGACATGCGGGCGGAGTGAGCGGTCGCTGGGAGTTGTCACACCCTGGTCGGCGGCGGGATTGGACAACCTCCAACACCAGGTTCGGCGCGTCGGGTGAACGCCGGGCAATCAGCTTCGTGACCTGTCACAGAGCGTTCCTACTCGCTGGTAACAACTATGCCGCCGCGCTATTGTGAGGGACGTTACAGATGGGTTACCCCGCCGGCCCAGTTGTTCGGTGCGGGCTGACGAGAAGTTGCGGGAGTTGGTTACCGACGTCATCGATATGGTCGCGGAAATCCCCGCTGCGCGCGCCGCTGTCTGGGATCTGCTCCTCGACCCGCAGACCTATCCGCGGGTGTTCACCGGTATCGGCGCGTGCGCGCGCCTGGATGTGCCCGGAGAGCAGACGGTATTCGAATTCCGGATCGGCACACCGGAAGCCGGTATCCGGGCGCTGCGCGTCCGGGTGGTGACCGGCCGGTGGTACGAGAGCCTGGAACTGCACACACCGGAGATCGGGAGTTTCGCGGCCCTGCGGATGTACGGCGAAGGCGACCGCTGCACGGTATCGATCACCTATTTCGCCCCGGGACGGGTGCACCGCGATATCACCGACCTGTCGAACGCGGCGATCCAGGATTGGACTGCCAAGGGGTTGCGCCGGATCGCCGATATCCTGCGCGGCGCGCGCACCTCGACGGTGGTGAACGGGGAGGGGTCGCTGGTGCGGCTCCAGCTCGAGGTACTGCGGCAGGTCACGATCAGCGGTGTGGTGCGTACCCGGCCCAACGCGGTGATGAAACAGTTGCTGTCGTTGAACAAATGGGGTTTCAACCTGGCCGGAGGATACGCGGCCGGAGCCGCGTATTCACCCGGCCGCGCCGCCGTCGTCGACGATCGCGGATCCCGCACCTTCGCCGATATGGACCGGCGCAGCAACGCGCTGGCCGGGGCGATGGCGGCGGTGGGACTCGGCGCCGGCGACGCGATCGGCCTCCTCTCGCGCAATCACGCGGGCATGGTCGAAACCATGGTCGCCGCCGGTAAGCTCGGCGTGGACGTGGCGCTGCTCAATGCCGGACTGTCCGCGCGGACCATCGAGCAGATCGTGCAGCGGCACCGGCTCTCGGCGCTGTTCGTCGACGGCGACCTCGAACAGCTGGTGCAGTATCTGCACGACGACATTCCCCGGTACAACACCGACCTGCGGCCGCCGTTCCCGGATCGGTACACCGTCGAGGATCTGATCGAGGTGGGGGAGAGCGGCTTCCGTCAGCCCACCCAGCCGGGTCGGCTGATCGTGCTCACCTCGGGCACCAGCGGGATCCCGAAAGGGGCGCGCCGGCCGCACCCGAAGGGTTTCGGCACCATCGCCGCGCTGCTGTCGCGGATCCCGATGGAGATGGAATCGACCATGCTCATCCCCGCCCCGCTGTTCCACACCTGGGGCCTGGCCGGATTGCAGCTGAGCACCGCGCTGCGGTGCACGGTGGTACTGCCGGAACGTTTCGATGCCGAGGACTGTTTGCGCGCGGTCGCCGAACACCGGGTCACCACCATGATCGTGGTGCCCACCATGGTGAACCGGATTCTCGATCTGCCTCCGGCCGTGCGCGCCCGCTACGACACCTCCAGCCTGCGGCATGTCATCAGTTGCGGGGCACCGCTGGCGGGGGTCACGGTACTGCGGTTCATGGACACCTACGGCGATATCCTCTACAACGTCTACGGATCCACCGAGGTCTCGTGGGCGACCATCGCCACCCCCGTGGATCTGCGCTTCGCGCCCACCACCGCGGGCCGGCCGCCGCTGGGGACCCGGGTCTCGGTGCTGGGACCCGACCACAAACCGGTGCCGATCGGCGCCACCGGACATATCTTCGTCGGCAACCACATGCTGTTCGACGGCTATGTCAACTCCGCGCCGCCCGACGAGGCGCACGGGATGCTCGATACCGGTGACCTCGGGTATTTCGATGTCAACGGCCGGTTGTTCATCGCCGGCCGGGACGACGAGATGATCATCTCCGGCGGCGAGAACGTTTTCCCGCGCCCGGTGGAAGAAGCCCTCGCGCATCTGCCGCAGGTGAGCGAAGTCGCTGTGGTGGGTGTCCCGGACCCCGAATTCGGCCAGCGGCTGGCCGCGTTCGTGGTGAAACACGAAGGGGCCGGACTGGATTCGGATATGGTGCGCACCTATATCCGGCATCGGCTGAGCCGGTTCTCCGTTCCCCGCGATGTGACCTTCATGTCGGCGCTGCCGCGCGGGGAGACCGGGAAGATTCTGAAATGGCTGCTGGCCGGCCGGCCGGACGGGGAACTCCCGCCGTCGGCTCTGGGCGGGCTGGGAGTCACCGGGTCGGTGTGACTCCGGTCGTTCGCGCGGGCCTGCCGGTGACCTCGAACACCTGAATGCCGGTGTGCTGCAGAGATACCCGATGATCACCGCGACATGGTGTTATCGATGGTTCCCGGTCGCGGCTCGCATGCGTGAGTGCCGCCGCGTGGTGGACCGATGATCGTGGGGGCCACGGATGGTCCGGGCGGCGAGGAGTAGATTCATCAGCCGCACAATCAATTGGTCGGGAGAGGCATCCTCCGTGGTAGTAGTTTCCGTGCTCACAGGACTGGCCGTGGCGTGGTTGATCGCCGGGCTGCACTGGTACCTGTGGCGGCGGCTGGTGCGTGACACCACACGACACGGATCCCGCTGGCGGATACCCGGTGCCGTTGTGCTGGCCGTCGGCGCGTGTGCGATGTGTGGTGCGTTCGCGGTGATGTTCGGTGGGGTGGACCGGGCTTCCTGGCGCTGGCTGACCTGGCCCGGATTCCTGTGGGCGGCGCTGTTCCTCTATCTGCTGCTCGGTGTGCTGGCCGGTGAGGTCGTACGACCGCTGCTGCTGCGCGGCCTGGTGCTCCGGGACGCCGGTACCACCGCGCCGGCGGGCGCGGGACCCGCCACCGCACCGGATGCGGTCACAGCGCCCGAATCCACCGCGGCGGCTACACCGCAACCGGTCGGAGCGGCCGTCGGCGAAGTGCCCGGCGCGGGCGCCCCGCCGGGCAGCGCACCTGGTCCGGTGGGTTCCGCAATGGGCGGACCGGAGGCGCCGGCACCGCACGGTGAATCCGAGGCACCGGGGCGGCGCCCGATTTCGCGGCGGATGCTGGTCTCGCGGCTGGCGGCCGGGGCAACGGTGATCGCGGCCGGTGCGGTCGTGGGCACCGGCACCTACGGAGTACTGGACGGTCCGGCGGTCCGGCGGGTGACCGTTCCCCTGGCGAAGTTGCCCGCTCGGGCGCACGGTCTGCGGATCGCCCTGGTCAGTGATCTGCACCTGGGTCCCGCGCTGGGTCGCGCGTTCTGCGAACGGGTGGTGCGCACGGTGAACGACACCCGTCCGGACCTGATCGCGGTCGCCGGCGACCTCGCCGACGGCACCGCGGCGGATCTGCGGGCCGAAACCGAACCGCTGGCCGGACTCAGCGCACCGCTGGGTGTCTACTTTGTACCGGGAAACCACGAGTACTTCTCCGACGCCGACGCGTGGCTCACCCGGGTGGGTGAGCTCGGGATGAAGGTACTGCTCAACGATCGGGTGTCATTGCCCGATTTCGATCTCGCCGGCGTCGACGACCCCCGGGGGACCGCTTCCGGTCGAGGGCCCGATTTCGCGGCTGCCCTGGACGGCCGGGACGCCGGCCGGGCCTGCGTACTGCTGGCGCATCAGCCGGTGGTGATCCACGAATCGGTGGCGTACGGGGTCGACCTCCAATTGTCCGGGCATACCCACGGGGGACAGCTGTGGCCGGGCAATCTGATCGCGCGGCTGCCCAATCCGACCGTCGCGGGGCTGGAACTGTACGGGGGAACGGCGCTGTATGTGACCCGCGGTGCCGGGGCCTGGGGGCCGCCGGTCCGGGTGGCGGCTCCGTCGGACATCACGGTGCTCGAGCTGGCATCGCTGCAGGGAGTCTGAAGTATCGCGGCGGGGTCAGAGCCGGGTGAGTAGATTCTCCAGCCGTTCGATCCGGGGTGTCTGCACCGGAGTGAACTCGGGGGGATGGTGGATCTCGACGCTGAGACGGTCGTCGTAGGTGCTGATGATGCTGGTGCCGCCGCCTGCCTGCGGGGGCCGGCGTCCGGTCGGATCGGGTTTGGCGATCATGGTGGTGCGGAAATCGTGGATTCGCAGTGTCGGTACCGATAGCCGGGGTAATCGCCCCCAATTGGTGGTCATCACCGTGTCGAACGGGTTGGCCGGTGGCGCGGCCAGGGTGTCGGGGAGTTGTAGTGGGGTCTGCTGGATGTAGCCGGAGGTGAGCCCGGTACGCAATGCGTGGAAGACTCCGTGTGCCAGCGCGGTGAGCGTGCCCTCGGTGCCGGGGCCGGGCCGGTAGCCGGCGAAGCCCAGCACATTCGTTCCCTCGGTGGGCCCGATCCGGGGCGCGACCCTGCGGCGCAGATCCACGGAATACGAACACAGCAGTTCGTCGACCGGCAGCTGCCGGGCCTCGGACTCGGTGAGCAGCAGCGCCGCGGCGACCAGGCTGTGTACCGTCACTCCGGCGCGGTGCCCGTAGGCGACGAGGTCGGTGCTTTGTTCCCGGCTGAGCCGGCAGCGGGTGGTGCGCAGTGGCGGATACACGTTCTCGTTCGCGTTCAGCGCCTGTGCCGGAGGCAACGGTGGGAGGGCGCGGGGTGGTTCGTCGCTACCCGGGACCGGTCGGCGCACGATCCCGCGCGCGGCGAGCAGATCCTCGACCGGCATCGGCTGTCTGGCCGGCGGGAGCGAAAATATGCGCCCGGCCGCGGCGGACACATAGCAGTGCCACAATCGCTCGAGCAGGTTCAGCGCGTGGGTGGCGTCGGCAATGCTGTGATGGACCAGCAGTGTGACGCTCGCCATATCCTCGGACAGCACCACGTGCAGGGTGCCGAGGGCTCGGCGCTGATCCGGTTCGGCGCCGGTGAGCAGCAGCTCCGGATCGCCGTCGGCGACGGTCAGCACGATCTCGGGAGGGCCGGAGGTGACCAGGGTGTGCCCGATCGGCTCGGTGGGCGCGAGTTGCGCGCCGAGGATGGGATGAGCCGTGACCAGGGCTTCGAAGGCCGCGGCCAGGGCGCTGAGGTCGAGCCGTCCGGACATTCGGGCGCAGTATCCGACGAAAACCTCGCTGAATGCGAAGATCTGTTCGCTGGGCGCGAGCGGGCGGATGACAGTTGCCGCGGTCATGGTTGGTGCCTTCGTCCGGAAGTTTGTGTGAGATTAACCCAAAAACGGTTCCTTGCCTGATATTTCGGTCAGTAGGAGACGGACGCTACACAACGCGTCCGAGACGGCTGGTACGTTGCTTAGGTAAGCCTAATTAGTTGAGGAGGCCGGATGGCCAGGAAGCGCACGACCATGACCGTCGCCCGGACGGAGTGGCTCGGCCCGCATATCGCCCGGGTGTACCTGGGCGACCCCGGATTCGACGATTTCGATACGAACGAGTTCACCGACGCCTACGTGAAACTGCTGTTCGACCGCCCCGAGGGCGAGGTCGCGCGCACCTATACGGTCCGTTCCGTGGACAGCGCGGCCCGGGAGATCGCCATCGATTTCGTGGTGCACGGCGACGAGGGCATCGCGGGGCCCTGGGCCGCCGCGGTCCGGCCCGGTGAGCAGGTCACCTTCTTCGGGCCGAGCGGGGCGTACGCACCACGCGCGGATGCGGACTGGCATCTGCTCGCCGGTGACGAGGCCGCGTTGCCGGCCATCGCCGCGGCGGTGGAGGCGCTACCCGAGGGCGCGCCCGCGAAGGTGTTCATCGAGGTCGCGGACTCGGCCGATGAGATCACTTTTACTTCCGAGGCGCTGGTGGACGTCACCTGGGTGCATCGCGGCGGTGCCGCCCACGAAGTCGGTGACGATCGCGCCGGCGATAACGCGCCGCTGATCGGCGCGGTGCGCGCGGCACCGTGGCTGCCGGGCCGGGCGCAGGTGTTCATCCACGGCGAGGCGCAGGCCGTGATGCACAATCTGCGCCCCTATATCCGTAAGGAACGCGGTGTCGCCGCGGAATTCGCCTCCATCTCCGGGTATTGGCGCCGAGGCCGCACCGAGGAGAGCTTCCGGGTCTGGAAGCGGGAACTCGCCGAGGCCGAGACCGCGGGTTAGTCGCCCCGGCGCGCGCTCAGTTCGCCGGGCAGTCCGCACCGTTGGGGATCGGGAGGCAGATGCCCTCGGTCGCCGACAGGAGCAGTCCGGCCCCGAGCACGAGCGCGCCCAGGGCGACAGCCAGGAATACGACCACCCAGAACAGGCCGGGCAACCGGGTGAGCCGGGCCAGTTGATCGGCGTCGGTGGTGCCGTCGCGCATCCGGGAGCGGGTGCGCTGTAGTTCCAGCACCGGCCGGCTGCCGGCCAGCAGTAGCAGCCATGTCGCCAGATAGGCGAACCCGGCCTGCAGGGCATCGGAGCCGAACCGGGACACCGCGAAAACCAGTGCGCCGGTGCTCACCACGGAGATCACACCGTACACATTGCGGATCATCACCAGCATCACGGCCAGCGCGGCGATCGCGATCCACAACATGAGGGTGATCCGCCCGGCGCCCAGCAGCGCCGCGAAACCGAGGCCGACCAGAGGCGGCGCCGGGTAACCGGCCAGCGCGGTCAGGATCATGCCCAGCCCGTAGGGTTTTCCGCTGGACACGGTGAGCCCCGAGGTATCCGAGTGCAGCGTGATGGCGTTGAGCCTGCGTCCGCTCAGCAGCGCGATCAGGGCGTGCCCGCCCTCGTGCGCGATGGTGACCACATTGCGGGTGATCCGCCACAGCGGCCCGTACCCGACCAGTATCAGCGCCGCCACCGCGGTGGCGAGTACCAGCCAGGGCGGCGGCGCCGCCTGGGTCGTCGTGAGCCGCTCCGCGATGGAACTGCTGCGGTCTATCAGATCACCGGTATCCACCGCCGCACCTTAACCGGGAGGAGCGGCGGGGCGCTCGTCGTGTGCCCGGGGCGGGGCCGGTGGGCGTCTACACGAAATCGAAGTATCTGTTGATGGGACGTCTCACTATCTTTGCCGAGCCGCGTTCCGAGGTGGACCGAAGTCCGGGTGATGTGTCGTACCGCGACGGCCGGGTAACTATACGTTTGTCCATATCGGTTGCCGGTCGCTGGTGGAGGGAGCATGTCATGTGCACGAGTGAGCAGTACGACCGCGAGCCCGGGGACTCCCGGGAGCTGTTCGAGGTGCCGGATCCGGCCGAGCTGATGCGCATCTGGTCGGCGAACAGTGTGGTGGCGGTGCCGACCGAACAGCCGGGATCGGATTTCGAGACGGCTTTCCGGGTGGGCCTGGGTCTGGCGCTGGCGCTGCTGGACGATTCGGATCCCTCCGGGCGCCAGGTGCTGGCCCGGCTGGAGGTGGCCGCCGCCCGCTGGGCGCGGGAGAAGATTCCCCTCGAGATCATCCAGCACGCACTGCACGAGGGCGTGAAAAGCGGTCTGGGGCTGCGTGATCCGGCGCAGCAGAAGCCGGCCGCCGCGGCCGACGGTGTGGACGGCTGTTTCGTGGTCGACGTTCTCGACACCTTGACCGCAGCGGTGTCGCGTGCCTATGTGGCGCAGGTGCGCAGTGGGCAGGAACAGGCGTGAGGATCAGCTCGCGCGGTAACTACGCGCGACGAGCGCGGAACGCAGATACCACAGTCCCGACGGCTGCGTCGGATCGAAACCGGTGAGCTGGGCGACCCGCTTGAGCCGGTAGTCGATGGTGTTGGTGTGGATATGCATGAGACGCGCGGTGCGCTGCCGGTTCAGGTTGTTGCTGATATGACGCTGGAGGGTTTCCAGCAACTCCGGATGGTCGTCGAGCGGATCCAGCAGCGAGCCCAGGTACTCGCGGCCGGGCCCGGGGCGGGTGAGCTGGTATTCCAGGGCCATATCGTCGAATCGGTACAGTCCGGGCACACAGTCGAGCCGCTGTATCATATCCAGCAGCTCGTGGGCCTGATCGGCCGCCGCGGGCACGTCCGCGGTGGGCGCCTCCACCACCGCCGCGCTGAGGGGTACCTGCGCCGCCCGCGACAGTTGGGCGACCAGTTCGTCGAGTGCTTCGCCGGCCAGTATCTCCGACGGCAGCAGCACGGTGCCGCCGTCCACGCTCAGCAACGACAGCGCCGAATCCTCGCAGCGGGTAGCCAGTTCGGCTTGGACCCGGCGCAGTTTGCGCCGGGCGACGACCTTGCCGTCGAGCGCCGGAACCGATTCGTCCGGGTGCGCCGGAATGGCCATCGCGAGGACGGTGTAGGCAGGCGCGATCTCGATACCGCATTCCCGGGCCATGGTCGAGGTGCTGTGCCCGCCCAGTAGCGCGGAGGTCAGCGTGTGTACTGCGGTGTGATGTTCGCTGACCACCGAGCGCAGTTCGCGGACATAGGCCATGGAGATGCAGACGGTCATCTTGTCCAGCATCTCGACGACCAGTTTGGCTCCGTCGACCAGCGACGAATAGTCGGTGACCGTGGCATTGGAGACCACCAGATCCAGGCCCAGCCGGAACCCCTCGTGCACGGCGTGGTGGATGGTGTCGATCGGTACCCCCTCACGCGCCCAGCCGGCCGCGGCGTTCTCCAGCCGCCGTGTCTTCTCCGGGATGTCCTTGCCGTCGAGCATGCTGACCGCGAGTTCGAGACAGGTGCGGGTGATGGTGGTGACATCACCGTGGATCGCATCGCCGGGCAGAGTGCCGCACGGGACCACGTTTTCCACGAAGTGGCCCACCATGCGCCGGGACAGTTTGCGCACGTCCTGTAGTGGGGCCGACATGGGCTGGCCGGATAGCGTCAGCTTCGTTCTGGTCGTATCGACTGTCATACTGCTGACTCCTTTTACCCCTGGTGGCGCGACTGGGGCTCAACAGTAATGATCATGCGCCGGATCGCGGGTGGGTTTACGAACTCGACTGGACGACCGTGCAGGGTCGCACCGTCTGTCTTGTGACCGTTCACAGTGGTACGGGTTATGGTCGAACGGGCTGTTCAGGTGGGAAACCCGGGTGCAAGGGTGCTTGCCGCGCGCTCAGCACCGGTGCGTGCGTTCTCCGCGCCGAGGACTCCGACCGCGCAGACCAATCCACCGAGCAGGATTCCCGGGCGAACCCGGTGGTCGAGATGGGGTAGCGGTGCTCTCATGTCGCGGATGCTATCCACCGATTCCACTGGGCCACCGGCACTCTGTGCGGACTCGCAGTCCGGCAGTGGTTCCAGGTGAATTCGGTCGTCATTCGGCGCCCCGTGTGGCGATTTGCGCAGACGAAGAATGACAGCACTTCTGCTGTCGAGGCCGGTGCCAGGTCAACACTCCGGGGTCGGTGGCAGGTTCCTGGCCGGTTTCGGTGATGCTGGTGAAGAGGGCGGCCGTGAATCGGCAGTGGTCGGCGCGCAGGGGTTGGGCGGAGAGCGAGGTGAGCGCCCCAAATCCTCCGGATCGAGGTGGACGAATCGGGGCCGACGGCCTCCGCAGCGATCAGCGAAAGTTAGCTGCCACCAGGTGAATTGCCGACATCAATGCGGGTGTCAGCGGTTTGTCGCGATCGGCCGCGGCGCGCACCGCGGCCATGCCCGCGCCCACGAATGCGCCGACGATCGTGGCCGCCTGCAGATCGTCCAGTTCTCCCGGGAAGCTCGCCCGCAGCGCCTCCGCCATTCGTTCCTGGCTGGCGAAGGTGCGCTGCAGAACGGCCCCGTAGAGGGCGGGCACGGTGAACAGCAGGCGGGCGCGGGACTGCCCGACCTCGTCGCCGGGATCGTCGCCTTGCTCGGTAGCCAGCATCGCATCGAACGCGCGCGCCACGAGATCCGCCGGGACCTCGCCGGGGTCGCGCCGTCGCAATACGCGTAGTCCGGCCTCGATGATGGCGGACCGGTCGCCGAGGACCAGTTCCTCCTTGGTGGCGAAGTAGTTGAAGAACGTACCCGAGGAAACCTCTGCGGCGCGGGCGATTTCGGTAGTCGTCGTCTGGTCGTAGCCCTTCTCCTCGAACAGCCGGTAGGCCGCGCGCAGCAGTGCCCGCCGGGTGCGTTCCTTCTTCAGTTCCCGCAGTCCGACCTCGGTGTCACCCATGACTGCACTCTACTACAGCTGCTACAAAATTATAGTTGCACTAAGTTTGTAGTCACTGTAAATATGGGGGTTATGTGTGGAATCACCGGATGGGTATCCTTCGACCGAAACCTGGCCCGCGAGCGCGACACCGTCGAGGCGATGACCGCGACGATGGCCGAGCGTGGCCCCGACGCCGGAGGTGTGTGGATCGAGGGGCCCGCCGCCCTCGGGCACCGCCGCCTGGCCGTCATCGACATCGGCGGCGGTGGTCAGCCGATGACCACAGAGACCCCGAACGGCACTGTGGCGCTGGTGTATTCGGGGGAGGTCTACAACTTCACCGAACTGCGTTCCGAACTGGTCGCGCGCGGGCACCGCTTCCGGAGCCGCTCGGACACCGAGGTCGTGCTACGCGGCTACCTGGAATGGGGCGAAGCTGTCGCCGAGCGGTTGTCGGGTATGTACGCGTTCGCGTTGTGGGACGTCCGGGACCAGCGGCTGGTGTTGATCCGGGACCGGCTCGGCATCAAACCGCTGTATCTGTGGCCGACGGCCGACGGGGTGCTGTTCGGCTCGGAACCCAAAGCGATCCTTGCCAATTCTCTGGCTCGCCCGGCGCTCGGGCTGGACGGGATGCGGGAACTGTTCACAATGATCGCCGACCCGCGGAGCGCGGTATGGGACGAGATGGAGCAGGTCGCCCCGGGCACGGTAGTGACGGTGAGCCGGGAGGGTATACGCCGGCACCGCTACTGGGAGCTGACGAGGGCCGAGCACACCGATGACCTGCAAGCCACGATCGGTACGGTGCGAGGACTGTTGCAGGACAGCGTTGCGCGGCAACTGGTTGCCGATGTGCCGTTGTGCACACTGCTGTCCGGCGGGCTGGACTCCTCGGCGATCACCGCGCTGGCCGCGGCCCGGTTGCGTGAGGAGAGCGAATCGGTGCGGACGTTCACCGTCGACTTCGCCTACCAGGAGCGCACTTTCGTTGCCGACGAATGGCGTGCGACGCTCGATTCCCCGTTCGCTCGGCAGGTGGCCGACCACGTTGGAGCGCGGCACAGCAGTGTCGTCCTCGGGCCCGCCGCGCTGGCCGACCCCGAGGTGCGCGCCGCCGTTGTCGCCGCGCGGGACCTGCCGTACGGATTCGGCGACTCCGATGCCTCGCTGTATCTGCTGTCGCGGGCGGTGCGCGAGCATTCCACAGTCGCGCTGTCGGGGGAATCGGCCGATGAGATCTTCGCCGGATACCGCTGGTTTCACGAGCCGGCGCTGCGCGATGCCGCCACTTTTCCTTGGATGGCGGCGATGCCGAAGGAAATGACGCGGCGGACCGGGCTGCTGCGGCCGGAGCTGGTGCGCGAACTCGACCTCGACACCTATGTGCAGGACAAGTACCGGGAGGCCGTCGGGCCGGTCGAGTCCGCGGCCGGCGACAGCGAACTCGAGGCCAGAGCTCGGCAGCTGTCGTATCTGCATCTCACCCGTTTCCTACGGGCGATGCTCGACCGCAAGGACCGGCTGAGCATGGCGGCGAGCCTCGAGGTGCGAGTGCCTTTGTGCGATCACCGGCTGATCGAGTACGTCTACAACGTGCCATGGACGATGCGCGCCTACGACGGGCGCGAGAAGAGCCTGTTGCGCGGTGCCACTGCCGAGCTGCTGCCGCGGTCCGTGGTGGAGCGCAAGAAGTCGCACTATCCACTGGCGTCGGACAGCGTGTATCTGATCGCGCTGCAAAAGCAGACGGCGCAGGTGCTCGGTGACCGCCGCGGTCATCGGGTATTCGAACTGGTCGACGCCGACGCGGTATCCGAGCTGGCCCGCCGCCCGGCCGACGGCATCGATCTGCCCGAGCGGATCGGCCTCGAGCAGTTCCTGGACCTGGTCATGTGGCTGGACCGCTACGACCCGGTGGTCACTACGGCGTGATCGTAGCCAGTACCGTAGGGGCGTCCGCATGAGCCGAATTCGACCTTGCGTCTGTCGAAGTGGTCGTCGAACTCGTCCCATTCCCGGCTGCGAGGGGCCGGTATTCCTCGGCGGGCCGGAGCCGGCGGTGCTCTACGGGCTTGCCGGTTCGGAGACGGGTGCGGCGATGAGGGGAATACGGTGGCCCGGCGATCGTGTTGATCCTTCCGGTCCGGAGGAGAAGAGGTGCGGCAGTGGTGGCGGAGACGGTGCGAACCGATGTGGGGCTCCGCTCCGAACGTGGCGCGATCCTGTGGTCGCTCATGCTGGGCACCGGGCTGATCGCACTGGATTCCACGATCATCGCGACCGCGGTCCTGACCATCACCGAAAGTCTGGGCGGTTTCGCCCAGTTCCCCTGGCTGTTCTCCATCTATCTGCTCGCTCAGGCCGTGACCGTGCCGGTATACGGCAAGATCGCCGATACGGTGGGCCGTAAACCGGTGATCCTGTTCGGTATCGCGGTGTTCGCCCTCGGCTCGCTGCTGTGCGGGCTCGCGGGCAGCATGCTGTGGCTGATCGTGTTCCGGGCCGTACAGGGTATCGGCGCGGGCGCCGTCCAGCCGATGACCATGACCATCGCCGGTGACCTTTACACCCTGGCCGAACGCGCGAAGGTGCAGGGTTATCTCGCCGGTGTCTGGGCCTTCTCTTCGGTGCTCGGACCTCTGCTGGGTGGGGTATTCGCCGAATATATCGGCTGGCGATGGATCTTCCTCGTCAATCTGCCGCTGTCGGCGTGGGCGGGGTGGATGTTGCTGCGCCACTACACCGAATCCCCCGCACGCGAGCGTCGGCGGGTGGACTACACGGGCGCGATGCTGCTGACCTCGGGTGCGGGTGCGATCATTCTCGGCTTGCTCGAGGGTGGTCGCGCCTGGGCGTGGGACGCACCGGTCAGTATCGGCATCTTCGCCGGTGGTGCGGCCGTGCTGGTGGCGTTCGTCCTCGTGGAACGCCGAGCGGCCGATCCGGTGCTGCCGCTGTGGCTGTTCACCCGGCGCGTCGTGGTCGCCAGTTCGGCGATCTCCGCGCTGGTGGGCGCGCTGCTGCTCGGTCTCACCTCCTATGTCCCGACCTTCACCCAGGGAGTACTGGGTGCCGGGGCGGTGATCGGCGGGCTGACCGTCGGTGCGCTGACCCTCGGCTGGCCGGTCTCGGCATCCCAGTCCGGCCGGGTGTATCTGCGGATCGGCTTCCGGCGTACCGCCTTGATCGGCGGTGTTACGGCGGTGATCGGCGCGGCGGGCACGCTGTTCATCGGTCCCGGGTCGAGTATCGCGCAGGTCGCGGCCACCTGTTTCGTCATCGGACTCGGTTTGGGCCTGGTCGCCAGTCCGACCCTGATCGCGGCGCAGACCAGCGCCACCTGGGGCGAACGCGGCGTGGTCACCTCGGCGAACATGTTCGCGCGGTCCATCGGCAGCGCGGTGGGAGTGGCCGTATTCGGTGCGCTGGTGAATTCGCGGGTGGGCGATACCGGCACCCCCTCGCCCGCGGCGCTGGCCGAGGGGGTGCATCTGGTGTTCGTGGCGGTGGCCGCGATGGCCGTGGCCATCGTGATCGCCGCCGCCTTCATGCCCGGTGGCCGTGGGGAATCCGGCCACCGGCAGGCAGTCACTCCTGCGCGGTGAGCACCTCGACCCGTTCCCCGGCATCGAACTCGATCACCTGGTGCACCCGGGAATCGCCCACCGGTCCCAGATCGGCGACCACCACTTCGCCCCGCTGCGCCACCGATTCCACCAGTGCCTCCTGCGGATTGCCGTCCGACCCCGCGATCAGGATGCGATCGCCGACCTCCAGCGCGTCGGCGCGGACTCCGCTGTCGACCAGGCGCGGCGTGAATACGCCACAGTAGGTCCGGCCGGCGATATCACCGACCCCGCGCTGGGCGATCGTCCACCAGACGGGTGTGGAACTGTCTCCAGCGGACCGGCGATGCCAGCGCAGGACCCGATCCCGGTCCGCTTCGGCGGCGGCCCGGCTCTCGTGTACCGAAACATGCCGGCGTACCGGTGCACTACGCGGTTTCACGGTGCCGGCGGCACCGTCGACCACCAGGATCCAGTTCGCCGACTGCTCCTGATCGCGCGCCGCGTTCACCCGCTTGGCCAGCGCGTGGCCCGGGGTGGCGCCGAGCCGATCAGCGACCTCGGCCAGGTTCTCCGCCAGCCCGAGGGCGCGCAGGAACCCGGCCACCTCTATTTCCGCGGTATCGAGTCGCTGGGCGAGTACCGGCATGGGTGTGCGATCCCGCCACGCACCACGGGCGAGGTGCTCGTGTTCGGTGAGCCAGAGCGCGGAGGGACCGTGTCGGTGATGGTCCACCACCACCGACCACCAGTCCCATCCGGGTTCGGCCGCCATCCGGTCCCGGATCCAGCCTGCGCGATCGCCTGCGCGCACTTTCTCCTCCGGCGGAACGAAATTCCGCAATGCCGCCTGTACGGCCGACGGGGTGCGGCCGAGTTCCGCGGCGATCTCGGGCAATCCCTTACCCGCTCGCAGTTCGGCGGCGATGGCCCGATATTCGGATTCGCGCCACGACGTCCCGTGCTGACGCGGCGGCAGCAGTCGTTCCTGTCCGATTTCACTCATCACAGAACCCCCGGTTCCGAAGCGCCGGAAGGGTGTGTCACGCGGCCGGTTCGCCGACCGCCCATAACCCCTCCGACTGTGTCCTACCTGCATGATTCTACGTGGGGGGTCCGACAGAAAACGGCCCGTCGACGCCTGTCGGGGCCGGGGCCGTACGAGAAATATCCGTTCCGCCGCAACAGGTTCGGTGTACCGGCGGTAGGGCGAACCCGGCCCGGCCCACCTGTCGCGGTGGGCCGCAGCCGAGTTCGTCGGTCACGGGGTGGAGTAGCCGATGAGCGCGCCGACGCCGGCGCCGATCGGAATGGTGATCAGCGCGCCCACGCCGCCCAGGAAGAAGCCGAGCACGGCACCGATACCGCCGCCGATCAGCGCGCCGATTCCGGCATTGTGCAGTTTGCGTGACTCGGTGCCCGGATCGGCCACGAGCTGGGCCACATGCTGTCCGGCCGGGGTGGCCGCGTCCGGTGTCAAGGTGAGGGTACGACCGTCGGCGGAGATCGCGGAGGCCAGCGGTGCGGTCTGCCCGGCGGCCGCGACCCCGAGTGGCAGTGTGGTGACCACGCGGCCGGACGGATCGGACAGGGCGACCGCCGCGCCGTCGGCGGTGAGCGCGAAACTTCCGGCGTCGAGGGTCGTGACGATCGCGGTTCCCGCCTCGTTCGGCGCCACGACATAGCCGACCCCCTGCTCGGCTCCGCGCACGGCGACCTCGGTGGCGACGGGCTGCGCCTGCGCCGTGCCCGCGGCGACGCCGAGGGCGCCGATCGAGATCAGCGCGGTCGCGGCGAGTTGCTTGATTCTCATGGTGTTCCCCACTTGTTCTGCCGGCGCGGCAGCGCCGGCGGTCCCCAAGAAGCCGGATCTCGGCTCGGAACCCATTCTCACGGAACAAGATCGGGCGGACAATACTTTCCGGGAATTGCCGTTACGCTGAATTCCGGTTCACCGCGTAACTGTTCGACCGGTCGTGTGAGTCCGGTGGTGCGGCCGTATTCCCTCGCGCGATCGCGGCCGTATGCGACGGGACGCCGCCGTGTCGCGTACGGCGTGCCGCTACACATCCAGGATGTGGGGGAGCCCGGCCCGGAACCGATCCGCGTCGAGCCGCTTCGCGGGCTCGAAAGCGGGCAGCGCGACCAGCGGGAACACCGGTGCGTGCGCTGCCGGATCGTCCGCGGCGTCGATGATCGCATTGGCCGCCGACCGACCGGATTCGTTGGCGCTCTCCATGGTCGCGAGATCGATATTGCTGCGCACATGATCTCCGCCGAAGAAGAGATTCGGCACAGCGCAGTGCGCGGTCGGCCGATGATCGTAGGAACCGACGGTGTTGACCAGTAACGGGGTCTCGTTGTGGGCGGTGCCGCCGGACCAGCTGACTCCGGGATCGAGGTGCCAGGAATGGATATCCTCGTCGCGTAACCACCCGGTGCCGGTGTTCAGCCACATCTTCAACTGCGCCCACACCTCACTCGCGATTTCCTGGGCACTGCACTGTTTGGCGGGGCGGTGATGGAGAATTCCCGGAGTGTCCCAATCGGAGATATCCACCGAGAGACATTCCGCGGCGGAACCATCGCCGTACTGCGCGGGGAAATCACCCACCCACATGGGTGCCTGACGCAATGCGGTGAGCGCCCACGGTGATCCCAGCGCGGCGATATGACCCTCCGGAATCTCTGTCGGGCGGCGCAGATAGAACTGGATACCCACCATCCAGTCGGTGAGTAGTTCGCGCATTCCGGCCAGATGCGGATCGGCGGAGAGGATCTGGTCGTCGAGCAGCGGTACGGTCTTGTCGACCGGCATGGCGCAGACGTAGTGGTCGGCGATCACCGATGTCGCGATGCCGCCGTCGGTGACGGTCACCGATTCGATCCTGCCGTTCGCGTGGTGCAGCCGGCTCGCGCGCTGGCCCATCACGAACTGCACACCGCGCGAGCGCAGATAGGCCACCCACGGGTCGATCCAGGCCGTATTGGTCGGGCGGTTCAGGATCCGGTCGACCCCGCCGGAGAATTCGGGAACGAGCCCGGTGCCCGCGAGCACCAGTGCCTCGCCGATGGTCCCGATGGTGCGCGCCGAACTGAGATGGGGTTTCGCCGCGACGGTGATGCGGGTGAGCGCGTTGACCAGATATGCGCGATAGGCCGGGGATTTCCCGTCGGCGCGCATGATCTGCTCCCAGGTGAGGTATTCCCATTGCCCGAAACGGCGTTCGGGACTGGAGGTGAACCACATCAGCATCTGTTTGGCGAAGAAGGCCAATTCGTGCGGCGGCAGTTCCGGGATGAAACCGAATGCGCCGATAATGCTGTTCTGCAGGCGCTCGGGAGTGAGCTGATCGAGCGCGCCCACCTCCACCGGGGCGAAGATCGGCGGTTTGTCGCGGAATCCCGCTACCGTTCCCTCCACGCGGATCAGATTGTCGAGGACCCCGTTCGGGTTACCGGGGAAGGGAATCCGGCGCATGGTGTCGGGAATGTTCTGGTAGCAGCCGGGAAAGAAGCGAAAGCCGTGTTCACCGGGCAGATCCGCGCGGCCGCCGGCGCCGGTGCCGGGGACCGGCATACTGCGGGCCTTACCACCGAGGAAGGCGGGTTCGTAGACGGTCACCCGGAAACCGCGTTCGACGAGTTCGTGTGCGGCGGCGAGCCCGGCCATTCCGCCGCCGAAGACGGCGACCTCTTTCCCGCCGGTGCGTAGGCCCGGGGTCCGGCGGCGGGGTGCGGCCGCGGTCGCGGCGCCGCTGACCGCCGATCCGGCCGCGAGGATCGCGGCTCCGGCGACAGCACCGCGCAGAGCGGTGCGCCGGTCGATCGAGGCTGACTTCTTCGGCAGCTGATCCGACATTGTGTACTCCTGGTCAAGCGGTGGCGGTACCGGTGGAGGATGGGGGGACAGGGGGCGGAGTGCCGCGCAATGTGGTGCATGAGGTGTGGAATTCGTGTGCCGTGGCGTTGATCTCGTGCGCCAGATCGGCGAGTACCGGTCTCGGGTCGCCGCGGTGGTGCCACAGCGCACCGGCGGTGAGGCGGGCCATGCGGGCCGGGGTATAGAGCTCGGCGGGACGCCGGGTGCGGGAGAAGATGCCGGTGGTGATCGCGGCGAGGTCCAGATCTCCGGTCGCGGCCCGGTACAGTTCCACTTCCAGTGGGCTCATGTCGGTGCCGCGGGCGAGCCGGTTTGTCCAGTGGTAGATCTCGCGGCATTCGCGCACCCGGCGGCGTTCCCACGCGGCGACGGCGCGGTCGAGTCGCACCGGATCGTCGAGCACCGGTGCGACGGCCTCGGCCAGCAGGCGTCCGTAATGCAGTGCGTCGCGGATGCCCTGCGCGGTGACCGGATCCTTGAAATGACCGGCGTCGCCGGGCAGCGCCCAGCCCGGCCCGCTGGAGCGGCGGAAGTAGGAAACGATATCGGTGGCGGACCGCACCCGGCCCACCTGCTCGCAGCCACGGAGGCGTTCCCGCAACGGCGGGATCCGGTCGAGCGCGGCGGCGTAACGGCGCTCGGCGTCGCCGGGCCGTAATTTGCCGGATTCGGCGGGCGGCTGGACCAGGCTCAGCAGGAGCCCGTCGTCGCAGGGGAACGCGGTACCCAGATCGGTGCCCACCCGCCACTGGGCGGCGGTATCGCGCCATTCGGTGGACGCGTCGCGCCAGTAGGCGAAGTAGCAATTGCGGCCGCTGGGCTCGGATTCGTACGGGTCGAGAGCTCCGGCGAGTTTCGCGACGGTGCTGCGACGGCCGTCCGCGCCGATCACGAGGGCCGCGCGGATCTCGGCGGGGCGGCCGTCGGAGTCGGTATAGCGGACACCGGTGCAGCGCTCACCGTCCCAGACGAGCTCGGTGACGCGGCATTTCTCGCGGATATCGGCGCCTGCCGCGCGGGCGGTGCGCAGCACCGCGTGATCGAGTCCGGACCGGCGCACGCAGAGGGTGTAGTCGATACCGTCGACCTGCGGGAATTCGCTGGCGATCGCATGCCCGGATCCGGCGGCGTAGGCCTTGGTGAGCCGGGGCGCGCCCAACTCCGTGACGGCCTCGAGCGCATCCAGCCGGGACAGTTCCGCGACGCCTGCCGGCCACAGCAGATGGGTGGAGAGAGTGTCGGAGGGGAAACGGGCGCTGTCCAGTGCGACGACCCGGCGGCCCGCGCGCGCCAGGGTGGCCGCGGTGGCTGAACCAGCACACCGCGCGCCGACGACCACGGCATCGGCTTGCTCGACCGCGCTGGGAGAGTCAGCCATGGGTACCGCCTCGGTCATCGAGTCTCGGACACTATGTCCGATTGATGGTGCGGTCCTCGGCTCGGATTGTCAACCGTATGAGCGGCACTGTCCCGCACAGTTTTCCGTGGATTGCGACGGACCGGCTGATCGGTCTCGTATCCGTCGGCGCGAAGCCGATCGCGGCGCCGCGGCCATCGGCGGAGCGCGCGACGGGGGCACAATGGCCCCATGCACCTCGAGAGCCCATATCCACTGCACCGCACGAGCGATCCGGCGGGCGTGGGATGCCCTCGCTGACCCGGACCCCGCGGTCCGCCCGGAAACCGGACGAGGACCGCCGGGCCGAATTCGAGCAGCGGGTCCTGCGCGCCGTCGAGGACCTGCTGGCCGACGGGACTCCGTTCACCGAGGTCGCGGTACAGAAGATCGCCGCCACCGCGCAGATGGCCCGGTCCACCTTCTACCGGTATTTCCCGGACAAGAGCCAGCTGCTGATCCGGACGGCGGATCTGGCCACGGCAGATCTGTTCGAGGCCGCCGAGCGGTGGTGGGGCGCCGAGCACACCGACCGGGAAGCCGGGGTACGGCAGGCGATGAGCGCGATGATCACCGGGTTCCGGCGGCACCGCTACCTGCTACTGGCTCTGAGCGAGGTCGCCGCTTACGACCGTGATGTGGGCGCCTACTGGCGGGCGCGGGTGGCCACCTTCGTGAACCTGGTGCGGATCCGCCTGGAAGCCGACCGGGCGGCCGGCCGGGTCGCGCCGGAGCTGGAGCCCGCGGCGACCGCGCTGGTCCTGGCTGCCATGGTGGAGCGCTCTATCACTACCGCGTTCGCGGTGCACACCGGGATAAGTGACGCGGAACTGGCGGCCGCGCTGGGCCGGTCGATCTGGCTGGTCGTCTACGGTGACGCCCCGGCGGGTGGCGGCCCGGCCGCGCCCGTATGAGCGCCCGCGGTGGTGCGGTCCGGTAGGTCCGCCGGTATTGCGACCAGGCGGTGCGCGGCGAGTACTACGGCGGACCGCTGTGCTCGGATCCGCTCGGCCGGTCCGGGGCCCGCGTGTACGGCGGTGGTGCGGGCCAGTTCGGTGAGCATGCGCAACAGCATCGGTGCGCCGATATCCGCGGTGACCAGGGTCTCGCGCTGGCCGCGGCGGATTTCGGCGAGTTTGGGGTCGACAGTGCGGCGCAGTACCTGTTCGATCCGTTCGTCGGCGGGCTCCAGATCGGCCCAGGCCTGTAGCCGGGCGTTTTCCGGATGTGCCAGGAAATGGTCGAAGAGCCGGCCGACGTAGCCGGGTAGATCCTCGGCGCGCAACGCGGTCTCGGCTGTGGTCTCCCGGGTCCACTGCTCGGTGACCGCGGCGTAGAGCTCGTATTTCCCGGGGAAGTAGGCGTAGAGCCGGTCCTTGCTGGCCTGTGCCGCCGTGGCGATGCGATTGATCCGGGCGCCGGCGACACCGTATTCGGCGAATTCCGCTTTGGCGGCCGCGAGGATCCGGTCCCGGGTTGCCTGGCCTGCCGCGCGCATATCGCGAATCCTATCTTGCCGAACCGGATGGTTCGGAACTATGGTCGTTGCCGAACCAGATGGTTCGCCGAATCCAGTCGATGGGACAACTATGAGCGCGGACAAACCACGGTGGCAGCAGTTGCGGGAGCAGGCCGAGGGCGTTTCGGTGGGGGAACTCGACGATCTGTGGGCCCGGCTGCGGCCCGCCCGCGCCGAGGAGATCCTGGGCCAGTGGCGGGGCGATGCGTTCCAGACCGGTCACCCGTTGTGCCGGGCCCTGTCCAAGAGCCGCTGGTACGGCAAGACCTTCCATTCCCTCGGCGACGCGAAACCGCTCATCTGCCGCGCCGAGGACGGCACTCTGTTCTCCAACGTCGAATTGGGGCAGGGTGAGGCGACACTGTGGAACATCGAGTTCCGCGGTGAGGTCACCGCCACCATGGTCTACGACGGGCGCGCCGTATTCGACCACTTCAAATGGCTCGACGACACCACCCTGATGGGCATCATGAACGGTCGTCCGGAATTGGTGCTCGCCGACGGCCAGTACTTCTACTTCCTGCTGGAACGGGCGTAGCGATGCAGACTACGGCGGTCCTGTCCCGCGATCCGGCGGCGCCGTTCTCGGTGGAAACGGTGGACCTCGACGAGCCACGCGACAACGAGATCCTGGTCCGCATCGTCGCGGCCGGTATCTGTCACACCGACCTGGTCAATCGGGTTCTGGGCAAGCCGGACCGGCCGGTCCTGCTGGGCCACGAAGGTGCCGGGGTCGTCGAATCGGTCGGCGCGGCGGTGACCTCGGTCGCGCCCGGCGACCATGTGGTGCTGACCTTCCGGCACTGCGGGGCCTGCCCGAATTGCGCGGCCGGGCGGCCGGCCTACTGCCGGAACTCGACGGCGCTCAACCATTTCGGCCGGCGGCCCGATAGATCCGCGCGGGTCACCGTCGCGGGCCTGCCGGTGCGGGACGGCTTCTTCGGGCAGTCCAGTTTCGCCGGCTACGCACTTGCCACCGCGGATAATACGGTCGTCGTGGATCCGGCGGCCGATCTGGCCGTCGCCGCCTCGTTCGGCTGCGGCTTCCAGACCGGTGCGGGGGCGGTACTGAACGCGTTGCGGCCGGAATCCGGGGCCTGGCTGGCGATCTACGGCGCCGGCGCGGTGGGATCGGCGGCACTGCTGGCCGCCCGCACCGTGCCCGGGGTCCGGACGATCGTGGTGGAAACCGCCGCGGCGCGCCGGAAGCTGGCCCAGGAACTGGGCGCCGACGAGGTGCTCGATCCCGCCGAGATCGATACGGGCGCCGCCATCGGTGAGATCACCGGCGGCGGCGCGACGCACGCGCTGGACACCACCGGTTCGCCGAAGGTCCTCGCCGGTGCCTTCGCGGCACTGGGCACCGGCGCCACGGTCGTCGTGGTCGGGCTCGGCGGGGGTGTCCCGGAGATCGATGTGCGCGATCTGGTGCTGAGTGGCAAAACAGTTCGTGGCTGCCTGGAAGGTGACGCGGAGCCGTCCACATTCATCCCGCATCTGCTCGACCTGCACACCCGCGGTCTGCTGCCGGTGGATCGGTTGGTGACGCGCTTCCCCTACACCGAGATCGAGACGGCGCTCGCCGAACAGCATGCGGGGTCGGTGATCAAACCGGTGCTCATCTGGTAGCGGCCTGGTTCTGTTCGATGTCCGTACACTTTCGCGACGAAATCCGTTCGGATACCGAACATCCCGATGTCGTATCCGGGGTCCATTCTGCAGAGAGCCGGGCGGACAACGCCGTTCGCTCGGTGTGCCGGTTCTCCGACAGTGCAGGAAGGGCGATCGCCGTGCCCGATACCCTCCCGATCCGGGATTACGTCGCGGAATTCCTGCGCACCCATTGCGATCTGGAATTCGACGATATCCCGCCCGGAGCCACCCTGGACGACCTGGAGGTGGATTCGCTGACCGTCCTGTCGATCATCGTGCTGGTCGAGAAGGAATACGGGCTCGAGCTGCCAGAGCGGCGGGTCGCCGCGGCCCGGACGTTCGCCGAGCTCATGGATGTGCTGGGTGTGCGTATCGCCGCCGCACCCTGACGGGCGCCCCGGCCCCCGTTCGGCGCGGCCGGATTACGCGCTCCGCGCCCGATGCGGCGGACATGACAATCCGCTAGCCGTGTGAATGGATCGGTTGCGAGCCGGATTCTGCTGCCTCGGGCGGGGTGGCGCCGGATTCTCCGGGTGCGGCTTCGTCGTCGCGAGGGTGCGGCCCCACGCTGCTGCCGGTCGCGCCCGGCGTGCTCGAATCACCCTCCAGAGTCTCCGCACGATCCGTGCCCGGGATATCCCAGCCGGCGCCCCGCGGGTCCGTCTGCGGAGTGGCCACACCCGGCTCCGGAGCATTCCGGTACGGACCGAAGTGCAGGAAGAGCCCGAACGGCGATTGTGTCCCCGGAGCGGCCAGGGCCGTCGCGGGAGCCAGGGCGATAGCGGGTGCCGCGAGGCCGGCGAGACCGGCGACCGCGACCGAGATGCGCCGTGCTGTTCGTGTTCCCACGTAAACCTCCCAGGTGAGTGATCGGTTTCGTTGGTGCTGAAACAGTGGAGCAGCCCGATGCTAGCGCGGGAGCACGCCGCGCGGCGGGCGTGTCGAGGCCGTGTTGTGATGGATCGGTGATGTCGGTGCGCGGGCCCCGTTCGGCGCGCTGATCCGGATGCTGATCGAGTGCTGGATACCGCGCGCAGCGCGTGTCGCGCTCACGACACGCCGCCTCTTACCGGCCCGACCAGATGAATTCGGTGAGTCTCGCCCCATTGCGCGCCCATTTGCGCTTCAATAACCGGTCGGGTTCGGCTTTACGGAATCGGCATTCGTCGCCACCGCATATACCGGCATCCGAGAGGGGCATGACCAGATGAGCACGATCCTCACTGCACTGCACGACAGCCTTCCGGCATTGCACGACCACTACGCCGTATACGCCCAGCTGGGCGATCCCAGCCCGGAAGCGCCCCCACTGTCGGACAAGATCATTCAGATGACCAGGTACCTCACCTGGTTCGTCCTGTTGTCCGGTGTCACCTCGATCGTCTTCGGTGGTGGCAAGTTCGCCTGGGAGAAGTGGAACGGTGGGGCGCTGACGGCCCCCAAGCAGATCGCGGGCGCCATGGCCGGCGGTGCGGTGGCGACCAGCGCGGGGACGATCATGAACGCCATCATGGGCTGACTCCCGGCGAGTTCTTCCGATCGGCCGCCCGGACGAGATCGAGGAGCATATCGTCCACTCCGTCGACGCCATCTACCTGCGGCAGCGGTGTGCGGTGGAGGTTCGTCCGGCGGCCCGGTGTTGGGTTCGGGTTGTGTACTCCGGTCAGGCGGGCGCGCTGGTGCGCTGGTTGTTACCGGTCGTGCTGGCGATAGCCGTCTCGGGGATGCACCACCTGCCCGCGCGAGACGGTGGTGACACGCACCGTCCGGTCTCCAGCTCCCATCCGCTCGTGTCGGCGGCGCCTGTCTCGGATCGGGGACAGGAGCACGCCGAGACGGCGCGGTGCTGTCCGCGGTCGCCGGCTGCGATCTCGGCGGTGCCGCCCGCCGACGCTCCGGCCGGTCACGGTTCGGGTCACGAGTTGTTGCACCTGTGCCCGGCGATCCTGGTCGCGGCACTGGCCTCGGTGCTGATCGTCGCGGCGCTGGGGCGATACCTGTTCACGACGGACGCCACCCGCACGGTGGTATTCCGGCCGACGGCGCCGGCCCGGCCCCCGCCGCCTGGTCCGATCTCGCGGCGCCTGGCAGTTCTGGGCGTGTTGCGGCTGTGATCGATGCCCGCCGGGCCCGGTGTCTCCGGGTCGCGGTGCTGCCTCGTCGCACGCAACACACCCGAACTCCCAGGAGCACTCCATGATCAGCAAACCGGTGGCCGGAATCGCGTTCGCGGTCCTCACCGCTGCCGTCGTACTGACCGGCTGTGGGGACGACAACCCGGACACCTCACCGGCGACCGATACCGCGACCACGTCGCCGGTCGCCTCCGGCGCGGCGACCGAATCGGTGGCCGGTAACCACAATCAGGCCGATATCCGCTTCGCCCAGGAGATGATCCCGCATCATCGCCAAGCCGTGGAGATGGCCGCGCTGGTGCCGTCACATTCCAGTGATCCGGAGGTGAACGATCTGGCCGCGCGTATCCAGCGGGCGCAGGACCCGGAGATCGCCACCATGGCCGGATGGCTACAAGCCTGGGGTGTCGCCACGCCCGAGGGCGGCGAACACTCCGGAATGGGTCACGCAACCATGCCGGGCATGATGACCGACGAGCAGATGGCGCAGCTCGAGGCGGCGCGGGGTCCGGAATTCGACCGGATGTGGCTCACCATGATGATCGCCCATCACGAAGGCGCGGTGCGGATGGCCGATACCGAACTGGCCGAGGGCGCCAACCCGGATGCCGAGGCGCTGGCACAGCGGATCATCGATGCGCAGCAGGCCGAGATCCAGCAGATGCAGGACATGCTGAACGGCTGACCGTGTGCGGTCCGGTGTTCGTGGCGACGCGGACGCCGGACCGTTCTCCTGGTCGAGTGCTCGCAAGGGTCGGATCGCCTATTCGCATATACCCCAGAGGGGTATGGTCGAGGTATGGCGACCGAACACGGATCCGAGCATGCCCGGCACAGCGGCGTTCCCGACTCACCCGGGACGCCACACTCCGCCGGAGCGGAGGCTGCCGCAGCGCCGCACGGAATCGGTCACACC
The DNA here is from genome assembly GCF_014645735.1 of Nocardia jinanensis. GTDB lineage: Bacteria > Actinomycetota > Actinomycetes > Mycobacteriales > Mycobacteriaceae > Nocardia > Nocardia jinanensis. The sequence goes on along the minus strand of NZ_BMMH01000002.1, from coordinate 577,212 downwards.
GGGATTCACGAGGCACACGGCACCTCCGGTGTGCACGGCACCTCCGGCGACCACACCGACCACACCGGCCACGACCACGCCGGGCATGCCGGGCATGCCGGGCACGGTGACGACGGCGGGCACGGTGATCACGCGGCGATGTTCGGCCGGTTGTTCCGGTGGATGTTGCTCCTGGCCGTACCTGTCGTGGCAGCCGACGCGATGTTCGCCGAGTTGGTCGGATACACCGTGCCCGGCGCGCTGGCGTGGGTGTCACCCGTACTCGGCACCGTGATGTACGTCTGGGGAGGCCGGCCGTTCCTCACCGGTGCGGTATCGGAGATCCGGGCCCGGCGCCCCGGCATGATGCTGCTCATCGCGCTCGCCATCACGGTGGCCTTTCTGGCTTCGTGGAGCGCGGTGCTCGGACTGGTCTCGCACGAACTCGATTTCTGGTGGGAACTGGCGCTGCTCATCGTGATCATGCTGCTCGGGCACTGGCTCGAGATGCGGTCGCTCGGACAGGCGTCGAGCGCCTTGGACTCGCTGGCGGCGCTGCTGCCCGATGAGGCCGAACGAGTGGGCGAGGCCGGTACCGTGGTGGTCCCTGCCGGTGATCTGATCCGGGGAGATCTGGTGATCGTGCGACCGGGCGGCCGGGTTCCCGCGGACGGCACGGTCGAATCCGGTACGGCCGATGTGGACGAGTCCATGATCACCGGGGAATCCCGTGCGGTGCGGCGGGAGCCGGGCGATCGGGTGGTCGCGGGCACGGTCAGCACCGATTCCGCGCTGCGGGTGCGGATCACCGCGGTGGGTGCCGATACCGCGCTGGCCGGGATCCAGCGGCTGGTGGCCGAGGCGCAGAACTCCTCCTCGCGGGCCCAGGTGCTCGCCGACCGGGCCGCGGGCTGGTTGTTCTGGTTCGCCTCCGGCGCGGCCGCGCTGACCGCGCTCACCTGGCTGCTGCTGGGGCAACCGGAATCCGCCGTCACCCGGACCATCACCGTGCTCGTCATCGCGTGCCCGCATGCGCTCGGGCTCGCGATTCCGCTCGTGGTCTCGCTCGCCACCGAGCGGGCCGCCCGGGCCGGGGTGCTGATCACCGATCGGCGTGCGCTCGAGGCGATGCGCACCGTCGACGCGGTCCTGTTCGACAAGACCGGCACGCTGACCGAGGGAGCCCCCGCTGTCGTGGCGGTCACCGGTACCGCGGGGTTCGACGAGAACGAAGTACTCGCACTGGCCGCCGCGGTCGAAGGCGATAGTGAGCATCCGCTCGGGCGCGCCGTCGTCACCGCGGCCGAGCGCCGGTCCCTGGACGTTCCGGCCGCTACCGGGTTCACCGCCCGCAACGGGATCGGCGTCACCGCGACGGTGGCCGGTGCGACGGCCGGGGTGGGCGGGCCCGGGTTGCTCGCCGAATACGGGATCGTGCCGCTCGCCGGAACTGCCGAGTGGTCCGCTGCCGGATCGACCGTGCTGCATATCGTCCGGGACGGTGCGGTGGTCGGCGCATTGGCGGCGGCCGACGCCGTCCGGCCCGAATCTGCGCAGGCGGTCGCGGCTCTGCACGCCCGCGGTATTCATGTCGCGATGATCACCGGCGATGCCGAGCCCGTCGCCCGGTCGGTCGCCGCCGAACTCGGGATCGACGAGGTGTTCGCCGGGGTGCTGCCCGCGGACAAGGGCGCGAAGGTCCGGCAGCTGCAGGCGGCGGGTCGTACCGTCGCGATGGTCGGCGACGGTGTCAACGACGCCCCGGCCCTGGCCCGGGCCGATGTGGGTATCGCGATCGGCGCCGGGACGGATGTGGCCATCGCCTCCGCGGGTGTCGTCCTGGCCGGTGACGATCCACGCGCGGTGCTCTCGGTGATCGAATTATCGCGTGCCACCTACCGGAAGATGATCCAGAATCTGGTCTGGGCGGCCGGCTACAACATCGTCGCCGTACCCCTGGCCGCCGGTGTGCTGGCACGGTGGCACATCACCTTGCCCATGGAGGTCGGCGCGATTCTGATGTCGGTGTCGACCGTGGTGGTCGCACTCAATGCCCAGCTCCTCCGCCGGCTGGACCTGCGTCCTGAGACCGTGCTGAGCAGCTGAGGGAGCGAGGGTCAGTGGGCGGTACGCGGTGTGATCCCGGTGAGCGCGGCGATCGGCGCGGTGAGCGCGGCGGTGTCCAGTGCCGATCCGGTCGTCAATGCGTGGAGCAGAGTGCCGTCGAGGAATATCGCGATCGCCCGGGCGGCGGCCGGGCCGGTGTGCGGAGTGAGGATGTCGACGAGGCCGTCGAACCAGACCCGCGCGGGCGGGCGCAGTTCCGGTAGCCGGGCCGCGGCGAGATAGAGCTCGTTGACGGTCAGCGGTTGGCCGGGGTGCGCGAGATACTCGGCGGTGAGTTCGGCCAGGGTCGCGGGCAGGTCCGCACTGCGGTCCAGTGCCACGGCCCAGTGTGCCAGCGCCGCGCGGGTCGCGGCGGCGGTATCGGCGAGCGCGGCCGCGGTGAGGTCGGCGAGATCGGCGAAATAGTAGGTCGTCGATCCGACCGGGACCCCGGCCTCCGCGGCGACCAGGCGATGGGTGAGCCCGGCGATCCCGTATGCCGGGATCAGGGCCCGCGCGGCATCGAGGATGCGCTGGCGGCGATGCGGGTCGCGGGGGGTCAATGCGCGCCGGCGAGATTGAGGGTGACCACCCCGGCGACGACCAGGGCGACGCCCGCGATCTTGGTGGCACTGAGTGATTCGCCGAGGAACAGCGCGCCGATGATGACGATGAGGGTGGTGCCGAGTCCGGACCAGACCGCGTAGGCGAAACCGACGTTCATCCCGCGTGCGATGGCCTGGGCGAGCAGCACGAAGGCGAGTGCGTATGCCGACAACGAGGCGACCGTGGGCCAGAGCCTGGTGAACCCTTCGGTGGCTTTGAGCAGGCTGGTGCCCACGATTTCGGCGACAATGGCCGCCCCGAGCAGCGCCAGCGACATAACCGGTCCCTCCATTTGTGTACGTTTGTACATGGACAACAGTACACAAAAGATCCCGGCTGTACCGCCGCTGAAGCGCGGAGCCCGGGTGCCGGCCACGGGATATCGGTCCGCTCACCACGCGGACGACAGTGACCGATGATCACCGCCGCGATCGGCAGAACTCGTTCACGGCGGATCGAACCGGCAGGTTCGGGTGGCGAGTGGCCGGGATGCAGGGCCGCGCCCTGAGCGGCCTTCCCTCATCACCGGTCGGTGCGGCGCCGCCTGGTGAGCAACAGCAGGAGTACCACGACCGCCGCGCCCAGACCGAGCACCAACTGCCGGTTGGTGGAGATCCCGGCGGCCGCCATCAGATCGATGGGGTCGGCCCCGGGGCGCGGGTTGAGCCGGGTCACCGAAGCAGGCCCGGTGTCCGCCGCGGTCGTTTCGGCAGCGGTTTCGGGTTCGGTGTTTCCGGGAGCCGATGCGGTGATCTCGGCCGCGAGATTGTCGGCGAAGGTACCGATGAGGCTGCCCGCCACATCAGCGAGGGCCCCGCGGCCGAACTGGGCCGGTTTGCCGGTGATCGCCAGATCGGTATCGACGAAAACATCGGTGATTCCACCGGATTCGACCAGCCGGCAGGTGATCACGGCTTTGGCGGTGCCGTTGCCACGGGTCTCGCGGCCGCCGCCCTCGAGTATCGCCACCTTCGCGGCCTCGTCCTGGGATACGACCTTGATGATGCCGTTGTAGGTGAGCCCGACCGGACCCAGTTTGACCTTGATCTTGCCGTGGAAATCGGCCCCGTCCCGGGAGGTGAGGACGGCGCCGGGGACACAGGGCGCGATCCGCTCCAGATCCAGTAGTACGGGCCAGGCGTCCTCGGCGGGGACAGGGATCTGGAAGGTGTTCTCCAGTTTCATACGCGGTCCTTGGCGTCGGCGCCGGCTGTGGCCTGCGGGTTCGCGGGTGCTTCGGTGCTGAGAGTGGTGGCGGCGTCGCGGACGGCACGGATGATGCCCTGGTAGCCGGTGCAGCGGCAGATATTGCCGGACAGGGCCTCCCGGATCTCGTCGTCGCCGGGATCGGGCGTATCCCGGAGGAAAGCGGTCGCGGAGACGACGAAACCCGGTGTGCAGAAACCGCACTGCAGGCCGTGGTGGTCGCGGAACGCCTGCTGGACGGGGGACAGGGTGCCGTCGGTATCGGCCAGACCCTCCACTGTCGTCACCTCGGCCCCGTCGGCCTGCACGGCGAAGACCAGACAGGCGCGTACCGCGGCCCCGTCCAGCAGCACCGAACAGGCGCCGCAGACACCGTGTTCGCATCCCAGATGGGTGCCGGTGAGACCGCAGGTCTCGCGGAGGTAGTCGGCCAGCGTGCGGCGCGGCGGAATCCGGTCCCGGCGCTTCACCTCGTTGACGACCACCGAGATCTCGATATCAGTCATTGCTCGCCTCCTCTACCGCGCGGGTCCAGGCCCGCGCGACCATGACCGCCCCGATCCGGCGCCGGTAGTCGGCGGAGCCGTGGATATCGGCCGGTACCGAACTCGATCCCGCGGTCACCGAATTACCGATTTCCGCGGCAGCCACCTCGGCGGCCGGGCGGCCGATCAACTCGGCTTCGATGGTGGTGGCCCGCAGCGGGGTGGGTGCCAAGCCGATGAGCCCCAGGGCGACCCGTTCGATCCGCGAATCCGCGTCCAGCCGCACCGCGACCACCGCACCGGCCATGGCGAAATCACCCGCCCGCCGAGCGAATTCCTCGATCGCGAAACCGGCCCGGCCCCGCCACACGGGGAAGGTGATCCCGGTGAGCAGTTCGTCGGGCTCCATGGCGGTACTCCACATACCGGTGAAATACTCCGCGGCCGGAATCGTCCGTTGTTCGCGCGGGGACACGGTGTGCATCTGCGCGTCGAGGGTGAGCGCCACGGCCGGGTACTCGCCGGCGGCATCGGCATGCGCGATCGCGCCGCCGATGGTGCCGCGATTGCGGATCTGGAAATGGCCGATCAGCGGCGTCGCCCGGTGCAGGAGCGGGACATCCCGGCGGATATCCGGGTCACGGCCCACGGCGGCGTGTGTGGTGCCCGCTCCGATCCATACCGCGTCACCACGGGTTTCGATACCGCGCAATTCCTCGAGTTTGCGCAGATCGACCAAGTGGTCGAAGACGGCGAGCCGCAGGGCCAGCATCGGTACCAGGCTCTGGCCGCCCGCGATGATCTTGGCTTCGTCGCCCAGTTCGGCGAGCAGTGTCACGGCCTCGTCCGCGGTGGTGGGCGCGTGGTATTCGAACGCGGCGGGTTTCATGGGGTGACCTCCGGTTTGCCGCTCGCTTCGATCATCGACACGATGCGGGCGGGGGACAGGGGGAGCCGGTCGATCTCGACGCCGAACGGCGACAGTGCGTCGGCTACGGCGTTGAGCACCGCGGGGGTCGCTCCGATGGCACCGCCTTCGCCGACACCTTTGAATCCGCCGGGTCCGGTACTCGGGGTCTCGATATGACCGAGTTCGATCTCGGGCACCTCGGTCGCGGTGGGCAGCAGATAGTCCAGGAATGTGGTGGCCACCGGATTTCCGTCGTCGTCGTAGGCGAGATGCTCGTAGAGCGCGCCGCCGATGCCCTGGACGGTGCCGCCGTAGATCTGGCCCTCCACGACATTCGGGTTGATCATCGGCCCGACGTCCTCGCTGACGACGAAACGCAGCAGGGTCACCTGACCGGTTTCGATATCGACCTCGCAGGTGCACACATGGGTGGCGTTGGCCCAGATCATCAACTGGTCGGCGCGGTGGCGGCCGGTGGCCTCCAAACCGGGCGGAACCCCGGGCGGGAGCAATTCGGTCTGGTAGTAGGCGATCTGGGCGATCTCGGCGAGCGAGAGGGACTTCTCCGAATCCGGCACCCCGGCGCGGCCGTGCGCGAACTCCACATCCTCGACGGCGACGCCGAGTTGTTTCGCCGCGATCGCGACGATCCGCTCGCGCAGGACCTGTGCGGTCTGCCTGATCGCGCCCGCTGCCATCGAGCCGGAACGGCTGCCGTTGGTGCCGCTGCCCTGCGGGGCGACCGCGGTATCGCCCTGAATGGTCTGCACGTCGGCGATATCGATACCGAGTGCGTCCGCGGTGAGCTGAATCGCCGTGGTCTCCAGGCTGTTACCCGCCGAACCGCCCGAGAGATAGACGTTGGCTTTCCCGGTCGGCGCGATCCGGATGGTCGCGCCCTCGGTGCTCAGGAAGGGGGTGGCGCCGGTGGTGGGCTCCACGTAGGTGCAGGTGCCGACGCCGAGATAGCGGCCTTCGGCGCGGGCGGCGGCCTGTTCGGCCCGGAAGGCGTCGTAGTCGAGGATCTGTAGCGCCTGCTCGAATGTTTCGCGCGGCGAGGCGTCGGAGTAGGGCATCCCGTTCGGGTTGGCGACCGGCATCTCGCTGTGGCTCAACATGTTCCGGCGCCGTAATTCCACCGGGTCCAGGCCCAGCCGCCGGGCGGCGTTGTCCAGCAGCAGTTCCCGGGAAACCGATTCGAACTGCCAGGGGCCACGATAGGCGACCCGGCCCACCGTGTTCGAGTAGTAGGACGCAGTGCTGAAACCGGATTCCGGCACCCGGTAGGGCCCGGGGAAGAGCATGCCGACCGCGATCGAGGCGGTGAGCGGTGAGGGGATCGGATAGGCGCCGACGTTCTGGACATGTTCGATGGTCGCGGCGAGGATATGTCCTTCCTCGTCGAAGGCCATGGCGACATCGCCGTGTTCGTGGCGGGCCATACCGGCCGCCATCAGGCTCTCCTGCCGGTCCTCGATCCATTTCACCGCGTGCCGCACGGTGCGGGCGGCCAGCATCACGCAGGTCTCTTCGCGCTGCGGCGCCACCTTCTGCCCGAATCCGCCGCCGGTATCGCGCACGATCACCCGGACCCGGTGTTCGTCGATCCCGAGCAGCCGGGAGCAGAAGCCGCGGACCTCGTGCGGGGACTGGGTGGAGATCCAGATCGTCATCTCACCGGTGGGCGCGGTCCATTCCGCGACCACCCCGCGGGTTTCCAGCGGTACCGGCGCGTAGGCCTGCTGATGGATGGTCTGGCGGACCACGTGCGGAGCCGCGTCCAGGACCGCCGCCAGATCCGCCGGCGCCCGGCCGGCCAGGCCACCGGCCGAATTACCGGCATGTTCGGCGTGTACGAGTTCGGTCGCGGCGGCGGCGGTTTCGTAGTCGACGACCGGTTCGAGTGGTTCGTAGTCGACGATCACCAGTTCGGCGGCGTCCTCGGCGATATAGCGGTCGGCCGCGAGCACGAGGACCACCGGGTCGCCGACGAAGCGCACCTCGCCCTCGGCCAACGGCGGCCGGGGTACCTCGGGAAAGCCGGGAGTATCCAGCGCATAGGAGATCTCGCTGACGCGGGGATTGAGATCGGCGGCGGTACAGACCGCGACGACGCCCTCGAGCGCGGCGGCCTCGGCGGTGTCGATCGCGGTGATCCGGGCACGGGCCAACGGACTGCGGACGAAGCAGGCGTGCACCATGCCGGGCCGGGTGATGTCGTCGACGAAGGTTCCGGCGCCGGTCAGCAGGCGCAGGTCTTCGATCCGGGGGACCCGGGTGCCGACGGCCGTCGTTTTCTCGGTGGTGCTCATCGTCGGCTCCGTCGCGTCGGAATGTGGTGTGGGGCGCTGCGCGCCGGCCTGATTCGACCCATCCGGCCGTTCCTCCGTTCGCGGGATGTCACGGGCACCGGCAATGCGGGCGCCCGTGATCCGGCACGCCGATGCTGAGCACTTGTTTAGCACCGGCGCGCGGACAGTGTCAATACAGGATATGCCGACTTGAAGAATTAGAATGTCGATTTTCGGAAGTGGTATTCTCGCATGTGGTCCCCGGTTTTACGGCAACGTTGCGGTGTGGAGGTGGATATGCGCGACCTGGCCACGCACCTGATCCGATGGCATGCCGAGAGTGCCTCCTACGCCTTGGCGACCGTCGTCGCGGTCCGGGGGAGCGCGCCGCTACCGCCGGGCGCGGCCATGGCCGTCGACGGATCGGGCGCGGTGCGCGGGAGTCTGTCCGGCGGCTGTGTCGAAGGCGCGGTGTACGAACTGTGCGCGCAGGTGCTGGCTTCGGGAGTGCCCGCGCGGCAGACATTCGGCTACAGCGATTCCGACGCCTTCGCGGTCGGCCTGACCTGCGGCGGTGAACTCGATATCGTCGTCGAGCCGATCACGCCGGCACGGTACCCGGTGATCGAGGCCGCGCTGAACCCCGCCGAACCCGTGGCGTTGGTCCGCGATCTCGCCACCGGCGCGATGGCCGCGGTGACGCCGCGGGTGGTGACCACGGAAGGCGAGTCCTGGCCGGATCCGGTGGTGGAGCAGACGCGCGCCCTACTTCATCAGGGTATGTCCGCGGTGCGGGTGATCGGTTGCGGCGCCTCGGCCCGCGAGGTCTTCGTCGCGGTGTTCGCCGCGCCTCCGCGCATGATCGTCTTCGGCGCGAATATCTTCGCCGCGGCACTCTGCCGGGTCGGCAAGCTGCTGGGATATCGCGTCACTGTCTGCGAGGCCCGGGCGACTTTCGCGGACCGGGCCCGGCTACCGGAGGCCGACGAGGTGGTCACCGACTGGCCCGACCGCTACCTCCGCGATACCGCGCTGGATGCGCGGACCGTCCTGTGCGTTCTCACCCACGACCCGAAATTCGATATTCCGGTGCTGGTCGAGGCGCTGCGGCGGCCGGTCGCCTATATCGGCGCCATGGGTTCACGTCGCGCGGACGCCGAACGGCGGATCCGGCTGCGCGAATCCGGGGTCACCGAGGAACAACTGGCCCGGCTGCATTCCCCGATCGGGCTGCAACTGGGTGGCCGGACACCGGAAGAGACCGCGCTGGCCATCGGCGCGGAAATCGTCGCGCTGCGTCACGGCGGGTCGGCGCGTTCATTGTCGGGCACCCAGCGACCGATCCATGCCACCGCGTCCGGGCCCCGGGAGTCCGGAGCAGGCGAACCGGTGCGCGCCGGTGATCACCGCATGAGGTCCTGTGGGGTGTCGACATCCTCGGGTGAACCCGTTCCATCGCACGGGACCTGCTGAACCAGTCCGGGGTTGGCGGCCAGGAATTTCCGGGCACCGATATCGCCGACCGCCTGCGCGGCCACGGCCGGGAAGTATTCGGCGCCGAGCAGTACCGGATGCCCGGGACGGCCGGCATAGGTGGCGATCGCCAGGCGCGCGCCGCAGGCGCGGAGCCGGTGGACCGCCTCGGCGCCCAGCCACGGCATATCGACCGGGACGACCACCGCCGCGCCTTCGCGGACCGTCTCCAGTCCGGTGATCAGCGAAGAGCCCATCCCGGTGGCCCATCGCGGGTTGTGTACCACCGTCGCTCCGGGTACTCGCAGCTCCACCGCACCGGACACCACGACCACCCGGTCGCACCCGCCGTCACGCATCAGCCGCACCGCTCGATCGACCAGCCGTTCATCCTCGAACAGCACCTCTGCCTTGGGTTTTCCGAAGCGCCGCCCGGCGCCCGCGGCGAGCACGAGCCCCGTCGCCTCCGTCGGTGCCGTGACGAGATCCATGCCGAGATCATCTCCGATGTTCAGTCCTCGGGTATATCGATTCCGAGCAGTGCCGTCTGGACCTGGTGCAGCCGGTCCACATCGCCGCGCAGACCGGTCACGTTGTCCTGATAGAGGAATGCCTCGCCGAGCCGCACCAGGGAGTAGGCGAGCAGTGATCGTTCCAGCCGGGGTGCGTAGCCGTCCTGTTCCTCGGCGCGGATGATGAGCCGCTCCACCGCGACGAGGATGCGCGGCTGGACCGGGCCGTCGCTCGAGGTGAGAATGCGCAGGCCCGCCAGCGGTTCGTTCTCGAAGTACTGCCGGAACGGCTCGTTTCCCGCCATCCACCGGTTGACCCGGTCGAGGACGCTGAGGATGCGCCGGGCGCCGGATTCGCGCCTGCGGGCGTCGGCGCGTTCGATGAGGGATTCGAATTCCCCGGCCAGGACGGCGCCCAGGACGCCGTCGCGGGAACCGAACCAGCGGTAGATGGAGGCTCGGCTCAGTTTGAGCTGGGCGGCGATCGCCTGGACGTCGACCCGTTCCCCGGCCAGGAAGGCCTGCCGGGCGAGTGCTACAACTTCTTCACGGGTGGCCGAGGCCGGGCGGCCGGGCGGTCTGGAGGTGCGGCTCGCGGTGGTCACCTTGTTATGGTACACACATTCATTCGTGTATCTAAAACGGGCGGACGACCTGGTCGCGGGCTGTCGAGTGTAGAGCGATCAGACCGGCTGGGCCAGCGGGGACCGCGCCGACCACCGGCCGCCCTCCCTGGTTACGTGTACCGGATGATCGAAAGCGGCGGAAATATATGCGGTGGTGATGGTTTCGGCGGCCGTTCCCGCGGCGACCGTGCGGCCGTTCGCGATCAGCAGCGCGTGACCGGTCGTGGTGGGAAGCTCCTCGAGATGGTGGGTCACCAGTACGGACGCGAGTTCGGGATAGGTCCGGTCCAGCGAATCGATCGTATGCAGCAACTGTTCGCGGGCGGCCACATCCAGGCCGGTGGTCGGTTCGTCGAGCAGAAGCAGGCGGGGCGCGGTGATCAGCGCGCGGGCGATGAGGGCGCGCCCCCGTTCGCCCTGGGAGAGCGTGAGCCAATTCCGTTCGGCCTTCGCGCCCATGCCCACGGCGTCGAGTGCGGCTGTCGCGGTATCGATCTGATCGGTGGTCGGAGACCAGCGCATCGGGGTGTCCACCGAACCGGTGAGTCCGGTCAGCACGACATCGCGCACTGGTAGCGGCGAGCGCAGTGGATGACGGGGATCGACATGCCCGATCGATCGCCGCAGCTTTTGCAATTCGACGCGGCCCAACTGAGCACCGAGTACGCGGACGGTACCGGTGGTCGGGTGGGTGAGCGCACCGCAGAATCCGAGCAGAGTGCTCTTGCCCGCGCCGTTCGGGCCGAGCAGGGCCCAGTGCTCACCGGCACGCACGGTCAGCGAGATGCCGTCGATGATCTGGTTGCCGTCGCGGCGGAAGGTGACGTCGGTCAGTTCCAGGACGGGTGTGCTCACGAGAAGGCCTCCTTGATGGCGCGCAGATGATCGCGGCTGAGTGCGGCCGCTGCGTCCGGGTCGCGCGCGGCGATGGCAGCGGCGAGCCGCTCGTGCGCCGCGTGGTCGGCGGGCGGGGACGGCAGCGGGCGGATGTGCAGCATATCGATCATCGCGATTCGCAGCCGGGGCAGGAAAGTATCGAACAGTTGGATGAGGATGTCGTTGTGCGCGGCCACGATGACGGCCCGGTGAAAGGCCATATCGGCATCGACGTGCGCGGGCACCGACAACCCCGGCGCCGCGCGCCCGGCCAGGGTCCGCCGGATCGTCCGTAGATCGGCGGGGGTTCGCCGGTGCGCGGCCAGGGCGGCGGCCTCGGTCTCGATGGCCATCCGGGCCTCGATCACCGTCGCGATACTCGCGCGCCGCACGACGATATCCCAGTCCTCGGTGATGTCCAGGGCCGTGACGAAGACCCCGGCACCCTGGCGGCTGTTGAGCACCCCGCGGCCCGCCAGTTCGCGGATGGCCTCCCGCAAGGTCGAACGTCCCACGCCGAGCTGGGCCGCGAGGGTGGTCTCGCCTGGTAGGCGGTGCCCGAGCGGCCATTCGCCGCCACGGATCCGCGCCAGCAGCAGTTCGGCCGTCTGCTCGGCCAGTGGATGTCGTCGTACCTGGGAAACCATGGCGAACCTCGCTACTTGTCTGAGGAGTCGTGTACAGTCTGCCATATGCCGTACCCGGAGCTTCTCCTCGACCGCCACGGCGGGGCCTGAACGATCGGCCGCCCCGCCGTGGGGTTGTCGTCGGCCGGTCACCGTCGCGGAGACGGCCGTACGCACAGGAAGTCCGGGGCACACCCCATGACCACGCAGACCCATCCCACCATCGATACTCCCGCCGGGCCGGTTCCCGGCGACGCACCGCGGTGGTACCGGCAGCGGCATTCCCAACTGCCCTCGCACCGGTACCGCGATATCTACGACCGGGTGGATGTGCCCGTCACCGAACGGCACTGGCCGCGGGCCCGGATCGACCGGGCGCCGCTGTGGGTCCCGGTGGACCTGCGCGACGGTAACCAGGCTCTGGCCGAGCCGATGGACCCGGAACGCAAGATGCGGTTCTTCACCATGCTCGTCGCCATGGGCTACAAAGAGATCGAGGTCGGTTACCCCTCGGCCTCCAAGGCCGATTTCGATTTCGTCCGGATGCTGGCCGATACCGGTGCGGTTCCGCCGGATGTGACCCCGGTGGTGTTCACCCCCGCCAGGCGCGATCTCATCGCCCGCACCGTGGACTCGGTACGCGGGATGGACAACGAGGTGGTGATCCACCTGTACACCGCTACCGCGCCCATGTGGCGGGACACCGTGCTCGGCAAGGACGCCCGCGCCGTCGGTGACCTGATCCTGGCCGGCGCCCGGGATGTCCTCGAATTCGCCGCGGACCTGCCCCGGGTGCGTTTCCAGTTCTCCCCCGAGGTGTTCAACCAGACCGAGCCCGGCTACGTGCTCGAGATCTGCGACAGCGTCACCGAGCTGTGGCAGGCCACACCGCAACGTCCGGTGACCCTGAACCTGCCGGCCACGGTGGAGATCGCCACGCCCAATGTGTACGCCGATCAGATCGAGTACATGCACCGCAATCTCGCCCGCCGGGAGAGTGTGATCCTGTCGGTGCATCCGCACAACGACCGCGGTACCGGTGTCGCCTGTGCGGAGCTGGCGGTGCTGGCCGGGGCGCAGCGGGTGGAGGGCTGCGTGTTCGGTAACGGCGAACGAACCGGGAACGTCGATATCGCGACGCTCGCGCTGAATCTGCACGCGCAGGGCGTGGATCCGATGATCGATTTCTCCGATATCGACGAGATCCGCCGTACCGTCGAATACTGTACCCGGTTGCCGATCCACCCCCGCCACCCCTATGTGGGCGATCTGGTGCACACCGCGTTCTCCGGCACCCATCAGGACGCGATCAAAAAAGGTTTCGCCGAGCATCGGGCCCGGGCCGGCGCCACCGGACGCGCCGAGCGCGAGATCGAGTGGCGCGTACCGTATCTGCCCATCGATCCCGCTGATATCGGGCGCAGCTACGACGCGGTGGTCCGGGTGAACTCACAGTCCGGCAAAGGCGGTATCGCCTATCTGCTGGCCACCGAATACGAGCTGGACCTGCCGCGCCGGCTGCAGATCGACTTCGCCGGGCGGGTACAGGGCCACGCCGACGGTACGGGAGGCGAGGTGAGTGCCGCCGAGTTGCGCTCCCTGTTCGACATGGCCTATGTCGATACCGTCGAGTCGCCGGATGTGCAGCTGAAGGATGTGCGGGTAATCGGCTCGGAGCAGGCCCCGGCTGTCGCTGTCGGGCTGGTGGTCGGCGGCCGCACCCACCACAGTGAGCACGGCGGTGCCGACCTTGTGCGCGCGGTGGTAGCCGCCCTCGCGGCGGCCGGGCGCGACATCGAGGTCTCGAGCCTGACCGGCCACCGTGTGGCCGACCACGCGATCGCCTACCTCGAGTACCGGCGCGATGGCCGGACCGGATGGTCCTGTGCGCGCGCCGATTCGGTGGAATCGGCCGGGATGGCGGCGGCGGTGCGCGCGGCGGCCGGTGTCGTTGCGGCCTGAGCGGAGCCGGGTCCAGTCGCCGGTCCGGCCGTCGATCCGTTCGCGCAGCAGATCGGCATGGCCGTTGTGGCGGGCATATTCCTCGATGGGGTGCAGATACACCCAGCGCAGGCTGTACTCGGTGCCATTGGGATGACGACAGCGGTGGTCGAGCGCGAGCTCGGCCACCGCCGCGTCGGCCGGCTGTATCTCCCGGTGGTACACGGCCAGATCGGCGGCGGGATCGGCCGATTCGACATTGCCGAAATCGCCGTCGGGGTCGTCGGACGAACAGCATCCGGTCACCGTATCGGCGGGCGCCACTTCTTTTTCTGCTCGAAGCGGACCGCCCGCCGGTCTCAGAACCAGCTCTCGCGCATATCGAGGGTGGTGGTGTCGAGGTCGGCGAGGAGATCGAGTTGCGGGCCCGTCCGGGGGAGTTCGTGGCGGAAGAAGTAGCGGGCGGCATGCCGCTTTCCGTCGTAGAAATCGCCGTCGCGGCCGTGGGCGGCGACGGTCTGCGACAGCCAGATCCAAGCCACCACATGGTGGCCGAAAGCCTCGAGGTAGACCGAGCTGTTGGCCAGCGCGACCTCGATATCACCGGCCGCGAACAAGCTGCCGGTAACAGTGACCAGCCGGGTCCAGGACTTGTCGAGCCGGTCGGCCAGATCGGCGGCCGCTCCGCCGATTTCCTGCGCGGCGGCGAGGGTCGCCCGGATCCTGGTATCGAGTTCGCGCAGGCTCGCACCGGACTGCTGGGTCACCTTGCGGCCCAGCAGATCCAGACCCTGGATGCCGTGCGTGCCCTCGTGGATCGGGTTGAGCCGGTTGTCGCGGTAGTGCTGTTCGACGTTGTACTCCCGGGTGTAGCCGTAGCCGCCGAGTACCTGGATGGCGAGGTCGTTGGCGGTCAGGCACCATTGGGAGGGCCAGCTCTTGGCGATCGGGGTGAGAATGTCCAGCAGCAGGGTGAGCGCGCGGCGCTCGTCGTCGGTGTCGGCGGTGCGCTGTTCATCGATGAGCCGGGCGCAGTACAGCACCAGCGCCAGGCCGCCCTCGGCGTAGCTCTTCTGTGCCAGCAGCATTCGCCGCACATCGGCGTGCTCGATGATCGGACGCTGTGGGGAGGCGGGGTCGGCGGCGCCCTTGGTGCGGCCCTGCGGGCGGTCGCGGGCGTAGTCCAGTGATTCGAGGTAGCCGGTGTAACCGAGCGCCGCGGCGACCAGTCCCACTCCGCTACGCGCCTCGTTCATCATGTGGAACATGTATTTCAGGCCCTGGTGCGGTTCGCCGACCAGATAGCCGATCGCGCCGGGGGAGCCGTCGGGGGTCCAGCGGCCCTCCCCGAAATTGAGGACGGTGTTGACGGTGCCGCGGAAACCCATCTTGTGGTTGAGACCGGCCAGTGCCACATCATTGCGTTCACCGCGGGAGCCGTCCTCGCCCACCAGGTATCGGGGCACCACGAACAGCGAGATACCCCTGGTGCCCGCCGGTCCGCCCGGGATCTTGGCGAGTACCAGGTGCACGATGTTCTCGCCGAGTTCGTGATCGCC
Organism: Nocardia jinanensis; assembly: GCF_014645735.1. GTDB lineage: Bacteria > Actinomycetota > Actinomycetes > Mycobacteriales > Mycobacteriaceae > Nocardia > Nocardia jinanensis. The sequence goes on along the minus strand of NZ_BMMH01000002.1, from coordinate 562,016 downwards.
GCCGGAGATCCACATCTTGGTGCCGAACACCCGGTAGGTGCCGTCGTCGCGCGGTTCGGCGCGGGTGACGATATCGGCGAGCGAGGAGCCGGCCTGGGGCTCGGACAGGCACATGGTGCCGAAGTAGCGACCCTCGAGCATGGGCGGAACGAAACGTTGCACGACGTCCTCGCCGGCGTGCGCGATGAGCAGATTGGCGTTGCCTATGGTGAGCAGCGGATAGGCGCTGGTCCCTGGATTGGCGGCGTGGAACCAGGCGAACGCCGCCTGCGCGACCGCGGCCGGGAGTTGCGCGCCGCCGAGGTCGGCGTCCATGGTCGCACCGACCATCCCGGCCTCGGCGAACGCGGTCAGCGCCGCGCGGACCTCCGGGATGATGGTGACCGTTTCGCCGTCGAAGCTGGGTTCGTGGGCGTCGTTGAGCTTGTTGTGGGTGGCGAAGTACTTGGTGGACAGCTGTTCGCTCAGTTCGAGTACTGCGTCGAAGGTCTGGCGCGAATGGTCGGAGAAGCGCGGCCGCCGTGTCAGGTCCTCGACGTCGAGCCATTCGTAGAGCAGGAACTCGAGGTCGCGCCGGGACAGCAGAGTAGACCGCATAACCACCCTTTCGGTACAAGTTATCGCCAGAGTATCAAATACCGGGCGATGGCGACGGCCCGCGGATCCGCGCCTCACCGTGGGTTCGAGGGTAGTGATCCCACCCGTACCGGGGGGCCGGAAATCGCGGGTCCGCCGCATACGGTCGCCCCCGGACCGCCCGCGGTGTGAGAGAGGGGCGGTGGCCAGGTGAACCCGCCTGGTGCCGGGGGCGCGGGCCCCACGCGGGCCCGATCCCGCCCCTCGTGGCGTGCGGTGGGATCGCTCCGCTGTCACCGACCGGCTGTTCTGCCGACCGGCCGCCGGTGCGGTCCTCGCGGCGGACGAGGCCCGGGCGGTCAGGGTCGAGAGGTGGTCACCTCGTTGATATCGGCTGTGGCCAGAACCCGCCGGGGCGTGGCGGCGCGGGCGACCTCGATCATGGCTCGTCCCAGCCGGAGACTGGAGGTGACATGCCGTGGGGCGAGTCGGCGGAGCAGCGGGGCCAGGGGTGTCACGATCCGGTACAGCAGGACATAACTCCTGGTCTTCGCTTCGGTGCCGGGCAGCGGCAGGATGAACGCGGGCCGGAACATGTATGCCCGCGGTGTCAGGGCCAGTAGGACGTTCTCGGTTTCGCCTTTGACACGCGCCCACATCATGCGGGTCGTCCCCGAGCTGTCGGTGCCGGCTCCGGAGACGTAGCAGAAGGTGAGCTCGGGTTCGGCGGCCAGCAACGCCCGCGCGGCGGCGAGGGTGAAATCGTAGGTGATCGTGCGGTAGGCGGCTTCGGTCATGCCCAGGGCGGAGGTGCCGAGACAGAAGAAGCAGGCGTCGTAACCTGTCAGCTGTGCCTGCACCGGGCCGAAGTCGGTGAAGTCCGTGTGGCTGATCTCGCGGAGTTTCCGATGGGTGCGGCCGGTGGGTGAGCGGCCGATGACGAGGACCCCGGTGACCGCGTCCTCGCGCAGGCAGGCCTCGAGCACTCCCTGGCCCACCATGCCGGTGGCGCCGAAGATGATGATGCGCAATGTATTCCTGTTCGCTCTCGTACTGCTGCCGCCAGGCCGGCGCCGGATGTTCGTGGCCGGGTCAGTCGATGGGGTAGGTGACACCGGTCAGTTCTTCGGAGACCTGCCACAGCCGGCGCTGCAGATCGGTGTCGTGGGACTGCTTGCTGGAGGAAACGAGCTCGGGATGGCCCCGGAGCCCGCCGGGCCCGCTCGGTCCGTAGTACTGCCCGCCCTGCACACCGGGGTCGGTGGCGGCGCGCAGGGTCGGCAGCGCACCCATCGCCGCGGACTGGGACAGCACTCGCATGGCCGGCACCCGCAGCAGTGCGGGCAGGTGGCGGCCCAGCTCGGTGTTCGAGCCGCCGGGGTGGGCCGCGACGGCGATCGAGTTCTGGTCCGCGGCGGTCAGGCGGCGTTGCAGTTCGTAGGTGAACAGCAGATTGGCCAGCTTCGACTGGCCGTAGGCGCCGACGCGGCTGTAGCCGTTGTCCCAGTTCAGGTCATCGAAATGGATCGCTGCCCGAATCCGGTGCCCGATACTGCTGATGGTGATCACCCGCGACCCCGGCACCGGCAGCAGCCGGTCGAGCAGGAGGCCGGTCAGGGCGAAATGCCCGAGATGGTTGGTGCCGAACTGCAGTTCGAAACCGTCGCGGGTGGTTTCTTTCGGCGGATACATCACCCCGGCGTTATTGATCAGCAGATCGATGCGCGGATGCTTGTCTCTCAGTTCCTCGGCCGCGGACCGGATCCCGGCCAGCGAGGCCAGATCGAGCTGCTGGAGTTCGACCCGGGCGCCGGGCGTTGCCGCGGTGATCCGGTTCACCGCCTCCTTGCCCTTGTCGAGATTGCGCACGGCCAGCACCACATGGGCGCCCGCGGCGGCGAGCGCGGTGGCTGTTTCGAATCCGAGCCCGGAGTTCGCGCCGGTGACGACCGCGGTGCGATCGGTTTGGTCGGGGATATCGGTGGTGCTCCATTTCGCCATGGCTGCTCCTCGATAGAATCCGGATACGGGGCGAGCGCCCCGCTTGTGCTCAACTATACGGAACGCGCGCCCCGTTTGCAGGTGGGGTGGCGCACTGGAGGTGATCCGGATGGCCGACCCCGCCAAGCCGCTACGCGCCGACGCGGTACGCAACCGGGAACTGGTCCTCGAGACCGCCTACGCGACCATCGCCGCCCGAGGGCTGTCGGTGCCCATCGACGAGATCGCCCGCCGCGCCGGTGTCGGCGCGGGCACGGTGTACCGGCACTTCCCTACCAAGAACGCCCTGTTCATTGCCGTCTTCGAACACCGTCTACAGCAGGTCGTGACAGCCGGACGTGCCCTGCTGGACTCCGCCGGACCAGGTGAGGCCCTGTTCGGGTTCATCCGGGCTATGGCCGTGGACTGGGGTGCGGTCGATCAAGGCCTGACCCAGGTCATCGCCGGTGACGGTATCGACCTCGATGTCCTGGCCCCGGACGTGGAAGCTCAATTCCTGGCCCTGATCGGCGAACTCCTCGCCGACGCGCAGCGGGCCGGTACCGCCCGTGGCGACCTGACGGTCCGGGAAACCAAGGCGATCATTGTCGGTTGCCAGGCTGTGCAGGGCCACACACCCGACGTCGCCGAACGCGTCATCACCCTCATCCTCGGCTGTCTCCGCCCTGAACCCGGCCCGGCCGACGGCCGTCCACGAATGGGATAGATCATCGCTGATCGGCGAGGACAACGCCGCCCGTCCGGCCGGGAATATCCAGCCGGACCGCGGATAGGCCGACGATCGGTGCGCTGGTGGCCGCGCCGCCCCGACCGGCCGGTACCGCCGATTGCCGGTGCCGCCGCGATCGGGGCGGTTGTGCATCCGCTGGCCACCGCTGTCGAGGAGGGCCGGGACCTGTCCACGATGAGGGGGATCCCGGCCGATAGCTCCTAGCCGTCTGCTGTCGGCCCGACGGGCCTGTGTCACTTCAGGTGACGGGCGAAGAACCGGTTCCCGTCGTCCCCCTCGAACCGTGGTACGCCGGTGTGCCCGCCCATATTGGCGTGCAGTGTCTTCTCCTCGGAGCCGAAGGCGTCGAACAGGTCCAGGGCCAGTTGCCGGTCGTTTCCTTCGTCGTCCCACTGCAGCAGGACCTGCAGCGGAATGGTCACCCGCCGCGCCCCCTCGAACATGGTGCGGGGAACGAAACTCCCGGCGAACAGAAGGGCGGCCGGGATACGCGGCTCGACCACAGCCAACCGGATGCCGATGGCGATCACCCCTCCCGAGTACCCGACCGGGCCGCCGATCTCGGGCAGCGAAAAGAAGGGCGTCCGGGGCGGCCCGCCATTCCGGGACCGCTTTCTCGACCAGCGCGAGGACGAGCCGGTCCACGATCTCGTCGTCGACCGGCTCGCCGGCCTTCAGCGCCAGGCGCAGGTCGGCGCGGGCCTGCTCGGTGGTGGCGGAACGGGGCCGTTCACCGCTACCGGGGAGCTCGAGGGTGGCCGCGGCGTAGCCCGCCGCCGCGCGGTCGCCGCGGTCCGCCGACCGGTTTTCGCGGAGTGTGGGGCTGGATGTCTCGAGTTCGAGCGCGATAGCGGGGACCAGTACCGGGCGCCGCTCACCGAGTGGTAGCCGCGGGGCTCGGATCGTTCACCGCAGGGTGAGCGGGGTCTGTGATGCGATGCGGGTCAGTTTTTGTGGATTACGGATGAAGTAGAGGCCTGTGATGCGGCCCGTTTCCACTTGGGCGGCCATGATGCCGTCGATGTCGCCGTCGACCCGGAAGGCCAGTGCTGGGCTGCCGTTGACCATGGTGGCTTCGGTGGTGATCGCGGCGTCGGTCTTGGCGATGCCCCCGAGGAGGTAACGCACTACCATCTCGGCGCCGACGACCGGCCGTAGCGCGGCCCGTTTGACGCCGCCGCCGTCGCTGATCAGGACGACTTGCGGGGCGAGCACATCCAGCAGGGCCTGCGGGTTCCCGGTTTCGAGGGCGAGCCGCAGCGATTCCAGTGCCGCCCTCGCTCGGCTCGCGGATACTACTTCGCGGGGGCGTCGGGCGTCGACGTGGCGGCGGGCACGGTGAGCTATCTGCCGGACCGCAGCAGGGCTTTTGTCGACGGCGGCGGCGATCTCGTCGTAGTCGAACTCGAAGACCTCGCGCAATACGAACACCGCCCGCTCCGTGGGCGAGAGAGTTTCCAGGATGAGCATCAGGGCCATCGACATGCTCTCGGCGAGTTCGACGTTCTCGGCGGCATCCGGTGTGGTGAGCATCGGTTCGGGCAGCCAGGGGCCGATATAGGATTCTCTGCGTCGTTTCATGGTGCGTAGCCGGTTGAGCGCTTGCCGGGTCGTGATGCGAACCAGGTAGGCGCGTTGATCGCTGATCTGGTCATGGTCGACCTTCATCCATCGCAGCCAGGTTTCCTGCAAGACGTCTTCGGCATCGGCTGCCGACCCGAGCATCTCGTAGGCGACGGTGAACAGCAGGTTGCGCTGGGCGAGAAAGGCTTCTGTCGCCGGGTCGGTGGTGTGGTCGTTCACTGCTGGATCTCTCTGGTGGTCGTGCCGGCGGCACGTTTCGGTCCGGCTCTCAGCTCGTGAATGGTTCGACGACGAAGCGCCCCCACGCGATGAACGCCGCCAGCGCGAGGTACACCGAGTTCAGCACGACGAACTTGTACTCCGCGAGGCGGCCGTGGGTGATCATCGCACCGGCCATGAGCAACACCCAGCAGACAGCGGTCACCGGCACCATCACCGGGGCGATGTCCAGCACGGCGGGCAGGATCAGGCCGGCGGCGGCCAGGATCTGAAGGACACCGAGGGACTTGACGAAGCCGTCGGATGCGTTCGCGGTCCATTCCCCGCCCGGTGACGCCGACAGCTTCGCCCTGGGGACGAATGCCTTGGTGATTCCACCGAAGAGAGCGAGGGTGGCCAGCAGTCCGGTTGCGATCCACAGAACGATTGTCATGACGAGCTCCTGGGTTTCTCGGAAGGTCGGCCGTAGAGACACCACCTGACCCGGTCCTGTGACAGGTTTGTGAGGCAGCTCACTGCGGCGCGGTAGTCAGTACCCAAGAAGGCATTCGTCTCACGACATCCAATCGGGTCTGCTCCGCGACGGAGGATCCGGCCGCTGCGCCGAGGCCGCCCACCGCGAATATCAGCCCGTGCTGCGGCTTCGAAGCCCAGATCCTGGACCGCGAAGACCGGATCCGCAGCGCGGCCCCGGCCGAGGGGTTAACCGCTGGTCACCAACGCCGCGATGTCCTCGATGCGCACGATCTCCCCGCCCGCTCCCCAGTTGCCCTCCGGAATCTCGTCGATATGTACCCACGCGGCGGTGGCTCGGGTGAACCGTTCCGGATCCGCGTCGGCGTCCGCGAGCACCCGCGTGACGCGCCGCACGATGTCACGGCGTTTGTCGTCGTTCATCGAACCGGCCGGAACTCCCACTCGCACCACGTATTTCGGCTGCTCCCCGGCCGGTAGTTGCCGGCCGCCGACGAACCAGGCGTCGATCTCGTTCACCACCAGCCACGAGATGGACCGGGCCGCTTCGGTGTCCGGGGCGCCCTCGGCGATCATCACCTCCGATACCAGCTGCCCACCGATCTTCTCGCGGCGCTCCTGGTCGAGCGTGGCCTTGGGGACGAACAACTCCACGAACGGCATTTAGTCAGTCCTTTCATTGAACTCTTCCTGTTCTGCAACGTACAAGGGTGAGTTCAATGAAGCAACCCTCTATGCTGGGGTCATGCATCGGACCAGCTTCGCGGATATGCACTGCTCGATCGGGCAGTCCCTGGAACGTGTCGGTGAGTGGTGGACACCGCTGATCGTGCGAGACATCTACCTCGGCCTGCACCGGTTCGACGACATCGTGGAGAACCTCGGCATCTCCCGCAATCTGCTCACCCGCAGGTTCGAGACACTGGTCATCGACGGGATCGTGGAGCGCCGCGTGTATCAGGAGCGTCCGCTGCGGCACGAGTACCACCTGACCGAGGCCGGCCACGAACTGGTACCGGTATTGATGGCGCTGATGGCTTGGGGCGACAAATGGGCGACACCGGCGGGCGGGCCGCCGGTGCGTTTGGTGCACCAGGAGTGTGGTGCGGAGTTCACGCCGGAGGTCTGCTGCTCGGCGTGTGGGAAACCGGTGACCACCGGCGATGTCGCGGCGTTGCCCGGTCCCGGCGCCGCGTTCGGACCAGGGACCAGGGTGCTGGCCCGGCGCAGTGGCATCGCACCGGGGGAGTTGTAACCGGCGAGATCGCGGCACTCGCCGGTTGTCATACGGTGTGCGTCAGGCGTTTTCCTCCCGGGCCAGCAGCGCCAGGATCGCGGCGGCCATCGCGGCCGGATCGCCGTCCTCCGGGCGCAGCACCAGCGCCGGTGCGCTCGGCGCCTCGTAGGGATCGTCGATACCGGTGAAACCGCGGACCTCCCCGGCCCGGGCCTTCGCGTAGAGGCCCTTGGGGTCACGGGCCTCGCACACCTCCAGCGGGGTGTCCACGAAAACCTCGACGAAGGCGATCCCGGCGGCGTCGTGGGTGGCGCGCGCCCGCTCGCGATCAGCCCGGTAGGGACTGATGAGGGAGACGATGGCGACGGTCCCCGATTCGGCGAACATCCGGGCGACCTCGCCCACCCGGCGGATGTTCTCGGTGCGATCGGCCGCGCTGAAGCCCAGATCGGAATTGAGACCGTGGCGCAGATTGTCGCCGTCGAGCAGGAACGCGGGGCGTCCGGCGGCGACCAGGCGCCGCTCCAGCTCCACCGCCACCGATGATTTCCCGGACCCCGACAGTCCGGTGAGCCAGATGGTCAGTCCGCGGGTCGCGCGCTCGGACCGTTCGACCGCGCTCGCATGCCAGACCACCCGCGACGAGGGCAGGCTGGGCCCGGTGATCATCCCGCCGCCCACGGTATCGCCGGTGATCTCGTCGACCAGCAGGAAACTGCCCGTGGTGCGATTGCGGCGATAGGGATCGAACTGCAGTGGCTGCCGGGTCCGCAGCTGCACCCGGCCGATCTCGTTGAGCGACAACGAGGTCGCGTTCTCGTCCCGGTGCAGCGTGTTCACATCGAGGCGGTAGTCGAGTGAGCGGATCTGCGCGGGAACACTGCGGGTGGTGTGACGGACCGTATAGGACGCTCCGGGGCGCAGTTCGGCCTCGTCGCTGAACCAGCAGACCATGGTGTCGATATCCCGGCCGACCTGCGGGCGATTGGCGGGTCGGCAGAGCATATCGCCGCGGCCGATATCGAGCTGGTCGGCGAGTCCGACGGTGACCGCCTGCGGCGGGAACGCCTGGTCGAGCGGTACCCCGCCCGGCCCCCAGATTCCGGTGACCGTGGTCGTGAGACCCGAAGGCAGCACGGTGATCTCGTCGCCCGGGGACCAGACCCCGCTGGCGATGGTGCCCGCGTACCCGCGGAAATCCGGTGTGTGGCTGCGGATCACGTACTGCACAGGCAGGCGGGCGTCGATGAGATTGCGGTCCGAGGCGATATGCACCTCTTCGAGGTGGTGCAGCAGCGGGGTGCCCTCGTACCAGTCCATGGTGGCGCTGCGATGCACGATATTGTCGCCGTTCAGCGCCGACATCGGGATGAAGGTCAGGTCCGCGATCTGCAACCGGGACGCGAAACCGGCGAATTCCTCGCGGATCTCGGCGAACCGCTGCGCGGAGTAGCCCACCAGATCCATCTTGTTGACGCACAGCACCAGGTGCGGCACCCCCAGCAGGGAGGCCAGGAACGCGTGCCGCCGGGTCTGCTCGACCACTCCGTGCCGGGCATCCACCAGGATGAGCGCGAGATCCGCGGTGGAGGCCCCGGTGACCATGTTCCTGGTGTACTGCACGTGTCCCGGGGTGTCGGCGATGATGAATTTGCGCCGGGGCGTGGCGAAATAGCGGTGGGCGACATCGATGGTGATGCCCTGTTCGCGTTCCGCCCGCAGCCCGTCGGTGAGAAGGGCGAGGTTGGGATAGTCCTCACCGCGGTCGCGGCTGGTGCGCTCCACCGCGTCGAGTTGATCGGTGAACAGGGTTTTGGAATCGAAGAGGAGGCGTCCGATCAGCGTGGACTTGCCGTCGTCGACGCTGCCCGCGGTGGCCAGGCGCAGCAGGGTGCTCATCAGAAGTAGCCCTCTCGTTTACGGTCTTCCATTCCGGCCTCGGAGATCCGGTCGTCGGCGCGGGTCGCGCCGCGTTCGGTGACCCGCGCGGTCGCGACTTCCTCGACGACCTCGGCGGGGGTGGCGGCGCTCGATTCCACGCAACCGGTGCAGGTGGCGTCGCCCACGGTGCGGAAGCGCACCAGGGCCTCCTGTGGTTCCTCGCCGTCGAGCAGGGTCAGGAAACGGGTGTGCGCCAGCAGCATGCCGTCGCGTTGCACCACCGGGCGGCGGTGCGCGTAGTACAGCGACGGCAGTTCTATACCCTCGCTCGCGATATAGGTCCAGATATCCAGTTCGGTCCAGTTGGACAGCGGGAAGACCCGGATATGTTCGCCGGGCCGGTGTTTACCGTTGTAGAGGTTCCACAGTTCGGGGCGCTGCCGGCGCGGATCCCACTGCCCGTACTCGTCGCGGAAACTGAAGACCCGTTCCTTGGCTCGCGCTTTCTCCTCGTCGCGGCGGGCGCCGCCGAAGACCGCGTCGAACCGGCCCTCGCGCAGTGAGCGCAGCAGGGTGGCGGTCTGCAGGCGGTTGCGGCTGGCCCGGGGGCCGGTGTCCTCGGTGACTCGACCGGCGTCGATATCGTCCTGGACCCGGCCGACGAGCAGGCGTAATCCGTACTTCGCGACGGCCGCGTCGCGATAGTCGATCACCTCGTCGAAGTTGTGCTCGGTGTCGATGTGCAGGATCGGGAACGGGACCGGGGCCGGCCAGAACGCCTTGGTGGCCAGATGCAGCATCACCACGGAGTCCTTGCCGCCGGAGAACAGCAGGACCGGACGTTCGAAGGTTGCGGCCACCTCCCGGAGGATATGGACGGATTCGGCCTCGAGCGCGGCCTGATGCGAGAGTTCGTATGTACTCGCCGCCGACTTCGTGTGCTGGCTCACGCCTAAAAACTAGAACACGTTTCTATGTGTGGTCAACGGTTTGCCGGATGACGCCCACCCGCGGCGGCGGTGACCGCGTCGGCGGCGGCCACCAAGGTGGTGCCCCGGCGGGCGATCTCGGCTCCGGTGATCGGCTTTCCGACGTACATGGTGAGCACCAGCTGCTGGCGACCGTCGGCGTCGTAGGTCGGCGCGGCCAGCAGACTCACCGGATGCTCCTTGCGCGGCCGCAGGTCGGAGCCCAGATAGACCCGTTCGCCGAGTGTGGTGACCAGTTCGGCGACAGCGGTGCGCAGCTGCTCGGGCAGATCGTGCCCGGCCACCCCGGCCAGGAGCGAGTACAGCTGCCGGCCCGCGCCGGTCGTGCTCTCCACCAGGTAGCCGCGGTCCCGGCATTCGGCCATGATCCGGCGCAGCAGGGTCTCGTCCTGGCGCAGCGGCACGGTCGGCGCGGTGCTCAGCCAGGCATCGAAGGCGGCCTCGGTATCCCAGAGCACGTACATGAGCCCGACCGGCGGGGCGAATCGGTACGTGGCCCCGACCTGCACCATCGCCGGGCCGGCGCTGTCCAGGACGCTGATCCGCTCGCCGACGACGGCGGAGGCGGTGCAGGTGGTGCCGTAGGCCGCGCTCAATCGTTCCAGCTCGGGATGGGCCAGTGCCGCGATGGAGAAACTCTCCTGGGCCACCCGGCCCGCGGCGATGAGCGCCGGGCCCGGGCCGTACTCGCGGGTGCGCGGATCGCGGGTCAGGTAGCCGGCGGCGGCGAGCTCGGTGAGAATGCCCAGGCAGGTGGGTTTGGCGAGGCCCAGTTCGCGGGCCATTTCGGAGAGTCCGGTCCGGCGTCCGCGCCGGGCGACGACGTAATCGAGCACCTGGACGACGCGCTGGGTGGGAGCGGAGCGCCGGCCGACCTCGCGAACCTCCGATATTCCTGCTGACATTGACCGCTCCTAGAACAGGTTCTAATCTTCTCGGTATCGCAATGTACCAGGGCGGTACATATATGGAACACCGGGAGTATCGTGCTGACCCAGCCGTTCGCGGACTCGATCGCCGCCGCCGAGGAAATCATCAAGAGTGCCCCGCATATCCGCACCGAACAGGATCTCGCCGAGGGCTACGACTATCTCGCGGGCAGTATCCGCGCCGCCATCCAGATGTCATGGGCCTTCGAACGGGACTTCCCGTTCTTCGTCCAGTCCACCGGGCCGTACACCAAAATGGGTCTGGACAACCCGGACACCCTCTACTGGCACGCGAACCTGCGGCCCGATGCCGACTACGTGGTCACCGGGACCCGCGGCACCACCCGCGACCTGAGCTTCCAGGTACTCAACGGCAACTATTCGCCGACCGAGGTCCCCGGCGGGGAAACCGCCTTCGACGACCGCTCCATCGATATCGCCGCCGACGGCAGCTACGAACTGACCCTGGGCCCGGGTCCCGGCGGCCGCAACCATATCCAGCTCGCCGCCGATTCGACCATGCTCGCGGTACGCGAGGTCTTCGGCGACTGGGCGAACGAGAAAGCCGGCACCGTACGGATCAGCCGCGCCGATACCGTGGGCTCGGCCCCGCCCGCGATCACCTCGGACCTGATGGCGAAACGCTACGAGGTCGCGGGCAAGATGCTGGTGTCACGGCTGAAAACCTTCCTCGCCTTCCCCGAATGGTTCTATCTGAACCTGCCGGTCAACACCATGACCGAACCGCGGCGCACCCCGGGCGGACTGTCCACCCAGTTCTCCTCGGTGGGGCACTACGACCTCACCGACGATCAGGTGATGATCCTGACCGTGCCGAAATCGGATGCGCCCTACCACGGGTTCCAGCTCGGCAGCATGTGGTATCTCTCGCTGGACTACATCAACCACCAGACCAGCCTCAACGCCGATCAGGCCGATGTGGACCCGGACGGCATGATCCGGCTGGTGATCAGCGAACGCGATCCGGGCCTGATCAACTGGATCGAACGCACCGGTCACGACCGTGCCTACCTGCAGTTCCGCTGGCAGCGGCTATCGCGCGAGATGCAACCCGAGGACGGCCCGACGGTGGAACTGGTGTCCTTCGACGAACTGCCGGACCGGCTGCCCTATTACAAGGAGTCGCGGATCACCCCGCAGGACTGGAAGGCCCGGATCGCCGGCCGCCAGGCGGCTGTGGCGGAGAGGATGCTCGGCTGATGCTGTTGCAGGACAAGGTCGTCGTCGTCTCGGGAATCGGTCCCGGGCTGGGGCAGGCGATCGCGTTGCAGAGCGCGAAGGCCGGTGCCGACGTGGTCCTGGCCGCACGTACCGAGAAGCGGCTGCGCAAGGTCGCGGCACAGATCGAGGAGGTGGGCCGCCGCGCGCTGGTGGTGCCTACCGATATCACCGACGACGCCGCCGCCCAGAATCTCGTCGATATCGCCCGTGCCGAGTTCGGCCGGGTAGACGCACTGGTCAACAATGCCTTCGCCATGCCGCCGATGGTGGACCTCGCCGAGGTGGCCTTCGACGATCTGCGGACCAACCTGGAAACCAACGTGTTCGCCGCGCTGCGGTTGACCCGCCTGTTCGCTCCCGCCCTCGCCGAGAGCAAGGGGTCGGTGGTGATGATCAACTCGGCGGTACTGCGGCACTCACGTCAGCCGTACGGCCCGTACAAGATGGCGAAGACCACCCTGCTGGCGCTCGCGCAGAGCCTGGCCACCGAACTGGGCCCGCGCGGTATCCGGGTCAATTCCGTGGCACCGGGCTGGATCTGGGCCGACACCCTGAAATGGTATTTCGACTATCTGGCCGGGGAACGCGGGGTGAGTGCGGACGATATCTACACCGAGACGGCCGCCGATATCGATCTGCGGCGTCTGCCCGAACCCGATGAGATCGCCGACGCCGTCGTCTTCTTCGCCTCCGGGATGTCGCGTGCGATCACCGGAACCTGTCTCGATGTGAACTGCGGCGAATTCCACCACTGAGGAGTAACGAGAAATGATCGGCAGGGATGATGTCGGCACCATCGACGATCTGCATGCCTCCGCCACCAAGGTGGTCGGGCTCGACGATTTCGGCGACGACGACTACCGCACCGGGCTGTCGGTGCTGCTGGATTCCTACGAGCACGACGCGGAACTCACCCCGTTCGGTAACAAGGTCACTCGCGCACTGCTGCGCGGTGCCCTGATCGCCCGGGCCCTGAGCGAAGCCGGTTGGAAGCAGTATCCGCAGCACGCCGATATCGCGGTCGAACGCCCGATCTTCGTGACCGGGCTGCCGCGTTCGGGCACCACGGCGGTGCACCGCCTGCTCACCGCCGACCCCGGGCACCAGGGCCTGGAGATGTGGCTGACCGAGATGCCGCAGCCCCGCCCGCCGCGCGAGACCTGGGAACAGAACCCTGTTTTCGCGCGCTTGCAGGCCGGGTACGAGAAGCACCATGTGGAGCATCCCGAATTCATGGGCGTGCACCATATCTCCGCCGACCAGGTGGAGGAGTGCTGGCAGTTGCTGCGGCAGTCGGCGATGTCGATCTCCTACGAATGCCTGGGCTATCTGCCCCGCTATTCCGAATGGCTGCGCGATCAGGACTGGACGCCCGCCTACGAACGGCATCGCCGGAATCTGCAGTTGATCGGTCTCGACGACCCCGGCCGCAGGTGGGTACTGAAGAATCCGAGCCATCTGTTCGCCCTCGACGCGCTGTTGGCCGTCTACCCGGACGCGCTGGTGATCCAGATGCACCGGCTGCCGCGCACCATCGTCGCCTCGGTGTGCAGTCTGAACGAACAGGCGACCGCGGGCTGGTCGGAGAAGTTTCGCGGACCGGTGGTGGGTGCCGCGCAGCTCGAACTGTGGTCGCGGGGTGCGAAAACGTTTCTGCAGGATCGGAAGAAACATCCGGCGGCGCAGTTCTGCGATGTGTACTACGAGGATTTCGTGACCGATCCGATCGGCACCGTCGAGAAGATCTACACACAGTTCGGCATCGAGTTCACCGATGCGGCCCGCGCACAGCTGACCGCGCTACACGGGGAGTCCACTTCGGGGGCGGCCCGGCCCGCGCACAAGTATTCGCTGGCCGATTTCGGACTCGACCCGGACGAGGTGGACAACGCCTTCGCGCCCTACCTAGCCGAGCACTATCCGGACGGTGACCGGCGCTGATCGCGGCCGCCGCTGCCGACGGCGGCGGGAACCGGCACCAGTGGCCGTCCCGCCGCCTGCGTCGTTCGGCGCACCGTGACTCCGCGCCGATCACAGCGTCCGCCGCACCGGAGCGCCCGTCCGCGAGGTCAGGGCTGGCCGGGCTTCAACACGATGAACAGGCCGTTGGCCTCGGCGCACAGCCGGTCCCCGTCGTGCAGGGTGGCCTTGATCCATACCTTGCGGCCCTCCTGGCGTTCGGCCCAGGCGCGCAGCTTCAGTTCCTTGTTCAACGGTGTGATCGATCGATAGTCCACGGTGAGCGAAGCCGTCCGGGTCACCGAGCCGGAATGAGCCGACCCCGCCAGCCCCATCAGATCGTCGAAGCCCAGCGAGATGTACCCGCCGTGCGCGGCAGCGTTCCCGCCCAGGTGGAAGGTCCGGTAGGTGATCCGGGCCGCCACGCCCTCCCGGTCGACCCGATCCACCTGGTACGGCGGCAGCGTGACATTTCCGCGGGCGGGCAGATCGAAGCGGGTCCAGCCCGGCGCGTCCCATTCCTCGCCGACGTAGGCGGCCAGCCGGTCGTTCAGCTTCTCCAGGATGCCGGCCGCCTCCTGCACCAGCTCGTCCGGCGGCACCGTCAGCCGGGCCCGGTCCATGAGCGTGCGCACCTGTTCGACGAAATCGCCGTAGTGCGGTCCGCCGCGACTGGTGTCGACAGCGCGGACCGCGTCCATCAACTCCGACATCGGCCGGAATCCGCCCTCGTGATGCTCGGCGTCGGGGAGGACGTTCCCGGCCTCGTTTTCGCTCATGAGAACACGTTATCGTCCCAGCTGTGGACGTGCGGTGGCCGGGGCGGCCGCATGGTGTGCGCGACCGGGCTGCTCATGAGGGTTCCCGGCGCGTAGGCTGCCGGATATCGGTGGTCGGGAGTGCGCTTTTCACCCGGCGGCCGAAGCCCGTCCGTGCGAGGATTCCGGACGGGGTCAGTACGCACGCGGGCGGTCCGGGTCGGGCCGCGGGAGGACGACCATGCCGACGACACCACTGACGCAGCAGAACTTCCAGACGGTGGTGGCCACCAATCACATAGTGCTGGTCGACTTCTGGGCGACCTGGTGCGGTTGGTGCACCCGCTTCGCGCCGGTTTTCGAGGAGTCCGCGCAGCTACACCGCGATATCGTGCACGCCACCGTGGAAGCCGAGGCCGAACCCGCGCTCGCGGCCGCCGGGCAGGTGGACCGGTACCCGTGGCTCATGGCGTTCCGCGAAGGGACGCTGGTGTACTCGCAGTCCGGTTTCCTGCCCGGTGATCAACTCGAGGAGCTCGTCCAGCAGGTCCGCTGGATGGATATGGACGAGTTCCGGCGCGAACACGGTCTCCCGCAGCCCACGGCCGCGGTGCCCGCGGCCCAGCAACAGCAGCCCACGGCCGGCCGGGCCGGGCCCGCGCCCGGACCCCAGGCATACGGATGGCCCGGACTGCGTAGCGCGTGAGGAACGGACTCGAACCGGGACAGGTCTTCGCCGGTTATCACATCGAGCGTCTGCTGGGCGCTGGGGGAATGGGCGAGGTCTACCTCGCCCGCGACCGCGATCTGCCGCGGCCCGTCGCGTTGAAATTGCTGACCCCGATCGTCGGCGACGACAGCGATATCCGGGCCCGGTTCCTGCGCGAGGCCGATACCGCGGCGCGGCTGTCGCATCCGAATATCGTCGCCGTGTACGCCCGCGGCGAGGAACAGGGCCGGCTGTGGATGGCGATCCAGTACGTCGAGGGCACCGATGTGGCGGACGTGCTGCAGCGTGGTCCGGTCCGTCCCGACCACGCGGTGCGGATCATCGAGGAGACCGCGCGGGCACTCGAGCACGCCCACGCGGCCGGAGTGCTGCACCGGGACGTGAAACCCGCCAATATCCTGCTGGCCTGGGGTGAACAGCAGCAGGTGTACCTCTCCGATTTCGGTATCGCCAAAGCGCTGGATCACGCCGACGGGCTCACCCGCACCGGAGAGTTGTACGCGAGCTTCCATTACGCGGCGCCCGAACAGTTCGAGATGCGCCCCGATATCGACCGCCGCGCCGATGTGTACTCCCTCGGTTGCACCCTCTACTACATGCTGACGGGGCAGTTGCCGTATCCGGCGGCGACCACCGGCGCACTCATCAACGCCCATCTCAATGCTCCGGTGCCGCGACCCTCGGAGGTGGATTCGCGGTTGCCGCCCGGGTTCGACGGGGTCGTCGCACGGGCCATGGCGAAAAACCGGTACGAACGCTTCGCCGGCTGCGGCGAATTGGCGCTGGCCGCCCGCCGCGCGCTCACCGAACCCGCGGTCACGATGCCCGCCGTGCTCGCGTCAGCCGCCGTGACGCCCCCTCTTCCGGTACCACCGGTTCGGCCGCGGCGTCCGAGCCGGCGTTCACTCACGGCTCTGGGAGCTGTGGTCGTCGTCGCGATCTTCGGCGCGGCCGCCTGGCTCACCGTCGCCCTGCGTACCGGGGACGGTGCGGGAACCGCCGCGCCGCCGGCCGATGCGAAGGCGGCGGCCGAACAGGCCGCCTGCGAGTACACCGCACTCGTCGCCAGTTACGACTACGACGATCCGGCGGGCTGGGAACAGAAGGTGCAGGCCGGTGCCACCGGGCAGTGGAAGAGCCAGGCCGCGACCGTACTCCCGATGACCCGGGTCCTGATCTCCTCGGATCCGGAGCGTTCCCGGGCCGGGAACACCAGCTGCGCGGCGACCATGGGCGACGGCGATACCCGCGCCGACGTGCAGGTACAGCTCACCACCCTGAACCAGGTGCCGGGCGAGGCGGAGACGACCCGGGACCTGTCGGTGTCCACGGTGATGGAACTGGTCGACGGGCGGTGGCTGTGCAGTGTCCTCAATGCGCCCTTCATGCCGAGCTGACAGGCCCGTGATGGTTTGCACCGGTACGGAAAAGGGCATGGTCAATACCGTTCGGTTCGCTGCGCATATGCTGGCCGGGCTGCACGATGGAGGTAAGTCTTGACGGTCGAGGTGCTGGCCGACCCGGAGCCGGGCGGGTCGTGGCGGGGAACGCAATCCCCGGCCCGTCCTGCGCCGCCGGTGTCGATGATCGAGCGGATGACATTGATCCTGGACGCGTTCGAGCCGGGGACACCGGTGCTCACGCTGCAGGATCTGGTGGAACGCACCGGATTGCCGCGTTCCACGGTTCACCGCATCCTGGACCAGATGATCAGATTGCGCTGGCTGGCCCATTATCCGGGCGGCTATCGACTGGGCCTGCGCACTCTGGAGCTGGGCGGGCTGGCCGCGGGCCACAACGAACTGCGCACCGTGATCGGTCCACTACTGCACGAACTGTGCCAGCGCACCCTGTCGGTCGGGCATCTGGGGGTGCTGGACGGCCGCGATGTCGTCTATCTGGACAAGACCGGCGGCCGGCAGAGCGCCGCGGTTCCGACCCGGATCGGTGGGCGGCTCCCGGCGCACAGCACCGCGCTGGGCAAGGCGTTGCTCGCGAGCCTGGACCCCGGTGTGGTGGAAACCTCCTTGCGTGAACAACTTCCCCGGCTGACCTCACGCACCATCGGCGATCGGCTGGAGCTGCACCGGGAGTTGGCGCGTATCCGCAGCAGGCAGGGTATCGCCGTCGACAACGAGGAAGCGGTCGCCGGTATCGGCTGCGTGGCGGTCCCGGTGCGCCGCCGGGGTGTGACGGTGGCGGCGTTGTCGCTGTCCACCCGGATCGGTTCCGGGCGTCCGGCGATCGACACCGGACGCCAGGCTCGGCAGCTGGCGGCGCTGGCCGCCGAGGCCGGTCGCCTGCTCTCCCAGGAGTGAGCGAGCCGGGCACCCGATCGCGGGCGCCCGGCTCCGCGGATCATGCGCGGTCGAGCGATGTGGCCAGCGCGCGGCCGGCGGTCCGGCCGGAGAAGATGCAACCGCCCAGGAACGTGCCCTCCAGGGCGTTGTATCCGTGTACACCGCCGCCGCCGAATCCGGCGACCTCACCGGCGGCGTAGAGCCCGGGCAGCGGGGTGCCGTCGGGCCGCATCACTCGCGAATCGAGATCGGTCTGCAACCCGCCCAGGGTTTTGCGGGTCAGGATATTGAGCCGCACAGCGATGAGTGGCCCGGCGGCCGGATCCAGGATCCGATGCGGTTTCGCGACCCGGGCGGTCCGATCCCCGAAGAAGGTGCGCGCGTTGTGGATCGCCGACACCTGCGCGTCCTTGGTGAACTTGTTGGTGATCTCGCGATCGCGGGCCACGATCTGCTTCTCCATCGCGGCGTAGTCCAGCTGCGGGCCGCGGGCCAGCGCGTTCATCCCGTCGACGAGTTCGCGCAGCGTATCGGCCACCACGAAATCGACGCCGTGTTCCTTGAACGCCTCGACCGGTTGCGGCGCGCCCTTGGTGAACCGGCTGCGCACCGTGGTGAGTCGGTCCTTGCTGGTGATATCGGGGTTCTGCTCGGACCCGGAGAGCGCGAACTCCTTCTCGATGATCGACTGGGTCAGCACGAACCACGAATAGTCGTGGCCGGTCGCCAGGATCGCCTTCATAGTCGTATTGGTGTCGAAGCCGGGGAAACACGGTGCGGGGAGCCGCTTGCCGTTCGCGTCGAACCACAGCGACGAGGGACCGGGAATGATCCGGATGGCGTGATCGGGCCAGATCGGGTCCCAGTTGTTGATGCCCTCGGTGTAGTGCCACATGCGGTCTCGGTTCACCAGGGCGGCGCCGGCCGATTCGGAGATACCGAGCATCCGCCCGTCCACATGGGCGGGCACCCCCGAGATCATGGTGCGCGGCGCGGGACCGAGCCGATCCACCGGCCAGTTCTGCCGGATGAGGTCGTGGTTGTGCCCGATCCCGCCGGAGGTGACCAGTACGGCGCGGGCGTGGAAGTCGAAATCGCCCACCACTGTGCGCGAGGACGCGACACCGCGAGCGAGTTCGGTCGGTTCGAGCACACTGCCGCGCACGCCGGTGACCGCGCCGTCGTGGACGCGCAGTTCGTCCACCCGGTGACGGAACGCGAAGCGCACCAGGCCCTCGCGTTCGGCTTCGAGAACAGGATTCAGGAACACCTCGAGTATCCCCGGACCCGTGCCCCAGGAGATATGGAACCGCGGCACCGAGTTCCCGTGGCCGTCGGCGAGGGCGCCGCCGCGTTCGGCCCAGCCGACCAGCGGGGTCACTCGCAGACCGAGGTTGTACAGATAGCCGCGCTTCTCGGTGGCGGCGAACCGGACGTAGGCCTCGGCCCACTGCCGGGCCCAGTGGTCCTCGTCGTCGCGGTCGAACCCGGCCGAACCCAGCCAATCCTGCAGCGCCAGTTCGTAGGAGTCCTTGATACCGAGGCGCCGCTGCTCGGGGCTGTCCACGAAGAAGAGCCCGCCCAGTGACCAGAACGCCTGACCGCCCAGATTGTTGCGATTCTCCTGATCGAGGACGAGGACCCGGTGTCCGGCCTTGGTCAGTTCATAGGTGGCGACGAGACCGGCCAGCCCGGCCCCGACCACGATCACCGGGTTCTCGTCGGCCGATACCGGGCCGGCGGCAGAGGTTTCGGACACGGTTCACCCTTCGCTCACGGTCGCTACGGGCCGGAATGTATCAGATGACCAGGTCGGTCGGTCGCCGATCAGGAAGGGCGCCGAGCCGGAAACTCGGCAGCCAGTTCGGTGAACACCGCGCGGTTGAGCACGAAGGCGCGTTTGCCCTCGTCGAGGATGCGGCGCTGCTCCAGTTCGTCCACGCCGATCCGGTCGAGCAGGGCCCGGTACTCGCGTTTGAACGCCGCGGGATTACCGATGTCTTCGAATACGTAGAACCGCACACCGTCGCCGCGATGGGGTAGATCCCAGAGTTTCTCGGCATTGCCGCGGATCACCTGCCCGCCGGAGAGGTCGCCGAGGTAGCGGGTGTAGTGGTGGGCGATATAGCCGCCCGGCCAGGCCCGGGCGCATTCCTCGATCCGCGCGGCGTAGGCGGCCGTCGCGGGCAGCGGGGCCAGTTCGTCGCGCCAGCCGGGTCCGGCCAGATGCGCGAGGTCCCGTTCCAGTTCCGCGGTGCGCGCCAGTTCCGGTTTGATGAACGGGCCGGCCACCGGGTCGGCGGCGAGCGCTTCGGCATTCGCCTCCAGCGCCCGGTAGATGAACCAGAGTTGCCCGGTGTAGCGGCGGTAGGAGTCGATACCGAGCGATCCGTCCAGCATCTCGGTGATGAAGGTCGAGTTCTCCGCTTCCTCGTGCTCGCGGGCGGTGGCCTCCCGGATGCGAGTGGAGAACGAGGACACGGCCGGCTCGGTGGTGTCGAAAGTGTCCGGCATCGAGTGCACCTTCCTGCGGATGCGGCCCGGGCACCTCACCCGGGCCGATTGCGCCGGTCGCGCGGTGCGAGTGCACACCACGCGACCGGGCGGTAGACAACCCGACGATACCGGGTCCGGAGCCCGGTCAGGGTTTCTCCGTCAGCGGCCGTCCGGGTGCAACGCGGCCGGTAGCGGTTCGGTCGGCGCGAGCCGTGCATCCGCTGCGCCGACTCCCACCGGATCGCCCGTGCCGGGTCCTACCGGAGCCCCCGGAACGAGGATCGGCATCGCCAGGGTCGGCGAGGTGTCCTCGGTGACACCCAGGGGTTCGGCCGGCAGGCCCAGCGGATCGGCCGACAGTACCGGCATTTCCAGCATGTCGGCGGTCAGTGCCGCGGGCGTCGCGTCGGGGAGTGCGACGGGGGGAACCAGTGGCGCCGGTTCCAGATCGTGGCTCCAGATCCCGCGATCGAACTCGGGGACCGGGGACGTGCCACGTTCGGCGAGCTTGGGCACCTGGGGCAACTGCCCGGCCGCCGGCAGGCTGAGGGACAAGTCCCGTGATGCTTCCGTGGTGGGAGTGGAATGTTGCACGGGAACCCGCACCGGATGCCGTCCCGGTACCGTGCCGATCCGCTTGCCTAGGTTCACGGTGGGACGCCGCTTGCCGAGGTTCACCGTCGGCCGGATCTTGCCCAGGTTCACCGTCGGCCGCCGCCTGCGCTTGACCACCGGACGACGCAGCGTGCCGAACTTGCGCAGGATCGGTGGGCGGCGCACCGTCCGGTCGAACCATTCGCCGAGCGTGACACCCCCGGCCAGTGCGCAACCGATACCGAAGGCCGCCAGCAACTGGTTCGCGCCGCGCGCCAATTCATCGTTGAGTAGGCCGTACAGACCCCGGTAGATGCTCAGACCGGGCAGCAGCGGGGTGATACCGGCGAGTGCGACGACCAGCGGTGGGGTCAGTGCACGGCGGGCGAACAGACCACCGACGAGACCGACCGCGATAGCGGCCGCACCGGCGGCGACGACCGGCCCGAAGCCGGCCGTGATCACCATCAGGTAGCAGATGGTGCCCATCGCGCCGCTGGCCGCCGCGGCGGCCAGCGCACGCCGCTCCGCGTAGCAGGCCAGGGCGAACGTCGTCGCCGCAGCGGCACCGGCCACCACCTGCACCGGCAGATTCGTGAGTCCGTGCCCGGGGTCGAGATCCAAAGGCACGGTGGCGTCGAACATTTCGCCGATACGCAGGGTGAGGGCGATCCCGGCGATGATCCCACCGGTCATCATCAGCAGTTCGAGCATGCGCGCGGCCGCCGTGATCGGTGCCCCGGTGATCGCGTCCTGGACCGAGCCCACCAGGCTCAGCCCACTGAGCAGCACGGTGATCCCGGCCGCGATGATCAGCGTCGGACTGACCGAGATCCCCAGCGGTCCGGCGAAGGCGGCCAGGACCACTGCCGGGACAGCGGCGATCGCCCCGCCCACCAGATGCTGGAAGAAGAACGGCAGCCCGTGCCGGTTGAGCATCCGGTTGGTCCGGTCGATCACTGCCGTGGTGACGAAGCTGAGCGCCGCGACCAGGAATCCGCCGCCGAGCAGCAGCGAGATCGCGGCCGCCATCAGCGACCAGCCGAGGGTTGCCGTCCGCCGCTTGTACGGGTGGGGCGCCGAGGTGATGGCGTCCAGGGCCCGGCGCGCCTCGTCGGGCGGTATGACGTCGCGGCGGATACGGCGGGTGAGCCGGTCCACCGCGGCGAGCCGGGTGAAGTCGAGCGAGCGGTACTGCACGACCCGCATCGAGCTCGCCGACGGCAGCCGCGTGCCGCGGTGCACATAAATGCGGATGGAGTTGTAGGTGACCTCGACATCACAGGCCGACAGACCGTAGGTGGCGGCGATGAACCGCATGGTGGTCTCGGTATCGGTGACCGCCGAACCCGATGCCAGCACAACCTCACCCATCCGCACCGCCAGGTCCAGCACCTCGGCGACCGCGGCGTCATCGGAGAGATCGATGGGCTGCAGCGGTGCCGGCGCGGACACGATCGTATCGGCGGTGGCGGGACGGTCGGCGACCAATTTGCTGATGGCGCCGGTGAGGACGGGCAGGCGCAGGGGGTTACGCCGAGAGTCGGCGTAGCCGGACGGGTCCGGGGTGATCGGTGGTTCGGAGGTCGCTCCTTCCAGGGTTCCTTGCGCAGCCATAGCCGCGAAGGTAGTGGCCGGAGGGGCCTCTTGCCCACCGCAAAAGGCACTTCGAAATTGTGACGTTTGTTACGTACCGGTTTATTTGACATGCCAATTGGAGAAAACTTCCCGATCGCACTGCTGACCTGGGCCGTCTCCACAGGCGCCATACCCGGTTCCGGGGGCGTTACACACCACGTGTTCTGCGTTACACCGGCGCCTCGGCGTACCTCCACCTTCGCTCCGGCGGTGCGCGGTTTGTGATGGGTTCGCCCAGCTGCGCCCATTAGGGTCGGAAGTATGAGCACCGGCAGCACTTCGACAGCGCAGCGTTTACGTCAGGCACTGGACGGGCCGTGGGGCGAGGTCCGGGAACAGGCCCGCACCCAGCTCGCGGGGCAGGAATACACCGGCGACCCCGATCTCGATCTACCCGAGGCGCGGGCCCGGGTGCTGGAGCAGATGCGTTCGCTGGCCAAACTGGGTTACGCCGAACGCGGGTTCCGGCGGGAGCACGGCGGTACCGGTGAGCCCGGCGCGGCCGTCGTGGGACTCGAGATGCTCGCCTATGCCGACCTGTCGCTCTGGGTGAAATCCGGGGTGCAGTGGGGCTTGTTCGGTGGTGCGGTGGAGAACCTGGGCAGCGAGCGGCACCGCGAGCACATCCAGCGGCTGATCTCACTCGATCTGCTGGGCTGTTTCGCGATGACCGAATCCGGGCACGGCAGCGATGTCGCGAATCTGGAGACCACCGCGACCTACGATCCGGCCACCGAGGAATTCGTGATCCATACGCCGACACCCTCGGCGCGTAAGGACTATATCGGCGGTGCCGCCGAACACGCGCGGATGGCCGCTGTCTTCGCACAGCTGCGGACCCCGTCGGGTGCGCACGGGGTGCACTGCGTGCTGGTCCCGATCCGCGACGACCAGGGCAACGATCTCCCGGGCGTCACCACCTCCGATTGCGGCCGCAAGGGGGGACTGCCCGGTGTGGACAACGGCCGGATCGTCTTCGACCAGGTGCGGATACCGCGCGAGAACCTGCTCAATCGCTACGCCGATGTCGCGCCGGACGGCACCTACAGCTCCGAGATCGAAAACCCCAGCCGCCGTTTCTTCACCACCCTCGGCACTCTCGTGCGCGGCCGGGTCAGTGTCGGCGGCGCGGCGGCGGCCGGCGCCCGGGTCGGTCTGAGTATCGCGCTGCGGTACTCGCTGAAGCGCCGTCAGTTCGGCGATCCCGACAACGGCGCCGAAACTCTGCTGCTGGATTACCGGATGCATCAGCGTCGGCTGCTGCCGCTGCTCGCGCACTCCTATGCGCTGTCGTTCGCGCAGAACGATCTGGTCCGCCGTATGCATCTGGTGCAGACCGGCCAGGATCTGTCCGCCGGGGGCCAGCGGGCGCTGGAGAAGCGGGCCGCCGGCCTGAAAGTGGCGCAGACCCGGCACGCCACCCGCGCGATCCAGGAATGCCGCGAGGCCTGTGGTGGTGCCGGGTACCTGACGGAAAACCGGCTGGTCACCCTGAAGGCCGATACCGATGTGTTCACCACCTTCGAAGGTGACAATGTGGTGCTCACCCAGCTGGTCGCCAAGGAGATCCTGACGTCCTACGCCGACGAGGTCCGAGACCTGGACGCGCTGGGCTGGGTCCGCTTCGCCGCGACCATGGCGGGCGATGTGGTGCGCAAACGCTCCGGGGTGCGTCAGCTCATCCAGACCCTGCGTGACCGCGGCGGCGAGACGGTCGACGAAGGCGATCTCGGTCGCCGCGATACGCAGCTCGCGCTCTTCGCCGACCGCGAGGACTACCTGACCCGGACGGCCGCGCACCGGTTGCGCGCGCGTGCCGAGGAGACCGAGCCGTTCGAGGCGTTCAACAACGCTCAGGACCATATCCTCGCCGCCGGTGCCGCTCATATCGACCGGCTGATCCTCGAGGCCTTCATCGAGGGCATCTCCGATATCGAGGACGAGGAGGCCCGCCGGCTCGCCGAGACCGTCTGCGATCTGTACGTGTACTCGATCCTGGAAGAGAACTCGGCCTGGTACATCATGCACCGGTTCATCTCGGTGGAACGGGCCAAGGCGATCCGTCGCGGAGTGAACGAACTCGTCGACCGGCTCCGCCCGGATGCGCTCACGCTGGTCGAAGGGCTGGGAGTTCCGGAGTCCATGCTCGGTGCCGCGATGCTGGACGACGCGAGCGTGTACGAGCGCCGGTAGCCCCGGTAGCGGGCCCGGGCCGGTCAGCCGGAACGGGCCCCGAGCGCGCGCCCGATGTACACGGCCACCCAGTACAGGGCGATCGCCAGCGCGATGGCGGCCGCGGCGCCGCCGACGATATCGGTGGTCAGGTGGTAATCGAGCGCGATCATCCCGATACCGGCCCCGCACCAGGCGGCGACCGTGAGCGCGACGATCACCGTGCGGGCCCGGGCTGAACGCAAGAGCAGCACCAGCGTGGTCACTACGGCCACCAGGTGCACTGTATGGCCGCTCGGATACGCGAAATAGTCGTACAGAGGCCGGGACCAGAACGGTTTCAGCGCCCAGGCATTGATCGCGACCGCCGCCTCGGGCACCAGCACCATGGTCGCGGTCTCCCACCATCTGCGCTGCCAGGCGAACCACGCGACGCCACCGCACAGGATCGCCAGCACCACCCCGGTATCGGTCGCCAGCGACAGCACCTCGGCGATCCAGGGCCGGGCATCCAGCCGCGGATCCACCCGTTGGTCGACAGCGAGATCGAATGCCGTCGGCCCGCCGCCCGGCGGGAAGGAAAGGGGGATCGTCGCGGCGACGGTGGCTCCGGTGGCGGCGGTGACCGCGCTGATGAGGGGATCCGCGGTGCGCTCGGGACCCCGGCCCCGTGCATCGGCTACGCCGGCGGTCGCTTCGGTGGGCCGGCTCACCCCGGGCCGTAGGTGAGGAAGGCGGTGATCACGAACCACAGCATCCAGGCGATCGCGACGAACATCCCGAGCGCGAACCCCGCGCGCATGACGGCGCGGCCGAAGTCGATATCGCCGACCTCGCGCGGATACAGCCGCCACGGGCTGTACCAGGGGGAGCGCAACCGCCGGGACCCCGCCGCGCGTTCGTACTCGGCGAGATCCTCCGCGTACTGTTCGGCCTCGGCCTGAGCCGGCCCGCCGTGCCACAGGGTGACATCGACGGGGCCGATGAAACCTTCGTCGAGCAGGCGCTGCGGCGCCGGGAGATACGGCAGCATCCCCATACCCCGGAACGACACCGCGACGTCGTTGACGGTCCAGCGGTGCGACTCCCGTTCGGCGAGGACACCGAAGTAGTTCCGCAGCCGGTTCCCGTCGTCGCCGAGGATCACATCGAAACTCGGGTCGTGCACTTTCTGCTCGATCTGCACCGGTGCGTTCTGCAGGGGCACGATCAATGCGACCCCGTGCACCGCGCGCTGCCCCAGCCCCCGCGCGGCGAGCCAGTTCTGCAGCGCGAAGGTGTGTTCGCGGGAACGTTCCAGTGGTGAACGGTTGTCGCTGGTCTCCAGTTCGGCGCGGACACCGTTGAGCGTCCAGTCGCCGGTCAGCGGGACCTGCAGGGTGCCGCCGTGGGTGGAACGCAGCCCCGCGACATCGATGACCACACAGCTGGTCGGCGTCCAGACGACGGCGTCGAAATGGTAGACGACGTCCTGATGGACCAGGCCGCAGTTCACCGTCGCGACCCCCTGCGGGCTGCCCGCGCCGTCCCAGCCGCTGAGCCAATCGATCAGGGCCCGTTCGGCAACGCTGTCGGTGCTGTCCTGAACCTGCACGAGCATGGTGACCACCCTTCGCGTCCGAGCCGAGGCTGTGGCGGCGCCGACCGCGCGGCGCACCCTGTCGAAACTACCGGTCCGGCTCCTGCGCCGGAAGTTTACCGGCGCGAACCGCCGCGAGCAGTTCCTCGTGATCGGCCTCGGTGCGGTCGGCGTAGCGCACCGCGAAAGCGGCGATGGCCTCGTCGAAATCCTCGTCCTCACCCAGATAACCGCTGATCAGCCGGGGGTCCAGGGAGCGGGCGTGTGCACGGGCGAGCAGCGCCCCGGCCAACCGGCCGTAGTCGTCGAGATCGTGCGGTTCGAGTTCTTCGGGGGCGATTCCGCCTTTGAGGTTGCGGAACTGGCGGACGATGAACGGCAGGTCCCGCGTACCGTTTCCGGCCGGAACGGACATGGTGGTCCAGCCGAGCAGGATATCGGTTTCGGTCTGAACCAGCCTGGCGCCCTGCACGATTCGCTTGCCCTCGTGTTTCGGCGCGGCAATGCCGAGGACGGGTGCCAGCGACGACGGCGCGGCCTGTTTGAGCTGCAATACCAGTACTTCGCCCGAATTGCCGTGCAGCAGTGCGACATAGCTGTGCAGGCCGACGCTGCCGGTACCGACGATCCGGAAGGCGATATCGGCCACCGCGAACCGGGCCAGCAGTCCCTGCCGTGATTCGCGCAGCGTCCTACCGTAGCGCTCCAGGGCGTCGATGGCGGCGTCCTCGACCTCTTGGGTCACGGTCGTGAGGATCGGTGGATCAGCGACGAACCGGTGACTCTCGATCCCGGTTTCGTGGTCGTCGATATGGGTCCACTTCTTCACGACCTTGTCGCTGTTGTTCTTACGGGCCTTCTTGGCGGCCTTCTTGAAGTTGTCCAGCAGGTCCTCGGCCTCGACATGGTCGAGGATCGATTCGTCGGCGAGAGCGGACCAGGTCGTGAGGAACGGTCGTTCGGCCAGGGCGGCGGCGACGCGGCGGTAGCTGCGGGCGGCGTCCGCGGCGGCGGTCCGGCATTCGTCCTCGTCGGCGCCGCCGACCCGGCCTGCCAGGACCAGGCTGGCCGCGAGCCGCTCCAGGTCCCATTCCCACGGTCCCGGCACCGTCTCGTCGAAATCGTTGATATCCATTACGATCTCGCCCCGCGAGGTGCCGTACAGGCCGAAGTTGCCCGCATGGGCGTCCCCGCAGAGCTGGGCGGTGAAACCGGTATCCGGGCCGTCCGCCAGATCGGTGGCCATCAGTCCGGCGGCGCCGCGGTAGAACGCGAACGGGGAGGCGATCATCCGCCCGATACGCAGCGGGATCAGCTCATCGATGCGGCCCTTGCCGGATGCCTCGACGAATTCCACCACCGACGGCCGCCCATCGGCGCGCACCGCCCGGTCGCGGGCGGTGCGCGGCACCCGGTCGCGGACGGCCCGACCGCGGGCGAGTACGTCTTCGGCGGGGGTGTGGGAGCGCAGCGGGATACGACTGTTGGACACCCGGTAACGGTACCGACCCGGGGGTTCACCCGGGTTCCGCGTGCTCACGGGGGACCCGGTGGCCCGGATCAGCCCGCACGCAGTGGAGTGATGGGCAGGCGCAGCGCCCCGGAAGCCGTCGCGGGGACCGCCGGACGCACCGGCGCCACCGGCGCGATCCGCTGATAGGGGGTGCCGAGCCCCGGCCGGGTGTCCTCCTGGTTCTTGTTCGGCCAGAACGCCATCGCGCGTTCGGCCTGTGCGGTGATGGTGAGCGACGGGTTCACGCCGAGATTCGCTGTGACCGCGGACCCGTCGGCGATATGCAGTCCGGGGTGTCCATAGATCCGTTGATAGGGATCCACCACGCCGGTCTGCGCCCGGTCGCCGATCACACAACCGCCGATGTAGTGCGCGGTGGCGGGGATATCGAGGACATCGGTATAGAGCCCGTGGGTGTCCCCGTCGATCTTCGCCGCGAACCGGCGGCCCACCTCGTGCGCCAACGGTATCCAGGTCGGGTTGGGCTCACCCGTACCTTGTTTCGTGGTCAGTTCGCCGCGACGCAGGAACGAGGTGAGCGAATTGTCCAGCGATTGCATGACCAGCAGGATCACCGATCGCTCCGAGGCGTGGCGGGCATTGAAACTGCGCAGGAACACCACCGGGTGCCGGACCGCGGCGAGCAGGAAGCGCAGGAATCGGAACGCGCCGCCGTCTATCACCGGTGCGGAGAGCGGGAAGAGCGCATTCTGCCCTTTGCCGTAGTGGCACACCTCGATATGGGTATTCGCCTCGGGATGTATCGATGAGGTGATGGCGACACCCGCCGCGAAATCCCGGCGTGACCGGCTCACCACCGCCAGGATCGCCTCTGAGTTGCTCCGGGTGAGTTCACCCAGTCGCGGAGAGATATGCGGCAGCAGGCCTTTGTCCCGCATCCGGTGCAGCAGCCGCTGGGTGCCCAGCGCCGCGCCCGCGAACACCACCTGTTCGGCGGTGAAGGTGCGCTTGCGTTTGCGGATCCACCGATCGGGACGTTCGGTCTCGATGGCGTAGCCGCCGTCGGGCAGCGGCCGCACCGCGGTGGCGGCGGTGAGCGGGTGCACGGTCGCGCCCGCCTGCTCCGCCAGGAAGAGGTAGTTGGTGGTGGTCGTGTTCTTCGCATTGTGTGGACAGCCGGTCAGGCACCGGGCGCAGTGCACGCAACCGCTGCGGCGCGGGCCCGCGCCACCGAAGTAGGGATCCTCGACCTCGGTGCCGGGATCGTCCTCGTTGAAGAACACCCCCACGTCGGTCGGGTGGAAGGTCTCGCCCACACCCATATCGCCGGCGACCTCCCGGATCACCTCGTCGGCCGGGGTCGTGCGGGGGTTGGTCGCGACGCCGAGCATTCGTCGCGCCTGGTCGTAGTAGGGCGCGAGCTCGGCCTGCCAATCGGTGATGTGCGCCCACTGCCGGTCGGTGAAGAAATCGGTGAGCGGTTCGTAGAGGGTGTTGCCGTAGATGAGGGAGCCGCCGCCGACTCCGGTACCGGAGAAGACCGCGCATTTGCCGAGCAGGCTGATCCGCTGCGGCCCGGTGAACCCGAGTTTCGGTGCCCAGATGGATGTGCGCAGGTTCCAGTTGCTGCGCGGCAGTGTGTCGGCATCCCAGCGCCGGCCGGCCTCGAGCACACCGACTCGATAGCCCTTCTCGGTGAGTCGCAGGGCGCTCACGCTCCCGCCGAATCCCGATCCGACGACCACGACGTCGTAGTCGAACTCTGACATGATCTTCCTCTCACCCGACTCGATGGTGAGATGGTTTCATACTCATTCTTTCATCGAATGACGCGGCGGGGCGTGCTGGCGTCGTCGCACGCCATGCGGTAAGCACTGGCATGTGAAGAGCGATTCGGGAACCGGCGGATCCGAGACCTCGGCCACGGACCGCGATCCCGGCGGTGCGCTCGGTGCGGTGCTGTCGGACCGCCTGCTCACCGTCCCCAACGTCCTGAGCGTGCTGCGGCTGATCGGTGTGCCGCTGTTTCTGTGGCTGTTGCTGGTGGAGCGTGCCGACGGCTGGGCGTTCACGCTGCTGCTCCTGAGCGGGTTCACCGACTTCCTCGACGGCAAACTCGCCAGGTTGCTGGACCAGTCGTCCCGGTTGGGTGCCCTACTGGACCCCTTGGTCGACCGCCTCTACCTGGTCACCACCTTGATCGCCTTCGTCGTGCGCGGGCTCATCCCCTGGTGGGTGGCCGCTCTGCTGATCGGGCGCGATCTGGTGCTGACCCTCACGTTGACGGTCTACCGCCGGCGCGACCTGGATCCACCCGAGGTCATCTACCTGGGCAAGGCGGCCACCTTCGCGCTCATGTCCGCGCTGCCCTGGCTGCTGGCCGGGGAGATGGACTGGGCCGGAGATGGTTTCAGTGCGGCGTTCGGCGGGGCACTACTGATCTGGGGTACGGCCGTCTACGTGTGGACCGGTCTGCTCTACCTGGGCCGGGCCGTCGCCGTGGCCCGCCGGATCCCTCCGGCCCCGGCCGGAGGCGGTGCCGCACACGGCGGGGATACCGGCGCGGCAGAGGACGGCGGGCTCGCATAGAGTTGCGGGCATCGTGCACGACGACACGAGGAAAGGACACCACGTGAACCGGGCTCCGGAGGATCTGCGCTACACCGCAGAACATGAATGGGTGCGTCGGATCGAGCCCACCCGGGTCCGGGTCGGGATCACCGATTATGCCCAGTCGCAACTCGGTGATGTCGTGTTCGTGCAGTTGCCGGAATCCGGTGCCGCTGTCGCCGCCGGAGACAGCATCGCCGAGGTCGAATCGACCAAGAGCGTTTCCGATATCTACGCTCCACTGAGCGCGAAAGTCGTTGCGGTGAACCAGGAATTGGAGGCGAAGCCGGAAACGCTGAATACCGATCCCTACGGTGACGGGTGGTTGTTCGAACTCGAGGTGGACGATGCGTCCGCGCTGGACTCGAGGGTTGCCGAACTGCTCGATGCCGCGGGTTATCAAGGAGTTATCGGGGGCTGATCCAGCCTTCCCGGTTCTACCTGCACGGGTGCGGCCCGGCAGGGTACGGTCAAAGCCAACGGATGTGCCGCCCGGAGTCGGGGCCGCCCAGCCACGTCTTATCGCGGCATCTGCCTGCATGGTTTATGAGGTTCGAGGAGGAGAGAAACGGTGAGCGAGAACAAAGACCCGGGTTACGGGGAGACCGCGGCCGAGACGACGTCGGTCTTCCGCGCGGATTTCCTGAACGAGGTCGACGCATCGCGCTCCGGCGAGCCGACCGGTGAACAGCCGGTGCAGGGTGTCGAAGGTCTTCCGGTCGGGGCGGCTCTGCTGGTCGTCAAACGCGGACCGAACGCGGGTTCGCGTTTTCTGCTGGACCAGCCCACCACTTCCGCCGGTCGTCATCCCGACAGCGATATTTTTCTCGACGATGTCACCGTCAGCCGTCGCCATGCCGAGTTCCGGCAGGACGAGGATTCGTTCCAGGTCGTCGATGTGGGCAGCCTGAACGGCACCTACGTCAATCGCGAGCCGGTGGATTCCTCGGAGTTGCAGAACGGTGACGAGGTACAGATCGGTAAATTCCGGCTGGTGTTCCTCACCGGCCCCCGGACCCAGGAAGCCGGCTCGGCCGCCGGTGCGGGAAGTCTGTGAACAGCTGACGATCGGTGCGCCGGTCCGGGTGATCGGCGCTTCGGCATGAAAGACTCGAGATCATGACAGGCGCGGCGCAGCAGTGGGCGCACGGAGGGATGTCGATCGGCTCCGTGCTCGATCTGCTGCGACCGGATTTTCCGGATATCACCATTTCCAAGATCCGCTTCCTGGAAGCGGAGGGCCTGATCCGGCCGGAGCGGACCCCGTCCGGCTACCGCCGGTTCTCGGTCGCGGACTGCGAACGGCTGCGTTTCGTGCTCACGGCGCAGCGCGACCAGTACCTGCCGTTGAAGGTGATCAAGGAACAGCTCGAGGCGATCGACAGCGGTGCCGCAACGCTCGGGGTGCGGGAAGCCCGCGCCCGGGCGCGGACCGCCCGTCCGGATGCGGGGCAGCCGGTGCCCGACGACAGTGCGGAGGTGCCGCCGCGCCCGCCGCGACGGCTCGGTGTGCCTCCGGGGCGCATCACCCCGGACGATTTCGAATTCGATCACGAGATCCGGGTGACCCGCGCCGACCTGCTGGACAGGGCGGGGATCGATGAGCAGTTCCTCAACGATCTGATCCGGGCGAATCTGATCACTCCGGGCCCGGCCGGGTTCTTCGACGCCGACGCGGTCACGCTGGCGGCGACGGCCAAGGCGATGGCCGAATTCGGTTTGGAGGCACGCCATCTGCGTGCGTTCAAACTCGCCGCGGACCGCGAGGCGGCGCTGGTGGCGCAGATCGTGGCGCCCATCGCCAAGAGCCGGGACGCGGGCGCTCGGGCGCGGGCCGAGGAGACGGTGCGCGAACTTGCCGCGCTGTCGCTGACGCTGCACGCCAGCCTGGTGAAGGCATCGGTGCGCCAGTCGCTGGGTGGATGATCCGGCCGCCCGATATCTGCCGGTATCGACCCGATCCGGTCTGACCTGCGGACGAGCCGCCGGCGGGTACGCCGGTGGCAACACACCGATTCCGGTGTTCGCCAGCGATCGCGGCGCCGCGCGAAATTCGCCTAGACTCGAAGGACGGCGAGCCCTGCATCGGCGAGGGCGGGCGGCCGGGGAGTATGGGAGGCAGTGCGATGAGCGAAATGCGCGTGATCGGCATCCGGGTCGAGCAGCCACAGAATCAGCCCGTCCTGCTGCTGCGGGAGGCGGAGGGCGAGCGGTATCTGCCCATCTGGATAGGGCAGGCGGAGGCTACGGCCATCGTGCTCGAACAGGAGGGTGTCACACCGATCCGGCCGCTCACCCACGATCTGATCAAGGTTTTGATCGCCGATCTCGGGCACACCCTCGAGGAGGTTCATATCGTGGACCTGAAGGAAGGCACGTTCTACGCCGATCTGGTCTTCGAGAACGAAGTACGGATCTCGGCACGGCCGTCGGATTCGGTGGCGATCGCCCTGCGCGTCGGCTGCCCGATCTACGCGGCGGAATCGGTCCTCGAGGAAGCCGGTCTGGTGATGCCCGACGAACGCGAGGACGAGGTCGAAAAGTTCAAGGAGTTCCTCGAGTCGGTATCGCCCGACGATTTCAAAGCGACCGATAGTTGAGCAACCGCATTATTTTCTAGACCTCAACTACAGGTCGAGACTGTTACCGCGCGTCGCGTTTGGTTCGGCACTGCGTCGGCCGAGAGAATGGGAAGAGTAGCCTTATGTCGACGCCGTGCCGTCGGCCATGGGCACTGATCGGCGGAGCAAGGGAGTAGTTCAGTGGCAGAGAATATGCGGGATATGCGATCGGAAGTGGGCCCGCCTCGGCGCTACGAAATACAACCCGGATTGTTCCCCGACGATTCGGTCCCCGACGACCTGGTCGGATACCGGGTGCCGACGGCGTGTCAGGTCGCGGGGATCAGCTATCGGCAGCTGGACTACTGGGCGCGCACCGCCCTCGTGGTGCCCTCCATTCGTGGAGCGGCGGGTTCGGGTAGCCAGCGGCTGTATTCCTTCAAGGACATCCTGGTCCTGAAAATCGTCAAACGGCTCCTCGACGCCGGTATTTCGTTGCAGAACATCCGTATCGCCGTCGATCATCTGCGTAGTCGCGGGGTACAGGATCTGGCGAATATCACCCTGTTCTCCGACGGAACATCGGTATACGAGTGCACGTCGCCGGAAGAAGTCGTCGATTTACTGCAGGGCGGCCAAGGTGTATTCGGGATCGCGGTGAACAGTGCCATGCGGGAGCTCACCGGCGCCATCGCCGCATTCCCCGCCGAACGCGCCTCGGAGACCAGTGAACGCCCCGAGGACGAATTGTCCTACCGGCGCAAGGCTCGGCTGACCCGCAAAACCGGCTGACACCATCCGCAGGTGATAACGGCCGTGACCGGGTGAGGGCAATGACACACACCGTCCGGGTAGCTGCCGTACGGCCCTGTTCGCCGGGCTAGGATGAGCAGGCGTCGTAGCCGTGCGGGAGAGTCCCGGATCCTGGATCCGGGCGCCGAAGGAGCAGCACCTCCCCGTCAATCTCTCAGGCCCCAGGACCGTACGGGAACCGGCGCCTCTGGAAAGTGGTGGCTGCGGGCCACCCGCCCAAGGTGAAAGGCGACCGGATCCTCGATCCGGACGCCGAAGCTCTCAGGCGCCGCGACAGAGGGGGAGGGCCGTCAGCCGACCGTGCCGGTCGGCCGCCCCACCCAGGGAGCCGTGGTGACCCAGACCTTCGCAGATCGTCATATCGGACCGGACGACCACGAATTCGCGCGGATCCTCGCCGCGATCGGTATCGGCTCGGCCGACGAGCTGGCGGCCGCCGCGCTGCCCGCCGGGATCCGCGATACCGACCCGGCGGCCGGGCTGCCCGCGCCGGGCACCGAACACGAGGTACTGGCCGAACTCGCCGCGCTCGCCGAATCGAACCATATCGCCACGTCGATGATCGGTCTCGGCTACTACGACACCCTGACCCCGCCGGTGCTCGTGCGTAATCTGCTGGAGAACCCGGCCTGGTACACGGCCTATACGCCCTATCAGCCGGAGATCAGCCAGGGCCGGCTCGAGGCGCTGCTCAATTTCCAGACCATGGTGACCGACCTGACCGGCACCGATGTAGCCAACGCGTCCATGCTCGACGAGGCCACCGCGGCCGCGGAGGCGATGACGCTGCTGCGCCGGGTCAATCGCCGGGCTCCCGCCCGGCTGGTGGTCGACCATGACCTGTTCCCGCAGACCCGGACCGTACTGGCCACCCGAGCCGAACCGCTCGGTATCGAGATCGTGGAGGCCGACCTGGCCGGGGACGGGCTGCCCGACGGTGAGTTCTTCGGCGTGATCGTCCAGGTTCCCGGTGCGTCCGGCCGGATCGTGGACTGGTCGGCGATGATCGCCGCCGCACACGAACGCGGTGCACTGGTGGCCGCTGGTGCGGATCTGCTCGCGCTCACGCTGATCACCCCGCCCGGGGAGCAGGGCGCGGACGCCTGTTTCGGGACGACCCAGCGTTTCGGGGTGCCGATGGGCTTCGGTGGGCCGCATGCCGGATACCTGGCGGTGCGCGCCGACTACGCGCGCCAGCTACCCGGCCGGCTGGTAGGGGTATCGAAGGATGCCGACGGTGCCCGTGCCTACCGTCTCGCGCTGCAAACGCGCGAACAACATATCCGCCGGGAGAAGGCCACCTCGAATATCTGTACGGCCCAGGTGCTGCTGGCCATCGTCGCCGGTATGTACGCCTGCTATCACGGTGCGAACGGGTTGCGGTCAATCGCCCGCCGGGTGCACGGGCATGCCACGGAGTTGGCGACGGCCCTCGGTGCGGCGCTGGTACACGACAGCTATTTCGACACCGTGCTGGCCCGGGTCCCGGGGCAGGCCGAAACGGTGGTCGCGAAGGCTGCCGCGCGCGGGGTGAATCTGTGGCGGGTGGACGACGACCACGTCGCGGTGGCCTGTGACGAGGCCACCACCGCCGACCACGTCGCACTCGTACTCGACGCGTTCGGGATCGCTCCCGCCGAACCCGCCGGGACCGCTGTCGAGAATCGCACCTCGGAGTTCCTGACTCATCCCGCGTTCACCCGTTACCACACCGAAACGGCGATGGTGCGGTATCTGCGTGCGCTGTCGGACAAGGACATCGCACTGGACCGCAGCATGATCCCGCTCGGCTCGTGCACCATGAAGCTCAATGCCACCGCGGAGATGGAGCCGATCACCTGGCCGGGGTTCGCGCGGCTGCATCCCTACGCTCCGGCCGCCGATACCCCCGGGTTGCGGCGGGTGATCCACGATCTGGAGCGCTGGCTGGCCGAGATTACCGGATACGACTCGGTGAGCCTGCAGCCGAACGCGGGCAGTCAGGGCGAGTACGCGGGCCTGCTGGCCATTCGCCGCTATCACCTGGACCGGGGTGACACCCGCCGCGACACCTGCCTCATCCCCTCCAGCGCGCACGGCACCAATGCCGCCTCCGCCGCGATGGCGGGCCTGCGGGTCGAGGTGGTGAAGTGCCGGGCCAACGGCGATGTGGACCTCGACGATCTGCGGGCCAAGATCGCCGACCACGCCGAGCGGCTGGCCTGCATCATGATCACCTATCCGTCCACACACGGCGTGTACGAGAAGGAGGTCGCCGAACTGTGCGCCCTGGTGCACGATGCCGGCGGCCAGGTCTATGTGGACGGTGCGAATCTGAACGCGCTGGTGGGGCTGGCCCGGCCGGGCCGGTTCGGCGGCGATGTGAGCCATCTGAACCTGCACAAGACCTTCTGCATCCCGCACGGCGGTGGTGGTCCCGGGGTCGGGCCGGTGGCCGTGCGTTCTCATCTCACGCCCTACCTGCCCGGTGACCCGCTGATCCCCGGGTCGCACGCGGTGTCGGCTGCCGAGTTCGGCTCGGCGTCGATTCTGCCGATCACCTGGGCCTATATCCGGATGATGGGTGCCGATGGACTGCGCCGGGCGACCCTCACCGCGATCGCGTCGGCCAACTATCTGGCGCGCCGCCTCGGCGAGTACTACCCCGTGCTCTACACCGGCGACAACGATATGGTCGCCCACGAATGCATCCTGGACCTGCGGGAGATCACCAAGCGCACCGGTGTCACCGTCGACGATGTGGCCAAACGGCTCGCCGACTACGGGTTCCACGCCCCGACCATGAGCTTCCCGGTGGCGGGCACGCTGATGGTGGAGCCGACCGAGAGCGAGAATCTGGAGGAGCTCGACGCTTTCACCGAGGCCATGATCGCGATCCGGCGCGAGATCGACCGGGTGGGCGCGGGGGACTGGCCGGCCGAGGACAACCCGCTGCGTAATGCCCCGCACACCGCGGCGAGCCTGGTCCGGGAATGGGATCACCCGTACAGCCGGGAGGTCGCGGTGTACCCGCTCGGCCTCGCCCATGACCGGCCCAAGGTCTGGCCGGCCGTCCGCCGGATCGATGGGGCCTTCGGTGATCGCAACCTGGTCTGCACCTGCCCGCCGCTCGAGGCCTACGCCGACTGACGCTCACCACCGGGGCGCCTCGCACCGGGAGGACCGGAAGGTAAGTGGATACGACCCCCGCCGCCGGTCATCACATACGCCGGGCGACCGGACCGGCTTCCTCACGAACCGAGCGGGATCGCTGCCCGGTACGGGCCGGTACACCGGTGAACAAGGCGCCGATCCGCCGCAGGCGCGTTCGACCCACCGGCACGGCGGTGCCCGGCCGGGTCCGTTATCCGCAACGGACCCGGCCGGGCGCTCGCACTGCTCCGGCGAATCGCCGGACGGCATCATGCCGGAACGAGGACCTTGGTGCCTTCCTCCTCGGCCGGGCGAGACGGGTGGTCGTCCACCATCGTCTCCTCGTCGAACGGCAGCTTCCGGTCCAGGACCTCCCGCACCTGCTCGGCATCGACCGTCTTGGTCCAGGTGCCGATGAGCAGAGTGGCGACCGCGTTACCGGAGAAGTTGGTGAGCGCCCGGGCCTCGGACATGAAGCGGTCGATTCCGACGATCAACCCGACACCGTCGAGCAGTTCGGGCCGGTGACTCTGCAACCCGCCCGCCAGCGTGGCCAATCCGGCTCCGGTGACACCGGCCGCGCCCTTGGAGGCCACGATCATGAAGACCAGCAGGCCGAACTGTTCGCCCAGGTTCAACGGCTGACCCATGGCGTCGGCGATGAAGATCGAGGCCATGGTCAGGTAGATGGCGGTGCCGTCGAGGTTGAACGAATAGCCGGTCGGCACCACGACGCCCACGGTGGTGCGCTCGACCCCCATATGTTCCATCTTGGCGATCAGCCGCGGTAGCGCCGATTCCGACGACGAGGTGGCGACGATGAGCAGGTATTCGCGCGCGAGGTAGCGGCACAGTTTGAAGATCGATACCCGGGCGACGAGCCGCACCAGCACGCCGAGGACCCCGAACACGAACAGCAGGCAGGTCAGGTAGAAAGCGATCATCAGGGTGGCCAGCTGGACCACGGCCTCGAGTCCGGTCCGGCCGACCACATTGGCGATCGCGCCGAAGGCGCCGATCGGGGCCAGCCAGAGGATCATCGCCAGAATCCGGAAGACCAGTTTCTGGATCAGCGCGACACCGCGCAGGATCGGCTCACCGGCCGAGCCCATGGCCTGCACCGCGAAACCCACCAGCAGGGCGACGAACAACGCCTGCAGGACACTGCCCGCGGTGAGCGAGGAGACCAATGTCGTGGGAACGATGCTGTGCAGGAATTCGACGGTGCCGCCGGCGCCGTGCGCGTCCTCGGCGTACTGCGCGCCCTGGCCCGCCGAGCCCGCGATGTTCAATCCGGTGCCCGGATCGAGCAGATTGCCGACCAGCAGGCCGATACCCAGGGCCACCGTAGACATGACCAGGAAGTATCCGATGGCCAGACCGCCGACCTTGCCCACCGTGGCGGCGGCGCGCACCGAACCGATGCCCAGGACGATGGTGCAGAAGATCACCGGGGCGATCATCATCTTGATCAGATCGACGAACATGGTGCCCAGTGGCGCCAGTGCCCGGCCGGTGTCCGGCGCGAGCCAGCCGACCAGTATTCCCGCCAGGACGGCGACGATAACCGCCAGATAGAGCCAGTGGGTGCGATCCCGCCGTGTTCGAGTCCGGTCTTCCATGACCTGGTCTCCTCCCGAGTCGTAGTGCGTGGGTGCGGTGAACCCGGCCACCACGCCCTGTGCAGAATGATGGACTGATACGTGACGTCGGTCACGCTTTTGTGCATTTCGTTCAGTGGAGGAGTTCGTGCGTACCGGTCGGTGGTCCCTGGCGGGACAGGTCTTCGTCCTGCAACTGGTGTTGTTGGCACTGGTCACGGCCCTCTGGGCGGGTTACGCGGTGCTCGACGCCCGGCGCGACGGCGATCGGACCGCCACTCGCGAAGTCACCGATATCGCCGTGAGTGTCGCGGCCGCGCCGTCCACCGCCGCCGCGGTGCGGTCCCCGGACCCCTCGGCGCTCTTGCAACCCGTGACCGAACAGATCCGCCGAGCGACGGGGGTGGATTTCATCGTGGTGATGGCTCCCGACCGAACCAGGTTCACCCATACCGACACCACGCGGATCGGCCTGCCGTTCTCCGGGAACATCGATCGGGCGCTGGCCGGTGCCACATTCACCGAGACCTACACCGGAAGTCTGGGACCCTCCATCCGCGCGGTCACACCGGTCTCCGACGACGGCCGCGTGATCGCGCTGGTCTCCGCGGGGGTCACCCGGGCCTCGATCGGCGACCGCTTCGCCGCGCAACTTCCCGTGATCCTCGGAGTGACGGCGGCGGGCCTGTTGGTCGCCGCGGTCGGTTCGTTGCTGCTGAATCGCAGACTGCGCAGACAGACCAGAGGTCTGGCACCCGGCCAGCTGTGGGCGATGTACGAACATCACGACGCCGTACTGCACTCGATCCATGAGGGGCTGATGGTTTTCGGTCCCACCGGCGACCGCGCCGAGGTGGTCAACGACGAGGCCCGCAGACTGCTCGAGCTGCCCGCGGGCCCGGTCACCCGTGCCGATCTGCCCGCCGCGCTGCGCCACTCCGACCGCCGGACCGTACGTGACGAAACGTATGTGACCACTGATCGGGTCCTGCTGGTCAACCAGGACGTCGTGCGGTTGGGGCGTCGTGCCGAAGGTACCGTGACCACGATCCGTGATCACACCGAATTACGTACGGTCCTGGGCGAACTCGATACCGTCCGCGGTTTCGCCGAATCATTGCGGGCCCAGGCACACGAATCGGCCAACCGGCTGCACACCGTGATCACCATGGTGGAGTTGGGCCGTTACCGGGAGGCGGTGGAGTTCGCGACCGCGGAACTCGAGCTGTCCCAGGCGCTCATCGACCGGCTGATGGCCGAAGTGGGTGATCCAGTACTGGCGGCGCTGTTGCTCGGCAAGGTGAATGAGGCGGCCGAGCGCGATATCGAACTCACCGTGACCACCGATACCGCGCTGGATTCGGCGGCGCCACTGTCCAGCCGGGAGGCCGTGACACTGGTCGGAAACCTGATCGACAACGCGATCGATGCCGCGGCCGGCGGTGCCGACGCCTGGGCCGAGGTGACCGTCCGCGCGGACGCGACTGCGCTGACCGTTCGAGTGGCCGACAGTGGGCCCGGAATATCGCCGGAGAGTTTCGCTCGTGCCGCCGAACGCGGATACTCGACCAAGGCACGACATCACGGTCTGGGTCTGGCGCTGGTGCGCGGGCTCGTCACCCGCCACGGTGGCACCATCGGCACCGTGACCGCCCCGGAGAGCGCGATCACGGTGCGTATTCCACGGGAGCGGCGCGGATGATCCGGGTTCTGATCGTCGAGGACGAACCGCTGATCGCCGAAGCGCACGACGCCTACCTGGGCCGGATCACCGGATTCCGCACCGTGGGGTTCGCGCGTACCGGCCGTGACGCACTGCGGTCCGTCGCCGCCGCCGCGGCCGCGGGGACGCCGATCGATCTGGTGCTGCTGGATATCGGCCTACCCGATATGAGCGGCCTGGAGGTGGCGGCGACGCTCGTGGGGCAGCGGCCGCGGCCGGATGTCATCGCGATCACCTCGGCCCGTGACCTCACCATGGTGCGGGCCGCGGTCGCCCACGGAGTGGTGCTCTATCTGCTGAAACCGTTCACCTTCGCGGCATTCCGGGACAAGCTCGAACGCTACCGCGAATTCCACGGCGCACTGCCCACCGGTGAATCCGCGGCCACCCAGGACGATATCGACCAGGCCCTGGCAGTGCTGCGCACTCCCGCCCGGCAGTCCGGCACCCCGAAGGGGGTCGCGCCGAATACACTCGCCGAGATCAGCCGCGCGGTCCGGGCGGCGCCGGACGGGCTCACCGCCGCCGACGCCGCGACCGTGATCGGCGTCTCGCGGATCACCGCCTGGCGTTATCTGGAGCGGCTCGCCGACGACGGTGTACTGGACCGGCGTTCCGATTACGGCCGGACCGGCCGGCCCAGGACGCGCTATCGCTGGCGGGAATCCCCGGCCGGACGGCCCGGATGACGCCGGTTCAGGGCGTGGTGAGTGCCCCGACCATCGCGGTGCCGAATTCGAGGTCGTTGCTGCTCGGCAGAACGGTGTAACCACCGCCGGTGCGCTGGGTGAGTGTGCGCAGCGTATCGCTGCCCTGGCCGCCGCCGACGACGATGACGTCCACCCGGATGGGTGTCGCCGCATCGTCCGCTTCCGCGATCGCGGACAGCAGATCTTCTCCGCTGAGCGCGGAGTCGTCCTCGGGGCCGTCGGTGACCAGCAGGATCGAGTTGGTGCGGTCGGCGGCGTAGCTGTCGACCGCGTTCCGGTATGCGGCCAGCAGTGCCGGATAGCATTCGTCGGAGCCGGCCGAGGTCGCTTCGATCGACCCGAGCGACCCCATGAGGGTGCCGCGATGCTCATCGTCGAGGCGGGCGGTACCGGCGACGACCCGGTACGGGCTGTCACCGTCCAGGTTCTTACCGAAGGTCCAGATACCCAGACCGAAATCCGGTGGCATCACATTCATGGTGGAGGCCAGCGCGCCGACCGTGTTGGCCAGCCGGGTGAGATCCCCCTCGGTGGTGCTCATCGAGGACGAGACATCGAGCAGTGCGGTGGCCTGCACCCCTAGTACAGGGTTGGTGAGCGCTTTGCGGAGCCGGTCGAGCGCGGCCCGCGGCGGCGAGGAGACCTGCTGGGCCGGGGGAGCGGCGAATCCGGCCGCGATCAGATCCCGCTGCTGGTCGGGCCTGCGCAGGTAATCGGCGAACAGTCCGGCGATGAGGTTCTGCGTTTCGTCCACCCAGGGGCCGGACATGATCGCGGCGGGGTAGTCGGCCACCGGTGCCGCCCCGGCGGGGACGTAGGCGGTGGCGCTGCCGTTGGCCGCGAGGCGGCGCTGGGTCACGGGGACGACGTGTATCGCGGCTTCGGCCGGCGCGGCGGCCGACAGGGTCGTCATAGCGGCGGCGATATCGGTGGCCTCGGGTGCGGTGGCGGCCAGACCGGAGACGGCCGAGATCGCCTGTCCGGATTTCGCCGCCTCCTCGGTCAGCGGTTCGGTGCCCGAGATCGCGCCCGCGACGGCAGCGGCGACGGCGAGTGTGCTGTCGCCCGGCGGCAGCGCCAGCTTCAGCCCCGCCCAACCCGGCAGTCCGATCTGGTCGAGTGAACCCTGTTGCAGCCGCGGCAGATCCGCCCACGAGGTCTGGGTGGCGGCCAATGCGTGCCGCAGTATCTCTGGTACGGCCAGCACGATCGGGCTGGACGCGATCGACTGCGGTGTGCCCTCGATGAGGCCCGGTACCCGCATGGATTCGATATCACGACTCGACACCGGGATCCACAGGCCCGGCCGCGGGCCGAGAACCGGGTTCCAGGTGGCGTTCGAGGTGAAGGCGGCCACCATATCCGCGGACGCCCGCTCGGTGACCGCGACCTTCGCGCAGTGGTCGCGGATCACCGGGGCGGTGTCGTTGTAGCGGTCCGCGATGGTCCGGACCGGATCGGCTATATCCGGATCCACCGTGACGTCGAGGATGGCCTCGCCTTCCATGCACGTGCCGGTGGACGCGCGGTCCGCCGGATTCGTGCCCATTCGTGAACATCCGAAACCGACAGCGACCAGGACCACTACGATTACCGCCGCGATCACCGGTCCCTTGCTCGATCTCCGGGAAGAACCGGTGCTGCGATGGGTACCCACGGGCAGTCAGTCTATGTAGCGGAACGGCGTCGTGACGCACCACGGTCACGACTGTGGGGCCGCGCTCGCGGCGCGACCCCACAGCGTCTCCGACCAGCTTTTCTCCGGCTATTCCCGGATCATCGAGCCCCGGTCGAATTCCTGCCCGCCCCACACGCCGGATTGTCCGGTGCGCTCGGCGAACCTCCGGCAGTCCTGCCGGATCGGGCAGCGCCCGCACACTTCCCGCGCATAGGCGAAATCCTGGGACGGATAGGGAAACCACGCCTCGTGGTTCGGGTCGCCGCGGCAGGCGGCCCGATGCCAGCCGCGGCTGTCGGAGACGGGCAGCAGGTCTGCCAGAATTTCGACGGTCATCTCGATCCCCTCCTTCCATGGATCGCCTCGGGGGTGGTCGTCGCGAGTTGTCTCCAGACCCGCCGCTGCGCACGGGCGAGCGGGTCCGGCGGCCGGGGCTGCCAGAGCAGCCGCATACCGGCCTCTTCGGGGGTGCGGTCGGCTTTACTGGTATTGCAGGTCACGCAGCACGCGATGAGGTTCTCCCACGTGTTGGGCCCGCCCCGGCTGCGCGGCCGGATGTGGTCGACGGTGTGTGCCCCGGCGCCGCAGTATCCGCATCGGTTCCCGTCACGCCGCAGGATCGCGGCGTGGGTCGCGTGGCCGTCGGGCCTGCGGACCGCGATAGGTGCCAGGTACCGGTAGCGGACCAGCCGGATGGTCTCCGGCAGGATGATCTCGGTGTGCTGGGAGCGGATCGGGAAATGTGGCTGCCGTACCACGACGGATTCGGCGATTCCACTGGTCAGCAGTACCACCGCGCGGTCGGCGGGGATCCGCGCCAGCGCCTCGTAGCTGGCATTGAGCACCAATACACGGGTACGTATCCAGTTGTCCGGAGTGAGCGTCGCCGGTTCGGCGACAGCGGATATCGGCATGGGGATCACCAGGTTTCGACGGCCCGGGACAGCCGGGACCACAACGGGAGCGGGAGAACGCGGGCGGTCAGCGCCGCCGCGGGAGGAGCCGGTCGATCGCGAGGTCGCCGGCGGCGGGTTTCGGCTGCCGCAACGGTTCGCCGCGGACGCCCATCGGCCGGTTCGGCGCGCTGGCGCACAGTGCGGAATCGGCGTTCGACCGGGTGTCACCGGCCGGTGCGACTGGATACAAGACCACTCCTCCCTTCTCTGTCGTCGTAGCCCTGCCGGGGTGGCGGACCGGATGGAATACATGGTGGCACAGGGCGGTAGCGGTTGTCGGCTCATTTTTTTCCGCCACCGGATCGGCGCCTCGCCACGCCGGTCGGCGCGCCGCGACGGTATACGGTCCGGCAGGTGTGGGAACGCCGTGCTGCGGCGCCGCGGAGTCCCGTGCCCGGCTGCCCCGCCGGAGTAGAGTCCGGTCCAGGATGTCAGCGCCCTGCCCACGTGATCACCCGGCGATCGGAGCGCCGCTACCGGTCGGTAACATAAACGTCGACTTTCCACCCGGTATTTCGCGGAAGTGAGGCA
This sequence comes from Nocardia jinanensis, assembly GCF_014645735.1. Classification (GTDB taxonomy): domain Bacteria; phylum Actinomycetota; class Actinomycetes; order Mycobacteriales; family Mycobacteriaceae; genus Nocardia; species Nocardia jinanensis. The sequence continues at coordinate 518,139 of NZ_BMMH01000002.1, read as the reverse complement.
CGTAGATGACAGAGCGGAAAAAGGTCGGCGGGCTCGAGGTTGCCACCGTTCTCCACGACTTCGTAGAGAACGAGGCGCTCCCCGGCACCGGCGTCGATTCCGCCGCGTTCTGGGCCGGCGCCGAGCGGATCATCACCGAGTTCGCGCCGCGCAACCGGGCCCTGCTGGCCGAACGTGACGAGATCCAGGGCAAGCTCGACGCCTGGCACAGCGAACATCCGGGCGCCAACTACGACGAATCGGCCTATAAGCAGTTCCTGGTCGAGATCGGCTACCTGCAGCCCGAGCCCGCCGACTTCGGTATCGGTACCACCGGCGTCGACGACGAGATCAGCAGCACCGCCGGCCCGCAGCTGGTGGTGCCGGTGAGCAACGCGCGTTTCGCCATCAATGCCGCCAACGCCCGCTGGGGCTCGCTCTACGACGCCCTCTACGGCACCGATGCCATCCCGGAGACCGGCGGGGCCGAGAAGGGCAGCGGCTACAACCGGGTGCGCGGTGACAAGGTCATCGAATGGGCCCGTAACTTCCTCGACGATTCGGTCACCCTGATCACCGGTTCGCATATCGGCTCGACGTCCTACGTCATCGTCGACGGTGAGCTCGAGGTCGGCCTTGAGGACGGCACCACCATCGGCCTGGCCGATGCCGGTCAGCTGGTCGGTTACCTCGGCGACCCGGCTTCACCACAGTCGATCCTGCTGAAGAACAACGGCCTGCACATCGAGATCCAGATCGATCCGGAATCGCCGATCGGTAGCACCGATACCGCCGGTGTCAAGGATGTGGTCATCGAATCCGCGGTCACCACGATCATGGACTTCGAAGACTCCGTGGCCGCGGTGGACGCCGAGGACAAGACCCTCTGCTACCGCAACTGGCTGGGCCTGATGAAGGGTGATCTGGCCGAAGAGGTCACCAAGGGCGGCAAGACCTTCACCCGCACCATGAACCCGGACCGGGTCTACACGGCGCTGGACGGTTCCGATCTGACGGTGCACGGCCGGTCGCTGCTGTTCGTACGCAATGTCGGTCATCTGATGACCAGCGACGCGATCCTGGACGCCGAGGGCAACGAGGTGCCCGAGGGCATCCTGGACGGCATCATCACCTCACTCATCGCCAAGCATTCGCTGCGTGACGATGTGGCGCTGACCAACAGCCGCACGGGTTCGGTGTACATCGTGAAGCCGAAGATGCACGGACCGGACGAGGTGGCCTTCACCAACGACCTGTTCGCCGCTGTCGAGGATGTGCTGGGCCTGGCGCGCAACACCCTCAAGGTCGGCATCATGGACGAGGAGCGCCGCACCACGGTGAACCTGAAGGCGTGTATCAACGCCGCCGCCGACCGCGTGGTGTTCATCAACACGGGCTTCCTGGACCGCACCGGCGACGAGATCCACACCTCCATGGAGGCGGGTCCGATGATCCGCAAGGCCGAGATGAAGACCCAGCGCTGGATCCTGGCCTACGAGGACTGGAACGTCGATACCGGTATCGCGACCGGCCTGCCGCACAAGGCGCAGATCGGTAAGGGTATGTGGGCCATGCCCGACCTGATGGCCGGGATGCTCGAGCAGAAGATCGGTCACCCCAGGGCCGGCGCGACCACCGCCTGGGTGCCGTCGCCGACCGCGGCAACCCTGCACGCCACCCACTACCACCTGGTGGACGTGTTCAAAAGGCAGGCCGAGATCGCCAAGGGCGGGCCGCGGGCGAGTGTCGACGATATCCTCCGGATCCCGCTGGCCGCGGACACCAACTGGTCCGAGGCCGACAAACAGCAGGAGCTGGACAACAATTCGCAGTCCATCCTCGGTTATGTGGTCCGCTGGATCGACCACGGTGTCGGTTGCTCCAAGGTTCCCGATATCTCCGATATCGCGCTGATGGAAGACCGGGCGACCCTGCGGATCTCGAGCCAGCTGATGGCGAACTGGCTGCGGCACGGCGTGGTCACCACCGACGAGGTGGTGGCGAGCCTGGAGCGGATGGCGCCCGTGGTGGACCGGCAGAACGCCGGTGATCCCGCCTACCGTCCCATGGCGCCCGATTTCGCGGGCAGTGTGGCGTTCCAGGCCGCGAAGGATCTGATCCTCGAGGGCACCGCGCAGCCGAACGGTTACACCGAGCCGATCCTGCACCGTCGTCGCCGCGAGGCCAAGGCTCTGGCGGGTAAGAACGAGGCGTGATCGTCTCGTAGCCGCCGGACCACGCAGTCCCCGACCGCCCCCCTGAGCGGCCGGGGACCGCGTGTTCGTACGGCCGTTCACCCCCGGGCCGGACGCGGGCAGGAATGCCGGCGGCGGGCGACGACGTTGCCCGGAACATGAAGGTTTTGCTCGTCTACGCGCACCCGGAACCGGATTAGCTCACCGGGACCCTGAAAGATGTGGCCGTCGAACAATTGCGGTCCGACGGCCACGAGGTCCGGGTTTCCGACCTCTACGCCATGGGCTGGAAGGCGCACGCCGATGCCGCCGATTTCGGTGCGGTCACCGAGACGAACTTCATGCTGGCCTCCGGGGAGGCCTTCGAGAACGGTTCGCTGAGCGCGGATATCCGGGCCGAACAGGAGAAACTGCTGTGGGCCGATACCGTGCTGCTGCACTTCCCGCTGTGGTGGTTCGCTATGCCGGCGATCCTCAAGGGCTGGGTGGATCGGGTGTTCACCTGCGGGTTCGCCTACGGGGCGGGTGGCAGCGCCATCCCACGCTACGGTGACGGCGTCCTGGCCGGCCGGCGGGCGATGCTCGTGGTCGCCGTAGGCGGTCGGGAACCGGCGTATTCCGATCGCGGAATCAACGGTCCGGTAGCGGATCTGCTGTTCCCGATCCATCACGGCATCCTGTACTACCCGGGGATGGACGTACTACCACCGTTCGTGGTGCACGGTGCCATTCGGGTGGACGACGAGCGGTTCGGCCGCATTGCCGATAACCTGCGAAAGCGGCTGGGAGAGTTGGAACACACCGAGCCGATCGGGTACCGGCGTCAGGCCGGTGGTGACTACGACCGCGGACTCCGGCTCGAATCGGGGCGTGAGGAGCCCGGGACCACCGGATTCGGTTTGCACATCGCGTCGTGAGAGGGTGTCCGCGGTAGGTGCGGTTCCGCGGATGTGTTAGAGCAGTTCGCCGTCGGTGCGAGGGCTCGGGCTGCGGGCCGATCGGGGCAGGACTAGCTTGGTCGAGTCGAGTCCGTATCCGGGGACCGATCGGATCAGCCCTGTTCTATGGAGGAAAATCTTGCGAGTCCTGCTGGTGGCGAGTGCTTTCAACAGCCTCACGCAGCGTGTGCACACCGAACTGCGTTATCGCGGGCACGAGGTCGCGGTCGAATTGGCGCTCGGCGACGATCTGCTGCGGGCCCGGGTATCCGCCTTCCGGCCCGACCTCATCGTGGCGCCGATGCTCACCACCGCTGTCCCGGAGGACGTCTGGACCGAGCACACAGTCCTGATCGTGCACCCCGGACCGAAGGGTGATCGCGGACCCTCGTCGCTGGACTGGGCCATCAGCGAAGGGGCCGCGGAATGGGGCGTCACCGTCCTGCAGGCGGTCGAGGAGATGGACGCCGGTCCGATCTGGGCTTCGGTGGCGTTCCCGGTTCCGGCGTGCGGGAAGAGCGAGCTCTACCGCAACGAGATGTCGGACGCCGCGGTGGCAGCGGTGTTGCTGGCCGTCGACCGTTTCGGCGCGGGGGATTTCGTGCCCGAGCCGCTGGACTACGGCCGCCCGGACGTGCGCGGCCGGTTACGGCCCTACCATTCCCAGCAGTACCGCCGGATCGACTGGGCGACCGAGAGCACCACCGATGTGCTGCGCAAACTGCGCGCCGCCGATTCCCAGCCCGGTGTACTCGACGAACTCTACGGTCGTGAATATTTCGTGCACGGCGGCCACAACGAGGACCGTTTGCGCGGCACCCCGGGCGAGGTGCTCGCCACTCGCGACGGTGCGATCTGCCGGGCCACCGTCGACGGCGCGGTGTGGTTGCCGCATATGCGGCGCCGCCGGATCCCGGGCGGTCCAGCGGAATTCAAGCGGCCCGCGGCCGGCGCGCTGGGCGCCGACCTGCCCGCCGGTACACCCGAAGTTCCCGTATCCCCGGCCGAGGCAGCCGTCCGCGATACCTGGTCGGAAGTGCGCTACCACGAGGCCGGGTCGGTGGGCCACCTCGAATTCGCCTACGCCGGCGGCGCGATGAGCACCGCACAGTGCCGGCGGTTGCTCGCGGCCTATCGGGAGGCCTGCGCGCGGCCGATCCGGGCGCTGGTCTTCGGCCCGGCGCGCGATTTCTTCTCCAACGGCATCCATCTGCACGTCATCGAATCGGCCGAGGATCCGGCGCAGGAATCCTGGCGCAATATCAACGCCATGAACGACCTGGTCGAGGCGATCCTGACCACAACGGACAAGTTGGTGATCTCGACGCTGCCCGGTAACGCGGCCGCGGGGGGTGTGATGCTGGCGCTGGCCGCCGACGAGGTGTGGTGCCGGGAATCGGCGGTGCTCAACCCCCACTACCGGTTGATGGGCCTGTACGGCTCGGAGTACTGGACCTATTCGCTGCCGCGACGTGTCGGCGCGGCCGAGGCCGCCCGGCTGACCCGGGAGACCCTGCCGGTGGGCGCGAAAGCGGCCGCGGATCTCGGGCTGGTGGACCGAGTGGCTCCGGGGGGTGCCGCCGAGTTCGCCGAATGGGTACGCCGGGAGGCGGAGACGCTGGCAGATTCGCCCGAGCTGGAGAACCGGCTGACCGCGAAGAAGCAGCAGCGCGAGGCCGACGAGGCCGCCAAACCGCTGGCGGAGTATCGCGCCGAAGAATTGGCGCAGATGCGCCGGAACTTCTTCGAAGAGTGCGAGCCGTACCACGAACTGCGGCGAAATTTCGTGTACAGCGTGGCGCCGGCCGCCACTCCGGCGTATTTGCGGAGCTGATCCGGACAATCCGGCTTTAGCTCAGTTGTGACATCAAGTGGCGGATGCGTACCCACCTGAGGTGAAATTTTTACTCTGCAGGCCACCTCGGGGTGTGTCGAACTACTGTCTATACGGCCGCGGTTCGGAAATCGACTAGTACATCGGAGTAACACGTGCAGCTCGAGCACTTCAGCAATGGGTGGGTGACGCCTGTCCTCGCCTATTTCATGTCGTTCATCGGGTCGGTGCTCGGTCTTCGGTGCGCGGTCCGCGCGCGGTCGTCCGAACAGGCCGGCGGCTGGCTGATCGCGGCGGCCATCGCGCTCGGTGGCGCGGGGATCTGGGTCATGCACTTCACTGCCATGCTCGGCTTCTCCATCGACGATATGACCATCCGCTACGACATGCCGATGACACTGCTCAGTGCTGGTATCGCGATCGTGGTCGTCCTCATCGGGCTGGCGATCGTGGTGCGCGGTCACCGGGAGGCGGTGGCCCTGCCCCTCGGCGGAGCGATCACCGGAATCGGGGTCGTGGGAATGCACTATCTGGGCATGGCCGCGATGAATTCCGGTGCGGATATGGAATACAGCACCGGGCTGGTCCTGCTGTCCATCCTGATCGCGGTGGTCGCCGCGACCGCCGCGCTGTGGTTCATGCTGCACGTGAAGGGCTGGGGTAACACGATCGGCGCCGGTCTGATCATGGGTGTCGCGGTGTGTGGTATGCACTACACCGGAATGGCCGCCATGAGCGCCCACCACGGTGACCACACCGCGGTGCCGGAGGGTGCCGCGCCGGTGGAGCTGCTGACACCGCTGCTCACCACCGTCGCGCTGGTGGTCGTGGGTCTGGTCGTGCTGGTCGGGGTGGCCGAGCTGGAAGTACGCTCCACGGCCATCGCGAAACAGGATTACGGATCCGACGAGGGCGCCACCCTCACGACCGATCCCGCCACCCTCGCCGTCAGCGGGCGCGAATGGCCGCGGATGCCCGTGGACCGCTAGTCTGCGCGGATGTCGTAGTGGTGACATCGGGGCCGGACCCCGGTTGTCGCCCCCGGCTGGGCGGCCTATTCTGGGCGGCCGTATCTGCAAGACGAAGTGAGGATTGGTTCGAATGGGTAGTACCGTGCTCGATATCGCCGCGCTGATCGTGGTGCGAGTTGGGGATTTCTTCCAGTGGGCTACCACCGGTTCGGCGGGATTCCCCCCGCTGTGAACCAGTAGGCAGCTGCCGACCGGAGCCCGGACGCTGTCGGCGTCCGGGCTCCGTTGTGTCCGTACCGGGTGCTCGCGCGACGGATCACCGGTGGTCCGGGGCCGGGGGACGGAAGCCTGTTCAGTTCGGTAGTGGCACATTCTGCAGCCGGACCTGGCCGCGGGCCAGTGCCTTACCGCTGGCGCTGTCGGCGATGATCACCTGCCACAGCTGCTGGGTCCGTCCCTGGTGCAGCGGCTCGGCCGTGACCGAGGCGCGGCTCTCGGTGGCCGGCCGCAGGAAATCGGTCGCATTGTGCACCCCGACCGCGAACTCGCCCCGGTCGGCCACTGCCGCGCTGGCACCGATACTGGCCGCGCTCTCCACGATCGTCGCGTACACCCCGCCGTGCACCACGCCCCACGGGGTGTGATGGTCGGGGCCGAGTTCGACATATCCGGAGACGCTCGTCCCGGAGACATGATCCACCACGAAACCGCTTGCCGCGACGAATCTTCCGGCATCGGCGAGGTCCACGCTGGGCAGTTGTTCCGAGGAATCCGGCATGCGATGCTCCCGCTGATCGATAGCTGACTTTCGAATTACCAGCTAGCCACGGCGGGGCTCTGACTGTCAAGTCCGCAGTCAGATAGGCTTGCCTCATGGAGTGGCTCGAGTACAGCACCGGCAACTGCTCCGTCCAACGCACCCTGGATATCGTCGGGGACCGCTGGACGATGATCGTCCTGCGTGAACTGTTCAACGGGGTGCATCGGTTCGAGCAGATGCGGCAGCACTCCGGAATCTCGGAATCGGTGCTGTCCAACCGGCTGGGCAGACTCGTCGACGCGGGAGTTCTCGGGGTGGTGCCCTATCGCGAGACGGGTAGCCGGACCCGCCGCGAGTATCGGCTCACCGCCAAAGGACACGACCTGTATCCGATTCTGATCGCCCTGCTGCGGTGGGGCGACGAGCACCGCGCGGACCCCGAGGGCCCGGCACTCACGGTCACACACCGAGATTGCGGTGAGCCGGTGGAGGTGATCGTCCGCTGCCGGGCCGGGCACGACCTGGACGGACCCCGGGAGGCCGAAACCCACGCGGGTCCGGCGGCTCGGCGACTGTCGGAGGTGCTCCCGGACGTGCGGGCCGTGCTGCCGCGCGGGCGTGGGTCCTCGGCCTAGAGTGGCTCCATGGTCTACGGGGGTGAATCTGGTGCGCTGCGGCGGCCGACCGCGAAATGGTGGCTGATCACCACGGTGGTGCTGGCCGGGTTGGTCGAATTCTGTTGTGCGGCACTGGTCTGGTTCGTGGGCTCCGACAGTTGGGTCGGATATTCGCTGATCGCGATCAATGTGTTGCTGGTGCTGGCCGTGGCGTGGTCGATCTGTGCCGTGTTCGGGCTGATCCGCTACCGGGCCCACCTGCTGAGCGCCGTGGCTCCGCTCCTGGTGGCGGTGACGGTGGCCGTGGTGTACACGGGTGCTGCCGAATGGTCGGGCTGGCAGCTGTCGAAGGGTTCGCTGGCCGCGGCGGCGGCCGAATGCGCCGAGCGCTCCGACTCCGTCCGGATCGGCGTGTACACCATCGAGCGGGTGGACCGCGACGGCGCGGAGTGCCGCTTCTACACCGGTGGCGGCTTGATCGACCGGGTCGGATTCGCCTACCTGCCCGACGGCCCGCCGCCGGAGTTCCGGGCGAGCGAGACGACCTACCGGCAGTACGACGGTTCGTGGTATCGCTTCGTCGTTTCCTGGTGACGAACGGGCGCCCGGTTCACGCGGCGCGCAGCAGCGTTCACGAACCCACGACCGACTGCTGGTCCGCGGGTGGTGAATACACCGACTCGTCGACGTGCAGCACCATGAAACCGTTGTCCGAACAGGTGACGTACAGCGCGTTGCCGCGCCACTCCGGCGGGGACAGGCACCAGTCGGTGGAGACGTCGCCGAAAGCGAGCTCACCGGTCCGTGAGCTGAGTGCCTGGGACGGATCGAACTGCCCCTCGAGCACCGCGCGCGCCGCGCTGGGTGCGGTCATAGCCGGGATCCCGAGCAGTGAGGCCAGCGCGTGTGGTGAGTTGACGAGTTCGAGATTGCGTCCTGTCCGGGCGGGTGGATTGAAGTAGGCGATTTCCCGGATGGCCTGCGGGTCGCGGATATCGAACACCCGGATGCCGGAGGAGATCCAGCCGCAGGCGAGGGCCGTCGGGTCCACCGGCCGGTCGGCCGCGCAGTAGTGCGATTCGTAGGCGAAGATGGATCCACCCATGGACGAGGCGATATTGCTGTCCAGATGCTGTGGCAGATTGATCTCCAGTTTGATCTTCGCCACGACCCGGGGGTCGGCATCGGCGGAGATATCGATCAGCTTCACTCCGCCGGAACCGCCCTCGTCCACCGTGTACACGTAGGGCTTGCCGTCGTAGGTGACCGGGATGCTGTGCTGAGTGGCCCAGCCGTCCGACCAGAACATCCGGCCGAGGTGCTGGACCTGCGGGTTCGGATCGCGTCGCTGGACCGCGCTGATATCGAGCACGGTGATACCGCTGAGCGCCGAGAGGTACATACGGTTGCCGTCCGGGCTCACCCCGAAACCGTGCGCGGTGAGACCGGTCAGCCCCTGCCACACGACCCGCGGATGCGCCGGATCGGTGAGGTCGACGGCGCTGAGGAATCCGGGTGTGATCCCCGAGGCCCAATAGGTGTGGCCGTCGGGGGAGAAGCCGCCCTCGTGTGTGGTGATCGGCAGCGGCATAGCGAGATTCGTTCCAGGGCCAGGATTGAGCAACCGCGGATGCGCGCAGTCCGAGATATCGTAGACCGACAGATATCCGGCACCCACCAGCAGCGGAACTCCCGTGCCCACCAGCAGTTTCCGCTCCCGGTTGACCTTGAGGCTCTCCCAGGTGCCGGCCACCATGGCGGGTTCGTTCAGGGTCGCCGTGGGCCGCGGATGCGCCGGATCGGAGACGTCGAGCACCTGCACCCCACCGTTCTGGTGCAGCAGGTTGCCGGGGAAGAAGGTCCCCATATAGGCGCAGTGCTCGAAACTGGTGGAGGTGATTCCCGCGCCGCGCCCGGCGAACTGGCCCACCAGGGACATATTGCACCGGTAGCCCTGCGTACTGCGCCCGCTGTCGCGATCGGCCGCCGGTACGTCACCCTGGAAACCGGGTTCGGGCATCGACCCGGGCCCGCAGTCCGCGCGCGGCACCGAGGTCCGGCCGATATCGAGGAATTCCCGTACCTGGTTCTGGATATCGGATTGCAGATCCGCCGACGCGCTGCCCGGCAGCATGACCGCGGCGACCACACCCACCGCCCCCAGGACCAGCGCCCTGGTCCGGCGTAGTTTTCCGAAGGGACGCCCCATTGCATCCTCACGCTTCCCGAACTGCTTCACCCGACCCGGTATCCGGGAGGGTTCGGTACACATCCCGGAATTTGTTCAGATAGTAGCGATCGGGGGACGGCGGGATAGGGGTTTTCGTCGAACATCGAGGTCGGGGTGAAGGTGATCCGGTGCGTCCGGGGGTGGATTGGGTCCTTCGCCACAGAAACGTAAAAGCCCCCAGGAGGGGCTTTTCTCACGTGTCCGGTCAGTCGAATATGCCGGATTTCGCGGCTCCCAAAAAGGCGTCCCATTCCCCGGGGGCAAAGACGAGTGCGGGGCCGCCGGGGCTCTTGCTATCCCGGATGCCGACCATACCTCGATCGAGATGAGCGGCCTCTACACAGTCCTGCTTACCCCCGCTGCGTGTGCTCTTGAACCAGTTCGCGCCGGACAGATCCATCATCTTCGCTCCTTCGCTACCCGCAGCATCAAATCGCGGGATGTCGACGCGGACAACGCTACATGGCGGATTCGACGGGCCTCCTGTGAATATTTCTCTACCTCGGAGGCGCGTTCGACGTAGAGGCCGCCGGATAGGCCTTCCATGTACGCGACAGGCGGTTCCTGCAATCTGGACGTGGGCAGTGGCGGGAAGCTGAACAGGACGAAGCTGCCGGCATTGAGTCCGAACGGGACATCCTGGCCCGATGGAACGATCCGGATCTCTATGTCGGGATCTTCGGACAGTTCGATGAGATGACGGATCTGCTCGGCCATGACCGCCGGTCCGCCGACTCGATAGCCCAGAACCGCCTCCGTCAGTAGCGCTTCGAACCGGAAGCCGTCGCGTTGGAGGAGGGTTTGCCGTCGCATCACCACATCGAGAATGCGCTCTGTCTCATCGGGTGAGCTGTCGGGAACGGTGGCCCAGGTCAGCGCCCGGCGGTATTCTCGAGTCTGAAGAAGGCCGGGGACTACCGCGATCTGCCAGGACGTCACCCAGTTCGCAGCTTCTTCCAATGCGAGATAGTGGTCGAACCCCTTGGCGATCGCATCATCGTAGGCTCGCCACCACCCCGACCCGGATGCGCCGGCAGCCCGGATCTCCTGAGCCAGCCCGAGGAGCAGTCGGCGCTCGGAATCAGTGGCCCCATACGCGTTCGCGAGGGCGTTGAGTGCGAGGTCGGTGATCTTGGTCTGTCGGCCGTCCTCCAGGCGCCCGTAGGACTGCGGGCTGGTCTCCGCGATCCGCGACGCCGCCGATTGTGTGATGCTGCTGCGCTCCCGAAGCTTTCGCAGCTGACGGCCCAAAGCTCTTCTCGGCAGCGTGGATCCAGTGGTCACGATCGTTACCTTTCCTAACCGGATGAATGGAATATGGAAAGCACCGTGGTGAAAGAGCGTGAGATTCCCTCTGGAATCGCCACGGTAGCGCTTCCGAACGTGTTGCGGCACACGTCTACTGGGAAAGCGCCCGGTGTGGGCCACCCCAGTTGCCGCTGGGGATGCCGGTTCGACGCCAGGAAGGCGGAGGGCTGGTGGTCCGACCGTCAGTTGGTCACTGTCGCTCCAGTCGGACCCTACGCCGGGCGCTCGTCGATACCAAGCCGGAGAAGGGGATTCATCATGTGCATCAGCACGTCGGAGACAGTGCCCGCCGCCGCACCCGGGCGTGAACGGCTACCCGGCCGCGTACCGGGTGCTACTGAGGTCCCGGACGGGTCCACGGCCGTTCTACCGGCCGCCGAACACCTGGAAGTGTTCCTTGCGGCGATCCGCCTCTGGGAGCGGGACCCAGGAGGGCGTCGTGGCTAGTGCGAATCCCCTCAACGCGATCGCGTTGATCCGCCGCGATCTGCCCACTCCCGATATCGACCTGCCCGAACTGGCCGGAAGGCACGGGTATCGCCTCGTATACACCGTGGTCACCGATGCCGGAGCGGTGGTGACAACGTTGGCGCTGGTGCGGCATACGGAGGAATGGAATGCGCGCGCCGTCGTCGTGCCCGGCTTGGAGCACGCCTACATCGTGCGGCAGGTGATCACCCACTTCGCCGCGCTCGTGACTCCGACACGACTCTATCCGTGCGGTCACCGCTGGCCCGCCGATACGCTGCGGTGCGAGCCGACGAAATGACGACCGATGCCGTACTGGTCCAGCTGTCGCTGGGATTGCTCGGCCTCACCGTGGCGCTGTACTGGCCCTGCTGAGCGTCACGTCGCGCGGATCGTCGGCGGCGGTGTTGTGGAGGGGCAGCCAGCTGTTCACGAATCGTTATCCGATATCGGCACAGGCCGGTGCTACGACTATGCGGCCGGGGCTGTCGGCCGTCGTCAGGGACTCGGCGGTCGTCGTCGGGAGGCAGTGTCGTCGCGAAGCGGTGTCGTCGGGAGGTCGTCGTGTCCCCGCCCGCCTGGACCTGTGTCTTCGCGCACCGGTCCGGTCGGGGCGCCGAGGCTTATCGGTCCGGCCGATTGTCACAATCTCGGACTAACTTTGTCCCTGTCGAGCGCGCTCACCCCATCCGACGAGAGTTAGGACGCAACGATGCCGACCCCGCCCGAGGTACGTTCGGCCCGCCACGACGAGACCGGCGCCCTGGCGCGCACCCTGGCAGCCGCCTTCCAGGACGATCCGCTGATGGAGTGGCTCTGGCCGGATCCGCGGCGCCGGGTGCTCGGGCTGCTGCGCTTCTTCGCGACCCGGACCCGGCACCAGCACTTCGCTTCCGGTGGTGTGGATATCGCGCTGGATCCAGCGGGCGCGATCGGCGGGGCCGCGCTGTGGGACGCCCCGGGAAAATGGAAGCCTTCCCCGTGGCGCGAGATCCGCATGTTCCCCCAGCTGGCCCGGGCGTTCGGCGGCCGGCTGCGCGCCGGTAAGGAACTCGTCGACCTCATGTCCGGCGTACATCCGGACGAACCACACTGGTATCTAGCGACTCTCGGCACCGATCCGGATCGGCGCGGCCACGGCTTCGGCGCGGCCCTGTTGTGGTCCCGGCTCGAGCAGTGCGACCGTGCGGGGGTACCTGCTTACCTCGAATCCAGCAAACAGGTGAACATCTCCTACTACGAACGGTTCGGGTTCGAGGTCACCGCGACGGTCACTGTTCCGGGCGGCCCGGATCTGTGGCTCATGTGGCGAGCGCCTCGGTCACATGGTTGATCGAGCCGTAGATCCACCGCGAAAGTTCTGTTGCAGAAGGGACTCCAGCGCCGCGAGCAGCTCAGAGCGTAGGCCGGCCGCCCGGTCCGCGATCCCGGCTTGTTCACGAACGTATTCCGCTCGTCCGGCGGGTGTTTCGATGCGAACGGGATCGTAGCCGTGCGCGCGGAGATCATAGGGACTGGCCCGCATATCGAGTTCGCGGGCATCCCGGGCCAGCGCGAAACAGTCCAGCAGCAGATCGGAGGAGACCAAGGGGGTCAGCTTGAAACCCCACTTGTACAGATCCATATTGGCGTGCAGGCAGCCCGGCTGTTCGCTGTCGATCTGACCGGCGCGGGTCAGCTGCCGGTTGTTGCGGGGCACCGCGGATGGGGTGAAGAACCGGAATGCGTCGAAATGAGTGCAGCGCACCGGCATCGATTCGACCACCGCGTCCGTGCCCTCGGCGCCGAGCCGCAGCGGTACCGCGTCGTGGCGGACTTCCCCGGTCCGGTACACCATCGCCCATTCGTGCAGGCCGAAGCACGACAGCTGCGGGGGGCGGGAAGCGGTCGCGCGCAACAGGTCCGCGATGTAGGATGCGGCGTCGGCGCGGGCGCGCAGGAATTCGGGGTCGGCGGTCACCATCGGTTCGGATTCCCCGCCCGGCGAATCGATCCGGTGGTATCCGCGCAGGCCGGTGTACTCGGTGGCGCCGGAGAGCGCCACCCCGAAACCCGGATGCCAGCGACGCAGTTGCGCAGGCTTGTGGCCGTAGTAGGTGAACAGGAAATCGAGTACCGGATGTTTCGCCCCGGCCGCCCGCGCCCGCAGGTACGGACCGGCCAGAGTATCGACGCGTTCGCGATGAGTGGCGGCGCGCGACCGCCACTCGGCCTCGCCGAGCACCGAACGGATGGCCGCAGCCGTCATTCGGCGACCCGGTGCGTGGTATCGCGTACGGTGCCGACGAACTCCTCGACGAGGTCCTCGAGCGCGACGATACCGACGGTGTTACCGCGCCCGTCCACCACCCGGCCCAGATGGCTGCTGGTGCGCCGCAGCCGGGCCAGCGCCTCGTAGAGCGTGGTGCCCATCAGTACGGTGGGCAGTGGCCGGATATCGGTGCGCGGGATCTCGGTGTTCGGGCCCGCGGTCTCGTCGGAGACCTTGTCCAGCACATCCTTCACATGCAGGTATCCGACGAGGGAACCATCGGAGGCGCGGACCGGGTACCGGGAGAATCCGGTTTCGGCGACGGCGTTCTCGATATCGCCGAGGGTGGTGCCGTGGGCGCGCAGCGGAATGGTGCGAACCTGCGCCAGTGGCACCATGACCTCGGCCACGAACCGCTCCCCGGTACCGAGTGCCTGGGTGAGCCGGCGGTGCTCCTCCGCGTCGAGTAGCCCCTCGGACCGGGATTCACCGATCATCTCGGCCAGTTCGTCGCTCGAGACCGCGGCCTCGAGTTCGTCCTTGGGTTCGATGCGCAACATGCGCAGGCTCAGGTTGGCGGCGAAGTTGTAGACGGCGATGAGCGGCCGGGCGATCCGCAGCCACGCCAGATGCAGCGGAACCAGCAGCAGCGCACTGCGTTCGGGTCCGGCGAGCGCGATATTCTTCGGGATCATCTCGCCCAGCAGGATGTGCAGGATCACCACGATGGCCAGCGCCAGCACGAACGACACCGGATGCAGCAGCGCCTCCGGCAAACCGGCCAGCTCGAACGGCCGCTCCAGCAGATGAGCGACCGCGGGTTCGCCGACCCGGCCGAGCAGGATCGAACAGATGGTGATGCCCAGCTGTGCGGCGGCCAGCATCATCGACAGGTTCTGCCCCGCCCGGATCACGGTGTCGGCGTTGCGTTTACCCTGCGCGGCCAGCGCTTCGAGCCGGTCGCGGCGGGCGGAGATGAGGGCGAACTCGGCGGCGACGAAAAAGGCGTTACCCGCCAGCAGGACCATGGTCAGCGCTACCCCGAAAAGGTCACCCATGGTGGACCTCCCGGCCGGTCGGCAGCTGTTCACGCGAGGCGATGGCCTCGGCGTCGGCCGGGACCAGCCGGACCCGGTCGATCCGGCGCCCGTCCATCCGTTCGACTCGGGCGAGCCAGCCGCCCTGGCCGTCGCTGTGGCGCCGGTCGTGGCCGCGGCGCGGCGGCAGGACCACGGTATCGCCGGTCACCGGAATCCGGCCCAGGCGGGTGAGCACCAGACCGCCGAGGGTTTCGTACTCGCCCTCGGGGGCGATGTATCCGGTCGCCCGGGTCACTTCGTCGATCCGCAGTAGACCCGAACAGTCCCAGCCGTCGGAGACCCGGCGTACATCGCGTTCCTCTTCGTCGTGTTCGTCGCGGACGTCGCCGAGGATCTCCTCGATGATGTCCTCCATGGTCACCATGCCCGCGGTGCCGCCGTACTCGTCGACGACCAAGGCGACCTGCATCCCGTCCGCGCGGACCCGTTCCAAGACCTCGTCGCCGTCCAAACTGGCCGGAACCACCGGCACCGGCTGCGCGATCTGCGCCAGACCCACACCCGCGCGGGTCGGCGCGGGATGGGTGAAGGCCTGTTTGACGTGGACGATGCCGAGCGTGTTGTCCAGGTCGCCGTCGATCACCGGAAACCGTGAATAGCCGGTACGGGCCGCGGCGGCGAGCAGATCACCGATGGTGTCGGTGCGATCCAGCGCTTCGATCTTCACCCGCGGTGTCATCAGTTCCTCGGCACTGCGCTCGCCGAACTGCAGGGAGCGGTCCAGCAGCTGCGCGGTGCGTTGATCGAGGGCGCCGTGCTGAGCCGAGGTGCGGACCAGCGATCCGAGTTCCTGCGGTGACCGCGCCGAGCGCAGCTCCTCCGCGGGTTCGACCCCGAACCGGCGCACCGCCCAGTTGGCCGAGCCGTTGAGGAACTGGATCATCGGTTTGAACACCGCCGAGAACGCCACCATCGGCCCGGCGGTCGCGCGGGCGGTGGCCATCGGGGAGGCGATGGCGATGTTCTTGGGAACCAGTTCGCCGTAGATCATCGACAGCGAGGTCGCCAGGACCAGCGCGAGTACCAGCGAGATGCCGGTGGCCGCGGAATCCGGGACCCCGAACACGGTGAACAGTGGTTCGAGCAGCCGAGCCAGCACAGGTTCGGCGATATAACCGGTGATCAGAGTGGTGATGGTGATACCGAGCTGGGCGCCGGACAGCTGGAAGGACAGAGTGCGGTGTGCTTGGCGGACCGCACGGGCGCGGACATCGCCGTCACGCGCGTGCGCTTCGACGGTGCTGCGTTCCAGTGCGGTGAGCGAGAATTCCGCGGCGACGAACAGCGCGGTGCCCGCGGTGAGCGCCACGAACCCGATGAGGCTGAGGACGGTGAGCGCGACGGCCATATCACCACCACCCGGCGGACATCGGGATCAGCGATGTGGACAGGGCCGGATGAGAGGAGAGGGTCGTGCAGCGGAGGACGCCGGGTCTGTCACCCGGCTCGATAGATGAGCCCTCCTGAGTGGCGCCCTCGGACGCGGGTGACAACTGGATCCTTTCGTCCTGACGATTGCGGCCGGCGGTCGCCGGCGACTCATATGTTACCGCGACCGTGCGCGCGGGTGCACGGTCGCGGTAGGGCTTCGCCCGACGTGGCCGGGCTCACCATCCGCCGGGCAGCGGACGGCCTTCCGCGAACCCGGCGGCCGATTGCACGCCGACCACCGCGCGGTCGTGGAATTCCGCGAGGGTGCGGGCGCCGGCGTAGGTGCAGGCGCTGCGTACGCCGGAGCAGATATGGTCGATGAGATCCTCGACGCCGGGACGCTCCGGATCCAGCTGCATCCGGGAACTGGAGATACCCTCCTCGAACAGGGCCTTACGCGCGCGGTCGTAGCCTCGATCGGCGGCGGTGCGGGCGGCGACCGCGCGTTTGGAGGCCATGCCGAAACTCTCCTTGTAGGCATTGCCGTTCCGGTCGATCCGCAGATCTCCGGGGGATTCGTAGGTACCGGCGAACCAGGAGCCGATCATCACGTTCGAGGCGCCCGCGGCGAGCGCCAGGGCGACATCGCGCGGATGACGGACGCCACCGTCGGCCCAGACGTGGGCGCCCAGATCGGCGGCCGCGGCCGCGCATTCGGCCACCGCGGAGAACTGCGGCCGGCCCACGCCGGTCATCATCCGGGTGGTGCACATGGCGCCCGGTCCGACACCGACCTTGACGATATCGGCGCCGGCCTCGATCAGGTCACGGGTGCCCTCGGCGGAGACCGTGTTACCGGCGACCAGCGGGACACCCAAGCCGAGATCCCGGATCGAGTGCAGGGTTTCCAGCATCCTCACCTGGTGACCGTGCGCGGTGTCGATCACCAGCACATCGGCGCCCGCGTCCACGAGCGCCTTGGCCTTGGCGGGTACGTCACCGTTGATCCCGACCGCGGCCGCGATCCGCAACTTTCCACCGGCGTCGACCGCCGGGCGGTAGATCCCGTCCCGTACCGCGCCGGTGCGGGTGAGCACCCCGGCGAGAGTGCCGTCGGGGGCGAGGAGTACGGCGGGTCCGCCCACGTGCGCGGCCTCGAGGCGGTCGAAGATGTAGGACGCCTCGGCGGTCGCCGGGGCAGTGACGAAATCGGTAGTGGCGACTTCGTGCAACCGGGCGAACCGATCGACATCCGCGCAGGCGGCCTCGGTGACCAGCCCGACCGGCCGCCCGTTGTCGACCACCACGACCGCGCCGTGCGCCCGCTTGTGGATCAGGGCCAGGGCATCGGACACGGAGTGATCGCCGGTGAGGGTGACCGGGGTATCGGCGATCAGCGAGCGGCTCTTGACGAAGGCGATGGTCTCGGCGACGGCACTGTTGGGCAGATCCTGCGGTAGCACCACGATCCCGCCGCGCCGGGCCACGGTTTCGGCCATTCGCCGGCCCGCGACCGCGGTCATATTGGCGACGACCAGGGGGATGGTGGTGCCGGAACCGTCGGCCGTCGCGAGATCGACGTCGAACCGGGAGGCGATATCGGTGCGGTTCGGAACCAGGAAGACGTCGTTGTAGGTCAGGTCGTACGGCGGGTGTTGTCCGGGGAGAAACTGCACTGCGCCCATGGTAATCGGGATGACTCCCCGGCGTGGGGGCCCGGCGGATTCACTTGGACCGGCGGCGGTGCGGCCGGCGGCCGGCGGCCGGTTTCCCGGTGCCACCGCCTGCTCTGCCCCGGGCACCCGGTCCGCGGAAGCGGCCGTGGGGCGCGGGAAGTGGGCTCTGGGGAGTCTCCGTGACGTCGGGACCCGGTGGGGTGCGGGCACCGGTGAGCCGGCGGACCTCCCGGTCGCCGGGCCGCACGGTGTGCTCGACCACATCGACCCCGGCGGCTCGGGTCAGCGCGGTTACCTCGGCGCGCTGTTCCGGGGTGACCACAGTGATCACTGTCCCGCTCGCGCCCGCCCGGGCGGTGCGGCCGGCTCGATGGACGTAGTCCTTGGCATCCGCGGGTGGGTCGGCGTGGACCACCAGCGAGACCGCGTCCACATGGATACCGCGGGCGGCGATATCGGTGGCGACCAACGCCGACACCCCGCCGTCGGCGAAGGCCGCGAGGGTCCGGATACGCCGGTTCTGCGCTTTTCCGCCGTGCAGCGCCGCGACGCGGATCCCCTGATCGCGTAAGCGGCGGGTGAGTTTCTCGGCGCCGTACTGGGTGCGGGCGAACAACAGCGTGCGGCCGTCGCGAGCGGCGATCTCGGCGAGGACCGATGGTTTGTCCGCGACCTCGACGTACAGCAGATGATGGGTCGCGGTGGTGGTCTCGGGTTCCGCTGCCACGGAGTGGGTGACGGGCTCGCGCAGATACCGGTGCACCAGATCCTGTACCGAGTCGTCGTCCAGGGTCGCGGAGAACAGCAACCGCTGCCCGTCGCCGGGTACGAGATCGAGTAGCCGCCGTACCTGCGGCAGAAAACCGAAATCGGCCATATGGTCGGCCTCGTCGATCGCGGTGATCCGAACCGCGTCGAGGACGGCGGCACCCTGGTCGACCAGATCGGCGAGCCGGCCGGGGGTGGCGATCAGCAGGTCCACGCCGCGCTGGAGTCTCTCACTCTGCCGGGCCAGGGGCATACCACCGACCGCGGTGCCGAGCCGCAGACCCAGCGCGAAGGGTTCGAGCGCCTTCTCGATCTGCAATGCCAGTTCTCGGGTGGGCGCGAGGATCAGGCCCCGTGGGGCGCGCGTGATCGCCGGGGCGCCGGCGAGGCGGGCGAGGATCGGCAGCCCGAACGCCAGCGTCTTCCCGGATCCGGTGGGTGCCCGCCCGAGCACATCGTGGCCGGCCAGCGCGTCGGGGACGGCCGCCGCCTGGATGGGCAGCGGATCGGTGATGTTCGCCCGGTGTAACGCCTGCACGGTCAGCACGGGTAGCCCGAGCCGCGCGAAAGGCGGGAGGGGGCGGGTGGTGCCGGTGTCCGGTCCGGCCGATATCCCGGTCTCCGGTCGTGTGTGATCAGGCACGGAACAACCGGCTCAGCTCGACCAGCCAGGGGATCGCGACGGCCAGGGTCGGGACCACCAGAATGGCGATCGAGGCGAGATAGGCGGCGCCGGCGATGCGGAAATCGCCCAGCGGACCGGCCAGTCGCTGGATACGGATCAGCGTGCTGGGGCCGCCCACTGCCAGCGCGCCTTGCGGGGCAGTCGATTTCGAGCACGCCACCAGCGCCCGGGCCAGCGGTTTGGGGCCGGTGACCTTCACCGCGGAATCGTCGGCGAGCAGTTCGATGAGCAGCTTCACCGAATCCAGTGCCGATTTGCTGCGCACGAACCGCGGGAAGGCCTCGTGCGCGACGGTGAACGCCTCGAGTACCAGATCGTGGCGGGCACGCAGATGCGACCGTTCATGGCTGAGGATGGCGGTGAGCTCCTGCTCGTTCAGATTGTCGAGGGTGCCCGCGCTCACTACGACCCGCCGCCGCAGACCCGGCAGGCAGTAGGCGATGGGTTCGGTGGACGAGAGCACCCGGATATCGGCGGCGCGCCGGAACGGGCCGCTCTGGTCGAGCAGGTCCACCAGCATGCGGTGGCGGGCGCGGCGCCGGCGGGTGTGCACGCCGACCCGGACCGAGGCGTACACGAGCCGGGCGCCGACCAGCAGGGTCAGCATGAACACCGAGACGTAGGCCAGCCACAGCGGCAGACCCAGCGCATCGATCTCATCGGTGGGTTTGGTCGTGGGGCGGCCGTCGTGCCCGGGGACCAGTAGTTCGGCCGCGATGGCGAGCCCGGAGCTGAAGGCACTGAGCACCGCGGCCAGCGCGATGGCCTGCCAGAGTACGAGGGCGGCGCGGGGCACGCGATAGGTCCAGGTCGCCCTGCTGAGCGATTCCGGAACGGGACCGGCGAGAAGCAAGGCAAGTACGGCGAATGCCGGTGCGGCTGCGTTCATCGACTCTGCTCACTGCGTTGTGGGGCCAGGGTCCGAGGTCGGTCGCTGCGGGGGCTAGTTGTCCTCGGTTGCTTCGAGCTTAGCGAGTGCGTCCCGTAGGGCCGCGGCCTCGTCCTTGCCGACCTGCTCCACGAAGTGCACCAGGGCCGCGGCCCGGCTACCGGCCTCGTCCGCTTGTTGCAGCGCGTCCATCATGAGGCCGGCGACCAGCTCGTCGCGGGTGTGTACGGGAGCGTACCGGTGGGCGCGATCGTCGCGTCGCTGCACCACCAGATTCTTCTTCGCGAGACGCTGCAGCACGGTCATCACCGTGGTGTAGGCGAGTTCGCGGCGCGCCGACAGGGCCTCGTGGACCTGCCGGACCGTTTGTGGTTCATCGGCCGACCACAGTTGGTCCATAACCGCTTTCTCGAGCTCACCAAGTCCAGCCATCTTTTGATTTTACGACTCCAACGACGCTGTGCCGTACTACAGGGTGTCGTAATTTGGTGGGATTGATCATAGGGCGTGGACCACCGGAAAAGCCCGATGTGTGGTGCGGGGCGGTCCGGTGGCCGGTGCGCCCGCCGTGTCCGGCGCCCGGTGTTGCGGTGAGCGGCCGGTTGGGACATGCGCCACCGGCCCGAGTGGGTCGAAGATCGTCACGGGGTCGTTACATCCTTGTTCGCGAGAAATACTTGCTAGGTCTGGTTAGGCTAACCTATCTTTCGATCAAGTCGTTGCTGCGACGCCGATCTCGAGGAGGTTCGAATGTCCGAACTGGCCACTGTGCGCATCCCCCGTCCGTACGAGGCGCCGTTCGGGTCGGCCTGTGCCCGGTTACGGTCCCTGCAGCCGGAGCATCCGCGTGTCTATGCCGCCGCCGCCATGGCCGAGCAGGGCAAGCGGCGCTGGTGGGCGCTGTCGACTGGTCTGCGGGAGGGCCGGATCGATCTGATGTACCGGCGGCATGTCGCGGAGATGATCAGCGCGACCGCCGCGTCGGAGGTGGTGGCCACCGCCCTCATCCACGCCGTGGTCGGCCGGGTCGCGGCGTTGTGGATCGCCGACGGCCGCGCCTGGGATCCCGGCTTGGAGAACGTGTGGATCCACACCGACAACGACGGTGGGATCGACTGGGCGGGCCTGACCGACACCACCATTCGTGTCGTGGCGGGCGATCCGCTGGAAGGTTCACCCGGAGTCGTGTCGCTACCGTGCGAGCGAGCGATGTGGGTGTGGCTGGCCTATCGCTGCGAACCGTCGCTGCTGCTGGTTCAGGGCGCGCTGGCGCGGTGCGCGGGTCTGAGTTCGCGTCGATTCTGGGCGCTGGTGGCCGAATCCGTTTCCGGTGCGGCCACCTACGTCCCGGACCTGGCTCGCACCGATCCGGTGGCGGGCGCGCGGCGGGGTCAGGGGCTGCTGATGGCGCTGGAAGATCGCGGTATGGCGATCCGGCGTGCGCAACGTGTTGCTTAGTTAGGTAAGCCTGACCTATACTCGATACCGGCGTACGGATCGCGCGAGAGTCCCGAGGGCTGCGGTGACCCCCGATCCAATGCCCGCGGCGGACCCCATCATGGAGGTGGGGTCCGCCGCTTCATTTCCGCTCCTGGCCTCCGGGCCCGTACTCCGGCTTCCGGGACGAGCATGCGATTGTTGAGCCATGACCGAACAACAGACCCGCTCCCCGATGTCGACGGCCGATCTCAGTGCCGAACAACTCAACGAGATCAGCAAGGGGACCTTCGCGGATCTGATGGGTCTGCACGTGACCGAGCTGGGGCCCGACCGCGTCCGCGGCGAATGGACCGTGACGCCGCAGCTGCACCAGCCCGCCGGAATCCAGAACGGCGGGGTGCTGTGCACCGTGGTGGAAACGCTGGCCAGTTCCGGCGGCGCCGCCTGGTACGGCGAACGCGGCGTGGTGGTCGGTGTCAACAACAACACCGACTTCCTGCGCGCCGTCCGCGAAGGGCAGCTCAGCGCCGAGGCCACCCCGCTGCATCGCGGCGGGATGCAGCAACTCTGGCAGGTCGTGGTCACCGACGCGGACGGCCGGCTGATCGCACGCGGTCAGGTCCGGTTGCAGAACCTGCCCCATCGCTCCTGAACATCGGGCGGGGCGCAACAACAAAGGGCCGGGGCGGTGACACCACCCCGGCCCTGATCGATCGATTCAGAGACCGCCGGTCGACAGCAGACCGCCGTCGACACGCACCGTCTCACCGGTGATCCAGGCCGCCTGGTCGGAGGCCAGGAACGCGATCAGCCGCGCCACGTCCTCCGGCGAACCCAGCCGCTTCATCGGGTAGACCTGCGCGGCCGCCTCCTCGTCCGCCGAGTACAGCGCGTCGGCGAAGCTGGTCTTCACCACGCCGGGGGCGACCGCGTTGACCCGGATCTTCGGGCCGAGCTGCCAGGCCAGTTCGTCGGTGAGCCGGATCAGCGCCGCCTTGGAGGCGCCGTAGGCAGCGATCACCCCGGTGGAGCGGATACCGGCCACACTGGCCACGTTCACCACGGCGCCACCGTGCTCGCCCATCCAGGCCCTGTACGCCTCCTGGATGTAGCCGAGCGCGGCCACGACGTTGACGTCGAAGATCTTGCGCACCGCGTCCAGATCGGCTTCCATCAGCGCGCCGTACACCGGGTTGATGCCGGTGTTGTTGATCAGGATGTCCAGCGAACCGAATTCGGCGACCGCGCGCTGCACAGCGGCGCTGCGCGCCTCGTCGTCGCCGGAATTGCCGGCCAGGGCGACGACCTCGCCCTGGTGTCCCAGCGCCCGCAGTTCGGCGGCCGCCTTCTCCAGCGGTTCGGGCTTGCGCGCGGTGATCAGCACATTCGCGCCCCGGCTCAGCAGCTCGGCGGCCACCGCGTAGCCGATACCACGGCTGGCTCCGGAGACCAGCGCGCTCTTGCCCAACAGATCGGTGCTCATATGCGGGCACGTTACCGTGCCCGGATATGCCGTCGGCGGGCACCGACCGCCCGGCAGCCACCGTGACCGGGCGGTGTCGTGGTCCGGGGTAAAATCGGTGGTTCCGTGTCCGGACACATCCGATGATCGGTGGATGGGCCCACTGTCGGGCGAGCCGGGCCGCTGCCCCCAACCCGTGTTCCTAGGAGATATCTGTGATCACCGCGACCGACCTCGAGGTCCGGGCCGGCGTCCGTACCCTGCTGTCCGCGCCCGGCCCGGCGCTGCGGGTTCAGGCCGGCGATCGGATCGGTCTGGTCGGGCGTAACGGCGCCGGTAAGACCACTACTCTGCGGATTCTGGCGGGTGAGGGTGAGCCCTACGCCGGAGCGATCACGCGGTCCAGTGATATCGGTTACCTCCCGCAGGATCCGCGGGAGGGCAATCTCGACGTCCTCGCCCGCGACCGGGTGCTCTCCGCCCGCGGTCTCGATGCGCTGATCCGCGATATGGAGAAGCAGCAGGCGCTGATGGCCGAACTCGCCGACGAGACCGAACGTGAACGCGCTGTCCGCAAATACGGCCGGTTGGAGGACCGTTTCTCCGCGCTCGGCGGATATGTGGCCGAAAGCGAGGCCGCCCGGATCTGCAACAGCCTCGGGCTACCGGATCGGGTACTGGACCAGGCGCTGCGCACGCTCTCCGGCGGTCAGCGCCGGCGAATCGAACTGGCGCGCATCCTGTTCGCCGCTTCCGACGGCAGCGGCGGCCGGTCCGATACCACCCTGCTGCTGGACGAGCCCACCAACCACCTCGACGCCGATTCCATCACCTGGCTGCGTGGCTTCCTGCAGAACCACAGCGGTGGCCTGATCGTGATCAGCCATGATGTCGAGCTGCTCGCGGATGTGGTCAACAAGGTCTGGTTCCTCGACGCGGTACGTGGTGAAGCCGATGTCTACAACATGGGCTGGCAGAAATATCTCGACGCCCGCGCGACCGACGAGCAGCGGCGCCGCCGTGAGCGGGCCAACGCGGAGAAGAAGGCCTCGGCGCTGCGGGCCCAGGCCGCCAAACTCGGCGCCAAGGCCACCAAAGCCGTTGCCGCGCAGAATATGGCGAAACGGGCCGACCGGCTGATGTCGGAGCTCGACGAGGTCCGCGTGGCCGACAAAGTCGCCCGGATCAAATTCCCCGAACCGGCCCCCTGCGGGAAGACCCCGCTGATGGCGGAGAACCTCACCAAGGTCTACGGGTCACTGGAGATCTTCACCGGTGTGGACCTGGCCATCGACCGGGGCAGCCGGGTGGTGGTGCTCGGCCTCAACGGTGCCGGTAAGACCACACTGCTGCGGCTGCTGGCCGGTACCGAGGAACCGACCGCCGGGGGCCTGGTACCCGGGCACGGGCTCAAGGTGGGGTACTTCGCCCAGGAACACGACACCCTCGACGATTCGGCCTCGGTCTGGGAGAACATCCGGCACGCGGCTCCGGACGCGGGTGAGCAGGAGTTGCGCGGCCTACTGGGCGCCTTCATGTTCACCGGTCCGCAGCTGGAGCAGCCCGCCGGGACGCTGTCCGGCGGTGAGAAGACCCGGCTCGCGCTCGCCGGACTGGTCTCCTCGGCGGCCAATGTCCTGCTGCTCGACGAGCCCACCAACAACCTCGACCCGATCTCGCGGGAACAGGTCCTCGACGCGCTGCGCACCTATGCGGGCGCGGTGGTGCTGGTGACCCACGATCCGGGCGCCGCCGAGGCCCTGAATCCGGAACGGGTGATCCTGCTCCCGGACGGCAGCGAGGACCACTGGTCCGCCGAGTACCTGGAATTGATTCAGCTCGCGTGAGTTTCATCACAAGAACTCATTGCCGGATGGTCGCGGAGTGCTTAGCCTGAGAGTGACGCTGCTCGGCGACTCGGAGGAAGCCATGGGCGACAGGCCGGTACAGAGCAAGAGCACATTGGGCAAGGGCACCCGCGTCACAGGTAAGTCACGGGATCGCCTGCAAAACCAATTGAAGAAGCAATACGAGGCGGGGGCGAGTATTCGGTCGCTGGCACGTGCGACCGGGCGCTCCTACGGGTTCATCCACAATGTGCTGACGGAGTCGCATGTGCAACTCCGCAGCCGCGGCGGTGCCAACCGCCGTAAAGCCCGCTAGTCCACCGTATTCGCAGGCTCCGTCGCCGGGATGACGCGCCCGGCGGCGAGGGTCCGCGTGTGGACCGCCCCCGTCGGTGCGCTCACCAGCCGGAGACGGAGCCGTCCCCGTGGGTCAGGAGATTGGCCAGGCTGGTGAAGATCGGCAGTCCGGTCTTGATCTCGAGGTAGGCGAACTGTCCCTGCGGGTTGACCTCGAGGAAGTAGTATTCGCCGTCGAGGCCCACCCGTAGATCCAGCACGCCGAAACTCAGGCCCAGCGTGCCCATCAGCGTCGCCAGCGATTTGCTGACGGCCGCCGGTAGGAGCGCGGGCGCGAAATCGACCGAGGTGTCCAGCCGGGAATCCACGCGCCCGGCGCCGGAGCGGGAATCGATGCGTACCGCCCACTCCTGCCCATCTACCCACACCACCCGCAGATCGCATTCCGGGTCGATATAACGCTGGAAGATGGTGGGCGCCCAGCGGATCCCGGTGAGCCGGTCCAGATCGGCGGCGCCGACCAGCCTGGTCTCGGAGAATTCGGCGCGGGAGGTGCCGGTGCGTTTGAAAACGACACGGTCGCCACGATGTTCGATGAAGTCGCGGGCCGCGTCCGGGTCATTGGTGACCAGGGTCTCCGGTACCGCGCAGCCCGCTCGGCGCGCGGTATCCAGCTGGACGATCTTGCGGTGGGCGATCCGGTCGTTACCCGGGTCGTTGACCCACTGGGCACCCAGCGACCACAGCAGTCCCTGGACGAAGCCGTCGCATTCGGCCTGCCGGTAGGCGTTGTCGTCGGCGCGGACGCCGGACGGCACCGAGCTCGGATGCGGGCGCCGCCACCAGACCGAGCGGACCCCGTCCAGCCCGTCCAGTCCGGCCAGCGACCGTTCGACGCCGGCCTCGTCGAGGCGGAAACTGCCCGGCTCGCGCGGGAAATCACGCAGATCGAGGCGGAGCGGGACGATCGCGTGCTGTTCCCGCAGCGTCACCTCCATGGCAGCGGCGTGCAGATCGTCGGATTCGGAGACGATGAGGACCGCTGCGGTCTCCCGGGTGCTCATCGCGCCCGCCGTTCAGTCGAAGCTGTCGCTGTGGATACCGTCGTCGCTGGTATTGCGCGACCGGGTCTGAGCGCACGTGAACGTCGCGGGGAATTCGGGGGTATCGGCCAGGTCGAGGCGCTGGGCCCAGGATTCGGTGAGGCGGCGTAGCTGTGGGTCGCCGAACGCCTCGGATGGCGGTGCCGCCAGGGTCATCGGCCGTTCCACTACATCGATCCGGAGGCTGCGGGTGAAATCGGCGGTGCTGCCGGGGCGGATGTCGACGCGGACCCGGCGGCCGGCCGTCCGGTCGTCGAGGTCCTGGACGGCGAGTACGTCACCGCGGCGGAACGTCCACATCCCGTCTGCCACCCGGACACGGATATCGCGGTCGGATTCGCCGACCAGCGCACCTGTGAGGGTGGCCACCACACCGCGTCCGGGTGTGTCGAGCAGGTGGAGGGCATCGGTCATCTGGATTCTCCGATCTTGCTCGCAGTGTGCCACGACCCGAGCGCGTCCGGATCATATCGCCGACCGGAGGCTCCGGCAGCCGATATCGCCGGATCTCCCCTGTTCGGATACCTGATCTTGTCCTCGGAAATTTTCCCGTGGCGGAGAATTTCCGGAAACGGGGCAGCGGCCGGTCGCTGGAGAATTGTTTGCCGTACCGGCCTGCCGGCGATCAGGTCCGAGAAGTTCCGGATTCGTGGCCAGTTCGCGGAAACGACCGCCCGGATCGGCGAGCAACCGGCGAGCATCCAGATCCAGCAGGCCGCCGATCACCGCCACCTCGGCGGAGAGGGTGTCGTCGGTGCGGATCATCTCCTGCCGGATGCGATAGGTCTTCCCGCTACCCCATTCGAACTCGCAGGTGACCCGGAAATCGTCGCCGCCGCGCAGTTCGCGCCGGTACTTGATGGTGCTCTCCAGGACCACCGGCCCCACCCGCGCGGCCACCAGTTTGTCCGCTTGCAGACCCGCGGCGAGCAGGAACTCCCAGCGGGCGTGTTCGGCGTACTGCAGGTAGACCGCCTGATTGACATGGCCTTGGACATCTAGTTCGTAACCGCGAACGGTCACGGGGACGGAGAAGGTCATGCCGGTGCGAACCCGCCGGTGCCCCCGGTTGTTCCCGTTCAGCGGCGCTGGGCGTTGCGTTCCTGCCACCACCGGGGCGCGTCGACGAAGTGGTTGTCGTATTCGTCCTGAGACGCGGCGAGTTCGTCCAGGGTGGCTTCGCCGCGGGCGATACGTTCGAGCAGCCGGAAGTAGCCGAACCGCTGTACGCCGGGCATGAGGGCGATCAGAATGCGGGCCCCGTGGCCGGGTGCGGCGCCGAAAGCGTGGACGGTCGTCTTCGGCACCACGGCGACCCCGCCGGCTCCCACGGTGACGATACGGTCCCCGGCCATGAGCTGCAGTTCGCCGTCGGCGACGTAGAAGAGTTCATCGGACAGCGTGTGGAAATGCGGTGCCGCGCCGTCTGCGCCGCGGTCCATGGTGACCTCGAGCGTGCTGGCCGTGCCGTGGGCCTGCTCGGCGTCGATGAGCAGACGCATGGTGACTGATTCGGTGTGCAGCGTTTCGGCTTCTCCCGGCTGCCGGACGGCGAGGGGGTGCGGGGTGGTGTTCACGGACGCTCCTATGTAATTCGCTTCCGAATAATTCGATACCGAACTATATGCCGGCGAATAGACTCGTGTCCATGTCCGAACCCGAATCAGATGCGATCGATGCCATCGAGCGGCAGTGGCGACGGGAACGCCCCGACCTGGATCTGGCGGCGATGGTGGTCTTCGGCCGCCTCGGTCGGCTGGCGGTCGTCACTGAACGGGAGATCGAGGCGGTGTTCTTCGCCCACGGTCTGCGCCGGGGGGAATTCGACGTGCTGGCCGCGCTGCGGCGGGCCGGTGAACCCTTCGAGCTCAACCCCTCCGCGCTGGCGGACACCCTCATGCTGTCGCGGGCGGGGATGACGGGGCGGCTGGACCGCTTGGAATCGGCGGGCTACGTGCGCCGTATCGCGGACGTGGGCGACCGCCGGGCCGTGCGGGTCGCATTGACCGATGTGGGCCGCGAGCTGGTCGACATCGTGGTCACCGAACACACCGCCAACGAGACGCGCATGTTGTCGGCGCTGACCGCGGCCGAATGCCGGGAACTGGACCGGATTGCCGGAAAGCTGCTCACCGCACTGGAATCCGGGAGCTGAGCGCGCCGGGTGGCGCGGGCGGGGCGCAGTACGCTCAGGGGCGGCGGCGCACCGAGGCCTCGACGAGATCCAGGACAGCGGTGAGGTTTTCGTTGGTGTGCCCGGAAGCGATTCGGGCGATGAGACCGTCGAGCACCAGATCGAGATAACCCAGCAGGACATCGGTGGGCACATCGTCGCGCAGCGCTCCGGCTGCTTTGCGGCGTTCCAGGCGAGCCAGAGTCGCCGCGGTGAGCTCGGCCGACCGCTGGGTCCAGCCGGCCCGGAACTCCGGATCGGTGCGCAGCCGGCGGGCGATCTCGAGCCGGGTCCCCAGCCAGTTGTACTCCTGCGGGTCGGCGAGCATATCCCGCATCACCTGTACGAGACCCTGGTTGGCCGCCACATCCGCCATCCGCTCGGCGTCCTCCTGGGCGAGCGCGAAGAACAGCGCGTCCTTGTCCCGGAAATGGTGGAAGATCGCACCACGGGACAGGCCGATGGCGTCCTCGAGGCGCCGCACCGTGGCGCCGTCGTACCCGAACTCGGCGAAACAGCGCCGGGCGCCGTCGAGTATCTGTTTACGCCGGGCGGCCAGATGATCGTCGCTGACCTTGGGCATCGTGCTCCTTCAACGGATACGAACCCCGCGCGGCGGATCACCGCGCGGGGCCATCAGATTACGAGCGAACGAACAAGTGACCTCCCGGCGCCCTCGCAACCCCGCCGGGAGCGAGTCCTGCGAGCGGCGCCCGGCTCGTCGTTGCGGACCCGGAGCACATGCGCCGTAGGCGCGGAGTCCCGGGTCCGCAACGACGAGCCCTGGGGGCGCGTATACGCGCCGGAAGCGGCGCCGTCCCGCACGGCGTGATCAGGACCTGATCATGTTCCGCAGGACATACTGCAGAATGCCGCCGTTGCGGTAGTAATCGGCTTCACCGGGGGTGTCGATACGGACCACCGCGTCGAACTCGATTTTCGAGCCGTCGTCCTTGGTCGCGGTGACATGCACCGTGGACGGCGTGCTGCCCGAGTTGAGCTCTTCGATACCCGTGATATCGAAGACCTCGGTACCGGTCAGGCCCAGCGATTTGGCCGATTCGCCCGCCGGGAACTGCAGCGGGATCACACCCATGCCGATCAGGTTCGAGCGGTGGATGCGCTCGAACGATTCGACGATGACGGCCCGCACACCCAGCAGGCTGGTGCCCTTGGCGGCCCAGTCGCGCGAGGAGCCGGAACCGTATTCCTTACCGCCCAGTACAACCAGCGGGACACCGGCCCTCTGGTAGTTCTGCGAGGCGTCGTAGATGAACGCCTGCGGGGCGCCTTCCTGGGTGAAGTCGCGGGTGTAACCGCCGGAGACATCGTCGAGGAGCTGGTTGCGCAGCCGGATGTTGGCGAAGGTACCGCGGATCATCACCTCGTGGTTACCGCGCCGCGAGCCCAGGGAGTTGTAGTCCTTGCGCGCCACACCGTGCGAATCGAGGTAATCGGCGGCCGGGGTGCCCGGTTTGATGGCACCGGCCGGGGAGATGTGGTCGGTGGTGACCGAATCGCCCAGCAGGGCCAGCACACGCGCCCCCTTGATATCGGCGACCGCTTCCGGCTCCATGCCCATACCGTCGAAGTAGGGCGCCTTGCGGACGTAGGTGGAGTCGTCACTCCACTCGAAGGTGTTGCCCTCCGGAGTGGGCAGGCTGCGCCACCGCTCGTCGCCCTTGAAGACATCGGCGTAGGACTTGGTGAACATCTCCTGGCTGATCGCCGACTTGATGGTGTCGTCGATCTCCTGGGCCGAGGGCCAGATGTCCCTCAGGAACACCGGATCGCCCTTGGTGTCCGTGCCCAGCGCGTCGCTCTCGAAATCGAAGTCCATGGTGCCCGCGAGCGCGTAGGCGATGACCAGCGGCGGTGAGGCCAGGTAGTTCATCTTCACGTCGGGGGAGATACGACCCTCGAAGTTGCGGTTACCGGACAGCACCGCGGTGACGGTGAGGTCGTTGTCGTTGACCGCCTTGGAGATCTCCTCCGGCAGCGGACCGGTGTTACCGATGCAGGTGGTGCAGCCGTAACCACCGAGGTAGAAGCCCAGCTTCTCCAGGTACGGCCACAGGCCGGCCTTCTCATAGTAGTCGGTGACGACCTGCGAGCCGGGAGCCATATTGGTCTTCACCCACGGCTTGCTGGACAGGCCCTTCTCCACCGCGTTCCGGGCGAGCAGCGCCGCGCCGATCATGACCGACGGGTTGGAGGTGTTGGTGCAGGAGGTGATACCCGCGACCGCGACCGCACCGTGGTCCAGGATGAACTCGCCGCGTTCCTCGGAAACGACGCGCACCGGCTTGCTCGGCCGGCCGTTGGCGTTGACGGCCGCGGACTGGACGTCGACGGCGCCGTCGTCGGCGAAGGACAGGCTGACCGGATCGGAGGCCGGGAACGACTCCTCGACCGCCTCGTCCAGCTGGGAATGCGGCGTCGGTTGCTGATCCTGCACGTAGTTGTGGATGTCCTTGCGGAACGCGATCTTCGACTCGTCCAGCGCGATACGGTCCTGCGGGCGCTTCGGGCCGGCGATGGAGGGCACCACGGTGCCCAGGTCGAGCTCGAGGTACTCCGAGTACACGGGCTCGGCGGCCGGATCGTGCCACATGCCCTGCTCCTTGGCATAGGCCTCGACGAGCGCCAGCTGCTCGTCGGTGCGGCCGGTCAGGCGCAGGTAGTTGACGGTTTCCTCGTCGATCGGGAAGATCGCCGCGGTCGAGCCGAACTCGGGGCTCATATTGCCCAGCGTGGCGCGGTTGGCCAGCGGGACCTCGGCCACGCCCTGGCCGTAGAACTCCACGAATTTGCCGACCACACCGTGCTTGCGCAGGATATCGGTGACGGTCAGCACCACGTCGGTGGCGGTCACGCCGGGCTGGATCTCACCGGTGAGCTTGAAGCCGACCACACGCGGGATCAGCATGGAGACCGGCTGGCCCAGCATGGCGGCCTCGGCCTCGATACCGCCGACGCCCCAGCCCAGCACACCCAGACCGTTGACCATGGTGGTGTGCGAGTCGGTGCCGACACAGGTGTCGGGGTAGGCCTGTCCGTTGCGGACCATGACGGTGCGGGCCAGGTACTCGATATTGACCTGGTGCACGATGCCCGTGCCCGGGGGGACGACCTTGAAATCGTCGAACGCGCCCTGGCCCCAGCGCAGGAACTGGTAGCGCTCGCCGTTGCGCTCGTATTCGAGTTCGACATTGCGCTCGAAGGCGTCGGCGCGCCCGAAGACGTCGAGGATGAGCGAGTGATCGATGACCATCTCGGCGGGGGAGAGCGGGTTGACCTTCTCCGGGTCGCCGCCGAGGGCGGAAACGGCCTCGCGCATGGTGGCCAGGTCGACCACACAGGGCACGCCGGTGAAGTCCTGCATCACCACGCGGGCCGGGGTGAACTGGATCTCGATACTGGGCTGGGCGCTGGGATCCCAGTTCGCCAGGGCACGGACGTGGTCGGCGGTGATATTCGCGCCGTCCTCGGTGCGCAGCAGATTCTCGGCGAGGACTTTCAGTGCGTACGGGAGTTTCTCGGTGCCGGGTACGGCCGAGAGCCGGAAGATCTCGTAGGAGTTGCTTCCGACCTCGAGGTTGCCCTTGGCGCCGAAAGTATCGATACTTTTCGTCACGTCAGCTCCACTTGTCGGGTGTGCGGACGCCGTCGGCGGGGCTGTGCCGGCGGCGGTACGTCTCTGGCATGAGGTGCCGGCCCGGGAAGGCGCCGGTTCCCCGCGATTCCCAACCCTAACAGTACGCTTGTCCTGTGAAATATTCGGGGCCGTGCGACACCCCGGCCCTGCGGCGCGCCGCAGGGCCGGGCGTGGCGGGAGTAGGGGACCTTTCATTCGTCGCGTAACCTGCTCTCGAGCTGGTCCGAGTTAGCCGGGTGGTCCCGACGGGTACCCCCGCGATTTGTGCCCAGTACGGATTCCCCGTCGCGTCCTGAGACGATGCGGCTCGACCAGACCGGATGGAAGATGACCGTCACCCACACCTCGGCCTTCTCCCCGAGGGCCACCAAGCTCCCGGACGGATTCGATTCGGAGACCATGACAGAGGTCCGGAACGATCTTGCCGATAATTCGGTGGCTACTCCTGAAGGGACGGACCAGGAAGACCTGGCCACCATCGTCGATACGGCGCGGGAGCAGGGGATCGAGTTGAGTGTGGTGGTGATCGAAGGCAACCCCGGTCATGATTCCGAGCTGCGTGATCTGGCGACCGAGGTGGCCAAGACCGAACACGGGACGGTCCTGGTGCTGAGCCAGGACTGGGTGGGCACCTACAGCGACAACATCAGCCGGGTCCGCCTCGAACTGGCCGAGGATCATGTGCGGGCCGTGCGTCCGGCTGACTCCGTCGATGTCAAAACGCGGACGTTCGTGGACCGGGTCCAGCACGAGGGTCTGATCGATCCGACCACGGTCACGATCGTGATTCTGCTCGGATTCGTCGCCGCCATTGCCGGCCTGGCCTGGCTCAAGGCGCGCAACGGCGTGAAAGTTCTTCTGCCCGAAGATGATTCGCGTGAAGAGGAGCGGGTGGCCCGCTAGGATCGCCGGATACCGGACTTCCTGGGGGAGCCGCGCGCAGACCGGGTCGAAGCATATCGACTGCTATGAGAAGCCGCATGGCCGCGGCAAGTGGTCCTATACGAGTAGGCCCAGGACCGCTCGGACGGCCCACGGCTGCGAATCGACAGTGTCCGATCACGATCGTGATCGGACACTTTTGTGTGATCGGGGCAGTTCGGCGCACGGACCGCGGCGGAGCTCGACGGCGGCACTCCGGGTTCTGTGCGCATGCGAGCGCGTCGGTTTTGCGCCTATGGTGGAGCCGGTTACGGCATATACGGCCATCACCTGGAATAGTTGTGACAGCACGCACAGGACCAAGGCGAAAGCGGGGATGTTGGTGACTTCGACGGACGGTGTCAGCGGGGCAGATTTGGCGAAGGAACCGCCGGCGCCTGCTTCGAGCGCCCTCGAGCGTGACGTCCAGACCCTGGAAAAGGCGATCTACGAGATCAAGCGGGTCATCGTCGGGCAGGACCGGCTGGTCGAGCGGCTGCTCGTCGGGGTGCTCGCCAGAGGACACGTTCTGCTGGAGGGTGTCCCCGGTATCGCCAAGACGCTCGCGGTCGAGACCTTCGCCAAAGTGGTGGGCGGTTCGTTCTCCCGCGTCCAGTTCACCCCCGACCTGGTGCCGACCGACCTCGTCGGGACGCGCATCTACCGGCAGGGCCGGGAGGAGTTCGATACCGAACTCGGGCCCGTGGTCGCGAACTTCGTCCTCGCCGACGAGATCAACCGCGCCCCGGCCAAGGTGCAGTCGGCGCTGCTCGAGGTGATGGCCGAGCGGCATGTGTCGATCGGCGGTAAGACCTACCCGATGCCCGATCCGTTCCTGGTGATGGCCACCCAGAACCCGATCGAGAGCGAGGGCGTGTACCCGCTGCCGGAAGCGCAGCGCGACCGCTTCCTGTTCAAGGTCGTCGTCGACTATCCCTCGGTGGAGGAAGAGCGCGAGATCATCTACCGGATGGGTGTGACCCCGCCGGAGCCGAGCCGGATCCTGGAACCGACGGAGCTCATCCGACTCCAGAAACTGGCCGCGAACACCTTCGTACACCACGCCCTGGTCGACTACGTGGTCCGGGTCATCTCCGCGACCCGTACCCCGGCGGAATTCGGTATGCACGATGTGGCGAACTGGGTGTCCTACGGTGCCTCGCCGCGTGCCAGCCTCGGTATCATCGCGGCCGCCCGCGCCGTGGCGCTGATCCGCGGCCGCGACTATGTGGTCCCGCAGGACGTCATCGAGGTCATCCCCGATGTGCTGCGGCACCGGCTCGTACTGTCCTACGACGCGCTCGCCGACGAGGTCAGCCCGGAGGACGTGGTCCAGCGGGTCCTGCAGACCGTCGGCCTCCCGCAGGTCGCGCCGCAGGCCGTGGCGCCCGGCGGCGCCCCGCCCGTCGCGGAGAACGGCAATCGCCCGCCCGCGCCGCCGCAGCAGGCTCCGGCGCCTCAGGTACCGCAGACCGCCGGCACGAACCAGCCCCAGTGACCCGGCCGCCGGACCCCCGCGCCCGAGAGACCGTGCCCGACCCCCACGCCCCGCCGTCGTTCCGATCGGGCGAGCTGACCGATCCGCATCTGACGGCTGCCCTGAAAACGCTCGAGCTCACCGTGCGCCGCCGCCTCGACGGCGTCCTGCACGGCGACCACCTCGGCCTCATCCCCGGCCCCGGTTCGGAGCCGGGGGAGGCACGGGCCTATCAGCCCGGCGACGATGTGCGGCAGATGGACTGGTCGGTCACCGCGCGGACCACCCATCCGCACGTCCGGCAGATGATCGCCGACCGCGAACTGGAGACCTGGATGGTGGTGGATCTGTCCGCCAGCCTGGACTTCGGCACCGCAGCCTGCCAGAAACGCGATCTCGCGGTGGCCGCGGCCGCCGCGATCACCCATCTGACGATGGGCGGCGGGAACCGGGTCGGCGCGGTGGTCGCGACCGGTGAGCAGATGCAGCGGATCCCCGCGCGCAGCGGCCGGGTGCACGCGCAGTCGTTGCTGCGCAGTATCGCCACCACGCCGCATCCGCGCGACGGGGTGCGCGGTGATCTGCGCGGCGCTATCGAATCGTTGCGCCGGCCGCAGCGTAAACGTGGCCTCGCGGTCGTCATCAGCGATTTCCTGGGTGATATCGATTGGCAACGGTCGCTACGGGCCATCTCCGCACGCCACGATCTGCTGGCCGTCGAGGTACTCGACCCGCGTGATATCGCCCTGCCCGATATCGGGGATGTGGTGCTGCACGATCCGGAGACCGGTCGGACCCGCGAGTTCAGCGTCACCCCACAGTTGCGCGCCGACTACGCGGCGGCCGCGCAACGGCACCGGGAAGAGGTCGAGCAGACCTTACGCAGCTGCGGCGCCCCGGTGCTGACCCTGCAGACCGACCGGGACTGGATCGCCGATGTGGTCCGGTTCGTCTCCACCCGGCGCCACAGCCTCGGCGCCTCGACCTCCCGGGTGCCACGCCAGTGAGTATTTCGAATTTCACCGCCCCTGTCTGGCTCGGATTCCTTGCTGTCATCCTGCTGCTGGCGCTGGGATATCTGCTGGCTCAGCGCAGTAAACACCGGCATATGCTGCGGTTCAGCAATATGGAGCAGCTCGAGAAGGTCGCACCTCAGCGGCCCAGCTTCTGGCGTCATGTGCCGATCGTGCTGCTGATCCTGGGCATGGTGTTCTCCACGATCGGTGCGGCCGGTCCGACGGCCGAACAGAAGGTGCCGCGTAATCGGGCCACCGTCGTGCTGGTCATGGATGTCTCGCTGTCCATGGAGGCCACCGATGTCTCACCGAGCCGACTGGAGGTCGCGCAACAGGCGGCCAAGGACTTCGCCGAGGGGCTCACACCCGGGATCAACCTGGGCCTCGTGACCTACGCGGGCACCGCCTCGGTGCTCGTCTCGCCCACCACCGATCGTGGATCGGTGAAGGCCGCGATCGACAACATCAAGCTCGCCGAACGAACGGCGACCGGTGAGGGCATCCTCACCGCCTTGCAGTCGATCGAGACACTCGCTTCCGTACTCGGTGGTTCCGAGACGCCACCACCGGCGCGGATCGTGCTCATGTCCGACGGTAAGCAGACGGTTCCGGATTTCGAGGATGTCGACAATCCGCGCCACGAATTCGTGGCGGCTCGGTTGGCGAAGACCAAGAAGATTCCGGTGTCGACCATCTCCTTCGGGACAAAGTGGGGAACTGTCGATATTCCCCGTGACGATGGTGGTACCGACCGGGTGAAGGTCGAGGTCGACGACGAGGCGATGCAGGAGATCGCGAATTTGTCGGGCGGTGATTTCTACAGTGCCGCAACGCTGCAGGAACTGTCCAGGGTGTACGACACCCTGGAGGAGCAGATCGGATACGAGACGACGCGAGGTGACGCGAGCCGGCCCTGGTGGTTACTCGGACTGCTGTCGACTTTTGTCGGGATCGTTGTGGCCCTCGCGCTCCGGCAGCGGCTGCCCTGACGCAAAAAGCCTTGGCCCGTCCCGTTTTCCGCACGTAGTGTTGTGCGGTGGGTGCCGTAGGGGTGGCACCTCTACGGGAGGGGTTCCAATGCGTGGAGCGACGGTCGCCGCTGCGATGGTCTCGGTTCTGTTCGCGCTTTTCTCGATGCCTGCGCCGTCGGCGTCGGCGTCGGTATCGTGCGGCTGGGATGCGTGTTTCTGGAGCGGAGACAATTACACGGGGCAGCTACACGGGGCGGTCCACACCGATTCGGCGGCGAACTATTGCCTCGATGTGGCTCCGGCCAGGTCGGTTGCCAACCGGGTCGGCAGGGAGATCCTGATGAGTTCGAACCCGTGTGGGAGTGGTTCGACACCGCACGAATATCGGTACGTGGGCGACGGTGCGGATGTGCCGTCACTCGGGTTCACCGCACGTTCGATCATGTGGTGTCCCTCCTGCTGACACAGTCTTCGTGAAGCGGTTCGGGCCGGTGTCGTCGAGTACGGCTCCGGCCCGTTCCGGTATGCCCCGCATTGTGCGGGATGTACAAACACACCCGGAAAATATCGGCCGACGTCCCATGTGAGTGGGCCCGGGGTCGCCGGGTAGGTTTGTCCCCATGTCGAACTTCACAGCACGCTCGGTCCTGGTGACCGGCGGTAACCGCGGCATCGGGCTCGCGGTGGCGCAGCGTCTGCACGCCGACGGCCACAAGGTGGCCGTCACCCATCGCGGTTCGGGCGCCCCCGAAGGGCTGCTCGGGGTGAAATGCGATGTCACCGACAGTGATTCGGTGGATCGGGCGTTCGCCGAGGTGGAGGCCCAGCAGGGCCCGGTAGAGGTGCTGGTCGCCAACGCCGGTATCACCGACGACACACTGCTCATGCGGATGACCGAAGAGCAGTTCACCAGCGTGGTCGACGCCAACCTGGCCGGCGCCTTCCGGTGCGCCAAGCGGGCCAATCGTGCGATGCTGCGCGCCCGCTGGGGCCGGATGATCTTCCTCGGCTCGGTTGTCGGGTTCGCCGGCCAGGCCGGGCAGATCAACTACGCGGCCTCGAAGGCCGGTGTAGTAGGCCTGGCGCGTTCCATCACCCGCGAACTCGGCTCCCGGTCGATCACCGCCAATGTCGTCGCGCCCGGTTTCATCGAGACCGATATGACCAAGGACCTCCCCGAGGATCTGCGGGATATGGCGAAGAAGTTCATCCCGCTACAGCGCCTCGGCCGGCCCGAGGATGTGGCGGCGGTGGTCAGCTTCCTCGCCTCGGAGGACTCGGCCTACGTCTCGGGTGCGGTGCTCCCGGTGGACGGCGGTATGGGTATGGGGCACTGACGCCCGTCGTTCGTTCAGTTCAGATCCACCGCCGCGGCGTTTCCGTGCGCGAGGTCGGCACTTCGGCCGGGCGCGGCGATACACGACATCACACTCAGGGAGAACCGAGAACTCATGGGCGGATTGCTCGAAGGCAAGACGATCCTCGTCACCGGCATCATCACCGATGCCTCCATCGCTTTCCATGCGGCGGCGATCGCGCAGAAGGAAGGGGCCAGAGTGATCATCACCGGCCTCACCGAGCGCCTGCGACTGATCGACCGGATCGCCAAGCGGCTGCCCGAGGAGGTGCCGCCGGCCATCGGGCTCGATGTCACCAATGACGAGGACCTGCGCAAACTGCCCGACGAAATCCGCCGCCTGGCCCCCGAAGGTATCGACGGTGTGCTGCATTCGATCGCTTTCGCCCCCAAAACCCTCATGGGTCCGGACGCCCTGCCGTTCCTCGACGGACCCAGCGCGGATGCGGCGAAATCTTTCGAGATCTCGGCCTGGAGTTACGCGGCGCTGGCCCGCGCGGTACTGCCCGTGATGAACGAGCGCGGTTCCATCGTCGGAATGGATTTCGATCCCCGGACCGCCATGCCGTACTACAACTGGATGGGTGTGGCCAAGGCCGCGCTGGAATCGGTGAATCGGTACGTGGCGCGTGAGGTCGGCTACGCGAAGAAGATCCGGTCCAACCTGATCGCCGCGGGCCCGGTCAAAACGCTCGCCGCCAAGGCGATCGCCGGTACCGCCACCGACGACGCGAAACAGCTCAAGCAGCTGGACACCTACTGGGACGGTGCCTCGCCGATCGGCTGGGACGGCGGTGCCGAGGTAGTCGGCAAATCGATCGTCGCGCTGCTGTCGGACTGGCTGCCCGCGACCACCGGTTCGATCATCTACGTCGACGGCGGTGCCAGCCACAACACCTGGTTCCCCGAGAACATGCCGCTGGACTGACGGAATCGATCGAGGAGGAGACACCGTGGCCCGTGCGGCCGACGCACTGCTGCTGCTGTCCTTCGGCGGTCCGGAAGGGCCCGACGATGTGCTGCCGTTCCTGGAGAACGTGACCCGCGGCCGCGGCGTTCCCCCGGAACGGCTCGCCGAGGTCGCGCAACACTATCTGCACTTCGGTGGGGTATCGCCGATCAATGCCCTCAACCGCGACATCATCGCGGCGGTGCAACGGGAACTGTCCGCCGCCGGGACGGAGTTGCCGGTGTACTTCGGCAACCGCAACTGGCATCCGATGGTGGAGGACACCCTGGCCCGGATGACCGCGGACGGGGTCCGTTCGGCACTGGTGTTCCCGACCTCGGCCTGGGGCGGGTACTCCGGTTGCCGCCAGTACGACGAGGATATCGTCCGGGCCCGCGCGGCTGCCGGCTCGGACGCTCCGGAACTGGTGAAACTGCGCCAGTATTTCGATCACCCCCTGCTCGTCGCAGCGTTCGCCGATGCCGTTCGCGCGGCGCGGGACACACTGCCCGCCGCGCATCGGGAGATCGCCCGGCTGGTCTTCACCGCGCATTCGGTGCCGGTGAGCGCCGACGCCGCGGCCGGGCCGCCGGCCGACGGTGGGCGGCTCTACAGCAGGCAGGTCGCCGAGGCGGCCCGATTGTGCGCCGCGGCAACCGGTTTCGGCGAGTACGACGTGGTCTGGCAGTCCCGGTCGGGTCCGCCGCATATCCCGTGGCTGGAGCCCGATATCGTCGACCATCTGGAAGTGCTGGCGGACAAGGGATTCGAGTCCGTGATCGTCTGCCCGGTCGGATTCGTCTCCGATCACCTCGAGGTGATCTGGGATCTGGACAACGAGGCCGCCGAGAAGGCCGCCGAACTCGGTCTGTCCTTCGCCCGCGCCGCGACACCCGGCACCGATCCGCGGTTCGCCGAAATGGTGGTGGAGTTGATCGGTGAGCACCTGGGTGGGGTCACACCGCGCCGTCTCGGTGCGGTGCCCGGGTACGGCTGCACGACCGACGGCGAGCCGTGTGCTGTCGACTGTTGTGCGCCGCCGCGGCGCCCCATCGGTCGGTGAGGCGGCCGGAGCCCGTCGGCGGGTGCCTGGGAACCGGGACGACCTGCGATTTTCGAGTGGGCGGTTGGTGACCGAAGTCGGCTATCGCTTATAGGCCGGTGCCGCCGTCTCCCGGGCCGCTGGACGCCGTGCCATCCCGGGGAAGGGGTTGGTTCGCTGCTGGGCGAGTGCTGCCTCGCCTTCGGCATCCGGGGGCCGAAGTCCCACCTTT
Organism: Nocardia jinanensis; assembly: GCF_014645735.1. Lineage (GTDB taxonomy): Bacteria > Actinomycetota > Actinomycetes > Mycobacteriales > Mycobacteriaceae > Nocardia > Nocardia jinanensis. The sequence continues at coordinate 478,154 of NZ_BMMH01000002.1, read as the reverse complement.
CGGCAGCATCCCCTCAGTAGTCGAGAGCGTGTTCCGGTTGGCAGACGAGCATGGGCGACGGCAGATAGCGGACGATGGCGTCCAGGAGGGGAGCGATATCGTCGCCGTACCACGTCGCGTCGCACAGCACCGGCACGGCCTCACCTATGCGGGTGATATTGCGGATATGGTCGTGCAACTGTTCGGGCGGGATCTCCCGCGGTCCGCGGGTGGCATCCGAATCCATGCCGTCCTGCTCCATCGCCGCGGCCGCGAGGTCGCGGTACCACTGCTCGGCGACTTGCCAATGGCTTCCGTAGAATTCGGCGGCCATCGGTTCGAGCACCCACATCGGGACCAGATCGATGACACCTTCGAATCCGGGACCGATGCCGAGGGGGAGGTGCAGTGGCAGCGGCCGCGCGCCGCGCGTATCGGCGACCGCGCGGACGCAGCGGTCGAAATCGGCGGCGGGATGATCGAGTCCGGTCACCAGGCACAGCCGCGCGACCTGATGGTCGTCGGCCACCCGCAGAATCGTCTCGAGTCGCGGGGCGCTCGTCACGGCGGCGTTCAGGACCACGATCACGCCATCGGCCACCCGGAGGGACCGTTCCAGATCCGCGATGGACGCCTGGCTCGACAACTCGGCGACGCGAATCATGTGCTCGACACCGCCCATCGCCCGATGGATCGCGGCGGCCGTACCGGATCCGGTTTCGGTGCGGCCGCGGAGCAGGCGCCGGACGACCCGTGTCGTCTCGGCGGGCTCCCCGACGATCGTGACATTTCGGATCGACTGCGGGTCGACGGCTCTGGTACCCATCGTGGTTCACCGTACCGCCGCCGATACATCGGCGGAGGTGGTTTCCGCTCGAAAAATGGAACGTGTTCCTATCCCGAAATAGAACGTGTTCCTATAGTGTCGGGGCTGTGCAGAAGGAACAACGCCCCGCGGTGCCGGACTGGTTCACCACGGACGACGGCACGCCGCGTCTCGTGGGAAGCCGCTGCGATGTGTGCGGCACACCGTACTTCCCGCGGAACTCACTGGCCTGTCGAAACCCGCAGTGTGCGAGTCCGAAGGACGGCTCGGAACTGTCCGAATACCTGTTCTCCACACGGGGCCGGATCTGGTCGTACGCGGATGCCCGGTACAAACCGCCCCCGCCCTATGTCTCACCCGATCCGTTCGAACCGTATGTCGTCGCGGCGGTGGAGCTCGAGGTCGAGCAGATGGTGATTCTCGGGCAGGTCGTGCGCGGCCTCACGGTGGACGACCTGGCCGTCGGGATGCCGGTAGAGCTCGCTCTCGGTGTGCTGTACACGGACGAGGAAGCCGATCACACGGTGTGGATGTGGAGGCCGGTCGATGACGGACAGGAATGATCGCGATATCGCCGTCCTCGGTGCGGGCATGCACCAGTGGGGCAAATGGGGACGCAATTTCGTCGAATACGGGCTGGTAGCGGCCCGCGCGGCACTGGCGGACGCCGGTGTGGACCACCGCGACGTCGGCTATATCGCCGGCGCGGACACGATCCGCAACGGATACCCCGGTTTCGTGTCCGGGGCGACATTCGCCCAGGCGCTGGGCTGGTCGGGTGCGCGGATCTCGAGCAGTTACGCCGCCTGCGCCTCCGGTGCGCAGGCCATCGCCAACGCCCGCGCCCAGATCCTGGCCGGACTGACCGATGTGGCGCTGGTGATCGGCGCGGACGCCGCCCCCAAAGGTTTCTTCCAGCCGGTCGGCGGTGAACGCCGCGATGATCCGGACTGGTTGCGCTTCCACCTGCTCGGCGCGACCAACCCCATCTATTTCGCGCTCTACGCCCGCCGCCGGATGGCACTGCACGGCGCCACGCTCGACGACTTCGCCGCGGTGAAGGTGAAGAACGCCAAGCACGGACTGAACAATCCGTACGCCCGTTACCGCAAAGAGGTCTCGGCCGAGGAGGTCGCCGCCTCGGCCATCGTCTCGGACCCGCTGCGACTGCTCGATATCTGCGCGACCAGTGACGGCGGCGCGGCACTGGTACTGACATCGGTGGAGTACGCCCGCCGCCACGGCATCAGCGACCCGGTCCGTATCCGGGCACTGTCGACGGTTACACCCACGTTCCCGAAAACCGTCGTCGACCTGCCGGATTTCGCGACGGACTCGGCTGTGGCCGTCGAACCCCCGCCGCACACGTTCCGTTCTTCCCTCGCCCGCGCCGCGTACGAGGAAGCCGGACTCGGGCCCTCGGACCTGTCCTTCGCGGAGGTCTACGACCTCTCCACCGCGCTGGAGTTGGACTGGTACGAGGATATCGGGCTCTGCGATACGGGCGGCGCCGAGGAACTGCTGCGCAGCGGCGCGACGACACTGGGTGGACGCGTGCCGGTGAACCCCAGCGGTGGGCTGGCCTCCTTCGGTGAGGCGATCCCCGCGCAGGCGATCGCCCAGGTCTGCGAGCTCACCTGGCAATTGCGCGGACAAGCCGACGACCGCCAGGTGGAGAACGCCCGCGCGGGTATCGCGGTGAATCAGGGCCTCTTCGGGCACGGCTCGGCGATCATCGCCTCCCGCTGAACCGGCGCTCCCGGTCGCGAGCCCTCCTGGGCGGTCGCGGCCGGGGAGCCGAGCGGGCGAGAGTCTCGCGACCGGAGAAGCCGGATTCGGCGTGGTAGCCGACGAGTGGTCGGCCGGGCCGGAAAAAGTCTCTCGCTGCACCGAACTCGTCGGCCCGCCGCCCGGCGGCTTCCGGCTCGAAGGTTTGCCGCACCGGTGTCGGCGGCCAGACGGAGTGACAGTCGAAGCTCGTGCTCTCCAGCGATTTTCCCGCGTGGCGCGGTTGGTCCACAGCTGCGCGAATTCGATACTCCGGTGGAGTGATTCGGCGAGAACCTGCTACGCGTGCGCCGTGGGCGGCCCAGGATCGGGATCAGCGTGATTGCGGCGCGGCGGTGTGCACCGCGACGAGGCGGGCCGCGCGGATGGCATCCCACAGGGGACGCAGCAAAGTCTCGTGTGCGGTGGCGGCGCTGGCCGAGGTCGGCGCGGAGGCGGGCTCGCGCTGGGCGACCGTGAGGATCGCCGCGACGTGGTCGGCCGAATCGAGGATCCGTTTGGCGCGGAGCGGGACGTATTCGGGGTAGGTGTGCCGGGAGTAGTCGGCGAGCTCGGCCTCGATGAGCTCGCGGGGGTCGGCATCCCCGACGCCGAGGCCGGTGGTGTGCAGGCGCATGAGCGCGTCGGCCGCGTCCCGGACCGCTTCGCGCATCGCGTATTCGGCCTCGCCGAGTGACATATCGGACCCGGCGGTACGGGGCATCGGCACGCTGTAGACGGTCCACTGCAACGTGTTCTCGTCCTCCTGGTAGGGGATGAGCCCGGTACCTTCGGCACCCGGGACCCCCAGCAGCATTCCCTCACCGGATTCCACCGCATCGGCGGCGAAGGCGGTGCCGGTCGGCAGGCCGCGGACATCCCCCGGGACCGGAAGCACCAGGCGCAGTTCGGCGCCGGGAACGGCCAATTCCTCGCGAATCAGCTTGAGCAGCGCCATGACTCCGGTGCTGCCCGGATTCCCGTGCGCCGACCACGGTAGATCGGTACGGCCGCCGGTGACCGGATCCCCGGCCGCCAGCGTATGCCGGGCCGCCCAGGCGTGCAGCGCCTCGAGCACGTCATCGGGCGCGCTGCGACCCGCGAGCCACGATCCGGCCCACAGTGTGAGGGTGGCACTGGGAGAGCACATAATCATCGAGCATAAAGGGTGTCGGCACCCCGCGGGCAGCCTCGGCGCAGGCTGTATCCGGCGGTTAGAATGGTCCGCCCGGTTCGGTCACGAAGTCGATCAGACGTTCCACCGCGCCGAGGAGCGGGGCTTCCAGATCGCGGAACGAGTTCACCGCCGAATACACCCGGCGCCACCCCTCCTGCGGCGTGCCCCAGCCGAGCCGCCGGCACACCCCGGTCTTCCAATCCTCCCCACGCGGCACCCGCGGCCATTCCGGAATTCCGAGGACCGCCGGTTTCACCGCCTGCCAGACGTCGATGTACGGGTGCCCGGTGACCAGAACGTATTCGCCGAGCCCGGTGGTGAGCTGAGTTTCTTTGGAGCCGGTGACCAGATGATCGACCAGTACGCCGACCTTCTTCCCGGGACCGGGGCCGAAATCGGTGAGCCGGGCGGCGAGGTTGTCGAGACCCTCCAGATGTTCGACGACCACCCCCTCCACACGCAGGTCGTGGCCCCAGACCCGTTCCACCAGTGCCGCGTCGTGTACACCCTCGACCCAGATCCGGCTGGGCGCGGCGACTTTCGCGCGCAGCCCCTCGACGCGGGTGGACCCCGATGCGGAACGGGTGGGGCGCGCGGCCGCCGGTGTCCGTGGCCGCACCAGGGTGACCGGTTCGCCGTCGATCAGGAACGCCGCTTCCCGCAGGGCGAACAGGCGTACCGCGCCACGCGCGTCCTCGAGTTTCACGAAATCACCGTCGTAGCTCCGGTCGAATCCGACCACGGCCCCGCAGAACCCACTGGCGGCATCCTCGACAACGAGGTCCGGATCGGCGTCGACCCGCGGGACGGTGCGCCGGGCGGTGTGCGGGTGGCCGGAGAAGATATCGCCGTATCGATCGCTCACCGGGCCGAACGTAGCGCACGCGACGCTCCCGGCGCTCCTCCGGTGCCGGGGTGTCGCCCGTCCGCCCCCAGGATGCGCGGTATCGCACTAAGGTGGGCTACGTGGCCGCAATAGTCTGGCTGGTCGCCGGGATACTGCTGGCGGCGGCCGAGATGTTCGTCGGTGAACTGACTCTGCTGATGCTCGGTTCCGCCGCGCTCCTCACCGCGGGGGTGAGTTTCCTCGCCGGCACCACGCCCGTCGTGGACGCGGTGGTGTTCGCGGTGTCGGCAGTGGTGCTGCTGCTGGGCGTACGCCCGGTTCTGTTGCGCCGCTTCGGGACCCCGCCGCCCACCCTGACCAACGCGGACGCGCTCCCCGGTAAGACGGCGCGGGTGCTCGAACCGGTGGGCGAACACGGCGGCCTGGTGAAACTGGGCGGTGAGGTGTGGACCGCGCGTGCCCTGGACCCGGGTGAGGAGTACCCGGAGGGCGCGACCGTGTACGTGATGAAGATCGACGGCGCGACCGCCGTCGTCTGGAGAGGGCCGTAATGGCTGCACTGATAGTCGTCCTGGCACTGGTACTGCTGGCGGCGGTGGTGGTGTTCAAATCGATCGCGCTGATCCCGCAGGCCGAGGCGGCGGTGATCGAACGACTGGGCCGGTACTCCCGCACGGCATCGGGACAGCTGGCCTTCCTGGTCCCGTTCGTCGACCGGATCCGTGCCAAGGTCGATCTGCGTGAACGAGTGGTCTCCTTCCCGCCCCAGCCGGTGATCACTCAGGACAATCTGACCCTGCAGATCGACTCGGTAGTGTATTTCCAGGTCATGCAGCCGCAGTCCGCGGTCTACGAGATCTCCAACTACATCGCCGCCGTGGAACAGCTCACCGTCACCACCCTGCGCAATGTGGTGGGCGGGATGACTCTCGAGGAGACGCTGACCTCCCGCGACCAGATCAACAACCAGCTGCGCGGGGTGCTCGACGAAGCCACCGGACGATGGGGTCTGCGGGTGGCCCGGGTCGAGCTCAAATCCATCGATCCGCCGCCGTCGATCCAGGAGTCGATGGAGAAGCAGATGAAGGCGGACCGGGAGAAGCGCGCCATGATCCTCACCGCCGAGGGCACCCGGGAATCGCAGATCAAGACCGCCGAGGGTGCCAAACAGGCGCAGATCCTGTCGGCGGAGGGCGCGAAACAATCGGCGATCCTGTCGGCCGAGGGCGAGCGCCAGAGCCGGATCCTGCGCGCCCAGGGCGAGCGGGCCGCTTCGTATCTGCAGGCCCAGGGGCAGGCCAAGGCCATCGAGAAGGTCTTCGCGGCGATCAAGTCCGGTAAACCGACGCCCGAACTGCTGGCCTACCAGTACATGCAGACCCTGCCCTTGGTGGCGCGCGGCGACTCGAACAAGGTATGGCTGGTGCCCAGCGATTTCGGCAAGGCGCTGGAGGGGTTCGCGAAGAATTTCGCGACCCAGGGCGAGGACGGGGTGTTCCGGTACGAGCCGCCCACCGGCGAGGAGGTCCCCGGGAAACCGGAAGACGATTCCGACGAGGTGGCCGACTGGTTCGATACGAGCACCGACCCGGCGGTGGAACGGGCGGTACGAGCCGCGGAATCGGTCGCCCGTACCCCGGTGGACACCGCCGCACCGGTGACGACCAGCAAACCCGGTCGTCCCGCTACACCACCGGCCCTGCCGCCGCAGCAGCCCGGCGAACCGCCGCAGCAGTACCAGCCCCGGCAGCATCCGGGGCAGTAGCTACCGGTCGGCCGCCGCCGCATCGCGACGGCGGCCACCGTCGGCTTCGCCGAACCGTGCGCATCCGTCCGCCACCTGGGTCATAATCGGAACCCACTGCCGGGCAAGCGTATCGGGGGATCGTGAGGACACGTCGTGCCGTACTCCGGACGGCTGCGTTCGCCCCGCTGCTCGCGGCCTGCTCACCCGATGTACTACTCGGTGATCGCGATGTGGTGCGCATCGCTGTCGCCTGGAGCGGTCTCGAGCTGACCGCCTTCCGGTCGGTGCTCGATGCCGCGGCGCTGCCGGATCCGGTCGAGGTGGTGCCGCTGGGCGACGAGATCGGGACCGCGCTCACCGCGCTGGGGCGATCGGCCCCCGATATCGTCATGCTCCCGCAGGCCGGACAACTGCGGGACCTGGTCGCGGCCGGACGGCTGCGGGAGGTGCCCGGCGAGCTCTGGTACGGCCCGGACGGGCCGCGGTACGCCGACCAGTGGCGGGAACTGTGCCACCACCGCGGCCGCCCGTACGGCGTGCCCTTCAAAGCCAGCGGTAAATCCCTGATCTGGTACGACCGGGACGCGTTCGCCGGATCCGGGCTGGGCGACCCGACGGCCTGGACGGTGGACGATTGGCTCGCCGGTGTCGGTGAGGCCGCGGGCTCGGACCGGCGGCTGCTCGCCCTCGGCGCCGCCGACGGCTGGGTACTGACCGATCTGTTCGAAAATCTTCTGCTGGCCGAATCACCGGCGGTGTACCGCGCGCTGGGGGCCGGGCCCCGCGACTGGGATGTCGCGGCAGTCCGCGAAACCTTCCGGCGGCTGGGCGGTTTGTGGGGTATCCGCGACGGGCTGCCAGGTGGGGTAGGGACGGCATTGACCAGACAGTTCGCGGATTCGGTCCGCGATGTTTTCGATCATCGGCGGGCGCTGGCGGTCGCGGCGCCGGATTTCGCCGAGCCCGTGGTGCGCGATGCGCTGCGGCGATCGGGCCGGTCCGAGGACGCCGCGGCGGTGGTGCCGTTCCCGGGTACGGGGCCCGGTGCGGCGGGCCCACGGATCGTGGGCGGCGATGTCATGGTGCTGACCCGGGCGGCGGGTTCGCGGGCCGAGGCGGTGGTCGCCGGGCTGGCGGCCGAGCGGGTGCCGGTGCCGTGGATCGAAGAGGTCGGCGGGTTCCTCGGCCCCAATCTCGGCACCCGGGCCCGATATTCGCGGTGGGCGGCGCCGACGGCCGGGGCACTGGCGGACTGGCCGGATTTCGACCTGTCCGACCGGCTCGGCGCGGTCGGTGGCCGTGACGGCCTGTGGCGGGTGCTCACCGAATTCCTGATCACCGTGGGTGACAGGGGCGGTGATGTCGCCGCTGCGACCGGGACCGCCGTCACGACCCTGAGCCGCTTCGAAAGAGGATGGAGATGACCACGGCGCCACCGGAATTCGAAGCACATGGGCTGCGCGTGGAGTTGCCCGTCGGGCCGATGCGCGGGCCGCTGGTGTCAGGCCGGCCGCCGCAGCGGGGCATCACGCTGGTGGCGTGCCTGCCCGCGGTGCTGTTGCTGACCCTGCTGCTGGTGCCCGCCGCCGGTACCGTCGTCCTCGCCGTACGGACCCGGTTGTGGCCTGTGGTGGGGTGCGTGGTGGCGGCTGTGGCGTTCGTGGCCGCGCTGGAGGTGGCCCGTCGCGGCGCGCACCGGAGTCTGTGGGCCGTTCCGGCGGCGGTCGGGACGGTCGCCCTCGCCGCGCTGTACTGGTCGGACGAATCGTATGCACGCAGCCTGTACTGGATGGCGTTCGCGGCGGCGCTACTGGTCGCGGCGATGCTGCTGGCCTGGTGGACCCGGTACAGCCGGGGGTTGTGGCTACCGCTGATCGTGCCGTTCGGTATCTCGGCGATCGTGTCGGGAGTCGCGTTCCGCCTGATCTTCCAGTACTCGGGCGCCCGGCTGGGCTTCGACGGTTTTCCGGGGTACCGGGCCTGGTTCGTGGTGATGCTCGGCTCGGCGTTCCTGTGGACCTGGCTCGGGTTTCTGATCGGTGTGTTCCGGGCCGGTATCCGGGCGCTGGAACGCGATCCGGTGCGGTGGACTCTGCTCCGGGAGAAGCCCGGTATCACGCTGGTGTGGCGGCTGTTCACTTTGCAGCGGCCGATTGTCCTGGTGGCCGGGCTCGTGGTGGGGGTGGCCGCGGCCCGGGTCTTCGACGTGGTGCTCATCGGAGTGCCGGGGTCGGTCCAGTATCAGGTGGACAGCGCCACCGTCTCGTGGTGGCGGCTGGCCACCGACCCGGCGACCGCGGGCGATGCCGCCGCGTACGCGCTTCCGCTGGCCGCCCTGCTCGGGGTGGTGGCATGGGCGCTGCAAACCGATATCCAGGACCGCCGCACCGGTTTCCCACCCGCCGAACATCCCGGCCCCGGGGCCGGCGCGCCCGCCGGCGGTTCTATCGCCGGATGGGCCCGGGGTGTGGTGATCGGCGCGGTCTCGGTGGCCGCGGTGATCCCGCTGGTGGTGCTCGCGGTGGTGGCCCTGCGCGGACCGGACGGCTGGTCGGCGGCGGCGTTCACCGATGTCTGGCGCGACCGGTGGCTGCTGCATTCGGTCGAGGCCACGTTCTGGGTGGCGGTACTGGCCACGATCATCGTGGTGGCGACCGCCGCGCCGCTGGCCTACCGGCTCGCGGTCGCTCCCGCCGGATGGGTGACGCGCACGATCGTTACCGCCCTGGTGGTGCTCGCGGTGCTGCCGGTCCAGGCCTATCTCGGTCCGCTGGACATCTTCATCGACGATCACGGTCTGTCGGGCACCCGGGTGCCCCTGGTTCTCGTGCACGCCGCCGCCGGACTGCCGATCGCGGTGCTCATCCTGCGGGGCGCGGTGGCCGCACCACCCGGTAGCCCGGCCGCCGACGCGCTGCGCGGCCTGGCCGCTCCGGGCACCATCAGCCGCCGGTTGCTCGGCTCGGCGGGGCCTGCGCTGGTCGCGGTGGCGGTGCTCGAATTCGTCCAGGTGTGGAACGATTTCATCGTCGGGCTGCTGATCAGCGGGGCCGGTGCGTCGCCGTGGTCGCTGCTGCTGTGGGGTGAGGCCCGGCAGTTCGGCGAGAACGCCGCGCAGCTGGCCGCCGGGGCGCTCATCGCGGCCCTGCTACCGGTGGCGCTGGTCCTGGCGACCTGGCGGCGCTGGATCGTGCCCGGACTGACCGGCGGGGTGCTGCGATGAGGGAACCCCTGCCGCGGGCCCCGGTCGTCCCGGGGGTGCTGAGCGGACTGTCGGTGCTCGCATCGGCCCTGCTGCTGGAGCTGGGCCGCAATCTGGTGATGAACTCCTTCGGCGACAGCGCGGAGGTGCAACTGCTGGCCTCCGGCTTGCGCTGGCTGGCGGTGCTGATCGTGGTGCTGGCCCTGCTCTACACCGGGTACCGGATGACCGCCGAACGGCGGGACCGGCGCCGGCTGCTGCGGCGCCGGACCCTGCTGGCCGACCTGGACGGACCGCCACTGACCGGGCCGTCGACGCCGCGTCCGCTCCCGGACCCACCGGAACGCGACCCCGACCTCGGTGATCATCCGGTCGCGGCCGTGCTGCGCGAACTGCCGGTCACCGAATACGACGCGGCGACCGTGCGCGCGGTACTGACCGCGGTCGGAATGGAACTGGCGCTGCTTCCGGAAACCGGCGACCCACCGACCGGTGACCAGCAGATCGTGCTGGGCGAGCGCTGGACCGCGACCGGACTGCTCGCGCGGTTGGTCTCGGCGGGTGTGCTGGACTGCCACGAACCCCAGCGCTACCGGCTCGCGAGGTTTCCGGACTCGCCGGACCGCGCCACGGTGATCGGTGGGCCGGTATGGCAGGCGGCCCTGTTCGCACTGCTGTGTCACACCGCGGACCGGGCGACCAGTTGGGCCATCGGATCCGGCACGGTGCCCTTCGGGCCGCGGGCCCGCCGCTGGTTCGCTGTGGAGGAGCGGCGGTTGCGGGCGCTGATCCACCAGTGCTGCGGTGGTGATATCGCCGCGGCGGTGCCACCGGCCACGGCCGCTCAGCTGGTCCGAATCGGTGACGCCCTCGATATCTGGTACTCCGTCGGCCCCGGCGACGGCGCCGAAACTCATACGGTGGCACTGGAGCTGGTGGAGCTGGGTCCCACGGTGCTCGGCGGTCACCATCGGGCGACAGCGCTGCGCGCCGGGGAAGCCCTCGGGCAGGAGGGACGGCGGTGGCGCCCGTGGTCGCGGCGGGCCACCGGCGTCGGTGCCCGAGTGGAGCATGCCGCCGGGCTGGCGCTGCTCCGTGCGGCGACTACCCCGGAGCAGCTGGCCGACGCGGTGGACCGATTGCGAACGGCCTGGTGGCGGCTACCGCGCGAAGATCTGGCGAACCAGGTCCGGGTGCTGACCGATCTCGCTGTGGCGCATATCCATCAGGGCAGGCTGGACGCTGCCCAGGACCGGCTGGAGCTGGCGGCGCTGCGCGCGCTCGACGACGAGGACGCCGACGGATGGGCCCGGGTGCACGAGATCGCCGGTGCGGTGGCTTGGGCACGCGGCGAACCGCGGGGTGCGCTGCGCTGCTGGCAGCGTGCCCTGACCACCTACCGGGATCTGGCCGACGACAACGGTATCGGGCGGTGCCTGCAGCATCTCGGCGCCGCGGTACTGGTCGCGCCGGAGCACGGCGATCTGGTGCTCGAGGAGGATGCCGCACCCGGTATCGGCGAGGTGTTGCGTTGCGCGCACAGCTGGCTGGCCGAGGCGGGCCGGCGGAATCCGGATGCCGCTCATGTGGGTTTCTACGCCGACCGGGCGGCGCTGATCCGCGAGGTGGCCGAACCACCCGAATTCGCGCGCTGGCCTCTGGAGGTGCGTGATACGGACGAGCAGCTCCTGTGAGCCGGGCGATCAGCTCTGATGAAGCGGGCGATCAGCCCTGATCGGTCCCCGGGGTGGACAGCCCCTCCGATGAGTCTCATCGGCGTGGTGGCGCCTACCGGGTACAGGTTCAGTCGAGGGCGGCGACCGGCGCCTCGACGGCCGGTTTCCAGCGTTGGTCGACCGCCAGCCCCAGCAGTCCGGCGGCGATACAACCGATCGAGACCGCCACCATGACCGGATGGGTGCCTCCGGTCAGCGCGTCGGCCAGGATGACGGTGGCGGCGGTACCGGGCAGAATCCCGATCACGGTCGCGCCCAGGTAGGGCCAGAAGCGGATCGACGACAGGGCGCAGCAGTAGTTCACTACCGAGAACGGTGCGAAGGCGATCAACCGCAGTGCGCCGACGGCCAGCCAGCCGCGCCGGTGCAGGCGCTCGTCCACGAGGCGCACGGTGGGATGGTCCAGATAGATACTGACCCGATCCCGCCCGTAGGCGCGGACGAGCAGGAAAGCGGTGGCCGCGCTGAGTACGGACGCGCCGACGGCCACGGTGAGCCCGACGGCGGGGCCGAACAGCAGACCCGAAGCCACAGTGAACACCGTGCGAGGTACGGGAGCGACGGTGAGCACGGTGTGTGCGAGGAAGAACAACAGCGGGAAGTAGGGACCGGCCTCGCCGGCCCACTGCTGGATCTGCGCCGGGCTCGGTAGCGGGGTCAGCAATGCGGCCGCGCAGACGAGCGCGGCGCCGCACAGGAGGAGGACCAGCCGCCGGTCACGGAGCATACGGGGCACCGGCCGAGGTTACCGGTTGTCCGGGAGTGGCGTCCGCGGGCGGGCCGGGTGCACCTCGGCTGTCCGCGACGCGGTGAACACCTGGATCCCGACCACGGGCGGCGCTGTCTTCGGGTCGAGCCCTCGCGGCCCGGGGTGACGGCGGCTCGGTGAACAGGGACTGCGGTGTTCGCGGATGCGAGGTTACTGGCTGGTAGTGGTGGCCACGGACGATGCCGTACGGGCATCCCGCTAGCATCGGAGGGGCGGGCTGAATGCTCGTTAACCTAAGTATTCGCTGAGCTGGGCGGATGCCAAGGTACCCGCGCACACCTGTGGTGCGCTTGTACTGGAACGAAAAATGAGGGAACAGGGTATGCCGATTGCTGCAGAGCCCGCGGCCGGAGCTGATCCGACCTCGTCCGCGGTGCCCGAATATCCCGCCTGGCGCAAAGGTGTGGCGGGAGTGCTGGCCAAGGCCCGCAAGGTCGACGCGGCCGGACTCGGTGCGGAACCCGAAAAGCTACTGAACCAGTCCACCTACGACGGACTGAGTATCGCACCGCTGTACACCCGCCGAGACGAACTGCCCGAGCAGCCGCTGCCCGGTGCCTACCCGTTCGTCCGAGGTGGTGACGCCACCCGCGATGTCCACCGCGGCTGGTTCGTCAGTGCCCGCATCGGCGCCGCCGATGCCGCGACCGCCAACCGGCAGATCACCGGCGGCCTGGAGAACGGCCTGAGCGCCGTCGAACTCGGTGTGGGGACCCACGGCGTACCGGTGGACGGGATCGCCGCCGCGCTCGACGGTCTGCTGTTCGAGCTGGCGCCGCTGACCCTGCGCGCCGGGCCGGACGCCGCAGCGGCGGCCGCCGCCGTATACGAGGTGATCGACCGGTATTCGGCGCCCGATCGTGCCGCCATCCGGGTCGCTCTCGGCGCGGCACCCCTCACCAGCGCCTTCGCCGGCGCCGATGATCTAGGTCTCGCCGAGACCACGGCCCTGGCCGTCGCGGCCGCGCAGCGGCCGGAGACGGTGCGGGCGATCACCGTGGACGGCACCGTCTTCCACGCCGCCGGCGCCTCCGACGCCCAGGAACTGGGCGCGGCCGTCGCCGCCGGACTCGAATACCTGCGCGTGCTGTCCGGGGAGGTGCCGGTTCCCGAAGCACTGCGGCAGCTGGAGTTCCGGTTCGCCGCCACCGACGACCAGTTCGCCACGCTCGCCAAGTTCCGGTCCGCCCGGCGCCTGTGGGCGCGGGTCGCCCACGCGCTGGGCGCGCCGGCGGAGGGCGCGGCCCCGCAACACGCGGTGACCTCGGCGGCCATGATGAGCCGGCGTGACCCCTGGGTGAACCTGCTGCGTACCACCCTGGCCGCCTTCGGCGCCGGCGTCGGCGGCGCCGACACCGTCACCGTGCTGCCGTTCGATTCCGCCCTGCCCGCCGGTGAACTCGGCGTCTCGGCGTCGTTCTCGGAACGGATGGCCCGCAACACCCAGCTGCTGTTGCTCGAGGAGTCCCACCTCGGGCATGTGCAGGACCCCGGCGCGGGTTCCTGGTACGTCGAGCAGTACACCGACGACCTCGCCGCCGCCGCATGGGAATTCATGCAGGAGATCGAGGCCGCCGGTGGGTACCGGTCGGCGCTGGACTCCGGTCTGCTGGCCACCCGGATCGGTGCGACGAATCACCGGCGGGAGAGCGATATCGCCCATCGCCGGACCGCGGTCACCGGGGTGAACGAATTCCCGAATCTCGCCGAGTCGCCGCTGTCGGAGGCCGCCCGTACGGCGGGGCCCGGACAGCGGTACGGGGCCCCGTTCGAGGTGCTGCGGGACCGCTCGGATGCCTACCTGGCGGCCCACGGCGCTCGCCCGCAGGCACTGCTGGTGCCGCTCGGCACGGTCGCCGAGCACAATGTGCGGGTCACCTTCATCGCCAACCTGCTGGCCTCGGGCGGGATCGAAACCATCAATCCGGGTCCGCTCGCCGAGGGTGATATCGCCGCGGCGGCAAAGGAATCCGGAGCGTCGATCGCGGTGCTCTGCGGTACCGACGCCCGCTACGGAACCGACGCGGCCGGGGCGGTGGAACAACTGCGGGGTGCCGGAGTCGGGACCGTGCTGCTGGCCGGACCGGAGAAGGTCTTGACCGGTATCGAGGAGGCCCGGCGTCCGGACGGGTTCCTGGCGGCCCGGATCGACGCGGTCGCCGCCCTGACCGCCCTGCTGGAGAAGGTAGGAGCCTGATGACGACACAGCGAATCGAGCAGGTGGTCGGCAGTTTCGCCGAGGTGCCGCTCACCGAGCCGGGTTTCACCCCCGGCAAGGCCGACGACAGCGCACGGGACGCGTACGTGCGGCAGGCGGCCGCCGCCAACAACTACGCCCCCGAACAGCTGGTGTGGTCGACGCCGGAGGGGATCGACGTTCCGCCGGTGTTCACCAAGGCCGATCGTGACACCGTCGCCGACGCGGGTTTCCCGCTCGACAGCGTCCCCGGTGTCGCGCCGTTCGTGCGCGGCCCGTACCCGACGATGTATGTGAACCAGCCGTGGACCATCCGTCAGTACGCGGGTTTCTCCACGGCCGCGGATTCCAATGCCTTCTATCGGCGCAATCTGCAGGCCGGGCAGAAGGGTCTGTCGGTGGCGTTCGACCTCGCGACCCACCGCGGCTACGACTCCGACCATCCCCGGGTACAGGGCGATGTCGGTATGGCCGGTGTCGCCATCGACTCCATCCTGGACATGCGCCAGCTGTTCGACCAGATCCCGCTCGATCAGGTCAGCGTATCGATGACCATGAACGGCGCGGTCCTGCCGATCCTGGCGCTGTACGTGGTGGCCGCCGAAGAGCAGGGCGTGGCACCCGAACAGCTGGCCGGAACCATTCAGAACGATATTCTGAAGGAGTTCATGGTCCGCAACACCTACATCTATCCGCCGAAGCCCTCGATGCGGATCATCTCCGATATCTTCGCCTACACCAGCGCGAAGATGCCGAAGTTCAACTCCATCTCGATCTCCGGCTACCACATCCAGGAAGCCGGTGCGACCGCCGATCTCGAACTGGCCTACACCCTCGCCGACGGCGTGGAGTACCTGCGGGCCGGGATCGACGCCGGGATGGAGATCGACAAGTTCGCGCCGCGGCTGTCGTTCTTCTGGGCCATCGGGATGAACTTCTTCATGGAGGTCGCGAAACTCCGCGCGGGCCGGCTGCTGTGGAGTGAACTGGTCGCGAAGTTCGATCCGAAGAACCCGAAATCGCTATCGCTGCGGACCCATTCGCAGACCTCGGGCTGGTCGCTGACCGCGCAGGACGCCTACAACAATGTGGCCCGCACCTGCATCGAGGCGATGGCGGCGACCCAGGGGCATACCCAGTCGCTGCACACCAACGCTCTCGACGAGGCGCTCGCGCTGCCCACCGATTTCTCGGCCCGGATCGCGCGCAACACCCAGCTGCTGATCCAGCAGGAGTCCAACACCACGCGGCCGATCGACCCGTGGGGCGGTTCCTACTACGTCGAATGGCTCACCCATCAGCTCGCCGAACGGGCCCGGGCCCATATCGCCGAGGTCGAGGCGCACGGCGGCATGGCGCAGGCGATCGGCGAGGGTATTCCCAAGCTGCGGATCGAGGAGGCCGCGGCTCGGACCCAGGCGCGTATCGATACCGGCCAGCAGCCGGTGATCGGTGTCAACAAGTACCAGGTCGCCGAGGACCACGAGGTCGAGGTCCTCAAGGTCGAGAATTCCCGGGTGCGCGCCGAGCAGATCGAGAAGCTGCAACAGCTGCGGGCCGACCGTGACCAGGACGCTGTGGAGCGGGCGCTGGGCGAACTCAGCCGGGCCGCCGACTCGTCCGAGGGCGGGATGGAGAACAACCTGCTGTCCCTGGCGATCGACGCCGCCCGCGCCAAGGCCACGGTCGGTGAGATCTCGGACGCGCTGGAGAAGGTCTACGGCCGGCATCAGGCCGAGATCCGTACCCTGTCCGGTGTGTATCGTGACGAGGCCGGCAAGGTCACCAACATCACCACCGCCGGGGATCTGGTGGAGGAGTTCGCCGAGGCCGAAGGCCGGCGTCCCCGGATCCTGGTCGCGAAGATGGGGCAGGACGGTCACGACCGCGGCCAGAAGGTGATCGCCACGGCCTTCGCCGATCTCGGATTCGACGTGGATGTGGGCCCGCTGTTCCAGACCCCCGAAGAGGTGGCCCGCCAGGCGGCGGACAACGACGTACATGTTGTCGGTGTGTCCTCACTGGCCGCCGGTCATCTCACGCTGGTGCCCGCCCTGCGGCAGGCGCTGGCCGATGTCGGCCGGCCCGACATCATGGTCATCGTCGGCGGGGTCATCCCGCCCGGTGATTTCGACGAGCTGTACGAGGCGGGTGCGGCGGCGATCTTCCCGCCGGGCACCGTGATCGCCGACGCGGCGATCGATCTGCTGCGCAAGCTCGGTGCCGCGCTCGGGCACGAACTCGGTTCCGGTGATACCGAATCCGAGGTCGAAGCCCAGGGATGAGCACACGTGTAGTCGACGTGGAAGTCCTCGCGCAGGCGGTCCGCTCCGGTGAGCGGGCCGCCCTCGCGCGGGCGATCACCCTGGTGGAATCCACCCGGTCCGACCATCGGGACCAGGCCCAGCAGCTACTGCTGAGACTGACTCCGGAAACCGGTGCGGCACTGTCGAACCGGGTGGGGATCACCGGGGTGCCCGGGGTGGGGAAGTCGACCTTCATCGACGGCCTGGGCATGCAGCTGATCGGCCAGGGGCACCGGGTCGCCGTGCTCGCGGTCGATCCGTCCTCGA
Organism: Nocardia jinanensis; assembly: GCF_014645735.1. Classification (GTDB taxonomy): domain Bacteria; phylum Actinomycetota; class Actinomycetes; order Mycobacteriales; family Mycobacteriaceae; genus Nocardia; species Nocardia jinanensis. The sequence continues at coordinate 461,334 of NZ_BMMH01000002.1, read as the reverse complement.
CCCGGACCGGTGGTTCGATCCTCGGTGACAAGACCCGGATGGCGCGGCTGTCGGTGGAGGAGAACGCTTTCATCCGCCCCTCGCCGACGGCGGGCACCCTCGGCGGGGTGGCGAAGGCGACCCGCGAGACAATCGTGCTGCTCGAAGCGGCCGGCTACGACGTGATCCTGGTGGAGACCGTCGGCGTGGGGCAGTCCGAGGTGACCGTGGCGAACATGGTCGACGTGTTCTGTTTCCTCACCCTGGCCCGCACCGGCGACCAGTTGCAGGGCATCAAGAAGGGTGTGCTGGAACTGGCCGATCTGGTCGCGGTGAACAAGGCCGACGGCAAACACGAGATCGAGGCGAAATCGGCGGCCCGGGAACTGTCCGGCGCGCTGCGGCTGATCCATCCGCACGATGCGCTGTGGCGCCCGCCGGTGCTGACCATGAGCGGTCTGGAGGGTATCGGTCTGGAGAAGTTCTGGCAGACCGTACTGGACCACCGCCGCGTGCTCACCGACGCCGGGGAGTTCGCCGAGAAGCGGCGCCGACAGCAGGTCGATTGGACCTGGACCATGGTGCACGATCAGCTGCTGCGCCGCCTCGCCGATAATCCGAAGGTGAAGGCGCTGCGCGGTGAAGTGGAGCGTGCGGTTCGGGACGGAACGCTGACCGCGGCCCTGGCCGCCGAGAAACTACTGGACGCCTTCGACAGTTGAGAAAGTTTCCGCCGAGGAAATTTTTCCTTTTTGGAAATTATCTGTACCGTGGTTCGTATGAACGATGACGAACCCGGGTTGCGGGAACGTAAGAAACGCGAGACCCGCCTCGCGCTGAGTCTCGCGACCATCCGGCTGTCGATCGAGAAGGGCTGGGACGCGGTCACCGTCGAGGACATCGCGGCGGCGGTCGGTGTCTCCGACCGCACTTTCCGCAACTACTTCGGCGGTAAAGCCGAAGCGGTGGCCTCACGGCATCTCGACCGGATGTACGAGATCGGCCGGCTGCTGAGTACCCGCCCGGCGGATGAGCCGCTCTGGGCGGCGATCACCACTGCTGTCCTGCACGGTTTCGAGCTGGGCGAAGGGGACTCACAGGTGAACTGGCCGGGTGATACCCGCTGGGCCGAGGGAGTCGGGGAGATCCTGTCCCAGCCCGCGGTGCGCGGTGCCGTACTGGAGGCCGACGCGCTCGCGCAGCGGGAACTGGCCGCGGCGGTGGCGGCGCGGATCGGCACCGACCCCGAGCGGGATATCTATCCGAAACTGGTGGCCGCGGTAGTGGGATCGGCCTGTGCGGTGGCCACCGAACACTCCCGCAGCGCCCACCCGCCCGAACCGCTCGCGGCCGCACTCCGCGCCGCCCTGAACCAGGTGGCCGCCGGGCTGCCCGTACCGAATGCCGGGAGTTGAGATGCGCTACGACGTGATCATCGCCGGGGCCGGCCCGGTGGGTCTGCTACTGGCCTGCGAGCTGGGTCGCGCCGGGATCCGGCCGCTCGTGGTCGAACGGAATGCCGAAACCGAGACCGAACCCAGGGCCAACGGCCTGGTGGGCCATGTGGTGCCGCTGTTGGATCGGCGCGGGCTGTACGAGCGTCTCAGCGGGACAGCGGGCCCGCCCCGCCCCAACGACCGCTACTTCATGTTCGGCGGGCTGGCCCTCGATCTGAGCCTGCTCGACAACGGGCCGGTCTACACCCTGCCGATCCCGCAACGGGAATTGGTCGCCGCATTGGCAGGATACGCGGCCGAACTCGGTATCGAGATCCGCCGCGGTGGGGCAGTGGTGGCAGTCGAGAACGACGGCGACGGAGTCGCGGTGGAACTCGCGGGCCCCGACGGCCCGGCCCGGCTGCGCGCTCGCTACCTCGTCGGGGCGGACGGCGCCCACAGCGTGGTCCGTAAACAGCGCGGAATCGATTTCCCCGGTATCGGATACGACCGGACGACCGCCCGCACGGTCCACGCCTCGATCCCCGCCGACTGGGTGGACCCGGTAACCGGCGAACTCCGGGTGCCCGGCTTCGGTCCGATCCGGCCGTTCCTGTCGCTGCGTACCGAGCACGGCGGTTTCACCTACGCCCCGTTCGCGGATCGGCCACCGATGCTGTCCACCGTCGAATGGGACGAACCACCGATCGACGAGCCGATGACGCTGGTGGAGATGCGGGCGAGTATCACCCGGGTGCTCGGCGCCGACATCCCGCTCGGCGTCCCCGCAGGACCGGGCCCGCATCTATTGCGCCGGCTGCGCGGCGGGCATACCCGGGTGGCCGAACAGTTCCGTGACGGACCGGTTTTCCTGGCCGGAGACGCGGCGCATGTGTACACCGGTGGCGGTGGGCCCGGACTGAACGTGGGATTGCCGGACGCGGTGGACCTCGGCTGGAAACTGGCCGCCGAGATCAACGGCTGGGCGCCGGCCGGCCTGCTCGACAGCTACGACCGGGAGCGGCGGCAGGCGGCCACCCGGACGGAACTCGCGGCCCGCGCCCAATCGGCCCTGCTCGCACCGGGCGGAAACGGCACCGCGTTGCGCGCGGTGTTCGGCGAGCTGCTCGCGGACGAGTCCACCGTGGCGCGGGTGGCCGCGTTGATCGCCGGGACGGATGTGCGCTATGACATGGAAGTCGCCGACCCGCACCCGCTCGTCGGTTACAGCGCACCGGACCTCACGCTGCGCACCGGTGACGGCTCGGTACGCCTGACCGAAATGATCCGGGACTCCCGTCCGCTGCTGCTGGACCTCGCTGCGGACGGGGCGTGGTCCTCCGCGCTCACCGGCCTGCCGAGCAGGATCGGTGTGGTGCGCGCCCGGACCACGGAGACCGCGGCCACCGCATTACTACTGCGGCCCGACGGCCGGGTGGCCTGGGCCACCGAATCCGCGCCCGGGCCCGGCGAGATCGCCGCATGCCGTGCGGCGCTGGCGCGCTGGGCCGGGGTCGAAGCGCCGCGCGCACCGGTAGTGACGGCGGTGAGTGCCACGGACGGAACGAGCTGATGCCGGATTCCGTCGCGTTCAGCGGCGCCGATGCGATCCCGGTGGGATCGTCGCAGGTCAGGTCAGGCCGAACCGGTCGGCGGCATTGCGATAGCAGACGCGGCGCAACCAGTCCTCGCCCAGTTCGAGCCGTTCCAGGGCTTGGACGGCATGCCGGTACGGGTATGGGATGTTCGGGAAATCGCTACCGAACATGATGCGATCGCCATGATCGATCAAACGTTGCCGGTCGGCCACCGGGAACGGGACGTCGGCCTCGGCGAAATCGGTGAACGCCATCGTGGTGTCCAGGCAGACTCCGGAATACCGGTCCGCCAGATCCAGGAAATCCCGGTACTCGGGCATACCCATATGCGCGACGATCAGGGGCAATCGCGGGAACCGCCGCAGTACGTCGGCGACCGGTGCGGGGCCGGTGAACGCGCCGGGTGCCGGGCCGGAGCCACAGTGGATCACAGTGGGTACGCCCGCATCCTCGAGAGTGCCCCAGACCGGATCCAGCAGCGGGTCGCGAGGGTCGTAGGCGCCGACCTGGATATGCGATTTGAACACCTGCGCGCCCTGATCCACGGCTGCCGCCACATACCCGGCGGCGCTCGGTTCCGGATAGAAGGTGGCGGTGTACAGGCATTCCGGGACCTCGGCGGCGAATTTCGCGGTCCACTCGTTCAGCCATGCCGCCATATCCGGGCGGTGCGGGTACACCAGCGCGGTGAAGGCGCGGATACCGAAACGGCGCAGGGCGTCCAGCCGCACCGATTCCTCGGCGCGATAGGTGATCGGCCAGGGGCGGCCGGTGAGTGGTCCGACATCGTCGAAATACGCCCAGACCTTGTGCAGCACCCGGTGCGGCATGAAATGGGTATGCACATCGATCATCCCGGGCAGATCCAATCGCTCCCGGAATCCGGCCAGATACGCCTCGTCGGCCGGAACCTCGCTGACTCCGGAGGTGCTCACGGTCGTACCTCTCGCTCGGGTCGGACAGGGGTTCGCCGGCGTGTCATCGCAGCCGGGTGACGGGGTCGCCGACGGGCTGCCCGGGATACAGGGCCCGGGCGTGGTCGCCGATCCGGGCGATCATCCGGTCGAAGAACCGCACGGGGTCGGTGCCGACGACGATATCGGCGTTGGGCGGGCGCCCCCATATTCCGGCCCAATCGGCGACCGTGGTGGCGCGGGTGAGCGCGCCCTCGAGTTCGATATCCACCGTCGCGGGCCGGGTGCGCGCCAAGGCCGGGTCCAGGGCTACCGCCGCGGCGAACGGATCGTGCATATGTGCCAGATAGCCGAGGTCGTAGCCGTCGTGGAAATCGAAGTAGAAGCGGACCGCGTCGGTCAGGTGCCGGATGATCGGATTGCTCGCCACCGAACGCGCCTCGGGCGGATCGGCGGGGGACACCGTCTCTATCGGGTGGCTGCCGGCGCGTTCGGCCAGCCGGATCAGGTGCGTGGGCCGCATTTCGATGGATTCGGTGATATCGAGAGCGCAGACGATCGGCCGGCGATCGGGTGGGGCGAAGGAGAACGCGTCGAAGACGACCTTCGCCGCCTCGGGGTCGACGTGGATGTTCCACTCGGTGGTCGGCGTCGTGTTCCCAGGATGGTTGAACGCGCCGCCCATGATCACCAACCGGCGCAGCAGCCGGGGCAGGTCGGGTTCTTCGCGCAGGGCGAGAGCCAGGTTGGTGAGCGGCCCGGTACACAGGCCGACCAGTTCCCCTGGATGGCGCCGGACGAGGTCCACCCACATCTGCGCGGCACTGCGCGTGGAGATACGGCGGATCGGGGTGGGGAGTTCGGCATAGCCGACCCCGTGGGGTCCGTGGGTGTCCTCGGTGGTGCGCAGCGGGATCTCGAGTGGATCGGCCGCCCCGAGCGCCACCTCGATCTCCGGTGCCCGGGCCAGCTCGAGCCATGCGAGATTGTTGATCGCCACCTGGGCCGCGGGCACATTACCGGCGGTGGAGGCGATACCGGCTATTTCGGCGTCCGGGCTGGCCAGCAGATAGAGCAGCGCGAGGGAATCGTCCACTCCGGTGTCCACATCCAGGATGATCCGCTGCCGCACCCCTTGACCCTATCGGGGCGCCACAGCGGAGCATTCGGCGCGGGTCGTGTCACGTGACGCATTTCGGCCATGCGGTCGAAATGTCCCGGCGTGGACGATCCGGATCAGTCGCGGGTGGGCCAGTAGTTATCGGCCGCGGGACGGCGCGCCATCGCGGCGCCCCCGCTCACCTCGGTCAGGCCCAGGTGGAACAGCATGCCCACCGTCATCAGGCTGACACCGACGATCAGCGGAGTCAGCAACTGCGCGGCCCCCGCGCCCGACGGGGTCATATGATGCGGCGTGCCCAGGTGCATGGCGTACATGCCGGTGTAGTGCATACCGGCCACAGCCACGCCCATCACCAGCGCCGCGCCGACGGTGGCCAGGGTTCCGCGGACATTGAGGGTGAACCAGAGCGCGGCGGTCGCGGCGATCACCGCGATCACCATCGACAACGTCACGGTCGACCATTCGTAACCGATTTCGACATCGGTCTTCATGGCGTACATACCGGCGTAGTGCATGGCGCCCACGCCGATTCCGGTGACCACGCCACCGACCAGCAGGCTCTGTCCGCCCAATCGGCGTTGCTGGGCCAGGCACAGTCCGGCCCAGACAACCACCATGGCGATGGCCGCGCTGATGAGGGTCACGGGTACGTCGTACTTGATGGCCGCGCCATTGATCCGGAATCCCAGCATGGCGATGAAATGCATGACCCAGATCCCGGTGCCACCGATGGCGACCGACGCCGCGATGAGCCAGCCGTCGAACGGCGATCCGCTGCGCACGCGGCTCATGCACCGTAGTCCTAGCAACGATCCGGTGAACGACATGACATACGCGACCACGGGGGTGAGCCAGCCATGGCTGAAGTGGTCGATCTCCACCGGTGTACCTCCTCGCTGGGGTGGAATACCGCCCCCGCTACAGCGGAACACGAGCATTCCAAATTGGTGAACGTGCAGGAGGTGAATTTAAATGAGTTGTGTCATAAAAAACAAGGGCCGCAAAAACGACATCGGCGCACCTGTGACACGAAGGCCGGGCGGCGGCGGTTCTGCGACCTGATTATGACGCAGGCCACATTACATGAAGTTCGGTCATGAATCCTGGCAATCGATCGGCATGTCGTTTCCGCAATCCGCTGTGCCCGATCCGGTCGAGTTCCGGGGCGCGCCGGGAGGATTCGGCGAACACGCCGATGGCGGGTCCCGTGATCCGCGAAAGCGGAGGCCCGCACAGGGGCGCGGCGGCGGATGCCAGTTTCCGGTTGCGCTGTGCGTCACCGGTCCTCGGCGTAGGCTTCGGAGAACTCGAAGGAGACCCATGCCTGGCATATCCAGCCGCAGCAACACCCCCGTCGATCACGCTGTTCCCGAGCCCGATCTGGCCGAATTCGCAGAGATCCGCAGTGCTGAACGCGCCGAGGCCGCCCGCCGCAGCGCCGTCGCCGCCCGGATCGTCGCCGGCCATTCCACCGACGCCGCCGACTGCCGCAGCCTGCTGGCCATGCTGGGCCTCGACGCGGAAGCGGGCAAGCTCGCCGGAATCCAGACCTGAGCGAGTAGTTCCCGATCCCGGGTGGTGGCCGGACCCGGCCGCCACCCGGCACGTACGCTCGGGGTATGCCCGCCACGGCGCTGCTCGACGATCATCACCCGGATTCCTGGACCGACACCCTCGACGATCTGGTCGGGCTGATCGGCGACCGATCGACGGTCGTGCTCACCGGCGCCGGAATCTCTACGGACAGCGGTATACCCGATTACCGTGGACCCGATGCGCCGCCGCGCAATCCGATGACCTACCAGCAGTTCGTCGGTGATCCAGTATTCCGGCAGCGCTATTGGGCGCGTAATCACGTGGGCTGGCGCCATATGGACGCCGCTCGCCCGAACGCCGGCCACCGTGCCCTGGCCGAATTGGAGCGGCAGGGTGTGGTCACCGGTGTGATCACCCAGAACGTCGATCTGCTGCATACCAAGGCGGGCAGCCGCCGGGTGATCGATCTGCACGGCAGCTACGCCCAGGTGCGCTGCCTGGGGTGCGGGGCGAAGATCTCCCGGATGGCTCTGGCCGAACAATTGGAGCTGGCCAATCCGGGTTTCGCGGCCGCCTCGGTGACCGGTCTCGAGGTGGCGCCCGACGCCGACGCCGTGGTCGAGGACACCAGTGGTTTCCACATGGTGGATTGCCCGCGCTGTGGCGGGATGTGGAAGCCCGATATCGTCTACTTCGGGGAGAGCGTGCCGGCCGAACGGGCCGCGGCCGCCTACGAGCTGGTCGATTCGGCCGAAGTGATCCTGGTGGCAGGATCCAGTCTGACAGTGCTGTCGGGCCGCCGGTTCGTACACCGGGTCGCCCGGAACGGCGGCACGGTCGTGATCGTGAACCGCGGCGCCACCCGCAGCGACGGCCTCGCCCACCGCCGCTTCGACGCCGGATGCTCACCGATACTGGCCGGATTGGCCCAACGATGTCGCGCCCGGGGCGCGCGCCCGGCGGGGACCGCCGCAGGATCCGCGTAGGCTGCCCGGATATGCGCAGCACAGTCATCGCGGTGCACACCGGCCGCAGCGAAATGGTCCGTGATATCACCCCGGAATGCCGGGCGTTCGTGAACGAGGCGGGCGGCGACGGTCTCCTGCACATCTTCGTGCCACACGCCACCGCCGGCGTCGCGGTCCTGGAACTGGGCGCCCACAGCGACGAGGACCTGCTGGCCGCCCTGCGCGACCTGCTGCCGGCCGACGATCGGTGGCGGCACGCGCACGGATCACGCGGACACGGACGATCCCATGTCATGCCCGCGCTCATCGCCCCCTATGCGACCGTCCCGGTGCTCGACGGTGCACCCGCGCTGGGAACCTGGCAGTCCATCGCGCTGATCGACCTCAATATCGACAATCCGGACCGCGAGGTGCGGTTGTCGTTCCTGACCTCCGCGGGGTGAGCACGGCCGCCGGGTAACGTCGGGCGGTATGAGCAGCCTCGGAGTCGCCATCATCGGATACGGGCTGGCTGGATCGGTGTTCCACGCACCGCTCGTCGCCGCCGAACCCAGGTTGCGGGTCGCCGCGGTGGTGACGGGTTCGGCCGAACGGGCAGAGCAGGCGCGGCGCGAACATCCCGGGGTCCGGGTACTGCCCGACGCCGACAGCCTCTTCGCCGATATGTCCGGGATCGATCTGGTGGTCGTGGCCGCACCCAACCGTGTACACGCCGAACTGGCCCGCCGGGCGCTGGAAGCCGGAGCCGCGGTGGTGGTGGACAAACCCTTCGCGGTGACGGCCGCGGAAGCCGAAGATCTGCTGCGCTGCGCACAGGCCACGGGGCGGATACTCACCGTTTTCCAGAATCGGCGGTGGGACGGTGATTTCCGGACGGTACGAAAGCTCATGGCCGACGGCGCACTGGGGTCGGTGCACCGTTTCGAATCACGCTTCGAGCGCTGGCGACCGGTACCCAAGGGCGGCTGGCGTGAGGTCGGCGGCCCGGCCGACGCCGCCGGGATCCTGTACGACCTGGGCAGTCACCTCGTCGACCAGGCCCTGACCCTGTTCGGGCCGGTCGAGACCGTCTACTGCGAACTGGCCCATCGCCGCCCCGGCGTCACCACCGACGACGATATGTTCCTCGCCCTCACCCACACCGGCGGCGTGCACTCCCATCTGTGGGCCAGTGCGGTGGCGCCACTGCTGGGCCCCCGGTTCCGGGTGCTCGGCGACCGGGCCGGGTACGAAGTGCACGGACTGGATCTCCAGGAGGCGGCACTGCGGGCCGGTCACCGGCCGGGAGGCGGCGAACCGTGGGGCGTCGCGGCCGAGGCGGACCACGGCGTGCTCGGCGCCGGTTCCGAGTCGGCGTCCTATCCCACTCTGCCCGGCGACTATCCCGCCTTCTACACCGCCACGGCGGCCGCCGTCCTGGACGGCGCGCCGGTCCCGGTCGATCCGGCCGAGGCACTCGCCGGACTCCGGGTGCTCGAGGCAGCCCGGGAATCCGCCGCTGAGCGGACTCGCGTCGCTATCGGCGCTGCGGGGCCGGGGTCCGATTGATCCCGGAATCGCTCGGAGCGACAGCACGGTCCACCGCCGATCGGGCCGTCACGAACTGGGCCGCAACATCTTTCACGGGAAGAAGGGCGAGGTCACCCGCGCCTACCTCGACGGTACGGAAGACCGGCTCTCAGCGCTCGGCCTGATCTTGAACTGTGTGGTGCTGTGGAATTCGGTGTACCTGGACCGGGCGCTCGCCGAGTTACGCGCCGAGCATTATCCGGTGCGCAGGAGGACGCCGCCCGATTGTCGGCGTTCGTCGGTAAACACGTCCGACTGGAAGCCACTACAGACCCCCCGTCTGCCCGAGCCCGGCGAGGGCCACCGGCCACTACGAGATCCCGATGTCCCCGACGAGGACGACTGGGCACGTCGGAGGGTCTCTTCTGACCGGGTAATGCGGCCGCCCCGATAGGGCGGTCAGGGGGCCGGGCGGTTGTTCCAGGCGAAGGCGAAGCGGTCCGGCAGCAGCCACCAGTCGAAACTGCCGGGGCGATCGCTGGTTTCGGCGGCGGCTGTCAGGTCGTCTTTGAATTTCTCGCGCGGGTGGACGGAGCCGAGCCAGTCGTATTCGATCCACTCGCCCGGTAGGAACAGGGTGCGGCCCGCGCGGGTTCGTGAGCCGTGTACCACCAGCTTCCGGCCCAGGAGCGTGGTGCCGGCTTTCCTGTGCCGGGCCGGGCTCCAGTGGTTCCATGTGCGGACATTGTGGTCGGTGGGTTCGGGAAGGGCCAGAAATTGCAGGTAGAGCGCGGCGGCATCGACGTCCAGGCCGAGCTCCTCGGCGACCTTCCGCACCAGATCGGTATCGGAGCTCTCGGTCACGGTGAGATCGAGGTGACCGGTTCGCTCGTCTTTGTCGAGTTCGGCGGGCCGGAAGAACAGGCCAGACCTTCCCTCCCTGTCGATTCCGACGACGGTGAGCCCATCGTCGACGAAATCGGCATCATGTTCGCCCCGACGGAGATAGCGGACTGTGCCGAACCTGCCGGTTATGGTGTCCGGTGGTACGTGGCGGACCGGGTTGTTCAGCAGCACGTCGGGATTGTCCAGGCGCCGCAGTAGCAGGTCCCGGGCCTGCGCGACGCCGTCGCGCACCGGATCACCGGCGGGGAGCTCAGCGTAGGCCCAGCGCAGTCCGGTCGTGACGGCCTCGACTATCGCTGTGAAGCGCACCCATTCATCATGTGGGCCGCATCCGTTCCGCATCGGCGTGAACGTCCCGTCCTCCGCCGCGTGCGGCAACCGGTTATGACGGAGTTGATGCAGCGTGAACGGATCCGCTCTTACAGGATCCCCAAGCGCATGACGAGGGGCCAGCTGACCGTTCGCTTCGCTGTGGGATCGCCCCACAGTTCGGTGAGGTCTGCGGCGAAGGAGTGCAGGACTGCGGTGGCGCCGTCTGCTTCGGCTCGGCGGACCGCCGACCATGTCGACACGTAGCCGAGCAGTTCGGCGAGGTTCCAGTTCTTCCGGATCTGCATGGGCGGCACCGGGTATTCCTCGAACGGGAAGTCGATCTCGGAGTATCCGGTGTCGACCAGTTTGCGTTCCGGCGGCCAGTACGACCCGATCTCGTTGCCGTAGAAGTGGTCGAATCGTGGTGCGATAGCGGGTTCCGGGCGCAGCACGCCGTAGCTGATCAACGCGATCACCGCGTCGTCGGCCGCGATCCGGCGGACCTCCGAGTAGAAGGCGGGCCGGTCGAACCAATGCGCGGCCTGGGCGGCGGTGATGAGCGTCGCGCTGCGATCCGGAACGGGTAGTTCCTCGGCTGGGGCGCGCAGGTAGCGAACCCGGTCTCGGGGTCGGGCGTTCGCGAGCTGGTCGTCGCTGGGGTCGATGCCGATTGTGGTGTCGAAATGGGAGGCGAGTCGAGTGGTCAGCTGCCCGCTGCCGCAACCGACATCGACGGCGAGGTCCGTGGACGGAGCCAGCGCGGCCAGGAACATCGACAGTCGGCCGGGGTATTCGGGACGGAACTGCGCGTACGCTTGCCCGCCGCGATCGAACCAGTTGGTCGCAGTGGCGATGCCGCGGCCCGGCGAGATATCCGGCTCGGCCGTACGCACGCGGGCTTCCCGGATCCGGGGTGCGAAGCCCCTGCTCTCCAGTGCGGTCGCGGCGTCGGCGAGCGCGCGCCGGATCGGGAAGCCGATCTCGCGCTCCAGTCCCACGACCGCGGCGAAGGTGGCTTCCCAGTGCGGCTCGAGCAACCCGACGAGCTTTCTCCCCTCCGGTGTCAGGCGCAGCCCACTCTTACGGCCGTCCGGCAATTGCTCACGCACGACCAGGCCGTCGGTCACCATCAGCCCGACGGCTTGGCTGACCGCACCCTGGGTGACATGGGTCAGTGCCGTGATATCGGTGACCGTCGCGGCGCCGAGGCTCATCGCCCGCAACACCGGTGTGTATCGCGGCCGGTACGACATCCCCAGGGACTCGTACATCTCCCCGGCGCCGTGGTCCACCAGTTCGCCGACATAGCGGAGGAGTTCACCTAGTCCGGGTGCTGGTCGCACGATCATGAGCCCAAAATACATTAGTGCTAATCAAAAGGCGCGGGTCGCATGCGCGCTGGTAGGACACTCGGCCGATCAAGGTCAGTGGGCCGACCGCCGTAGAGTTCGATGGGAGATAGCCGAGCGCGGAGGATCAGGCGTCGGGTCACCGCCCGACGATTCGAAAAGCTGTCCGGAGACTGGTATTCGTTCGTTTCACGATCGACTGAAGCCGAAAGCCCGATCTCGAAGCGCTGCACTCACCAACGGCACCGATGCCCCGAATTTTCCCGATGGTGTCCGGTCGCGGCGCCCCACCCGCGCACCGTGCTCGCCGGACCCCGGTGCGGGCCCGGCGACTTCGGCTACCAGGTGACGTTGATATGGCCGGGACTCCACAGACCGGAGTGCTTCTCCTGAGTTACCGCCGGCGCGGCCGGGCGGGCCGAGACATCAAGGGGGGTCAGCCGTTGCAGCTGGCCCCAATCGTGGCTCCAGTCGTCCTTCAGGTAAGTGGCCAGGGTCTGCGAACGCAGTATCTGACGGCTCCAGCCCAGCGGTCCGCCACCGTCGTGGCGCTGCCAGAGGTTGGTGGTGTTCGCGGCCGGGCGGTCGGGCAGGACGCGCCAGCCGGGCACCTGGGCGATGCCGTCCTTGTGGTCGAACGGCCGCTGGCACGGGAACTGCAGGCCCACTGCCCAGTCGAGCAATACCGGCTGGTCGGATCCGATCAGGTCGTTGATCGTGCGGGTCTGCGGAATTCGCGGCGGGGTCAACGCGATCCACTGTTCGGGATCGATCGTCTTGTCCTTCGCGACGATGCGGACCACATCGGCGTCGTCGGGAATCTCCTCCAGCGGTACGCGCAGGTTCCGCCAGGAAGGGGTAGGACCGATATCGATGGGCATGACCTGTCCGAGCGACCGTGCGCCCGACGCCGGATCCGCGACGCCGTATTCGATGTCCACGGGTTGGCCCGGCATCACCTCGCCGTCCTGGGTGATCGCCCGGAACCGCCCCGCGGCGGTGATGGCCATGATTCCGTCGCGCCGGCCCGGTTCGGGCAACCGGTACCAGCCGGTGGTCAGTTCGGCCGCTTCCTGCTGCCTGGCGGTCCCGAGGACCGGTGTGTCGTTCGACAGGCCGAAGGGCAGGGGCGCACCGCCGGTCTGCGTGACCGAGGTGCCGTCGGAGGTGTCCTTCAGCGCATCGGCGATGCTGTTGTCGTTCGCCGGCTGGTCGTCGTCGGAGGTGACGTCGGCGACCCCACCCGGGACGAAGCCGGTGGCGTCCGCCGCGAAGGCGTCCGCCGGGTCACCGGTCAGCGGGGCGAGCATGGAGGCGTTCGGGTCGGCTTCGACCAGGACGTCGTTCGCCAGTCCGCACGGCTGACCCAGTACCGCATCGATATTGGAGCGGGCCAGTGAGAACGCCGGATACTGGGTGACCGCGGCGGTGGCGAACGACCCTACCTGGAAGACCACGATAACGGCGGCGGCCACGGTGAGCGGCGGAATCTTCGCCAGCCGCCAGGCGCGCGGCGAAACCCGGTGCGGTGTTCCCGGTTCCGGTGCCCGCAGATGCCACCACCCGGCGAGCGCCAGGCACAGCACGGCGATGGTCAGGAAGATCTCGCTCATCCCGATGCCGCCGATCGCCGGTGCTGTATCCCACCACGGGATGCCGTGGCCGGACGCGTAGAACCATTTGTTGACACCGGTGAAGATCTGGGCCATCGCCACCGCCACGATGGCGGCGAACAGTGCGCGGTATCGCGGTGCCCGCATGACCTTCGGGCCCACCGCGACCGCGGTGACGACGGCGACCGCACCGGCCAGACCGGCGAAAACGCCGTTGTGGTGGGTGAACTTGGTCGGCACCGTAGCCATCAGCAGCATCGCCCCGAAGGTGATGCCCAGCAGGCGTTTCGCGGGGCCCGAGGTGACGAACGGAATGCGCCCGCCTTTGCGCAGCAGCACGAAGGCGCACACCAGCAGTCCGAGCCACATCGCGACGACACCGAAGCGGCGGCCGATGGAACCGTCGGCGGTGGGAGTGAACAGGCGCTGATAGGCCTGGTAGTCGTCGAACCAGGGCACCGAGGGGCCGACCGCGTTGTGTACCCGGGTCATCTCGAACATCGCCGACAGCGGTTGGACACCGAAGGCGAAGACCAGCACCAGGGTGCCGGCCGCGGCCAATGGTGCCAGCAGGGCGCCGTAGGAGGAGATCCGGGCGAACCACCACGCGCCCCGGCCGGGTCGCTCGGTCGCGGCGGACAACGCGCGGGCGCGGCGGATACCGCACCGCACCACCGACCGCGCCCCGGCCGCCAGCGGTGCCAGACAGATCACCCCGGACGGTGCCGCGGTGAGACTGAACGCCGCGATCATGATGGCGATCGCATACGGCAGCAGCCGCCCGGTCGCGATGGCGCGTTCCACGAAGACCCAGGTGAGCAGGACAGCGACCGCGATCACCGGTTCCGGCCGCAACCCGTTGTTGTAGGGCAGCCAGATCGCGAGGAAACCCAGCGCGCCGGTGCCTACGACGATCTTGTCGCGCCGTAACCCGGCGCCCAGCCGGGGGATGACCTCCCGGCTCAGCGCCAGCCAGGCGAGGACGGCGGCGAGCAGGGTGGGCAGGCGCACCCAGGGACTGGCGGTGCTGAGCTCGGTCATCTGGGCGATCACGTCGTAGGGCGGCGTACCGACGGGGTTCTCCGGGACACCGAAGAACCGGAAATAGTTGGCCATATAGCCGGAGACCAGTGAGGTGCGGGCCATACCGAACTGGTAGCCGTCATCGGAGGTGGTGGAACCGATGAAATGCCATAGCAACAGAGTGGCGAGCACACCGGCGTCGATACCGGTGAAAGTCCGCCAGCGCTGCGGCAGCAGACTCCGGACCCGGCGGCCGTCGAAGCGGTCGAGTCGTAGCAGCGCGCCGAGGGCGATCGCGGCGAGTAGCACGGCCAGTACCGTCGCGGTGCGCTTGGTGAATGTGGGCGTGACCGAGAACCGGCTGTCCACCTCCACGCTGACGCTGGTTCCCGCCGAACTGGTCAGATCACTGAACACGCCGACCAACTGGGGCCGGAAGTCACCGGCCAGGAACAGTGGTTCGATATCGGTCCCGGTCAGTTCGGCCGTCGTGGCGGAACTGTCGGAGTGCACGGTGAGCGTGGCGTCACGGAGTTCGTCGAGCGGCACACTGAACATCGACTGACTGCGCAGCACCACCTCGAGGTGGGCGGGTCTGCCGTCCTGGGCCGGCTGGACTCGTGCGACGAACCCGTATTCCTCGAGGTCGGGAGCGCCCGCAGGCATGGTCGCGGCGGCTTGTCCGCCGGTCTCGGCGAGCTGTTCCAGCGCCGCGCCGGGAACGGTGGCGTCGAAGGTGAGCGGCGCGTAGGACATCAGCGGGGCGGTGATACTGCCCGTCGATCCCTGCTGGGGCCAGTTGAGAGTCGTCTTGTCCACGTGCACCGGAAGCAGTGGCACCGCGACCGCGAGCACCGTCGCGAGCAGGCCGGAAACGAGGGCTGTCCACATCGCCCATCTACCGCGTGCCGGCCCCGGTGGTGGTGGTTGCTCGTCCGTGGGCGCCTCGTCCGCCCGCACCATGGTGTCCGTCACGGGGGGCGATCGTATCGTGACGCATTCGTAACCGGAGGAATCGGACGAGGGATTCTCAGGCCGCGTTCAGGCCGGGAATCCCGCGTAGCCGTGTGAACAGCGACGATGGTCGTGTCGTGGTGGCCGGCCGGTTTTCACCGGAGGGAAAGCGGGTCGGCTGACATCCCCGCGTGAGCGCACGTGGTGTATCCCGGGAGCGGCTGGGGCCACGGTGCAGATCATGCGCGATGCGGCATTCGACCCGCGCCGGACCGCAGCCGGAATGGGGCCGCTATTCGGGCCACGGGCCGGATTCGATGACGTCGACGAAGTCCGTGCGCGTGAAACCGGGCTGGAAGTGGGCCAGGACGTCGGCATTGATGGTTCCGAAGGTGGTGTCGGGTCGATCGCCGAAACCGTGGGCGAAGGCGGCCAGAATCTGTTTCTTGAAGTCCGGTCGCGGATGGGCCGCGACCACCGCGCGGATCTCGCCGGGGTCCAGGTCGTGGTAACCGATGCCGATAACGTCGGTTTCGACACCGGCCGCCACCAGCGCGATCTCGGGGTCCATATGTTCGGGGATACCGGGCGTGGTGTGCAGGGCGATGGCGGTCCACACCCGCTGTGCCGCCGCGGCGTCGATACCGTGCGCGGTGAGGAACCGGCGCGCTTCGTCGGCGCCGTCGACCTCGAACCGCTGCTCGGTGGTGCGGTAGGTATCGGTCAGGCCCAGATCGTGGAAGAGCGCGCCGACGTACAGCAGTTCGGGGTCGGGATCGAGCCCGCGCCGCCGCCCGTGCAGCATCCCGAACAGATAGACACGCCGGGAGTGGTGGAACAGAAGTGGGGACGCACTGTCGCGGACCAGTTCGGTGGCCTCCGCGGCCAGTCGGCCGGCGGGTATCGCGACTCCTGCGATGTACTCGGTCATACCCGATCCTCCTGTGCGGATATCGCTGCTGTCGCTTGCTCGGTATGCCGGGAGGTGTTGGCCCTGCGGTCGTCTCGTCGGCGCGGCAACACTCGTCCGCGGGGGAGTGTCGAGGTGTGGGAGTGCTGGAAGCGGAAACGCTGGAGAACGGGTCGGAGCGGGTCCAGTCCGAGCATAGATCGGGAAGCGGGTAAGGGAAGGCGTCACCGACCGGCGCGCCGCGATGCTGGATGAGAATGACACTTTCTTCTATCCATATCGATGTTTGCGGCAATCGGTAACGATATTATCGACGGGCGGCGTCGGCTCGTTGCCCGGAAGGAAGGCAGGAGGGCCCAGCGCGCCCCAGCGATCGAAGGAGCCCGCCCGTGCTTGACGACGTACCGACCGGTCACGTGATCGCCCGCTATGTGACGTCCGATATCGAGCTCTACGGCACCACAGTGCCCGCGGGCAGCGCGATGATGCTGCTCGTCGCCTCGGCGAATCGGGACTCCGACCGCTGGCCGGACCCCGACAGCTTCGATATCCACCGCAGGATGAGCAATCTGCGGACCTTCGGTTTCGGTACCCACTACTGTCTGGGCGCGTCCCTGGCCCGGCTCGAGGCGAAAGTCGCGCTGGAGGAGTTCCTGCGGCGCTTCCCGCTGTGGGAGGTCGACTGGGACGCACTCGCGCTGTCCTCCACCTCGACCATGCGGGGTTGGGAAACGCTCCCGATCACCGTGAATCAGCCGCTGCTGCGCGCGAACCGACCTTCCTGACCACCCACGCAATCCACGATGTCCCGAGGAGAGACCATGGGAAAGCTCGACGGCAGAGTCGCCTTCATCACCGGAGCCGCCCGCGGCCAGGGTCGCAGCCATGCGATCCGGCTGGCGCAGGAAGGTGCCGATGTGATCGCCGTGGATATCTGCGAGCAGCTGGGATCGGTGCAATATCCGATGGGCACGGCCGAGGAACTCGAGCAGACCGTCCGGGAGGTCGAGAAATTCGGGCGGCGTATCGTCGCGCGGCAGGCCGATGTTCGTGATGTGACCGCACTGAAGCAGGCATTCGACGAGGGCCGCGCCGAACTGGGTCCGGTCGATATCGTGCTGGCGAACGCCGGGATCGGTGCGGGCGGGGCGGTGGCGTCCGAGGACCAGGAATGGGACGAGGTCGTCGGCGTCAACCTGAAAGGTGTGTGGAACACCGGTCGGGTCGCGATTCCGTCGATGCTCGAACACGGTGGCGGCGGATCGATCGTGCTGACCAGTTCGACCGGCGGCTTGATGGGTGTCGGCATCCCGACCGCCGGTTTCCTCGGCTATACCGCGGCCAAGCACGGAGTCATCGGATTGATGCGGTCGTGGGCGAACTTCCTGGCGCCGCACAATATCCGGGTCAACAGCGTCGCCCCGACCGCCGTCCGCACGCCGATGGCCGGGGACGGGAACCTACAGGCCATCATGGAGCACGCCCCGGAACTTGCGCGGGCGCTGTCCAATGCGATGCCCGTGGACCTGGTGGAACCGCTCGACGTATCCAACGCCATCGCCTGGCTGGTCTCCGACGACGCCCGCTACGTCACCGGCACGGTCGTTCCCGTCGATGCGGGCCAGTTGAACAAACGGTAGGACCGGGCCGGGCCTCGTGATCACCGCGCGATTCGCTGATCTCCGGCCGATCGCGGTGCACCGGAATCGGTCAGTCCGTCCAGCGCCGTCGGCAGCGGCTGCCGGTGCAGGACGCCGAGCCGCTGGGTGGCGCGGGTGAGCGCGACGTACAGCTCGGCCGCGCCACGCGGGCCGTCGGCGAGGATCCGCTCCGGCTCCACGACCAGTACGGCGTCGAACTCCAGGCCCTTGGTCTCCGACGCCGCGACCGCGCCGGGTACATCCGGCGGTCCGATCACGATGCTGGTGCCCGCACGATCCGCTTCCTCGCGTACGAATCCCGCTACGGCAGCGGGCAATTCGTCCTCGGAGACCTGCCTGGACCACGGCCGGACACCGCAGGCGCGGACCGATTCCGGCGGCTCGGCCTCGGGCGCGAAGTCGGCCAGCACCGCGGCCGCGACGGTCATGATCTCCGCGGGGGTGCGGTAGTTCACCGTCAGTGACCGGTATACCCAGCGACCCGGCACGTACGGCTCCAGCACCGAATCCCACGACCGCGCCCCGGCCGCCGACCGCCGTTGCGCGAGATCGCCGACGACGGTGAACGATCGGCCCGGGCATCGTCGCATCAGTACCCGCCAATCCATCTCGGACAGTTCCTGCGCCTCGTCGACGACCACGTGCCGGTAGGTCCAGCTCCGGTCGGCGGTCGCGCGTTCGACGAGTTCGCGGGTATCGCGTTCGAGGAACCGATCGGCCAGATCCTCGGCGTAGAGCAGGTCCTGGGCGAACAGATGGTCCTCGTCGTCCATCATGTCGGTGCGGTCGATCATGATGTCCAGTACGCCCGCCGCGTACTCGGCTTCGGCCCGGCGTTCGTGTGCGATGGTCTGTTCGTCCGAATCGCCGCCACCCAGCAGATCGGCCAGCTCGTCGAGCAGCGGTACGTCCGAGACGGTCCAGGCCGCGCCGTCGGTGCGCAGCAGCAGCCGATCGGCGCCCGCCGCGCGCAGCCGGTCGGGGGAGGTGTACAGCGTCGCCAGCAGGGTCTCTGGTGTGAGCACCGGCCAGAGCAGGTCCAACGCGCGGGTGAACTCGGCGTTCTCCGCGAGTTCGGCGATCAGATCCTTGCGCAGGTCCTCCCACGCTTCCTTGTCCGCGCGCGTGATCCAGCCCCGCCCGATCCGGGCGATCGCCCGTTCGGTGAGGACGTAGGTGACGATCTCGCGGAACATCGCGCGGGCGTCGTTGTGCGGTAGCCCGCTCCCGCGAGCCTCCTCGCGGGCCCATTCGGCGGTTCCGGCGTCGATCCGCACGGTGATATCGGCGAGTTCGATGGGCAGCGGCTGCTCCGGCAGGCGCTGCCGATCTCTGATCGCGGCCGCGAGCACCTCCAGGATCCGCAGTGAACCCTTGATCCGCGCCACCTCCGGAGCGTCCTCGGCCGTTACGCGCAGACCGGGGACGAAATCGCCGGTGGTCGTAAAAACCACGTCGGACTCGCCGAGTGAGGGCAGCACCCGGCCGATATGGTTCAAGAACGCCGGATTGGGTCCGACCACGAGCACACCGTGGCGCTCGATCCGTTCTCGCTGGGTGTAGAGCAGATATGCGACACGGTGCAGCGCCACCACCGTTTTTCCGGTGCCCGGGCCGCCCTCGATCACCAGCACTCCGGGGTGGTCCAGCCGGATGATCTCGTCCTGTTCGGCCTGGATCGTGGCGACGATATCGCGCATACCCTCGCCCCGCGGCGCCGCGACCGCGGCGAGCAGGGCCGCATCGCCGCGCTCGTCGCCACCGGGCCGGCCCAGCACCTCGTCGCTGAACTCGACCACTCGGCGCCCACGGGAGTGGAACTGGCGGCGGCGCCGCATGTTCTCGGGGTTGGCGGCGGTCGCGGTATAGAAGGCCCGTGAGGCCGGAGCTCGCCAATCGAGCAACATCGGTTCGTATTCGTTCGCTTCGTCGAACAGGCCGATGCGTCCGATATAGAAGGTTTCCCCCGTTTTCGAGTCCAACCGTCCGAAACAGAGCTTGTTGTCCGCCACGTCCAGCCGCTTCACCTCCCTGGCCAGCGCTCGGACCTCGGCGTCACGCTCCAGCAGTGTGGTCCCGTTCCCGCGCAGAGCGGCGTGGTACTTCCCTTTCGCCAGCGTGCGTTCGGCATCCAGCCGTGCGTAGAGCCCGTCCACATAGTTCCGTTCGGACCGCAGCTCGTCTTCGTACCCCTGTTCCGACACATGCCCTCACTTCGTTCGACGATCGCTGCCCTTGTACGGCGCCCGGCCGTACTTCCCGCCTGTGCGCTCGACGATTCTGCGGTATGACCGGGGCCTTGCCGCAAGGCCCCGGGTCCGCTATATATTGATGATGGAAAGGGCTGGAAAAGTCCTTCCGTTGATTCTGGTCGGCGCATCCCGCCGGATACGAATTCGAATTGCCCGAAATTCGTTCGAACGGTGTGCGCCGTTCCGCAGCATCGGCCACGCGGGATCCCGCATTCGTTTACTGAGCGGCGCGTTGTGTCGGTCGGCCGTACCTGCGGGAACTCAGCGCTTCAGGTGCCCGGTGGCGTTCGATTCGATCAGCCGCGTTCGAGTCGCGCGGCCTGGAACTTCGACAGCGCGGCGTGCCGCTCGTGAACTGGATCGGCCTCGGGCCGAGCGCGCGTCCACCGTGATACAACACACCTTCCCGGCGAGAAGGTCACTGCCCAGCGGCTCGCGGGGGTACCAGCCGTAGCGCCTGGGCGGATTCGGGCGCCCGGGCGACCAGCCACACCACCACGCTCTGCTCCCGGTCGCTCTCCAGACTCTCGAACGGTACGTCGACCGCACCCAGGCCCGGATGGTCGAAGCGCAGCGTCGGCGTGACCGGGCGCCCCGCCCCCTGGGGGCGCCAGCGCGCCGCGAATTCGGGGGTCTTGTGCAATGCGTCGATGGTCTCCCGCAAGCCGGCATCGCCGGGCCAGCGCAGACTCGCGCGGCGCAATGTCTCGGCGAAGGTATCGGCGGCCTCGGTCCAGTTGCGCAGGACCTTGCGTGCCATCGGATGCTGATAGACATAGCGGGCGAGATTCACCTCGTCCCGGTTGTCCAGGAGACCCAGCGGCGTGACGAAATCCTCCCAGGCCGCATTCCAGCCCAGGACGTTCAGACGCCTGCCCAGTACGAACGCCGAGGTGGGTGCCAGCGCCCGCAGCACGGTTTCGATCGTCTCGGGAACATGTTCGGACTCGTCGGTCGTCTCCGGGCATCTGGCCTCGTGGGTGCTGGTCAAGGCGAGCCAGCCGAAGGTGCTGCGCTCCCGCTCGTCGAGCAGCAGCGCCGTGGCCAGCGCTTCCACCACCGCGATCGAGGGATTGGTATCGCGGCCCTGTTCGAGCCGGGCCAGGTAGTCGGCACTGACACCGGCGCGCACGGCGACCTCCTCACGCCGCAGCCCTGGGGTGCGGCGGCGGCCGCCCGCGGGCAGCCCGATATCACCGGGTCGCAGTTCGGCGCGGCGTCTGACCAGGTACTCCGCGAATGCGTTACGGGCCATCCCACCATCGTGCCCTGTTCCGGCCCGCGCAGCCGCGCCTTGTCAGGTCCAGGATAAAGGGGGTCTGGTAAACCGGGCCCGGCCCCGCGATGGTCGATGACATGACCACACCACCGGAAACCTCCAGATCCACCACTGCCCTGCGCCCCGGCGACTGGGCGCTCGACACCGCGCACTCCTCGGTCGCCTTCACTCTCCGCCATCTCGGCATCGCCAAGGTACGCGGCGGATTCACCCGCTTCGAGACGGAGTTCGTGGTGGACGAGTCCGGCGCCGCCACCATCGGCGCGACCATCCACCTCGACTCGTTCGACACCGGCAATCCCGACCGCGACGCCCATGTGCGGACCGCCGATTTCCTCGATGTCGCCAACCGTCCCACCCTGACATTTCGCGCCGTCGCGCCGGTCCGCGTCGCCGAATCGTTCACCGTGGCGGGAGAAGCCACCCTGGGCGGGGTCACCCGGCCGGTCGTCCTGGATGCCGAGTGGGGCGGTATCGGTGATTTCGGCCCCGATGGCGAACGCCACGCCGGGTTCTCGGCGACCGGCACCATCAAGCGCACCGAATTCGGTGTCGGTGGCCCGTTGCCCGGGATGTTGAGCGACGCCGTCAAGGTCGAACTGGAGATCCAGCTCATCGAGCCGAAGTAGGCCGGCCCCGGTATCGAAGTATTGCCGGCGGGCCGGACGCAGTACACGCCCCGGCCCGCTCCGGCGTGGTCCTCGGCGGGAGACCGGCTGTGCTGCGTTATCTTCGCCCTGCTCGGGCGGGTCGATCCGGCGACCACGCGATAACAGCTGGAGAACCGGCGCGACCACACGACAGGAGAACTCGCGGTCCGCCGGTTTCCCGGCGGCTGTTCCTCTCTCGACGAGTGTCCGCGCGAGATCGCGGATCTCATCTCGGCGGCAATCGTGGCGGGCGGTGGTACGAGGTCCTGACCGGGCGGTTCGGTACTGTCAGAGCACAGTGCGCTCTTGTCGCAATACGGCCCGGGCCAGTTCGGCGGGAGTACCCGTGGTCGTATCGACCACCGTGTCGTAGGGGTAGCCGTGGTCGTGGACCGTGTGCAGATGTCCACGGGCCAAACCGATCGGGTGCCCACGATCTCGTTCCCGCCGTTCGGCGACGGCGGGCGGGCAGATGACGCGGACGAGCTGAACGTCCAGCCCGGTCAGCGCATCCAGCCATATCGGTAGGAGGTCGGGAGTCAGCAACATCTCATCGACGATCAGATGATCGCCGCCGTGCGCGAACGAGGCGGCCGCGGTACACGCCGAGCGCAACATCCGTCGCCCGGTCGGGCCGTAACGGATGACCACCAGCGGACGACCGTCCGCGTCGTGGCCGGTCCGGTCGTACCAGAATCCGTCGCGGCTGAGCGGACCGTCGCGCCCACCGCCCCAGTTCGGAGGCACCAGCCCGAACAGCGTGTCGATTCCCCAGTAGACGAACGGAATATCGCTCTCGTCCTGAACAGCCCGAGCCAGGGTGGTCTTGCCGGTGCTCGATGTCCCGTTCAGGAAGATGACCCGCGCCGGTGACTCGGTGCTCTGCATCGGCCCACGTTATCGCTTCGGCCGCCAGGGGCCCGAAGGGCGCAGGACGGAACATGGCTCGTCGCGAACCGTTTCCGTGGGCCGGTGGTTCACCCCGCCCGATCACATTCCGCGGGTGAACCGTTCGCTCCGCCCGGCCAGCGCGCGCTCCGGGAGGACAGTGTCGACCAGAGCGGCCATCCGCCCCAGCAGCGGTCCGACGTACGGCGGGCGGGCGGTGAGGGTCCGGCAGACGACCTGCGCGCCCTGCTCGGGCGTCAGGGCCGCGGTATCGCGGTACCGCGCATTGGGTGCGAGCATCGGAGTGCGGACCAGCGGCATGTAGACCGAACTGAAATGCACATCGTCGGAAAGGGTTTCGGCGTGCAGACTGGCGGCGAGCGAATCCAGCGCCGCCTTCGAGGCGACATAGGCGCTGTATCCCGGACCGCCGAACAGGTTCGCCACCGACAGGATATTGACGATATGGCCCGATTGCCGCTCGCGCATGCCCGGTAGTACGGCGAGCATCAGCCGCAGGGCGGCGAAATAGTTCAGCCGCATGGTGCGCTCGAAATCGTGGAACCGGTCATAGGATTCGTCGAGCCGACGGCGGATGGATCGGCCCGCGTTGTTGATCAGGATGTCCACACCGCCGTGCTCGGCCAGTATCGCGGCGACCGCGCCGTCGAGCGCGTCGAAATCGTTCAGGTCGCCCGGGTGCACGGTGGCCGTACCGCCGTCCCTCCGGATCTCCGTGGCCACCTGCTCGAGTTCCGCTTCTCGCCGGGCGACGAGTGCGACCCGCGCCCCCGCCCCGCCGATACGTAAGGCCGCGGCTCGGCCGATCCCCGAGGACGCTCCGGTGATCAGCACGGTCCGCCCGGCCACCACTTCGGGCAGCGCGGGACGGCGACGCAACCGGGGGAGCCCGAGATGGGTGTCCAGGCCGTGGCCGACTTCGTAGAGCAGGCGAGACACTCCATGCATAGTGATGGATCATAATTTATATGACTAGAGATGTATATTGCCGGGATGGATGCTGCCAGCCTGCACCTGGTCGCCCGGCGCCTGCGGGCGATCGCGTTCGTCGCGACCGGTAACACGGGCCGGCGGCGGATTCCGCCGAGCGAATACGCCGTTCTCGAGGATGTCGCGCTGCATCCGGGATCGTCGATTCGCGATATCACCGAGCGGACGGCCATTACACAGAGCCTGATCTCGCGCATCGTCGCCCGTTTCCGCGACCAGGGCCTACTGACGACCGCGCCCGACCCGGCCGACGGCCGCCGCGTGCTGATCACCGTGGAACCCGGCGTCGCCGAGGAGGTCTTCCGGGCGCGCGGGCGGGCGCCGATCGAATTCGCCCTGGGCAGCGAACTTCCGCATCTGTCACCGGAGCGGCAACGCCGGGTGGTCGAGTTGCTCGACGAACTGGAAGCGCTGATGGACACAAGCGGGACGAGTGCTCGTGCCGAGACCGGCGCCGGGTGAGGATCCCGGCGGGGAGCCGGCCGGATCGCGGATCCAGGCCCGGCGTGGGTAGCCCCGGATCCGAAGCGTCGCCGCCGCGGTGGCGGGCGAAGGGAAGGGAAGGGAGCGTTCGCCGGGCGTGGTCCGGTCGTGTTCCGGGGCGGTTGGAGGATGATGGCCCCGTGGCTTCTGAACCGAATGTTCCCGATATGAAACCCCGCAGCCGCGATGTCACCGACGGGCTGGAGAAGACGGCGGCGCGCGGAATGCTGCGCGCGGTCGGTATGGGCGACGACGACTGGGGGAAGGCCCAGATCGGGGTGGCCTCCTCCTGGAACGAGATCACGCCGTGCAACCTGTCGCTCGATCGGCTCGCCGGCGCGTGCAAGGACGGGGTGTTCGCGGCCGGTGGATTCCCGATGCAGTTCGGCACCATCTCGGTCTCCGACGGTATCTCGATGGGCCACGAGGGGATGCATTTCTCGCTGGTCTCACGTGAGGTGATCGCCGACAGCGTGGAGACGGTGATGCAGGCCGAACGGCTGGACGGGTCGGTACTGCTGGCCGGCTGCGATAAATCCCTGCCCGGCATGCTCATGGCGGCGGCCCGGCTGAACCTGGCGAGTGTGTTCCTCTATGCCGGCTCGATCCTGCCGGGTATCGCGAAGCTGTCCGACGGCAGTGAACGCGAGGTGACCATCATCGACGCGTTCGAGGCGGTGGGTGCCTGCTCTCGCGGTCTCATGAGCCGGGCGGACGTGGACGCGATCGAGCGGGCCATCTGTCCGGGCGAGGGCGCGTGCGGCGGTATGTACACCGCCAACACCATGGCGAGCGCGGCCGAGGCCCTGGGTATGTCGTTGCCGGGTAGCGCGGCGCCGCCTGCCACGGATCGTCGCCGCGACGGATACGCGCGCCGCAGCGGCCAGGCGGTGGTCGAACTGATCCGGAAGGGGATCACCACCTCCGATATCCTCACCCACGAGGCGTTCGAGAACGCGATCGCGGTAGTGATGGCCTTCGGTGGGTCCACCAACGCCGTATTGCACCTGCTGGCGATCGCCCACGAGGCCGGGGTGGCCCTGAGTCTGGACGATTTCGCCCGGGTCGGCCGACGCGTCCCGCATCTGGCCGATGTGAAACCGTTCGGCCGGCACGTGATGACCGATATCGACCGGGTGGGTGGTGTCCCGGTGCTGATGAAAGCGCTGCTGGACGCCGGACTGCTACACGGTGACTGTCTCACCGTCACCGGCCGGACGGTGGCCGAGAACCTGGCCGATATCGCGCCGCCGGACCCGGACGGCAAGGTCGTGCGCGCCCTGTCCGCGCCCATCCACCCGACCGGCGGGATCACCATCCTGCACGGCTCACTCGCCCCCGGTGGCGCCGTGGTCAAGTCCGCCGGTTTCGAATCCGATGTCTTCGAGGGCACTGCCCGGGTTTTCGACGGCGAGCGGGCCGCGATGGATGCCCTGGAGGACGGGACCATATCGGCGGGGGATGTGGTGGTCATCCGGTACGAGGGACCCAAGGGCGGCCCCGGTATGCGGGAGATGCTCGCCATCACGGCGGCGATCAAGGGCGCCGGTCTCGGCAAAGATGTGCTGCTGCTGACCGACGGACGTTTCTCCGGCGGAACCACCGGTCTGTGCGTCGGCCATGTGGCCCCGGAAGCGGTCGATGCGGGACCGATCGCGTTCGTCGGCGACGGCGACCGGATCCGTCTCGATGTGGGTGCGGGAACGCTGGACCTGCTGGTCGAACCCGCCGAACTCACTCGCCGGGGTGAGGGCTGGGTTCCGCTGCCGCCCCGGTACACGCGCGGGGTGCTCGCCAAGTATTCGAAGCTCGTGGGTTCGGCTTCGTACGGGGCCGTATGCGACTGAGGCCGTAGTCGATTCGGCGGCGGCCGCGGTCCGGCCGCCGCCCCCGGGGGTACGCTCGGCGCGGACGCTCCGAGACACCACGAACCGGGGGTGACCATGACGACGACAACCGCGAACACCGTGGGCGGACTGATGTCCGCCCTCACTACACCGGCCGGGCAGGCCGATCCCTATCCGCTGTACCGGGAGTTACGCGAGCTCGGTCCCGCCGCCCACACCCCGGACCGGACACTCGTGGTCAGCGGTTACCGGCTCGCCTCCACACTGTTGCGCGACCACCGGTTTCTGAAACGTCCGGAACACGGCCTCGCCGTCAGTGGATTTCCGGACTGGCGTGATCACCCCGGCCTGCGACTGATGTTCACCAGCATGCTCGTGCGCAACCCACCCGATCACACCCGGCTGCGCCGACTGGTATCCGGCGCTTTCACCGCGCGCCGGGTGGCCGGGCTGCGCCGCGCGATCACCCGGACCGTCGAACGCCTGCTCGGTGATCTGGCGGGTACCGACCCGCTGGATTTCATCGACGCGTTCGCGTTTCCGTTGCCCGTCACCGTGATCGGTGAGTTGCTCGGGGT
This sequence comes from Nocardia jinanensis, assembly GCF_014645735.1. GTDB lineage: Bacteria > Actinomycetota > Actinomycetes > Mycobacteriales > Mycobacteriaceae > Nocardia > Nocardia jinanensis. Next base: position 434,555 of record NZ_BMMH01000002.1, on the reverse strand, counting down.
GCCCGAAGCCGACCGGCTCCGGTTCCAGCCGCTGGTACGGGACTGGGCCGGTGTGCTCGATCTGCTGGACGGCCCGGCCGTCGCCAAGGCCGACGCCGCGGCCGACGAGATCAGTGACTACCTGCGTGATCTGGCCGCGCAGCGGCGGCGCGAACCCCTGGACGATCTGCTGTCGGCCTTGGTCGTACCGGCGGCCGACGGTGCGCGCCTGGACGACGACGAACTGATCACCATGGCGGCCCTGCTGTTCGCCGCCGGTTTCGAAACGACCACCGGACTGCTCGCCAACGGTCTGGTCGCGTTGCTCGAACATCCGGAGCAGGCGTCGCTGTTGCGGGACGACCCCGAGCTGGCCGGTCCGGCCACCGAGGAGCTGCTGCGCTATGACTCACCGGTACAACTGCTCACCTCCCGCACCGCGTCGGAGGATCTGCACAGCGGGGGCTTGGCACTGTCGGCCGGACAGCGCGTTGTCATTCTGCTGGGCGCGGCCAACCGCGATCCGGACGTCTTTCCCGAGCCGGACCGCCTGCGTCTGGACCGCGGTGGCGAACCGCCGTTGTCGTTCGGTGGCGGTGTGCACTACTGCCTGGGTGCACCGCTGGCCCGGCTGGAAGCCCAGATCGCCCTTCCCGCCCTGCTGCGTGCTTTCCCGGAACTGACGCAGGCCGGGCCGCCCGTCGCCCGAAAGGGTCTGGCTCTGCACGGCCTGACCGCCCTGCCCGTTCTCGCAGGGGTGCGTGCGGCATAAGGCGCCGCGCCCTACGCCTCCGGCCGCACTGCGTAACGCACCGCCGGCCGTCCGCGCCACTGCCGACCGTCCCGACGGCTGCGCCGGACCCGAGGTGTCCGGGGTCGCGCCCGTGAGTCGATGGGTTCCGAATCCAGGATGCCGACAGCGGCGCAGACTGCGGCCATGCCAACGGACCCGGTAGCGACAAGGGTCCATGCTCTTCGGGAAGGGCTGGCCCGTACTCCGCAATCCCAGCGGGTCGCGTCCGCGCTGGGCTTCCGGGAACTCGGCGCCCAGCTCCGCGTCGGCCCGAGTTGAGCTCGCCTATTGTCCGGCGTGGGCGCCGATTCGGTCTTGCGGCGACGAGTCGTCCGCCCCGGGCCTGGTGTGCTGCCCGACTGCGTGCAGGTGCCCCAGTGCCTGGGTGTAGGAGCTGATCACACCGGTTTCGTAGTAGGGCACTTCGATCTCGGCGCAGTACTGCACGACGATCGGCTGGGCCCGGCGCAGGTTGGGCCGGGGCATGGAGGGGAACAGATGATGTTCGATCTGGTAGTTGAGGCCGCCGAAAGCCGTATCGGTGACCAACCCGCCGCGGACATTGCGTGAGGAGAGAACCTGGCGGCGCAGATAGTCCGTGGAATCGCCGGCCGGGAACACCTCCATACCCTTGTGGTTGGGCGCGAACGTGCTTCCCATGTAGAGGCCGAACAGGCCCTGTTGTAAGGCGATGAATCCGATGGCGGGCAGCGGGGGCAGTACCAGGAAGACGATGCCGAGGTATCCGGCGGCGTGTGCGATGAGCGTTGCCGCCTCGACGCCCCGGCGGGAGATATCGCCCCGTACGATCGCCCGCACACTCGAGAAGTGCAGACTTGCGCCCTCGAGGAGCAGCATGGGGAAGAACAGCCAGCCCTGGTAGCGGAAGACGAGCTTGCGCAGTCCGCGGCCCGCACGCGCCCGGGCACTCGAATGCGCCAGCACTCCCATGATGTCGGGATCGGCATCCTCGGTATTGGGATGTGCGTGATGCCGGTTGTGATTGCTCGTCCACCAGCCGATGCTCACTCCGATGGCGAGGTTCCCGAAGAGCAGGCCCAGCAGAAAGTCGGCGCGCCGGCTGCCGGCGATCTGCCGGTGGCCGGCGTCGTGGCCGAGGAACGCGAACTGGGCGAAGACCGCGGCCAGGAACGCGGCGGTGGCGAGCTGCCACCACGAGTCGCCGATCAGTACGAACGCCGTCCACCCGGCCGCCAGGGCCAGCAGGACGGCACCACCCTTCCAGACGTAGTACCAAGGACGCCGGTCCAGCAGGCCCGCGTCGCGAACGCGCCGCAACAGCACCGCATAATCACTGTGCCGCGGGGTGCGTGCCGGAGCCGCGGGGACCTCGATCCGGTCGGCAGGAACATCGTGGGTGGCGGCATTTGCCGTCATTTCGTCACCGATCTGTGCACAGGTGTCGTTTCACCGGTAGACGGTCTGTCGCCGCGCGGGCCCCGCCGTCCATGCCGACTCTCGCCCTCACCCTACCCGGGCTCCGGTCGCCCGGTCGCCCGGCCTGCGCGATCCGCGGGAGACGAGCGCCGCTCGGGGTGGCGGCGATCGCGTCACTAAGGGTTCGGTCGTCCGCAAACGACCCACGGACCAGCCGGATCCCCGGCAGATGCCGTCCCCGGTTGCCGGACGTTCGCAGTGGCGGCCGAGATCTGTTGCAGGGTAGCCTCTTCTGCGGTATTGCGATGATTCCGGGGAGGAACCATGTTGTTCATATCGGCGGTGGTAGTCGCGCTCGTCGGCCTCATCCTCACCGATCTCTTCGGGTTCGCGGTGGGCGGCTGGTTGTTCGTGATCGCCGTGGCGCTGCTCGTGACCGCCACGGTGCGCAGATTCCGGCAGAACCGGGCTCCGCTGCGGGCATCCTCCCGATCGGCCGGTGCGGCCGGCGCCGCCGGAGCGGGCGGTTGGTACGTCGGAAGCGGGGGCGGCGGCAGTGAGAGCAGTGGCGGGGACAGCGGTGGGGGAGGTTGCGGGGGCGGCGGTGGCGGCTGCGGCGGGGGTGGCTGAGCACGTCCGAAGGGTGGCGATCGAGCGCTGAATCGGTTATTCCTCCGGGATCCGGGGCGGCCGAACTAGAACCTGTTCTTGCGAAGCGCCTCGGGTTGCCCGATGCTGGGGCTATGGATATCGGGATCGCATTACCCACTATGTGCCGGGGGTACGACAGGGCAGCCACCCTCGACTGGTGCCGCCTCGCCGAGCAGGGGCCGGTCGCCAGCATCTCGTGTGGTGAGCGGATGGCATTCCACAATCCGGAGATGTGGACGACTCTCGCCGCCGCCGCCGCGGTCACCGAACGGGTGCGGATATTCGCGAACCTGTCCGTGCTGCCGGCGCATCCGGTGGCGCTGGTCGCCAAACAGGCCGCGACGCTCGATGTGTTGTCCGCCGGGCGATTCACCCTCGGTGTCGGGGTAGGCGGCCGGGGCGACGACTATCGCAGTCTGGACTCGGGATTCGAACGCAGGCACGATCGGCTGGATCGCGCGGTGGCCGAGCTGCGCGCGCTGTGGGCAGGTGATCTGGTGGTGGAAGGGGGCGCCCCGATCGGGCCGCCGTGTGTCCGGCCCGGTGGGCCACCGGTGCTCGCCGGTGCGCTCGGGCCGAAATCCCTCGCCCGCGCGGCGCGCTGGGCCGACGGGGTAGTGGCGTTCAGCGTGGGCGGGGTCCCGGGGGAGATCCAGTGGTCCGCCGATGCCGCGCGCCGCGCCTGGACCGAGGCGGGCCGCGATTCGCCGCGTCTGGTGAGCGGCTGTTTCTACACCCTCGGCGTCGCGGAACCGGACACCGTACTGCGCGATTTCACGGCCGAATACCTGGGATTCCTCGGCGGCGAGGCGGCCGCGGGTGCGGCCGCCTCGATGAAGACCTACGACGCCGAGACGTTGCATCGCACGCTGGATGCGGCCGAAGCCGCCGGACTCGACGAGTTCATCCTCGTACCCGGCGCCGCGGAACTCGGTGTGCTGGAAGAGACGCTGGAACTGATCGCCTCCCGCTGAGGCGCGGGGGCGATCAGCCTTCGGGATAGAAGAGGAACAGCACACAGCCCGTCACGCTCTGCGGTATGTGCCAGGAACGGGCCGGTGCGTGGATGAACGACCCGGCCGGATAGTCGCGGACACCGTCGTTGAAGGTGCCGGAGACCACGAACACCTCCTCCGGCCCGGGTCGGTGCACATCGATGCCTTCCCACCGGCTGCCGGGTGCCATCTCGAGAACATGTGCCGAGGGGCCATCGGAAATGGACCAGAGCGAGCGCAGGCGGATACCGGGAAACAGGTCCCGAACGGGTGCGCCGGCAACGGACGACCAGGCGTAACCGGTCATGGTCGGTCCGTTGTCGGGATGCGGGGTGACGGTCATCAGCCCAGCATGCTGAGTCGATACCGGAGCTACCAGTGTCAGGAAAGTCATTCTGAGGTACTTTTCTGCCATGACCGATCCGTGGGCCACCTCCGATGGGCGCCCTCGCGTCGCCGCCCTGGTGACGGCACCGCAGGCTCCGTTCGAACTCGGTTGCGCGGCGGAGGTGTTCGGTACTCCGCGCGAAGGGCTGCCCGGCCGCTACGACTTCCTGGTCTGCACCGAACATCCGGGCGAGGTGGCGACCACCGCCGGGTACACGATGCGGGTGACGGCGGGCCTCGAGGTCCTCGAGACCGCGGATACGGTCGTGATCCCCGGATGGCTGCCGTATACCGCGCAACTGTCACCGGCGATACTGCGAGCGTTGTGCCGGGCCGCGGAGCGGGGAACCCGCCTGGTCTCGATCTGCACGGGTGCCTTCGCCCTGGCGCAGACGGGCCTGCTCGACGGACGGACCGCGACGACCCACTGGGCGCGCGCCGACGAACTGCGGACCCGGTTCCCCCGCGTGCGGGTGGAACCCGGTGTGCTGTACGTCGACCACGGCGATATCGCCACCAGCGCGGGTGCCGGTGCCGGTATCGACCTGTGCCTGCACCTGGTGCGTACAGACCACGGCGCGTCCTATGCGGCCGAACTCGCCCGGCATATGGTCATGCCACCGCACCGGGAAGGGGGACAGGCGCAATTCGTACCCGCGCCGGTCACCTCGCACACCACCGGTGAATCCGTCGCCGCCCTGTTGCACTGGAGTATCGCCCACCTCGGCCGGCCGATCACGCTGTCCGATCTGGCAGCGCGGGCTGGAGTCTCCCCGCGAACCCTGGCCCGCCGCTTCGAGGAACAACTCGGCACCAGCCCGGGGCGCTGGCTGCTGACCCAGCGGGTCACCGCCGCTCGTGAGCTCCTCGAGGAGACCGATCTACCCGTGGAGGCCATCGCCGCGCGGGTCGGGCTCACCTCCGCCACCAATCTGCGGCGGCGGTTCCATACGCTGCTCGGCACCACTCCGGCGGCATACCGGCGCGCCTTCCGCGGTTGACGCGGCACTGACGACCGGCCGATTCCACAGGCGGGAAGCCGGGTTCGAGCCGCGGCTGGGCTAGGCTGGGGCCGCGCCCGACAGGGGCGGCTCGCGCGAACACCGCTGTTCCGGCTTCACCGCAGGTAAGTAGGTTCCACGGCCCAGGCGTCCTTCGTCGAGTGAAAGTGAAAGGTATGACCAGCCGATGTCGCGGGTGGGCCGGATACCCTGTCATCCTCCTGGCGACGCTCCTCGCAGCCGTCTCGTTCTCCGTGATCGCGCCACCGCGCGCCGCGGCGTCCGACCTCGACACCGCGTGTGGGACACCGCTGTCGGCCGCGGAACTGGCCGAGATCGTCGAACTGTCCGATACGTCCCCGCTCTCCGACGAGAAGTCGGGGTCGTCGCTGGGTCGGCTCGAGCGAGCAGTGGCGCGGCATGGGCGTATCACCGAGATCCTGGTGGAGCATCGGGACCGGCGCGGGCTGCTCGCCCTGGGGCTGGACGCGGTGGAGCGGGCCGCGGTGATGCCGCTGCAACGCGATCCGGCGATATTCGACGATCCCGAATGGGCGCACCGCATCAGTCTCGATCTGCTGCTGCGTTTCCTGCGGAATGTGCACGCGGAGTTCACCGGTACGCCGACCGAACCACAGTGGAACCACTATTTCCGGCTCGCCCACCGATGCGAATTGTCCGCGGCCAGGGTGGCGATGGCGGGCTACAACGCCCACCTCTCGATCGATCTGTCCAATGCCGTCGCCGCGACACACGCCTCCACGTCGAACGCGCCCGACCATTTCCGGATCGTGGACGCGATCGCGAGCCACGGATCGCTGATCGTCGACCTCACCAAGGAGATATACGGCGGTGACCTCGGCCCGCTGTGGCGCTTCTACTTCTTCGGGGAGGGTCTCGATGCCGTGCTCGGGGCGGGTGTGGCCACCGGCCCGCTGCTGCGGCTGGCCGATCTGGGTGCCAATGTGGTGATCTTCGGCAATGGTCTGGCTCTGCAGGATCCGGCGGCGGAACCGGCGGTCCGCGCGGAGATGGATGTGCTGTGGCGCAGTGCCGACACCGCTTTCGAGGTGCTCGCGGCGCACGGCGCGCTGTGAACGGCCGTGCCGCGGCCACCGGTCGGTGAACGCGGCACGGCGGGAGGAGCGAATTCGGTCAGGCCGTGACTTCTTCGAGCCGCCCGGTGGCGACATCGAAAACGAAACCCCGCAGCGACGAGGTCTTGGTGACGAAGGGGCTGGCCTCGATCCGCCGGAGAGACTGCCGCACATCCTCGTTCAGATCGGAGAACGCCTCGGCCGACCAGGTGGGTTTGATACCCGTCTCGTCCTGGATGCCGCGCTTGAAATCGTCGTCGGTGAAGGTGAGCATCCCGCAATCGGTGTGGTGGATGAGGATGATCTCGGTGGTGCCCAGCAGTCGCTGGCTGATCGCCAGCGAACGGATCTCGTCATCGGTCACCACACCGCCCGCGTTGCGGATGACGTGCGCCTCGCCCTCCTGCAGGCCGAGTATCCGGTAGACATCCAGCCGGGCATCCATGCAGGCGACCACCGCGACGTGCTTGCTGGGTGGTAGGGGCAGCGGGCCGCTGAACTGCGCCGCGTAGCGCGCGTTGTTGGCCAGATAGTCATCGGTCACTGTCATACGTACCGACCTTCCGTTCGTCGACGTCTCGATATGCGAATGTCCGCATTCACATTCCCAAGCTGTCGTCCGCGATCACGACCGATAGAACCGGGCAGAGTCGAACCCTGGCGTGTCGCGAACTGCGTGCGTCGCGCCGCGCGCGGTGAGGTAATCACCGTACGTGGATATCGGTTCCGGGCCCGCCAGCCGCGCCGCGTGCCCGCTCCGAACGGGTGCGCACGGCGGACTGCACAAGGCGCACCCGGCCGCGTCCCGGCCGCGGCGTGCGCGACGCCACGCCCGAGCTCGCGGCACGGATTCCCCCGGTAAATCGGTCGTCGCGGGCATCGGGTCAGCGGCCGGCCGATCGCGGAGTATCGGGCCCGCGTCGGTTACCGGGCTTCGGCGCGCGCACCGAGCCGCGCACTGCCGAGCGCTTCGGCGAGCAGGTCGATCTGATCCGGATCGTCCGAGCAGGGAAGCAGGATAAGGTCGTCGGCACCGGCGGCGGCGATCCGGTCCGCCTCGTCGCACAGATGGGCGATATCGGTCAGCAGATCGGGCCGGACCTGCGGGTACATCTCCGGGCCGTAATAGTTCTGTGCGTAGGACTCCGCGGTGGCGGCCGCGCCGGAACCGAGCTGGAAGTAACGAACGGCCAGCACCCGGGGCCGGCCGGGTCGTGCGAGCCGGGCCCACTCGGTGCCGGCGATATCGAGACCGGTGCGCAGGAGGTCGACACTGAACGCCGGAGCGACCCAGCCGTCGGCGAGCGTGGCGGCGCGCACGATACCGGCGGGCACCATCCCCGCGAGCAGTACCTGCGGGCGGCCCGGCGGCAGCGCGGGGACCGGCCCGGCCGCACCGGCGAGCTCGCCGCGCCAGGCTCGCCGCAGCTGCGCCAGCGCACTCTCGAACCGGGCGCCACGGGTGGTCATCGCCATCTCGCTGACCGTGTAGTCGTCCGCCCAGGCGCCCATCCCCAGCCCCGCGGTGAACCGGCCGCCGGAGATCCGGTCCAGGGAGGCGATCTGCCCGGCCACCACGTACGGGTTCCCGCGGTAGCCGATGTTCAGCACCGTGCTCACCAGTTCGGTGGCGGTGGTGTGTGCCGCGGCGACCGCCAGTGTCACGAGTGGGTCGAGACTGTCGTAAACGAGCCGGTCGGTGGCGCCCAGGGCGGAGAACCCGGCGCGTTCGCCGCGCGCGGCCCATATCCCGATCGTTTCGGGGTCTGCCCCGGGGACGGCGGAGGGCAAGCCGATTCCGATCCGCACCGTTATCTCCTTCGAAAGCCGAATGCTCGTAAAACACCGGGCGGCAGGCGATCTCGTTTGCCACCGGCGTGCCCACGCTAACATGCGGCGACCGGGCCGGCCGAGGATCAAAGTGCCCGGTCCCCGAGCCACGACGGCCGGGTCGGGGCGGCCGGTTACCCGGCGATCAGCCCCGTCACCTCCCGTTCACCATGGCGGGCGGCCATCGGTTACGATCAGGATCGCCTCTCGGTCCAGCAACCGGCCGCTGAGTCAGTGAGCGTGCGCTGTGTCGCCGTTGTTTCCTGTGTGATCGGAGGCCGGGGTGTCGGTGCATGCTGTCGAGTTCGGCGGTGACCGTGCGCGGTGACCTTTCCGGGTCCGATCTGGGTCCGGCCGACGATGCGGGCTGGTTCGAACGAGAACCCCTTGTCCTGCTGGTCGAGGACGATCCCGGTGACGCACTGCTCGTCGAGGAACTGGTTGCCGACGCCGAACACGGTATGCGCCTGGAATGGGTGCGCACGCTCGCCGAAGCGGGTGAACGGCTCGCCGTCGAGGTACCCGACTGTGTACTGCTCGACTTGCGGCTGCCCGATGCCCAGGGCCTGGAAGCGGTGGCCCGCATCCGCGCGCACAACGATCGCGTCGCCGTGGTGGTGATGACCGGGCTCGACGAGGAGAGCACGGGGCTGGCGGCCCTGGCCTCCGGCGCCCAGGACTATCTGGTGAAGGGCCGTGTCGAACCCGAGCTGTTCGCCCGCGCCGTGCGGTACGCGATTCAACGTAAACAAGCCGAACGCACCAGCGCGGAACTGCAGGCCAGTCAGATGCGGGCCCAGGAGAACTCGCGGCTGGAACGCGGCCTGCTACCGACTCCGCTGCTCGGCGCCGACCGTGCCGTGGATGTCGTCGCCCGGTACCGGCCGGGTCGTGCCCATTCATTGCTCGGCGGCGATTTCTACGATGTCGTCCAGGATCCCGACGGGATCGTGCACGCCGTCATCGGTGATGTCTCCGGGCACGGACCCGACGCGGCCGCCACCGGTGTCGCGCTGCGATTGGCTTGGCGCACGCTGGTTCTCACCGGCGTGACCGGTTCGCGACAGCTGCGGTTGCTGGAGCAGGTGCTGCTGGCCGAGCGAACCGATCGGCTGACCTTCGCCACCGCGACCAGTCTGATGCTGGATCCGTCCACGAAGCGAGTGGTGGTGCGGCGCGCGGGGCATCCCGGCATGCTGCACCACAGCGACGGCGAACTGTGCTGGCTCGAGGTCATCGGCGGGGCGGCACTCGGATTCATGCCGGGCCGGGCCGAGTGGCCGGCGGCCGAGATCGAATTGGTCACCGGCGCCGGTCTCATGCTGTTCACCGACGGCCTCTTCGAAGGCCGGGTGGGCCGTAACGGTGACCGGCTGGGGGAAGCCGGTCTGCTGGATGTCGCCAGAGCGGTTCCGGCGGCCCGGCCCGAAGTCTTCGTCGACGATCTGATCGGCCGCGTCGAGGAACTGGCGGGCGCGGCGGGCGGTCTGGACGACGACCTGGCCATTCTCTACATGTGCTGGAACGATGGGCGAAAGGGCGAACTTCCGTGACGAACGCCGATTCCCGGGTGGTCGGCCGGTTGACCGCGCAGGCGTGGTTCCAGCTGGTCTTCGCGCTGATGATCCTGGTGGTTCTGATCGGCGCCGTAGCGGGTGCGCAGGTCATCGCCAATACCAACCAGGTCACCGACCGGCTGGCCGGGCAGACCCTGCCCGCGTCCGCGGAGGCGTACCGGCTGCAGAGCGCGCTGATCAATCAGGAGACCGGTCTGCGTGGTTACGCGATCGCCGCCGACCCGCAGTTCCTCGAACCCTATATCGAGGGGACGCGGGAACAGGATCGTGCGGCCCGGCGGTTACGTGAGCTGCTGGCCGACCGGCCCGAACTGGCGGCCGAACTCGACGCCGTCGAGCGCGGGGCCCGGCAGTGGCGCGCCGAGTACGCCGACCCGCTCGCGGCGACCAAGTCGCCGGAGAAGGCGCGGGCCCTGGCGGCGTCGACGGCGGTACGTGCCAAAGGGTTCTTCGACGAGTTGCGCGGCTCCTTCACGGTGCAGAACGAAGCTCTGGCCGCCGCGGTCGCCGAGGACAACCGGGCGCTCGCGCATGCTCGAACCATTCGTGATGTGGTGCTGGCCGGTATGGTCATCGCTTTCCTGCTGACCGGAATCGTGCTGACCGTCCTGCTGCGCCGGCTCGTCGTGCGCCCGCTGGCCGAACTCACCGAATCGTCGCTGCGCGTGGCCAACGGCGAGTTCGATCATCACATCTACAGCCGGGGGCCCGCCGATATCGTCCAGGTCGCCGAGGCCGTGGAAGATATGCGCACACGGATAGTCGCCGAACTGGCGTCCTCGCGATCGCAGGGTACCCAGTTACGGGAGCAGAAGGCGGAGCTGGACCTGCAAGCCGACGAATTGCGCCGGTCCAACGCTGAACTCGAGCAGTTCGCCTATGTCGCATCCCACGATCTGCAGGAGCCGCTGCGCAAGGTCGCCTCGTTCTGCCAGCTCCTGGAGAAACGCTACGGCTCCCAGCTCGACGAGCGCGGTAAGCAGTACATCGATTTCGCGGTCGACGGTGCGAAACGGATGCAGGTGCTCATCAACGATCTGCTCACTTTCTCCCGGGTGGGCCGGGTCAGCGAAGGCGCGCAACCGGTTCGGCTCGGTGAACCGCTGGACAGAGCACTGAACAACCTGTCGGCTGTGCTCGAGGAGGCCGAGGCGGTGGTCGAGCGGCCGGACGACCTCCCCGAGATCATGGGCGAGCCGATCCTGCTGACCATGCTGTGGCAGAACCTGATCAGCAATGCCGTCAAATTCCGGCGGCCCGACCACCCGCCGGTCGTCCGCGTCGAGGAGGGTGATTTCGCCGACGATCCGGCGGTTCGCCTGTTCTCGGTGGCCGACAACGGTATCGGCGTCGCTCCCGAATTCGCGGAGAAGGTCTTCGTCATCTTCCAGCGGTTGCACGCACGTGACGAGTACAGCGGCACCGGTATCGGTCTGGCAGTCTGCAAGAAGATCGTCGAATACCACGGTGGCACCATCTGGCTCGATACCGAGAACACGGAGGGGACCCGGATCTGCTTCACCCTCCGTATCGCCCGGCCCTCGGCCGCGACCGAGGTGGGTTCCGCGGCCGCGGCAGTGCCCGGCACCGCAACCGAACGCGTCCCCGAAGGAGAAAACGTATGACCGTACCCGGCCAGCCGATCGATATCCTGCTCGTCGAGGACGATCCGGGGGACGAGCTGATGACCAGGGAGGCGTTCGAGGACAACAAGATCGGGAATACACTGCACGTCGCCCACGACGGGCAGGAGGCGCTGGATTTCCTGTACCGCGCCGACCCCTATGCCGACGCCCCGCGACCCGATCTCATCCTGCTCGACCTCAACCTGCCGAAGTACGACGGCAGGCAGGTACTGGAGAAGATCAAGGCCGATCCCGATCTGGCCCATATCCCGGTGGTCGTGCTGACCACCTCCGCTGCCGAGGAGGACATCCTGCGCAGCTACAAACTGCATGCCAACGCCTATGTCACCAAACCGGTCGACCTCGACCAGTTCGTGGCGGCGATCAAGCAGATAGACGATTTCTTCGTCCAGGTGGTCCGGTTGCCCCGCGCCCGGTAGCCGCGGGGCCCGGACCGCTCAGGATGCCGGGGTGCCGGTGCCCGGGGCGAGCGCGGCCGCCAGCGATTCGTGTATCGACAGCAATTTGTCGAGCCCGGTGAGTTCGATGGGACGCCGGACGGCATCGGAGACGACCACGCGCAGACCGGTGCCGGGATCGGCGGCCTCGGAGATCACCAGCAGTACGCTCAAACCGGCCGACCCGAGGAACCCGACCTCCGACATGTCGACGATCAGTGGGTCCCCGCCCCGCTGGGCGTCTTCGAGGGCGGCCTGCAGTTGGGGTGCGGAGGCCATATCCACCTCGCCCTGCACAGTGACGATCGCGGTCCCGTTCTCCGTCCGCACTGCTACGTCGAGCAGGCGGGGCGCGTTCTCGCCACTCATCGCGGATCCTTCGGCTCGCAATTCGCCATTTTCCACCTCTGCAGTATCGAGGCCCCGCCGCGCGTAACGCGACCGGGGCCGGGGCCGATCTCCGCAGAGAATCTACCCGATCGAGAAATCGTAGTCATCGGCACGGATCCGCCCGCCGGGTTCGTAATCTGTGCCACGTTTGAGCCGGGTCGAGGGCGATCACCGGGTGTGATCCGGGACGGTCGAGACCGAGGTCCGGTGGCCGCGGAGCGCGTAGGAGGCTCGGTCGAATGCTCCGGGAACGAATGGGTATGGCTAGCAGTGAGCACATAGTCCTATGGGACAGAAGCCGAACGCCACGGACCCGGTACCGCCTACGCCGTCCGTCCGGTGAGACCTACAGGAGGCGATCAGGTGACGACGACCCGCCCATCCGGGCTGGACTGTCCGCCGACCCGATGGGAGTTGCAGTTTCCGGCGAAAGCCGACCAGTTGGCCGAGGTCAGGCACAGGACACAGGAATGGCTGGCGTATTGCCCGCTCGGCGAGTATCAGGCCTACGACGTGCTGCTCGCCGTGGGGGAGGCATGCGCCAACGCGGTCGAGCACGGCCACCAGGGCGACGGCGGCACGATTCGGTTGCGGTGTGCGCGTGAGGCCACCCGCCTGCGGATAACCGTCGCCGATCACGGTCGCTGGAGGAACCCCGACCCCGACCCCGGCCCGGCCCAGGTCCGCGGGCGCGGAATGGCCATCATCCGGACGCTGATCCCGGAAGTGGAGGTCACCATCGCCTCCGGCGGCACGACGGTCGAGATGAAGGTCCCGTTACCGCGGTGAGTGCGCCCGGCCGGCGACCGGGGCCGGGCCTGCCCCGCCGCAGTCGAGGCGATAGAAACGCCAGAAACCGAAGTCCTCGATCGGCAGCACTTCGACAGAGGTGAATCCCGCCGCGAACGCGTACTCCTGGAGTGTCTGCTGCCGCATCACGGTGCCGGTGCCCGCGCTGGGTGGGCTCGACATACCGTCGGGCAGACAGACGAACAGGCTGAAGCCGTACATCAGCCGCTCCAGGTCGTCACCGTGAGGCGTGAATTCCTGGGCCACCGCCTCGTCCATGACCACCAGCGGAGCGCCGGGCCGTAGCGCGCGCCGTACGGCCGCCAGGACCTCGACAGGGCGGGGCATATCGTGCACGCATTCGAAGGCGAACGCGATATCGAAACCGCCTTCGGGGAGTTGCGCCGCATCCGTGACGGTGAACTCGCAGCGGTCCGCGACGCCGGCCGCCTCGGCGTTGCGTCGTGCCGTCCGGACCGAGGGCGCGTCGATGTCCACACCCTGTACCTGTGTCCCGGGGTAGGACTCGGCCAGGGCGATCGAGGACCAGCCGGCGCCGCATCCGATATCCAGGATCCGGACGCCGGAAGTACGCAGGACGGCGTCCACCTCGGGTACGCCTGCCAGTGCGTCGGCGAGGCGGTGCTGGTACCAGGGCCGATTACCCTCGGCCTGGCCTTCACGGGCGTTATCGCCCAATTCGTCCCAGCTGACCCCGCCTCCGGTGCGATAGGCCTCGAACAGGCGCGGCAGCGCCGGTCCCGTCGCACCGAACAGCCGAGCGAACGGGGCCAGATAGTTGAGGCTGTGCTCGTCGGTCAGGACCTCGGCGACCGCGGGCGGGAGCGCGAACATCCGGCCCTCGGCGGACCCCTCCCGGTGCACGGTCAGGAGACCGGTCACCGCCTGCTGTTCCAGCCATTCCCGCGCGTAGCGGGGGTGGGTCGCGGTGCGTTCGGCCAGTTGTGCGGCCGTCGCCGGGCCGTCGTGTGCCAGGCTGCGGTACCAGCCGAGCCGGTCGCCGGCGAATATCGACAGCAGGTCGACCGTGCCCAGGACCGCCTGGAGCACCCGGTCCGCCACAGCCGCCGCGGTATCCCTGTCCGCGTCCATACGGCAACTATCCCTTGCCTGCCGCCGGTGACCGGGTAACCGTCCGGTCGAGGGTCCGGTGTGTCCGATCCGGCATCGGGCACGAGGCCCGCGATGGGCAGCTGCTGTGTGCGGGGCGAGTCGGCCGATATCGAACAGCCGGATCATCTCCGCTGCCTCTTCGAGGTTCATGGCGTGACTGCCGATCACCCGCTTCGGTACGGCGGACCGGATCGCCCGGCCGAGCCGTTCGGCGGCCGCGACGGTTTCCTGCGGACTGCGTTCCCCGCCGCCGATCCCCAGTTCGGTGCGGTTGATGACGATATCGCAGCCCAGCGTTTTCAGCAGTGCCGCTTTGTCGTCGGAGGAGACGATAGCTACGCAGTTCGTCCCGCCCGGACGCGGGTCACCATACGGCCCGGTGGAGGGGGAACGTCACGCCGGTGAGCTCCTCGGAGACGGTCCACAGGCGCTGTTGGGCCGCTCGGTCATGGGAGTCGGGGCTGGAGGTGACCAGCTTCGGATATCCCCGGATCTCCCCGCGGTTGCCGGGGCCGTAGTACTGGCCGCCGACGACGGCCGGGTCGGTGGCGGCGCGCAGGGTGGGCAGGGCGCCCATATCGGCGCTCTGGGTGAGCAGTGGCGCGAGCCGGGTGATGGGCAGGCGGAGCACGGTGGGCGTGTTGCGGACGAGTTCGGTGTTGGACACGCCGGGGTGGGCGGCGACCGCGACGGTGGTGCCGTGCGATGCGAGCCGACGCTGCAGTTCGTACGTGAACATAAGGTTGGCGAGTTTGGACTGGCCGTAGGCGGCCATGCGGCTGTACGAGCGCTCCCACTGCAGGTCGTCGAAGTGGATGGCGGCCCGGATGCGATGGCCGGTGCTGCTGACCGTCACGACGCGGGAGCCGGGGACGGGCAGGAGCCGGTCCAGCAGCAGGCCGGTCAGGGCGAAGTGGCCGAGGTGGTTGGTGCCGAACTGCAGCTCGAAGCCGTCGGCGGTGGTCTGCCGCGGGGTGTACATCACGCCCGCGTTATTGATGAGGAGGTCGATGCGCGGGTGGGCGGCGCGCAGGTCGGCCGCCGCGGACCGGATCGAGTCCAGGGAGGTCAGGTCGAGGGCCTGGACGGTGACATCGCCGGTGATGCGGGCGGCTGCCTGCCTGCCCTTCTCGATGTTACGGACGGCCAGGACCACCGCCGCCCCGCGTGCGGCGAGCATCCGGGCGGTCTCGAAACCCAGCCCGGTGTTCGCGCCGGTCACGATCGCCACCCGGCCGTGCTGGTCGGGGATGTGTTGCTCGGTCCAGTTGCCGCTCATAATGTACTCCTCATTAAGAACCGTCGGTCTTTTACGAACTCAACCTAAAAGACCGGCGGTCTTCTGTCAAGGAACCGGTGGTCTTTAAGCTAGGGTGAAGGCGTGACATTTCAGCGGGCGCGTAGCGAGGAGCAGCGGGAGATTCGCCGCCGGGCGATCCTGGACACGGCGGCGGCGATGCTCGACGAGATGCCCGTGGCCGAGGTGAGCCTCAACGAGCTCAGCCGACGGGTGGGCCTGGCCAAGTCGAACGTCCTGCGGTATTTCGAGTCGCGCGAGGCGGTGCTGCTCGAACTGCAGGATGTCTTCCTGGGGAGCTGGCTCGCCGAGCTGGCGGACGAACTGGCCGCAGGCGTCGAGGCGCGGGCGGCGCCGGAAGTGCGGGCGGGTCAACTGGCCGAGATCCTCAGCCGGTCACTGGCGGAGCGGGTCGTGCTCTGCGACCTCTTCGGCGCGCAGGGTGGCGTCCTCGAGCGCAATGTCTCGGTCGAGGTGGTCAAGCGGCACAAGCGTTCCTCCCTCACGAGGCTTGCGGCCATGGTCGATCTCGTGCGCCGTCACCTGCCGGAGCTCGGCGACGGCGCGCAGCTGTTCTGCCTGATGAGCCTGGTCTCGGCCGGTGCCCTGTCGGCGTACGTCCCGCCGCCGCCCAGCCTCCTCGCCGCCTACGCGGACGAGCCCGCTCTCGGCGTGCTCCATATGGAGCTGCGCGACGCGCTGCGGGACTCCTTCACCGCGGCGCTCGTGGGCGTGCTGCCGCGCGCCTGAACCTTTCGAAGCGCTGGCCGAACGTGTCGCCCGGATCGAGATCACCGGCCCGACACCCCGGCCGCGTTCCTACCAGTTCGCCGGGATCGTGGAGATGCCGGTCCGGATCGTCCCCGCCTGAACAGCCGACCGGTGCGAGTGGGGACGGTGAGCCCGAGCCGCGCCCCGGACCACAGTTCTGCGACCATGGCCTCATGTCGGCCGTCTATCTGATCACCGGTATCCAAGCCGCGGGCAAATCCACTGTCGCCCAGGCACTCGCCGAACGGTTACCGCGCTCCGCCCATGTACGCGGAGACGCCTTCCGCAGGTTCGTGGTGAACGGGCGCGCGGAGATGAGTGCGCAACCCACACCCGCCGCCCTCGAACAGTTGCGGCTGCGGCATCGGCTGGCCGCGGCCACCGCCGACGAGTACGCGCACGCCGGGTTCACCGCGATTCTCCAGGACGTGGTGCTCGGCGAATTCCTGCCGTGGACGATAGAGCGGATCCGGACCGATCCGCTCTATGTCGTCGTCCTGGCCCCGCACAGCGAGGCGGTCGCCGCACGCGAGGCGGGCCGGGACAAGAACGCCTACGGCGAGTTCAGCGTATCCACGCTCGATACCGTGCTCCGCGAGACAACGCCACGGCTGGGCACCTGGCTCGACACCTCCGATCTCACCGTCGACGAGACGGTCGAGGCGATCCTGGCCGAGGCGCGGCCGATCCGTCGCTGAGCCGCGCCCCCGCGGTATCTCAGCGGCGCAGCACTTTGCGCGCGGTCCAGTTGCCGAGGAACTGGATGCCCTGCACACCGGCGATGATGAGAAGTGTGGCCACCAGCGTGACCTCCCAATCGAACCGCTGATACCCGTACACCAGGGCGAAATCACCGAGCCCGCCGCCACCGACCGTGCCCGCCATGGCGGACATATCGACGATGGCGATGATGATGAAGGTGTACCCGAGGATCAACGGGCCCAGCGCTTCGGGGATGAGCAACGTCAGGATGATCCGCAGCGGCCCCGCCCCCATGGCTCGCGCGGCCTCGATCACGCCGGGATCCACGGTGACCAGGTTCTGTTCGACGATCCGGGCGATCCCGAAGGAGGCGGCCACGATCATGACAAAGGCTGCCGCCTCGGTGCCGATGGTGGTGCCCACCACCTCGAGCGTCACGGGTCCCAGTGCGGCCAGCAGGATGATGAAGGGAATCGGCCGCACGATGTTGACCAGCACATTGAGTACCCAGTTGATCGGGCTGTTGGCCAGTAGCCCACCTTTGCGGGTGGTGTAGAGGGCGGTGCCCAGGAACAGCCCGATGATCCCGCCCACCACGAAGGTGAGCAGTACGAGATAGATGGTGGTGCCGATGGCCTCGGTGAGGATGGGCCGCAGCTTGTCCCAATCGGTATTCATCCGGATCCTCGCTACCGCTGCTCGAGTTGGGCGATCACCTTCGATACGGCCTCCTCCGGACCGTCGAGGGCGAGGGTGATACTGCCGAAGGTCTTGTCCTGCAGGGTGCTCACTCCGCCGTACACCACTTCGAAACCCACCCCGGCGTGTGCGGCGGTGGCGAGCGCGGGCCCGATACCCCGGGTGTCGTCGATATCGACGGTCACCAGCCGGCCCCGGTGCAGTTCGTCCAGGCGGCGCAGTTCCTCGGGCGCGGGGCGATTGTGCAGCACGGTGTCGACGAACGATCGAGTCGGCGCCGAGCGGGGTGCGGCGAACACGTCGAAGGTATTCGCCAGTTCCACGATCCGGCCCTCGGCCAGTACCGCGACCCGATCGGCCACCGCCCGGATGACGTCCATCTCGTGGGTGATGACCACGATGGTCACCCCCAGTTCGGTGTTGATCTTGCGCAGCAGGCGCAGCACCTCACCGGTGGTCTCCGGGTCCAGCGCCGAGGTGGCTTCGTCCGCCAGTAGCAGCGCCGGCGAGGTGGCCAGCGCTCGCGCGATTCCCACCCGCTGTTTCTGGCCGCCCGACAACTGGTCCGGGTAGCTGCCTGCCTTGTCGGACAGGCCGACGAACTCCAGCAACTCGGCGAGCCGTTCCTTGCGTTTCGCACGCGGCCAGCCCGCCACCTTCAGCGGATACTCGATATTTCCGGCAGCGGTACGTGAGCGGAAGAGGTTGAACTGCTGGAAGACCATGCCGATATCTCGGCGGATCCGGCGCACCCGGGCCTCGGAGACACCCGTGATCGGGGTACCGGAGATCTCGATGGTGCCGCTGGTCGGCTTCTCCAGAGCGTTGATGAGCCGCACGAGAGTGCTCTTACCCGCTCCGGAGTAGCCGATCACGCCGAATATCTCGCCCTTCTCGATCCTGAGATCGATCTCGGACAGGGCTGTCTCTTCGCGCTTTCCCGTCCCGAACACCTTGGTCACCGATCGGAATTCGACCGCGGGTACCGCGGTCTCCGGGCCGGTCGGCGTTGCGGTCACTGTCCGTCGCGGATCGTCTGCTGGACCCGCTGCAGAACGGGTTCGAGGTCGGGGCCGCTGCGCCGGACCTCCACCGAGGTGCCCTTGGACGTTTCGGAAACCGCCTGCTGGATCTCGGGGTCGTGCCAGATCTCCACCAGTCGCTGGTAGGTGGGGTCGGCCTTGTCCTCGGCGCGGGTGACGAATGCGTTGATGTACGGTTCGGCGCCCGGGCTGGACGGGTCGTCCTTGTACAGGGCCGAAAGGGGGTCGATACCGGCCCGCTCCAGGTAGGTGTTGTTGATGATGGAGCCGTCCACCGAGGCCAGCGACAGTGCGGTCTGCGCCGCGTCGACGGGAGTCACCTTCACCTTGGACGCACCCCGATCGATATCGGCGGGGGAGGGCGCCAGGGTGTCCGAGGACAGTTTCACCAGGCCGGCCGCCTCCAGGACGAACAGTGCGCGCGCCTGGTTGGAGGGGTCGTTGGGGATGGCGATCTCACCACCGGAGGGGATATCGCCAACTGTTTTGTGCTTCTTCGAGTACAGGCCCAGCGGAACGACCTGGGTGGCGCCGATCGGCGTCAGATCGGCATTGTTCGCGACGTTGTATTCGCCGAGGAACTGCAGATGCTGGAAGAGATTGATATCGATCTGACCCTGCGACAGCGCGATATTGGGCTGCGAGTAGTCGGAGTAGTTCGTGATCTGCAGCGTGATACCCGCGTCCTGGGCCTTCTGCTCGAACACGTCCCACGCCCGATCGCTCTCGGTGGTCCCGATCCGTACCACATCACCCGAAGCGGCGTCAGGACCGCCGCAGCCGGTGAGGGCGAGCGCCGCAGCGATGGTCAACGCTGGGATCGCCAGTACCCGAGGGAATTTCAACGCCTGCTCCCGAATGATCGTGGTCGTGTGGACTCGACCATCCAAGCGGCGACCGTGCCGGGATGGCAACGGTTGGGATTGCCCTGAACGAAATTCTGGTCCGGCGGGTATATGACCGCCTAGTTTGCGCACAATGCGAGGTCTGCGTCGTTCTGCCGTTATCCCGGTCCTGCTCGCGCTGGCCGCGCTGTTACCCGCGTGTGGTGCCGACAGCGACCCGGATGTGGTGCGGATCGGGGTGAACGATCTGGCGTTGCCGCACTGGGGGGTGTATCGGGCGAAGGCGGCCGAACGCGGGATCGCCGTGGAGTTCGTCAACTTCTCCGACTACAACCAGCCGAACCCGGCGCTGTCGCAGGGCCGTATCGACCTCAACAAGTTCCAGCATGTGCGCTATCTGGCCAACTACAACGTCGCCGACAACGATGACCTGACGCCCATCGGCGCCACCGAGATTTTCCCGCTGACCCTCTACTCGAAGAAACACGAGTCGGTGGCCGATATCCCGCCCGGCGGCGAGATCACCCTGAGCAACAACCCGGCCAACCATGTGCGGCCGCTGCTGGGTCTGGCCGCGGCGGGGCTGATCGTCCTGAAGGGCGGGCCGAGCTGGGATTCGCGAATCGAGGATGTGGACACGGCGGCGTCGCGGGTACGGCTGACCCCGATCGACCCGACCCTGACCGCGCCATCCCTGGACAGTGTGGACGCCGCCTTCGTGGACGATACATTCGCCGTTCCGGCCGGTCTCACCGCCGATGATGTGATCTACACCGACGATCCGCAGCGTCCCGAACTGACCCAGTACATCAATATCTTCGCCGCCCGGGCCGAGGACAAGGACGATCCGACCCTGCTCGCACTCGCCGAGCTGTATCACGATCCCGCCGTGGAGGCCGCGATCCGGGCGGAATCCGGATACGACGGGATCTTCAAGGACAACTCGCCGGAAGAATTGCGGGCCACTCTCGCGGAGCTGGAAACGACGTTGCGCGCACAGTGATTCCGGTGGACCGTCCGCCCCGGCGGCGGGCGGCATCCATGGGTCGAGCACCGGAGACGCGGTCCGGCGCGATTTCAGCTCACCGGGGTGCGTACGCCGGTGATCATCTCGCGTAGTCCCGCGTCGATCGGCGACGGTTCGAGCCCGAACGCATTGGTAGCGGCGGAGGAGTCGAGGACGAACGGTTCGCGGAGCTGGTACTGGATTTCGATCATCTCTCGCGCGGCGGGGTCCGCCAGTCCGGCGAGCCGGAGCAGGAAACCGGGCATGGCGCGCACACGCGCACGCGGCGCCCCGGCCAGCTCCGCGGCACGTTCGGCGAGCGCGCGGACCGAGAGCGGCGGCGCGGTGGGGACATGCCACGGCCGGCCCCACGCGTTCTCGTCCGCGGCCACAGTGACCAGGAGCTTCGCCACATCGGATACCTGGGTCCAGCTGTGCGGGGCATCCGGGTCGGCCGGTATCGACGCGGCGCGTCCGGCGAGGACTTTCGGCAACACCAGAACGCTGAACGGAGTGGTCGTATCCGCGCCGAGGTAGTCGGATCCGCGTACCTCCGTGGTGCGGATCCGTCCGGCTTCGTGCGCCGCGAGCGCGGCGGTCCACAGGTCGGCACGTATTCGGCCCTTCACCGAAGTGGGCCGCAGTGGGAGCTGTTCGGTCATCGCACCGTCGACCGGGCCGTAACCGTAGAGGTTGCCGGTGCTCACGAGGACCGCGCCGGTGCTCTCCGCGGCGCCGATGGCCGCGGCGCCGAGCGGTGGCCAATCGGTGGCCCAACGGTGGTATGCCGGACCCGCGCAGTTGTACAGGGCGACCGCGCCGCGGGCGTGTTCGGCGAGCGCCGTGGCATCGGTGGCATCCGCCGCGATTCGCTCGATTCCGTCCTGTACCGGTCCGCTACCGCTTCGGGTGATCAGGCGTACCCGCTCACCCCGGCCCGTGAGCAGCCGGGCGACGGCCGAACCGACGGGTCCGGCTCCGATGACGATGTGAAGTGGCATGGCGCAATACCTTTCGTTGGAGAGAACACTGTTCTCTATTGGGATCAGGGTAGATGGCCGTGCTCGATCGGTCAAGAACAGTGTTCTCGTTTTGTGCTGCCGTTCTCGCGCATGCCATACTGGACGGATGCCCGCCCCCTCGTTGCGCGCCCGAGTGCGTTCGGAAATGATCCGCGAGATCAAGGAGGTGGCGCGTGCCCACGTCGCACGGGAGGGTGCGAACCTGTCACTGCGCGGCGTGGCTCGCGATATGGGGATCGTCGCCTCGGCGTTGTACCGCTACTTCCCGAGTCGCGACGCCTTGCTGACCGCCCTGATCACCGACGCCTACGAGGACTTGGCGGCCGCGGCGGCCGCCGCCGATTCCGCGGTACCGCGCGCGCAGCTGCGGCAGCGGTGGATGGGAGTCTGCCGGGCCGTCCGGGAATGGGCCCTGGCCAATCCGGCCGAATACGGTCTGCTCTACGGGAATCCGATACCCGGTTACACGGCTCCCGGAGAAACGGTGGAACCGGCTGCCCGGGTGGTGTTGCTGCTCGTCGATATCGTCGTCGACGGGGCGGAGCGCCTCGATCCGGTTCCCGACGATGTTCCCGAAGTGCTTCGCACCGACCTGCGCCGCTTGATCGAGCAGCGCCCGGGTCCGATATCCGAGGCACGCCTGGGCCGGGTGTTCGCCGGTTGGACCCAGCTGTTCGGATTGGTCGGCTTCGAAGTCTTCGGTCGTCTGGAGACCGTGCTCGACAACCCCGCGCCCTACTTCGACCATCAGATGGAGGTCATGGCCGATATCGCGGGCCTGCCCCGCTGACCGGCCGGGCTGTCACAGCCAGTGCCGGTCGCCGATCGCCGCCGCCTCCGTGCCCCCGTCGGCGAAGATGATCTGCCCGGTGACGAAACGATTATCGGCCCCGGCCAGCCAGCAGATGAGTTCGGCGATCCACTCGGGCCGCCCCGGGAATCCGCCGAACGGTTGCGGGGAGGACTCCTCGACCGTGCGCCGAACCTCGTCGTCGGCGAGAATCCACGCGGCCGCGGGGGTGTCGACCACACCGGGTGCCACCGCGTTGAGTGCTATTCCGGCGCCGCCCCACTCGGCGGTCGGAGCCATTCTGCGCACCCACCGGTTCAACGCGCGCTTGGCGATACCGTAGCCGCCGGTGCGGCCGCCGGCCTCCGGATCGGCTTCGAGGTGAGCCACCGCGGCCGCCTCGTCACCGTCGAGACAGGCGGCCACGATGCGCTCGTCCGCCGGGGCCAGCGACGAGGTCGACGATACGACCACGGCGCGGGGCGCCGGACTCTGCGCCAGCAGCGGGCGCAGGCCCTCGAGGGTGGCCACGGCTCCGAAGTAGTTGGTCTCGAGCAGTCCGGTTCTACCACCGCCGGCGACGGCGAGTACCGCGTCTATCGCTCCGTATCCGCGCACTCCGTCGACGAGCGCCCGCCGGCCGGCGGCTACCGACAGATCGGCCCGGATCTCGGCGTCGTCGAGATCGCATCCGATCACTGTCGCGCCGCGGTCCCGTAGCAGTGCCGTGGTGGCGGCACCGATACCGGAGGCCGAGCCGGTGACGACATAGGTCCGCCCGGTGACTCCCGTGTACGAGGACATCGCGCTCTCTTCCGATCGTCCCCGGCATCGCGCGGCCGGGGTGTACCAGCACCGTACGCGCGCAATGCGCCGTCGCCGGGGGCCGCTTCGCTCGCGCGCTGGGAAACAGGTTCTGCCACCGGTGGTCCGGGGAGTCGAGGGTGTGGTATCCGCACCTTCTCGCTGATGGGGCCCGGGCGTGCCGCCTGTGAAACTGGGCGCGCACACCACGGGCTACGCCCTGTACCTGCTCAACGGTCTGCGCACCACCTATCCCGAACTGAATATCGAATCCCTGCTGACCGACTCCGGCCGGTACTGGCTGGAACGAGCGCGCACCGCATGCCTGTCCCCGCTCGGCGACGAACTGGTGACCGACGGTGTGGTGATCCCCACCGATCACGACGGAGCGGTCAACGATTCCCTTCCGGATTCGGTGCCGTTCGTACGCGATCTGTTCGCCTGAATTCCGGCCGGACCTGGTCCGGGGCCGAACCTCCGGTGAATCCGGCTGGCGGACTTGGGCTTCGCCGGGTTTGACATCGCATCGGCCGGGAATAGCGGGAGCATAAGGTCCCTCTACCCATGGGAATTGCCATGATCGTTGTTCTCGGGCTCGTGATCGCCGTCGCGGCGGTTGCCGCCGGCGTCGCCGGTGTCGCAGCCAATACCAGTGATGTCAATCGTCTGACCAGTGACTTCTCTGTCTTCGACTACCATTTCGCCGGCACCACCGGTGAACTGTTCCTCATCGGCATCACCGTCGGTGTGGTCGGTGGGGTGGGGGTCGGTCTCGTCGCCGCCGGTGCGTGGCGTTCCACTCGCAAGGGTGCGGCGACGCGGCGCGAACTCCGGCAGTCGCGCAAGGAGATCGCCGCGGTCCAGCGGGATCTCGCCAAGACCAAGGAGCCGGCGAAGAAGCCTGCCCCGGCGCCTGCCGGGGCGCGTGCTCCGGCCTGGTCGATGAGCAAGCTGCTGCGCAAATCCGACAAGGGCGCGGCGGCGGCCAAGTAGTTCCGGGGCTCCCCGGATATCGAATCTCGAAACAGAAAGTCGGTGTCATGATCGTTCTCGGACTCGTTCTGCTCATTGTCGGTTACCTGCTCGGTATCGGCGTACTCACCACCATCGGCCTCGTGCTCCTCGTCGTCGGCGCGGTATTGGCCATCGCCGGTTCGGTGGGCCGCCCTGTCGCCGGTCGGCGGCATTATTACTGATCCCGTCCACTGACGACCTCCACCGGTCACGGCGGTGCCGATGATCCCTCGCGGATCACCGGCACCGCCGTGACCGTTCGCACGGAGAGCGAATCCGTCCGGGCGGATTCAGCTCCCGGCGCGCAGCCCGTCCAGCGCCAGGTCCAGGCAGCGGTGGGCCGCCTCCGGCCCCGCGGCGTCGCCCAGCAGCGACAGCGCCCAGATCAGATGCACGACATCATCGTCGGTGACTTCCCGGCGCAGCACCCCTGCCGCCCGGGCGCGTTCGAGTAGCCGGGACAGCTGGGCCATACCCCGGTGACATGCCTCGACCAGGTGCTCGGCCGCCGGATGGTCGCCGGTGATCGCCTCGAGGAGTCCGCGGTCCGCGGTCATCCGATCCAGCAACTGGGACACGAATCCGGTGAACGCGCGCCAGGGGTCCGGTTCGGCGTTCGAGGCCGTGGCCAGCTCGTCGAGCGCCGCCACACGCGCCGGAAGCAATGCGTCGATCAGCGAATCCCGGTTCGGGAAATGGTTGTACACCGTGCCGATGCCGACGCCGGCCCGCCGCGCCACTTCTTCCAGTGATCCGCCCAGCCCCTGTTCGGTGAACACCGCGGCGGCCGCGACGAGTACTTTCTCCCGGTTCCGGGCGGCGTCGCGGCGCAGGGGTTTGGTCACAGTCGCCATCCTACAAATTCGAGGAGCCCCTCGGCTTCGAGCCGATGAATGACCAGTCGGTGTCGGACGGCCGGTCACCACGATTCGATCAGGGGGACATGATGCCCCTGCCGCTGCCATTCCTCGGTGAGACGCCCCAGTCGGTCCGGGGCGGCGATACCGCGCACGCCCGCGATCTTGTCGTCCCGGACTTCCAGGATCACGACACCCACCACCCGGTCGTCGAGTGTGGCGAGCATGGCCGGGCAGCCGTTGACCACGCCGGAATGGATCGAGGGCGAGCCGCCGGCGAGTCTGCGCTTGGCCGGAGACGGTTTGAAACCGGCCCGCACCGCACCGGCGATCCGCTGCGGGGTGGAGTACCGGATCAGCTTCTCGGCCGATCCCAGCCCGGCGCCGTCGGAGATACCGGTCGCGTCCTCGGTCAGCAGTGCCACCAGCCGTTCGGTCCGGCCCGAGGCGGCGGCATCGACGAATGCCTCGACGATTCGACGTGCGGCGGCCTTGTCGATATCAGTGCCGTCGCCGGCGGCGGCGATTCGGCGCCGGGCCCGGTGGGTGTGTTGCTGACTCCCGGACTCGGTGATGCCGAGAATCTCGGCTACCTCGGCGTGGCTGTACGCGAAGGCCTCGCGCAGCACATAAACGGCCCGTTCGGTCGGCGACAGACGCTCCATGAGCGTCAGCACCGCCAGGGTCACCGATTCGCGCTGCTCGACGGTATCGGCCGGACCCAGCATCGGGTCGCCGTCGAGCAGCGGTTCGGGCATCCAGGCGCCGACGGCACGTTCGTGCCGCACCTTCGCCGAACGGAGCCGGTCGAGCGCCAGGTTGGTGACGATCTTGGTCAGCCATGCCTCGGGTACCTCGACGTACTCCCGGTCGGCGGCCTGCCAGCGCAGGAACGCGTCCTGCACCGTGTCCTCGGCGTCGGCGGCCGAGCCGAGCAGACGGTAGGCGAGCGAGGCCAGCCGATTGCGGCTGGCCTCGAAACGCGCCACCGTGGCAGTGTCCATATCGCGACTCTATGCGGGGACCACGTCGGTCGAGTGCTGTCGACTGGTGGCCGAGCGGTATTTGTGACTCGGCCTTCCGAGGGTCGGGTGGCTCGAGGTCCAGGCGGCGGCCTCGAGGATTGCCGATTTGACGCGCGCGGCCGTCCGGCCACGCAGGGCCCACGTCTTCGATCGCGCGTCACCGTCGACCAGCTGGAAGATCCCGTCCTTGCGGCCGAGGCTGATGTGGTTGCCGACATACGACAGTGAGGTCGTCGGGATCTTGCGCCCGGTCCGGTCCCCGATGATCGCGGCTGTCGCCTGCATGCCGGTGAATCCCGCGGAGGCGCAGGACATCGGCAAAGGCCGACCGTTCTCGCCGATGACGAAGGCACTGTCACCGGCAACGTAGACATCCGGATGCGAGACCGACCGCATCTGACGGTCGACCCTGATCTGGCCGTTGCCAACCACCGCGAGGCCGCTGGCAGCGGCAATCGGGTGGACGGCGAAGCCGGCGGCCCAGACGGTCGCGTCGGAGGCGAGAGCGGTGCCGTCGGCGGCGACGGCAGAGTCCTCCTCGACGCGTTCGATGGTGGTGTGCTCATGGATCGTGATGCCGAACCGATCGAAGGCGCGCAACATGTGCCGGCGCGCTGTCGCGCCCAGCCAACCGCCCAGCTCGCCGCTGGTGGCGAGGCTGACCCGAAGTCCTCGACGGGATTCGGCGATCTCGGTGGCGGCCTCGATCGCGGTCAGATTGCCGCCGACCACCAGCACCTTTCCGTCCTCGCCCAGCTCATCCAGGCGTGCGCGCAGACGTAACGCGGACGGCCGCGCGGCCACGGGGAAGGCGTGCTGGTCGACGCCCGGAATGCCGTGGTCGGCAGCGGTGCTGCCGAGCGCGTAGAGGAGGGTGTCGTATTCGAGCCGGTCGACGCCCTCGGCGTCGGTGACTGTGACCGTCCGATGCTCGGGGTCGACGCGGGTCACCCGGGCCGGTCGTAGCCGGATGCCGGTGCCCGCGAATACCTTCGCCAGTGGTCGGTGGCGGAGGTCCTGCCCGGCCGCGAGCTGATGCAGGCGCAGCCGCTCGACGAAATCGGGTTCGGCGTTGACGACGGTGATCTCGAAATCGTCGGAGTGGAGTTGACGGGCCAGGTACCCGGCGGAGAAGGCTCCGGCGTATCCGGCCCCGAGGACGACGATGCGGTGCTGCATGGTTCGCTCCTGTCTGGTTCGCGTGCCCCCTGAACGAGACAGCCCCCGAATTCCTGACAGTAGTGACCAGTGACGTGGATCACTCCATCTCGACTCGCTCGGCGGACTGCGGAATGCCGGAGCGTCCTTTCGTCCTGCTCGGTCAGCAATATCTGATCGACGCGACCCGGTCCCGTGGGGCGGTGCATCCGGTCTACGCCTACGCGCACGTGCCGCACGCCTTCGCCGGCGACGCCACCGACGCGATCATCGGCCAGATCGAACGTTTCGCGCCCGGGTTCCGGGAGCGGATCGTGGCGGTCTCCACCCGCGACCCCGCGGCGCTGGAGGCGTACAACGCCAACTACGTCGGCGGCGACATCAGTGCGGGGGCCAACACCGCACAGCAGATCGCTTTCCGCCCCAGGGTCGCGATGAGTCCGGACACGCTGGGTGTGCCCGGCGTCTATCTGTCTTCGTCCGCGACGCCGCCGGGTGCGGGCGTCCACGGTATGGGCGGATTCCATGCCGCGCAAGCCGCTCTCGCCCGGCTCGCGTGAGCGGCGGCCGAAGCTCTGCGCGGCCACGCGTGGACGAGCAGAAATGTTTATGAGTGGCTTTTCGATGGACCGACAATACGCGGCCCGCAGTTCCCTGTCGGGTGATGATCGGCGGGATCCAGCTGTCGTCGGCGATAGGGATGGTCCGCCCTGGGCGCAGGTAGAGGGAGAAGGTGTGCGCTCAGTCGAGCGCGTCGAATACCTTTTCGGCTTGATCGCGCGTCCGCAACATCTCCCAGGCGATATCGGCGATCCGGTCGGGATCCAGGGTATGGCCGGCGAGTGAGCCGTAACGCGCGGCGTCGGCGCTGATCAACGCGTGGATATCGCCGCGCTCCACAACTCCGCCGATGGTGAGGGTGCCCGCGTACAGGCCGTCGTCGGCGACTGCCGTGTGCAGGGTTATGGCATAGTTCCGCAGCGCCGCGGCGGCCAGTGCGAGCTGACCGAGGGCAGGCATCGGCCGCACGCTGGAGAGCCCGCCCGCGAACAGTAGGCCACCCCGGCCTCGGGCCCGCATTCCGGGAAGCACTGCGCTCACGACGTCGATCGCGGGCCACACCCAGGAGAACGCCGCTTCGGCGGTCGCCGAATCCACCTCGGTGATCGGCGTCGGATGCTGGACCGGGCCGGGGCCGTAGTAGACCAGATCGATATCCTCTCTGCCGATTTCGCCGAGTACCGAGCGCAACCGGGGCCGATCGGTGACGTCGACTGTGTAGGTCTCGGCGTCGACACCGCGACCGGCCAGATCCCGCCGGTAGTCGTCGTGTCGGGTATCGCTACGCGACAGCAGCGCTACTCGATAGCCTTCGCTGCCGAAGCGGCGGGCCATGGACATTCCCAGACCCGGTCCGACACCGACGATCACAGCCGTTCCCTTGGCAGGCATGATTTTCCCTTCAGCTAATTCGAGGCCCCCCTCGGGTTCGAAGGTAGCATGAAGTCGAGGGCGGCCTCGACTTTGTCGAGTGGCGAATATGGTCGAGCCGCCGCCCGTGGACCAGCCGTCCTTCCGAATCGGATGCCGAGCCGGCTACCGGTGTCCGACCGGCCCGCCACCGCCAGGGCTGCACCGCCGCAAGTGCGTTCCCGGATCATCCCGACCCGCCGGCCGATTCATCGGAGCGTGCCGGTCGCCACTGTCGCGAACGGGTTCGCCGGACATCAGGCTGTGGCATTGTCAGTGGATCTCGTGCCGAATCGCTGGGACGGTATCCCGCCTGTTGGCGTACTCAGCGGACCGGGCGCCGTTCCCCGGTGCTCGTGGTGGCCGGGTCGGTGGGCCCGTGTGGATTCGTCAGTGCCATGCTCACACCGATCAGCAGGACCACGGTGACGACGCTGATGGCACCGAGTAGTGGACCCAGTACCTGGAGCGGCTCGGCGCCCTCGGGGGGAGCCGCATCGGTAACGGCATGCGCGTGCATGGCGGACATACCGGTGTAGTGCATCGTCGCCACCGCCGCGGCCATGATCAGGGCGGCGGCCAGGGTGGACGGCAATCCCCAGGACCGCATGCTGAACCAGAGGGTGGCCGTGGCCGCGACGGTGGCTATCACCAGCGAAAGCGCTACCCGGGCGGCGTCGTATTCGATATGGACGTCCGTGCGCATCGCGTACATGCCGGTGAAGTGCATCGCTCCGATACCGAGTCCGGTGATCGCGCCACCGGTCAGCAGTGCGGGTAGGCCGGAGCCCGGGGTGGTCACCAGATATAGCCCGATACCGACCACGCCGATCGCGAGGGCCGCGCTCAGCAGGGTGAGCGGTACATCGAAACGAATCTGCGCGCCGTCTATGGAGAAGCCCAGCATCGCCACGAAATGCATGACCCAGATACCGGTGCCGCCGATAGTGACGGCGGCCAGGATCAGCCAGACCGCTCGGCGCCGGCCGTAGCGTGCCTGCCTGGTGCACTGTAATCCGATGGCGCAACCGGTGGCCGAGAGGAAGTAGGCGAGGGCGGGTGTCAACCAGCCGAACGCAAAGTGTTCGAGGTGAAGCATGTCCATCCAACGTTCGGCCGGGAAATCCGGAGTTTCATTGTAGGGCTTGACAGTACGACGCATACCGCGCTGCGGTGTGCTGATCATTTGCCTAAAACCCTGTGGTTTCAATCACATTGGCGCTGCACGAAATATTGGTTCCGCAACATTGCATTGTCTATGTTGCGGAACCGGCGTGGCTCCGATGGGTGGACGGATGTGCGTCGAAGGGCCGGAATCGCCACTGTCCCCGCACTGTTGGATAGTGCCCGTTGCGGATCGTGTCAAACATCTTTCGTGAAACGGAGGCGATTCAAATTCCGGGCCTGTCTGTCGTGGCATTTCTGTTCGTTCGATAACTGATCTATAACTGGTACATAACTTCTCGGCGGCAATTGTCCGTTCCGTGAAACGTTCACGAGCAGGGACGGTGTGGCATCAGCTCCGAAGCCGGGGTGATCCGGCTGTCGAACGCTGTCCACAGCGACCCGTCCGTCAGTCGACGCAGGACGAACCGATACTTCCCGTAGCTCGCCCGCGAGACCGCCTGCAAGCGAGTCCTTCCCACTACTCGATAAGGGTGTCCCTCGATACGGACCGTCGGGTTCATGATCTGTATTCCCTTTCACCGTCGTCTGCTACCGGCCGCTACTGTCGCAGTGAGGTGCTGAAAGGAGCCTGAAATGGCCTGAAGGCCGCTTCAGGAAGAGGGTCGACCTACTCGTGAGCGCCGGCCGGACGGGACAACGGCAGTCCCATCATTACCGCGTCCCACAGTTCGCCGTTGCGGCGGCGGTAATGAGCTCGCAGGATGCCCTCGATCTCGAATCCGGCTCGGGTGTACAGCGCGAGCGCCGGTTCGTTGTGGGGCCATACCTGTAGCGAGACCTTGTGCGCGCCGTGTGCGCGGGACCAGCCGATCACCCGGTCGAGCAGCAGCGTGCCGATACCGCGGCCACGATACGAGCCCAGGAGCATCATGCCGAAGCTCGTCACGCCCCGGGAAGTGAAGTCGACGGTGGCGGTGCCCACGATCGCGTTGTCCATCTCGGCGACGAACACTCCGTACTCGGCGTCCTCGATCGCGGTGCGGGTTCGGCGGGCGGCCTCGGCGGTATCGAACGGTACTTCGGCTCCGATCCATCTGCCTTCCTCGGCCACCTGGTGCCGGACGGCGACGATATGGTCGATATCGGCGGAGACCGCCGTTCGAACGGTGGGCGGGTGGTCGCCGGGCACCCGGGATACGGTGCGGTCCGGCCCCGCGACCCGGCGGATGAGCCCGCCGGCGGAGGCGATCGGTCCGGGCTCTCGGCGGTCGTCTGTATTCGGCACCACCGGATGATCATCGCCGAGTACCTTTCGCGGGGACCACGGATTTGTTCCGATCGGAGGCCGGAATACCGCGGCGGCTTCGGATGCGGCCCTTCCGGCCCGACCACGTGCGCACCCGGGCCGGAAGGTTCCGGTCAGCGGTTCGTACCGAGCCAGTCCCGGTAGTGGGTGGGGGCCAGGTGCGCATCCGGCCCGGCGACGAGTTCGTCACCGGTGATCGCGGCGAACATACCGGCTGTCTCGTCGGTGACGACGATTCGGTCGTCGTGCCGGGCGATCAGGGTCATCCGGCCGATCTCGTCCAGCGGGAGGACATCGGGACCGGCGATATTGCGGATGCCCTGTAGCGGGGCGCCGACCGCGACGCCGACCACCGCGTCGACGACATCCGCGGCCGCCATCGGCTGTAGCCGAGTCGCGGGTAGCCGGACAGTCGTGTCGTCGGCGGACCAGGACATCACCGAGTCCATGAACTCGAAGAACTGGGTGGCGCGCACGATGGAATAAGGCGTGGGGCCCTGCCGGAGCAACTCCTCCTGCAAGGTCTTGGCGCGGTAGTAATCCAGCTGCGGAACTCTGTCCACGCCGACGATCGAAAGCACGACCTGGTGCTTGACTCCGGCCCGGTCACCGGCGGCTACCAGGTTGTTCATGGAAGTGCGGAAGAAATCCAGCGAGGACTCGTCGAAGGTCGGCGAGTTGGCCAGGTTCACCACTACGTCGACCCCCGCCACCGCCTGGTCGATACCCGTTCCGGTGATCAGGTCCACGCCGGTGGACGGTGCGGCGGCGACGGGGTCGTGACCGGCCGCTTTCAGCTTCGCGACGACCTGCGATCCGATCCGGCCGGTGCCGCCGATGACTGTCAGCTTCATGTTGCTCACCTTTCACCGCCTGCCGCGGGCAAGCCGGGGTTCAGAGAGTTCGATGTGCACTGAATTTCGGAGAGGGTGTCCACTGCGGCGGTCCGAGGTCGACCGGGGTATCGATCGACCGCGGGAACCGGGCGATCATTCGTTCCGCTGTCCAGCATCGCACCCATGGATCACGGGGCCGGGCGCGGCCACCGGAATAGATGATTTCGAGACCTTCGGTCGTCGGTGCCGGAACATGACACACGCCGCGGCCGGGTGCCGGAACGAGTCCGCCGGACGTAGTGCGCGCCTACGAGTCGTTGGCAGCGGCCTGCGAGAGCCCGGGCCGGATATGGCGGCGCGGGGTGAAGCGCCCCGACTCCGGGTGGCTCGGCCGTAACCGGATCAGCTGGTGAGCCGCGCGTCGGACATGACGCGGGTGATCGACAGATCCCGGTGGGCTATCCCGGGACCGTGCTCGTGCACCGGGCGCAGCGCCTCGATCACGTTCACACAGGTCAGGTGGTCGGCGGGATGGAGTCCGTCGGTGAACCGGAACCGGACGTTGGCCGTACCCTTCGCGGTATCGGTCGTCGTGATGAGCTGATACCGCAGCGGCGCCCGGTCCGCGGTGGAGGTGGTCCAGATCGACCGGTAGCTCAACCCGGGCCCGAGTCCCCGGTCGACGATCACCTTCTGGACGGTCCCGGAATCGTTCGTGATCACCTCGACCGAACGGCTGGGTGTCGCGGTTGTGCTCGCGGCGCTCTGGAACACCGCCTCGTCGAGAACGCGCAAACCCGCCGCGTAGTAGCCGTCGACCGCGGCGGCGCAGGCGGTGGCGGTTTCGGACCCGGTGGTTCCGATACCGATATCGTGCCGGGTGCCCCACGGGTACACCCCGTTCTCGGGGAGGTCGAGTTCCTCGACCAGTTCCACGCGACGGATACCGCGGGTCACCTCGGTCAGCGAACGGATGAGCCGGGCCGGGATGGTGGCCTGGAAGGCTCCGGTGGCGTGGAAGGTGGAACGACCGATCCGGCAGGCGTCCAGCAACTCCGCCGGTGGTACGTGCCCGTCCAAGGGGGCAGTGGATATGACGTTGTGGCCGTCCCCCAGCAGCCGGGGCAGAACATCTCCCGGTGTACCCGCCGCGATCTCGGCGAATGTCGGTACATAGACCACGCACGCTGTCCCCTCCGGCGGGGGCTGCGCGGCTTCCGCCCGCGTGGAGACCTCGAGGTCCGGCCGCGCGCGGATCCGGTCTGCGATCCGATCGGCGAACGGGCCGGCGCCGAGCACCGCGACCGCGAGCGTGGGTGAACTCATGACGACTCCAGAAGGTAGTGAGGACGCAGGTCCGGCATGACCACACCGGGTGGCGCGGCACACAACTCGGGCACCACACCGAGCATCGCCGCCACCGAGATATCGGTGACGGCCGACCAATCTGCGCTATAGGCCTCGGCGTCCATTTCGTTACGCATCTCGATGGTGCCGGGGTGGCCGTCGAGGGTGATCACGTGCCCGCCCGCCGGGCTGCTCGGATGATCCTGTCCCAGATGGGCATTGCCCTGCCCGACGTGCCAGCACTCCTCGTTGGTCATGAAGAGGTGATCACCGAGGTATCCGCGGTAGATCATATGGATCGCGCCGACCGTGCCGGGTTCGACGACAGTGCCACCGGCTCGCACCCGCACCCGCGCCGGAACCGGGTAGAGGTGCCGTTCGACCCGGACCGCGTCGGACCAGGCCCCGTACAACGCGTGGGCGACATCGCCGAGTACCGCATCGAAGTAGAAATGCTGCATGAGGCCTATCGCGTGGCCGGAATCCACCGCGGGTAGCGGCATTCCGAATCCGAGGCTCTCCAGCCCGCCCCACATACCGTCGGGGGCAGCGGACAGGTCCCCGACCTCCAGGAACCGCACCTCGTGCACCTCGTCGAGTAGCGCGGTCATCCGGAGCAGCACCTGTTCGACCATCAGTCCCGGATGCAGGCCGGTGCCGTGCAGGCATACTCCGCCCGCCGGATATGCCCGCTGTAGCCGGGAGCCGGACTGCCGCCGGGGGATCGCCCGGTCCGCGAGGAGACCGGCCAGTACTTCGAGCCCGGGGTGTAGCGGTCGCGCGATTGCGGAGTCCACGGCGCGCATACCCAACCGTAAAGCGTCGAGCGCGGTGCGTAAACGGGGGCCGAACGCCTCACCGGTGACCTTCATCCCCGCCACCGTGCGCAGCACCGACAGTGGCGACTGCGAGACCGCTCGAAGTCGGGTGACTCGAGGGCGGTGCGCAGAGCACGACCGCGCATATCGCCGGGGCCCCAGATGATCAGCCGATATGGACCTGTCACAACAGCCTCCTTGCCGCTTGCCGACTTTCTGACCCACCGCCGGATGTGACACTCCCATCCTCCGCCGAGTGGCGGTGGTGCTTTTGAGAAAGCCGCTGTGCGGGGGCATTTCGAGCGTCGGAGCGACAGGATGTGATCGGCCGTTCGGATGTGGGGCGGGGCCCGACGGCTCGGTATCCGGTCAGAGCCGGCTCTGGGTGGTCTCGGTTCCGTCCCGGAAGGCGGCGAAGGAGGCGTCGAGGTCTCCGGTGGCGCTGCACATCACCTGGGTGCGGTTCTCCAGATCGAGCGCATGCCGAAGGCTCGGCGCGTCCACGGTCTGCCACATCGTCTCTTTGGTCATCCATACCGCGAGTGGGGAATTGCGGGCGATCTCCTCCGCCTTCGCGACCGCTCGCCCGAGCAGATCGTCGCTGTCGACGACCTCGAGCACCAGTCCGATACGCAAGGCTTCCTCGGCATCGAAAACCCGCCCGGTGAGCAGGAGTTCGGCCGAGCGCGCGGCACCGACGAGCCGCGGCAGATGGTAGCTGGTCCCCATATCGCAGGCCGAGATCCCGTGCCGGATGAATACCGCGCCGAAGGAGGCGCCCCGGGCGGCGTAGCGGATATCACAGGCCAGCGCCAGCGCGAACCCGCCGCCGACCGCGGGGCCGTCGACCGCGGCGATCACCGGCTGGCGCAGCCGGTGGATCTTCTCGAATGCCGACGCCATCAGTTCTTGCGCGGCATAGATCCGGGCGACGGGTGACCGGACAGCGCCCAGCAGCGCCGCGATCGGTGTGGCATCGGTGGCAGTGAAGTCCTCCGGCCGCGCCGCGAGATCGGCGCCGGCACTGAAACCGGCTCCGGCTCCGGTGACGACGAGTGCCCTGACCTCGGGTTTGCCGTTGACCTCGTCGAGAACGGTATGCAGTTCGGCGACCGTCTGATTGTCCAGCGCATTGCGCCGATGCGGCCGGTCGATCGTCAGTACGACGACACCGGAGGGCAGGTATTCGGTGGACAGCGCGGGCACGGATCTCTCCTTCGGTTGGCGCGATCAGCGAGCGACGGTGCCGCCGTCGACGAGGACGGTCTGTCCGGTGATGAAACTGCCGGCGTCCGAACACAACAGCAACGCGGTCCCGACCATCTCGTCCGGCCGGGCGATACGGCCCAGCAGAGTGGCGCCGGCCATGGCTTCGACGACTTCCGGCGGGTTGTTGCGGACCATATCGGTGTCGACCGCGCCGGGCGCCATGGCGTTGACCCGGATACCGTCGGCGGCGAACTCGGCGGCCATGGAGCGGGTGAACGACAGCAGGGCTGCCTTACCCGCGGCGTACATCGACAGCGCGGGTGCGAACTGTAGCGCCGCGACCGAGCCGAGATTGAGTACGGCGGCGTGGGTGCTGGCCCGCAGCTGCGGGAGAGCCGCCTGGACCAGGAACAGCGGTCCCTGCACATTGACCCCGAAGGACTTCTCGACAGCCGAGGGTTCCATGGTCGCCAGCGGCTGTGCGAGGGCATTGGCGGCGTTGTTGACCACGATATCGATACCACCGAAGGCTTCCACGGTGGTATCGACCAGGGCGTGCAGTGCGTCCACCTCGCCCAGATGGGCCGGTACACCGATCGCTTCGGCGCCGAGTTCGCGGAGGCGGGCCGCGGCCTGTGCACAGGCGCTCGGTTTACGGCTCGCGACCACGAGTCGCGCACCCGCGCAGGCGAACCCTTCGGCGATCGCGAGCCCGATGCCGCGGGTGCCCCCGGTGACGATCGCGGTCCGCCCGCTCAGGTCGAACAACTTCTGATAGGAAGTGTTGTCCACTGTCCAACCTCTCGATCCGCGGGTCGGTACCCGTTCGGTGCCGTAGGGCGCTCTACGTCCGCAGCCAGTTGTATCAGGCTTCCGGCGGGTGCGAACCGATCGGTCCCGGTCGATACGACCGCGCGCCGACCGGGTTACTGCCGCCCCGCTGGTCGGGAGCCGGGTCACCACACCAGCCGTGCCGGATAGCGCCGGGAATACTCGCGAATCGCGGTGGGGCCGAGATATCGAGTCGGCCCTCGGGGTTCAGCAGCAGCGACAGTGCGAGCCGGACGAGCAGTTCGGCGACCGCCCCCAGGTCATCATCGTCGGGCATTGTCACGCCGCTGCGGCGCAGTGTCCCCACGACTCTTCGGCCGGCCTCCGCGCGATGGGCAGGCCGCGGGGCTGCCTGGTGGGGCACACCAGGGTCCGATTCCCCGGTGACCCGTGCGGGCCGGTCGTCGGTCACGCGGTTTCGACGACTTGCCGCGGGGTTCCGGCGCCGCGCGGCTCGCACCGATGTGGGAGCGCGGAAATCGGTAGCGATTCGCCGAACAGGGCGTGCTCAGCAGAGCGTCACCGATCGGCGTGTGCGAGCGAGAACACCGCGACCAGGAATTCCGAGTCCTCGTCGGTGAACGGCCGCAGGTCCCACGTGGACAACTGGAGATCCACGGCGAGGCCCTGCTCGGCGGCATCGGTGCGGAACTGTGCGAAGTCGTAACCGCGGTCGGCACCGAAACCGGTGACCAACCGGCCCGCCGGCGCCAGATGATTTGCGAATCCGCGCAGCACCGCCGGCCGGGTGACCGGCGCCAGGAACGTCATCACATTCCCCGCGCAGACGATCACATCGAAATCCCCGGCGACGCTGCGGGACGGCAGATCCAGTTCCGCGAGATCGCCGACCAGCCAGGTGGGGCCGGGGTAGTCGGCTTCGGCGGCGGCGATCAATACCGGATCCACATCGACGCCGACGACCGAATGACCGGCATTGTGCAGATGCCCGCCCAGGCGTCCGGGACCGCAACCCGCGTCGAGCACGCGTCCGCGCCGGCCCAGCATCGCATCGACCAGCCGTGCCTCACCGAAGATGTCGTGTCCATCGGCCGCCAGGGTCCGGAACCGCTGCACGTACCAGCTGGAGTGGGCGGGGTCGGCCGCGGTGAGTTCCTCCCAGTGGCTCGGTGTGCGCTCGGGTGGGTTGGGTGCGCTCATCAGTACCTCCTCGCTCTGTCGTCCGGGTGCGGTGACACCCGGTGAAACCCTACGGGGCGTCAGGCGGCCATCCGGTCCTCGAAGACCGTCGCGAGGTCGTGCAGGGCCGCGGCCCCGTCACCGATGAAGCTGGAGCCGTGCATCACGGCGAGTGTGGTCGGCCGCAATCCGGCCAACCGGTGCAGAGTCGCCGGAACGGCCGGTCCCAGCGAAGTCGCGTGGAACAGGTCCTCGGCAGCCTCGGCAGGTCCGACCAGATCGGTGCCGGTCAACGCGGGGCCGTCGCCGAGTTGAGTCATCAGATCGCCGCAGAAAAGCACACCGGTGGACTCCTCGTAGAGCACCCGCGCCTCCCAGTTGTGCGGTGTGTGCGGGGTGTCCAGATGCTGGATGCGGCGGTCACCCAGATCGATGATCTCGCCGTCGGCCAGTCGCCGCGGCGGCCGATCGGCCAAGTCGTCCAGCGATACCTGACAGCCCACGACACCATGTGCCACCTGCGCGTGCGGGGCCGCGTCGAGGAACAGGTTCATCGCGCCGCTCTCGTCGGCCTCCACGTGGCCGAAGGTGATCCAGCGGAGCTCTTCTACCGGCCGGATCCGCGCTATGGCCGCGGAGACCGCGGGGAACAGGGCGCGCATCCCGGTATGGAACAGCAAGGGTTCTGCGGCGTCGACGAAGAACTGATTGAACGTGAAACCCGTCGGGCCCACTTCGGGAACGAAGGTGGAGAACCGGTAGATACCGTCGGCGATCTCGTCTGTTCGGATATCCATCACAGAAGTCCTGGTAGCGCCATCCCCCCGCCATATGTGGACAGAACGCGTATTCAGTACCGAATCCTCAGTGTAACTCCGCCGGTCGGCCGCAAACAGGGCCGTGGTCGCCGGACCGGCCCGAATCCCGGGGCGGGGAGCCGGACGGAGCGCGCGTGGCCCCACACCCCGAGGTGAGGCCACGCATGCCGGTAACCGGACGTGGTGGGGTTACACCTCGGCGACGCAGGTGACGAGCTGCCGCTCGTCGTAGGTGTAGTAGCTGGTGGCCTCGTCGGGGCATCCGGCTTCGTCGGTGGTACCGGTGAGGATCTTGACCACGTGGACGGTATCGGGCTTACCCGGCGTGCACGGGCTGTGGCTGGGGCTGTCGCTGCCCGTCGGAATCGTCATGCACTGGCCTTCGACCCAATCGATATCGAGGCAGAGGGCACCCTGTTCCTGGCCGGCCAGCGTCACATAGTAGGTCTGATCGACATCGGACGCGCAGCCGTCCTGGGTGGGGGCCTTGGCGACCACCTTGTAGTTCGAATTCTCCGAACCACACGGCGCGTGGTCGATCTCCGCGTCCATCATCGTCCCCGACAGCGCGACGCAATCGCCGATGGCGGCATCGAAGTCGACATCGCCGCCCTCGTCGGCTCCGTTCTGTCCGGGAACGGTGGCCGCCGGCGTCACCGGGGAACCCTGGACCGAGTCTTCCCCGCCGGTACACCCGGACAGGGTCAGCACGGCACAGCTCAGTACGGCGAGGCCTGCCATGACACCGGGAATCCGGAATACGGGCAAACGTCTGGACATGAGAACTCCTTCATGGAAATAGGTGATGGTGAACAGTGATCGGGCACTGTGTGATTCGGGTGGGTATGCGGGAATGTGACAACTCCCGGCACAGTGTCGTGGAGACGTCGGTCCTGGGTGCGGACCGGTGACTGCCGCCGGCCGCGCGGGCCCCGTGGTTGCCCGGACATCGCTACCCGCCCCCAGACGGCCGACGAAAACCATATGGGGGTCGATTTCTCGATGACGCACCGCCGGTGCAGGCGCTGCGGGTAGATGTCCGGCCCGGCGTGGCCGAACGAGGGCGGCAACGAGATCCACCGAGCCGGTTATCCGTTATCTCGGTGGGACAGCCACCTCTGAATGCTCGCGTGAGCTTACCGGTCGACCCCCCGACCCGCAGTGATCGCGGGGATCGCTACCCCTGCCCCGGATCCCCGCCGCGCCCGTGACCTACGGCCGAAGCTTCCCACGTCGGTACCTACTCCTCCTCGCTGTGCCCGGCGCAGATCTTAACCGTTCGAGCCGACAAAGTGGATCCCGTCCGGAATTCGCCCGCCGGCGGATCGCGTGGGAATCGCGGAGGGCTGCGGGCCCCGCGATCGCCGGTGGTCAACCCGCCGTGGAGGTTTCGCCACGATCGGACGGCCGGACCTGTGAACCGGTGTGCCGTGCGGAGTCGGCGGCGGCACGCGCGGCCAGCGCTGCCCGTGCGGAGATCTTCAGTACACGGCGGTGCCGATCG
Organism: Nocardia jinanensis; assembly: GCF_014645735.1. Classification (GTDB taxonomy): domain Bacteria; phylum Actinomycetota; class Actinomycetes; order Mycobacteriales; family Mycobacteriaceae; genus Nocardia; species Nocardia jinanensis. Next base: position 395,011 of record NZ_BMMH01000002.1, on the reverse strand, counting down.
CCGAATCCGCCCGGACGAAACCGCTGGTGCGGATATCGATACTCACGGCCGCCGGAGACAGGGTGGTGACCGACGGAACGCTGCCCTACGACCGCGGGCCGGGACCGGTGTTCGACCGGGCCGATCTCGACCGGTTGCGCCGCCGGCCTTTCGGATCGCTGTCGCTGGCCGGCGTCGGCGACGAGGCGGCCGCACGATATCTCGACCGCCGGTGCGGTGCGGCGTGTACCCCGCGAATGCCGGCTCCGATGAGCGGCTTTTCCGCAGGGAGCGGATTTCGGGCGGTGGACGGTAGGAATCCCGAATCCGCCGAGCCGTATCCGGGAGGTGTGCCCGGCAGGTCACCGACCTGCCGGGCACACCTGCACAGTTCGCGCGACGGTCAGGCCGGCCGGACGGGTGCCGAGATCCGCGTCGCCAGTGCGCGGATCATCTCTGTCGCGACCACCGCGTGCCCGCTGGTCGTGAAATGGATGAGGTCGGCACTCATGAGGTCCGGGCGCAGGCGCAGCGGATGCTCCCAGAAGTCCACCAGCACCGTGTCGTACCGGGCGGCCAGCGCGCGGACGATCTCGTTGAGTTCGGCCATCCGCCCGCGCATGGGCCGCATCGGCGCCATTCTGCCGGTATCCCACACATCGGCGACCGTGAACGTGCACAACTGGGCGCCGATGGCGGCCAGTGCGGCGAAAGCGGTCTCGAGATTCGCCCGTAGCCGATCCGTATCGCCGCCCTGATGGAACAGATCGTTGCCGCCGCAGCTCAGATGCACGAGATCGGGCCGGAATTCGAGTACCCGGTCCAGTTGCTCGTCGAGCATCTGGCCGGAGGTGGCGCCGATCCTTCCGGTGTTCAGGTAGGACACACCGGGATTCGCCGCGGTGAGTACCTCCGCGACGCGATCCGACCAGCCGATATCGCGGTAGCCTGCGGACGCGTCGCCCACACCCTGGGCAATGGAATCGCCGAGTACCGCGTATCGCCGCCATGGCGCGCCGCCGAGGAGAGCGCGGGCGGTGTCCGGGTCGATCAGCATCGGATCGTCGGATTCGGTGCGGCGGTGGTCGTGGATCATATCGACTCCTGTCGGGACGGTACGGCCATGAGGCAGGCAGCGACGGTGGCGAATCCGGCGCACAGTAGGAACAGTGTGTGGAAACCGGTCTCCGGTTGCGCGGGGTGCGCGGCGAGAACCGAGGCCAGTACGGCGATTCCGAGCGCGCCCCCCAGTTGCCGGGCCGTCAGGTTCATACCGGTACCCGCCGCGAACCGGTGTGGCGGTAACGCGTTCGCCGCGGCGGCGCCCAGAACCGTCACCGCGATACCGATACCGCCGCCGCCGAGTACGCCGGCCGGTATCCACGCCGACCACAGTGCCGGGGTCGGGCCGAACGCATCGGTGCTCATCCAGATGAGCGTGGCTACGAACATCAGGACACCGAGCACCCCGGCCCGGCGACGGGTACCCGGTGCGGTGATGCGCCCGGTGAGCGTGGCGGTCACCATGGAGGCCACCGCGCCCACGCTCAGCGCCGCGGCCGAACCGAGGACCGAATAGCCCCACAGCGCGTCGAGGAACATCGGGCCGGCCAGCAACCAGGCGAACATGGCGGCACCGAACGCGAACGAGGCGGCATTGGCCAACGCGAACGGCCTGCTGCGCCAGAGTTCCACGGCGAGGGCGGGATTCGGATGCCGGAACGACCGGAGCAGGGCGGCGAGAGCGAGTACGGCGCCGAGTCCGAGGACCACCAGTGTGCCGGGTGCGGTCCAGCCCCAGCGCTGGCCCTCGGTCACTCCGGCGACGAGTCCCCCCAACCCCAGTGCGACCATGATCGTGCCGATCGGGTCCGGCAGGACGCCGTCGGTATGTCCGGTATCCGGTGCCAGCATGCGGAATGCCATACCGGCCAGGGCCAGTGCGACCGGCACATTGATCACGAAGACCGAACGCCAGCCGAAGGCTTCGACCAGCGCACCGCCGAGCGCCGGGCCCACGACCGCGGCGAGGCCGCCGGCCGCCGACCACGCCGCGATGGCGCTACCGATACGTTCGCGCGGGGTGACACTCAGCAGCGCGCCGAGGGCGGCGGGCACCATCAGCGCGGCAGTCGCACCCTGCGCCATCCGCCCGGCGACCAGCCAGCCGGCGCTCGGCGCGAGCCCGCACAGCAGGGAAGTGAGCGCGAAACCCATCAGGGCGGCGAGGAAGAGTGTGCGCCGTCCCAGCGCGTCGGCGATCCGCCCGCCGGGAGTGAGCAGCGCCGCGAACGCGACGGCGTAGCCGCTGACCACCCAGGTCAGGGTGGTGGTGGAGGTGCCGGGGTGGTCGCGGGTGAGAGAGGGGAAGGCGATATTGACGACCGACAGGTCGAGAAAGGCGAGGAAGGCCGCCCCGGAGGCGACGACGAGCGCGCCGTTGGCGCGTCCGGTGGGCTGCGGGCCGGTGGTCCGCACGGGCATTTCGGTCATGGGAATCCTGGAAGCTGGAGGAAACAAAACGTACGAACGTTCGTATAGAAAATACGACCGATCGTTCGTATTGACAAGCGGGGGGGTGTCAGAATGGTCCGTATGGCGGAGGCGAGTACGGATCAACGGCTGGTGAAGGGGGCTCGATCCCGGGCCGCGATCGCACGGCATGCCGCGGATGTGGCATCGGTCGAGGGACTCGCGGGTGTCAGCCTGGGCAGGCTGGCGACTGATCTGGGTATCAGCAAGAGCGGGATCGCCACACTGTTCAAAACGAAGGAAGCGCTCCAGCTGGCGGCGGTCCGGGCCGGGCGCGAGGTGTTCGTCGAACAGATCATCACGCCCGCTCTGTCCGCACCGCGAGGTCTGCCCAGGCTGCGCGTGCTGGTCGAACGCTGGCTCGGCTATATCACCGATCCGGTGTTCCCGGGCGGCTGCTTCCGCGTCGCGGTGCTCACCGAATTCGACAGCAGGCCCGGCCCGGTACGCGACGCGGTCGTCGCCGATCACGAGGACTGGATGCGGTTCCTGTCCGAGGAGATCCGCAAGACCCAGGAGATGGGTGATCTGAACGGGCGGGACGCGGAGACATTGGCCTTCGAGATCGATGCGATCGTCAGCGCCGCCAACACAGCTCGGCAGGTGGGTGACGAGGCGCGGGTCGTGACCGCGCGCCGGATCCTGGACGACCTACTGCGCTGAGCGCGGCGAGCTCGGCGGCCGTTCCGGCCACGGTCTGCCCGCCCTGGGATTTCGTCGTTCAGCTCAGGCCCAGGTAGCCGGTGAGTTCGGCCACGGCCGCCCGGCCGGCCCGATTCGCGCCCACGGTACTGGCGGACGGCCCGTACCCGATCAGGTGGATTCGCGGATCCACCGCCACCTGCGTGGCGAGCCTGCCGGTCATGGTGATCCCGCCGCCCGGCCCGCGCAACCGTAGCGGGGCCAGATGGTCCAGGGCGCTTCGGAATCCGGTCGCCCACAGGATCACCTGCGCGGGCTGGAAACTTCCGTCGGCCCAGCGCACACCCCCGGGCTCGATATGGTCGAACACCGGCCGGCGACGCAGTACCCCGCGGTCCCGCGCCCCTCGGAGGCGGTCGTCGAGCGGGAGACCGGTCACCGAGACCACCGACCCCGGAGGGAGTCCCCGCCGCACCCTGTCCTCCACGATCGCCACCGCCCGCCGGCCCGCGTCCGCATCGAACCCGGTGTCCCGGAACGCGGGTTCGGATCGCGTCACCCAAGTGGTGGACGTGACCCGGGATATCTCGTCGAGCAACTGGACCGCGGAGATACCACCCCCGACCACGACCACGTGCTTCCCCGCGAACTCGTCCGGGCTGCGGTAATCGCGGGTGTGCAGTTGCCGGCCGGCGAAAGCCGCGGCGCCGCGATAATGCGGGATGAAGGGATGTTCCCAGGTCCCGGTTCCATTGATCAGTCCGCGTACCCGCAGAGTTCCCGCCCGGTCGGTCTCGGCGTGCAGCAGGCCGTCGCGTTCGCTGCGGTCGCACACCACCCGCACACTCACCGGCCTGCGTACCGCCAGCTCGAAATGTTCCTCGTAACGCTGGTAGTAGCGCGGTACCGCGGTCGCGGCCGGGACCGCGGCGCCGGCCGATCCCGCGCCGGTGGCCGCCGCGTTCTCGGCGAAGGCCATACCGGGCAGGTCGTGCACCCGGTTCACGGTGCTCAGGGTCAGCGACGACCAGCGGAACTGCCATGCGCCGCCGGGGCCGGGGGCGTGGTCGACGATGAGGAAATCCTGCCCGGGGACGAGTCCGCGCCGCCGCAGGTGGTAGCCGGCCGACAGACCGGATTGCCCGGCGCCGATCACCAGTATCGGGAAATCCGGTTCGGCCGGGCCGGCCGCCTCCTGCGTCATGATCGCCGATGCTAATCCGCCCGCGAGTCCGCACGCTCGCGGCTGCGCCAGATGGTAGGAGCAGCGCACCGCTACGGTCATCGAGAGACAGCTGCCGGAGCCGCCGAAGGCGAACACACAGTCCGCGAGAGGCGACACCTGCCGCCGCACCGGATTCCCCGGTCGGCACGGTCACGAACGCCGCGTGGTCGAGGGTGCGCTGCTCGTGGCATCGCGGGAGCGGTAGGCGGTGGTGTCGGAGCAGGCGCGCCGCACCTCGAGCGGAGCGACCTGATCGGCGCCGGTGATGCCGTCGGGGCGGGGTCAGGGTGTGACCGGAAACTCCACCACGAACCGAGCGCCGCCGGAGTCCGCGGACTCGACCCGTATCGTGCCACCGTGGCGCTGGACCACATCGCGGACGATCGCCAGACCCAGCCCCGCACCGCCGTCATCCCGGCTGCGGGCGTCGTCGAGCCGCACGAAACGCTGGAAGATCCGCTCCCGGTCGGCCTCGGGTACCCCCCTGCCGTCGTCGGCTACGGCCAGCACGACCCGATCACCCCGGCGTTCCACCGTCACCCGCACCGCCGTCGCCGCGTGCCGCTGCGCATTGTCGACGAGATTGCCCAGGACCCGGGCGATCTGGGTACGGCTGCCGGTGATCACGAGCGGCTCGCGCGGAAGTCCGGCGCCGACCGGTGCACGGTCGCCCACTCGATGGCCCAGCTCCTCCCGGACCAGCAGCGCGAGATCGACCCGGTCCGATCGTGGTTGCTCACCCGCGTCGAGCCGGGCCAGCAGCAGCAGATCGGCCGCGAGATGTTCCAGCCGCACGGTATCGCTCAGCAATCCGTCGAGTTCGAGCAGGCCCGGATGTGCCTGCGCCACTTCGAGCTGGGTGCGCAGACTGGCGATGGGGCTGCGTAGTTCGTGCGCGGCGTCGGCGATGAACCGGCGTTGCCGTTCCGAGGACTGTTCCAACGCGGCGAGGGTTTCGTTGGTGGTGGCGGCCAACCGGGCGATCTCGTCGCGTGCTGTGGGCTCCGGGACCCGCCGCGACAGATCTCCGTGCATGATCTCGGCGAGTTCGGACCGGATGGACTCGACCGGGCGCAACGCCCACCGGGTCACCAGCCAGGTCACCGCGGCGACCACGGCGAGCAGTAGCGGCAGGCCGATCAGCATGGCCCGTCGCACATCGGCGACCGCGCTGTCGGCGGTATCCAGCGAGGCACCCGCGTAGACGGTGACCGGCCGGCCGTCGGGGGTCGTACTCGCGAGCGCGGCGATCCGATAACTGGCGGGCTCGGTATCACCTACCGTCAACTGTGCCTGTCCGAAGACCGGTTCGGTGGTCGAGGCCGTGTCGTCCGCCGGGCCGGTACGTGCCGCCGCATCCGCGGCGAGCCCGGCGTCGGTGCCGGGTCCGGAGGCAACGTGCCCAGAACCCGGTGAGCCGTCCTCTTCGCTCGCCGAATCATCAGTGTCGTCGTCGTCATCAGTGTCGTCGTCATCAGCGTCGTCATCGGCCGGACCGTCGCCGGATTCACTTTCCGCCCCGTCGTCCTCCTCGGAGTCGCCACCCGTGGTGGAGCCCGGCCCGAAGTCCGCCATCGGGCCCTGGCCTCGTAGTTCCTCATCGGCGGCGAGTACCTGTCCGTCGGCCGAGACGACCTGAACCGGTTCGTCTTCGGGATCCGGTAGACGCAGCCGGCCCAGCGGTGTCCCCGCCTCCACCTGCCCGGCGATATCGTGAACGGTCTTGCCGGCCTGCAGTTCCGCGCTGTCGACCAGGTTGTCGCGTAATGCCGCGAGGACGATCAGCCCGGTAGCGGTCAGGGCGATGGCGACCACCACCGTGGCCGCGGTCGTGGTGCGCGCCCGGACCGAACTCCACCAGTTGCTCCGGCGGCGCGTTCGCTCAGCCACGGGCCGCCAGCCGGTATCCCGCTCCGCGCACCGTCAGGATGGTCCGGCAGCCGAAAGGCGCGTCGATCTTGCGCCGCAGCGTGCTGATGTAGACCTCGACGATATTCGGGTCGCCGTCGTAGGCGAAGTCCCAGACATGCTGCAGGATATCGGCTTTCGATACGACTTCACCGGCTCGTACGGCCAGCTGCTCCAGTACCGCGAACTCCTTGGCCGTGAGCGAGACGTCCCGATCGCCGCGACGGCAGGTGTGGGTGGCTGGGTCGACGACCAGATCGCCGATACGCAACACCTGTACTCCACCACGGGTGCGGCGGCGCAGCAGAGCCCGGATCCGGGCCACCAGAACCACATACGAGAACGGTTTGCTGAGATAGTCGTCGGCGCCGGTGTCCAAGCCCTCGGCCTCGTCGTATTCGCCGTCCTTGGCGGTGAGCATCAGGACCGGCGTCTCGTGGCCGGCGGCGCGCAGAGTCGCGCACACCCGGTAGCCGTTCATACCGGGCAGCATGATGTCCAGGATTATCAGGTCGTAGTCGGTGCTGGTCGCCCGGTGCAGGCCTTCGGCCCCGTCGTGAACGACGTCGACCGCGAATCCCTCCGCGGACAACCCTTTCGCGAGTGTGAGGGCGAGGCGTTTCTCGTCCTCCACGATCAGCAGACGCATCTACCCAGAGTGGCAGATCGTTGCTGAAATCTTCTTCAGGTGGCTTCAGGTCACGTTCAGTATCTCCTTGCCACAGTGGTGAGCACATTCGGGACGAACATCCACCCAGGAGGTTTCACCATGGCAAGCGTCATTCGTCACGCGGTCGGCGGTCTACGCTGGATTCTCATCGGCGCCGTTGTCGCGGCCGTGGTCGCCGGCGCCAGTATCGGCGTCGCCACCGTCGCTCTCGGGCACGCCCCGCAGATCGGCACCGCCGCGCAGGGTGTGCCGGGCACCGAGTGGTCACTTGTCGCCGATCCGGGAATCGATCGCTCGCGGGCCATGGATATCGCCGCGGCCGCGGTACCGGACAGTCGCTCGGTCTCGGCCGAATTCGAGACCGAGCATCGCACGCCGGTATGGGAGGTGGAGGTTGTGACCTCCGCCGGTGTGGAATACGAGGTCACCGTGGACGCGCGGACGGGCGAGGTCATCGGCACTGTCGATCACGACTGAGCGGGGAAGTCGTCCGCCGTGCGAACCCGCCCGCGGCGCCGCGGGCGACCGCACCACAATCGGCAGTAGACTCACCCCGCTGTTGTCTGCGAGAGTTCCGGATCGAACAGAGGTGACCGCTGATGACGATGATCGAGGTGTCCGCGCCCGACGGCGATATCGAGGCCGTATGGGAGTCGCCCGAGGGCGCCGGACCGTGGCCCGGGGTGGTGCTGTTGCACGACGCGGTCGGTCTGACCTCGGATCTGCGCCGCAATGCCCGCATGCTGGCCGATAACGGCTATCTGGTGATCGCGCCGGATCTGTTCTTCCGCGGGCCGCGGTGTGTGCCAGGGGTTTTCCGCGATCTGCTGTTCACCGGTGCGGGAAAGACGGTGCGCGATATTCTCGCGGCGCTGCGGCGGGTGCGCGACGATTCGTCGAGCACCGGCCGCGTCGCGGTGGCCGGTTTCTGTATGGGCGGGGGTTTCGCGTTGCTGACCGCGCCACGCGGTTTCGATGCCGCCGCTCCGTTCTATCCGACCAGCCGGGGCAACTACGCCGAGACGCTGCGCGGCAGCTGCCCGATCGTGGCCAGCTACGGCCGGTTGGATCCGATCAATATCGGCCGCGCGCACCGGCTGGAACAGGTGCTCGACGATTACGGCGTGGCACACGATGTCAAGACTTATTCCGGGGTCACTCACGGCTTCGCCAACCGGCTACCTGTGGAGCCCGTAATACGAGTGACGGGGCTCGGCTACGACGCGGAAGCCACCGATGATGCCTGGCGACGCGTTTTCGCGTTCTTCGACGCGCATTTGAAAACCCCTTCGCCGCACTAGCTGTCGCCATCCGCGGGAGCTGGGTGGGCGGGGTGTGGACTCGGTTCTCTGTTCCCCGGAAAGGGAAGCGTCTCTTCGAAACCTCAAGCCGTTGAATATCGTACCGTTCAACAACGGCATAGTTGCCGCGGTTGCGTCCGGCGCCTCATACGGACGGGTCGATCCAACGGAAGGGAGTTCGAGATGTCCCAAAACTTCTTCAGTTACATGATGATCATGATGGTCATGATGATGATGTTCTGAGCGATCCCGGGCCTGCCCGGGAGAACCGAGGCGGAACCATATCGGGTGGCCGGGTACAGGTCGTGGACGGTGGTTTGCGCTCGGCCGGCCGGCCGCCGCGCGGCACAATATCGCCCCACGATGAGCGTGCGAAAACGGATGAGCAGGTCACGCGTGGTGGCGACCTGCTCATCCCGGCGCACGCTCCTCGACGAGCAACGTGCGCTCTTCCGGTTGGTTCGCGGTTGTGTCGAGATCAGTAAAAGAGATGATTCACCCGGCCGCGCCGGGCCGGACTGCTACTCCCGCACCCGCACCGGCCAACAGCTCACCGGCGGGGGCGATCCGTGGTCACGGATCTCAGATGCAGACTTCGGCGCTGCCGAGAGGCACGCAGATTCCGATCACGACCGAGCCCTCGATCGGGGTGGCGGACACAGCTGACGCCGAGGCGACAGGAGCCGCGATGGCGCCCAGGGAGAGAGCGATCGCGGTCGCGGCGAAGATCTTGGTGATTCTGGTTGACATCGCACATCCTTCGGTCGGCTGAAACCACGGATATCATTCGCACAGCACCCCTAGTTTTCGCCGGTCACAAGGTCGAATCCAGACAAGGAATCATCAATTTCCGGCCGCGAGGTCACGATAGGGTCACCGACGGTCACGCCAAGGGTCGCGCCGAGGTCGCGGTGCCTGCCCACGATGAGTATCGATCGACCGCAGTGGTGACCCGGCTTTGTTCCGGGTGCGCTGACCCGCGATCCCGCAGTGATCTCCACCGCAGAGGCCCGCACTGCCGGTGTCGCCGGCTCGGTCGGTTACCTCGGTGTGCGTAGCAGTCATGGATGTGCCTCCTGTCGATCACCCGCGAGCTCAGCCATGTCGAACCGCGGCCGTGGCCGACCGGGCTCGGTGGAGAGGGGCGACAAGCTCGGCACGGTTGCCCTGGTCGCGCATCGGGCAATGCCGGAGGTGGCATTCCGGAACCTGCTGCGGGGGAGTCCCTTCCCGGACCACCCCGCAGCCGCTCGGTCACCCCTGCTCGTCGGTTCCGTATCCGAGCTCGACGTCGTATCCGACCTCTTCACCGGAGATACTGATCTGCCCGGTGACCGGCGGATAGCCCCGGGCCACAACCGTGTACTGCCCTTCGGGCAGATCGGGCACGGTGTAGCGCCCGTCCTCGTCGGTGCGTGCTGTGGCGGTGACATCGCCGGTGGCGTCGAGGACGGTGATCTGGATATCCGCCACTACTCGGCCGCCGTCCGCCCGGGCCGATCCGGTCAGCACGGCCATCGGAGCGAGTTCGATCTCGTGACGCAGCCGGCCGCTGTCGGGCACGGTCAGTGCTGTGGCGGTCGGACGCATATGTTCGGCGACCGCGACCAGGGTGTAGGTCCCCGGGACCACGCCGTGGCACAGGTACGCGCCATCCTCGGCCGATGCGGCCGACGCGACGACCTCGCCGTACTGGTCGGTGACCGTCACTGTCGCACCGGCCAACGGCGCACCGCCGCGGGCCGACCGGACCGTGCCCGACAGTTCGCCGAGCCCCGAGAGGGTGAGATCCGTGCGCTGGGACTGCGCGGCGTGTGCGACATTGACCGCCGTCGGCCGATGTCCCGGAGCCGATACGATCAGCACATAACTGCCCGGTCCGGGCGCGCTGATCGCGAAATTGCCGTCGGTGGACCCGGCGGCCCGCGCGACCTGGTGCCCGCGCTGGTCGATCAGGGTCAGCGCCGCACTCGGTACCGGGTGTCCGTCCTCGCGGGTGATACGGCCATGGAACGATCCGCTCTCCTCGCCTGTCCCGGAAGACCGGGAACCCGGCAGTGAGTTCTCCGTGGTCACGGCCGCGCTGTACATGCCGTGCCCGTTCTGCCCGGCGGTCGCCTGCGCGGTGAGCGCGCCGACGGGTACCGGTGCCGGCTCGGTCCGCGGATCGTCGGTCTCCTGGGCCATCGGTGCGTGGTGCCGGCCCGCGGGCTCGGGGGCCGCCGGGGTGCTCTCCAGATCGGCGAGATCGTCGGGCACCCGATCCTTTGGGTCCATATCGGTGGCCGCCGCGGGGTCGACGGGCGGCTCGATATCGATGGTGCGCCGCAGCGGGCGGTTCGGGAGCAGGGCGGTCGCGACGAGCGCCACGGCGGTGGTCACCGCCGCGATCAGGAAGATCCGCCCGGTGGCGTCGCCGTAGGCGAAGCGCACGATCTCGGCGATCGGGGCGGGTAGCGCTGTGAGATCGAGATTGCCGCTGCCGGAGGAGGCCGTGTGGATACCGAGTTCGGCGAACCGCGCGGTGGACAGTTCGCCGACCCGGGTCGCCAGTACCGAACCCAGTACCGAGACCCCGATGGCGCCGCCGAAGGTGCGGAAGAAAGCGACGCTGCTGGAGGCCGCGCCGATATTGTGCACGCTCACGGTGTTCTGCACCGCCAGCACCAGGTTCTGCATCATCATGCCGACGCCGGCGCCGGTCAGGGTGATGAAGCAGCCGATGAGCCAGATGTTCGTGGCGTGGTCGACCGTGGACAGCAGGGCGAATCCGATCACCAGCAGGGCCGCGCCGGTGACGACGAAGCGCTTCCACTTACCGAACCTGGTGATCAGCTGACCGGAGACCACCGAGGCCACGAGCATTCCGGCCACCATCGGTGACGACAGCAGACCGGCGGCGGTCGGGGAGTAGCCGCGGGCGGTCTGGAGGTACTGCCCGAGGAAGGTGGTGGCACCGAACATGCCCACACCCACGGCGATCGAGGCGATGATGGCCAGCGCGGTGGTGCGTTCGGTGATGATCTTGAGCGGGATGACCGGATCCTTGACCCGCGACTCGACGAGGACCGTCAGTGCCAGTAGCAACACCCCGCCGCCCACATAGAGCGCGGATTCGGTGGACCACCAGTCGTAGTAACCGGATTTACCGGCGAAGGACACCCAGATCAGCAGTACGGAGACGCCGGCGGTGAGCAGAGTGGCGCCGAGCCAGTCGATGCTCACACCCTTCTTGCGGGTGGTGGGCAGTCGTAGCGTGCGCTGCAGGAGGAACAGCGCGATCACGGCGAGCGGGATGCAGATGAAGAAGCACCAGCGCCAGCCGAGCGGGCTGTCGACGATCACGCCACCGAGGATCGGTCCGCCGGTCATCGAGACCGCCATGACCGCACCCATATAGCCGGAATACCGACCGCGTTCACGGGGCGGGATGATGCTGCCGATGATCGCGACGACAAGAGCCGTCAAACCGCCCATGCCGACGCCCTGTAGGGCGCGAGCGGCCAGGAGTAGCCCGACATCGTGCGCGAACCCAGCGATCACCGAGCCGACGACGAAGATCACGATGCCCAGCTGCACCAGCGTCTTCTTGTTGAACAGGTCGGCCAGTTTGCCCCAGATCGGCGTCGAGGCCGCGTTGGTGAGCAGTGCCGTGGTGATGACCCAGGCGTAGGCCGTCTGTGAGGCCTGTAGATCGCCGATGATCGTGGGCAGGGCATTGGCGACGATGGTCGTGCTCAGCAGCGCGGTGAACAGCGCCGCCAGCAGACCGGTCATCGCTTCGAGGATTTCGCGATGGCTCATGGCGAGCGGATCGCGAGAGGCTGGCGCCTCGGTGTCAGACATCGGCTCTCTCTTTCGAAACCTGCGGGTTCTCGTCCGCCGTGCCACAGCGGTCCCGGGAGTTGAGGGAATTCCGGAGGCGGCGTACCACCTGGTACGCCTGTTCCACGTCGTCCTCGGTCCAGTCGACGAGGGTTTCCTGGAGGTGCTGGGTGTGGAATGCCCGTATGTGGTGCAGTAGATCCTGGCCTTCGGGGGTGAGCTGGACCAGGCTGGCGCGACCGTCGCTCGGATCGGCCTCGCGGCTGATATATCCGGCGGCGGCCAGTTCGGTGATATGCCGGCTCATCGCCGACGGGGTGATACGGAGGTCGGCCGCGAGGCCCACCTGCCGGCAGGGGCCCGCCGTCTCGAGAGTGGACAGTACGCCGAGCCCGCCGGGAAGGAGCTGGCCCGCGTCGGAATGGGCCAGAGTGCTCCGGAGAGCACGGCTGATCAGGAACAGTTCACCGAGGAGGTTCTGTGTGGTATCCGATGAGACTGGCACGATAACTCCAAACCGGTGGTTAGTTCCCTTCGCTAACTAAAACTAGATCAGTTGCTTGCAGTAATCAACTATCGCAAATCCGACATGCCCGAGCCGGAGTCGTGGGGGCCGGGTGCGGCTCTGCGCAGTGGCCGCCTCGATTAGCCTCGAATGAGCTGACTAGCCGAACCGGGCGTTGTGCCCGGTCCGATCGAAAGGGTGATTGTGCCGAGAGAGCTGGACCTGTCGACCGACGAACTGCTGTCCACCACCCGGGCGGTGCGAAAGCGACTCGACCTCGATCGTGAGGTCCCGCTCGAGGTCGTGCGGGAGTGTATCGAACTGGCGGTCCAGGCGCCGAGTGGTTCCAACCAGCAGGGCTGGCACTGGGTCGTGGTCACCGACGCCGAGCGAAAACGCGGGCTGGGGGAGCTGTACCGGAAGTCGTTCGAACGCTACGCGGCCTCGAAGTACTTCCCGGGGAACCAGGCCGGCTCGGACTCCACCGCCGATGCCGCCCGGCAGCGTATCGCGAGTTCGGCGACGTATCTGGCGGAGAAGATGGGCGAGGTGCCCACCCTGCTCGTTCCGTGCATCGAGGGGCGGGTGGACGCGGCGCCCAGTGCGCAGAGCGCGTCTCACTGGTCGTCACTGTTTCCCGCGGTGTGGAGCTTCTGCCTGGCCGCCCGTTCCCGCGGGCTCGGCACGGCGTGGACCACCCTGCATCTGAGCTACGAGCGCGAAGCGGCCGAAATCCTCGGCATTCCTTACGACACCGTGTCTCAGGGTGCGTTGCTGCCGGTCGCGTACACGAAGGGCACCGACTTCAAACCCGCCGTTCGGACGGATCTGGACCGGATCGTCCACATCGGCGGCTGGTGACCGCGAGACGGATCACCGCGATCGGCCGCAGCCCGGGTGGCGGCGGAGCCGGGTGTGGGTCGGTGTGATCCGAATCGTTCCTCGCTCGAGCGGCCGTTCCATCTGCGCGCCCCGGTCGGTGTGGGTCTTACGAGGCCTGGGTCCGCCCGTTTTGCCGCCGGGGAGCTGCCGGAAGCTGCTCTCCGGCGGCTTCGTCGTGTTCCGAGTTCGCTGTGCATCGGCCGATGATCGCTCCGGCGACACAGCCGGGCCCCTGCCGATGAGGCTGCCCGGCAGCGCGCCGATCCCGGTGGCCGGGCCGGCTACCGCGGGTCGAGTTCGTATTTCCCGGGAAAGCAGGTGGGCCGCCGGTAGCGAGCCCCGGCGTCCGAGGGCGACCGCTACCGGCGGCACGAGTCCGTGGGGTCAGCTCAGGCGGTGCGGATCGGAAACCCGCAGCAGCCCGGCGCGGCTGCGTCGCCGCGCGGCCCGCTCGAGGACTATCGCGGATCTCGGTGATATCCGGGCGGCCTGTCCGATGTCCGATATGCGCCGGACCCAGTCGCCCGAGGTGTTCCGGCACGCGGTCCGGGGCTTCGCGGTGTACCGCAACGCGACGCTCGACCCCACGCTGCGCGAACTCGGACAGTGCCGGGCCGGATTCGCCCGGGGCAGCCAGTTCGTCTTCTCCCAGCACTGTAAGCAGATGCGCTCGCTCGGAGTGCCCGAGGAGAAGATCGCCGCTGTGCCGCATTGGCAGATCAGTGACAGTTACTCTCCGCTCGAACGGGCGGTACTGGCCTACACCGACGCGCTCGTCTACGACGGCGGCCGGGTGCCGGACGAGGTGTTCGAGGTGCTGCGGGGCGCGCTGAGCGATCAGGAGATCCTCGAGCTCACCTACATCACCACCCTGTACGACATGTACGCGACCATCTGCCGGGCGCTGCGCCTGGAATACGACGACCGGCCCGAACTGATCGATGAAGTGCGGCTGCCCGAAGGTGTCGAGGCGCGGGACCTGTCCGAGGATCTGTCCAGAGCCTGAAGATGGGTGTGGTGAGCGGCGGGCCGCGGGTTTTCGGCTCGAGGTGCGGCCAACCGCTGACCGTGGCCGCCGGTGCGGCGACGATGACACCATGACCCAGATCGCACCGTCTCCGGACCAGGTGGTGGCCGAGCGCTACCGTGATCCCGCACCGACGGCCCCGGCCGAATGGAATCCGGTCCTGCAGGTTCTGCACGAGCACCGATCGGTACGCCGCTATCTGCCCGATCCGCTGCCCGACGGCGTACTGGAACTACTGATCTCGGCGGCCCAGTCCGCCCCCACCTCGTCCAACCTCCAGGTGTGGAGTGTGGTCGCGGTCCGCGACCCGCAGCGTAAGGCCCGGCTGGCCGCGCTGGCCGGTGATCAGGAACAGATCCGGCAGGCTCCGCTGCTGCTGGTGTGGACCGCCGACCTCGCCCGGCTGCGCGGCCTGGCCGCCGAGCGGGGGGCGCCGCTGGACGGGGCCGACTATCTGGAATCCAGTTATGTCGCGTTCCTGGACGCCGCGCTGGCCGCGCAGAATGCGGTGGTCGCGGCGGAATCGCTGGGACTGGGCACGGTCTACATCGGCGCGATCCGCAACAACCCGGAGCAGGTGGCTGCCGAGCTGGCGCTGCCCGCCGGTGTGTTCGCGGTGGTCGGACTGGTGGTGGGCGAGCCGGATCCGTTGGAGAACGCCCGGGTCAAACCGCGCCTGCCGCAGGCCGCCGTTCTGCACGAGGAGACTTACCGGCCCGCGCAGCCCGATCATCTCGACGACTACGAGCAGCGGATCGCGCAGTTCTACGCCGAGCAGGACTTGGCGCATTCGTGGACCGACCGGGTGCTGGCGCGGCTGGCGTCGGCGGAAGCCCTGAAGGGCCGGGACCGGCTCCGCGAATCTCTGGCGGCCCAGGGATTCCCGTTGCACTGATACCCGGCCGGCGGTGCGCGGCCCGCGCCCGGGCTCGAGGGCCGGAACCGGGTTGTGCCCGGCGCGGGGTGGTGCGGTCGATCTCCGACGGTGATCTCTCGGCCGCTCGCCCGCGTGTCGTCGCCCGATCGCGATCGCCGGTGCGAGGATCGACGCGGAATCGGTGCGGTCCCGCCGACCGGTGCCGCACTCAGGTGACATACCAGGAGGTGCCTGTGCCCGCATCGCCCGATCGCATCGCCCTGGTCACCGGAGGCTCCGGTGGGATCGGCCGGGCTGTGGCCGAACGCCTCGCCGCGGACGGAACGACCGTGGTCGTGCACTACGCCGGTAATGCCGGGCGCGCCGAGGAGGTCGTCTCCGCCATCACCGGCCGCGGCGGGACCGCGGTGGCGATGGGCGGGGATGTGGCCGATTCCGACCGGGTGGAAAAGCTGTTCACCGAGATCACCGACCGTTTCGGCGGGATCGACGTGGTGGTCAACACCGCAGGCATCATGCTGCTCGGGCCGGTGGCCGAGTTCGATCTCGACGCGTTCGACCGGATGCACCGCACCAACGTCCGCGGCACTTTCGTGGTTTCGCGGCTGGCCGCGCGCACTCTGGCCCCCGGCGGCGCGCTGATCAATTTCTCGTCCTCGGTCATCCGGCTCCAGCAGCCCGGCTATGCCGCCTACGCGGCGACCAAGGGCGCGGTGGAGGCGATGACCCTGATCCTGGCCCGGGAGTTGCGCGGCCGCGATGTGACGGTCAATGTGGTCGCCCCGGGACCGACCGCGACACCGCTGTTCCTCGACGGCAAGGACGACGCCGCCATCGATGCGCTCGCCCGGATGTCACCGCTGGAACGACTCGGTGAACCGGCCGATATCGCGGAGACGGTCGCCTTCCTCGCGGGCCCGGCCCGCTGGGTCGACGGGCAGGTGCTCTACGTCAACGGCGGGCTCGCCTGACCTCGCTGTGGCAGCAGATTTCGATCAGGGTGAGCCGACCCATCGCTGCGCGGGCGCGTGGATGGTCAACTGTCCGGATGAGCTACGGCCCCTTCGACCTGACCTACACCGCCGCCGAGGACCGTTACGAGAAAGTCCCGTATCGGCGCAGCGGCAACTCCGGACTCGACCTGCCCGCGTTCTCTTTCGGACTGTGGCAGAAGTTCGGCACCGACTACCCGTTCGAGACACAGCGTGAGATCATCCTGCACGCATTCGATCTGGGGATCACCCATTTCGACAACGCCGACCGCTACGGCCCGCCGCATCGCGCCGCGCAGAAGAACTTCGGGCGGGTGCTCGCCAAGGATCTCGCGCCCTACCGGGACGAGCTCGTCCTGGCGACAAAGGCCGGAAATCCGATCGGGCCGAGCCCCTACCTCAAAGGGGGGTCCCGTAAATCGCTGCTCACCTCGCTCGAGCACAGTCTGCGCGATCTCGGTACCGATTACGTCGATATCTTCTACCATCACAGCCCCGATCCCGGGACGCCGCTGGAGGAGACGGTGGGGGCGTTGGCCGCCGCGGTGCAGCAGGGCAAAGCACTCTACGTCGGAATTTCCAACTACCTGCCCGACCGGGCCCACGAGGCCGCCGAACTGCTGCGGGCGGCGGGCGTGCCGTTGCTCATCCACCAGACCCGGTACTCCGTCTACGACCGGCGGCCGGAGCAGAACGGCCTGCTGGACATCGCACGACAGGACGGTTTCGGCGCGATCGTCTATTCGCCACTGGCGCAGGGGCTGCTGACCGATAAATACCTCGAGCGCATTCCCGAGGGAGCCCGCGCGGTGAACAGCACATTCCTGTCACCCGAGGTGATCGACGAGACCTACCGGCGGCGCACGGCCGAACTCGACAAGATCGCCGCGGCCCGGGGCCAGTCGCTGGCCCAGCTCGCCCTCCAATGGGTATTGCGGCGGCCCGAGGTCACCTCGGCGCTGATCGGCGCGAGCAGCACTGCTCAGCTCGACCACAATATCGCCGCCCTGCAGTTCCCGGAGCTCACCGATGACGAGCTCGCCCTCATCGACGAGCACGGTATCCACGGGACCGGGCTGAATCTCTGATCCGATCGGCTCAGTCGCGGAGCAGCGGCAGCAGCGCAGCCCCCTGCCGCCGGATCTCGGGCAGGTAGGGGGTATCGGACAGGACGAAATGGGTGATGCCGAGATCCTGGTACCGGCGCAGCGATTTCGCCACATCCTCGGCGGAACCGACCAGCCAGGTGGTGCCCGCGCCGCCGCCCCCGACGGTGCCCGGGGTGGTGTAGAGGTTGTCGTCGAGCACCTCGCCGCGGGCGGCGAGATCGAGTAACCGCTGCTGCCCGACCGCCGCCCGGCGGCGTACGCCCGGGTCGTGCTTCTTCGCCATCTCGGCGACTTTCGCCGCGGCGTCGGCCCATGCCTGGTCGGTGGTGTCGCGCACGAATGTGGTGATACGCAGGCCGAATTCCAGTGGCGGCAGCGTACGGCCGAGGTTGTCGCTCAACGCGCGCAACCGTTCTATACGCTCACGCACCCCTGCCAGCGGCTCGCCCCAGAACAGCTGCACATCGGCTTCGGTCGCGGCGACCCGCTCGGCGGCTTCCGACGCGCCGCCGAAGTAGAGCAACGGATGCGGCCGGCCCTCGCGTACCTCGATCCGGGGCGTGACGGTGGATCCGGTCACCTGATAGTGCTCACCGCGATAGGTGACGTTCTCCTCGGTCCACAGCCGGCGGACCAGCTGGATGAATTCACGGGTGCGGGTGTACCGGTCGGCCTGGTCCTCCTCGGCCTCGCCGTAGGCCGCGAGATCGTCCTTGCCGGAGACGATATTGATCCGCAGCCGGCCACCGGTCAGATGGTCCAGACTCGCCGCGGCGGAGGCGAAATGGGCGGGTCGCCAGTAGCCGGGCCGGATCGCCACGAGTGGTTCGAAGGTGGTGGTCCGGGCCGCCAGCGCGGTGGCGACGGTGAAGGTGTCCGGCCGCCCCCAGCCGGTGCCGATCAACGCGCCCTGCCAGCCGTTGTCTTCGAGCGCCCGCGCCTGAGCGGTCAGTGTTTCCAGACTGTTGTGCTCGGCGGTGACGGCATCGCCGCGATGCCCGGGGGTCACCTGATTCGGGATGTACCAGAGATATTCGGCCATCGGGGCGGCTCCTGTTCGGTTGCTGGTGTTCGGTCAGCCGACCGGTAGCGGCTCGGGCAGCGCGAATCGCTGCCGGACAGTGGATTCCGGGTAGCCCGCGGATAACGCTGCGGCCGCGCGCAGCAACGGGATCACCTCACGGACGAAAGTGCGCAGATCGTGCGGCAGGGTCGGGGGCTGGATCGTGTATCCGTCGACGACGCCGTCACGCCACCAGTCCAGGATCTGCTCGGCCACCGCAGCGGGCGTGCCCAGGACCAGGCGTGCCCGCCCTCCACCCGGCGGGCCAGCTGCCGGAGTGTGAGCGGTTCGGTGGCGACCAGATCCCGCAGGGAACGGGTGAAACCGCTGGGGCCCTGTTGATCGGGGTCGGAGACGAACAGTTCGGGGATCAGCACGGTATCGGGATCGAACGGCAGACCGTGCCGGTCGGCGAACGCGCGCAGCAGCGCGTCCTCGTCCGGGTGGCCGTTGAGTTGTTCGTGGCGCCGCAGTGCCGCAGCGGGGCGGCGCCGAAATCGGCGGCAATATCGGGACTGAAACTCGACACCACATTCCAGATCACCCGCCCGCCGGAAATATGGTCCAGGCCGGCCAGGCGGCGGGCGAGGTTGTAGGGGGAGTTGTAGGAGCTCGAGGCGGTGATCACGAAACCGATATCGGGCACCCGCGCCGCCAGTGCGGTGAACAGCACGATCGGATCCAGCGAATGCAGCGGCCTGTTGTCGGCGGCTCGTCGCAGTGCGGGATGGTCGGACAGGAACACTGCGGCGAAGCCGCCGGAATGCGCCAGCTCCGCTACTTCCAGATAGTGCTCGAACGAGATGAAACGGTCCCAGTCGGCGTCCGGTGCGAGCCATGAATTCCCGTGATAGCCCCTACTGTTCACACCGACATCGAGGAACAGTCCACAAGAGGGCATGGGATCTCCGTTCGGGCCGGAATCATTCGGGAAGGCGTGTGCACCGGGTCGGCCGGGGGCGGTCATACAGAGAGAACGATGCGCCGGAATCCCTTTCCGGGCTACGGACCGGATCACGATGATTCGAAATTCTCGGCCGGCGGGCGAGTTCAAAGCCGAACTCGACACAGGGTGCAGAAAATCTTGCCGATCCCAATGGGCAGGTAACTCACCGGACCGGACATAGCCTTGCCCCGACATCTTCTCCGGGTGAATCAGGTGGTGGTTTCCGATGACAATTGCAGCGACAGAACCTATTTCCGTGGCGCGGACGATCACCGTGCTCCCGCAGTCGGGTTACACGGGCGCCGAGATCGCGGGTGTCGACCTGGCCCAGGACTTGTCCGACGAGGTGATCACCGAGATCCGGCAGGCCCTGCTGAAGTGGAAGGTGGTGTTCTTCCGGGACCAGGCGATCGGGCACGCGGAGCAGATCGCCTTCGCGCGCCGATTCGGCAAAGTGACCCCGGCTCATCCCTACGAGGACAATCCGCCGGAGGGTTTCCCCGAGATCCTGCCGATCGACAGTCGCCGCTACGACGTGCAGCACGGGCGTAAACGCACCTCCTACGACAGCAGCTGGCACACCGATGTCACCGCCCTGGTGAATCCCCCGGCCTTCTCGATCCTGCGGGCCGATATCCTGCCCCCCTACGGCGGGGACACCGCGTGGACCAACCTGGTGGCGGTCTATGAGAACCTGCCCGCCGAACTGCGTGATTTCGTGGACAACCTCGATGCCGAACACACCTTCGACAATCGCTCGGTGCGGCGCAGCAACCGGGCCGAGGCGATCGAGAGCAACCCGCTGCGCACCTTCCACCCGGTGGTCCGGGTGCATCCGGAAACGGGGGAGCGGGCACTGTTCGTGAGCCCCGGTTTCACCCGCCGGGCCAAGAACATCCGCAACCTCGGCCCGCGCCTGAGCTCGTATCTGCTCGATGCCCTGTGGGAAGAGGCGACGCGTACCGAATACACCGTCCGGTTCCGCTGGCAGCCGGGCAGTGTGGCGTTCTGGGACAACCGGGCGACCGCGCACCTGGCCATCTCGGACGCCGGGCACCTCGGGCACGATCGCGTGCTCTACCGGGTGACCATCGAAGGCGATGTACCGCAAGGTGTGGACGGCCGTCTGTCCGAATCGGTCGAAGGTGAGCCGTTCTACGGATCCTGAGCGATCTCGCGCCGGGCCATCCGGTCGTCCGCTCACTCGCCCCGTGCGCGGGCCGCGAAACCGATTCGCGATCCGCGCACGGGTACGGCCGGGTCCGCGACCACCGGGTCCCGGCCACCCATCCCGGCCGGGGCCGTGCGGTGGTCACCGCGGTGGACGAGGTGGGTTTCACCGTCCGGCGTGGTGAAACACTCGGTATCGTCGGTGAAATCCGGTTCCGGGAAGACCACGACGGTGACGGCGATCCTCGGACTCGTCACGCCCACCTCGGGTGAGATCCGGCTCGACGGCCTGCCGTGGAGCTCGGTGCCGGAACGGGAACGCCGGGCCCGCCGCGAGCAGGTGCAACTGGTACCGCAGGACACGCTGAGCTCGTTCGACCCCGAGCCGGGCCGGAGCGGCCGCTTCACCTTCGGCGGGCCGCTCGACCTCCCCCGGTCGCCGCAGGGCAGGCCGGTGATCGTCCAGGCGGGCCGATCACCGGCCGGTATCGTCTTCGCCGGGCGCTACGCCGAGGTCGTGTTCACGGTCCAGCAGACATTCGAGGAGGCGAAGTCCTTCCGCGACGCACTGCGGGCTGCGGCCCGCGATGCCGGACGCCCGCCGGAGGACATCCGCGTACTACCCGGGCTCTGGCCGTTCGTCGGATCCACCGGAACCGAGGCACGCCGGCTCTACGACGAACTGGAAGAACTCGTGCTGCCCGCCCAGGTCGCGCACCAGATCGCGAACTTCACCGGGCTGGACCTGAGCGGTTACGACTACGACGAGATCCTGCCGGAGCTCCCGGCACGGGGATTCCAAGGACAGCAGGGCCGCTACGAATCCCTGCGCCGGCTCATCGGCAGCGGTCAGAACACCCTCCGGAAACTGCGGAAGCAGTTCGGGACAAGTCGTGGACATCAGGTGGTGATCGGCACGCCCGAGCAAATCGCCGATTCGATCATCGACTGGTACGACAGGGGCGCAGTGGACGGCTTCAGTATCCAGCCGCCGATCCTGCCGCACGGTCTCGAACTGTTCGTCGACCAAGTGGTCCCGGAGTTGCAGCGCCGCAAGGTGTTCCACACCGACTACGCACCGGGCGCGCCGACCTCCCGTGACCAGCTGCGCGCCTCCCGGCCGATTCCGGTCCCGGTCGCGGCCGACTTCGCGTCCGGGCGGCCGGGAAGCGTGGACAACGTGGGTTCGAGTTGACAAGGCGGGAGTCCTCTGACAATCTCGCACCAGGTCATGAGTGCCAGCGTGAAACCCCGGTTTGCTGGCCGGCAACCCTCCTCCGCGGTGGGGTGCCCCGGGTGACGACCCGGCCGCCGCTCGACCGAGCGCGGCAAGCGCGGACTCCGTTCACCTCGAGATCCGGAGTCCCTCCCCGAAGGGATTACCTGATGACCGCTGTACTCGACCCGACCTGCGCCCTCGCCCGGGTATCCGGCGACGATCTGCGAGTTCCGCTGGTGCAGGGTGGTACTCGCGACTACGCGAATTTCGATTACGCGGCCAGCGCCCCGGCGCTCGCGCAGGTGGCCGACCGGGTCGCCGGGCTGCTGCCGTATTACGCGAGCGTGCACCGTGGCGCCGGCTACGCGTCGCGGATCTCCACCCGGTGCTACGAGGTGGCCCGGGAAACCGTGCGCGGTTTCCTGCACTGTGCCGCCGACCAGGAGGTGGTGTTCACCCGTAACACCACCGACGCGCTGAACCTACTGGCCGGTTGTGTGCCGGGCGAGACCGTGGTGCTCGATATCGAGCATCACGCGAATTTCCTGCCCTGGTCCCGGCGCGGGCGCCGGGTGGTGTCCGCGGCGGACACCCTGGCCGCGACGATCGACCGGGTCGCCGCGGAGCTGCGTGCGAAGCCCGCCGCCCTGCTCGCGGTGACGGGCGCGTCCAATGTCACCGGTGAGGTGCTGCCGCTGGCGGAACTGACCGCGCTCGCGCATCGCCACGGTGCGCGGATCGTGGTGGACGCGGCGCAACTGGCGCCGCACCGGCGTATCGATCTGTGCGCCACGGGCATCGATTACGTGGTCTTCTCCGGCCACAAGCTCTACGCACCCTTCGGTGCCGGTGTGCTGGCCGGGCGGCGGGACTGGCTCGACGCCGCACCGCCGTACCTGGCCGGCGGTGGCGCGGTCGCCGAGGTCACCGCGGAAACCGCGGTATGGGCGGCGGCTCCCCATCGGCACGAGGCCGGGTCGCCGAACGTACTGGGCGCCGCGGCGCTGGCCGCGGCCTGCGACGTACTCGCCGAATTCGGCACCTCCGCCGATGCGCAGGAACGCGCGCTCACCGACCGGTTGCGCAGCGGACTCGAGGGTATCGCCGGTGTCCGGTGCCTGCGGATCTGGGCCGACAGCCCGGACTGTGTGGGGATCGTGGCCTTCACCGTCGACGGTTTCGAGGCGGGACGGGTAGCGGCGTATCTGTCCGCGGAACACGCGATCGGGGTGCGTGACGGCCGCTTCTGTGCCCACCCGCTGCTGGCCCGGTTCGGAATCGATGCCGCGCTGCGTGCCAGTATCGGCCTCGGCACCACCGCCGCCGATATCGACAGGCTCCTCGACGCCGTGCGATCCCTGGTCGCGGGTGGCCCGCAGTGGAGCTACGCCTGCTCGGATGGACGGTGGGATCCGGTACCGGAGACCCGTCCGGGCCTGGTCGCGGGAGCGGCGCCGGGAGCGGCACCGTGCACGATCTAGCGCCTCGCCCGATATGACAGTGTTTCCGACAGCGGCGGCGTCGTGCGGGGTGGTCGTGCCCCGCCGCGGATCCGCATCCAGCCCGACCCACCACCGGAGTGACCCGAGATGCCCATCGATATCGACATACTGACCGATACGGCGGATCTGCGCACCGCGCAGCAGGTGTTCCGCACCGCCATGGTCGGGATCCCGCCGCTGTCGGCGGAAGCCGGGGACTCGCTGAACGAACCGGGTCGTACCCTCGGTGCCCGCGTGAAGGGCGCGCTGGTGGGGACGGTCAACTCCTACACCAGCTGGCTGGTGGCACCGGGCGGCGACCGTCTCCCGCACGCCGCGGTCACCCATGTCGGAGTCCTGTCCACGCATGCGCGGCAGGGGATCGCGACCGCGCTGCTGCGGCGGCAACTCGGCGAGATCGCCGCGCGCGGGGAGGTCGTGGCCTCGTTGCGCGCCACCCAGGGCGGGATATACGAGCGGTTCGGATACGGGGTCGCCGGTTCGTCGGCCCGGTGCGAGATCGATGTGCACCGGGCTCGCCTTCGCGATACCGTGCCCGCGGCCGGTCCGGTCCGGTTGCTCGCCCCCGGCGACGCCTGGGAGGTACCCGCCAAGATCTACGCCACCGCGGAGGTGGCGTGGACCGGGGCGATCGATCGTCCCCCGTACTGGTGGCGGCTCCAGGAACTGATGCGGGGGCACGGTCATGTCGCCGTGCACGGGGAACCGGGCGCGGAGGACGGGTTCGTCCGCTACCGCGCCGAAGGCGCCGAATGGACACGTGGTCCACGGCGCACCGTGGTGGTGGAGGATCTGATCGCGACGACCCCGGCCGCGTACATCGGCCTGGTCCGCCATCTGCT
Organism: Nocardia jinanensis; assembly: GCF_014645735.1. Classification (GTDB taxonomy): domain Bacteria; phylum Actinomycetota; class Actinomycetes; order Mycobacteriales; family Mycobacteriaceae; genus Nocardia; species Nocardia jinanensis. The sequence continues at coordinate 370,795 of NZ_BMMH01000002.1, read as the reverse complement.
CGGCGCCGATATCGTCGACGCGGTCGTACTGAACGCCGCCGCGCCCGACGCCCCGCTGCGTCATCTGCTGACCGACGAACGCGCGCTCCGGGTCACCGATATCCGGGACGAGACCTGGTTACGGCTGATCGATGTGCCCGCCGCGCTGACCCGGCGCGCCTACCGGCCGGGCCCGCCGGTGGTCGTCGCGGTCACCGACCCGATCCTGACCACCAATACCGGCAGCTACCGGATCGGGGACGGCGCCGTGACCGCGGTGGACGAATCCGCCGATCTCAGCACCGACGTCGCCGCGCTGGCGGCTGCTTATCTCGGTGGCACCCGCTGGCGGGATCTGGCGCTCGCGGGCCGCGCCACCGAGCATCGGCCCGGTGCCGCGGCGGCCGCGGACGCCTTGTTCGAAGTGGACGCGCACCCGTTCAGCGGGACCTACTTCTGACTCCGTCGCCGGTCCGGGTGGCCGCGTAGTGCGCCGCGATCTCGTCGCTGGTGGTGACCCATACTCCGGGATGTTCGACGATATGGGCCAGCGCCTCGTCGAGATACCGCGCCCGGAACGCCTGCCCGGTGACGAAGGGATGCAGCGCCAGGGCCAGCACGCGGCCGCCGGCCTCGGATTCCGCCCACAACCGGTCGAGCTGGTCGCGCACGATCCGGACGAATTCCGGACCGGTGAGCCCGGTGCCGAGGAACAGGGTGTTGTCGTTCAATTCCACCGAGTACGGGACGCTGAAAAGGCCGGGTACGCGCAGTGGGTACGGCTGGTCGTCGTTGGTCCAGTCCAGGACGTAGTCGACGCCGAGTTCGCGCAGCAGCTGCGGGGTGCGGAAACTCTCGGAGAGCGCGGGGCCCATCCAGCCGCGCGGGCGCTTTCCGGTGCCCCGCTCGATGGTGCCGAGCACCTCTTCGAGATAGGCACGCTCGTCCGCGGCGGGGATCTCGGCCTGCAGGACGGAATTGTTCCGGCCGTGGGCCAGCCAGGCCCAGTCGCGCTGCCGGCCCGCCTCGATGATGCGCGGGTACCGTTCGACCACATCGGAATTGAGCAGAGCGCTGGCGCGGATACCGTGCCGATCCAGCGATTCCAGTATCCGCCAGAATCCCACCCGCGGCCCGTAGTCACGCCAGCCGTAGTTGAGCGGATCCGGGACCTGTCCCGCCGTACCGGCGAAAATACTCGTCGACGGCCGGTCTACCCGGTAGTGCTCGATATTGAGACCCACATAGAACGCCACGCGGGCGCCGTCCGGCCACCGGATCGGTTCGCGGTCGACGATGGCGCTGTATTCGAACAGTTCGTTGTCCATTCGGCTATCGTCGAAGCTTCACACTGGTGTGAAGGTCAAGTCGCGGTCGTGAGGTCGGTGGAATGAGAATCGGCGAACTGTCACAGCGCACCGGCGCCTCGCGTCGGCTGCTGCGCTACTACGAGGAACAGGGGCTGATCGCCGCCCAGCGGTGCGCGAACGGTTACCGCAGCTACGACGAACGTTTCGTCGACCGCGTCCTGCAGATCCGGGGTCTACTCGACGCCGGATTGCCGACCCGGATCATCAAACAGATCCTGCCGTGCCTGGACAAGCCCCGCACCATCTACTTCCCCGACGCCACGCCCGAGATGCTGGCGACGCTCGAAGGTGAACGCGACCGGATGAACGAGCGGATCCGCTGCCTGGAGCGCAACCGGGACGCCGTCACCGAATACCTCTGCGCCGTACGCGAATACGGCGCCCACGGATCCTGACGATCTGCTGCCCGTCCACCACCGCCGGGTCCGGGCAGTCCGGTACCTCCTATCCGGCTATTTCGCTCGCGGCGGTACCCGAGCAAGATCAGGTGCTCGGGTACCGCCGCGGTCGCGGGTGTACCGGATCGCAGCGAGGGAGAACGATGACCGCCACGCGCCGAGCCGATAACGGTGGCCAGTTCATCGCACGCCGCATGAACGCCGTCGAACAGTTGCGGGCGGAGAAGAAGGTCCGGCGTCTGACGCAGCTACTGCTCGGACTGGTCGGGTACGGCGTATCGATCACGCTGCTGGTCGAATCGTCGCTGGGCGCCTCGAGCTGGAACATTCTGGCCGAAGGAGTATCGCTGCGTTCCGGTCTGACGTTCGGCTGGGCCACCAACATCATCGCGGTCGTCGTTCTGCTGTTCTGGATCCCGCTGCGCGAACTTCCCGGGCTGGGGACCGTCCTGAACGTCGTACTGGTCGGCGCGGCCGCGGATCTGGCAGCGGTTCTGCTCCCCACGCCGACAGCGCTGCCCCAGCGGGTGCTCTTCTACGTCGTGGGTCTGGTCATGCTCACCTGGTTCGACGCCGTGTACCTCGGCGCTCGATTCGGGCCGGGCCCGCGCGACGGTCTGATGACCGGTGCGGTACGCGTCACCGGGAAACCGATCTGGATGGTACGCACCGGTATCGAGGTGGTCGTCCTGACGATCGGGTGGATACTGGGCGGGACGGTCGGCTTCGGGACGGTACTGATCGCGGTGGTGATGGGTCCGCTGGTGCAGCTGTTCCTGCGCGCCACGACTGTTCGCCTCGCGAGCGACCGGGCCGTCGAGGTCAGTGGTGATACGCCGGCCCCGGCTGCCGGATGAGGGTCGTCGCGCCCATACTTCTCATGGGTCGCTCGTAGGGGCACGAGTCCGGTACGCTCCGGATCTCGTGCGGACCTCACGGATTCTGTTCGCGGCCGGTGCGCCGCGCTGATCGGAGACGCCGATCGGATCAAGATCGTTTCCAAGCCGCTGCACGCGGAGAAGGCGCGGCGCTACCTGGCTGTGATGCGCCCCGATCTGGCCGACCGGCTGGTCCGCGGTGCGGACTATCGCTTCGGTGAGTGGTCCGTCCGCAAACCGGTATTCGGCGTGATCGGATACCGGAGGCGCGGTGCGATGCCGGGATCGCACCGGAACAGGTAGGCTCCGCGAAATCACGGCCCGGACGGCTGTTCGCCCAGACGGCGTTCGATCGACTCGACCTTGGTGTTCAGCGTGTTCGTGCGCCCGGGCCGGATATCGGCCTTGATGACGATGCTGCAGCGATCGGAGACGGCCAGTACCGCATCGGTCGCGGCCTTGATCACCCCCATGACTTCGTCCCAGTCGCCTTCGATTTCGGTGAAACTCGCGGCGGTGCGGTGCGGGAGTCCGCTGTCCCGGATCACCCGGACCGCTGCGGCGACCTGGTCACCGACGCTTTCACCCGCGCCGATGGGTGTGATCGAGAATGCGGCGAGCATGGCGGTTCTCCTCGCTGTCGGAGCGGACACTGCACTGTTCACCGTACGCAGGCGCTGGTGGATCGGCGGCGGGGTGCGAGTGGTGCGCCGGGCGGCGAAGGCGATTCCGTAGGTGATGGCGAGAAGTGCGCCGGGCTCGTGCCGGTTGCCGCGCCGAAAATGCCCGTCCGGCCTCACCGGGCCCTCACGCCGAATCCGCGCTGAGGTCGCGGCCGGGCGCCGGTGATGCACTCTTTCGGAAGCGCGGTCGCCACCGGGTGATCGCGACGCCCGTCAGACACAGCGCCCCGCCGGTCAGCGTCAGCGGGCCCGGTACCTCGCCGATGACGAGCCAGGACATCACGATCACGAGCGACGGCACCGCATAGGTGGTGGCGCCGACCTGTCCGGCGGTCATGCGGGCCAGTGCGTAAGCCCAGGTGGTGAAGGCGACGGCGGTCGGGAACACTCCGAGATAGACCAGGCTCAGTGTCGCCGGTAGCGGCGCCGCCATGGCCTCACCGATCAGCTGACCCGTGAACGGCAGACAGGCGATCGTGCCCACGACGCAGCCTCCGGTGGTCACCTGTAGCGCCGAACCTTGTGCCAGCGCGGGCTTCTGCGCCAGCACCGCCACCGCCCACGCAACCGCCGCCACCACGCACAGCAGAACGCCGAGGACGGTGGCGGCGCCCGCGGAGCCGGCCAGCCCCACCACGACCGCTCCGGCGAATGCCACCGCGATCCCGGCCATCAGTTGTTTCGGGAAGCCTTCGCCGAGAAAGAGTCCACCGAGCAGGGCGATCATGACCGGTCCGGTGTTGATCACCAGCGCCGCGGTGCCGGCGTCGATATGCTGTTCGGCCCAGTTCAGTGCCACCATGTAGATCCCGAACCACAGCACTCCGGAGACCAGGATGCCACGGAAGGCGGATCGTGGCGGGAGGCCGGTTCCGGTCACCAGCAGGATCGTCACCAGTACCACCGATGCCGAGAACAAGCGGCCCAGCGCCAGTGCCCCCGGCGAGAAATCGGCTCCGGCAGTGCGGATGAACACGAACGCCGACGCCCACAGCACGACGGTGACGACCGCGGCGAGCAACGCTCGTCCGCGTCCGGAAGGCAGGTCGGTCATGTACCGAACATAGTTACCCATCGGCGAACGAACCAGGTGGTTTCGAGTTGCGTGCGCAGGATTGAGAAAACACTCCGGTCACCGCCGGATCGAGGCATTGACTCCGAACTCTATTGCCATACCGTATATCTCGTGCTCAACCTGTATCCCGTTTTCGGCTGCGCGGACCCGGGTACTCAATTGGGTCATGCGTTCAGTCGGCGGCGAACGCCTCCTGTGTGTAGTGTTTCCACGAATCTGAAACACGCATGAACAGGGCAGGGGTGCAGTGAGCGGAATCGACGGATGTCTGGAGCGGATCATGGACATCCCCGGTGCGCGCAGCGTGACATTGGTGGACGGGGCGAGTGGTCTGGCGGTGGCCGCGGCGGGGCGGCACGATCTCGTCGATCAACACGAGGACGCGGCAACCACCACCGATGTGGTGCGCGCGGTCCTCGGTTGCCCGGCACTGGCCGCAGGTGACGCCGGTGACGACGTGAACGAGATCATCGTGTGCGGTACCGGGGGATATCACCTGCTCAACCTGGTGGACGGCGATTTCGGTGGACGTCTGTTCGTCCACGTCCTGTTCGACGAGGACTCCGGCAATCTCGCGATGGCCCGGTTCCGATTGCGCGATATCCTCGCGGATCTGGCCGAGGACGGTCATGCGCGTTGAGCTCGCGGACGAACTGCAGCGACTGGAAGACGAAGGACGGACCGGCGTCCTGCACGTAGGCGATGGGGAGTTCCATCTCGCCGGCGGCACGATCGCGTCGGCTGCCTGTTCACGCACCACCGGGCTGGATCGCTTGGTGGTCGAGGCCGGTGTGGCCAGTGCCGAGGACTGGCAGCGGGCGGGAACCGGCGATCCGGGCCCCATGCTGGAGCGGCCGCTCCTGGAAACCCTGGCGCTCCTCTCGGTTTTCGACGCGGCTTATTTCCTGCTGGCCACGCCGGTGGTCGCGGAGTTCCGGCCGGCGCCGGCGCACTGGCTGTCGGCCGTCTGCCATATCCGCCCGCGGGCGCTGGTCCGGGAGTGCGCGCGCCGCGGCGACCCGGGCTCGGGACCGTGGCCCGCGGAACTGGTCGACCGGGCCGCGGTGGTCCCGGTGCGTCGCGTCCGACGGCGCCGGGTGGTGCTCACCGGCGGCCAGGCCGAGATACTGGCCGCGGCGGACAATCGCCGCAGTGTCACCGGAATCGCCCGTGAACTGGGCCGTACGGCCTACGGCTGCCTGGAGGCGGTACGGGACCTGACCGTGGCCGGGCTGATCGAACCGCCGTTGGGCGCACCGGTGTCCGGGGTCGATCCGGCGGACGCCGTGCCGATCCGGGAGGCGGAGCCCCCTTTGCGGCGCCGGACCCGGCATGCCACACCGGTTCCCGAGGGGGACGAGTGGGAACCGGTGGATGCCGAACTGCTCACCCGCCTTCGAGCGGCCCTGGAGGACCTCGAGTGACGGCGCGCAAGAATCTGCTCGGTGAATTGATGGGAAGGCTTACCAAGGTGCCGATATCCGTACCCGAACCGAATGCCGTGGTGACGGCGGAACTTCGGGCGCTGCGGGAACGCGTGCCCCGGTTGACCGGGGCGCTGGTGGCGTCCAGCGACGGCCTGCTGGTCACCCACGACCTACCTACGCATATCGAACCGACCGGAATGGCCGCGCTGTCGGCGGCGCAACTGTCGCTGTCGGACCGGCTCGCCCAGACCGCGCACGGTGGCGGCTTCCAAGAGGTCGTGGTGGACGGCAGCGGAGGGCATGTGGTGATCTACGCGGCCGGCTGGGCATCGCTGACCGTGCTCGCGGCCCCCGAGGTGAACATCGGCCGACTGCACCTGGAGTCCCGCCCGGTGGCCCGCCGGATCGCCGAACATCTCGCTGCCGCGGCGACGCCCGGAAGCAACGGACGAACTCAGTAAACAGGAATTATCGAGAGGAACGACTGTGTCCGATATGGATTTGGCACTCAAGGACATGATGTCGATCGACGGCGCCCTCGGGGCGGCCGTCGTCGACTACAACAGCGGTATGGCACTGGGGATGCTCGGCAGTTCGAAGGCGTTGGACCTGAACGTGGCGGCCGCCGGTAACACCGAGGTGGTGCGAGCGAAGCTGCGGACCATCGAACAGCTGGGCCTGCAGGAGGATATCGAGGATATCCTCATCTCGCTGAGCAGTCAGTACCATCTCATCCGACCCATGACCGGGCGCAAATCGAGGGGCCTGTTCCTGTATCTGGCGCTCGATCGCGCCCGGGCGAACCTGGCGCTGGCCCGGCACCGGTTGCGGGGCATCGAGGAGGAACTCGAGGTCTGAGCCGGGCCGGCGCCGCGGGTTCGGTATCAGGTGGCGGGGACGGGGCGGACTTCGCCGGCGGGTTCGTGGACGTCGGCGGCCGGGGGCTCCCGGTAGAGGTCGGTGATCCGGGACGCGTACTTCTCGCCGACCACTTTGCGCTTGAGTTTCATGGTGAGGGTGACTTCGTCGCCGCCCGCTTCCCAGAAGACCGGCAGGACAAGGAAGCGTTTGATCTGTTCCACCCGGGACAACTGCGTATTGCCCGCTGCTACTCCGGCCCGGATCGCGGTGATCACCGACGGTTCGGCGGCCAGGGCGGCGGCCGAATCGTCGGCCAGTCCGTACTGTTTCGCGTAGGGGCCCGCCGTTTCGGCGTCGAGCACTATCAGCGCGGTGTTGTAGGGATGGCCGTCGCCGATCACCGACATGGCTCCGATCAGCGGGGTCGCGGCCTTGATGGTGTTCTCGATATGCGTCGGTGACATGTTCTTGCCGGAGGCATTGATGATGATCTCTTTCTTCCGGTCGACGACCCTGAGATAGCCGTCGCCGTCGACAGTTACGATATCGCCGGTGTGCAACCAGCCGTCGGTGTCGATGGCCTCCTCGGTCTTCTCCGGTTGACCGCGATAACTCTTCATCACCAGCGGGCCGCGTACGAGTAATTCACCGTCGGGTGCGTTCCGGTATTCCATACCCGGCAGCAACTTTCCGACAGTGCCCAGCCGGACCTCGTGCGGCGGGCTGACGCTGCAGATGCACGACAGCTCCGACATACCCCAGATCTCGGTGATCGGGACACCGATACCGGCGAAGAACCCCAGGGTCGCCGGCGGGATGGGGGCGGCACCCGACAACGCCCAGCGCATCCGGTCGAATCCCACTGCCGCGCGCAGGCCCCGGAGGACCAGTTCGTCGGCCCGCTGCCATTCCGCGGCGAGCTCGTCGGGGAGCGGGGTTCCGGCCAGCTCGTGTTCCCCCCGTGCGATTGCCACCGACAGGGCCCAGCGCAGTCCCGCGCGCCGCTCGTCATCGGTTTCCGCGGCGGCCTTGTATTCGATGCCGGCGCGCAACTTCTCCCAGACCCGCGGCACCGCGCCCCAGAGCGTCGGTCGCAGATCCGCCAGTGCCGGTGCGATCAGTGTGGGGTCGGATACGCAGGTCACCTGGATACCGAGCACTTCCTGGACGTACAGGGCGGTGAGCCGGTCGGCGATATGGGCGCTGGGCATGAACGAGGTGATGGTGTCGCCGAACTCGATGCCCAGCACCTCGGCGATCCCGTAGACCTGGAACAGCAGGTTGGCGTGCGTGGTCTCCACGCCCTTGGGGTTTCCGGTGGTTCCGGAGGTGTAGATCAGGGTCGCCACATCGTCGCCGCGCACCGCGCGCCAGGCGCCGTCGAAATCGAAATCGGTGCGGGCCGCGGCGACCACTTCGGCCACCGAGAGGGTTCCGTCCAGGGCGGCGTCGAGACAGACGATGTGGTCGAGTGCGATGCCGCAGGCCCGGACCCGTGGGACATATTGCGGTTCGCAGATCACCACCCGGGCCCCGGCATTGCCGAGAACATGATTCAGCTGGTCGGGAGGGAGGGTGTTGTAGACCGAGAACGAGGTCGCGCCGAGATGCTGGGCGGCTACCTCGAGCGGGTAGAACTCTATCCGGTTGCCCATCATCAACGCGACGGTGTCGCCGTGGCGCACACCCAGTTCGTGCAGGCCCGCGGCGAACGCACGGACCTGCGCGGAGTAGTCGGACCAGGTCAGGGTTTGCGCGTCACCTGGGGTGCGCAGTGCGATCGCAACAGGGTCGACGGTGGCGATGTGCTGGAACGCGGCGGGGAGTGTATCGAAGCGAGCGGGGCTCACGATGAGCCTTTCCGGATCAGACCGCGGCGGCGGCGGTGTCGAGGACCGAGGAGACGAATCGGGCCGCGGCCCGGTAGGCGAGGCGTGATTCGGGCACGAGGGCCGGCAGCACCTGGAAGGCGTGCATCTGGTCACGCCACACCCGCAGTTCACACGCGGCACCAGCGGCGGCCCAGCGTTCGGCGAGGGCGACTCCGTCGCCGCCGAAGAATTCGGTATCGCTGGTGTGGATCAGCGCCGGGGGCAGCGGCCTTCCCCGCACGGGCAGCAGTTCATAGGGGGCCGGGGTGAAATGCGCGACCGCGCGGCTCGACAGCCCCGCCGACAGCAGCCCCTCGGCCGCCGCGCCCTCGAATCCGGCGGCGAGCGCCAGCGTCAGATCCGTCATCGGCGAGAACAACACGATGCCCGCCGGTGCCGGGAAACCGTCGCGCGCGTTGGTGATGGCGAAATCGGCGGTGAGGAAGCCGCCGGCCGAATCGCCCGCGACCACAATGCGATCGGGATGGTGGCCCTGTGTCACCAGCCACCGGAAGGCGGCGGCGACATCTCGGGGCGCCGCGGGATACGGGTATTCGGGCGCGAGCCGGTAGTCGAGAGTGAACACCGGGAGCCGGCAGGCTGTGGACAGGCGTGAGGCCACACCGCGATAACCGGCGGCCGATCCCGCGACGAATCCGCCGCCGTGGACGTAGAGGATCACCGCATCGGTGCGGACGGATCGGGGACCGCGCACCCATTCACCGGTGATCGCCGGGCTGCGGACCTGGTCGACCGAGGTCCCGCGCAGTGTCGGCGCTGCCGCGCGCATCGCCCGGTCGATGAGAGCCCGCGCGGCGGGCAGCGTGTAGGCGTTCACCGGTGCGAACTCCGCCAGACGCCGCGCGGTGAGCGCGGACAGTTGCCGGACCGACCGGGCGCGCAGCGATCCGCGCGCCGGTAGGGTCATCGGCGCCGCTCGATCGCGCGAACCAGTTCGTGCACGGTCGAATCGGCGGCGAGCCGCCGGTCGAGCACGGTGTTGATCGCCCCGCGCAGCAACGAGTAGGGCTGCCAGCCGCTCGGCGCTATAGTTCGCGCGGCCCGGCGCCCGATCCCGTCGGCAATGGTCCGGGCGGCGTGTTCGGCGGTGATGCGCACGTTCAACGGCCACGGCAGCAGATCGTTGATCTTGCGGCCCAGATCGTCGGCGTCGAGCATATCGTGGGTCATCGAGGTCTCCACGACGCCGAAATAGGCGATGCCGGCGGTGGCGCCGGAGGCGCCCAGCTCCACCCGCAGCGCCCGGCCCAGCTGTTCCACCGCTGCCTTGCTCACCATGTACGGCGATCCGCCCATACCCGGCGCGAAGGCCGCGCAGGAGGAAACGAGGACCACGTGACCCCGGGACCGCACGATATGGTCCAGCGCCGGATGCACGGTATTGAACACCCCGGTCAGGTTGATACTCATGACCCGATCGAAATCGGCCGGATCCATGGTCCGGATGGTCGCGGGCACCGGCGTGACCCCGGCATTGGCGACTACCACATCGAGGTGGCCGAACTTCTCGACGACCTCGGTGATCACCTCTTCCATCCGAGCGCGGTCGGCGACGTCACCGCCGATACCGTGCGCGCCCGCGCCCAGCTCGTGTGCGGTGCGCCGGGCCGCCGCCTCGTCGATATCGACCACGACGACCTGGGCGCCGCGCCCGCGCAGGATGGTGACGAGCTCGAGCCCGATACCCTGTCCGGCACCGGTGACCAGTACCGTTTTGCCCTTCACGTCGTAGGCCGGGGAGTGCGAGAGCCAGCCCAGGGGGTCGGGGAGCGCGGCCTTCATCGGGTCACCTCATAGGATTCGGCATCGAATTGTTTGGTGCGCCGCCGGTATTCGAAACTCCAGTTCGGGTAGAGGCCCGCATTGCCGCCGTCGGGCGTGGTGTAGTAGCTCTGGCAGCCGCCCGTCAGCCAGACCGTATCGGCACTGCGCCGGGCCATCTCCTCGACGAACGCGTCCTGGGTCGCCTGCCGCACCTCCACTCGCGCGGCACCGCGCTCCCGCATGGTCAGCAGGGCGTCGACGATATAGCCGATCTGCGATTCGAGCATGTAGACGGCGGATTGATTGCCGGCGGCACCGAACGGGCCGAGGGTGCAGAAGAAGTTCGGGAAACCGGCCATCGCCGCGCCCAGATATGTCTGCGGCCGTTTGTGGTACACGTCGGCGATCGAGAGATCGTCGCGGCCGACGATCCGTTCGAAGGCGGACGGGATGGAGGTGAATCCGGTGCCGTAGATGATGGTGTCGACCGCTATCTCCACCCCGGCGCGGGTGCGGATCGAATGCGGGCGCACCTCGGCGATACCGTCGGTGACCACCTCGACATTGTCCTGATCCAGCGCGGGCAGATAGGCGTCGGAGAAGATCGCGCGTTTACAGCCGATGATGTAGTCGGGGGTGGCCTTGCGGCGCAACCGGGGATCGCGTATCTGGCGCCGCAGTTGCAGCCGGCCGAGCATCTCGTACGGGTGACGGAAGCGGTTGTCGACGAATCCGACGAGGCCGAAACCTTCGATCAGGGTGTACCAGGTACCGCGGATCGCTTTCTGTGCCAGCGGCAACCGCCGCAGCAGGGTGCGCTCGAGGCCGAGCGTCGCGCGGTCCATCCGCGGCACGATCCACGGCGCGGATCGCTGGAACACCGTCAGTGCGGCCACCCGCGGCTGGATCTCGGGGACGAACTGGACCGCGGAGGCACCGGTCCCGATGACCGCGACCCGTTCGCCGGTCAGATCGTGGTCGTGATCCCAGTGCAGCGAATGGAACGCTTTACCCTCGAAATCGTCGAGGCCGGGGAGGTCGGGGTATTTGGCCTCGGCGAAGATCCCGGCGGCCGAGATGAAGAAATCGGCGGTCATCGAACCGCGTGCGGTCTCGATCCGCCACACCCGGCGTTCCTCGTCCCAGCGGGCCTCGGTCAGTTCGGTGCCCAGCCGGATATGGCGCACCACATCGTGTTCGACGGCGACCCGGCGCAGGTACTCCAGGATCTCGCGCTGTTTGCCATAGGTGCGTGACCAATCAGGGTTCGGCGCGAACGAATAGCTGTAGAGCTGCGACGGGACATCGCAGGCACAGCCCGGGTAGGTATTGGCCTGCCAGGTGCCGCCGAGATCGTCGGCCCGTTCGAGCACGACCAGGTCGTCGAAACCGGCTTCGCGCAGTTTGATCGCCAGTCCGATTCCGCCGAAACCGGCGCCGAGGACGACGATGCGGTGATGTTCGGGGGTGGCCTCGCTCATCGCGTCCCCACCGTCTCGGTATGGACCCGGCGGCTCGTGCCGCCGGCGATGGTCTTGGTGACGAACCGGTTGACCGGGCTCGCCACCGCCAGCAGGGGGCGTAGCGCCGCGGTGCCCTCGAGCGCGAAGGTCCAGATGATCCGGGTACCCGTGGCCAGGGGGAGCAGGGTGATGTCCTCGGCGAACCGTTTCAGCCCGGGGACCGAGGCGGCGTCCACGGTGAAGGTTGTTCGCGAACCCTCGTCCCAGCGGTAGAAACGCTCCTCCAGTCGGACGAAGCCGCCGAGCGTCACCTCGCGGGTGGCGCCGATACCGAACGGCCGCGGCGAGGTCCAGGTCGATGCCGTGATCACCGGCGACCACGACACCAGCGCGTCGTCCGCGACCAAGGTGTCCCACACCTGCTGTGCGGGTGCCGGGATATCGACGATATGGGTGTAGCGGTGCGGGGCGGTGTCGAGGAAAGCATCGTCGGAGGGGGTGAGGGAATAGCGTGCGCTCATGGGGCTGAGGGCCTTTCGCAATCAGAGATCGAGTACCAGCGGGCCGCCGGCCGACCGGGAGACACAGGTGAGCATGTGGCCGGCGCGTTCGCTGTCGTTCAGCAGCCGGTCGCGGTGATCGACCGAACCCGCCGAGACGCCGATCTTGCAGGTACCGCAGAAGCCTTGGCGGCAGGAGTAGACGACACCGGGCCGGACTCGGCGGATGGCGTCGAGGGTTGTTTCGGTGGCACCGACGCGGACCTGGCGTCCGGACCGGGCGAGAGTGAGATCGAATTCGTGCCCGTCGCGGACCGGTGGCGCCGAGAAGCGTTCGGTGTGCAGCGATCCTGTCGGGTTCAGTCCGAACATGCACCGCTGGGCAGCTTCCAGAACCGGCGGCGGCCCGCAGACGTACACCGCCGCGCCGGGCTGGGCGGTGGCGAGTAGCCCCCGGATATCGGAGGGGCCGGTTTCGGCATCGGGACGAATCTCGGAGTCCCCGGGAAGTTCACGGAGGAAGGGCATGGTCTCGCGGGAACGGCCGAGATATACCAATCGCCCCCGGCTCCCGGCGGCGTGGACCATCGGCAGGATCGGGGTGATCCCGATTCCGGCGGCGAGGAAGAGGTATGACGGCGCGGAATCGACGAAGGTGAACGCGTTGCGCGGACCCCGGATCCGCAGGGCGGCACCGGGCCGCAGATCGTGGATCTCGGCGGATCCGCCGCCACCGTCCGGGATGCGGCGTACCGCGATGCGGTAGTGGTAGCGGTCGGCGGGGTCACCGCACAGTGAATATTGACGTTGCCGGCCCGAGGGCAGGAAGACATCGATATGGGATCCGGGCCGCCATGACGGCAACTGCTGTCCGTCCGGCCGGGCCAGGCGTAACGAGACGACATCCTGCGCGACGGCGGTGACTTCGCCGACGAGCACATCGAGGTCGAACCCGCTGCGGCGCACCGGGTTCGGCGTCGACAATGCCGGATTGGTGAAAACCTTCTGGTACGCATCCACCGCCAGGCCGAGCACGCGCAGCCCGGGGGGCGCGGTGCTCATGAGCGCGCCGCGGGGGAATGCGCCAGATAGCGCAGCGCGTTGTCCATCGACCCCAGCTGGGAGGGGTGGAAGCTCGGCCGCAGATAGCGCGGCATCTCGGTGAAGAAGGTGGTGAAGCTGGGGATGACCCCGCGAACGGTCGCGCTGACGAACTGCTGGCCCCAGAACCGTCCCTTCGCCGGGCTGGGATCCTTGCGGTACAGGTAGGCGGTGGAGACCACGAACAGTGGCAGCAGCAGTCCGCTGGCGAGCAGGCCGGTGCGTACCCGCCGCGCGTAGCCGCCGTCCATGTGCATATAGGCGTCGAAGACCACGCTGCGGTGTTCGACCTCCTCGGCCCCGTGCCAGCGCACCAGGTCGAGCATGGTCGGATGCATGCCGAGCTCCTCGAGTACCTCCGATTCGAGGAGCCACTCGCCGATCACGGCGGTGAAGTGTTCCATTCCCGCGAACAGCCCGAGGCGTTCCTTGAGCCACTCTTCCTCGGCGCGCCCGGCCAGTCCGTGCTCGCCCAGCACGCGGTCGACGAGCCAGCCGATCTTCTCGACGTAGGAGTCGACATCGAGGCCGATCGACTGCAGATGCTTACGGGCGCCCTCGTGGCTGCTGGCATGCATCGACTCCTGGCCGATGAACCCGGTCACCTCCTCGCGCAGGCGTTCGTCGTCGATCGCGGGCAGCGCCTCGGCGAGGCAGGCGGCCATCGCGCGTTCGCCCTCGGGCAGTACCAGGTGCATCACATTGGTCACATGAGTTGCGAGCACCTCTCCGGGGATGTAGTGCATGGGGACCGTCGAGAAATCGAAGTTCACGTCGCGCGCGTGGATCGCGTGGGCTTCTTCCCGGTAGGTGCTCGTGGTGGCACTGTCGTCAGACATACGTCGACCGTACAATGCAACATATTCCCTTGCAATGTTGTCGCAACAAATTCTTTGAGATTGTTGCAGAAATACTGATCGCTGCTAGCGTGGTGCTGTGTCCGCACCTCCATCTACCTCGCAAGACAGGTCCACCGCCGACGGTATCGAAGCCCGCATCCTCGACGCGGCCCGTACGCAGTTCGAGCTGTTCGGGGTGAAGAAGACGACCATCGGGGACGTTGCCCGGCAGGCGGACGTCGACCGCGGCACCATCTATCGGCGAATCGGTTCCCGCGACGATCTCGTCCGCGCGGTGAGCGCGCGGGAGGTGGGCGCACTGCTCGCCGAACTCGAGGGCATCCCCTCGCGGCACGAGAGCGTAGAGGCCATCGTCGCCGAAATCTTCGTCACGGTGATCACCCGATGGCGGACTCACGGGCTGATCAATCGGGTGCTGGCCCTCGAGCCCGGCCGGTTGCTGCCACAGGTCACCACTGAAGGCGGGGCCTTCTTCACCGCGGCCGTCGCCACAACCGCCACCCTTTTGAGCGAAGCCACACGGCAGCGGGGGTTGCCCGAGATTCCCGATCTCACGACCCGGGTCGAGATCGCCGGCCGGGTGGTCCATTCGCTGATCCTGCAGCCCGTGGGGACGCTGAACCTCGAATCCGAGGAGCGGCTCACCGAATTCGCCCGGGGCTATATCGTGCCACTGATCGTCGGCTGAAGCCGGTGGGCCCGGGGCCGGGCCTGCCCGGGTGCCCACGGCCTCTCCTCGCTTCCGCTCCCGGGGTCCCGGCCGGTTTCCTGATACGCGTGCCGGTTGCGCTCGTCAGCGCCGGTCCTCGGATCGGCCGCCGGCCGGGCCGAGGCCGTACACGGCGAGTTTGACCCGATTGCCGGCGCCTGTTTTGGACAAGAGATTGGCGATATGGGTTTTCACCGTCGTCACCCCGATGTGCAGGTGCCCGGCGATCTCGGTATTGGACAGTCCCTCGGCCACCAGTCGCAGGACTTCGGCTTCACGGCCGGTCAGTTCCACCTCCGGTGCCGGTGGGCGAGTCCGCCGGTCGGGCCGGGGAGCGCGGGCGGCGACAGCGGTATCGACCACTCGTCGCAGCACCTCCGGGGAGAACGGCCGGTCACCGGCCGCGGCGCGCCGGATACCGTCGAGCAGATCGGTGGGTGACGCGTCTTTGACCAGAAAACCGCACATACCCGCCGCGAGCGCCGGGTAGAGGTGATCGTCGTCGTCGAACGTGGTGAGGGCGAGGATCCGGGTGCCGGGCCGCGCCGCCAGAATCGCTGTAGTGGCACGGATCCCGTCCATACCCGGCATCCGCAGATCCATCAGGATCACATCCGGCTCGGTCCGCCCGGCCAGGCGTACCGCCTCCGCGCCACCCGGCGCCTCGGCCACAACCTCCAGGTCGGCCGCGGTTTCGCACAGCATCCGCAGCCCCGCCCGGACGAGGTGCTGATCGTCCACCAGCATCACCCTGATGGTCACGAGGTGCCGCCCGCCTTGTTCGGCAGGCGCGCGGTGAGCAGCCAGCCCGGCCCCGCCGGTGCCGCGCCGAGCGTGCCGCCGAGCAGTCCGACGCGTTCGCGCAATCCGATCAGGCCGACCCCTGTACCGGGTGTGACCGGTTGAGCGGCGCCGGCCGGTGGGCCGCTGTCGGACAGCCGGAATTCGACCGGACCCGGCCCCACGGCGATCGAGAGCCGGGCAGTGGTGTCCGGGCCTGCGTGTTTCACCACATTGGCCGTACCTTCCTGCGTCAGACGCAACAGAGTGAGCCCGGTCAGCGCGTCCACCGTGCCGACGGCCGGGTCCAGTTCCAGATCGATACGCGAAACCACGAGCCGTGTCCGCTCCACCACCGCGGTGATCGCAAGCGGGAGTCCGGCCGGGTCGACGAAGGATTCCGCACCGGCATCGGGGTCCCGCAGCACCGTCACGAGGGTGCGCAGATCGTGCAGGGTCGCCGTGCCGCTGCGGTGGATGTCATCGAGCACCTCGAGCACGGCCGGTGGTGCGGAAACCAGTGCGTGCCGTGCCACGCTCACGCGCAAGACCGTCGAGGAGATGTGGTGGGCGATCAGATCGTGCAGTTCCCGCGCGATCGCGGCCCGCTCGGTCGCGCGCGCCGCGATCACCTCCGTTTCGCGCCGGCGTCCCAGTTCGGCCGCGTCGCGGCGGGCCCGGGCGGCACCTTCCCGTGTCGTACGCAGCACCGCACCCAGCAGTACCGGTAGCAAGGCCATGACCAGCGCCCGGTACACGGTCGCCCCCGGACCGCCCGCGGTGTGGAAGAGATAAGCGGTGGCCAGTGCCAACCCGCCGAGTACCGAGGGCAGGCCCCCGCGCCGGGTGGCGAGTTCGGTCAATGCCAGGGCCGCCGCGACTTTCGGGACCACCGGGCCGGTGACGCCGACCGTGAATCCGAGCATCAGGACGCCGGTCGCGGCCAGTGAAGTCACCAGCGGGAAGCGCGCCGAGCCCGCGGTGACCAGGACGGCCGTCACCGCGATCGCCCAATCGGTTGTGGTCGGCGCGTCGGTCAGCAAGAGCAGGCATCCCGCCGCCGCCAGTAGGAGAACCAGCAACCGGACGGGCAGTCGCCGCGGATCGAGCAGCCAGTCGATTCCGCGTGTCACACCGTTCTCCGTCACGCCGATATGATGCCCTGCGCTCAGGGTGCGCGGCTCCTCCGTGCGTAGGAGCGATCTCGTCCGTTCGGCCGGTACGAGCGGCCCGCGGACCGATCCGGCGAGCGCGCGGCCCCGGCACGGTTATCTCATGACCGACGAGAAGACAGCAGCCGAAACCGACCGTCCGGCGCCGAGCCGGCGCGCACTGCTCGGCGCGATGACCGCATCCGGGCTGGCGGTAGGCGCCGCCGGACTCGCCTCGGGAATCGCGCTCGGTGCCGGATCGGCACCACCGGCCGTGCACCTGAACACGGCACGCCGGTTCACCGATCGGGTGGTGGTGATCACGGGTGCGACCTCGGGAATCGGTGCCGCCGCCGCGTGGCAGTTCGCGGCGGAAGGCGCCCGGGTGGCGTTCTGCGGGCGCCGCGAAGACCGCGGCCGCGCCGTCGAGAACGAGATCCGCCGCGCGGGCGGCGAAGCGACCTACTACCGTGCCGACGTTCTCGTCGAGGACGAGGTGCGCGGTTTCGTCGACGCGGCGGTGGGCCGGTACGGCGGATTGGATATCGCCTTCGACAACGCCGGAATCACTGTGCAGAAGAAGCTGCACGAGTACAGTGCCGCGGAATTCGATCGCGTCGTGAACACGAATCTGCGTGGTGTCTTCCTGGCGATGAAATACCAGGTACCGCATATGATCCGCGCGGGGGGCGGGACGATCGTGGTGACGTCGTCGAGCAATGCCGTCGCCACCGACGCCGGCAAGGGCGCCTATACCGCGAGCAAACACGCCCTGATCGGGCTCGTGCAGTCGGCGGCGCTGGACTATGCCGCCGACGGTATCCGCGTCAACGCGATGCTGCCCGGTACCACCGATACCGAACTGGTACGGCGCGCCGCCGGGATGGAATCGCTACCCGATTCGGCGTGGCAGGTGTTCATGAAGCAGTGGGCGAAATCCAATGTCCCGGGCCTGAGCCGGCTGGCGAGCGCCGAGGAGATCGCGGCGTTCGCCCTGACCCTCGCTTCCCCCGAGCACACCTTTCTCACAGGAGCGCGGTTGTCGGTCGACGGCGGCAGGACGGCCCACGCGTGACGACACCGCACCGGTGACCGCATAGCCGGCCGGGAGCCGACACGATCGCGTCGACCTGGTTCCGCACCGGCTCGGTGACCGCGCCCCTCGGCCCGCGGCGAACCTCGTGGTCCGGGGTCAGTGCGTCCGGGCTGCGTCTCGGAAGAGGGTGGTGGCGATGGTGGTGGCGGTGACCCGTGCCAGGTCGGCGAGGAAGGGGATCCGTTCGGGGATCATCAGCTGCGTGGTGCCCCGGATACCGAGGGCGAACCGAGCGTTACCGGCCGGGTCGAATACCGGAACCCCGATGATGCGGTAGCCCCATTCGGTCTGCTCGTCGTTGATCGTGTACCCGGCGGTCCGGGCTGCTTCGAGTTCGGCGGTGAGCGAATCGGCGTCCGACGGTGTGCGGTCGGTGCCCTGATGATAGGGGAGCGCCTCGAGTTCCTCCCGCGTCACTGATGACCAGGCCAGTAGCGCCTTGCCGATCGCACTGGCGTGCAGTGGAAACCGCACTTCCGAAAGGTCGTGCCCGTGGGCTTCGCGCCACCGGGTGAACACGAGGTTGATGGCATCGCTGCCGTGTCTGGTCGCCAGTGAGACCGCGGTGCCGGTTTCCGCGGCGAGCTGCTCGATATGGGGTTCGGCGAGGTAGACCAGATGGCGCCGATAGGAGAGCTGACCGTACTCGGCCAGCGCCACGCCGAGCCGATACCGGCCCGTCTGTTCGTCCTGTTCGACGAACTCCGATTCGAGCAGCGCCTGCAGCAGCCGGTGGGTGGTGCTCATGGGCAGGTTCTGGGCACGGGCGATCTCGGTGACACCCAGTTCGGCATCACCCTGGAAACACCGCAGTACCGCGAGTGCGCGCGAGACCGTTTGCAGCCCGGACCGATTGACCGCCACGTGGTGTCCTTTCCGGTCGGCCACCCTGGAATGAGGAAGGCCATTATTCCGATTATCGGAATACTAGCCGTTGCCGCGGGCTGCCGGACATCAGCGGATTCGAGTATGCACCGCCTCTACCTGTGCAAGCACGAATCTTCGCCTCCGTCAACTATTCCGCTTTGTGGAACGAGATGTGTTGCTCGAAGTTGCCTGCGCTCTCTAGCGTGACGGTGTTCGAAAATCAGTTCCGGATAAGCACTCGGGCCGCCGGGCCGTGCTCCCGGATCGTGGGAAAGAAGACCATGACCGCAGCCGTCACCAGTACCTCTCTGCCCGGCGCGCCGGTGCGTAGCGCGCTTCCGGAGGGATTCCGCAGCGTCGGCCGCTCGGGACTGGTGGTGTCGGAGGTCGGGATCGGGGCCAGTACCTTCGGGCGGACCGGGATGATCGCCGACACCCAGGAATCGGTCGATCGGATCGTCGGGCGGGCGCTCGATCTGGGCATCACCTATTTCGATATCGCCGATGTCTACGGCGATCGACCGGGACAGAGCGAGACCATGCTGGGTGAAGCGCTGGGCAACCGGCGCGACCAGGTGGTCATCGGGACGAAATTCGGTATCGGCCTGGCCGGACTGAACGGCCCTGATTGGGGGGTGCGCGGCTCGCGCCGTTACATCCGGCTCGCGGTCGAGGCCTCGCTGCGCCGCCTGCGTACCGACTGGATCGACCTGTACCAGATCCACACCCCCGACCCGGTCACTCCGATCGAGGAAACCCTCTCGGTACTCGACGATCTGGTGCGCGAGGGAAAGATCCGCTACCTCGGCAACTCGAACTTCGCCGGCTGGCAGATCGCCGACGCCGAATACGTGGCCCGGATCCACGGCCACACCCGATTCATTTCGGCGACCAACGAGTACAACCTGCTCTGGCGCGAGCCGGCCCGGGAGCTGATTCCGGCGCTGGACGCCTACGGACTGGGTTTCTTCCCGTACTTCCCGCTGCAGAACGGACTGCTCACCGGGAAATACCGGCGCGATTCCGTTCCGGCCGGCCGCAAGATCACCAACCTCAAGAAACACCTGCTCGACGCCGCGCCGTGGGAAGCGCTCGAACGCTATACCGAGTTCGCCCGGGTACGCGGTATCACCCCGACCGCGCTGGCCTTCGGATGGCTGCTCGCCCATGAATCAGTGTCCAGCGTGATCGCCGGAGTGACCGAACCCGACCAGCTCGACAACAACCTGGCGGCCTCCCGCTGGCGGCCCACCCCGGCCGAATTCGCCGAACTCACCACCCTGTTCGCCGGTGATCTGAGCGGGGCACCGGGGCAGGTCACCGGTCCTGCCTCGCGCGGCTGAGCATCATCCATCCTTCGATCCACGCAGAGGCGGATATGTCCGACGATTCCGGAGCCGACCGGCAACTGCACCTCGGCTATATGTACTGGTCGAACGGTACCCATCCGGCGGGCTGGCGGTTACCCGAGGCCGTCCACGACCGGGGCTTCGACGCGGGCTACCTCACCGAGCTGGCACAGCTCGCCGAATCCGCGAAGTTCGATTTCTTCTTCTTCGGCGACCGGCTCGCCACGGGGCCGGAATACCAGTTCACCAATACTTCGGTATTGGCGCGCATCGAACCGTTCACGGCGGCGAGTTTTATCGCCACGGCGACCAGCCGGATCGGGATCGTGGTAACCGCGAATCCCACGTATTACGAACCGTTCAACCTGGCCCGGCTGACGGCCTCGCTCGATCACATTTCGGCCGGGCGGGCTTCGTGGAACATCGTCACCGGCGCCGACCATCGGGCCGCGGCCAACTACACCCGGACCGAACACGGTGACGCGTCGGCGCGGTACGACCGGGCCGACGAATTCGTCGACGTGGTCCGCGATCTGTGGGACAGCTGGGAGGACGGCGCCTTCGTGCGCAATGCCGAGACCGGCGAATTCGTCGTCGCCGACCGTATTCATCCGGTGAACCATCGCGGGCGGGCGTTCCACATCCGTGGCCCGCTGAACATGGCCCGGCCCCCGCAGGGGCAGCCGGTCGTCCTGCACGCGGGAACCTCGGAGCGTTCCCGTGATCTCGGGGCGCGCGAGGCGGACGTCATCTTCGCCGCCGCCGCGACCATCGAGCAGGGCAAGGCCTATGCCGAGGAGATCCGGCGGCGCGCGGCCGGATTCGGCCGGGCGCGATCGGCGATCGCGATTCTGCCCGGCCTGACCCCCATCGTGGCCGATACGCGGCAGGCCGCCCGCGCACTGTACGACAGGCTCAACGAGCTGCTCGTGCTCGACGACGATATCCGCTACGGCGGGCGTGAGCCCGAACAGTGGGGTGCGGGCAGCGCCGCGCCGCGCGAGGCGCAGGGGCCGGGGCTGCGCAATCTGGGAGCGCTGTCGCAGCGGGTGGGTGTGGACCTGACCGCGCGGGACCTCGCGGAACCGCTGGACGAGGCGACGGCCGCGCGGTTCGCGCCGGCGGGCCGGGCCCTGTTGAACACCACCGCGGCCCGGACCGGGCGCGCAGTGGGCGGCGCCGATCCGCTGACGGTCCGCGATCTGCTCAACACCCATATCGTGGGTGGTCACGTGGTGGTCGGCGGTCCCGAGGATATCGCCGACTACATCCAGGCCTGGTTCGAATCCGATGCCTCCGACGGGTTCAATATCCAATCGGCGTTCCTCACCGAACAATTCGAGACCTTCGTCCGTCTCGTGGTGCCCGAACTACAGCGGCGTGGGCTGTTCCGCTCCGAGTACACCGGCCGTACCCTGCGCGATCATCTCGAGCTGAGCCGGCCGGACAACCGCTGGGCCCGCGACAACACCCGCACGGGAAGGCAGTGACCCTTGTCCGGAAAACGTAGAGAACTGCATCTGGGACTCATGTTCTGGGCCACCGGTACCCATACCGCCGGGTGGCGATACCCGGGAGCCAGGTCCGACGGCGCGTTCGATATCGAATTCATCCAGCAGGTGACACAACTGGTGGAGGCGGCGAAGTTCGATTTCCTCTTCCTCGGCGACCGCTTGGCCACCGACCCCTCGCTGGCCAAGACCAATCCGGCCCAGATGTCGCGGATGGAACCGTTCACCGTCGCCGCGGCCATCGCGGCCGCGACCTCGTATATCGGTATCGCGGTCACCGCGAACCCGACTTACTACGACCCCTACACCGTCGCCCGGCTCACCGCCTCGCTGGACCACCTCAGCCGCGGGCGGGCGGCGTGGAACCTGGTCACCGGGGCCGACGGCGCCGCGGCTTACAACTTCAGCCGGGACGACCACTGGGATACCGAGAAACGCTACGACTGGGCGGACGAGTTCGTCGCGGTAGTGCGCGATCTGTGGGACAGCTGGGAAGACGATGCGTTCCTCCGGGACAAGGCCGGTGGGCGCTATATCGACGAGTCGAAACTGCACACCATCGACCATGTGGGAGAGCATTTCTCGGTCAAGGGGCCATTGAATGTCGCGCGACCGCCGCAGGGGCAGGTCATCCTGTTGCACGCGGGTACCTCGGATCGTTCACGCGAACTGGGCGCCCGCGAGGCCGATGTGATCTTCGCCGGGCAACCGGATCTGGCATCGGCCAAGGAGTACTACGCCGATGTGAAAGCACGGGCGGCACGGTACGGCCGCACCGCCGACGAGATCCAGATCCTGCCCGGTCTGAGCGTGGTCGTGGCGCCCACCACCGCGGAGGCGGTGCAGATCTACGACCGGCTGAATTCGCTCGTGCCCCTGGATCCCGCGAACGAAACGGTCGATTCGGTGCGATTCGGGGGTCTAGGGCAGGGGCTCAAACGCAATCTCGCCTCGGTCGCGCAGGTGCTCGAGGTGGACGTGACCGGTTACGGCGTGGACGATGCGGTGCCCCGGAAAGTGTTCGACGCCGCCGCTCCGGCGGGCCGCAAGGTCTTCACGGGTATCACCGAGACCACGCGGCGGACGGTCGAGGGTGCCGAGCCGATCACCTATTTCGATCTGATCAACGGCATCACGGTCGGCACCCGCACCGTGGTCGGCAATCCGATCGAGGTGGCCGACCATATCCAGCGCTGGTTCGAAGAGGGCGCCGCCGACGGTTTCAACATCTTCCCCGATTTCGTACCGGGTTCGGTGCAGGCGTTCACCGATCTGGTGGTGCCCGAACTACAGCGGCGCGGGCTGTTCCGCACCGAGTACGCGGGCACGACGTTCCGGGATCACCTGAGCCTCGAGCGTCCGGGCAACCGTCATCTCGACCAGCGCCCGCTCATAGGCGGAACCGAACTGAAAGGACAGTGACGGTGGCTCTCGACCAAGCCG
The DNA here is from genome assembly GCF_014645735.1 of Nocardia jinanensis. Lineage (GTDB taxonomy): Bacteria > Actinomycetota > Actinomycetes > Mycobacteriales > Mycobacteriaceae > Nocardia > Nocardia jinanensis. The sequence goes on along the minus strand of NZ_BMMH01000002.1, from coordinate 347,638 downwards.
AGGCAGTAGTCGTTCGCCCCACGGCACCGCGGCCCCGCAAGGAGCCCCGGGGGTGGCGATCGCGCGCGGCGTTGTCCCCGAAGAATCTCGCAATTACCGCCGGTCAGCTCGCTGTCGTGGTTATCGTGCTGTCGATCCTGCAGTGGCTGGTGGATTCCGGGCGGGTGGAGTCGATCTATCTGGCCTCGCCGACCCAGGTGCTCGGCGTGTTCCCGCGGCTGATCACCGAGGAACACCTCTTCGGCAATCTCCTGATCACGCTGTACGAAGCCGTCGTCGGCACGGCCCTGGCATTCGTGTTCGGTGTGGCGACCGGAATCTATATGGGGCTCTCGCGCACCGCCGAGCGGTTCCTCAACCCGTTCGTGGGCGGGGCCATGGCCGTACCGAAGGTCACCATCATCCCGCTGCTCACGCTGTACCTCGGTGTGGGCGTCAACCACAAGATCGTGATCGTCTTTCTCTTCGGCTACTTCCTGTTCGTCTTCAACACCATCGCCGGGATCAAACAGGTCCAGGAGAGCCATCTCAAGGTCGCTCGCGCGAACGGGGCATCCCGGTGGCAGACGATCGTCAAGGTGATCCTGCCGTCCGCCTCGCCGAGCATCGTCGCCGCATTGCGGATCGAGGCGGGAACCGCCTTGGTGGCGGCCCTGTTCGCGGAGATCATCGCGTCCAAGGCGGGACTGGGCAATATGCTCAACCGCGCCATCGGCGTCTACGACACCGCGACCCTGTTCGCGCTTGTCCTGTCCATCACGGTGTTCTCGGTTCTCATCATCGCGGCGGTGAACCTGCTGGAGAAGAAAGTTTTCCTCCGCTGGAAGTACGCCGGATAGCCGGTATCGCCGATCATTCCCATTTTCGAAGGAACGAGTGTGTTCAAGAAGAGATCTCTGGCCGTTTTCGCCGGTGCGCTGGCGCTGGCCCTGGCGGCCACCGGCTGCTCCGGCACCGTCGAATCCCTCGCGGGTGACAGCGGTTCGTCGAGCGACGGCCGCAGCGTTCTCACTCTGCAGGACAGTACGTCCTACACGCAGTTGCCGATTCGCTTCGGTGTCGAGAAGGGCTTCTTCGACGAGGAGGACCTCGACGTGAAGTTCACCCAGGTCCAGGATGCGGTGACCGGTGTCGCGACCGGGGAGCTGACGCTCGCCTTCGGTCCGACCAGCAACTATCTGCGCGGGGCCGAGAAAGGTGCGCCGATCAAGATCGTCAGTTCCGCGTTCCGGAGCAAGGGACCGTTCTTCCTCATCGCGCGTCCGGGTATCAAATCCTTCGCCGACCTGCGCGGAAAGACGATCGGTATCGCCACGGCCGGTAGCAGTATGGAGACCTACACGCGCAAGATCCTCAGCGCCAACGGTGTCGATCCCGACGATGTCAGCTTCATCGCCAACGGCGTGAACGAGCAGGCGTACGGCACCCTCACCAGCGGTCAGGTGGACGCTACGATCATCCACCAGCCCTTCCCCGCGCTGGGCGAACTACAGGGCAAATCGGTGACCCTGGCCCGCGGCTGGGATTACCTGCCGACCTACCACACCGGCGTCCTCATCGCCGGAAACAATGTGATCGACAACGATCCGGACCTGCTGCGCCGGAGCCTGCGCGCGTACTTCAAGGCCTACACCTACGCCAAAGAGCACTACGACGAGTACCTGCCGTGGCTGAAATCGAAACTCGGCACCATCGATCCGAAGGCGGTCGAACTCGCACTACGGCAGGAAGACGATATCTGGGACAACAACCCGGCCGTCGATCCGGTCGCGATCCGCGACACCCAGGACATCGAAATCGAAATGGGTTTGCAGGACGGGCCCTACGACGCCGGCAAATACATCGATACGCAGTTCATCCCGCAGGAGTACGTGAAGGATTTCACCTACCCGCGGCCCGCGCGCTGACCCTGCGGGCAGCGCGACAGCACGACACGATCAGCGAGGTAGGTCCGTGGCAACCTTCGAAGTACGCGGTCTGGGCAAGGAATTCCCCACCGATCCGCCGGTGCGGGCGCTCGACGGAATCGACCTGTCCATCGGCGAGGGCGATTTCGTCGTCCTGCTCGGTCCCAGTGGATGCGGGAAGAGCACTCTGCTCGACATCCTGTCGGGGCTGCAGGACAAGACCGAGGGCGAGGTGTTGTTCGAGGGCGTACCGGTCGCCGGGACGAACAGCCGGATCGGCGTCGTGTTCCAGGACGCCTCGCTGTATCCATGGCGGACCGTGGCGCGCAATGTCGAGATCGGCCTGGAGTTCCGCGGTGTGCCCCGGGCCGAACGGCGAGCGGCCGCGGCGGAATACCTGACCCAGGTCGGGCTGGCCGGTTTCGAACGCAAGTACCCGCATCAGCTCTCCGGCGGGATGCGGCAGCGGGCCGGAATCGCGCGGACCCTGGCCACCGAACCCGCGGTTCTGCTCATGGACGAACCGTTCGGTGCGGTCGACCATCTCACCCGGATCCAGCTGCAGCGAGATCTACTGGCGCTGTGGGAGAGCCGGCGCCGGACGGTCGTCTTCGTCACTCACGATGTGGGGGAGGCGGTGTACCTGGCCGACCGGGTGATCCTGCTGTCACCGCGTCCCGGCCGGGTGCACCGGGAATTCCCGATCGATGTCCCCCGGCCGCGTCGCAAAGGGGATATCGAACTGCTCGCCCTGGAGAGCGAGATCTATCAGGCGCTGGGCCGGATAGAGGAACAGGCGGACGCGGAGTTGTGAAGGCAGGCCCCGCGGCCGGGCCACATCGGCGCCGAGACGGCGGGCCGCGGATTACCCGAGTGCGAGCAGGCCGGCGTACCGAAGTCTGTATCGGCGGCGGGGTCCACCGGTCGCACCGCCCCGCGGCCGTGGGCAGCGTCGCCGACCGGCCGAGCGGATTCGGCGGGTCGCGGCCCGGGCTCGGAATATCTCCGGGCCCCGCCGCCGCCGCGTCCTACGCGTTCGCGCCGCCGTCGACCGTGAGCGTGCTACCGGTCACGAAATTTCCACCCTCGCCGGCGAGATAGGCGACAGCGGCGGCGATCTCGGTCGCCGCCGCGTACCGGCCCAGGGCCGTGGCCGCACGCTGGGCATCGGCGGGGGCGCTGTCGGCGGGGTTCATCTCGGTATCGGTCGAACCCGGTTGCACGACATTCACCGTGACACCGCGCGGGCCCAGATCGCGGGCCAGTCCCTTGGTGAGACCGATCAGCGCCGCCTTGCTCATCGAGTAGAGGCTCAGCCCCGGCCGGGTCGCCCGTTCGGCGAGATTGCTCCCGATGCTGATGATCCGTCCGCCGTCGCCCAGATGTGGGCTCGCGGCGCGGGCGGCGGCGAACGCGGCTCGGACGTGCAGATTCATGGTCTCGTCGAACTGCTCCATGGTCAGTTCGTCGATCGTGCCGTAGGGAAAGATGCCCGCGTTGTTCACCAGGATGTCCAACCGGCCGAATTCGGCCACCGTCCGGTCCACAGCGGCGGGGACGGCCCCCGGATCCGCGGCCGGTGCGTGCACGGCCAGTGCGCGCCGGCCGGTTTCGCGGATTCGTGACACCACCTCCGCGGCGCGTTCGGCCGAGGCGTTGTAGGTCAGTGCGATATCCGCGCCGTCGGCGGCCAGCCGCCGCGCTATCGCGGCGCCGATGCCGCGGCTCCCGCCCGTAATCAGCGCAACTTTTCCTTCGATACCCATTTCATCTCCCACTATTTGTGCAGTGATCACTGCACAAATAGTTACCGTGGATAGCATGTGGATGTCAACGGCGCAGAGTGGAGGTGTGATGCCGGGACCGGGTCGCCCGCGGGGCTTCGATCGGGACTCCGCGCTGCGGGCCGCCATGCATCTGTTCTGGGAGCACGGGTACGAGGGCGTATCGGTCAGCGAGCTCACCACCGCGATGGGTATCGGTGCCCGCAGCCTCTACACCGCCTTCGGTTCCAAGGAGCAACTCTTCCGCGAAGCCGTCGCCCTCTACGGAAGCGTGACACCGCGCCCCATGGACCGGGAGCGCACCGCGCGGGAAGCGGTCGAAGCGATGCTGCGGGAACGGGTGGACGCCAACCTCGACCCGGCGACGCCGCTCGGCTGCATGGTCGTCCTCGCGGCGACCAATGTGACCCCGGACAATACGCACGTCCGGGACCTACTGGCGGAGATGCGCGCCACAGATCGGGCGGAACTGCGCGCGCGGCTCGAGCGCGGTATCGCCGACGGCGATATGCCAGCCGGTGCCGATATCGAGTCCGTCGCCTCGTTCTATCTGACCGTCCTGCACGGTCTGGCGATCCGCACCCGCGACGGGTGCTCGCGCGCGGACGCGCAGCGGGTGGTCGACAACGCGATGAATGCCTGGGACGGCATCGCCGCCGCCGGCCCGGCGCGATCAATCGTGGAGCGGTGAACACCGGTGACCGGCAGCAGCGCGAGACCGCCCGCGATCGGCGCCGGGCCGCCGGCGGAGGTGGCCCCGCCCCGGGCGGCGGCGCACGGCCACCGGGCGGGACGAGGCGCGGTAACCGATCAGGTCGCCATCGCGGCGAACATCCCGGCCTCGTAGGACCCGCCCTTCTGATGCAGGATCACCCCGAGGCGATTGGCCGCGTTGATCATGGCGACCACATACGCCGTGCGGCGATCTGATCGTCGTCGTAGTGCTCGCGGATCCGGGCCCAGGTCTCGTCCGATACGCCCGGCTGGGCATCGGCGATTTGCGTGCCCTCCTCCGCGAGGGTCAGCGCGGCCCAGGTCGACACCATCGTGGCGGTGCGTATCGACGACGGGCTGATCACCGGGTTGTACGCGGTGCGTAACCCGGTCGAGCTCGCGCGGATCGAGCAGGAGACGGCACTGCGTCGCTGAGTCCGTCCGGTTAGTCGTGGATCCGGCGTGCGGTCGAGCGGCAGGTCGGGCTGCCGCTGCCGGTGGGCGCTGTATCAGGAGCGCGGGTCCCGGGTGACCTCGCCCGGAGATCTGTCGAAGCGCAGACCCCGCCACGAGGGATGACGGAGCCTGCCGTCGCCGGTCCATTCGGTGTAGGAGACTTCGCCGACGAGTTCGGGTTCGACCCAGGTGGCGTCCGGGATCCGGGCTTCGACGGCCGGCTCCGGGCGCCGCAATGGTTGCAATCGTGCCCAGAGGTCGTCGAGGGATCTGCGGGTGAATCCGGTACCGACGTTGCCGATATAGACCAGCTCTCCGGTTTCGTCGTGGACGGCCATCAGCAGCGAGCCGATACTTCCGGCGCGGCGTCCTGCTCCCGGCCGCCAGCCGACGATCACCACTTCCCGGTCGCGTACGTTCTTGACCTTGGTCCACAGCGAACTGCGCCGACCGGGCAGATACGGGCTGTCGATGCGTTTGCAGATGATGCCCTCCAGCCCCAGCTTCTCCGACGCCGCGAGCACATTCGTGCCGGATCCACGCAAGCGCGGCGGCACCTGCCAGTGAGGCCCCCGGAGATCCAGTTGTTCGAGGAGCTCACGCCGCTGCCGGTACGGCAGACCGAGCAGCGGACGATCGCCGACATGGAGGAGATCGAAGATCATGTACACGGCGGGAACCGACTTCGCGAGTTCACGAATCGTGCTCGGGTGGCGCTGATGCATCCGCGGTTGCAGGGCTTCGAACGAGGTCCGCCCGCCGGTATCGAAGGTGACGATCTCGCCGTCGACCACGTAGGGCGGTTCGGCCGGGGCGAGATCGGCGAGTTCGGGCCATGCCGCGGTGATGTCCTTGCCGTTGCGCGACAGCAAGCGCAGCCGTTGCCCGGCATAGCCCACCGCCCGGATCCCGTCGAACTTGACTTCGTAGTCCCATCGGGAATCGTCGTCGGGAAGGGCGCCGGCCATCGCCAGCATGGGTGCGTAACGGGGTAGCCCCGTCATATCCGTCCCGCCATTTCGGGTCCTCTCACGAGGTCGGCTCACACTGGCCGACGGCCGTTGAATCATACCGACCGGTTCGTCGTTCCCGCGCGATCGGCCTACGGGGAGGCGAGGACAGGATGCCGTTGGTTTCCGGATTCAGCGGCGCAGCAGCTGAGTGAGCAGCTGTCCGCTCTCCTCCAGCGACAGGTGTGGTAAGTACGCGCGGCCTACTGCGATTCCGATGGTCGGCAGGGCCGCGGCATCGGGGAAGAGCATGTACATGGGCCGGTGCCGGGGCTGGAACTTCGCCTTGAACGCGAGCAGTGACCGGAAACCGTAGACCGGTTCGAGAGTCCGACCCAGCAGATCGAGCAACGTGTCGAGCGCGCCGCGATCGAGTCCGGACTCACCGGACTCGGCGCCGGCCAGCGGCGCCCCGGACAGACTGAGGAATTCGAGCCCCTCCTCCCGCGCGGACAGCGCCGCCGAGGCGATGAGGAACTCCATCGCCGCCCGGAATCCATCGGAACGGCGCCGCATGAAATCCAGTGTCAGCCCGATGAGCGTGCCGTCCCGGTACACGGGCATCCACGAGGTGACGGCATGGACGTGCTCGTCGCGGTCGACCGCCAGCAGCAACCGGACCTCGGGGTCGTGCAGTTCGGCGAGCCCACCGAGGGTGAAACCCATCTCCGGCAGGCCCTTGTCGGCGGCCCATTCCTCGGAGATGTCGACGATCTGTTCGGTCACCGACAGTGGGGCATCGGTGTATGTCGTCCACCTGGCCTCGATCCCGTCCTTACCCGCACGGTTCAGGGCCGTCCGGACATCCTGGAACTTCTTCCCTTTGAAGGCCAGGTCCGCGAGTTCGACGATCGTCTCCTCGGCTACCTGTAGGCAGCTCCACCCGTATTCGCGAGCGATTGCCGCGGTATCGGACCCCACGGAGTAGAAGCACGGGGTCCATCCGTTGCCGAGGCACCAGCGCGCGAACTCGTCGATCGCCCCGGCGAGACCGGCATGCTCACCGATCGGATCCGTCGTGGTCAGGGCGACACCGGAGTGCACTCGGTACGCCACGGCGTGCCGCCCGTCGGCGGAGAACCAGTATCTGTTCCCGGCCCAGGTGCTCATCCACGACAGCGAACTGCCGCCGGGGGTGTGCAACAATTCCCGCACCCGGCGCTCGCCGCCGAGATCGTATCCGGCCGGTGGGGCGAGGAAGCTGCGCAGCAACAACAGGCACAATGTCGTCCACACGAGCACCCCGACCCATTCGAAGAGCACGGTCGCGGCGGGGCTCAGCGGTAGTACGGGTGGTTCGAAGAGCTGGAGATACACCGGCGGAAGCAGCCGCAGCGGTGCGTCGCGCAGCAGGGTGCCGATACCGGGGTCACGATCGAATCCGTCGGCGAGCAGGGTCCCCAGTACCGAATAGAGCACGAGTGCGAGACCGGCTGCCCCGAGAGTTCCCAGCCACACCCGGCGGTACGTCCCGCGCGAAGCGCGCACATCGAACAGTCGCCGAGTGGCCAGCAACAATACGAGCACCGCGAGCAATGCCAGCAGCGGAGCGAAATCCCGGTACACCGAGCTGTGGCGATGGATGCCGTAGAGCACCCAGCGCGCCTCGTCCTGTTGGACGGTCCGGACGATCACGCTGACGGCGGCGATCCCGATGAGGGCGATATGTCCGCCCACCGCGAGTAGCCAGGCTGCTCGCCGGCCGCGGCGCAGTCCCTCGGCGGCGACGAGTAGCACCACCGACGGCATGAGGTTCATGATCAGCGGTCCGATACCGGAGAGACGCAGTGCCTGCTGTCCTTTCCGGCACTCGTCGTGCAGGGCCGGATCGGCGCATACGTCGACGAGCTCGCGCGGGCTGTAGGGCACCTGATCGAACAGTTCACGCAGCGAGGACAGCGGGCCGATGGCATGGGGGGAGAACGCCGCGAAGACCGGGCCCAGCACGCTGGCCGCGACGACGAGAGCGACGAGAGTGCGGCGTTCCCGGATCGTCCCGCCGAGCACCGGGCTGCGCGCGGCCCGCCCGAACAGAACCGGCCCGATCAGCAGGCCCACCACAGCGACGCACAGTCGTGTCACATCCTGCAGATGCCCGGCGAACAGTGCGGTGGTCACCAGGATCACCAGCAGCAGTGTGCGCAGGCGGCGGCGCCACAGGGTGTGCATCGCCGCGGTGGCGGCGAGCAACGCGCCCAGGACCCAGGACAGCGGATCCACGGTCAGATGCCCGTGCAGTTCCAGACCCCAGGAGTTCGGCACCGCCGATGCGAGCTCGGCCGCCGCGAGCGCCAGCGCGGCGCCGGCGCCTTGGGATACCACCACCGCGAGCGCGAACCGCCGGCTGCCGATGCGATGTTCGACCGGCACCGCGATCGCGAGGACGAATACGCTCGCCAGCACGTAGTTGCCGAACCCGGAGGCGAACAAGCCCGAGGTCCACAGCGTCCATACCTGTCCCTCGGCGAAAGTGGGAACACCGAGCGCGATATTCGCCGACAACTCGCGCGACGGCCCCTTGGCCCACGCGCCGGTGACCAGGGCGAGGATCCAGATCACGGCCAGCAATCCGAGGGCCACGGGTGCGCGCGAGACGCCCGAGCCGATCCGGGTGGTCATCATGCGTCGAGGCCGAGTCGGTGGCCGAGCCACGGCAGCTCCTTCTCGAGACCGGCCGACCACACGGCGAAACTGTGCCCGCCGGGCAGTTCGGTGACGTGGACATCCATTCCCGCGGCCCGCGCCGCGGCGGCCAGCCGCTCGAGCCCGGCGCGGTATTCGCGGTCGCCGAGACCGACGACGAACGCACCGGCCGAATCGGGGTAATGGTTACGGGCCAGCAGGTCGGCCGGATTGTTACGGGCGAAGGCCTCGGCGTCGCCGCCGAAAGCATCGCGGAGCGTCGTGCTGCGATCGCCGAGCGTGGGTTCGGCCTGCCCCGACATATCGAGGAAGGTGGGGTAGACGTCGGGCCGGGTGGTCGCCAATTGCAGGGAGCACGTGCCGCCGTAGGACAACCCGCCCACTGCCCACGCTCGCGGATCCGGATCCACCTGCAGGTGTGCGCGGACCCACTGCGGTACATCGACGGTCAGGTAGGTCGCGGCGTTTCCGAGATGCGAGTCGACACACAGCGGGTTGGCCAACCGGCTGCCGGTGCCGTCGGCGAGGACGACGATCGGCGCCAATCCCCGGTGTTCGGCAGCGTAGGCGTCCATGATGCCGGTGAGCCTGCCGCCCACGAGCCAGTCGTCGGTACTGCCGGGCTGTCCGGCGAGCAGGACCAGCACGGGTAGGTCGGGCCGCGGGTCGGTGAAATACGCCGGGGGTAGATAGATTCGCGCCTCACGCGCGGAGAACCGGGAGACGCTACCCGGTACGGCGGCCTTCGTCACCGCACCGGTCCGGGGCATATCGTCGGGAGGCACCCAGCCACCCATCGGTGCCCGGCCGCCGGATCCCGGCCGGGGTGCCAGCGCGGCATCGAACGGCACCGTACGGTAATCATCGATACCGAGAGTGGCACGTACCGTCGGGTACGCGTCGAACACCGCGTTGATCCCACCGGCGGCGCAGAGGACAACCGCTGTCGCGGCCGCGACGAGCCCGGTGGCGACGAGCGGCCGCGACCGCTCCCGCCGGCGGACGAACCAGCGGCCGATGATCAGCGCGACCGCGAGCACCGCCAGCCCCGACCAGACGTAGACGGTCACGGGAAGGGGGTCGGGAAAAGGCCGCCACACCTTCTCGACGAGTACCGCGGCCAGCGCCACCGATACCGCGGCCGCCGCCACCACCGTGGCGAGCCCGGCGAGCAACCAGCGTTGCTGCCGCCGTATCGCCAGGGTGGTCAGGCCCGCCGCGGTGACGGCGACGAATACGAAGGTCGCGGCTGTGGTCGTCACACGCAGGTCGAGCACCGCTTCGACGAGCCCGGTCCACGACATGACGTCCAGTATGCAGGTGTGCCGCGACGGCACACGGGACGCTCGCCCGCGCCGCGAACACCGGAAAAATCCGTGCCACGAACACTGGAGGAAGGAGCCTGAATGTCTCGGCCTTCCTCGTCAGCGGGATCGTAGCCGCGAATCCGGACCTCGTCGGTGAGCCCTACGCCGATGCGGACGGCACCGGATACCTGCCCATGCTCGGCCGGCCGGTCCTGGTGTTCGGCGGGGCGAAGGGCCGGGTCCGCGGCGTCGCACACGGTCCGCACCGCGCAGGTCGATCATCAGGGTATTTCCGCGTGCGGGAGGCGGTCGCTGTCACACGACCGTCTCCCACACCGCGGGACAGAAACTCCGCCCGCCCCCCGGGCGCCGGGCCTATCGGCTGGCGTACACGACGAGAAGGTCGCGCATGGCGCGGATTTCCCGGTTGGCCTCGTTCAACGCGGTGCGCAGCCGGTGGTTCTCGTCGAGCAGATCATCGATTCCGCCGGTGGCATCCAGCGCGGTACCCGCGGGCCGCACCCGGACCAGTTCGGCCGTCGGTTCGGCAGTGGTCTCCGGTGCCGGCTCGGTGGATTCGGCCAACACGTCGTCGGCGAGGGAACTCTCCACAACGTCGTCGGCGACAATCGCTTCGGCGATTTCCGCCGCGGGCGCGGGTTCATCGGTCGGCTTGCCGGCAGCGCGTGTGCGGCGCCGGGGCTTCGTGGGCGCCGGCGTCTCGTCGGCGGGCGGGGCGCTTTCGGGGAGCCCGGCTGCTCGCACCCAATTGGCGAGCGTATTCGTGGCGGGAAGACCGCCTTCCCGTTCGGAGACCTGGGTGCACGCCGCGTTGAGCGATTTACCTTGGGCGAGAAGTTTTTTCACCCGGTTGACGAGTTTGGTCTGTTCTCTTTGCGCGTAACGCACTGCCATCCGATTTCCTCCTGCATTCCGGGTGTACGCCCGGAATTGAACCATTGTCCAGCCGCTCTGTCCTCGCCGGGTCCGGTGCGTGGGGCACGAATTCGGTGAACGAAACGGTGGGGTACGGCGAATAAGCCTTTGTGTCAATGGTTTCGGCGTTCGTGAAATCGCTGTGAAGGCGGCGCCGGTTATCGGTGCCCGGCAACTCGTGCCGCTCGGCGCCGGGGCCGCGCGGACCGCGGACGGTCGTCCGGAGTGTGCCGGAGATTCGGTGTCGCCGACGCTCGGACCGGTGGACACGTGCTGGGCTACCGGCTCCCTCCTCCGATCGAACCGGCCGGGGGCGGGAAAGTGCGCGCGCTCAGTGAACCGAAAGTAAGGCCGCTGCCGGGCCGCGGCCTGTCTCGTCACGGCCACGGTCGTGACAGCACCCGGACCTGCTGTTACGTTGAAGTCGCTCATCGAACCGCGATCGCCCGAACGCGCCGGGAGGCGGGAGAATGCAGATCTCGACAGCCGGTCGGTCGACCCTGTCCGGGCACCTGGAACATCCCCGGCCGGACCGGACTTCGGAGATCCGCCGAAGCGGTGCTGCGATGATCACCGGCCTGGTGATATCCGGTGGTACAGGCGCCCCACACGGCCGCTCGCCGCAGCCCGGACCGGCCGTCCGGTGGGTGGCCGGCGGTATCAGCGAGGCGGCGTCGCCCGGGCCCACCGAGATCGATGGGAGTCGATGACAGTCGTGGAATCGGCGGATATCCCGGCCCGTTCCGGTGTCCCGTGCGTTGTGGTGATGGGCGTATCGGGTACCGGTAAGACCACCACCGCCCGGTTACTGGCCCTGCGCCTCGGGGTTCCCTTCGCCGACGCCGATGATCTCCACCCCCGGGCCAATATCGCCAAGATGGCCTCCGGAGTCCCACTGGACGACAGCGACAGGGAGCCGTGGCTCGCCTCGGTCGGAGACTGGCTGCGGACCCGCGCGGCAGCGGGGACCGGCGGTGTGATCGCCTGCTCCGCCCTCAAGCGCCGCTACCGCGACTTGCTGCGGGACCGAGCGCCCGGCACCTATTTCCTGCTGCTGACCGCCGACCGGGATGATCTGCTGGAGCGGATTGCGGGCCGGGCGCAGCATTTCATGCCGTCCGCGCTGCTGGATTCTCAGCTCGCCGCCCTCGAACCGTTGCAGCCGGGGGAGCGCGGTGTCGCACTGCACGGCAGCCGCGACGCCGAGCACGCGGTGGATGCGGCGTTGCGGTCGCTGCGGGACCACACCGCGGACCGGCACGGTCGGTGATCCGTACCGATTCCGGTCGTGACAGGTACCGCCCGCGCGGCGATAATGGCTACGGACGGTTCGACCGTGAATTCCATCCGCGCGAGGTGGCGGCGCTTTCGAGGATCATTTCAGGGAGGCCCGATGATGCAGGTTGTTCCCTTGAACTGGGTTGGCTCGTTCTGCAATTTCGGTGGGCCGCTGGCACCGGGGGATACCGACCACTGGTGGGCGGCCGGTGGCGAATGGGGCCGGGAGAACCGGCTCTACCGGTTCTCCGCTTTCTGTGACAGCGGCGCCGAGATAGCCGTCCGGAATATCACTCATTATCGCGGCGGGCACGACGAGACCCATTTCGAGATACACAACAGCGGCGGGGGAGATCCCGTCTACTACTACTTCTACATAGCCTGGTCCAGTCCGATATCCGTATGAGGGGGACCTGTGCGCGTGCAGATCGAATACGACCAGGACGGCCGGATCACCGCGGTATCGGGCGTCGTCGCCGTCGAGCACTCCGACGGTGACCTCGGGCGATCGGCCCGTTTCGTACGGCCCGGCCATTTCATTCTCGACCTCGATACCGAGGTGATGGCCGACGTGACGGATCTGGCCGGACTACGCCTGCTCGCGACCCGGTATTCGATTGCCGGCTATCCGGACCGTCCCCGACTGGTGGAACGCGATACCGGCGGATGAATCCGCCGGCCCGGCCTTGCCCGTTCGGTGGAGTCACCGAACGGGCCGCGGGTCATCGGCGTGGCCGCTTCTCAGCAGCCGCGTGGTACCGGTTCACCACGGAACCTGGCTTCCACGAAATTCCAGGCATCGGCGAAACCCGCGGCTGCCGCGGTCATATGTTCGGCGATGTCGTAGGTGGTGAGTTTCACCGGTGCGCCCGCGCGGCAGTAGCGGTCGGCGAATTCAGCGACCCCGTCGTAGGGTGTGAGGGTGTCGTAGCGGCCGTGCCAGAGGTAGGTCGGAGCCGTCGGTACACCGTCGAAGTAACGCAGGCTGTTCTCCCACAGGACCTGATGCGCTTCGGGACTGTTCATCAGATTCTTGGACGCGGCCATCTGATCCGCACTGCGGAAAGCGCCGTGGAAGAGCAGGAACCGGCGGCACGCGTCATGGGTGAACTCCCGGAACCACAGGCCGTTCTCGTTGAGCTGCTCCGAAATCGGCAGCCGGTCCGGATACTCCCGCTCCAGACCCATGGCCGCGGCGAAGGCGAGGCCGAAGCCCGGGTGCGGTGCGAACCCGAGACCCAACGCCATCTGCTCCAGATCGGCCGGGATACCGCCCGCGGCAACTCCGGCGATCTTCAGTTCGGGTGCGTAGGTGGGATGTAGAGCCGCGGCCCATCCGGTGGCCAGCCCGCCACCGGAATAACCGGCCAGTGCCACAGGGGACTCCGCGAGACCTAATTCGGCGACCCGCTGTACCGCACGGACACTGTCGAGGGTGACCATGCCACTGAGCCGGCCTGCGGCGTAGGCGACATTCGGTCCGAGATAGTCGGGCACCGAAATGGCCCAGCCGCGCCCGATCGGCAGCATCGCCCCGACCGCGTCCTGCAGTTCACCGTTGAACAGCGACCGCGAAGGATTGCAACGGGTGCCGAGCGAATTGATCAGGGCCTGATAGGAGACCAGCGGTGGATTCTTCACACCTCCGGGCAGCAGCACCGTGGTCATGCCCATGATCGGGTTACCGAGGGAGTTGGTGGAGCGGAAGGCTACCTGCCAGCCTTCGGTGCCCACGTAGACGCCGGTATCGATCTTGCGGGTGCGCACCACATCGCCGGGTTGTAGTGCGTCGAGGTCGGGGGGTGCGGTGTAGAAGGGGTCCGGGTCCGGTTGAGGATAGAGCGGTTCGGCGTTGGCGCCACCGCTGAGAATCCCGACCGAGACGAGGGTCAACAGCAGGACCAGGATACGGGTGGAAACTCTGGACACGTTCTTCCTTTGGACAGCGGGAATCGACCGGCGCCGGCCCGGCATTCGTGATGCCGCGGTGGCCGTCGCCGTGTGGCGGGGTGCGCGGTGGTGACAGCGAACGGCTCCGGTCGCTGTCACACAGGTCAGCCGCGGCGACTACCGCGACTAGCGGGGTCATCGCCCGAACCCACGGTGCGCCCAGGTTTGTGACCGCGACCGAGTTTGGCTCGACGAGCAACAATACGACGTGCGCGGGCGCAAGGGGTGATCTAGTCCCGAGACGGCCCCGGCTCTGCGTGAATTCATAATGATCAACGAGCAATGCTGGATCGCTCACAGTGCATCGGTGGTTGATACATGCACTGCCCGGTCTGCTCGTGGCAGCGGCGTCGCACTTCTTCGCCGTATCATTTCTCCGGGGAACAACGAGCGTCTCCGGGGAACAACGAGCGGACGAGGTGCCATGGCGACAGCTGCGTCGAGAAGCGGTTCGATCTCAGTGGAGACCACCGAGCAGGGTTTGCCGACGAAGATAGATATCCTACCGGCTGAACTGGGCCGGCCTCCGGCTGAACTCGCGGCCGAGATCCTGCGGTTGTGCAAACGATCATCCGGCCGCGCGGGCCTGGCCCGGCGGCGAGAGTTGGAGGCCGCGGGTATGAGCAGTGAAATACTGGCTCTGACAGGACTTCCCACGCAGGAGGACATTGCGCATGAGGAGTATCTCGAGCAAGCCGAATACGAATACGAACCGCAGAGCTGGCTGCGGTCGATCTGAGGTGAAGGGCCGATGAACGCAGCGATGGACGCCCTCGAACTGCGGGCGAGCCGTCAGTTGAACGCGATACGTGATCTGAGCGAGGCGCTCGTCGCCATCCGCGTACGAGAGACCTCATCCGACGGTGCGGTCACGGTAGAGGTCGACGGTAACGCCGCATTGTGTGATCTCGTCTTCTCGGAGGCGATCGCGCACCTGTCGCCACGCGAGTTCGAAGCAGCGGTAGTGGCGACCGCCGGCCGCGCCGCGAAGGGTGCAATGGTCCGGCGGGCCGAGCTGATGAACGCCTTCAACCGAGAACTGGCCGAATTATCGGGATCCCGGAGCGCAAACGCCGATACGAATCCGGAGATAGGGCAGGCCCAGGGGCCGAGAACGGATCCGGCTCACGCGATCCGGCCGTAACAATAGTCGTCCAACGGGAACCGCACCGCCTCGCGGTGGGCGTTGACCGTGCTGGTCGGGCGCAGTAGCGCCGCTTCACCGTGCTGGTTGAAGTAATAGCTGCGCGCGGTGGCGCAGTCGCCGCCGTAGAACACCGAGGAGCCCAGTTTGGCGGTCACCCGGTCGAGGAATTCGGTGTTCGCGCGGGCGCTGACCTCGAAGGTGGTCTCGCCGCGCCGGGCCAGTTCCCCGAACAGCCGGCCCATATGCTTCATCTGCGCCTCGATGGTGGTGAAATAGGACAGACCGCTGTACGAGTAGGGGCTGTTGAGGCTGAGGAAATTGGGGAACTTCGGCACCGTGATCCCCTCGTAGGCCTGGAAGCGGTTGTCCCGCCAGAATTTCCCGAGGTCCACGCCGTCGCGGCCGATGATCTCGATGGCCGGGAAGTTCACATCCCACAGGTTGAACCCGGTGGCCAGGACGAGAGTGTCGATCTCGGTCTTCGTACCCGCGGCGGTGACGATCCCGTCCGGTTCGATCCGTTCGATCCCGCTGGTCTCCAGCTGGACGTGCGACTGGTTGAAGGTCGCGAAATAGTGGTTGGAGAAGGTCGGGCGTTTGCAGCCGAAATCGTAGTCGGGGGTCAGTTGTTCACGGGTGTGCTTATCGCGGACCTGCGCGCGCAGGTGTGCTCTGGCGAGCAGGGCCGCCGCCTTGTTCAACGGTTTGGCCTGTCTGTAGTGCAGGACGCCGATGACCATGAGTGCTTCCAGCGCGGTGGTGTTGGCCAGCCGGGCGGCCTTCTGGGTGACCGGGACCCGGGCGAACAGCCGCTGGATCGCGGGTGGGATCGGCATATCGACCTTGGGGACCACCCAGATCGGGGTGCGCTGGAAGACGGTGAGTTCCCGGGCCCGAGCGGCGACCTCGGGCACGAGTTGGACACTGGTGGCGCCGGTGCCGATGATCGCGACCCGGCGGTCGGTGAGATCGTAGGTATCGTCCCAGGCCGTGGTGTGGATGATCTTGCCGGCGAAGGTGTCGATACCGGGGAACGGCGGGGTGTAGGGCTGGGAGAGGAAGCCGGTCGCGGTCAGCAGGTACCGGGCGGTGACCGTTTCGCCACCGGCGATCGAGACCACCCAGTATTGCTGCTCGGCATCCCAGCGGGCGCTGTCGACGGAGGTACCGAAGCGCATCCGCTCGCGTAGACCGTACTTGTCGGCGACGTGGTCGGCGTATTTCTTCAGTTCCTCACCCGGTGCGAACAGGCGCGACCAGTTCGGGTTGGGCTCGAAGGAGTAGGAGTAGGTCACCGAGGCGATATCGACGGCCAGGCCGGGGTAGCGGTTGACGTGCCAGGTACCCCCGAGATCGGATTCGCGCTCGAGGATCACGTAATCGTGTAGGCCGAGACGGTCGAGCTGGATACCCGCCCCCATACCGCCGAATCCCGCACCGACCACGACCGCGTCGTATCGAGGTGCCACGCCGAACCTCCTGCTGTTCCGCTGAACGACTCATCACAGAATGACATATCATTCCGTTTGTGATGACAGTATCATCGGTGGCGTGACGGAGCCATCGACGCGGGCCGAACGCCGGAAGGCGGAGCTGCGCCAGGAAATCATCGATACCGCGTTCGTCTGTTTCGCCGAGAAGGGCTACCACGCGACCGGGATCGCCGATATCGCGACCCAGCTCGGTATCGGTCACGGCACCTTCTACCGCTACTTCAGCAATAAGCGCGACATCATCGACCATGTGATCGACGATCTGGCCGCCCGGATCATCGACGCCCTGGGAACGGACAACGCACCCGACGCCGCGACCACGCTGGATCATTACCGGGCGCAGATCGACCGCATCGGTGTCGCCCTCACCCGGATCCTCATCGAGGACCGGCGTGTGGCGCAACTGCTGCTGTTCCACGCGACCGGAATCGACGACGAACTCACCCAGCGCCTCTACGGGCTGCTCGATACCGCGGACACCCTGACCGCCGGATACCTGGAGCACGGCGTCGAATTGGGTTATCTGCGCGCGGACCTCGACACACTGAACACCGCTCGCGCGGTGACCGGGATGTTGCTCGCCGGGGTGGTCCACGGGTTGCGCGATCCGGACGAGGAAGCCATCGCCGCGCTCAACCGGGCCATCCGGAGACTGCTGGTGGACGGGGTCCGCACGGACTGAATCGCGGCCGTGCGGTAATTCTCACCGCCGCGCTCCCCGGGACGCGCTGCCGCGTGCACATACAGTGGAGGCATGCCGCCGGTTGACGAATGGCATCCGTCCACCGTCGCTGACTGGAGTGACGAACGTCGCCGGGCCAGGTTGCGCGAGACGCGGCCCGGTCACGGATGGAAGACGTTGCGCCACACCAGACTGGCGTTGATTCGGGTAGCCGCACTGTTGATGATCATCCTGGTCGCGTTCGCGCAGTACTGGGATCGCGATGTCGAGCCGGAGCGCGATCGCCTCGCGCTGACCGAGCCGGCGTTGCTGCCGATCGCCGAACCGGCCCACCCGGAGAAACGGGACAGCGCCGTGGTCGATCTGGTGGGTCTGGGCAATCTCAACGCCAGCGATACGGCCGCCTCGCTCCCGGCATTGCGGGAGATGGGGGCCGTCTGGGCGATCCGCTACGACAATCGCGGTATCGATACCGAGGTGATCGCGGATCTGATCATTCGTGCCGCGGTGATGTCCGGGGTGCGCAATATCGTGCTGACCGGGCACAGTATGGGCGGCGTGATCGCACTCGAGGTCGCCCAGCACATCCATATCGGCAGTGATCGCAGATTGGTGGGGGTCCTGCTCGACTGCACACCGCTGGACCTCGATTCGGTACGACCCGAGAGCCGCGGCCTGGGCGAGGACATGGTGCGCTGGATGGGCTGGTTGCCCGGGGCGCGGGAGAGCCGCGGATTGCGTACCGCGGTGGAGACCTACGCGCGTCGTGACAGTTTCCTGGACCACAGCGGTGTACCGGGTATCCGATTCGGAGATTTCCGGTCGGCCGTGGGTCAGGTTCTGCGGGACAAGATCTTCAACGCCGACGCCGCCAGTAACGGCCTGATCGAGTCGCAGTTCCTGGCGATCGTCGCCGGTGGCGCCACCGATAATCTGCGTGCGGTTTCCCGGCCCGCGCACGGTAAACCGCGGCCGGCGATCGTCTTCATCCGCCCGCACACCGCGAGCCGGGATCGGGTCGTGGATGTCGCGCACACCCAGCAGGTGCTGATCGACAATGTCGGTGGTGTCGACGGCAACCTGCTCGTAGTGAAGCCGCGAGGAACCGGTCACGCGAATCCACGGCAACGGCCGTCGGAGTACAACAAGGCCATCGCCCAGCAGGTGCTGCCGTTCGTGGAGCGGTATCAGGCGCGGATCAGCAGAATCGCCGCGGCGGTACCGGCCCGGTATCGACACCGGGACGGCGGGTCCGCACCGCAGTCGCCGTACTCCGATCGTGGATCGGAGGTCACCGCGCCGCCGAGACCTCCGGCGCCGGGCCGGTGAGGTACCGCTGAATCGTCGGTCCCAGCCAGGCGATGACCTCCGGCCCGGTCATCGCCGCCACCGGCGGAAACGCCAGGACGAATCGGCACAGCGCCATACCCAGGATCTGGGAGGCCGCCAAGCCGGCACGCAGTGGTCCCTCGTGGGGATCGTTGCCGGTCTTCGCGACCACCGGCGCCAGCTGCGCGGCGAAGATCGAGCGCATTTTGTCGGCCACCGCCGCGTTGGTCACCCCCGCGCGTAGCAGGATCAACAGTGATTCGTCGCGTTCCCAGCGGTCGAGAAAATGCGCGACCAGGGCCGGGCCGATCCGGTCGCGCGGTACCGCGGTGAGATCCGGTAGCCGCAGGTCGAATTCCGTCGCCGCCGCGAACAGTCGCTCCTTGTTGCCGTAGTACCGCATCACCATGGCCGGGTCGATCTCGGCGTCGGCGGCGATGGATCGGATCGTGGCCCGGTCGTACCCGTCGGCGGCGAAGCGTTCCCGCGCCGCGGTGAGGATGACTGCTTTCGTTTCCGACGATGACCTTCTCATGTCAACAATTGTAGGCCAACGGTTGTTGACAACACCAGGACCCCGTCGTAACCTCAATGCCAACAAGTGTTGACCTACTGAGAGCAGGTAGAACAATGACGACCGAAATCGCAGATGTCCTGATCGTCGGTGCGGGCCCGGTCGGTCTCACCGCCGCTGTAGTGCTGACCCAGCTCGGCCACGACGTCGTCATCGTCGACGCTCAGGCCGCCGGCGCGAACACCTCTCGGGCGGCGGTCGTGCACCCCCATACCCTCGAGCTGCTCGAGCCCTACGGAGTGACCGCGCCGCTCGTCGGCCGCGGTCTGCACACCCCCGAATTCACCATCCGTGACCGGGACCAAGTGCTGATCGCCGTCCCCTTCGACAAGCTGCCCACCGCCTACCCCTACACGCTGATGATCTCGCAGGCCGATACCGAGAAATTCATCCTGGAACGGCTGACCGAACTCGGCGTACCGGTACGGCGACCCGTCGAGGTGACCACGGTCGTCCAGGACTCCGATATCGTCACCGCGACCCTCTCCGACGGCGAGCAGATCCGTGCCCGCTACCTGATCGCCGCCGACGGTCTGCACAGCACGGTGCGCGAACAAGCCGGTATCGGCTTCACCGGCGGCAGCTACGCCGAATCGTTCAGCCTGGCCGATGTCCGGGTCTCCGGTGGGGTGCCGAAGGACGAGGTGATCCTCTACTTCTCGCCGGCCGGCCTGGTCGTCGTCGCGCCGCTCCCGGACGGGATGTACCGGATCGTGGCCACCGTCGACGAGGCGCCGCACGAACCCGACGTCGCGTTCATACAGCGGCTGCTGGACGACCGCGGTCCGAAGGCGCAGCCCGCGGTGGTCGAGGAAGTGGTGTGGGGTTCGCGTTTCCGCGTACACCACCGTATCGCCGACAGTTTCCGGGACGGCCGGATCCTGTTGGCCGGCGACGCCGCCCATGTGCACTCGCCGGCCGGTGGCCAGGGGATGAATCTCGGGATCGAGGACGCGGTTACCGCCGCGACGACGCTGTCGCGGGTGCTGCGGGGCGAGCCGCAGGCACTCCTCGACGAGCATGCGGCGGCCCGGCGCCGCAGTACGGAGGTCGTGGTCGCGATCGCCGGTCGGCTCACCTCGCTGGCGACCCTGCCGGCCGCGGTGCGCCCCCTGCGCAATATCGCCATGCGCCTGGCGGGCAAGACATCGCTGGTCCGCGACAAGCTCGCCTGGCGGCTGTCCGGACTCGACCGTCGCTGATCCGGAAATCACTCCCAGTACAGCGGAACGACAATGGAAATCGTCAACGAGCGGCTCGCCGGGCGGGTCCGCCTCATCGACCCCCGCCGATTCGGGCTTTCTGCTGCCGGCCGCCGAAACCGGCGGGTGGGCCGGACCGTTCGCCCCGCCGTCGCCGACCCGCCGTGCCGGTCCACCACGCGAGCCGTGGACCGGCCGGTCGCATCAGTCGCCGCAGGCACCGCAGGAGATATTGATCTGGGTGCCGGTGATCGACCTGGCCCGATCGGAGGCCACGAAGGCGGCGACATCGCCGACATCGGAGAGAGTCGCCGCCCGCCCGAGCAGCGTGCCGTCGATGATGCCCTGCCGGGCCGGCTCGGTCTCCGGGATATCGGGAAATGTCTCCGGGATGCCGCCCGTCAGCAGTGTCACCACCCGGATACCGTGCGGCCCGAGCTCGCAGGCCCACTGCCGCCGCAAACCCTCCACCGCGTCGAAGCTGATCTGGACATTGCCCAGTCCGGGCACCTTGTTCGCATGGTCGGAGCCGCCGAAGAAGAGGATCACACCGGATTCCCGGGCGATCATATGACGAGCCGCGGCCTTGGTCGTGATGAGCTGCGAGGTCATCAGTTCGGCCATGGAATTCGCGAAATCGGGGACCGAGATATCGACCAGTGACCCGAAGACCGCGTCCTGGGTGATCACATTGACCGAGATATCTATACCGCCGCTCTCACGCACCACGGCGTCGGCGTGATCGTTCACCGCGGCCGCGTCGAGCGCGTCCACGACGGCGGTCTCGGCGCGCCCGCCGTCGGCACGGATCTTCTCGGCGGTGGCGTCGAGCGTGGCCGCGGTCCGGCCCACCAGATGACAACTGGCGCCCTCCGCCGCGAATCCGGTCGCGAGTGCCGATCCGATGGCGCCCCCGGCGCCGTAGATGATCGCGGTTTTGTTCTCGAGCAGCATGGTCGTCTCCTGTCGGGTGTGTACTGACAGGGAGAAAGCTATTGCCACAGTCGTGGTGACCGCATCGGTCGGATGACCGGTGTCCCGGCCGTTACGGTGTGGCCGGCCGGGTCATCGCTACCTAGGCGGACTCCTCGTACCGGATGTCGCAGCGGGCCGCGATCGGATTGATCTTCACCGGGTCGAGCGCCCCGTCGGTGCGTACCGACGGCCCCACCTCGAAGAGATCCTCCAGAACTCGACCTGCCACCCGAGGCGCCCTCCTGGCGGCCCGGCCGCGGGTGACTCGCTGGTCATCCGCGGCCGGACCGCGGCTGGTCTCAGGCGAACTCGGGCACGCGGGGCTCGCGCGGCCGGACGTCCGGGATCAGGATCTCGCCGCTGTCGGACATGGTGGGGTCACCGTTGATGGTGGCGCGGTGCATGACGCGGCGGACCGTCTGGTCGAAGGGACGGCCGCGGTGCATGACACGCCGGTTGTCCCAGATGACGAGGTCGTTCACGGCCCAGCGGTGGGTGTAGACGAGGTGCGGCCGGGTGGAGAACTCGACGAGCTCGCGGATCAGGGCGTTGCCCTTCTCGTCGTCCATCCCGAAGATGCGCGCCGCGTGAGCACCGACGAACAGTGTCTTCTTGCCCGTCTCCGGGTGCACCCGCACGACCGGCTGCGGCGACGGCGGGAGCAGCCGGTTCAGCGCCTCGACGTCGATGTTCTTGTTACCGCCCAGCACCCGGGAGTGCGCGATGCTGTGCTCGGCGATCAGTCCCTCGAGCTCGGCCTTGCGCTCCTCGGACAGCTCGGCGTAGGCACCCTGCTCGTCGGCGTACTGGGTCTCGCCGCCCTCCGCGCACACCTCGAGGGCGTGCAGCATCGAGGCGTGCGCGGGCACGGGCAGGTTCGACAGGTCGCTGTGCCAGAGCTGGTTGCCCAGCTGGAACTGCAGGCGCTCCGAGTCCGGCGCGGCGACCTCACCGTCGGTGGCGAGGTTCGACACGTCGTCGATCCCCCGGTTGGCCACGCGGCGCGCGTGGTTGCCGCCGAGGTCGGGTAGCTGCCACACCTCACCGAAGGTCGACGCGAACTCGAGCTGCTGGTCGATCGTCAGGTTCTGCCCGGGGATCACCAGGACACCGTGCTCGAGGAACGCGTTGTAGATCTCCCGGATGACCGGCGCGCCCGGCGGCTTGCGCAGGTCGACCCCGCGCACCTCGGCTGCGAAGGTCTCGGCGAGCGGGCGGATGGTCAACGACATGTGGAACTCCTTCGTAGTACGTGGATCGTCCTCACGACCCTTGATCGGTGTGTACTGCGCGCGCGGCGCGTCACGAACCCGGCCGCGCGGTCGAGTAGGTCTTCTCGAGCAGGTCGAACTCCTCCTTGCGAACGAGGTGCTGGCGGTCCTGCCAGTCGATCAGCGAATGCTGGACGCCGGTGGTGTCCCCGTGCTCGAGCAGGTGGTCGAGCACCCGCCGCATCCCGGTCACCGCCCCGCGCATCGCGGAGTTGGCGTAGAGCACCACCGCGAAGCCGAGCTCGCCGAGCTCCTGGCGGGTCTGCAGCGGGGTGAGCCCGCCCTCGACCATGTTCGCCACATGCAGGCCGGGCACGTGTTCGGTGACGTAGCGCAGATCGGCGGCGGTACGGGGGGCCTCGACGAACAACACGTCCGCGCCCGCCTCGGTGTAGGCGCGGGCGCGTTCGCAGGCCCACTCGATACCCTCGGTCGCCGCGGCATCCGTGCGGGCGACGATGACGAGGTCGTCGTCGCGGCGGGCGTCGGCGGCAGCGCGGATCTTGCCGACCATCTCCGCCACCGGGATGACGGCCTTGCCCGCGAAGTGCCCGCAGCGCTTGGGCGACACCTGGTCCTCGAGCTGGATCGCGGCCGCGCCGGCCCGCTCCAGGTCCCGGACCGTGCGGCGGACGTTCACGGCGTTGCCGAAGCCGGTGTCGGCGTCGACCACGAGCGGCAGCTCGACCGCCTCGGACATGGCGTCGACCTGCGTGACCAGCTCGGACACCGTGACGAGCCCGATATCGGGCACGGCCAGGTGGGTGTTCGCGATCCCCGCGCCGGAGACGTAGACGGCCTCGAAACCCGCCTCCTCGATGACGCGGGCGGTCAGCGCGTTCGGGGCACCGGGCAGCAGCATCGGTCCGCCGGGGCGGTTCAGCGCGGCACGCAGCCGGGCGGGCCGGGAGGTCACCGGCTCACCCCCGCGTCGCCGTGATACTGCGGGTGCTCACCGGCGGCGGCTGCGCCCCCGGCGCAATCCGCGCACCGGGCCGGGCACTGCGGCGTAGTCATCCGTGCTCCTTTTCGTTCTCGTCGTCGTGCAGGTGGAAGGACGCCCCGACGAGTTCTCGGGTGTAGGGATGCTGCGGGTCGTCCAGGGTCTGGCGGCCCGGGCCCTCCTCCACGATGTGGCCCCGGCGCACCACCGCGATCCGGTCGCACACGTCGACGGCGACGCCGAGATCGTGGGTGACGAACATCCACGACAACCCGCCCCGGTCGGCGACCTCGGAGAACAGCGCGAGCATCTGGGCTTGCACCGAGGGGTCGAGCGCCGAGGTCGGCTCGTCCATGACGAGCAGCTCGGGTTCGAGGATCAGCGCCCGCGCGAGCGCGATGCGCTGGGCCTGCCCGCCACTGAGCTCGCCCGGGCGCCGGGTGAGCAGCGCCCGCGGCATGTGCACCTGGTCGAGTGCGCCTGCCGCGCGGGCGGAGATCTCCTGGCGGCCCAGCTCGCGCCGGTGGGTCGACAGCGGTTCGGCGAGGATCTGCGCGACCGTCAGCCGCGGGCTCAGCGCCTCCACCGGCTGCTGGAAGACCACACCGATGCGGCCGCGCAGCGCGCGCTGGCCCTTCGGCCGCAGCGTCTTCCAGTCCACGCCGAGGGTCTTCACCGAGCCCTGGTCGGCGAACACCAGCCCCAGCAGGATGCGGGCCAGTGTCGACTTGCCGCTGCCGCTCTCCCCGACGACGGCCAGCCGGTCGCCGCGGCGGATGGTCAGGTCGATCCCGCCGAGCACCTCCGTGCCGTGGTAGGACTTGCGCACCGAGGACAGCTCGGCGACCACCGGCGGCGCGTGCTCGTCGGGCACGCTGCCGCCTGCCTCGGCCCGGATCGTCGCGGTCATCGGTCCTCCTGCGGGCTGGTGCGGGCGTGGTGACGAGACCCGACCTCGCGCAGCGGCAGCCGGCGCTCGCCGCAGGTCGCGTGATCCGGTTGCGCGCACCAGGCCTGGTTCGGGCACACCTGGTCGGCACCGGCACCGGGTGCCCGGTACGCGTGCGCGGCCCGGGACCGGGCCCCGGGCACGGAGGCGACCAGGCGCGCGGTGAACGGGTGGACGGGCCGGTGCAGGACCTCGGCGGCGGGACCGGACTCGACGACGACACCGTGGTAGAGCACGAGCAGCCGCTGGCAGTAGTGCGCCATCAGGCCGAGGTCATGGCTGATCAGCAAGCAGGCCGTGCCCTCCTCGTGCACCATGCGGGTCAGGTTGTCGAGCAGCTTGCGCTGCACGGTGACGTCGAGCGCGCTCGTCGGCTCGTCCGCGATCAGCACGCTGGGATTGGTGACGATCGCCAGGCCGACGACGACGCGCTGCGCCATGCCGCCGCTCATCTCGTGGGCGTAGAGCTCGAGCACCCGCTCGGGATCGTGGATGCCGGCCCGCAGCAGCGAGCTCGTCGCCCGCTCCCGGATCTGCGCGCGATCGCGGATACCGCGGTTGCGCAGCACCACCCGGAAATGCTGCAGGCAGGTCATGACCGGGTTGAGCGAGGCGTTCGCGCCCTGCGGGATCAGCCCCAGGGTGCGCCCGAGCTGCCCGCGCCGCTCCCGGGTGCTCGCCGAGACGAGATCGGTGGGGCCGTCCGGGGTGCCGACGTGGATCCGGCCACGGGAGACGCGGCCCCCGGCCGGCAGCAGTCCCAGCATCGCGCGGCCGACCGTCGACTTGCCCGAGCCGGACTCGCCGATCAGCCCGAGGATCTCGCCGGCGTGGACCTCGAGGTCCACCCCGTGCACCACCGGCAAGCCGCCGTAGCGGACCTCGAGGTCACGGACCGAGAGCATCGGGGTGGCGGCAGCGGGGTCCGTCGCCGCCGTGGTCGTGGTCGTGGAGTGCGTCATGCCGTTCCCTCCCGGGCGAGCAGCCGCTGCACACCGTCCGCGACGAGGTTGCAGCACAGTACGGTGAGCGTGATCGCGGCGACGGCGGGCAGCAGCACCCACCACACTCCGCTCGCGACGAGGTCGGCGCCGTCGCTGACGAGCCCGCCCCAGGTCGGGGTGGTGATCGAGACGCCGACGCCGAGGTAGCTCAGGGTCGCGACGGCGATCACGCCGAGGCCCAGCGAGATCGACAGCTGCGCCAGCACCAGGTGCAGCACGTTCGGCAGCACGTGCCGCACCGCGATGCGGACGGGGTGCACGCCGAGCGCCGACGCCGATTCGACGAACGGGCGGGTGCGGACCGTCAGCGCGCCGGCGCGCACCGACCGGACGAACAGCGGCACGTTGATGAGCGCGATCGCCAGGATGAGCACGGTCGCGCTGCCGCCGGACCCGGACGCGACGACGACCGCCACGATCGTCACCGGCAGGCACTGGCTGATGTCCACGCAGCGCATGACGAACGCCGAGGACCGCGAGGAGGTACTCACCGCAAGGCCGATGGCACTGCCGATCACCGCCGCGATGAGCACCGCGGCGAGCGCGATCGGGATATCGGTGCGCGCTGCGGCGACGACCCTCGAGAACACGTCGTAGCCGAAGCTGTCGGTGCCCAGCCAGAAATCGCCGTTGGGCGGGGCCAGCGGGGTGTCGATGTAGGGGTGCTCGGGGTCGTGCGGCAGGGGCAGCAGGTAGCCCGCGGCGATGAGCAGGACGATGATCCCGCCGCCGGTCAGCACGCTGCCGCGCCCGCTCGAGACCTTGCGGGCGCGCCCTGCCGGGGCGCCCGCCCTGGGTACGGTGCCGGTATCGGCGACCGGGTCGACGATGTCCGCGGTGGTGGTCATGGATGTACTCCCGTCGGGCTCGCGAGTGGTGCCGCACCGGCCGGCCGGTCGGCGGGCCGGACCCGTCGCTGACGCGGGTCGAGCACCGTCATCAGGACGTCGGACAGCGTGTAGGTCAGCAGGACCAGCACGCCTGAGATGAGGACGAAGCCGACGGTGACGGGCAGGTCGGAGCGGGTGATGCCCTCGATCGCCCACTGCCCGAAGCCGTCCCAGGAGAAGGTCAGCTCCACAATGGCGCTACCGCCGACCAGGGTGCCGACGACGACTCCGGTGATGGACACGAGCGGCAGCACGGTCGCCCGCAGCGCCATCCGCGCCACGGTGAAGGCGGGCAGGCCGAGTGCCCTGGCGAACTCGGCATCCGGGGCGGTCAGTGCCTCCGCGAGCGAGGCGCGGACGGTCCGCGCGATCATCACGCTGCTGAACAACCCCACCGACAGCACCGGGAGAACCATTTGCGTCGCGGCCTGCCACGCCGCGCCCAGCTGCCCCGCGAGCAGCGCGTCGACGAAGGCGGCGCCGGTGACGCGGGGTGGCGCCTCGATGGCCGGGCCGAGCTGGCCCAGCGGGACCGGCAGCAACGGCAGCGCGTAGACCAGGACGAGGGCACCGAGCAGGCCGACCACGTAGTCCGGGATGGCCTGCAGCACCGCGACCGCCGACCGCGAGGCGCTGTCGGCGGGCGTCCCCCGGAAGTAGGCCCCGAGCGCGCCGAGCGCGATGCCCACGACGAGCGCGACGACGAGTCCGAGCACGACGATCTCCAATGTCGCCATGTAGTGCTCGGCGGACTCCTGCAGCACGGAGCCGCCGGAGTAGTAGGACTCGCCGAGGGAGCCGTGGAACAGGTCGGCGACGAACCGCCCGTAGCGCACGAGCAGAGGCGCCGAGAGGCCGTGCTCGGTGTTGAACTGGGCGATCTGCTCCTCGGCGGCCAGGTCGCCGAGCACCGCGCGGGCCGGGTCACTGGGCACCAGGGCGACCAGGAAGAACGCCACGGAGGCCACGGCGAACGCGCCCACCGGGACGAAGGCGATCCGCAGTGCGAGGTGGCGTATCAGATGACGACGCCCACGATCGACGGGTCGAGATTTCACGGCGCTCTCCTTCGCTGTCGCTATGTACAGGGGGTCAGGGTGGCGGCGTCGACGGTGCCGCGGGCGGACGGCGCGATACCGCAGATACCGGGGGTGGTGGCGTACACGTCGTCGGTGTCGACGAGCGGGATGCTGGGCATGAGCTCGTCGAGCCGGGTCAGCGCCGCCTGTGCCGCCGCGTCCTGCTCGGCCGATCCGGTCGCAGCGGCGACGGCCTCGGCGAGGTCCGCGTCCAGCGGCGCGTCGGCGGCCTTGACGTAGTTCGCGCCGCCGTCGCTCGCGTAGGCGTTGTCGAGCCCGTAGACGGCGTCGGGGATGGTCGGTCCCGTGCTCCACAGGTAGGCGTGGTAGCTGCGGCCCGTCCGCCCGCTCTTGAACTCCGCCGGGTTGGCCACGTTCTGGATCGTCACGTCGATACCGACGTCGGCCAGCATCGACTTCAGAGCCACGGCCACCGACTGGACGTCGACCGAGCGCGAGGTGCCCGCGTTGATCGTCAGGTTCATGGCGAACCCGTCCGGGAAGCCGCTCGCGGCCATCAGGGCCTTCGCCTGTGCGAGGTCGTAGGTCACGTGCGCCCCGGTGAACCCGTCCATCACGGGCAGGCTGGTGGTGATGTGCCCGCGGGAGGGACTGCCGAAGCCGAAGTAGGGTCCGCGCAGCAGCGCGGCGCGGTCGATGGTCAGCGACATGGCCTGGCGGACCCGCTCGTCGGCGAACGGCGGGAAGCTCTGGTCGAGCGAGAGCAGGTCCTGCGACAGCGTGGGCACCGAATCGACCGACGCCCGCTGCTGGTCGGCCAGCAGATGCGCCTGTGCGGTGGGCAGCCAGTACCCGGCATCGACGCTCGAGGTCCCCACCAGCTGGGCGGGGGCGGCCGAGGGCACCAGGGTCAGCCGGCTGTAGGGCGGGGTGACCGGCCAGTTCGGGTTGGCCGTGAGCGCGAGCCGCTGCCCCGGCCGGAACTCACTGACCTGGTACGGCGCGTAGGTGGCCGAATGCGTCGACATCCACGTCTGGGCCCACGGGTCCGCCGCAGTGGCGTGCTCTTGCACCGTGCGGCTGTCCAGGATGGCGAGGGTGTAGAAGGAGACGGGGAGGCCGTAGAGCCGGTTGGTCGCGTTGACCCGCACCTCGTCCGGCCCGAGCACGGTCACCGGGTTCCCGAGGTCCACCCCGGCCTGCAAGAGCAGCGATTTGCCGATACCGTCCTTCAGCGCGAGGTTGCGCTTGTAGGTGTACACGACGTCGTCCGGGCTGAGCCGGTTGCCGCTGGGCGCGCGCACGTCGGCGAGCGTGAACACCGGTCCCTCCGCGGTGAGGCGCACGGAGCTCGCGAGCGACGAGGAGAAGGCGTCGGTGAGGGAACCGAAGCCGGTGGCGTCGCTCGCCAGCGGCGCGAACTCCAGCAGCCCGCGGGTGTACTGCACGAGCCCGTTGATGGCGGTGAGCCCGCTGGAGAGGTTCTGGGTGTCGGCGGTGGCGGAGATGGTGGGCACCGCGATGACCAGCTCGGCGTCCGTGGCGGTGACCTGCGCGCGGCCGCATCCGGCCACCAGCGTGAGGCAGGTCAGTACAGCGGCGCACAGCTCGGCCGTGCGCGCGGGGCGGCTACCGGTGCGGCCCGGCCCGCGGGAGCCGGTCACGGTACGACCTCGATCTCACGGAGATCGTCGCAAACCTCGTCGATGCGCGGGATCGGCCGCACGTGGAAACCCGAGCGGGCGAGGTACTCGCCGCCGGAGACACCGGGGACGAGCGCGCCGTCGACGGCGATCGTGACGCCCCTGCGGATGGTGCGGCGCACCGCGCCGGGCAGCTCGATGCCCTCGTAGAGGCAATAGTCGCTGGCGCCGAGGTGGTCCTCCGCCGCGCAGCGGGTGGTGCCGCCGGGGTCGAGCAGGACCAGGTCGGCGTCGGCACCGACGGCGATCCGGCCCTTGCGCGGGGACAGCCCGAAGATGTCGGCAGGGTTCTCCGAGAGCACCTGCACCATGCGCTCGATCCCGAGCCTGCCGGTCCGGACACCGAGCCCGTACACGAGCGGCAGCAGGTGCTCGATGCCCTCGGCGCCGAACGGAGCCTGCAGGATATTGACACCCTCGGCCTTCATCGCGCGGGTGCGCCCGGCGTGGTCGGTCCCGACGACCTGCACGCCGCCGGCGGCGACCGCGTCCCACAGCGACTCGCGGTCGGAGTCGTGCCGCAGCGGCGGGGCGATCTTGCCCAGCGCACCGTGCTGGAGCACCTCGTCGTTCGTCAGCACCAGATAGTGCGGACAGGTCTCGATCCACACCGGGACCCCGGACGTGCGCCGGGCCAGCTCGACGACCTCCATGCCCGAGCCCGCGGCCACGTGCGGGATGTAGAGCGCCACCCCGGTGGTCTGCGCGAGCGCGATGACGCGCAGGATGGCCTCTGCCTCCAGCAGATGCCCCCGGCAGGCGAGGAACGCGCTGTCGGGCAGGTCCGGCCGGTCCCAGTATTGCGACTCGAGGTGGTCGATGCCGTCGCCGTTCTCGGCGTGTACGGCGACGATGCCGCCGGCCTGCGCGATGGCGGTCATCCCGGCCAGCAGTGCCCGGTCGTCGACCATCATCCCGCGCTTGCGGTAGGCGAGGAAGAACTTGTAGGAGGAGACCCCGAGCTCGGTGAGCCGCGGGACCTCCGCGGCCACGTCGTCGACGGAGTCGAACGCGACGTGCAGGCCGAAGTCGCCGACCGGGCGGCCCTGCCAGTCCTCGATCACCCGCGACACGACCTCGTGCACGGCCGCCTTCTCGAAACCCCACGACGGGAACGCCCCGACGTAGGCGAGCAGCGTCGTGACGCCCGCCGCGGCACCGGCCGCCGAGGTGCGTTCGATGTCGTCGGCGTAGACCGGATGGGTGTGCGCGTCGACGACACCGGGCAGCACGAGGCAGCCGGCCGCGTCCACGGTCTCGCGCGCCTCGGCCCCGATGTCCTGCCCGAGTGCGACGATCCGGCCGCCGTCGATCGCGATGTCGAGGCGCTGCACGCCCGCGGACGAGACGACCTCGCCGCCACGGACGAGTACGTCCACCTTGCTCATGAGTACTCCCAAATCTTCTGAACGTCCTCGGCGGTGACCAGGTCGTGTCGGGCGCCGAGCAACTGCAGCGCCGCGTCGTGCAGGGCCGGAGAGGAGGATGCGCACGCGTCGCGGACGAGCACGCTGTAGTAGTCGAGGAATGCGGCGTGCCGCACGGTGGCCTCCACGCAGCCGTTGGTGACCACGCCGCAGCTGACGAGGGTCTCGACGCCGCGGCTGCGCAGGAGCATGTCGAGGTCGGTCCCGACGAAGGCGTTGGAGCGGTGTTTGCGGACGATGTCCTCGTCCTCGGCGGGCGCGAGTTCGGCGATGATCTCCCAGCCCCAGGTGCCGGGCACGGTGTAGGGGCCGTCGAGATCGGGCCGGGCGAAGTTCTTGAAGTAGGTCCAGGCCGGGGAGTCGCTGCGTCCGTCCGGGAGGGTGGTGTTGGCGGCGAAGAGCACGGGCACCCCCGCGGCCCGCGCCGCGGCGATCGTCCCGGCGATCGGTTCGATCACCGAGCGCGCCGGTGCCACGTCGTCCCCGGCGCGGGCATACGCTCCACCCGGATCGACGAAGTCGTTCTGCATGTCGATGACCAGGAGCGCGCAGCGCGACGGTGCGAGCACCTCGGCCGGCGAGAGACCGGTGGTGGGGGTGTGCGGTGGTGGCACGGGTTCGTCCTCCGTTCTCGCAGTGATTGCGGGTGGCGGGTGGCGGGTGGCGGGTGGCGGGGAGGTCGGTCGTGCGGGTGGCGCCGGGGCTCAGGCGCCGCGGACGAGCAGGTCGAGCGCCTCGCACGCGATATCGACACCGCGAGCGACCACATCGCGGCCCTCGAGGATCCGTCCGTGCACCGGGGCGAGCCGGTCTACCTCGTACCGCTCGACGACCGCGCGCAGGTCCTGAGCGAGGTCGGGCAGCGCCGCGCCGGGCAGCCAGCCCACGCGCGACCGGATCTCCGCGGCCACCTGGCGCGGGCCGGAGAGCTCGGCGGGGTCGGTGAGGACCACGCCGTGCTCGGGTGAGTGCAGGTGCTGCCAGGCGAAGAAGTCCGAGGTGAACAGGGTGCGGCTGGTCTCCTCGTAGGCCCACTGGGTCAGGAACATGAGTTTCACCGGCGCGTCGATCCAGTGGAAGCGCAGGCCGCCCGGCGTGTGCAGGGTCTGCCCGTTGGGCGCCAGTACCATCTCGACTTTGCCGATCATGTTCTCCGCGCCGAGGCCGTCGGCGGTGGGCTCGAGCAGCCACTCGAGGATGCCGCCGCCGCTGCCGAAGACCAGCTTCGGCTGGGCACGCGCGGTGAGCACCGTCTCGAGGTTGCCGATGCACTCGTGCTCGTTGCGGGTGAGGTGCACCCAGAGTTCCCGGTCACCACGCAGCGCGCCGAGTGCGTCGCGCACCGCCGGCGCCGAGATCTCCGCCCCGGTGTCGACCATGAAGAACTCGGCATCGCCGACGAAGGCGTAGCAGTTCAGCGGTTCGGTCCCGGTGACACCCTCGGGGATCCAGCTGATACGGTCGATCGGCACCTCGCTGCCGATGCGGTAGAGGTGGCCCTCGATCAGCTCCAGTGGACCGGACTGCTCGGCCGGCGAGGAGGTCCGGTGGGCTCCGGTGCTGTTCAGCATCTGGGTCAAGGTGTCATCCTTCATTCGATCTCGGGCGCGCTCGGCGAGCGGCGTCGGTTGGCTCGTTCGGGCTCAGTAACCGGCAGCCAGATCCACGGCCCCCTGCATCGGTTCCCCGGAGAGGAACGCGCCGAGGTTGTGGCCGAAGCGGCGCATGATGCGCTCCTGCACGCCGGGACTGTTCCCTGCGATCCGGCCAGTGAGTGTGACCTGGGGGAACTTCTTCAGCGGGTGCTCGTCCGGTACCGGCTCGGGGTCGGTGACGTCGAGTGTGGCCCGCCGCACGGTGCCCCGGTGCAGGGCCTCGATGAGGGCGTCGGTCTGCACGACCGGCCCCCGGGCCACGTTCACCAGGTGCACACCGGCGGACATGGCCGCGAACTCGGCCGGGCCGATCATCCCGCGGGTCTGGTCGGTCAGCGGCACCGCGAGCACCAGCGCGTCGGCGAGCGGGAGCAGCTCCTCCAGCGAGCCGACCCGCCGCACCCCGTGCTCGAGCTCGGTTCCGGTACGCCGGACGGCGACCATGTCGACGTCGAACGCGGCGAGCCGCGCGGCAGTGGCACGGGCGATCTCGCCGAAGCCGACGAAGCCGACCGTGCTGCCCGCGGCGACCCGCGTCTCCGGCGCGACCCCGGCCGCGATGTCGGTGAAGCCCTTCCAGTCCGACAGCAGCGCGGCCACGACGTACTCGGCGATCGGGCCCGAGCCGCCACCCCGGCCGCACGTGACGACCTTGCCCTGGAGCAGGTCCAGCGGGATGGCATCGATCCCGGCCGAGGTCACGTGCACCCACTCGGCGTCGAGGACGACGCGTTCCCAGGCCGCCCGATCCCCGTCGGCCGGGGGGCGGGGGCCGATCAGCGCCACGCGGCGGGCGCCGGTGTCCGCGGCGGCCGTCGCGGCGTGCTCGGACAGCTCGCCGATCCGGACGCCCGGGTAGCGGGCCGAGACGGCCTCGATCGACCAGGCGCCGATCCCGGTGGAGATCAGGACGGAGTCCTCGTTTGTCATCGGTGTTCTCCTGTGCAGGGGTGCTGTCGGCCGGGTCAGTCGCCGAGGCCGGTGGTGAGGGAGCCGCCCATCTCGCCGCGTTCCACGGCGGAGATCAGCGCTTCCACGAAATCGTCGGCGTCGGTGATGGGCGCGCCGTGCGCGGAGCACATGACGTCGCTGGGGTACTGGGTCAGCAGCGCGCGCAGAGCAGGACTGCTGGTGCGCATGTCGTGGTGGCGCATCCAGTGGAAGGGCCCGCGCAACGCGAACCGGCGGGGCTTGGTAGCGGCCGCGGCGTCGGGCAGCTCGTGCGACATCAAGCCGCACACCTCCTCCTCGTGCAGGTGGAGGTAGCCGAGCCCGTCCGCGGCGAACAACGCGCGGTGGCCCGTCTCGTAGGCCCACGCCGTGGCCGGCAGGTCCCGCCAGACCGCGTCGACCACGACGAAGTCCGAGTCCCCGAGCGACACCGACTCACCGGGGCCCATCGGGCGGAAACGCTCCCGGGGGATCTCGGGGTGGAACATCCAGTAGTCGCGGACATCGCCGACGATCTCGGCGTCGGGGTACATGTGCCAGACCCGCGTGAGGTTCCCGGCGTGCGCGGGCTCGGGGTGGGTCGGGAACACGTAGTCGAGCGGGCGGCCGCCGAGCGCCTGCGGCAGCTGCTCGCGCAACGCGTACCAGAGCCCGGGATGGCCTGGGTCGACCAGCACGGTCCGCTCGCTGCCGAGCACGAGGTAGCAGGACAGCGGTTCGTGCACCGCGGGCCGCTCCTCCTTGCCGGGCCAGCCCGCGCTGTTGGAGCAGCCGCCGAGCCAGAACAGGCCCGGGCGCACCTCGCGCGGCTGCAGGCTGTTCGTCACGTATCCGCGGTGGGCGCCCGCTCCGGTGCGCGCCGCCGTCACGCCGTCACCTCGGTGGCCGTGCGGTACAGCGGGCGGTCGGTGGCCTTGATCCACTCCAGCAGGGGCTGGAACTGGGTGAAGCCCTCCTGCGCGTTGCCGACCTGGTTGCGCGTGCGGCGCGCGGTCTCGGCGGGCACGAGCCGGGGCTCGCCCCGGCAGGAACGAGCGAGCAGCTGCGCGTGGCAGGCGTTGTCCATATGGATGAACCAGTGGGCCGCCTCGTCCACCGACGCGCCGACGGTCACATTGCCGTGGTTCTGCATGATCACCGCTTTCGTCGAGCCGAGTGCGGCGGCGACATCCTTCCCGTCCTCGGGGTTGACGACATTGCCGTTGAACTGGTCGCAGATGGCGTGGTCCTCGTAGAAAGCGCAGGCGTCGAGAGTGAGCGGCTGCAGCAGCTCGCCGTAGGAGGACCAGGTCTTGCCGTAGACGGCGTGGGCGTGTGCGGCGGCGATCACGTCGGGGCGGGCCTCGTGGATGGCCGAGTGGATGACGAAGGCCGCGGAGTTCACCAGGCCCGCCCCCTCGACGATCTCACCGGTGGAGTCCACGCGGATGAGGTCCTCGACGCAGATCAACGCGAAGTGGGTGCCGAAGGAATTGACCCAGAACGTGTCCGGGAACTCGGGGTCGCGAACCGTGATGTGTCCGGCGATCCCCTCGTTGAAACCGTAACGGGCGAACACGCGCAGCGCGGCGACAAGCCGCATCTTGCGGTCCTCGCGCTCCTCCCCGACCGAGTCGAAGACGGGCGGGGTGAGGTAGGTCGTCTCGTGAGTGGCGACGCGGGGCATCGGATATCCCTTCTCAGCGGTGTGGAGCGGTTCTTCTGGACTGTGGTGACCGGGGACCGGGTGGATCAGGTGGATCAGGTGGCGCGGGCGCGCCGCGCGCTCAGGGCGCGGCGGTGGCGTCGAGCATCGAGGTGCGCAACAGGTAGCGGCGGGTCAGCTCGGGGTGGCCGGCGATCTGCCGCATCTCCTGCTGATCACGCAGCCGGTCGGCGTCGTCCACCGCCGACAGCCGCTGGTAGTTGCGATGGGTGACCGTGCGGACGAAGTCGTGGGCGACCGCCCGGCGGGCGCTGTCGTACTCGGCGATCGCCTCCGTGTCACCGCGGTCGGCCGCCCGCACGGTGGCCACGGCCGCGATCGCGTCGTGAATGCCGCTGTTCATCCCCAGCCCGCCGAGCGGGTTGTTGATGTGCGCGGCGTCGCCGAGGAGCAACACCCGCCCCTGCCGGAAGCGTTCGGCGATCCGCTGGTGCACGCGGTAGACGCGGCGGTGGGCGATGCGGTAGCCACCGGGGCGCGGGGCGATCTCCGCGAGCCGCCGCTGCACCCGGTCCTCCTGCTGCTCGGTCTCGGCCGCGTCCAGGCCGATGGGGTAGAGCACGCGCCAATGCCGGGGGGTCCGCAGCAGAACGCACCAGTCGTCGGGGTCCGACACGTAGTTGACGGCCGCGATGTCGGGCAGCGTCTCGGTGAGGTCGTCCTCGACGGACACGACCATGAACTGTTCGGGGTAGGTCATGCCGGTGAACCCGATACCCAGCGAGCGCCGGACTGCGCTGTGCGCCCCGTCCGCGCCGAGCAGCCAGCGGGAGCGCAGCGTACTGCGTCCCTGCGGGCCCTCGATCGTCGTCAGCACCTCATCCGCCACGCTCTCGACACTCTCGACCTTGGACTGGTCGAGGTAGGACACGTTGGACATCCCGGCGATCCGGTCGCCGATGATGCGCACGAGGTGCGCCTGCTCGCACTGCAGGCGGTAGGGGAACCGGGTGTCCCCGGACAGTGCGGCCAGGTCGAAGCGCGCCACGACGCCTTCGTTGCGGTCCCGGTACTGGTAGGTGTCGGCGATCAGCCCCACCTCGTGCAGGGCCTCGCTGACGTCGAGCTCGTCGAGCATCTCGAGTGTGGAGGGGTGGAACGTGGAGGCGCGTGACTCGGCGAGGTCGCCCCGGACCTGGATGCCGTCGTCCACCACCGTGACCTCGACCCCCGCCCTGGCGAGCGCCAGCGTCGCGACCGCACCCACCGGGCCGAATCCTGCGACCACCACGGTGGATTCACTCACGCCGCTCGACCTGTCACCATGCACGCCTGATTCATCCTCTCACAATGTGGTAACATCTGATGTCCATTGTGAGAATGGTAGCGAAAGGCAAATCGCTGGTCAATACCCATTTAAGCAGGCGTCAACACGAAACTTCCCGGAAAAGAACCCGATAAGGATGCGAAACTTTGACCGAGGCAATTACCACAATACGAGAATTTCCTCGCTCGGCCGAGAGCGATGCGGCACCGGTGTGGGCCCGCGCGTGATCGCGCGGACGCGCTCTGCCACCATCATCGACGTGCCGAAACGTCTTCCCGTGGTGACCGCTGCCGAGCGAGCACAACCGACCCGAGTGCAGGACGCGCTGTGACGCAGCAAGATCAGGCCACCGGCCGCAGCGGCTCGTCGAGCTCGCGCAAACTGCTGCGCATCTTGCTGGCGTTCTCCGAGACCCGGCACACGCGCAGCGTCGCCGATCTCGCGGCAGAACTCGGCCTGCCGGTCAGCTCGGTCTACCGCTACCTGTCCGCGCTGCGGGACAACGAACTCGTGGAAGAGGACGGCCGGGGCGGGTACCGGCTGTCCTGGACCGCCGTCGGGATGGGCCGCGCCGCGCGGGCGGCGCGCGGTTCACTGCCCGAGACGACCCGCCCGGTGATGGAGGCGGTGTGCGATCTGAGCGGGGAGACGACACTGCTGGTCGCCCGGGTCAACCACCACGTGCTGTGCCTGGACCGGGCGGAGTCCACACACCCGGTCCGGCTGCAGTTCGAACCCGGGGTGCTCATGTCGCTGCACCGGGGATCAGCCGCCCGGGTACTGCTCGCGTCGATGCCGCCCCGTGAGCGCCGCGCCTTCCTTGCCACCCAGCAGCTACCCGAGGCCGAAAGGGAACAGATCGAGGCGGACATCGCCACCGTAGCCGGGCTGGGATGGGTGCAGAGTTTCGGCGAAGTGGACGAGGGCATCTGGGGTGTCTCGGCCGCGATCCGCGACGACGGCCGGGTCGTCGGCGCGCTGGGCCTCGCCGGACCTCTCTATCGGCTCGACAAGCGCGCCCGGGAGCGCATCATCTCGCTGGTCGTCTCGGGCGCAGAGTTGGTGTCCGACGCGCTGGCACAAGGGGTCGCGGTGGACCTTGGCGATATCGCGGCCCTGTCGGCCGAGGCCTGACCAACTACGCCACCGCCGGGCCGAGGGGCGAGCCGGTGGTCACCCGCCCGCCTTCGACCCGGACATCCACAGACAACGTCACGTTGTGGAGTGCGGGATCCACCGCCTCGAAGCCACCGTGCGGTAGCCATGGGATACGACGAACTCGCAGCCCGCTATCGGGCCACCGGTTCAGATCGCAGCCATCGACGAGTGGCTACGACCCGAGGCACTCTCTAGATGAGTTATTCCAAGGGGGACCCGGGTGCACGGCGCTGCCGTGTACCCGGTCAGTGGTCGTAGGCGGTCAGTGATCTGCGGACCGGGGCACCGGTCTTGTCGTTGTGCCAGATCGCGGCCGTCAGCGCGAGCAGGCGTTGCAGAACACGCACCGTGACCCCAGCGGCAGTGCGACCGCTGTGCCGTTCGAGGTCGAGCTGGGCTTTCAAGGTCTGATTGATCGATTCGATCGTTTGCCGCAACGGCTTGAACAGGCCACTGCCCACACGTTCGGCCTCACCTTTACGGGCCGGTCGCAGCAACCTCACCCCGGCGTCGGCGAGTTCGGTTTCGAATCCTGCCCCGAAGTAGTTCTTGTCTCCGATCATGGTTTGACCAGGTCTGTCGGCGACCAGGGCCGGGTCGGCCCGCAGGATCCCCAGCAAGGTTTCACGTTCGTCGGCTTTCGCGCCGGTCAGTGCGAACCCGACCGGCAGCCCGCCACACGTTATCGGTCCACAGCGTTGTGTCGGTCGCCAACGCCCTGATCACTGCCACGATCATGCCCGTCGCGTTGCGGAGCCGCTTGTTGTAGCCGGGCTGTTTCGGCACGTACCGGAACAGATGCCCCAGATGGGTGTGCGCGTACCGCAACCACCTCGACTCGGAAGTGAACCCGAGCAGAGCCTGCATCACCGCCAGGGTCACCAGCTCGGCATCCGACAGTCGTGGAGCGATCCCTACCCGCGGCCGAGCCGGCCCGAGATCCGGGCGAGCAGCCAACAGGTCGTCGGTCGTGACATAGAGTGCGGTGGCGAGGGTGTCTATTTCATTGCTCACAACCTTGATCTACGACACCCTCGCCCCACTTCCCGGCCGAATCATATTCCCGGCCAGCACATCCCAACCCCACAGACCGGTGATCGGCCCACCAGCTGGTGCGCGGCTCAGCCGCGCACCAGCTCACCCCTTGGAATCACTCATCTAGAGATCCAGCTGTGCGAGCTCGGTCCGGCGGGCGACACCGAGTTTCGGGTAGGCCTTGTACAGGTGATGACCGATGGTGCGGGGACTGAGGAACAACTGCGCCCCGATCTCCTTGTTGCTGTAGCCGGCCGCCGCCAACCGCACCACCTGGGTCTCCTGGGGCGTCAGTGCGGCCAGTGGGTCGCGATACCGGGTCACGGCCTGTTCGCCGAGTGCCGCGAGCTCGGCGCTGACGCGCTCCGCCCAGATCGGCGCGCCGAGTTGATCGAAAGTTTCCACGGCGGCCACCAGTTGGGTGCGTGCCTCGGCGCGGCGCCGCTTGCGGCGCAGCCATTCTCCGAACAGCAGGCGGGTCCGGGCGAGGTCGAACGGTCCGTCGTGTTCCCGATGCCACCGGATCGCGGCGACATAGTGGGTCTCGGCGTCGCCGGTGTCGGCCAGCATCGCACAACAGCGCTGGTACAGGGCCTGAGCCAGCGGACTCGGCACCGCCGCGGCCCATTTCCCGAGCGATTCCAGATGGTCGTGGGCGAGCCGCTCCCGACCCGACCGGACGGCCGCCTCGATATGGTCGGGGACGGCCCGGACGAGGAAATCGTGGGCGGCCGGGCCGCTGCAGACCTCGTCGAGCAGCGGGAGCGCGGTATCGAATCGTCCCGCGGCCAGCTCCCCGCTGGCCAGACCCCAGGTGGTGAGCGCCGCATGGGTCCGGTGCCCGGTGGACAGCCCGGGTAGCACCCGTTCCGCGAGGTCGCGCGCGTCGGCAAGGTCGCCGGCGACCGCCGTCAACCACACCTCGATCGCCTGTAGCGCGGCGACTTCGGTGGTCATCCCGAGTTCGGTACCGATCGTCAGCCCCTCGGCCAGCGCGGTCCGCGCGCGGTGGAACCGCCCGCGGAACAGTTGCGCGACCGCGATCACCTCGGCGGTGTAGGGAATCCACTGCAGTGACCCGGTGGCGCGGGCCCGGGCCAGCGCTCTGTCCATGAGCACGAGGACCGTTTCGTCCTCGGCGAGCATCAGACCGCTGAACGCCGCGACGATCTCGTAGAGGTAGTCCGTCTCTTCGTCGTGTGCGCGGCGCAGTTGCCGCGCCATCGCCGCGACGGCGAGCCGGGGCCGGCCACCGAGAAAATCGGCCCAGGCGGCCTGGGCGTCGATCTGCGGGATCAGCCCGGAATCGGCCGGTGGGCACAGCGCCCGCGACAGTTCCGCCGAGCGGGCGAGTAGTCCGGCGTCGGCCGCGTCGCGCCCGGCGCACACGGCCTCGGCGAGAATGGAGACCGCGCGCCCGGGATCTTCTTCGGCGACCAGTGCCGCCGCCTCGAGCGCGAGTTCGCAGTCGGTGGCCGGGGAAGTACGCTCGTATTCCACCTGAGCCCGGATATGTATCGCGTCGGCGGCGATGCCGCGGTCGCCGGTGAGCGCGGCGGCCTCGGCGGCGAGCCTGGTCGCGCGGTCCGGTTTCCCGGCGTCATAGGCGGCCCGGGCGGCGGCCAGGAATCGTCGCGCCTTGTGCTCGGGGTTCGTACTGAGCCGTCCGGCTCGGTCGTAGGCCGCGGCCACGGCCATGGCACCGCCGCGGTGCGCGGCGCGGTGGGCCGTGCGTTCGAGTTCGGCGGCCACTCGCTCGTCCGGATCGCTGGTGCCCGCCGCCAGATGCCAGGCGCGACGGTCGGCATCCACGGTCGCCGTCAGGGCCCGGGCGAACGCGAGATGGATGGCGGTGCGCAGGTGGTGGGGTGCGCGCTGGTAGGCGGCCGCGCGGATCAGCGGATGCCGGAACGACAGCCGCTCGGTGGATAGCGCGATCAGCTCGAACCGTTCGGCCGGTTCGAGATCGGCAGCGGCCAGCCCGAATTCGGATCCGACGCGCAGGATCGTCTCGAGTCCGGCTCCGGTATCGGCGGCCGCGACGGTCAGCAGCATACGGGTATCGGCGGGCAGGCCCGCGATCTGTGCCCGGAAGGTCTCCTGTACCCGCCGGGTCACCGGCAGCGGGCCCACCTCGTGGCCGGGTTCGGTCCGGCCGCTGCGTTCGGCGGCGTGCCGCGCCGAACCGAGCTCCAGCAGCGCGAGTGGGTTACCCGCCGATTCCGCGAGCACCCTGTCCCGCCCGGGAACGGTGAGGCCCGGGGCGCGACGGTCGAGCAGCTCCGCGGCCACCGCGGGCGGGAGACCGGACAAGGGCAGGGTGTCGATCCCCGGCGTGTGGAACGGAACGGATGAATCGCGTACCGCGAGCAGTACCGCTATCGGATCGGCGTGGAAGCGCCGCGCGGCGAACAGCAGGGCGTCCGACGAACTCTGATCGAGCCATTGCGCATCGTCGACCACCAGCAGAGTCGGCGCCTCGGCCGCGAGTTCGGCCAGCAATGTCAGAGTCGCCGCACCGACCAGGAATCGGTTGGCGTCGGCGTCCTCGGTATGGCCGAGGGCCGCGCGCAGTGCCCGGGCCTGGGGCGGCGGCAGCCCCGCCAGCCGGTCCACGAACGGGTGCAGGAGCAGGTGCAACCCCCCGAACGCCAGCTCTGCCTCGGATTCGATACCCACGCCCCGGATAACCCGCATATCGGCGGCGGTGGTGATCGCGTGGTCGAGCAGCGCCGACTTTCCGATACCGGCCTCACCGCGGAGCACCAGCGCGCGGCTGCGCCCCTTCCGCGCGTCCGCGAGCAATCCGTCCATTTCGGTGCGCTCGTCCTCGCGCCCCACCAACATGGCGTCAGCGTAACGACCCGCCCGCGGCGCGGCAGCCGGTGCCGCACGCTCGCCCGCATCGGCCATGGCTCCGGGCGGCCGCGCTCTTCGCGGCGGCTACGTCGCTTCCACCGCACCGGCTTCGGCGGGTTCGTCCTCGGGGCGGGTGAGCGGGAGCCACACCGTGAAACGAGTATCGCCGGGCCGGGAGTCGACCCGGATATCCCCGCCGTGCTTGTCGACGACGATGCGGAACGAGATGTCCAGACCCAGTCCGGTGCCCTCGCCGACGGGTTTGGTGGTGAAGAACGGTTCGAAG
Organism: Nocardia jinanensis; assembly: GCF_014645735.1. Lineage (GTDB taxonomy): Bacteria > Actinomycetota > Actinomycetes > Mycobacteriales > Mycobacteriaceae > Nocardia > Nocardia jinanensis. Next base: position 306,108 of record NZ_BMMH01000002.1, on the reverse strand, counting down.
ATACGGCTCTGCACCTCGGCCGGGATCCCGGGACCGGTATCGCCGATCACCACCACGGCGCAGTCGTTCTCCAGCCGGGTACTCAGGGTGAGCGTGCCGCTGCCCTCCATCGCGTACACCGCGTTGTCGATCAGATTCGTCCACACCTGATTGAGTTCGGCGGCGTAGCAGGGGACCTGCGGCAGCGTACGGTCGTAGTTCTTCACCACCTCGATCGAGTCACCGATCTTGCGGCTGAGCATCACCAGTGTGCTGTCGATGAGTTCGTGCAGGTCGACCACCTGGAACGGCGCCCTGTCCATCTGGGAGTACTGCTTGGCCGCGTCCACCAGAGTCGAGATACGAGTGGTGGAATCGGCGATCTCGTTCATGAGCAGTTCGGTTTCGATGGTGTAGTTCAACCAGCGGAACGCCCCCTCGAGAACTTGGGGCGAGCAGCCCTCGAGCGTGGCGGCCACTCGTTCGAGCCACGCGGTATCGAAACCGGCCTGTACGTAGTTCGGCGCCAGTTCCCAGCCGTCGCGGATCCCGCGGTCCTCGAGCCAGTCGCCGAGCAGATCCTCCCGGTCGGCGGCCTCGAGCGGCGACAGCTCCGGTGCCTTGGCGACTTGGGCCGCCGCTTCCTCCTGCAACCGGACCAGCGTTTCCAGTACCGCGGTGTCGAACTTGCCCTGTGCCATCATGGCCAGTTTGTGTCGCATCCCCGCGATCCGGTCGCGCAGCCCCGAGGTCGCCCGGACCGCGGCCGCGGCCGGGTTGTTCAGTTCGTGGGTCAGGCCTGCCGACAGCGAGCCGAGCGCGAGCAGCCGTTCCCGCTGCGCGATGCGCGCATTGGTGTTGCGGTTGCCGAAGAACGCGCCTTCGAGCAGGTGGACGGCCATCGGGAACCAGCTGTGCATCATCCGGGCGAAGATCTGCGCGTCCAGTACGAAGAACCGGGACGGCCGAGTCACATACAGTGAAGAGCTGTAATGGGTTTCGGCCCGTTCACCCAGATATGCCGTCCACGCGCCGGCATAGGAACCACGATGATCGGTGAGCACCATCTCGATCTCCCGGCCGCCGGACAGTTTGGTGAGCCGGACCTCGCCGTCGATCAGAACGTAGAAGCAGGTCGCCGGATCGCCCTCGTGGTACACCGGACCCGGTTCGATGGTCTCGATGCGCCCGTCGGCGCAGAGCCAGTCGAGCTGCTCGTCGTCGAGTTTCTCGAACAGGAACAGCGAATGCAGTTCGCCGGGATCACAGATACTCATCGTTCGGCCTCTCTATGCCAGGTAGCGGTGCACGAGCATGACGGCCATGGCGCCCTCCCCCACGGCCGAGGCCACCCGCTTGGCGGATTCGGCGTGGACGTCTCCGGCCACGAAGACCCCCGGCACACTGGTTTCCAGATGGTGCGGTGGCCGTGACAGTTCCCAGCCCGCGGGCCGGTCACCGTCGATCAGCAGATCCGGACCCGCCAGCACATACCCCGCGGTATCGCGGTTCACCACACCGTCGAGCCAGTCGGTCTGCGGGGCGGCACCGATGAAGAGGAACAGCCGTTCGGTGGGCGCCTTCTCCTCGGTCCCGGTCCGGCTGTTCCGCAGCACCAGTGTGTGCAGATGGTCCTCGCCGTCCACCGCGACCACCTCGGTCTCGGTGTGTACCCGGATATTGGGGACCTGGGCGATCTGCTGGATCAGGTAGTGCGACATGGATTTCTCCAGCGCGTCACCACGCACCACCAGGTGGACCATGCGCGCGTTGCGGGACAGGAACATCGCCGCCTGCCCGGCCGAGTTCGCACCGCCGACGATATAGACGTCGTGACCGGCGCATTCGGCCGCCTCGGTCATGGCCGAGCCGTAGTAGACCCCGCGTCCGGTGTACTCGTCGACGCCGGTGGCGGGATGGCGCCGGTAGTCCACGCCTGTCGCGATGATGACCGTATGACCCGACAGCGCCCCGCCGTCGGCGAACCGCACAGTGCGGGCCGAACCGTTCACCTCCAGCCCCACGACCTCGCGGGTGGTGACCACCTCCGCCCCGAACTTGGCCGCCTGACGGCGCGCGCGGTCGGCGAGCTGGGCGCCGGAGAGTCCGTCCGGGAATCCCAGATAGTTCTCGATCCGCGAGCTCTGGCCCGCTTGCCCGCCGGTGGCCGTGCGTTCGACCAGCACGGTCCGCAGTCCCTCGGAGGCCCCGTAGACCGCGGCGCCCAGCCCCGCCGGACCGCCGCCTACCACGATGAGATCGTAGAAATCGCCGGACGGTTCGGTACTCAGGCCCACGCTCTCGGCCAGCTCGCCGTCACTGGGCTGGACCAGAGCCTGCCCGCCCTGGGTGATCACCACCGGGCAGCGGCGCGGATCGGCTCCGGCGGCCTCGAGCAGACGCGCGCCTTCGGGCTCTTCGGCCAGGAACCAGCGGTAGGGCAGCTGGTTCCTGGCCAGGAATTCCCTGACCTGCGACGACCGGGGCGACCACCGGTTGCCGATGACCTTGGTCCCGTGTACCGGCCGGTGTTCGCTGCTGCGCCAGGCATCGAGCAGGGTGTCCAGCACCGGGTAGAGCTTCTCCTCCGGCGGATCCCACGGTTTGAGCAGGTAGTGATCCAGATCGACGACATTGATCGCATCGATGGCGGCATTGGTGTCGGCGTAGGCGGTGAGCAGTACCCGCCGGGCGTAGGGCTCCAGATCCATCGCCTGTTCGAGGAACTCGATACCGTCCATACCCGGCATCCGGAAATCGGCGATGAGCACCGCGACGGGCTGACCGCGCAATTTCAGCTCGCGCAGCGCCTCGAGCGCCTGCGGCCCGGATTCGGCACGCAGGATCCGGTAGTCGGCGCCGTAACGGCGGCGCAGATCGCGGACCACGGCCCGGGATACGCCCGGATCGTCGTCGACGCTCAGAATAGCGGGCTTGCTGGTAGCGGGGGAGCTCACCTGACGAGTATGCCGCGCCGGCCGGCGGCCGTCGCACGCGCGAGGTCAATGTCGGGTCAGGAACGGCGCGAGGGCGGTCAAGGAGACGTCAAGACAGGCTCCGGTGGACCCGCGGACGAGTAGTCCTGATATCGGCCCCGCATACCGAACGGCGGGGGCACACCAGGAGCGCATCGTGACACTGCTCGATATGATCCCGTCGCTGCAACCGGCGATGCTGCCCAGGCTGAGCCCGGCGATCTGGCCGCGCGGCACCGAGTACGACGGTGCGGGACGGATCACCCTCGGCGGGGTGGCGCTCACCGATATCGCCGACCGTTTCGGGACACCCACCTACGTGCTGGACGAAGCCGAGATCCGGGCCCGCTGCCGGGCCTACCGCAAGACCTTCCCGCAAGCCCGCGTCTACTACGCTGGTAAAGCACTGATGATCCGGGCCGTCGCGGACTGGGTGATCGCCGAGGGCCTGTCGATCGATGTCTGCTCCGGCGGCGAGCTCGAGGTGGCGTTGTCCGCCGGAGTGGACCCGAAGCGGCTGATCATGCACGGAGCCGGAAGATCCTGCGATGAACTGACGGCCGCCGTCCGCGCCGGGGCCGGCCGGATCGTGCTGGACTCGCTCACCGATATCGCGCTGCTCGCCGCGTCGCCGTCGCGACCGCAACCGGTACTGCTGCGCCTTTCACCCGGTATCGATGTGCACGGGCATCCCGCGGTGCGTACCGGCGTCCTGGATCAGAAATTCGGCTTTCCGATCGGCAGCGAGACTGCGGCCGAAGCGGTACGCAGGGTGCTGGCCCGGCCCGATCTCGAACTGGTGGGATTGCACTGCCACCTCGGTTCCCAGATCCACGACCCGGATCACTACGGGGAGGCGATCCGGCGGCTGGTCGGGGAGATGGCCTGGATCCGGCGCGAACATCATCACCTGCTCACCGAGTTGGACCTGGGTGGCGGTCACGCGGTCGCCTATCGTCCCGGGGACGCCGAACTGAACCTGACCGAACTCGCCGATATCGTCGAGGACGCGCTCGACGCTGCCTGCGCCCGGCACCGGTTCCCCCGTCCGGCGATCGCGATGGAGCCCGGACGGGCCGTTGTCGCGCGGGCCGGAGTCACGGTGTATCGGGTCATGTCGATCAAACAGATCGCGGGCGGCACCACCTACGTCACCGTCGACGGCGGGATGAACGACAACCTGCGGGTGGCGCTGTACGGCGCGCAATACGAGCCGGTGGTGGCCAACCGCCGCCCGCACGGGCCATGGATGACCGCGACCGTGGCGGGGCGGTACTGCGAATCGGGTGACGTGCTGGCCCGTGACGTGCGGTTACCGGCGGACCTCCATCCCGGTGACGTGCTGGCGGTGCCGTGTACGGGCGCCTACCACCACAGTCTCTCGGCCTCCTACAACTGTGTCGGCCGGCCCCCGGTCGTCGCCGTCCGGGACGGATGCGCGCGTGAACTGGTCCGCCGGGAGACGACAGCCGACTTATTGGCCCGCGATATCGGTCGGTGAGCCGATTCGCGGGGCAGCGGTCCGGTTGTATTGCTGACATCGGGGTCCGCGCGAGTTTCCAAGGCTTCGAACGGGGGCGGCGGTCGGGACGCGGGACCCTCAGCTGCGTATTTTCGCGATACCCTCCGGCGCGCCTGTTTGACCCACCCCGCTCCGGGTATTTGCCGGTATGTAGCTGCCGGATTCCCCGCGCGGAAGCCGGACCCGCTACCAGGTAGGTGCAGCGCGCCGCGCCCGACCGATCCGTAGCGCCGGGAGCGACGAGCACGCCGAGCGGCAACGTCGTCGGTCGAGGTCCGCTCAGTATCCGGCCACGAGCCGGAGACCGGCCGGGCCGGTCGCGACCGCGCAACTCGGTTCGCCGGCCACGTAACGGACGAGAATCGAGGAAGAAAGCCATGGCTCAACATGTGGAAGACCTGATCGGCGACGCAGTCTACGACCAGGGCGGCGCCAAGATCGGGAAGGTCAAACGGGTCTACGTCGACAACGCGTCCGGCGCACCGACGTGGGCATCGGTCAGCACGGGTCTGTTCAGCGAAGACTCCCTCGTGCCGCTCGCCGGCGCCCAGTTGCGGCAGGATCCGGCCGAATTGCAGGTGCGGGTGCGCAAGGAGGCGGTGAAAACCGCGCCACATCTGGCGCACGACGGCCTGATCACCCAAGATTCCGAGAACGACCTGTTCGTCCACTATGGTGTCGATCCCAACAGGGCCGGTTGGGAAGACTACGGCCGGCACGCCGGGCCGCCCACCCGCGGTGACGCCCGGACCACCGGCACGGCGGGGGTCACCGGAACGGCGGCCCCCAGACCCACCGCACCCGATATGCCCGAGACACGCCGGCCGGACTTCCTCGTGCGGTCGGAGGAACGCCTCAACATCGGCACCCGTCAGGAGGTATCCGGGCACGCACGGTTACACAAGTACGTGGTCAGCGAGGAACAGACGATCACCGTGCCGACCAGCCACGAGGAAGTACATATCGAGCGCGAGCCGATCGCCGACACCTCGGCCCTGCCCGCCGACTTCGGCGAACAGGAACAGGAAGTCACACTGCACCAGGACCGGGTGACCGTCGAAAAGGAGATGGTCCCGGTCGAACGGGTCCGGCTGGTCATCGATCAGGTCGATGAGGACCAGACGATCACCGAAACGGTCCGTAAGGAGCGGATCGAGATCGAGGGAATGGACCGCGAGGACAAGCTCCGTTGAGCATCGTCGCTCGCTGAATGTCCACGCCGGTGGGCTCGGGCCCGGCCCCGGCCCACCGGCGATCTCGGTATCGGAACCAACCGGCCCGGTGGGTACGACTCTTCCGTGAGAGTTCCTACTCCGTCTCCGGGTAGGCACCGAAGCGCCGGGACCGGGACCCGGCAGGCCGGTACGACTCGCCGACCGGATCAGCCCTTCAACCGCAGCACCGCCGATACCCGCCGGTGGTGGGTATCCGACGGCGGCAGGTCGAGTTTGGTGAAGATATTGCCGATATGTTTCTCCACGGCCCGCTCGGAGACGGTCAGCGCCGCCGCGATCGCCTGGTTGGTCAGTCCCTGGGCCATCGACTCGAGCACCTCGCGCTCGCGGGGCGTGAGCCGGGCCAGCGGGTCGTGGTGCCGGGGACGCACCCATTGTGATCGATGTTCACGGGGTCGAACAGCAGCCACGGCACGCGACCGGACTCCGCGAAACCGGTTGTTCCGGAATCTCAGGCGTACTGCGGCGTTCCCGGCCGGTCCGGCGACTCGTCCGACTCACCGGAAACCGTATCCGCAGTGGCTTGCCCGTTCTGCTCCACCCCGGGCAGCAGCCGCGGCAGCACCGTCGCTCCAGCGGTCGCCGCCATCGCCGAGGTGTTCGCGATCGTCCAGCCGACCGGCCCCAGCGGAGTGCAGCCGAAATACGTTCCCAGACCGGGCGTCATGACCACGACGCCCAGCACCGCGCCACTGGCCGCGGTGGTGAGCCAGACGAGGGGACTGCGGTAGCCCGCGACGAGGGTCTGACCGAGCTGGGTGCCGATCAGTGCCACCAGACCGATGGTGTCGGCGCGGCGCTGGGTGCCGGTGTACCGGCCGGCCATCCAGGCCACAGATGCGCCGGTGGCCGTGGCGACCCCGCGAACGCCGATGGTGCGCAGCAGATCGGCGCCCAGGCGGGCCGGCGGGATATCGCCGAGCTGCCGGGCGCGCTGCTCGACCCACTTCGGATCGTTCTGTGGGTCCGGCGTCTCCTGATCACCGGCCAGGGCCAGGGCCAGGGCGGGGAACATATCGGTCAACAGGTTCACCAGCAGGAATTGGCGGGTCCTGAGCGGGGCGCGCCCGCCGACCGCGGTGCCGAACAGGGTGAACGCGACTTCACCCGCATTACCGCCCACCAGCACAGCGACCGCGTCGGCGACCCGCTGCCACATACTGCGGCCTTCGACCAGTGCGTGCAGCAGCGCCCGCGGATCCGGTTCGGTGAGTACCAGATCGGCGGCATTGCGCGCGGCGGCCGAACCGTGTGCCGCGATTCCGATCCCGATATCGGCGGTACGGATCGCCGCTGCGTCATTGCTCCCGTCGCCGGTCATCCCCACCACGTGCCCGGTCCGCCGCAGCGCGGCCACGATGCGCACCTTCTGTTCGGGGTCGACGCGGGCGAAAACGGTACTGCGTTCGATGAGTTCGGTTTGCGCAGTGTCGTCGAGTTCGTCCAGATCGGTGCCGGTGGTGACGGTCTCGACCGTGATGCCCAGCTGACGGGCCACGGCGGCCGCTGTCACCGGATGGTCACCGGTGATCATCCGGACCCCGACTCCGTTGTCCTCCAGCGCACGGACCAGATAGGGCGTCTGCGGCCGGGGCGTATCGGCGATCCCCAGAAACCCGAGCAGGGTCAGACCCTCCACCACGTCCTCGACATCGTCGGGCGGATCGGCGAGGTCGCGCCGAGCCACCACCAGCACGCGCAGACCTTGTTCCGCGAGCTCGTGGACCATCGCGTCGGCCCGCTCGCGCTGCCGGCCGGTGAACGATCGATCCGCGGTACCGCTGGACCCGCCACGGATCCGTGTGCACCGCGGCAGTACCACCTCGGGTGCGCCCTTGACCACCAGGCGTAGTTTGTGCGCGGTGCGGCCGAACGCTGCCGCGTAGCCCCGGTTCGATTCGAACGGGATCTCGTCGATCGGGTCCCATCGGTGCGCGTCGGCACCCAGGATCTCGGCGGCCGCGTCGAGAACTGCCCGGTCCGTGGCATGCAGGACCGGTCCGTTGTCCGGATCGGGGCAGGCGCGCGCCGCGGCCCGCAGCAGCCGCCGGGCGGCGTCGTTCGTAATGCCGGGTTCCCACTGGTCATCCAGATCGGCGAGCGCGGTCAGCCGCAGCCGGCCCTCGGTGAGTGTGCCGGTCTTGTCGAAGCACAGGGTGTCCACGCGGCCCAGGGCCTCGACCGCGCGGTTGGCGCGGACCAGCACGCCGTAGCGGGACAGCCGGCGCGCTGCGGCCAGTTGCGCCACTGTGGCGACCAGGGGCAGCCCCTCGGGTACCGCGGCCACCGCGACACCCACTCCGTCGGCGATCGCCGCCCGCAGGGTCCGGCCGCGCAGCGCACCGAGCGCGGTGACGATCGCGCCGCCGGTCAGGGTGAGTGGAAGCGCACGATCGGTCAGGGCCCGCAACTGTGCCTGCACTCCGCCTTTCTCCGGCGGTACCGCGCCAGCGGTCGCGCGCCCGGCCTGGGTATCGGCGCCGACCGCGACGACCACGGCCACCGCCGACCCGCTCACCACAGTCGTACCCTCGAACACCAGGCAGGCGCGGTCGCCCAGGGAAGCGCCCGGGGTGGCCTCCACTTGTTTGGGCACCGTCACCGACTCACCGGTGAGACCGGACTCGTCCATCTCCAGATCGTCGGCCCGCAACAGGCGCGCATCGGCGGGCACCACCTCACCCGCGCGCACGACGAGCACATCTCCGACCCGCAGACTGTCGGCGGGCAGCTCGGCAGCGGCAGGGGCGTCGGTATCGACGTCGGCGCGGTCGATCACCGACCCGGACAACCGCTCACCCTCGATGAGGTCGAACAGCTCGTTCTCGGCGGCCTGACGCTGCCGTGCGGAGATCATCGCGTTGACCGCCAGCACCGAGGACAGCAATATCGCATCGGAGGGGGAGCCCAGAATCGCGGTCGCCGCCGCTCCGACACCGAGGATCGGAGTCAGCGGGTCGGCCAGTTCCCGGCGCATATGCCCGAGGAAATCGGTCAGGGATGTCACCCGGGCCGCCACCGCGCCGCGTGACACCGGCTCGCCGGTCTCCCGTTCCTGCGGCGGCACCGGTTCGGGCAGCCGGGTCAGAACCTCGTCCGGCTCCAGCGCGTGCCAGGGCAGCAGGGGTGCGTGCCCGGCCGACGGCTGCGCCCGGACGGCGCGCGCCCCCGCCATCGCACCGTTGAACAGACCGGCGAAGTTCGCGGCGATCATCGGCGCGGTCCGCGAGCGAGCGGCGGGTGCGGCCGCGAGCAGCAGGCCGGTGAGACTGCACGCCGAGAGGGCGAGGGTCCGGCCGCGTTCACTGACCTGCCGGGCGGGCCCCACCACGCTGAGCATGCGCTGGACCTGGCCGAGATCGCGACACAGCAGATCGGCCGACCAGGGCACGTGGATCCCGCCGCCCTCGCAGCCGACGATGCCCACGGCCACGTCGGCGTGGTCGAGCGCCTTGTGGGCGCGGGTGGCGAGGACCGCCACCACATGCCCCTGTTCCTGGAGACGGTGGACACGGTCGCTGAGCGAGCCCCGGGCCGAAACGAATTCGTCGGCGAGACTGCGTAGTTCGCCCGCGTCCCGATGCGCGGCCAATACGATGCGCAGACCCGCTCGCCGTGCCGTGCCGAGCAGATCGTGGGCGCGTGGATCGAGTTCCCGCCCCACCAGCACCCGGCCCAGGACCCGGTCGTCGTCGCGTAGTTCGCGCCAGACCGGGCGGGCGGTGGCTCCCCGGTCGGCCGCGCCGGAGTTCGGGTGCACCAGCCGCAGCGAATCTCCCGGTTCCGTTCCGTCGCCGGACTCCCAGAGCAGCCGTTGCGCAGTACTCCAGATCCGCGCGGCCTGCCAGTCCGCCTCCGTGGTCTCCACCTCGAGCACGACCCGCCCGGACGTGGCCAGCGCTTCGCCGTCGACAACGAGTGCGGTGAGCCGGTCCAGCCGCCGCCACGCCGCCGGATGCAGGGTGAGCACACCCGCGCCGGCCAGCGCTGTCGATACGGTCGCGGCGAAGACCTCACGACCGGCGCGCGCCGCCTTCGGGGCGCCGAGCATCAGCGCGTCCGGGACGTCACCGATGCGACCCAGCCCGGCCAGGGTCGCCGCGCCCGCCAGCGACGCTGCCGCCATCTCGTCGGCGACTCGTTCCACCGGGCCGCGCGGCAGATCGGCGGGCCGGGTGTACGGCGGCAGCGGATCGGCGACCCCGAAATGCTCGGCGTCGACGATATCGGTCTCCCATTCCTGCCACTGCGCCCGCCGGGACAGGGCTTCGGTGAGGACGAATCCGCGCTGGACGGCGTCGGCCAGCAGATTCGTCACGCCACCGGCCGCGCCCTCACCCAGAGCCGCGCCCGCGGCATTGGCGATGGCCAGCAGGAGGTCGGCACGGGCACCACCCAGACGTTCCTCCAGGTGTGCGCGCAGCCGGGGCTGCGCATCGGTGAATGCCGCCACCGCGCGCACACTGCGCATCAGGCCGCGAAGCGGCGGTACCGCGCCCGCGGCCGAGACCGCGATCGCACAGATATCGCCGGCCACTTCGATCGCCGCCGCCAGCACCGGTTCCCGATCGGCCGGGAATTCGGCCGCGCGACTCCACCCGGTATCGTCGACGTCGGATTCGTGTTCGACCTCTTCGACGGCCGCCAGCAGTTTCTCCAGATCCGCCCCGCTGGACAGCGCGGTGACGATTCGCCCGGTGACCGCGTTGACCCGCCACCATTCCACCCCGCGTAGCCGTTCGAGATGCTGGTCGAGCGAACGGGTCACCGCTGAACCCTGGCCGTTGTCCAGGCCGCGTACCTCGATCGTCGCCAGATCCTCGGTCACCGCGATCCGGCGTTGAGCGCGCCGGTCGCGCGGATCGATCAGCGCGGTCAGATCGTCGCGCAGGCTGGTCGAGTGGTCCGAGTCGAAAGTCGACAGCCCCGATGTGACTGTCGTGGCCACTTTCTCCGCGGCCCGCCACGGTGCCTCGACCATCCGGGCTCCGGTGTCGACGGCACGGCTCGCTCCGGAGCGCACAGCTGTGGTCACAGTGGCGACGGGGGCGGTCAACAATCGAGGAGACAGCATGCTTCGCGCAGAGGGGACCATAGGGGGCGCCTACCCGGCACCGGCGCGAGCAAACGCCACCGCGGGGTGTTCCTGCCGCTCGGGCGGCTGTTGCGGGCCCGTCGCACCGGGTCCGTATCGACTGCGCGACGGTGTGCCGGTGCGGCGGTGTCGGGCCGCCGGGATGCGGGTGCCGGGGACTAGCCTGCAGGGTGTGTGGTGGACAGGGTCCGCACAGTCGGCGGGGCACGGCGCCGGTGCCGGATCACCGGCGGTGGCGCCGAGTACCCAGCGGCAATTCTGATCCAGACCGCGAGCAACCTCGACCGAGGAGTTCCATGCGTTGTGTGGTGTTCGGGGCGACCGGTTATCTCGGCGGGCGCCTGGTACCGGAACTCCTGCGGGCCGGTCACACCGTCCGGGTCCTCGCGCGGACACCGGGCAAGCTCGCCGATACACCATGGCATGACCGGGTGGAGATAGTACGCGGCGATGTGACGGTCGCCGACGAGGTCCGGGCGGCATTGCAGGACCAAGAGGTCCTGTACTACCTGGTGCATTCGCTGACCCGTTCGGATTTCGACACCGTGGACCGGGACGCCGCGACCATTGTCGCCCGGGAGGCCGCGTCGGCCGGGCTCGACCGCATCGTCTATCTCGGGGGTATCGCGCCGGCCGGACAGGAACTGTCCCGGCATCTGTCCTCGCGTGCGGAGGTCGGCCGGATACTGCTCGGCGGTACCGTTCCCGCCCTGGTGTTCCAGGCGGCCGTGGTGATCGGATCGGGTTCGGCGAGTTTCGAGATGCTGCGCTATCTCACCGAACGATTACCCGCGATGGTGACCCCGCGCTGGGTGCGCGCCCGGATCCAGCCGATCGCCGTCCGCGATGTGCTGTACTACCTGACCCGCGCCGCGGAACTGCCGCCCGCGGTCCGCGGTGCTTTCGATATCGGCGGACCCGACGTTCTCACCTACGAGCAGATGATGCGGGTGTATGCGGAGGTGGCCGGTCTGCCGCGACGGGTGATCGTGCCGGTCCCGGTACTGACACCGTGGCTGTCGGCGCAGTGGGTGAATCTGGTGACTCCGGTACCCCGGGCGATTGCCGTTCCCTTGATGGAGTCGCTGGTCAACGACGTCGTGTGTGGTGAGCACGAGATCGCCGCACATATCCCCGACCCCGGGGAAGGGCTCACCGGGGTCCGGCGCGCGGTGGAGTTGGCGTTGACCAGGATCCGGGATCTGGATGTGCCCACCCGATGGTCGGATGCCGGACCCGCACCCGCCGACCCCCTGCCCACCGACCCTGAATGGTCGGGCGGATCCCTCTACCAGGACGTGCGGGAACGTCCGACCACCGCCGACCCGGCCGCGTTGTGGACGGTGATCGAGGCGATCGGCGGCGAGAACGGCTGGTACTCCTTCCCGCTGGCATGGTCGCTGCGCGGCTGGCTGGACCGGCTCGCCGGCGGCGCCGGCCTGCGCCGGGGCCGCCGTGATCCGCACCGGCTACACGAGGGTGAGGCGCTGGACTGGTGGCGGGTGGAGCGGATCGAACGGCCCGCCCTGTTGCGTCTGCGCGCGGAGATGCGGGTTCCGGGACGGGCCTGGCTCGAACTGGAGGCGCGACCCGGGAACGACGGCGCCGGTGCGATCTACCGGCAGCGCGCGGTGTTCGAGCCGCACGGCCTGGCCGGACATCTGTACTGGAAGTCGATCGCACCGTTCCACGCGCTGATATTCGGTGGGATGACCCGCAACATCACCGGTGCCGCCGAGACGGCGGCCGGCAGTCTCGGTGGTGGCCCCACGCGCACCGGCCCGTGGGGGCGCCTACACCGTCCGGGCCGGACATCGCGCTGAATCCTGGCTGATCACAGGCGATTTCGGGCCCGCTCGCCCGGCCGGCGCATCCGGTGTCGGAGGTCGCCGTTACCCTCGCCCCTATGTCACTGGCATGGTTGCGCTCCAACGCCGTCGCCTGGGCACTGCCACGCAGCCCGGGTTCGCTCGCCGAAGCCCTGGCCGAGCTGGAGTTCGTCCAGGCCGACCCCATCCGATCGCCGGCCCGGGCGCAGGATCTCATCCTGCGGCACCGGGTCCGCGGATACCGGGCCGGGGATCTCGAGCGCGATTACCGTGCACTCGGTATCGATGAGGACCTCCTCTACGCCTACGGCTACACCGTCAGCCGACTGCGCCCCTACCTGCATCCCCGCCACCACCCCCGCGGCACCGACGGCGAGTTCCCGCACGATACGCGCTCCGCGGAGGTGCTGGACTTCGTGCGCGAACGTGGTATCGCGCATCCGCGCGACCTGCAGGCGCATTTCGGGCACCGCGGTGTGGTCAACGCGTGGGGCGGAACATCCTCGGCGACCACGGTCGCACTCGAGGAACTGCATCGATACGGATTGCTACGGGTGGCCGACCGGGTCTCCGGCATCAGGCGATACGAGATCGCGAACCTCCCGGAGGTTGTGCTGGGCCCCGATGAGCGCAGGCGCGCCCTGGCACTGCGGGTAGCTCGGACCCTGGCCCCCGCAACGGAATCGACGCTCGCCGCGACGGTCAACCGTGTCGTCCGTTCCATCGGCGGGGCGACCGGTTCGGCGACGATCCGCGAGCTGCTCGCCACAGGTGAACTGGCCGCCGAGACCGTCGACGGCGTGCGCTATCTCTGGCCGGCCGATCTGGTCCCCACCGATCGCCCGCCGCAGACACGGGTCCGGTTCCTGGCCCCGTTCGACCCCCTCGTCTGGGATCGGAAACGTTTCGGCCTGCTCTGGGGCTGGGACTACCGTTTCGAGGCCTACACCCCGGTCGCCCAGCGGGTCCGCGGCTACTACGCGATGCCCATGCTGTGGCGCGATCGCGTGATCGGCTGGGCCAATTGTGCGGGACCGGGCGGCCCGGTCGAGGTGGGTTATGTGGGCGGTTCCCCGAAAAGCCGTGCCTTCGCGGTCGCCCTCGACACGGAGATCCAACGGTTGCAGACTTTCCTCGGCCCGTCCTGATCGACAGGCGGCGGAAGTGGAGGTTGCTGTCGTCAGCCGGCGGCAATGGCCTGTTTGCGTGACAGGGTGATTCGGCGGCGTTTCGGGTCGACGTCGATGATCTTCACGCGGAGATCGTCGCCGACCTGGACGATGTCTTCGGGCTTGTCCACCTGTCCTGCGGCTAGTTCGGTGTTGTGCACCAGTCCTTCGAAGCCGTCTCGGCGGTCCTCGATACGGACGAACGCGCCGAACGGCACAAGCTTGGTGACGCGGCCGCGGACGATCTGGCCGACCTGCTGCACGATCTACGGCATCGGATCCTCTTGCAGCGCCTCGAGTGACAGAGTCACGCGTTCGCGCACCATGTCCACGTCGAGGATCTGCGCGGTGATCTCCTCGCCGACGGCGAGGATCGCCGAGGGGTGGTCGACGGGTCGCCAGGACAGTTCGGGAATGTTGATCATCGCGGTGAAGCTGCCGATGTCGACGAATGTCACCCCGAAGCCGGTGATCGCGCTGACGGTGCCGTTGATGATCTGGCCTCGGTGCAGGGTCTTCAACAACGCCCAGTTGTCATCGCTGGGGGTCGGTTCGGTCCTCCACCGGGCTCGCAGGATGCCATCGCTGTCGGGCAGGACGGCGGTGAACAGGGGGTGGCGTTCGTCGACGTACAGGGAAAGCGCGGTTGCGGCACGTGCGCCGGCGACCCGCGCTGCCAGTTCACCGAACTGGGTCTCGTCGGCGATGGTGCTGGTGATCTGTCCGCGTTCGTCCTCCCAGACGAGTTCGATCGAGCCTTCGTCGGGGAGGGCGGCGAGGATCTCGACGACGTCGGTGGACAGGTCCGGCCAGACGGTGAGTAGAGAACGAGGGGTGAGTCCGGCACGTACCGCATCCATAGTGTCGCTGGTGAGGCGATGCCAGCGAGACGCGTTCCCTCGAAGCAGTTCCAGGCCGATGGCCACCGGCACCTGCGCGCCGTCGTGGAAACCGGTGAGGTCGGGCGGGAAGAGCCCGGCCAGACCGTGGCCTTCGATAGTCGGCTCCAGGCCGAAGTGGGCGCCGACGCTGATCTGCGGTTCCCTGATGGTCAGCTGGTGGACGCCGGAGTCTGCGGCGAAGGCGGCCACCGCCTGCAGGTAGGCGGCTTCGACCGGTCCGTGGTCGCTATACCGGTTCCTCGGCGCCGGTATAGCTGCCGTGCTCGTCGCGGTCGGCGGGGTCGTACTTAATGACCCGGTAGGTGTAGGGCAGCACGTCACTGCCCTGCCCGGGTAGATGAGGACACCGTGGTCTTCCGGCGTTCCAGGACCCGGTAGACCATCGCCCGGCTGACGGAGAACAGTTCGGCGAGGCCGACGATGGTGTGCTCGCCGGACTGGTGCTGCTGCAGCATGCGAACGTAGCCGATGAGGGTTGGGGTCACGCGGGAAGCGTACGACGTGCAGACGAAGGTCCTCCCGTGTCCGTTGGACATTCGGCCGCGGGAGTGGACGCCCGCCACGCCGGAACAGGCCGAGCCGCTGCTGCCCGGGGCGCCGCGCCGATCAGCGTGCGAGGGCGGTTCGGTTTGTCACCTGGGGCTGCGGGTAGCCGCTGAGAGATCGGTCCCGGTGGCCGTGCCGACGCGGCGTTCGCTGATCTGCCGGGGCGGTGGCAGTCGAGTCCGGAGGTGGACGGTATGAAGGCGGTGACCTGGCAGGGCAAGCGGGATGTATCGGTCGAGGAGGTTCCGGATCCGGAGATCCGGGAGCCGGGCGACGCCGTCGTTCGCGTGACCTCCTCGGCGATCTGTGGTTCGGATCTGCATCTGTACGAGTTGCTCGGTGCCTATATGACCCCGGGAGATGTGCTCGGCCACGAACCGATCGGGATCGTCGAAGAAGTGGGGCCCGAGGTGCGCGACCTGGCGGTGGGCGACCGGGTGGTGGTGCCGTTCCAGATCAGCTGCGGCCGGTGTGGGATGTGCCGGCAGGGCCTGATGACGCAATGTGAGACGACGCAGGTCCGGGATCAGGGGTGTGGGGCGGCGCTGTTCGGTTATTCGAAGCTGTACGGGCAGGTGCCGGGCGGTCAGGCCGAATATCTGCGCGTACCGCACGCCGATTTCACGCATATCCCGGTGCCCCCCGGCGCGGACGATACGCGGTATCTGTTCCTGTCCGATGTGCTGCCGACCGCATGGCAGGCCGTGGAGTACGCGGCGGTTCCGGACGGCGGATCGGTGACGGTGCTCGGTCTCGGACCGATCGGAGATATGGCGGCCCGTATCGCGCACCACCGCGGATCGCGGGTGATCGGGGTGGATCTGGTTCCCGAACGCCTCGATCGGGTGGCCGCCCGCGGAATCGAGACCATCGATCTGCGGGTGGCCGGTGACGGCCTGGCCGATGCTATCCGGGACCGTACCGACGGCCGGGGCACCGATGCGGTCATCGAGGCAGTGGGTATGGAGGCACACGGATCGCCGGTGGCGGCCTCGGCTCAGCGGGCGGCCTCGTATCTGCCGAGCCGGGTGGCGCGGCCCGCGATGGATACGGTGAGCGTGGACCGGCTCGCGGCGCTGAACGCCGCGATCGATATCGTCCGCCGTGGCGGCACCCTCTCGATCGTCGGTGTCTACGGCGGAATGATGGATCCGCTGCCGATGCGCATACTGTTCGACAAGCAGATCCAGCTGCGGATGGGTCAGGCGAATGTGAAGCGGTGGGCGGACGACATAATGCCGCTGCTGGACGACAGCGATCCACTGGGTGTGGATTCGTTCGCGACCCACCGGTTGCCGTTGTCGTCGGCGCCGGATGCCTATCGGATGTTCCAGACCAAGGACGACGGCGCGATCAAGGTCGTGCTCGACCCCGCGGCCTAGATCAGGTTCGGGTAGGTCAGCCGATCGCCAGATATCCGGCGAGTCCGAACCCGCACAGCGCGACCCCGACGCGCATGGCGGTCGGGGGCAGGCGGGCCACCAGCGGTGGCCCGTACCATCCGCCGGCGAAGGCGCCCAGCCCCATGGCCAGCGCGGCGACCCAGTGAACCGGTCCGAACACAGCGAAGCCGACAGCCGCGACGAGGTTGGCGACACCGGTCAGCACGCTTTTGAGCACACTGGCCCGCCAGATCGTCTCCGAGGTGCACACGAGGATCAGTGCCAGGAACATGACTCCGACTCCGGCGCCGAAGTAGCCGCCGTACAGGGCCACGACGGCGGTGGCGAGCGGGTACAGCCGGGGGAAACTTCTGCCCCCGGCGAGTTCGCGCAGTTTGGGCTGTAGTAGCAGACTCGCCGACGCCGCGGCGATCAGGAAGGGCACAACAGCGGCGAAGACCTCCGCCGAGGTGGTCAGGAGCAGGGCCGCCCCGCCCAGCCCACCGAGGGCGGCGCAACCTGCGTGCAGGAGCAGCGATCGGGAATCGTCGTTGACCGCCGCCCCTGCCTTCGCGGTGGCGCCGACTCCGACCGCGACCATCGCGACGGTATTGGTCACGTTCGCCGAGACCGGGGACAGTCCGGCGGCGAGGAGGGCCGGATACGAGATCAACGACGCGATACCGGTTACGTAGCCGACCAGCCCGGCGAAGAATCCGGCGACCACGACCAGGCAGAAGGTGAGCACGGTCAAGGTCGGATCTCCTGGGTGGAACGGACTCCGGCGGGCTGCGCCGCCGCGGACGGGGTGGACGCCGGACGACCTCCGGCCGTCTCGGCGTCATTGCCGGATCGTGCCGGGGACGATCTGCCGCAGCATAACGGTCGTACGGATTACTCGATCGAGTGGCTGGCGGCGCCTATCGTCCGCCGGGTGTGATCGAGTGCTCGCGGATCATATTTGCGACGAATTGTAAAAATGTCTCAATAAGGGTTGAACTCGGGCCAGAAGTGCGGAATACCTATTAGGGGAGTAGGTGATGTCGCGACGGCGCGGCACGGACCGGAGGAGACATACTGTGCGCATATTCGCCGGCAAGGATGAGGTTCTCGCCGCGGTAGGGGAGACCCTGGGTACGAGCGACTGGGTGGAGGTCACCCAGCGGATGGTCGATCAATTCGCCGAGGCCACCGGAGACCATCAGTGGATCCACGTCGACCCGGAACGCGCGAAACGGGAGAGCCCGTTCGGCGGACCCATCGCGCACGGCTATCTGACGTTATCGCTGCTGCCGTTGCTCGGCTCGCAGATCTTCGGCTTCGACAACGCCAAGCTGGGGATCAACTACGGATCCAACAAGGTCCGGTTCCCGAGCCCGGTCCCCGTCGGCGCGAAGGTGCGATCCACGGCTGTGCTGGCCGATGCGAACGAGGTCGCCGGCGGGGCGCTGCAGCTGGTCGTGCAGCACACCGTGGAGATCGAAGGCGGGTCGAAGCCGGCGCTGATCGCGGAGGCGGTGAGCCGGGTCGTGTTCTGACCCGGCCCGTGCGATCGTCAGCGGTCCGCGTCGGTGAAGCGGATGACGCCGCGGATGTTACGGCCCTCGAGCATATCGGCGACTCCCTCGTTGATCTGCTCGAGGGAGTACTCGCGGGTGACCATATCGCCGAGGCCGAGATCGCCGAGTTTATAGAGCGCGAGGACCTCCGGAATGAGCAGCTGCGGGTTACCGCCACCGAACAGGGTGCCGCACAGGCTCTTCTGCTGAAAAGTAAGCGCGGACAAGTTCATCCGCGGATTGGTCTCAGCGGCATCGCCGGTGGCGGCGAGAACGCAGCTGCCGCCCTTCGCGGTGATCCGCATCCATTTGGCGAGGTCGTGGCCGTCGCAGCGGCCGACCGCGACGATCACGGTCCGGCACATCTGTCCCCCGGTGACCTCCTCGATACCGCCGATGGCCCGGTCGATATCGGAATAGGTGTGGGTGGCGCCGAATTTCGCGGCCTGCGTACATTTGGCTTCGATCGGGTCCACCGCGAAGATCCGGCGGGCTCCGGAGATGACCGCGGCCTGCACCGCGGCACTACCGACCGCGCCCACTCCGACGACAGCGACGTCCTCGCCGGGCCGGACGGTCGCCGTATTGACCACAGCCCCGTATCCGGTGGTCACACTGCAACTGGCGAGGCAGGCGATATCGAAGGGGATCGACGGGTCGATCTTGACCACCGAACTCTTGTGCACCACCGCGTAGGGGGCGAACGCGCCGATCAGCGAGGTGGGGTGGACATTGCGATCACGAGCGCGGATCCGGAAAGTGCCGTCGGAGACCGCGCCCCGGGTGAGTAGGTCCTGACCTCGATCGCACAGGTTGTGGTGACCTGATAGGCAGGATTGGCATATCCCGCAGGCCGGGATGAAGGAGAACACCACATGATCGCCCACCTGTAGCTGGTCCACGCCGGCCCCGACCTCGATGATCACGCCGGCGCCCTCGTGGCCGCCCAGGATCGGGAACTCGGCGGTGGGTACATCGCCGCTGGCCAGCCGCTGGTCGAACTGGCAGAGGCCGGCGGTCTCCACGCGGACCTTCACCTCGCCGTACTGGGGGTCGCCGATCTCGATCTCCTCGACCGACCACGGCTGCGCGTAATCCCAGATCAAAGCACCCTTGGATTTCATCGGCTTCCCTTACTGTCGAGGCGGTGTCGCGCGTCGATTCGCGGCAGTATCCAGGTTGCCTGATAATGATGTTCTCGGAAAGTGTTATATCGTATTTCCTTCGTCACTTTCCGCCGGCACCTGCGCCCGCGATACGGCCTCGCCGCCCACGCCGCTGTCACCGGACGTACGCGGCGTACCGTGCGTGCCGGCGGGGTCGGGTGATCGAGCCGGGCGGATGATCCGCATGGGCTAATCCGCTAATGCCTCGAGCGCTATCTCGGCCAGCTCCGGCCGGCAGATCAGCAGGTCGGGGAGATAGGGATCGGGCCGGTTGTAGATCAGTGGACTTCCGTCGAGGCGGGAGACGTGTAATCCGGCGGCGGCCGCCACCGCGACCGGTGCGCAGGAATCCCATTCGTACTGCCCACCCGAATGGGCATAGATATCGGCGACCCCCCGGACCACCGCCATGGCCTTGGCTCCCGCCGACCCCATCGGGACCTCGGTCGCCCCGAGCCGGGCCACCAGGCGCCGGACCTCGAACGACGGGCGGCTGCGTGACAGTGCCACCCGAACAGTTCCGGGCGGTGGCGGTGGTGGGAGTATCGGCGGCTCTCCGGTGTGGAGCACCACACCCTCGGCAGGGAGGGCGACCGCTCCCGCGGCGGGCATCCCGTCGACTGTGAGCGCGACATGAACCGCCCAGTCCTTGCGCGCCGGTTCACCGTATTCCCGGGTCCCGTCGAGCGGGTCGACGATCCATACCCGGGACTGCCGGACGCGGTCGCCGTCGTCGGGAGATTCCTCCGAGAGCACCGCATCGGCGCGGCGTTCCCGGGCCAGCCGCCCGAGCAGGAAGTTGTCGGACCTCCGGTCGCCGACCGCGCCGCCGAGTTCCCGGATACCGAGGAGTAGTTCGCCGGCTTCGTCGGCCAGTGTCGCGGCGAGTGTGTGGTCGTCCATATGGATCCTTCCTGGCGAGCGATGCCGCCCAGATCCATATACCACGGTGCGTCCGGCGTACTCGGCGCGCGGTTGCCGCGAACGGCCCCGGGTCACCGGCCCGGGACGGGCCGGTGTGGTGGGTCAGTAGGCGATGAACAGGATCTCGTCGCGGCTGTAATCGTGCCCGGGGTGGTTCTCGGTGAGATGTTTGCGCACGATGTCGACCAGTTCGTCCTCGTTCGCCCCGGTGAGATGCTCGCCGCACGGGCAGTTGAGCCTGGTTTTCATCGGAATTCCTCTCTTCGCGTGAAACGATCGGGAACAGCGTACGTCTCCGCGGACCGGTGCGACGGTTATCGGGGGTCCCGGACGCGTGGCCTCGGCTTCTACCGCGCGGCCCACCGGGGAAGAGTCCGGTGGGCGGGATTGTGTGCCATTCGGCCGCGCAGGTGGGTTCCGGAATGGAACGGGTCGCGGTGGCCGGCGGTGTCCGGACGCTGTCGACCGGTCCGGTCGAGAAGTGGCGGATACGACCCGGCTCTACGAATTGCGTCGCCGTGGCGGCGGTATCGGTGTGGCCGCCATGTGCGCCGGTGGTGGTCAGGGTAGCGCGGTGGTACCAGCGGTCTGATCAGGCCGAGCGAACCGGCATCCGTTTGATGCCGTGCACGAAATCGCTGTGCACATACTCCGGTTCGCCGAGCACCACATCGGGCATACGGGTCAGCAGTTCGTGGAACAGCAGCCGCAACTGCATCCTGGCCAGCCAGGCGCCCAGGCAGAAGTGCGCGCCCCCGCCCCCGAAACCCGAGTGTGGGTTCGGGGCGCGGGTGAGGTCGAAGATATGTGGCGCGTCGAGCGCG
The DNA here is from genome assembly GCF_014645735.1 of Nocardia jinanensis. Lineage (GTDB taxonomy): Bacteria > Actinomycetota > Actinomycetes > Mycobacteriales > Mycobacteriaceae > Nocardia > Nocardia jinanensis. Next base: position 285,001 of record NZ_BMMH01000002.1, on the reverse strand, counting down.
GTCTCGTCGCGGTTGGCCGCACAGTAGAACAGCACGAGTTTCTCGCCCGCGCGTACCGGAGTTCCGGCGACCTCGGTATCGGTCACCGCGTGCCGGGCGAAGTGCAGCACCGGCGTCGCCCAGCGGACGAATTCCTCGACGGCGCCGCCGATCCGGCCGTCGAAGTCCTCGAGCAGCCATTCGCGTTGCGCGGGATGATCCACCAGCGCCTTGAATCCGTGAGAGGTGGTCTGTTTGGTGGTGTCGTTACCCGCTGAGGCGAGCAACACCATGAAGGCACCGATCTCTTCGTCGCTGAGCCGGTGACCGTCCACCTCGGCGGCCACGATCGCGGACATGAGATCGTCGCGCGGTTCGCGGCGCCGGCGCGCCGCTAGTTCGGTACCGGCGCCGTGCAGGATGCCGAACTGGGTCATGAAGAACGAAGCCCGCTCCTCGAGGCTCGCGTACTCCTCGTCGCTGGAGCTGAACATCGCCTCGGCGGCGTAGGCGACGGCCTCCCGATCGGCGCTCTCGATACCGATCATGTCCGAGACAGTGCGCATGGGAAGTTTCCGGGAGAGACTGTCCACCAGGTCCACCGGTCCGGCTCCCAGGTCGGCGAGGAACTCGTCCACGATCTCGGCGGCGTTCGCACGGATCTGGGACTCGATGCGCCGCACCTGTTTCGGAGTGAATGCCGAACTGACGAGGCGCCGGTACCGGGTGTGCTGCGGCGGATCCATGGTGAGGAAGAAGCTCGTCGGTCGCTGCAACTCCACCGGCATCGGGTCCATGCTGATACCGAGGCTCGATGTGAACAGCTCGGGGTGACGGCTGATGTAGGCGATATCGCGATGTCGGGTCACCGCCCAGAACCCCGGCTCCTCGTGCGGGAACAAGGCTGGGGCGGGAGCGTGCCAGGTCAGTCCGGGCTCGGCGCGCAATCGGGCGAACACCTCGTCGCGGGACCGGAAATCCCGAGCCCAGAAAGCTGGTGCGGAGATATCGAGCCGGTGGAAGCGGCGGGCGGTGGCCGGGGCGCTGTCGGCAGGGTTCATGAGCGGCTCCGAGCTCGGCAAACCATGGGTACCGCACGCGGTGCAGGCCGCGGGGACGAGCGCGCGCCGGTAGAAACACTTTAGAGCGCGCGACTGTCTCCGGCGGCAGCTTCCGGCGAATCGAAATGAGCCCGGCGCACCCGCTGCAGGAGATCGTCGAGCGGCGCCTCGTCGGGAGCGTCCGGCAGTGCGCAGGTGGCCTCGTCGAAACGGGCGGTGTATTCGGCGAGCAGTGCGCGTACGGCTGTTGCGCGTGGGTCGGCGCCGACAGACCGGCCGAACGCGTGATACCGGTCCGGATCCGGTACCCGGATCGGGAGCCGCCCGGTGGTGTACAGCTCGTATCCCTGCCACAGCAGTCGCATGGTGTGACGGGCGTGCTTCTCGCGCCGGCCCTGCCGGTCTTCGCCGAAATTTCCGCGCGTCAGCCGCTCGGCCTGGCTGGTGGCATAGCCGTAGAACGCGTCGCGTACCCGCGCCGCCGAGAGGAAGCAGCCCCGCAGGGCTACCAGCTCCCGGCCGAAATCCGAACCGACCGTGTACTCGTCGAGCCACAGGATCTCGGTGGCGGTCGGGTTGCAGGACAACATCAGCCGCATCGCCTTGCCGATTTCGTGATAGGTCGCGTCCGCGCCGGCGCGGCCCTGCCGGGTCTGTTTCACCGGTGGATGCAATCCGAGCAGGTTGCGTGTCGGCTCGACATAGATTCCGGCATAGTCGGTATCGCTGGCCGGGCCGGCCAGCCCGTATGCCCTGGAACCGACGACACCCTCGAGCAGCAGCTGTTGTGGGCCGGTCATGCGGCGCTCCTCCCCGGTCGTCCTCGCGCCGGTTCATGATGATCGTCGCGGCAGCCGGAACTCCAGCGATTTTTTTCGCTCGCTACGGCGAAAACTTATCGTTTCGAGATCTTCGTAGACGAATCTGTTCCCGGAGCGGTGAATTCGTCGCACTGTGGACGTCATATGTGTCGAGCCCCACCTGTCGATATCGCGCCCTAACACATCCGGATAGAGAGAAACCGATGCCAGACACGCCGTTCCGCCCCCCGGCCGTAGGCCGTTCACCGGCCGGAGTCGATACCTCCCGGGCCAGTATCGCTCGTGTGCACGACGCCAGCCTCGGTGGTAAAGACAACTTCGAAGTGGATCGCCGAGCGCTCGGGGCGGTGCTGGAGGTCGCGCCGGGGATGGCGGCGGTTTCCCGGCGCAACCGGGCCTGGTCGCGCCGGGTGGTCCGGTATCTGGCGGGAATCGTCGGAGTGGACCAGTTCCTCGACGCGGGGGCCGGATTGCCCGCGACCGGTAACACCCACGAGATCGCTCAGCTGGTGAACCCGTGGGCGCGGGTGGCGTATCTGGACAATGACCCGATGTGCGTCGCGCACGGCCGGGGCCTGCTGGAGACCAACGAGGACACGCTCTATCTCCAGGGCGATCTGACCGATCCCGGAGTTCTGGCGGAGGATTCGGCGGTGTGGCGCTATCTGGACCGGGGGCGTCCGGTAGCGGTGATCCTGGGTTCGGTGCTCCATCACATCGCGGAATCGGCGGAGCCGGCGGAAATCGTGGCGCGATGCGTGCGGGTGTTGAGTCCGGGCTCGTTTGTCGCGATCACGCACTACTGGGACCCGGCCGACGGCTCACCGGAGCACGAGCTGGCCCGGGAGGTGGAGCGGCGTTTCGTGGAGAACGGCCTGGGGACCGGATGGTTCCGGAGCCGGGCGGAGATCGTCTCCTATTTCGGTGAACTCGAGCTCGTGGAGCCGGGCGTTGTACCGGTCGACGAGTGGTGGCCCTCCGGGCCGCCGCGGTCGCCGCAGACCCCCGAGGAACGGCTGATCCTGGGCGGTGTCGGGCGTAAGGGTGAGGGTCCCGGATTCGGTTCGGTCGTGCCATTTCCCGGGAAGGGATGAGAGCACCCTGCCGGAGCCGGGCGGTGGCCGAGCACTATGGTAATTACATTCTCATCATTAGAGAATTGCCTTATACTTCCGCTGGACCGGCTGCCTCCGGTAGGTGACGACCCAGGTCGCGGGGGCGGTATGAACCGTGCTGGAACTGGATAGATGCCGTGAGCTCTTCGAAACAACCGTGGACAGTGGCAGGGGCGCCCGATCAATCAGGTCGGACCGCCGTGGTGACCGGATCGAATACCGGAATCGGTCTGGAAGTCGCCCGCGGTCTGGCGCGCCGTGGCGCGACGGTCGTGCTCGCCTGCCGTAACGACGCGGCCGCCGCGGCGGCGAAGGCCGATATCGAGGCCTCGGTACCGGGTGCCGATATCCGGACCGCGCATATCGATATCGGCGACCTGAGCTCGGTCGCCGCCTGCGCGCGGCGGTTACACGACCAACTGCCCGGAATCGACCTGCTGGTCAACAACGCGGGTGTGGTGGCCGGTACCTGGACGCCGACCGTCGACGGTTTCGAAAGCGATTTCGGGATCAACTTCCTCGGGCATTTCGCGTTGACGGCGCAGCTGGCCGATATGGTCACCGCGGCCCCGGCGGGCCGGATCGTCGGTGTGGGCAGTATGAGTCACGGACGTCGTAGCGCGGCGCTGGATTTCGAGGATCTGCAGTCCGAGCGAAGCTTCGGACGGCTGGTCACCTACTCCCGCTCGAAGACGGCCTCCATGACGTTCATGGTCGAACTGCAGCGCAGGCTGACGGCCGCGGGCTCGCGGGCACTGTCGGTGGGGGCCCATCCCGGCGGGGTACGGTCGACCATCCTGCGTGATGAGAGCCTGCTGGTCCGGATCGCCTACAGCGATGTGGTGATAACCCTGGCCCGGCTGGTCACCCAGACGCCCGAAGCGGGCGCCCGGTCCATTCTGCGGGCCGCTGTCGACCCCGAGGTGACCGGCGCCGGGTTCTACGGGCCGGTGAAACGCTGGGGGCTGGTGGGTCCGCCGGAGTCGCTGCCCGTACCCGCCGGCGCCGCGGATCCCGAGTCCGGACGCCGGTTGTGGGCCGCCGCCGAAGAGTTGACCGGAGTGGAGTTCGCATTCGGCGCGCAGCACCCCACGGAGGCACCGGTGGCCGGAATGACACCGGCGGCGGAAGCGGCCGGCGAGACCGCGTGGTCGCCCCGGGTGTCAGCGGGGCGTGCGGGCCCGGATCAGGCCCTCCTGCATCGTGGTCGCGCAGAGCCGGCCCGAGCGGTCCAGTATTTCGCCGTGTGCGAGCCCGCGGGCACCGCCCGCCCAGCGGCCGTACTGGTCGTGCAGGAACCATTCGTCGACCCGGATGGGGGAGTGGAACCAGATCGAATGGTTGACGGTCGCGACCTGTAGTTCCCGGTCCCGCAAGGCTTCTCCGTGCGGGCCGGTGGTGGCCGAGAGCAGCAGCAGATCGCTGAGATACATCAGGCACGCGGCCTGCTCCAGGCCGGTGTCGGGCACCGGCTGCCGGGTGCGCAGCCAGACCCGCTGCCGCGGTGCTGCGGTGGCACCGTGCATAGCATGCGCGCGGGCGGGTGGATCGGGGAATCTGGCGTCGACTCCGAGCGCGTTCAGGAGAGTGGTGGTCCACCGTAGTGCTTCCGGATGCTCCGCGAAGACCTCCGCGAGATCTGGCACCTCGTCGGGGCCCGGGGTATCGAGGTGGGCGACCTGGTGGGCCAGGCCGTCCTCCGGGCGGTGGAAGGAGGCGAGCATCGTGAAGATCACCCGGCCGTCCTGGACAGCCTCGACCCGCCGGGTCGAGAACGAGCCGCCGTCGCGGACCGGCTCCACCGCGAATTCGGTGGGTACGGTGGTATCGCCCGGCAGCAGGAAATAGGTCTGGGCGGAATGGATGGGCCGGTCCCCGGGCGCGGTGAGCCCGGCCGCCAGCACCGCCTGACCGGCGACCTCGCCGCCGTAACTGCGTTGCGACGGCCCGTCGTGGGCTCGCCCGCGGAAGCGGAACTCCCCGACGCGTTCGAGGGTGAGCCGGTCGGCCACCGACTCCGCGGGGCGAACGCTTTCCAGAGTCATGGCCACCTCCGTAGTGCGCGATGCGGTCCGGTACCGCGGCATCGTGCGACGTCGGATCTCATTATGCTGCGCGCCCCCGGAGCGGCCCGGCGCCGGCTCTCCGGTCGGCCCCGGGGCACCGCCGGTCGTGGGCCGGACCGCGCGCCCCGGGGTTGTCTCGACTCATTTGGGAGCGAACCGCATTCCCGCGTCCAGCCGCAGGCACTGGCCGTTGAGCATGCCGTTCTCGACGATGGCGGCGGCCAGTTTCGCGTATTCCTCCGGACGGCCCATCCGTTTGGGGAAGGCATTCCCCGCGACCAGTGGGGTCACCATTTCCTCCGGCACCCCGGCGAGGATGCCGGTATCGAACAGCGACGGGGCGATGGCCAGCACCCGTACGCCCACGGATCCGAGATCGCGGGCCATGGTCAGCGCCATACCGGCGATACCGGCTTTCGCGGCGGTGTAGGCGACCTGCCCGATCTGCCCTTCGAAGGCCGCGATGGAGGCAGTGTTGACGATAACCCCGCGTTCGCCGTCGGCGTTCGGTTCGCCCTGGCTCATATGCCATGCCTGCAACCGGTTGAGGTTGAACGTGGCGATCAGATTGAGGTTGATGATCTGGGTGAACGATTCCAGATCATGCGGACCGGTCTTGGTCAGGGTGCGCTTGGCGATCCCGCCGCCGGCGGTGTTGACGGCGATATCGAGGCCCCCCAGTTCGGCCACCGCGTCGGCCAGGACGGTTTCGACGCCCGCGTGGTCGGTGACATCGGCCTCGAAGAAGGAACCGCCGAGATCGGCCGCGACCTTGTTGCCTTCACTCGCCGTCCGATCGACGATCACAACCTTCGCGCCGCGCGCGGCCAGGAGCTCGGCGCTGGCCCGTCCCATACCGGAGGCGCCTCCGACGACGACTGCCCGTGTTCCCTGAATCTCCATTGTCCCTGTCCTTCTCGGTGTGGTGCCCGGTCGTCGCACGCCGGACATATACCGGCCTACGTTATAGCGGCCGGGTGCGGCCGGACCACCATTTTCGTAGAAGTCTCGGTGATAATGCTGGTCATATACTCAGAGAGGTCGGGGTGTCCCGAGCGGGGCAGGCACAGCGGTTTCCGCGTCACGCGGACTGCCATTCGGCCCGGCCGGAGCCGCGCGGCACCAGTACGGTGCGGTACCGGCCCGGCGCTTTCGCGAACCGAGAGTCGCGAATCAAGCAGTGGCCTGGAGATTCTGCGCGGAGAGGCCGACCGTGGCAGGTCCGGAGCCGACCAGCATTCGCTTGAACGCCTCCTGCTCGCGCATACCGCGCTCTTCGGCACGTTCCCGCGCGGCCGGGCTGATCCGGGTAGCGAGGCTACGAACCAGATTGACCGGCATCCGGAGCATCGGGTACCACGGCGGCATATACGGCCAGAGACCGAGTTTGCGCATGGCGCCCGGCCCCAGGTACAGCGTCGCGATCGAAAGATGCTGTGCGCGGGCGATTCTGCCGCGCAGCCACGGCAGGTTGGGATAGTTCCAGGTGAGCGGGTCGTTCGCCATCGGCAGTGCGAGCTGGCGAGTGGTCTCGTCCGGGTTGGTGATGGCGGTCATGCAGTGGTACAGGATCCGCACACTGTCGCGGAATCCGGTGGGTAGCCATTCGTCGGCGACGCCCATCAGCCAGCCGACGTAACGCGCGAGATGAGCGGCGGCCTCCCGATCCGCGCCGGAGGGGAGGATGCCCATCGCCATACCACCGATGAACGGTGCGATGAGAGCGCCGACCAGTGTCGCCGCCATATCCGTCTGGTTGATCGGTAGCCCCCAGGCTTCGCCGTCCCAGTCCGGCATGGCGCCCACGTGCCGGCGCACGAGCGAGTGCACGAACCGCACGTGCAGGGTGGATCGATAGCCCGGGCCGAACTTCTCCATCCCGTTCTGGACGTCCAGCGCCCACTGCATGGTTTCGGCGAATCGCTGGGCGGGCCCTTTCTCGAGGGCTCCGGTGCGCAGCAGTGTCTTGTTGAACCCGGAGGCGAGGTAGCCGCCGAGGAAGGAGACATCACGCGCCAGGTACAGCCCGTCGAATCCGCCCCGGCGCAATACCTGTTCGCCGCGGCGCAGGGTCTGCTCGTTCAGCCAGGCCGGTGGCGTTTCCACCACTACGAAGAAATCGCGCAGTGGGGCGGGGGCGTCGGGGACGCAGTCGATCCCGGAGTGCAGGGCCTGTTCGAACAGCGGCCGGGTCGTATTCATCCCGGTCGCGATCATCCAGTCGACCAGCGAATCCATCGGCTCGTCCCCGGCCAGCAGGGAGGCGCCCATGGCGTCCCACTGTTCGACATCGGGTGCGCCGATGCCCATCAGCAGGGCGAAAGGCCGCAACCCAGGAACTCTGACCGGAGAGGCGGGGTGACGGGTGGGAATCGCGGCACCCGTGTTCTCGGAACCCATGAAACAAATGTATTAACTGCGTTACATTGTGTCAATCATGGGGTTCACGAGGCCTGGGAGAAGCAGATGAACGACGCCCGTCGTCATGTCGTGATCGGTGGCGGTCTCGCCGGTCTCGCCGCCGCGGTCTGGCTGGCCGAGGCGGGGAAGCAGGTGACGCTGCTCGAGCGGCGTGCTCGGCTGGGTGGCCGCACCCAGGCGATGGAGGTTCCCGAGGTCGGCGATATCCCGGACAACGGCCAGCACGTGGTGGCCAGCGGCTACCGCAGCCTGTTCCGCTACCTCGAGAGTGTGGGGACCCGTGAGCACGTCGAATTCCCGGGCGGCGGCACCCTGCGATGGCCGGGCGGGCGTGCGGTCATGCTGCACACCAAGGGGTTCCGTGCCGTGAAGACATTGCTCGGCGCGCACCCCGACGCCGGAGTGCTCGACCGGCTACGCGCGCTGCGCGCAACGGTGCGGCTGGGCCGCCAAGCTCTGTTCCAGCCCGCGGATCTGGCCGATATCACCACCGAGCAGTGGTTCGAGCGGGTGGGTATGCCGGCGAAAGCGCGTGCGGCACTGTGGGATTGGCTGGCTCTCGGTATCGCCGCCGAACCGGTGCAGCGGGAGTCGGCCAAAGTCTTCGCCGACGTGCTGGCGACCGGTATCCGGATCGGCGCGCAGGACCGGGTGGGTGTCACCATCGGCTATCCGACCGTGGACCTGGACACCCTCTACATCACCGGCGCCGAGCGAGTGTTCGAGAAGTACGGGGTCGACATCCGCTTCCGGACGGTGGCCCGCCGGATCGTGATCACCGACGGCCTGGTGACAGGGGTGCAACTGGCGGACGGTACCGAGATCCCGGCCGACGCGGTGGTGTGCGCGGTGCCCAATTCGCGGATCCACGGGTTGCTCGACGGTCTGCCCGAACACGCCGAGATCTACGCGGCCGCAGACAAACTGGGCGTCACCCCGATCGTCAGCACCAACCTGTATCTGGACAGGCCGCTGCGTACGAAATCCGCCATGGAGGCACTGATCGGCGGTACCGGAGTGATCGACGAGGTGTTCGACCGGCAGCGGATGCACGGCCGGACCCCCGACGGTGCTTGGCTCTACTGTCTCACCACCAGCGGTGCCTACGAACAGATCCACAAGAGCAACGACGAGATCATCCAGGAACAACTGGCGCTGATCCGCCGCTACTACCCGGAAGCGGAAACGGCGCAGCTGGTCCACGCGCAGGTCGTGAAGATGCCGAAGGCCACGTTCTCGCAGGTGCTGGGTACCGACGGCCTGCGCCCGGACCAGCGGACCTCGGTGCCGAACCTGGTCCTCGCCGGCGATTGGACCCGGACCGACTGGTCGGCGACCATGGAAAGCGCTGCCCAGAGCGCCGAACGCGCGGTGGCGGCGCTGCTGGACGGTGCCGGCTCCGATGCCGCCGGTGACCCGATGAAACGCGCTCTATAATTCCGCCATATGGTCCGCAGCTACGACGAAGTCGACGAACGGATCCTCGACGCTACCCTGGGGCGGATCCTGCAAGTCGGTATCCGGCGCAGCAGCCTCGACGATATCGCCCGCCGGGCCGGAGTGACCCGGGTGACGATCTATCGCCGTTTCTCGGGCAAGGACGATTTGATCGAAGCGACCCTGTCGCGTGAGATCGGCCGCGTGCTCGGAGAGGCCACCACGATTGCCACCACCACCTCGGGGATCGACGCGCAGATCGAGGAGACCGTCCTCTACATCCTGCGGCTGACCCGGACGCATCCGCTGGTCACGCAGTTGCTCGCGGTGGCGCCGGACGAGGCCCTCGGTTTCTATACGGTGCGCGGTGAGGAGATGGTCTCGCAGGGCATCGAGTACATCACGGCAGTCCTGGAAACCGGTCAGGAGCAGGGTGTCCTGCACCGTTACGACCCGCGGCCGGTGGCGGAAATGATTGCCCGGATGGCGCATTCGCTGCTGCTGACCCCGGTCGCGGGGGTGGATTTCGGTGACGAGGACGCCGCGCGCGCGTTCATCCGGACGGCGATAGTGCCACTGATGAAGTACGGATTCGGGCCCGGCCCGGGAGGGCGGGCGCACGGAACGAGCGCCGGCAACGGACGCGTGGGTTCCGGGTCCTGACGAAATCGGCGCGGTTGCGGTGAGTCCGCGCCGGCCCGGCCGAAGTGGCGCCATGCCTAGGATCGATGACGAAGCGGGCCGATAAGGAGCAACAACCGTGGTGAGAATATCCCGGACCACCCAGGTGTCCGACAGTGTCGTGGTGGACATCGATCCGGAAGCCGCCTACGACGCGGTGACCGATCTGACGCAGATGGGCCGGTGGAGCCCGGAGAACACCGGGGCCGTGGTGCCGGAACCAGGTCGGCCGGTCTATGCCGGTATGGAGTTCGTGGGCGCCAATCGGCGCGGCGCCATGCGCTGGCATACCGGATGCACGGTGGTGGTGGCCGACCGGCCGGATCGCTTCGTTTTCGAGGTCCGCCGCTGGGGTGTGTGGAAACCGTTGCTGCCGGTGGCCGTCGCGACCTGGGAGTACCGTTTCGAGGAGGTGCCCGGTGGCACCCGCATCACCGAGACCTGGTTCGACGACCGCACCGACTGGCCGGACACACCCGCGCTCTGGTTCGACCGGATCGCCACCGGCAAGCGCGGCTTCGCCGAATTCCAGAAGGGCAATATCCGGCGGACCCTGGAGCGGATGAAAGCCGAACTCGAGGCGGGGGGCTGAACGCCGTTTCCGGATGCGTGCAACGATGCTTCCGCATGCGCTGAATGCGGACCCCGTTTGTGCAGAATTCCGCCTCCACCTGCGCTGCACAGGTGTCCATGTCGCAATCCTCGGGCTCGTGAACAGTTCGCTGAGCTGGTGTGATAAGGCCGAGCGGGACTGTGGCGACCCAATTGGGCGAGCGTCCGATTGGTCCTTGACACCTGCTCGGACATGTATCTAGCTTTGAGCCCGCCCGAGGAATGCCCCGCGGGCACTGCGCTTGTCGGCTGCCCCTGCCGCCGCGTTCCGGGACGGTGCGCGGCGGGGCGGCTGTCCCGGCGGGGTCGTGTGCACAGCTGTTCGGAGGTCGTCCTTGTCCGCAATCTCACGGCGCACATTCTTGAGCGGTACTGCGGCGACCGCGGCCGGTATCACCCTCGCGGGCACGGCCGTCGCCGCCGCGGCGCCCGGGAGCCGAGCGCCGCGGCGGCGTACACCCGTTGTGCGCGAAGAACACCGGGTGATCGTGATCGGCTCCGGATTCGGCGGCGGTATCGCCACGCTGCGCCTGGCTCAGGCGGGCGTACCCGTACTGCTGCTCGAACGTGGAAAACGCTGGGCCACCGGCCCGAACGCGGACACCTTCGGCAACCCTACGAACCCGGACAAGCGACTACTGTGGCACGGCTCGGCCCCGCAGCTCTTCGGCAATCCGGTCGCACTGGAGCCCTACACCGGTCTGCTCGACACGGTCGTGGGCGAGAACATGACGGCGCTCTGCGCCGCGGGCCTGGGCGGTGGATCCCTCCTCTACCAAGGGATGTCGCTACAGCCGACCGAGGCGGTGTTCAACACCCACTTCCCGCAGGAACTCGACTGGCGGCTGATGAACCGCGTGCACTACCCGCGCGTCGCCTCGATGCTGCGACTGGCGGTGGCGCCGGACGAATTGATCGCGCATCCGCATTACAAGGCCGCGCGGATCTTCGCCCGGAACGCCGCGGCCGCTGGGCTGCCGGTGTCCAAGATCCCGATGCCCATCGACTGGAATTACGCCCTCGCCGAGACGCGCGGCGAGATGAGGGCCTCGTACTCCAACGGTGCCGGTGCTTTCGGGGTGAACAACGGCGGTAAACATTCGGTGGATGTCACCTATGTGGCCGAGGCCGAGGCCACGGGGCTCGTCGATGTACAGGTCATGCACAACGTGACCGAGGTGGAACGCGGCCCGGACGGGCGCTGGCTCGTACATGTCGACCGGATCGACGAATCCGCGCAGGTGCTGGAGAAGAAGATCCTCACCGCCAAGGCGCTCATCATGGCGGCCGGCAGCCTCAACACCACCGAACTGCTCATGCGCGCTTCCGGAAAGGGCCTCATCCCCGATATGCCCGACGGGCTGGGAACGGGGTGGGGGACCAACGCCGACCGTATCTACACCTGGACCGACCTGGCCGAGGACTTCGGCGCCGAACAGGGCGGGCCCGTGGTATACGGCAGCCTGAACTGGGACGATCCGGCGACCGCGCACACCGTTATCCAGGCGTCGATTCCGCCGCTGGGGATGGACTCCCACACCACCATGCTGGTGGGCTACGGGGTCAGCGAGGCGCGCGGCCGGTTCCTCTACGATTCGGCCTCCGACAGCACCCGGCTGTCCTGGCCCGCGGACGGTGATGCCGCGATCCAGTACGGCCGGATCGAGAAGACCGTGCGCAAGGTGGCCGGCCCGGCGTCGGTCATCGGTGACACCAACCGCGTGTTCCCGTCGACCTGGCATCCGCTGGGCGGCGCCTGTATGGGCACGGTCTGCGATCTGGACGGCCGCGTGCACGACCAGCCCGGTCTGTACGTGCTCGACGGCGCGCTGCTTCCGGGCAACGCGGCCGCCTGCAACCCCTCCATGACCATCGCGGCGGTGGCCGAGCGTGCCCTCGACAACCTGGTTGCGCAAGATGTGGGGACGACCATCTGACGGAGTGGCTGTAACGTGTTCTAATCTATGGTTGCTGCCCATCGGGAACCAGACCGAGCCCTTCGACCGGAATGAGAACCGTGCCTGTTGCGCTGACCGCCGACCAGGTGGCACTGGCCGAAACCGTGACCGGGTTCGCCGGCCGCCGTACCGGTCGGGAATACACCCGCAAGAACGCCGAAGACCTCGAAAATGGTGTGCGGCCTGAGTTCTGGGCCGAACTCGTCGCTCTCGGTCTCGTGGGTGTACATCTACGCGAGGACGTCGGGGGCCAGGGTGGAACGCTCGACGATCTGGCGGTGGTGGTCGCCGAATCCGGACGGGCGCTGTTACCCGGTCCGCTACTGCCCACAGTGGTCGCGAGTACGGTCCTCGCGTCCGCGGCCGGGGAAGAGACTGTCGACGCCCTGCTGCGGAAATTCGCCGGCGGAGCGACCGGTGCGGTGATCCTGCCGGAGCACGCGATCGTGCTGGACGGGGCACTCGGAGACGATCAGCGGCTCACCGGCGAGACCGGTCTCGTGCTCGGCGCCGCCTCGGCCGAAATGTTCGTAGTGGCCGCGGCGGCGGGCGAGGACATTCGATGGTTCGTCGTCGACCGAACTGCCACCGGCGTCGAGGTCGACGTGAAGGACGGGGCCGATCTCGGTCGCGATATCGGCGTGGTCCGGTTCGCGTCGGTGTCCAGTGTGGTGCCGGTGCCGCTCGATACGGAGCGGTCCGCCGCGGTGACCGTGGCACTGTCGGCGGTCGAGGCCGCCGGGGTGATCCGCTGGTGTTCCGATACCGCCACCGACTATGTCAAATCGCGTACCCAGTTCGGGCGGCCCATCGGTGCCTTCCAGGCGGTGCAGCACCGTACCGCGCAATTGCTGATCACCGCCGAACTCGCCGCCGCCGCGGCCTGGGACGCGGTCCGCGGCCTGGACGACGACCCGCGTCAGCGCACCCACGCGGGCGCGGGCGCGGCCCTGACCTCACTCGGTAAGGCGGTGCACGCCGCCGTGGAATGCCTGGGTCTGCACGGAGCCATCGGGTTCACCTGGGAACACGATCTGCATCTCTACTGGCGGCGGGCCATCTCGCTGGCCGCGCTGGCCGGGCCGGTGGAATCGTGGGAAATGCGGCTGGGCGCGGCTGCCCTGTACGGCCCGCGCAACTTCGCCGTACCGCTGCCGGAAGAGGATTCGTCCTTCCGCGAACACGTCTCGGAAATCCTCGATCGCGCCGCCGCACTGGACAATCAGGGGCCCTCCAAGATCGGCGACACCGATTCGGTGAACCCCGGTCCGCGCCGGACCCTGCTGGCCGACAGTGGTCTGGTGTCGCCGCCCATGGCGAAGCCCTACGGAATCGAGGCCGGGCCGCTCGAACAGTTGATCCTCCAGGACGAATACGACCGCCACGGTATCGCCCAGCCCTCCATGGGAATCGGTCAGTGGGTGGTGCCGATCGTGCTGCACCGCGGTACACCCGAGCAACTCGCCCGGCTGGCGGCACCCGCACTGCGCGGCGAGGAGATCTGGTGCCAGCTGTTCAGCGAACCGGAAGCCGGATCCGATGTCGCCTCGCTCAGCCTGCGTGCCACCCGGGTGGACGGTGGCTGGGAGTTGAACGGGCAGAAGATCTGGACCACGCTCGCGCACCGCTCCGACTGGGGATTGCTGCTGGGCCGTACCGATCCGGATGCCGGACGGCATCAGGGGCTCACCATGTTCCTGGTGGATATGCACGGCGACGGCGTCACGGTCCGACCGATCACCCAGGCCAGTGGCGACGCCGAATTCAACGAGGTCTTCTTCGACAGCGCCTTCGTTCCCGACTCGATGGTTCTGGGCGAGCCGGGTCAGGGCTGGACACTGACCTTGGAAACACTGGCGCAGGAACGGCTGTTCATCGGCGGGGTCCGGGATCCCGGGCACAACAAGCGGATCAAGGACATCATCGAGCGCGAGGAGTACGCCGGCAGCCGTAACGCCGCGGTGCGCGCGCTCGGCCGGATCAGCGCCCGCGGCGCGGCGATTTCGGCGATGAACCTGCGCGAGACGATCCGACGGCTGGACGGTCAGCCGGTGGGTCCGGCCACCAGTGTCGCGAAGGCGGCGGCGTCCATGCTGCACACCGACGCCGCGGCCGAGGCCTTGAATATCATCGGACCGGCCGGCGCGCTGGGCGAGGCGGTCTGCGAGCCGGTGCATCACGAACTCGATATCCCGACCTGGATCATCGGCGGCGGGACGCTGGAGATCCAGCTCAACACCATCGCAACCCTGGTGCTCGGGCTGCCCCGGAAGTAGCGAGGCGCCCGCCGGGCCGGGGTGACCCACCCGGTTCGGCGGGCGGCGGCTCCGGACCCCGGAGTTCGGCCCAGAACTGAGGGCGGGCGCCCCTGTTACGGTCGGTGAACCGCCGGCGATATCGTCTACACGGATTTCTTCACCGGGGTGAAGGGTAACTATCTGCGCCCGAGCATCGTCGCCGCCGGGATGGATCCGGACGCGCTGGGAGGCCCGGGTGCCGGGACCGGGTCGCTGGAGTTCCTGAACTCCGGAGAGGCCAAGGCCTGGCGCGATATCTGGGGCGCGGGACACGGTATCGGCGCGGTGACCGAGGTGGGTCCCACCGCCGCGATCGTCGACCGTCTCGGCGCGGAATACGACCGGGCCCGGCATCGCCTCGCCGCCCTGAGCTGAGCGGCGGACGGCTCAGCTCCGCAACGGGTGTGCCCGGAAGAAGTCCCAGATGAGCGTGGTGGCGCTGATCGAATCGGTGTCGTTACCGACCAGGGCCGCCGGGAAGATCTCCGAGCGGGTACCGAACCAGATGTGGCCGCCACCGAGAACCGACCACAGCTGGACCTCGGCGCCGGCGGGACACGGGTACACCGACAGGATCACGTCCCCGGTGACCGGTTGCTCGGCGGGTTCGGTTCCACAGCCGTTGCGCCCGGCCCATGCCGCGGCATTGTCCGGGATCGACTGCGGGCCCGGACCTTCCACGTCGGGGTGCTGATGACCGGGGTCGGCCGAACCGGTACCGTCCGGCGAGGGCAGCAGTCGCGCGTTCGGTCCGGTACCGCCCTCGTAGGCGACGATGGGGTCCGCGGTGCCGTGCAGGGCGATCACCGGTACCGGGCGGGCCGGATCGCACCACGCGAAATCGGACAGTCCCGCGACGGGCGCGATGGCGGCGATCCGCTCGGCCAGTTGACAACCCAGTGACGAGGTGGTGAAACCGCCCATGGACAGCCCGGTGGCATAGATACGCCGGGTATCCACGCACAGTGTCGATTCCACCTCGGTGAGCAGATCTCCCAGGTAGCCGATATCGGCGGACCCGTTGCCGAAATCCCAGCGGGGCAGGCCCGGTCGCAGCAGTTGCGGCGTAACGGTGACGAAACCGTGTGTGCGCCCGTAGGTGCCGAACTCGGTGCTCGTGTACTGGATGAACGCGGGTTCCATATATCCGTGCAGATCCAGGACCACGGGTGCGGGTCCGTCCAGACTTTCCGGGATATCACGCCCGTAGACGCCCGAGACACCACGAGAGCTGAACAGGACCGGCTCGGTCCCGGGCCGTGGTTGCGGTGCCGAGCATCCGGCCGAGGGGCGCGGAGCCGGATCCGTGGGCTCGGCGGACGCGGGGCCTGTGACGACCCCCATCGAGATAACGGCGATCGCGATGACGGTCAGCACCGAGCGCGGTCCGGGACGAGCACCGACCGGTCTTTTCGGCCACCCGCCCGTGATGGAAATGGCATTTCTGTTCATGATGACGATGATGGCAAAGAGATGTAATCCGCTTGCCGGAATCCGAAATCGCACGATTATCGATCGGCTCGGACGGATCGGTGCGTGGGCCGGGATCGAGTGCGGGGTCCCCGCCTCAGCTGTTCGCGCGGCTGAGCAGATCGTCGAGTTCCGCGGCCGTCATCAGCCCGCCCAGCTGGAGTGCGATCCGGCCGATCGGAATCGAGCCGATCATCCGCGCCATATCGACTCCCAGCTCGGCACCCGCCGAACTGCCCTGGTCGCCGATCAGCGGCTGCAATTTCGCGCCGAGTTCCGGCCCGGCCACCGGATTCGCCATCACCTCGGAAAAGGGGGATTCCCGGGTGAGCGGTACCCGCACCACGTCCCCGTCGATCCGGACGGTCGTGTGTACCGGCAGATCACGGCTGGAACCACCGATATACGCGGTGTACTCACCGCCCTCGACGACCCAGCGGCCGGCAGGTTCGTGCCAGCGCGCGAATTCGTGCCGGGGTATCCGGACGGTGACCTCCTGCGCCGCACCGGGTTCCAGCTCCACGGTCGTGAACCCGCCGAGTTCCCGGGGCGGGCGCAGCACGGACGACTGCTCCAAGCCCGTATAAACCTGTACGACCTCACGGCCGGTTCGCGAGCCACTGTTGGTCACCCGCACGGTGACCGAAACGCCCTCGGGGTCGGCGACCGCGCGCGGGTCGGCGTAGTCGAAGGTCGTATAGGAGAGCCCGTGCCCGAACGGGAAGCTCACCTCGAGTTCGCGCCGGTCGTACCAGCGATACCCGATGAAGATGCCCTCCCCGTACCGGACATGTCCCTGCTCACCCGGGAAATTATCGTAGGCGGGCACATCGGCGAGGCGAACCGGCACCGTCTCGGTCAACCGGCCGGACGGTGCGGTGATACCGAACAGCAGATCGGCGATCGCGCCGCCGGCCGCCTGGCCCAGCAGCGCGGCGTCCAGGATCGCGTCGGCGGCAGCGACGATCGGTGCCAGCCGCAGTACCCCACCGTGCGCCAGCACGACGGCCACCCGGGACTGTACCGCGCGGACGGCGTGTAGCAGTTCCACCTGATCGGCGGGCAGCTCGATATCTTCGCGATCGAAGCCCTCGGACTCCTGAGTGGCCGCCAGTCCCAGGAACAGGACGGCGATATCGGCCCGGGCGGCCGTTTCGACGGCCTCCGCGCGCAGTTCCCCGGCAGCGGATCCGGATCCGGTATCGAAACCGCGCGCGTGGGTGACCGTCGCGGATCCGGCGTGGGCCCGGATCTCGTCGAGCGCGATATCTACGCGGGTCGCGTCGACATGCGAGGAACCCCCGCCCTGATAACGCGGTTCGGTCGCGAATTCCCCGATCACCGCGATTCGTCCGCGGGGTGCCAGCGGCAGCACGTCGTTGTCGTTCTTCAGCAGTACCGCGCAGCGGGCTGCCGCCGCGCGGGCGAGAGCGTGATGCTCGTCGGCATTCCAGGTGGTCCCCGGATCGGCGCTGCCGGTGGCGCGTACGGCGAGCGCGGCGACCCGTCGTGCGGAGGCTTCGAGAACGCTCGGGTCGAGCGAGCCGTCGGCGACGGCGGTCACGACCCCGCGGTCCCCGGCCTCGTCGGCGCCGGGCATCGCGAGATCCAGTCCGGCGGCGACGGCGGCGACCCGGTCGTCGACCGCGCCCCAATCGCTCACCACCACCCCTTCGAAACCCCATTCCGTGCGCAGGATCTCGGTGAGCAACCAGTGGTTCTGGGCCGCGTACACGCCGTTGATCTTGTTGTACGAGCACATCACTGTCCAGGGCGCGGCCTCCCGGACCACATGCCCGAACGCGTGCAGATAGATCTCGCGTAGCGGGCGCGGATCGATATCGGAACTCGAGGTCATCCGTTCGTGTTCGGTGTTGTTCGCCGCGAAATGTTTCAGCGACGCTCCCACACCCTGCTGCTGGAGTCCGCGTACCCAGCCGGTCGCCAGGGCGGCCGTCAGGCGGGGATCTTCGGAGTAGTACTCGAAATTCCGCCCGCAGCGCGGATCCCGCTTGATGTTGATCCCCGGCCCCAGCACGATGTGCACACCCGCCGCCCGCGCTTCCCGCCCGATCGCCGCCCCGACCCGGAAGGTGAGTTCGGGATCCCAGCTCTGACCCAGGCCGACCGCGGGCGGGAAGCAGGTGGCGGGGATACTCGGGCCGATGCCCAGCGCGTCCCCACCTCGCTCCGGATCCTGGTACCGGAGGCCGTGCGGGCCGTCGGAGAGGGCGATCGACGGGATATTCCCGATCGCCTCGGTCGACCAGAAGTCACGTCCACTGCCGAGTCGCGCTCGCTCCTCGGTGGAGAGCGGGCCGATGAGGTCGTCCGGGGTGGGAGCGGTCGGGTCCGGCATGTGGTTCCTCCTGACGTCGGGTACCGGTGTCGAACTTAGTCGGTGGGAGTGGGGCGGCGCGGGAGCGCGGGGAACCTTCTCACCAGCGGGAGGGTTCGGCATACCGTCGGATGGAACTCTGTTAAGCAAGTGGTGGTGCACTGGGCGCGGGACGGAGGGCGATGGTCGTCGCAAAGGACTGGACACTCCGGCGTCCGCGGAATGCTCCGCTCCTGAACCCCTATATCGACTATGCCGAGAAGGTCCTCAAAGAACTGCAGAACGGTCTGGGTGACCGCACCGCGCAAACCCTCACCGCTCAGCAGCTTGCGCGGCTGGCCGGCGAGCGGCCGGGGGACGGTGATCTCGCGGATAAATACGAGCTCAAGGATCAGCAGGTCGAAGCCTACAAGAACGACTGGAACACGCTCGACAACCAGATGGCCGAACTCGCCGCCCTGGCGGCCGACGATGCCAACGGCGTCAGTGGACATTTCGAGGATCTGCGTGGTGCGGTCGTCGAGATCACCGACGGAGTGCCGGACAATCCCACCACACGCCAGCAGTTCGACACGGTCGTCGCGATAGACAACACCATCGGGGCCACCGTCCGCAAGGTGCAGTCCGCGCACAGCGAACTGGAGAACAAGTCGCTGCAGGTGCCGCAGGACCGCTCGGGAACCACCGGCGGTTCCCCGGCCAGTCCGCTGATGGGTAGCCAGTCTCCGAGTGGCGGTGGTAGCGGTGGTGGTGGGAGCGAGTCCGGTTCCGACGACGACTCCGATCCCGGCGGCGAGGTCACCGGTACCTCCGGCAGGCCGGCCAAGATGCCCACCGGTGATCTGGCGCAGTGGATCGACCAAGCGATCGAGGTACTGCGCGAGAACGGCTACGACATCAAGGACTCCGATGCTGCCATCATCGCGACGATGATAGAGAAGGAATCCAGCGGCGACCCGACGGCGATCAATCTGTGGGACAGTAATGCGGACGCGGGTACCCCATCGAAGGGTTTGATGCAAACCATCGACCCGACATTCAATGCTCACGCCCTGCCCGGCCACACCGATATCTGGAATCCGGTCGACAATATCTGTGCCGGTACTGCGTACGCGATCGACCGGTACGGATCGCTCAGCAATGTTCCCGGAATTGTCAATATGTCCCAGGGCGCCGGATACGTCGGGTACTGATCACTCGACGAATGCGGTCGGCAGCGATACCACTATCCACACGGGGTGGTTTGCCCGGATCAGTGTTAACGTCGTGGTGCCCCGGGGGAATCAATATGAGGACGCGGCATCACACTCGGTGCCGCGCATGAACGCAAGGGATACAGGACTTTCGAATGGGTCACCCGCAACCGCCCAACCCGTACCACCAGCAGCCAGGCCAGCCCGGCCAGCCGATGCCTCCGGGCGGGCCCTATCCCGGGCAACCGGTGCCGGGGCAACCGATGCCGGGACAGCCTTATGCGGGACAGCCTTACCCGGGACAGCCGCAGTACGGTCAGCCCTATCCGCCTCCCGGCCAGCCCCAGTACGGAGCTCCTGGAGGTTACGGCCGGCCGCCTCGTCCGTCCGGTGGTAACGGGGGCAAGATCGCAGCCGTCATCGGCGGCGCCGTCGTCGTGCTGATCGCCCTCGGCGTAGGTGGTTTCTTCTTGTTCAGCGGTGGCGGCGGCTCGATCGTGGGTGGTGCGTACGACACCCCACAAGCTGCGGCGGAGGCCTGGGTCGGCCAGGACTACGAACCCGAAGATCTCGTGTGCTCGGCGGATATGGACGAGCTCTCGAAGTACAAGCAGCAGAACCCGACCAAGCCCACGGGTGTCCCCGATTCCGACCTCCCGGAAGCGACGACCACGCTGAAGAGCGTGGACGTCGCCTCGGGAAGCAGCGAAGGGACCTTCACCATGGAAACAACCATGGAGATCATGGGTAGCGAAACCACCTCGACGATGACATACGACCTGGTCGAAGAGGACGGCGGCTGGAAGGTGTGCGGGATCCTCGATCCCGATATCGAGATGGACGATTCGGGCTTCGGTCCGGGCGGGCGGTAGCCCGGCGAATTCGCTACCGATCCGAACGGTCGAGTGATCCGGTCGGTACTCCGGGAAGCCGCCGACTCGGGAAGCCGAGTCGGCGGGTCCGGTTGGCCGGCCGGGTCGAAATCGGTAGTGGTGCCGAGATCTCCTGTGCCGTCGTTGGGTAATTCGCCAGAAGCAACCGATACGGCCTGTTCGGTTGACCGGCCCGGCCCTTTTGCGGATGGAGCTGCGTTCGGCCGACGCAGGCCGCCTCGTTGTCCTCGCAACCATATCTGCGCTACCGACTCGCTACCGGGCCCGATGGACACGGTGACCCCGCAAGTCCGACAGCGCCGGCGGGGCCGGGCTCGACGGACTGTGCGCATGCGCCATCAGCTGGCAAATACCCCGATCGAGGGCGGACTCCGCGGATTCATCGGCGTGGAGGTATCGAGTTACTCGAGGTTTGCGATATTCCTGAACGGAGATATCGGGCGCGATTCCGGTCGGTCGGCGCTGCGTATCGAGCTTTCCGATGATGCCGAGATTTCTACAGCCCTGCCAGTGATGACGCCTGGTCGGCGGTGTGCAGCAAAGGCGAGGAATCGCCTCGGACTGCTACGCGTCCGAGGCGGAGTTCGAAGCTCCCGGCCAGGTACCGGTGGACGGAGGACCGGCCGGAACCACCGACACCATGGTGTGTGAGAGATATCGGCGCACAAAGTAATCAATAAGCGGATGCCAAGTGCGAGCGGTCATTCTCGGATTGTCACCTTTTCGTGTGTTCGGACTCTGCTCGGAACACGCGGGACATCCGGTCTCTCTCACAAGGAGTTCCCGTGCGAATCTCCGCACTCCCGGTGCTATTGTCCACCGGCTGTGCGCTGTCCCTCAGCGCCTGTACATTCACGATGAGTCTCACTACCCATTCTTTCGGGCGAGCCGATCTCGAACGTACGGTCGAACATGTGTTACAGCAAGAGGGTGAACTGGAAATCGTAGCGGTCGAGTGTCCGAATTCGTTACAGATCAAGGCACACGCGCTGACTCGCTGCATGCTGCAAAAGGGCGACGGGTCGATAATAGGGGCCACTGTTGTGGTCACCGAAGCCGCGGGGAAGCGGGGGCGGATCGACGTGGCGGTAGACGCGGAACAGCCTGATTGATGGACTCCGCGGGCTTAGTCGGTCGCTCGACGACGGCCGCGCGCCATCCGTGGCTGAGCTCGTTGCCACGAACCGGGCAGTATGATTCGGCCCAGACGCTCGGGGGAGAGTCTGGGCCGATAACCGATTTCGAGACCGGAATGTTGCCGGAAGCTCCAGCCGGTCATGGTGTGCGCGGCTGTCAGAAAGCGGCGAAACCGTCGCCTACCCTCTTGTCGGTCTCGATGGCGCGATGGAACGCGTTCTCCACTTTGATGCCGAGGTTGTCCAGCTTGACGAGAGTGTCCTCGAGTTCCAAGGAGAGTTCGCCGTGTTTGGCGTCGAAATTGGCGATGGCGACATCTCCCGACATATTGGCGCGAAATTCTCCGGCCGCGGCCTGCAATTCATCTATTTGATTCTTCATGGTTGATCCGTATCGAGCCATGTCATCGAGCATGGCTCCGATCGCGGTGCCCTTGTACTGGATTGCCATAGTGGTGACTCCTGATCTTCGGAGGTCGGTGAACGGAGTGGGGCAGGTTTCTAGACCAAGCCCTCGCTGTCCGCGGTCACAATGGTGGTCTTACCCGAGGACACAGCGTCCGAGAACAGGTCGAGCTTCGTGTTCAACGCTGCTACCTCCTGACTCCATGTGTCCGCGGCGCCATTGAATTCGCGGTGGGCCTGGCCCTGCCAGCCGCTGGCTACCGCCTGGACAGACTGGTCGATCTGGTTGATCGAGGTCCGGAGAGTGGAGATGGCGTCTTCGAGACGGCCGACAACGTTGTCGATGCCGCCCTCGTCGACACCGTATTCGCCTGAACCGATCTCGAGGTTGGTGAGTGACATGTTCTTCCTTTCATTGGATGCAGTTGGCTCATCGCTGGGTCGGTCGGTTTCGCTGATATGAAGTAATGGGATTGCGAGCCGGATCTACGGCGTCGGCCACCCCCCGCCCGGCAGACCCTCGAGCAACGCCGCGACCGCCTGGGTGATCCGATGGTCGGTACCCGTGGTGAGGGTGGTCCAGATCTGCTGATCCAGGGAAACCAAGGGTGCGGCCACGATTCGCCCGCGAGCGGTGTCGTATATCGCGACTGCGCCCGGGGCGCGCGTGGTCACGCCGTCGGTGTGGGTGCATGTCACGATTTCGGTGAATCCGCGGCACGAACCGAAAGCCGAGCCCAGTATTCGCGCTTCGCGTTCGTTCGATCCGAGGGCGTACAGGGCGTTCGTGTAGCCGTCGGTGTGGTCGGCGTTGTCGAGCTTGATGGCGAGTTCGCCGGTCGGTGCGCTGAATCCGGGGGCGTCAGCGGGATCGCAGGCCCCCAGCGCGGCCAGTAGCGGCGCGGTCAGCGCAGCGGGTGAACCGTCGCACCAGATGGTGCCGATGTGGTACTCCTCGCCGATCCGTACCGCGACCGCGTGATGTGTCGCGCGCCGCGCCACACACACCCGTGTGGTGATATCCGCGGTGTAGCTGCGTGCGACCAGTTCACACTCGGGTTGTGCCAGGATCAGCAGGGCGTCCGCCAGTTCGGTATCCACCTCACCGTGCCGGTTGATGATGCCGTCGGCGTGCAGACCCGCCGTCGCGTGGTCGCGCGCGGCACGAAATTCCTCGTACCGATCCTGCCGCGGGCCGACTGCCAACACCGGAGGCAGGGTCTGCACGCCGAGGTGCTCGGCCACCGCCAGCAGGGCGTCGTTGGTGATCGACCTCATCGTCGAACCTCCGTCCGGTTCCGGGCGGTCGGAACTGTGCGGATGTGCCGATCCCGCACCGAGTAGCAGAAGGCGAGCAGACTGTGCCGAGGTCCTGTCACGATGCCCCCTCGGGCTGTGTGGGCCGACCGGTTTCGGCGGGTCGATCGGCTACGCCCAGAACTGCGGGCGCGGCATGGACGGGGTCGGCGATATCGGCGGAATCGGCCTGGTACTGGATGCCATCACCGGCACGGCTGCTGCGCTCGCCCTCAGCGGCCGCGGCTGAAGGTGCCACGGCGCCCGGGACCATCCGTCCTGCGCCGCTGTCCGCCGAGGTGGTTGTCGCGGACGCGGGTGAGTACCGCGGAACTGCCGTGGACTGCGCGACGGAAGTGGCTCGATACGAGCTCAACTCCCGGATTACGGGAATCGCCGGCATCCGGGGGAATCCGGTCGCGACCGGGCGGGACGCGACTACGGCCGGTGTACCGGGACGTGCTGCGTGCTCGGCGCGCAACGCGGAATCCGGGGCGATCACCGGGGGCGGCTCCTGGTGCCAGGGCGCGGCGAGTGGTTCGCTGGCCGTCTCGTAGGTACGCATCACCCGTGCGGCATGTGTTCCGGCCAGGATCTGCTGCTGTTCGGCGTCGTCGGCGGCCGCGATCATCGGTGCGCCGAGTGCCGCGCCCAGCTGCGCGATCGTCCGCTGCGCTTCCGCCAGAGCGGCCATGTCGTCCGGATGCGGCATCGCGAACTTCGCCACCTCGTAGGTCACGATGTGATCGGCGGTGCGGGAGGCATTGGCCGCCGCAGCGGTGGCCGCGTCCTGCAACCATTGCCGGAGGACCTCGATCCGTGCGAGCGAGAGGGTGCTGTGGTCGGAATGCCACGCCTGGCGAAGGGTCGTGAGAATGCGGTCGTAGTCGACCAGCGCGGAGCCGAATTGTGTGCCGAGCCGAGTCCAGGCGGCCGCCGCGTCGGCCAGCGGGGCGGTGCCGGTACCCGTGGCCAGGTCCTTCGACAATTTCTCGGCGGGCCTCGCCTCCCACACCACGCCGGTGAACCCTCGTGCCGGTGGTTCGATCACGGCGGCCTACCCGGTGGGCCGGATCGTGCGGAAGTACTCGGAATTGTCCTGTTCCATGTCGAGCATGCCGGCGGACTGGGCCCGGACCACGGCGGCGAGCTTGCGCAATTCGTACACGACGAGATCACCGGTCCCGGTGTAGGAATCGGCGACGCGGCCCAGAGTCTGCGCGGCCTGCACGGAGACCTCGTCGCCGCCGGCGGGACCGGTCCTCAGCAGCGGCCCGTCGTTTCGTAGCGCGGTGCTGATCCGGTCGGCCAGCGCGTCGAGGTCACGGGCGGCGGCCCGGGCCTGGTCGGGATCGTATTCCATAATGTCCTCCCCGATTTCACAGAGTGAGTGCTTTGTCCGGTGGCGGCCCGTCGAGCGCTGAACCAGGTGTGCTGCCGACGGCGCCGATCACCGGCGGAGTGGCCGTGTCGATATCACCGACGACCTCGTTACCGTGCTGTCCGCTGACCAGTTGCCCTGGCAGGCCACTGGTCGTCGACTCCCCGGCCCCACGTGCCATTCCTCCGGTCGCACCGCCGGCGGGCATGAATCCCGGACCATTACCGCGCATCGGTGCACCGGCGGGGGAGCTCGCTGTGGATGTGGCGGCGGAAGGCGAGGAGGAACCGGTGTTGCCGGCGGCGGGAGCACCGGTCCAAGGGGTCAGTGGCCGCGGCGCGGGCGTACTGTTCCCGCCGCCGGTGAGCATCGGAACTCCGCCGCCGCTCGGGAGCCGTCCCGGGTCGGCAATCGATTTGTGCTGTGCGAGTGCGGTATTCGCCGGGCCGCGGGGCTGCGATCCGGCAACGGCTTCGGCCACCGCCCCGGCTCCGGCGGTCGCGGCATCGACGACGCCGGGCACCATCTGCATCACCTGCGAGAGGAGTTGCATGGTGACTTGCCCTCCGGGCGCTTCGGTGACCGGGACCTTGGTGCCGGTCGCGGTCATCGCCGCACTGTGCGCGGTGAGCTCGGCCCTGGTCACCCCGACCACGGCCAGGGCTTCGGCCAGTGTTTCGGCCGACATGGTCGCCAGGAACACCTGTCCCGGCGGGGTACCGATGAACGGTGCCGCCATCGCGACCGAGGTGAGGAACTTCGCGATGATCGCCGACAGCGCGAGAGATCCCCGGGCGACCGAACCGGCGGCCACAGCTACCTGTTGCGATGTCTGCGCACTCTGTACAGCGACGGTGGTGCTGTCCGCATCCACCTGGGCCTGCTTGGCCGCCGCACCCTCCGCACCCGCGCCCTGCCACAGACCCGCGGCCAATTGCATTGCGGCCGAGCTCACCTGTACCGCGGTCTGCACCACCGAGGACACCTGGGACAGCGCCTGCACGGGGTCGACCTCCGGAGCGGCAGGGAACAGGCCGGTCCCGAAACTGCTCGCCAGGTCGGTGAGCGGACGGGCGAATGCCGAGAGGTCGAGCGCGGGCATGGGAAATTCCGGTAGCGACGGAATTTCCGGTAGCGGGGGCAGACCCATATCGCGCAATATCTGATCGACCGGCTTGTCCATGGCCGGGCCGACCGGACTCGATCTCAGTGCTGCCAGAATCGTCTGGTCGACGGGCCCGGACATCAGAGTCCGCCGACCTCGGTGAAATCTGTGCCGGAGTGGTGTTCGGTGGCTTCGTACGCGGTGGCGCTCTGATGGGCGGTGACGGCGGTGGCAGCGTGCACGCCGGCGATCTCGTTCACCGACAGCATGTTGTTGGTCTGTGCGACCGCGAATGCCGCCAGGAAGTCCTGGCCGATCAACCCGAACACCGGTACGGCGGCCGCGATGACCGCGGCCTGGTCGATGGCACCCGCTGTGGCGACCTCGAAGGCCGTCGCCGCCGCAGAGTCACCGTAGCAACGGATCGCATCGGGTACTGCGAAGAACTCGGACATGGTGATACCCCCATTGCGTTGACGAATTAGCTTTGATCGGAGAACTATCCGATCAAAGTACCCCGATTCCCGTGCGAATAGCTGTGGCGCAGGCTCAAATATGAGTTAAGAATTCAGATCGGAAGAAGGCGGTCCGAGCGAATAATTTACATTCGTCTGATATTCCTGCCGACGGGACCGTCGATTATCGAAATCGTGAGTACCGGGTCTCTACGGCGAGTGTCGGCGTGAGTTGTCGAGCAGTGTTCTGACAAGCCTGATCCGGCCGCGGCCTCGGCGCGGCCGGACGGCCTCCGCCGGGACAGCCGACAAGGCGGTCACGGGTAATGCCGCGCGTTGATCGGCGTGATCGTGCTCGTGTGGTTCGGGCCAGAGCAAGGCGGCGAATATGATGCCGATATCGGCACAGACGACCACGCCGGCCGCAATCTGCAAACCGGTCATCGAACCACCCCGCGTCTTCCGTCTCACTGAGTCGAACGGAGCGCGATTCCGGCGTGATTGCGCCCGTCCGGGCCGCGGTGTCGCCGGGCCTGCCGAAAAAGTTGGGCCGAGCGTACCGAGGCGGGTACCGGGGTGCCGAGTGCCGGAGGCGACAAATATGCAACGGTTTCGGTCATGGATCAGCCTCCGTCCGGTTCGGTCTGCGCACCGGTCGTCGGTAGGTATCGTCGGCCGGTCCGGATATCGCTCAGCAGGTCCGAATAGTCGAGTTCCAACTCGGCGAGCCCGGTCCACGCCGCGTGCATCCGGTCGCTGCTGACATCGCCGGTCATCAGGATATGGAAGGCGGATGCCGCTGCTGCGGCGATGCGATCGATGAGTTCCCCGAGGCTTTCCGGATGCGCCCGGGCACCCTGCCGTGGGGGTGGCAACCGGCGGGCCCGGCGATCGATGCCACGCACCAGGGCGGCCCTGCGCGTCCGCAGGCTCTGCGGCCACTCCTGTGATTTCGGTGTCCGCCGGTGATGGGCCTCGAGATTACGGGCGACCTGCGGGGGTTGGGTATTGCCGGATGCGACATATTCCATACGATTCCCGACATGCAGCTGGCGGTTTTCGTCGTGGACGGTGTGGCAGATTTCGGCCTGAGCGCGGTGTTGGAGGCGTTCGATATGGCCGACGCGCTACGTGCCGATATGGAGCGACCTCCCGCGGAGTGGATTGTCCACACCGTTTCGCTCGGCTCGAGCGCACAATCGTCGCGCGGCCATATCATTCCCACGACGCCGCTGTCCGAATTATCCGGGCAACCGATCGACACCATGATTGTTCCCGCCGTGAACGTCCTGGGTGCGGCGGCACTGGTCGACCTGGTGTCCGATGCGGTGAACGGGCCCGTGCTCGACCGGATTCGCGGTGCGCACGCCGACGGTGTGCATCTGGCCGCCGCGTGCACCGGAACATACTTCCTCGCCGAAGCCGGTGTGCTGGACGGCTCGCCGGCCACCACCAGCTGGTGGCTCGGCCCGAACTTCCGCAACCGCTACCCACGGGTGCATCTGGACGAGACCCGCATCCTCTGTCACGGCAACCAGGTCACCACCGCAGGCGCCGTCCTGTCGCATCTCGACCTGGCACTGTCGCTGGTGCATCGCACCAGCCCGGACCTCGCGGAACGGGCCTCGCGATTCCTCGCGCACGGTAATCGAACCGGCCAGTGGCAGTACGTGATCCCCGAGGTCATGGCCCGGGGGAATCCGCTGATCGCCGCATTCGAACGGTGGGTGCGCGAACATATCTCCGACCAGTTCCTCATCGCCACGGCCGCTCGCGAGCTCGGGGTCACCGAGCGTAGCCTGCAGCGCGCGGTCCGGGCGGACCTGGCGATGTCGCCGAAGGATTTCGCGGACGATATCCGGCTGGAGCGGGCGGTGTACCTGTTGCGCTCCACGACGCTGACGGTCGATGCGATCGCATCCCAGGTGGGTTATCTCAGTGGCGGCGCGCTCCGGGCGTTGATCCGGCGGCGGCGCGGTCTCAGCGTCACCGAGATACGGGGAACGCGTGCCGTCCGATGACCCTCGGACCGGGCCTGTGGCCGGCCCGGTGTTGTACTGACCCGTATAGGCAGGACGGCGAAGGTAACCGCCTCCGCCGGAGCCTCGCGCTTTTCCGGTGTCGGCCCACAATCGGTCCGTGAGTTCGCTACATCTGTGCTGACGAACTCTTCGCGGGTGTGGTGAACGATCTCCCGATCCGGCACTGCCGCCGCGACTTCCGATCGGGATATCAAGGGGAGGTAAGCAAAACGGCCGCGTCTCGGTGGTCGGTTGACAGTCGTCCCCGCCAGTGGCTGAACTTGAAATCCGAGTATCGGCGAATCCGGTTGTGGTGCATCCGCGACCGATACCGAAGCCAGCCTCGATCGGAAAGGTCAAAGGGTTCCCGGAGTATGGTGGGTCAGGGCGAGGATGATGCGGGCGGCACCCCAGATATTGCTTTCAACCTGCACGCACCCGGTGCGGTGGTCAGGGGTGATGAAACCGTCCCGGCGGGGGGACCGATAGTCGCCGGCGAGGCGGTCGACGCCTCCGGGTATGCGGAGGAAACATCCGGATCCGAGGACCCGGGGGACGCGGGTGGTCCGCACTCGGTCGGGGACTCCGAGGGGGTCCCCCCGGGCGAGGCGAGCGCGACGAATGCTCCTTCGGAGTTCGAACAATCCGGTGACACGGGCAGACCGGATATCTTCGAGCGGATCGTCGACGAGTTGGTGGTAACCTCCGCGCCGTCGGCCTGGGATCGGCTGTACGCGGAATTCGCGGTGACGGTCTCCGGTGATTTCGCGCAGGTCGTCTTCAGCTCCGGTGGCGTCGAGACGGTGGCCGCAGTACCGAAGTCCGTGATCGAAACGGTCCGCGGTTATCGAGCAGTCCCGGTGGAGCCCGAACGTGGTCCGTGGTGGAGACTGCTGATCCACGCCACCGCTGATCGGGTGATCGAGATCGACTACGACTACGGTGCCGAGCCGTTCCCGGAGGAGCAGCTCTTCCCCCCCGAAGCCTATCGGGAGGATCTGAAAGCCTACCCGCGCGAACGACTTCCGATCTGGCTGGCCGCCTACATCGGGCATGAGGGACGACAGGCGCGCAGCCCGCAACGTGCTGCCGCATCAGCGCGGGCGGATCGCGCCGCGTCGGTCTGGCCGGAACTGGCCGAGAACGAATTTCCACCGCTTCCCGTGATGTGGGCGCGCTGGGCGACTCTCGCCGCCGCCTTCGTCGCCGGTGGATCGGAATGGGGTCCGCGGATACTGCCGTCGCTGGGCTGGTTCGAAAGCTCGCGCCGCAGCGGCGCGACGTTGTGCATGCTGCCCGGTGACCGGGCGGTGCTGTCGGGTGGTGTGTGGAACGCCCCTGCGCTCGACGAAACCTACAACGGTGCCGGTGCCGTGCCGAAGCTCTATGCGGGAGCGCCCGAATGGGTGGCCGACCCGGTACTGAATCCGCGCGCCGCGTCCGGGCTGCTGTCGTTCTGTTACTGGTGGGAGGGCGGTCGGTGGTATCGAGGTGAGTCACCGTCCGCCGAGGACTGCGCACCGGCGATGCCCGGGGTGTGGACAGGCGAAACAGTGGCCGATATCGCGACTCGTGTCGTGACACGGTCGCAGCAGACTGCCGCTGATCCGGCGGTGGGTGCGCTGGTGGCCGCAGCGGAATCGGGAGTGGTGACCGAGGCAGCGGTGATCGACGCGTTCGGCGGCGGCGGTTCGACGGATGTGGACAGCTCGCTGTACCAGTTCCGGCTGGCCGGGCTGATGGCCGAGGTTGTGGTGACCATGCCGCAGGAGCTGGCGCTGACCCGGGTGCGCCAATACATTCGCGGCCGCGGGCTGGACACCACCGGGTATCCGCTGGACGAGCTCGTTGCCGACCGGCTCGACTGCGGGTGGATGGTCTACGTACCTGTGCCGCGGGGGGAACTCGCGATCGGACGGGCGATCTTCTATATCGCCGACGACGGGGTGCTGGAACCCTCGTCGTCCTCGGTCCCGCCGGCGCGGTTCTCGGCCCAGTTCGAAGAGCGGTTCCAGCAGCGGCGCAAAGGATCCGGGCAGGTATCAACGGGAATGCGGACCGGTCAGGAGTTTACGACGTGAGTTCACCCGAGGGAGAGGAAGCCGGAGCCGGTTCGGAGTCCGACGCATTTGCTTGGTCGTACCTGTCGGGGCTGGCCGCGGACGGTGTCCTGCTCATTCACGACGATGGGATCGCGTTCGAGTGCGCCACCTTGTGCGCGGAATTCATGGGCGTACTCGAGACGGTAGGGCAGGAGGGTTTGTTCGACGGGGCGGCACCGCTGTCATCGTCGGTGCCCGCTCCGCTCTCATCGCTCGGCGCCCTCGATCAGCGACTCGCACGATTGGGAACCGATCTCTACCGCCGGGTCGGCGGGCAGGACGATTCCGGAACATATCTGGGTGCTTCGAACGATATGCTGGAGGCACTGAAAACAGCGGGGAAGAAGTATCAGGAAACTGACGATTCCTCCGCGGATGAATTCGACATGGACAGTGTGATCCCGCCGGCGTCTATCGATGTGACGCTGGCGTCGCACTCGGGAGAAATTTTCTCCAGTGGATTCCACCTGGACCGGCTGACGAATGCGGAACTCACCGTACCTGCAGGCATCGATCTGGAGGACCACGAGGAGCAGTTCTATTCAACGTTGTATGCGCTCGGGGATTACATTCGGACCTATGGTCTCGCGGGCCTCTACGAGGCGAAAGGGACCAAATGGTTCAGACTCGGGGACTCATTGTTGGAGGCGAAGGGGGCGTTGAACAACAATCTCGTCGGTATCACCGCGAATGCGTGGGAGGGCACGGGGGTCGACGGCCTGATAGCTGCATCGGAGCAGTACGGGACGCAGATCGATTCGCTGGTGGAAGCGATGTGGCGGGTCGCGGACGCCTATCGGTTCGCTGCCCTGTGGCTGGAAGAGACCCAGCAGGCAATGCCACAGGATCCCCACAACTACATGGGTACATACCGCGACGAAGCGGAGGGGCGGGCACCCTACCTGTACATCGATGAAGACCGTCTCGGTGAGGAATACGGAAAGATCTACCAGGATGTGACATTCTACGATGAAGCACAGGGACAAGAAGTTACCGAAGCGGTTGTCCTCATCCAGGATCCGACACCCTATTACCGAGAAAAATTCAAGGAGACCTATCTAGCGGGTTTCATCGACACCGATCAGTACTTTCCGCTGTTGCCGAGCTATACCCCGGGTACGGACCCCTCGGCCACCGAAAGCCCGCCACTGGTCGATGAAGAAGATGACAATACCTATCAAGACAATGGGGGGTTCGACCCGGATGCGGGCGCCGGCGGGTACACACCGACCGGTGCGGGCTCGGCGGTGCCCACCGGAGAAGAGTGGGAGTCCGAATGGCCCGGGCAAGCTGCTGCTGATGCAGAACTGACGGAATGGGAGCAAGCTCAGGAAGAAGCAGCGCAACAGCAGGTATCCCAACTGGGTACGCAAGCCATTCAGCAGGGTATGTCCGCTGTTCAGGATGCTCTCGGCGCAGTCGAACAGAGCTTGGCGGATACGGGTATGCCGATCGGGGCGTTGCCGCCTGGACTGCCGTTGGGCATCGAACCGACCAGGTCCGCAGGTCTGCCCGCATTCAAAACAGGTGGCCCCGGGGGCAGCCTCGGCAATGGCACGAGTTCGACCGCCGGAAACGGTCCCGGTGTGTCCAAGCCGGCGACGGATCCGGCGAGGCTTTTTCCGCGTGCCGCCCTCCCCGGCGCGAACACTCCGTTTGCGGGTGCAGCCGGGCAGCAGGCCAGCGGTATGCCGGCGAGTGGTATGCCCATGGGTGGGTCTCCGGGTGGGTCTCCGGGTGCGGCTGGTGGCCGCGGCGGCCAGGGTGATGACAAGCACGAGCGGGCCAAGTATCTGGATCGGGCGGACAATCTCGACGAAGGGCTGGGCGATCCGCTGGATATGTCCAGGCCGGTAGTAGGCGAATCCGGGGCGCGGCCAGCCGCCGCGGAGCGGGTGCAGCCGCCGGCAGCGCCCCGGCCGGTCGCGCCGCGGCCGGAGCCGGTTCGGCCGTCGCGATCAGAAGAACCGGTGATACTGCCTCGGCGGGAGGGGGCATGATGCGTCGGCGCTGGGAGCTCACCGGCCGCGAGTTCATGGTGTTGTGGAAAGATTTGCGTGAGGTACTGCTGCCGGCACCTTTCACCTATATCTCGGACACGCGATATCTCGCGGACGGCGAGCGCCGCAATCACGAGACCAGGGAACATCTGCGGACAGTCGACAAATATGGTCTCGAGGACACACTCGATATCGTTGCCAGGCCCGATCTGCGGATCATCCTGCACGCGTGGGATCCCCGGGCCCCCGACGACGCGTCCACGCATGTCCGGCTGCATGCTGTCCGTCGCTCGGCTCGTACCTACCTACTGCAGCAACAACCGGGCGAAACGGTCCAGCACAGTGGTGGGTTCACCATCATCGAATGTGACTATCTCTCGGTCGCCGACCTGATGGTGTCGTACCTACCGGAGCGGCCCGCGGGCCGGCTGACCGATCTGGTGTTCTCCAGCAGTCCGGATTCGCTGGACCGTCCCGGAACCTCCCCGGTGCGGCAGCCGCACGAGGATGCCGATTCGGTCTCTGCCCAGGAATTCATCGGCGCTCCGCAGGTCTTGGCCGGTGCGGTGGAGATCAGGCAGGGGATTGCACCGCTGGGCCCGAAATATCGGGCGCAGCGTGGATTCTGGGTCCACGATCTCGCGGATGACGGTCGCTATGTTGTGATGCCGGGCCGCCCTCGCCGCGCTACCGGAATCGATAGCTCCGGGCTTGCGAATCGAATAAACGCCGCCGTCGCGGAGGTGATCGTTGCGATCAAGGATCAGCGGTCCAGGGTGTGATAGCGATTCTTTCGATGCGTCGATTTTGCGTATGACCTCGGGTCGCGATGGTTGGCTTCGAGATCAGTTCAGGGATGGGATCATTATGTGGAACGGTCGTATTACGGGTGGTGATTCGGGTTCGGACGCCATGATGGACGCCTTGCAGGAGCAGGTGCGCCGAGCAGCGGAGATCGGACAGCAACGTGCCCAGCTCATCGTGAGCGCGGCGACCCCGGATATGCGGGTCACCGCGACGGTGAACGCTGACGGCCACCTGATCGATCTCGCGTTCTCCGCTGATATCGAGAGAATGAGTTACGACGAGATCGCAGCGGCCGTAGTGGCTACGACTCGACAGGCTGTGGTGGAGATCGCACGGCGTAGTAGTGACCTGTTCGAGCCGTTGAACGACCAGCGTGCTCGAATGCCGAAATTGTCGGAGTTCTTCGAAGGGCTGCCCGACGGTGAGTATCTGCCCGCATCACCGGGAGTTGCGTCCGTTGTCGAGCCGAGGGGTGATGTGCCGACCGGTACCTCCGCACCGGAAAGTCCGGTATCCGTGGTGACAGCGCACCCCGACGAGGACGGTCCGGTCATGGAATTCGATGATGCGGTCGATATTGATTCTGTGGCAGGTGACAGCTCGGCGGTAGCCGATCGCGGATGGAGGTAGTGCCATCTCGGTCGCAATGAGCAGGTGCGCTCCAGCGATCCTGACCAGCGCTCGGCGGAACTGACGGCTCCGGCATGGTGGCGCATGCTCGTACAAGCCAGCCCCGAGAGTGTGCTGGACGTCGACTACGACTATGGCGAGCAGCCGTTCCCGGACGGTCAGTTGTTGCCGTTTGTGCCGTATCGCGACGACCTGCGAGAGTTCCCACGGCAACACGTTCCGGTGTGGCCGGCCGCCTATATCGATGCGCAACCCGGGCAGAAACGCAGCCCCGCCGCCGCTCGTCGAGACCGCGCCGATCGGCGGTCGTCGGTGTGGTCGGTGCCGGTGGAGAACGAGTTGCCACCACTATCAGCGATGTGGGCGCGTTGGGGTGCGATCGCCGTTGCTTTCGTGGCAGCGGGATCGGGGCAGGGCCCCCCGGATGCGGCCGTCGCTGGGCTGGTTCGAAAGCGACCAGCGCAGCGGATCGACACTGCATATCCTGCCGGGAGACCGAGCTGTGCTCGCCGGCGGCGTGTGGGATGTACCGGTCCCTCGGAGCGAAATCGCCATGGGCCGTGCCGTTTCTATCTAGAGGAAGATGGTGTACTCGAACAGTCGTCTTCGTCGACCCCGCCTTCACGGTACGTGGCGGGCTTCGTCGAGCGGTTCCGTTCACGGCGGCGAGGTGCTGAGAGATGGCAAGTCTCACCGCAGATTCGATGGGTTTGACATTCTCTTGAGCGAAATAGCCGCTCCGGCTGTGTGATGATCGAAATTGTTATGGCTGGAATAGTAGAGAACGATCCCGACGGGCTCCGAAAAGGCAACCAGCTGCTGGGCAGCGCGCACGAAGGTGCACGTGGTTCGGGCAGCCGGGTGCATTCGGCGCTGTCGGGCCTATTGCCCGCGTTGGGAAATGACGGGTACGCCCAGAAGTTTCTCGAGGATAACAAGGGCAGACAGTTCGCCGAGAACATCGACACTGCGGCCCGT
Organism: Nocardia jinanensis; assembly: GCF_014645735.1. GTDB lineage: Bacteria > Actinomycetota > Actinomycetes > Mycobacteriales > Mycobacteriaceae > Nocardia > Nocardia jinanensis. Next base: position 250,343 of record NZ_BMMH01000002.1, on the reverse strand, counting down.
GTCGAGCTGCCGACGGCCATGGGTGGTCTGCACGAGACGGTACGCACCGGGATCGAGGCATTCGAAGCGGCCGAGGATTCGTCGGCACGCGAATTCATGTAGGTCTGCCGATGCGGAAGGGATGCGTCGACATCACGACAGGGCGGGCTGAGTCGAGCGTGATACGACCTGTCGCGCTGCGACCTGAAGCCGAAGGGCCCGGTGGCATTGTGGTGCGACCCGCCGGAGGGCGTGCGACCGGCTTCCGAGGTCGCCGACTGTGACCAGCGGATCGGAGGAGACATCTGCTACCGAGATACCTCCCTTTGTCAACGCACTGATCTGGGCCATCGCGGGAGATACCTGGCCGGAGGCCAGTTCCGAAAAGCTTTGGTCTATCGCAGACGAACTGCAGGACGAGGTCGATAACGCCGAGGACGCGTATCTCGCCGACCTGGCCGAGTCGAAGCGCCGGACGGCATTGTCGTACAACCACGGCATCGGCGGCGAGAAGATCGTAGAGGCGATCGAGGACCTGGAGTTCTACGGCGCGGACCTGCGCCAGTCCGTTCAAGATCTCGCAAACAGCATCGGCGAGCTCGGCAACGGTGCGTACAAGACCAAGCGTCAGATCGTCATCGCAGCGTCGTGGCTGGCGGGGGAGATCATCTATGCATCTGCTATGGGTCCGGCGGGGGAGGTACTCAAGGCGCAGGCTTGGATGCGGGCGCGGGCTGCTGTCCTTTTTGTAGGCGCGTGGTTCCGCGAGGGCATCGAGAAGCTCGGCATGTTGATTGCGAGAAATGCTCTTGCACACGGTCTTCCGAAGCTGGCCCGGACCGCCGTTGTCATCGGGGACTACGGTTTCGAGGTTTTCCAGGAAGCCATCGAGGAGCTGGTGCAGGGCTTCGTGGAGGAGGCCGCTGTCCAGTGGTGGATGCTCGACGCGCTGGACGACAGTGGCTACGACTGGGAGGGACGTCAGCGCGGGCTCGACTGGGACGCGATCAAGGTCAACTTGTGGGCGTCACTTGCGGGTGGCGCCGCCGGCGGCTGGATGGGCCGGTTCCTGCACCGGCTCCTGGGCAAGCACGAAATCCTCGGAGCCGACAAGTGGGCGGGGATGTGGCGTGGCGGCATCGTCGGTGCCGGAGCGGGTCTGGCCGGTGGTGTGGCCGGTTCTCTGGTCGCGATCCCGATGTCGGGTGGTTTCACGGTAGCCGCCATCAAGGACAGTGTGGGGGGCCTGGTCAGCAGTATGGTGTCGGCCGCGCCGTCGAGCATGATCTACGGCTACCGCGGTCTGTCGGGATACAGCGGCGAGCAACTGCAGTACCTGAACAAGAGCAAGGGGTGGATGAGCGAAATCGAGGCGGGCCTGGAGGCCGACATCATCGGTATCACGATGCAGGCCGATATAGATGCCAAGTACCCGCCCGGCCCTGAACGTGACGCCGCGGATCGGGCACTGCGCCATGCGATCGGCCTGATCGACAAGACGGTTACCGCGCCCGGCCCGGAGGGCACACCGGAAACATACGGTCGCGGTAACAACGGACCGGTCCAGGACGGGTCGGTGAATCAGCACGCCCGGCTGATGCTGATGGAGGAGTTGCAGAAGAACTTCGACGGCCGCGGGGACGGTGGAACTTCGCTGGACGGACTGTCACCGAATCCGGACAAGGCGGCGGGCGTTGCACAGGCGGAGGCGGCGAAGGTCAGCGAGCGGTTGCACAGTCGGGTCGACAAGCATTTCGAGGGCAACAGTGTGCAGCGCGATGCGGCGCGTGAGTTGATCGCCGCGGCGTTGCCCGGCCTCGAACACACTGCGGACGGCCTTCCTGTCGACCCCAATGAGCGGCTGCGACGGCTGGAGATCCTCGAGGAGACGGTGCTCGAGTGGATAGCGAGCCCACCTGAGCAGGACTGGGCAGACCAATCGACCACGACTTCGGCCGAGGGGACGGAAGCCGCTCCGGTCGAGGTGCTGGTGAACAGCAGCGCCTTCGGTGTCACCGACCACGAGATCGATCGGGTCGTCGGCGAGGCATTGAGCGTGGCCGGCGATCTGCCGGATGGCGTGCAGGTGGGACTGATCCGGCAGGCGATCGAGGATGCGGTGCGGCAGGCTTCGCACCGCGCCGGGACCGGCGTACGACTGACGGCGGCGACAACCCCGTACGGCACGCTGGCAGTAGCGGTCACCGACGCCGTGTCGCGCCGGCAGGAGTTGGAGTTCTCGCTGCCCGAGCAGGTGTCGTCGGGACAGGCGGACGGCGGCGCCGGGGCCCCGAGGGCCGGCGCTGCCGCGGGGGCCGGGCACGGTCGGCCGCCCGGATGGGTCGGGGTGGCCGGTAAGGCGAATGTCGGTACCCCCGCGTTGGACGTCGCGCCGGAGGAGCAGCCGGTCGCCCGAGCCCCGGCGGTTCCGGCCTCGAAAGTGGCCGGGGTGACCGAAACCGACGTGTCCGCGGAGGGACTCGCCACGTACCTCGCAGAGAACATGTCGTGGATGGTGCAAGCCGCGACGTTGGTCGGACAGCAGAAGCGGCAGCAACAGCCGACCGGAAGTCTCGCTCCGATCGGCGGCCCGTACGGGGTGTACGAGGTCACCGATCGCGCGGATCTCCAGGACGATGCGGACGGCTCTCCAGTAGAGGGGCTGGTGTCCTTCGGCGTCACGGCCGCGGACGGCGCGGTGGATTCCGCTTCGACCCTGGTCGAACAGGCCGCCGACTCCGTGCTGGGCGACTGGCCGGAAGAGAGGCGTGCCGCGGCGAAGGCCGCACTTGTGGAGACACTGCGGGAGGCCGCGCGCCGCTCCCGGGGCGCGGCGCGGATCGAAGTCGAACTGATCGGCGACCTATTGCGGGCGCACGTTTTCGACGACAGTAAGGCATCCTCCGATGCGCCTGATGTGACAGCGGTGCGTGGCGCGCTATCCGGCGCCGAATCGAACGGCCCGACCGACAGCGCCGAGCAGCAGTGGCGTAACCGGCAGTGGCTGGAGATCCCGGCGCACAGTACGGCCATCGATCCGAACGCCGTAGCACAGGTTTTGCATGCGGCGTTGCGAACTGGCGTCGATGATCCGGAAACTCTGGCGGACAAAAGTATTCCCGAGCTCGCTGCCATCGCGCGCGCCGAGCACGAGAAGTCGCGGCAGGACGAGCGGGACGCGCGGGTACAGGCAGGCCGGGCCGATCAGGCGCGGAACAAGGCAGAGGCTGATCTCATCCGTTTATCGACGGCGCCGCTGATCCCGGGCACATCGTCCGAGGCTGGAGTTCGTGCCGCGAGCGATGGGAATGCTGCGGCTTCGGCAGCCGCCGGCGCCGCCGCGGCGACGGAGAGTATCCCCGCAGCCGGGGACGACGTTATGTCCGTGCCGGAAGTGCCCGACTCCGTCGGTGAGATACGGCTGGACATCGACTCCCCCGATTCCCTCGGGGATCTCGGCCGCGCACTTTCCGCGGTGCGGGCCGCCCTGTCGAAATGGCCGCAGCGCAGACGGGACCATGCCTTGGGCGCCCTGACGGCGGCCATCAACGACGCCCGTGCGCGCACCGACGGACCGGTCCGGGTCGGGATTCGCATACCGTCGAGAGCGGGCGGCGGTATGCCGCCGATGCAGGTCGACATCTTCGACACAGGTGAGATACCCGGGCCCTACACTGCGCCGGCCGGTGTCCTCGCCAATGCATCGTCGGTGCGGATGAGTCATCAACCGGGCTCACCATGGCGTAACTGGTTGACTTTCGAGATCACTGCCGACGGGCCGCAGGCCGACGATTCCGGGAAAGTGCCCTCCTACGCTGCGGGGCTGGAAGAGAAGTTCCGCGCGAACGAACCGGGGAACTACACCCTCGCCGCTCGTGCGCAGTCCGACATGACCGATCTCCCGCGGGACTTCGCTCCCGTAGGTCCCCGGCCTCCTGTCGAATTCGACCACACCCAAGGCGAACCGGCTACACAGATTGAGTGGGACGCCGACGGCCCGGAAATCGCGACGAACGATGCCGAGATCGACGAAGCCATCGTCTCGGTGGGCGGGTTACCGCCCGAGGTGGGCCGGCGGCTGGCCGCGGTCGCACGGAATGCGTTGGAACACAACGTTGCCAGCGTGGCCATCGGACGCACGCGTGCCGGCTCGGTATTGCTGAGGGTGCCCGACGGCGAGGCGACCGCCTGCGAAGTCCTGGTGTCCGGCACCACTGTCACCGCGATATGGAATGTGCAGCAAGGCAGTACGGGACAGTTCATCACACTGCTCGAGCAGGCCGAGGAATTGGGCAGCGATATCGAGGAGGACCTCGAGCAGCCTTACACATACCTAGACGGGCGCAGCCTGAACGTGCGGTTGACCATGCGACTGCCGCTGGGCTCCGAGCCGCTGTCGGTGCGGTGGCGGCTGAGCGGTCTCGACGCAGGAAGGACCCCGGACCTTCCCGAATGGTTGGACGCCGCTGAGAGCCCAGGGCCCGCCACCGCGGATCGGACGCCCCCGGACGGTTCCGCGTTGCCCGTCCGCCCGGCGCTCGTGGCCGAAACGTCGGTCGTGTCCGATCGTTCGGCCGGATCGGCACTGAAGGCGACTTCGGCACTGCCCGGGCTCGCATTCGAAGAGCACGACGGAAATGCGATAACACCTGCGGCTGTCGGGCTGCAGGTCGAGGGAGTCGTTCAGAACTTGCTCGACCTGACCGATTTCGAGCTGGAACCGGGACTTGTGCCCCGCCTGCTCGACCAGGAAAGCCGTGACGAGGCGCGCACCGCGCTGGCCACGAAGCTGGAAACCGCGAGCACGGCTGACCAGGAGCAGGTTTCGAAAGGGAGAGCTCGCCTGAATGCACTTCTGCAACTCTTCGACGAGGCGAGCGAGGATACCCGGAAGCATGCGAAAGGCCAGTGGCGCGTCGGACGTGTCGTACCGACTCCCGCAACAGGCGCTGCGGTCGCGGACCTGCGGCCGGATCAGCCGGCCGAGCCCTCCGCACCCGCCGCGACACAATCCCTGCCCGATGCAGAATCAACGGTTACGGCCCACCCCGCACTCGTGGCCGTCGATGCCGCCTCGGACCACCTTCGGGATGTGATTGCGGAGCAGCATCCGGAATGGGTCGATACGCATTTCGAGACGTGGACGATGCCGGGGTCGATGGCGGAGAAGCTCCACGCGCTCTCGGTTGCATCCGAATCCGGCGCGCCCGGCGACTACGACACCGACTACCGGAATCGACTGTGCGAGGCGGTGCGCGGGTACCACAGGGCGGTTGCGGCAGCGCGGGTCCGACGGGATTCCCCGGACAACACCGGAATCGTCGCCGTCGCCGATGCGAAAGGTTCTCAGCCGCTCAATCAGGTCGGAGTCTGGGCAGGCATCGTCGACCGTGACGGCGCGCCGGTGCGGATCATGATCGCCGCGGGTGGGGACGGTACAGAATCACATCTGGCTTCCCAGGTGGCCACTGCTGTGGCAAGCGAATACCTGCGGCAGGCGGTGGCAGGCAGCCGGGCGGAAAGCTTCGACGCCGAGGCGGCCATCCGGACAGCGGTCGAGAGAGCACATCGAGCCGTATCGGAACTGGGGTGGTTGTTCCCGGAGGATCAAGACAGTCTGCCGCTGAGCACGATTGCCGTAACGGTGGTCGAACCGGGCCGGGTGACCGCGGGCTCGGTCGGCGGTAGTCGAGTGCGCCGCCTGGACCTCGGGACCGGTGAGGTGCATGAGCACGACTTCGTCCCGTTGTATTTCGAGGGGAACCGGCTGAAGAGGGCGATCTTGGGGAAGGCTGTTCCCGCGACACCCTTCGTCGCGACCTGGCCCGACCCCGCGAACCCGTCCGAACCGCTGGGCGAATCGCTGATCTGGGTGACGGCCGGGGGATTCGACCTGAGCGACGTGCGAACCATCGCCGCGGGCTACCGCGAGTACGGCCATGACATGAGCAAACTCGTCACCGTTCTGATGGACAAGGCGCGGTTGGTCGCCGAAGGGAATATCGGTCTCGGGTTCACCCACTACACGCCGGGCACAGCGAGCGCGGCGCCGGGCAACAGGGGGGAGAAGTCCAGCGGAGCTGCGGGCACGGTCGAAAGTGGCCGGCGAGCATCCGCGGCACCCGAGACCGGACCATCGGCGGCAGAGCGGGAAAGCAGTCAGCGGCGGACACGCTGGTGGGGCTCGTTCGGGATGAACTCGATCTCCGATTCCGTGCTCGGGTTCCGGAATGGACTGCTGAGGCTGGTATTGGGGCCGCCGATCACCGCTTCTGCCGCATCGAGACCCACTGCAGACGATGACGGCACAGCCGACTATCCGGACAATGCCGAGTCCGCCACCGAAGGGGCGGCCGACGCAAGCCTTGAGGGTGTCCCGGCCGGGCACGCCGGTTTCGACCCGCTCGGCGAACCCGACACGCGATACACGCAGGGCGGCGGGCTCGTAGAGCCGGAGACACCCGGTCCGGCTGCGGACGATGACCAGGTGGTGGGGAATGGCGCCGCTCGGCAGTGGAAAAGGCCCGACCCGGAAGGGAACACCGACGGCTCCGGGACCGGAACGGACCACTCGGCGCACCCAGGCGGGGCCGAGACCGGCGCCGAGCCCGACCCGGACGGCGGATCCTCCGGGGCCGTGCGCGCGAGACTGCTGGCCTTCCTGATCGACGAGCTGGCCGCCGCCGACGCCGTCGGTAATACGTCGTACGCAGGTGTTGTCCGGGACCGGATCGAGGATATGGTCCCGCAGCGGATGCCGGCCGGTGATCCCACGGACGTCCTGCCGCAAATGTATGCGGATACCCAGGTGCGGCTGGACAACGCCGACGGCGAGAACGACCGCGGGCTCGCGGCCGCGGAACTGGAGTTCCTGGAGGAGTTGCTCGAGCAGTCGCGGCCGCCTGCGGACTACGCGCAGGTCCCGGGAGAGCGCATCGACGAGGCACTGCGGAAGGCGATGTGGGAGCGCGACGCCTGGTACGCCGAGGCGCTGTGGCGAGCGCAGCAGGCGGGTATGGACCTGCTGGCCGTTCGAGAGGAGTTGCGCGCGGGCGAATTCACCGACCGGTTCCTCCGCGGGCGCGCCTTCGCCGATGAGTTCTCCGAGTTCCTCGCCGATGTTGATCCGCATGCGCCGATCCAACAGGCTGCGGCGGAATACGAGCAGGCTCGATTGGAGGTGGCGCGGCTGGAGGGGTGGCGTTCGGCTTTGCGCGGTATCGGCACAGTTCCGCGCCCGGTGCTGCCCGATCGGATCCCCGATCAGGTGGCGGCGCGGGAACGAGCGCGGACACTACTGACGTTCCTGGGTGCCGGGTTCCCGGTGGACCTGGCGGCCGCGTGGCCGTCGTCGAGTGCAGACGAACGCTGGACGCTCATCGAGGGGATACCGGACCAGATCGGGTCGCTCGAAGGGATCCCGGCACGGTGGCGCAACCGCGCCAACCGGCTGGTGCTTGCCCGGGCGGACGCGTATTTCAGGACGCTCGCCCAGGACGGGCAGCTGTCACCATCCCAGGAAAGGGCGCACGCCTGGATCCTCGAGCAGATTGCGGCGCTGGAGTCGGCCGCCCGGTTCGCCGCCGCTCTGCCCGGTCACCCGCCGGTGCACCTGCTGTCGCTGAGCCCTAGCGGGGTGATGATCGCCATCGGCGATATCGACACCGCAGAGGTGGTGAAGGCGCACCTGCTGCCCGCCGATATCGACCTGGAGATCGCCGCCACCTACGCAGCGGACGGCTTCGAGGATGCCGTGCACAACGTCTCGAACCCGACCACTGCCTCGGTAGCGCGGTTCGGGCCGGTCGAGTCGATGGCGTACGACCTCGACGGGCTGCTGGCGACCCCCGCCCGGCTCACCCGGATGCTCCCCCCGGGGCAGAGTGAGAGTGACGGCCTGCCGCATCGGCAGCTGGTCCGGCATCCGGACGTGGACCTCTACACCGTGGCGCAGGTGCTCGAGATCGAGACTCGGTCGGTATTCGCCGACGGCGCCGAGCGGTCCATCGCCGAACCCGTGGATCGGCGCACCCGCGAGCTGCCCCGGCGTACGAGCCCGGTGCTCGACGACCCGGTGCGCCGGCGATTGCTGGAGGGCGATCCCCCCAACTGTGCCCACCATGTCGCCACCGATATCCAACGGTGGCGGGCGTCGCTTCCGCATCCGCCCACCGGCTCGCAGGAGATCATCCTCACTGCTTTCCCGCGCGGGACCGGCGCCGACGAATACATCGTGATGCTGGATGCGGGCTGGTATCCCGGCGGAATCGAAGGTGATGCCGAGCGCACCCCGTGGGACAAGATCGCCGACGAACTGAAAGCGCTGGGTCCGGGTGCCCGCGCGGTAGTCGTCGACGAGTACCCCTCCGGCTCGCACACCTACGAACTGATCTACGAGGGGGTCGTGGACGGTGCGGACGTGTTCACCATTCGCGACTGGCCCTACGACGAACCGGTCGAACGCGATCCACTGCAGCGCCCCGATTCGACGCCGACCGAGCGCCGCTACGTGCCCGGGCGGCAAGACCCGGCCGTGACCGGCGTCTACGCCGCATTGGTGCGTCCCGACGGATCGGCCGTGGATTCGGTGGCTCGCCATGCCGTTCCGGATGTGGACGCGCCGACGACGCCGATCGACGGACCGGTCGGCGAACCCGATGGTCCGGACGAGACGAGGCAGCGCGAGAACCTCGCCCGGAACCTGGAATTCGGCGGTCAGGTGTACGAGCTCCGCACGGAAGACGGTCTGGTTGTCGCGATGCAGGTGGGGGAGCAGTTCCCCGGCGGAGTGACGGTCGGTGGCCGGCGCTACCCGCCCTCGGCGTGGGTCGTCGCCCCGGCGGAGCCGACCTCGGACGGCGGCGCGGTCCTGATCGCCGGTGCGGCAGCTGTCATCGATGCGATCGACTTCGAGATCGACCACGGCGAACGCCGCACCGATCTGACAGTAGAGCTGCCGCAGGAGGAGCTCGCCGGAGACGAAAGTGGTGCCTCGACGGGCGACGCCGAGCAGTCACCATCGCCTTTCCCGGACTCCGGCGAGATGAACACCGCCGAGCTCGCGATCCACACGGCGGCGCGGATGTTGGACGAGTCGGCCGGTGCTGCGGTGCCCGCCGAGGAAGCATTGCGTCTGGCCGGGGTCTGGCTCGAACTGCCGGCGGATATCGACTCTCGCGCTGCGGAGCGAATCGAATACGCGATCGATGCGCTCGGCCGACTGTTGGACCGGCAGCGTGCACTCGGTGCGGTGAGTGTCGAGACAGCCCGGCTCACCGAGGAATTCGCAGGTCAGCTGAACCGGCTGGCCGAGGAACTGGATCGCGGCGACCTCCGCCGCGACGTCGCGGTGGTGGTGGCCGGGCATCGGGCTCGGCTCGCCGAACACGGAGTGGTCCATCTGTCACGGGACGACCGGGCCGCCGAACAGCGGGTCGCCGACGCAGTCATCGACGCCGGGTTCGACGGTGAAACGGCGTGGGTGCAGTCGATGCTGGGTCGCGCGGTGGATCTCGTCGGCGGCGGCTGGGTTTCGGTCGTCGATTGGGCGGGCAGTCTGCGGGTGCGCTTGCACGATGGTGCCGGTGAGGCGTGGCTGACCCTCGAGGCAGGCCCCGACCGGCATCGCGTGGACGTACGCGGCGGACGCGATGATGTGCTGAGAACGGACTTCGCGCACGCTGCGCAGCTGCTGCTCGCAGACACGCGACTCACCCGCGATGAGGCGCAGCAAGCTCAGGGCATCGTGGCGCGGCGGATGCACCGCGCCGGTGCGGACGCCCCGGGAACTATCCGGATGGAGGTGACCGGCGCCCGGCTCGTCTTCAGCGACCCGATCGGCGTCCGCTACGGCGATTTCGCGCTGGGCACGCTGATTGCCGGTATGGAAACCCGAGACGCCGACACGGCATCGTCGTCACCTGTCGATCCGGACGGACACCACGGGGAGGAACACCCGTCCCAGGACCAGCCGAGTTCGATAACGGAGGAACCCTCGTTCGAACATGTCGAGTCCGGGCTTCGTTCCAGCGATAGTGAAGCCGGAAACGGAGGTGGGCGGCGTCGTCCGCCGGTCGACTCACCGGAGTACATCGGGTTGACGGCCGCGGCCGCGGCGACCGGCGCTGATATGAATGTACTGCTGCAATCCCGAGCGCAGGCCCGGGCGGCGGCGGATACGGCGGTCTTGGACGGGCACGATCCGGCAGGGCGGTTGTCTGCGGCGGTAACGGCGTATTGGGATGCGGTGGCTGCTCTCGAACGGCGCCGATGGGTCGAGTCCTGCCTCGCCCGAGGTGCTTTCGCGGTAGTCGTTCGGGACCGTACGGTCGAGTTGGGGCGCGCGGATCTCGAGAATGCCGGCGGACCGGCGCTGGCCGGCCTGCTGCGTGGATGGCTGGAACAGCGCGGCGTGGACGGGGAGGTGGTCGACGCCCTGGTGGGCGTTGTGGTGACTACGCTGGACTGCCCGGAAGCCCGGATCACGGTTCAGCAGAACCCGGCCGGGCAGCTCTGGGTGGCGGTCCGGTATCCCGGGGGCGGTATCCGCCAGTCCGGGATGGATCTCGATATCCAGGGTCGCACATGGCTCGGTACCTGGCGTATCCCGAGAAACGCACAGGTGCAAGCCGGGGTGGCGCGCGAGCAGCTGGCCCGTTTTCTCGCGCCGCCAGGCCACGAGGACCACGTGGCAGGCGCATTCGATGACGCACGTCCGGTCACCGATTCACCTTTGATGATCACGGGTCGGGGGCATATCGCAACCATCGATTTCGCGGTGATCGTCACGCCATCCGAACCGCGGCCGCTGGCGGCGGCGGATGTGGCAGCGACATATGGCCTGATCGATGGCACATCGGAGGTGAACAGGGTCGCCCTGTTCGATTTCCGGCGGGCGCTGAGAGATATCGACCGCGTCGACGACGCGGAATTGAGCGCCGCCCAGGCGGAGGCGTTCGCAGCGGTCCTCGCCTACCTGTGCGCCTCGGGTGTGGCCGAAATATCCGGTATCGACACCGAACTCGAACGCATCGTCGAGGAATTCAGCCGCATCATCGGTCCCTGGAATGCGGCCGCGGCAGCCCGGATCGGCGATCTGCTGCGCAGGCATCGAGGAATCGTGGTGGCCCGTGGTGACGACCTTTTCGTGCACCGGACCAACGACGGGGTTCTGATCGCAAGATCCGTGGCCGCGGCAGAACAGGACGGGCCGCTGGACACCATGCTGCGTGAGCGCGGTGTCGACGACTGGCGACGGGAGCGGCTGCTGGCCGCCACCCGCGTCGCCCTCACCGCGCACGGCGGCCAGGCACAGGTCGACCCCGGCAACCTGTCTGTCTCTGTTGTCGAGACCGACTGGAACCACCGCCTCGGCGACCGCAAATGGATGCAGGCCCGGTTCGGTACCAGCGGATCCGATACGGTCTCCTGGTCGCCGCGGTGGACCGACGACGACCCGATCGGGGCATCGGATCGGTTGCTGCGCGATGTGGCATCGGCGGGTCTGCCGCCGGACGTGATCGACGCGGCCCGGGCCGATCTGGCGCTGGAGCTGGAACGTCGGCGCCGGGCGGGCGGGGACAGCGCGGCCGTGCGGGTGAACCGGAACTTCGACGGCTTCAGCGTTACGGTGGGGAACCGCACGCGGTCCTATCTGTCGACTGCGCACGAGACCCGGATCCGGGTGACCATAGACGGTGAACCGAGTTGGGAAGCGGACCTCTCGGCGGAGGCGCTGAGCCTCGCCGATTGCGCGCAGTTCACCATCGGCCAGGCAAACAAGCGCCTGGGCCTGGGGATCCGGATGCCGTGGACGGGCGGTCATCGAGACGGTGTGGACCCGGCGGCGTTGGACGATGTCATGTTCCGGTCGGTGGCTTCGCGTGCGAAGGTGGCCGACACGTTGCGGACAAGCGCCACCCCCTCGACCGTCATGCTGGCCGAGCAGTACCGCGACCGCGACGCCCGGTCCGACGACGCCGACGGTCATCTGATCCTGCTCACCAACGACGTCGGAGTCGTGCTCGCGGGCCTCGCGGAACAGGGCGCTTCGGCAGCCGAACTCGCTCGGGCGCGTGGCCGGTTCGCTGCCGCCGACAACGTGTGGATGTACGACCCGGCCCAGCGCCGATGGCGTCCCTACGACCCCGCCGACGCCCCGAACCCCGATGATATCGAAACCGGCATCGCCGCCTGGGATACCGACCTCCGGTCGATGGACTTCCCCGGCGCCGGCACGGAAATGGTGCTGCGCACCCGCCTCGGCCGTGAACAGCACGATGCGCCGGCGAATCCGGCCGCGGCGGAACGCGGCGAAACCGAGCATGCCGAGCAGATCAGGTTCGACGAATTCGTAGGTAAGGTGGTCGGCGCGTACAAATCGGCGGAGAAGCGCGCCGATGGTGATCCGGTGCTGCGGGATATGCGCACCGCATCGCGGGCGGCATGGAACCGTGCCACGGGGATGCTCGGACCGCAGCAGAGCGCGGTGGTCGGTGCCGTGTGGCGGGGTGGTGCCCTGCCCACCGCGGACACCCCGAAGATGCTGTGGGAGGCGGCGGCCAGGCAGTTGGCCGCGGTGCTGTCCCGCGGCCGGCCACGGGCGGTACGCGGCCTTCACGAGGAAGCGGTGTGGGACGCTGTCGAGGCGCATCGGCGCCAGGTGCGTTCGGCAGTGGAGCGACTGCGGCGACGTGCGGAGTCGGATTTCGCCCGGCGCCGATTCCTGGAGGGCGAATCGCCGGCCGAGATCGCCGCCGCCATGGAACGCCCGATCCAGGAGATCGACGAGCTGTCGAGGAATACCGTCGCTGATCTGTATGGGCTGTTCCCACCAGAACTTCGAACCGTATCGTCGGACACCCGGTCGCGACGCCTCTCTTCCCAGTCGTGGCGCGTCCCACCTCCGATACAAGCGGCGGATGCGGACGACGGTCCGGACGGCCGGACGCCCCGTGCCCGTGGAGAGGGCTCCGAGCAGCAGGAGACGGTAGATGTCGTGTACCTCGGCGACACGCCCAGCGTGTTGCCCCCGGCGGCGGCGCGAGGCCGCATCGGGGTCGAGGTGGAGGCATTGCTCACGAGCTTCGTGTTGTCGGTTGCGGATGGCGATCGCGGCAAGGTCGGCGTGGTGCGACTGGACCACGGGTGGAGAGGCGACGAGCCGCTGTGGGCGGTCACGGTCGAGTGCGACGGCGTGCCCGAGAATGTGGCATATATCGGGAGAGGCTGGTTCGAGGTCGACTGGTCGGGCTGGAGGAGTGACTCCGGCCGGCGGGATCGTCTGGATGCGCACTGGAAAGCGCTGACGGGGGAACCACCGCTCGGTACCGGACCGAACCATCCGGCGCTGAAAGATCTGAAGGCTCGGCTCAACATGGGGCGGCCGGTCCGGACGCGGGTCCGATTGGAATGGCACCAGAAGAGGCCTCGGCTCTTTGTCGCCAATATCGTCGAGCCACGTCCCTTCGATACCGCGACACGGCGGTTCGAAATTCGGATGCCGCGGTTCGCCCCCGCCGCTTCGGATCCGAGGCAATCCGATGACACCGGGACGCCGCGTGACCCGAACCCCCATCCGGAAAGCCCCGAGCCGAGCGGTTCCGGCGAAGCGATACGGCGAGTGCTGGGTTTCGAACGCATGCGCCCTCGCAAGCCGAAAGGGCGGTCGGGTGCGCATCCGAGTGGCAGGCGAGAACACCCCGCAGAGGACGGAACCGGTCTGCACCCCGATGACCTTGCCACCGGCCCCGGCCGCGCGGAGCCGGGTGCGGAAAGCCCGGTGAGCGGCGCCGTGGCTGCCGAGGCGGAATTGCGTCGGATCGCGGAGTTGGTGGGGGCCCGGGCGGAGACGCTGATGGATCCGCAGCAGGCGTCGCAGTATCTGGAAACGGTCACGACGGAGGAGTATCACCGCTACTTGCCGGAAGAGCGTCGCGATCGATTCGACCGGATCCGCGAGGAGCACGGGGATCCGTATGAGCGACTCGGGCCGGCCGTACACCGGTATCACGAGGTGGTGGGAAGCTCGTTGACGGCGAGCGAGGGTGCGGTGACACAGGAGGCCGACGACGATCACGACGACGTCGAGATTCTCCTTCCCGGGCAGGGAACCGATACGCCGGCCGGCTCCGGGGCCAAGTACCCCGCGATGGACGAAACCGCTGGTGTGGTGACGATCGGAGATATCTCGGAGGGGACGCCGAAAAAGATCGTCGGCCCTGACCCGTCGGGCGTCTCCGGGGATCTGCTCGGTGATACCGGGGCGAGCGGCGCGGATACCGAGTGGGGCACTGGTGGAGCCGAGCAGATAGAGCTCGACCCCGATAAAGAGGATCCCGGCAACCCGGGAATTGCCGGACTTGCGGGAACGTCGGCGAACGGTGCAGCCGGTGACGGCCGGACCCGGCGGGAAGTCCTCGGCAAGGCCGCGAAGGTGGCCGGCGGGGTGGGCGCGGTCGCGGGGTTCGCTTACTGGGGCGAGAGGTACGACGATACCGACGCCGACTTGCGCAATACTCCGGACGACCAGTTCGGCGAGCACCGGAAACCTGTGGTGACCGGATTGGGGGAGGATGTCGACGAACTGCTGAACCGTTCGGCGACGGCGTGGGAGCTGGTTACCGCGCTGCAGGCCGACGCCGTCCGGGACAGCCATGGGACTTCGTTTCATGAGGCGTGGGGGATCGGATACGGCGACCGTAGCGAGCTGGTGGCCGAGCTGGACAGAACCCGTACGCTCGTCATCGCTGCGGATCTGCGTGGTGAACCCGAGGTCGTGGTGCAGGAGCTGGCAGTTCTGGCCACTCGTGCCTGGATGAAGTCGTCCGAATACCGATCGGTGCAACTACCTCCGGGGCCGCAGCCGCCGTCGGCCGGGATGACTTTCGATGTGTGGCTCGAGCGGGAGCTGAGCAGACGGTTCGAACCTGCGTCCGTGGAAATCGTGAACGCCGAACTGGTGCGGCTGCAGATCCGCAGTGCCGAAGGCGATGTCGAGATCGGTTCGTACACCGAGCGAAAATTCGGAGTCGCCGACGCGTTCGGAGAGGAAGCCGCCGCAGCCGGTCTCCAATCGGGAATGCTGAGCCTGGAACAGGCCGCCGGCCGGGTGTTGGACCGGATGCTCGAGCAGCGCGAGATGGAGTGGATGGCCACCGCGATCGCCGAACTCGAACAGTGGTGGTCCGAATACGACCCATCCGACCTGCCCGAACAAGAAACATCTGCGGGGAGCGGAGGCGACCCACCGGATGGGAGCCCGCCCGGCGGGAACAGCCTGCCCACATCGGAATCGGCCGAACCTGAGATGACCTCTCCTGACATCGGTGGATCCGGGCGTCGGCACCGCAAGGGCTGGTGGGGCTTCCACTGGGCGAGCCCGGCCTTACCCTACGGCCTCGAGTTCCGGAACTGGGCGCTGAAACAGATATTGCCGACGCTCACGGCGTACGCTGCCATGCCGCCCGAAGATGACGCCACCGGCCAGTACTCACATCCGTTCGACTCGGCGGCAACCTCGGATGCGGATGCAACGCCAATACCCGGTCGCAGTCCGTCCTCGGCAGCTGGCTATCCCTCCGCGGGTGAGGCAGGTCTGCAGGTCTCGATGACGTCCGATGAGCCGGCCGAGGATGAAATGCCGGCATCACACATGTTCTCCGATGGGCGACAGCGATTGGAACTGCCCGTAGTGGCCGGCACCGCGGACAACCCAGCCGAACTCGGCACAGCCATTGAACGCAGAGTTGAGTCCTTGACGGGCTGGTGGGAGAGGACTGCCATCGAACCGGGCCTCCGCGCCGCCGTTGAGGAATCCGTCGTCCGACTGCTGCGGCGCGGTTTCGGTGTCGTGGTGGAGTCGACCGGGCCAGGGCTCGAGCAGGTGGCGGTGTCGGGTGTCGATCGGTTCGGATTGACGAGAACAACTGCCACATTCGACGCCTCCGGCCGCAAACACCTGGACGTCGCAGTGCGCGCTTCGGCTCGGCAGCTGGATTGTGGTCTGGTGTACGAGCAGCTTCGAGGTCTGGTTCACGACAAATCTACCGAACAAGAATCCACTGTTCGGCAGCTGATGTCGACAGTATTGGAAGTATTGGCACGGGACGGGGGAATGGGATCGGTATCCGTCGACTTCGACGGAGAGCGACTGACCGCGGCGGTTACGGTCGGAATTCCCGGCGGGGCGCTGTGGTCATGCGACAACAGCGCCCTCACGACGATGCGAACGCTGGCCGATGAAGCACAGTGGCAAGAGACTTACAAGGGATCGGATCGCTACGGCGGGACCTACGAATTCACGCTGAACTTAGGCGAACCGGCAAATCCGGCGGACACCGGCACGAACGGGCCGGTCGACGACGGGCCGGCCGAACCCGAGTCGGTACGGGATGTTCGTCGACGTATCAGGACGTCGATGGCCGGATGGTCGACAGCGGATGAATGCCTTCTGGTCGAACAGATGGTTGGTGGGGAGTTCGGCCGAACCCTGTCGGAGAACGACATCGCCTCGATATCGGTTGATCCGATCGGCTCGCCTTATGTCCCGGGGATTACCGCGCGGGCTTCGTGGGCGGGGGCAGGATGGTCCATTTCATGGTGGGCGGACGGTGCTGCCGAATACGTGGTGTTCGCAGGAGGCAGACGGTTGCTCGAATTCCGTGTCGACGAAAACGGAGTACTCACCAACGAGATTCACGGGCGCGACGCTGAAGACGGTGAGCTGGACACCGCCGCGCTGGAGCGCATGTGGTCGCGGATGTGGAAGATTCTCGGCAGTCGTGTGCGGGTGATAGAGGCCAGATGGATTTTCGACTCGTCCAATATCCTGGAAAGGGTCGAAGAAGTCAATATTGCCGATAGACAAGGAGTTTCGATCGTCGACGGGATCCGATTCCGGACATTGATGGGTGATTTCGCATCCCGGTCTGGCTTCACCGAGCCATCGATCGACATCGAGAGATCCCAATACGAGATCGGCGGCTATCGGGTATTGGTGGCGCGATTCACTCGCGGACTCGTAGCACCGGCCGAAAATGAAGAGATCGGTCCACATTTCGCGAGCGTTCTGATCGATAAACCGTACTGGTGGACGGATAAGAATTGGGAAGAAGGGACCCTGACTCGCAGTGGTAACTGGCCATCAGAGTACGAGCCGCTCCGTGCAGGGTATCGAATCTTCGAGACAGGCGAGGATGCCTTCGAATTCGGTCGGGCAGTATGGGGCCCGACGACGAGACGGCTATCCAATGACGCCGTGATCGGCGGTCTGCTGCCCTATATCCGAGACTTCTACGAGATGGGCATCAATGCAGCGATCGCAGCCGGAGCCGTCGGTCGTGAGCGTATACAACAGGTGGAACATCTCGATGGAATACTCGCCCTGACTCCGACCCCGGAAGCGCTGCGCGTAGGTCGAGATGTCGATACCGAACTGATGAACCTGCTCTCCCTCGCACAATGCGAGGTCGGCGACGTGTACCACCTGCCGGCATACGTGTCGACGAGTCTCGGTCCTTTACGGCAGTGGGGCCCCGATCTCGATGCGGGTGTCGATTGCCGGCTGCATCTCGATGTTCCAGCGGGAACTCCTGCCTTGTTCATCGGCCATGTCGGCGACGGATCGAACAAGTTCGATGCAAATGAGTTGCTTCTCAGGCGCGACCTCGGGATTCGGATTCTGCGGAGAGAGCGGTCAACGGTCACCGGGATCTACGATGGAAACGAGGTGAGTTATACCCGCTACGACATCCACGCTGAAGTTGTCGGTGTCGATCGGCCACCCACAGAGATTGTGGCCTCTGATCATCTGACGGTTGAAGCGCACGGTACGGCGAATTCAGGGAATGGGATCGACCTGGGCACGCTCTCGGATGGGGGGGATCAGGCTGCCGCCTACCCGAACCCCACCGCAGAACTCCCAGCCGGGTTGCTACCGAGCGACCAACCTCCGATGGACTCAGGATCGGCGAAATCGGCTATGCCCGCGCAAGCGCGGGAAGGGCGTCAGGGTGAACTCACCGACGCTTACCGGGTAGTAGCCGAGTCAGGAGATCCGGCGGCGGCGGAGGTTCGGCCGAAGGGCGCGGGGACCGCGTCTACGGCTGCGATCGATCACGCACGCGCCGGCGCAATGATCGCGCTGGTCATTGCCGATTCCGATACGGAACGTCTGGCCATCGCAGGCCCCCAGGCGCTTCCCGCCGACAAGCTGCATACGACCTTGAGAGGTCTCGGCATGGCGGCTGATTGGAGCAAGGAGCAGCGGGCGCTGCTGCGCAGGATCGCTGAGGATCTGGCCGAGCGGTTCGGACCGATCCACGCAGACACCAGCGAGGGGGTCGTATTCAACCAGGGCGGTCCCCGCGAGTGCATTGTGTACAAGATCGACGACGAGACCGGGGTGCTTCGAGAGTTGCGCATCGCGGTCGTCGATCGGCTCGTAGGAAGTGAGCTCTCGATACCAGCGGAACCATTCGATCCGAGCGAATGGAAGGCGCACGTCACTCCGAAATTCGGAACGGACGACCTATCGGAACTGGTATCGGGTTACGGGAGTGTGAGTTACGTCGGTATCGCCGTCGCCTTCGGCGAGGAATGGACCGTATATCCGTTCAGCGCTGAACTCACCGCCGGTCTCGACCTGGATTCGACACGAATGCCGATCGACGAGGAACCGGACAGGCGGCGGGCTGCGGACGCTGACCCCGGGCCCCGCTTCGGCCGGCCTCACGATGATCAGGTGGGGTCGACGGACAGTACTCGGCGGTCGGTGGTCGATCCGGAGATACTCGCCCTTCTTCCCCCCGTCCTGCACGGTCGGTTCGAGACTATTGCGGCGGTTCGGAGTACCGATAGTGCCCGCTTCGATCTTTGGATGTCTTATCTGGCAGCCGAAGCTGCCGAGGGTGAGCGCCTGCCGAGGCGAGTCGGCTACCACTTCGAGCGGCCGGAGTCCGGCGGGGCCCCGGTTCCGGAGGAGGTCAGGGCCTACAACGATGCTCTCAGCACGGCCAAAGAACGGATGAGGACCAGCGTGTCGGCGCCGGAATTTCCGCTGACCCTGGATGCTCTTGCTGCGGCTACGAGAGAGCAGTCGGCGCGCCGCGCCGAGTATGACGCACTGCGGGAACGGTTTCGAGGCAGCGGGTTCAGGCTGGCGGGGAGTTTGGTCGCCGCGTTGTCCGAGGTGGACGCGACACTCAACGCGCCTTTCGGCGACGACCGCGCCGATTTCTACCGCGCCGAGGCTTTCGATGACGATATTTCCGACGACGACGGTTACGACGATGAAGAGGACATCGACGGCGAGTACTACAGCTACGCTATCGAACTGATCGACTACACCGCTCTGCTTCTTCGGTACGCGCCCCATCTCACCGACACAGCGACGCTGGCCCGCGCCGTTGCCGCCATGGCCGCCGATTCCGCCGATGCGATCGGCGACGTGCTTCCGGACTCCGACGATCCGTTCCAGCAAGTGATCGCCTTGCGTGCAGCGGAACTGCGCTGGCAGCAGGCCGAGCGCCACCGTGGGGAAGTACTGCAGGCGCTGAGGTCGATAGCCGCCGGCGGCAACGACTCCGGCGGCAGCCGACCCGGTCCGGAGCAGGACACGGGGCGGCGTAACGACGAAGAGGTTGCTAAATCTGCGGAGCGGCAGGCAATTCGGGCCGGCGTGCGGGGCGACTCTCCCACCGAACGGCTCTCCGCCGCGCACGACCGCCTCACAGAGTTGGCGGCGGTGAACGGGATCACCCTGGCGGAAACCGGTATGTCGGGCGACCGGCGTATCCCGACACTGCTGTGGCTGCGCCGGGAAGCGGAAGCGGCGAACCAGCAGGACCGGGTGGAGGTCGTCGACGCGATGCTGGCCGTCGCTGTCACCATGACACCGGTACTGCAACCTGACGCCGACGGCTCGATGTACAGACAGTGGAACGTGGGTCGCGGTGCTGTCGAGCGATGGAACGAGTTGTGGCTGTGGCTCGGCGAGCTGAAGGACGTGTGGCCCGATCGTGCCGTCACTGTGGCCGAAGAGCGCAGCCGGGACCGGACCGAAACGCATACCAGCCACATTCGCGCGATCGATGACCTGCAATCGTGGCTGGCGACTGTCGCGCACGATCATCCGGACACCGACAGGGATGTATCGGTGCGCATCGCGGGCCGTGTCGGCGCGCGCTCCCTCGTCGCCGAAGTCCGCGGTGAGGGCTGGTCGACGCGGTTGGTGGCCCGCGAGAACGACGAGCCCGGTGATCTGCATCAGGGGTACAGCCGGCGCGAACCTGTCGAATCGGTAGCGGACTGTCCAGGTGGACTCACCGCCACCGACCCGGTACAGCGCTTCAGCGGATCGGATGAGCCGGACACGGACACGGCGGATCTGCAAGCGATTCAGCAGGACATATCCCGGCGGATCCGCGAAGCGATGGCGGGGCAGGCTACTGAGGAACAGATTCGTAGCGTCCGAAACCTCGCCGTCGAGTCGGCGGCTGATGCGGTGCGCGCTATGGGTGGGTCGCCCTCGGTCGAGGTGGAGGACGTCGGCGGTTTCGGGTCGAGCGGCCCGCCTTCTGGACAGGCCCATGGGGTCGACAGCGCCGACCGATGGCCCGAAGCCGCGCTGGCCGGGGATCTGGCCGAGGCCGAGGCCGAGTTGCTGCGTCTGGGAGGGGATCCGGCGCGGTTGACGCTGTCGCGATTCGCGAGCGAGCCCGACCGGACACTGGACTATCTGCGGACCCTGCTGGAATCGAATGCGGCCGACTCGCCGGGGGCCCGACTCGATCCGCAACAGCGATTGCGTGAGGGGGTGCGTCGCTACCTCGCCTTGTCCCTGATGCAGCGAAAGCATCGGCAGATCAGTGAGATCGCGTCGGCGGCCGCCGTAACGGATATCGGCGCCCGCGGGTTCTTCGAGAAGAAGGACAACCAGGATGCCTGCGCAGTCAGGGAGGTGGATACGCCCGGCGGTGCGCGGGTGACGGTCGGCGTGGTGTGCGACGGTGTTTCGAATTCGACCAGCCCACAGGTGGCATCTCAGCTGGCGACCCAGGTTGCGCTGACGAGCGCGGCCGAGTCGATGCAGGCAGGCTCTACCACGGCGGACGAAGCTGTCGAACGCGCGATGGAGAAGGCAGAACAGGTCGTCGGAACGATCAACGAGTTGCTCTATCCGGACCGCGATGATCCTCCGTCCACCACCATCGCGTTGACGGTTGTCGAACCCGGCCGGACGAATGCGGGGTGGCTCGGCGACAGTCGGGTGTATTGGGTACCCGACGTGGGCGAAGCCGTGGAGCTCACCGACGACCACGAGGCGGGGCGAGGCATCGAGCGGTCGATCGGTGGTGGCAACCTTGCAGGTGGTGACGATCACTCCGGTTTCCGGGATTCGAATGGGCCCGGGTATGTGCTGGTGATCAGCGACGGGGCGTCCAAGCATCACGACCGGGAGGCCGCTGCGCTCGACGCGGCGGCGGCGCGCGCCTACACCGCCGATCGGCTGGCGATGATCATTCGGGGGGCCGAAGGCATTCGCGCAGGTGCCGAATCGGTTGTGGACATCGCACTGGAATCCGGCCAGATGGACAATATTTCGGCCGTGGTGATCAGACACGAGTCGGTCGACCCCGATCAGGGAGCGGATCCGGCGTTGTCGGGCGGTTACGTGCCGCGCCCGCCGAGTGTTCGAGAGAGCGACAGCGAACAGTTTTCCGGGGCAAGTGGCGCTGACCGTACAGCCGCACCGGGAACCGAGTCGGCAGAGCGCGATTCGACTGCGGAGATTCCTGGTTGGGATGATCCGGAATCTGTGCTCGAGGAAGGAGTTCCGGGCCCCGATTCGATGGCTTTCCTGGAACCCCCGAACGATATCGCCCACACCGAACTGCATTTCGAGTTGGTGGAAGCCGCGAGCGCAGCGGGTAGACGCCAGTCGTCAGCGCTCCTCCGCCGGAAAAGGTTGCGGGATGCGATGCGGGTGCTGCTGCCTATCGACCGCGCCGCACTCGCCGATGCGCTTCGGGACCTCCGCGACAGTCCGCCGAGCGAGGCGCTCGAGCAGATTCTCCAGCTGAGGGGGCTTCGGCATGTCAGCAGTTCGGAATATCCGATTCTGGTCGACCTGATCAAGGACGATCGTGCCCTGGCAATGGAGGTGGCGTACCACCGGCAACGAGTACTGGAGCTGGAAAGCCTGGCGGGTCGCGTACGGGCGCTGCCGCCGCAATCGGTGGCGCCGGAGTTGTTGTCGGAACTGTTGATCGTGAACAACCGATGCGACGTGGCGGCAGTCCCCCTGTACAACGCTCTTGCGAGTCTGAGTACGTGGGTCGATACGGCGGCATTGCGGCCCGACCGGATCGACACGACGATCGATGAAATCTGCGCTGCCTTCGGCCGCTCCGACGACGCACTCGGCCCGGACCAGCTCACGCAGGCCGAGCTTCGTAGGTTGGCCTTCGACTATCAGCTGGCGAGTACTGTGGCAGAGCTCCAGACCCAGCTTCTGGCGGTAACGTCGAGTCCCGACGCCGAATCCGGGGATTCTGCCGCGGATCCTATCGCCGATGCACGGGCACCGCAGGACCACGACGAGCGCGCGAATGCCCTACTGGACCAGCATCACGACACGCTGGAGCGGCGGGTCCGAGTTTCTGTGGACGCCGATCATGTGCCTACGACGCTGGACGCGATCGCCGCTCGTGTCCACGGCAGTGAGATTCCCGCCGACCCCACTACCGCTGACGACTGGCTGCTGTACACCGTCGCCCCGGCTGCCATCGCCGAGCAACGGGCCGCCGCCTCGGAGGCTCGCTCCGGTTCGGGAGGTCGCGGCGTTCCGAAGGCCGAGCGCTATTCCACCGGCGAGTCGGGTGCTCGTGTCCCGTACGTCCGCAAGGCGTGGGAGATGCCTACGGGAAATGGGATTCGTGCCGTCTTCGAACCGTTTCTCCCGCCCGGTACGAGACGGGCTGTGGTCGAGGTGGTTGCGCGGCGGGTGCTGCGGACGCTGGGGTCGTTCGATGTGCGTGAGCAGTCGGATGTGGTGATGTCGTGTGTGGACAACGGTGACGCACCGGTGTTGCGGTTGGAGATCGAGCACGCCGGTGTGGTTACGGTTTTCGATATTCCGCTGACCGATGAGGAACCGGTCGGCGGTCCGGGTTTCGGCAGTGCGGACCGTCCGAGGCGCAGCGCTGATGGTCACCGCTGGGACAATGGGCGGCGGGACGACGGAGCAGCCGACTATATCGACGATATCGAGTCGGCTACCGAAGGGGACCCCACGGGAAGCCCCGATGATGTTCCGCCTGACGCGGGCAGCCCGGGTGGACGGCTGTTCGGAGAGCAGATCGCGGCGGGTACGGCGGCCGCCGCGGCCGGTCGGCAACCTGGGACCTCGGACACGCCGGAGCCTGATGACCTGCCGTCGAACGAGTCGCCTGAATCGGCGGGACAACGGGTGCCGGTGCGACGTGGGAAGCGAGTGACGTCCGCCACGCCGAAGGGTACTCGCGCGCCCGGTCCCTTATGGCCGGGGGACCGTCCTGCAGCGGATATATCGTCGGTGCGGGCCGGCAAAACGTTCCTGTTCGAGCTGCCGGACGGCGCGCACGCCCGAAGTGACTGGCTAGACAATCGAATCCAGCAGATCCTGGATGCCCACGGCTACTGGGATGCCGACGCGGAATTTGCCGAGCTGGTGTTGAGTGCCGCCTTGCAGTGGTTGCCGCGCACCGCGGCGCACCGCGCGTGGTTGGCGACCAGGAAGGCGTCGAAGCTGCCGATGACGATGACGATGGCATGGGCCAGGAACGGGGATCTACCGGGCGACCGCGTCGATATCGTCAACCGGGCCGGTATCCGGTCGTGCACGATCACAATGTCGGGATCCGACCGGTTGCAGGAGATCCGCGACAGAGTCCGCGTCCTGATTCAGCGGCTGATTCCTGGCAGTGACCGCGACTTCGCAGTGGACGAAGTCGTGGACAGGGTGATGAGCCACGCCCATCACATCGATAGCGAGAACGTCGGTGATGACGTTGTGGGAATCCAGGTGGAGCTTCGGTTCGATCCAGCGGAACCGAAGATCAGGGTGCGTCCCCATTGGGGCCGCCCATTCTCGCCGGACATCGAGGCGGCGCTGCTGGAGGACCCATCCGGCAGCACGAGCGTAGCGACCGAGATCCCCGCAACCAGCGACACCACGTCCGGTGATCCGGCGAACCCGCTGCCGCCGGAAGACTCCCCTGACGGGGTTGATTCGGGCTCGGATGACCGCGAGGTTCACCCGGCCGGCGCTGCGCGGAGACCCGCGATGGATTTCCCGTCGTGGCAGGACATGCTCGAGGCCGTCAAGGAGGTCAGCGGCTACCGGAAGAAGGTTTCTCTCGAGGAACACGTCGAGATCCGCGATGCGCACAACTACGTCCGGGAGACCTGGCGCAGCGATCCCGGACGTGTCGAGCGCTGGCTCGAGGTACTGGACGAGCGGCAACAGAAGGCACTGCGACTCATGTCGAATGGCCATACGGTCGCCGAGATTCTCGAACAGATGAATATGCACCCGAGCACGTTCTTGCCGAGGGTGTACACCGACGCGGTCGAGAGACTGGCGTTGGCGCTGTCCGTGGCGCTGAGATACGAGCAAGATCCCGAGAAGAGACCCTTCCGGGACTATCTCCACGATCCGAAGGATTTCACCTCGGCGCAACGTGCCGCATTCATCGGAATCGTTCTGGAAGGCAGCAGGTTTGCCGATCTAGCGGGGGACAAGGCTCCTGAATTCCGTAATGCTCTGTTTGCCGCCCTCCGGAAGGCGGATGGGTGGTTGCTGGCGGAACGGCGTAATCCGCACCATGACCCGGACAACACCGAAGTGGATTCGCTCGGGCGACCGTCGGTATCGGACAGAATGGCGGCGGGTAGAGGCCGGCGTTCCCGGAAGCGCACGCAGGATCCCGGCAGCGAAATCGACGAAGCCGGTGAATTCGTCGATCTCGCCGGCCCACCGGATCCCGACGGACCGGGCACAGCGGTATCGGAACGGCTGGCGAATTCTCACCCGGCGATTCGGTTCATCGGATTCGGGCCGGTGTCCCTCGAGAAGGCGGAGGAAACCGCTCGCATCGTCGAATACTGGCTCGCTCGGTACGGGCACCTGCTCGATCTCACGGATATCCAGTTCGACCCCGCGGTTTCCGCCACGGACGGTGAACCCGCCGTCTGCGACTTCGAGTCCGGGAACAGGAGGATGTGGGCAGAACGGATCCGGATCAGCCCGGAAATCAACCTTGCCGACCTGCCGGAGGCGCTGGCAGCGGCGTTCTGCGATGCCTTGATCTACACCGGGCGCTGGCGGGCCGACGCTGCGGCAGAAGGTGCGCTGCGGGAATTCTACGAGGCCGAACACGGCCCGATCGTCGTTCGTGACAGCGAAGGCCGATTCCGGAACGAACTCGGATTCCAGGCGTGGAAGGAAGAGCAGCTGTCCGTGCACTGCTTCCTCCGGGACGGCACCTTGCGGGGCAGGTTTGCGATGCGAGAGGCGTTCTGGATGGTAGAACAGCATCCGGAACAGGCACCGGACGCTTACCGAATCCTGCGCCGACTCCTACTGGAGGCGGCGGCAGAGTGGCGCGGTGCTCGTGCTCCCGAGGATCCCTCGAACCCCGATCTGCACTATGCCGACACGTTGGCATCCGAAACCGGGCTCACCACTTTCGGATTCGATCTGCCCGGGCTCGACCGCGACCTCGTTCGTGAATTCGTCGATTCCCTGCGCGAGAATCTCGCCGAGCATCCGGATAACGCCCTCACGGCTTTCGGGGTGGCGCCGTTGCCCGACGATGAGAACGGCCGTCCGGTCATCGCCATGGTGCGCCGAGGAACGCACGGTCTGGAAATGGTGCTGAACGAGCGGTTTGCCATCGATCCGGAATATCTGAATGCCGTATTCACGGCGGACGTGTGGGAAGGTATCGAGCCCAGCGAGGATCGGACGACGGGGCGTCCAGCGGACCCCGGCCGGTACGGCCGATACGTCGGATTCCATCCCGGGAGGCCCGGTCAGGCGGTGCGGTTTGTTGTCGAACACGAGTTCTCCCACGTGGTGCGACCGTCCTCACCCGAGGAAGAACAGCTGGACGCCTCTCTGAATCTGCCGACGAACGAGTTCCTGGCCTGGGTCCAGGCGCTTCCGGCGGATCGTGCGGAACGTGTGCGAGAACTGCTCGCCGAGCGAGCCATAGTGACGAGCGCTCTGTTCGACGCCTTCCGGACAACATGCAAGGACCCGACTGCAACGTTTCGGAAGTGGCTGCGCAGCCAGTTGAGCGCTTACTCCTTCCACGATGACGGTCGTCTCTATATTTCGGAGGCATTCGCCGAGGCCCGGGCGTCGAAGCGCACCGATGGTAAGCGGGCCACATTCGGTGAGCGCACACTGGTATCCGCCGTCTCGGAATATCAACGGCGGGCGGGTAGCGGGACCGGTCATCGGTCATCGACACCGCCACGCTCGATCACCAGTGCAACCGACTCGACCGGTTCGGTGCGGCCGAGCGATGCTGCGATCGACCGTACGGGTGTTTCGGACAACGGCTCGTCCGAGGGGAACAAGGCTGGTTTCCGCGCCCGGTTGCTCGACGCATTGAGGTCTCTCCCCGACGATGCGGACAGTGCCATTCCGTCGAAAGCGGAGCTCGCCGCGTTGACCACCGAGGATCTCTTGTCGGCCGCATCCCGGCTGTGGCAGCCAACAGTGCCGGAGGGGTGGAGGGACGTCGCGGTTGTACTCCACGAATACGAAGAGCTGTGTCGGCCGGAGTTCATTTATGCACTGCGTGGATCGGTGGAACACCCCGAGCGCTCGACACTCGAGCGGCTTCTGGAAGAGGCCCGCAAAATCCTGGGCGATCACACTGCGCCTTCATGGGCCTGGCAGCGGGTCGCCGATGCGCTCGCCGTGCACGAGGCGGTACTTGATGATCTCCCGGTACCAGCGCGCGCGCCCAGGCTCACCGACACCCGCGATGCGGATGGTCCGCCCGGCACGATCGAAGGGTTCGATGCAGACGGAGATGGTTCGGCGAAAGGCGCTGACTCGGCACGGTATGGACCGGTAGCGGGCAGTTATCCAGGGGGCAGGGTGACTCCGCCGGTCTTCGTGGACGCGCCGGGGCCCGGCGCGAACGGGTTCGGTAAGGCGGCGGCGGAACCCGTAGAAGACGCGCTGGGTATCTACACCGCACCGGCTGAGGATCCGGCGGCGAAGAAGTCGAAGGATTGCCTGCGCAATGCGAGTGTGATCGCGAAGACCCTCGGTCTCATTCGTCGTGGTCTACCGACTCCGCGGTGGTGGGCGCGAATGCGGGGAGGTTCGGCACGCACGGCCGAGATCGCGTTCGGCGGCCGGTTCCGTCGGCCCGCTTTCGGTGCGCAGGGTGATCCCGAGGCGAAACCGTTCGACGAGATCGAGCACTGGCTGAAGGACAAGCCGGGTCGGTGGATGGTGGCGTTCACGCAGAATGCCGCGCTGCTGGGTCGCAGGCAGGTCGGCGCGCATGCGGTGATCTTGCGGAACGTGGGTGGCGAGATCCTGGTATATGAAACCGATACCGCCGACGGCGCCCAGCGGCCGGTGCTCTTCGACCAGTGGTCGCCGCCGGAGCATATTCTGCCGTGGGTACCGGCGATCACCTTCGAGGGGCCGCAGGAGCCGGAGATTCCGCGCCTGCGAGGTGTGCTGGCACGGATGCTTCCCGCGCTCGGTATTCGCGGGGTGAATCTCCCCTTCTCCCACATCGGATACCGGGACCCGCACGACGCCGCAACGGATGAACCCTCGGGCGGGAGTCATGAGTACCACGGGTTTGCCGAAGCTATACGTCGCGCCCTGACATCTACCGACAGCGGCACACCACAACGATATGTCGACGATGACGTTATCGCGGCGGCGGCTACCATCGTCGGGTCCAGCGGCGGTACCGAATCTCTGATGGACCTGAGCGTGAGTACGGATCCGCCGTGGATGCCGATGGCGACACTGGGTACCCGGGCCGGCTACGAGCTGACCCTGAGTGGTCGAGAATTGCAGTACACCGCGACTGTCGAACGTGGTGATACAGATGCGATCGAGGTACTGCGTGCGCACCTGGCACAGCTGTCGAAGCTGGTCGGGGCCGAGTATTCCGATCCGTTGGATCTGCTGCAGCTGGCCTTACCGGACGAGGACGGATATTCCGGATCGACCCAGCAGCGGTTGGGCCGGCGGCTCCGCTCCGCGGCGACGACAGTGACCCTGACAGTGCATACCGGACCGCAGTGGCGGGAACTTCGCGGTGCAGTGAGCAGTGCGGGATCCGAGCGTCCGATAGCACCCGTGTACGAAGCCGACGAATATGCGGAATCGAGTGGCGCTCCCCTCGAAATCCGCATCGAGGCACCGAATTCGGCGCCGTCTCGCCGGACTACCCGCCCGGCCGATGTGGCCGTGGCGGTGGCGCGCGCCCACGACCTGAAACACCAGGTTTTTGCTGCGCTCCATCGGGCCCGCGATGCCGTGGTCGAATACCGGGAGGGTGATCATTCGCCGCCGAGTCGGTGGCCGGTGACGATCAGTGGGGCGGATGTGTATGTGCAGGGTGCGGACCGTCGTTGGTACGGACCGGGTGGGCGAGTGGTCGAGAGTCTCGGTACGGGCGTGGGCTGGACGGAAGCCGGGCTGAAAACAACGCAGCCGCCCGCGGATTGGGCCGAGTTCCCGCGCCAGGAGTCCGAAGTATTCCCGCAGTGGGACGATGAGGTGCCCGGTGGAGTGGGTGCCCTGTTCGCATCGGGCAGTACGCCGTACCGGTTCTCTTTCGAGCTCCCGCACGACACCGTGCACGAACAGCTGTGGCTGGCTCGCGGGTTGAATTCTGCCGTGCGAATGTCGGGGCTTCCCGCGGACTGGACGGCGGCCGTCTGGACCAGGTTCTCCGCGGCCCTTCGCTCGGCCCGGGACTCGGATCGGGATGTGCGCGAAGTGTGGGTGCAGGTCCATCCGAACGCGATATCGCTGATGCTCGCCGAGGACGGGATGCCCTGGTATGAGCTGACGGTTTTCGAGAGTAGAGGCTCGCTGGACTCGGCCACCAGAATATCCCCTGACGGGATGTCCTCGGAGGCTGCGGACGCGATGATTCGGCGCAGCATCCATGATGCAGTCGGGGCGCTACCCCCGGACGTACAGATGACAGTTCTGCCACAGATGCTCGAGGACGCGCGGGCCATAGCGAACGGGCACAGCAGGCCGGGATCGGCCGTATGGATATCGACAGGCACCGAGTCGAGAAAGGGGCGGCCCCAGGTCTCCTGGGACAGGAGCATTCGGCCCGGCGAGGCATCGGCGACGACACTCGATGCCGATCTGATCGCCGGACGGCAGGCGCTGGCGGCCATTGCCGCCGCACGGGGTGATCGTCGGCCGGCGGCCTCGGATGCGGCAGTGAGTCCGGGCCCGCGCCCGGAGCATCGGATATCCGTCGCCGGTTCGGAAGAATCCGGCACCGTCGATATTGCGGACTGGCTGATCCGCAGAGGATTCGGCGCGTGCACCGCCGAGGTTTCCGCGATCACGGCGGAACGGCCGGGCGGCTCGGTGACCGCATCGATGTGGTCGACGGAGTCCGATGCGTGGCTGCTCGTGGAGTTCTTCGACGAGTCCGGGCAGCGTCGGGTGACGCTGGATGTTGTCGGCCACGGGGGTGATCCCAGGACCGTTCGGTTGGTGGATGCACCGATATCTGCCGCGTCGACGGTGGATGCGGACCAAGGGGACGGCGCGCCACATCTCGAGGCTCGTGCGCAGGTGCGGCGCCTCGGCGAGGAAGCGACGCGGACCGCCGAAGCGAGCGCCGGTCCGTACGGTTCCGGGGTGATTCTGGCCGATACCTATCCAGTGGTGGACGCGGCATTGTGGTGTGCGCGCCCGGCGTGCGTGACGACCGAGATTCTGGACGGCTCGAATATCCGCGTGACGGTGGGGGAGACCGACGGTGCCGGTACCCGGGTGGCACTGGTCGAGCGGGCGCAGTGTGCCGACCAATGGTTCGACATCGAGGTGGGTACCGGTCTGACGGCCGACGAACGAGGTCGGGTCCTGGATGCCGCGGTGGGTTGCCTGCCTGGGGATCGGCCGGCGATGGCCGCCCCGTGGATCGGGTTGTTCGCGGATGCCTCGAACCAGACCGCGCCGATCCGGCTCGCGCTGAAGGGCACGGATCCGCGCAGTATGGTGGCCCGCCGCGGCACCCGGATCGGCGAGCAGTCGCCGCGAATCGAGTTGCGGTCACATTCCGCGAAGTTCGTCGGGCAGATAGCCGGTGAGGTGACACCCGAGAAGCTGTCCTCGCTGGTGGGATCGCTGGTGAATGCCGTTCCGGGGGTTTCGGTGCCCTGGCTGACCGACTGGCTGAGCGCGGGAATGACCCCGGATGCTCGGCTCGAAGTGACCGCCGGAGCGAATAGCTCCGTGAATATCGAGCTGTATCAGGGGTCGCACGAGAAGCCGTACCACTCGCTGCACATCCCTGCGGTTCAGAAACCGGAGAGGTTCGAGGGTGCGGTGCGCTGCCGCTGGGACCACCGGAACATGAGCGCAGCGACGAGGGGCACTATCGTCGACACTGTGCGGCGCCAACTGCTGGAGGTGTGGGGCCGCGACGAGAAACTCGTCGAACATCACGATTACGAAAAGACACTCGACGCCTTCCTCAACGGACTGGCCGGGGGTGCCGAGCACCTCTCAGCCGTCAGCGCGGATTTGGCCGGAATACCTCAGCAGGGTCGGCTCCGCGTGCATGTGGCCACGAATATCCGGCCCGCAATCGACTGTGTGGCCGCCCCGAAAACCATGGTCGAGCTGGCGCAGGACGAGCTGGATTCGGCGGAGCGTGAGCGTCGGTATCGTGTCGCCGAGTCGAGCGGGGTGGGGCGGTACGGGACACCGGAGGACAGCCGGAGGGCTGTACTGAGACTGGAGGAAGCCACTGCCGAAGTCGAGCGGCAGCGCGACTTGCTGGGATGGGTCGAGGAGAACCCCCATGTGCGGGACGCAGCTCCGGAGTGGGATCCGCTGATGGGGATCTTCATGCCGAGCGTGTCGGACGCGCTACCGAAACCGGCAGATCCCGGTGCGATGGGCATGCCGCCCGATGTGGCCCGGACCTTCGACCAGCTGCGTGAGGCGACCGTCGACGAGAAGAACGGAAGGCCATACTATCGGACCGATACTCTCGATCCGAAGGATATCGACCGCGCCTACCGGTGGGTGACGGAGCAACAGGGAGATCTCGCCCATCAGTATTCGGCTATCTTCGCCGTGCACAGCGATATGTCCGGTCCTGTCGGTTACCGGCACAAGGCGCAGCAGACGTGCGATAAGTTCTTCGCCGACAAGCCGGACCCGGATGCCGTCGGCCTGTGCGACCTCCTGCGCGGGCTGGGCCTCGAGGCGGCCCTGGCGCCGGGGCGTGCGCGCGTGGTCGTGGCCGGCCTGCCCGAGTCGGCGCTGGGGGCCCTGAGGGACACCTACAGTGTCACCGGCGGGTCCGCCGACGGAACACTGACACTCGATATTCCCGGTCGGCCCCGCACCGGCTCTCTCACTCTCACCGTCGACCCGGACATGGGTGCCGATGTTTACGGAGGCCACGAACTCATCCAGCAGTTGAAAGCAGAGCTGACCGACGAGGGTACGAAGGCCGACATCATACGTGCGGCAGCGGGAATCATTCACGATCCGGACCAGCGCGATGAGCTGCTGGCGATCCTGGACGAAGGTCTTCACGCCTTGACCTTCATGAAGAAATGGTTCACGGATGCAGATGTGGTCTATCCCGCACTCGACCTGGAGCAGATACCCACGAAAAACCCCACCGGTAAGCCCAGCAAGAAGGAGATGAAGGCGGCCAGGGCGGAGTGGAAAGAACGTGAGAACGAGTGGAAAGAAGATGGGAAACGTCGAAAGAACGAGATTTCCAGGGAAATACTGGAAGGAGGAGCGGTCGCCGGATTCGTCAAGTCAGCGTTCATAGATCAATGCGCTCGCAGCGAGTCCGTCCTTGCATCGGTAATACGCGGAGCGAGCGCCGAAAAGGCACTTTCGGAAATGCTCGGACAACCGGACTCGGTCGAATCCTGGATCGAGGAGTCGGTCGATCGGGTACATCGGAAGTGCCTCGAAGCGATCGAAACAACGGATATCGGCGACTGGACCGCGGAATGGTCGACGCGGGAGGCGGATAAACAGCAGGAGGATCTGCTGGCACGCCTCGATGATTGGTCCGAGTGGGTCGAGAAAGTCGCGGCCCGATACGAATACGGAATGCGGCGGGTCTGTGGCGGCGGCAGCTCGTTCGATGGGATTCGATGGAACGAAGAACACGGGATCGAATCAGTAATTCCGGTGATCGGTGACGATCCGGTCCTCGAGATCGCCATGAGCTATCTGAGAGGACTGTTGGTCGAGGTCGAGGGCGCCGGACCCTACGGCTGCAAGGCGATGGAGCTGAACGATGACGGCAGTATCTCTATCGAGCTGGTGAACGCTCCGCTCGACGAGATCCTGGGTGCCGTTCTCGCGGCGTCGGTCTACGAGATCCTGCGTGGCCAACGGGTCCATATCGTCATGCTGTACGACAACCTGCACGAAATGCCCGGCAAGATCGAACTGGAGGAGCAATTCGAGAAGCTGAAAAAACGCAATCCCGCCCTGGCCGGCCTCGACCTGACCCTCCCCCTCATCGAGGGGAAGTCCGACGGGGTCACCACGTATACCGTTGACGCCAAGGCATATTCGTTGATGTGGCACCTGTTCAAGGCCGATGTCCTCGGTGTCGCTCCGCAGCACCAGTTGCAGGTGGATGAGGGCAATATTCCTATCGAAGCGGTCATCGAGTATCTGGAGAACGCCAGTCGTCTCCAGAACAGCGGTGTTCTGGAGTTGTATTGGGCCTGTCGGGACCACGAGGACCCGCATCTCGACGCCGGGGGTCATTGCGATGCGCTCGATAACGAAGAAGGACCGTGCGGCAAGAACCTGTGCCGGTACGCGAGGTTCCACGATGTGCATATGCGGCTCACCGAGGAAGACGGCCAGGGTACGTGCGCAGCGCTCGACTTCGGCGCACTCGTGCGGGATGCGCTGGCAATTATGCGAAACTCGAGCATCTTCTCCGTGGTATTCCTACGCATTTACATGCGGGACCAAATGCTGGAGGTCGGCACCGCGGCGCAGGCTTGCGGCTTCTACTACAACAGAGCGGGCTTCGAGGTGGACGAATCCCGGGCGACAGAGCCGCAAATGTTCGCCGGATTGCGGTTCGGAATGGCGAAGGAATTCGAGCGCGCTATCGGGATTCTCCGTGAGGTAGTCGCGGACCGCAGGAAGCTCGCCGAGATGTTCGCGACGCGTCACTTAGCGTCGCAGCGCGATTCATTTGCACGCCAGCAAGGGGCTCACAGACAGCATCAGAAGGATGAGGCCAAACGGGAAGAGGCCGCGGCCGCGGCCCGGCGCGTTGAAGACCTCGAGGAGCGGCTCGCCCAGGTGGCGGCGGACCTGGCAGCGGCGCAAGCACGAAGCGCCTCGACAAGTGACCTGTTCCGACACGGGTTCCACGCACAAGGCCCGGGCGGTTTCGGCAACCCGTTGCTGGATCCGAACCGCCGAGCCTTCGCGGAGCGCCGGCGAATAGCCGCCCTCGCGGCTGTCGTGGCGAGCTGGTGGGACGATTGCACCGACACGGTACGCAGGAAACTTCGAGACCGCGGGACAGAGCTGCCGGGGATCGTCGACCACAAGGTACTCGATGCCGCCACCGAGCTGCTGACCGAACGTGAAGCCGGTTCGGACACAGGTGCCATCTCACCCGCACTGTCCGCGTGGTACGCCGTGATGGATATGGTCGGCGAGGTAACACACAGGTCGGAGGCCGCGACCGACCCCGTTGAGGGTGCGGCGCCCGAAGGGCTGTACAGCCCACCAGCCCACGTGACGCGAGACCCGATGGACGAGTACATCGGCGACTCCGTGGCATCGAAGCCGCCGGTAGCCGGGCCACAGGTGCCGGCCCGGACCGCGTCGGCACCTGATATGACGGGGGGTGACGGTTCGGAT
Organism: Nocardia jinanensis; assembly: GCF_014645735.1. Taxonomy (GTDB): domain Bacteria; phylum Actinomycetota; class Actinomycetes; order Mycobacteriales; family Mycobacteriaceae; genus Nocardia; species Nocardia jinanensis. Next base: position 216,193 of record NZ_BMMH01000002.1, on the reverse strand, counting down.
CCGTCGCCCGCCGTCATATCAGGTGCCGGTGCGCAGGAAGGACAGGATGTTTGTGTCGAGCGGTCTCTGGGGAAATTGCCTCCGAACTTCGTCGACCGCGAGGCTCTGAAGAAGGACGGTTCCGGGCTGCCGGGATATACCCAGGTGCAGGTCGAGGCGACGCTGAAGGGCCGGAAGTTCCTGGAGTATCCGGCAGGTGACGGCCGGGGGACGCTTCGAACGTTGGCCGATCGGATTCCGGTGGGCGGGTGTGCGCTGGCGGTCCAGGAATACAGGACGTCGCGCGATGGCATCGGTGCTCACGCCTTTCCGCTGAAGAATGTCGGTGGACAGGTGTGGGTCTACGACACCGTGGGTTGTCGCTGGTACACCCTCGCGGAATTCGAGCAGCTCGAGGGCAGGCCGAAGGTGGCGCGGACAGTGGGTGTCGTATGGGATTCCGAGGGTCGCGATCCCGGCGTTTCGGGGATCCGGGTCGATTTGAAGAAGATACGGATCGGTACCGACGCTGCCGATGCGGACACCGGATCCGGATCGCATCGCGGCCGCGGGATGGGTCGCGAACACATGCGGATGGCATTGCGGCAGCGCACCTCGACGGTCGCGCGATTGACGGGCTACCTCACTGTGGATCAGGAGGATGTGCTCGAACAATGCGTGTTGCGGGGACTGTCGCCGGATGCGGCGGCGCGGGAACTGAGTCTCACCGACGAGACGGTGCGTAACTACGAACGCGGTGCGCTGGAGAGCATGCTCGCGTTGATCGCTGCCGAGGACGCGGTCCGCAATGCCGATCCCGATGATCTCGCCGCCGCATCGGATCTCGTCCCCAGCCACCAGCGCGACGCTGTTGTCCTGGTATTCGATCGGAAGCTACCACCGCACGCCGCTGCGGAAGCGATGGGCTGGTCGCGGAACGAGCTGGCGAAAGTACTACGCCGCGGCGCTGATTGTCTTGTCGCTGCGCTCGCCGGCACGGCGGTTCCTACCGCTCGCCGCCACGCGGAAGCATCGGTGCGGCGTGCAGTGCGCGAAGACGTGACCGTGCTCGAACAGTGGCGCAACGTTCTCACCGAGGATCAGTGGAACGCAATCTCCCGCCGTCTCGTCGGCGACAGTCTGATCGCCGAGTTGGCGCCGGCCCTCGAATGCTCCGAACCTGCGGTGGTCGCGCGGTTGTATCGCGCTTACGAGGTTCTGGTCGAGTCGGGGGCGGTGTCGCGACTTCCGATCGATACATCGCCAGGGATGATGCGGAAGCCGGTCGGCAGTTCGGACCCGGTGGTCCCCGACGTGTCTGCTGCTGCCGACATCGCCGCGGAGGAGCCTGTCGACCCCGAATCCGTGGGCCACGGGGAAAGCCCCGAGCCGGGCAGTGCGGACGAAGCACTGCGTAGGGTTTCGGGTCGTTCACCCTTCGAGCGCAGGCAGTCCTGGAAGCCACCGCGGCGTTCGGGTTCGCATCCGAGTGGCAAGCGAGAACGTCCCGATGAGGACGGATCCGGTCTGCACCCCGAGAGCGGGATCCCGGAGCTGGAGCCAGTGGCTGTGCAGCACGCGGAGTCCTTCGATGCGTCGAAATCGGCCGAGCCGATATCGGTGGGGGAGGAACTGCGGGATGTCGAGGCAGGTGGCGCCGACGGAGAAGAGCATGTCGTCGGAGCCCCGCAGATAGAGCTCGACCCGAGTACCGAGGACCCCGACAACCCGGGAATTGCCGGACTCGCTGGAATGTCGAGCCCCACGGACGCGCAGTCGGCGATCGGCGCGGCCGGTGACGGCCGGACCCGGCGGGAAGTCCTCGTCGAGGCCGCGAAGCTGGCCGGTGGTGTAGGTGCCGCTGCGGGGTCGGCGGCTGTCGGTAGGAGTGTCATCGAGTCCGCCGGCGACCTGGACGACCGGCCTGGCGAACCGCCCGAGCCGGTGGTGACCGGGCTGGGGAAGGACGTCGATGAGCTGGTGATGCGTTCGGCGACGAAGTCGGATCGGGTTGCCGCGCAACAGGGTGCGACCCTCTGGGGCCGCGTTTCCGCAGTGCAACAGCAGCAGTGGAGGATCGGATACGGTGACCGCGGTGAGGTGATAGTCGAGCCGGACGGCATCTACACCATTGTCATCGATGCGGAGCTGCGCGGCGAACCCGAGATCGTGGTACAGGAGTTGGCGGTACTGGTCACTCGCGCCCTGATGAACGTGCCCGAGTACCGGCTGGAGCCGCCCTCGGACTCGATGAGTTTCGACGGTTGGTCCGATCGGGAGCTGGGAGAACGGTTCGGGCCGCGGGCCTTTGAAATCCTGCATGCGGAACGAGCGCGGCGGCAGATCCGCAGTGCTGACGGAGATGTCGAGATCGGCTCGTACACCGAGCGGGAATACGGTGGCGACAACGTGTTCGGTGAGGTGAACGTCGCAGCCGGTTGCGACTCCGGTCGGGTGACTCTGAAGGAGGCCCATATCCAGGTGTTGAACCAGATGCTCGAGAAACGCGATATGGAGCCGATGGCTACCGCGATCGCCGAACTCGAACTGTGGTGGTCCGAACACAAAGGACCTGGCGGGCGGGAGTCCGGCGGGAACAGCCTGCCCGCATCGGATTCGACCACACCGGAAATGACCGCGGGGGCCGCGGCAGGGCTCGGTTCAGGTGTTCCCGCGCAGCCGGTGTTGGGTGCGCGGATGTACGGCAATCTCGACGCGGCGGGTAGGGGGCATGTGGATGCGCCGATATTGCGTGATGCCGGCGATGACGAGATCCGCACCGCGATAGCCGAGATAGCGATCAATGACTCGGTCCGGGCGCGGCTGCTCACGTTCAAATACCTCGGCTCCCTGCGACGGGGCGACGACGAACTGGCCCCCCTGCTGCTCATGAGGCCCGACCGTTTTGCGAAAGTGGAGCAGGCGGCGCTTGTCGATGTAGCCCGAATCGTTGCGCGCGCCAGGAACCGGGGGGAAACCGCGGCGAGCAGTTATCGAGACCGCAGGAACAGCCGAACGTTCGATGAGGCACAGGCTATTGTGTTGGACGCCATGACCCAGAACGCGATCGGGTATCAGGCCGCGCTGGACCGTATCGAATCCGAGTACGCCAGAGCTGCGACCACGATTTGGCTGTGGGCGAAGCAGAGTGGCCGGCCTAAGCCGTACAGCGAGATCGCGGCCGAGCTCGGTAGCGAGGGGCAACAGCGGTCCCCACAATCGGTCAGCGACTCGGTGACCAAGGCCGTTCACCGATTGGCGAAGATATTGACCTCGTCTACTGAGCTGGGCCGTACCGAAGGGGCACATTCCGCAAGTTCCGATGAGGCTTCCCGGTCTGAACACGATTCCAAGCCGGCTTCAGTGCAGCGTTCGGTGGCTGCGGCCCATCGCATCGCAGTGGAGGCATTGCGTCGGGGCGACGAACGCTATGCGGTCGAGTTGGGCAAAATTTCGGACCCGTACGTCCGGGCTGCGACGGATCGCCGCCTGACCTCGGAATTGGCCGGGAACCCGATGCAGTATCAGGATATCGCTGCGGAACTCGAGCGCGAGGGTACGGAGGATCCGAAAAAGCGGAGCTATCGTGCATTGACGAATGCCGTCAACTACGGCATCCGCAATATGGCCGACCCCCTGGACGAATCCGCCGTGGTGCGCGGCGAGCAACCGGGCTCCAGCGATGGATGACCCATGGGAGTTCGCCGACGCCTTGCCGCTGCTGCTCGCCGATGCGGTGTGGGCTCTGGCACGCGGGGAGGATATCCGCCCCGCAACCGATTTCCTGCTGGCGCTCGAACAGTGGTCCGGCGAACCACGGGTATCCCGTGCGGCCGCGGCGACCGCCCTGCAGGTGAGCTTCGCGTACGAGGTATTCGTCTCACTGCACCGGGCGCTGATAGCCGCCGCGCGGGCAGCGTGGCGCACCGACCCGCGCCGATGGCCGCTGGTCGAGGCGCTACAGGATCGGGCTGTGGAGGCGGAGGCCGACGGGGCATATGACATCGCGGCCGACCTGCTCGACGTGGCGCTAGAACTCTGTGAAGAGTGCGGGCCCGCCGAGCACGAACGCGCGCTTGTGCAGCTCGACCAGCTGCTCCCGACACTGATGATCGTCCTCGCCGACAAAGCTGCTGCCGACGAGGATGCCGGTCGGCTGGCACGTACCGCGCGTGCGGTGGCGCGGCGAATCGAGGTTCTCGGCGCCCTGACAGGGGAGGAGCGGCTCCGCTACCTGGGAGAACTGGCGGAGGCTCATCGGATCGGGGCCGAGTATGTGGCGCGGACGGACGGTGCGGTGGCCGCGACGGACTGCTCCGAGCGCGGCGTGCGCTTGTTGGAGGAACTGGTGGACCAGCAGGGGCCCACTGCCGTTCGACGCCTCGACTTCATGTGGCGAAGCCATATCGAACTACTGGAACGATTCGGTGAAACAGCTGCCGCAGGCGAGTGGAAGCTCCACCGTATTGCGACGTTGCGGGCAATGGCCACCATGGAGCTCACCCGGTTCGGTGACCTCACCGCGCTCCTCGCGGTGCTCACTCGCCTGGATATGCCGGTCGAATCGGCCGCGTTGTCCGCGCGGCTCGTCGCTGTCACCGAAGCCGAAGCCGATACCGAAGGCCGCCGGTCCGGCGGACGCACCCTGGCCCGCAGGCTACGGGACCACGGCAGGTATTTGCATCGCGCGCAACGGCAGACCGAGGCGTACGAGGTATGGCGGCGGGCGGTCGCGGTGCAGGCGCAGGCAGTACGCGGCGCCGCCGACGAAGTGTCCGTGGTAGCCGCCGGATACCGCAACATCGTTTCCACGGCCGAGAAACTGGGCGACCACTGCGCGGCAGTGGAATTCGGTGAGATGGCGGCCGAAGCGTGGCTGCGTTTCGCCGAGACGGACCGGACGGCACATCTGGCTGCCGCGGTGGACGAGCTGCGGGCGCAGGCACAGAGGCTGCGGGCCGCTCGCCGTTCTGCTGAAGCCTCCGATACGGCGGAACGGGCCGTCATCGCTGCCCGCGAGCTGACGGTGATGAACGCCGAACGGTATCGGCCGAACCTGAGCTGGGCGCTGACCTGCGCCGCCCGGATGCACCTGCGGTCGTGGCGAACCGACGACGCCGAACGTCGTTCCCGGCAGGCAGTGGCGCTGATCGAATACCTGGCCCGTGCCGAACCCGATCGGCATCGGGTTGCGCTGGCCAATGCGCTGCACAATCGCGTACTCGTACTCAACCGGCGCCGGGAGTACCAGATGTCGCGAGACCTGACCGCGCGAGCCGTGACCCTGTACGAGGGTGCCGTCGGGGGCAAGCACGACGCCGACTTGGCGAATGTGCTGTGCACGCAGTCGATCGCCGCCGCGGCGCTGCGCTTGTTCGACGAGGCTCTGGCCGCCGCGGCGCGGGCCGAGACGATCTATGCGCGCCTTGCGGAGTCGAATCCGCGAGCCCATCTGCACGATCTCGCGTACGCGCTGAACCGGCTGGCGTCGGTGCACGAAGATATGGGCGACAACGACGCAGTGCCACCGCTGGTCACCCGGGTGCTGGAGATCTGCGACGCCTTGCCCGAGGGACCGGTCCGGGACGAGCGGCGAGCGTCGGGTCTGCACCGGATGATACGGAATCTGGATCGTCGCGGGCGGCCGGCGGAGGCGTTGACATATTCGACCCCGCTGGTGGAGCTTCGGGAACGGATGGCGGCGGCCGACCCGGTGGGTGAGGGGGATGAGCTGGTCATCGCCCTCGGGAATCATTCCACCTTCTTGTCCGGAATCGGCGCCCTACGGGACGCGCTGGAGTACTCGCGTCGTGGCGTCGAACTGGTGCGACGGCTCGCGCGGGCCGATCCCCAGCGGTTTCGGCGCGAGTTGGCCGGCGCTCTGGACAAATACGCGGTGTGTCTGTTCGAGGACGGAGCATGCGAGGAAGCGGCCGGCGTGTCGCGCGAGGCTGTGGCGTGTTTCGACGCTCTGCTGGACGAGGACGGGCAACAGCACGCCGAGCGCGCGGCGCGTTGCTTCAGCAATCATGCGCTGCTGCTGGGGAAAGTCGGCCGAGTGGACGAGGCCATGATCTCCGCGGCCCGCGGTCTGGGGCTGCTCGAGGGGCTGGCCGCCGGAGATCGGCGCGCCTACGGCCCGGCTCTGAGCTATACCCTCGTCAACCAGGCGGTCCGGCTCAACGGGCTCGACCGGACAGCGGAAGGTCTCGTCTGCGCCGAACGCGCGGTCGCGCTACTCGACGAACTCACCGACGGCGATCCGCGGGAGCTCGGGCTGGACCTGGCACGGGCGCTGCTCGCGTACTCCGCTGCGCTATCCCGCGCGGGCCGTCACACCGAGGCGGTAGCGGCCCAGCGCCGGGCGGTGCGAGTGGTCGAAGCCGAGACCGTTGCCGAACGCGAGCAGAACCGCGCCGGACTGGCCCGATCCACCGCGGGTCTGGCGTCGCGCCTCGTCGAGGCAGGGCGGTGGCCGGAAGGACGTGAAAGCTCACGGGCCGCGGTGCGACTGTGGCGAGATCTCGTCGGCAACTATGCGCACCGTTATCTGCCCACGTTGGCCGACGCGCTCGGTAACCATGCCGGGTTCTGTCGCGACAATCAGGAATGGGCCGAAGCCGCCGAGTACGCCGAACAGGCCGCGTCTGCCTACGAGACGCTGAGTGCCCAGGACGCGATCCGCTACCGCGAAGACTGGGCGATCTCCATGGAGTATCGGGCGTGGGCCCTCGAGCGCAGCGGTCAGCGCGACAGCGCTTCGTCCGCGCTGGATCGCGCCCTGGACATCCGGCAGGCGATCGCCGCCGAATCTCCCGCCACCGGTCTGCCGGCCCTGGCACACAGTGAGGGCTGGGCCGCGCAGTTGCGAGTGTCTCTCGCGGAGCCGAGCCGGGCAGCAATGCACTGGGAACGCAGCGCGACCCTGTATGAGGAGATCATCGACTCCGGGCGCGACGATCTGGTACCGGGGCTGGTTGCCGTGCACCACAGCTACGCGACCCGCTCGGGTCGGCGCGGCCACCGTACCGAGGCAGTGCGCGCGATCGCCGAATCAGTGCGGTGGGCACTGCATCTGGTCGCGACCGACCGGGTTCGCCACCGGTCTCGGCTGGCCGATGCGCTGCGCGACCAGATCTGGATACTCGGCGACGTGGGCCGACGTCAGGAAGCGGTGGTGGTGGCTCGCGCGGCACTGCTGCTGGGGCAGGAGATCGCAGGCGCGGGCACCGGTGACCGGCGCTGGCACATAGCCGACGGTCACGATCTGCTCGCCGACAGTCTGGCCGAAGTGGGTCGACTCGCCGAGGCGCTCGAACTCAGTGCCCGGGCAGTGTCGCTCTGGGAGGAACTGGCGGCCCAGAGCGACAAGCCGTCGGATGATCTGGCGTGGGCGCTGTGGCACCGGGCCCGCTGGCTGCGCGCAATGGACGACAGTGACGGCGATGCCCTCCGCTTGTCCCGGCGCGCCGTCGAACTCTACGAGCGTGTTTGTGCGGACCGGCGGGACAGAGACGAATTCTTTGCGGGTGCGCTGGTGGATCACGCCCGGCATCTGTCGAGCGCCGGGGACCACCGGCAGGCACTGGAATACAGTTCTCGTGCCGTGGCGATGTGGGAAACCCTGGCGGCCGGCGAACCGCGGCTACACGGGCCCGAGCTGGCGGTCTGTCTGCGCCGGCACAGCCTCCATCTGACTCGACTCGCTCGGGACGACGCCGCACTCGAATGCGCCCGCCGCGCACTGCGGCTCACCGAGAATGCGGTGGAGTTGGCCAGCGCCCGGTTTCTCCCCGAACTCGCGGCGGCCTGTGGCGTCGCCGCCGACCTGCTCGGTGACCGTGACCCCGGGGCAGCGATCACCCTGGCCGAGCGTTCGGTCACGCTGTACACAGATTTGGCCCGTGGGGAGCCAGGGGTTTTCGGCCCGCGACTGGTGCGGGCGCGGCATCTGGCCGGCCGGATCCGCACCCGGAATACCGAGGACGGGGAGAATGGCTGAGGCCACATGGACAAGTTTCCGGTGAGGGCGTCGGCAATGAAAGGCTGTGTAGCCTGCCTCGGCCGAGAATGGGATCCGGAGGGCAAGGTCACCGGGGTGACGTCTGTGACGCCTGCTGATCAATGAATCGTCGCGAACGCGGTTGTCCGCATCGGGTTGTGCCGAGGCCCCTGCGGTATGCGCCTTCCTACGCCAGGCGTCAGTGGCAGTCCCAGTATGTCTGGACCCTGTCGAAGTTGCCCGCGGTCCAGTCCTCCGGGTCGATGAAGGTGTAGACCGCGGGGATGTGCTCCGGATCAAGGTCGGGAGGTCGGGTTCGGTCACGGTTTTCGTCCTGGATCATGAGGCTGTCGGTCGTCGCATGGGTACAGCGCCTTTCGGCGGCGGTCGGAGTCCACCAGGAGATCGCCCCGCCGTCGTGACCGTCGAGGTCGACGGTCACAGCTTCTCCAGCCCCAGGATGGACAGGGCCAGCAGTGGTTGGGTGAACTGTTTCTCGCCGAGCGCGTAGTGGGTGTAGTGGATGGTGATGACGACATTGCGGTAGAGCACGGAGATCTCGGCTGCGATCACCCGGTCACGGCTGCTCTCGATCTCCCGGAACTTGTCGTCGTCGGCCCCGGGGACACCCGCCGGCGAGCCTGTCTTACGGCTCAGGTCGTCTTTCGCCTTGTCGACCCCGGACTCCGTGGAATCGGCCTTGTGCAGCCGGGTCGTAACGCTGACGAACGCCACAGGTAGCGACCCGGTGGCGATCCCCTGATTGGAGTACATGCATTGTGCGGAGTTCTCGTAGTCTTTGTTACCGCCGACGATCGCGGTCGGCTCGGTGGTGAACCGGCCCGGGATCAAGAGCGCGATATCGGCCTCGGTGAACAGTCCGCACCCCATGGGTGCCTCGGCGAGGTCCCGTGAGGTGTCCACCACGGGACCGTCGTCCGAACTGCTTGCGCCGAACAGGAAGTACGCGCCGACACCACCCCCGCCCAGCAGTACGAAGACGAGTACCACGACCACCGCCATGACCCCGCCGCGACCCGAACGCGGTGGTGGCGGTGCCCACTGGGGACCGGGAGGGTACGGCTGACCCGGCATCGGGTACGGCTGTCCCTGCGATGGGTACGGCTGCCCCTGCGGTGCATATGGGTGCTGCGCCAGGGGCTGACCGGCCTGCGGCAGCGGATTCGGCTGCCCGGGCTGGGACATCGGACCTCCTGAGGAGTGTGAGTGGGCATAGCGGATAGAGCCCAGAGCACGCTGGTAAACCATAATCATGGATATTTCGGGTGGGTCGGTGCGACCCGGGCCGGGACTTTTTACATACCCTTGATCCGGCTGGCTACCTGCGACAACTCCGTGCAGCAGGTGAATTTGCGGGCGACCAGGATGTACCTTCTCCGGTGGTCCGCCAGAATCGGAAACGTGAACGCAGCACGCTACGACGCCGGTACCTCGAGCCCCGGGACGGGGACGCCCGCGCGCTGGGTGCCGCCGGCAGCAGGAGAGGGCCGGTTGATCGGGGCCACCACTGTCGACTGCCTCGTGCCCGCTTCAGCGGGTGTCGCCTTGGTCGCCGGTGTCCTGCAGTATTCGCTCGGCGATCCGATCTTCGTGCCGATGGTGATCGCCTGCGCGCTCGCCGTGTCGTTCGTCAATCATGTGCTCGGCCCGGTTCTCTTCCGGGGCAGTCTCGGCAAACTCGTATTCGGTCTGCGGGTGGTCCGGGTGACCGACGCACGCCGCTCGGGCTTCTGGCGCGCGGTGGGCCGGTGGCTGCTCGGATTCCTGTACCTGGGCATCATGGTGGTCGCTCAGGACGGCGGGGGGATCGGCGAAGCAGCCGGCCTGCGGGTTATCCGGCACCGGGACGAACGGCGGTAACCTTTCGTGCACCCCCGGAGACTGCTGGCGATCGGTGTGACCGTGGCCGCGTTGCTGGTGGCGAACAGCTATGCCGGATTCGCGCTCTACGCGTTCACCGCCGGACCGAGGGTGGAAGCGGAAGTCCTGGGCTGCACAGGCCAGAAGTTCCCGCGGTGCCAAGGGCGCTGGACGCTGCCGGACGGGACTCGGCAATCAGGGGCTGTCGCGCAAGCGAACCGCTCCGATGTGGGAGAGCTGATCGGCGTGCGGGTCGCCCCGGTAGTGGGTGCCTACAAGGAGCGGATGGCCGGTCTGTGGATTCGATTGTTGTGGGCGATCGTGGTCGACTCGGCGCTGCTGGCAGCGTGCGCGACGATCGCGGTGGTCATGGTTCGGAGTAGACGCCGGGCCCGGGTGCTTCGCGCGGCGGTGAGCCCCGAACAGCACCTGTGGATCCGACGCGGCCGGGACATACGCGATAGCTCCGGCCGCAAGATGTGGTCGGGGCGCAGGTCACGCCGCCGTATGGTGGCGCTCACCGGCTCCGGTGGTACACAGTTCCGGATTCGTACCGGATACGGGGTGCTCTACCTCGACAACGATGCCGGTGAGGTGTCGGGGCGTGTCGAGGCAGATCGCGGCGCCGGTCGCACGATCAGCTATACGATCTACGACGCCGCCGATGCACCCGGTGCCTTCATCGCCGTTACCAGCGTGCAGGATTCGGCCTGGGAGGTGACCGATACCCGTGGCGTCCGTTTCGGCGAGCTGGTCGTTGCCGTGGGTGATCATTCGCTGTTGCTGCAGCGCACCGCACCCGCTGCGCTGGAGCCGTTGCTCGCGGCGTTCCTCCTCGATATCGATCGGATGCTGCTGGAGGCGACACCGCGCCGGCTCACCGTAGGTGAACCGCATCGTCGTCGGACCCGGGTGGTTGCACAGCCGAGCCCGGCGAACAGCTCAGGTAGGTGTAAAGACGGCCGGTAACAGCGGGCCGGGTGGGCGGTCCGGGAATACGATCGACCCCGGAACCGGATGTGCCCGGGCGTAAATATCCGGCAGGAGAGTCGATTGTCGGCAGCAAGGCCGGATGCCATGAGCACGGGCCCGTCGGCGGATCGTGGAATCCCGGTGTTGTGTGCGCCGGTCGCGCTTGTCGCCGGAATCTGGCTGGTGAGCACTCTCGCTCATTGGACGATTCGCGGGGTGTCCTGGATCGTCGCGGCGCTCTCGCTGTTTCTGGCCACCAGCCTGCTGATATATATTGCGGCACTGATCTCGCCGCATTCTCGACACGGATCGAGGCCGAATATCAGCGGATAGCGAGCTCGGACGAGTCCTCCGGTGCTCAGCTCGGTTATATTCTCCGCGCGCGGGCGCCCCACGGCGGTTTCGACCCCCGGTATTGGGTGCGTGCCTGGGCATTCCACGCACGGGACGAACCGGGTTTCGTGGATCGTCGTTCCTATATTTTCGTGATCGAGACCGGTAACGCCTTCATCAATACGGTACCGGTCCTGTTCATTCTGGTGATGATGACCTGGCAGGTGGTGCCGGCACCAGCGCTCGGGGTGACCATGTCGGTCGTGTTCTATCAGATATTTCACGGGACCATCACGCATTTCTCGGCCGCGCTGATGAGACGCTACGAACCGTCGTCACAAGGTGAGCGGTCGCGGGTATTCGACTTCGGTGCGAACGTGCCGTGGATCGCGTTCCCCGCGGCGGGTATTGCCGTAGGGGTGCATCTGATCGTCACCGGCGACTATTCCTTCGCGCTCTGGTGAGTGCCGGTGGGGCCTTCGGTGGGCCTCCCGCACCAGCGCTCCGGACAACGAGTCCGCCACCGAGGGCGGTGTATCGACCGTTGGATTCACGGGGCCCGCCGTCGCCGGTTTCGGTGGGTGAGAGACTGCGGATACCGGTGATCAGCCGTGCTGACTGCGGTAGTAGGAGGCCGCGGCGGCATGTAGCGGGATACTTCCGGTGTTCACCAGCCAGCGGCGATCGAAGAACTGCAAACCGCGTGCGCGTTCGGGCACGAGTGTGCCGCTGTGGTGCAGGAGGAGTTCGGCAAGCGCGACCACGATACTGTCGGCGATATCGGGGGTGACGAGTATCAGGACCGGTACCCCGACGGTCTCGAAACCGGCAACTCCGGGATAGGTGTTCGCGGGAACGGGCACTCGGTCGTAGGGGTACCCGAACTGCTCTCGGATCGGCTGCACCCAGTCACCGAGATCGAGGAGCCGAATGGATGCCGGCGCCGCGATTCCGGGGGTCGGAACACCGGCACCCCAGACGATCGCGTCCACAGTCCGGGAAGCGAGCGCTGCCGCAGCTTCGGACAACTCGCGGTGGTACACCGTGATATCGATACCGAGTTCCAGACCGGCGGTCCGGAACAACCGCTCCGCGGTGAGAGCGGCGCCCGACCCGGCGACTCCTACATCCACCCGGGCGCCCCGTAGCTCGCCGATGTGCTGGACGGGACTGTCGATGGGTACCGCCAGGTGGATGTAGGTCTCGTAGAGCCGGCCCACTGCCAGGCCCCGGGTGCCGGTGGCTACGGCGGTATCGCCGAGTGTCAGAGCTGCGTCGAGGCCGCCGCTCGCCAGCATTTCGAGGTTTTTCACCGATCCGGCGGTAGGCACGGGGGTTATCCGGACTGTCGGGGAGCGCTCGGCTGCTTCGGCCAGGGTGTTTCCGAATTCATGAAACAACCCGCCGGCGAGTCCGGAGCCGAGCTGGATCCGGTGGGGTGCGTTGCCGCCACATGCGGCCGCGGCGAATGCTACGGTCGCAGCAGCCAGATGGAGCATTCTTCGCCGATCGACAATTGTCGTGCGGGCAGCGCTGCCGAACATGGGTCGCTGCGCTCCTCGATATCACTGAATCGGCCTGTCGACACAATGTGGGACAGACCGTGTCACGAACAGTGAGAGGTTAGCGCATTGGTGGCGAGTTTCCTATTGATTGCCCAGAATCGTGATCTCCGGATAAAGATCTCCGAGCGCGGTATGGCGCCGGTTCGGTGTGACCCGCGCGGGCTGGAGCACACCGGCGGGATGGAGTCTTTCGGCGGCATGTGGGCGCCCATCGCGATCGGGGACGGGTTTCCGGCGGCGCGATCTGCGCTGCGCCGAGACCGATACTCACCGCGCTGATTCGTGGATATATCCGCGGTGGCCGTCCTGGGTTCGATCGGGATTTACACGGTGCTGACCTCACATTCCTTGGTATGGACCGGTCGGTCGAGTACCCTACTGCCGGTGGGCGATTCGCGAGGTTGGGACGCAATTGATCGAGCTCTATCCGGCTTGTACGGATATGGTGCGCCATTCCACCTGGGGACCGAGCACCCCTGGCGGCTCGGTGGTCCCGACCCGCTCGACGGAATCAGCATTTATCCCATGAATTCCCCTTCTCCGCACTGGCACTACATCGGTTATGGGCTATCGGAGCTGTACGAGAAGGAATCCACGAATTCGGAGATATCGGGTTGGGGATTCGAGCTCACTGTCCGGGTCGTGCGTATTGCGGACGGCTCATCTCCGCCATTGTGGCCGGCCGGACTACTGCAGAGCCTCGGCCGATATATCCTCGACTCGGGAAAATGGTTCGAGCCGGGGCATACGATGAAGGTGAGCGCTGGGATCGACCCGGACCGCCCGGAGAGTGCGATTCGCGGCCTCACATTCATCGAAGACCCCGAGCTCGGGACAATTGATACACCTCACGGAGAACTGCAGTTCTTGCAGGTGGTCGGAATTACCGCGGATGAGTTCGCCGCGGCCGAGGGAGGTCGTGCGCGGATGCTACTGGAGCGGATCGCGCCGCGTCTTCCGTTGTGGATCACCGATACCGCCCGCGCCACATTGATCGCCTGACCTCGGATTCCCCCACTGTGGGGATGTCAACCGGCGGTAAACTCTGGACAATCTCGGGGAAATGAGGACGCAGTGAGGCGTTGGATGTTGCAGACTGATGACGTGTCCTCGGTCGAGAATCGACGGATCGGCGTCCGCTGCGGCCCGCAATGCACATGGCCACGGAGACGGATGGGGTCAACCGGTTTCCCGGTAGCCCGATCCGGGGAAGATGGGTGCCAGTGTATTCGATCGATTCGACGGTGACTCGTCCTTGCCCGAAGGAGTATGTGTTCGTGACCGGAGACGCGGCAGGCAGGCCGAACAGTGCAAGGAACGCCGAATCGGCGGCCGGCATCGGGTCACCGGAAGGCCGGCGGATTCGATTCGGTGTCGTCGAGGACGATGACGATGTCGGCGACGCGTTGGTCGAGGTACTCGAGGAGTACGGCTACCGCGCCGAGCGTAAGACCCGTGGAGCGGATCTTCTTCTCGGGCACCGTAATTACGACGCGGTGATCCTCGACCTCGGCTTGCCCGACGGTGATGGGCTGGACATCCTGCGCAAGCTGCGGGAGGTGAGTTCTGTCCCGGTGGTCGTCCTCACCGCACGCGATGACGAACGCAGTGTGGTGCGTGGTCTGCGTATCGGCGCCGACGACTATCTGGTGAAGCCGCCGCGGGTCGCCGAATTGATCGCCAGGCTCGAGGCCGTGGTCCGACGAGCCAATCCGATCGACCATGCCGGGGCCGATCGAGTCGTCGTCACCGGTGATGTTCGAGTGGACCTGGGTGCGCGTGAGGTGACGGTCGGTGATTCCCGAGTCGACCTCACCCAGAAGGAATTCGAACTGGTGGAAGTCCTGGTCGGCCGCCCCGGCTGTGCGGTGAGCAGAGAGATGCTGATGGACCAGGTGTGGGGCGACGCGTTCCTGGCTGTGTCTCGATCACTGGATGTGCACATCTCCACCCTGCGGCACAAGTTGGGCCGGCCGGGACTGATCACCACGATCCGGGGGTTCGGGTACCGGTGGGGTTCGTGAGCGCCGGTGGGCATGCGCAACCGCCTGGTGGCGATCCTGGTGATCATGGCCGCGCTGACGGTGGCCGGGCTGGCCTTCCCGCTGGGAGCGTCGTCGGCGACAGGACGAACCCAGGAGCTGTGGTTCAGTAGGTATGTCGATGCCGAGTGGTTCGGTGATCTCGCTGCGGAAGCGATAACGTCCGGGAATACCGAATCGTTGGTCCTGGCCATGCGGCGATATCACGACCTCTACGGTGACGCCGTGATGGTAGTCGATTCCGCGGGTCGCGAAATGGCGAACCTCGGGGTGCCGTCGGACGATCCGGCCGTGATAGCAATGCTGACCGAGGCGCGCCGGAATCGGCATGCCAGGCAGCCCCCGCACCGGCTGCGTCCGGGGGATCCGGAGACGATGTTGATAGCGGTTCCCGTGGGTCGAGGTGTGCGGATCGAAGGTGCGGTGCTCATCGAAGCTTCCACCGGCGAGGCGATCGAGGACATCGAAGACGGACTGGCCGTCATCACGATCCTGTCCTGGACGGCGCTGGCGGTGTTCGCCATCGCGGCGGTGCTGCTGAGCCGTTGGATCCTCGGCCCGATGATGCGGTTGTCCAGTTCGGTTCGGTACTTGACGGCCTCGTTGCCGAGACCGGCTGCGACGGTGACGGCGGGAGCCATGCAGCGGCACTACAGTGGGCCGCCGGAGGTCCGGATGCTCGCGCAGTCCTTCGATTCCATGGCCTCGGCAGTGACCGAGTCGGTGGATGCCCAGCGGCAATTGGTCGCCGACACAGCACACGCGATCCGGAACCCGCTGGCGGCCTTGGCGATCCGCTTGGAGTCGCTCGAACGGTTCATTCCCGAGGAAGGTGCGGCCGCGTATCGCCGCACGAGCTATCAAGTGGACCGGCTCTCGTCGGTGCTGGACGGCTTGCTCCGGTTGGCTGTCGCCGAGACGCCTACGGGGTTCGCTGCCGCCCACCCAGACGGGGATTGGCCGAGCGAATGCTCGGTCCGTCATGTGGTGACCGATCGAGTGGACGAATGGCAACCTGCCTTCGACGCGGCCGAAATGACCTTGGGCGTTCATTTCTCGTCGGTGCCGGACGATCTGATGGTCGCGATACCGGGCCAGGTACTGGACCAGATTCTGGATGTCGCCCTGAGCAACTCGTCGCGGTATGCGGGAGCCGGCGCGGCAACCCGGGTCACCATCGAGACCGTGGAGAAACACGTGCGGATATCGGTGGCCGACAACGGGGTGGGGGTTTCTCCTGCCGAGTTGGATCAGCTGGTGAATCGTTTCTTCCGCGGGGCGTCGGCGTCGGCAGGCGGGACCGGGCTGGGCCTATCGATCGCGGTTGCTCTCGCGACTCAGCACGGTGGAGACCTATCTGTCGAATCGGAGGAACCGCGCGGTCTCCGGGTCGTTGTCCGCGTCCCGGCGTGGACAACGCAGGACAAGCGCTGATCATCCGTGTCCGGCCCGATAGTAGGCCGCTGCGGCGGGATGCAGCGGTACCCGGCCGGTGCCGACGAGCCAGCGCCGGTCCAGGAACTGAAATCCTATGGTGTGTAAGGGAACCAGCAGGTCACCCTGGTTGATCAGAAGTTCGGCGAGACAGGTTACAGCGTGGTCGGCCAGTTCGGCCGACGCCAGGAGCAGAGTCGGGACGCCGACGGTATCCACCGCTGCGGACCCCGGGTAGGTACTCGCGGGAACAGATAGCGTGTCGTACGGGTAGCCGGAGCCCTGGTACATCGGTGCTACCCATTCGGCGAGGTCGAGCAGCCGCAGCCGCATCGGCTGCTCGAATGCCGGGGTGGGTACCTCGTCGCCCCAGAGGATCGCGTCGACCTCCCCCCGCTGCAGGGCTTGTACCGCCGTGGCGAGTCGCCGATGCTCGACGGCGATATCGACTCCGGGCGTGAGACCGGCGGTCCGCAACAGTTGCTCGCCGGTCGCGGCGGAGCCGGATCCGACCAATCCCAGATCGACTCGCCGACCGCGTAAGTCCGTCAGATGCAGAATCGGGCTGGCGGGCCGCACCGCGACCTGGATATAGCATTCGTACACTCGCCCGATCGCCGGCGCACGACCATCCGGGTGTACTGCGTCGGCGAGTGTGAGCGCGGCATCGATCTCCCCGTTCGCCAAGAGGCGCAGGTTCGTCAACGATCCTTCGGTGACGACCGGCTCGATTTGTATCCTGCTGTGCGCCTGGGCGGCGGCCGCGAGCGCACGAGCGAACTCGTGGAACTGACCACCGGGTTGCGCGGTACCCAGCCGGATCCGTGTCTCGGGGGCGGAGCAGCTGCTCGCACCCAGTCCGGCCGCGACAACTGCGGCAAGTGTCAGGGCGCCGCGCCTGCTGACCTTTTTCGTGAACCCTCGATGTGCCGCGGCGCGGGCTGTGGATCGGCTTCTCCCGGCGCGCTGCTCACCCGTCGTGGAATGCTCATCCACTCAGCGCTCCCGGAGCACCAGTGGCAGCCCTCCCTTGGGCTGACAGGTGACCACATACTGTGGAATCACCTCGAAACCCTCCGATAGCGTGAATTCGAAATTGCGAACCAGTTCCGTCACGACCATCTGGGTGATGGTGACCGCCAGACGTTCCCCGATACATATCCGGCTGCCCTTGCCGAAGGGGTAATAGGCGTGCCGAACCGTGGAGTCGAACCGTTCGGGAGAGAACCGGTCGGGGTCGAACTTCTCGGGATCGGCCCAGAATCGCGGATCGCGGTGGGTGATATGCGGATTCACGATGATCTTCGCATTTTTCGGGAGCCGGTACGGTCCGAGGACATCGGTGTCGAGGGTGCCGCGGAACCAGATCGGGAACGGTGGGTGCAGCCGGAACGCCTCGTCGATGACGCGGCGCTGGTATTCGAGCCGGGGTAGCGTGGCGAAGTCGGGCGGGCCGTCGACGCCGAGCCGACCGAGTTCGCCGACCACGGCCTCGGCGATTTCGGGGTTGCGGGCGAGTTCGTAGGAGATCCAGGTCGTCGCGGTGGCAGTGGTTTCGTAGCCGGCCATGAACAGGGTGAAGATCTCGTCTCGCAGTTGACGATCGCTCATTCGCTCACCGGTTTCGGTGTCTTCGGCGTCGAGCAGCAGACCGAGGAGATCCGGGGGCCGGTTTTCGGTGGCCCGGCGTTCGGTGATGATCCGGTATACCTCGGTATCGAGTGCGGTCACAGCGCGTCGATAGGCCGCCGCGCCCGGTAACGGAAGCCGGCGCGGGAGGAAGAAGGTCCACACTTTCGACGCCAGCCCGACGAATACCTGGGAGGTGAGTGCGCGGAGACGTTCGGCGCGCGGGCTGTCGATCGAGGTACTGAACAGCGCGCCGAGCACGATCTCGACGTTGAGCTGGATCGCCTCGTCCAGGATATCGACCGGTACACCCTGCTCGGCGGCATGATGCCAACGTTCGACCGCACGTTCGACACATCCCGTGATGTGGGATTCCATGGCCTGCAATTGTTCGTTGTGAAACGCGGGCTGCATGAGCCGCCGCTGCCGCTTCCAATAGTCGCCCTCACTGGTGACCAGGCCGTTGCCCAACGCGGCCCGGAACGGCGCCATCATCGAGCCTTTCGGGTAGTTGGCCGCGTTGGTGACCAGAATTCGCCGGATGTAGTCGGGGTGGCTCACGACATAGATGTGCAGCGGGCGGGGGCCGATCCTGACCAGCCCTTCATGGCGGGCGGCGGCGTCCATGAGATAGCGGAAGGGGTCACGCAGCAGACCTGTGCGCAGTCCGGCGGCGGGTGGTTTCTCGGTGACAAGGGCTGGTTCGGCTTCGGTGGTCATCGCGGTTCTTTCTTCGGTTTTCGCTCAGGTCGATCGGCGGAGATGTTCGGATGTTCCCCGTGCCACATAATCGGCATCTCCTGCGCCGTTAACGATCCGGGCCCATATGGGTGTGGACGGGTAGGTGAGGTGTACCCGGCATACCTTCGCCGGAACCGGGGCCATCAGTTCCACCGACCGGTCGTCCAGCAGATGTCCGCAGACACCGGCGATGAGCCGCCGGGAGAACTCACCGGCCACACATCCGAACGGTCCGGTGCCGAACAACGCCGTGCGCGGCGAAGGGATATCGCGGAATCGCTCCGGAAGATATCGGTCGGGTTCCGGCCACCGATGCGGATCCCGGTTGAGTAGATAGGGGAAGGCGCCGACGATCGTGTTCTCCGGAATGTAGTACCGGGTGCCGTCCGAGGCGGTGTAGGTGAGTGGTTTCTGCAACCAGCGGATGAGAGCCGATACAGGATTGAGGCGGATCGTCTCCCATGCGCACCAGCCGAGATACTCCTCGCGATCGGGCGATTCGGCGATCGCGCGGCGAATGCGTGGGTCGGCGAGGATATCCACCAGGGTCCACAAGGTGTAGCTGCCGGGATAGGTCACCGCGTTCCACAGGACGTACATCATCATCCATGTCAGATCCGCGTCGCCGACCCCGGCGGCACGGATCTCCTGAATGAACGGTACGTCCGGCATATCCCGCAGTGCGCGGGTCAGCAGCGCGTCGAGTTTTCCGGTGGCGTGGTACTCCGGCATGAACCGGTACAGCGGGGTGGCTGCGAGCGCAGCGCGAGGAACATCGATCTCTTCCGCGATCGGGCGGAGCAGAGGAACGAGTCGGGCGCCGTAACGATCCCAGAATCGGTCGCCGGTGAAATAGCGTCCGGCTATTTCGTATACGGCGGGGTAGAGGTGCGTGGCCAGGTCTGTCACCTCCGGCCATCCGCGCAGATGCGCATCGAGGATCGGGGGGATCATCGTGCTCACGGTGGCGGCTCGGTCCGGCGCCAGGAAGCCGGCGAGAATGCGTTTACCCACGATTCCGAGTGCCTGCAGTGAATCCGGGTCACGTCCGTTTCGCGGAAACCAGAACCCCACGGTCGGTACCAGTCCGAGCACAGGGCCCACCGAACCGTGGTCGGTGGGCAGCGACAGAACGGTGTGGTAACCATCGGGGTGGTTGAGATAGGTGAGGTCGTAGCGGCCCGGAATCCGGATGGTCACCACCTCACCGTGCCGTCGGGAAGCACGGTCGAT
The DNA here is from genome assembly GCF_014645735.1 of Nocardia jinanensis. Taxonomy (GTDB): domain Bacteria; phylum Actinomycetota; class Actinomycetes; order Mycobacteriales; family Mycobacteriaceae; genus Nocardia; species Nocardia jinanensis. The sequence continues at coordinate 196,382 of NZ_BMMH01000002.1, read as the reverse complement.
CATCTCTACCGGCCGTGTGGCGAAATCGCGCAGACGAGTCGCGTATCCGAGCATCGGGATGGCATCGGCACCCTCCAAGAACAGGGGACCAGGGTGGTAACCGGTCGGGACTCGCCAGGGCCGCCGGTAAGAATTCCATGCTCGCGTTGCCGCACACGCGCCCAGCACAGCGGCCGGCGCAATCCAGCGATGATGCTTCATTTGTGTGCGTGCTCCTGCGGTCGGGCGTTCGCCCGTGTGATCGATGACGGATAGCGCCGATCAGCGTTTCCGGGTCAACGGTAAGCATGGTTGCGCGCAGAAGAGGTGAGCGCCGAGCAGTCCTTACAGGTCGTTTAGCTGGGTGCCCGGAAACCGGTGGTGGCTCTGCGGGCACGATATCCGCTGAGCTGTGTGTACGAACGCAAAGTTGCGGCGCACCCCTCGGCGCCGCAACCATGCCTTCGTACACCGGGGCCGAGGGACGGGTCGCAGAGCGGATCACCGCGAACGCTGATTGGCCTTTGAAGACTGCGGGATTCTCAGGCGTGGCCGCTCGCGGATTTCCCAGGTGAGTGTGAGGTGCATGTAGAGCAACGGCACAGCTCGGATAGACGGAGCGCAGCGTCGAGAGGTTGCGCAGTGGTCATGGTCGGCTGTTCACCCTCGGTCTCCGATACTCACACGAACTACGGCACGGTCGCTTTGGCGCGCCGGAGCCGTGGCCTCTCACGCTACGGGTCGCGCAGGGATGAGCCGAGGGGCGGAAGCGACAGGAAGAGATGCGTTTGCGACATCGTGTCGGCTTGGGCCGGCGCCTCGCCGAGCGTTAATCGGACCGTCCGGTTTCGTGGTAGCGGTGTTGCGCCGTATCCTGCGGGCGTGAATGTGGGCATTTTCGTGGTGGACGGTGTGGGTGAACTCGGCCTCGGCGCTCTACTCGGTGTGTTCAGCACAGCCAACGCCCTGCGCGGAGAACTGGACAATCCGCCTGCCGCGTGGAACGTCCGCACCGTGTCCCTGGGTGAATCGGTGCGGTCGGGAAGCGGAAACCTGGTGCAGACCACCCCGTTGAGCGAGATCTCCACGCCCTTCGATGCCGTGGCGGTCGCCGCCGTGAACGTGCTGGACCCCGATCCGCTGGTCGAGCTCGTATCCGCGCCCGACAACGCGTGGCTGGTGGACCACATCCGCAGTGCGCGTGCGCGCGGAGTGCACCTCGCCGCGGCGTGCACCGGAACGTTCTTCTTGGCGGAGGCGGGGGCGCTGGAGGGCATGCCGGCGACCACCAGTTGGTGGCTGGGCTCCAGCTTCCGGAGTCGCTATCCCGGGGTAGACCTCGACGAGAGAAGTATCGTCTGCCACGGTGACGGAGTGACGACGGCCGGTGCGTCGCTGTCCCATATGGACATGGCGCTGTCCCTGGTCTACCGCACCAGCCCGGAGCTGGCGGAGTATGCCAGGCGCTACCTCGCGGTCGAGGATCGCACCAGTCAGGCTCCTTACGCGATCCCGGAGGTCGTTGCCCGGGGTAACCCGCTCGTCGTCGGCTACGAACGCTGGGTGCGCGAGCATATTTCGGAACATTTCCTGATCTCCACCGCGGCGCGTGAGCTCGGTGTCACCGAACGTAGTCTGCAACGAGCCACGCGGGCGGCGCTCGGTATGTCGCCCAAGGATTTCGCCGACGATATCCGGTTGGACCGTGCCGGACGGCTGCTCAGGACCGCCGGTCTGACGGTGGAAGCCGTTGCCCGTGAGGTCGGTTATGTCAACGCGAGCGCATTGCGCGCGCTCGCCCGTCGTCGCCGCGGCCTGTCGCTGGCAGAGATCCGTGCCCATCGCCTGCCTTGGTAAGGGCGGTTCGCCCGGTTCCGGTGGCGAGTTCCGATGTACTCCCTACACTGTCCGCATGTCTGTTCGACGGCTGACCGCCGCCTGCCTACTCGTTGCCGCCGCGTCGCTGGGGGTGTCCGCCTGCACCGCCACCGGGCCTGGAGCGCGAAGCGAATGCGAGGTCAGCGGCTGCACCGTGACATTCGATCGCGGTGTGGAAGCGAAGGTCAGCGTGCTGGGTGTGGATACCGAACTGACCTCGGTGGAAGGCAATCTCGTCACCTTGGCGGTGGCAGGTCAGCCGGTCACCGTGCCCGTGGGCGAGACCGGATCGGTGCAGGGTCTGAACCTGACGGTGCAGGAGGTCACCCAGGACAAGGTCGTGGTGCGACTCGCGACCGGTCTCTGAGCGCTCCCCGGCGCCTCGGGGTCTCCCGTGCTCAATGATTCTCCGGTACTACCTTCTTCGCCCACCCGGCTTCGGCTCGACCGTAACCCGGCGCCGGGAAAGGGTAGTCCGGGAACTCCGCCAACGCCGGTGCCGCGCTGACGACCCTGCCGTGAGTCACCGTTGTCCCCGGACCGGGTACAGCCGGCGCCGGATGGCCGGGTGTGCGGCCTCGTTCGGACAGCAGCCAGGTCGCTGTCCGGGCCAGCGATACGCGCACGTCCCGGCCACGGCCGTCGTCTGCACGGGCGGCGAGACCATCGACGATTCCGGCCGCGAGCAGATAACCGGAGGCGTGATCGAGCGCTTGAGCGGGCAGCGCCGCGGGCACCGAGGACGCCCCCTCGATCACAGCGATACCGGTCGCTGCCTGCACGATACTGTCGAAACCACGCCGGCCCGCCCACGGTCCGGTGAATCCCCAGGCACTCACCCGAGCGTGAACGAGCCCGGGACGTCCGGTGAGGCCGAGTCGTTCCAGTGCCCCCGGCCGATAACCGGTGACCAGTACGTCCGCGCTGTCCATCAGCCCCTCCCACGACAGACCCGCCGATCGTAGATCCAGCAGCGTCGAGTATTTGCCCTGGCACGTATCGGTGTATTGCCACGGAATCTCCGGCAGTAGCGGCGGGTCCACACGCAGCACTTCCGCACCGAGCAGCGCCAGCGCCCGGGTGGCCACCGGACCGGCTATCACGCGGGTCAGATCCAGCACCCGCACCCCCTGTAGTGGCTGATACGGGGTCCCCGACACCGGCAGGGTGTAGCGACGCCGGTCCTCGCGTGCCGCCACCGCCACCAGTGGCCCGGCGCCGGCCGCCGGAGCCTGAGGAGTGGCCCGCCACTGCGCCTCGTCCCGGACCCGTACCGCGATCGCGCCCCGCGCGGCCGCCAGCTCTTCCATATCCTCGGCGCGAATCATCGCGATCTGGGCTTCGGCCTGTTCACGCGGCGCGTCGGCGGGCAGCTCGAGTGCGGCCAGCAGCCGGGCGCGGTGGTGCGGATAGTTGGCGTGGGTCCGCACCCACCCGTCGAAGGTGGGGAAGAACCCGGACAGATCCGCGAAACCCCCGACAGGTGCGCCGTCTATCCGCAGCAATCGGTCGCTGGAGAACGACGCCGCGATCCGTTCGGGGCTCAGCCGGTGCCGGATCGGTGCGATGCCGCCGGCCTCCCGATACCGATCCGCTGCCGCGATGAACGCCTGTACCGATCCCGCGGCCAGTCCCCACACCGGCAGAGTGGCGGCCAGGTATTGCCCCGGGTCGGGCCAGTCCGCCGGAGCCGATTCGCCGACGCCGGCCCCGTCTTCGTAATCACGGACCAGCCGTGCGCCCACGTCCACGGCACCGAGAGTACTGGTCCGCGTGCCCGGCGAACTTCCGGTCACGCAATGGCACAGCGATTTTCATCACACTGTCACCGTGCGGGGCGTGTGCTCAACCCGCGACCCGCGCGGCCGGACCCTGTGGGCGCCGGGCGCGCCACCACAGCCCCACCCACGAGACCAGCACAGCGGCGGCCGCCAGTACCTGCACCTCGGTGAGCATGTTCTCGGGATAGATGACCCCGGTCAGGTAGTGGTCGATGAAGCCCTCCGACGGCAGTCCCGCGACGCCGGCGCGCTGCCTCGCCCAGTTCTCCGCGTAGGTGAGCGGGCAGTCGTAACCGACCGATATCGTGCCGAACCCCCAGGCCACGGCGGCCCCGTGTGCCCAGACGGTGCGCGGGAAACGCCAGGCCAGATAGCCACCCGCTACCACATAGCCGATGAACAGCAGATGCACGATGGCGATGAAATCCGCGACCAGCCGATACCACACCCTTCCAGGGTATGTGCTCGATCGAACCAGGGCACCGAATTCACCACGGGGACGGCCGATAGTCCTTCAGGAAGCAGCCGTAGAGGTCTTCGCCCGCTTCGCCGCGCACGATGGGGTCGTAGACCCGCGCCGCGCCGTCGACCAGGTCCAGTGGTGCGTGGAAACCTTCGTCGGCGAGCCGGATCTTGGTGTAGTGCGGGCGTTCGTCGGTGATCCAGCCGGTGTCCACCGCGGTCATGAGAATGTTGTCACTGCCGAACATCTCGTTCGCACTGGTGCGGGTGAGCATGTTCAACGCCGCCTTGGCCATATTGGTGTGCGGATGCCCGGGACCCTTGTAGCCCCGGGAGAACTGCCCCTCCATCGCCGAAACGTTCACGACGTATTTCCGGCGCGCGGCGGCCGCGGACAGGGCGGGACGCAACCTGGAGACCAGGATGAACGGTGCGACCGAGTTGCACAGCTGGACCTCCAGCAGTTCGGTGGGGTCGACTTCGCCCACGGTGTGCACCCAGCTGTTGGTGTGGGCGAGGTCGGGAACCAGGCCCCCGGCGTCGATCGCTACTCCGCGGGCTATACGTTCGGGCGTCGCCGACCCCGCGACGAGCGCGAGTTCGGCCACGTCGGCCCCGGACAGGCTCGGCGTGAGCGAGGCGGTGAGCGCCATGGGGTGCGCGCGGGTCGTCTGGCCGAAGGTCACCTTCTCGGGCAGCTGACCCGCCGGGAGTGGTCCGTCCTCGGCGGCGGCCAGGGCACTGTAGGCGCCGGTGGAGCGGCGCACGGTCTGGGCGGCATTGTTGATGAGGATATCGAGCGGTCCCTGGGCTGCGACGTCATCGGCCAGCGCCACCACCTGGGCGGGATCACGCAGGTCGATCCCGACGATGCGGAGCCGGTGCAGCCAGTCGGCGCTGTCGGGCTGGGCGGCGAACCGGCGAATCGCGTCGTTGGGGAACCGCGTGGTGATGGTGGTGTGCGCGCCGTCGCGGAGCAACCGCAGCGCGATGTACATACCGATTTTGGCGCGTCCACCGGTGAGCAGCGCGCGCCGGCCGGTCAGATCGGTGCGCGCGTCGCGCCGTTCGTGACTCATGGCCGCGCAGTCCGGGCACAGCTGATGGTAGAACGCGTCGACCCGGGTGTATTTCTCTTTGCAGATATAGCAGCCGCGCGCCCGGAGCAGTGTCCCGGCGGATCCGCCGGCGGTGACGGAACTGATCGGGATTCCCGCGGTCTCGTCGTCGATCCGGTTCGGCGAACCGGTGGCCGTGGCCGCCACCACCGCGCGGTCCGCGGTGACTTTCTCCTGCCGGGCGGAGATGCGGCGCTGCCGTTTGAGCTCCTTGAACATCCGGCCGACTGCGCGCTGCACGGTGGTCGAATCCGGATGGCCGGGGTCCAGCTGTCCGGCCTGGTCGAGTACGCGCAAACAGGTGGCTAGGTCGGTCGGGTCGATACTGGGCTCGGCCATCGGTGCGGGGGTTTTCCTTCGTGAGCTGGGAAAGCGTGGCCACCATTGTGGCAAAACCGGGGGCTGTGACCGAAGCCGGGCTCCCGCGGGCCCCCAGCAGTGGGATCCCGCTTCGTTGACATCGCGCCAATAGTGCGGGAAAGTCGTTGCCGGACGACCCGGTGCGTCGGTGCCGGGCTGGGTGATCACGAACAGAGGACGCGGATATGGCACGCCCCGCATGGAGCGACGACGAAGTCGAGGCGGTACGGGAACTCGCGCGCAACTACTTCGAGAAGGAAGTGGTGCCGCACGAGGAGAAGTTCGTCGAGCAGGGCCATCCGGACAAGGCGCTCTACCGTCGCGCCGGTGAACTCGGCCTGCTCTGCCCCGCGGTCGCCGAGGAATTCGGCGGTGGGGGCGGTACCTTCGCCCACGAGGCGGCGATCATCGAAGAACAGGTGCGTGCCGGCGACGGTGCGCTGGGTATTCCGGTGCACAGCTCGATCATCGCGCCGTATCTGGCCGAATTCGGTTCCGATGAGCTGAAGAAGCGGATCCTGCCCAAGGCGGCCGGCGGCGAGATGGTGCTGTCCATCGGAATGACCGAGCCCGGCACCGGGTCGGATCTGCAGGCGATCAAGACCCGCGCGGTCCGCGAGGGCGACGACTACGTGATCACCGGCTCGAAGATCTTCATCTCCAACGGCTGGCTCTGCGACGGCATCATCATCGCCGCGAAGACCGACCCGGAGAAGGGCGCGGCCGGTGTCTCGCTGATCTTCGCCGAGGTCGACGACAACACCCCCGGGTTCGATCGCGGCCGGATCCTGTCCAAGATCGGCGGAAAGGGCCAGGACACCGCCGAACTGTTCTTCGACGGATTGCGAGTGCCCGCCACGAACCTGCTGGGCGGCGCCGAGGGGCAGGGCTTCTATCAGATGATGCAGCTGCTGGCCCAGGAACGGCTGGTCACCGCCATCATGGCGGTGGCGATGATGGAACGCGCGGTCGAGCTGACCGTCGAGTACACCAAGGGCCGCGAGGCCTTCGGCAAACCGCTGTTCGCCATGCAGAACACCAAGTTCGAACTGGCCGAATGCGCGACCATCGCCCGGACCAACCGCGTATTCCTCGATGACTGCATCACCCGCCACCTCCGCGGGGAGCTCGATATCCAATCGGCCGCCATGTCCAAGTACTGGTCCACCGATCAGCTCGGTATCGTCGTGGACCGCTGTCTGCAACTCTTCGGCGGCTACGGCTACATGACCGAATACCCGATCTCGCAGCTGTACACGGGCGCCCGGGTGCTGCGCATCCTGGCCGGCAGCAACGAGGTGATGAAGGATCTCATCGCCCGTGGGCTCTGACCTCGAACCTTCGCCTGCCGCTGTGACCGAGGTCCCCACCCCTTCCCGCGCGTCCGGGAGCGGGGGGAACGGCGCGGACGAGCAACCCCGGCGGCGCCGGCTCGAACCCGACGAGCGCCGGGCACAGATTCTGGCCCAGGCCATCGAAATGTTCGGTGAACGCCCGTACGCGGCGGTCTCCACGGCCGAACTGGCGCAGCGCGCCGGGGTGGCGCGCGGCCTGATCAACCACTACTTCGGCAACAAACGCGATTTGTACCTCGCGGTGGTCCGCCGGATGGTGACACTGCCGCGCGCCGACGAGCTCGCGGTGCCCACCGGCAGCACCCGGGAACGGGTCGAGGCCAGTGTGCGCTGGCTGCTCGATACGATCTCCGAACACGGCAGTACCTGGGTGAAGGTGACCAGCCACGAGGGTGTCGGCGACGATCCGGAGGTGCAGCAGATCCTGGACGCGGCCGACGACGCCGCGGCGCAGCGGCTGCTGGTCATGATCGGACTGGCCGACGGAGAGGCATCGGAAGAGCCTCGCCGCGCGATGGTCCGTGCCTACGGCGGTCTGGTCAAGGTCGCCGGCCGGGAATGGCTGACCCGGGGCACGATGACCCGTGCTCAGGTCCACACGCTGCTGGTCGACATGCTGAGCACCCTGGTCACCGAATCGCTGCCGCGGGTGCACCGCTCGAGCTGAGCCGCGGAAGCGCCGGTTCGCCTGTGTGCCGCCACAACAGGCGGGCCGGACAATTCGGACTGTGACCAGCCCTACTCGCGGTCAGGGGGATTTACCGGGACGGTCGGCCGATCGCGGCTTATTCTTTCGAGTGCCGGGCGCGGTCCACTGCTGGAGGGTGCGCCGACGGCGGCTCGAAGGGATCGGTCATGGCATATAAGCAGCGCTGGGCGGGTGAGCGCTGGCCGGAAGTTCCGCCGTACCGGGACGAGGAGCCGCCGCAGCCCGGTCGGCCGCGCGACGATTTCGACGATCGGCCCGACGAGTCCCACCGCTACGAGGCACGCCCGGTCGTCAATCCCTACGCGATCGTGGCGCTGGTGGCCGCGTTGATCCTGATCTTCCCCGTCGCGATCGTCTTCGGGCTGATCGCGTTCGGGCATCCACGCGGCCGGTTCATGGCCTGCACCGCACTACTGCTCGGTGTCCTCGAAGTGGCACTGTTGGCGGCTCTGGTGCTGCTGCCCCGGGATAGTTCCGGTGGGGTGTTCTCGCGAGTCGGGGACGCGGTCGGGGAGGTGACCGGAGGTCCACAGGAGACCGAATCCCCCGAGACGGCAGCGCCCGAGACCTCCGAGACCACCCGGACCTCAACCCCCACGACGAGCCCGGCTGTGCTCGAACCCTCGGTGCCCCGGAGCGCAGTCGGGGTACCACCGGCGGCCGAAGCCGATACTCCGTGCCCGGAACCTGCGCTGCTCGGTGCCGCGGCCGATGGTGGCACGCTCCTGTGCCTGACAGACGCCGCGTCGGTCACCGGCTATCAGTGGTCGGACCCTGTCCGGGTGGCCGAGACTGTGCGGGAGGAAGGAGCGAGCTGCACCGGAGCCGCCACCGCGCGGACAGTCGCGGGATACGCCCTGGTCTGTGAGCGCGGAGCGTGGACGCTGTGGACGTCATGAGTGCGGCCGCGGCGCGGTCGGGCCCGTCGAATATCGGCCGCGTGCTCACCCGTCCGCGACGGGTTTGCGGGCACGGCTGGGCTGCACCCGCGGCGGTTCGTTGGGCATTTTCGGATACTGCGGCGGCCACGGCGCGTCCATGAGACCGGACGCGAGATCGCGTTCGGACATCCGCAGCAGCGGTTCGATGCTCTGGGGGGCACGGTTCGCCCAGGGGTCGCCGTATTCGGCGAGGCGGGCCGGAACTGTCGCGATCGTCAGTTCCTCGGGGACCACCGAGCCGAGTTCATCCCAGGTCAGCGGCGTGGACACCTGCGCGCCGACCTTCGGGCGCACACACCAGGCGCCGAATACGGTCTTGTGCGGAGCGTTCTGGTTGTAGTCGACGAAAACCCGGCGGCCGCGTTCCTCTTTCCACCAGTGCGCGGTGATATCGTCCGGGTACCGGCGTTCCAGCTCACGAGCCAGCGCCACGGCCGCGGCGCGCACCTCGTACCCGTCCCAGCGCGGCTCGAGCGCGATGTACAGGTGCAGGCCACGCGACCCGGAAGTCTTCACCCACGTCTCGATACGGAGTTCGTCGCACAGCTCCCGGGTGCGCACGGCCGCTGTGCGCAGTTCGTCGAAACCGATTCCCGGGGAAGGGTCGAGGTCGATCCGGAGCTGATCGGCGATCCGCAGATCCGGCACAGTGTTGGGCCAGACGTGGAACCCCAGGCAACCCTGGTTCACCGCCCACAGCACATGCGCCAGATCGTGGGCGACCAGCGCATCGCTGGTCGTTCCGTTGGGGGTGGAGACCTCCACGGTGTGCAACCAGTCCGGGGCGGATTTCGGCACCCGCTTCTGGAACCAGGATTTACCCGAGGCACCGTCGGGATAGCGCTCCAGCAATAGTGGGCGCCCGCCGTTGACCCGGAAGAACGGCTCGGCGACGCTCTCGTAGTAGCGCACCAGGTCGAGTTTGGTCTCGCCGCGCCGGGAGAAGTACACCTTCGACGGGTTACTGATGGTGAGCACCCGCCCGGCGGCCTCGATTTCCACGGACTCGCTCATTTCGCCACCGGGGTTCCGAAGATTTCGTGGAGTTCGGCCGGCGGGGCCTCGTCCAACTGGGCGTAGGTGCACGACTCGGGGGTGCGGTCGGCGCGGAAACGGACCAGTCGCCCGCCGTGCCGGAAGCGGCCGGATTGCAGATGTTCGTACCGCACCTCGGCCACGAGTTCCGCGCGCAACGCTTCCCAGGAGAGATCCTTACCTCCACTCCAGCGGCTCACCCCGCCGGGCATGGAGCCGCCGGACCCGGCCTGTGCCGCGGCATCGGCCCACTCCCGCCACGGATGGTCCGCCAGCGCGCCCTCCCGGTAGGGGGCGAGTTCATCGATCAATTCGGTGCGCCGCGCGGCGGTGAAACTGCTCGCCACCCCCACATGATGTAACCGGCCCTCGTCGTCGAACAGGCCGAGCAGCAGGGAACCCACTCCCTGCCCGTCCTTGTGCCAGCGAAAACCTGCCACCACACAGTCGGCGGTACGTTCGTGTTTGATCTTGAGCATCACCCGCTTGTTCTGCTGGTACGGCTGATCGTCGGCTTTGACCATCACACCGTCGAAACCGGCACCCTCGAACCTGGTGAACCAGTCCCGGGCTATTTCCGGATCCCCGGTGAGCGGGGTCAGATGCACCCGTCCGGGCTCGCTGTCCAGAATGGTCTCGAGCAGCCGCCGGCGTTCGGTGAACGGTGCATCGGTGAGGTCCCGATCGCCGAGCGCGAGCAGGTCGAAGGCCACGAAACTCGCCGGGGTCTCCGCGGCGAGCTTCGCCACCCGCGATGCTGCCGGATGCAGGCGCTGTTGCAGCACATCGAAATCGAGTCCGTGCTCGGTGACCAGGACTATCTCTCCGTCCACGACACACCGGTCCGGCAGCGCGCCGCGCAACAGTTCGGCGACCTCGGGGAAATACCGGGTGAGGGGCCGGTCGTTGCGGGACCCCAGTTCCACCTGGTCGCCGTCACGGAACACCACACAGCGGAACCCGTCCCATTTGGGTTCGTAGCTGAGACCCGGCCCCGGCGGAATATCGGGCGCGGATTTGGCCAGCATGGGCCGGACGGGTGGCATCACCGGTAGATCCACACGATCCTCCTCGGGTCGACTCACCCGTATCGACGCCGCGGCCGGCGCCGAATCATCGCATCCGATGATAGGAGTTCGAACCGACAGATCGCCGGATCCGGCCGTCAGTCGTCGATCCAGCCCTGTTCGGCGGCGAAATCGGTGAGCCGTTCCCGGATGGCGACGATCTCCCCGGCGGTCAGCGCCGGGGAGGCGTCGAGGAGTAGTTCGGTGATCAGCCGGGTATGTTCGCCGGCCGTCAGCCGAGCGCCCTCGGTCACCGGTTTGGGCCGGCCGTGCTGGCCGCGCGGGGACCGCAGGTTGATCGCCTTCGGACCGCGATCGCCTTCGGTGATATCGAATTCGAACACCCGGCCCTGCCGGAGTTCGTCCTCGCCCAGGCCGATATCGTTGACGTGGACGAACACGTCGGGTCCACCATCCTCGGGGCGGATGAAACCGAAACCCCGCGATCCGTCGAACGACACCAATTTCCCGCTGGCCACCACACCGCTCCTCGCCACAGTTCTGCCGGTCACTCTATATCCGGTTTTTCCTCGCCGGTGGTCGAAAGCGCCTTTTGTAGCGAGTTGAACACGGTCAGCCCCTGCCCGACCATGCCGTTGAGCAGTTCACCCACGCCGTCGGGCCCGTTGAGGACGGTCAGATTGGCGTTCGAGAGCCCGCGTGCGGCCTGTTCCACGATGAGCGGCAACTGTTCGATGAGCATCTGGTCGAGCGCGATGCGATTGTTGGAGGCCGCCGCCTCGGCCTGGATCCTGGTGCGGTTGGCCTCGGCTTCGGCGAGGATCTTGACTCGTGCGGCCTCGGCCTGCGCCGGTTTCACCACCTCGGCCTGCAACTGCTGTTCGCGCAGTTCGGCCTCTTTCCGGGCCTGGGCGGCCTGTGCGCCGAGCACTTCCTGCTGAGCGAGGGCGGCGGCGAGCGGCCCCGCCGCGGCCGCTTCGGCCTGGGCCTTGTCGATATCGCGCTGATAACCGGCTTTCAGGATCGACGTCTCGCGTGAATACTCGGCCTGTTTGCGCAGCGATTCCTGTTCGGCCTCGGCCGAAAGCTGTGCGGCCTGCGATTTCGCGATCTGCGCGTCCCGGTGCACGGCCGCGTTGTGCGGGGCGGCGAGGGCGGAGATGTAGCCCAGATCACCGTCGTCGATGGACTGGATCTGGAACGAGTCGACCCACAGGCCGATATTGCTCATTTCCACCTTGGACGCCACCAGGACCTCGTCGGCGAGCCGCTGACGTTCCCGGATGATCTCCTCGACCGTCATCGAGCCGACGATGGAGCGCAGATGACCGGAGAAGATCCGCCCGGTCAGCACCGACATCTCCTGTTCCTGTTCGGAGAGGAAGCGCTGGGCCGCGTTCACGATGGAGGCGGTGTCGTTGGCGACCTTGAAGGCGATGACCGCCCGCACCTGCAGGACGATGGCCTGTTTGGTGACGCAGCGTTCGGTGATCTCGGCCTCGAACATCGCCAGCGACAGATAGCGGACCTTGCGGAAGAACGGCATCACCCACGTGCCGCGGCCGATGATCACCCGGAACGGCGTGGCGTCGCGACTCTTGGCGCCGCTGACCAGCATCGCCTCATCGGGATCGGGCACGTGATAACCCAGCACGTATGACTCCTCGCGTCGTGTTGTTACGGCGCCGGGTCCGGTGTGAGGGGTATCCAGGGCACCACGTCGGCGATACGACCGGAATCGACAGCGACCACCAGCACGGTGCTCCCGGCCGGGATCGATTCGGCGGCTCGCGCGATGTACCCTTCGGTTCCCCCACGGACGGCCACCAGGACCTCACCCAGCGTCCCGGGGCCTCGGATCGGCGAGATCAGCTTACCGGTCGACCCGACAACTTCGTCGTGCAATTTTCTCCCCGATCTCTTTGCCCGGCCGTTGTTTCCGGAAATCGGTCGCGGCCGGCCGATGACTAGCGATAGAGACCCCGGTACGCGCCCAGCATGGCGACGAGATGATCGATGATCTCCGTGCGGGTGGCGCGCAGTGAACCGTTGAGCCAGGCCGAGAACATTCCCGCGTTCCCACTGGCCATGGTGACCGCCGCGAGGCGGCGCCGCACCGGATCGTCGATCCGGTAGAAGAGGTGGTCCTGGATGAGCCGGGTGAAGGCGGGCATGACGGCGATGGTGGTCTGGCCGAGGCCGGTGCTGGAATACGGTTCCACCAGGAACAGGCGTGATTTGCGGGGGTCCTCGAGAACCTTGTCCACCAGCGCTTCCGACAGCGCCCGGTCGCGCGAGGCGTCGTCGGCGACGGCGAAAACGGTCATCGGTTCGAGGAAATCGTCGGCGATCTGCCGGTACAGCACATCGAGCAGCTCGTCACGGCTGGCGAAACTTTCGTAGAAGTACCGGTCGGTGAGGCCGGCCCGGCGGCATACCGCCCGCATGGTGACCCCGGCGGCACCGGATTCACCGATCAGATCCAGCGCGGCCTCGAGCAGTGCGCTGCGTCGTGCCTGCTTTCGTTCGGAAAGCGTGGTGCCACCCCAGATCCGGGGTCCGCTGTCGTCCGATCGTTGATCTGAATGCACCCGTCCACAGTAGTGGGCGGTCGGCGCCGGTCGTGCCGGGTGGTCACGGCACCGGGTACGGCGTGCCCAGGTCAGCTGCGGGCGTCCGGGCCCGGCGGGCGGGCGAGGAGCACCGCTCGGCCGGCGGCGAGGTCGATCCGGTCCCGTGGCGGTGCCCCGTCGGCTTCCTCATCGCGCAACATGGTCTGCGCGGCGCGGTGATCGAGCTGTTCGCGCTTGCTGGCGTACCAGAAGGCGGTGAGTTCCTCCACTCCCGCGGCTGCAAGCCGGGTAGAGGTGTGGTGATCGTCGACGCGGCCGGGTTTCGGGAAGCGCGTGTAGACCCAGCGCACCGCTGCCGCTGCGCCCAGCAGCAGCATGGCGAGGGGCGCACCGAGGAAGAGGATGTCCACGATCCCCAGAATAGCGGCGCCCGGCCCGGGACGGACCGTCTCGCGGCCGGTCACGGCGCGCAGGTAACGGCACACCACGGGCGACTAGGGTGAAATACGTGCTGGGGCTCGCAGTGGTGCTGTTCGCGGTATTCGCCGCGACGACCGGATACGTCGTCGCGGGCGATGCCACGGCCCATATCGACCGGCCGCTGCACGACTGGGTGCTGGGCCGGCGCGCCGAACCACTCACCACGGCCGCCACGGTGATCACCCATATCGGCGGCTCGGTGGTGATGTGGACGCTGGCGTTACTGGCGTGCGCGATCCTGCTGAAACGCGGTGCGCAGGCGGATCTGCTGCTCGTGGCCGGGGTGGGGGCCGCGTCCGCGATGCTGGTACCGGCGGCGAAACAGTTGATCGGCCGGGCCCGGCCACCGGTGGCCGGGCACCTGGTGGAAGTGAGCAGTCCGGCGTTCCCCTCGGGCCACAGCGTCGGTTCGGCCGCGATCGTGGGCGTGCTGGCCACCCTGTTCTGCATGCGGACCGCGCACCGGGTGGCGGGCGTGATCGTCGCCGCCCTCGCTGCCACCTTTATCGTCGCGGTGGGGCTTTCGCGGGTCTACCTCGGGGTGCACTGGCCCACGGATGTGTTCGCCGGCTGGACGCTGGGCGCCCTTCTGATCGCGGTGGGGGTGCTGATCCGGACCCGGGCGGACGGTCCGGATCCGGCGGAGCAGCCGGTCACTTCGGCCGGATCCGGGACGGATACGACTGTCGTGTGGAGCGCTCGGCGCTGACCGGACGACCGATCGCGATCATCCCCCGGCCACCGTCGGTACCCCGCTCGGCGACCTTGCGCGTCCGCGGCAGCGCCGATCGATCAGATACCGCGTTCGAGTTCCAGGCCGGCGGCACGCCAACCCGCGATTCCGCCGTCCAAGCTGTAGGCGGTATGCCCGGTCCGTCGTGCGGTCGCGGCGAACTGCCGGGAGATATCGCCGGTGGGGCAGGTGAATATCACCGGTTCAGCCCGGGAGAAAGGCGTGCCGTGGGTGAACAGGTCGGTCAGCCTATCGTCGGGGATATTGATCGCGCCCGGAATATGGGCGACCCGATACGCCATGGCACCGCGGGTATCGATGATCACGGGATGCGCCGTGCGGAGCAGGTCGGTCATTCCGGCAGGGGTCAGCGATGGTGCGGCAGCGATCTCGGCGGGGTCCGGCGGGCGTGGACCGGTCTCGCGGCCGAACAGTTCGGGCCGGCGCTGTTTCATGTAGGACAGATACGGCTCGAGCCGGTCGCAGACGATGATCACCCCGACCGTGGGCGTCCCGGCGCGGCCGGGCCGCGCGAGCACCTCGCGCGCGGCGGTGTAGGCGGCGCCGCTGGTGGGCCCGGCCAGCACGCCGTAACCGGTGGCGAGTTCGAGTGTTGCCTCGATCGCCGGACCGGATTCCACGGTCATGATCTCGTCGTAGAAATCGGGCTGGAACAAGCCCACCTCCCACATCTCCCGTTCCGACCGGATACCCGGGATGAAATCCGCACGTTCGGAGACCACCGCCACCGTGCGCAGCTCCGGGTGGAACTTGCGCAGATAGCTTCCGGCCCCGCGGCTCGACCCGGTGGTGCCCAGCCCGCCGAACAGATAGTCGATCCGTTCGATTCCGGCGGCAGTGAGATCCTCGTGGATCTCGCGGCCGGTGCCGTCGTGATGGGCGGCGATGTTCTTCTCGCTGGTGTACTGGGACAGATGCCGGAACCTGGCGGGTTCGGCCGCCATGGCCGCATCGATCGCGGAGTACACATCGTTCGGGGTGGTCGGGTCCGGACATTCGGACAGCCCGGGAAGTTCGACGATCTCGGTGCCGATCAACCGGAGCAGGTCGCGCACCTCGCCCACCTTGATCCGGTTGGTCATCGCTTGCAGCCCGATGCCGTGGATCGCGCCCAGGATGCGCAGTGCCTTGGCGGTGTTGCCGCTGGACGCCTCGATCAGCGTCCGCCGCTGTGCCCGCAGGGTTTCGAGTTCGTCGCGCAGCATCGCCCACGCGACGCGGTCCTTGACCGAACCGAACGGGTTGTGCGATTCGAGTTTGGCGTACAGGTCCACGCCGTCGAGCCCGTGCACGGCCGGATCCAGGCGGAGCAGGGGTGTGTCACCGATCAGGTCGGTGATGTGCTGGTGGATCGTCACGAAACCTCGGGAGTTGCTGGATCGACGGTGGGGGAGGGCGGCGCGTAGTCCGCGTCGGGAGTCGCGAGGAAACGCCCGTTGCGGCGGACCACGGCGACCTTCGCCGGGGGAGGGTGCATGGCAGCCGAGGCCGCCGACAGATCCATGTGGTACCCGGCGGTGTTCGGGAATACGAGCAGATCACCCGGCCGGGGCAGCCAGGGCAGCCAGACCTTGTGCGTGGTGATGAGATCCCTTTCGAGGCAGAGCCGGCCGGCGAGGAACACGCCGACCGGCTTTTCGGTGGGCGCCGGCCGGTCGCCCGGCAGCAGTAGCGGATCGGCCATCACCTCTTGATCGGCCGGGGTCACCGCGTCGCGGCTGATATCCACATGTACGAGCACGCTGCCGTCGGAGGCCTCCTTCACGAACTCGACCCGGGCCACGGTGATTCCGGCGTGATCGGCGAGCGCCTTTCCCGGTTCCAGCCAGATATCGAGGAGGTTGTCGGAGGCCACCCGGGCGATACTGCGGCCGCCGTGGCGCTCTAGCGGGGCGCCCAGGAAATCGGCCAGCATCTCGTCGGCGGGAACGGTGTTGGCGTATTTGTGGAAGACCGGTGACCCACGTACCGCCCCGCCGTCGACCTGATAGCCGAAGGTGTTGTTACCCCAGCTCATCGCCGCACCGTCACCGGCGAGTGCCGCGCGCAACCGGCTCACATAATCGTCGAACCGGTCACCGTCGGCAGTGAACACCTGGCGCAGGCCGCCGCCGACGTTCAGTACCGACGGCGCGAGCCCGGCGGCGTAGGCCTGTTCGAGAAGTGCGAAACAGGTATCGGCCGCACGCACGCGTTCGCCGGTATCGCCGGTGTCGAGATGGAATGCCGTGCCGTGGAACACGAGCCGATCCCGGTGCCGGGCCAGGATCGACAGAGCGCGATCCACCTGGTGCACCGGAATGCCGAAGCGGCTCACCTGCGAGCCCGCGAATCCACTGACCCGGAGTAGTACCGGGACCGGGGCCGTGGGATCGGCAAGGTCGGCGAGTGTCCGCAACTCCCATTCGTTGTCGACGTTCACAGTTACGCCCGACCCCACCAGAACCCGTAGGAACGCGGCGCCTTTCGGTCCGGTCACCTCGATCCGGCCGGGCGCGAATCCGGCGGCCACCGCCGAATCCAGTTCGCCGGCCGAGGCCACGTCCACGCCGATCCCGTGTACGGCGGCCGTACGGACGAGGGCCCGGGATCGGTTCACCTTGTGCGCGTAGCAGATCCGATATCCCGTTCGCGCGTCGTCGAGTACCGCGGTCAGCCGATCGATATTGCGCGCGAAAATTTGTGGGAAGAGCAGATGCACCGGTGTCCCGAACCGGTGCATCACCTCGTCGACAACCGCCCGGTCGGCAAGGAAGGCTCGGACGAGCCGATCCCAGTGCGCCGGTAACGCGGGCGGTCCGATATGCCGGGTAGGCGTGGCACGATCGGCAGGCAGCGGCGGCCGTACCGTCATCCGAGATTCCCCGGACGCATCGGATCCGGTCGCTCGCCCACCGGGTTGTATCCACCATCGCGCAGCGCTTCGAAGGCGCGGGCCCGGTTACGCGGGCTGCGGAACTCGGCCACGATCCGCTTGCTGTCGAGGTCGATGTCCACGACCCGGATATCCATCGATTCCAGCACGCCGCCGATTGTGCGTACACAGTGTTTGCAGGTCATATCAGGGACGTAGAAGATCCGGTCCTCCCACGCCGCCGGGCCCGTATCCGATTCCCCCCGCGCCGGAACCTCGACCGGTTCGCAGCGTGCGGCGACGTCGGTGAACACCTCGACCAAACGGTCCACCACATCGGCCAGCAACGCGGAGCTCGCGGCGCCGGCGGAGTGCGTGACCGCGGCCAGGCAGATCGGGTGCTCGCCTGCGGGCAGCAGTGCGTACTGGCGGGAGATGAGATCCAGATCGTCGTGATACCTGGCGATCGCCGCGGGTACGCTCAACCCTTCTTCGGTAATCGCCCGATCCATCACGCGGTGCGCGTCGGCGACGGTCGCGTCCTTCATCGCCCGCAGAGTCGCGACCGACTGCGAGGAATACCGGACCGATCGGTCCGTTCCGGTCCGGAGGGTAACCGGGATCATCCCGCGCCGATACGTGGAGGCCTGCAGTTCCCAGAACCACCGGGTCGCGACCGCGGTGAAGATCCCGGAATCGCGTAAGCCGCAGGCGAATTCACCGGCTGTCCGGTATGGGGTCTGCGGTGCGATCAGCGCATGCTGGGCCAGTGCCCGGCCCGCGGATTCCACCCCGACCCGGAGGATATCGATGGGTGCGTGATCGGTGGTGGTACCGGCCAGCACCGCGTGCGCCGTGGCGTCGAGCCGCGCGATCCGTTCGCTCAGTCCTGGGTTGTCGTCGATGGAACGCCAGAGGGTGAGCACCGCTTCCCGGGTGGCCATCGGTACCAGTGGTCCCAGCGCGTCCGCCCGATAGAAGCCGGTATTGGGGATCCCGGCGCTGTCGACCCAGGTCATCCGGTGGGTGGCGGAGGTGACCTCGTCGGCGCGACAGGGCCGCATGAACCGCTCCAGGTACAGCCGCTGCGAGAAAGTGAGATGACTGTCCGGTTCGGCCCGCAACTCGGTCGCGGTGTATTCGATCCTGCCCACCCGCACCGCGCCGTGCGCGGCGAACAGACCGGGCCGGGCGAGTTCGGCCAGGATCCGTGCGGCGGCCCGCCGGTCGTAGTGGGTGCGGGCTTCGGTGGATGCGCTGATCTCTGTACTCATTGCAGCTCCTCGGCGAGGGTCCGGACGCAGTCGACGAAGCGGTCGATATCGTCGAGGCAGGTGTAGATGTGAGTGCTGACCCGCACCGATTCGGGGTCGCCCCCGTCCGTGGGCACGCAGTGGGCACCGGTCCGGACGAGGAAACCGTATTCGGCGAGGATGAACCCCAGGTCCGCCGCGGATATCCCGGCCAGGGTGAACGAGACGATGCCGTACCCGTCGTCGCGCCGCTCATGGGCGGGCCCCGGCAGGAAATCCACCCCGGGTACGGCCCGCAGCCCACGGATCAACCGCCCGGTCAGTGCCCGGTTGTGCGCCGCGACGGCGGACATACCGTAGGAATCGAGTACCTCCAGCGCGGTCCCCAGCGAGAGTATGCCCGGGATGTTCGGCGTACCACCCTCGAGCAGACCCGGCATGACACCGCTGTCGAAACCGGCGGCGGTGAGTACCGCATCGGTGGTTCCGCCCGGGAGGAAAGGGCGCAGCTCGGTGTGTGTCCGGCGACGGCAGTACAGGATTCCGGTGCCCGGCGCCGCGAACATCTTGTGCGCCGCGAAGGCCGCGAAATCGGCACCCAGCGCGGCCACATCCACCGGGATATGTCCGCCGCTCTGGCTGCAGTCGACACAGAGCAGCACCCGTTCGGGGAGGCGGTCGCGTAGTTCGGCGAGGGTGTTGAGGGCGCCGTACACATGATGCAGGTGAGTCACGGTGAGCAGCCGGGTGCGAGGGCTCAGTTTCCCGGCGATATCGGTGGTATCCGCCCGGCCGGCCGCGGTGACCCGGTAGGGCACGAGTTCGATCCGGCGGCCGAAACGCCCGAGAGTGTCCCGGAGCAGGAGCCAGGGCGCGATATTGGCCACGTGGTCGCGGGGGCTGTACATGATCTCGTCACCGTCGCGCAGGGCTGTCAGCCCCCAGGAAAGTGCGACGGCATTGAGTGCGGCGGTGGCGCCGCCGGTGAAAACGATCTCGTCGGGGTGGGCGGCGCCGAGGAACTGCGCGGCGCGAGCCCGGACCGCGGCGATGCGCTGGGTGAGCGCCGTCGACCACGGGTAGGTGCCGCGCGCCGCGTTGGCAGTGGCGACGGCGTGATAATCCCGGACCGTCTCGACCACGGCGCGGGGCTTCTGCGTGGTGGCGGCGCTGTCCAGGTAGGTCTCGGCGGTATCGGCCAGCGCCGGAAAAGAGGTGCGGACACTGGCCGGTAGGAGGTCGGACGCGGAGCTCGCCGCCGCCTCCGCCGCGAGCACCGGATACTCCGGACGGCGCAGGGGTGATCCCATGTGATCGCTCCTTCCGCCGGACTGCGAACAACGATACTCATTGTCGGAAAGTTCGCCCAGTGCACTTGGTGCGCAGTCGGTTTCGGGTGGTCCGGCAGCGAGGCGAGTAGGCCGCGGAAGTTGTCGGTGTGCCGGGTTATGGTGCCGGTATGCCACTCACCCTCGATGAACGTCAGTCGTTTCTGGCCGAACCGCATATCGGTGCGCTCGCGGTATCGGCGGGCCCGCAGCGGGGTCCGCTCACCGTGCCCATCTGGTATCAGTACGAGCCGGGCGGTGATCTATGGGTACTGACCGGACCGGAATCGGAGAAGATGCGCCGGATCCGGGCGGCGGGACGGTTCAGCCTGATGGCCGAACGGCTGACGCCGACGGTTCGCTATGTGAGCGTCGAGGGCCCGGTGACCCGGGTCGAGCCGATGACCGACGACCGGCACCGGGAGATGGTGGCGCGCTACCTCCCACCCGACCGGGTGGAGGACTATCTGTCCTTCGCCGAGGCCGAACTGGGGGAGCACGTTGTGGTTTTCATGCGTCCCGAGCGCTGGCTGTCCGCTGATCTCGGCTGAACGTTCAATATCCGCCCTGTAGGTATTCGACGAGCTGTTCACGCTCGGTCTTGAGTTCGGAGATGGCACTCTTGACCACATCGCCGATGCTCACGATCCCGACCAGTTCGTCGCCGGAGACCACCGGTAGATGCCGTACCCGGTGATCGGTCATGATCCTGCGGAGTCCGTCGACATGGTCGTCGGGTGCGCAGGTACGAACCACGGTGGACATGATCCGCGAAACCGGGGAGTCCAGTAGCGCGGCGCCGTGCCGATGCAGGGCGCGGACGATATCTCGTTCGGAGACGATCCCGGCGATCCGGTGGCCGTCGGGTGAGACGACCACGGCTCCGATGTTGTGTTCCGCCAGTAGGGCCAGCAGCGCACGGATGTCCAGGTCCGGGCGGGCGGTTGTTACGGCGCTGCCCTTGTTGCGCAGTATCTCGGCGATTCGCATGGTCACCATCCACATGAGCGCGGGATTCCAGAATCTCTCGCTCGTTGCCGGAAAGCCAGCACGAATCGGCATCGGCCGACCTTTTTCCTACGGTGCTGCGGTCGGCGCCTGCTCGGATACCTATTCGTCGTCGAGTCCCGCGGACAGGTAGGCGGCGGCAGCCAGCCACTGGCGACACTGCGGGCCGTGCACATCGTGGATGTGCAGGATCTCGCGTGCCTGCCGGTAGGTGAGCACCGGTGGCTCGGCGCTGCAATCGGTGCCGGCTTCGGGGGCCGCGTAGCGGCGTAGCGGTTCCGGATGATGCCCGAGCGAATGAGCGCCGCTGGTGCTACCGACGGCGTTCCGATGGGGACTTCGGAATGGTTGGATCATTCGGTTGCCCCTCACATGCGACGTTGCGGGGCGACACCTCCGGCCGGCGAATCAGACTGGATGAAATGCTGCGTATCGCCCCTCTTGTGCGCCTGAGTCTAAGCCGATGTCGCTTACAAATGCAAGTACATCTGCAAACGACAGACGAGATTGCAGTCGCGGCCGTTCCGGATGATTTTGCCGCGATCAGCGCTGTGGCGCTGCATCTTCCGGCATCTCTGTCGCCGCCGCCCCGCGCGGGGCGGCGGCGACGAGGCGTCCGGTGGCGGTCAGGGCTTGCGTCCCACGCCGCCGTAGGCGGAGACCGGCCGGGGAGTCTCGTCGCGGGGGCCGTCCGGGCGCCATCGATCTATCGGCACCACGCCCGGTTCCACCAGTTCCAATCCGCCGAACACGGCCCGGATCTCCGAGTGCGGGCGGGGAATATAGGGCACACCTCCGGTGTCGGTGTAATTGCGGCACAGCGTCACGTACGCCCGACTGTCGTCGGTGCCGTCCCATAGGACCAGGTAACTCCCGGCCGGGGTGGCCTCTACAACGGTCTCCACGATCCGCTGCATCTCCTCGTAGGAGTGTGTATGCCCCAGCACGCCCATGAACATCACCGCCACCGGCCGGGTGAAATCGAGTACGTGTCGTGCGTCGGTGACGATGAGCTCGGGCCGGTGGTAATCGGAGTCGAGGTAGACGGTCACGCCCTGGTCGGTGGTATCGGCCAGCAGTGCCCGGGCGTGCGAGAGCACGAGTGGATCGTTGTCCACATAGACGATCTTGGATTCCGGTGCGACACCCTGGGCCACCTGATGGGTGTTCTGCATGGTGGGCAGGCCGCTCCCGATATCGAGGAACTGCCGGATTCCCTTCTCCGCGGCCACGAATCGCACCGCCCGGATGAGGAACTGCCGTGACTGGGCGGCCATGGTGGTGATCTCCGGATCGACCGCGATACCCGCGTCCCCGGCGATGCGGTCGACCTCGTAGTTGTCCTTACCGCCCATCCAGTAGTTCCAGATGCGCGCGGAATGCGGGATATCGGTGCGGATCGCGGGGCGGTGTTCTTCGGACACGGCGGACTCCTGGCGGTCATGGTCGGAGCGCGCCGATGCGGGTACCGGCGGTGGCCCGACAGCTGGTGAAACCGATGTCCACTGCGACAGTACAAGACTCGCGGCCGCCGATCGGGCGGTCGACCCAGCTCGATATCCCCCGTACGGCCTTGTTCCGGTGGATCGGCGGAGGTGCGCGGCGGGACCTCCGAGCGGGTCTCGCGCGGCCCAGGTGCCCACGGGCGCGGGTCGGCGAACTTCGTGCTATCGTCCTGATGTCGGTGCAGATGCAAGAACACCTGCGTTTGCATCTGTAAGGACCGACGGTATGCGACAGTGGCGTCAGCGACCATGAGCAAGGAGTGGGTCCCTATGTCGGAAGTAACGAACCAGGTGATCGGAGCCTGGCGGAAGAGCACCTTCAGCAACCCGAGCGGGAACTGTGTCGAGTTCGCGGAGGCCGCCAACAACTTGGTGGCCATGCGTAATTCGCGATTCCCCGACGGCGGTGTGCTCTTCTACACGCGCCCGGAGATCGAGGCTCTTCTGCAGGGCGCCAAAGCCGGAGAGTTCGACGATCTGGCGGGTTGAGAGGTAGCATGGGCCGTCGGCGTGGTGTGCCCGATCCGATGAGTGGCGCACCGTGGGTTAACCCGAAAGCGGAGACGACTCCATGATCGCAGAGCCCGAGAACCGTGGTGGCGCGCAATCCGTCGAGGCGGAGCGTGGCCCCACGGTTCTACGCATCGCTCTGGGCGGCCAGTTGCGAAAACTGCGCGAGAGCAAGAAGATCACCCGAGAAGCCGCGGGTGATGCCATCCGCGGCTCCCATGCCAAGATCAGCCGGCTCGAGCTCGGCCGGACAAGTTTCAAAGAGCGGGATATCCGGGATCTGCTGACGCTGTACGGCGTCGACGACCCCGGGGAGCGCGAGAGCTTTGTCGAACTCGCGCGCAAAGCGAACGAACCAGGATGGTGGCATCGCTACGGCGATCTGCTGCCACCCTGGTTCGGCCAGTATCTGGGCCTGGAGCAGGCAGCGAGCAAGATCCGCACCTATGAATCGCATCTGGTGCCCGGCTTGCTGCAGACTCCGGATTACGCCCGGGCGGTCGTGACGCTGGGCTACGAGGATTCCGATACCGATCGCCGGGTGGCTTTCCGGCAGCGTCGGCAGGAAATATTGCATCGCGCTGACCCGCCGGTGGTCTGGGCGGTACTCGACGAAGCAGCGCTACATCGGCCGGTCGGTGGCCGGGATGTGCACCGAGCGCAGATGGAACATCTTCTCGATCTGACCCGGCTTCCGAATGTGACGATTCAGGTGGTCCCGTTCTCTGCGGGCGAACATGCCGCTGCGGGAAGCTCTTTCACGATTCTCCGCTTCGCCGAAACGGATCTACCCGATATCGTCTACCTCGAACAGCTGACCAGTGCGCTGTATCTGGACCGGCGCGAGGATCTGGCGCTGTATCTCTCGGTGATGGACCGGTTGAGTGTGCAGGCTGCACCGCCGGAGGAGTCACGCAGGATTATCGCGGACTATACGAAGGGCCTGTGACCGCGGCGGCGAATGCCGCTGCGGTAATTATCGTCTCGGCGCCGAGCGCCGAGACGATAATTGTGTGGTGAACGTCAGGCCCGGATGAAGGTCGACGCCACACGCCAAAAGGCATCCGGCTGCAACAGCCGGAAATCCCAATCGTCTGCCAGCGCGTGAGCGGTCGTGACGATCTGGTCGATATCGAAATCGTCACGTGTGGCCGCGCCGGTGGATTCGATAGCGTCGATGACGAACTCGATCGCCGTCTCGCGAGTCGAATCGCCGAGCGGGCGGCTGCTGCGGATGCTGAATGTAGTCATGTCAATACCGTTCGCCGGCCGGCCGATCGGGGCGGGATCGATTCTTGCTGAACTGTTTCCGAATCGGGTCGGATTCGTCGGGCTCTCCCGCAGGTGCGGCAGTAAACCACTGGCGAATGGTCTCGTCGGCTCACTCACGCGGCCTCCCCTTGTTTTCCCCTGTATAGCGGTGTGGGAAGAGTCTAGGTCGGGGGTCCTTTCAAATGCAAGTACATCTGCACGATCGATTCTTTGTGTCCGAACGGCTTTCGGCGCCGGATTCAGGGCGCCAGCGCGGCGACTGCGGCCTCGATCGGGGTGCTGCCGCCGATCAGATCCAAGGTCAGACCGGAGGAATTGCTCGCTTCGAGTAGTTCGGCGAGTACCGCGGCCACATCGGCGCGCGGGATATCGCCCCGGTCGAGTCGCGTCGGTGCCAAGGTGACCGCGCCGGTTCCGGGAGAGTCGAGCAACCGGCCGGGGCGCAGGATAGTCCAGTCCAGGTCACGACTCCGCAGGTCGTCCTCGGCCTGGGTCTTGGCATCGATATAGGCCGCCCACACCTCGTCGGTTCCGGGGGCCGGGGCCAGGCCCGCGCCCATCGCAGAAATCTGCAGGAACCGGCGTGTGCCCACGCGTTCGGCGGCCTCGGCCAGTAGAACTGACCCATCGCGGTCCACGGTGTACTTACGCGCGGCCCCACTGCCCGGCCCGGCACCGGCCGCGAACACCACAGCGTCCGCGCCCTGGACGGTCGCGGCCAGATCGGTCACCACGGCCTGTTCGAGATCCAGGACCACGGATTCGGCACCAGTGGCGTAGACCTCGGGCGCGTGCGCGGAGTTGCGGATCAAGGCGATAACGCTGTGGCCCCGCCCGGTGAGCAGTTCGGCGAGCAGTAGGGCGATCTTGCCGTGGCCACCGGCTATGACGATGCGCATACAGGTCCTTTCGTGGTCAGCGTTCGGGTCCGCCGGGATTGCAGGCGGCATCGACGGTCGCGTCGTAACCCACCGACGGCCGCCAGGGTTCCAGATTCCAGGTCGGTTTGTCCGGGGCGATGAGGCGTGCCCACTCCCAATGACAACGGAACTGATCCCACATTCCGGGAGTGTCCGCGCCCGGGTCGGCGGTGCGGATCTCCAGCCATGCGCGGAGATCGGATCCGGGAAAAGTGGTGCCGCGACCGGCCTTGGTCGGGTGGATCAGCAATCGGGGGCCGTCGATGTTCTCCGTCCACTCCACATGGTCGATCAGCGGTCGGCCGGCGTACGGATCGATCGTGGGAGTGGGCCGCGGCGTGCGGATCGCGGGTACGGTCGCCGCGGCGGTGACCGTCGTGGTCGTGGTGGCAGGCGGACTGCCGGACCTGGGATCGGAATTCGAGCACCCGGTGGCGACAGCCGAGAGGATCGCGAGCACGCCGGCCGCGCGGGCCGCGGGTTCGATCGGCATACGCGCTCCTGCGGTCGGAGCCGGCCCGCCCATCGCGCCGGCTGCCCCTGAGCCTAAAGGGTCGGCGCGTCCCGGTGCGGATCCTCTGATGCGTGTGGCGTGCGTGGGGTTCTACTCATCGGGACCTGTTCCTCGGTCCCGGGCCGAGGCTTCGGGGGCGGGGCGGTCGGTGGACCGAATCCCGGTGATCCGCTCACTCAGCGCCACAGGCTGTGGCAGGGTAATCTGCGCAGGTCCGGTCTTATCTTGCTGTCCACAGTTACGGTGAGTCCCGCGTGTACTGCGGCGGAGGTGAATTCCCAGGCTTCGGAATTGGTGGCCGCGTACTCCAGCACGAGAGCATTGTCCGGGGCGGGGCCGTCGAAGTAGACCGTGACCCGGCGCGTGAGATTGTCGCGGGCAGTATCGTCGCGCTCGGCCGTGGCCGGTGTCGTGGCGTCCAAGATCCGCGTCTCCTTCCGGGCGTCCCCATCGGCGCCGTCGGGTCCAACAGTAGATTCGCACCATTGCTGAGAACATGTTCCGGCAACGGATCTGGGGAAATCACAGGACGTCGAGGACGGGCGTGGGGGCGGCTCACCACAGTTCCGGACGAACGACCGGAGCACCGGTACCGGGCTGTGCGTGATGGGGGATGTGCCGCAGCGAATCTGCCCCGGTGGGCCTCGTCCGGGTGGTGTCTCCCCGCGAATGTCGTTCACGCCACGGGTGTTTCGTTTGGTCTCCGGGACCGCTCCCATGCGAAACTCGAATAATGGGTGCTTCTGGGATGCGATCGGCGTTGGCGGCGGGTTCTCCGTCCGTACCGAGATCCACGGCGCGAAACGCGGCCGAAGGCGGGCCGACGGTGCTGCGGATGGTGCTCGGTGGCCGGCTGCGGCGGCTGCGCGAGGCCAGCGGATTGTCACGGGAGCAGGCCGGTGACCATATCCGCGGCTCGGATTCGAAGATCAGCCGGCTCGAACTCGGGCGGACCAGCATCCGCGAGCGTGATCTGGTGGACCTGCTCGGGCTGTACGGCGTCACCGATACCGAGGAACTCGACGCTTTCCAGGAGCTGGCCCAGCAGGCCAATACGTCCGGATGGTGGCACCGGGACAACGATTGGCTGCCCAAATGGTTCGATATGTACCTGGGCTTGGAGCAGGCCGCGCAGGTGATCCGTTGTTACGAACCGCGTACCGTGCCGGAGCTACTACAGACCCCGGACTATGCGCGTGCCCTGCTGACGCTGGCGCATCCGGGGGAGTCCGAAGACGCGATCGAACGGCGGGTGGCACTACGAATACGCCGCCAGCACATTCTGAATCGGGCGCACCCCCCGCATCTATGGCTGATCGTGGAGGAGGCCGCCCTCACCCGCCGGATCGGCGGTTCGAAGATCTGGGGCGCGCAGATGGACCATCTGCTGGTGGCGGCCCGGCAACCGCACATCACGGTGCAGCTCCTCGCCGATCATGTAGGTGGCCCGGCATTGGCCGACGGTGCGTTCACCTATCTCCGGTTCGCCGAGGCGGATCTGCCCGATATCGTCTACCTCCAACAGCTCACCGGTGCCCTCTATCTTGACAAACAGGCGGATCTGGACGCCTACCGCGCGGTCGCCAACCAACTCTCGGTACATGCCGCGCCCCCGGAGTACACCCCGGGCCTGCTGACCGCGCTGCGCCGGCGGCAGCCGCGGATCCTGGATCAGCCCGCGCGCCGGGAACAGGACCGTCGCTGACCCGCTCACCGGATCCTCGTAAGTGCCGTCGTCGTATCGCCGAATTACCCGGGTATTGCGCTCCTGGAGGGAAACTCGTTACCGTCTTGTGATCGAACCCAAACCGCGGCTCGGTCACTGATGAACTGTCCGGACAAACGGTGGATCGTCTCGATCGGCGGCGAGAGAGGTTACTGTTCGGTAGTTATGGTGGGCAGTAGAGCCGATTCCGGGACAACGGACCTGGAAATTGAACTCGTGGCGCATCTGCGGCGCCGCGATCGCTTCACGGGGACCGCAGATGTTGTCACTACGGTTCGGCACTGCCTCGCCGATATAGCGGAAGATCTCGCACCCGCACCCGAGGCCCCCGCCGCCGCTCCACCGGCCCTCGTCGCCGCGGCGGTGCGCTGGGCGCGTGAGGGGGTGGCGCTGGAAACGGTGCTCACCGCATGTCACGGATGTGCGCGGGATGCACTCGAATTCCTCGCCGAACGGATCGCCGACGCCGCATTGCGGGCCGAGGCGATGGTGGACGGCGCCCGGCTGATGGTACGGGTGGTGGAGGTCGTGACCACTGCCGCTGCCGCGGCGTATCTCGACGAACACCGTGTCGTCGCGCGGGAGCACCAGACCTCCGCGCAGACGATGGTGGCCGCACTGTTGAGCGGGCACGGTGTGGCCACACTGGCCAAACGCTCGGGCATCCGGGTGGCGCCCGCATATCAGGTTGTGGCCCTGGCCATCCCGCCACACGCCGAGGAACGTGCCGGCGGTCTCGAAGCGGTATCGGCGGCCCGCCGGAAGCTCCGCCGCGTGCAGGCGGCGCTGGGTACTCCGCTGGGATCGCGGTCGCTGTCGCTGCTGCGCGCCGATGGTGGCACCGTACTGATTCCGCTGGAGTCCGCAGAGTGTGTACCGGGTGACCGTACGGCCCCGGGGGTGATGAGCGCGGAAGTGCTGCAGCTGGTGGCCGAGGCCGCCGAGGTGCGGCCGACAGCGACCGTGGCCGCCGGTACGACGGCGGAGGTGCCCGAATTGGCCGGCCGTACCCACGATGTGCTGGACCGACTCCGGGCCAGTGGGCAGCCGCCGGGTCTGTACCGGCTAACCCACGACGCTACTGCCGAGCACGACGGCGCGGCGGTAGACGCGAGGCAGGTACACCGGCTACCGCGCCCGGCCGGCACAGGACGCCGTACCCGGCCGGGTAAACCGGGTGCGGCGTGACGCACGGGCCGGTGTACGAGCATTACTGCGAGGTATGAGATGAGATCACGGATTTGGGTCCTGGCTGCCCTGGCGGTGCTGGGCGCGGTTGCCGGCACGCCG
Source organism: Nocardia jinanensis (assembly GCF_014645735.1). Taxonomy (GTDB): domain Bacteria; phylum Actinomycetota; class Actinomycetes; order Mycobacteriales; family Mycobacteriaceae; genus Nocardia; species Nocardia jinanensis. Next base: position 167,749 of record NZ_BMMH01000002.1, on the reverse strand, counting down.
GCTCCGGCCGGTGCGGACCCGGTGGCTCCGGCCGCGCCGGGTTCGCGGGCCCCGGTCACGAGTGAACCGCACTCCAGCGCACAGTTGCTGCGTGTCCAAGTGCTCGACGATCGGCGGATCCGGCTACATATCCGCTCGGTCGCCATGGGCCGGGAGATCGCGATCGACACACTCGTCGGCTCCGGTCCGGCACCGCGGCCCACGCTGTACCTCCTCGACGGCGTGGACGGCGGTCCGACCTCGGGCTGGCTGACCCGGGGCGGCGCCGCCGAGTTCTTCGCCGACAAACCGGTCGACGTGGTGCTGACGACCGGTGGTACGGCGAGTATGTACGCCGATTGGATGCGGGTGGACGCCGCCCTCGGGCTGAACCGCTGGGAGACCTTCCTCACCGAGGAACTGCCACCCATCGTCGAGAAGTATTTGGGCTCCAACAAAACCCGTGCTATCGCCGGGGTATCCATGGGCGCGCAGGCAGCGATGATGCTGACCCAGCGGCACCAGGGCTTCTACCAGGGTGTCGCGGGGATGAGCGGCTGCTATTCCACCTCCGACCAGCTCGGCCGGGCGGTGACGACCATGACCGTCGCTTCGCGTGGCGGGAATCCGGAGAACCTGTTCGGGCCGCCCGCGTCGCCGGAGTGGCGCGCCCACGACAGCCTGCTGGGGGCGGATAAATTGCGGGGCACCGAGATCTACGTCTCGGTGGCCAATGGCGCCCCGAGTAATGCGGCGCTGATGTCGGTCGGTGACAGCCCCGAGATTCTGGCGGTTCTGCTCGGCGGCGGATCGCTGCTGGAATCGGGTGCCCGGTTGTGTACGCAGCGATTCGCCGACCGTCTCACGGAATTGAATATCCCGGCAGTGGTGGATTATCTGCCCGAGGGAATGCATTCGTGGCCGGATTTCGAAGTGCAATTGCACCGCAGCTGGCCGACACTGAGCGCCGCTCTGGAAATCCCGCTGGAATCCTGAATATCGCAGGGCCGGCGACCGGCGGGTTCGGTTCGCATCCCGCCGTCGTTCATTCGCGTCGGCGGCAGTGGGCCCACCGGGTGGCTACCGCTCATGCCATCCGGTGGGCCTCTTCCTATTCGGAGATCTGCCGGATCCGGTCGCCACCGGTCCCGTACCGCGTCCGGGCCGGTGGCGTCGGCTGCCTTTACCCGCGTGTGAGAAAATCGGCGGCCTGGGCCCCGATGAACATAGTGGGCGCGTGCGTATGCCCGCGGACCAGCACCGGCATGATCGATGCGTCGGCGACTCGCAGCCCCTGGACGCCGCGCACCCGGAGTCGCGGATCCACCACGCTGTTCTCGTCCGACCCCATCCGGCACGTACCGGCCGGGTGGTAGAGGGTGTGGGCGTACCCGTTGAGCGCCAGCGCCCGGGTCGCTTCCGCGGCCCCTTCGCCGGGTGCGTCCGGTGGGTAGCAGAGGGGGCCGAGTACTTCCTTCATGGCCGCGGTATCGGCGATTTCGGCACAGTGCCGCAAACCGGCCATCAACGCCGCCCGGTCGATCCCCTGTTCGTCGGAGAGGTACTTCGGATCGATCACCGGTTTGGCGAGCGGATCCTTCGAGGCCAGCGTGATCGTGCCGCGACTGTGCGGGCGCAGTAGGACGGTCGCCAGGATGACGCCGTGTGCGGTCGGGTCGATGAGCCCCTCGTGGTAGAAGGGGGCGGGCGCGTAGACCAGCTCGAGGTCGGGGTGTTCGAGTTCGGCGCGGCTGCGGACGAAACCGTACGCTTCACCGACATTCGAGGTGAGCATGCCGCGATGCCGCAGCAGGTAGTTGACCAGCTGGGCCGGCTTCTCGGCGTCGAACAGCGAATCGGCGCTCACCCCGTACCCGAGTCCGGTGACGAGATGATCCTGCAGATCGGCCCCGACCGCGGGTGCGTGCTGGAGCACCTCGATCCCGTGCCGTTCGAGCTCGGCGCGGTCGCCGATCCCCGAGAGCATCAACAACTGAGGGCTGTTGATCGCACCGCCGCAGAGTACGACCTCCTTGCGGGCCGTCACCTTCTCGATCCGGCCGCCGCGCGAGTATTCGACACCGACGGCCCGGTTACCGTCGAACAGCACCCGAGTGGCGGTCGCCTCGGGATAGACCTGGAAATTGCGCCGCTTCAGTGCCGGCCGCAGGTAGGCGTCGGCGGTGCTCCAGCGCCGTCCCTTGTACTGGGTGACCATGGTCTGACTGAACCCCCGCGGCTCGGCCGCGTTCGGTTCCTCGACGGTGAAACCGCGTTCTGCCACCGCACGGAGGTAGGCGCCCGTCGACGGGCGCGGACTGCGCTGATGCGAGATGTGCAGGGGCCCGCCGGTGCCGTGCTCGGGGCTGGTGGCGCCTTCGACGTCCTCGATCACGCGGAACTGCTCGACCGCCTTGTCGAAACCCCACTCCGGGCCCGCGGCGACCGACCACTCTTCGTAGTCGGCGCGGAAACCGCGTACCCACATCTGGGCATTGAGGGAGGACGAACCACCGAAGGTCTTGCCGCGCGGCCAATAGATCTGCCGGTTGTCGAGCTGGGGCTGCGGTTCGGTGAAATAGTCCCAGTCGTAGGCGGTGCGGAAGAGTTTCGAGAACGCGGCCGGTATATGGATGAATTTGTCCTTGTCGGCCGGGCCGGCCTCGAGCAGGATCACCGAGCGGCCCGGATCCGCGCTGAGCCGGTCACCGAGCAGGGCTCCCGCCGATCCCGACCCGACGATCACATAGTCCGCACTGACTTCTGTCACCTTCGCACCTTTCGATCTCGTGTACCGCAAACATACGAGAGCCGGGGCGGATGTGGAGCATCTTCGCCTCGGCGTCTCGAATCCGAGACTTGCCGGACCCGGATGCGGTGAACTCGGGGGACCGCGCAGGCCCGGCCGGCGACGGGTAGCAGCCCGTGCCGCGTGCCGAATCGGATCGAAAACCGCGTTCGCGGGTGACATCGCGCGCTACCGGGGTATAACCGGCGCATGAGTTACCCGGTGGACTTCGGGGTGCTGCAGGCCGGTTCGATCGTCGCGATCATCCTCGGTGTGGCCCTGCTGGTTTCGGCGTTGATCGCATTTCGTAAGAGAGGGCCGCGGACCTTGATCGCCCGCGGTGCCGGTGGGGCGCTACTACTGGCCGCCGCGGCGCTGGTGCTGTGGATCGTCACACTCGTCCAGACCTACCTGGGACTGACGGGCGAGGTCCGGGCGGCGCATGTGGTCGTATCGCCGGTATCCGGTGCCGAGCATCAGCTCGAGGTGGAGCTGACGTTGTTCGACGAGGACGGTGGGACCGCCGAGCGCAGTACGCACCGGGTCGAGGGCGATATGTGGGTGTTGCAGGCGCAACTGGTGGAGCTCGAACCCTGGGTGAACGCGCTCGGCTTCCATTCCGGATACAAGGTGTCACGCCTGTACGGGCAGCGGCTCGACGGTGTGGCCACCGCGCAGAACCATATCTTCCTCAACGGCGGAGATCGCGACTTCTTCGAGGATATGAGTGAAAACCGCTGGTTCACTTCGCCGTTCGTCCGATCGGCCTACGGGAACGCGGTGATCGCGACGCCCGGTGAATACGATGTCCTCATCTCGCGGGACGCGATCAAGACCCGGACGGTGGAGTGAACCGGTCCCCGGGTCACTTCTCCTCGACCGCGATCCGGCAGATCTCGCTCAGTTCCTCGACGACCGTATCCAGAGCGGCCGGGCCGCGTTCGGTACGCGCGACTATCAAGGCGCCTTCCAGTGCGCTGATCACCAGCAGGGCGATGGACCGGGCCCGTTCCGGTCGTGCCCCGTCCTCGACGAGTTTGGCGGCGATGAGTTCGCGCAGGCTGTCGAACGCCGATCCGGCGGCCGTGACGGCGCCGGGTTCGTTGCCCAGTGCGGCCGCGGCGATCGGGCAACCCAGCGCGTAATCGTTCTCGTCCAGCCCGCGGGCCAGCATATCGGCGAGCGCGCGTAGCGCCGCGGAGGATTGTGCGGCGCCCAGTGCTCTGGTCACCCCGGTGGTGACCCGCCTGCTCGCCGCCTCGGTCGCCTCGGTGATCAGCTGTGCGCGGCCACCGGGGAAGTGGTGGTACACCGAGCCGCGGGGCGCGCCGCTGGCCTGGAGAACATCGGTGAACGAGACGGCCGCGACGCCGCGCCGCCGGATCAGCGAGATCGCACTGTCGATCATCGCCGCCCGTGGGCCGTCGGGATCCTTCGGTCGTGGCATAGTTGCTCCCTCTTGCCTCTGATTACTATGTATGTTGTCATACTTACGATTACTTCGCCGCCGCAAACGGCCCAAATCTGCAGGAGGATCTGTGACCGGGATCGACGCGCCGACCCATCCCTTCGATACGGCGATCGCCGTGGAGTACACCGAAGCGCACCAGTTGGCCGGTCACACCTGCCCCGATTACGCGAATATGGTCGGCCCGTTCGGGGGAGTCACCGCGGCGGCACTGTTGCGGGCGGTGGAACGGCATCCCGAGCGACTGGGCGATCCGCTCTCGCTCACCGTGAACTACACCGGACCGATCGCCGACGGACCTTTCGAGATCACCGCGCGGCCTGTCCGCACCAACCGCACGAATCAGCACTGGCTGCTCGAACTCATGCAGGACGGCGCGGTCGCCGCCACCGCGACCGCCGTATTCGGAGTCCGGCGCGACACCTGGTCGGACCTGGAACTGACCATGCCGTCGGTGCCGGGGCCCGACGAGGCCGTGCCGCAGATCTTCCCGGACTTCATCGCGTGGGGCCGTAACTACGATCTACGCTTCGTCGCCGGAGCCGTGCCCGATATCGAGTCCAGCGCCGGGATTCCGGAGAATCCGGATTCGGTGAGCACCCTGTGGCTGCGCGACAGTCCGGCCCGCCCGCTAGATTTCGCCGCGCTCACCGCGATGTCGGACGCGTTCTACCCGCGTGTGTTTTTGCGGCGCGGCCGCTACCTCCCGGCCGGCACGATCTCGCTCACTGTGTACTTCCACGCCACCGCCGAGGATCTGGCCGCCCAGGGCACCGAGTACCTGCTGGGCCGAGCCCGCGCGAACCGCTTCGGGCACGGGCATTTCGACCAGAACGCCCAGCTGTGGGGTCAGGACGGCACCCTGCTGGCGACCAGTCACCAGCTGGTCTACTTCAAGGGCTGAGCCCCCCGGCTCAGCCGGCGGCCGGGTCGTTCACCGCCACGATCGGCAAGCGCAGCGCGCCCGGCGCCGAGTCGGGGACAGCCGGGGATTTCGGCGCCACCGGCGCGATCCGGCGGTACGGTGCGTCCTGCGTGGGCCGAGGATCCTGTTCACCCTTGTTCGGCCAGTACGCGGCGGCCCGCTCGGCCTGCGCGGTGATGGTCAGGGACGGGTTCACCCCGAGGTTGGCCGATACCGCGGCTCCGTCCACCACGCTCAGCGTGGGGTAGCCGAAGACTCGGTGGTACGCGTCGATCACACCGGAGTCCCGGTCTGCGCCGATCGCGGCACCGCCGAGGAAATGCGCGGTGAGCGGGATGTTGAACACCTCGCCCCAGGTTCCACCCGCGGTCCCGCCGATCTGCTCGGCGACCCGCCGGGTGGCCTCGTTACCTGCCGGGATCCAGGTGGGATTGGGTTCGCCGTGCCCTTGCTTGCTGGTGAGTTTGCGGCCGAACAACCCGCGGGTCGTATAGGTGGTGATGGAGTTGTCCAGGTGCTGCATCACCAGCGAGATGATGGTGCGCTCGCTCCAGTTGCGGACACTGAGGAAGCTGAGCAGCAGTAAGGGATGGCGCAACGCGGTACCGAGGAACCGCAGCCAGCGCGGAACCCGGCCGCCGCCGTCGACCATCAATGTCTGTAGCAAACCCATCGCGTTGGAGCCCCGGCCGTAGCGCACGGGCTCGATATGGGTATCGGGGGTGGGATGGATCGACGACGTGATCGCCACGCCGCGGGTGAAATCCTGTCCCGGTGCGAGCTTCTTGGTGGCGGCGCCGACGATCGATTCGGAGTTGGTGCGGGTGAGTAGGCCGAGGCGGTCGGACAGCTCCGGCAGTACCCGGCGGTCCCGCATCTCGTGCAGCAGTCGCTGGGTCCCCAGAGTTCCTGCCGCGACCACGACCTGCCGGGCGGTGTAGGTGGTGCGCTGTTTGCGGACCCAGGCGCCGGTGCGCTGTGCCGACACCACCCAGCTGCCGTCCGCTTGCGGCCGCAGCTCGGTCACCGTCGTCATCGGCACCACCTGCGCCCCGGCCTGTTCGGCGAGATACAGATAGTTCTTGACGAGGGTGTTCTTCGCGCCGAACTTGCATCCGACCATGCAGTCGCCGCATTCCAGGCAACCGGTGCGGGCCGGTCCCACGCCGCCGAAATACGGGTCGTCCACCGTTTCGCCGGGTTCGCCGAAGAACACCCCGACCGGTGTCCGCACGAAGGTCTCGCCGACGCCCATATCGTCGGCGACCTGTTTGAAGACTTCGTCCGCCGGCGTCATATGCGGGTTCTGCACCACGCCGAGCATCCGTTTCGCCTGTTCGTAGTACGGCGTGAGTTCGCCGCGCCAGTCGGTGATATCGCGCCACTGCGGGTCCTGGAAGAACGGCTCCGGCGGGACGTAGAGGGTGTTGGCGTAGTTGAGCGATCCGCCGCCGACCCCGGCGCCGCCGAGGATGAGCACATTGCGCAGCGGGTGGATGCGCTGGATGCCGTAGCAGCCCAGTTTCGGCGCCCACAGGAACTTACGTAGTTCCCAACTGGTTTTCGGGAGCTCGTCGTCGGCATAGCGGCGGCCGGCTTCCAGGACACCGACGCGGTAGCCCTTCTCGACCAGTCGCAGGGCGGTGACACTGCCACCGAACCCGGAGCCGACGATGAGGACATCGAAATCCGTGGCCGCCTCGGACATGGGGCTTCTCCTTGGTTCGGATGGTCAGCAGTGACGTGCGGTAACATTAACATAGTCGAACGGAAGCAACGCTCACTATTGTTGACAGTGCTCTCTCAATTGGTCAGGCTGAGGGGATGACTACACCCCGCGCCCGCGCCCGGGTCCAGACGATGACCGATATCAAACGGATCGCGCGCGAACATCTTGCCACCGACGGCGCCGCCGCCCTGTCGTTACGCGCGGTGGCCCGCGATCTGGGCGTGGTCTCCTCTGCGGTGTACCGCTACGTCCGCAGCCGCGACGAATTGCTGACCCTGCTGGTGGTCGACGGCTACGACGCGCTGGGTGATGCCGTCGAGGCCGCGATCGCCGCCACACCCGACGACCCGATCGAACAGTTGCGTATCACCGCGCGCACCGTCCGCGCCTGGGCACTCGCCGAACCCGCCTGGTACGGCCTGTTGTTCGGCACCCCGGTACCGGGATACGCCGCTCCGGCCGATCGCACGGTCACCCCGGGAACGCGGGTGATCGTGACACTGATGCAGCTTTTCGACGCGGCCCACCGCCGGGGGCTGCTCATGCCTCCGGCGGCGAACCTGCTGCCGCTCTCCGGACCTCTCGCCGGCGATTTCGTCCGGATCCGAGCCGAGTTCGGACTGGATGTGCCGGACTGGTTGCTCGCGCGCGGGCTCACCGTCTGGTGCGCGTTGTTCGGTGCCGTGAGCTTCGATGTTTTCGATATGTACGGTGCGGATACTTTCGCCGACCGGGAGCAGGTCTTCGAAACCCATATCGCCGCGCTGGAAACCCTGCTCGGCGCGACGTGAACACGTGCCCCGGGCAGGCCGCTGCGGACCTACTTCCCGGTTCCCGCGGACTCCCCGGCTTTCCCGGTATCCATTTCGGGCCCGGCCGGATCCGTCGCCGGTTCCCCGGCCGGCTCGGATTCGGCCACCGCCACATCGATCTGTTCGCTGATGTACCGGACCACCACCGCGACGACAGCCACCACCGGTACCGCCAGGAACGCCCCCGTGATGCCGTACAGGGTGCCACCACCGGTGACCGCGAGCAGGACCACGACCGCGTGCAGCTTCATGGTGCGGCTCTGTAGTACCGGTTGCAGCACATTACCCTCGAGCTGCTGGACCGCGATGATGATGACGAGCACGATCAGGGCCGTGGTGAACCCGTTGCCCACCAGCGCGACGAGTACCGCCAGCGCACCGGCGACGAACGCCCCGACCATGGGGATGAACCCACCCAGGAACGTCAGTGCCGTGAGCACCCCCCACAGCGGTACACCGAGCAGTACCAGCCCGAGACCGATGAAGAACGCGTCGATGAAGCTGACCAGCGCCTGGGTGCGGATGAATCCGCCGAGCACATCCCAGATCCGCACCAGCACTTCCTCGAAATGCCGGCCGCTGCGCCCGCCGGTGAACTTGTGCATCCACGGGACGAATTTCGGCCCGTCCTTGACGAAGAAGAAGCAGAGAATCAGCACCAGGAATATGGTGACCAGCACCGAAGTGGCGGTGCTGACGCCGGTGAAAACGCCCGAGGCGATCTGTTCGGCGCTGGACTGTAAGCGCGACACCACCGCGTCGACCGCCGAGTTCAGTTGTTCGTCCCTGATGTTCAGCGGCGGGCCCTGCATCCAGTCCCGCACGGTGTTGATCCCCGTGGTGGCCTTGTCGGACAGTTCGGGCACCTGATCCACCACCGAGGGCACGATCAGGGCGATACCGCCCGCCAGTACGCCGATGAACCCGACCACCGTGAGCGAGGCCGCCGCGGCCGGTGGTAGCCCGGCCTTCACCAGCAGACGCGTCGGTGGCCAGAGCACCGTGGACACCACGATCGCGAGCAGTACCGGCAGCAACACCACCCACAGCCGCGCGGCGAGGAACCCGAGAACCCAGGCCCCGGCCGCGATCGCGACCACGCATACCGCCCATTTCGCCAGCCACAGCACCCCGGAACCGAATACGGTCCCTCGATCGGGCGGCCTGGTGGAGCCGGCGGAGCGAGTGCGGTCGGCGCGGTTTTCCTTCTCCCCGTTCACCCGGCCAGTCTCGCACGTCCGGTCCCACCCGGCACCGCACCGGATCGGGCCGAATGGGTCACAACGCCACGCCGGGATTCATGATGCCGCGCGGGTCGAACGCCCGGCGCAGCTTCGTGCTGCCCGACCCCGTCCCGCGAACGCCTCCTGGCTGACCCCCGCCGAACGCGAGGTGCTGGAAGCGGATGTCGCCGCCGACGCCGAGCAGATGAGCTCCGGCCACAGCGTCCGCGGTGTCCTCGGCAACCGCAAGGTCTGGTTGCTCGGTCTCGGATACTTCGGACTGGTCTACGGCCTGTACTGGTCAATACGATCGGCAACCTCGGTGGCTTCGCGGGCCCGTACATTTTCGGCTGGGTCGAGGACGCCACCGGAAGCGACGACACCGGCCTGCATCTGATCGCCGGACTGTCGGCCATGTCGGCCGTAATCGCATTCGCGGTATCGCGATGGCGCTCTCTCGGCAGCGGCGGCGCGGGGTCCGGGCAGCCTGCCGCGAAGTCCGGTGGAACACCGCCGGCACCCGTCGAAGTCGGCCGAGCGGCCCACGCGATCAGGCCATCGTGGCGTGGATCAGCGCGGCACGGTGACCTGATCGGTACAGCTGGTGAGTCCGTCGACGATCGAGCAGGTCGCGGGCTCCCGCGTCGGCCGGTAGTTGCCCGGAACTCCGCCGCGCCCGGTAATCGCGGTATAGGCTGCCACGGCATCGGTGGGGCGCCGGGTGAGCGTGGGATCGCCGAGGACATCGACGGTGTATAGCCCGAACCGCGGCGTGTAGGAACCCCATTCGTAGTTGTCGGTGAGGCTCCAATAGTTGTAGCCCATGATGTTCATCCCGTCGGCGGACGCGCGCTGCAACCAGTAGACGGTATCGCGCAGTAGGTCGGCGCGGGTGTAACCGTCCGCTCGCGGTTTCCCGTTCTCGGTGGGCATCCCGTTCTCGACGATGTAGAGGGGTTTGCCCGGAAAACGCCTCGCGTAGTGGTCGAGGGCGTAGTAGATACCCTCGGCCTGCAGCGACAGCGTCCACAGCTTGCTCGGGTCGGGGACCTGCGCGAGCACACCGGCGGGGGAGAACCCGTAGTAGTAATCGATACCGATGTAGTCGAGTTTCGCGCCGACCCGGTCGAGGAACGCCCCGTTCGCGGCGTCTTCGGCGGCCGGGATGTAGGCGACATTGCTGCTCACCATCGCCCCGGGTTGTATCCGGTGGATGTGGTCGTATATCGCGTTGTGGGCGGTCGCCAATCGGTCCTGCATCGCGGGGATATCGGTCAGCCCGATTCCACCGTGGCGCACTTCGTTCATCAGATAGGCCGCGGGTTCGTTGAAGGTGATCCACAGCGGATCGTGCCGCGCGTACCGGTCGACCACTTTCCGGGCGTTGGCCAGCCAGTCGTCGACCATTCCAGCGCGCCGCCAACCACCCTGATCCGCCTGCCAGCCCGGGTACACCCAGTGATCCAAAGTCAGCATCGGGCGCATACCCGCGGCGCGGATGGCCCCGACGACCTCGTCGTAGAAGCGGAACCCGTCCTCGTCCCATGCACCCGGTGCCGGTTGTACCCGCGCCCATTCGATCCCGATCCGGTAGGCGCGTACTCCGAGCTGTTCGGCCAGCGCGATATCGGAGTGGTAGCGCGAGTAGAAGTCGACGGAATCACGATAGGGGTCGTCGGTTTTCCCGGCTGCGATATAGCGGGTCCAGTTGCTGTCCGGCGCATGGCCTTCGGACTGGAACCCGGAGGATGCGACACCCCACAGGAAGCCGGATCCGAGCGGAGCGACCTCGACCGGGGGAGCGGGGCGGCCGCCGGCCTGTCCCGCTCCGAGTACGACAGCGCCCGCGGCTACAGCACTGGTGGTCAAGAATCGGCGACGGTTCACCGGGCCCATCGGATCGTCTCCTGCTCGTTGTTCGTCTGCACGGCGCTCGCATCAGACTAGCGGCGCGACACCGGAATCGGGTCGAAGCGTCCGCATCTCCTCCTCGCCGCAGCACCGGGGGAGCGCGGCCTTCGATCGGCCCGGGCCGCGTTGCCGGTGTAGGTATGCGCGGGATGACGACCGGTCCGAAGGGAGATGTCCCTGTCTTCGCGTCGCTACGCGAACAGTGCGCCACCGATTGCAGTCGAGAATAGGTTATCAAGATATGCGCATCTAACTATGAATAGCGGTCAGGCTGCCCGGGCCGTCCGGCTGCTGAAAGAACTCTATGTACCCCACGGCCACTGCGCCTGTACGGGATCGCGCCGGCGGGACGGCATCGTTATCCGGGGGAGCGGGGTTGGCGGGCCGGCGTCGTCCCTGGAAGGTGCGGCGTAGGTCGCCGGTCCATTGGTCGGGGATTTCCCAGGGAATGAAGTGGCCTCCGCGGTCGTGGACCGTGAGCTGGAGCGAGAGCGCTGACACGAGGGATCCCCCGTCGGCTCATCGGCTGGTTGCAGGACCTAGATGGGAGGCGGTCGGATCCCTGCTCCCTCGGCCGGGGCAGTGGGGTAGGGGAGGGCGAATGCGTGAATCGGTGGGTCCACCGCGCGAGTCCGGAGATTCAGCACCAGCTCTGTCGACTCGGATCGCTTCGGGTCCGGAGTAGCAATCCGAATCCACCGACAACAATCACAAGTCGATCCAGAAAGATAGATACGACGATATGCGCATCGAAGCATGAATATCTCCTATCTGAGCCCAGCGAACAAGAACCTTCCGTCCAATCAACAAGTACAAGAGAGGTCTTCCCGCCCGGAGGGAATGGTGGGGGTGATTTCGCGACCTCGCGGCTGCTGGTCACGGATGCGCTGCCGGGCCTGTCTCACGCCGGGTCGGCGGCCAGATCCGCGATGCGCGCCACGATGTCCGGATAGCGTTTGGCGTGTGCGCCACCGTTGAGGTCGATGGCCGCGCCGGTCATCCATCCGGCCGCGGTCGAGGTGAGGAACGCGATCGTCTGGGCGATATCCTCGGGTGTCCCGGCACGCCCGAGTGGTGTGTTCTCGATGTACTCCTCGACGAGGCCCGGGACGAGCGTCGCACCGTGGGTGAGCGGTGTGTGCACGAATCCCGGGTTGACCGCGTTGACGCGGATGCCGCGGGGCGCCAGTTCCATGGCGGCGACCTCGGTGAGCATGAGAACCCCAGCTTTGGCGGAACAGTACGCTCCCATCGCGACTCCGGGCTGGCGGCCGTTGAGGGAGGCCACGAGTACTACGGATCCGCCGTCTCGCAGGCTGCGTGCGGCTTCTTTCACCGTCAGGAACGCTCCGGTGAGACATACGTCGATGGTGGCTTTCCAGTCGTCGAGAGAGAGGTCGGCAAGGGTTCCGGGCCGGGAGATTCCGGCGCAGTCGACGACGATGTCGATGGGCCCGTGCTGTGTGGTCACAGTGTCGAAGAAGGTGCGCATACTGGTCTCGTCGGTGACCTGAACCTGAAGGCCGCTCGCCGGGGCGCCGAGTTCGGCGGCCCGGGAGTTCGCGGCGTCGCCGTCGAGGTCGGCGATGACGACAGTGTCTCCGCGTTCGGCCATGAGCTGCGCCGTGGCCCGGCCGATTCCGGATGCGCCGCCGATGACGACCGATACGGCATGGTCTGTGCTCATAGGTGTTCCTCCGTTGCGCTCAGTTGCCGGGTTCTGTGTGGCCGATGCCGCACACACTTCGCGGACAAGCATCCATACAGGTGTCTAGCAGCCGCGGTGGGATTTGGCCAGCATGCAGCGATGAGCACGGCTGAGCTGCGCACGGTACGCGTGGGCGAGTTCGAGGTACGCGTACAGGCGGGGGCGCGCACGGAAGGTGCGGATGTGCTGTTGCTGCACGGGTTATGGAGTTCTTCCCGCAGCCGGACGCCCCGGAGGAACTGTTGCTCGCCGATGATTGTGCCGGGTTGCGGATCGGGTTCGGGGATGCGGTGCCGCCGGAACTGGGGACCGCCATATCGCCCGGTTGCGGTACGCACCGCACAACTCCGACTGCGACACGCCACGATTATCAGATACGAAACTGTGAGTTCCATCGATTGCCGATTTCGGAATCCGCAACGACTCGCCCGCCTGAGGGCGGTTCCTGTAGGGGTTCCGGTAGTAACCGCCGAAAAACCAACGGATATGGCGTAGCCGCGGCTGACCGTTGGTGAGTGCCCGGTTCGGCCTGCGGTGGAGGCGGACTCTGGTTGGCTTGGCTCCCAACGCTGTTGGTTGGTGGGAGGTCGGTTTCGTGGCGACGCGGGTGTTCGCGGATGAGGAGTTGGCGCGGCTGCGGGAGTTCCCGGAGATCGGCCGTGAGGAGTTGTTCCGGTTCTTCACGCTCTCGCCGGCGGATCTGGCGTTCGTCGATCCCGGTCGGGGGCGTGGTCCGGCCGATCGGCTCGGTATCGCGATCGCGTTGTGCACGTTGCCGTGGTTGGGGTTCGTGCCCGATCGGGTGGTGACTGCCCCGCCGGTCGCGGTAGCCAGGTTGGCCGAGCAGCTGCGGGTCGATGGCACCGAGATCGGTTCCTATGGCCGCCGCGCCCAGACCCGCACCGACCACCTCCGGCTGGTCGCGCAGTACCTCGGGTGGCGGGCCGCGGGTGCGCTCGAACTCGAGGAGCTCGACGAGTTCCTGCTCGCGCGGGCGATGGAGCACGATCAGCGGCGACGTGTTCGTGCCCGAGCAGTGGGAACCGCAACGCGGCGAGTTCTGCCGCCTGGTCGGGCGCTGCGCCGATCCCGGCGTCGCCCTGGCCGCCGTCGTCGACGAGTTGCATACCGCGGTCGGGGAACTCGAGACGGTGCTCGCCGAGGGCGAGGGGCCGGTGCGGCTGGATGGCGAGTCCGGGGATCTGATCATCTCGCCGTTGACCGCCGAGGACGTTCCGGCCGAGGCGGTCGCGCTCAAGACCGAGCTGACCGAGATGCTGCCGTTCGCGCCGATCGTGTCGTTGCTGATCGAGCTGGACAAACGCACCGGCTACCTGGACTGTTTCACCCACGCTGGCGGCCAGGCCACCGCACGCCGGAGTTGAAACGCAACCTGATCGCGGTGCTGCTGGCGCACTCGACCAACCTCGGGTTGACCAGGATGGCCGAGGCCTGCGGCATCAGCTACGACATCTTGTCCTGGACCGACGAATGGTATGTGCGCGAGGAAACCCTGCGCGCGGCCAACCTCGCGATCATCGACTACCACCAGCGGCTACCGCTTACCCCGGTGTTCGGCGCCGGGACACTGTCCTCGAGCGACGGGCAGCGGTTCCCGACTCGAGGCAAGTCGACCACCTCGCGGCCGATGAGCCGCTACTTCGCCCACGAGGGCATGATCCGGGCCCGCCAGCTCGCCGACCAGACCGAGCAAGCCTGGTGCCTGACCCTGGCGACCAACGCTGTGATCGCGTGGACTACGGAGTATTACGGGCTCGCGGCCGAGCAGATGCGTCGGTCCGGGCAGCGCATCGACGACGAGATCCTGGCCCACATATCCCCGGCCCACAGCGCCAACATCAACTTCTTCGGCGCGATCGAAGTCGACATCGACGCCGAACTGGCCCAGCTCGGACCGACCGGCTACCGGCCGCTGCGGGTGCGCGACACCTTGTTCTGAGCCAGTCGCTCGGGGGTTGATACCGGTATCCGGGAGAAAGTCACGTTAAGCGGTTGGCGGGCGGTGATCGGCCCGGCTGGTCGCCGACGTGGGTTCTGGGTCGTCGGCCGGGTCGATCCACTCGTGATCGGGGTTCGGTTCCTCCGGGCGGCGTCGCTGCCGACGGGGTCGGTCGGATCGAGCGGGTCTCGTCTCGGTCCGGCGTCGCGTCATCGACCCTCGCTCTCGGGACGTTGAGTGATCTTCGCTACTTCGATGCCCGAATACACTGCGGTACAACAGTTTTTGAATCCTGACCGGTCTCCGGTTGCGGTACGGTCGCGCAGTGATCGGACGAGACTTCGCCGACTGGTTCCGCAAACATGTGGCCGGGAAACTCACCGGGAGAGTCATCCCCGACACTGCCGATGCGGTGGAGAATCCGATTCGGCACGCCGGGGGAACCGCGAAGGAAGCCGCCGAGACGGTGCCCGATCAGGATCTTGCGGGCCGGCGTCAAATCGAGCAGTCCGGTTTCGGGACGGAGCGGCCGGGGTCCGCGGTGGTCACCGATCGAGCCTCCAGCGGAGGTGACCATTCCCACGCCGGACCGCGGGATTCCCATGGAGAGCCCGCGGCACCCGCATCGCCTCCGGCCAAAAAATACACATCGGACAGCCGCAGAGAATGGTTCCAACGGCAGTTCGACGAGGGCAACCTTGATCCGGAAAACCTGGCGGCAGCCAAGGTGGTCATCATGGATGAGCACGGTCGGGTGCTGATGCTGCAATCTCCCTACGAACGCAAGCGGACCATGCCCGGCGGCTTCGTCGACAACGGCCCGCGAAAGAGAGAACAACCAGAGGAAGCGGCGAGACGAGAAGTTCGGGAAGAACTCGGAGAAGAGCTGGGGAGAGCTGTCAGGATCGAGCGCTTGCTTGCCACCAACAAGAAATCACCAGATCCCGAACACGGACGCGACTACCCGCTGACCGACTACATCTACCTCGCAACCTTCGACGCGCCGGCGGGCACCGGAGTGTCGGGTATGAAGTTCGATGTCGACGAGAAAGAAGTCACGGGCTTCGACTTTCTTGCCCCGGATGAGGCGGTGGAAAGTGCCGGGCGGAAAGGGATCGACGTTTCCGCGGCCCTCGAGGCGTACTCGTCCGGAGGAACAATCCACCTCGCAGACGGCAAACCACCTTCGTCCGGCAGCCGAGATGACCAGACTGGCCCGAGATAATGGCCTGTTATCCGGGGTAACGTGAGAGTCGACCTGCGGCGGACCCACTCCGGCGGGTACACGAAGCGACCCCGTTATCCGGGGCAAGCAGAGAGCGGGGGAACCGATGGCCGCGAAGGTGACCCGGCTACGCACCGCGCCGAACCGCACCCTGCGCGCGCGCCGCCGCCGAAGCGTTCCTCGACACGATCGGCTCGACGAACACCCGCCGCTCCTACGGCATCGCCATCGCCAAAACCGTCGACGCGATCGACGGCCGGGGCCCGGACGGGCTGATCAGCGCCCGCCGCGAGACCCACGTGCGGGAGAAGACGCTGTGGCGGATGCTGTATGAAACCTGCGCCCGCGCAGAAGAACTGCTCCAGCTCAACATCGAAGACCTCGACCTCGCCGCCCGTAGCGCCCCGGTGAAGTCCAAGGGCGCCAAACCCCGCACCCGCCGCCGCGGGCCCGCCCACCACGAAACGTCCTCGAGACCGTGTACTGGGACGCCGGCACCGCCCGGCTGCTGCCCCGGCTGCTCCGCGGCCGCACTCGCGGTCCGGTGTTCGTCACCCATCGCCGTCCCGGGCCCGGCAAGTACCTCACCGACCGCGACCTGTGTCCTGACACCGGCCTGGCCCGGCTGTCCTACGACCAGGCCCGCAACCTCCTCGACGCCGCCACCGCGCTCGATGGGCCGGGGACCGGCTGGGATCTGCACGAACTGCGCCATTCCGGCCTGACCCATCTCGGGGAATCCGGGGCCAGCCTGCTGGAACTCATGGCCAAGTCCCGGCACCGCAGACCCGAGAACCTGCGCCGCTACTTCAAACCGTCCCCACAGGCGATGCGCGAACTCACCGCGCTACTCGGTCCAGACGCCGACCGTCGACGCTGACCAGCGACGTCGCCATATCCGTTGGTTTTTCGGCGGTTACTACCGGAACCCCCTGTAGTAACGGCGCAGAAAACAACGAAGTTCTCGTAACCCGGGGTTCGGCAGTAATCGCGCGGAAAGCAACGACAATGGCTTGACCAGCGGTTTTGCCGTCGAGTCGGGTGTTTTCGGGACCGCAGTCCAGCAGCGATGAGCGTTTACGGGGGCTGGCGTTCGGGCGTCTCTGGCTGAGGCTGCGTCGGCTAAATTTCGGGCGGAAATGGCAAGTGCGCTGTTCATGGTCTTCGAGTGGGGTGTGGATAGTGTTGTGTTCATGCTGCTTTGGATCAACGGCCCCTTCGGTGGGGGCAAGACCCAGACCGCGTTCGAGCTGCGACGGCGCCTTGTCGGCAGTGTCGTGTGCGATCCGGAGCAGGTGGGTTTCGGGCTGCACCGGATGATGCCGGCCTCGCTGCGGGGTGACTTCCAGGACTATCCGAGTTGGCGCCAGGGTGTGTTTGAGGTCCTCGACCACGTGCTGCGCGAGCACGACGGGGTGGTGATCACTCCGATGACCGTCGTGGATCCCCGCTACTTCGCCGAGACGGTCGGACGGCTACGGGAAGCAGGACACGACGTGCGCCATTTCGCGTTGCTGGCCGAGCGGGAAACGGTCCTGAATCGTCTTCGGGATCGGGGACTCGGGATCGCGCCTGTGTTGGGGTTGGTCGGTCAGGGTGATCGACCGTTGCGTGGGGAACAGTTCGCGGTGGACAAGCTCGACTACTGCCTCGCGCAGCTGAGCAGACCCGAATTCGGCGAACACATCCGGACCGACACGACCGCGGTGACCGCGGTCGCCGACCGTATCGCCGATATGGCCGGCCTGACGTTGGTACCCGATACCGACAGTCGGATACGCGGCAGGCTGCGCCGTATGGCCGTCACCATTCGTCACGCTCGTCGGTGAGCACATGCCGATCCGCTGATGAACGTCGCCGGAATCACGCGCTGCGGTCGAGGTGTCGGTAGATGGTTTTGCGGGAGACGCCGAAGGTTTCGGCGATCTGGGCGACGGTGTAGCAGCGTTTGCCGTGCCTTGAGCGCCTGCAACTGGGTCAGCGCGGTGGGGCGTCCGCCGACGCGGCCGCGTGCGCGGGCGGATTCGAGTCCTTCGAGGGTGCCTTCGCTGATGAGGTCGGCGGTCATCTCGTCCATGGCGGCGATGACGTGGAACAGGAACCGCCCGGCGGGGGTGGTGGTGTCGATGCCTTGTTCGAGCACGACCAGGTCGATCCCGCGTTCGTCGAGGGCGGCGGCGAGTTCGGTCATATGCCGCACGGACCGGAACGGGCGCGAGAGCCGGGTGATGACCAGTTCGTCCCCGCGGCGTAGGTGGTCGAAGCATTTGTCCCACTCCGGGCGCCGCGCCAGCTTCCCGGAAGCCTTGTCGACCCAGATCTTCTCGCACCCCGCGGCGGTGAGCGCGTCGATCTGGGAGTCGTCTTTCTGCCCGCGCGTGGAGACCCGCGCGTACCCGAACCGTGCCATGCCCAGAACTGTCCCATAAAGGGTCGACACGCCTGGTTTCGTCTCATAGATTCCGCACACAGCTTCTGACCCGATTCGGGGGTCCGGCGAGCTGCGGTTTCGCGAACGCGGTGCGTCCGACCAATTTTGGGTCAGAAACGACCATTTTCGACCCACTGCATCGCGCAATATGCGAACACGACCGGATCCTGGTTCCCGCTGGCTGTTACACCGCCTGGTTTATCAGCACATCGACCTCGCCGCCCGGTGTGGTCGGGTCGAAGCCGTGCTCGACCAGCCAGCGGACTCCCCGCAGGCTTCGTAACGACCACCACGCCCGGATGACGTCGAGGTCGACGTCGGTGCCGTAGCCGGAGACGACGTCGCCGAGATGTTCCGGGTGTCCGAGCGTCAAGGTCGCGAGGTCGTAGAGGCCGTCGCCGCAGGCTGCCTCGGACCAGTCGATCACGCCGGTGATCCGGTCACCATCGGCGAATACGTGAGCGACCTGGAGGTCGCCGTGGGGTGAATACCGGTTTCCACGGTCGTAGTGCGGTCTCGGCGATCCAGGGTGTGCACCACGATCCGATCTCCGGGACGTGCGTACGCCAGCAGCTTGGTCAGGCCGGGTCGATCGACGGTTGAGCCGGTCTTCTTGTCGACATGGATGCGCGAGTCAAGGATCCCGGCCTCGGTGAGGGCGGCCAGCTGGCGATCGAGGCTCTGCTTGGTCGAACTCACCCGCGCATAGCCGAGATCCCAGCCACCTGCCGGATACCGTCCCGCCGCCATCATGGCGAAGCCTTACCGGAAACTGTTTCCGCACACAGGTTCTGGAACATACCTCGAGAACTTCCAGTGGAACGACTTCTGGAACGAGAGACGATCGAATCAGCCCATGTCACAATCTGGACGGCCGACCCATTATCGATCGGCGCTAAGTCGGTCCGAGCCGTTCCACTTCCAAGGAACTGGAACGGGCAGCTGACGAAATACTCCCACCGACGCACTCACTACCTTGCGGCTCGGGCCACGGACGTTAGTTCAGGGCCATCTTGGGCATCATCTTTTCGATCCGGCGGCGCAGGTCGATCAGCGACGGCGGGTCCGGGACCGCGACCAGCGCGGCGACGTGGAGCTTGCCGTCCTCGTCGATCGTTGCGGGGGTATCCGAACCCAGATGCGAGGCGACGTCGCCGGTCGCGCCGAACCCGACGGTCTTCATCATCAGCGGCAGGAACGGGCGGACCGTCGCCAGCCGCCCGGCCAATTCCTCCAAACGCTGCCCCGCCAGCTCGGCGTCATCGGCCGGGACCAGCTCATCGATCGTCGCGACCGCAGCACGCAGCTCGCGCTTGGTGACCGCGTTCTCGATCAGATCCCACACCACCTCCAAGCTGATGGCTGGCTCCACCTCGCTCATCTCCAGCAGCACCTTCACCGCCGCCGCGAGTTTGCCGGCATTGCGCGACACCCTCGGATACCGGCGCAGCTTCTCATCGCTGGACTGCCGTTCGGCCTTGGACAACAACTCCGTGGTCATCAGTAGGTCGAACAGGTCCAACACATCGTCGGTCGCTCGATCCGACAACACCAGCGCGGTCGCGACCAGCACGGCCAATCGATGCTCGCGAGGCTCCATGCGGCGCAGCAACGCCGTCTTGCCCGAAATCCCGTGCGTCGCCAACCCGAGCAGCCGCCGCGGCGGGACCGTCGACACGTCCAGCGTCCCGGCACCCACCGCGATCAAGTCCGCCACGCGGTTCAGCGCGCCGATCAAGCCTTTCGACGACGGTCGGAACAAGCCCTTACGCAGCCTCTCCAACTCGCTCACGCGCTGCTTGGCCGGGTCGGGGATCTCCAGCAGCCGCAACAGCGAACCCGAGGTCTGCGGCGGCACAACCCGCCAACTGCCTCCACAACCGCTGATCAGCGGATTTGCGCCCATCAGAAACCAGACGCTCCAACGTCGTGATGCCCGGCAACAGCGCTTGGCGGGCACGCAACCACGCCACCGCGCCGCCATCGAACGCTTACGACCGGCGTCGGGCCCGACCATCCTGTCCTGATAACCACTTGTCCCGCGATGGTTTACGGAACGAGCCATACGGTATGGATCTACGAGCACGGGGTCCGGTGAACCCGTGAGTTCATCGGACCCCGCGTCGGCTGTATCCGGTCGGCGGGCGACCGCCCGGCCGGATGTGCAGCTCGATTACGCCTGGCGCACCTGCTGGCGCACCTGGTGCAGCTGCAGCTCCCATTGCATGGCGCGATCCTGGGAGCGGGTGGACTGATCCTCGGCCTGCTGCGCGAGCTGCGCGGCCTGGTCGGCCTGGTCCTGGGCCGACTGACAGCGCTGAGCGGCCTGGTTGGCCTCGCTCTGCGCCTGCTGGGCCTGAGCCTGGGCCCGGTCGGCCTCGCTCAGCGCCTGCTGCGCTTGGTTCTGCGCCTGGATCGCCTGCTGGCGAGCCTGCTGGGCCTGGTTGTTGGCCTGGTTGGCCTGGTTCTGCGCGATCTGCGACTGGTGCTGTACCTGGCGGGACTGCTGCTGCACCTGCCGAGAGAGGTTCTGTGCCTGCTGCGCGTATTGCCGCGCGTTCTGGCATTCCTGCCGGATCTCGTCCAGGCCCATGCGCAGCATGTCCAGGCTCTGGAGTTCCTGCTGACTGCTTCCGTTGCTGGAACGGGTGGCAGTGCTGGTTTCTTGCGCCATCTGAGCATCCTTCCAAAGGTGGTTTGAAACGGACTCACTCGTGGAGCGCTCAATATCCTCGCACAGCACGGGCGCTACCCACGGTCACGTTCGGGCAAACATCGCCGGAACAACCGCAGTTCGGACGGCATCTCGCGGTTATCGGACTCGACCCCGGTATGACGCCGGGCGATGTAGTCACCCGCGGCATCGGCGGATGCCATACCGAGACCTCACCGTCATACACACCGCCACCGGCCTCGTTGTCAGAGTCCGAGTTTGGTGACCGCGTTGTCGGCGAGCGGGTCGGCGGTGCGGATGTAGCGGTGCACGGTGCGCGGGTTGCTCCACCGCCCCTGCCGCATGATCTCACGGTCGGCCGCCCCGCCGAGCGCGGCCTGGGTGGCGAATCCGGCGCGCAGGGAATGTCCGGAGAAGAGCGCGGGATCGAGCCCCGCGCGGGCGGCGTAGCGTTTGACGAGTTCGGCGACCGCCCGCCCGGACATCGCGGACGTGCCCAGTCCGCCGTGCCGGTTGATCGCGGGGAACAGCGGTTGTTCCGGCCGCAGTCGCGGATCGGGGTGGTAGCCGTGGCAGCGGTGGATATGAGTATCCGTAACAGACTGTTCCTCGGCCCAGGGGCGCAGGCTCTCCGGGCCCCCGGTGTGCGCGGCGAGCAACCGCATCCAGTCGGCGCAGGCGCAGACCGGGCAGGTGTGTGCCTGCCGGCCGCGGGGGAGCGCGACGTGTTGTTCGGTGATGCCGGTGGGATCGGTTTTCGTGGTGGGCAGGTGGATCAGTAGGAGCGGTTCGCCTGTGCCGTGGTCGGTGCCGAAATGGATATCGGTGAGGCGCAGGCCGGCGAGTTCGCTGCGGCGCAGTGCTCCGGCGAAGCCGAGGAGTAGCAGCAGGGTGTCGCGGCGCCGGGCGGGTTCGCCGGGCCAGCCGGGTTCGGGTAGTCCGGCGAGGAGTTCGCCGAGGGTGTGCAGCAGGATCGGCCGTTTCCGGTTGGGTCGCGCGCGACGGGTGCGGCGGATACCGCGCAGGGTGAGCCGGACGACGTCGCTACGGGTGGGTGCGGGTAGCCCGTTGGCGGCGTGCACGGCGGCGATGGCGGCGGATTTACGTTCCAGGGTGGCCGGCCCGTAGGCGTGGCGGCCGTCGGGTGTGCGGGCGTCCGCGGCGGCCGCGAGGTAGACGGCGATATCGAGCGGGTCGGCGGGAAGTGCGCAGCGGTTCTCGGTGGCACACCAGGCGGCCCAGGCGATCCAGTCGGTGCGGTAGGCGCGCACGGTGTTGGGGGATTGGGAGGCGCTGAGGTAGCGGCCGAGCGCGGTGGCCTGTTCGGTATCGAAGCGTTCGCGTACCTGCCGCAGGGCGGCGGTGTCGACGAGAACGCTGGTGACACCGCGGCGCAGTTCGGTGCGGACGGTATCGGGCAGGACGAGGTCGGTGTCGTATTCGGTCATGGTGGGCCCCTCGGTAATTGCGTCACAGAATTCGTTTGGTTTGTTGCAACGTAACGAAACGTATTGCACTCAAGCCGATCTCCACCCACCCTACAATCCTGACCGCCGATAATGTTCACTTATCGGAGGTCAGAACAAATCCCACGCCGAGACTCCGTGCTGAACTCATCCCATTACGTTTCGTGTAAATACGTAGTATCCCAACGAAACAACGCTACGATTCCTCGGTGCCCACAGTCTGCAACTACCCCGGCTGCGCCCGCCCCCTCGCCAAGCCCGCCGGTCCCGGCCGACCCTCCGAATATTGCGAACTTCCGGACCACACCCGTTGGCGCGCTTGGCGAGAGCGGCAGCGCCTACAGCAAGAGGCGGAGAGTCCCGCCGATATCGTCACTGTGACACTTCAGGGACCGGTGACGACCGCCCGCCTGCGTGCCGATGAACTACTCATCCAATTCCGCACGCTCGCCGAGCAACTCGGCACCACCCTGACCGCCGCCGTCACCGAGATGAGCACTCTCGCCGACCCGTCCGCCGCCGAAGCGCAGGTACAGGCGATACAGGCGGACGCGGCACGCCGGATCGCCGAAGCCGAAATCGCCGCCGCCGCAGCCGAACAGTCACGGCGGGAAGCCCACGAGGCTCGCGACCGGGCCGAGGCGGCCGCCGAGGACGCGGCACACGCCGCCGAGACCGCCGAAACAAGTATCGCCGCCGCGGATACCCGCACCGCCGAGGCTGTCCGCGATCGCGATGAAGCGCTGCGCGAGGTGGAGAAAATCACCGCCCGCGCCGCCGACGATGTGTTCACCGCGCGCAGCGACGCCGAGGCCGAGATCCGTATCGTACGTAATGAATCCGTGGAGGAGCAGCAACGACTCCGGGACCACTGCACCGAGGAGATCGAGCGGGCGCAACGAGTGGCCGGAGCCGAGGTCGAGCGGATGCGGCGGGAGTGCACCCAGCGTGAATCCGCCGCGGCGGCCGAGCGCGACCTGGCTGTGCAGCGAGCCGCCGATACCGAGCGCGCCCTCGAACGCGCCGAACAGTCGGCCACCGAACGCGCCGAGGCCGCCCAGGAAATGCGGGCAGAGATGCAACGCCTGCGTGCGGATGCCGATGCGCTCCGAAATGAACTCGCCGAGGTCCGCCGGGGCGCCGCAGCCGATCTTGCGGCCGTGCGCACGGAAGCCGGTGAACGGCTGGAGCGGGCGGTCACCGACGCGACGCAGCGGATGGAAGCGCTGGAACACGCACGCACCCAGACCCTGGCTCGCGCCGAACGCGCCGAGCGACAGCTCGACGATCTCCTCGCCGAACGCGCGCCGCGCGCCACGCAGGCACCGGTACCCGCCGGCGAGGCCGGATAACGTAGCACAATCTCCATATGGCTGTTATCCATCGCACGACCATGGAACCGTCGAAAATGGAGCTGCTCGGCCGTTGGCTCCCCAGTCGCCCGTGGTATTCGGGTCCCGGCAGAGCGGAGGATCTACGCCGAGTGGGCGGCTTCCGCTTGGACGACCCCGCCGGTGAGGTGGGGATCGATATGCTGGTGGTGACCGATACCGGCAGCGCCGAGCCGATCACGTATTTCGTTCCGCTGAGCTATCGGGGTACCGAACTGGAGATCGACGACGACGCGTTGCTGGACACTGCCGAGCACGGAGTGCTGGGCACCCGGTGGATCTACGACGCCACCCGGGATCCGGTGGCGGTCGACCGGATGGTGGCGCTGCTGGCGGGCGGGGCGCAGGCGCAGCACGGCACCGACAGCGATTCCCCCGATCTGAGCATTCTGGTCGCGGCCGCCGACCTGCCCGCCGCCGGGTCACGGCTGGTGTCGGCGTCGGAGAATCCGGTGGGAACCGATATCACCGTCGCCGAGGGCCAGCTGCGGGTACACCAGGTGCTGGGCCGGTCGGAGCCGGTGCTGCGGACCGGGCAGGTGGTCCTGCCGTGGACCGCACCAGATGGAAGCACGGTACGCAGTGTTGTCCTCTCGGAGCTCCGCTGACGCCGCGGGCACATGCTCGGCATCAGCTGCCCATCCATTCCCGGCGGCGGCACGCCGTACCGACCCGGCCGGACGGCGGTGCGGCGCCCGCCGAAGATCCGGCGGGCGCCGCACCGCTGCGGACTACTTCACATACACCGTGTCGTAGAACTGCATCGCGGCCGCGATACCGACCGGCACCCCGATCAGGACCACACCCGCGGCGACACCCAGGGTGACACCGGCCGCGGCACCCGTAATACACAACCCGATCGGTCCGACGAAGAAGGTCGGCACCACCAGCGGCGCGCCGATAACGGCCCCGGCGACGCAGCCGAGAGCCCCGCCGATGAGGCTGCCCAGCAGTGTGCCGATCCCGGTGGCCAGGCCGAACTGGGTGGCCGCAGTGCTCAGCGCGCTGTCGAAATCTTCGGCGCCGACCGGTTGCAGCATGGCCGCCGGGCGGGCCTGCGCCGGATCGGTGCCGGGGGTGAAGGTGGCGGTATTACCGTCGACCTGGGCCGCGATCGGCCATTCCTTGCCGTCTTTGAGGTAGGTGAGGGGCAGGCCGGCGACGAGGCGGCCCTGATCGTCGATGACCTGGAACTGGTTGCCCTGCACGGTGAGCGATCCGGTGTCGGT
Source organism: Nocardia jinanensis (assembly GCF_014645735.1). Classification (GTDB taxonomy): domain Bacteria; phylum Actinomycetota; class Actinomycetes; order Mycobacteriales; family Mycobacteriaceae; genus Nocardia; species Nocardia jinanensis. The sequence continues at coordinate 142,830 of NZ_BMMH01000002.1, read as the reverse complement.
GCGCAGCACGACCGAGCTGTCGACGATGCTCGCGGTGTAGCGGATACCCGGCATGATGTCGGTCTGCAGGGTGGAGCCGTTATCGGGCGCGGTGGGAACCGGCGCGGCGTAGGTGGTGGCGGAGGTGGCGCCGAGAGCGGCGACGGCGAGCAGGGAAGCGGCGATATACCGGCGAGTTTGCATCTGTCTACAGCCTTTGTCTTGCAGCAAATGGACATCGAGCCGCCCCGTCCCGGACCTCACCGTGGGGGTGCGCTCGGCGGGCCCGTACCGGCATACGCACCCGCCAGACGATCGTGAGCGCACAATGTTGCCCCGCCGTTACCCGCAGCGTTCTCTCTCGGTAAACGGGTTGGCGAAATATTCTGTCCACGTCAACTTTTCACTACCCGCTACTCACATCCGAAGCGGTAGACCGGCTTCCATCCGCGCGATCCGGTCGGCGTGCACGATATGAGCCTGTTCGAGCAACGCCATCAGTTCGGCTTCGCCCTCCCGGATACGCCGGGTGTATTTGGACGGTAGTGCGGCGATCGTGTCCTCTTCGGCGATCATCTCCGCGTAGGTGCGTTCGCGTAACGCCTGATCGGCTTCGTAACCGAGGTCGAGGTATCGGGTGGCATGCCGGCGCGCGTTGGCCACCGCGGTCTGCGCGCGTCCCGCCGGGCTCAGCAGCGAAGCCACCACGGTCACCAGCAGCACGACCACGATCACCGCCAGTGACGCGGCAGTGGATATCTCGGTGACCGGCACCGGGTCACCGTCGTTGATGAACGGCACATTGTTCGCGTGCAGTGCGTGCAGGACGAGTTTCACCCCGATGAAGGCCAGGATGGCGGCCAGCCCGAAGCCCAGGTAGATCAGTCGATCCAGCAGCCCTTCGAGCAGGAAGAACAGTTGACGCAGGCCGAGCAGGGAGAACGCGGTGGCGGTGAAGACGAGGAAGACGTTCTGGGTGAGGCCGAAGATGGCGGGGATCGAATCCAGGGCGAACAGTACGTCGGTGCCGCCGATGGCGACCATCGCCAGCAGCATCGGGGTCAGCTGTTTGCGGCCGTCGATCACGGTGACCAGTTTGTCGCCGTCGTAGTGGTCGGTGGTGCGCAGGAACCGGCGGGCCAGCCGCAGGACGAACGTATCGCCGGAATGGCTGTCCTCGCTCTCCGGTTTCAGCATGTTCCCCGCGGTGATCAGCAGTGCGGCACCGAACACGTAGAACACCCAGGCGAACCGGTTGATGAGGGTGGCCCCGACGAAGATGAATCCGGTCCGCACCACCAGCGAGAACACGATCCCCACCAGCAGTACCTTCTGCTGGGCCGCGCTGGGTACCCGGAACGTGGTCAAGATGATGAGGAAGACGAACAGGTTGTCCACCGACAACGCTTTCTCCGTGATGTACCCGGCGAAGTATTCGACCCCCATGGTCGTGCCACCGAATACCCACACCCCGAACCCGAACGCGACGGCGACGCCGACATAGGCGGCCGACCAGATCGCGGCCTCGGTCAGTGACGGTGTATGCGCGCTACGGACGTGGAAGAAGAAATCGAACAACAGCAAGCCGGCGATCAACGCGAGTGCGCACACCCATGCCAGCGCGGGAACGGTCACGTCGGCCTCCTGCCTGGCGCGCGGATGCGGGACTGGGGCGACTGTAACCGCGGATCCGGTCGCTGCCGGGTTTGCGCAGGTGGTGTCGAGGGGTCGCCGGTGTGCCCGGGGTTACTCGGCGTCCGCGTCGCGCGCGGGCCGGGTGCCCGGCACCGGGCTGAACATGATCCGGTTGGACACGGAGTCGACGGACACTCCCGGCAACGGTTGGGCAATCCGGGGTGCCGACCCATATCATTCTGCTATGCCGACCTACGAGGAAACGGACGCCGTTCCGGTGCTCGGTCGTGGTGTACGCCAGACGGTGCTGGCGATGGGGGTCTGTTCGGTGGTGATCGGGGTGGCGACAGTGATCTGGCCGGACAAGTCCCTGGGCACGGTCGGCAACCTTTTCATGTTCTCGCTGCTCTGCAGTGCGGTGACCCTGGCGGCGGTGGCGTTCGGCAGCAGGCTGGGCCGGTTCCCGCGTGCGCTGCTACTGCTCGCGGCGCTGGTATCGCTGCTGACGGCGACCCTGTGCTTCCGGGCCGGGGACTGGACCCTGTTGCTGGCGATGTGGCTGGGGCTGGCGTGGTCGGTCCGGGGCATCACACACGCGGTAGCGGGGGTGTGGGACGACGACGAGGTGACCGGCAGCGGAAAGCAGGAAGTATTCGGCCTGGTGACACTCACCGCCGGTCTGGTGATCGCGATCGCGCCGTTCGACGATATCGCGACACTGGCACTCGTCGCGGGATGTTGCATCACGCTGTTCGGGGTACTGGAGGTGTGGACGGCGGTCCGTTCACCAGCGGCGGTGCGGGGCGCGGGGGCCGATGCGCTGTCACCTGACGAGCATCTGACCACGGTGATCGCGAGCGCGGGAGGTTCCGGGGGACGCACCCGCGACTGAGGCGCCGGAAGGACCTCGATTTCGATACCCTTCCTGGTATGGCGATCATTACGAGCCATCGGATCATGCGCCTGCGTGCTCTCATCGAGCACCCCAATACCGGCGCCGACGAGCGGGCGACAGCGCAGCGCATGCTGGAACGGATACTGGACCGCTCCGGCTATTCGGCGACCGGTGACCGCACCTATGGTGATCGCCATCACCGGGTCGGTAAACATGCCGATCTTCCGTCGGTGGCCGAGATGATCCGCGCCGATATCGCGCTGGGCCGCATCATGTTCGCCCCGCAGACCCGGTTCGGCGAACCGGCCGTGCGAGATCCGCTCGGTGACGCGCCGGTGCAGATCGAGATCACCGTGGATCTACCCCATCACGGATGCATCGATATCACCATCGACAACGTTCCCCGGGACTGGGGCTGGGTGATCGAGGACAGTATCGAATGTGTCAGCCCGCAGTTGCAGGAGCTGGCGACCGAACTGGCCGATATCATGAACGGTTACAACTGCGACGGCAGCGATATCGCGAAACGTTTCTTCGGCCGGGTGCGTATCCCGGATTTCACCCTGGTGTGGTAGCGGCCCGGACACGCCCCGAAGCTCGTGCACCCCACCGGTATCAGCGCGTCGCGACCTCGATACGCGCAGAATGGGTGACCGGAAAGTTCACCGACGCCGCTATGAAGCATTTGGTGTGAGCTGCGGCGTGTAGCGCCCGCGCGCGCTCGGCCATCTCCGCCGAGGCCACCGTGACCACCGGACGCAACTCCACCCCGGTGAACCGTCCGCCACCGGCACTGTCCTCGGCCATGACGCCCACGGCGTCGTCCCGGTAGTCGAGCACCGTCACCCCGCCGGTCGAGCAGAGATGCAGGTACCACAGCAGATGGCATTGGCTCAGCGATGCGACCAGCAGCAGTTCTGGATTCCAGCGGGTCGCGTCGCCCCGGAAGGCGGGATCCGAGGACCCGCGCAGATCCGGACGACCGGCTGCCCGGGAAACATAAGCGCGGTCGTAGGACCGGTAGTCCACCGTCCCCCGCTCACCTGCCCCGGTCCAGTCGGTGCGGCATTCGTAACGGTGCGTCTCACCCATACCCGTGATCGTCGCCCGCCCGATACGGTTCTGTCGACCGAATAGTGACCATCGCTCAGTTCCCGGCTTCGCGCAGGTCCAGTCCGATCGGTGTCACCGCGGGAATCTCCCCGGCCGTCACCACCGCGCGGGTGAACGGCCGTAGCACCCGCACGAGTTCGGCACGTTCGCCGGCGGTAAGCGCCAGAACCCGCGGTAACCCGCCGCCGCGAGTGCCTGTAGTGGTTCGGGCGAGAATTAGGTGACGGCGTGCAGCGGTTCGAGCAGGCTCTATGCCTGCCGCGCGAACGCGGGAAGCGCGGTGCTCATGTCCGTCACGCTACTGCGCGATCCGGTGAACCGATCCCGCATGAGTGTTGTTCATGCGGGCCAGGAGAATTCGGGATCGCGAGCGTAGTCCAGGCGCCGCTGGTCCAGCGCCATGGCCACCATCTGCTGGGCGCCGGGCCCGATGATCTTGCGCAGTGGCGGGTGGGGCAGATCCACCAGTTCCAGTACCGCGGCTGCGGCGACAGCCGGGTCGGCATCCACCCATTCGGCCTCCTCCGCTACTTCGGCCGCGGCAGGGGCGGCGTGCGGGTCGGGGTAGTCCGCTGTGCCGAGGATCGCGGTGCGCACGTCGGCGTAGGCGAGATTCGGGGCCGCGAACCGCATACTCGTCCCCGCCCAGTCGGTGGCGAATCCGCCGAGCTGGGCGATCGTGACCGCGATACCGAACGGCCGGAGCTCGTCGGCGAGTGCCGCGCTGAACCCTTCCAGCGCCCACTTCCCGGCGTTGTACATACCGAACAGCGGCATACTGCCGACCGCGCCGACGGTGGAGATCTGCACGATATGACCGTGCCCTTGGGCGCGCAGATGGGGGATCGCGGCTTGGGAGACCCAGACGGCGCCGTAGAAGTTGGTGTCCATCTGGTCGCGTATCTCGATTTCGGAGAACTCTTCGACCGCGCCGACGAGACCGTATCCGGCGTTGTTGACGATGATGTCGAGCGTGCCGGTGACCGCGAAAGCCTCTTCCACAGTCGCGCGTACGCTCTCGCGGTCGCGGACGTCCAGCGGGAGCACGGTGAGCCGTTCCTGTGCGAGATCGTCCAGGGTGCGCGGATCCCGCGCGGTACCGACCACGTGGTCGCCGTGGGCGAGTGCCGCTTCGGTGAAGGCGCGGCCGAGGCCGCGATTGGCGCCGGTGATGAACCATGTTCTGGTCACGGGGACCCCTTTCGGAACGAGACGTTTCGTCTCGCCAAGAATGGCAGCCGGGCAGGCCCTTGTCAAGACGAGACGTTTCGTCTCGTAAATGCTAGAGTCGGCCCATGGCAGATGCCCCCGCCACCCGTCGCAGCCACCGCTCCCGCACCGCAATCCTCACCGCCACCACCGAGCTCATCGGTGAGGTCCCCTACGCCAAACTCACCGTCGAGGCCATCGCGGCCCGGGCGGGGGTCGGCAAACAGACCATCTACCGGTGGTGGCCCTCGAAAGGGGCGGTGGTCTTCGAGGCCATGCTCGAATCCGATACCGGCCCCGAAGGGCTCGCCCTGCCCGATACCGGCGATATCGCCACCGACCTGCGCGCCCTGCTGCGCGGCTCGGTGGCAGCGCTCACCGAGCCGCGCAGCGAGGCTTTCCTGCGCGCGATGTCGGTGGAGATCCAGCAGGACGCCGAACTCGCCGCCACTTATCGAGAGCGCCTGCTGCTGCCCCAACGCGCCGCCGTCACCACCCGCCTCGCCGCCGCGATCGAAGCGGGGGAGTTGCGACCCGACCTGGATTTCGAACTGGCGATCGACCTGCTACTCGGCCCGATCCAGACGCGCTGGTCACTCGGCCTCGGCGGCCTCACTCCGGCCTACGCCGACGCCGTCCTGGCGGCCACCCTGCGCTGCCTGCGCGCCTGAGCGGCCGACGACCTCCAGATAGGCCGCCGTCAACTCCGCGAGCACCCCGTACTCCGGCGCCCCGCGCCGCCGGAGATGGATCTCGCGCAGTTCGTCCATGAACCGTTCGCGCAGCGCGGGACCGCCGTCGGCGAGTAGTCGCGCCCGGATGGCCAGTTCGGGTGTCGTGGGCAGCCAGCGAGATCCCCAGGCGCCCAGTTCGGTGATCAGCGGCACGAGCTGGATCGCGGCTTCGGTGAGGTGGTACTCCACCTTCTGTCGGTGACTCGGGTCGTTGTCGCGGCTGAGCAGTCCGGCGTCGACGAGCTTGCTCAGCCGGGCCGCGAGCATGTTCGAGGCGATGCCCTCCATGGACGCGCCGAGTAGTTCGCGGAAGTGGGTGTTACCGCTGAACATGATGTCGCGCAACACGATCAGGCTCCACCGGTCGCCCAGAAGTTCCATCGTCATATTGATCGGGCAGCCCGATTTTCCGGGCGGCACAGGCAGCACATCCGGCGAAACTGGTTGCGTCATGAGATCAGTCTAGGTAAGTTCTCAACCGATTGCATATTACAACCAGTTAGGACTTCCGATGGCCCCACTCGTCCGCGTGCAATGCTTCACCGTCTCCAGCGACGGCTACGGCTCCGGTCTCGGCCAGAGCCTGGACCACCCGTTCGGCCACGCCGATCCGGGCATCATGTTCTCCTGGGCCGGCGCGACCGCCAGCTGGGTCAACCGCACCGACCCCGGTGGCACCCGCGGTCTCGACGACTACCTGACCCGCGATTTCACCCACAACATCGGCGCCGAGATCATGGGCCGCAACAAATTCGGCCCGCAGCGCGGCCCCTGGGAGAACCACGACTGGCAGGGCTGGTGGGGCGAGGAACCCCCCTTCCACACCTCGGTCTTCGTCCTCACCCACCACCCGCGCCCCTCGATCACCCTCTCCGACACCACGTTCCACTTCCTCGACGCCACCCCGGAAGCGGCCCTGAAGGAGGCGGTCACCGCCGCCGACGGCCGCGATGTCCGTATCGGCGGAGGAGTGGCCACGGTTCGTGAATTCCTCGCCGCCGATCTCATCGACACCATGCACATCGCGGTGGCACCGAACGAACTCGGCGACGGTGAACGCCTCTGGGAACATCCCGAGGAACTCGTCGACCGTTTCCACCTGGAGAAGATCCCCAGCCCCAGCGGAATCGTCCACCATTTCTTCTGGCGGCGCTGACCCACGCAACGACGAAGCGCCCGGGAATCCGAAGACTCCCGGGCGCTCTGCTACCGCCGATCGATCACATCGGCCGGATCAGACCAGGTCGAACCGGTCCGCGTTCACAACCTTGTTCCAGGCCGCGACGAAGTCGTGCACGAACTTCTCCTTCGCATCGTCGGCCGCGTACACCTCGGCCACCGCGCGCAATTCGGAGTTCGAGCCGAACAACAGGTCGTAGCGGGTGCCGGTCCACTTGACCTCGCCGGTCGCGGTATCGCGAGCCTCGAAGGTCTCCTGCGACTCGTCGGTGGACTTCCACTCGATACCCATATCGAGCAGGTTCACGAAGAAGTCGTTGGTGAGCGCCCCGACCTTGTCGGTGAACACACCCTGCTCGGACTGCTTGTAGTTCGCACCCAGCACGCGCAGGCCACCGATCAGCACAGTCAGCTCCGGCGCGGTCACACCGAGCAGGTTCGCGCGATCGATCAGCAGGTGCTCCGACGGCAGCCGGTGTCCCTTGCCGATGTAGTTGCGGAAACCGTCGGCGCGGGGTTCGAGTACCGCGAAGGAATCCACATCGGTCTGCTCCTGCAGCGCGTCGTTGCGTCCGGGCGCCACCGGCACGGTGACCTGCACGCCCGCCGCCTTCGCGGCCTGCTCGACACCGGCGGCACCGGCGATCACGATCAGGTCGGCCAGCGACACCTTCTTACCGCCGGACTGGGCGCCGTTGAACGACTCCTGAACCTTCTCCAGCGCGGCGAGTACGGTGGCCAGCTGCTCGGGTTCGTTGATATCCCAGCTCTTCTGCGGTTCCAACCGGATACGGGCACCGTTGGCGCCGCCGCGCTTATCGCTGGACCGGAACGTCGAGGCCGAGGCCCAGGCGGTGGACACCAACTGCGGAACGGTCAGGCCGGTGGCCAGCACCTGCTCCTTGAGGGCGGCGATATCGGCCTCGTCGATCAGCTCGAAGTCGACGGCGGGAATCGGGTCCTGCCAGATCAGTACCTCCGAGGGAACCTCCGCACCCAGATACCGTTCGATCGGGCCCATATCGCGGTGGGTCAGCTTGTACCAGGCGCGGGCGAAGGCGTCCGCGAACTGGTCCGGGTTCTCCAGGAAACGACGCGAGATCGGCTCGAATTCCGGATCGAAGCGCAACGCGAGGTCGGTGGTCAGCATCATCGGCTTCTTGCGCTTGGCCGGGTCGTGCGCGTCGGGGATGATCTCCTCGGCGTCTTTGGCGACCCACTGGTTCGCGCCCGCAGGGCTCTTCGTGAGCTCCCACTCGTAGCCGAAGAGGATCTCGAAGAAATCGTTGGTCCACTGGGCCGGTTTGGTGGTCCAGGTGACTTCCAGGCCACTGGTGATCGCGTCACCGGCCTTACCCGACCCGTGGGTGCTCTTCCAGCCGAAACCCTGCTGCTCGATGAGCCCGCCCTCGGGCTCGGCCCCGACCAGCGCGGCATCACCGGCGCCGTGGGTCTTGCCGAAGGTGTGGCCACCGGCGATCAGCGCGATGGTCTCCTCGTGGTCCATCGCCATCCGGCCGAAGGTTTCCTTGATGTCCACGGCGGCGGCCAGCGGGTCCGGGTTACCGTTGGGGCCTTCGGGATTGACGTAGATCAGACCCATCTGGACCGCACCCAGCGGGTTCTCCAGATCGCGCTCACCGCTGTAGCGCCCGTCTTCGAGCCACACCGATTCCGGGCCCCAGTAGACGTCCTCGTCCGGCTCCCACAGGTCGGCGCGGCCGCCGGCGAAGCCGAAGGTCTCGAAACCCATGGATTCCAGCGCGACGTTGCCGGCGAAGATCATGAGGTCGGCCCAGGACAGCTTCTTGCCGTACTTCTTCTTGACCGGCCACAGCAGCCGGCGGGCCTTGTCCAGGTTGCCGTTGTCGGGCCAGCTGTTCAGCGGCGCGAAACGCTGCATACCGCCACCACCGCCGCCGCGACCGTCGATGGTGCGGTAGGTGCCGGCGCTGTGCCAGGCCATGCGGATCATCAGCGGGCCGTAGTGACCGAAGTCGGCGGGCCACCAGTCCTGCGAATCGGTCAGGATGGCGGTGATATCGCGGCGGACCTCGTTCAGGTCCAGGGTCGCGAACTCCGTCGCGTAGTCGAAGTCGGGCTCCATCGGATCCGACGCGGGCGCGTTCTTGCGCAGGATCTTCAGATTGAGCTGGTTCGGCCACCAATCACGGTTGCCGGCACCCGTCGTGGGGTGTTTGGCCGCGAACGGGCACTGGCCTGTGGTGCTTTCGGACACTGCGTTCCTTCCGGTGAACGTCGGTCATTTCGGGCTGGGCGATACAGAACAGTCGGGGCACAGACCCCAGTAGATGACCTCGGCTTCTTCGATGGTGAAACCGTGGTCGTCCGCGGCGGTCAGGCACGGGGCGTGGCCGGTGGCGCAGTCGACGTCGGCGATGGCGCCGCAGGACCGGCATACGAGATGGTGGTGGTTGTCGGCGACCCGGGTTTCGTACCGGGCGACCGAACCGGTGGGCTGGATGCGGCGCAGCAGACCCGTGGTCGTCAACGCCCGCAATACGTCGTAGACGGCCTGGTGGGAGACGGCTCCCAGGGATTCGCGCACCCGGCCGATGATCGTGTCGGTGTCGGCGTGCGGGCTCTCGTGTACCGCGCTCAGCACCGCCAGCCGCGGCGCGGTCACACGGAGCGCGGCCTCGCGCAACATGTTCTCGAACTCCGCGGTCGTGGTCACGATTCGGAGCTTACCGCTTTTCTTGAATGAATCAAGTATCAGTTTTCATCAAGAGTTTGCCTCTATCAAGAAAAGCCTGCTCAGGGGAGAGCATGCGGTTACCATGCCCCCAGCACTTCGTGAACAACTCCGATCCGCCCGGGACGAGCAGGATATATGCGTTCCACGATCCGCCGCAGGATTATCACCGCAATCGGCACAGCCGCTCTCGGTTGCGCCGGCCCGGCCGCGACAGCGGTCGCGCAACCCACCTACTACGACCCCGAGGTCAGCCACTGCGGGCATCTGTTCCGGACGCCGCCCCCTGGCGCTGAGACCCGCACCGGCAGGCGCCGGCGCCGACCGGATCGACCGAACATTCCTCGACGCACACCGCCCTGCCGGTATCGCGCGGGCGCGACGGTAATACCGGGGTATTATCGTATGTAGTCGTGGAGTACGAATGGCACGCATCCAGCGAACCGTTCCTTCGGCACTTCGAGGTCGCAGCCTGGGAAGTGGTGGAGGTGCTGTACTCGCCGCAGCGGTGGTCGCGCCCGGCGACCACCGCTCAGGCACTGGCGGTGCTCACCGTATGGGGCCGCACCGAGGACGGGCGGCCGCTGGTGGTGGTCCTACGACCGCGTTCGTACCCCGACCGGTGGCAGATCCTCATGGCCGCACCCATGGGGTCACGCCAGCTCGCCGAATTCACCGCATGGGAGGCGACCCGAGATGAATAACGAACACGAACCCGGTTTTCCGCGCAGCGCCGCCGAGGCCGGCCAGTTCCTCGACGAGCTGGCCTTCGACGACACCGTGCAGATGCCGCCGCTCCCGCCGGCCGCCGACGAGATCGAGCGCGGCATGGTCACGACCTCGCTCAAACTGCCGCAGGCCATGCGCGAGCGGATCCGCGAGGTCGCGGCGGCGCACTGCATCACACCGTCGATGCTGATCCGCCAGTACATCGAACTGGGCCTGTCCAGTGAACAGCCCGAACGCATGATCCCGCTCTCGGACGCCATCCGCGTGCTGTCCAGCCTGCGCCCCACCGCCTGAGGCCGCACCCGGCCGGTTCGCGCACGCCGCCTCGCGCGCGGCTGCCGCATGTCCGAGGCCCGGCGGTCCGGCCTGTAGCGGCTGATTCCTGCGCCCTCGCCGGTCTCACGCCTCGCCCCCGCCACCCGCCCGGTCCGGCCGGTCTTTCCCGAACCGGAATCCCCATCGATCGACGGATTCGGACACCTTCCCTTGCAGCCCTCGATTACTTAGCGTGCCGAAGTACTGGAAATGCGCGTGAGGCCCTCCGTCCCGCCCCCGGAGCGGGCCCTGAGACGCGTCGTTGCGGACCTCGACGAATCTCGCTTATTATGGCGTTCCGAAGCTGGTCGTCGAGATTATCGAGAATGCACTTCGACGACTGCCGGTCCGATTGCCAGAATTGCGGCAGATCGGCACAACAAAGGATTCCCCCGATTGTCGGGGTTGCGGGGAAGCCACCGGGACCACTGGCGCAGAGGTAAGCCACGGCCAGAAGGCGATTTGGTGCAACCGATGAATACCGATGATGTCCGCTTCCTGCTCACTGACCCCGACTCGGTTCCGATCTACATCTGTGACCTGCATGTATCCTACCGTCGGGACGGTAACGATGTGTGTACACGCAGTGCGGGATCTCTCTGCGCCAGGCCCTCCGGGTCGCGTTTGCGTGGTCATCCGGACCGCCGAAGACAGCGCAAAATCTAACCCCTTACGGCGGCGCCGCCGATCGGCCGAGCCCGCTGCCGGGAGCCTGCGGATCACATAACCGTCAGGTCTCGTATATCCCAATTTATTTCCTTTCGGAATCGAATTCGGGAGATGAGGCTCTGCATTCCGCGAATAACGCTGCAGAAATGTCTCGATTCAACGACATCAATGTTGTTTCAATAAATATCCCTGCGCATTCGAGAAGCCGTGACCGGGCCTTCCGGGGCAGCTTTCCGGGTGCGAGGAATTGGAGGACAGGTGACCCAGTCCAAGCGCAACGTCGACAGCGGCCGGAGCCGGACCAGTTCCTCGCGGCCCGGCTCTTCCACGACATCGGCCACCCCGGCTTCCGGTAACGGTTCGGGGACGCGACCGGGCACCGGCGCCTTCACCGGGCCGTCCCGCCGCGATGTTCTCCGGCTGTCGGCCGCCCAGCGCGGAATCTGGTTCGCGCAGCATCTCGCGGGTTCCTCACCGATCTCAGTGGCCCAGTACGTCGAGATCGTCGGTGAACTGGATACAGATCTGCTCGTCGAGGCGTGTGAGGCCGCCGACCGCGAGTTCGGCTCCGGGCACATCCATCTCATCGAGGTGGACGGCGAGCCGTGTCAGTACGTCGACGAATCCGTCGGATCCCCGGTAACGGTGGTAGACCTGCGACGCCACCCGGATCCGGCCGCGACCGCACACCGCCTCATGGTCGAGGACTATTCGGCTCCGCTGGACCTACTCGGCGACCACCTCATGAAGAGCGTCGTCTACCAGATCGGCTCGGACCATTACCTGTGGTACCAGCGCGCCCACCATATTGCGCTGGACGGATTCGCCGCAGTAACGATGCTGCACCGGGTCACCGAGTTGTACAACGCCTGGGTCGAGGGGAACGACGCACCGCCCGCGACCGCGAAATACCTGGGCGAGATCATCGAGCAGGATCTGGGTTACCGGGGGTCGGAGCGGTTCGAGAACGACCGCAAGTACTGGACCGAGCATCTCGCCGGCGCCCCGCCTGTGGTCAGCCTGGCCGGCCGGGTCAGCAAACCCACCATTCATCCGGAACTCATCAGCGCCTCCCTACCCGAGGACACCGCGCATCTGCTCGACAGCGTGGTGGCCGAGCGCGGCACCAGCGTGACCCCGATCGTGGTCGCGGCGTTCGCCGCCTACCTCGCCCGGATGACCGGAAGCGACGAAGTGCTGCTGAGCTTGCCGGTGTCGGGCAGGCATTCCGCGCTGCTGCGCCGTTCGGGCGGCATGGTGGCCAATGTGGTCCCGCTGCGCGTCCGGGTCGCCGACAGCACTGTCGGAGCGTTGATCGATGCCACCCAGAACGAGCTGACCAGCGCGCTGCGGCGCCAGCGCTACCGCCAGGAGGACATCTTCCACGATATGGGGATCGCGCGGGACGAGGCCGCGTCGTTCGGCCCGGCCGTCAACCTCATGATGGTCGAGAACGAGGTCGTATTCGGTGAGACGATCGGCCGCCTCAACGTGCTCACCTCCGGCCCGACCGCCGACCTGTTCGTCAATATCTACCCGGGAGCCGGTCGCGAGAGCACCCATATCGATTTCCAGGGGAACCCGAACGTCTACAGCCGGTCCGAACTCGCCGACCACCACAAACGGTTCCTCATGTTCCTGCACGAATTCCTCGCCGGAGGCACCGAATACCGGGTCAGTAGCCTGCCGCTGCTGGAAGCGCGGGAACGCGCCGCGCTGCTACCCGTGCGAGGCCCCCGCGGCGCCGGAACCCGGCTGCTGCCCGACATACTGTCCGACACCGCCCGCCGGCACGGCGGCAACAGTGCCGTCGCCGCCGCCGACCGGATAGTGACCTATGAGGAATTGGACACCAGGTCCTCCCAGCTGGCCCGCCATCTCATCGCCCTGGGCTGCGGGCCCGACACCGCGGTCGCGATCGCACTGCGCCGCTCGGTCGAATCGGTCGTCGCGGCGTGGGCGGTCGCCAAATCCGGTGCCGCCATCGTGCAGATCGATCCGGAGTACCCGGCCAAACGTATCGAGCACATGGTCACCGACAGCGGTGCGCGGGTGGCGATCACCATCGGTGACCATCAGGAACGGCTACCGCAGCGAGTGCGCCGGGTCCTGCTCGACGACCCGGCGACCCAGCGTGAGTTCGAGTCCACCGCGAGCGCCCCGGTGACCGATACCGATCGGATCCGCCCCCTGCGGCCCACCAACCTCGCCTATATGACCTTCACCTCCGGCTCCACCGGGCTCCCGAAGGGCGTGCAGGTCACCCACACCGGGCTGGCCAACCTCATCGCCGACCGCAGCGAGACCCACGGCATCGACGCGACGTCACGGGTGTCCTACGCGCTCTCACCGAGTTTCGATGCCTCCCAGGAACAGTTCCTCACCTGCTTCGCGAGCGGATCCACCCTGATCATCGTGCCGCCCGAGGTGATCGGCGGTGAACCGCTGACCCGGCTGCTCGCCGAAGAGCGCGTCACCCATCTGACATTGACGCCCGCCATGCTGGCGACCGTGGAACCCGGCCCGCTCACCGATCTGCGCGTCGTCGTGGTCGGGGGCGACGTGTGCCCGCCGAACGTCATCGAACGGTGGGCAGGTTCCTGGTCGATGTACAACGAATACGGCCCCACCGAGACCACCGTGACCGCCGCCGGAGCGCCTATCGAACCCGGCCGCGACCTCACCGTCGGCAGCCCCATCCGCGGTGTCTCCGCCATGGTGCTGGATCGGACCCTGCAACCCGTACCCAAGGGCACCGCGGGCGAACTGTATCTGGCCGGGCCGGGCCTGGCCCGCGGCTACAGCCATCGTTTCGGTGAAACCACGGCCCGTTTCGTCGCCGACCCCTACGGCGCAGCGGGCGACCGGATGTACCGGACGGGTGATCTCGCGCGCTGGTCCTCCGGTGACAGCGCCGAGATGACACTGGAGCTGCTGGGGCGCAGCGATTTCCAGGTCAAGATCCGCGGCTACCGGATCGAACCGGGGGAGATCGACGCGGCACTCACCGGCCATGAGGACGTGGACCTGTCCGTCACGGTGCCGGTGCGGAACAAGGCCGACGCGACTATGCTGGCGTCCTATGTCGTCCCGGTTCAAGGACGTCATATCGATACCGCCGAACTCCAGCGTTTCGCCCGCGAATCCCTGCCCCCGCACATGGTCCCGGCGGTGATCCTGCCGCTGGACAGTCTGCCGGTGAACGCGTTCGGCAAAACGGATCGAGGCGCCCTGCCCGAACCCGATTTCGGGACCGCGCCCGCCGGCCGGGCCCCGGCCACACCCCGGGAGAATCTGGTGGCGGACCTGTTCGCCGAAGTTCTCGGTGTCTCCGGGACCGGTGCCGACGACAGCTTCTTCGCTCTGGGCGGCGACAGCATCCTGTCGATCCAGCTAGTGGCGCGCGCCAAGGCCTTCGGACTGAGTTTCTCCACCCAGGATGTTTTCGAGTACAAGACCGTCGCCGGGCTGGCCGCCGTGGCGACCGAGGCCGGCGACGCACCGGAACTGGCCGAATTGCCCGGCGGCGGTGTCGGACCGATGCCGCTGTCGCCCATCATGCACGCCATGCTCGGCCGCGGTCACTACACCAGGTTCGCGCAGGCGACCCTGGTCGAGCTGCCGGCGAACCTCGAATATCCCGACCTGGTCCGGGCGCTGCAGTCCCTGCTGGACCGGCACGACATCCTGCGTGCGGTACTGCGCGGCGCCGAATCACTGGATCGGTTCGTCGACGTACTCGACCGGGGCACGGTCGATGCCGAAACCGCCTTGCTACGGATACCGCTGGAGCGGCGGGACGCCACCGAGGTCGATACGCACCTGCAGGCGGCCGCGGATCGGCTGGACCCGGGCAGCGGTGTTCTCCTCCAGGCCGTCTGGCTACAGGATCGCACCGGTTCGGGTCCCGATCTGCTGTGGCTGGTGATCCACCACCTGGCCGTCGACGCCGTATCGTGGCGGCTCCTGCTCACCGACCTCGCCCAGGCCTGGGCGCAGGTCGCTGAAGGCAGCGAACCGCATGTCCCGGCGCCCAGTACCTCGATGCGGCGCTGGGCGCACGGGCTGGTCGAACAGGCACCGGCCAGACGTGCCGCGGAACTGGCGTTGTGGAGGGGGATCCACGAACAGGGCGACCGGCTCCTCGGCGCGCGCCGCCTGGACCCCGAACGCGATGTCGCGGCCACCGCGGGCCGGATCCGGATCCGGATCCCGGCCGATGTCACCGAAGCCGTGCTCACCACCGTCCCGGCCCGCTTCCACGGCAGCGCCAACGACCCGTTGCTGACCGCGCTGGCCCTGGCACTGGGCGAGTGGCGGCGGAGGCGCGGTATGACCGCCGGTGGGGAACTGATCACCCTGGAGGGACACGGACGCGAGGAACAGGCCGTACCGGGCGCCGATCTCAGCGCCACGGTGGGCTGGTTCACCACCCGGTTCCCGATCCGCCTCGAACTGCGGGATATCGATCCGGAGGACGCCTTCGCCGGCGGCGCGGCCGCGGGATATGCGATCCAGCAGGTGAAAGAGCAGTTACGGGCGGTGCCGGACAACGGTATCGGCTACGGGATGCTGCGGTGCCTGGACTCCCGGGGTGCTGCCGAGCTGGGGAGCTTGCCGGAACCTCAGATCAGTTTCAACTATCTGGGGCGGGTGGGTGTCCGCGAGCACTCGGGGGCGTGGACACCCACCCGTGAATTCACCTCGTTGACCTCCACCGACGATCCGCGGATGGCGCTGTCCGCACTGCTCGACATCAACGCGATCGCCGAACCGGGTCCCGAGGGACTAGAACTCGATGCGACCTGGGAATTCGCCGCGCAGGTCCTCGACGCTGCCGAGGTCGACGAACTGGCCGGCCTGTGGGTGCGCGCGCTGCGTGCCCTCGCGGGGCATATCCGGTCCGAATCCGCGGGCGGTTTCACCCCGTCGGATTTCCCGCTCGTCACCGTCTCGCAGCACGAGATCGACGATTGGCTGCGCGACTATCCCTCGCTGACCGATGTGTGGCCGCTGACCGCGCTACAGGCCGGGTTGCTGTTCCACGCGATCTACGATCGCGACACCACCGACGGCTACACCGTGCAGGCGGCGCTGACCTTCGCCGGTGCGGCCGACGCCGAACGGATGCGGTGGGCCGCTCGAGCCCTCGTCGACCGCCACGACAGCCTCCGTACCGCGTTCGTCGAAAGCGCTCGCGGGCCACGCCAGCTCGTGCTCGGCGACACCCGGGCCGACTGGCAGTTCACCGATATCAGCGATATCGGTGACGACGCCGAACGCGATCGCCGGCTCCGGGAGCTCGCCGTCGCGGCGACTGCTCCGTTCGATCCGGCGCGGCCGCCGCTGCTGCGATTCCATCTGGTGCGCACCGGTACCGACGAATGCCGGCTCGTGGTCACCAATCATCACATCGTGCTCGACGGCTGGTCGATGCCACTGCTGATCCACGAACTGCTCTCGCTCTACGCATTCGGCGACGCGGCGGCCGAACTCGCGCCGCCGCGTTCCTATCGCGACTACCTGCAGTGGCTGCACGGCCGAGACCCGGAGGCGGCGACCGCGGCGTGGCAGCGGATGCTCGCCGGGATCGAGAGCCCGACGCGCGTCGCCGGCCGCCCGGACCGCGCGGTCACCGCGCGCAGTGACGAGGTCGGGCTGAACCTCGATGCCGCGACCACTGCCGCGCTGCTCGATCTCGGCCGCTCCCACGGCGTCACCGCCAATACATCGATCCAGGTGGCGTGGGCGCTGCTGCTCACGGTCCTGACCGGCCGGTCGGATGTGGTGTTCGGGAACACGGTGTCGGATCGCCCGCCGCATATCCAGGGC
This sequence comes from Nocardia jinanensis, assembly GCF_014645735.1. GTDB lineage: Bacteria > Actinomycetota > Actinomycetes > Mycobacteriales > Mycobacteriaceae > Nocardia > Nocardia jinanensis. Next base: position 125,825 of record NZ_BMMH01000002.1, on the reverse strand, counting down.
GTCGAGTACATGGTCGGCCTGTTCATCAACACCCTGCCGGTACGAGTGCGGCTCGATCCGCACGAGACCGTCGCCGATCTCCTCGTGCGGGCGCAATCCGAGCAGGCCGCCATGCTCGATCACCGCCATATCGGTCTGGCGGAGCTGCAACGGGCGACCGGGATCGCCGATATGTTCGATACGGTCACGGTGCTGGAGTCCTACCCGATAGACCGGGAGGGCCTGTCCCGCGATCTCGGTGCGGCAGGGCTGCGCCTGATCGATATCGACGCCCAGGACGCGACGCCGTACCCGTTGAGCCTGCAGGTGACCCCGCCGTCGCGGGACACGTCCGATACCGAAGAGTCCGCGACCCATACGGTGACACTGCGGTTCTCCACCGACCGCTTCGAACCCGACGACGCGCGCACCCTGCTCGAACGCTTCGAGCTGCTGCTGACCCAGCTCGTCACCGACCCGGGCCGCTCGGTCGCCGCGATCTCCTCGAACTGGGATCCCGAACGCGCGGAACTGCTGTCGGTGAGCGGCGAACCCTCGGTCGCCGAACGCAGCCTGCACGATATCCTGTCCGGCACCGCGCGCCGGTACCCCGATGCGACCGCCGTACGCTCCGGCGACACCACCTTCACCTACCGCGAACTGGAACAGCACGCCGACGCTCTGGCACGGCGGCTGACCGCCCGCGGCGCAGGCCCGGAAACGTTCGTGGCGCTGGCGCTTCCCCGCTCCGTCGAGCTGGCCGTGACCATCTGGGCCGTGGCGCGGACCGGTGCGGCCTTCGTCCCCCTCGATCCGGCCAACCCGCCCGAACGTATCGCGGAACTACTGGCCGATTCACGCAGCGAGCTGGGCGTGACGATCGACGCCGTCACCCGGCATCTGCCGGATTCGGTCGACTGGTTGAGGGTGGACACCACGCGACCGCCGCGACCGGCCCGCGAACCCGTCACCCCCGGCCGGCTGCTGCCCGACAACGCGGCCTACGTGATCTACACATCCGGTTCGACAGGTAAACCGAAAGCAGTGCACGTCGGGCATCGCGGCCTGGCCGATATCGCCGCCGCCCAGGCCGAAGCGTTCGGCGCCACCACTGATTCGGTGGTGCTGCAGGTCGCCTCACCCGGGTTCGACGCCTGCGTATCGGAGTTGCTGCTCGCCCACAGCAGCGGCGCCTGCCTGCTGGTGGCACCGCCGGAGGTGTACGGCGGTGGCGAGCTGGAGGAGCTGCTGCGCTCCCGGCGGGTCACCCACGCCATCATCACCCCGTCGGTGCTGGGCACCATGGACCCGGCCGGACTACCGGCACTCGAAACGGTCGCGGTGGTCGGTGAGGCCACCGGATCCGACATCGTGAACCAGTGGGCGCCCGGACGCCGGCTCATGAACCACTACGGGCCCACCGAATGCACGATCTGGGCGACCGGATCCGATGTTCTGCGGCCCGGTGAACCGGTGACCATCGGCGGCCCGATCCGCGGTGCGACGGCCGCGGTGCTCGATATGTGGCTGCGCCCGGTACCGGTCGGGACAGCCGGAGAACTGTACATCGGCGGATCCGGGCTGGCCCGCGGATACTTCGACCGACCGGCCACGACCGCGTCGCGGTTCGTCGCCGACCCGCGGTCGGCCCACGGGGAACGCCTCTACCGCACCGGCGATTCGGTGCGCTGGATCCGCGGCCGCACCGGCCTGGAACTGGAATACCTGGGCCGCGGCGACCAGCAGGTGAAGATCCACGGTCTGCGGATCGAACCAGGGGAGGTCGACGCCCATCTGGCCCAGCACACCGCTGTTTCCCGCGTCGCCACCGTCGCCCAGGAAGGCCCCGCCGGGGAACCGGTCCTGGTGTCCTATGTCGTGCCCACCCCCGGAACGACACTGGATGTGGCGGCCCTGCACGACGACCTCGCCGGCTCGCTGGCCCACTATATGAACCCCGCAGCCATCGTGGAACTCGATTCGATGCCGCTGACCGCGGTCGGCAAGATCGACCGGAAAGCGCTGCGCGAGCGCGCGTTCCTCGCCGAGGAGGCGCACGGCCGGCCACCGTCCACACCCGCCGAGCAGGTCGTGGCGCAGCTGTTCGCCGAAGTACTGCACCTGGACACTGTTTCGGCGGAGAGCAACTTCTTCACCCTCGGCGGTGACAGCATCGTCTCCATGCGGCTGGTGGCGCTGGCGCGCGCCGCCGGGCTCACCCTCACCCCGCGTGATGTGTTCGAAAGCAAAACCGTCGCCGCCCTCGCCGCGATGGCGCGCAGCGAATCCGACGCGCCCACCGCCGAGGACCTACCCGGCCACGCGTACCGCATCGAGGATCGCGCGTACCGTCCGGCGGACTTCCCGCTGGTCACACTCACCCAAACCGATATCGAACAGCTGGAGCAGCGCTACCCCACGCTGGCCGATGTGTGGCCGCTGTCGCCGATGCAGTCCGGTATCCACTTCCACTCGACCTTCGACCCCGACGCCGCGGACAACTACACCGTGCAGACAGTTATCGGTTTCACCGGCCACGTCGACGGCGAACGACTCCGCCGCGCCGCGCAAGCAGTGGTCGACCGGCACGACATCCTGCGCGCCGCATACGTGGAAACCGCGGCCGGACCGTGCCAGATCGTGCTCGACCACGCCGAGGTCCGGTTCCAGGAGGTGGATATCGCGCTCGGCAACGGCACGGACCCGGCGGCCGAATGGGACCGGATCGCCGCCGCCGACGCGGCCGCCGGTTTCGACCTCACCGCCCCGCCGCTGATCCGCTTCACCCTGATCCGCGCGGCATCCGGCGCTTCCCGGCTGCTGATCACCGACCACCATGTGATCCTCGACGGCTGGTCGATGCCGTTGATGCTGCGCGAACTGCTCGAATATTACGGAGCGCCGGACCATATCGGCGCTGCTGGACCCGCCCCCTCCTACCGGGACTACCTGAACTGGCTCGCCCGACAGGACCTCAGTGCGTCCCGGGCCGCTTGGGCGCAGGCCTACGCCGATGTGGATTCACCCACCCGGGTGGCCCGCGACGCCGGACCGGCGAGGGCGACCTCGGCCACCGAGGTCACCGCCGGACTACCGGCGGATCAGCTCGCCCGCCTGCGCGCGGTGGCCGCGGACGCCGCTGTCACGGTCAACACCGCCGTCGCCGCCGCATGGGCGCTGAACCTGCGTACGCTGACCGGGGAAACCGAGGTGATCTTCGGGTCCGCGGTCTCGGGCCGGCCACCCGAACTTCCGCGGGTCGAGCAGACCCTCGGCATGTTCCTGAATACGATCCCGGTCCGGGTCCAGCTCGACCCGGCGGTCTCGCTACGCGAGCTGCTGATCCGTATCCAGGCACAGCACGCCACCATGCTCGACCACCACTACATCGGACTCCCCGATATCCATCGCAGCGCCGGTGTGACCGAACTCTTCGATACCGCGATCGCGTTCCAGTCCTTCCCTGTGGACCGTCCGGCCCTGCAGCAGCTCGTCGAATCGGCGGGTCTGCGTGTCAACGAGATCACCGGCGTCGACGCGACCCCGTACCCGCTGAGCCTGGTGGTCGCCCCGCAGCAGGACGAGCACGGCACAGGGCAGGGCCTGCAGATCACACTGCGCTTCCTCGACCGGGAATTCGATACCCCGCAGGCCCACCGGATCCTCGACCGCTTCGTCGAACTTCTGCAGCGTATCGCCGACAGCCCGGCCACCCGGCTCGGTGAACTCGCCCCGAACGACGTCCGGAACTCGATCCTGCCCGCCCCCCGCGCCGAGAACTTCCCGGAGATCACGCTGGGCGCCCTGCTCACCGCGACCGCGGACGCCCGCCCCGACGCGATCGCGGTCACTTACGGCCCGGTCGCCCTGACCTACCGGCAACTCGACGAACGCGCGAACCACCTCGCCCGGCTACTCCTCCGGCACGGTGGCCGCCCGGGAACGCTGGTCGCCGTCGCACTGCCCCGTTCGCTCCACACGATCGTCACGATCTGGGCCACCGCGAAAGCGGGCGCCGCGTTCCTGCCCATGGACCCGAACCTGCCCCCCGAACGGATCGAGTTCCTGCTGTCGGACTCCGGCGCCACCCTCGGTCTCACCGACAGCGCCTCCCGGCCACACCTGCCCGACAGTGTCGACTGGCTGATCGTCGACACCGACGCGAGCAGCGAACCGAAGAGGCCGGCCCCGATCACCGACGCCGAACGCGGCGGACCCGTCCGGCCGGCCCACCCGGCGTACGTGATCTACACCTCCGGGTCGACCGGAACACCGAAGGGTGTCCTGATCGCCCACCGCGCACTGGCCGATGTCGTGGCGGCCCAGCGCAGGATCCTCGGCGCCGACCCCGCCGCGACCGTCCTGCAGGTCGCCTCACCCAATTTCGACGCCTCGGTATTCGAACTGCTGATGGCGCACTGCTCCGGCGGCCGGCTGGTCGTGGCGCCGTCGGACGTCTACGGCGGTCCCGAGCTGGCCGACCTGATCCGGCGCGAACACATCTCCCACGCGGTACTGACCCCGTCGGCGCTGGCCACCATGCCGCGCGACGGTCTCGACGAACTGCGGGTGCTCTCCGCCGCCGGTGAACCGGTCGGACCGGAACTGGTCGAGCGGTGGGCACCGGACCGCACCATGGTCAACCTGTACGGCCCCAGCGAGACAACGATCTGGGCCACCGCCGACAGTGCGCTGACCGCCGGCGTCCCGATCACGATCGGCGGGCCGGTAGGGCCGGTCTCGGCGACGGTCCTCGACACCTGGCTGCGCCCCGTCCCTGCCGGAGTCGCGGGCGAACTGTACCTGTTCGGCCCGGGACTGGCCGACGCCTACATCGGCCGGGCCGGACTCAGCGCGGCGCGGTTCGTGGCCTGCCCGTTCGACGAGCCCGGCCACCGTATGTACCGCACCGGAGATATCGTGCGCCGCAACCGCGACGACGCACTGGAGTTCGTGGGACGCAACGATTTCCAGGTCAAGGTCCGCGGCAACCGGGTCGAGCTGGGCGAGGTCGACGCCGCCCTGGGCGCCCGCGCGGACGTGGCGTTCGCGGTGACCGTGCCGCGCAGCACCGAGGGCCGGCCCGTGGCTCTGGTGTCCTATGTGGTGCCCGCGCCGGGTACGACCGTCTCGGGTGAGGAACTGACCGCGGCACTGGCCGAAGCCCTGCCCGCGTACATGGTGCCCGCCGCCGTGCTGCTGCTCGACGACCTTCCGCTGACCTCCAACGGGAAACTGGACCGCGACCGACTCCCGGAACCGGTTTTCGCCGCACGGGTGTTCCGGGCGCCGGCCACACCGGCGGAAACCCTGGTCGCGGAGGCATTCGAACATGTCCTCGGCGTCGAACGAGTGGGCGCCGACGACGACTTCTTCGAACTCGGCGGCGATTCGCTCAGCGCATCGCTGGTGGTGGCGCGGGTCGGTGCCGCCCTCGATGTCCGGGTGCCGGTGCGGGCGATGTTCGAAACACCCACCGTCGCCCGTCTCGCCGAATACGCGGCATCACTGCACGGCGGTGACCGGGTACCCCTCACCGCGGGGGTGCGTCCCGATCCGATACCGCTCTCGCTGGCCCAGCAGCGTATGTGGTTCCTCAACCGCTTCGAACCCGAATCGGCCGCCTACAACATCCCGGTGATGCTGCGACTGTCGGGCCGCCTCGACACCGCCGCCCTGGCCGCCGCGCTACGCGATGTCGCCGACCGGCACGAGGTGCTGCGGACGATATATCCCGAAACCGCGGGCGAACCCGAACAGGTAATCCTCGGCGAACCCGAGGTGACACTGGAGCCCGCGCCCGTGGACACGGCCGCGATCCCGGAGGTGGTCGGTGAATTCCTGCGCCGCGGTTTCGATGTGACCGTGCAGGTGCCGATGCGCGTCGGACTGTTCGAGACCGGTTCCGGCGACCAGCCCGCGGAATACCTGCTGGTACTGGTTGTCCACCATATCGCCGGCGACGGCCAGTCCATGGGTCCGCTGGCTCGCGATGTGATGCGGGCCTACGCCGCCCGGGTCGCCGGACACGCGCCACTGTGGGAACCGTTGGCGGTGCAGTACGCCGATTTCGCCCTGTGGCAGCGCCGGATGCTGGGATCCGCGCAGGACCCCGATTCGCTCATGTCGGCCCAATTGGAATTCTGGCGCAGCACCCTGGCGGACGCACCCGACCGGCTCGACCTACCGTCCGACCGGCCCCGCCCCGCCGTGGCCTCACTGGCCGGTGGCCGGGTCGCCCTCGAAATCGAGGCGGACCTGCACGAACGGCTGATGAAACTGAGCCATGCGCGTGGATCGTCACTGTTCATGGTCCTGCACGCCGCCCTGGCGGTGGTCCTCGGCCGATTGAGCAGCAGCGACGACGTGGTGGTCGGCACACCGATCGCCGGACGCGGCGAACCCGGCCTCGATGATCTGGTCGGCATGTTCGTCAACACCTTGGTACTGCGCACCCCGGTACACCCCGGCGAAACCTTCACCGACCTGCTGATGCGGACGAAGGAGACAGATCTACAGGCCTTCGAACACGCCGACGTCCCGTTCGAGCGGGTAGTGGAGGAGCTGAAACCGCAACGGTCGGCGGACCGGCATCCACTGTTCCAGGTGGCACTGGCCTTCCAGAACCTGTCGTCGGTCGATGTGGTCCTGCCCGACGTCACGGTGTCGCGCGCCGACGTGGACACCGGCCTGTGCCAATTCGACCTCCAGCTCGTCGTCTCCGACTCCTACGGGAAAGCCGGTGCGGCCCAAGGCATCTCCGGCATGATGATGTTCGCGCGCGACCTGTTCGACGAAGCGACGGTCGCCGGTTTCGCCCAGCGACTCGTCCGGGTCCTGGAAGCCGTCGCCGCCGACCCGTCCACCGCTGTCGGCGATATCGACTGGTTGGACGCGGAGGAACACACCACACTGGTATCCCGCGTCGGACCACGTATCGAAGGCGCGCCCGCACTGCTACCGGATGTCTTCGCCGCCGCCGTCCGGGACAACGGCAACGGAACGGCCCTGGTCGCCGCCGACACCGAACTGACCTACACCGAACTCGATATCCGCTCGAACCGGCTGGCGCGTGCGCTGATCCAGCGCGGCGCCGGACCGGAGGACCCGGTGCTGGTCGCCACGACACGGTCGGTGGAATCGGTGATCGCCTGGTGGGCGGTGGTCAAATCCGGTGCCACCTACGTACCGGTCGACCCCCGTTATCCAGCGAGCCGGATCGAACAGATGGTCATCGATTCCGGTGCCACGCTGGGTGTGACGGTGGCGACGGCGCGGACCGACCTACCCGAAGCCCTGGATTGGCTCGTACTCGACGATGCCGCCGTGCGTACGCGGATCGACACACTGCCCGGCGACCCGATCACCGACGACGATCGGTGCGCCCCGCTACAGGCCACGCACACCGCCTACATCATCTTCACCTCCGGATCCACCGGCGTGCCCAAGGGTGTCGCTGTCGAACACCGCGCCATCGCCGATTTTCTCGCGGCACAGCACGCCGGCCACAGCACCGGACACACCTCCCGGGTACTCCATTTCGCCTCGCCGTCCTTCGACGCCTCGCTACTGGAGATCCTGCTCGCGATCGGCGGCGCCTCCGCATTGATACTGGCCCCGGCCGGTATGTACGGCGGCAGCGAACTCGCCGATCTGCTACGCACCCAGCGGGTCACCCACGCGTTCGTCACCCCCGTCGCCCTCGCGTCGGTCGACCCCACCGGACTCGACGACCTGCAGGTCATCATGGCCGGCGGCGAAGAGGTCCCGTCGGACCTGGTGCACCGGTGGGCCGGGACCGACATTGCCGGCACCCGGGAATTCCGGATCCTGTACGGGCCGACCGAAACCTCCGTCGTCGCCACCGGAGCACCCCGCATGCTGCCCGGCGACCGGCCACGGATCGGGAGCCCCCGACCGGGAATGCGGGCCCTGGTGCTGGACGACCGGCTCCAGCCGGTGCCCGTGGGGGTGGCCGGCGAACTGTATCTGGCCGGCGCGGGACTGGCACGCGGCTACCTCAACAGAACCGCCACCAGCGCGGCCCGCTTCGTCGCCTCCCCCTACAGCGAACCGGGCCTGCGCATGTACCGCACCGGCGACGTCGTGCGCTGGAACGCCGACCACGACCTGGAATTCGTCGGACGCAAGGACTTCCAGGTGAAAGTCCGCGGCTTCCGCGTAGAACTCGGTGAAATCGACGCGGTACTCGGCGCCCGCGACGACGTATCGTTCGCCGTGACCGTGCCCCGGCGCGACGGCGTCGGCCCCCTGCTCCTGGTGTCCTATGTGGTACCGGCCCCGGGCGCCGGTCTCTCCAGCGAAGAACTCAGCGCGGCCGTGGCCGATACGCTGCCGTCCTATATGGTGCCCGCCGCCGTGATGGTCCTCGACGAGATCCCGCTCTCGCCCAACGGCAAACTCGACCGCAAGGCCCTGCCCGCACCCGTGTTCCAGGCCAGGCAATTCCGGGCACCCGCCTCGTTGGTGGAGGAGATCGTGGCCGGGGTGTACGCCGAAGTGCTCGGCGTCGACGGCCCCGTGGGCGCCGACGACGACTTCTTCGAACTGGGCGGCAACAGTCTGGTCGCGACCCGCGTCGCCGCCCGCATCGGCGCCGCTCTCGACGCCTCGGTCCCGGTATCGATGATCTTCGAGACACCCAGCGTGGCAAAACTGGCCGCCCGCGCCGAATCGCACGCCGACACCGGCCGGATCTCGCTCACCGCGCAACAGCGCCCGGACCGTATCCCACTGTCCTACGCCCAGCAACGGATGTGGTTCCTCAACCGTTTCGAACCCGACTCCGCCGCCTACAGCATCCCGATCGTGATCCGGCTGACCGGGCAACTCGATATCGACGCACTACGCACCGCCGTCGACGATGTGATGACGCGGCACGAAGTACTGCGCACCATCTACCCGCAGTTCGACGGCGAACCGGCACAGGTCGTGCTCCCCGCGGCCGAGGCGGTACCGCCGATGGCCGTCACCCCGGTCGAACAGGCCGAGCTGGTGGCCGAGCTCTCGGCCTTCGTATCAGCGGTCTTCGATGTGACCGCCGAAGTGCCGTTCCGGGTGCGCCTGTACGAACTGAGGCACGACGAATGGATCCTGGCCGTGGTGCTGCACCACATCTCCGGCGACGGATCGTCGCTGGCTCCGCTCGCCCGGGACATGATGGCCGCGTACTCGGCGCGACTGCACCACGAACCACCCGCCTGGCCGCCGCTCACCGTGCAATACGCGGACTACGCGATATGGCAGCACAGCGTACTGGGCACCGAGGAGGACCCCGGCTCGCTGCTGCACGCGCAGATCGACTATTGGACGAGCCAGCTCGCCGACCTGCCGGCGCTGCTGGAACTACCCACCGACCGGCCGCGGCCGCCCGCCCAGACCTATGCGGGCGCCAACGTGCCGATCGAACTCGACGCCGAGCTGCACGCGAAACTCGAACAGATCGCCCGAGCACACAACACCACCCTGTTCATGGTGTTCCACGCGGCGCTCGCGGCCACCCTGGCCCGGCTCGCGCACACCGACGATATCGCCATCGGCACCCCGTACGCGGGGCGCGGCGAACCCGAACTCGACGATCTGGTCGGCATGTTCGTCAACACCCTGGTACTGCGTACCCAGCTCACCCCCGGAATGTCGTTCACCCAGCTGATCGAACACGTCCGCAGCACCGACCTCGCCGCCTTCGGGCACGCCGATGTCCCGTTCGAACGGCTGGTCCAGGAACTGAACCCGGTGCGAACCCACGCCCACCACCCACTGTTCCAGGTGATGCTCGCCTTCCAGAACCTGGCCACCACCGACTTCGAACTACCGGGGCTGTCGGTCTCGGCCGTCGAAGCCGACACCGGAACCTCCCTGTTCGATCTGCAGGTCACCGTATCGGATTCCCACGATTCCACCGGAGCGCCGACCGGGATCTCCGGCGGCATCACCTACGCCACCGACCTCTTCGACGAGGCGACCGCCACCACCATCGTCGACCGCCTCCTGCGCCTGCTCGACGCGATGGCGACCGACCCCGGCCGCCCCGTCCACGACGTGGACCTGCTCGGCACCGACGAACGCGCCGCCGAACTCGTGTGGTGGAACACCACCGCCTACCCCCTCGGACCGGACGAGACCCTCGCCTCGGTGTTCACCGACTCGGTGCACACCCACCGCGACCTGCCCGCCGTCACCACAGCGGACGAAACACTGACCTACGCGCAGTTCGCGTCCCGTGTCAACCGCCTGGCCCGGCTGCTCATCTCGCGCGGGGTGGGCCCGGAAACCCTGGTTGCACTACGAATGCGCAGGTCGGTGGACCAGGTCACCGCAATGTACGCGGTGCTCGCCGCCGGCGGCGGATATGTCCCGGTCGACCCCGACCATCCCGCCGACCGTATCGACTACATGCTGGACACCGCGAATCCCGTGGCGGTCCTGTCGACGCTGGACGACCTCGACGCCTCCGGATACGACGACAGCCCCGTCACCGACAGCGAGCGCCGCACCCCACTGCGGCCGGAGAACGTCGCCTACGTTCTGTTCACCTCCGGGTCCACCGGACGCCCCAAAGGAGTGTCGGTACCGCACCGCGCGGTGCTCAACCAACTGCACTGGATCAACGGAACCTATTCGCTGACCCCCGACGACGTGGTACTGCAGAAGACCCCCGCCACCTTCGACGTCTCGGTATGGGAACTGTTCGCCACCCTGAGCGTGGGCGCACGGATGATCATCGCGGCACCGTACGGGCACACCGACCCCACCTACCTCGCCGAAACCATCGCCGCCCACCAGGTCACGGTCACCTCGTTCGTACCTTCGATGCTCGCCGCGTTCGCGGACGCGGCCCCGGCCCATTCGCTGGCATCGCTGCGGGCACTACTCGTCGGCGGCGAGGCCTTCGGCCCGGAAGTGGTAGCCGCCGCACGCCGGGTGATGCCCGACGTCGGTCTGCACAATCTGTACGGCCCCACCGAATTCACCCTGCACGCCACCGAACACCTCGTCACCGAAGACGACGGCGGCAACATCCCGATGGGCACGCCGGTATGGAACGTCCGCGCCTACGTGCTCGACAGCCGGCTACAACCATCGCCCCCCGGTGTGGCGGGAGACCTGTATCTGGCGGGCACCCAGGTCGCCCGCGGCTACCAGGACCGTCCCGGACTCACCGCGGAACGATTCGTACCCGACCCGTTTGCCACGGGCGACCGGCTCTACCGCACCGGCGACCTGGCACGCCGGCTCCCGCGCGGGGAACTGGAATACCTGGGCCGCACCGACTTCCAGGTGAAGTTGCGTGGCCTGCGGATCGAACTCGGCGAGATCGAAGCAGTTCTCGCCGAACACGACACCGTCGCGCGCGCGATCGTCGCGATACACACCGCACCGGCCGGTGACCAGCTCGTCGGATACCTCGCTCCCGCGACCGGTGCCACCGTCGACACCGCCGCCGTTCTGGCCCACGCCGCCACCGAACTACCCGGCTACATGGTGCCCACCACGGTGATGGTGCTCGACGCCGTACCTTTCACGGCCTCCGGCAAACTCGATCGCACACACCTGCCGGAACCGGAGTTCGCGATCGGGGAGTTCCGGGAGCCGGCGTCGCGGCTGGAAGAAGAAGTAGTCCGGGCCTACGGGCACGTCCTCGGTGTGGAACGCGTCGGAGCCGACGACGACTTCTACGCCCTCGGCGGCAACTCGCTGCGCTCGGTGCAGGTGGTGAGCGAACTGAAGAAGGAACTCGACTACGACGTTCCGATCAGCTGGATACTGACCGACCCGCGTCCGGTCGACCTCGCGAAACGGATCGAATCGGCTATGCGCTCCGGCCACACCTACGCTGATCCGGCGACCGCCTTCGGTGTCGAGGTGCTGCTGCCGATCCGCACCGGCGGCGACCGGCCCCCGCTGTTCTGCATCCACCCCGCCTCCGGTCTGGCCTGGAGCTACCGCCCGTTCGCCGAGTACCTCTCGCCCGACCGGCCGATCTACGGCATCCAGGCACCCCAGATCAGCGGCGAAACCCCGGGGCCCGCCACGATCGAAGAGACCGCCCGGCGCTACTTCGACGAGATCCGGAAGGTCCAGCCACACGGCCCCTACCATCTGCTCGGCTGGTCACTGGGCGGTCAGATAGCCCATGCGATCGCCGTCGAGATGCGGGCGGCGGGGGAGCAGGTCGCTCTGCTGGCACTACTGGACGCCGAGGCCGACAACGTCGATCCGGCGGAGGTCGCCACGGTCACAGCCGGTGAACTGATCAGCAATCTGGGACCGGTACTGGGTATCGACTTCGTGGACGAGGACGCCACCCCACAGGAGGCCGCCGACCTCATCAGGCAGCACCTCGGCGCGGGTTTCGCGGTCGACGCCGATATGATCCAGCGGATGACCGACGCCTACAACCAGTCCATGCGCGCGGCCAGCATCTGGCAGCCGCAGGTCCTCGACGCCGACCTGCTCTACTTCACCGCAACGGTGGACCGCAGTCCGGACGCCACCGGCTACGAAGGCTGGGCACCGGTCGTCCGCGGCCGGATCTCGAATATCGATATAGACGCGACCCACCTCGCCATGACCGATCCGCCGGCAGCCGAGCAGATCGCCCGAATCCTCGACATCCACCTCGACTGAACCGGTCGTGTTCATGCGAGTTCGATCTCGGGGATCACAACCAGGAGTTGCTCCAGCGCGGCTTCAGCGATCATGCCGGCCGGATCCCGTGTTGGACATACGTGGGGTCCGGCAACGAGTACAGTCCTCGCGGTGCCCAACTCGGTTCGTGCGACGCTTTTGACCGACACGGCCGGTCGGTGCGTCGCCATGGCGGCTGCAACAATCGTCGACGGCCGCACGGGTGCAGGTCCCGCGATGTGTTGACGTTCGACCGGAGGAGCCGTCGTGATCGCAGTGCCTCAACTCGGAGATCACCGGCTTCTCGTCTGATCCCGCGCGGCCCGCGCGATCCCGTGCGTTGATGGTCACGGTCGGTTGAAGACGCGATCGGGATACTCGCCTCCGCGTCCTCTCGTGAATAGCGATTCGGATGCGGCTGGGGCGCGCGAGCCCGACCTCATCGGGAATCCCTGCGGCTCCGCCCACGCGAACCGTCTACCGGAGCGGCGAATTGGTGTTGTGCACAATATGATTCAACGCAGTGCAGCAGAACTTCCAGCAGTCACTCATCCACTCGTCGCCACAGGACCAGGTGCCCGAGCCGAAGCTCACGATGCCCACCGAGCGGCTAGAATGCCGTCCCGGCGGCACTCACCGAGCGCTCGGGACGCTGCCGGCAATCTGCTCGTCCGCGCTCCCTATCGAACATGTAGTAAGTCAGATCCAAAGGAGTACTTCTTTGCAATTTCAGCAGGCCCCGCCCGACGCCGCGATCCATCCGGCCAGTACCGCCGAGGGCCCCCGCGAACCGCTCTGGAGCGAGCAGTTCGCGGCGGATCCCCAGGGGGCGTACACGCGTATGCGTCAGCGTTACGGGACGCTAGCGCCTGTCGAGATCGCGCCGGGCATTCCCGCGACACTGGTTCTCGGTTACCACACGGCGGTCAAGATCCTCAATGAGCCCGACCGTTTTCCGGCGGACCCCAGGGTATGGCAGGCCAGCGCCCCTGCGGATTCGCCGATCATGCCCATGCTGGAGTGGCGTCCGAACGCCGTGCGTTCCAGCGGAGTGGCCCATGCCCGGTACCGCTCGGCGACCGTCTCCGCACTCGACGGGGTTGATCTGCATGCGCTGCGGGTGATCGTCGCGGAAACCGCACGCCCGATCATCAACTCGTTCTGCGAGGATGGAAGGGCCGACGTAATCGGCCAGTACGCACTGCCATTGATGTTCGGCGTGCTCAACGGCATGCTGGGGTGTTCACCTGATATCGGTGCGCGAGTGACGCAGGGGATGGTGATGATATTCGATTCGACGGATGCCGATGCCGAAATGGCCAATGCGATGATCGGCGAGGCGATGATCGAGCTCATCGCGATGAAGCGCACCCAACCCGGCGATGACATCACCACCCGGCTGCTGCAACATGAGGAGGCCGGTCTCACCGATGAGGAATTGATTCACGCGCTGATCACGTTTTACGGCGCCGGCATCGAGCCGCCGCGTAACCTCATCGGCAACGCACTGCTGATGATGCTGACCGACCCTCGGTATGAAATAGGGCAATCCGGTTTCCCGCCCTCTGCCCGGGCGGCCCTGGACGAAATACTGGTGAAGGACCCGCCATTCGCGAACTATTGCATGAGCTATCCTCGGCAGCCCGTGCTGATCGACGATGTCTGGCTGCCCCCGAATCAGCCGGTGCTCATCAGTATTTCCGCCTGTAATAATGATCCGGCGGTCAATAACGGTGACTATCTCAACAATCGCTGGAATCTCGCCTGGGGTGCAGGCCCGCATTCCTGTCCCGCGCAGTCGCCCACGATGCTGATTGCGGCCGATGCGATCGACCAGTTGCTGGACGCCCTGCCGGAACTGCAGCTCGCACTCCCGGCGGAGCAGCTCGGCTGGCGTCCGGGCCCGTTCCATCGCGCGCTGGCGTCGCTACCGGTCGTCTTCCCGCCCACCCCGAAGCTCTAGCTGCGCATACACGGCCACCTAGGGTCCGAAATCTACTGTCATCCAAGGTCATTGGACAAACAGTGGTACGATCGAGCCACTCAATCTGAATCCAGCCGCGAAGACGGGGCTGGCTCGGCGTGCTCGAGGTGGTCGTTATGGGGCAGTTCAGCAGATCAACAGCGAAGTCGCCAGACGTTGTCCCGTCGGTTGCGGACCGGCTCGCGGGACAACGGAATTGGTGCGGGCGGCGATAACATGACTATATCATCGGTCTGGACCAAACCCACCCTGGGTGAGGCGCTGGATTCCCTCGCCGCGAGTGCTGCATCAAGTAATCAGGATATCCGCTTTCCCGACCGGCCCGGTGGTGACGAACGGATCAGCCTGGTCGAGCTGGCAGACGCCTCGAAGCGTTTTGCTCATGGGTTGCTGTCCGGTCCTGAACCCGGTGGTGTGGTGGGGATTCTGCTTCCGCCGGGTCCCGAGTTCCTGATCGCGTGGTTCGGCGTCATACGCGCTGGAAGTGCGGCGACCGTCCTCCCGGTGACTGCGATCCACCCGGCGAAGCAAGCCCTACACCTCAAACAGCTCGTTGACGTGGCCGGGCTGCAAACCGTAGTGACCGGGCCGGAGTACGAATCCGTGGCGAACGAGCTGCGGAAGGCCTGTCCAGGGCTGCGGCTCATCACTGTCGCGGAAAGCACGCCCGGCGCCGGAACGTTGCCGACTCTGCAGCCGGACAGCGCCGCGTTCGTGCAGTTCACATCGGGCAGCACCCGGGCGCCGCGCGGCGTCCTGCTGACCCACGCGAACATCATGGCCGGCCTGACGGGGATCGTGTGCTCAGGAGAGATGACGGCCACTGATGTCTGGGCGCAGTGGACTCCGCTCTACCACGACATGGGCCTCTTCGGCATGATGTCCGGACTGCTGTCCGGGATGCAGGTCAATCTCGTCGCCCCGCAGACTTTCATCCGGCGGCCGGAGCGGTTTCTGCAGGTTCTCGCCGACACCGGCGCCACCATCACCACTGGCCCGAATTTCAGCTATGACCTGATCGCCCGCGTGGCCCGTGCCAACCCTGAGCTGGTTGCGGGACTCGACCTGTCCCGATGGCGACTGGCCATCAACGGTGGAGAGGTGCTCTCGCCGCGAACCCTCGAGGACTTCGACGCCGCGCTCGCACCAGCGGGTGTCGAGCCGTCGGTGATGTTTCCGGCCTATGGAATGGCCGAGGCCACCCTGGCCATCACATTCTCGCAGCCGGGCAGCCGACCCGCCACCCTGTGGGCCGACCGCAATACTCTGGCGGAGAGCGGTGTGGTGCAGACGCTTGCCGCTGGAGATCCCGCGGCTACCGGTCTCGTCTCCACCGGGCGGCCCGTGGTCGGTCTGGAAGTGCGTATCACTGCCGGTGACGGCTCCCAGTGTGCTGAGGATCAACTGGGTGAGATCCAGATCCGCGGCGCCGCAGTGACGGCCGGCTATTACCGAGATCCCGGGTCCACCGCCGAACTATTCGACGGCAGCTGGCTGCGCACCGGTGATCTCGGGTTCTGGCACGAGGGGCAGCTCTACGTCGGCGGCCGGCGTAAGGAAATGGTGATCGTAAACGGCCGAAATTACTTTCCGTCGGATGCCGAACACGTTGCTCGCACGGTGCCGGGTGTTTACCGGGGCCGAGCGATAGCTTTCGCCGACACCGAACACGCGGCGGATGGTCGGATCGGGGAATATGTCGGCTTGATAGTCGAATCCGACTGTCCGGAAACTGATTACCCAGTACTGATCGAGCGGGTTCGCAAGCAGGTGACCGCAGAGCTCGATCTTTCCGCAGTTCGGGTGTATCCGGTTTCGCCAGGCTTTCTTACCCGCTCCACCAGCGGAAAATGGCAGCGCCTTGCGGCTGCGGCGCGACTTGCCGACGAGGATCATACCTACTTGCCGACAGGGTAATTCGCGCATTGCGCGGATGAAGAAGCTCGACAAGGTTGTAGGAGTAGCCATAATGACAGGTACGACGGAAAAGCATGACCTCGGCATAATGACCTATTTGGCGCCGGTCGTCGCGGATAATCTGGACCGGCATCTCAGCCTCACCAAGGAATGGTTCCCGCATCAATTCGTCCCCTGGAGCGAGGGCTCCAACTTCGACGGTCCGCTTGGTGGCGACCCTTGGGAACCGGGTCAAAGCAGGCTGTCCGAACACGCACGAGCATCAATGATCGTGGGGCTGCTCGGGGAGGACAACCTGCCGAGCTATTTCTTCACCATCCTGTCCGCTCACGGAAACGACGGCGCCTGGGCTGAATGGGTGCGTCAATGGTGCGCCGAAGAAGCCCGGCATTCCGTGGTGCTGCGGGATTATCTGCATACTACCCGGGCGGTGGACCCTATTGCGCTGGAACGGGCGCGGATGGCGCATATGGCGAATGGGTACGTCAACGCGCATGAGGGCGACGGGGTGCTGCGCACCATCATGATGCTCAGCATGTCGGAATTACAAGCTCGTGTGGTTCACCGCAATACCGGAATGCTCAGCAACGACCCGATCTGTGACCGCATTATGGCCAGACTGGCAGCCGACGAGAATCTGCACATGATCTTCTATCGAAATCTGGTGGAGGCCGCACTCGAAATCGATCCCGAGGACGCGATGGTCGCGCTCTGCGATGTGATCACCGTCTTCGGCGGACCCGCCCAGCAGATACCGGACTTCACCGCGTTGTCGGACCAATTCAAGAAGGCCGGCGTCTACACCAGCCGCATACATATCGACTCGGTCATCAACCCATACGTGCGCCATCTGCGTCTGCTCGACCGGACAGACCTGGGCCCGGCCGGACGGAAAGCGCAGGACCGGATCGGCCGCTATGTCAACCGGATCGAGTTGGCATGCCGCCGCTTCGAGTCCATGCGCCAGGACCCACAGCCCCAAACGAACTGATCGAGGGAGTCGACTTGCCAAACCCCACCGAACCAGCTGCCGTCGCAGGCGCCGCCGTGTGCGATCTGTTCGCCCAGGAACTGAAGACACCAGTTCAGCTCGATGACGTCATCGAGCAGCTGCCCAATATCGAATCGGTACGGTTCATGCGGATCCTCACCCGTATCGAAGACCACTTCGGGATCGTACTGGACGACGAAGCGGTCTTCGCGGTAGCGACTGTCGGCGAGCTGGCGCAGATCGTCGCGGAACCATCGTCGGGCACACACGCATAATGGGATTACTCGCTGCGATAACCCGATCCACGCAGGCCGAACCCGCCACGCAGCCCACTGCGAGAATGGAGCTTCAGGTTGGGATCGCCGCCGCGACCACCTGCCTGCCAGACCGGCGCGAGACCGCACGGGGCAGCGGAATCGACGAGGACGACGCCGCGATATGCGACCTGGAAGGCTACCGGCGGATTCCCGTCTGCGACGGGAATCCCGTGACGGATCTCGCCGTACCCGCCGCGGTAGACGCCCTGCGGCGCAGTGGTCATCAACCATCCGAGATCGATCTCGTGATCTATGCGTGGCTCGACGATCAGGGTGACGCCATGCCCATTCCGCATACCCGGCTGGCACGGCTGATAGGTTCCCATGAGGCGGTGACGATCGGTATCCAGCAGAAATCCGGCGGCGGCGCCATCGCGCTCGAACTGGCCACCGAATTGCTGAACAGCGGCCGGTACCGGACGGCGCTGGTGGCGACCGGCGACGTGTTCGACCACGACCCGCACACGAGGTGGGTGCTCCACGGCAGCCAGGGCATCCTGCTCGGCGATGGCGCGACAGCCGCGGTACTGGACCTGCGCCCGCGCCCGTTAATGGTCCAGGCCGTCGCCTCGGCGGGGCGGCCGGACACCGAATTGCAGTTCTCCCAGCCATCGGCGACGTCTGGTTCAGAACCCGTGGAACAGGTCCTGAACCCTGCCGCGGTTCCCGCTATGCGGAGTGCGATATCAACCGCCGTCGCCAACGTCCTGAGCACCACCGGGCTCGAACCGGATGATCCCCGGATCCGTTTGGTCGCGTTCAGCAGATTGGGTCGCACCCTGCTACGCCGGGTCTACTATCCCGCACTACCCAAAGGGCTGCCGCGGCCACTCGAATTATCCAGTGAGACAGGACATCTCGGTGCGGGAGACCTGCTCGCCAACCTGGCGCACATCCAGGACAATCGGCTGATGTCGCCCGGTGAGTACGGGTTGCTGGTCAACGTCGGCATGGGTTTCAATGTGACCGCCGCTATCGTGCGGGCCGACGCCGCGGACGCGGAGCAAAGGATCCCGATCAGCTAATGGCCGGAGGCGAGCCGGCGTCGTTGAGCAGCAGGCTCATCAGGCCGACTTCCTGGGCGTACGTCGGCCTGCGTCGTGGAACCTACGCACGATCAGCCGACTGAACGGTGGCGCGCGGTGATCAACCTGCGGCTACCGCAATGCGGCTGATGAACCTGCTGACAATGCCGTCTGCGCTGGTGAAGACGACGTTGTCGAACCCGTTGCGCTGCGCCGTTCGACGCTGGTGCACTGCACCGAACAGCCCCAGATGCTTTATGCGCTGGCGGTCACGGGCGTAGACAGCAGACCGGAGCGTGCGCGGCGGCGGCACGACCGCGCCGACCGGGCGGACCGTCACGCGGATATGCGGCTCCGCTTCGGCGGCGGGATGGCCGAGTTCCAGCCGCGGATCGAAGATCGTCACGCGCGCCACCGCGGTGGAGTCACCGTCGGGTGCATGGCGCACGAGCGAGCGCACCCGGTGGGATCGCGACCCGTAGCATCGCAGATCTGAGCACGTCCCGGAGGTGAGGGCAAGCTGAATGGGGGAGCACCTGGGGACTCAGGCTCGACAGTAGGGTTGGCGTGGTGCCGTTGGGGTGCCCCCAACGCGACAGATGTGTCGCGGACATGAGGCCCACCTGGATGTATCGAAGATGGCGATCACTTTGCTGATCTGGGGTTTTTGCGCTGGTTGGCATTGAAGCGCGCCTTCTTCTGACGATTCCCGCACGTGTTCATGTCACACCATTTGCGGGTGCGACTTTGGCTGGTGTCGAAGAAGGCGGCTCGGCAGGTCGGCGATGCGCACAAGGCTAATCTTCCGTCCCGTTCGCCTGCGATGATGCCGATCGCGTCGGCGGCGATTACACCCAGGGCGTCTTCTACGCAGGAAGCCGAGCTGAGTCGCCATCGACGATTGCGCTCGGGCGTCAGGACAGCCGCCGCCCTGCCCTGAATGCTGCAGTCGTTGATGACTTGGACAGCAGACGCAGGGAGAGCGTCGTGGATCGCGGTCGCTGTCGCGGCGACATGAATTGATTCCCTCAGTTCCCGAGCGAGTTCGAGCTGGGCGGTGGTGCAGGAGTCCACAGCGAGGCCGTTCACTGCCAGCCAGTCGACGAGTCGCTGCGGCGTGGGAATGCGTTCCACAGCGTCGCCGTGCCGCTCCGTCAGCGTCGCCGTGAAGCTGGTCGCAAGCACATTGCCGAGGCGGAAGTCAGGGAACTCAGCGGGCATGGAACCACCTTAGCTGGTTGCTGGCTGACACAGCGGCATGCTAGAACCGTCTTAGCCGGTTCGTGATAGGTCGTAGCCGGTTCCGCAATGACCAGGAGGTCTCATGCCCCGTCCGACCAGCGACGTGCAAGCATTCGAAGCCCACGCGACCGACGCTGACCTCGACGATCTGCGCGCGCGATTAGCCGCGGCGCGGCTACCGGAGGCCGAGACGGTCTATCGCGCCGCGCCCGACCCTCGCCGATGGGAACAGGGCGTTCCGCTCGCCGACCTCGTCGATGTCGTGAAATACTGGCGCACCGGGTACAACTGGCGGTCGTTCGAAGAGCGCCTCAACCGCATCGGCCAGTTCCGCACGACCATTGATGATCTGGGAATCCACTTCCTGCACCGCCGATCCGCGCGCGCGGATGCCACCCCTCTGATCTTGACGCACGGCTGGCCGGGCAGCATTGCCGAGTTCACCGATGTAGTAGACGAGCTGGCAGATCCGAAAGATGCAGACGCGCCGGCATTCCACGTCGTGGTTCCCTCGCTACCGGGCTTCGGCTACAGCGACAAACCGGCCACCACCGGGTGGGGAACCGAAAAGATCGCGGCCGCATGGGTGGAACTGATGGGAAGGCTCGGCTACAACAAGTTCGCAGCCCACGGCGGCGACTGGGGCGGAAATATCACCACCGTCCTCGGCGGCAGGTTCCCGGCGCATGTTCTCGGCATCCACACAACGTTCGCGGAGGCACCGCCCGGGTTGACCACGGACGGGCTGACGGTGGCCGAGCGCAAATGGACCGAGGAAACCCGCGATTTCTGGCGCCGTCGCGCGGCGTACGCGAAGCAGCAGGCGACCCGACCGCAGACCATCGGCTACTCGCTCGTCGACTCACCGGTCGGGCTTCTTGCCTGGATCCTCGACAAGTTCGCTGAGTGGACAGATTCCGAAGATAGCCCGTTCGAGACGATTTCCATAGACCGCGTTCTCGACGACGTCACCCTGTACTGGCTGACACGGACCGGCGCATCGGCGGCCCGCATCTACTACGAAAGCCACAACTCGCTGGACCCCGAACTGCGGGTCGACGTGCCGTCGGCAATCAGTATGTATCCCCGCGACATCGAGAAGTGTCCGCGTCCCTGGGCGCAGGAGCGGTACCGGCAGATCGTCCGATGGAGGTCGCCCGAAACCGGGGGACATTTCCCGTCACTGGAGGTTCCCGAGTATTTCGTCAAAGATCTGCAAGAAGGTCTCGCGGCAGTGCTGGCCGCTGATCGGTGAACGCGGCTGGGTGCCGGCTTCCCCGACTACGCCCGGGCCAGCTGAACGAAGTCCTCGAAAGACACGGCGGGCCCGGCTACTTCACGTCGGCGGCCTGCATTCGATATCGCCCCGGCCGCACCGAGTGCCAACAGTGGCCCGGCGTAGATATCGTCGCCCGCGAGAACCGTCACCTCGCCCGGCACGCTGCTCATTAACCGAGGACAACAGTGGAGCTGATCTGATGCAGTAGGCAGGATCTAGTTGACATAATGTAGATTATCGGCGTTTGAGCGGAAGTGGGTTCTCCGGGCAGACCCCGTTGAACGCACGGCGTTTCGGCGAGCGCGTTCTCCTGTCACCCCGGCGCACAGCTCGGATACCGGCGATGGCTTCGGTATCACCGAAAAGCGCCAGGAAGGGCAGAGTTTCGCCGCACCTTACCACCCACCTCCATTTCGTCACCTGTGATGAAATGGAGGTGGGTGGGACCCGTTCTCCAGGACGTTCTCGGCTCACGAATCTTCCAGACCCGGCCTCGGCGAAATCGTCGCACCAGCGATCAGCAGTCGTTGCGCCAAGGCGTGACAGCGCTGTGCCAGCTCCGGCGGGTCGAGAATTTCGAAGTCGTGTCCGAGCAGGAGCATGTGCAGGAGCACACGGTCGAGATTGTTGTCGGCGCCGCTGCGCACCTCACAGAGTTCGTCGCCGCGGTGTCGTACGACAGCTGCCGAGGCGGGAATCTGCGCACGCACTGTGGCGGCCGGCGCATGGATGAGGAAGCGCGCCCGGTGCGTATAGACACGGCTCGCCACTCCCTCCTGGACGTACGCCGCCGCGGCGGGTGCCGGGCGCGGCTGGTAGCGCCAGGTCCGAGCGGATACATCGGTCATCCGGTCGACCCGGAAAGTGCGCCAATCGTCTCGGTCGAGGTCGTAGGAGAGCAGATACCAGCGGCGGTCCGAGGCGACCAGGCGGTAGGGTTCGACCCGCCGTCGTCGGATCAAGTGCTCGGAGGGGTAGCCGAAGCCGGCCTCGACCTCGTCGCGGCATGCTCTGGCCAGTGTGAGGAGCACCTCGGGGTCGACCGGGGTGCGGGTACCCCCGAAGGACTCCACCGAGCCGGCCAGTGCGCGCACTTCGTGCCGCAACCGGGAGGGTAGGACACGGTCGAGTTTGGTGAGTGCCCGGAGTGCGGCGTCGCCGGAACCGGTCACCGCGTCGCCCGCACCGACGAGCAGGGAAACCGTGACGGCGATCGCCTCCGCGTCGTCCAGCAGCAGCGGCGGCAGATCCTGTCCGGAGCCGAGCCGGTAACCGCCTCCGGCTCCCTGATTGGCATCGACCGAATAGCCGAGGGTGCGCAGCCGCTCGATATCGCGACGTACGGTGCGCGAGGTGACCCCGAGCCGGGTGGCGAGCTCGGGGCCGGTCCAGACCCGGCGTTGTTGTAGCAGACCGAGCAGGGTGAGTACCCGTTCGGTCGTCCCCCGGTCACTATCGCCTGTTCCGTCCACCGGGCCCAGCCTGCCAGAGATAGCGGACCGATCCTGTCCGCTCGCTGTGCGAGGGTGGCCTCATGGATGCAGACGAACTCGACTGGAACACGACATTGCGCGAGCAGTGGGAGTTCCACTGGGACCATCAGCTGCGGGCCCGGCTCACCGGACTCACCGATGCCGAGTACTTCTGGTCGCCGGTGCCGGATGCCTGGAGTGTGCGGCCACGCGGCAGCTCGACTGCACCCGTGCAGGCCGGTGCGGGTGACTTCACGATCGACTTCGCCTTCCCGCAGCCGGTCCCGGATCCCTTCACCACGATCGCCTGGCGGCTCGGCCATGTCGTCGTCGGCGTGCTCGCCGCACGTAACGCGGCGCATTTCGGAGCTGCCCCGGCGTCGTACGAGACGTGGGAGTATGCGGGCAGTGCTGCTGGAGCACTCGACCAGTTGGAGAGCCAACTCGCTGTATGGCTGGACGGGGTGCGCGCGGTCGGCGAGTCCGGGCTCCGGGAACCGGTCGGCGAGTCCGAGCCCTACCCCGACCTGCCCATGGCCGCGCTGGTGCTGCACATCCACCGGGAGCTGATCCACCATCTGTCCGAGGTCTGTCTGTTGCGTGACCTCTACCTGCACACCCACCCTTCCGAGAATGGAGCAACTCGATGAGCCGTCATATCCAGATCACTTTCGACGCTCACGATCCGCGGGCGCTGTCGTCGTTCTGGCGCGAGGTGCTGGGCTATATCCATCCCGGTCCGCCGGGGGTCGAGTTGCCGGCGGGCGCCGACCCTCTCGCGGCGTGGGACGAGTTCCTCGCCCGGATCGGGGTCCCGGAGGATCAGCGCAATACGCGCTCGGCTGTCGAGGATCCGGACGGGCACGGCCCGCGCTTGTTCTTCCAGCAGGTACCGGAGGACAAGGTCGCCAAGAACCGGGTGCATCTCGATGTCCGGGTGGCTCCCGATCTCCAGGGCGAAGAACGGATGGCGGCGCTGGAGACCGAATGCGACCGCCTCCTCGCCCTGGGAGCGACCCGCTTACAGCGTCACGAACCTGCTCCCCCGCTGGAGACCGGCTTCATCGTGATGGCCGACCCTGAGGGCAACGAGTTCTGCCTGGACTGATCCGGGCGGTACTCCTCCCCCGCGACGAGCCGACGCCGTCCGGTTCGCCGATGCGGCGGACCGCTGGGGCTAGGCTCGGACGAACAGGGCTCGGTCAGCGACGACCTCCGGAGGCCAGCAATGCGCAGACGTCGGGTGGCAGCTCTCGGGGTCGCGGCGATCTCCGCCGCGGGTCTGGTGTCGGGGTGTGGCGACCGGGAGCCCACACCGGTGCCGGGAGCTGCCGCACCTTCGACGTCGACTGCGGCGCTGCAGCCCGATCAGGCGGCCGGGGTGGCGATTCCGCGGGGCCGGGTGGAACATATTCTGGGCACCCTCGAATATCGCGCCGAGGAATTGATGCGGACCACGAGCATTCCCGGTATGGCGGTGGCCGTTGTATACGACGGCGAGGTGGTGTACGAGAAGGGGTTCGGGGTTCGGGATGTGGACGGGCGGCAACCGGTGAATACGGAGACGGTGTTCCAGTTGGCGTCGCTGTCCAAACCGGTGGGGGCCACGGTGGTCGCGCGTCAGGTGGACGCGGGTGTGGTGCAGTGGGATACGCCGGTGCGGAGGCCGGCGCCGTGGTTCGCGTTGAATGACCCCTATGTGAGTGATCATGTGACCGTTGGTGACCTGTATGCGCACCGCTCGGGGCTGCCGGAGCACGCCGGAGACAAATTGGAGGATCTGGGTTTCGACCGGGCCCAGATCATGGAACGGTTGCGGATGCTGCCGTTGGCGCCGTTTCGTGATTCGTACGCGTATACGAATTTCGGTCTCACGGCGGCGGCGATGGCCGTGGCGGATGCGGCGAAACAGCGCTGGTCGGCGCTGTCGGAGCAGTCGATCTACCGGCCGCTGGGTATGTCGTCGACCAGTTCCCGGTACGTGGATTTCCTGGCGGCCGGTGACCGGGCGTCGGGGCATGTGCTGGTGGATGGTGAGTATCGGCCGGCCCAGCCGGGCCGTCAGCCCGACGCCCAGTCCCCCGCCGGTGGTGTCAGTTCCTCGGTATCGGATATGGCGCAGTGGATGATGATGGTGCTGGCGAACGGGAAGCACGGCGGTGAGCAGTTGGTGGCGCCCGAGGCATTGTTGCCCGCGGTGTCGCCGCAGTCGGTGTCGTCGCCGCCTAGTGCACCGGATGCGCGGGCGGGTGATTACGGGTTCGGGTTCAATGTGGGTAATTCGGCTGCGGGGCGGGTGGTGTTGAGTCATTCGGGGGCGTTCGATCAGGGTGCGGCGACTGCGATGACCATGATTCCGTCGGCGAATGTGGGGATTGTGACGCTGACCAATGCGGCGCCTGTCGGTGTGCCGGAGACGTTGAATGCGGAGTTCGCCGATCTGGTGCAGTTCGGTGAGGTGCGGCAGAACTGGTGGGAGTTGTATTCGAAGGCGTTCGAGCAGTTGAACGCGCCGGTCGGTGATCTGGTGGGGGCGCCGCCGCCGGCGGCTCCCGCTCCGGCGCGGCCGCTGGAGGACTATGCGGGCAGTTACGACAGCGACTATTTCGGTCCGGCGGCGGTTTCGGTGGACGGTGATTCGCTGCTGTTGACGATGGGGCCGCGCCACGTCGCGATGCCGTTGCGGCATCGCGACGGTGACACGTTCGTCTTTTCTCCCGTCGGTGAGAGTGCGAATCCGGGCAGTGTTTCGCAGGCCCGGTTCGACGGGGACCGGTTGTGGCTGGAGTTCTACGACTCCGAGGGGTTCGGTACGTTCGTGCGCTGATATTCCATCAGGCGCCGACGTAGGCGGCGAGGTGTTCGCCGGTGAGGGTGGAGCGGTCGGCGACGAGGTCTGCGGGGGTGCCTTCGAAGACGATGCGCCCGCCGTCGTGTCCGGCGCCGGGGCCCAGGTCGATGATCCAGTCGGCGTGGGCCATCACGGCCTGGTGATGTTCGATGACGATGACCGATTTTCCGGAGTCGACGAGCCGGTCGAGGAGTCCGAGCAGTTGTTCGACATCGGCGAGGTGCAGGCCGGTGGTGGGTTCGTCGAGGATGTAGATTCCGCCTTTTTCGGCCATTTGGGTGGCGAGTTTGATGCGCTGCCGTTCGCCGCCGGAGAGGGTGGTGAGTTGCTGGCCGAGGCGCAGGTAGCCGAGTCCGACATCGGCGAGGCGGTCGAGGATTTTGTGTGCGGCGGGGATCCGGGCGTCGCCGGATCCGAAGAACTGTTCGGCTTCGGCCACCGACATCTCGAGCACTTCGGCGATATTGCGGCCGCCGAGCGTGTATTCCAGTACGGCGGCCTGGAATCGTTTGCCTTCGCATTCCTCGCAGGTGGATTCGACGGTGGCCATGACGCCGAGATCGGTGTAGATGACTCCGGCGCCGTTGCAGGTGGGGCAGGCGCCTTCGGAGTTGGAGCTGAACAGGGCGGGTTTGACGCCGTTGGCTTTGGCGAAGGCTTTGCGGATGGGTTCCAGCAGGCCGGTGTAGGTGGCGGGGTTGCTGCGCCGGGAGCCGCGGATGGCGCCCTGGTCGATGGTGACGACGTCGTCGCGTCCGGATACCGAGCCGGTGATGAGGGAGCTCTTGCCCGATCCGGCGACGCCGGTGACGACGACGAGGGCCCCGAGCGGGATATCGACGTCGACGTTGCGCAGGTTGTGGGTGTCGGCGCCGCGTACTTCGAGTGCGCCGGCGGGGGTTCGCAGGTTCTTTTTGAGGGTGGCGCGGTCGTCGAGGTGGCGGCCGGTGAGGGTTTTGCTGGCGCGGAGTCCGTCGACGGTGCCTTCGAAGACGATTTCGCCGCCTTCGCTGCCGGCGCGGGGGCCGATATCTACGATGTGGTCGGCGATTTCGATGGCTTCGGGTTTGTGTTCGACGACGAGGACGGTGTTGCCTTTGTCGCGCAGTTGCCGCAGCAGGTCGTTCATTCGCTGGATATCGTGCGGGTGCAGGCCGATGGTGGGTTCGTCGAAGACGTAGGTGACGTCGGTGAGCGAGGATCCGAGGTGGCGGATCATCTTGGTGCGTTGGGCCTCTCCCCCGGACAGGGTGCCGGAGGGCCGTTCCAGGGAGAGGTAGCCGAGCCCGATATCGGTGAACGAGTCGAGCAGGTGTTGCAGGCCTTTGATCAGTGGGGTGACGGTGGGTTCGTCGAGTTCGCGGACCCAGTCGGCGAGGTCGCTGATCTGCATGGCGCACAGGTCGGCGATGTTTCTGCCGTTGATCTTGGACGATAGCGCCTCTTTGGTGAGGCGGGTGCCGCCGCATTCGGGGCAGGTGGTGAAGGTGACGGCGCGTTCCACGAAGGCCCGGATATGCGGCTGCATGGCGTCCACGTCTTTGGACAGGAACGATTTCTGGATTCTCGGGACGAGTCCTTCGTAAGTGACGTTGATGCCTTCGACCTTGATTTTGGTGGGTTCTTTGTAGAGCAGGTCGTGCAGCTGTTTCTTGGTGAACTTCTTGATCGGCTTATCGGGGTCGAAGTAGCCGCAGCCGCGGAAGATGCGGCCGTACCAGCCGTCCATGCTGTAGCCGGGGATGGTGAGCGCGCCTTCGTTGAGAGACAGGGTGTCGTCGTAGAGCGCGGTGAGGTCGAAGTCGGTGACCGATCCCATCCCTTCGCAGCGCGGGCACATTCCGCCGAGGCGGCTGAAGGTCGCTTTTTCGGCGACGGTTTTCGCGCCGCGCTGGACGGTGATGGCACCGGTGGCGGTGACCGACGGCATATTGAAGGAGTAGGCGTTGGGTGAGCCGATATGTGGGTCGCCGAGCCGGCTGAACAGGATGCGCAGCATGGCGTTGGCGTCGGTGGCGGTGCCGACGGTGGAGCGTGGGTTGGAGCCCATGCGTTCCTGGTCGACGATGATCGCGGTGGTGAGGCCTTCGAGGAGGTCGACGTCGGGGCGGGACAGGGTGGGCATGAAACCTTGCACGAAGGCGCTGTAGGTTTCGTTGATCATCCGCTGGGATTCGGCGGCGATGGTGGCGAAGACCAGGGAGCTCTTACCGGAGCCGGAGACGCCGGTGAACACGGTGAGCCGTCGTTTCGGGATCTCCACGCTGACGTCTTTGAGGTTGTTCACGCGCGCGCCCTGGACCCGGATCAGGTCGTGGCTGTCGGCGGTGTGTGTGGCGGACGCCCGCGTACCGGTCTTCGTGGCGCTGCTCATCTGTCTCCCTCTGGTGTGGTCGCGGTCGTCGACGGCGTCGAGCGGTCGGGTGTGCCACCGGCCCGTCCGGTGGGGTGGGCCGGTATTCGTGCCGGATCGGTCCGGGTGGGTGGTTCCGCCGGTCAGCGCAGTTGCTGGATGCGGATCATATTGCCCGCGGGGTCGCGGACGGCACAATCGCGGACCCCGTAGGGCTGTTCGGTCGGTTCCTGCACGACGTCGGCGTCGCCGGCCTGGAGGCGTTCGAAAGTGCTGTCGAGGTCTTCGGTGGCGAGATTGATACCGGCATAGGTGCCTTTGGCCATCATTTCGGCGATGGTTTTGCGTTCGTCGTCGGTGATACCGGGGTCGGCGGCCGGCGGATGCAGGACGATGGAGGTTCCGGGCTGGCCGACGGGGCCGACGGTGATCCAGCGCAGCCCGTTGTAGCCGACGTCGTTGCGGATCTCGAAGCCGAGGGTGTCGCGGTAGAACCCGATGGCGGCTTCGGGGTCGTCCTGTGGCAGGTAGCTGGCGTGAATGGTGATGTCCATGCCGATCACGCTAGCTGCGGGTCGGTTACCGGGGCTTCTCGATTCCTGATCGGTCTGGTCACCTGTTTGGCGGTGCACGACGGTATGCCCGCGGTGGCGTCGGTTTCCTGGCGCCGGTAGGCGCTGGGCGGCATGCCGACGAGTTCGGTGAAGCGGGTGCTGAAGGTGCCCAGCGACGAGCAGCCGACGGCGAAGCAGACTTCGGTGACGGTGAGGTCGCCGCGGCGCAGCAGGGCCATCGCGCGTTCGATGCGGCGGGTCATCAGGTATCCGTAGGGTGATTCGCCGTAGGCGAGCTTGAATTGGCGGCTGAGATGTCCGGCGGACATGTTGACGCCGCGGGCGAGTGCTTCGACGTCGAGGGGTTGCTCGTATTCCCGGTCCATCCGGTCGCGGACGCGGCGTAACAGCGTGAGGTCGCGGAGGTGCTGGTCCGCGGTGGGTCTGCTGGTCACGTGGCCGATCGTCCCATATCGCGTCCGAGTTGCCCAGTTTTCGGTGGTGGGTTGCCGGATTGCTGTCGGTGCTGGTCTCGGGGGTCGAGCCCGGTCGTGGCAGCGGCGAGGAAGGTCCGGGCAGCGGCGAGGAAGGTCCGGGCACCCGGCGCCGGGGGTGGGTCGGCGGCCGGCGGTGGGGGCCGATGAGACGGTTGTGGCGTCATGGTTCATCGGTTGTGCGTTTCGGCTCGCGTACCGGTGCCGTGTTGCCGTCTCGGGTGTCGGGGCGACGGTCGCGGCCGCGCCGGCGGCGGCGTGGTGGCCGGGTGCCGCGGAAGGCGGCGGCCAGCCGGGTGTGTGGCTGCCAGTTCAGGCCGTTGGGCAGGCCCCAGCCGAAACGGACCGCGGCCAGGCGCAGTAGCAGGGAGCAGCAGATACCGGCGACGATGCCGACCGCGGGGGCGCCGAGATAGGTGCTGACGACCATGGTGCCCGCGACGACGGCGGCGACGGTGGCGTAGAGGCCGTTGCCGCCGAAGACGGCGGGTACTCGCCGGAGCAGGACGTCGCGGGTGGCGCCGCCGCCGACGGCGGTGGTGATACCCAGTAGTACGGCGGGGAGCCAGCCGAGGCCGGCGGCGAGGG
Organism: Nocardia jinanensis; assembly: GCF_014645735.1. GTDB lineage: Bacteria > Actinomycetota > Actinomycetes > Mycobacteriales > Mycobacteriaceae > Nocardia > Nocardia jinanensis. Next base: position 96,128 of record NZ_BMMH01000002.1, on the reverse strand, counting down.
TTTTCTGGGCGCCGGTGACCGCCCAGAAGCCGATGACGGCGGCGTCGAGGGCGGTGAAGAGCCGGTCCCAGGAGTGTTCGCTGAGGTGGATGAGGAATGCGATGAGGGTTCCGGCGACGGCGGTGGGTAGGTACGCGTAGTCGGTGAGCGCTACCGGTGGGCCCTGTTGGAGGAGGGTGTCGCGGATGATTCCGCCACCGAGTCCGGAGACGATGCCGACGACGAGGAAGCCGAACAGGTCGAGCCCTTCGGTGCGGGACACGGCGCCGCCGAGCATGGCGCAGGCGAGGACTCCCGCGAGGTCGAGATAGCGCGTGACCTGGTCGATGGTGTCGATGGGTGCGGCCACCGCAGCAAACTAACACGCGCGGCCACCGGTTTTCGGTGATGGTGGGCGCCGCAGGTGCGATGCTGCGCAGCGCCCACCACGGCCGGTCAGACCCGGGGTTTCACGGCCGCTGCGCCACCGGCCGCGAGCCGCATGAGGTCGGTGTCGAGGTTCACGGTGGTTTCGCTACCTCCGGCGCTGCCGAAGCTGTGCTGGTAGCTGTTCCACGATTCGTCTTTCACCTTGTGGGCGAATCCGCTCTCCATCAGCAGTGCCAGTTCGAGGGCAGCGCGGTCGATGCGTTTGTCGAGGTCGGTGTCGCTCCAGTCCTCGGAGGCGGCGAACAGTGAGGTCGGCACGGTCATGGTGCGCAGGAACGCGAACAGGGCACGCATCTGTTCGTCGACGACCAGGGCGTGCCGGGCGGTGCCGGCGGTGGCGGCCAGGATGACCGGTTTGGCGATCAGCAGGTCGTTGTCGAGGACGTGGAAGAAGGAGGTGAGCAGTCCGCTGGGGGCGGCCTTGTAGACGGGTGCGGCGACGATCAGACCGTCGGCGGCGGCGAGGGTCTCGATCGCGGCGGTCATTTTCGGGCCCATGAGCTGGGAGACCAGCGCGGTGGTGATCTCGGTGGCCAGTTCCCGCAGTTCGATGACGTTCACGGTGACGGTGGCGTCGCGGCGGCGGGCGAGTTCGCCGACGCGTGCGGTGACGCGGTCGGCGAGCATCCGGGTCGAGGACGGGTTGCTGGTGCCGCCGCTGACCACTACCAGCCGGTAGGGGGTGGTGCCCTGGCCGTTGGTGGTTGTCATATCTCGTTCCTTTTCGTGGTGTCGGCGAGTTTGCCGCAGAGCTGTTCGAGGGTGTGTAGTTCGTCGTCGGTGAGGGCGCCGGTGAGGGCGCGGGCGACGCCGACGGCGTGGCGGCCGCCGATGCGGCGCTGCCGGGTCCGGCCCTCGGTGGTGAGGGAGAGCCGGACCCCGCGGCCGTCGTGCGGGTCGGGGGTGCGCTGGACGAGGCCGCGTTCGACGAGCCGGTCCACCATCCGCGACAGCGCCGGCTGGGTGAGCAGGACGTGCCGGTTCAGTTCGGCGGGCCGGATGGGTTCGGGGCATTTGGACAGCGTGTAGAGGACGTCGTATTCGCGCATGGTGAGCCCGTTCCACACGTCCTGTGCCGCGAACTGTTTCATCAGTACCGCGTGCGCGGTCAGTACCGCTTCCCAGGCGTCGTTGGCGAGGCGCCCGCTGGTTCTGGTTTCTTCTCGACCGGGGGTTCGGTGGCTGAGGGACGTGAGCGGGGGCTCTCCGTTGTCACTCTCCGCCGGGCCGGACTCGCTCATGCGGTGGCGTCCTGGTAGGGGCTGGTGCCGGCCAGGTTGTCGCCCTGGTTGGCGTTGGGGCGGGCCTGCCGGGCCGGTTTGTCGCCGTATTCGGCGGCGACGCGGGCGAGGTGGGTGGGTGCGGGCGCGGATTCGGGGTCGCGGCGGGCGTCGAGTTCCTTGCGCAGGACGGGCACCACGTCCTCGCCGAGCAGGTCGAGCTGGTTCAGCACGGTTTTCAGTGGCAGTCCGGCGTGGTCCATCAGCCACAGTTGGCGCTGATAGTCACCGAAGGTGTCGTGGAAGGTGAGGGTTTTGTCGATGATCTCCTGTGGGCTGCCGACCGACAGCGGGGTCATCTCGGCGAAGTCCTCCAGCGAAGGGCCGTGGCCGTAGACGGGGGCCTCGTTGAAGTAGGGACGGAACTCGTTCCAGGCGTCCTGGGATTTCTTGGCGATATAGGCCTGTCCACCGAGTCCGACGATGGCCTGTTTCTTGGTGCCGTGCCCGTAGTGCTCGAAACGCTGCCGGTAGAACTCGATGAGCTGCAGTGAGTGGGCGGTGGGCCAGAAGATGTGGTTGGCGAAGAAGCCGTTGCCGTAGTAGGCGGCCTGTTCGGCGATTTCGGGGGTGCGGATGGAGCCGTGCCAGACGAACGGCGGCACACCGTCGAGCGGTCGCGGGGTGGCGGTGAAGCCCTGCAGCGGGGTGCGGTAGTCGCCGGCCCAGTCGATGACGTCCTCGCGCCAGAGCCGGTGCAGGAGGTTGTAGTTCTCCAGGGCCAGCGGTAGTCCGGCGCGGATGTCTTTGCCGAACCAGGGGTAGACGGGTCCGGTGTTGCCGCGGCCGAGCATCAGGTCCATGCGTCCCTTGGACAGGTGCTGCAGCATGGCGTAGTCCTCGGCGATCTTCACCGGGTCGTTGGTGGTGATGAGGGTGGTCGCGGTGGTGAGGATCAGCCGTTCGGTGGTGGCCGCGATATGGCCGAGCAGCGTGGTCGGCGAGGAGGAGAAGAACGGCGGGTTGTGGTGCTCGCCGATGGCGAAGACGTCGAGGCCGACCTCTTCGGTTTTGCGGGCGATCTGCACGATCGCGTCGATCCGTTCGGCTTCGCTGGGTGTCACGCCGGTCACGGGGTCGCGGGTGATATCGCTGACCGAGAAGATTCCGAACTGCATCTTGTGTCACTCCCACCGTAGGTTCTATGCGTTTGCATCTACCTGAACGGTGAGGTGGGCGGGGTTATTCCGTGACGGCCGGCCGAGTAACCCGCTGCCGGTGGTCCGCGCCCGGTCCACGCGGTGGCCGGTGCGGCCGGATACCGGCTGGGTCCGGGAACCAAGGTGCCACCGCTGCTGCTGAACGACGACGAGGCGGTCGCCGTCGTCCTCATCACCGTGCGCACAGTTCGTCCAGTGCAGACTGGCTCTGATCGTCCGCGGCGCGGTAGATCACCAACAGATGGTCCGGATCTTGCAGTGGTGTGAGCGTTTCGAAACGCACTGCGATCACACCGACGCCAGGATGCCGCATCACCTTGCGTCCGCGGCCGTTGACCTTGACGTCGCGCTCGGCCCACAATCGCGCGAATTCCTCGTCACTGGTGGCGCATTCGGCGATGAGATCGGTCAACGCCCGATCCTCCGGATGCGCGGCCCACGCGGTGCGCAGGTGAGCGATCCCCTCCCGCACTACGCGTTCGCGGTCGACGTAGCGCTCCCGCATTTCCGGGTGCAGCAGGCACAACCACATCGCATTGCGCTGTGACGGTGCCAGGGTGTCGAAATCCAGGAGCAGCCTCGCCATTTCGCTGTTCCAGACCAGGATGTCGTAGCGGTGGTTCATCAGCATGGCCGGCAGCGGCGACAGGTCGGCGAGCAGCCCGGCCAGCGATGGCGACGCGGTGGCGGCGAGCTTGTCGGCACCGCGGGGGCGCTGCTGGACCAGCCTGCGGCAGCTGAACACGGACTACATCGATCTGTTGTTCCTGCACGTATGGGACTTCACGACACCGGTCGAGGAGATCCTGCGCGGTATGGACGACCTGGTCCGCCACGGCAAGGTCCTGTACGTGGCGATCTCCAATGCCCCAGCCTGGGAGGTCTCGCGCATGCAGGCGATCGCGGACCTGCGCGGCTGGTGGGGAATCTGGGTGCTTTGGAGGTCGACTTCACCGCCGATCAGCTGGCCCGCCTCAACAAGGTCAGTGCGATCGACCTCGGCTACCCGCACGACTTGCTCGCCAGCGACCACATCCGCACTGTGACCGCAGGCGACCTGAAGATCGAAACCCGCCGCTGATCTTCGACCGAACGCCGAGGGCAGCACTCCCGCTGCCCCGGGACACTCATCGCCGAGCTGGCTGTCGCCGTCGGCGATGAGTGTCCGGGGATGACGCACCCGTGACCAGCTGCGACGCGAACCCGAGCCGACGCGGTGCTGGGAGCTCGGGTAGTCGGCCCTCGCCGGGCTCTACGGCCATAGCTGCCCGGTGCGCGACGATGGCCTCTCCCCCCGGCGCCGGGCGGCGGAGGTGTGCGTGGTGGTTCGTGGGTCACTCGGCCGGATCCGGACGAGGTGCGGGCGAGCGCAGGGGCGCCGGTTGCTGTGCCAGTGAATCCAGGTCGCGGATCGCGGCGCAGCTGCGGCGGATCATGGTGGCGAACATGGTGTCGCCGCGTTCGGACGCGGTGCCGTAGGCGGCGCCGAACACCGCCACCAGCGGCCCCTGGAGGACAGCGAACCGGTAGTCCTGCCAGCAGTCCTCGAGGGTGTATCCGGTCACGCCCAGTTCTGTGAGGCGTTGATGGTAGGTGGCAACCAGACCCTTCTCGGCGGTGCGTCGGATTTCCGGGTCGAGGCTGGTGGTGACGAAGTAGGCGAGGTCCCGGGCGGGTAGCCCCAGGTTGACGGTCTGCCAGTCGACGGCGGTCGCCGGTGGTGTGGTGCCGGTACCGAACAGCAGGTTGTCCAGGCGGTAGTCGCCGTGGACGAGTCCGAACCGCTCGGGGCGGGCCGTCAGCCAGTCGGCGATGACCTCACCGCAGGCACGCAGGATGTCGTGGTCCTGGGCGGTGAGCCGATCACCGAGGCGGTCGAGGAAGATATCGGTGGTGGGCCCGTAGAGCTCACGCAACGTTGCGGCCTCTTCCGGGCCGTTGCGGCTGAATCCTTCGATATCGAGCAAGGTGTCGTCGCACCAGCGGGGGGCGTGCAGGCCCGCGAGGTTGGCTACGGCCGAACGGGCATGGCCGACCGGGCAGCCGGCGATCTGGTCACCTTGACGGGCGGGCGCCAGATCCTCCAGCAGGAGGACGAATTCGGCTCCGTCGCCGTGTATTTCGGCGTGGTGGCAGCGCGGTGTGCGGACTGCGACGGTGGACGCGATATCGGTGTAGAAGCGGACTTCCTGGCGATAGGCGCCGGCCAGCATGGCGCGGACGCCCGGGTCGGTGGCGGGGAGTTTGGCGAGCAGTTGTTCCGGCACGGCCTCTCCGGTGAGCCGTAACCGGTGCACGGTCCCGATCTGGCCGGTGCCGACGGGTTCGGTGGTGACGGCGGTGACGCGGCGGCCGAGGGCGGCGGTGAGCCATTCGGGGGTGAGGCCGCTGATATCGGTGGGGCTGGTCATGCGTGGCTCCTGCCGGGGTTGCCGGGCAGGCCGGCGAACCGGGCGGGGATGCGGTGCCGACGCCACGCGTCGAGGACGGGGACGAGTTCGGTGGGGGTGTTGCCGTGCAGGATGACCCCGTCGGCTCCGGCGTCGAATTGGTCGGCGATCCGCGCGGCGCACTGTTCGGGGGCGCCGGTGGCGGAGGCGGCGAGCCATTCTGCGGGCAGCAGCTCTTCGATCGCGGCCAGGGTCGCGGTGTCGGCGACGGCGTCGAGGGCGCCTCCGGCGCCGGTGACCAGGGGGTGCGCGCGGAAGTCGTCGAGTACCCGCGGGTCCCATCCGTTGACCTGGATCAGGATGTCGCCGTACCCCTGTAGGTAGGTGCCGAGGCGGCCGACGAGTTTGCGCAGGCGGGCGGTCTCGCCCTGGGTGTCGTCCACCACGGCGAGGACCGACCAGATACGGAGGGCGGCGGGGTCGCGGCCGGCGGCTCGGGCGGCCGTGCGAATGCTCTGCACGGCGTGCGCGGTGGTGTCGTCGGTGAAGAAGGTGTGCAGGACGACGGAGTCGGCGATCTGTCCGGCGAGGCGCAGGGTGTTGGCGCCGATCGCGGTGAGGGCGATCGGGATGGCTTCGTCGTAGGTGGGGTCCAGGTGCAGGAGCGGGTAGTTTCCGGCGGGCCCGCTGTGGCCGACGACGGTTTCGCCGCGCCAGAGGCGCCGGTAGAGCTCGGTGGCGTCGCGCAGCTGGGCGGAGGTGATCCGGGGTAGGCCGATGACGTCGAAAAGGGCTCCGAAGCCGCGGCCGAGGCCGAGACTGTAGCGGCCTCGGGTGAGGCGGTGGAGGGTGACCGCGCCGGCGGCGGTGAGCAGGGGGTGGCGGGTGTTGTGGTTGGTGGCGGCGGTGCAGATGCCGAGTTCGGTAGTGACCGCGCCCGCTGCCGCGGCGAGGGCGAAGGCTTCTTTGGTATTGAATCGCTCGGACAGGAACATGGCGCCGAGACCGAGGCGTTCGGCGTCGCGGGCTTCGTCGAGCAGGATATGCGGGTCGGTGGCGTGGCCGGCGAGGCCGTAACAGCCGATTTCGGGGAATTCGGTCACTTCGAACCGGCCTCCGTGTCGCGGCCGCCGATCATGCGGTGTAGTTCGTCCTGGGTCCAGGGCGGAGTGTCGTTGTGGTCGCGGAAGCCGAGGATGCTGGGGGCCGGGCGGTCGTAGCGGCCGACGAATCCGCCCGCGGCGACGAAGATCTGCCCGGTGACCTGTTCGGCGGCCGAACCGGCGAGGTAGAGGTAGAGCTGGGCGACGTAATCGGCGGGTGGGGCGTCGAGAGCGGCGTCCTTGCTGATCTCGTCGAGCATGCCGCGGCGGTAGAGCTCCATGATCTTGGCTTCGTAGGCGATTCCGCTGGAGAGCCGGGTTTTGGCGCCGGGGCATACGACGTTGGCGCGGACCTTGTGTTCGGCGAGTTCCGCGGCGATAGCGAGGGTCAGGGAGTTGACCGCGCCTTTGCCGGCGGCGTATCCGGTGCCGCCGTAGTCGCCGAGGTAGGCGAAGGAGCTGGTGTTGATGATGCTGCCACGGCCCTGGGCGACCATTTTCGGGGCGGCGGCGCGGCAGGTGTTGAAGGTGGTGGTGAGGTGGGAGTCGAGCAGGGCACGCCAGTCGCGGGTGCTGATGTCGAGGATGGAGGATCCGGCGGGTTCGGCGATACCGGCGCAGTTGACGAGGACGTCGACGGCGCCGAAGGTGCGGACGCAGGTGTCGACGAGTTCGGTGGCGGTGGTTTCGTCGGCGGCGCTGCCGGTGACGCCGACGGCGCGGTGTCCGGCCAGGGCCAGGGAGTTGACCGTGCGTTCGACCGCGGGTGCGTTGCGTCCGTTGACGACCACTCCGGCGCCGTGCCCGGCCAGGGCGTGGGCGACGGCATAGCCGATGCCGCTGGTGGCGCCGACGACGACGGCGCCGCGTCCCCACAGGGTTCGGTTTCCGCTCATGGGCCTGTTCTCGCTCGCTTCTCTCGCCCGAACACTATTCCGTACAGGTGTCCGGACAGTATGGCATTCCGGCAGCGCCCCGGTGGTGGATCGATGCGTTGCCCGGGGGCGCGCCTTGCTTGCGCACAACACCCCGTAGTACTGTCCAGACAGGTGTCTACCATAGATCCTGGACAGTAATCTGGGGAAGGATTTCCACATGACTTCGGTGAAACCGCCGCGGGTGTCCGGAGGCGAACACGAGCACGGCCACCTGGAGGAATTCCGTACCGACCCGATCGCGCTGATGCGCCGGGTCCGGGAGGAATGTGGCGACGTCGGTGAATTCGAACTCGCCGGCCGCCACGTCATCCTGCTGACCGGTGCCGAAGCGAACGAATTCTTCTTCCGCGCCGCCGACGAGGACCTCGACCAGGCCGCCGCCTACCCCTTCATGAAACCGATCTTCGGCGAAGGTGTGGTGTTCGACGCCAGCCCCGAGCGACGCAAGGAGATGCTGCACAACTCCGCACTGCGCGGCGACCAGATGCGCGGGCACGCGGCGACCATCGAGAAAGAGGTCGACCGGATGCTGGCGACCTGGGGCGATGAAGGCGAGATCGATCTGCTCGACTTCTTCGCCGAGCTCACCATCTACACGTCCTCGGCCTGCCTGATCGGGACCAAGTTCCGCGAGGAACTCGACAGTCGGTTCGCGCACCTGTACCACAACCTGGAACGCGGAACCGACGCGCTGGCCTACGTGGACCCGTACATGCCCATCGAGAGCTTCCGGATCCGCGACGAATCCCGCACCGCGCTGGTGGAACTCGTCCAGGAGATCATGAACGGGCGGATCGCGAACCCGCCTGCCGACAAAGAGGACCGCGACCTCCTCGATGTGCTGGTCTCGGTGCAGAAAGAGGACGGCACCCCGCATTTCAGCGCCAGCGAGGTCACCGGCATCTTCATCTCGATGATGTTCGCCGGCCACCACACCACCTCGGGCACCGCGGCCTGGTCGGTAATCGAACTGCTCCGGCATCCGGAAGTGCTGTCCGGCGTGGTGAAGGAACTCGACGAGCTCTACGCCGACGGCCAGGAAGTGAGCTTCCACGCACTGCGGCAGATCCCGCGACTGGAAGCGATACTCAAGGAGACACTGCGGCTACATCCGCCGCTCATCATCCTCATGCGCGTGGCGCAGGGTGAGTTCGAGGTGTGCGGGAACCGGATCGAGCCCGGCGATCACGTGGCGGCGACCCCCGCGATCTCCAACCGGCTCTCCGAGGATTTCCCGAACCCGGACAGTTTCGATCCCGGCCGCTATATCGACCCCAACCAGGAAGACCTGATCAACCGCTGGACCTGGATCCCCTTCGGCGCCGGTCGCCACCGCTGTGTCGGCGCGGCGTTCGCGCTGATGCAATTGAAGGCGATCTTCTCGGTGCTGCTGCGGGACTGGGAATTCGAGATGGTGCAGCCCTCGGAGTCCTACCGCAACGATCACTCCAAAATGGTGGTGCAGCTGGCGCAGCCGTGCCGGGTGCGCTATCGCCGCAGGCAGCAGGAGAGCTAGTGGCCTATGTCATCACCCAGCGCTGCTGCGACGACGCCAGTTGCGTGGCCGAATGCCCGGTGGACTGCAATACGCGAGGTGGTGATCCTGGGACGCCGCGGCGTGTTGCAGGCCGCCTACACCGCACCGGAGTTCCGGGCGCTCGGACAGCTCGACGGTGTCGATATCGTAGTCGATCCGGGTGACCTCGTATTCGACGAAGCCGCGCAGGCCTACCGCACCGGCTCGGACGCCTCGTACGAACTCGGCTTGAAACTGGCGGCCGCCGAGGAGTTCACGGGCCGCCCGCCGCGCGCGCGGGCAACCGGCGAACCGTGTTCCGGTACTGCGTCTCCCCCACCGAGATCGTGGGTGCGGACCGGGTACGCGGGGTGCGGTATGTCCGCAACGAGCTCACTGGTCCGGTCGCCACACCGACCGCCCGGCAACCCGATGTGATCGACCGTGCGGCCTGGCAGGCGGTGGACCGCGCCGAGCGCGCCGCCGGTACGGCCGCGGGCGCGTCCCCGGGTGAAACCGGCGACTGTGGAACAACTGCTCGCCACCGCGCGCCGCGGCTGAGACCGCCCGGCCCGCGCCCCCTCTCTGACGCGGCGCGGGCCGGGCGGTCTCAGCCGGTCACTGCGCGGCGCGCGTACGCGCGGACGTCGGCGTCCGGGTCGTCGACGGCCGCGCGGAGCAGCTCACGGGCCGGTTCGTGATCCGGCCACGACGCCAGCGCGAGCACCGCGGCTTTGCGGACGTCCAGGTGGGGGTCGGTGAGCGCGGCGGCCAGTTCGATGACGGCGGGGCCGGGTTCGGCGCCCGCGAGTCCTTTGGCCGCGCCCACCCGGACCTGCCAGGCGCTATCGCGCAGCGCCGCGGCGCAGGACGCGATATCGGGCTCGGTGGCACCGATATCGGCGAACGCGGCCAGTGCCGCGGCCCGCACCAGCGGGTCGCGATCGGTGACCAATCCACGGACGGTCTCCGAGCCACCGGTGCCGATGGTGGCCAGACCTTGCGCGGCCGCGATCCGGACCTCCCGATCGGTATCGGTGGCCGCGGCGGCCAGCGCGTCGTATTCGTCCAAGGAGACCAGCGCCCGCACCGCGGCGATCCGCACCCGGTGGTCGGGGTCCGCCAGTGCCGCCCGATAGTCGGCTGCCTTCCCGGTACGGGCCGCGCGCAGCAGGTCGAGTACGACCGCGCGAACGACCGGATCCCCGGACGTCAGCCGTTCGGCGAGACCGTCCGCGGAGGGCAGCACCTCCACCAGTTCGCGTAGGGCGGCCGCGGCGGCGGCGCGCACCGGTGCGGCGGCATCGTCGAGCGCGACGACCAGTAGCGCCGCGAAACCGTCGGGGGTGTTCTCGGTGAGTGCCGCGATCGATGCGACCCGGACCAGTTCGTCTGTGTCGGACAGATATTCGGCGAGTTCCGCGGCGGTGGGGGCGTCCAGGGCCAGCAGTGCGAGCAGCCGGGGGGAAGCGGCAGGAGCCGATTCCGATGCGGCGGTGGCGCGGAGTTCGGGGGCCGGACCGCTCGGGGCGCGGCGGTGGCCGACGAGTTCGGGTTGCTCGACCGGTACCGGCTCGCCCTGGGACGGCAGGTCGTCGAGCCCGGGAACGGGCACCAGATACGGGGCGACCGGGCGTTTGAGGAACTGCATCGTGCCGTCGGCGCCCTTGTACAGGTTCAGGTGGTAGCGCCAGGCGTCGTCGTCGCGCTCCGGGAGATCGGCGCGTTCGTGGTAGAGGCCCCAACGGGATTCGGTGCGGGTCAGCGAGCTGCGGGCGGCCATTTCCGCGCAGTCGCGGATGAACGAGACCTCGGCGGCGCGCATGAGTTCGTGCGGGGTGCGCGCGCCCATGTCACCGATATCGCCGCGCATCCGTTCGAAGGTTTCCACCGCCAGCGATAGTTTCGCCGCGGTTTTCGGCGGTGCCACATAGTCGTTGACGAAACGGCGCAGCTTGTATTCGACCTGCGGTTGCGGTGGACCGTCCGGGTTGCGCAGCGGGCGGTAGACGAGTTCGTATGCGTCGGCCACCTGGTCGGTGGGCAGCTCCTGCGGGGCCGCGGTATCGGCCAGCGTGGCGGCGGCGTGCGCGCCGGCGAGTTCGCCGAACACGAAGGCGCCGATCATGTAGTTGTGCGGGACGCACGCCAGATCACCGGCCGCGTACAGGCCGGGCACCGTGGTGCGGGCGTTCTCGTCCACCCACACGCCCGAGGCGGAATGTCCGCCGCACAAACCGATTTCGGAGATGTGCATCTCGATATCGTGGGTGCGGTAGTCGTGGCCGCGGTTGGCGTGGAAGGTGCCGCGGGTGGGACGTTCGGTGGTGTGCAGGATATCTTCGAGCGCGGTCAGGGTCTCGTCCGGCAGATGCGACACCTTCAGGTAGATGGGTCCGCGCGCGGAATCGATTTCCCGTTTGACCTCGGCGATCATCTGCCCCGACCAGTAGTCGGAATCGACGAACCGTTCCCCCTGCGCATTGACCTGATAGCCGCCGAACGGGTTGGCGACATAGGCGCACGCGGGGCCGTTGTAGTCCTTGATGAGCGGGTTGATCTGGAAGCATTCGATACCGCTGAGCTCGGCACCCGCGTGATAGGCCATCGAATAGCCGTCACCGGCGTTGGTGGGGTTCTCATAGGTGCCGTACAGGTAACCCGACGCCGGAAGACCCAGCCGGCCGCACGGACCGGTCGCCAGGACGACAGCTTTCGCACCGACCGTGACGAACTCACCGGTGCGTGTGTTCAGCGCCGCCGCGCCGACGGCTCGGCCGCCGGCGGTGAGGACCCGTACCGGCATGAGGCGGTTCTCGATCCGGATCTTCTCCCGCATCTTGCGCTGCCGCAGCACCCGGTAGAGGGCCTTCTTCACATCCTTGCCCTCGGGCATCGGCAGCACGTACGAACCGGAGCGATGCACCCGGCGTACCGCGTACTCGCCGTATTCGTCCTTCTCGAACTTGACACCGTACTTCTCCAGCCGCTGCACCATGGCGAAACCGCGGGTCGCGGTCTGGTAGACCGTGCGCTGATCGACGATGCCGTCGTTGGCGCGGGTGATCTCGGCGACGTAGTCCTCCGGTTCGGCTTTCCCGGGGATGACGGCATTGTTGACGCCGTCCATACCCATCGCCAGCGCACCCGAATGCCGCACATGGGCCTTTTCCAGGAGTAGGACGTGCGCGCCCTGTTCGGCTGCGGTGAGCGCGGCCATCGTTCCGGCGGTGCCACCGCCGATGACCAGGACATCGCAGTCCAGGCGCACGGTATCGGCGAGATCCGGCGCCGCGAGCAGGGTGGGTGCTGTCACGACAGGGCCTCCACGAGTCGGTCGCGCTGCGGCTGCCGGTCGGCGGTTTCGCGCGGATTCGGAACATCGATCAGGGCACGCAACGGTTTCCCGGCGCGCCCGAGGACGGCGACCCGATCCCCGAGCAGCAGCGCCTCGTCCACATCGTGGGTGACGAACACGATGGTGGTGGGATGGGTGCGCCAGGTCTCGATCAGCAGCCGCTGCATGGTGGCGCGGGTCTGAGTGTCCAGCGCCCCGAACGGTTCGTCCATCATCACCGCGCGCGGTGCCCCGGCCAGGCCACGCGCGAGTTGCACGCGCTGCCGCATCCCGCCGGACAGGCTCTTGGGCAGGAAATCGGCGAACCCGGTGAGCCCGACTTCGTCGATCCAGCGGTCGGCCGCGGCGCGGCGCCCGGCCTTGGGTTCGCCCCGTAACCGCAGCGCGAGTTCGATATTCGATCGCACACTGCGCCACGGCAGCAGGGCATTGTCCTGGAACACCACGGCACGATCCCGGGAGGTGGTGGTCACCGCTTCCCCGTCGGCGAGAACCCGGCCGGAGTCCGGGGGCAGCAACCCGGCCAGCGCGCGCAGCACCGTGGACTTACCGCAGCCCGAGGGACCGGTGAGGACGAGGATCTCGCCGGGCCGCACGTCCAGTGACAGCCGGTCGATCACCGGATCGCCGGTGTAGGACAGCGAGATGTCGTCGAGCCGCAGGCTCATTCCGGGCGCACCGGTACCGGGTGCGGAGGTTTCGGTGGTGAGCGTGGTGGTCATCGGTTGTTCTCCTCTCCCCGCGGCAGCCAGCGGGTGGCTCGGCGGCCGAGGAGTTCGATCGCCGCCGAGGTGCCGAAACCGAGGATGCCGATGGTGATGATCCCGACGAAAACGCCCGGATAGTCGACGATGGTGTAGGCCTGCCAGGTGCGGTAGCCGACACCGAGGCGGCCGGAGATCATTTCCGCGGACACCAAGCAGATCCAGGCGACACCGATCCCGACCGACAGTCCGCTGAAAATCCCCGGGAGCGCTCCGGGGAACACGACCCGCAGCAGGACATCCCACCGGTTACCGCCCAGGGTGCGCACCGAGTCCTCCCACAGGGTGGGCAGCGCGCGGACCGCGTGGCGCGTGCTGACCATGATCGGAAAGTAGGCGGCGAGGCTGGTGATGAAGACGATGCCGGCCTCGTCGTCGGGGAACAGCAGGATCGCGATCGGGACCACAGCGATGGCCGGGATCGGCCGGGCCAGTTCGGTCAGCGGGCCCAGGATCCCGGCGAACAGGCGGGAGCGGCCCAGGGCGATACCGCTGGTGACGCCTAGGACGGTGGCGATACCGAAACCGGTGAGAATACGGACCAGGGACTGCGCCAGATCGAGATAGTAGACATCGGTACCGAGCTGGCGGCCGAACGCGGTGATCACCTCGGTGACCGAGGGCAGGGTGTCGAAACGTAACCACAGCCGGATATCGGCGGTGGTCAGTACCTGCCAGAGCAGGACCGCGGCCAGTACCGAGCCGAGCCGCAGCGACCGTCCCGGCCACACCGACCGGCCCGGTCGCCGCGCCGTCACGGTATCGGTGGCGGCCGGAACGGCGGCGGGAAGCGTGGTGGCCGCGGTCATGACCGGACCCCCGCGACGGCCTGGTCGTAGGTCACCGGGGCGGCGGCGGAATGGGCCTGCTGGTAGCGTTGCGCGGCCGCCTGGGTGGTGAACGGCAGGAAGGTGTTCCCGTCGCGCAGCCAGACCGCTTTATCGGCGAACCAGCGGGTACCGAGTTCGGCGTCGACGATATAGGCGGCCCGGACCTTCGAGCCCGCGGCGCGGGCGGCGGCGACGGCGCGCAGCAGTTCGGTGGGGTCACCGGCCGGGCGGGTCGTGTCCTGGCCGTCGAGCCACAGTTCGGTCCCGGAACCGGCGGTGTGGTTGGTGGTCTCGGCGAGAGCCTTGTCGTAGTCCTGTCCGCGGGCGGCGAAGGCCGCGCGCAGTCGCTGATCGTCGACGAAACCGTCGATGTTCAGGTCGGCGAAATCGCCGATCGACTTCAGGTACCGCACATCGTCTTTGAAGGCGGTGATCAGGCTCGGTTTCAGGGTGGTGTCGAACGAGGTGCCACCCGGGCCGTTGTAGAGGTACACGACCTCCTGCGGCAGACCCGAGTCCTGGGCGACGATCCGCGCCGCTTCCAGCGGTTGCTTCCACAGGAATTCGGTGGCGTCGAGCTGGGCCTGCAGGAAGGCGTCCACCACCTCGGGATGTTCGGCGGTGTAGTGCTCGCGGGCGACCACGCCGTGGAAGGTCGGCACGTTCAGTTCGGCACCGTCGTAGAGCAGTTTCGCCTTGTCCTGGAACACCAGCAGCCCGGGCCACGCCACGAACTGGGACAGTGCGGCGACCTGACCTGATTCCAGCGCCGAGGCTCCCACCTGCGGCTGCTGGTTCAGCACCTCCACACCACCGACCGGGTCGACCCCGGCACGGGTGAGTGCCTGCACCAGGGTGCCGTGCCCGGCGGAACCGACACTGGCCGACACTTTCTTCCCGGCCAGGTCACCGACTCCGGTGAGTGGCGAATCCGGCGGCACGACGACCATGTTCAGCGCGCCCTTGGGGTTATAGCCGGTAACGGAGAGGAATTCGGTGCGGGAACGATCCCCGGCCTGGGTGCGGGAGCCGTTGATGAGCAGTGGATAGTCGCCCATCGAACCGATATCGATCTTCTCGGCCACCATCTGGGCGGTGATGGGTGCGCCGGTATCGTAATCCTGCCATTCGACCTTGTAAGCGGGTCCACCGTTTTCGGTGATCTGCTGGAGCCGCTGTTCCAGGTATCCCTGGGCGCGCAGCAGGGTGCCCGCGGTGACGGTGTTGATGGTTTTGGACTGGTATCCGACGACGACGGTCACGGTATCGCCGGCGGCGGCTTCTTCCAGCGAGCACCCGGTGAGGGCCAGGGCCGCGGTGGCGGCCAGCACGGCCAGGCGTTTCAGAACAGGCATAAGGGGGTCTACCTCAGGAGATACGGCATGTTGACAGTGACTGCGCCGGTGGGACAGCGGGCGGCGCAGGGGCCGCAGTACCAGCATTCGTCGACGTGCATGAAGGCTTTTCCGTTATCGGGGTTGATCGCCAGTGAGTCGAGCGGGCAGATTTCGACACACAGCGTGCAGCCTTCGATACACAGGGATTCGTCGATGGTCACGGGGATATCGGTGCGCTGGTTCGCCAATGCCATCTAGAGGACCTTCCATTCGGGGATGCCACGGGAGAGGCTGCCGCGCAGCGTGATCCGGTCACCGCGCATCCGGACGTATTCCAGGTCGACGGGGGTTCCGTCGTCGAGCCGGGTGAGGCGTTCGAGCATGAGCAGCGGTGCGCCGTCGGGGACGTCGAGGGTGGCGGCGGTGTGCCGGTCGGCGGGTATCGCCTCCACGGTGAGGTCGGCCGATCCGAGGGATCGGCCGCTGAGCTGTTCGAGCAGTACGAACACATCGGTGTGCGCGAGGTCGTGGTCGAGGACGCGCACCCCGATTTCGGGAGTGAGGTAGGTGAGGTCGAGGCTCAGCGGCTGCTCGCCCAGGAACCGCAGCCGCTCCAGATAGACGACCTGCTCGCCGGGGGCGATATCGAGCCGTCGTGCCACCGCCGGCGGCGCGGTGATGAGCTGACCGGCCCGCACCTCGTTGCGGACCGTGCCGCGCCCCTCCAGGGTTTCCTGCAAGCCGAGCAGTGCGTCCAGTCCGTGGTCGAACTTGCGGGCGGTCACCCGGGTGCCGACCCGGGGCGCGCGGTCGATGAGTCCTTCGTCGCGCAGCAGCGCCAGGGCGTCGCGGATGGTATTGCGGGAGGTTTCGTGTTCGGCGGCCAGCCGCTGTTCGCTGGGCAGGGTGTCGCCCAGGGTGCCCGCGTGGATCTGATGGCGGAGGATATCGGCAATGCGCCGGGCTTGGTCGGCTCGTAACCGGCGGACCCCGGCCGTACCTCCTGCCCGCTCGGTATTCGTATCGCTGACCTGCATGAACGCTGACGATAGTGGTGTTTCGTGGTGGTTCCGGCCCGGGCACGAGCGGCAGCCGGGTGGCCCGGAACAATTCGCCGGGCGCCGATGGGCGCGACCAGCGCGGATCCCGGCCGATATCGGCATTGCGCCACCCGCGCGGGAGTTGCCGGGGTTGGGATCAAGCCGATTCGAATAATCGACCGTGACGCCCGGGAACCGTATCGGAAGAATGTCCGCGCACGACCCGCAAGGTGCGACGCGACCGGCCGCCAGGTCTTCGGTGAGTGCCGCGAGCCGGCCGGCGCGCCGCGACGAACGTGCTGCTACAGAATCCGATACATCCGGTGGTCGATGCGGCCTCGACCGTATTCGCCGTAGCCGACCACGACGAGTCCGCACAGCCATGAGTAGCGCTCGTCGGAGGTCTCGAATCTCGGCGTTGGTCGCACATAGCTCTCATCGACGGACAATCGCTCCCCGTCGGCCAGACGCTGTCGACCATCCTTCGGGAACCGGAGTACTCCGTTCGACTCGTAGTGGATGAGCACACCATCGTCGGTGCGCAGGGTCGCGCGAACGTCCATGCGACTGATCCCGTCGGCTCCCAGCCACACCCAGTCGCCGCCTCCGGGCAGCATTTCGCCCCGGAAACCCGGACCGTGGAATCGACCGCCTCTGGTCACGAAAGTCATGCGGGTGCCGAGCGGGGTCGAGATCACCTGGGCGGGCTCCAGGTCGATGCTGAGATCGCAAAGATGCTCGACCGGCAACACATCGAGCAACGCCTGATCGAACACTGGCCTGGTCTCGTCGACGGTGCTCACGCGGCGCCCCCGAACGCGGCCTTCAACTCGGCGAAATCGAAGAAGGTGTCCTTGCGCGCGACGAGACCGTCGGACGCCACCTCGACGACGTCGAGGCAGTGAATACCCCGGCGATCTGCGCCGGGCCGCTGGAAAGTCAGCGTCCAGTCCAGAACCCAGTGGCCGCTACCGAACAGCAGCCGCCGCTCTTCGAGGCCGAGGCCCGGGTAGAGATCGAAGACCTGCGCGAACTCACGACGCAGGGCTTCACGGCCATGGACTGCGGTACCGCGACCATGGGCCTGGAACTGCGAGTCGGGGGTATGCAGAGCAACGATCGCGGCGATGTCGTGCGCCGCCCAAGCGGCGAAATATCGCTTCGCGGTCGCGGAGAGATCAAGGGCTGTGGATGGGGTGGTCATGGCATCTCCTCGGGTCGGATACACCGACACTAAGGGATACGATCGTATGTGTAAATACGTATGGTCGTATAGATGGATATGATCGTACGCATGACTCGTACAGGTGACGCACGCCGCACCGCGATCGTGGATCGCGCGATGCACGTCGCATCGGTCGAAGGCATCGAGGGTCTGACGCTCGGACGCCTGGCGGAGGTTCTGCGCACCAGCAAGAGCGGCATCCAGACCCTCTTCGGCACCAAACAGGAACTCCAGCTCTCGATCGTCGCTGCCGCATCGCATGTCTTCGAGCGCGATGTTCTGCTGCCCGCCGAGCGGCAGCCGGCCGGCCTCCCGCGACTGCGGGCGCTGATGTCGTTGTGGATCGACTACCTGGAGACATTCGAGGGCGGATGCCTTTTCGTTGCTGCCGCGAGCGAACTCGACGGCCGGTCCGGGCCCGTCCGTGACGCCGTCGCAGACGCCGTCACCCAGGCCGACGCCCTGCTGCAGCGCGATGTGGAACTCGCCCGGCGCCTCGGCGAGCTTCCGTCGGACACGGATGTCGAGCAGCTCGTCTTCGAACTGCATGCCATGGTGCTTCAGGCGAATCACGATCGCCAGCTTCTCGGCCGCAAGGACGCCCTGACCCGTGCCCGTAACGCGGTCAACCACCTACTGGGGGTCGAGCAGCAGACAGGGTTCCGGTAGTAATCGCCGAGAGTCGGGCGGATCCGGGCACAGCTCCGGGTCTGGGCGACTTCGTGGTTCTACGACAGTGCGGGGGTCGCCGGCCATGCTCGGCCTCGTCGTACTGGCTCACGGAAACCTGGGTCGACGTAGCACGTACGCGTCCCCACCGGATTCCACGACACCTGGATACCCGCATCCACGGCTCCCCCTTCCCCTCCTGATCAAGAGGGGGTGGTGAGCGTCCGGGTGATCTGCTCGGATCGGCGCAGTCGGCCGTCCGCAGTGAATTGGCCGAACTGGAAGACCTCGGTGGCCACGACCGCGCCATTGCGCATCCGCGCGTGGATCGTCAGGTGAGCCGCGATGCAGTCGCCGTCGGCGACGACTCGATGCACGTCGAATCGGTACTCGCGCAGATTTTTCCGCAGGGGCCGCAGGTGCGCGACGAGCCGGTCGCGGTCCAGCCGGGTACCGTCGCTCATCTGCACGACGTCGCGGGTGTGGAAGCGGTCGACCACTTCCCCTGGATCGGCATCGGTGAGCGCGGCCTCGGTGAACGAGGTGAAGAAATCGTGGACGAACTGCTCGGGTGTGTGATGCGGCGGCCGGTGCGGAAGTCGGATCGGGGCGTATGTCACCGCGGGCCGCCGATCGAGCCCTACGGGCCGGCGTCCTCGACCTGGTCACCGCCGCATCCGGGCGGGGCCCGGCCGCACAGACACGGAACCCTCCACCACCCGGACACCCCGCCGAGACGACCGCCGGGTCTTGACCTGGAGCGCTCTCCAGGTCGTAGCGTGTTCTCGACGGAAATCCACCACGGCAACGGGAGACGACTCCGATGGAACTCGGATTGCACATACCGATTTTCGAGATCGACGGCGGTACCGGCGCCATCGCCGGGGAACTGGCGCGCGTGGGTGCGGCAGCGGAGCAGGCCGGGGCGACCTGGCTGTCGTTCATGGACCATTTCTTCCAGATCGAACCGACCGGGCTGCCCGCCGAGGCGAACATGCTGGAGGGCTACACCTCGCTCGGATTCATGGCGGCCCACACTTCCGAAATCGAATTGGGCTTGCTGGTCACCGGTGTCACCTACCGGCATCCCGGCCTGCTCGCCAAGATCGTCACCACCCTCGACGTGCTCTCCGGCGGCCGCGCCGCACTGGGTATCGGGGCCGCCTGGTTCGAACGTGAACACCACGGCCTGGGCGTGCCGTATCCGCCGGTCGGGGAACGATTCGACCGACTGGAGGAAACGCTGCGGATCTGCGCGCAGATGTGGGATCCGAAGAACAACGGCCCGTTCGAGGGCAAGCACTATCAGCTCGCGGAGACCGTGTGTTCTCCGCAACCGCTGCATCGGCCGACCGTGCTGATCGGTGGTGGCGGTGAGAAGCGCACACTGCGACTGGTCGCCCAGTACGGCGACGCGTGCAACCTGTTCGGCTCCAGCACCGAAGAGGTCGCGCACAAGCTCGATGTGCTGCGCCGCCACTGCGACGATGTGGGCACCGACTACGACCGCATCCGCAAAACCCTGCTCGCGGGCAGCCCGGACCCCACCGCGCACGACGAATTCGTGCGGCAGATGGCCGGATACGCCGCGCTCGGTGTGCACACCGCGATTGTGATGCCGCCCGGCGGTTCCCCCGCAGGTTGGATCGATACGCTCGGCCCGGTGGTGCCGCGGCTCGCCGAACTGTGACGTGTCGGCGCCGTCCCGGCCCCTACCCGGTGACCGGCACCGGCACCGAGTGCCCCGGGACGGCGTCGGCGGCGAGATCCCGGAAGATCCCGTTGCCCCCGGTGGTGCGTGAGAGCGCGTCCGCCGCCAGGATCACCGCGGCGCCGGTCCAGGTGGTGCGCTCCACCGGCCACCGCTTCCCGTCCGCGTACACCAGACCGGTCCAGTAGGAGCCGTCGGTCTCCCGGAGATGCTGCATACTTGCCAGCAGTTGCCGGGCGCGATCATGGTCACCTAGAGCATCCAGGGCGAGGACGAGTTCGCAGGTTTCGGCCCCGGTGACCCACGGCCGGTCGCTGACACAGCGGATACCGATATTGCCGACCACGAACGTATCCCAGCGCTCGGCGATCCGGGCGTGCCCGGCGCGCCCGCGCAGCGCGCCGCCCAGGACCGGGTAGTACCAGTCCATCGAGTACCGGTCCTTGTGGGTGAACACCTCCGGATGCTCCCGAAGCGCGGTGCCGAGGCGGTTACGGGCAATCTCCCATTCCGGATGGGGATCGCCGAGCCGCCGGGCCAGCTCCAGTGCGGCGCCGATGCTGTGATACATACTGGCCGAACCCGTCACCAGCGCCTCGGGTAGCACGTTCGCGCCGTCGCGCAGCCAGTAGATCTCACCGTGGTCGCCCTGGGTGGCGACCACGAGGTCGATCGCGGCGGTCACCACCGGCCACAGATCGGCCGCGAACGCGGTGTCACCGGTGACGGCCAGGTAGTGCCAGACGCCGGTGGCGATATAGGCGCAGAAGTTCATATCGGTGGCGGCATCTTCGATCTCGCCGTCGCGGAACTGCATCGGCCACGACCCGTCGGGGCGCTGGGTGCGAGCCGACCAGGTGTAGGCGGCGACGGCTTCGTCGCGCAGCCCCGCGACGGTGAGCGCCATCGCCGATTCGATGTGATCCCAGGGATCGGTATGCCCGCCGGTGAACCACGGGAGGGCGCCGTCGGCTTCCTGCGCGGCGGCGATGGACTGCGCGGTCTGCAGGATCTGGCGGCGGGTGAGAATCGAAGGTACCGAGGGGAGTTCACCCGCCGGCACTGGCCACCGCCGGTTTGCTGAAGTACAGAGCCACACTCTTACCGACCAGCGGATCGAGCAGTCGTTCCGCCGTACGGGTGAGTACCGGCTGTTTCATCATGTCCCACACCAGCATCCGGTGATAGCCGCGGACCAGCGGATGTTCGGACTTGTGCACACCGACCGCGCATTTGATCCACCAGTACGGTGAATGCAACGCGTGGACATGGGTGCGGTGGGTGTGCCGCAACCCACGCGCGGTGATCTTGTCCCGCAACTCGTCCGCCTTGTAGATGCGGATATGCCCGCCCTCATTGGCGTGGTATTCGTCCGACAGTGCCCAGCAGACCCGTTCGGGCAGCCAGCGCGGCACGGTCACCACCAGCTGCCCGCCCGGGCGCAGCACCCGCACGAGTTCGGCGATGGCGGCGTCGTCGGCGGGGACGTGCTCCAGGATCTCCGAGGCGATCACGACATCGAACTCACCGGCGCCGTAGGGCAGATCGAGGGCGTCACCGTGCACGGCTTCGGCTTTCGCCCCGGGCGGTGCTTCCCCGACCCGGGCCATGGCTTCGAACATGGTGGCGACCCTGGCGAGTTCCGGAGCGTCCTGATCGAAGGCGACCACATCGGCACCGCGGCGATACGCCTCGAACGAATGCCGGCCCGCGCCGCAACCCACATCGATGACCCGGGTGCCCGGACCGATGCCGGCGCGGTCGAAGTCGACGGTCAGCACGAGGCGCCTCCTGAGATGAGTTCTGCGCCGGTGTGCCGGGCGATGGCCCGCTCGTACACCTGCACGGTCTGTGCGGCCACCGATTCCCAGCTGAACACCGAGATGGCGCGTTCGCGGCTGGCGGTCTGCATCCGTTGCCGGGTCTGCGGGGAGTCCAGCAGTCGCCCGATCATCCGGGCCAGTTCGGCGGAATCGCCGGGTGTGGTGAGTTCGGCGCAGACGCCCGGTTCGCCCACGACCTCCGGGAGCGCACCGGTCCGGCTGACCACCAGCGGGGTGCCCGATGCCATGGCCTCCACGGCCGGTAAGGAGAACCCTTCGTACAGCGACGGGATGCAGGCGATCTCCGCCGAGGCCAGCAGTTCGGCGAGTTCGGTATCGGTGAGCCCGGCCCGGACGGTCACGATATCGGAGAGGCCGAGTTCGGCGATCTGTTTCTCGGTGGGACCGTTGGGCTCCAGTTTCGCTACCAGCTGCAATTCCACCTTGTGGGTGATCCGCAGCCGGGTCAGCGCATGCAACAGATGCGTGATGCCCTTCAGGGGTTTGTCGGCGCTGGCCACTGCGACGATCCGGCCCGGTACCCGGGCACCGCGTGGCGCGAACAGTTCGGTGTCCACGCCGAGAGGTACGACGTTGAGTTGTCCGGGTTCGACACCGAAATCGTCGGCGATATCGGTCGCCGACGACGAGGAGACGGTGAGCAGATCGGGAATCCGCCGGGCGATCCGCTCCTGCATGCCCAGGAAACCGTACCAGCGGCGCACCAGCGGTTTGCGCCGCCAGATCGCGGCGGCCAGATCCACCTCACGGTCCTTGGTGATGGGATGGTGCACGGTGGCGACCAGCGGCAGCCGTTTCGCGATATCGAGCAGCCCGCTGCCGAGACATTGGTTGTCGTGCACCACGTCGAAGTCGTGGATCCGTTCCCGCAGCAGCCGGGCCGCGCGCATGCTGAAGGTCCGCGGCTCCGGGAATCCGGCGGTCCACATGGTGGCGAGTTCCAGCAGATCGATCCGGTCCCGGATCTCGCGGGGGTGGGGTGTGCGGAACGGGTCGTCTTCGCGATAGAGGTCCAGGCTGGGAACCTCGGTGAGGGTTACGCGCGGGTCCAGGTCGGCCGGATAGGGCTGACCGGAGAACACCTCCACGTCGTGGCCGAGTTCGGCCAGTCCGGAGCTGAGGCGGCGCACGTAGACCCCCTGCCCACCGCAATGAGGCTTGCTGCGGTAGGACAACAGGGCTATCCGCACTAGCTGTCCTCGCCCGTCTCGGTGATCGAATTCATGCTCCGCAGTTTGCCAGCCAACCGTTCGAGATAGGCACGCACCTCCGCTTCGCCCTTATCGGGCAAGCCGTACAGGACGTCGGTGACACCGTCGGCGGCCCAGGACGCCAGACGTTCGGCATCGGGTTTGAAATCGAGTGCCACCACACGTGGCGCACCGTCGCGACCGGCATCGGCCCAGGCCTTCTTCAGCGTCGCCAGGCTGCCGGAGATATCGTTCTCGCCCGGTGTGGTGATCCAGCCGTCGGCGTGTTTCGCGATCCAGGCGCAGGTGCGTTCGGTACCGGCGGCGCCGATGAGCACGGGAACAGTGCGGTCGACCGGTTTGGGCCAGGCCCAGCTCGGTCCGAACTTCACGAAGTCGCCGTCGTAGGAGGCTTCGTCCTCGCGCCACAGCGCCCGCATGGCCTCCAGGTATTCACGCAGTACGGTGCGCCGCTTGTTACCGGGGACGCCGTGGTCGGCGAGTTCGTCGGTGTTCCAGCCGAAACCGGCGCCGAGGGTGACCCGGCCCCCGGAGAGGTGGTCGAGCGAGGCGATGGTCTTGGCGAGGGTGATCGGGTCGTGTTCGACCGGCAGCGCGACCGCGGTGGCCAGTTCGATGCGTTCGGTGACCGCGGCGGCGGTGGCGAGCGAGACCCACGGGTCGAGGGTGCGCATGTACCGATCGTCGGGCAGGGAGGAGTCACCGGTCTGTGGATGCGCGGCTTCGCGTTTCACCGGGATATGGGTGTGTTCGGGGACGTAGAACGAGGAGAATCCGTTGTCCTCGGCGGCGCGGGCCGCTGCGGCCGGGGCGATCCCGCGGTCACTGGTGAACAGAACGATGCCGAAGCGCATACGTGTGCCTTGTCTGTGGTGGGGCCGGCGGGCCGCGGCGCGTCCGGCGGGTGGGAATCGCGGTCGTCAGTGACCGTTCTGGGCGGCTTTCTTCGCCTTTTTGGCGTGCTGGTCGATCTGGGCGCCGATCACGTGGTCGAGTGAGGTTCCGGCCGGCCAGCCCACGTAGTGGCAGAGGAACAGCGAGATCTCCCGCAGCTGGGTTTCGTCGAGTTCTTCGTTCTGCAGGGCCGCGCCGATCTGGATACCGGCGACATCGAACAGGCCCTGGGCGGTGAGCGCCCCGAGGAGCAGCAGCCTGCGGTCCCGCAGGGTGAGGCCGGGGCGGGACCAGATATCGGCGAAGAGGTGGTCGGCGGTGACGGCGAAATGATCGCCGGGGCCGTCCTTGAATTCCCATCCGTACACTTCCGCCATCTTGGCCAGCCCGCGTTCACGCACGGTGGACTCGGGGGTGGGGTCGCTCATGGCTGCTCCTTCTCCGGCGGATCGGTCCGCCGGAAGTGTCTGGACAGGTGTACGGAATATAATTCGGACACTCTCCGCCACGCAAGAACATGTTCTCGTTCGCGCTGCCGAGAATTGCCGGGGGCGCATATCGCGCGACATCGGCGAATCACCTCGGGCCCGGCGCCGATTTTGGGAAAATCGCTGAATCGTTGTCGGGCACACCTGTCGATGGTAGCGTCCAGACACATGTCCAGCTATGTGTCTTCCCGAGGGGCCGACGGTCTGTCACCGGGGAGGAACTCGTTCTCGGACCGGGAAGGTTCCGCCCCCGCAGCGTCGCACCCGGCCGCCCCGGGAAACCGCCCCGCACACTCCACGCCGAGGGAGCACACACCATGAGAATCGTGGCAGATCTGGACCTGTGCCAGGGACACGCCGTCTGCGCCGGGGAAGCGCCCGACGTCTTCTCCGTACCCAAACGCGGACAGGTGGAGATCCTCGACCCGAGTCCGGGTCCGGAACTGAAAGCCGACGTCGACAACGCCGTCCGCTACTGCCCCACCCAGGCCCTGATGCTCGTCGACGACACAGCATGAGCGAGTCGCGCCCGGAGGCGGCGTGACCACGCAGGCCCGTCACACGCGCCCGATGAACACAGCGTCCGACTGATCCATCCCGAACAGGTTCTTTTCGAAAGGGACAAATTCCATGACAGGTTTCGATCGCGCCGAACTCGACGAGATGGTGCGCCGCTGGGTGGCGGAGAACGAACGATGCGAGAAGCTGGGCGACTGGAAACCGCTGGCCGAGCTGTACACCGCCGACGCCACCTACGGCTGGAACTACGGCCCCACCGACGAATTCATGGCCGTCGGCCGCGACGAGATCCGCGACCTCGCCCTGGGCCAGGAGATGGAGGGCTTGGAGGGCTGGCAGTACCCGTACCAGCAGTTCGTCATCGACGAACGCAGCGGCGATGTGATCGGTTTCTGGAAGCAGGTCTACGACACCACGCCCCGCGCCGACGGCAGCAAGTACACGGTGAACGGGATCGGCGGCAGCTGGTTCCGCTACGGCGGGGACTACCAGTGGTCGTGGCAGCGCGATTTCTTCGACTTCGGCAATGTCTCCGCGCTGTTCCTGGAGATGATGACCGATAAGGCGATGTCGGACGGGATGAACGCGCGTATCGCCAAGGCCACCTCCGGCCGGCTGCCCGGGTGGTACCGGATCGGCACCTCGCCGGCCTCCCTGTGGTGACTCCGATGACCGTTCCCACCAGCCGGTTCCACGACCTGAGCCGGGAGCAGCTGGCCGCGCTCGTACCCGAACTGCTGCTGTGCGGGCAGCTGATCGACCGGTCCGGGATGGCGCACTGCATCTCCGCGTTCGGCCGCGAAGGTATGACCGAGGTCGCCATCGAGGAATGGCAGCTGTCCAGCCCGATCTATACCCGGCGGATGCAGCGGGCCCTGGGCTACACCGGCGACGACGTGGTCACCATCTTCAAGGGACTGCAACTCGATATCGGGGCACCGCCGCAGTTCATGGACTTCCGGTTCCGCGTCGAGGACGCCCGCCACGGCGAGTTCCGGCTCGACCACTGCGGCGCCCTGGTCGATGTGGAACCGATGGGCCCCGACTACGTGAAGGCCATGTGCCACGATATCGAGGACCCCACCTTCGATGCCACGGCGCTGGCCACCAACAAGTACGCGCAGGTGCGGCCCATCCACCGGCCGCCGCGCGTACCGGCCGACCGCCATCCCATGTGCGCGTGGACGGTGGTTATCGACGAATCGCACACCCCACCGGAGGTACCCCGCAACACGCCGCTGGTAGCCGGATCGGTCGCCGCGCAGCTACCGCTGGGTGATATCGATCCCGCGGACGAGGGCCGGGCCGATTACAGCGGTCCACTGCTCAACGATCTGCGGTTCGCCGATTTCTCGCATTCGGCCCTGGTCCGGATCGCCGAGGAGGTGTGCCTGCAACAGCATCTGCTCGTCCTCGGATTCATGATCGCGGTCCACGAGCGCATCGACGACGATTCCGCGCTGGAGATCGGACGCAAACAGTTCACCGGAATCGCCGGGGTGGCCTCGGAACGGATCCGCGCCTGCCTCGGGCTGGGCACCGACCTGGAAGCGCTCGCCGAAGTGCTGCGAGTGCATCCGGCGCTGAATCCGCGGCACTACACCGATGTCGAAGTCGAGCCCGGCATCGGTGTAGTGCGGATCCGGTTTCCCGCCGCCAGCGGCGCGCTGACCGATCGCAACTGGCTGTCGATGATCGGCCCGGAGCATCTCGCCCCGTTGGATTCCCTGGTCCGCGGGGTCGACCCGCATCTGTGGAGCCGGGTCGTCGACAACGGCCCCAGCGGCTGGACCGCCGAGATCTCGCGCGCCGACGAGCCGTTCGCCGAAGCACCGGAGGTCGCCATCACGCGCTTCAGTACGGGTGTCGACTTCCGGTTCACCGACCGCGGTATCCCGCTGCCTCTCACCGTTCTCTGATCCTCCCGGCACCCAGTGCCCGGCTCACCGCAGGACTGATATGGCCAATAACTTCGCCGACCTGTTCGAACACTCGGTCGACGCCATGCCCGACCGGATCGCGCTGATCGAGGAGGGCCGGCGTATCACCTACCGCGAGCTGGAGGAGCGCGCCAACCGGCTCGCCCACCACCTCGCGGCTCAGGGGGTCACCCGCGGCACCCATATCGGGTTCCAGATGCACAACAGCATCGATACGATGCAGACGCTGATCGCCTGCTTCAAACTGGCCGCTGTACCGATCAACATCAATTTCCGGTACGGACCCGACGAACTCGCCTACCTCTACGACAACGCGGACCTCGAATACCTCGTCTATCACGCGTGTTACGGGGACGCGGTGCGCGCGGCCGCGCAGCGTTCGCCGCGGCTGAAGTACCTGCTGTGCGCGGCCGACGACCGCACCCCGGCCGACTCCGGTGTGGACTGCCTCGCCGAGGTCACCGCGGCGGCTCCCGCGACCCGGCCCGAGGTGCCGCGCACCGCTGACGATCTGTTCGTCATGTACACCGGCGGCACCACCGGGATGCCCAAAGGTGTGCTGTGGCGGCAGGAGGACATGTGGCGGGTCCTCGGTGGCGGGATCGACTTCTACACCAACGAGCCGGTCACCGACGAATACCAGCAATCGCGCACCGGCGCCGCGGGCGAGCCCTCCACGTGGATGATCCTGCCGCCGCTGATGCATCTGGCGGCGATGATGCCGACCTTCATCGCGCTGTGGTCCGGCAACTGCGTGATCTTCGTGCCCAGGTTCGATCCCGCGCACGTATGGCGCACGGTCACCGCCGAACGGCCCGGCGTCATGGTGGTGACCGGTGATGCGATGGCCCGCCCGTTGATCGACTCCTATCGCGCCGGCCCGGTGGATGCCACCGGACTGTTCATGATCGCCTCGGGTGCCGCCCTGCTCACCCAGCCGACCAAGAACGCGCTGCTGGATCTGTTGCCGAACCTGTTCGTCTCCGATTCCATCGGATCCTCGGAAACCGGTTTCGGTGGGATCGGGTTCGCGCAACGCGACGACGACCCGGCGCGCAAACCCCGCGTATCGATAGGGCGTGGCGCGGCAGTGGTCGACGATGCCGGGCATCCGGTGGGACCCGGCGCCGAGGGCTGGCTGGCGAAAACCGGGGCCGTCCCGCTCGGCTACTACAAGGACCCCGAGCGCACCGCGAAGCTGTTCAAGGTGGTGGACGGGCAGCGGATCGTGGTCACCGACGACCGGGCCCGGCTGGAGGACGACGGCACCATCAGTCTCATCGGCCGCGGCAATATGGTGATCAACACCGGCGGGGAGAAGGTGTTCGCCGAAGAGGTCGAGGGCGTGGTGAAATCGCATTCCGCCATCTACGACGCCACGGTGATCGGGGTGGATCACGAACGCTGGGGACAGCAGGTCGCGGTGGTCGTGAGCCTGACCGGGGAGGCGCTGGACCTCGACGATCTGCGCGTGCACGTTCGTACCCACCTGGCCGGGTACAAGGTGCCCCGCGCGGTGTGGGTTACGGAGACGATCGTCCGCTCACCCAGTGGTAAACCGGATTACACCTGGGCCAGGAAGTACGCGGCCGAGCGGGCGCCCGACCATCGGTCCGGCTGACCAGCACTCGGCGCGGGCCGATGGGCCCGCGCCGAGTGCTCGCCACAGCTCTGACAGCCCCGCACCGCCGCAAACAACCCACCGTCATCTCCGGGAAGCGGAACACCCTGTTCGCCACGGCCGCCGGGACCCTGCCGCACCGGGCGGTCCTGCCTCTGCTCCCGAGCGTGCCCGTCAGAGTTCGGGGCTGAGTGCGACCCGTTCCAGGATGCGCAGTGAACTGGTTACCGAGACCTCGCGGAATTCGCCGCTGTCGATCGCCCGGCGGTAGATACCGTAGGGCGCCCGGCCGCCGTCGGCGGGGTCGGGGAAGACATCGTGGATGGCGAGCCCACCCCCGGGGACCACCCATTTCACCCAGCCGCGGTAGTCCCGGTCGGCGGCCTCTTCGGTATGCCCGCCGTCGATGAACAGGAAATCGATGGGGGTGCGCCAGGTGGCGGCGACGCGCGCGGAGGTGCCGACGATCGCGATGACGGTATCCGAGAGGCCCGCGGTGTCGATGGTGTGCCGGAACCGGGGCAAGGTGTCGAAGAGTCCGGTCTCCGGGTCGACCAGGGAGGTGTCGTGGTACTCCCACCCTGGCTGATGTTCCTCGGAGCCGTGATGGTGGTCGACGGTGAAGACCACGCCGTCCTGCGCACGGGCCGCGGCGCCGAGCAGGACGGCCGATTTTCCGCAGTATGTGCCGATCTCGGTGATGACCCCGCCGCCGCAGTACTTCACGGCCGCGGCGTGCAGCGCGCGCCCCTCGTCCTCGGGCATGAATCCGGTGGCCCGGCGGGCATGGTCGAACAGCTGCTCGTCGGTCAGCGGCTGGGCGGGGACTGGCAGGGGCATCGAGCCTCCTTCTGAACAGGTACATGCGGTCCGCGGAGGACGGAGCGTTGGCGGAGGTATTGCATCACGGCGGTGACCGACAGTACTTCAACGGGCTGTGTGCTGGGAGAAAGTTGATCCCGCACCTGACCGACACTACTATCTAGACACATGTCCGAAGGCGATTCCAAAATTCTCGAGGCCACCCGGCGGCGCTTGAGCGGCAAGCAGGCGGACACCGTGGACAAACTCACCAGAGCCGCGATGGAAGTACTGTCCCGTGAAGGCTTCGCCGGACTCACCATCCGCATGGTCGCCACCGCGGCCGGTGTGGGCACCGCGACCGCCTACACGTACTTCTCCTCGAAGGAACATCTTGTCGCGGAGATCTTCTGGCGGCGCATCAGGTCCTCGGAGAGCCCGGTCAGCGATGACGCCGACCCCACGGTGCGCGTACTGGCCGAACTCCGCGGAATCGCCCTGCTGGTAGCCGACGAACAGGAGCTGTCGGGTGCGGTGACCAGCGCACTGCTCGGTCGCGACCCCGATGTTCAGCATCTGCGCACTCGGATCGGTATGGAGATCCGGCAGCGCATCACCCGGGCCATGGAGCCCGAGGCCGACCCCGAAACCGTGGAATCACTGGAACTGCTGTACGCGGGGGCGCTGGTGCGGGCGGGTATGGGTTACGAATCGTATGCCGATATCGCCGACCGGCTCGAACGGGCGGCGCTGCGCGTCCTGAAATGACGCCCGCGGCCGGAAAACGGTCCGCTAACCGCTCACGGCCGGACGGTGGACATGGGAATAGACCAGCCGCGCGTACTCGCCGAGGAGTTCGTCCAGGCACACCTGCTGACCGGCGGCCACCATCTGCTGGTATCCGATGAGCAGCGCCATACCGAGTTCGGTGTCCACCGCGGCGATACGCTCGTCGCCCACCACACTCGTGATGGTCTTACGCACCGTGCGGCGCCGGGATTCGTCGACCCGCTTCAGCGCCACCCCCACCGATTCGTCGTTGGCCGCCCACGCCCGGATCGCCGCCTCTGCCCGATGATGCAGGCCCAGTGTCAGATCCGACAACGCCCGGATCGCGTCGTCGGGTGTGGCCGGATCGAAGTTGAGGGTGCGCAGGATCAGCACCTGCCGGTTCTCCCAATGGTCCAGCAGCGCATCCACATACGACTGCCAGCTCCCGAAGTGGTGATAGAACGAACCGCTGGTCACCCCGAGCCGCCGGCACAGCACGCCGATGTTGAGATGCCGGAAACCGAGCTCGGACAGTACCTCCAGGCCGGTGTCGAAGTAGTTGTCCTTACTGACGATACGAGACATACGGCGCCGATCTCTTCGGTGAACGGGTGGGGATTTCGAGGATCGAACAGTACCCCATGACACCACGTCCGGGCCGCTGGTGGTGAAAGGTCACCACCAGCGCGGCGGTGCCGTCGTCGAATGAGAGGCCCTTGCACCGGAAGCCGAGCACTCGGCGGGGCCGGTCAGTGCAGGCGTACGCCCAGCAGCGCGTCCACAGCGGCCGCGATATCGGCGCCCGCACCGGGATCGGCGCCGCCGTAGGCGAGAGTGTCACGCGCCCAGGCGTCCAGGGCCGCGAGGGCGGCCGGGGTGTCCAGGTCGTCGGCGAGATGAGTACGCAGCCGCGCGACGGTCTCGGCAGCCGGCGGCGCGGTGGGTGCCGCCGCGGCCTGCCGCAGGCGTTGCAGCCGCGCTTCGGCGTCGGTGAGCGCACTATCGGTCCACATCCGGTCCGCGCGATAGTGGCCGGCGAACAGGCCCAGCCGGATCACCGACGGATCCACGCCCTGAGCACGCAGTTTCGATACCAGCACCAGATTGCCCTTGGACTTGGACATCTTCTCCCCGTCCAGCCCGATCATCCCGGTGTGCACATAGTGGCGGGCGAAGCGCCGACCCGCGGCCAGCGCCTCACCGTGCGCTGCGGAGTATTCGTGATGCGGGTAGATCAGATCGCTGCCACCACCCTGGATATCGAATTCGGTGCCGAGCCGGTTCGCCGCGATCGCGGAACATTCGATATGCCAGCCGGGACGCCCCGGACCGAACGGCGACGGCCACGACGGTTCTCCCGCGCGTTCGGCCCGCCACAGCAGGGCGTCCAGCGGATCGCGTTTGCCGGGGCGGTCCGGGTCGCCGCCGCGTTCGGCGAACAGCCGTTCCATGGTGGCCCGGTCGTAGCCGGATTCGTACCCGAACTGCTCGTTGGCGTCGGTACGGAAGTAGATATCGGGGTACTGCTCGTCCTCGACGGTGTACGCGGCACCGGCGGCCAGCAGTTTCCCGACCAGCTCGACGACCTCGTCCACCGATTCGATCGCGCCCACGTACTCCCGCGGCGGCAGTACCCGCAGCGCCGCCATATCCTCGCGGAACAATTCGATCTCGCCGGTGCCCAGATCCCGCCAGTCCACCCCGTCCCGCTTCGCCCGCTCGAACAGCGGATCGTCGACATCGGTGACGTTCTGCACGTAGTGCACCTCGTGCCCGCCGTCGCGCAGCACCCGGTTGACCAGATCGAAGGTCAGGTAGGTGGCGGCGTGACCGAGGTGGGTGGCGTCGTACGGGGTGATCCCGCATACGTACATGGTGGCTGTTCTGCCGGGGGTCACCGGCCGAATACAGGCGTCGGCAGTATCGTGCAACCGCAACGGTGGCCCTGCTCCGGGGACCGCGGGAATCGGGGTATCGGACCAGGACTGCATGCCTTCGAGAGTAGAGGTCGCGACACACCGCGCCCCGCCCACCCCGCCGCGCGTTTCGCCACCACGATCATCTATGACGCGCAGACCTGCGCCGACGCGGCAGCCGGGAGAAGACAACCGTTGCCGTCAGACAGAGCGAATCATGCGACGGCCCCGGTCACGGGGTCAGAACGCCGGCCACGGAATGGGGCGCGACGTCTCGGGGAACGGCAGCACCGGTTCGTCGAGCAGACGTTTCGCGCGCCGCAGCAGAGCGTCGATCTCGGGGTCGGTCAGATGTTCGGACAGTCGGTCGGCGAGTTCACCGGGCAGGGTTTCGGTGAACTCGGCGATATCGGCGAGCAGATCCGCCGGAATCGGTTCCCCGGCCCAACCCCACAACACCGTGCGCAGTTTGTTCTCCTGGTGCAGGCAGATCCCGTGATCGACGCCGTACACATCCCCGTCGACCGATTCCAGGGCGTGCCCGCCCTTGCGATCGGCATTGTTCAACAGCACATCCAGCACCGCCATCCGCAGCAACCGCGGATCGTCGGCATGCACCAGCGCCACCTCGACCCCGGAGCCGTCGTAGGCGCGCAGCACCTCCCGGAAACCGTCCGGCACCATCTCGGGCGGGCACAGATCGACCAGATCCAACCGGCTGCTACCCGGATCCCGGGGCTCCCGGGTGGTGATCCAGCGCTGCACCATCCCCGGACCGTAGGGCCCGTCCCGCAACACCGTTTCCGGTATCACCGTCCACCCGAGCGCGCCGCCGATCAGATACGAGGCCACCTCACGCCCGGCCAGCGTCCCGTCCGGGAAATCCCACAGCGCCTGCTCACCACGGATCGGTTTGTACACCACCCGCAGGTCACCGTCGCCGGTGGCCAGATCGCAGACCAGCGTCACATTGCTGGCGACCCCCACCCGGCCCAGCACCGTCAGCTCACCCGCGCGTAGCGCGTCCACGGTGCCGGGCACGGTCATTCCTCCAGATCGCTCGCGCCGAACAGTTCACCGCGCTTGTACCCGTTCGTACGTACACACATGTGCCCGCGCGCCGACAGCGGTTCCCCGCACAGCGGGCACGGCGGCCGCCCGGCCGCGATCACCCGGGTGGACCGCAGCGCGAATTCGCGCGCCTGATCG
Source organism: Nocardia jinanensis (assembly GCF_014645735.1). Taxonomy (GTDB): domain Bacteria; phylum Actinomycetota; class Actinomycetes; order Mycobacteriales; family Mycobacteriaceae; genus Nocardia; species Nocardia jinanensis. Next base: position 63,164 of record NZ_BMMH01000002.1, on the reverse strand, counting down.
GGGGTGAGGAACACCCGCACCGCGTCGGGGCCCTCTTCGGTATCGTCGAGGACCACCGATTCGTCGACCTCGGTTTCGGTGATCGCCAGCAGTTCCACCACCACCGCGCCCGCGTCGGCGTCCCAGCCCAGTCCCATGGTGCCGACCCGGAACTCCGCATCGACCGGTGTCACCAGCGGCGCGTTGTCGTTGACCTCATCGGCCTGCGGCGGTACCTCGGCACCGAAACGCCGCGCTACCTCGTCGAGCAGCAGCCCCATCCGGTCGGCGAGAACTTTGACCTGCTGCTTCTCCAGCAGCACACTCACCACCCGGGGTTCCTCCACCGCCTGCAGGTAGAACGCGCGATCGCCCGGCTCACCGACAGTTCCGGCGACGAAACGTTCGGGGGTGCGGAAAACATGGATTGCGCGTGACACATGCACCTCCTGATACGTGACCCTGTTCGGCTGCGGTGCTCCGCTGCGCCGTATCCCGGCGCGGACGCCGATTCACCCGATGCCGCCGATCCGAGCCGCGTCCGCTGGTATCGGGCATACCCATTATCCGTCTTTCCTTCCCGCACCGATCTCCCCACCGGGCACCGGCCCCGAAGTCCCGGATTCGGCCTTCGGGGCAGGCGCCAGACCGGACAGGTCCGCGCCGGTGTCGTTCATCCGGGTGACGAACGGCGCGGTCCGGGTGTAGCGGATGACGCTCAGCGATGCGGGCTCGACCATGATCCGCTGGAATCCGTCGAGGTGGATACCGAGCGCATCGGCGAGCACCGACTTGATCACATCACCGTGGGTGCAGGCCACCCACAGCTGGTCTCCGTCGTGCAATTCGGTCAGGGCCCGGTCGTGTTCCCGGATCGCCGACACCGCCCGAGCCTGCACCTGCGCCAGGCCCTCACCACCGGGGAACACCGCGGCCGAGGCATGCCGCTGCACCACCTGCCACAGCGGTTCCTGCAGCAGGTCGCCGATCTTGCGGCCGGTCCACTCGCCGTAGTCGACCTCGGCGAGGCGATCGTCGACCACCGGTTCCAAGCCCAATTCGGCAGCCAGCGGGGACACGGTGCGCTGGCAACGCAGCAGCGGCGAAGTCACGATGCGCGAAATCGGCAACCCGGTGAGCCGGTCGGCGACGGCCCGAGCCTGTTCACCACCGCGGTCGGTGAGTTCCACACCGGGACTACGGCCGGCGAGAGTACCGCCGGTATTGGATGTCGACACACCGTGTCGCAGGAGGATCACCGTCATGCGGCCAGCCTAATGGGCGCAGTCGGGCGCAGCCCATCCGCGAGTCCACGCACGGCCGCAGCGAATGCCGAGGTACGCAGAGAGCGCACGGCCGCAGCGAATGCCGAGGTACGCAGAGGGCGCACGGCCGCAGCGAATGCGGAGGTACGCGCAGGCGTGCCCGCACCGGCGGCGGACCCGCGACCGGCGGCCGCACCAGTACCGATCATGTGGCCGACACGACTCCGCCCGCGAGCAGACCGATGATCACCAACCCCAGCACGATCCGGTAGACGACGAACCAGTAGAACGAATGCTTCTCCACGAACCGCAACAGCCATGCCACCGACGCGTAACCCACGACGAACGAGACCAGAGTCGCCACCAGCAACTGCGCGCCCGACGCGTTCAGGCCCTCGCCCGCGGGTTCGAAAGCGTCCGGGAGACTGAAAAGTCCGGACGCGGTGACCGCCGGGATCGCCAGCAGGAACGAGAACCGAACCGCCGCCTCACGTTTCAAACCGAGGAACAGGCCCGCGCTGGAGGTGGCGCCCGAGCGGGAAACCCCGGGGATCAGTGCCAGGCACTGCGCGAAACCCATCACCAGGCCGTCACGGGTGGTGAGCTGTTCCAGCGGCCGCTGTTTCGGGCCGAAATGCTCGGCGGCCGCGATCACCAGCGCGAACACGATCAGCATGATCGCCACCAGCCACAGATTCCGGGCACCGGTACGGATCTGATCCTTGAAGACCAGCCCCAGCACACCGATAGGAATAGTGGCGATGATCACATACCAGCCCATGCGGTAATCGAGTTCGCGCTGCGCCTCCGCGCCCGGGTCGTACCCGGCGGGACCCGATCCGGTGACGACCGGAAGTTTGGTGGTGACCATTTCGCTGACCGGCACATTCTTCCGGGAACGCGCGGTCAGCTTCGCGAACACCGTGGCGCACCACACACACACGATGCGCCAGATGTCCTTGGCGAAGAACAGCAGGACAGCGGCCTCGGTTCCGAGCTGGGTGACCGCGGTGAACGAGGCGCCCGCATCGTCGCCGAAAAACACCGAGGACACGATCCGCAGATGCCCCGACGACGAAACCGGCAGGAACTCCGTCAGACCCTGCACCAATCCGAGTACCAACGCCTGCACCCAGGTCATCGACTCGCCAACCACACATCCTCCTGTACAACGCCGAAAACCCGCTCCGCCTTCGGTCTTACGGCACCCCGGCCGCATACGGGCTCGGCCACGACCGGCAGCGACCCTACAGTGCCCGCCCCCGGCCCCGCGCGGCGGCCGCTGGTGCGGGGGACACGCCGCGCGGACGGTTCGCCCCGGACCACCCCCACGCCGACACGCTCTAGGCTGGGCGCCGTGAGGAAACGTCGAACCGTGCCGGGCACGGAGACTCGGTGATGGAACAGCGCACCGTCGGCCGCAGCGGGCTGCGGGTTTCACGGATCGGACTGGCCACCCATACGTGGGGCAGCCACACCGATCCCGATACCGCCGCCGCGCAACTGATCGCGTTCGCCGAAGCCGGCGGCACCCTCGTCGACACCTCCCCCGCCTACACCGGCGGCGCCGCGCAGCGAATCCTCGCCGACCTCCTCGGCGATCTGGTGTCCCGCGACGAACTCGTGCTGTGTGCCGGCGCCGGCACGGTACCGCATCTGCCCTCGGTTCCCGTCGGCAGCGATTCGCCGCCGCACGGGCAGACCCGGATCAGCGTCGACTGCTCACGCCGCACCCTGCTGCGGCAACTCGACCGCACCCTGCTCGAACTGGGTACCGACCATCTCGACCTGTGGCAGATCACCGCCTGGGATCCCGGCACCCCACTCGACGAGATCGCCGCTACCCTCCAGTACGCGGTCACCTCCGGGCGCACCCGTTACGCGGGGGTCCGCGGATTCACCGCATGGCAGCTGGCCAGCCTCGCCGCGGTCAGTCCGATCACCGCTGTACAGACCTCGTATTCGCTGCTCACCCGGGGCGCGGAAGACGATACCGCGCCCGCCGCCGCCCATCACGGGGCCGGGCTGGTGGCCACCGCGCCGCTGGCGGGCGGCATCCTCACCGGCAAATATCGCGACGGCGTCCCGGCCGATTCCCGCGCCGCCGACGAGGCCACCGCCGCCGAAATCCGCGGCCGCCTCGACGACGACCGCGCCACCGCCGTGGTCGACGCCCTCGTCACCGCCGCCGACGGCCTCGCCACCTCACCGCTGGCCGTCGCGCTGGCGTGGGTGCGGGACCGGCCCGGAGTCGCGAGCATGCTGGTGGGCGCCCGCGATATGGGACAGCTCACCGGGGTGCTGGCCGCCGAGACGTTGGAACTGCCGCGCGCGATCGCCGCCGCCCTCGACGATGTGAGCTCCAGCCCATAGACCGGGGCGGGCGATCACCACACACACCCGTACGGATTAGCCTTGCCGTCATGAGGTATCACCGGGTCCGATCCGGACGGGCGCGCGCACTGCTGGCAGGACTCGCGGCGGGCCTGCTCGTACTCACCGCTGCCTGTGACAGCCCCGAACCCGCCGGTGCCGCCGGGCAGCAGGGCCCGGCGACCGCGGTCCTCGACGACCTGGACCCGGTACCCATCACCCCCGCACCTACTCCGGTACTACCGGCTACCGTCCGCTCTTTCGACGGCACCGATGTCACCGTCACCGACGTCGGCCGCATCGTCGCCGCCGACCGGTACGGCACCCTCGCCCAGATCGTATGGGCGCTGGGGCTGGGCGAGAACCTGGTGGGCCGCAGCACCGCCGCGGCGTTCCCCGCGGTCTCGCATCTGCCGAACGTCACCGGCGGCAACGGCGCACTCAACGTCGAATCGATTCTGGCGCTACGGCCCAGCGTGTTCCTCACCGACACCACCAGCGCCTCCCCCGCGGTCCGGGAACAGTTGCGCGCCACCGGGATCACTGTCGTGTACTTCGACCCGCAGCGCACCATGGAAGGTGTGGTCCCGCAGATCGAAGCGGTCGCCGCCGCCCTGGGCGTACCCCAGCGCGGTCAGGAACTCGGACGGCGCACCAGCGATGAGATCACGGCCGCCTCCGCCGCCGTACCCACCCCGGACCCGCGGCTGCGGATCGCGTTCCTGTATCTGCGATCCAGCGCCATCACCATGCTCGCCGGACCGGGCTCCGGCGCCGACGCGCTCATCGCCGCGCTCCACGCCGAGGACGCCGGACAGCAGGCCGGGCTCACCGAACCGTTCACCGCCATCACCAGCGAAGCCATGATCGCGGCGTCCCCGGACGTCCTGCTGGTCATGACCGATGGGATGAAATCGATCGGCGGGGTCGACGGAATCGCGCAGATCCCCGGGATCGCGCAGACCCCCGCCGGACGCAACAAACGCATCGTCGACATGTCCGACGCGGTACTGCTGTCGTTCGGCCCCAACACCGGCCGCGTCATCTCCGCCCTGTCCGACGCCGTCTACGGCCGAACCGGCGCATGAGGGAGTCGGGCCCGGAGGCGGCAGCGCAGCGTAACCACGGAGGGCTCTCCCTCATGCGTACGGACCCGGCATGACCGTAGAGCTGGAGAAACCACAAGCACCCCCGGTCACCACTCATAAGCGACGCCGCGCCGTCCTCGTCTTCAACGTCGCCGCGGTGGCACTGGTGGCGCTGGCACTGGCCTCCGCCGCCATCGGGCAGGTGCCCACCACTCCCGCCGAGGTCGCCGGGAGCGTCGCTCACCGCATCGGGCTGGACTGGGGGCCGCTGCCCGCGCACCCCGCCGGGGAGGTCACGCTCTGGGAAGTCCGCTTCCCGCGGGTGGTGCTGGCGATCCTGGTGGGGGCCGCCCTCGCCACCGCCGGCGCGCTGTTACAGGGCGTGTTCGCCAACCCGCTCGCCGAACCGGGGGTGATCGGTGTGTCCGCGGGTGCCGCGGTGGGTGCGGGAGCGGTGATCGTATTCGGCGGCGCCTTCGTCGCCGCCTGGTCGGTCGCGGCCGCCGCGTTCGCCGCGGGACTGGTCACCACCGCGCTGGTGTACATGCTGTCGCGGGCCAACGGCCGCACCGAGGTGGTCACCCTGGTACTCACCGGTGTCGCGATCAACGCGTTCGCGGGCGGTCTCATCGCGTTCCTGCTGTTCGTCGCCTCACCCGCCGCCCGCGACCAGATCGTGTTCTGGCAGCTCGGCAGCCTCAACGGCGCCACCTGGGACGCGGTGACGGTCGTCGCGGTACTCACGGCCGCCGGAATCGCCGCCGCGATAGCCGTCGCGTCCCGGCTGGACCTGCTCGCGCTCGGGGAATCCGCAGCCCGCCATCTCGGCGTCGATGTGGAACAGCTGCGGCGTACGGTGATCGTGATCGTCGCGGTACTCACCACCGCGGGAGTGGCGTTCACCGGGATCATCCTGTTCGTCGGCCTGATCGTCCCGCACGTGGTGCGGATGCTCGTCGGGCCCGGGCATCGGGCTCTCGTCCCGGTCAGCGCGGTCCTCGGCGCCGTGGTGCTACTCGCCGCCGATGTGGCCGCCCGCTCCCTGGTCGACAACGCCGACCTGCCGCTGGGCATGCTCACCTCGCTCATCGGCGCCCCGTTCTTCTTCTGGCTGTTGCGCCGCACCCGGGCGCGAGCGGGAGGCTGGGCATGACGACCGCCCCGGCCACGGTGCGCCACGGTCTCACCGGGCTGCTGCGCCGCACCCATGAGCTGCCCGGCACACCGGAAACGGGCCGCGTCACATTGCGTGCCCGAGGGGTCACGCTGGACCGGCACGGGGGCGGTGGCGGCACCCGGCGAGTACTCGACGGGGTCGATTTCGAGGTCGCGGCCGGTGAGGTCGTGGCATTGGTCGGCCCGAACGGGGCCGGGAAATCGACGCTGCTCGCGGTGCTGGCGGGTGAACTGGAACCCGGGCACGGGAGTGTCGAACTCGACGGCCGTGCCCTCGACCGGTGGACACCGATCGATATGGCCCGCCGCCGCGCCGTGCTGCCCCAATCCCACATCGTCGGGTTCCCGTTCACCGCCGCCGAGGTGATCGCCATGGGCCGTGCGCCCTGGCAGCGCACCTCACGTGCCGAGAGCGACCACGAGGTCATCGCGGCGGCCATGGCCGCCACCGACAGCACCCACCTCGCCGAGCGCGCCTTCCCGAGCCTGTCCGGGGGCGAACGAGCCCGGGTGGCACTGGCCCGGGTACTGGCCCAGGACACCGCGACCCTGCTGCTGGACGAACCGACCGCCGCCCTGGACCTGGGCCATCAGGAAGCCGTGCTCACACTCGCCGCCGACCGTGCCGCCGCCGGTGCCGCCGTGGTGGTGGTCCTGCACGATCTGGCATCGGCGGCCGCCTATGCCGACCGTGTCGCCGTCCTCGACGCCGGACGGGTCGCGGCCACCGGACCGCCGCGCGAGATCCTCACCGGCGAGCTGCTCAGCCGCGTCTACCAATACCCGGTCGAGGTTCTCGACCATCCCGGAACCGGTGCGCAGCTCGTACTGCCCGCCCGCCGGGGGCGCGGCTGAGAAAGTAGGCCGGTCAGGGACGATCGCCGTGGAAATCGTCCGAATCGGGACCGATGCGGTCACCGTGCGCGCGATACCAGTCCGTTGATCGGGTGGTTCACCGGCAGCGGCGGCCCGGGCCCCGCTCGATCCGACGCGGTTTCGCAGTGGAGGACATCATCGGCCGGGCCGCCAGATCAGTTTCAGCACGGCCGGGGTGAGTAACATCCGGATCACCGTCGCGTCCAGCAGCAACGCCGCGATCATCCCGTAGGCGATGTACTGCATCATCACCAACTCCGAGAAACCGAACGCGCCCGTCACCACGATCAGGATGGCGGCCGCCGACGTGATCACCCCACCGGTGTGCGCGATCCCGTACCGGATCGCCTCCGGTGGGTCGGCGCCGGCGGCCCGTGCTTCCACTACCCGCGACAGCAGGAACACCTCGTAGTCGGTCGACAAACCGAACACCACGGTCACGATCAGCACCAGTACCGCGAACATCAGCGGGCCGGGCGTGAAATCGAACAGCGTCGCCCCGTGCCCCTCCACGAAGATCCAGGTCAGGATTCCCAGCGTGGCTCCCAGGCCCAGCGCCGACATCGCCACCGCCTTCACCGCCAGGACCAGCGACCGGAACGCCGCGTACATCAACGCCAGCGCGGCCGACGCCAGGATCGCCGCCAGCAACGGCAGCCCGTCGAGCAGCCCATGGATACTGTCGCGTTCCAGCGCTGGCACCCCGGCCACCATCACCTGCACACCATCGGGTTCCTCGATACCGCGCAGTACCGCGATCGCGGTATCGGCGGCCCGATCGTCGATCAGGCCCGCCTCCAGCACATTGATACCGTCCCGGGTGGGCGCCGCCGGTTCGAACGGACCGGTCAGACCAGGGGTCGCGTTCGCCTGGATACGGATATCGCTCAGCTGCGCCGCGTCCGCACCGGTTACCACCAGACGCAACGGTTCGGTCCGGAAACCGGAGAACAGCGCGTCGAACTCCTCCTGCGCCATCCGCGCCGGATTGTCCTGTGCCAGATACTTTTCGCTCAACCCCCCGAACTCGATATGCCGGAACGGCACCATCAGCAACAGCAGGCCCAGCACCACCGGCACGATCACCACCCACGGCCGCGCCATCGCCCACACCGCCAGCCGGGAGAAGATCCCGCGATCGATATCGGCTTCGGTACTGGCCCGCGCGAACCGCCGCCACTGCCACAGATCGATCCTGCTTCCCGCGATCGCCAGCATCGCCGGAAGCGCGGTCACCGACAGCACCGCGGCCAGCAACACCGAACTGATTCCGCCGTAGGGCACCGACCGCAGCACCCCGTGAGGGAAGATGAACAGCGCACCGAGACTGACCGCGATGATCGCCGCCGAGAACAGCACCGTACGGCCCGCCGTAGCGACCGACCGCGCCACCGCGTCCTCCACACTCCGTCCCGCCGCCAGCTCCTCCCGGAACCGGGTCACGGTGAACAGGCCGTAGTCGATGGCCAGGCCGAGACTCACCAGCGTCACGACGGCGCTGGCGAAAACATTCACATCGATGAAGCCGGTGAGCATCCGCATGATGCCCTGCGTGCCCAGGATCGTCATCCCGCCGACGAGCACCGGCAGCAGCGCGGCCACCACCCCGCCGAACACGAAGTACAGCAGGATCGCCACCAGCGGCAGCGCGATCATCTCCGCCCGCCGGATATCGTCCTGCATTCCGGTATTGATGCCCTCCACCACCGGCTGCAACCCCGCCAACTGCACGGTCGTCCCGGCCGGACCCGTACCCGGGCCGGCCGCCGCCAGATCCCCGAGAATCGCCTGGTAATTGTCGACGGTGACCGAGCCTTCGCCGCGCAGGCCGATACTGGCGAACGCGTGGGTACGCGACGCGTCGGCGAACTGTCCCGACAAGGCGGTATCCCAATAGCTGTCGATGCGCAGCACCTCACCGGGATGTTCGCGCAGCAGACCGGCCAGCTGCGCGGTCACCGCCGCCCGCACCTGCGGATCGTCCACCGTGCGCCCCGGCGGCGCGGTGTACAGGGCGATCACGTCACTGTCGGTGTCACGGCCGAACGTCGCGTCGGCCAGTTTCGACGCGGCCACCGATTCGCTCGACTCGTCGAACCAGCCCTCCTGCGTCAGCCGATCCGCGAGATCGCGGCCGTACGAACCCGATACCGTCACCAGGAACAGGAACACCACGAGCACCGCGACCCGGTGCCGGAATACGAAACGACCCCACCGGTAAGTCCCCGCCGTGAGCATCTCCCCAGGCCCCGCCTAGCCGCAGGCCGCGGTGCGGTAATCGGCCGAGCGCAGGATCCCGCACAGATCGGTCCGCGACAGCTTCCACGAGCCGTCGAGGAAGATGAAATGCACCACCGTCGTACGGACCGCGTTCCCGGAACCGTCCTTGTCCAACCGCAGCGTCGCCGTGACCGTACCGTCGTGGTTGTCGAACACCGGGTCGGTCACCCCGTACACCGCCCGCGGATTATCCTGCAACGCCTTGTACATATCCGGGATCGCCTGGGTGAACGCCTCCCCGTCCTCGATCAGCGCGACGCGCTCCGAATCCGGCAGCGCCGGGTCCAGCGCCCGTTTGATCTGCCCGTCCAGCTCCGCCGCCGTCGGCAGTGCCCGCGCCGCCAATGCCCGCGACGTCGCCGATGCGGACGAGGTCAACGCGGCCTTCGCCGACGACCGCGCCGCCGCCACCGCCTCCTCGTCGACCCCGGACCCGCAGGCGCTGACCGATACCGCCGCCGCGAGCAGAATCGCGAGTGACATAAATCCGGCGCGCACTCCGCGCACCAGCCGGAAAACAGGTGTGTACCGCATCACGTCCTGCATACCATCATTCACTGCATACCCTCGATCACCGACCCGATCCGGGCCAGCAACGCCCGCACGGTCGGAACATTACGGCCCCGCGGCGGCGGCTCGGCCGCGGGGAGCAGATCACGCACCAGCGCCACCACACTGCGCCTGTCGTCGAGATCGGTATCGGTGACATGGGTTTCCGCGATAGCGACCACATCCTCGGGACCCGGTACCTCCTCCGGATCCAGGTCCGGCCGGTACACCTCCAACCGCAGCGTCGCCCGCACCGTGCGGAACGCGAACGACCGCCCGTCACCGGTACGACCGAATCCGTGCGCGAACGGGCCCGTGGTCACCTCGTCGGCAGAAAAACCCGGCACCTCGTGCATCGTCAACTCCTGACCTCCGCACCATCTGATTCGTACGGTAACCCGGCCCACAGCGGAGCCCGGCTGCCGACACCCCACATACCCCCCTGCCACCACAGCCAATCCTCGTCGTGATCAGATAATCGAATGCAGCATCGGTCGTTTCCGGACACAGCGCGGCGGGTCCGGCGCCGGAAACCACGCGTAACCGTCGCCGCGGTATTGCTCGCCGCCGTTGTCCTGCTGACCGGCTGCTCCGGTGACTCGGAGCCCGGCCCCGGCGACGTACCCACCCGCGAACCCGCGGCCCCGGCCGTCTCGCCGCTGGTGGCCACCACACCCGCCGGGCAGATCCTGCCGGCCCCTACCCGGCTCACCGCTCTCGTCAGCGATGCGGGTAGCGGCAATCTCGCGGGACTCGATACCACCGGAACCACCCTCACCCTCTTCACCCCGGCCACCGAACCGCCCACCACTCATCAGGTGCGGCTCCCCGCACCCGCCGCCACGATCGCAGCGGGGACCCCCGGTGAGATCCTCGCGGCCACCGACGGCGCGATCCTGCGCGTCGACGCCGCGACCCGGGCCCTCACCCGTATCCCTGTCGACGGCGATCTGCGCAGTGTGCGGTCCCGCCCCGACGGCACACTGATCGCCGGGACCGCGGACGGCCGCATCGTGGTTCTCGACCGGGCGGGCGGTGTCCGGCAGACGGTGTCCGGTCTGGTCTCCGCCGACGCCATCGCCCTTACCGGCGACACCCTCGCCGTACTGGACCGCCGCCAGACCCTGCTCACCGAGATAGCGCCCGGATACGAGCGACTCGGGCTCGCGCTGCGGGCCGGAGCCGGAGCCGCGAACCTCGTCGAAGCCCCCTACGACCGGGTAGTGGTCACCGATCCCGACAGCGGCCAACTCCTGGTGTTCACCACCGATCCCCTCGTTCTGCGTCAGCGCTACCCGGTAAGATCGTCGCCTTACGCACTTGCCTACGACCGGCGTTCTGACACCGTATGGGCGACGTGCACGCAGAGCAACGAAATCGTCGGCTACGACCTGTCGACGGGAACACCGCGCGAGGTGGGCCGGTACCCCACCGTCCGGCAGCCGAACGCGGTCACCGTCGACGACGCAACCGGCGATCTCTACATCGGCTCCGCGACCGACCCGGGTCTGCAGCGCATCCCCGCGGACCAGCGCAAGAGAGGGCAGTGATGGCATCCACTCGACGTGCAGCGACCTCGCGCACCGTGCTCCCGGCCGGCTGGGACACCAGTGGCGACGATTACGAATACATCCCCCTGCGCCTGCCTCCCGACGTCACCCGGGTGACCGCCTCGATGCGGCTGGCGATCCAGGCCGAATACGGCGGTTGGGAACTCTCCCGCGTCCGCGCCTACACCGACGGCAGCCGCCGCGTACTGCTGCGCCGCCGCAAGACCGCGCTCACCAGCCCCGCAGGGCATACCGCGGAGCTATGAGCGTGCTTTATCGACTACTGCTCCGCGTCATGTTCCTGCTCCCGCCGGAACGCATCCACCGGATCGTGTTCGGCGCGATCCGCGCGGCCACTGTCCTCGCCCCCACCCGGGCCCTGCTTCATCGCCTGTTCGGCGTGGACGACCCCATCCTGCGCACCACCGCCTTCGGTATCGAGTTCTCGGCGCCGCTCGGTCTGGCCGCCGGATTCGACAAGGACGCCACCGGAGTCGACGCCTGGGGCGCCCTCGGCTTCGGATTCGCCGAGGTCGGCACCGTCACCGCCGCCGCCCAGCCCGGTAACCCGCAGCCCCGCCTGTTCCGGCTCCCCGCCGACCGGGCCCTGATCAACCGGATGGGCTTCAACAACCACGGTGCAGCCGCGGCAGCCACTCGGCTGCACCGCCGGAAGACGACCGTGCCGATCGGCGCGAATATCGGCAAGACGAAAGTCGTCGACGCCGCCCACGCCGCCGACGACTACGCCACCAGCGCCCGCCTGCTCGGACCGCTCGCCGATTTCGTGGTCGTCAACGTCAGCTCACCCAACACGCCGGGACTCCGGGATCTGCAGGCCGTGGAATCGTTGCGCCCCGTCCTCGCTGCCGTCCTCGACAGCGTGCAGGTACCCGTTCTGGTCAAAATCGCGCCCGACCTGTCCGACGAGGACGTGGACGCGGCCGCTGATCTCGCGGTGGAACTCGGCGTCGCCGGAATCGTGGCCACCAACACCACCATCGGCCGCACCGGCCTCGCCAGCGCCCCCGAGGAAATCGACGCGATCGGGGCGGGCGGACTGTCCGGTCCGCCGGTGGCCGACCGCGCCCTGGAAGTACTGCGGCGGCTGTACGCCCGGGTCGGGGACCGGCTGGTCCTGGTCTCCGTGGGCGGTATAGAAACCCCCGAGCAAGCCTGGGAACGTATCCTGGCCGGCGCCTCGCTACTCCAGGGCTACACCGGGTTCATCTACGGCGGCCCGCTGTGGACACGACGTATACACCGGGGGATCGCCGCACAGCTGCGCGCCGGTGGTTACCGCAGCCTGGCCGACGCCGTCGGCGCCGGCCACACCGCGCACCGCTGAACCGACCGGGACCTCACGCGGCGGAACCGCTGCGGATCGCGCCGGGGTCTTCCCGGTACGCCGGGCCCGGCGCGATCCGGTCGTTCATGAACTGCGATTCCAGCAGCCGGGCCTCCACCCGGTTCGCCAGCAGTACGACCACCTGCTCCCATACCATCCCCAGCAGATCCACCGATGCGACGGCACGGGCCAGCGCTGCCTCGTCGTGCACCAGCGCGGGATCGGACAGGGTCTCGTCCACGGTCATGCCCGCATAGGCCTGGTCGAACGACAGATCGCGGCCGGGCAACCAGCTCAACCGCCACCGGGACCCGTGCCGGGTCTGCGCACGTTCGGCGAATTCGGGGGAGATACCACTGGTCATCAGCCAGTCGGTGATATGGATGGTCACAGCTGCCTCCTCGGGGGGCTCGGCAGCGAGACCGGACCGGAGAAATCGGCCGGTGCGGCATCGCTGCCGTCAGGGACGACGAATCGGCGTGGGCGCTCAGCGCGCCTTCGCGGAGGATGGCTCCGGATCCGCACTCACACGATCGATACCTCGTCGCGCCTCGTATCGTCGGCCTCCGGCCAGGGATTTCCGCACTGCGATCACCAGGCCCTCCCGTTCCTCTTGATCGAGGGAAAAACTCTCTTCAAGTCTGTCATTTGACACGTAATCGGTCAATGCAGATGTCAAACGCCCTTTGCACTATGGTTATTGCCAATATCGAACGGGTCGAAACCCCGGGCGGCGACGGAACACCAGGAAGGCGTGCCACATGGTCCCCCACGACGACACGGCGATCGTCGCGATCCGAAATATCCTCACCCGGCTCTGCAAACGCTCCGGCCTCAGCGTGGACCGGCTACGGACCACCGAGATCGATACAAGCCCCCTCCTCGACCTGCCCGTCGTGAAGCGGTACGCGGAGGACCACAGCCTCACCCGTCTCCAATCCGTCCTCCCCGTGGTGCGCGAGCACGCTCGCCGACTGCCACCCACGCATCGCGTGATCACCGACGCCGAATTGTCTCTGGGACTTCTCCGAGAAACCGGCGAGGCCGAGATCGATCCGTCCGCGCTCTACTCCCAGGACCTCGGAGCACGCCGCGAATACCTCTCCGCGCACTGGCGCCGGCTGCACGAACTCGCCGCCGCAGACCCCATCCCACCCGCTCCCACCGTGCGTTCTCTGCGCGCCACCCCGGAACGCCGTGCCTTCACGGCATTGGCCGCACTTCTGGTCACCGGCACAGTTCACACCGACGACCGCTACGGTCGCATCCCCGACCGAGCGGGAACGGGAACACTCACCGTCATCGGCGACGCCGTGATCGACCATGTCTACCAAGTGGACACCATCCCCGACGCCCGCGGTTTCGCCCGCGGGCGCTTCACCGCGAACCCCGGCGGCAAGGGCCTGAACTGCGTCGTAGCCGCGGCCCGCCTCGGAGTAGATGTCCGATTCATCACCTCGGTCGGCGATGACGAGAGCGGCAGGCGCATCCTCGACTACCTGCGATCCGAGAACATCGATACGTCGCTGGTGAAAGTGGTGCCGAACGCGGCCACCCCGATCACCGCTCTCATCGTGAGCCGCACCGGGATCACCGGCACCATCGCGTGCACCGATGATCGTATTCGGCTGACCGATACCGAACTCACCGCCCCGCTCGTCCGATCCGCCCTCACCGACACCGATGCAGTCCTGATCACCCTCGAACCTCCACTTCCGGTGATCGAACAGGCACTGGCAACAGTCCAAGCCTTAGCGGACCGGCCACCGGTGCTCGTGACCTCGGCGAAGGTCGACACCCCGCAGGTCCTCTACCGGTACCTGTCGGCTGTCGACTACTTGATCGGATCCGTTCGCGAACTGGACTATCTCGTCCCGGAGGTGCCCGCGCGCTCAGGCCCCCACATCGCGGAACAACTGCGCATGCTGGGCGCCCGAGCCGTCTGTGTCGTCGAAGACTTCGGCTGCACCGTACGCTCCGACCGGCTGGCACTCGATATTCCGCGCATGCAAGCGGCCGCGCTGACCGATATTCCGGGCTCACGGTCCGCCTTCGTCGGTGCTCTCATCTACCGCCTACTGTCAGGGGCCCGCGAGCGGGAAACGAAAGACCAGGCGCGAAATTTCGCGAACGAACACGACTTCGCCTGGGCGACCGCCGCCATGGTCGCGACACAATCTTTCGCCGGGGACATCCCGGGCACGATGCCGACGGTCGACGAGGTGGACCGAATCATCCGCCTGACCTCCGAGAAACACTGATCCCGGCATGCGCGCCACCAGGCAGCGACCGCCGGGCCCCGGCCGCTGAACACACCATCGAACGCCACGCTGCGGCCACCGGCAATCGGCTATAGGCGCTCACGCAGGCAAAACGCCGCACAAGACCCCGAACCCTCGGTAATATGATGTGATACACATCACTCTCGCGGCGGACCGTCTCCGACGGCACCGGTAGCACACGTGTCCGCGGCACACCCAGCACCGGATCGGATCATGACCACAGAAACCGCCTACCGGCACCGCACGGGCGCCCTCGTCGACACCGTGCCCGCGGCCTTCCAGCAGACTCTCACCCTCCGGCCCGACGCCGTCGCGCTGCGCACCGTCGGCGGGACCCAGCAGATCACCTGGCGTGAATACGGCGACCGGGTTCGCGTGCTGGCCGCCGGACTGTCCGCACTCGGGATACGCCGCGGCGACACCATCGGCGTGATGCTCACCAACCGCCCGGAATTCAACCTCCTCGATACCGCCGCCCTGCACATCGGTGCCACCCCGTTCTCCGTCTACAACACCTGCTCCCCCGAACAGATCGCGCACGCCTTCACCAACGCCGGAAACAAGGTCGCTCTCACCGAACAGCAATTCCTCGGCACCATCCGCGCCGCGGGCGTACCCCTCGAACACATCGTGGTCGTCGACGGGCCCGCGGACGGCGCCGGATCGCTCGCGGACCTGGAGAACAATCCCGATCCGGATTTCGACTTCGACACCGCCTGGCAGGCAGTCGAGCCGGGCGACCTCGTCACCATCATCTACACCTCCGGAACCACCGGCCCGTCCAAAGGTGTAGAGCTCACCCACCGTAATGTGCTCGCCCAGATCACAGCACTCAACAGCGGACCCATGGACGTCGGACTCGACGATCGCGCGCTGTCCTACCTACCCGCCGCACATGTCGCCGACCGTATCTCCGGGCATACGATCAACCTCGTCACCGGGATCCAGATCACCACCGTCCCCGACCCCCGGGAGATCGCCGCCGCACTACCGGACGCCCGGCCGACCGTTTTCTTCGGCGTCCCCCGCGTCTGGCAGAAGATCAAAGGTGGCGTCGAGACGAAGCTGGCGGCCGAAACCGGCGCCAAAAAAGCCATCGCCGACTGGGCACTGGCCACCGGAATAGCCGCCGCCAGAGCAGATCTCGCCGGTACCGGACGCGGACCGCTGCTGGACCTGCAACATCGTATCGCCGAGAAACTACTCCTCGGCAAGGTCCGCGGCGCACTCGGGCTCGGCGAACTGCGGGTCGCGTCCTCGGGCGCCGCCCCGATTCCACCGGAAACCCTCGAATTCTTCCTGGGCCTCGGATTCTGCGTCTCCGAGGTCTGGGGAATGTCGGAAACCAGCGGTGTGGCCACCTACACCGAACTGGACAGACCCCGCCCCGGATCGGTGGGACGACCGGTCGACGGAATCGAACTCCGCCTCGCCGAGGACGGCGAAGTGCTCGTGCGGGGCGAGATCGTCACCCACGGATACCGCGGCATGCCGGAAAAGACCGCCGAGGCCCTGGACTCCGAAGGCTGGCTGCATACCGGAGATATCGGCACGCTGGCGGACGACGGCTATCTCCGGATCATCGACCGCAAGAAAGAGATGATCATCAACGCGAGTGGGAAGAACATCGCTCCCAGCAATATCGAGAACGCGGTGAAAGCGGCGTCCTCACTTGTCGGGCAGGTCGTCGCCCTCGGCGAAGCACAGCCCTACATCACCGCGCTGATCGTGCTCGACGGCGATATGGCCGCTGTGCGCGCGAAGGAGATAGACGCGGCTTCGGCAGATATCGCGGATCTCTCACGCCGGCCCGAGATCATCGAGGATGTGCGTGCGGCCGTCGCGGCCGGGAACGCGAAACTGTCCCGGGTCGAACAGATCAAGAGATTCGTCATCGTCGACACGATCTGGGAACCCGGCGGTGAGGAGCTCACCCCGAAGATGTCGCTCAAACGAGTGCCGATCGCGACCAAATACGCGGAACGGATCGCCGGCCTCTACGCGGACCCGCCGCCCGAAACCGTGGTCGAGGTCCGAGCCCGATAACGCCTGTGGCCCCGGTGGATACCACCGGGGCCACCGAACGTAGCGACTCACTTCTGTTCGTAAGTACCTACCAGCACGGCACGCGCCAGCGTGTGCGAGAACAGATTGAACCCGAGGAAAGCCGGGGAAGCCTCCGGCGGAACCCCCAGCGAATCCACATCCACCGCGTGTACCACGATGAAATACCGATGTGGACCGTGACCGGCCGGTGGGGCCGCACCTACATACCCCGCGAACCCGCCGTCGTTACGGAGAGTCACCGCGCCCGAGGGCAGTTCGCCGCCCTCACTGCCGGCGCCCGCGGGCAGATCCGTCACCGAAACGGGGATATCCGCTACCGCCCAGTGCCAGAACCCGGACGCGGTCGGTGCATCGGGGTCGTAGACCGTCACCGCGAAGCTCTTCGTCTCCGCCGGGAAACCCGACCAGCTCAGCTGTGGTGACACATCCTTGCCGCCGGCACCGAAGACACCGCTCACCTGATCGTTGCTCAGGGACGCACCATCGGATACATCGGCGGAGGTCAGGGTGAAGGACGGTACCGAAGGCAGGGCGTCGTAAGGGTTGTCGGCCATGTTCTCCTCTTTCGAATCGGATCAGCTGTGCAACAGGAAGTGTTCCAGCACCTCGGTGCCGAATTCGAGCGCATCGACCGGAACACGCTCGTCGACACCGTGGAACAATGCCGCGAAATCGAGGTCCGGCGGCAGCCGCAGGGGCGCGAATCCGAAACACCGGATACCCAGATGCGCGAAGGCTTTCGCATCGGTGCCTCCGGAGAGCATGTACGGGACCGTCCGCCCCTGCGGATCATGTGCCAGGATCGCCTCGTTCATCGCATCCACCAGATGACCGTCGAAGGTCGTCTCGTAGGAGTCGAGTTTGGTGATCCACTCCCGCTCCACATCCGGTCCGATGAGTTCGTCGACCTCACGCTCGAAGGCCGCCTGCCGGCCCGGAATCACTCGGCAGTCCACCACCGCCTCAGCGGTCTGCGGAATGACATTCGCCTTGTACCCGGCATTCAGCATGGTCGGGTTGGCGGTATCGCGCAGGGTCGCGCCGATGATCCTGGAGATGGACCCGAGTTTCGCCAGTGTGCCCTCGATATCGGGGCTCTCCGGATCGAACACCAGCCCGGACTCCTCGGAGACCGCGGCCAGGAATTCCGCCACCGAATCCGAGATCACCAGCGGGAAGGTGTGAGTACCCAGACGCGCCACCGCGGCCGCCAGAATGGTGACCGCATTGTCCTCGTGCAGGAACGAGCCGTGGCCGGCCCGCGCCTTCGCGCGCAACCGCATCCAGCCGAGCCCCTTCTCCGCGGTCTCCACCAGATACAGACGACGCTCGGTGCCGTCCGGGCGCGGAACGGTCAGCGAGAACCCGCCGACCTCACCGACCGCCTCGGTCACTCCCTCGAAAAGGTCCGGCCGGTTCTCCACCAGCCATTGTGAACCCCATTTCCCGCCGTTCTCCTCATCGGCCAGGAAGGCGAAGACCAGATCTCGCGGCGGAACCGTCCCCTCGATCTTGAACTGGCGCGCCACCGCCAGCATCATCCCCACCATATCCTTCATATCGATCGCGCCACGACCCCAGACATAACCATCCTGCACGGCGCCGGAGAACGGATGCACACTCCAGTCCGCCGCCTGCGCCGGCACGACATCGAGGTGACCGTGCATCAGGAGTGCTCCGCGGCTCGGATCAGCGCCCGGCAACCGCGCGAAAACATTACCGCGGCCCGGGGCACCGGATTCCACGTACTCCGTGGTGTAGCCGGCGTCCTCCAGTTGCCGCGCCACCCATTCCGCACACTCTTGTTCGCCTTTGGTGGTCGCGAGATCGCCGGTGTTGGAGGTATCGAACCGGATCAGCGTGCTGACCAGCTCCACTACCTCCGCCACGGCACGAGAACGAGGGGAACCCGAATTATCACCAGTAGCGGCCACGTCCCCTTCCTACCATCTTGGGCGTCTTTGTTTCCTTTTGGATCGATCGCGCCGACGTAATACATTCTTAGATGCGCATATCTACGTATGAGCATTTTTAACTGGAGCATCGAGCTGGGCGGCCTGCGTGTTCGCCGGGATGTTCTACGAGAAACGACCGCGCTCCTGACAGGGAACACACTGGCCGGACAGGTGTCGACGCGCAGCTCCCCCGGCCTGCGCCGGCCCGGAAACTCGATCCCCTCCCCCGGACCCGGGCTCCGCGTACTTTATCCGACGGGCAACTCGGAGAGCACTTTACGTAGATAGTCCCGGCTCTCGCCGGGGGTGAGCGCAATAACGCTCAGCTTGTTCATAACCGTCATGTAGACCTCGACGTCCGGCTTCTTCTCCAGGTAGTGCGAGGTGGTGAGCTGCTCCATATAGACCATATCGGGCAGTTCGGGCTCCGGGAAGCGAAGGATGCTGAAGGAACCACCGGCCGCGGGATGCCCGCCCACCGAATAGGGCAGCACCTGAATCTTCACGTTGGGTCGATCGGAGACGGCGATGAGATGTTCGATCTGATCGCGCAGCTCCGGATAACCGTCGATCGGACGGCGCAGCGCGTTCTCATCGATCACCGCCCACAGTGTCGGCGCGGCGGAACGGCTCAGGATGTCCTGGCGGCGCATCCGCATCCCGACCCGGCGTTCGGTCTCGTCGTCGTTGCCCAGCGTGATCACCGAACGGGCATAGGACTCCGTCTGCAACAGACCCGGCACGAACTGCGCCTCGTAGGTGCGGATGGTCGTCGCGGCCTGTTCCAGGCCGATATAGGTTTCGAACCAGTTCGGCAGCACATCGTTGAACGGCTGCCACCACCCCGGATCGTTGGCCTTCTTCATCAGGTCGAGGTAGACGGCCAGTTTCTCGGGATCGTCGACACCGTAGAGCTTCAGCAGATCGAGCAGGTCGCGCTCCCGGAACCGGGTCCGGCCCAGCTCGAGACGGCTGATCTTGGCGTGCGAGCCGCGGATATGGTCACCGGCATCCTCGCGGCTGATCCCGCACGCCTCCCGCAACCGGCGCAATCTGCTGCCGAGCGAGATACGCAACACTGTCGGCCCGCGATCGGCTTCCGCCTGATCCGGGGGATCGGAATCGTCGTGCTCGTTTCTCATGGTCGCCTCTGGCCAGTTCGTGCTGTGCTGCATCGTACGGCGCCCGCCACCGCCGAACCGCACCGGTCGGCAGGCGATCTTACTCTCCGGTAGGCGGATATTCCGGTAACGCGCCCACCCTGGACGGGACCGGCAGCCGTCCGGCAACCGGCTGTCGCGGATATGTTGTTCGAATCCTACAGTGCCGCATACTCGTAGCATCTTCCTGTTTGCGCGCGGTATCAGGTTTCCTTGCGTAAACTCCCCCACAACACGACGTCCGGCTTCACCTGTACCGCGAAGACCTGGGGAGACGACACCCGATGACGGCATCGGTAGAGGGAGCGAGTACCACTGGAGTTGCGTCGAGCATAGCGCGTATCTCCCCCACTCGCGAAGGTGTCCCTGCCGGTCCCCGCGAGTCCGGCAACAATCACGCGAACCCGCGTACCGGAACCGTCCTCTCACGTAAGACGTTGGCCGACAACACTTTACTCATATCTTCACCGCGCCGGAACGTCTACGGGCCGATAGGGTGGTCCGCAGCCACCCGGAACCGGCCGTTACCGCCGAGGCAGCCCGATTCCACCGTGGATCTCGACGAACAGGACCCGACCGCGCGTATGTTCCACCGACCGCCGCACGACCCGCCGCGGATCGTTCCGCGACCGCCTCGCGCGGCATTCGGCGCCCGGCTCCCTTTCACGTAACGGTAATACCCGGATGAGCCCACTGGGAGCATCCGGGGCGGAAACGACCCTGCACACCGAAGAACAACGGAGGCCCGAAATGTCCGACGAAATCACTCCCACCGAGATCCGTAAGAAACTCACCGAAGTACTCGGCCACTCCAGTGTCGACCTGGCCACCTCCAAGAACGGCGTCAACTGGGCAACCAGTGCCTATTTCGCCAATCTCGACGAAGACCTCTTCCGGCTCACCCTCATCCTGGAGAACAGCGGCCGGACCCTCGATCAGCTCAGGGCCAACCCCAACGTCGGAGTAAAGGTCGTGCCGGGTGGGATCGCGGAACCCTTCGCCCAGGGGCTGGGCACGGTGACGCTGCGCGACGAGGCCGATCGCGACGAGACCTTCCAGGCCCTGTTGCGCAAGGAACCTCAGATCGAACCGTTCTTCGCCACCCCGGTCACTGCGATCGTGGTCGATATCGACTGGTGGCGGGTCACTCATCTGGGTGGCGGATGGCTGCCGGGCAAGGTACTCGAGCGCAACGCGGACGCCTGAGAGGACACCACCGAACAGACGGCTTAACATCGCTCTGTTCGATTCGCAACGTAGAGAGAGGTATTCATGGCCGAACCGGCTCCTCAGACAGGGGTCCGCGTACCGGTCGGAGTGGACACCACCCGGCCGAGTATCGCCCGTGTCTACGACTACAGCCTCGGCGGCAAAGACAACTACGATGTCGACCGCGCCGCCTTCGAGCAGATCCAGCGGATCGCACCGCGCCAGGGTGATGTCTCCCGGATGAACCGGCGCTGGCTCCATCGAGTGGTTCGCTATCTGGCCGGGCCGGCCGGTATCGAGCAGTTCCTCGATATCGGCGCCGGCCTGCCCACGGTGGGCAACACCCATCAGATCGCACAGCAGGAAAATCCCGAGGCCAAGGTCGTCTATGTCGACAACGATCCGGTCTGCAACGCACACGGGCGGGTACTCCTCGAACAGAACGAGAACACCCATTTCGTCTCCGGTGATCTCCTCGAGGAGAACACCCTGCTGGAGAACAAGAACGTGCTGCAATACCTGGATCCGGACCGCCCGGTCGGAGTGATCCTGTGCGGATTGCTGCACCACCTCGATGACGATTTGGACCCGCCTCGGGTGATGCGCGAGTACATCGACCGGCTTCCCGAGGGCTCGTATGTCGCGATCACCAATTTCTGGGATCCCGCAGACGAGAACCCCGAACTGCACGAGCTGGCGAAACGACTGGAACAGGCGTTCACGGAGATGGGGCTGGGTTCGGGCTGGTACCGCACCCGCGCACAGCAGCTCGAATACTTCGACGGCCTGGAACTGATCCCGCCCGGCCTGGGGGAACTCGAGGACTGGTGGCCCGCCGGACCGGCCACCCGGGCACGACTTCCCGAAGAGAAGGTGGTCATCGGCGGAGTCGGCTACAAACGTCCCGCCGAAAAGGTCCGGCTGCACAGCGTGAACGGAAAAGGTTAGCAAGCGGATTGTTGTCCGGTGGTGCACGGCGCCGGGTTTTCCACCCGGCGGCCGCCACGACCGGACAACAATCGAAGCCGCTTTCGCGCAAGCGATTTCACAATAGGGACAGCTGCACTCGATCACCTCGCCGGCCGCACATATCCAGGATAGGCTCGGCCCACTCCGACGACGCGAACCATCTTCTCGCGCAGTTCGATCGGCGCCGATTGCTCGCCCCGGTACCGCGTTCTACGCTGTGGTGACCTGACTCACATTTCCAGCTGATTTCATCGCACGAAGGAAGGGTCGACATGGCCGAACCGGCGCACCGGACCGGCGTTCGCAAACCGGTCGGCGTGGACACCACCCGAGCCAGTATCGCTCGTGTCTACGACTACAGCCTCGGCGGCAAGGACAATTACGATATCGACCGCGCCGCCTACGCCGCGATCCTCGAAGTCGCGCCCCGGCAGGGCGATGTATCCATCATGAACCGGCGCTGGCTGCACCGTGTCACCAGGCATCTGGCCGGCGCGGCCGGTATCGACCAGTTCCTCGATATCGGCGCCGGCCTGCCCACCGTCGCGAACACCCATGAGATCGCCCAGCAACAGAATCCGGATGCCCGGGTCGTCTATGTCGACAATGATCCGGTCTGCAACGCACACGGGCGGGTACTCCTCGAACAGAACGAGAACACCCATTTCGTACCCGCCGATCTCCTCGAAGACAAGACCCTGCTGCGCAATTCCGATGTGACCAGGTACTTGGATATGGACCGGCCGATCGCGCTGATCCTGTGCGGACTGCTGCATCATGTCGACGACGAACTCGACCCTGTCGGAATCATGCACAAATACGTGGAACTGCTGCCGCCGGGGTCCTACCTGGCGCTCAGCCATTTCTACGATCCGGGACCGGCCGACCCGCAGCAGCACGCGCTCGCCAAGGAGCTCGAACGCCGCTTCACCGAAAAGGGTCTGGGTTCGGGCTGGTACCGCACGAACGAGCAGATCCTCGAATATTTCTCCGGCCTCGAGCTCATCGAACCCGGCCTGGTGCAACTGGACGAGTGGTGGCCCGCCGGACCACCATTACGGCCCCGGTATCCCGAGGAGAACGCCATGGTCGGTGGTGTCGCCTACAAACCGGCAGACAACAGCACCGACCATGCGAATTGATCGCGCAATACCGGGGCGGACCGCCGCTATCCGTTGACGCGGCGAAACGCGTCAAGGATCCCGGACGGGATCCGGCCGCGCGCCGACACCTCGTGTCCGTTGCGTAGCGCCCACTCCCGGATGACTTTCGCCGAGGCCGACCGAGCCGGCCGCTCCCGCTTCGTTCGCGCGGCCCGTCCGGCCTTGCGGGCGAATGGGGTCCACTTACCGAAGACTGCGCGCAGTTCCCCCGCGTTGGCTTCGGTTAGGTCGATCTCGTACGTCACGCCCTCGAATGCGAACACCACAGTTTCGGCCGCGGTTGATTCACCGTCGAGGTCATCGATCAAACTGATGACGACCTTGCGCGCCATGGGCTTGCTCCTCCGATCCCCAATTACCTTGCCAGATATGACATCAGCTACCCCGCGGCTGTGCGAAAGATTCGGGCCTGCCCGCAGCACCGGCACAGCGACCTCGTCCGGGGGTTGTGAGCATACCGCTGCCGGTGACGGAGATATCGCCGGGGCACGGCCGATAGACCCAGGTTACCGTGGCGGGGCCGAACGAGAGGAACTCCTATGGGCGCGCACGAGGGCGATCATCCCGAGACGATCGAGTACCGGCTACCGCACCTGACGATGACGGCGCTCGCCTGGGGTGATCCCGGGGGACGGCTCGCCCTGTGCCTGCACGGGTTCCCCGACAGCGCCTGGACCTGGCGCCATCTCGGCCCCGCGCTCGCCGATCGCGGTTTCCGGGTGATCGCCCCGTTCACCCGGGGCTACGCGCCGACCACCGTGCCGGACGACGGCGTCTACGACCTGGGTGCTCTCGCCTACGACGCACTCGCGCTGTATCGCGAGTTCGGCGCACCGCGCGACGCCGTCCTGATCGGACACGACTGGGGCGCGCTGACCACGAATACGGTCGCCGCTCAGCCGGATTGCCCGTTTCGCCGGGTGGCTTCGCTCGCGGTGCCGCCGGTTCCTGCCATGCGCCCGCGCCGGGACGCCGGAGTCGGTGCGTACCTGCGGCAGTTGCGGTTCAGCTGGTACATCCTGTTCAACCAGCTGCCGGGGATCTCCGAGCGGTCGCTCGACAGGCTGATCCCCCGGTTGTGGCACGACTGGTCCCCCGGATATCGGGCCGATACCGATATCGCCCATGTCCTGGCCGCCCTGCCCACCGCCGCCCACCGGACCGCGGCGTTGTCCTACTACCGGGCGTTCGTCCGGGTCGCCGGTAAACCGCCCGCCCCCTATACCGAGCTCCACCGGCACTGGGACGAGGCGCCCCGAGTTCCGATGTTGTACCTGCACGGCAGTGCCGACACCACCCTGCATCCGGCGTTCACCGCCGGGGTGGGCGAGGTGCTGGCACCGGCGGGAGGGGTCAGCGAAACTCTGACCGGGGCCGGGCATTTCCTGCATCTGGAGCAGCCCGCACACGTGGCGGAACTCCTCGTGGACTTCTTCGTCGGCGATTCGCCGGACAAGCACTGACGCTGCTCCCCCGCTGCCGGAACCGTGATTTCTTCCTCCGAGCAGACTGTCGCGCCATAACCCGACTCGATACGGCCACTTGTCCACTATGGTTCCGGTCACATCCGCGATAATCCCGCTTCCGCGACTATTGCTGACACCCATATGATCGCGCGGTGGCAAGTGAGTCGGAGACGAGCACCCTGATCGAGCACTTCGTGCTCGCCGTCTGCGATCCGGGACGGTGGCGGGGGGTCGACCGGTTGGCCGAGCTGGACCTGACCCTGGCCCAGGCCCGGGTGCTGTTCAGCGTCGTCCGGCACGCCGAGCCACAACCGATCCACACCATCGCGGGCGATCTGGGCCTGTCGATGACCGCGGCCGGCCGCAATGTCGACCGGCTGGTCCGCCTCGATCTGCTCACGCGGCAGGAGAGCCCCACCGACCGGCGGGTCAAGCTCGTCGGCCTCACCGAACACGGGCACCATCTCGCCTGGGATCAGATCGCGATCCACCGCGCGACGATCGACAAAGTCGTCGACCGCTTGCCCGACGCGTTACGCGAGGACCTCGGACGGGTTCTCGCCGCAGTGCTCGAGTCCGGGGCCATACACAACGCCGTGGCGCGCCCCCCAGCATCGTCAGGAGACAATTCGTGAACGCAAGCCCAGCCCCCGCGACCGACGCGGGGGCTTCGGACAGAATCGACGCATCGGTACTGAAACTGGCCGGTGTGGTGGTTCTCGGCGCCATCATGTCCATCCTGGACATCACGGTAGTGAACGTCGCCATGCCGACATTCCAGACCGAATTCGACGTCGCCAACTACTCCACGGTGGCCTGGACGGTTACCGCCTACACGCTGGCGCTCGCCACCGTCATCCCGCTGACCGGGTGGGCCGCGGACCGTTTCGGTACCAAGCGGCTCTACATGACCGCCCTGGTCCTGTTCACCCTCGGTTCGGTGCTGTGCGCCCTGTCCTGGAACATCGGCGCGCTCATCGGGTTCCGGGTGATCCAGGGTCTGGGCGGCGGCATGCTCATGCCGCTGGGCATGACCATCATGACCAAGGCCGCGGGCCCGGAGCGGATGGGCCGGTTGATGGCCATCCTGGGTGTTCCGATGCTGCTCGGCCCGATCCTGGGCCCGATCCTGGGTGGCTGGCTCATCGAGGACGCTTCGTGGCACTGGATCTTCCTGATCAACCTGCCATTGGGCGCGATCGCCCTCGTCTACGCCTGGTTCGTGCTGCCCAGGGACGAACCGCGGGCTGGTGAATCGTTCGACTTCGTGGGCATGCTGATGCTGTCGCCGGGTCTGGCGCTGTTCCTGTTCGGCATCTCCTCCATTCCGGAAGAAGGCACCGTCGCCACTCCGAAGGTGTGGGCGACCATGCTGGTCGGCGGCGCATTGGTAGTCGCGTTCGTGTTCTATTCGTTCAAGCCCAAGAATCCGCTGCTGGATCTGCGGCTGTTCAAGAACCGCGATCTGACCGTCGCCACGGTCACGATGTTCCTGTTCTCCGCCTCCTTCTTCGGCGGCTTACTGCTGATCCCCACCTACTTCCAGCAGGTGCGGGGCGAGAGTGCGCTGCTGGCGGGGCTGCTGGTGGCACCGCAGGGTATCGGCTCGCTGCTCACCATGCCGATCGCCGGCATGCTGGTGGACAAATTGCCGGTCGGCCGGGTGGTACCGGTGGGTATGGCGATCCTCGCCGCGACCATGTTCGGACTCACCCAGATCGAGGCCGACAGCTCGTACTTCTATGTACTGGGCGTGCTGTTCGTGATGGGTCTCGGTATGGGCCTCACCATGATGCCGTTGATGACGGCTGCGTTGCGCACGCTGAAGGAGGCACAGGTCGCTCGCGGTTCCACCTTGCTGAACATCATTCAGCAGATCGCCAGTTCGGTCGGTGTCGCGGTGATCTCGGTGGTGCTGACCAATCGGATGCAGGACTCCGAGGCTGTATCGGCCGGACGAGCGATGATGGAAGCCCAGCGGACCGGAGAACAGCCCGACCCGTCGGTACTGCAGTACATCGCGAGCCTGGGAGAGAAGTTCGAATCCATCATGCTCGGCGAGATGTCGGACGCCTACGCCGGAACCTTCTGGGTGGCGTTCGCATTGTGCCTGGTCACGTTCGGATTCTCCATCCTGCTCCCGCGTAAGGCGAGCGAGGTCACGAAATCCGATTCCGAGTCGCCGGCGCCGGTGCTCATGCACTGATATCCAGCGATCCCGGACCGCACCGCCCGCCCGAGCCGACCTGGTTCAGGCGGGCGGTTGCGTTCTCCGGAACCAGTCGAGGATCTGCGGAAGCGCGACCCGCACAGTCTCGCCGTGATCGATATCGCCGAGATCGACCAACTCGGCGGATCCACCCAGTTCGGCCTTCATACAGCGTTGCGAATTCTCGAAGGGCACACTGCGATCACCTCGCGCGGCGAAAAGCCGGACCGGCGTTTTCGGTGTCCAGTCGCAGACGGTATCGCTGTCGGCCATGGCCCGCAGTGCTGCGCCCGTGGGATTACGCGCCAGTTCCAGAAACTGCGCAGTGAGCAACTTCTCCGGAGTGGCGGGTAGGCCCGAGGAGACAGCCAGTAGATCGTGACGCCCGTCGAACAGCGCTTCGATCCGCTGCGCGTAGGGCGGCCGGAAAGCCTGGGCCGGATCGTCGTAGAGGTGATAAATCCTGTTCATCGCGGTGATCCAATAGCCCAGGAACAGCACCGCCCGTCGGCTCTCGACCCGGCCGTCGAGGGCCGACGGGGCCTGTACCTCCTGCACGGCGTATGCCCCGCTCACCGCGGCGGTGGCAGCCAGGCCGAACCCCTCCACCGCGCCACCGTTCAGCTCGCGGCCGAGCGCGAGGGCAGCCTGGGCGCCCTGGGAGAAACCGGTCACCAGGACGTTCGGATCCAGTTCGCGGTCCTGGTCGGCGAGCAGCGAGCGAGCCGCCAGGAGCAGATCCGCCGACGCGGATCCTTCCGTCGGGGCGTGCGCGTATGGATGGAAACCCGGTCCCTCACCGAGACCGAGATAATCCGGGGCGACCGCGGCGTAACCGGCGGCGGCGAATTGGACGGTGCGGGCGCGTTCGGTCTCACCGTCCGCCGAGGGGGCCTCGTCCCGCCGCACCGTGGTGCCGTGCGCGTAGGAGACCAGGCGCAACCGCGGAGCATCGGTATCCGGGATCACAACCAGGCCACTGGCAGTGGTGGGGGTTCCGTCGGCCGCGACGGTTTCGTAGAGGACCCGGTGCGCGCGGACCCCGTTCGCGACCGCGACCGGATACTTCCATTCGGCGAGGTAGCCGGCGGTCTCCGCGCCGGTCATCTCGAATACCGGTGTCACCGATACGACGCTGCCGCGCGCGGGGCCATCCGCCTCGTCGTTCACCTCGCCGCCGCATCCGGTGACGAGTACGCACAACAGCAGCACACTCGCCATCGACAGCAGCGCCCGACGCATGGTCACCCTCGTCTCCCGGCTGTGGTCCGACTGGATCGGGCTCACCGTATCCGACGGACACGTGACCGGCTGCGGCGCGGTACGAGCGGCGGTACAACGCTGATCCGAACCCAGCCGGGCCCCTGTGGTTTTCGGAAGTTCGCGGTGTCATGATCCGGCGGGGTGGCGCACGGACGAAACAACAACGAGGTCATCGGCGATGAAAGGGATGTGAACCCCGAAGTACTACCGCCGGCCGAGCGGCGGGACATGGTGCGACGCCTGATCGCACTCTGTCATACCGTCAACGATCTCGTCGAGATCGTCGAGATCGGAGCCACAGACGGTGGTCCGGTGCCGGAAGCATTGCATGAGCACGTACAGCAGATCCAGACCGTGATCCGCGACGTCGTGGTGGATCTCGTGGCCAACGGCCACGCCGAGCATTCGGATGCCGCTCGAGTTCGGCGGCCACCGCGGGCGCACCGCGATATCGCGGATGTTCCCACTGGTGGGCGCAGAACTAAACTGAGGTGATGGTCAAACCGAGCCCGTGGGGAGCGAGCGCGGGTGAGGGCGCCGCATCGTCGAGCACGGTTCGCACCGCGGCGTCGGCGTCGGCCCCGCCCACATCCCCTCCACCGTCAGCCGGCGAACGCGCCGAGGCGTGGGAACGCCGCCGAATCCTGGCCCAGACCGGGCTACGGCTCGTCCGGGACCGTGCCGACGATATCCGCACCTCGCCGCGGATGACCGGAAAATGGGGCTATGTGTTCTCCGCACTCGGCGGAGTCATCGTCTTCATCCTGATGTTCAAGCACTGGATGGTCGCGCACGGGCCCGACGGTATGGCCGGCGCCACCCCGTTCGGACAGATCGACTCGACCACGCGTTACCTGACCGTCTGGTCGGCCAAGGGCCCGCCGGCCGCGGCCGATCTGACCGGTTCGTGGGCGGTCGCCGCAAGCAGCATGATCGTCCTCACCATCGCGGCGGTCGCGATCCACATCGCCACCAACTCCGAACGTTTCGCGCGTATCGCCACCGGCGGTGCGGTGATCAGCGCGCTGCTGGTGATAGCGAATATGTTGTACCTGACCGCCCGGCAAAAAGACCTGAAGAATATGACGATCCGACGCTGGGACCTGGGTGGTCAGGTCGGTTCCTGGATCAACTGGGCGGTCAACGACGGGTCGAAACCGGTCGCGGGTCTGAACCAGGTGGAATACGTCGCCAGCGGTACGATCACCAATGCCGCGATCGCGGCGGTGATCATCGCGGTGGGATCCGCGGTGATCGCGGTGGCGACGCTCCCGCGCAATGCTACCGGGGGGCGAATGCCGTGGCGGGTCAGCATCTCCCGGGAAGCTTCGGCGAGTTACCTAGCTCCGGGCGCCGAACAGCCGGCGGACGGGAGACCGGCGTCTACGGTGGAGACGGCGGTGGCCTCCCCCACCGAGGTGATACCTGACGCTGCCGGTCCGGATCCGGCTCCACCCCCCGGCGCCGGCTCGGCCGACGGGCCCGACACCACCACTGGTGACGCCGGGCCCTCGAAGCATTAGCGCGCGGCCGCGCCGAATACGGTCAGTCCTGGGCGACCCGGACCTCGACGTCGATATTGCCGCGGGTGGCATTGCTGTACGGGCACACCTGATGCGCCTTATCGGCCAGATCCTGCGCTTCGTCGGCGGACAGATGCGGGAGGGTGACCTCGAGGACCACGGTCAGCCCGAAACCGCCGCCCTCGGTACTGCCGATACCCACCTTCGCACCCACCGCCGAATCGTTCACATTCGCCTTGGCCTGGGAACCGACCAGACGCAACGCGGAATGGAAGCAGGCCGCGTACCCGGCGGCGAAGAGCTGTTCGGGGTTGGCCCCGCCGCCGCTGCCGCCCATTTCCTTCGGGATCGCCAGTTCCAGGTCGATCCGGCCGTCGGTGGTGCGGGTATGGCCGTTGCGGCCGTCCCCGGTGGCCAGCGCCTCGGCCGTGTACAGCACACGCATCGCCGTCTCCTCTGCTCGTGTCACGCACGGTTGTCGATACCGCCGCAGCGAATGCCACGGGACTGTGCGCAGTGTAGTGTCGCGCGCGGTGCCGGATCAGTTGCGGCACAGGGGAAAGTTGTGAGTATCATCCGGCGGCCCCCCATCGGCTCGAGCGATCGCGAGGCATATGTTCCCTGACCAGACCTCCACCCACTATCCGGTCTCCCCCATCCCCGACCACGCCTACGGCCGCGGCGCACCCATTCCGGCGCCGCGCGAGCCCGATCTGGTGATCACCGGGTTGTTGTGGTTCCTGCTCGCGGCGCTGGCGATCGTCTCGGTCGCGATCTCCCCGTGGTTCCTACTGGCCACCGGGGTGTGCGAAGGACGCGCGGAATGCAGCACCGATCCGAGTACCGGCAATTGGATCATCGTCCTCGGCGGTTGCTTCGGATTCCTGGTGGGTGCCGCCACCACCGTGAACGCCGCGCGCAGCGGGCGCGCACTCTATCCGGGCGCGCTGCTCGGGCTGGTACTGGTACTCGCCGCCTGGCTGGCGGGTTCACTACTGATGGGCTGATCTGTCTCGAGCCGCGGCCCGCTGTGTGGCCGCGGCTCGAGCGTTCAGGAGGCTGTGGTCGCGAAGCGGCGATCGGTGTATCGGCGCAGGTTCGCCAGGAAGCGGCGGAACGCCAGGTTCATCAACGGGGCCGCGGCGAAAGAGGTGAACCGGGCGGGACCGGCCAGTCGTTGCGCGAGAGTCCAGGTCAGCCGGCACCCCTGTGGGGTCTCCACGACGCGATAATCCTCGGCGAAAGCCGCCAGCGCACTGGTAGAGCTGCTGTTGAACCGGAACGCCATCCTGGTGTTCGGTTCCCAGGCCAGGAATTCCTCGTCGCCGACGATACCGCCGCGCATATCGACGACCCGGGTGGTACCGACCCCGCGGGGTTCGGGGCTGGTCCAGGTGACCTTGGTGATCACGGTCGCCCAGTGCGGCCACGATTCGGCATCGGCCAGCACTTCGAACAGCTGCGCGGGGGTGATCGCGAGATCGACACTGTTACTGAACTTCAGCGGAGCGTCGTCGATGAACTCGAGACCGACGCGCTCGCACGGACGCAAGGTGCTCATCGCCGGCCACCGCCGTATCCGCTCCCCTGTTTCCGGTCGTTCATGCGCAGGATCCTCTCGTCGGTCGGTACGGCCGCGCCCTCCCGGCCGCACACCGATGGTTACACCTGTCCAGTCATCTGTCCATAGCGGTCTGGCCGGGGTCAGGGTTGGGATCGGGGGCAGGAATTACCGCGCCGTGCTGGCCCGCTTCACAGAATCCGCGGGTTCGGCGGCGCTGCGGTCACCACGGGGATTAGCTTCCGGCGATGCCATACCCTCGCCGGCCACGCCGTACGAGCCGGGCACTGCTCGTCACCGCCACCGTTCTCGCCCTGGCCCCCATGGCCGCGGATCCGGGCACAGCCGCGCCGGCGCGCGCCGATCCACCCGGACTTCCGGCCGCCCCGGCATCCGGGATCGTCGGTATCACCCCACACGGCACTCGCGAACTCGAGCTCGCGGTGTACTCCGCCGCGATGGGCCGGGTGATTCCGGTACGAGTGCTCCCCGCGGCCGACTCAGCGGGCCCGGCTCCCGTCCTCTATCTGCTCAACGGGATCACCGGGGGCGCGGACGGCGGTAACTGGTTCGACCGCACCGATATCACCGAGTTCTTCCGGAACGAGCAGGTCACCGTGGTCAATCCCCTCGGTGGCGCGGGCAGCTATTTCACCGACTGGCGAGCCGACGATCCGGTGCTGGGCCGCCAGCGCTGGACCACCTTCCTCACTCAGGAGCTCCCGCCATTGATCGACGGCCGTTTCCACGGGACCGGCGCCGCCGCACTGGCCGGGATATCGATGGGCGCGGCCTCCGTATTACAGCTGGCGCTGGCCGCCCCGGGACGCTACCGGGCGCTCGGTTCCTACAGTGGCTGTGTGCGGACCAGCGATCCGCAGGGGCGTGCCATCGTGGAACTGGTCGTCCGGAGCAACGGCGGCGATCCACAGAACATGTGGGGCCCACCGCAGGACCACACCTGGGCCGGCAACGACCCGTTCCTGCACGCCGAGGCCCTGCGCGGCACCGCCCTCTTCCTGTCCGCCGGGACCGGCGCCCCGGGACCACTGGACACTATGGACGGGCCGGGTATCCGCCACGACCCGGCCGAACTCATCGACCAGATACTCGTCGGCGGACTATTGGAAAGCGTCGCGGCGGGTTGCGCGGCGCGGCTGCGTGACAGACTGCGCGAACTCGATATTCCGGCCACCATTACACTGCGACCCGACGGCACGCATTCCTGGGGTTACTGGCAGCGCGACCTGCACGAATCCTGGCAGATTTTCGCGGCGGCACTGTGGAAATGAGCTGTGGGCCGGGTCGCCGCGGGTCGAATTCGAATATCCTGGGCTATTTCACAATTGATCACCGGCGCGGTTGTGCGGTGACAGAAGGTTGCCCGCGACCCGTTCCAGCAGCCGGGAATCGCTCGGTAGTCTCGGCCCCAATGTCGTAGCGGCACCGGATATTTTGCGAACTCTCGGCAGGCTTGCCGGACTTTCGACACAACCAGGAAATCCGGCGGTATGCGCGGCGCGTAAGCCTGCTTTCAGATATTCCCGGCGGGAAACCGCGGCCAACCCCGGGATTCGGGAGGACACACAGATGTCGGATATTGCCATCGTCGGAATCGGCTGCCGCTTCGGCGGGGGAATCGACTCCCCGGAATCCTTCTGGGATTTCGTCGTCGACAAACGCGATGCAGTCGTCGAGATACCCCCGGACCGCTGGGACTACCGCCGCTACTACGACCCGGAGAAACGCACCCCGGGCCGCAGCTACACCCGACACGGCGCGTTCCTCACCACCGATCCGTGGGAATTCGATCCGGATTTCTTCGGAATCTCCCCGCGTGAGGCCACCGGTCTCGACCCTCAGCAACGCCTGCTGCTCGAGGTGACCTGGGAGGCCCTCGACGACGCCGGGACCGCGGGGCGCGCGGGCGGTGAATCGGTAGGGGTGTACATCGGCGGGTTCGTGGTCGACCAGTCGGTGGTCGGGGTGGTGGGCCCGGCGCTGGCGCATGTGGATATGCACACCGCGGCCTCTGCCTCCTACACCATGCTCTCCAATCGGATCGCCTACGCACTCGATCTGGTCGGGCCCGCGCTCACCGTCGATACCGCGTGCTCGTCGTCGCTGGTGGCTTTCCACCTGGCCTGTCAGGCGATCCGGAACGGTGACTGCACCACGGCACTGGCCGGCGGTGTGAACGTCATGCTGCAGCCGGAAACCTTCGTCATGATGTGCAAGGGCGGATTCCTCGCTACCGACGGGCGCTGCAAATCCTTCGACGCCGCCGGGGACGGGTACGGGCGCGGGGAAGGCGGCGGCATCGTCGTGCTCAAGAGACTCGACGACGCACTGCGCGACGGGGACCGGGTGTACGCGGTGGTCAAGGCCACCGGCTCCAATCAGGACGGCCGCACGGCGGCCATCACCGTGCCGAACGCCGATTCGCAGGAGGCGCTGGCGCGCACGGTATGCGAGCGGTCGGGACTGGCGCCCGAGCAGATCACCTATGTGGAGGCGCACGGTACCGGCACCCCGGTCGGCGACCCGATCGAACTACGTGCACTGGGTTCGGTCTACGGCGCGGCCGGGGTACGGCAGCAGACACTCGGAGTGGGATCACTCAAGGCGACCCTGGGGCACACCGAGGCCGCTTCCGGTATCGCCAGCGTCATCAAATCAGCTCTTGCCCTGCACCATCGCACGATTCCGCCGCAGGGCTGGCTGCACGAACCCAATCCGGACATTCCGTTCGCCGACCTCAACCTGCACATCCAGGTCGAGGCGCAACCGCTGCCCGCCGGTGCCGGGCCGATGAGTATCGCGGTCAACGGGTTCGGATACGGCGGGACCAACGCGCACACCGTCCTGCAGGAATTCCAGCCGCTCGCCGGGCCGCCGGCCCCGCGTGCACGCGAACATCTCGGGGTGCTGCCGGTCTCCGCGCGCAGCGCCCCGGCGGTACGGGCCATGGCGGGCCGGTACGCCGACCTGCTCGCAGACGGGGCCGACCCGGATCATCTGGCCGAAGCGGCCTGGACACGGCTGGCCCACCATGCCTTCCGGACCGGCGTGCCGATGCGCGACCGTGTGGCACTGATCGACGAGCTCCGGCAGTACGCCGGTGGCGAGGGCCGTGATGCCGTACGCACTGTCTCCCAGCGCGTCGGCGAGCCGGTCTTCGTATTCTCGGGCATGGGCCCGCAGTGGTGGGGTATGGCACGCGAGCTGCTCGCCGCCGAGGGCGCCTTCGCCGCGACGGCACGCACCGTCGACGCGGCGTTCCAGCAGGTGGCCGGATGGTCGATCATCGAGGAACTGCTGCGCCCGGAGGATGAGTCCCGGGTGACCGCGACCGAGGTGGCCCAGCCCGCGAACTTCCTGGTGCAGGTCGGCCTGGTGGCCGAACTCGCCGAGTACGGCATCACTGCGGCGCGGATCGTGGGGCACAGCGTCGGCGAGGTGTCGGCGGCCTATGTGACCGGCATGCTGTCCCTGGAAGAAGCGGTCACGGTGGCCTACCACCGGTCGCGTCTACAAGCGAAGACGGCCGGTAGAGGCGCAATGCTGGCCGTGGGTGCCGGACCGGACAAGGTGCGCGAATACTTCGGCGCGGACGACGCGGTGGATATCGCGGCGGTGAACAGTCCGGGTTCGCTCACCCTCGCCGGTGATGTGGACCGGCTCGACGAGATCGCCGAGAAGCTCACCGAGGAAGGCGCTTTCGCGCGGGCGCTGCGGGTCGAGGTCCCGTACCACAGCCGGTTCATGGATCCCATCCTGGACGAACTACGCACCGCGCTCGCCGAGTTGCGGCCCGCCGCACCGCGGATCCCACTGGTGTCGACGGTGACCGCGGAAGCGGTGGTGGAAGCCGAGGACGGGTTCGATGCCGAGTACTGGTGCGCCAACGTCCGGCAACCCGTACGTTTCGCCGACGCCGTCGCCGGATTGGTCGCGGTCGGGCACCGGGTGTTCCTCGAGGTCGGCCCGCATCCGGTGCTGTCCGGCAATATCCGCGAAATCCTGCTGGCCGCCGGGGAGAACGGCGCCACCGTCGCGACGCTGAACCGCAAACAGGACGATCACGACAGTATCCGCCGGACCATCGCGGGTTTGTACGCCGCCGGTGTCCTCGATACGAGCGCCGTCTTCCCGGAAGATCGGCGGGCCACCGAACATCTACCGCTGCCGCGCTATCCGTGGCAGAACACCCGGCTGCACAACCCGCTGCCGCTGTTCGAACAGTTGCGCCTGGGCAGCCCCGACACCTACACGATGCTCGGCGACCCCGATATGGAAGGCCGGCCGGGCTGGCTGCTGCAGGTCGGGACCGAACTGCTGCCCTGGCTACCCGATCACGTGGTGGGCGGGATGCGGATCATGCCGGGCGCGGCCTATCTCGATGCCGCGCTCAGCGCCGCCGCCACCCGCTCGGGTGACAGGCGGGTCGCGCTCGAGGATGTGCGGTTCGTCGCGCCGCTGGTGATGGCCCAGCCCGATGTGTCGTTCCTGGAGCTCGGGATCGAGGATGCCAGTGGCCGATTCCTGATCCGGTCGCGCAGCGCCACCGGGTCGGTGTGGACGGTGCATTCCACCGGGCGAGTGCTCACCGGTGCCTACGAGACAGTCGTGCAGACCGTTCCCGAACCGGAGTCGGCGATAGATGTCGAACCCGGCCTCTTCTACGCCGCACTGGCCTCGCGCGGTCTGCAGTACGGTCCGGCGTTCCGTCGCGTCACCGCGGTCCGGGCTGGGCGGGATGCGGTCGTGGCCACGGTCGACGGCGGTATCGCGGCCGACTCCGGGCATCTGGCGCATCCGGCCGTTGTCGATGCGGCCATGCAGACGGTCGCGCTGCTGTTCGCGCAGGACAGTCTCGGCGAGGGTGCCGTGGTGCCGGTCGGGGTCTCGGCTGTCCGGATGTATCGGCCGTTACCCGCGGAGGTGACCGTGGTCGCCCGGCGCGACCCGGATGCCGCCCATCTCGCCGATGTCCGGCTGCTGGCCGACGACGGCACCCTGTGTCTGCATCTGCGGGGCGTCCGACTGGGCGCACTCACTCCCGGCGGCAGCCCACTGCAGCGAATGGCGGATTTCTACTACTCCGAGACGGTGGAGCCTGCCGAACCGATCGACCCGGCGGTCCTGGGTGATACCGGTACCGCCACCACGATCGTGCTCGCGCTCGGTGAGAGCGAGCGGGCCCGGGATCTCGCCGCGGGCCTGCCCGGGTCGCGGTACCGGCTCACCGCGGGTGCGGACTCCGACCTCGAAACCGAGCTCACCACGATGTTGCGCGCGGGCACCGACGACCCGGACACCGCGCGGGTGCACCTCGTGGTCGTGGCCGGCCGCATCGAGGACGATCTCGCGGATCTGTGGATGCTGAAACGTATCGCGGTCGCCGCCCACCAGTTCATCGCCCCCGGGGAGAGCGAGACCCCGATGGTCGGTATCGGGGACGGTTCCTGCCACGTCACCCTGGTGACCGAAAAAGCCTTCGCGCTGCCCGGCGCCGCCGCTGCCCCGGATTCGCGGCAGGCCGCCCTGGCCGGCGCGCGCCGCGTACTGCTCAGCGAACAGCTGGCCCTGCGGTGGCGGCTGATCGATACCGAACCCGCCACGCCGGTCGCCGAACTGATCGCTGAACTCGCCGTGCCCGGTGCGTTCCGATACGACAACTCCGACGAAGTGCTGCTGCGTGACGGTGGCCGCCTGCTGCCGCGGATCACCCAGCCACTACCGGAGCGGATCGACGCGCTGGAGACCGCCGAACCACTCACCGACCCCGAGGCCGATTTCGCGCTGGAGATACCGAAATCGAAACTGCTGTCCGCGCTGGCCTGGCGGCGCGCCCCGCGCCGCGACCCCGGACCGGGCGAGGTCGAGGTCGGGCTGCGGATCATCGGACTCAACTACAAGGACCCGCTGAAGGTGATGGGGATCCTCGGCGAACGCGAACTCGCCGAAACCTTCTTCGGCACCAGTCCGGGTATGGAGGGTGTCGGCGCGGTCACCCGGGTGGGTGAGGGGGTCACCGATCTCGCGGTCGGCGATATCGTGGCCCTGGCCGCCAAGGGCATGATGCGGCGCTACCACGTGGTGGAGCGCGGCGCGGTCATCCCGTTGCCGGAGGGCACCGACCCCGCGGTGTGCACCAGCACTACCGCATTCGGTACCGCCGAATACTCGCTACTGGATCTGGCCCGCCTGGAACCCGGGGAGACCGTGCTCATCCACGGTGCCGCCGGTGGGGTGGGGTCGGCGGCGATACAGGTCGCCAAGGCACGCGGCGCCCGGATCATCGGGACGGCGAGCACCGAAGAGCGACGCGCGCATATTCTCGAGCTCGGCGCCGATCACGCACTGAACTCGCGATCGCTCAATTTCGCCGACGATGTACTGGGTCTCACCGATGGCGTCGGCGTGGATGTCATCCTGAGTTCTGCGCCCGGCGAGGCATTGCGCCAGAACTTCAAGGCGATCCGCGAATTCGGCCGCATCATCGAGGTCGGCAAGGCCGATATCTACACCGGCGGGCTGCTCGAGCTCGCCAATTTCGACAAGAACCTCTCCTATTTCTCCATGGACCTGGACCGCATGTGCCGGGTCCGGCCACTGCAACTGGCCGATCTGCTGCGCCGGGTGGTGGAGAAGTTCCGGTCCGGTGAGTACCGTCCACTGCCCTACGAGCTGTACGGCACCCATGAGGTGGCCAAGGCGTTCGACGACACCATCCGGTCCGGCAAGATCGGCCGGATCGCGCTGTCGATGACCGATGAGGCGCCGCCGGTCCGACCGATGCTGCCCGAACTCGGGATCGACCCCGACGGTACCTATCTGATCACCGGCGGATTCGGCGGATTCGGGATGGCCACAGGCACCTGGCTCATCGCCAAGGGGGCACGGCGGCTGGTGCTGGTCGGGCGCAGTGGCGCGGCCACCCCGGCCGCCCGGCAGCAGCTCGCGGCCTGGCGGGCCGCCGATGTCACGGTGATCGAGGAACGCGCCGATATCGCCGGCCCCGAGGCGGTCGCGGCGGTGGTGAACCGGGCGCACGACGCGGCGCACCCGCTGCGCGGGGTGTTCCACGCGGCCGGCGCGGTCGCCGACAACCGGGTCGAGCATATGGACGCAGAGCAGCTGGCCCGGGTGTACCGGTCCAAGGTGCACGGGGCCCGGGTCCTGCACGACGCGGTGATCGCGGCCGGGGCCGAACCGGATATGTTCGTGCTGTACTCCTCCGGCGGATCCATGTTCGGCATCTTCGGTCAGTACAACTACACCGCCGCGAATCTCGCTGTGGAGGCGCTGGCCGAGGAATGGTCCCGGGCCGGGGAGCGGGTGCTGTGTGTGGGTTGGGGGCATATGTCCGGCGCCGCCGGGGGTATGGCCGCCGACGACAAGGTCGCGAAGTATCTGGAACTGGCCGGGTTCGGGGCGATCGATATGGCCGACGGCACCCTCTACCTGGAACAGGCACTGCGACTGGGGGTCACGCGGGCGGCCGTCATCCCGACCGACTGGTCGAAGCTTACCGCGGCGTTCCCGCAGATGGGACGTACCGGGCGACTCGCCGCACTGGTCGCGGCGTCGGTGCAGGACAATTCGATGCTGGCCACACTGAAAGCCGAACTCGCGGCCCTCGAGGACGGTAGACGCGGCCAGGCCATGGCACGGATGCTCGCCGAGCAGCTGGCCGTAGTGATGGGGGTACAGCCCGACACCATCGACCTGACGGTCCCGGTCACCGAACTCGGCCTGGACTCGCTGATGGCGGTCGAATTCGGTTCGCGAGTGAGCAAACAGCTCGGTATCGAACTGATGTCGCTGCAGATGGGGAGGGCGTTCAGCCTGGAGCAAGCCGGGCCCAAGGTGGCCGAACTGATCCTGGCGACAGACCCGGCAGCGGGTTTCGCGGCGGCGCTACCCGCCGCGGGTGGGCACGGTACGGCGGGAACCACTACCGCACCGGCCGCGCCGCCGGAAGCCGGTGGGAACGGTTCGTCCGGAAACGGTCACGGGGCGAACGGGGGCGGCGGCGCCGGCATCCCGATGGCGGGATCGGGGAACGGGTCGGCGCATGTGGATACCTCCGCCGGCGATGTCCTACTCGCCGACGAGGCGCGTTCGTGACATCCGGCGCCGCCACAGCGCGGGCCGTTTCCGGCCCGGGCGCCTGGGCGGCGTTCGCGGGCTGCCTGCTGTCGGTGTTCATGCAGATGATCGACGTGACGATCGTCAACACCGCGCTGCCCGCGATCACCGCGGATCTGCGCGCCTCCTCCGCACAGCAACTGCTCATCGTCTCCGGGTACTCGCTGGCCTTCGCCTGCACCCTGCTGCCGGCCGCCCGGGCCGGGGCGATGACCGGCCGCCGCCGGATGTTCCTGGCGGCGGTCGTGGCGTTCACCGCCGTCTCGGTCTGGTGCGGAACCGCCGACAGCGCGGGCGAACTCGTCGTCGCCCGCGTCGCGCAGGGGGTGGCCGGTGCCGGTATGGCGGCGCAGACCATCGCGATACTCACCGCCTTGTTCCCCCGGAACCTACACACCCGGGTATTCGCGCTCTACGGCGCGACCTCCGGCTTCGCGGGATTGCTCGGGCCGATTCTGGGCGGCACCCTGCTGACCACCGATCCGGGCGGGTTCGGCTGGCACAGCATCTTCCTGATGAATCTGCCGCTCGGTGTCGTGACGCTCGTCCTGGCCTGGCGGTACCTGTGGCTCGACGCGCCGCGGCAGCGCTGCGCGCTGGACCCCATGGGTGTCCTGCTGTCCACTGTGACCCTGTTCGGCCTGCTCTACGCCCTGTCGGAGATCCATCTGCGCGGCTGGCGCCCGGTTCCCTGCCTGATCATCGCGGCCGCGCTCGCGCTCGCGATGGTGACGGTCCTGCACGAGCGCCGGGTGGCCCGCCGGGGAGCCGGACCGCTGCTGCGCCTGGATCTGTTCGGCGACCGCGGTTTCGCGATCGGATCGATCGTGGTCACCGGGTTCTTCGGGGTGTTCACGGCGTTCGTCTTCGCCATCTCGATCACCCTGCAGGATGTGCTGGACTTCTCCCCCTTGGAGACCGGTATCGCGATGACTCCGTTCGCGTTCGGCGCCGGCGCCGGCGCGCTGGTCTCGCCGGTGTTCGTGCAGCGTTGGGGAGTCCGCACGCTGGCCGGTGGGCTGGCGCTGTTCGCGGTGTGCGTGATCATGGGCGTGGCGTATGTGAACATCACCGACGGCCGGGTGAACATGCTGCTGTGCGCCGCACCGGTTTTCCTGTGCGGATTCGGGGCCGGGTTGTTCGCGGTACCGCTACAGCCGATCATGCTGTCCGGTCTGGACGACGGGCAGATGGCCGAGGCCTCCGGGCTGCTGCCCACTATCGAACAGATCGGCAACGGGGTCGGTCTGGCGCTGCTGTCCGCGGTGTTCTTCCGCGCCCACACCCTGGGCGGCAGCACCGTCATGCTGTCGGCGATCGCGGTGGTGGCTCTCACCCTGGCCGCGGTGACGCTGGCTCTGCCCGACCCGGCGCCGACGCCGGACCGCTCCGCACCGGCGCCCGCGCCGACAGTGAACTGAGGAACGAGAGATGGTCGATTTCGGACTCATCGACGAGTGGAATCCGGCACCCGGCCGGGTCGTGAGCTGGGTGGCGACACCGCGGTCCCTGGCGTACGCCGCGGCGGCGCCGGTGCACGATGTACCGCCGTCGCACCAGCAGGAACACTATCTGCGCCGGTCCCCTCGCAATACCGGCACCGACTATCGCACCTCCGGGCTGTGCCTGGTAACCGCGGAGGTGCCCACCGTTCTGGACCAGGATGCCATGACCCGGGCGGTCAACGAATTCCTGGCCCGGCACGACACGTTCCGCAGCTGGTTCGCGCTGGAACCCGGCGGCACGATCCGGCGGCATCTGCTCGAACCCGGCCAGGTCGAATTCGCCCCCGTCGATCACGGTCATATCGACAATGCCGAGGCCGTGCGCGATCTGGTACAGAAACAGACTCCGCCGCCGTCCCAATGGGACTGCTTCACCTTCTGGACGATCGAACACGACGAGTCCACCACCGTGTACATGGCGGTCGACCATCTACACACCGACGGTGTGGGACAGCATATCTCGTGCTTCGAACTCGCCTGTCTGTACGCGAAACACGCCTGGGGGCAGATCCCGCCCATACCGCGACCGGCCAGCTACACGCAGTACTGTGCCCGGGAACGAACCGCGTCGGCGCGGCTGACCCCCGCCTCCCCGGAAGTCGAGACCTGGCTACGCCTGTTGCGCGGCAACGACGGCGAGCTACCGTCCTTTCCGCTGGATCTCGGGATCCGCGGTGGTGACTCCGACCGCAGCGCCCATCGCACTGTGCCACTGTTCGGGGAGGACGAGGCCGCCCGATTCGAGAAGGTCTGCCGCGACCACGGCGGCGAATTCGCCGGCGGCGTGTTCGCGGCGGCGGCCCTGGCCGAACGGGCCCTCACCGAGAGCGACTACTACTTCGGTATCACCCCGCTCAACACCCGGTCGACCTTCGAGGAGATGGCCTCGATCGGCTGGTACGTGGCGCTGATACCGGTGGCGTTCCCGATCGGCGTGCACCCTACTTTCGAGCGGACCGTGGCCCGGGCGCAACGCGCCTACGAGAACGGGATGCGCCTCAAAGCGGCGACCATCCATCGCGTGCTGGAGCTGGCACCGCCCGATAGCGGAATCCAGGTCGGCCCCAACTGGTCCAATCCGATGATCTCCTACGTCGACGCCCGTGACTTCGCGGGCAGCGAATACTTCGATATCGCGCGCGGCGGGCTCTACGGCAACCGGGCGGCCAGCGAAGAGGCCCTTATCTGGATCAACCGGCTGCCCGCCGAGACGACCATCAGCGTGATCTATCCGGACAACTCGATCGCGCACGAGTCGG
The DNA here is from genome assembly GCF_014645735.1 of Nocardia jinanensis. Classification (GTDB taxonomy): domain Bacteria; phylum Actinomycetota; class Actinomycetes; order Mycobacteriales; family Mycobacteriaceae; genus Nocardia; species Nocardia jinanensis. The sequence continues at coordinate 20,932 of NZ_BMMH01000002.1, read as the reverse complement.
TGGACCGCTATCTCGCCACGCTCGGCCGAGTCCTCCGGGAAGCCGCCCGGGAGCGCTGACCGGCCGGTCAATCCACGGCGAGGGCCTCGACGATCGGCATCCGCGCGGCCCGCAGTGCCGGCGGTACCGAGCCGAGCAGCGCGAGCAGTAGCGCCACCAGGCCGTAGACCACCAGTAGCGGGCTCGGCTCGTAGACCACGTCGATGGTCATCGCATGGCCGATGGCGATCGCGGACAGGTACTGCACCGCCGCCCCGACCAGCAGGCCGAGGGTGGCGCCGATCAACCCGATTCCGGCCGCCTCGGCCAGCACCGACCGGAGCAGGAAGCGGCGGCTGGTGCCCATGGCGCGCAATACCCCGATCTCGCGGCGCCGGTCCAGTACCGACAGCATGAGCGTATTCAGCAAGGCGATGGTGGCGACCAGCACCACGATCCACAGGATATTCGTCGCCAGCGCGGTGCCCTGCCGCAAACTGCCCGAGGTAGCCGCCACGGCCTCCGCACCCGAGTCGATATAGAGCTCCGGCGGGACCACACTCCGCAACGCGGCGCGAACGGTCTCCGGGTCCGCGCCGGGCGCGAGATCCACCGCGAGAGTCGTCTCGCCGGGACGTTCGTACCAGGTGCGCATCTGTTCGAGATCCATCATGATGACACCCGCGATCGCGGAGAAATACGGGATCACCTGCAGGACAAGGACTTCACGGCGGCCGGTCGGCGTCGGCAGGGTGACGGTATCGCCCGCCGATACCCGCAGCGACCGCGCGACATCGCGCGAGACCACCACACCCTGCCCGGTGACGAGCTCGCGGCCCACTTCCGGGGTGATCTCGGAGCTGAGCCGCGTGCTGTCGGCGGCGGCCGGGAAACCCTGCAGCAGTACCCGTCCCGCACCGACGCTGGCGAATGCCAGCTGGGCCGGATTCACCGCCGCCACACCGGGCACCGCCTCGAGTTGCTCCTCCAGATCGGCGGGCAGCAGGGGGCCGGTCGGGAACTGCGCCATGGATCCCGGGGTGACCCAGAAGTCGGTGGCGGCCAGATTCTCGAAACTCTTCCCCGCCGAATCGACCACATTGCGGGTGGCGCTCCCGGTGGACACCACCGCCGCGACGCCGATCAGCACCGTCATGGCGGTCGCCCACACCCGGCGCGGGGCCCGTTCGAGAGTGGTCGCACCGAGGGCGCCGGGACCGCCGAACCAGCGGGCGATCGCACCCGCACCGCGCACTATAGGTCCGGTCGCGGCGAAGCACAGGACGATCGCGGCGCCGAAAGACAGCGAGATCGAGGCCAGCGACCACAGTCCGAAATCGGTCTCGGCCAGATGGATCGCGGCCGCGACCATCAACGCGCCCGAAATCACGGCCGCCCGGCGCGAGGCCGGCCGCGCGGTGTCGGCACCGGCCGCGCCCACCGGAACCAGCGCCTCGATCGGCTGCACCCGGTATACAGCGCGCGCGGCGAATGCCGAGGCCAACACACTCGCCAGCACGCACAGCGCGACCGCCACCGGGACGGCGTACCCGGGTACCTGATATTCGGTGCGCGCCTCCACCGATTGCACGATCGCGGCGGGAAGCTGTCCTATCGCCACCCGGCCCATCAAAACGCCTGCACCCGCGCCGATCACGCCGCCCACCACCCCGACCAGTACGGCTTCGGCGAGCAGATCGCGCACCATCGGGGCGCGCCGGCCGCCGATCGCACGCAGCAGCGACAGGGTGGGGCGACGCTGGGCGATCGCCATCGCCATGGCGTTGTAGATCAGGAACGCGGAGACGATCAGCGCGGCCGCGGCGGCCATCAGGGTGGAGTAGCGGATGATCAGCACCGCGCCACCGGCCTGCGCGGCCCGTAACCCGGGATCGGCGACTACCGCCCGGCCCGCCACGGTATCGGTCAGCGTGGCTCGCAGCCGGCCGAGGTCGGTGCCCGGTTCGGCGATGATCTGCACCGAATCCAGCTGTCCGACCCGGCCGGTCAGGTTCTGCGCGGTCGCCAGCGTGGTGGCGACCAGGTAGCCACCGTTGAGCTGTCCCGCGCCCTCGGCGTCCAGGATTCCGGCCACGGTGGCGGTGCCGTTACCCAGCGGGATGGTGTCGCCCTCCCGATAACCCATCGCCGCGCCGGTCAGGACGCCGTGGGGCACCGTGAGCAGTTTCGCGGCGCCACTGCCGAGCGATCCGGTGAGCGAACTGCCCAGTTCGGCGATCCGCGCGTCGGCGCCGACCAACAGGGCCCGATCGGCATCGGCCCCGGTCTGCGCGCGCAGCATCGGCACCGCGGTCCGGACGCCGGGAGTCGCCGAGATCGGTCCCAGCAGGTCCTGCCCGAATCCGGCGTCGGTGATACCGCTGACCTCCAAGACGGCGTTTCCGCCGAGCCCCGCGACGAGTTTGTCCACCGACCCGGTGACCGAGCCGGAGATACTGAACACCGCCACCAGCAGGGCCGCCGATACCGCCATCACCGTCAGCGACAGCAGGCTGCGGCCCCGGTGCACCATCAGATCGCCGATATTGAACAACCGGAACCGGTCCCACACCGCGGCCATCAGCGCGCGCTCCGACGGGCTGTTCTGTTTCGCCGCACATCCATCCCCGTCCCAGATCCGGCCCACGGGGCCGGTGCTTCCGATTCCGGTTCATCCTGGTCCATGGGTAACGATCGCGCTATGCCGCGGGCGAATCCCTGTGCCGGCTCATACTTTTAACACCGCCGCCGCGGTGGTATCCGCGGCTTCGTTACGGGCGAATGGTCATCGCCCGGTCCCTGGCCCGCTCAGACCGGACCGCGAGCACCTCCGGGAGCCGGCCGAGCGTGCCATCGGGCGATGGGCCGGGACCGCGGAACCGCGGATACCCGGGCCACCTCCACCGCGGCACGCACCGGCCACCGCGCCCCCACCCGTCAGCTGCCGGGTGGGGGCTGTCGAACATCGGTGTTCAGGCGCCGATGGCCCGCGCGAGATGCGGCCACGAATCGTGCAGGTCGTATTCGAACTGGCCCCAGGTATGCGCTCCGGCGGGACGGTCGATATGAACCGCGCCGATCCCGAGTTGCCCCAGGCGCCCGGCGAAGGCCGAGGTGCAGGCGCTGGCGACGGCCTCGACGGGCGGGAACCCCCAGCCGCGGTCGATATCGCCGGGCATTCCCGAGGCGGCGGAGAGGTATACGGTCTTACCCGCCAGCCGGGATGCGTTCAGGAACGCGTCATGCGCCTGCCAGCCGGCGGCTCCCGGTGGACCCCACATATTGCCGGGATCGGCGCCCCCACGCACCACTTGCGCGCTGACCATCGCGACTCCCGCGGGATCGGCGGACCACGGGCATCCGCTGTAGGACGCGACCGCTTGGTATCGGCCGGGCGCCTGGATCGCGAGGTCGACGGCCGACCCGCCGCTCATGGAGACCCCGGCGACGGCGTTGCGGCCGGTGGTATCGAAACGAGCGTCCACGACCGACGGCAACTCCTGGGTGAGGTAGGTCTGCCAGCGTGCCCGCCCCACCACGGGATCGTCGGTATGCCAATCGGTGTACATCGAGTAGGCACCGCCGATCGGCATCACCACGTTCACGTTCTTGTCCCCGAAGAACTGCCGGACATCGGTATCGTCCCACCAGGAGATACCGTCGGCCCCGCCACCGATACCGGTCAGCAGGTACACCGTGGGCGCCGGTCCCCCGCCCGCCGCCGGAATGACCCGGTTGGTCACCACGGTGTCCATGGCGGGTGAATACACCTCGAGCACGATCGCGCGACCGTCGATGGGTTTCTCCGCGTCGACCCGCGGCCCCGGGGCGGCCGCGGCGGGTTGGACGGTGGACAGAGATGCCGCGACGGCCAGTACCGCGGTCGACATCGTGAGCAAGAATTTGTACCGCACCTCTCCGGTGTACCCATTCACACGCCGGAGTGCCGTCACAGGTCGCGCCGAAGTTCCGTTGTGCGCCAGCGTGACTCGCCGCCGTCGGTGGATATTCGCAGCTCGGGCGGCAAACCCGGGGATCCGCCCGGTGCGGGTGTACGAGGCCCTGAGTTCCGGGTATCTCGGCGTGGCGGCCCCAGCGCCTCGCGTGTCGTTCCGGACACGCCGAAACGGTTGTCGGCGGGTCCGCGTACATCTGCAACAGGCCACCCGGTAGAAAGAGGACAGGGCAGTAGCCGGACTCGCGGATGATCTCCACGATCATCGCGGCCCCGGTGGGACCCGCCGAAATGTTGGAACAGTCGAACGAAAGAGCTGGTTCATGGCGTCCTCCTCAGCGCGTGCACAGATCGGGGTCACCGGACTGGCGGTGATGGGCAGCAATATCGCCCGCAACTTCGCCAAGCACGGCTACACCGTGGCACTGCACAATCGCAGCGTCGCCAAAACCGACGCCCTGCTCGCCGCGCACAGCGGCGACGGTGATTTCGTCCGCACCGAAACCGTCGCCGAGTTCGTCGCCGCGCTGGAGAAACCCCGCCGGGTGCTCATCATGGTGAAGGCCGGTGACGCCACCGACGCGGTGATCTCCGAACTCGCCGACGCGATGGAGACCGGCGATATCATCATCGACGGCGGTAACGCCCTCTACACCGACACCATCCGGCGCGAGGCCGCCCTGCGCGCCCGCGGCCTGAACTTCGTCGGCGCCGGTATCTCCGGCGGCGAGGAGGGGGCACTCAACGGACCGTCGATCATGCCGGGCGGACCCGCGGAATCCTACGAATCGCTGGGACCGCTACTGGAGTCCATCGCCGCGCAGGTGGACGGTACGCCGTGCTGCACCCATATCGGCCCGGACGGTTCCGGTCATTTCGTGAAGATGGTGCACAACGGTATCGAGTACGCCGATATGCAGCTGATCGGCGAGGCCTACCACCTCTTCCGGGCGGCGCTGGACCTGGATCCGAAGCAGATCGCCGATATCTTCACCCAGTGGAATTCCGGCGATCTGGAGAGCTACCTGGTGGAGATCACCGCCGAGGTGCTGAACCAGGTCGACGCGAAAACCGGTAAGCCCCTGGTCGATGTCATCGTGGATGCGGCCGAGCAGAAGGGCACCGGTCGCTGGACCGTGAAATCCGCGCTCGACCTGGGCGTGCCGGTCACCGGAATCGCCGAGGCCGTTTTCGCCCGGGCACTGTCGGGGTCGCGTGGGCAGCGCGCCGCCGCCAAGGGTTTGGCCGCCGGCGAACTGGCCGCCAAACCCACCGATATCGCGCAGTTCACCGAGGACATCCGGCAGGCCCTGTACGCGTCCAAGGTCGTCGCCTACGCCCAGGGTTTCGATCAGATCGCCGCCGGTAGCGCCGAATACGACTGGGACCTGCACCCGGGCGATCTGGCCACCATCTGGCGTGGGGGCTGCATCATCCGCGCCCGCTTCCTGAACAGGATCAAGGAGGCCTACGAAAACGATCCGGCGCTGCCGAGCCTGATCCTCGCACCCTATTTCCGGGACGCGATCGAAACGGCGATCGACAGCTGGCGGCGAGTGGTCGCGACGGCCACGCTGCTGGGTATCCCGGTACCGGCCTTCGCCTCCTCGCTGTCCTACTACGACGCGCTGCGGGCCGACCGTCTCCCGGCCGCGCTCACCCAGGCGCAGCGCGACTTCTTCGGCGCGCACACCTACGAGCGGGTGGACGCCGCGGGCAAGTTCCACACGCTGTGGAGCGAGGACCGGTCCGAGGTCGCGGCCGACTGAACGCCGCCGCGCCGGGTGGTCGGATCCACCCGGCGCGGCACCCTCCTCTTGACTCCGGGTCATATGACCAGTTGCAATGAGGATGTGAGCTACGACACGATCATCAGAGGCGGCCGCTGGTTCGACGGCACCGGCGCGGCCTCCGCGATTCGCCATCTCGGGCTGCGCGGCGACCGGCTCGTGACCGTCTCGGAAACACCGCTGGACGAGACCGGCTGCCCGGACGTGCTGGACGCGGCGGGCAAATGGGTGCTGCCGGGGATGATCGATATCCACACCCATTACGACATCGAGGTGCTGAAGTCCCCGGCACTGGCGGAATCGGTCCGGCACGGGATCACCACTGTCCTGCTGGGTTCGTGCTCGCTGTCGACGGTGCATATCGATCCGACCGGCGCCGGCGATATCTTCGGCCGCGTCGAGGCCATACCGCGCCGCCATGTGATCGAAACGCTCGACGACACCAAGACCTGGAACTCGGCGAGCGAATACGTGACCGCGCTCGAACAGCTGGCACTGGGCCCGAATATCGCGGCCATGCTCGGCCATTCGGATATCCGCACCGCCCGGCTCGGCCTGGACCGCGCCACGCGCAAAGAGGTTCGGCCCAGCCGTACCGAACTCGCGGATATGGAGTCGGCGCTGCACGAGGCGCTCGACGCCGGTTTCGTCGGTATGTCGGCCCAGCAGTTGCTCTTCGACAAGGTCGACGGCGAGACGTGCCGGTCCCGCACCCTGCCGTCGACGTATGCGCGGGCAGCGGAGCGGCGGCGCCTGAACGCGATCCTGCGCCGCCGCGGCCGGATCCTGCAGGGCGGACCGGATATCACCTCACCGCGCAGTCTCGCAGCGATGATCTTCAGCAGCCTGGGTGTCGGACGCCGGAGGCTCAAAACGAGTCTGTTGTCGGCCGCCGATATCAAGGCCAACCCGTTCGCCGTGGTCCTGATCGCAACGCTGGCCCGGCTGGTGAACGCGCTCGGCGCCGATTTCCGCTGGCAGCACCTCCCGGTACCGTTCGAGGTGTACGCCGACGGTATCGACCTGGTGATCTTCGAGGAGTTCGGTTCCGGTGCCGCGGCCCTGCACCTGGCCGACCGGATGGAGCGGGACGCACTACTCGCCGACGAGGACTACCGCCGCCGCTTCCGCAAGGACTACGACGCGAAGTTCGGAATGCGCGTCTGGCACCGTGATTTCTTCGACGCCGAGATCGTGAACTGCCCGGACGACGCCGTCGTGGGAAAGACCTTCGGGCAGGTCGGCGTGGACCGGGGCGGTCTGCACCCGGTGGACGCTTTCCTCGATCTGGTTCTCGAACACGGCGCGAAACTGCGCTGGCGCACCACCATTTCCAACCATCGCCCGGAGATCCTGGACCGCTTCGCCGCCCATCCCGGAATCCAACTCGGTTTCTCCGACGCGGGCGCGCATCTGCGGAACATGGCCTTCTACAATTTCGGGCTCCGCTTCCTGCGCCGGATGTACCGGGCCGAACAGGCCGGAACCCCGGTGATCCCCCTCGAGCGCGCGGTACACCGGCTCACCGGTGAACTCGCCGACTGGTACGACATCGACGCGGGCCGCCTCCGCGAGGGCGATCGCGCCGATCTGGTCGTCATCGATCCCACGGGACTCGACGATTCGCTCGACGCGTACGCCGAGAGCCCGGTGGCGCAGTACGGCGGCCTGGAACGCATGGTGAACCGCAATGACGCCGCAGTATCAGCGGTGTACATCGGCGGGCGCTATGTCTTCGGTGACGGCACTGCCGACCCGGCCCTGGGCACCAGCCGGACCGGGCGCTTCCTGCGGGCCGGGCAGCGCTGAGCCCGGACTCTCGGTCACCGGCCGAGTTCACCGGCGCGCGGGCAACCCGCCGCCGGGTTCGTCCGGCGGCGCAACGGGTACCTGACGCCCGGCGGCAGTATCCGGTCGACGGAGTTCACCGTTGCCACCAGCGCGCCGAAGCGACGGGCACGGGGTTCCGGTAGTAACCGCCGAAAAACCAACGGATATGGCGTAATCGCAGCTGACCGCCGGTGAGGCCCGGTTTGGTCTGCGGTGGAGGCGGGTTGCTGGTTGGCTTGGCTCCCAACGCTGTTGGTTGGTGTGGGAGGTCGGTGTCGTGGCGACGCGGGTGTTCGCGGATGGGGAGTTGGCGCGGCTGCGGGAGTTCCCGGGGATCGGTCGTGAGGAGTTGTTCCGGTTCTTCACGCTTTCGCCGGCGGATCTGGCGTTCGTGGATCCGGGGCGTGGGCGGGGTCCGGCTGATCGGCTCGGTATCGCGATCGCGTTGTGCACGTTGCCGTGGTTGGGGTTCGTGCCCGATCGCGTGGTGACCGCCCCGCCGGTCGCGGTAGCCAGGTTGGCCGAGCAGCTGCGGGTCGACGGTACCGAGATCGGTTCCTACGGCCGCCGCGCCCAGACCCGTACCGATCATTTGCGCCTGGTCGCGCAGTATTTGGGCTGGCGGGCGGCCGGTGCGCTCGAACTCGAGGAGCTCGACGAGTTCCTGCTCGCACGAGCGATGGAACACGACTCCCCGAACCTGCTGTTCCGGTTGGGGTGTGAGTACCTGATCTCGGCGCGGGTGATCCGCCCCGGCCCGGTGAGCATGGTCGAACGCATCGCCCACGCCCGCGAGCAGGCTCAGCGAGAAACCTACGACCGCCTGGCCCACGAGTTCACCCCGGCCCGCTGCGCGGAATTGGACGCGCTGCTGCCCGTCGATGCCTCGCTGGGGGTTTCACGGTTGCGGTGGCTGTCGACCGGTCCGGTGGAGGCCTCGGCGTCCGCAGTACGCGCCGAGGTCGACAAGCTGGCGTTCCTGCGCGGGCTGGGCGCGGATCGCCTGGATATGTCGGTGCTGCCCCCCGAGCGGCGCCGGTTCCTGGCCACGATGGGCCGCCGGTTGACCCCGCAGGCGCTCGAACGCCGAGACCCACAGCGGCGGTATCCGATCCTGCTCACCGTGTTGGCGCAGTCCGGCACCGATGTCCTCGATGAAGTGGTCGCGTTGTTCGATCAGGCGATCTCGGCGAAATTCGGTGCCGCCGAACGCCGGATGCAGCAGGAACTGGCCGAACGCGGCAAATTTGGAGAAGACCGCCAGGCCCTCCTCGACGACCTCCTGGCCATCGTCACCGACCCAGCGGTGGCCGATGAGGAGATCGGCGCGCTGATCCGCGGCGATGCGATCGGGTGGGACGCCGCATCAGCGGAGTAGGAGTGCCGAACTCCTGGCACGGCAGACCAGCGACGAGAAGGTGGCGCGGACCAACATGGTCCGCGCCACCTTCGTTTTGTTCAGTTGGTCGGTGTAGCCGATCCGGTAGCCGGGGCTATCCCTTCCCGGACTTGTTCTTCGTCGGGTTTACCAGGTCCCAGCCTTGGCCCGGCTTCGACGTCGGCGGCAGGGTCTTGCCCTTCACTCCGGTGGCTTCTTTGCCGGTGCGGCCGCCGCGCGGACCGACCTCTTCGTACTGCCCCGAGTTCGGGGCGGGGGTTCCGGGCTTCAATGGTTTCTTGGCAGGCACGATGGCCCTCCTTGCATGGTGAGGCTGCACACCGAACATGCGGTGAGCAGTGAGGAGATGGCTCGGTGGCCGCCCAGGAACCCGAAGGTCTGGGCGGCACACGCGAGTTCAGGGGACTACCGCGGCTTTACCGGGCGGATGGTGATCTTGCGCACCGGCCCGGGCAGCGTGATCGTCTTCTTCTGACCCGGACGGATCGTGATACGACGAGTACCCATGGGTTACCTCCTTTCCGCCAAGTCCGCGACCGGCGCTGTTCCCACCTCCTGTGGGCACAGCACATCTGCGGTACGTTGACGGAGCACCCCGCTAAAAGTGCAACATCAACGTGCCTCACGCCGGAGCCCCGGTGTGAGGCTCGTTCGTTTCGAACGTTGTTGGCTGGCAGCAATACTAGACCTTGGGGGTCGAATCACCGAGTCGCACCACAACTTGTGTTACGCGGTGTGTGATGCGCTAGGCCCCCTTCGGAGCGGAGCCTGACTGCTGCACACTGTTGTGCAGTGTTGTACACGTATTTCCGCGTGCACTTCGCGCGGCCGGTACGCCGACACTGACGGTGAGGTAAGTCACTGTGGCAGTGCGGCGCTCCGGATCAGTTCAGGCCCGCAATGGCCTCACCGAGCCCCGCGTGCGGCAAAACTGATCTCGGACACAGGGGCCGGGCTTCGTCGTGCAACCTTGGAACGCGCGAACCGGACGGCGCCTAGAACAGGCGCGGTTCGCCGGGCTCGACTGCAGCCTTTGGCGTGGGTGCGCTGGTGCACGTCCGGGGTCGGGTGAGTTCGTCGGTGGCGAGGTCGGCGATGATGCCGTCGGCGGCCGCGCGGGTACCGGGGTGCTCGTCGACTCCCCACTGCAACCGCAGGGCTCGCAACTGATCCAGCAGCGGCCCGGGTTCGGGCTGGGCGAGGATCTGGCCGATACGGGCGGGGCTCAGATCCAGCGCGGACCCGATCGCGCGCACGCTCATTCCCTCGCGGTGGGCGGCGCGGATGCAGGCCTCGCGCTCCAACCGGGCTGCTGCGGTGCGGAACCCGGACAGCGCCAGCCGTTGCGAAGTACGTATGTTTCTGTCCAGTTTTCTGGACACCGACCGGCGTACGGGGTTGGCCTTGCAGGGGTGCGGGTGGCGTGGCCGGCCAGCGAGGCGAGGATGCGTTGGCGCCACCGGAAGGCGTAGACGATGCAGTTGGCGCAGTTCTTGTGTCCGGCGCACCCGGGCAGGGGAGTTGCCTCGCGGCGGGCCGCATCCGACCAGGCCATGCTGGCTCACTGACGCCATCGTCACCGGTGTCGGTGTCGGTGTACTGGCGTGGCTGGCCGTGCCGGCGCCGCTGGTCGGCGTGCTCACCGGGTTCGTCGTATTCACCGCGACACCACTCTGGATCGGGCTGACCAAACGCGCCAACCCCACCAGCACCCGCGGACTGTTCGTCCTGATCACCTCGATCTGGTGCGGCACCGTACTCGGCTTCATCACCGCCCTCGCCGGGTTCCCCCTGCTCGGCTCCATCCTCGCGGGGCTCCTCGGCGCGGCGATGGCCGCGATGATGCTCTCCAACAACCTTCTCGATCAGCCGAACTGAGCACGAAGGCGAAAAGTCGGCCTTGGTGCATTCCTCGGATGATCTCCAAGCACTGCCCGCCCGCCGAGGTTCTTCCTGCTGGTCCAGCCATATGTGTTGTTTTTCGCGCGATTACTACCGGGACCCCACACCGCGGAAATCTGGCCGCATACCGCGATTTCCTTACGCGGGCTGGAGTGCCGCGGTGATCTTGCGGGTCATCTCCACCGTGGCCGGGCCGGGCTCGCCTTTGCGGGTCCGGCCGGCGGCTTCGACGGCGACCAGGACGGTCCGGCGGAAGTTGTCGGCCTCGGCCGGATCCTGTCTGCCGAGCAGGTCCACCGCCGCGGTCAGCGCGGGAAGGACGTGGTCGGCGAGCTCGGCGACGGTCCTGCCCCTCAGTTCGATGTCCTTGGATTTCGCGGCCAGCACATGTCCGACCAATCCGGTCGCCGTGGTCAAGGCAATGGAGCCCTCGGTGGCGGCCCGGTGGGGTGCGCCGGTGGCGGCGAGCAGGGAGACCGCACCGTAGGCGGCGGTCCGCAGAGTGGCTTTGTCCTGGGCGGTGAGCGTGTTGTTGTTCGTCATGTCAGCAACTATCGAGACCGGGGCTGATATCTCCCTGACGCCCGCCTGACGCCGTCCCTGACATGGCACTCCCCCGGCCGCCTCCATATCGCATTGCACACCGAACTATCTCTGGCTGCCGATATTGACCCTTATTGGAGGGCGGCGGCGGTGCAACGCCAGCGGTTTCGCTGGCACCGGTGTATCGGTTTAGCTGGATGCGGGGGGTAGGCACAATCCGAAAGGTCCACAGGGGTTACAGAGCAGCGGAAGGAGGCCACAGAGGAATCTCTGCGGCGGCGGCAACGTTGGCAGTTCCGGCAGTTCTTGCAGTTGTGGCGGTATCGGCGGTCCGGGAGGAGGCGGGGTGGCTGGTGCACAGGAGGCTGCATTGCTCGACGGGCTCCACGAGATTCTGTAGAGAGGGAAGATCGGCGTCACTTGGATCAGGAAGCCTGAATCTGTCCCGCCGCTCCAATTGAGACGGTAGGTGCCGGCGCCGAGCGCAGTTTCGACGCCCCGGCTCGCCTGATTATCGGGGTCGAGGATGCAACTGACGGGTGCGAGTGTGAAGTGCGCCCTGTCTTCCTTCCTCGAATTGAGTAGCGAGGGAATGATCGCTGGGTTGCTGTAAGAGTTGATGCTTCGATACCACGCCAGAACGCCCTCTGCGCTGAGCCCGTCCTCGTACGGACTAGCGCTACGCACACGCGCTTCGAACGTAACCGCCTCATTGTTGGGCCCGGTCAAGGTGAGGGTCTCGAAGGTACCGAAGATGCCCGGCGCCGCAACGTTCACCGGTACTAGCACTTCTGAGCCGGTGCCGGTCAATGCGACTGTTCGGTCGGGCCCTGCCCAGCCGTATTTCGCGCGGTGCCATGGATCCATGAAATAGCCGTCCACCTCGTCCGGAGACACGAGGGGTAGCCCTGTGCCGGGAGGATCTTCACGGGTGCAGGACAGGAGGGTGAGTTTCTTGCTGTGGCAGGCATTGAAGCCGTAGAGGTCGATAGATCCTGGAGTCAACAGGTGCGAGAGCTCGTGCGCGTAGTTCATCAGATCCGACATTTGTCCGGCAAGACTCACACCGGAGCAGACGTTCACCCCGGACAGCGGGAGACAGCCCAATCCTCGTGGATCCCCTCCCTGCTCCGATTGGCCCGACCCATCGGAGAGGCTGTCGATCGAGAGAATCGTCAGCTCGTCAGTGGTGACGGTTCCGTCGCCGTTCGAGTCATAGTCGCTGTAGTCGAATCCAGCTTCGGCAGCGAGGTATCGAGTGACCTTGCGCGTTACTGTGGTCGGGCTGTCGTCATCAGCCGTGCTGGCCTTGCCGTTGTCGTCGATGCCGTCGTTGTCTACGCCGACCTTCTGGAGAAGCGAGGGAGATCTGGCATCGAAAACCTCGACGGTAGCGGCTTTTTTGAAGGTGAAACGTCCGCGGGACAACGCCGAGTAGTAGTCGACAACGTTGCGTGAACCAGTAACACCCGTTGTCCCGAAGATCCGGTCTTCATACCAGGCCCGGTCGTGAGCCAAACTCCCGAAGGGAGCTATGAGGCTGTTGGTTGTTGGTCTGAGCAGGATGAGTAGGAGCGGACGCTGTCCTTGCTCCTGCGCTCGGGTCACGCCGGCCGAAGCGGCCATTCCGGCGACCGCCAGCATGGCGACACACAACAGGGCCCAGACCCGAGGCCAGCGCCTTCCACCATGCATAACCACTGCCCTTCAGAATGAGCGTGCGCGCTCAGCTGGCTCTGCGGTGCACTACCGGAATGATGTTCTAAACCACGAGATGTTATGCATAAAATCACGTCTGCCAGCGGAAATTGGATATTCAGCAAGGCGGCGCGTCGCGTCGCACCTGGGCGTGGAAAGCCCTACTCGCTCTCCGTAGCCGCACCGAGTTGCGTCGTGGAAAGCAAACAGGCCGCTTGCAGTGATCAGAACTGCCCCGACTGCGGAAGGATGACACTTGCCGGGGACAGGCCAGTTGCAGGAGAGGACAGCTGTCTATATGGGGTACACCCCAGATAGGCAGCACTCCCGGCTGCTTCTTCGGCCGGGAGTGCTCAAGAGGGTGCGTGGGAGGCGTCCCTTACTGTCCGGGGTCTTTGCGCAGGTGGTCGGGGATGCCGGGGGCGTCGGGGTCGTACTCGGTTCCGGCGAGGTCGTCGGAGAACTTGCCGCCGAATCCGGGGACCGGGCCGGGGGCGTCGGGGTCGCGGGTGCGTTCCCACGCATCGAACTGTGCGTTTGCCGCGTCCATCTCTTCTTGGCTCATCGTTTTGTGGCCGGCGGCCTCCCACTCCTCAGGGGTGTAGAAGACCTTTCCGGCGGAACGGTCGGGCATCGTCTGTACCTCCTGCTATTGCTCGACGAGCCGGATGAAGGTCCGGCCGGTCGCTGGGTCTGTCCATCGCTGTGTGCACGCGAACGGTGTTCCGGACCGGAACAGCACTTCCATCTCCTCGGGGGACTTGGACAGTCCGGAGACGTCTTTGCCCGTTTTGGAGATGATCTGAAACTCCACGTTACTGCCGCCTTCGAACAGGGCACTTGCCCCGTTGGGGTTCTTGGTGGTCGAGGTGAACCCGGTTTCGAGGACGGTTTGACCAGGCTGGTATTTGGCCAGTTCCTGTTCGGGCAGGTTCGTGTGCCGGACCACCGGGCCTTGGTGGTCCGGCAGCTTGCCGAGAGCCTGGTTCAAGGCGTCGATACGCTGCTGGGTGTAGGCGTCAGGATCGGTCAACGGGTTGCGTAGTGCCTGGTTGAGGTTTCGGTATCCCATACCCGTGTATGAGTTGATCGCGATGTGGTCGTCTTCGGTGAGAGCTTTCTTGGGGGCCGCCGTGGTCGGCTTCGTCGGGGCCTTCGTCGGCTTCAGCGCCGCCAGCTCGGCCAAGGTGGGCTGGTGTGTGGCGGGCGTATGGGTGGTCTTGACTCCTTTGGTGATCTTCGCGGATTTGAACGCGACCACCAGCGCGCGGATCGGCCCGGCGAACTTCTTGACCGCCGCGGCGCCGCGGGCGGTGGCCAGCGCCGCACCGAAACCGGCGGTGATCACCGACAGGCCGATACCGATCAGGACCTCTTTGCCGATCTCCTTACCGAGCTCGATGAGCTGGTCTTTGAGCTGGTTACGCAGCTCTTGCAGCGATACGAGGTGTTCGTTGACCGCTGTACCGATTTCGCCGAGCTGCCCGGCGACCTCGGTGGCGGCGGTGGCCATCCGGCGCAGGTCTTCGTCGATGAATACCGCTTCCGGTGTGGTCACGGTGGCGAACATGTCGGCAATGCGGTTCAACTCGGCCGCGAAATTCGCCACCGCCTGATCGGCGGTCATCTCCGACCAGATCCGGGCCGCGTTGCCCAGCTTGCCGGTGTCGCCGTCGGGGATCACCACCCCGATCTCGTCCAGCAGATCGACCGCACCAGAAAGACCCTCGGCCACCAGGCCGTTACCCGGACCGCCAGCCGACGGGAGGTCCGGACGGCAAGTGATGCTGAGCCAGTTCGGCAGTGGTGGGTAGGCCGGTTGCGGGGCGGTGTTGCCGATCACCGACGACCAGTCGGCCATCGCGTGGTTGTAGCCCATCTCGCCCAGCAGCGAGCAATACGACCAGGCCGCCTCCCACAGCATCCTCGACGTGGTGATGGCCTCGTTCGCGCGGGCGTCGTAGTCGGTAGCCCAGGTCTTGGCATCGTCGTAGGAGCCGGCCATCTGCTCGCAGTCGGCCAACGCCGACCACCGATCATCGACCGCACGAGCGAACGCCATCGAAGCATTCGTCAGCGCCGTGGTGGCGTCGTAGTAGACCTGCGGGTCTACATCAATCGTGGCGGTATCGGTCACTGCACGCCGGGGACCGGCCCGCGGCCCAGCATCGCCACATTGGTCTGCGCGGCGCTGGTGTAATTCGCGTGCGCGGTCCGAGCAGCTTCCTGCATCCGCAACAGACCGTCCTTCATATCCTGCACGCCGGTAAGCCAGTCGGCATGCGCGTCGTCGTAGGCGCCTGCCGCCTCACCGGACCAGCCCTGCCGCAGCACACCCACCCGCTTCTCGATCTGATCGAGACAGTCCTCCAAGAACCCGATCAGGTTGCCGAGCCGATCCCCTGCCGCTTCCAACTCGGTCAGGTCCACCCGGTATCCGCCGCCCAGCGGCCCACCCATAACGTCTCCGCCCGTCTACAGCCGCAGCGAACTCGGCGCGGCGGCAGCAGCATGGTCGGCCAGATCGCCGGACAGATCCGAATCGGTGCCCTGAAAGTCCATCCCCTGCACCCCCATCAACTCGGCCATATCCCCCAGCGACTCCAGCACCTCCAACGCACCGGTGCGAGCCTCCTCCCAACCGCCGGCATACGCGGTCGCCGCCGCGGACTGCCACGTACCCTGCAGGAACTCCATGTTGGCGTCCACGTCCTTGACCGCATTGATCAACGTCGTCGCCATCGACCCGAAAAACGTCGCAGCATCAGCCATCGCGGCCGGGTCCACAGTGACCGGCTGCTGCCCCTCTGCCATCCCAATCCTCTCGATCACACTCCCGACCACTCATACCCGACCCACGAAGAGCTAGACGCACCGGCCGGGCCGCTGGTTCCACGATCTCGAAAACCAATGTCGCTCCCCTATGACCCTTCCCAAAGCGTGCGTCTATCTGGAGTAGAGCCTAAATAGACAACAGCCACCGAGACGAAATGCGTAAAGATAGAATCCCCTCCGGCGTTAATTGACAGTTGTCCACTGGGTTCCTAGAGTCCAAGTTGACAATCGGTCGGCGGGAAAGGAATTCGCATGCGGGTCGGCTACATCCGGGTGAGCACACTCGATCAGAACACCGTGCGGCAGCTCGACTGCGTCGAGGTCGAGAAGACGTTCACCGACAAGGCCTCCAGGAAGGAGGCTAGCCGGCCCAAGCTCGACGAGCTGCTCGCGTTCGTCCGAGAAGGTGACGAGGTGATCGTGCACTCCATGGACCGGCTCGCCCGCAACCTCGACGACCTCCGCCAGCTCGTCCGCACCCTGACCAGCAAGGGCGTGAAGGTGGTGTTCGTCAAGGAATCGCTGACCTTCACCGGCGAAGACTCCCCCATGGCCAACCTGCTGCTGTCGATCATGGGCGCCTTCGCCGAATTCGAACGCGCCCTGATCCTGGAACGCCAACGTGAAGGCATCGCCGCGGCCAAGGCCCGCGGCGCCTACACCGGTCGCGCGCCGGCGCTCACTGCCGACCAGATCGGCCAGTTGCGGGCCCGGGCCGAGGCCGGCGAATCGAAGTCGGTGCTGGCAGCCGAGTTCGGGGTCACGCGCCAGACCGTCTACAACTACCTGCGTGCTCCCACATTGCGGTGAGCACGGTCCCGGCCCCGCATCGTCGGAGTAGGCGGGTCTGCGTGCCAACCTCCCGGCGACCTGTTTGCCACGAACGGCGCATCGGGCCGATGCCCTCGACCGATACCGCGCCTCGTCTATGACGCACATCACAGTGGGTCGTGAAACCTGTTGCGTTCCAGGCCCGTCCAAGAAAGAGAAGAACAGACAAAATTCTCGGGAGGGACACAATGCAGTTCACTATGGCCGGTCGCCGGATGCTTACTGCGATAGCTGTGGCGGCAGCCTGCGCTGCCGGGACCGCATCGATCGGTGTCGGGCAGGCCGCAGCCCACGCACCGGTCAACGCCGGGGAGTCTGCCACTGTCGTGCAGCCAGAGTGGCAGTTCGAGTTCGCTGCCACGCATTACGTCACGTTGTCCTGCTACTTCACGGATCTCGATGGGACAAATGCCACCGGACCGAAGAAGTTCACGGGTAAGGGGAAGAATGAGGCTGCGGCCGAGAAAGACGCCTGGAACCAGGCGCAAGCGGACGCGCCCCAGGGCCGCAAGGTGAAGCACTGCCGCAAAGAAAAAGCATGGAAACGATAGAACAGGAAGGTCCCGAGTGGACGATGACGAACGTCAAGTGTGGGAGCTCTCGGTGGAGCTCGGTCCGCCCGAGGCCACGGGGCCGGGCGCGCTCGACGGCGAGGGCATCCACCCAGTGGCGTTGCTCCTCGAGGAGAGCGCCCAGCGCGTCCACGGAGCGAACCGCATCCCGTGTTTCACCGCGTTCGGTCAGGTCACTGCTCTCAACGAGTTCGCTCAGCGTGCGTGGGGAGAGGCATACAACCAGCAAGACGTCCCGGTCGAATGCCGCCTCGCTGTCTACGTGACCGACGAAGAACTGGACGACCTCACGAAGGCGATCGTTGAGGATCTCGGCCTCTCCAGGAACGGATTCTCGGCAGCTGCCAACCGAAAGGTCATCGTCGGCCTGCGCCCGATCTCGCTGGAAGACCCGGAGAACAGCTTCTACCACCACCTCGTCGACCAGTACGAAAGCAGATAAGCGCAGCTGACGGCTTCCGCCGCGGCAAAAGCTGCCCAGCCTGTGCTTACATCAGGCAAGCCCCGACCCGGTCTGCCTCGCCTATATGGCGGGGCAGACCTTTGTCTATGGCCACCTCTCGGGGGCTGCCGACCGGCGACACGATTCTTGAACAGCGCCCCGCGCCGACCGACCAGGGCGCTGAGCCCACCGAGGGGCAGTGTGCAACAACCGATCGGTTTACGGACAGGTGATCAGGGGAGACGAAGGCCGCGGCCTGGCTAGAGGGGGCGCGTTCCGCTCATTAAGGGGTGAGCCCGCATTGGGGCCTGCTCTCCGCGGGCCGGCGTTCCACTGGACTCGGGTGTTCAGTTGGTCAGGACGGTTTTGATCGCGTCGTCATGGCAGTGCTCGGCCAGCGCCCGGGGTGCGCGGTCGAAGGTGGTGGTGAGGGTGGTGACGAGTTCGGGCTGAATGCGGCCGGTTGCCATGAGGTCGAGGACCTCGGGCATGACGGTACGGACGTGGCTGCGTCCGATGTGCAGGGTGACGTTGCGGACATAGCTCGCGGCCAGGGGGATGCCCGCGCGGCGGTGCAGCGACCACACGCAGGTACAGGTCCCGTCCGGGGCGGTGTGGGCCAGGACGCGGCGCAGGCCCTGTGGGGTGCCGGTGCTGTCCACGGTCAGTGAGGCGGTGGGCCAGGAGCGGTGCCGTCGCGGTTCCAGCGGTTGGATGTCGAGAAGGGTTGCGCGTTTGCGGACCGCTGCGCGGCCGTCGACGACGCTGACGTTGCGGGCGCCGAGTGCGCGGGCGATCTGTGCGGCGTAGAGGGGGGTGCTGGAGGTGAGCGGGTTGTGGTCGTCGAGGCGGCCGACGATGAGGACTTCGGTTGCGGGGTCTGCAGCCAGCAGGCGGGGCAGGTGGGGGGCGATCTGCCGGTAGGCGTCGCAGATGTTGTCGCCGACGCCGGCCGCGGAGGCCGGGTCCACACCGGGGGGTAGCGGAACCAGCATGGCGTCGGCGTAGGGGACGGCGAGTAAGTCGCCCAGCGCTCCTCCCCACAGGCCGCCGCCCAGACCGAAGCCGTACATTGCTGTCGGCGGGACCGTCCGGCAGCTACCGGTATAACCGGTCCGGCATGCCGGGCACCGGCCGCAACTGATCTGGAAAGGTACGACAACGCGATCCCCTACACGCACAGAGGTCACCGCCTCGCCCACCTCCGTCACCTCCGCCACACACTCGTGGCCCAGGTGAAGCGGCAACGGAAAAGGGGTGCGGCCGAGCATCATCGCCCGATCGAGGTCGCAGGTGGCGACCGCCAGGGGGCGCACCACGGCCGCCTCGGGTCCGGTCAGTTCGGGTGCCGGTATCGACTGCCAGGCCAGCCGCCCACCAGGCCGGGCGATGAGTCCCCTCATACGCGAACGGCCGGGGCGTCGTGCTGCTCTCGCCACAGCGATCGCCTGCGTAACGCGCAGACCGACGTCGCGCTGCAAAGGTAATCCGGCCGCCGACAGCGCCCGGGGTGTCAGCAGTGCCGCGTAGTGCGCGGGCCCCGAACGCGCGCGGACTACGTTAGGGGGGTTGGCGCCGGTTCGCCGGGCGGCGGGTTCCGTGGTCATGATGCGCCGGGAGTGATCCGCTGAGTCCGGTGGGTGTCGAGCAGCTGCAGCGGCCGGGTATGCGGCTGCATTTGGCATGAGGGTGGTGGCGCCGCACCGGTGCTATCCGAGCGGACCATCAGCACGCACTCACCGGACTCATCTAGGTCGATCATCCCGCGACCCTACCCATGCCGCGGGCCGCCGACCGCCGATCCGGACACGCGGCGCAGGCCAGGCCGGTGAGCACAGTCCGGTCAGTCCCAATTCTGGGGTGTCCACAAAAGGGTCATAGCCGAACAATTCCCTACCGTGAACATCGCTGAACAGCGATGATTGCTCGTCTTGAGCGTCCAGGAACGCATCGTTTGATGAACATCTGCGGCGGCGCACCTGGAACTGCTACGCACTGGCGACCATGAGCGCTGATCGCTACCGGCAGGCCCGATGGGCCGAATACCGGCTATCTGCATACGGGCTCAGGCTGAGGCGCCTCCATCTGCCGCGTGGCATGGGGCTGTAGAGCACAATCGAGCGATGTCCGGGAGGGTGAGCGCATCTGGAGCGCGACTGTATGGGGAGTCATCGGTGCTGCGGGGCTTGCTGGGGAATGACGATCCGGTATCGGTGGGTCAGTTGGTCCGGCGGATAGCGTGGCCGCTGGCTGTGGTGATGGTCGTGAGTGGGGTGGTGCGCGGTCTGAACCCCGGTATCACCGACGACTTCAAACCGGTCCACGCCGCGGTCATGGCCTTTCTGGACCATCGCCCGGTCTATGACGCGAATCTGGCGTGGGTGAACCCGCACTACCTGTACTCGCCGGGCGCCACACTGCTGCTCTCACCTCTGGGGCTGCTCCCTGAGTCCGCTGCTCGGGTGTTTTTCATCCTCGTCAACGCCGGCGCCTTGCTCGCGGCGACCTATCTGCTGTTGCGGGTGTTTGGGTACTCGCTGCGCTCGCCTGTTGCCCCTCTCTGCTACATCGCGGTGTTCGCCTCGGAAGCCACGATCAACACCTTGAACTTCGGAAACATCAACGGGGTCACCTTCCTCGCCCAAGTCGCGTTCATCCGATTGCTGCTACTGCGGCGCGACCTCGCGGCGGGAGTCGTTCTCGGTGTGACGATCACCGTCAAACCGACCCTGGTGCCGCTGTTGCTGATCGCCGCGGCACGGCGGCAGTGGACGACCGTCGCGACCGCGCTCACCGTCCCTGCCGCGGCCATCGCGATCGCCTGGCCGCTGTCGGTCGACCCGGCCGACTACCTTGCCCGCACCCTGCCCTACAGCCTGCAGGCACGGGACTATTTCAACTCCTCCATCGCCGGAAACGCTCTCTACTACGGAATTCCGTCGCCGCTGGCGTTGACACTGCGGGTGCTGTTCGCCGTGCTGGTCGCGGTGTCATTGTGGCTGCTCTACCGCTACTACCGCCATGACGAGGTGTTCTTCGTCTGCACTACTACCGGCGTGCTGATGACCGCCGAGTTCCTGCTGAGCACGTTGAACCGTCACGGATATGGGACCGGCTTCGGTTTCAGACCAGCGCCGGTCGGCGTGGCAGGTTTTG
>NZ_BMMH01000001.1:884304-1013353 GCF_014645735.1 Nocardia jinanensis | reverse complement strand
CCTCGCCCGCCGGCGCCCGAATCAGCGCCCGCAGCTTGACAGTTAGCGGAATCGGAGGTCTATCCGAGCAAGAGACCAGGGAATTCACGGTAGAGCTGGCCGAAGTACTGTCGGACGCTGCCGAACTGGATGCGGATCTCGCGGTTCGCGAAACACTCGCGGGCTGGCGGGCCATACTTCTCGCAGTACTGCTGACGCTTCTGCAGTGAACGGATTGATACCGGTGGAGCACCGGTATCCGTTGCCGGACAATCGAATCGGCCGACCGCCGGACCCGCGGCAGGGACGCGAACCCGGGTGGAGTGGTTAACTCGATGCGACGGACGTCATCGCCGGAGTGAGGAGTGGACCGTGGTCGAACGCAAAGGGACAGTGGACCTGCGGCAGGACCGGGCGCACAGTGCCCGCATCTACGACTATTTCCTGGGCGGAAAGGACAATTACCCGGCCGATCGGGAGGCCGCGGCGAAGATCGAGCAGGCCATTCCCTCGGTGCGGGGTGTCGCGCGGGACAATCGCGCGTTCATGGTTCGGGCAATGCGTCATCTGGGCGACCTGGGTGTCCGCCAGTACCTCGATATCGGTACCGGTATCCCCACCGAACCGAATCTGCACCAGGTGGTTCAGGAATCGGCGCCCGACGCCCGGGTGGTGTATGTGGACAACGATCCGATCGTGCTCGCCCACGCACGGGCGCTGCTGATCGGAACCGCCGAAGGCGTAACCCAGTACGTGCAATCCGATCTGACCGATCCGGCGCGGATCCTGTCCGCCCCCGCGGTCCGCGAAACCCTGGACTTCGCGGAGCCGGTGGCGTTGAGCCTCATCGCGCTGTGTCATTTCGTCCCCGGCGACCGAATCTACGACATAGTCGATACTCTGCTGGCGCCGCTGCCGTCCGGTTCCTACCTGGTGATGACCCATCTGACCACCGATTTCGATCCGGCCATGGTCGAGGGCACCGTGCGGGCGTACCGGGCCAGCGGGATCGAGATGGAAGCTCGCGACTACGAGGGAGTTTCCCATTTCTTCCGTGATATGGAGTTGCTGGAGCCCGGAATCGTCGCCATCGACACCTGGTATCCCGAGGGGGAACAGTCGCGGGCGGCGGGCGTCACCGAGTTGCCGACCGGCGCTCCCCGGCCGCCCGCCGCCGGCTACGCGGCCGTTGGTCGCAAGAAGTAGCTAGCTGTCGACCGCTCGCAACGCCTCCAGGTCCATGATCGCGGTGGCGGTGCGGTGCACGATCGCGCGGCAAACCTCGGCCGGCTGGAACTCCGGCATCAGGGCACTGCGCCCGATGGTGATCATCCAGGCGAAATACGGGTAGAGCGACTGCTGCCGGTAGGCCAGCCAGGCGGCTTCGGAGGACAGCGCGGGCCCGCCGGCCGCGCACAGCCGGTCGACATAGAAGGCGATCAGTTCACGCTCCCAGGCCCGCCGATCGGCGACCTCCAGCCCGGAGGTGATCGTGTACGCCACGTCGAACGCCCAGCTGCCGCGCATCACCAGCTGCCAATCGGTGAATCCCATACTGCCGTCGGCGCAGATGTAGGCGTTGCCGATATGCGGGTCGCCGTGCAGCAATGTGTGGGGGCCTTGTCCGGCGATCGAAAGAGCGCGGCCGCAGGCGTCATAGAGTTCGTCCTGCACCGCCGGCAACGTGTCGGGCACGATCTCGGGGGCGCGTTTCAGACCGACTTCCGCCCGCTTCCGCATCCCGAGCAGCCGGTCGAAATTGCGGAAATGCGCGCCCGGTGTCTTCAACCAGTCGTGCGCGTTCAGCCGCGGGGACTGCCAGTAGTGCCCGTGCCAGCGGGCCATATTCGCCAGCAGATCCTCCATCTGCTCCCGGGTGACCCGTTCCAGCGGTGTGCAGAAATGGGCCTGCCTGGTGGCACTCACATCCTCGAGCAGAGTCAGCGATCGGCCGGTGCGCGTATCCGCTGCTCCGAAATAGCCCCGGGGTGCTTCGATATCGAGCCCCGGCCGCAGATGCTGGAAGAATCCCGGTTCACCGGGCAGCGCGTGCGCCAGGTACTGCGTCAGACGCTGAGTGAAGGTCAGTGTCGTCTTGGCGAACAGATGCTCGGGCAGCCCCGCCCGGCGTCCGGTCTCGTTGTAGCGGATGGTGGCCTTCCACCGGCTGGTCGTTCCCGCGTCCGCCTCCGCGATATCGAACGATTCCACCTTCGCCCCGGGGCAATCGGCCGTGAGCACTCGGTTGAACCACTGCGCGTCGACTTCGCTCTCGCGCATCGGAATTCCGACGTCCCGGCGCGACGACAGCTTCTCCGCCAGTATGTGCCCGCCCAGTTTCAGGACCCCCGGCAGCACACCCTCCGACCGACCGCCGGTAGCTGTTTCACCCATCGCATCGCCTTCCTGGGCTCGTGACGCCGCACAACTGTCCGGCGGATCGCAAGTATGGGTCAGCCGGGCCGACGGCGCACCGGTCGCGCACTACCGGCGCTCACCTGGATTCGAGGCGTTCACCTGCGGATACTCGTCCCTTCCGGTGTGACAAAGCCCTTCTGAAATGGCGCCGTACGCCCCGCGCGCGGCACGCCCGCCGCCCGCCGGCCACGTCAGCTCCGCGCCGACCACCGGTGCCGGGCCCGCCGCAGCGTGCCCGGGTCGGAATAGCCGATCCGCCGGGCCAGCGCGGTCTGCGTATCGTCCGGGCTGTGCCGCACCCGCTGTTCCAGCAGCGTCGCCCGGGCGCGGTCGAGTTCTCGTGACCACGTGGTTCCCTCGTCGGCCAGTCGCCGCTGCAGACTGCGCCGACTCGTCGCCAGATACCGCGCGACCTGGTCGATGGTCACCCGCCCGTCACCGAGTAGCAGGGTGAGTGCCTGATGCACCTGTCCCGTCCAGGTGATTTCGAGCCGCGGCGGTGGCGGTAGCAGCGCGGTGTACCGGCGGAGGATATCGGCGAGCACCGGATCGGCTGTGCGCAGCGGCAGCATGAGATCGGACGCGCGGAAGGTGATCTGATCGGTCGGGGCGCCGAAATCGACCCGCCGCGTGCCGAACATCTCGACGAACCGGTCGTGCCGTCGCGGTGGCGGCTGCCGGAAACGGATCCGGATCGGATGCACATGCCGCCCCGTCGCATTCCGCGCCCGGGTCACCACCGCCGCCAACGCGAACTGGGTGGCCAGTTGCCGGCCCCGGCCGAGCCCGCTCAGCAGGCGGATATCCGCGCTCGCTTCGTCCTCGGAATCGCCGAGCACCGCGAAACCCACATTGGTGGTGATCAGTTCGGCGTATTCCTCGGAGCGGGCCAGTCCCTCGCCCAGGGTCGGCGCGGTACTGAACAGATAGTCGTGCACTCCGAAGTGGCCCAGGGTGTTCCTCGCACCGACCCGCAGGGCGATATCGGGTTCGGCCAGTTCGTATTCGAGCAACTCCCACAGTCGGAGCTGATAGTTGCTGGACACCATGGTGTCCGCCGTGTTCAGCACCCAGTCCGGCAGTTGCGCCGCGTGGGTGAGCTGCCGCCGCACCGCCGCGTTCACGCCGGTCTGGTCCAGTATGAAGTTCGGGAACGAAATGCTCTCTACCGTATCCAATCGCGAACACACCTAATCAGCGCAAGTTCATACCGGGAGGCCCGGAGTGTGTCGACCATAGCCTGGTCGGCGGTCCGGCACCGGGCCCGGAAGCACCGGTCCCGTGGCTGAGCTCGGTACCAGTTCATCGCATCGGGCATTTCGGCGCGTTTCGCCCGCTGCCGGGCACCGTTCGCCCCGTCCGGTAGGTGGCGCAGACGCCGCCGCCCACCGCAGGTGGACGGTTGTGCGATATCGGCGCGGATCGCTCGATGCCCGGCACCATCGGCACTGTTCGCCGGACCCCGGCGGCTGACAACATCGGCGGATCGGCCGACCGATATATGTTGTGAGACAAGCTGTTAGGACAGAACGATTGGCGCAGCGCAATCCCGCGCGATTCCCACCGGCCCCGCCGAACGCCCACCGCGCTCGGACCGGTGATCCGGTACCTCTGTACGCACCGGAGTTCGCCGCCGACCCCCACCGCGCCTACCACGAAATGCGGGCCAGATGGGGTTCGCTGGCGCCGGTGGAGCTGGCGCCGGGAGTCCCCGCGACGCTGGTCATCGGATACAGCACCGCCCTGCGGGTCCTCAACGATCCGGAGCGCTTCCCCGCCGATCCCCGTACCTGGCAGCGGGACGTCCCCGCCGACTGCCCGGTCCTGCCGATCATGGAGTGGCGACCCACCGCGAGCCGCAACACCGGCGCCGATTTCCAGCGCTACCGGCAGGCCATCACCGTCAGTATCGGCGCCGTGGACCTGCACCCGCTGCACACCACTGTGGAGCAGGCGGCGATCCCGCTGATCAACACCTTCTGCGAAACCGGCGCCGCCGACCTGATCGGCCAGTACGCCTTTCCGTTGACCTTCGCCCTTGTCAACGCCCTGCTCGGCTGCCCGGCCGAGATCGGTCAGCGCGTCGCCACCGGGATGGCCGCACTGGTCGAGGGAATCGACGCGGAGCAGGGCAATCAGATGATCAGCGCGGCGATGCTGGAGCTGGTCGCACTCAAACGGGCCGAGCCCGGTAACGACATCACCTCACAATTGCTGCGGCATCCCGCCGCCCTCGACGAAGCCGAAATGGTCCATCAGGTCGCCGGACACTACGGCGCCGGTATCGAATTCCAGCAGAACCTGATCGCCAACACCCTGCTGCTCATCCTGACCGACGACCGGTTCGGCGGCAGCGTCCTGGGCGGCAGCCTGTCCACCCTCGACGCCCTGGACGAAGTCCTGTTCAACGATCCGCCGCTGGCGAACTTCCTCATCACCTACCCCCGCCACCCCGTCCTCGTCGACGATGTGTGGCTGCCGGCCCACCAGCCTGTCCTGGTCAGCATGGCCGCCTGCAACAACGATCCCGCCGTCCACGCCGCCGACCACCTGGGGAACCGCTCCCACCTGGCCTGGGGTATCGGGCAGCACGCCTGCCCCGCCCAGCCGCTGTCCTATCTGATCGCCCAGAGCGCCATCGACCAGCTGCTCGACGCGCTGCCGGAAATGGAACCCGCGCTACCGGACGGTGTGCCGACCTGGCGGCCGGGCCCCTTCCACCGGGCCCTGGCCGAGCTACCGGTCACCTTCACCCCGATGACCAAGCTGAACATCTGACGGCACCCCGGGCCGTGAGCAAACGGCCGGGGCACCTGCTGGTCAGGGTCGTCCGGGCAACGGTGCGAAGAGATCGACGGTATTGCCGTCCGGGTCGTGGACCACGGCATAGCGCTGCCCCCAGACGGCGTCCCACGGCTCCCTGTGCCCGTGGAAGCCCGCCGCCACCACCTCCTGGTACAGCGCGTCGACATCGGCCGGGCTCGCCGTCGCGAACGCCAGTGCCACCGGGTGGCCGCCGGATGCCGGGGAAAAGCCGGGATCGAAACTCCGGATGGTGTCGAGCGTGTCCCAGGCCAGCCGCAGACCGTTCGGAAGTACGGCCTCGACATGGGGTTCGGTGCCATCGGCCTCCGGTGTCTCGACGCCGAGCACCCGGTAGAAGGCCAGCGAGCGCACGAGATCGGTGGTGACGATTCCGATGAGGTCCAGGGATACGGTCATAATTCGTTCCTTTCTTCGCGGTGCGATGGCGCGGTCTGCGGAAAGCAGCCGCCGGCCGCGTGCCGACACCGGCCCGGCGTAGCGTTCGAATCGACGACACGACACGAGGCAGGTGGGATATGCACGCATACGGCGCCCACTCCATCGGGAAATACGGTTCGGACGATAGGCACGGTGCCGCCGCCGGTCTTGTACGAAACGGACACGACGGCAGCCGGTACCGAGAGGTCCGCTTCGCCGGCACCCGATCCGGTTTCGTCTGCGCCTGGACGCATCGCAGCGGCGGGGGAGTCGCCCGGATTGTTCCGGACAACCACGCCGACTTCATCGTGAGCAGCACCGGCGACCGCTGGCTCGTGGGCCCCGCCACCACCGTCGATCTACCGGAACTCCCCGCCGGCACGCTGCTGCACGGAGCCCGGATCCACACGGCTGCCCTGCGCGCGGTCACCGGAGCGCACGGACCCGAACTGCGGGACACGAAGATCCCCATCGACGATCTACTGCCCAGCCGCATCGCCCGGATACTGACCGAAAGCCTCACCGAGGGACGGTTCGGCGAACCGCTCGCCCGGACACTATGGCCGGACCTGCGCATCGACGCCCGTGTCGACACGGCAGTGGCCGCGCTGACGGATAGCGCCGTGAGCATCGAAACCCTGGCGAACCACCTCGCCGTCACACCCCGCCACCTGCGGCGCCTCGTGGAAACCGAAGCCGGCCTCACCCCCAAGACCGTGCAACTGATCGGTCGTCTACAGCGCGCGATCCGCCTGGTTCGCGGCGAACCGGATATGCCGCCGGCACTGGTCGCCGCGGCCGCCGGATACTCGGATCAGGCGCACTTCGGGCGGGACGCTCGTCGCCTCACCGGCGTAACCCCCGCAGCTCTCGGTCCCTGATCCGTTCGGGCCCCCGAGCCCGGAACGGTCGCTATCCGACAGCAAACACATCCGCGCCACTCGGCTCCCTCGCTCGCCCCCGCGCCGGAATCTGCACTGTTTTCGCACTTCAGAAAGGTTGAATCCCCAACTCGGGTTGGACACGAATCAGCGTCGAAGGGGTCGTCGCCACCTGTGCGTATGACATCCTTGGAGCTCGATATGCCGTGATCGGCATCGGACAGGCAACCGAGTCACACAGCGTTCGCTAGGAGGCGTGATGACCGCAGGTGGATTCGACCCCGCATTCAGCCAGACCACCAGTATCAGACCGGCAGGACTGGGCAAACGCGCGGTGGCCAGGTTCGTCGACT
Organism: Nocardia jinanensis; assembly: GCF_014645735.1. Lineage (GTDB taxonomy): Bacteria > Actinomycetota > Actinomycetes > Mycobacteriales > Mycobacteriaceae > Nocardia > Nocardia jinanensis. The sequence continues at coordinate 1,006,479 of NZ_BMMH01000001.1, read as the reverse complement.
GGATCATCGCCGGCATCATCGGCGCCCTCTTCTTCTGGCTCCTCGGCTCGGTGTGGGACCTGCCGGACTGGGTCTCGGTCCTCCCGGGCGCAGCCTTCGGCTGGCTCTACTTCGTCGCCTTCGAGGTGTCCTCGGGGTCCACCCCGGGTAAGAAGCTGCTCGGGCTGCACGTCAACGGGTCGGGTCGGGCACCGAAACCCAGCCTCAAGGACTCCGCGATCCGCAACGCGTACATGCTGCTGAACCTGATCCCGTGGGTGGGCGGGTTGCTGTGGTTCATCGCGGCGATCGCCATCGCGTTCACGATCAGCTCGAGCCCGACGAAACAGGGCTGGCACGACAACGCGGCGGGCGGGACGCAGGTCATCGATACGTAGTACTCGCTCGGAATCTCCGCCTTCGCCGGAATTACCTGTTGAAAGCTGTCGTCGCCGATCGGCGACGACAGCTTTCTCGTCCGAACTCACCACTGAGTTCACCGGGATAGATCAGGATTCGACAGACCTGCCCATCCTTACCTCAGGTGCTCGGAAAGCGCTGCGTCGGAATAATTCTCCGGACCAGGGGAACCCGACATCACTTGACGGTATCCTGAGTTCTGGCGCGAACCGGGGTGGAGAGTGGGGCGTCGATGTCGAAGTCGAGGCGGCGGCTGAAGTCGCTGGAGATTTGTGCCGGTGCAGGCGGGATGGCGCTCGGTCTCGAGCAGGCGGGATTCGACCCGGTTGCTCTGGTCGACAACCGGGATGTGGCCTGTGCGACGTTACGTGCGAACAGACCGAAGTGGCATGTCATCGAACGGGATCTGCTGAGTCTCGAACCGGGAGCCGATCTTCCCCCTGCCGAGGATATCGACCTTCTATCGGCGGGTCTGCCCAGAGTGCGCTCGGCAGCCACAGCTTCCCGCCCACGTGGTGACGGTCGGGAACTCGAACTGCTGGAGACGGCCGGTCGATGGGTCTGGCAGCTGAGACCGCGGGCAGTGCTATTGGAAAATGTGCCGGACCTCGTCAGGCGGGCGGGCTATGCCGAAAGCCGCTCTTATGTGGGGAGAAATACCTCGACGATGCCGGTTATGACTTCAGCTGGCACGTGGTGAACGCCTCTGACTTCGGTGTACCGCAGCACAGGGAGCTCGGAATACTTGTAGCTTTTCGAGACCGCGGGCTCACGGAGTTCGAAGCCGCCCTCGACCCGGTGACAGTGACCCCTCATCTGACAGTCGGTGCTGTCCTCCGGACGTCGATGGCTTCCCGGGGCTGGTCGCAGGCCGAAGAATGGGCGACGTATGCCGACCGGCCGGCGCCGACGATTGTCGGAGGTTCGTGGGATCGGGGCGGCGCCGATCTGGGCCCTGCGGGGTCGCAGCAAGGCTGGGCCCGATTGGGTGTCGAAGGGAAGTCGCTGAGGGATGCACCGCCTGCAAGCGACTTTCTCTGGAATCCCGATCTGCCCGAAGGGCGGGTACAACTCACCGTCGACCAGATCGCCGAGCTCCAAGCATTCCCTGGCCACTGGCAGGTTTGTGGCCGTAAAACAGCTCGTTATCGCCAGATCGGTAATGCGACGCCACCTCCTGTGGCCCGAGCCCTGGGAGCGGCGGTGCGCGTGGGACTGTCTGTCTGAGGTCTTCGACCTGGTCTCGCGCCGGCTATGCTCCGTTGGTGTTTGCCGATCGTCAGCCCACCACCGAAGAGTATGCCGATACCGTCGACCTGTTCGCAGGGCCCGGTGGCCTCGATGTCGCTGCGCGATGGCTGGGTCGCGAGGTGTACGGCTTGGAATGGGACGCCGACGCCTGCCGCACCCGAGAGGCGGCAGGGTTCAATTTCGAGCGCCACGATGTACGTGACCTGGGCCCGGAATCTTTTCCCGCCGCTACGATGCTGACCGGCGGGCCGCCCTGCCAGACCTTCACTGTCGCCGGCAACGGTGCCGGTCGGTCGGCTCTGGACACAGTGCTGGGGTTCATCGCTGCCATGGCTGCCGGCAATCCGGTACAACGGGATTTGGCGAAGCTGGACGACGAGCGCACCGGCCTGGTCCTGGAGCCACTGCGTTGGGCACTCGAGGCAGCCGCGCTCGGGCGCCCGTTTCGGAATATCGTTCTCGAGCAGGTCCCCGCAGTGCTTCCGGTGTGGGAGGCAATGGCTGAGGTACTGCGCGACAAAATGCAATATCAGGTGGTGACCCGCGTGCTACATACCGAAATGTACGGAGTACCACAGACTCGTCGGCGGGCGGTTCTCATCGCTTCTCTCGATGGACCACGGGCAATTCCACGACCGACGCACCGGAGCTACCGAAAAGCGGGATTGCGGCCCGCCGACGACTGGCGGCTGCCCAGATGGAAGACTATGGCCGATGCCCTTCCACATCGCCCGAGACCGTTCGAGGTCATCTCGAACTATGGAACTGGCGGGGACCCCAAACTGCGTGGTGTCCGCAACGCGGACCAACCGTCTGCCACGGTAACCGGCAAGATCTCCCGCAACAAGGTTGTGACCGACGGGGGTAGCGACAGGTTTCAGGACTGGGAAGCAGGCAGACTGCAGAGCTTTCCAACAGACTTCCCCTGGAGCGGTGGCGCCGTCGCACAGCAAATCGGGAACGCAGTGCCGCCGCTCTTCGGGCTCCACGTCCTCTCTGCTGCACTCGGGTGTCAGGTCACCCGCGAACAAGCGGATGAGGTATTCGGGCTGCGGTGGGCCCAGGTGCCGGCAGGGGAGGGCGAAGTGCCCAGCGTCTTGGTCGAACTCCGTGAACGGCTGTGCTCTGCGGTAGACGCTACCGAAGCGGCAACTTCGGAACGTAACGAGCAGGAACTCAGCTACCAATCGGCTCTCTTTCCCTAGTTCGACTCTCCTTCTGCATTTCTCCGACTCCGAGTCGTCTCGCCCTGGAGCCGGCATCGTGTACTCGCCTGCTCGGTGAAGTATGCCGCGACTGGATCGAGCCGCAGGATCGTGATGTGTCGACGCTCGGTCACAGCAGGCCAGGCTACCGACGAGCCGGGCTCGGCCAGGGGCTGTGATGGGGGCGGCCTTCGATATCGCGTCGGAGCGCACCTAGTCAAGACAGAACGGGCCCTGTAACGAGCGACCCTCGCAGTGGATATTCAGGTACCTGGACCGCGATGGGTCCTACCGAACCCGACTCGAGGTCGCAGTGAGTGCATGTTCGACCCTGCCACACGATCGTCCATCTGGTCTTGTCACTTCGCGCCCAGCGCTCCAGGATGCATGCAGTCGCTCGATATCCGTTCAGCTCTGCGGGATTCGATAGCTGCGGGGATCGTTCGAATCAATCGCGAAAGCCACCATGACGGCCTAGTGTTCGACCTACCACGGATCTGTCGGTCACAGTCCGTGAGTGAGCAGGGGATGACAGGGAGTATTGATGAGTCAGTTGATCGATCACCAGTTCGAGGATCAGTACGAGGCCTTCAAGTCGTACTTGAACCAGGACACTCCCGCTGAGGCGATCAAGAAGCTGAAGCTCTTCGCACCGGCCGAGATAATCCGGCGGATCCAGGACCGCTATGACCGCGACATGATCCAGATCAAGGACATGCAGGAGCCGCGCTCAGTTGTCATCGACAACTACGAGACCTGGTACACCGGGCCGCATTCCGAGGACCGGCTGTGGCCCGCCATAACTGATGGTTTGACTCGCCAGGGTTGGCCCCAGGATCCGGCGATCGACAGCCTCGACGCATCTTCGACTCGGATCGTTTCCCTGCTGCGACACCCTCGGGAACGGAGCTTCTCCACCCGCGGCCTCGTCGTAGGCTATGTCCAATCCGGAAAGACAACGAACTTCACAGCCGTCATGGCGAAGGCTGCCGACCGTGGATACAAACTCTTCATCGTGCTTGCAGGTGTTCACAACGGGTTGCGGCGTCAGACGCAAGCTCGTCTCATAGATCAATTGATCAAGCCGAATCGCAGTCTCTGGTCACAGATCACCGATCTCGACCACGACTTCCGACCTACGGCCAACCCTGCCAGTTTCTTCGGAAAGTCGAACAAGACCCATGTTCTGTGTGTCGTCAAGAAGAATGCAACCGTCTTGCGAAAGTTGGTCAAGTGGCTGGATGATGCCTCGGACTATCTGGCCGACTGCCCAGCCCTGATCATCGACGACGAAGCCGACCAGGCTACGGTCGCCACCACCTCCATCAATCCCTTGATCAGGCAGATTCTGGACACTCTCCCGAAATCGGCCTATGTGGGCTATACGGCCTCGCCCTTCGCCAACCTGCTGATCGATCCGGCTGCCGAAGATCTGTATCCGAAGCATTTCATCGTCAATCTGCCCAAACCGCATGGACACTTCGGCACCGAAGTGCTCTTCGGGCGCTACGCCCTCGATGGCGAAGATCCCAACGAGGTCGATGACGGATACGACATGATTCGCACGGTGCCGGACTCCGATGTGGGTCTGGTTCGGCCGAAGACCAAAGCAGAGGCAGACGGATTCCTTCCGGCGGTCACCGAAACCCTTCGACGTGCGGTGCTCTACTTCTGGCTGTCCACGGCCGCGCGCCGTGTACGCCGTGCCGGAAATCCGCACTGCACCATGTTGATTCATACGAGTGTGCGGACCGCCGTGCACAACGGCTTCGAACCTCCGCTGAAAGCACTCCGCTCCAGGACGATGCAGGGTCTGGGCGACGCCGAGTTGCGCGAAGAGTTGGAGGCGCTCTGGCGGAGTGAGGCGACTCGGGTGCCCTCGGAAGCATTCTGCGAGACCCCTGTCGAATTCGACGATTTGTTCGAATACCTTCCGGGCGTATTGAAAGACTGTCGAGTGGTCATGGACAACTCGCAAAGTACGGATCGACTCGACTACGAGAGTGGCCCCGTTGTTGCTATTGCTGTGGGCGGTAATACTTTGTCGCGGGGGCTGACCCTGGAGGGCCTCTCGGTGAGCTATTTTGTGCGGTCGGTCTCGACATATGACACATTGCTGCAAATGGGTCGCTGGTTCGGCTACCGCAACGGTTATGCAGACCTGCCGCGTATCTGGATGACCGCCGAGCTCGAAGAATGGTTTCGTCACCTTGCCACCGTGGAGACGGAAATGCGCAAGGATATCGATGTCTATATGACCGAGGGTAAGAATCCGATGCAGTTCGCCGTTCGGCTGCGGACGCATCCTGCGCTGCGCGTGACTGCTGCGGCGAAGATGAAGGACGCGGTGAAGGCGGCGTCCTCGTACGGCGGCCTGCGTATCCAAACCCGATATTTCCGGACCGACTCCTCGTGCCTGCTGCGGAACCAGGAAGCGGCACGTGCGCTCGTGACGTCTGCGCTCCGGGACGGTCAGCCCGATGACGGCCTCTCTGACGGTCGGCGCCTTATACGTAATGTCCCCAGTGATCTGGTCCTCGATTTCCTCGCAAAGTACGAATTCCATTCGAATTCGCAGGAGTGCGATGCCGGCCTGATGTCCGACTACATTGAGAAACGCATACGAAATGCTGGCGCACTACGGCGGTGGAATATCGCCATCGTCGGTAATTCTCCAGCGGAAGCTACGGACCTGTTCGAATTCAGTCCTGGAATAGCCGTCGGGACTATCATCCGCTCTCGTTTGGGAGCCCCGCAGGCCGACTACGCCGATATCAAGACCTTGATGAGCCGCCGGGATGCAGCGATAGACCTGGACGACGCGACAGGAAAGAAGACCGAGAAGGAGATCTTCGATGTCCGCAGCCGGCTGTTGCCGGACGTCGGACTGCTTGTGCTCTATCCGATCGACAGGAAATCCGAACCCGTACCGGCGAAGGCCGGACGTCATGCGATCGATGCTCCAGAACACGTGATAGGCGTCGGTCTGGTCTTCCCGCGTCCGAAGGACGACGACAGCACCGTAGCCTGGGAGTCCTCCTACGTTTCGGCCGATCTTTCCGGGATCGAGATCGAGGAGGAGGACTTCAGCCCTCTGGAAGCCGAGGGCTTGTAATGGCGGGGGCCATCGCTGTCGTCATGAACGAACACTGGCGGCAACTGGAGCGCTCCTCACCCCCGCTGCCCGGCGCACTTCGAGTAGCAGAGCTTCCGGTCTCAGCCGGCCGCAGGCCTCTTGCGGCGGCTGTCGACGATGAGGGGAATCGGCACCTACTTATCCCGACAGATAGTTATCAGCGGGTGCGGAAAGGTCTGGACGGTCCGGTCCTTCGGCTTCGAAAGAGGGTCCTCGAGGACAGGGACACTCGGGATTATTTCGCATCGCTGTGCTGCATGCGCAGGGATGTCCATGACATTTTCACGATGCTGTGTGCAGATATCTTGTTCGCGGTCGAAGGTTCCCCGGAGAATCCGGTCAAGCAGCTGAACCTGGTCCTCGATCGCTGGCGAGCGCTCTTCCTGAGCCCGGGGAGTCCGCTGGGGCCGCAACAGCTTTCCGGGCTGTTCGGTGAACTCAGCGTGCTGGCTCGACTATTGGAGGAGAGCGGGAGCGCGCACAACCTATGGCTGGGGCCGAAGGGATACCGACACGACTTTTCGACGGACAACGCGGCTCTGGAAGTCAAAACTTCGGTCGAAGGAAGCGGCAGGGTGGTGCGGGTGCACGGCCTCGAGCAGCTCGAGCCGCCGACGGACGGGACTCTGGGGTTGGTGTGGTTGCGGCTGAGGCAGGCCGCAGCTTCAGGTACGGGGCTGGTCGAACTGGTCAATCGAGTGCTCGACCTCGCGGACGACGAAACCGCGGTTCTCGAATTGTTGAGCTCGGTCGGCTACCGCGTTGCAGACAACGAACACTATGAACAAGTACGTTTCACCGTAGAGGAAGAGCGCTGGTACAACGTCGATATCGCTTTTCCGAAGCTCACTCGCGTAAACCTCGTGGCGAGTGGCGCCTCCGCAAACGTTCGTGATGTCGACTACACCATCGATCTGGGGGTCGAGCCGCCGAAGCCTATGGAGAACAGCGATATAGAACGGTATCTGGCTGCAATGCTCGAGGAGCAGGTATGACCTCGCCCGCGTGGTTTTCCCAGTCGTTTCCACCCGAGGGTGCAAGCACCGCGGAAGGTATCCGTAATCAGCTCGGTAAGCCTGAACTGGACCACCTGACGATCCTTGTGCGTGAATCTGCCCAGAACAGTTGGGACGCACGAGTCGAGGATGAAGCGCAGGTTCACTACCGGATCAATCTGCAGACTGTCAGTGCCGCGCACGCTCCGGCGTGGCGAGAGCATCTACTCCGGAAAGCGCCGGCAAAGCAGTACCTGCCGCTACGAGAGTCGCTTCAGAAGCCCACGATTCGTGTCCTGTCCATCTCCGACCGCGGCACCAAGGGCCTCGGCGGACCGACTCGCGCTGATACCGTCACAGATCAAGGGCGTGACTTCGTCGCATTCTTACGCAATATCGGCGAACCGCGCGATCAGGCGTTCGGCGGAGGCACGTACGGTTTCGGCAAGGGAATCCTGTATCTGGTTTCCAATCCCGGAACTATCCTCGTGCATACGCGGTGCCGGTACGAAGGCCGGTATCAAACTCGACTGATGGCAGCGTCGCTGTGGAAGAGCTTCGATGCCGGAGAAGAAGGCTCGGCGCGTCGGTTCACGGGACGACACTGGTGGGGCGACATATCCGGTGAAGTGGTCGAACCTCTTATCGGAGACGCAGCGGATTCGATGGCCGCGAAGCTGGGCCTTCCGCCGTTCGATCCGACAGAGACCGGCACCACCGTAGTCGTCATCGACCCCAATCTGGAGGGGCTGGGGGCCGCCGATGCGGCCGATTACATCGCAGAAACTATTGCATGGCAGCTATGGCCCAAGATGCTGCCCGGGAGTGACGGTATCGCACCGATGCGGTTCACCGTTGCCTACGACGGGATAGAAGTATCTGTCCCGGATCCGATGAAGCACCGGCCTCTGCGAATGTTCGCACGTGCGTATGCGGAGATGGCGGGGTCCGGGGGCGAGGATCTGCACTGGCGGCGGACCAAGCTTCTCGGTCGGTTCGGTCTCGATCACACGATGGCGCCACGGTTCGAGCTCAGCCGAGCGGCCGAGATGGCCGGGTTCGGCGAGGGGCGAGTCCATCACGTCTGTCTCATGCGTCCCGCCGAGCTCGTGGTCTGCTACTGGCCGGGTCCGGATACGCCGAGTGAAGTGGTCGCGTATGCGGGCACGTTCCGAGCCGACGAGTCGATGGACGAGACCTACGCGGCGGCCGAACCGCCGACTCACGACAGCTGGAATCCACAGTCGCTCGAACATCCCGACAGTTCCCACGTGAAGACGACCTTCACCAGGCTGAGGGAGCGGATCCAAGCCGCGGTGGTTTTGCACGGAAAGGGGGACGTCGAGGTCGCGGACGTGTCGTTGGGGGCGGCCAGCGATAAACTTGCACCCCTGGTCGGTGGCGCATGGGGCATCGGGTCTGCTACCGACTACGCCCGTCCAGGTGACACCAAGGCGCCGCCACGTAGGCGCCGGTCCACGGTTGCAGCAGATGAGGATTTCCGATCCGAAGAGCCGGTGCCGCCTGATTCCGTGACGGAGCCGGAAGAAATGGAAGTCGGCGGTGGGGAGATCGGTATTCGGACGGACGAGATGGCGGCTCATCGCAAGCCGAAGGTTCGTCGTCCGCGGGTGGACTACGTCGGTGACGCCTATTTGGACGAATACTGGGGGAACGCGGTAGTCGTTCAGGAGTTCCGATTGCCCATTCCAAGCGTGCAGCGCATAAGCGCCACAATTGCTGTTGCGTTGGCAACGGACAGCGGAGTCGAGACCGAGCCTCCTGCGGGTGCTGAAATGCCCGGACTGGTGGGATGGGAAGATCCCACCGGCCAGTTGCACAGTACTCCCACCTTCGTGATCGAGGGCGGCGATGGATCGGTGTGGAAGGCTATCGCCAAGCCTGCTCCGGACACCATGACCGAAATCCATCTGTCCGTAAAGGTGGTGGGGTCCTGATGACTCAGCGTGTTCTCCCGTACCGGACGGCATCCGAAGGGTGCGTAAAGGCCGCCGACTGGTGCTTACTCATCGATGGCGACGAGATCCCGTTGCCCGAGGCATACCCGAATTGGGACTATCAGACAAACTTGAACCTGTGTCGCGAGCTACGGATCGACCGATCCCGAGTACTCAAGGAATCCGGCCTAGCGCCTGATACGGAACTGGTGGTAGCCGCACTCTGGACCTCAACCGGGTCCAAATTGCGGGGTACGTTGCAGCGAGCGGTAGTCCCCGAGTCGGGCGTCATCGAATTATCGGGAACGGTGGTTGGCTCCCACCTCGGCGGCACTGTTCTGCTGGACACGGTCCTGGTGCTCTCCAGACGTCGACACGGGCATGATCGCCCTGTTGCGCCGCGCCGAGCGGGTTCGGTGATGTGGTCCGACCGCACCCAGATTCGACTTCAAGGTGATGCGCCGCAGTTCCCCATCGCCATAGTGGACTTCGTCAAGACGAACTATCCGGAGACAGCCGCTTGGCATCTCGAGATCGGACCCGGTCTCGATTCCGCCACGATGGGTTCGCTGCTGCTGTTGGTGAACGAGCAATATCCCATGATCACCGAAGCCCTTCAGCGCGCCGGAAAACCGACTCCGCAAGATCGGATGGCGTTGGCGATGATCCACGCCGATGTAGCACGCATCATGGTCGAGTATGCTCTTCGGCATCCAGAATTCGACGGTGCTGCGGACTATCTCGACGAGACCATCGGGGCTACCCTCCAAGAACTGTTGGTGCGGCTCTTCCCCGGTCGCTCACTCGCTGATATCAGATTGCGGGCCGAGCAGGCACCGAATGTCTTTGCTTCCGAACTTCAATCCGCAGTCAAGGTCTTCGAAGGAGTTGTGTGATGCTGTTGTATCCGCGGCTCCTGCGTTCGCGTGCCAGGGAACTCGCGGGCCGATATCGTGAACAGGCTGCGGGAGAACTTTCCCGAGAGTGGAAGACGCGCGACGAATCTGCTGTCTTCGTAGCGACCGGGGGAACCCGAGTGAGCGAGGACAGGCTCCGCTGGATGCGAGAGACGATTGTCGACCTCGCGCGCGAGTCGGCGTTCCCCGAAGCCCCCGATCCCGCGCAGAAAGTCACTTTCGATCTGAGTTCGGCACGCATCCTGCATCGGGAAATGAGAATAGCGCCGGCAGAGGCGGCTGCGGGTGATGTGTGGGCTTTCTTGGCCCTGGTGCTTCTTCCTGATATCGCTCATTGGCGTTATCCGAGGCCTCCAGGAGATCGCGTACTCGGTACCGACCTGACGCGGCATGTGTTCGGGAGACTCTGGTGGCGATCGCAGTTCGTTCACTCTTCATCAGAACCGGACCCATACGCTGCCCTCTCGATCCTGGGAGAGTCGGCCTTCGACCAGATCTATGCCCGTCGAGCATCGCTCGGCGGAAGCCCGCATCTGATCAAATCGATCCTCCGAGTTTGGAGGACTCTGGATCTGACCGGGCTGCAGGAGCGCGATCTTCTCCGAGACTTTCTGAAGCGACTGTTGAGATTGGCGCCATTCGTCATGTTCGAGGCACTCGACGAGCAGGCTCTCGACGAAGAGTTGCTGACTGTGGCCCGTGAGACAATTCTGGGCGTACTCGAATCGAAGGGGATGGATACCGGCGAGGCGGTTGTACGTGCGGATCGGGCCACCAGGGTTCGGCATCCGAAAGTCTGACGATCTACTCAACCGATCTTGTGATCGTCCGTCCGGCCGACCCCGGCGATCGCTTTCGTAGTGCATGCGGGGATTGCCCGGATCGTCTGTGAGCGTACGGCTAGTAGCCCTTGTGTCGGTGACTTGCTCTGTAGGTGTCGAGCCTTCGCGCCGGGATCTGCCGGGCAATAACAACTTACGGTCGTAGCAGGGCTCACGCTGTATCGGAGAAGTACTCGGGAATCATCTGGGATACTCGAGTGTGCGAGGAATACCTGGGCAATCCGAACCGGTGGATGCGGAGAGAGTGGGAGGCTGTTCTGTGCTCATAGGAGCGGCAGTCCTGACCCGGTCCGGCCTTCCCGGACTGCCGATCCCATCTGTATCCAGGCTGTGATGTGATCACGACCCGGCAGAGTCCGATCGGCCGGCGCGCGGGTGCTCAGTAGCCCGTGATTCTTCCGCGGATACATGGCTCACGGTGGACCGAGCCACATGCCGGTACTGAAAGTACGGTCGGTCGGCGGGTCGATCTCGACGGGTGAGGGCTCCTGGTTGCGCGCGCCGGTGCTCACCGATACGCGGCACTGTTGAGGACAGTTGGTGGCGCCGCGAAGCCGAACGGATCGGTGGGCGGATCGGTGACAATCCGACCGCCGGGCTGCTGCCGGATATCGTCGTGCTCGCGGGTGCTGGGCCGCCTTCATCCGGATTCTATGAGCACACCTCGTTGTGGCGGATGGAGGCGTGGGGTGCAGTGGGCGCATGGTCGCGCTCGGTGGGCGGTTCGAGACGTGGTTCCCCGGCGTCGGGTGAGTCAGTTGGCGCTGCCGGTTCGTTCGCTCGATACCGCTCGGGAGGTCGATAGCCGGGTCGAGGCTCTGCTGGTCGCGAGCCGTGCGTATCGCGGGGTCACGTGGTTGTGGAACTCCGGGAACGATCATGCTCTCTCGGTAGGCCGTGCCACGGTGCTTTGGTTGCACTATCTGCTCGTGCGGGATTGATCGGTCGCTGCCGTGCCGGCAGAGCTCGAGTGCGTTCGACCGTTGGCGGCACCCGGGCTCCGTGCTGCTACCGAGATGGCTCGAGTAAATTCACCCTGGTCGGTCCGGTCTGCTGCTGCGAGCCTGAGGACATGATGTTTTCCCAGCTCTCGATTGTCGGCCGGAGCGCTGGTCTCGCGTTTCTCGCTGCGCTCACAGCGGTCGCGTGTGCGACAGGTACTGAACATCCGCCGGTGCCGCACCCCGACGAACCCGAGCCGCCGCCTACATCGGCCGGACCGCCCCCGGCCCCGCCCGAGCCCGCTCTCCCCCCGGGACGCCACCCTGTCGTGGTACACGACTGTGATTACAGCGGCGGCTACGAAGTCACCGAGAAACGCAATCACATTCCGGGTGCCACCATCGACGTGCATGCGATCGAGGTATATGAAGCACGTGGTTCCGGCGTGGTCGGCCCTTACTCGGAGGAGGCGGCGGACGTGTTCGTGCACAACACCGCGCGTCCGCAGGTTCTGGTGCTGACCGCGGAAGGTGGGCCCACGGTGTGGCGTGTCCACGCCGATGACGGCGTACGCATTCCGATGGTCGTGCTCGGGAGCGGCGATAGCCGGGTGGAGGGTGTACCGCACGGTATAGAGGTCGTCACCGAACGCAACTGGGCCTCGGTGACAGACCCGGCTCTGGCCGCTCTGGCCGAAAGGTCTGCGACATCGGAAACCGATTGCTATTCGGCAAGCGTGTTCTCGGTCCGCCCGGAACTGAACGGTTGACACGAGTTTGCGGGGCCGATCTCCGGAACAGACATATGGACCGTCGTTCGGTAGCCCGTGGTGTCTGTTACGGAGGACGAGGACGGATGTGGAAGACGACCCTTCCCAGCTGATCGGTGGCCGATAAGCTCTTTGCTGCAATAGGATTCGCACTGAGTCGATTCCGAGGGAACCATGGGTCGACCGCGTCGAGGGGGAACGATATGGCGCTGACCGCACGGTTCCAGCCAGGATCTACACGTCGGCCGTTCGTGGATCGTGAGATCGTGCTCTCCGCGTTCGACAGCGCGCTCGCCGAACTCCCGGATCGTCCCCGCGTGCTGCTGCTGAGCGGCGTCGGTGGGATCGGGAAGTCTCGATTACTCACCGAACTGCGTTCGCGTGTCGGCGCCCGGCCGACGGCGCTGCTGGACTTTCAAGTACCCAGCCAGCGGCAGGCCGCGGAGGCTCTGGTCGCTCTGCGTATCCAGCTCGGTGAGAAGAGAGTCAAATTTCACCGGTTCGATATCGCCTGTGCGGTGCTCTGGCAGCGGCTGCACCCGCATCTCCGATTCACCGGTGACTCGCTCGCGCTCGCGGAGCACAGCGAAATCCTGACCGAGATTCTGAACGACACGACCGGAATCCCGGTGTTCGGGACGGCGGCCAAACTGGTCGAGACCGGGGCGCGCCGCGCGGTCCGCAGTCACCGGATTCGTCACGACCCGGTATTGCAGGAGCTGGATCGGATGAGTTTGGCACAGCTCGAGGAGGCTGTTTCGTATCTGTTCGCCCAGGACCTCTCCGCCGGCACGGCAGGACGCTCCTACGTGATCTTTTTCGATGCCTACGAGGCGATGATGGGCGGGCCGCGGCAAGGTCGGTCCGCCGCGATGGATCTGTGGTTGCGTGATGTCGTCGCCCAGCTGGACACCGGGCTCGTGGTGATCGCCAGTCGCGAACCACTCGGGTGGGAACGGCACGATCCGGAATGGGACGAACGGACCCGTGAAATGCGGGTCGACGATCTGCCGATGGACGCCCGGTACGCACTGCTGGACGCCTGCGGTGTCGAAAACCCCGCCGAACGCGAGGTGATCGCCCGCTCCAGCGCCGGGGTGCCCTTCTACCTGCATCTCGCGATCGACGCCCGGGGGCATCTGGATGGGGTCGGCGCCGATGAGTTGGTGTCACCGGAAGCGATACTCGACCGTTTCCTGCGCTATGTCCCTCACGATGAGATACGCGTGCTCGAACTGCTCGGCGTGCCGCGAACCTTCGATCACGACATCTTCCGCACGATCACCGCTCGCTTCGACCTCCCGGGCAACCCGGTGATCTGGAACTCGCTGATCGCGTACTCGTTCGTCTACTCCGCCGACGGCGATGGCGACCGCTACCAGCTGCACCAGCTCATGATCGCCGCGCTGCGCCGCCGCCTGCCCGACGACGTATGCGCCGAGCTGCATTCGGTCCTGCACCAGCTGTGGTGGGAGCGAGCCCAGGATGCGGGTAATCGGGTCTCGGCGTGGCGCGAAGCCGGATATCACGGGTTGCGGTCGGGTGCTCTCGATGCGGTGGAACTGCTGGGCTACGTGGACCGCATCGTGGCCGGCGGCGGGTATCAGGGCATCGACGGTGTGATCAGTGACCTGGAACGTTACCTGCGCGATGGGGGTGGGAACGTAACAACTATGGCGGAGATCTCGGACTTGGCGACCTGTCTGGAGGCGGAGGGCGCTCTGCTGCTCGGCGACGCGAAAGCCGCCGACCGGTTGACCCGGGATATCGATCTGGCTCGCACCGGGCCGATCGCGGATCGGCTCGCAGTCGCCGCCGGGAACGCGCGCCGCATCCTCGGGGAAACGGATGCGGCGCTGACTATCTACACCTCGGTGTGGGACGGCGGTGCGGGCCGGGCACAGCTCGAAGCCGGGTTGTGGGCGGCGGATCTGCATATGTGCCAGGGCCGATTCGCGCAAGCTCTCGGACTGTGCGAGGAGTTGGTCGCCGCTGCGGGGGACGATCGGGAGCTTCTGGGCGATATCGCCCGTTTGCGCTACCTGTCCTATCGTCTCGCCTTCGATACCGAGACGGCTGCACACTATCTGGTGGAGGCAGAAGATCACTACATCGCCGCTGGCAGCATCGTCGGCCAGGCGAACATTGTGACGAATCGCGCTGAACTGCTGGCGTTGACCGACCCCGGTGCCGCGATCGCCGCCGCCGGTGCCGCCATCGCCGGGCAGCGCGAACTCGGTGCTTTGCACGAACTCGGTAAGTCCTATACCGCGCTGGGGTTGGCCCAGCTGGCTCTCGGAGAGCTCGACGCCGCGGACCGCGCTCTGGCCGATGGATGCGATGTACTGGAACAGGCCGGGTACCGTTCCGGGCGGGCACGGGCCGACCTGTTCCGCGCGGCGGTACACGCCCGTCGTGGTGCGCGGTCGGAGGCGATCCGCTGTGTCCGATGGGCGATCTCCGAACTGGAAGCTACCGAGGTGTATCCCGGTTTGATCCTGGTGGCGCGTGCGGTGCTGTCGCTCTACGGTTGGATCGAACCGGATGTCTCCGACGCGGCGGTACGGGCGCTGGGCCGGATCCAGCCACCGGCACCGGACGCCGACCTCGATCGGGGAGCTCAGCGGCTGATCGCGCGTGTGCTGGGGATCGAGCCGGACCTGCTCTACTACGAAGCCGCGGCTCGAACCGATACGGCGGCAGGGTATTACAACCACAATGTGCGAGTCGACGGAATGCTGGGCGCTGTGAACGTTCGCATTCCTGTCGCGGGTGCGGATGTGATGGATCTGCGGCAGTGGCCCGAAGCGTTGGTGCTGCGGGCGATCGAGGCATCTGTGGTTCCCGCGCCACGACTGCGATGGGAGTCGCGGTCTCCGAAATACCAGATCCACGATTACATCGAGGGCGAATTACTGGACCGGATCGCCCCCAGAGGTGTGGCGGTGCCCGCGCACGTTCCCACGGATGTGGGCGCATTCTTCGGCTCGTTGCGGCAGGTCCCCTCGGACCGGCTACCGACCACACCCGACGAGAACAGAGGCGACCCCGCTTCGTTCGCGCGGCGGCTGTCGGACGTTTCACAGCGCGTGTATCGGGAGGCGAGGGCATCGTTCGGTCGGCTCTATCGAGACCTGGAAGTGCCGCCGGATCCGTTCGCCGGCATCGTCGATTCCTGGACCACACTGCAGACCAGGCCCTTCCGGTTGCTGCACTCGGATGTGCATCGCAAGAACATGATCATTCGAGCCGGCCGGGTCGTGTTCATCGACTGGGAACTGGCGCTGTTCGGCGACCCGGTGTACGACGTCGCAACGCATCTCCACAAGATGGGCTATTTTCCGGACGAGCGGGAAGTTTTGCTGACAGCATGGGCAACCGCGGAGCCTACGGCCGCCGTCGGTGCGTGGGCCACGGACCTGCAAACGTACCTGAACCACGAGCGTGTCAAGTCTGTGATTGTCGATGCTGTCCGCTATACGAAGGTGTTGGCCGAGGGGAGCCGGGGTCCCGAGGAGGAGCAGGCACTCGTTACCAGCCTGGTCGGTAAGCTGACGGCTGGTCGAGCCATCTGGGGCCGTACCGATCCGGTCGACCCCGCACAGGTAGAGGCCGTAATGCGGTCGTGGCACTAGTTCTCCCGCCGCACGCGGGTACTTACGCCGTGGCGGGGATGCCAGTCCACGTCTGCGATCAAGCGCCCCGCTGCCACGCTGAACCTGACGATTGCCGTCGGCTGCTCACCGTCGACATCGAGGAGGCGGACAGAAACATTCTTCGGCAAATCCACGCCGAATGTCGTCAATGCCGTCTCTCGATCTCGACGAAGCAGCTCCTGGAATGCTGTCGAGCCCATCACCTCTCTGACGAGTAGGCGCACACGATCGTTGCGGCCGAGCACGACCAACGTACGGTGCAATTCCTCCAGCGTTGAGCTGGCGACGCCATCGGCAAGCGCGGTTTCATGTGCTTGCACCGCCCGTTCCAGCCGTTCGGCCAGCAGGGGAGGGATCGATTCGTCGGATACGGCGGACTCAGGTGCGAGCACGGACCCGGCCGATCGGAGCGGCCACCACGGCGTGGTAGCCCTGATCACCGCATCGTAGGCATTGATGCGGCCGTAGCCCATCATTCGGCTCCACTTACCGTTGGGACGCAACTCGTTGTACGTCTTCACGTCGTAGGCATTACCTACTTTGTCGGCAGTGGATTCGATGATCTCTCTGACTTTTACGTTGGTCAGCGACGTGTTCCGGCTGATGATCAATGCCGCGAGTCCCGCAACATGCGGCGCGGCAGCGGAAGTTCCGCGAAAATCGGATGTGTAATCATTGCCGACTTCTCCCATATTTCCGGTCCCGCGCACCGTCGTCGTCGGAATCGCTGTTCCGGGCGCCATAACCGAGATCTCGGACTCGAAATTCGACCAGCTTGTTCGATGGTCGTTCTGATCCGTGGCGCCGACGGCGATAACGTATTTGTTGCTTGCGGGAAAATCTGTTGCCGGCTTCCCGGTGCTGTTGTCGAGATCCCCGGGTTTGTCGCCGTTTCCGGCCGAAGCGCACAGCACCACATCGTAGTAGTTGTGAGAGCCTTGGATCTGCGCATCGACGAGCAGGCTCGGTAGTACGCGGAAGCTCATATTGATGACGCGAGCGCCGGAATAGGAAGCAAAGATGATCGCATTCGTGATCTCCGAGTCCGACAGGGTGGTGAGTCCGATGGGCATGATCTTGCACAGACCTGCCATTCCCGAAATTCCTTTGAGGCTGTCCGTCGTAGCCGCGGCCACCCCGGCGACCATTGTTCCGTGACCTCTCGGAGCAAAGGATGTGGCAGGATCTTCCTCACCGATTCCTGGGGAGATTCCCCAGGTCTTGCCTGCCACATATGCCAGATCCGGATGCGTGAGATCGCAGCCCGAGTCGATGACCGCGATCTTCACGCCCGGGTCGCCTCTTGTCCAGTCCCACGCCGTCACTCCGGGACCACCCGCGTCGACCTTCACCATGTTCCACTGTCCGAGGTACGGGGGATCGGCCTTATAGAACGTGTCCAGTGGTTCATATGAATAGGGTGACAGCATCGGCATACTGTCGAACTGGACTCCGTCTACTGTGTGGTCTCCGTTATCCAGCAATCGAGTGCGTAATTCGTACGCGGACGTTGTCGGATCCACCACCCGGTAATACCGATAACAGATCATGTATCGGGACCGTTCGGTGTCCTCCCTTAACGAAGGATGCTCGACAGGTTCTTTGATCAAGAGGACGTCGGGCAGCGGGCAGTACCTTCCCGAAAGTCCGCTTTCACCGGGGTAAACGTATACCGGCGCGATCCAATCGACGTTGTCACCGAACTGGTCTTCGGCTGCGCGGAGAATATCGCTCCGGGCCGCATCGCCGGACAGCGACCGGACCCAGTAGCGCCGCGTGGTGTGGTTTACGCGTGGAGCGATCGAGGATTCGCGATCCCGGGGGTCACCCTCCAGCGTGAGCTCCAGTCCCCGGAGTCTCGGGGCGAAAGCGTCGATATCGATGGGATCTTTCAACCCGAGCAACAGTCGAGTGGGATCGAGCGTCACGGTCGTTTTCGAGTCCCGAACGAGCTCGGATGGAAAGCAATACTCACTTCCGGTGTCCTCGACGCCATAGCTGTTTTCCGATCCGGAGTCCATCGTCGTCACCACCAGTGTTTCCAGAGGTATGTCCGGTCCACGAGGGGCCGGACCTCATGCTGTGACCGATCGACTACTCAGGACATGCCACGTAGACCGGACTCACGGTCGTCCGACCTGATGATGGCGACGTGGACAGTTATCCCCGAACTCGCATTCGTCGAGACTCGGATTCGCTGTGGCCGGTAGCCGGGTGAATCGGCCAGGAACGCTGTGCGCCATGGGGCACAATCCGCACGATGCTGCGGTGTACGCCTGCACGACCGTTCGAGCCACCTCTCGCGATGGCAATCAGGTCAACCATGTGCGGGATTCACGTTTCTCCCACTATCGATAATGAGACGCCCCCATCGTCGACGCAACCCCCCTGATCGAGAAACAGCAGGCCGCCGGAGTTCTCTCAGTGCCCATCTCTGCTCCGAACCCTCGCCGAGCCGTCGACGGCACCGCCGACAAGGGGTGAGAGGCGGTCGAGCTTTCGGCGCGCGGTGGGAGCGCCGCCGCTGCTGCTCGACGTGATGCCGGACAAGGTCGCCAGGGTCCAGCCGTGTGCCCCGACCTCCGATCGGAACTAATATCCCTTCGTGTCGGTGACTGAGAGTCGTACCGTGCCGACCGAGAAGATCACCACACAGATCACCGCGAAGTAGACCAGCGATCCGTTCTGCCCGCCGAACAGGCTCTCGATCGTTGCCAGCTGCCCCACTCCCAACTCGCCGTTCTTGAACGGCGACAGTTGTTGAAGGGTGACACCCAGGTCCCCGGGCACGAAGGTTACGAACACCTCCACCCCGAACTTCCACAGCAGCACGATCATGACCACCAACCCCGGCTTCGGAACCAGTGCCGCCACTCCCAATCCGAGCGCTGTGATCAGCAGTGTGTAGATCGGAACCCCGATCAACAGCTGAATCCCGTCGCCCGAGAACACTTCGACCCGGCCCCAGATCTCCGGGAACAGCTGCGGAAAGGCCCACAGGATAAGGAACGTGACCACCAGGGCGGCAAGGCCGGCGATCACGCCGAAGACCACGAGTTTCGCGATGGGCAGGAGCCAGCGGCGGGTCTGGATTCCGAAGACCGTTTCGACCGTGTTGTCCTTGAATTCCGCGCACAGCGAGGACACCCCACCCGCCATGAGGATGAAGGACGAGAAGACGAGAATCCAGTAGGCGGCGTTGTTGGTGTCCATCCCGCCGGCGCCGTTGAGTTTGTTCGCTTCGGTGGCTTTCGCGATTCCGAAGTTGAGGCCCAGCGGAATCAGGATGGCGAGGGGGACGATGGCGTACCAGACCGAGCTGCGCCGGGAGAGTTTGGCGATTTCACTGCGGACCGCGCGGACGAGGTAGGTGGCGATCATTACTTCGCACCTCCGGCCGCGACGTATTCGACGCTGTTCTCGGTGATCTCGATGTACGCCGATTCCAGTGGGCGTGGTCCCGACCCTGCCGCCACCAGTTCGTCCTTACTCGTATCGGACAGGAGTTTGCCTTTGCCCATGATGACCACGCGGGTACCGGTGATCTCGACTTCGGTGAGGTTGTGGGAGGCCACCAGCAGGCATTTTCCTTCGGCAGCCAGGCCGAGGAGGAGTTCGCGGAGCCAGATGATGCCTTCGATGTCCAGGCCGTTGGCCGGTTCGTCGAGGACCAGGGTTTTCGGGTCGCCCAGCAGGGCGGAGGCGATGCCGAGGCGCTGGAGCATGCCGTAGGAGAATTTGCCGACCGATCGTTTCGCGACCGGGGCGAGGCCGACTCGGTCGAGTACCGGCGCGATATCCGATTTCGGCAGGCCGCCCAGCCTTGCCTGCCACAGCAGATGTTGTTCGGCGGTATGCCCGGGATTGCGGGCGAAAGCGCCCAGGCCGAAACCGATCTCGTTGATCGTGCTGCGGAAATCTCGAAGTCCGCTGCCGTTGACCGAGATCGTGCCGGAGCTGGTGTGGGCCAGGCCGGCGATCATGCGCATCATCGTGGTTTTCCCGGCACCGTTCGGTCCGAGCAGATAGGTTATCGAGCCCTGCTCGGCCTCGAAGGTGACGTCGTCGACGGCGAGTTTCTCACCGAAGCGTTTGGAAACGCCACGAACGCTGATCATATGAATTCCTGGTGACTGGTACCGGTCCGGCCGGGAACGGAGGTCCCGGTGGCTGTTTCGGAAATGCGGGCGCACGCCCGAGCGGAGCGACGCCCCGGGCCGAATGGTCTCGGGGGTCGCTCCGGCAGGTGTGGCCGGGATCAGTAGCCGAAGGTGGGGTTACCCTGGCATTCCATTTCCTGGCAGGTGGCCTTCCAGTCGAACTTCCACAGGCCGCCTTCGCGGATGTAGTGGTAGAGGGTGCTCTGCGCGGGGAAACCGGCCATCACGCCGTGCACGGTGACCGTCATGGTGTTACCGGAGACATCGACCGGGGCGATGGCGCGGCCCTGGATGGAGAAGAAATCCATGGTCTTGCTGGTTTCCATGATCCGCTCGAGGGCGGGGCGGGCCGAGGGGCCGTTGTAGGTCACCTCGATCTTGGGATCCATACCGATATTCGGGTTCCAGAACGCGGCGAATTGCCTTTCGATCTGCGCCAGGGTCGGCACCTCGTCGCGGACGTAGAGATCCGATGCCTGGGAGGACCGGATGGAGAAATCGGCCGACGCTGGTTGCGTCAGGCCGAATCCCATGAGCGCGGTGAGAATACAGACAGCGGCGATTCTGATGAATCTGGACATGACGGCCCCTTCTAAGACCAACCTGCGAACCGATGCGCCGGAGGCGGTGTTCGCGGTATCGCATACCTCGTCCGCCGGCGCTGCCCGAGTGGGCGAACGCAGCGCGAAACACACTCGGACAATGCGAAACGCTAGCGGCGGATCTTAGGTTAGTCAATCCTAAGTTTTGGATCGGGGGCCGGGGTCACACCACCACCGGGAGGGTCCGGTGACCGTTGGTGACGAGGCTGGGGACATTGGCGAGGGCCGCGGGATCATCGGTGACCAGTCGCATCTCCGGGAACCTGCTGAAGAGGGCGGGCAGCGCGACCGTCGCTTCGAGCCGGGCCAGGGGAGCGCCGAGGCAGTGGTGCACGCCGTGGCCGAAGGCCATGTGGTCCTTGGCAGGCCGCGACGGGTCGAAGGAATCGGGGTGTCGGGGGTGGACCTTGGGGTCGCGGCCCGCGCCGGCGAGCCCGGCCAGGATCGCGTCGCCCGCGGCGATGCGGTGGCCGCCGGGCAGGTCGATGTCCTCGAGGGCGAAGCGCATCGGCATATGGGCGATCGGGGGTTCCCAGCGCAGGGTCTCCTCGATGATGTCGGACCAGTCGAGCCGGCCGGTGAGCGCGGCGGTGCGGTGCTCCGGGTGGGTGAGCAGGGCATGCACGGCGTGATCGAGGAGGTTGGCGGTGGTTTCGTGGCCGGCGACGATAATGAGCAGGAGGGTGTCGCCCAGTTCCTGTTCGCTGAGTTTCGAACCGTCCTCGTCGTGGGTGGTCATGAGCACGGTGGTCAGGTCGTCGCCGGGGTTGCGGCGCTTGTAGTCCAGGAGTTCGTGCAGGGTGGTGTAGAGGCCGGCGAAATTGGCCTGGGCCTGTTCGGGAGTGAGGGTGGTGTCGAGGGTGCCGCCGGCGTAGGTGCGCAGGGCGGTGGACAGTTCGGCGGGTACGCCCATCAATTCGCCGATCACCCCGATCGGGAGGGCGCAGGCGAAACGGTCCCGCAGATCGACGGGTTCATCGGCCGGGGTAGTGGCGATCTCGTCGAGCAGTTCGGCGGTGATCGCCTCGATCCGGGGACGCAGGGCCTGCGTCCGGCGGTGGGTGAACGCGGGGGCCACCAGTTTCCGCAGCCGCCGGTGGTCGTCGCCGTAGGCGGTGAGCAGGTTGGAGACGGCCACCCACGGCCACATCACCCAGTCCTGCGGGACCTCTCCGGTGTGCATGGCGGGCCAGTGCCGGTTGGCGTCCTTGGAGACGCGGGGATCGGTGCACAGTTTCTCGAGCAACTCGGCATCGATCACCGACCACGCGGGCACGCCGCCGGGAAGTTCGATCACGGCGAGCGGGCCGCGCGCGCGGATGCGGTGGATCTCGGTGTGGAAGTCCGCGCCGGCGGGGTCGAGCACGAGCGGTTCGGTCTGCGACTGTTCCTGAGTCATCGGGTTGCTCCTGTCATCGGGTCAAGGGCGCATCGGGGTCAAGGGCGCGGACGGGGGAAATCGGACGGGTAGCGCGCTGAGGGCGCGATGGAACAGGCCGGGACGCCACTCGAGCTGATCGGTGGGGATCGCGAGCTCGATCTCCGGCAGGGCGTCGAGTAGTTGATCGACCGCCTCGCCGGCGATGATGCGGGCGATATCCTCGGCCATACAGGCGTGCGTGCCCTGTCCCCAGGCGAGATGGGACCGGTTGCCGATACGTTCGCCGCCACCGATTCTCGGATCGGTGTTGCAGGCGGCGATGCTGATCACCACCGGCTGGTCGGCGGGCAGCCAGGTATTGCCGACGAGGATCGGCTGGCGTGGATAAGAGGTGCAGAAGTTCGGTAGCGGCGGGTCGGTGAAAAGCACCTCGTCGATGGCGTCGCGGGTCGACAGCGAACCGCCGAGCATATGACTGCCGAACCGATCGTCGATGAGCATGAGTCGCAGCGTGGTGGTGATCAGCGAGGTGGTCGGCTCGGTACCGGCGGCGTACACCAGGGCCGCCTGCTGCACCATCTCCATATCGTCGAGCCGGGATTCGTGCTGCATCATCCGAGAGGTCACATCCCGGGCCGGGCAGGCACGCTTCTGTCCGACCACCTCCATCAGGGCTCCGGCGAAACGCGTATTGCCCGCGGCGGCGCTCTCGGCGGAGGTGGCGTCCAGGATCGCCGCCATACCCTCGAACGCCGTACGCCCGGTCTCCGGTGAGAGGCCCATCAACTCGGTCAGGGTGGCGAAGGTGAGCGGAAACGCGTACTGCGTGCGCAGATCCGCCGCACCGGCTTCGCAGAAATCGTTGATCAACGGGATCGCCAGGCGCTCGATGGTGGCGCGCAGCAGATGCTGATCCACCGACTCGAGGCCCGCGACGATGGGCGGCCGCAGGCGGGCGTGCTCCTCACCGGCCGAGCGCAGGGCGTTGGGTCGGTACTCCATCATCGGCAGGAGCGGGCAATCCGGTGGGACCGTTTCCTGCCAGCGGCGGGGGTCGGCGGGGAAATGGTCCGGGTCGTGCAGGATCCTCAGGGCGTGGCGATATCCGACGACCAGTGTCGCGGGCACGTCCGGCGCCAGATCCACCGGGACCAGCGGCCCGAACCGGCGCCGCATCTCGCGATACGCGGCGGCGGGGTCGGCAGCGAACTCGGGTGTGTACAACGGCACGCGCTCCCCGCCGAGGGCGAGGGGAGACCCCTGCAGGGCCGGGTGTGTGGACGACGTCGTCATTGGTCACGTACTCCAGAGCGGATCGATGGTTCGGTCGAATGCCCGGTGCACGGCGCCACCCCGCGCGACGGCAGCACGAACACGGCTGCGGGCGCCCAGGACGCGGTTCATCGTGCGGTGTTCCCGACCGGAACGATTACCGGGCTGTCCAGATGATGGCGGTTCGTCGGCGACGAAACCGCCATGTATCAAGCGAAGATCGGGCCGGTGCACCGCCGGCGGCGGGGTCGCCGGCCGTCGATAATCGAGGGCGGCCCGGCCGGGACGGCGGAGTTCGCCGGATCGTGGCGGCCGAGCGCGTACGGCGGATCGGATGGTGTGCGGTGTACGCACCCCGGAGGGTATTCGGGGCCGCTGTCACCCGATGGGCACAATCGGCGCGCCGACGGGCGTGCGTCACTCGGGAATCGGGATATCGGACGCAGGGGGCGTGCTCGTCGAGGACGCCGGCGCGGCTGCCCAGAAGCGGAATCGGCGGAGTGGCCGGACCGGGCGAAGGCGGTGGCGCGGCACGACCCGGCACAACGAATCCCTCCCGCTTCGTCGAATGACTTTCGTCGTGAATTGTAGTTCAGCACTTCGGAATACGTGCGGCGAGCGAGGTGCCGCAGGTCATCGGACCCGGCGGCGAGGTGACGCGGTCCCGTTTCGAATCGTCCGGATAGCGTGCGCGTCCGGCGACTCGTTGGCGACGGGAAGGTGCCGTCGATGGCCACCCGGCCGCTCCTGCTTCGCAGGCTGCCCTGCAACCCTCATCGGGAACGGCCGGGTGGCGCGCCGTGCGGCTGGACGGGCCGCACGGCGGGTCTTCAGGGTCGGATCGGTATCAACGACCAGCTTTCAGGTAGTTGCGCCACCCGCCGTATTCGGTGATATCTGTGGCGGCGCGGGCGGATTCGTAGTCGCAGGCGAAACCGGTGACCCACTGCCCGGAATCCAGTTCGACCTTGCCGAGGGTCATCGGCGCCGGCAGATTGCTCAGGAATGTGCCGAGGGCGGCGGGGGAGAGCCGGTACAGCTCGCCGGGTAGCGAACTGCCGGAACCGGCGCCCACGCGGAGCATGCCGGGTTTCGGTGGGGTGGCGGTCAGCGCGACCATGCGGTACGCCGCCGAGGTGGTGACCTCGCCGAGGAATCGCGCTTCGGCCTGCTCCAATTGGTGGTGCAGCGGGAGGCCGCGCAGGTGGGCACCGACGACCAGGAGGTCGGTGCCGGTATCGGTGAGCAGCGGTGCGGGAGCGTCCAGCAGCCGGGCGGCCAGGTCGATACCCACCTGGTCGGCGAACGCGGGGGTCACCAGCATGACGCCGAACGGGTCACCCGTCGCGGTCTCCGCGCCCGGTACCGCGACAGCGGCCAGATCCAGGAGGTTGCAGAAATTGGTGAAGGTACCCATGCGGGTGTTGATCGTGATCGGTTCGGCGGTCACCGCGTCGATGGTGGGGTGTTCGGTCGTGGTGGGGAGCAACAGGGCCGGGTACTGGTCGAACAGACGGCGTGCGGCGGCCGCGGCCCGGGCGAGCCGGCCGAGGTCGGTGACGTACTCGTGGGCGGCGGGACGTGCCGCGCCCGCGACGATCTTCGCGACGACCGGGTCGGCGCCTTCGGGCTCGCCGCTGAGGAATTCGCCCATCGCGGCATAGCGCTGCGCGACGATGGCACCGTCGTAGAGAAGTACGGCGGCATCGAGCAGTTCGCCGATATCCACTGTCGCTACCTCGCCGCCGCCCGCCTTCCAGCGGGTGATCGTCGCGTCGAAGGCCGCCCGGTAGGCGGGGGCCAGGGCGGTGAGATTGTGGTCGGCGGGTATCGCGAGGGTGGTGCGGGCGGGCGCGCCCAGGGGTGTGTCGGCGGGCCAGGGACGGGAGCGGGGGTCGGCGGGGTCGGGGCCGATCATGGCGGCGGTCACCGCGGTGGCGAGGGTGAGGTCGCGGGCGAAAACGGTGACCACGTCGTAGTCCGGGCAGGCGGGGACGACACCGCTGGTGGGTACGAGTCCGAGGGTCGGTTTGACGCCCACTATGCCGTTGAGCGCGGCCGGGACGCGGCCGGAGCCCGCGGTATCGGTGCCCAGTGCCGCGTCGACCATGCCGAGCGCGACGGCGACGGCCGAACCGGAGCTGCTGCCGCCGGAGACCCGGTCGGGGAACAGGGCGTTGCGGACCGCGCCGTAGGGGCTGCGAGTGCCGACGAGGCCGGTGGCGAACTGGTCCAGGTTGGTCTTGCCGAGCACCAGCGCACCCTGCTCGATCAGGCGGGCCACAGCGGGAGCAGTGCGCTCTGGCGTTCGTTCGAATCCGGGGCAGGCGCAGGTGGTCGGGATATCGGCGACGTCGATATTGTCCTTCACGGCGATCAGCAGCCCCGCCAGTGGCAACTGCTCACCTTCGGTGAGCCGGGACTCCAGCGCGGCGGCCTCGGCCAGTACCTCGGCCTCGGCGCGCAGGGTGATCCAGATCTCGGGCCGGTCGTGTGCACGGATGGTCCGGTAGGCGCGGGCCACCTTCTCGGTGGGGGCGACCGGGGTCTGGGTCGCCGGTGCCTCTAGCGGTAGTTGCTCCACGGTCAAGCCGCTCCTTCGGTTTCGACGGCGACCAGAGGTGCGCCGGTGGTGACTTGATCGCCCGCCGCGACGGTGATCGTATGAACGGTGCCCGCGACCTCCGCGACCACCGGCAGCTCCATCTTCATCGCCTCGAGCACGAGCAGGGTGGCACCGGCCTCGACGTGATCGCCCTCGGCGACCTCGACCCGCCAGACATTGGCCATCATGGGCGCCGCGACGATATGGGCGCCTGCGGGCAGGTCGAGCTCCGCGGTGGGTTCGGGTTCGGCGGCGAGATCGGCCGGGGCGTCGAATTCACC
Organism: Nocardia jinanensis; assembly: GCF_014645735.1. Taxonomy (GTDB): domain Bacteria; phylum Actinomycetota; class Actinomycetes; order Mycobacteriales; family Mycobacteriaceae; genus Nocardia; species Nocardia jinanensis. The sequence goes on along the minus strand of NZ_BMMH01000001.1, from coordinate 980,108 downwards.
GCTCGCCTCCCAGCGCTGCCGCTCGGCGGCGAACGCGGCCTGCCGATGCTCCTCGGTGACGGCGATATCGGCAGAGTTCTCGTTCAGGAACGCGAGATGTTCGGCCATGGCGAATTCGCCTGCACTCGTGCGCATTTCGTAACGGCCCGCCGCCATATCGGCGCGCAGGCCGAGCAGTTCCCCGGCCGAGACCGGATACCAGCTGATGCGGTCGAAGAACCGGAACAGCCACGGTTTGCCGGATTCGAACGGTGCGCGCTGCCGGTAACCCGACCAGATCGGAACGGTGCGGCCCACGAGCTGATAGCCGCCGGGGGATTCCATTCCGTAGACGCAGAGGTACTTACCGCCGATACCCACCGCGTCGGAGGGGGTCCAGGTGCGGGCGGGGTTGTACTTGGTGGTCACCAGGCGGTGGCGGGGGTCGAGCGGGACGGCCAGTGGTGCCCCGAGGTACACATCACCGAGACCGAGCACCATGTACTGGGCGTCGAAGACGATATCGCGCACCTCGTCGATACTGTCCAGACCGTTGATCCGGCGGATGAACTCGATATTCGACGGCAACCAGGGGGCCTCGGAGCGGACGCCGTGGCCGTAGCGTTCGATGGCCGCCACGATGGTCGGGTCGTCGAAGGACAGCGGTAGTTCGATATGGCGGCTCGGGACACGCAGGTCGGCGGTATCGGGGATATCGTCCTCGAGTTCGCCGAGCAGGCGGACCACGGTGCGCTGGTCGATGACACCGGGGTCGAAGTGCAGGTGCAGGGAGCGCACCCCGGGGGTGATATCGATCAGGCCGGGGATGGAGGCCTGTTCGAGGCGTTCGCTCAGGGCGTGGACCCGCATCCGCAGACCCAGATCGAGTTCCATCGGGCCGTATTCGATCAGTACGTTGTCGTCGCCGCCGCGCAGGTATTTCACCTCCGGGGTGCCGGTACCGGCGTCACGGCGGCCCAGCACACCGTTGTCCTCTTCTCTGGACCCGAGGAGTTCGGGGGTGGGCAGGCTCCGGCCGCGCAGAGCGGGCGAGGCGCGGAACGCGCCCGTCCGTTCGTCGGCGATCGGGACGAAACGCACCTGGTCGCCGGGGCGCATCTGGCCGAGTTTCCAGCGGTGCGCGGAGATCACGGTGAGGGGGCAGGCGAAACCGCCCAGGCTGGGGCCGTCGGGACCCAGCAGGATCGGGGTGTCGCCGGAGAGATTGAGCGCGCCGACGCTGTAGGGGCAGTCGTGCAGGTTGGACGGGTGCAGTCCGGCGTCGCCGCCGTCGGTGCGCGACCAGGTCGGTTTGGGGCCGGCCAGGCGCAAACCGGTGCGGTTGGCGTGGGCCTGTACCTGCCAGGTGGCGTCGTAGAACTGGGCGATATCGGCGGGGGTGAAATAGTCGGGGGCGGGCTGGGGGCCCTCGCCGACACCGACGTACCAGGTGTGGCCGAATTCGGGTCGTTCGCCGACCGGAATGGGCGCGGGGTCGAGCAGACCACCGGCGTCGGGTTTGATGCCGAGGATATCGCCTCCTGCGACGGCGCGGCCGGTGATACCGCCGAAACCGCCCAGGGTGAAAGTGGCCGCGCTGCCGTGGTAATCGGGGGCGAGGATGCCGCCGCGGACGGCGAGGTAGGTGCGCAGACCGGTGTCGTGCGGGGCGCCGATATCGAGGACCGAACCGGCGGGGACGGTGACCGGCTCCCACATCGGGACCGGCCTGTCGTCCACCGTGACGGGGGCTGCGGCGCCGGTCACGCAGATGACAGTGGTATCGGTGACGCGGATCCGCGGACCCAGCAGCGTGGCCTCGAGACCGTTCTCGCCGAGCGAGTTCCCGACGGCGTGGTTGGCGAGCTGGAAGGACAGATCGTCGAACGCGCCCGACGGCGGGATACCGACACTCCAGAGTCCGAGACGGCCCGGGAAGTCCTGGATGGTGGTGGAAACCCCGGCGCGCAGCACTTCCAGGCGCGGACGGATGGTGGCCAGGCTGCCGAGGGTGGCGGTGGTGTGCCGGGCATCGAGCATGGGGGAACTCGTGGCGGCGGCGCGTAATTGGGGCAGGTTGGTGGTGATACCGAACATGCGCGTCTCGTCGAGGGCCGCGCGCAGCCGGTGCAGGGCCTCGGGGCGGCTCTTCCCGGAGGTGATGATCTTGGCGATCAGCGGGTCGTAGTACGGGCTGATCTCGGTACCGGTTTCGACCCAGGTCTCGACCCGCGCCGTCGCGGTGGGGATCTCGACACCGGTGAGGGTGCCCGCGCCGGGACGGTAGTCGTTACCCGGGTCCTCGGCGTAGACGCGGGCCTCCACGGCATATCCGGTGATCGGTGGCCCGGCGTCGGGGATCGCGTCGAGGAATGCGGAATCCCCGCCCGCCAGGCGCAGCATCCACTCCACCAGGTCGACGCCGGTGACGGCTTCGGTGACCGGATGTTCCACCTGGAGCCGGGTGTTCACCTCCAGGAACGACGCCTCGCCGCGGTCGACGTCGTAGATGAACTCGACCGTTCCGGCCGAGCGATAGCCGACATCGCCGAGCAGTCTGCGGCTCGATTCGAGGAGCCGTTCGCTCACGGTGTAGGGGAGACCGGGAGCGGGTGCCTCCTCGATGACCTTCTGGTTGCGCCGTTGCAGACTGCAATCGCGGGTCCCCAGCGATACGGCGCGCCCGCGACCGTCGCCGAAGATCTGCACCTCCACGTGGCGAGCCCGGGCCACGAACCGCTCCAGGTACACGGCCGAGGAACCGAAGTTGTTCTGCGCCAGCCGGATCACCCGCTGGTAGGCCGCTGTGAGCTCCTCGGGAGTCGCACACGCGGCCATCCCGATACCGCCGCCGCCTCCGGCTGCCTTGAGCATCACCGGGTATCCGATGCGGTCGGCCTCGGCGCGGGCTTCGTCGAGATCGGTGAGCAGACCGCTACCGGCGACCAGCGGGACACCCGCAGCCGCGGCGGCCTCGCGGGCGCTGTGCTTATCGCCGAAGAGCCGCAGATGTTCGGCGGCCGGACCCACGAACGCGATACCGGCGGCCTCGACCTCGGCGGCGAAACCGGCATTCTCGGAAAGGAATCCGTATCCGGGATGAATGGCGGTCGCGCCGGTGGACAGCGCCGCCTCGATCACCGCGTCCGCCCGCAGATACGACTCGGCGGCCGGGGCGGGACCGAGTCGGACCGCGCGATCGGCCATCCGCACATGCCGTGCCCCCTCGTCGGCGTCGGAGAACACCGCGACCGTATCGATCCCCAGCTGCCCGGCGGTGCGCAGGATGCGGCAGGCGATCTCACCGCGGTTGGCGATCAGCAGACATTCGGGCAGCGGCGTATGCAGCGGCGTATACAACTGCGGGGCGGTCTCGGTCACGGTCGATCCTCTCGGCGTGGACAGTGCGGCTACCGGAGTAGCCGGGGAGTTTCAGGTCTTGGTCGCGCGGGCCATGCGGGTCAGCTGGAGCACCTGACCGGCGCGGTCGGCCACCACGCGGCGGGATTGGTCGATATGGGCGAGGAGCTGTTCTCGGGCGCCGGTGAGATCGCGGTCGAGGACGGCCTCGCCGATGACGATGTGCTCCTCGATGGTCGCGAGCATGCGGTCGGGGGTCAGGTAATCGAACATCCGGACCGGGCGGATCCGGGCGTTCACAGTGCGCAGGGCGTCGGTGAGAGCGCGATTGCCGGAGGAATCGAGCAGGACGGTGTGGAACTGTTCGTCGGCGTCGACGAAACCGGCGTCCGGGTCCGGGGGCGCGGTGCGGAACGCGCGCCAGCGGTCGATCTCGGGTCCGAGAACGGCACGGTCGTGGCCCAGTTCCGGATCGTCGAGGACGCGGGCGATGCCCTGAACTTCCAGGGTGATCCGCAGCTCGTAGTAGTCGCCCAGGGTGTCCAGGCGCGGGCGGTAGGGGAACAGTCCGGCGTCGTGGCGTTCGACCAGACCGTCGGCCTGCAGCCGGGCCAGCGCCTCGCGTACCGGGGTGCGCGAGACGCCGTAGCGTTCGGCCAGCCGTTCCTCGCCGAGCCGCTCCTCCGGCGCGAGCGCGCCGGCCATGAGTTCGTCGCGCAGCGCCTTGTACACAGTGTCGCTGCGTGATTCGCGTTTGCTTCGAGGTTCTGTCACGACGCGCAGCCTAGAGAGTCATGGCGGCGCGAACGGTTTCGACAGCCCCGGCTCCGCCTTCCCCGGTAGAAGTGACCCGCCCGCTCTCCAGCACGTAGTACCGGCTCGCGGCCCGGAGGGCGAAACCGATGTGCTGTTCCACCAGCAGCACTCCGAGCCCGCCACGCTGCACCAGGCCGGTGATGGTGTTCTCGATCTCGGCGACCACCGACGGCTGGATACCCTCGGTGGGTTCGTCGAGGATCAGCATGCGTGGTTCGGTGATGAGTGCGCGGGCGATGGCCAATTGCTGGCGTTGTCCACCCGAGAGCAGCCCCGCCCGGCGGTCGAGCAGATCCTTCAGCGCGGGGAACAGGTCCAGTTGTTCGTCGATCAGCGCCGATCCGCGTTTGCGGCCGTCGGCCACCACCCGCAGGTTCTCGGCGGTGGTGAGATGACCGAAGCACTGCTGTCCCTGCGGAACATAGGCCAGCCCGCGCTTCACCCGGGCGCTCGGTCGCAGTGCGGTGATATCGGCGCCGTCGAAACGGATCTTGCCCCGGTCGGCGCGCACCAGTCCGACGGCCGCGCGCAGCAGCGTGGTCTTCCCGGCACCGTTGTGGCCCATGATCGCGGCCACGCCGTCGGCGGGTACCTCGATCCCGATCCCGTGTACGACCTCGGTGCGGCCGTAACCCGCGTGGACGTCGATGAGTTCCAGCATCGCGGTCACCCTCCCTGTCCATTGCGCCCGAGCGCGGGCCCTGTGTGGTCCCGCTGCGCTCCCGCCTCCGGGCTCGAGTCGCTCGGGCGGTGTTCCTCGGGCCCGACCGAGGGCGCTACTCGGTTACCCGGCGCCACCGGCTCCGGGGCCGACCCGGTCGGGTCCTCTTCTCCGGCGGCCGCGGCGGTGCCCAGATAGGCCTCCTGTACTGCGGGATCGGCTTGCACCTCGGCAACCGATCCCTCGGCGAGTACCGCGCCGCGGGCCAGCACCGTCACCGAAGTGGCGAAGTTGCGCATGAAGTCCATATCGTGTTCGACCACCACGACGGTGCGCTCACCGCCGATACGGCGCAGCAGGTTCCCGGTCTCCTCGCGCTCCTCCTGGCTCATCCCGGCGACCGGTTCGTCCAAGAGCAGCACCGAGGCGTCCTGCACGAGCAGCATCCCGATCTCGAGCCACTGCTTCTGGCCGTGCGCCAGGGTGCCGGCGGGTTTGTCGCGCAGCGCCGTGAGGCCGATGGTCTCCAGGGCCTGTTCGATCGATGCGGAGACCTCGACCGGCCGGCGGCGCAGCATGGTCCAGATCGAACGGCCCGCGCCCGCGGCGATATCGAGGTTCTGCAATACCGACAGCTCCTCGAATACGCTCGCGGTCTGGAAGGTGCGGCCCACGCCCAGGCGGGCGATCTGGTGCACCTTCTTGCCGAGCAGTTCGACCCCCGACTTCTGTACCGACCCGGTCGCCGGGACCAGCCCGGTGATCGCGTCGATCATGGTGGTCTTCCCGGCGCCGTTGGGTCCGATGAGGAACCGCAGATCGCCCTGGAACAGTGTCAGATCCACGTTCGAGACGGCTGTGAACCCGTCGAATTCGACGCTGAGTCCCCGGACCTCGAGGTAGTCGCTGTGCATTCCGGCGTTACCGCCGGCGACCGGTGCGCCGGCCGCCGTGGTCGCGCTCGTCGCCTGCTCGGTCATGACGACACTCCTACCGGGGTAGCGGGTGCGGGTTCCGGTGCCGGGCCAGGTGGTGCCGGGTCCTTGTCGTCCCCGCGTCCGCGTCGCCGCAGGAGCGTGACCAGACCCGCGAGACCCGCCGGGAAGAAACCGACCACGACGATGAAGAGAATGCCCTGCGCGTAGACCCAGCCCGAGGGGAAGTTCTCCGACAGGCTGGTCTGCGCCCAGGCCACCGCGACGGCGCCCAGCACCGGCCCGAGCAAGGTGGTGCGGCCGCCGATGGCGACACCGGTGAGGAACGCGATGGAGGGGACGATCCCGATATCGGCGGGGGAGATGATCCCGACGATCGGTACGAACAGCGCGCCGGCGATACCGGCGAACAGTGCCGCCACCGCGTAGGCGACGACCTTCACATTGGCGGGGTCGTAGCCCAGGAAGCGCACCCGCTCCTCCTGATCACGCACCGCGACCAGGAGTTCGCCGTAGCGGCTGTACATCAGCTGCCGGGTCAGCGCGACGATCACCAGCAGCGCGCCGGCCACGATGAAGAACAGCAGCCGCCGGTTGACCGGGTCGTTCAGGGCGAGCCCGAAGAAACTGCGGAACCGGTTGAGCCCGTTACTGCCCCCGGTGGACTGCTGGCCCACCAGCAGGATCGCGAACGCAGCGGCCAGCGCCTGGGACAGGATCGCGAAATAGGCGCCCTTGACCTTGCGTTTGAACACACCGAGTCCGAGCAGGACCGCCACCAGCGGCGGCACGATCAGAATGCCCAGGATCGTGACCACCGGCGAACCGAACGGCACCCAGTATCCGGGCAGGTCGCGCATGCCCGCGATCTGCATGAAATCCGGGACGTCGTCGCCGCGTAACTGCGCGTCGGAGATCTTCAGATGCATCGCCATGATGTAGGCGCCGAGCCCGAAGAACACGCCCTGTCCCAGGGTGAGCATGCCGCCGCGGCCCCAGGCCAATCCGATGCCGACGGCGACGATGCCGAAGCACAGGAATTTGCCCAGCAGGTTGAGCCGGAAATCCGAGAGCACCGCGGGCGCCACCGCGAACAGCAGTACGGCGGCGATCGCGAAACCCGAATAGGCCTTCCAGCGGGTCGTGAGGAATCCCCTCATACCAGACTCCTCGACCGAATGATGAACAGTCCCTGCGGGCGGACCTGCAGGAAGATCACGATGATGGCGAATACGATCACCTTCGCGACCGAAGCCGTGGTGCTGTATTCGATGAACGAGTTCAACAGTCCCAGCGCGACCGCAGCGAGTACCGCGCCCCGGATCTGCCCGAGGCCACCGATGACCACCACCAAGAAGGCATCGACCAGATAGGTGGCGCCGGTGTTGGAACTGGTGGAGCCGATCAGCGTCAGCGCCACCCCGGCGACCCCGGCGAGCCCGGAACCGATGAAGAACGTGGTGATATCGGTACCGCGGCTGGAGATCCCGCTGGTCTCCGCGAGATCACGATGCTGGACCACGGCCCGGATACGCCGGCCCATCGAGGTGTACTTCATGGTCACCGCGACAGCGGTCACGCAGAGCACCGCGAGCACCATGATGAAGATCCGTGTCTTCGGGACGACCGCCCCGAGGATCTCGACCCCGCCACCGAGCCACTCCGGGGTCACCACACGTACGGCCGGCGCGCCGAAGATATCCCGCGCCGCCTGCTGCAGGATCAGACCGACACCGAAGGTCACCAGCAGGGTGTCCAGCGGCCGGTCGTACATGCGTTTGATCAGGGCCACCTCGAGGGCGACACCCATGAGGCCACCGACCACGAACCCGATGAACAGCGAGACGATCAGGGAGACCTCGGCATTGGAGACCAGATATTCCTGCACCGTGTAGGCCGTATACGACCCCGCCATGATGAACGCGCCGTGGGCCATGTTGATGACCCCCATCTGACCGAAGGTCAGCGACAGGCCCAGGGCCGCGAGCAACAGGATCGATCCCAGACTCAGACCGGTGAACAGCTGGCCGATGACTGCTTCCACGGTGCGTCAGCCCCCGAGTCCCTCGGCCCAGGAGTAACCGGCCAGGTACGGGTCCGGTTCCACGGGCTGACCGGAATCCCACACGCTGTAGATCAGGCCGTCGGGCCGGATCTCACCGATACGGGCGGTTTTGGTGATGTGGTTGTTCTCGCTGTCGATGGTCACCAGACCCTCGGGGCCTTCGAAGGTGACGCCACCCGCGGCCTTCTGCACCTCCGGGACGGCGAAGGACTGCGCCTTCTCCACGGTGTTCTTCCACAGGTAGACCGAGACGTAGGCGGCTTCCATGGGATCGGAGGTCGGCTTGCCGGCACCGTATTTCGCCTTGTACGCCTTGACGAACGCGCTGTTCTGCGGGTTGTCCACGGTCTGGTAGTAGTTCCACGCGGTCAGCTGGCCGGCGATGTTCTGCACCCCGATACCGCCGACCTCCTCCTCGGCGATGGACACCGAGACCACTGGCATATCTTTCGCGGTCAGACCGACGTTCTTGTACTCGCGGAAGAAGGCGACATTGGAATCGCCGTTGAGGGTGTTGAACACGGCATCGGCATCGGCCGAACGCACTTTGTTCACGATGGTCGAGAAATCGGTGGAGCCCAGCGGGGTGTAGTCCTCACCTTTGATCTCGATTCCGTTGGCTTCTGCGTAGGCCTTGATGATGCGGTTCGCGGTCTGCGGGAAGACATAGTCGCTACCCACCAGGTAGAGCGATTTCACGCCGCGTCCCTTCAGGTAATCGAGGGCGGGCACGATCTGCTGGTTGGTGGTGGCGCCGGTGTAGAAGATGTTCTCCGACGATTCCAGGCCCTCGTACTGGACCGGGTAGTAGAGCAGCGCGTTACGGTCCTCGAAGACCGGCAGCATGGCTTTGCGGCTCGAGGAGGTCCAGCCGCCGAATACGGCGGCGACGCAGTCGCTGCTGATGAGCTTCTCCGCCTTCTCCGCGAAGACCGTGGGTTCGGAGGCGCCGTCCTCGCCGACCAGTTGGATCTGCTTGCCCAGCACGCCGCCGGCGGCATTGATCTCGTCGACCGCGAGTTCGATCGAGTCCCGGACGGTGACCTCGGAGATCGCCATCGTGCCCGACAGCGAGTTCAGCGAACCGACCTTGATCGCGGGACCGGCGGTATCGACACAGGAGGTGGTGTTCGCACCGGCCTGGTCGGAGGCCGAGCTACCGCAGGCGGTCACCGCGAGCGCGGTCGCGCACAGGGCGGCCGGGAGGGCGAGCAGGGTGCGTGCGCGCCGGCCCGGCCGACGGTTTCGGGTGTCGCGTGATGCCGCAACTGTCATGGGTTTTCCGGATTCTTCGGTTCTGGCTGCATTCATGACCGTTCGGCCTCCACTCAGGAAAGGTCAGCCCGCTGGCTTGCCCGTATTCGGCGTTGTATACAGCGACGTATACGAAGAATTACGGTAGGGAGGCTGTGTTTCGGCCACGTATCGCAGCGTGAATCTCGAGTATCGATCGGCCGACGGCATCCGGGGCCGCTGCTGAGAGCAGATCTGCTCACAGCAGCGCGCACTCCCGTCCGCCCGCGCGGTCCGGCAGCGTGGGGACCATGGCTCACGACGATAAATCCCCGCTGTTCGGTTGGCGTGCCCGGGAACAACTGCTGTCCCGCCGCATCCTGGTTCTCGACGGCCCCCTCGACGACGACAACGGCACGCTACTGGCGACTCAGCTGCTCACCCTCGCCGCCGAGGACGGCGAGGCCGGTATCTCGCTGTGGATCCATTCGCCCGGCGGTTCGGTCCCGGCGATGCTGGCCATCCGCGATGTCATGCGGCTGGTACCGACCCCGGTGTCCACTCTCGCGCTCGGATTGGCCTGTAGTGCGGGTCAGTTCCTGCTCTCGTCCGGGACCCCTGGTAAACGCTTCGCGCTACCGCACGCCCGGATCCTGATGCACCAGGGTTCGGCCGGTATCGGCGGGTCCACGGTGGATGTCGAAGTACAGGCCGACGACCTGCGCTACACGGTGGAAACGGTGCTCGGCCTGATCTCCGAGGACACCGGGCAACCCTACGAACGGATCTACGACGATTCCCTGCACGACCGCTGGTTCAGCGCGACCCAGGCCCAGGAGTACGGCTTCATCGACCATATCGTCGGCGATTTCGAACAGGTCGTCCCACAACGCCGGCGGGTCGGGATCACGGCATGAGCGGGCGGTGCCCGGAGGAGGCAGCTTGCGTAACCACGGAGGGTGGCGCCCGGTCGTGCCCCGTGAGCACGGCATGAGCGGGCAGCACGAAGACCTGACAACAGTCGCATCCAGTAAACGAGGCCTACCGGAGATCCGATGAGCACCTACACGATTCCCAATGTGATCGCCCAGCATCCGCGCGGTGAGCGGATCACCGATATCTATTCGCATCTGCTCGCCGAACGTATCGTCTATCTCGGCACCCCCATCGATTCCGGCGTGGCGAACGCGCTCATCGCGCAGTTGCTGCACCTCGAATCGGAGAGTCCGGGACAGGAGATCGACTTCTACATCAACTGCGAGGGCGGGGATCTGTCGTCGATGCTCGCCGTCTACGACACCATCCAGCACATCGGTGCCCCGGTGCACACGACCTGCGTGGGACAGGCCATCGCGGTCGGGGCGGTGCTGCTGGCCGGTGGCGCACCCGGGCACCGGGCGATGCTTCCGCATGCCCGGGTGGTGCTGCACCAGCCGGCGGCGCGCGGGCAGGGCGCCATCCCCGATCTCATCCTTCAGGCCGATGAACTCGTGCGGATGCGGGCCGAGATCGAAACCATCCTCTCCCGGCACACCGGACGGACTCCGGAACAGTTACGCCACGACACCGACCGTGACCGGGTGTTCACCGCGGCGGCCGCCGTCGAATACGGGCTGGCCGATTCGGTGCTGGAACCGCGGCGCTAGCGGGTCAGGCGGCCCGGAGCATCACGGTGGGGGCGGCGGGCCGTGGGGCCACCACGGGCCGGCGCCGGGCCCGGAGCTCGTCGGCCACTTGTCCGGTGAGCGCGCCGAGGGAAGTACCGAGTGCTCCCGCCAGCGCGGCGATCATCTCGCTGGAGGGTTCCTTGCGTCCGCGTTCGATCTCGGACAGGTACTGCGGCGAAATACCCGCGCGCTCAGCGGTTTCCGCGAGCGTTTCGCGTTTCTCGGTGCGCAGCGTACGCAATTGTCCGCCGAGGAGTTCGCGCCACAGTGGTTCGGGCCGGTCCACCGGACGCCGGGGCGGCCGGTCGGCGCGTCCCCCGGGTATCGACTGGAGTCTGCGAGGCTCGGTCATGGATCGAGCCTAGAATTCCGGTCCGCCGGTACGGGCGGATTACGCTACAGGCGTACAAGCGGTCCGGGTACGGGATCGCTTCGCGGACACAGCGACCACGGCACGGGCACCGCAGGGTGCGCACCCGTGGGACGGGGATCTGCCGGCGGCCCGGGACGCGGGCCCGCGCACACGCGGACCCGCGCTCGGTCAGCTGCTGCCGAACAGACCACGCAGCAGGTGGCGGGCCCAGCTCGCCGGGTCCTGCCAGCCACGGTCCCGCCCACGGTCCCAGTGGTCGTCGCGGTCCCAGTGGTCATCTCGGTCCCAGTGGCGGTCACGGTCACGGCCGCGATCCCAGTGGCGGTCGCGGTCACCGTGCCGATCCCGGTCCACTTGTGTGTAGCCGGGGGCGGGGGCCGCCGGGTCGGCCACCGCGGGCGCGGCGAGGGCGGCCAGCGGCAGCAGGGTGATGGCACCCGCGACGGCGATCCGGGCGGTGGCCCGGCGGGTCGCGTGTACTCGGTTCGTGCGGAACACTTCGAATCCTCTCGTACTGCGCTTTCCGGCACAGCGGGGAGGACCGGCCGAAAAGCGATAGACCTTTACCCTCGCGCAACGGCCCTGAATGTCACAGACATTCAGCGAACTCGTTCGAAGAATCATCCTCGGGTACTACGGGTTTCCCCGGGGCCGCTGCGAACGGGCCGAGGGCGGGTCATCCGTGAGATGGATCGCTCGCACCGGGGGGTCATATCCGGCGTGCGGAATCCGCGTTATCCCTCACAGTGGGGGATTTACCCGGTGCCGGAACTCTTCGGAACGTGGCATCGTTGTTCATAGAGATCAGGTGGATCGACCGTGATCCGTCTGGCTCGCAACAGAAAGTATGAAGTAAGTATCATGGCTCAAGGCAGTGTGAAGTGGTTCAACAGCGAGAAGGGCTTCGGCTTCATCGCGCAAGACGGGGGCGGACCTGACGTCTTCGTGCATTACTCCGCGGTCTCCGGAAGTGGTTTCCGGTCCCTCGAAGAGGGCCAGCGGGTGGAGTTCGAGATCGGGCAGGGCCAGAAGGGTCCGCAGGCTCAGGATGTTCGCTCCATCTGAGTGATGTGACGATGTAGCGCGGCCCCGCACCTCTCCGAAGGTGCGGGGCCGCGCGTCGTTTTCGGGTCTATGTGGTGGGGCGGGTATTTCTGTGCCGGTGCCGCCTCCACTCGGGGCCGGTGCGGCTGCGGAGAATCCCGTCACGGCCCCGACCTGGGCGGTCCGCGCCACGCGCGCGTGATTCGGCACACCCGATCCGCCGGGTAGGCGCAGGTCGGCGGGTGGCGACTGCAGGGGGCAGGACATGGCCGGATCGGGCCGAACTAAGCTTGGGCCCGTCAACTGGCCGTCCCCACATCCAGGAGTACCCCACTGTGAGCCAAGCAGGCCGTCCTGTAGTTCTGATCGCCGACAAGCTCGCCCAGTCGACCGTCGACGCGCTCGGTGACGGTGTCGAGGTCCGCTGGGTCGACGGCCCGGATCGGCCCGCACTGCTCGCCGCGGTGCCGGAGGCCGATGCGTTGCTCGTCCGCTCCGCGACCACCGTCGACGCCGAAGTCCTCGAGGCCGGCAAGAACCTGCAGATCGTCGCCCGGGCCGGGGTCGGCCTGGACAACGTCGATGTTCCCGCCGCCACCGAACGCGGTGTCCTGGTGGTCAACGCGCCCACCTCCAATATTCACACCGCCGCCGAGCACGCTGTCACCCTGCTGCTGAGCGCGGCGCGCCAGATCCCGGCCGCCGACGCCACCCTGCGTGAGCGCACCTGGAAGCGCAGCAGCTTCAACGGTGTGGAGATCTTCGACAAGACCGTCGGTGTGATCGGGCTCGGCCGGATCGGGCAGCTGTTCGCGGCGCGCCTGGCCGCGTTCGAGACCAAGATCATCGCCTACGACCCCTACGTCTCCCCGGCGCGTGCGGCGCAGCTCGGTATCGAACTGCTGAGCCTCGACGAGGTACTCGAGCGTGCCGATCTCATCTCCATCCACCTGCCGAAGACCCCGGAGACCAAGGGCCTTCTCGGCAAGGACGCGCTCGCCAAGACCAAGAAGGGCGTCATCATCGTCAACGCCGCGCGCGGCGGGCTGGTCGACGAGGCGGCGCTCGCCGAGGCCATCACCTCCGGTCAGGTGCGGGCCGCGGGTATCGACGTCTACGAGACCGAGCCCTGCACCGACAGCCCGCTGTTCGACCTGCCCCAGGTCGTGGTGACCCCGCACCTGGGCGCCTCCACCAGCGAAGCCCAGGACCGGGCGGGCACCGATGTCGCGAAGTCCGTACTGCTGGCCCTGGCCGGCGAATTCGTACCGGGCGCGGTGAACGTGACCGGCGGCACGGTCGGCGACGAGGTCGCGCCCTGGCTGGACCTGGTCCGCAAGCAGGGTGCCCTGCTCGGCGCGCTCGCCGACGAACTGCCGGTGAGCCTCGAGGTGCAGGTGCGCGGCGAACTGGCCGCCTCCGACGTCGAGGTGCTGCAGCTCGCGGCGCTGCGCGGAGTGTTCTCGGCCCACGTCGACGACCAGGTCACTTTCGTCAACGCTCCGGCGCTGGCCCAGGCTCGCGGGATCACCGCCGCGGTGACCACGGTGACCGAAAGCCCCAGCCACCGCAGCCTGGTGGATCTGCGCGCGGTATTCGGCGACGGCCGCACCATCAATGTCGCCGGTGCGCTGACCGAGCCGCAGCAGGTCGAGAAGATCGTCAACATCAACGGCCGTAACTACGATATGCGCGCCGAAGGCATCAACCTGGCCGTTCTCAACTACGAGGACAGGCCGGGCGCGCTGGGTAAGGTCGGTACCGCGCTGGGCGCCGCCGAGGTCGATATCCTCGCCGCCCAGCTCACCCAGGACGCCAACAAAGAAGGCGCCACGGTGGTGCTGCGGGTCAACAAAGAGGTGCCCGAGGCGGTGCGCTCGGAGATCGCCGCCGCGGTCGGCGCCGCCAAGGTCGCCCTGGTCGACCTGTTCTGATGTAACCCGTGCGCGCTATCGCCCGGGCCGGTGGGTAGCGCGCACCGACGGGCACCGTCCGCCCGGGCCTCATCGCCCGGGGCGGCCGGTACCCGGACACCGTCGCCGCGACAGGACACCGCCGCGACGAGGCGTACCCGGCCCCGCAACCGCGTCCTGCTCCGGTCGCGGCCTCGTCGTTCGTAGAAAGCGTGGTTGTCATGAAACTCGCCGTGATCCCCGGTGACGGTATCGGCCCGGAAGTCGTCACCGAGGCGCTCAAGGTCCTCGATGTGGTGCTGCCCGGTGTCGAGCGCACCGAATACGACCTGGGTGCCAAGCGCTACCACGCGACCGGTGAGGTCCTGCCCGAATCGGTGCTGCCCGAACTCAAACAGCACGACGCCATCCTGCTGGGCGCCATCGGCGACCCGTCGGTACCCAGCGGCGTCCTCGAGCGCGGCCTACTGCTGCGCACCCGTTTCGCGCTCGACCACCACGTGAACCTGCGCCCCTCGAAGCTGTACCCGGGGGTCGGCAGCCCGCTGGCAGGCACCCCGGATATCGACTTCGTGGTGGTTCGCGAGGGGACCGAGGGCCCGTACACCGGCACCGGGGGCGCGATCCGGGTGGACACTCCGCACGAGGTCGCCACCGAGGTCAGCACCAACACCCGGTTCGGCGTGGAACGAGTGGTCCGGTACGCCTTCGCCAAGGCACAGGCCCGCCGTAAGCACCTCACTCTGGTGCACAAGACGAATGTGCTCGCCTTCGCCGGTTCGCTGTGGCAGCGCACGGTCGACGAGGTGGGCGCGGAATTCGGCGATGTCGAGGTCGCCTACCAGCACATCGACGCCGCCACCATCCATATGGTCAACGACCCGGGCCGTTTCGACGTGATCGTCACCGACAATCTGTTCGGCGACATCATCACCGACCTCGCCGCCGCCGTCAGCGGCGGTATCGGCCTGGCGGCCAGCGGGAATATCGACGCCACCGGCACCAACCCGAGCATGTTCGAACCGGTGCACGGCAGCGCCCCCGATATCGCGGGCCAGTCCAAGGCCGACCCGACCGCCGCCATCCTCTCGGTCTCGCTACTGCTGGAGCACAAGGGCGAATCGGCTGCCGCCGCCCGTATCCAGGACGCTGTCGCCAAGGACCTGTCCGGTCGTACCGGCACCGCGTCGACCACCGAGATCGGCGATCGGATCGCCGCCGCGCTCTGATCTCGACGGCCCGTATTCTCGCGAGCGGAATGGGGTCGCAGGTCCGATACCATCGGGGGTACCTGGGCGTATCCCCGATGGACGGCCCGAGCACTTGGAGGGCAGCATGACCGCGTGGCACGCCACCAGTGATGCCGGTTTCGGCCCGTACACGGTGCTGGATCTGTACGACCTGCCGGAGGACGGTAAGGGTTTCGAACTGGAAGACGGGTGGTTGGTCGAGGTGGCAGCGGGGGCTCGGCACAACTGGATTGCGCGCACGCTTGCCCGCAAGATCGAGGGAATGCTCGGCGATGCCGCTGTAATCGTGTGTGACGGTGGGGAATGGGAGATCAGCACCCCGGCCGGGGTACGTAAACCCGATATCGCACTGGTTCCCTATGACGTCGCGCGCTCGGTGATCGCCGATGAGTCCCCGAAGCTGATTCCGGGGATCGACCTGCTGCTGGTGGTAGAGGTGGTATCTCCGGGCAGTGGCAGCGAGCGCACCGACCGCGTTCGGAAGGTGCGCGAATACGCTGAACTGGGCGTACCGCAGTATTGGATCATCGAGCATCAGCCGAAGGTCCGGATCCATCGCGGAATTCTGGACGGTGCCACCTACCGGTGGGAGCCCACGGCCGCCGAGGGACAACAGTTCACTGCCGAAATCGAGGCGGATAAGACGATTCGGGTGGAATTCGATCCCGCGGTCCTGATCGAGATCTGACCGGTTGATCCGAGGGCCGGTCGCCCCCCGGATCAACAACCGATGTGGTCACCTACTCCAGGGGTTTCTCCGACGCCACCGGGACGAGTGGGATCGCTACGGCGGCCAGGGCCGCCGCTGCGAGATAGACGGCGGGGAAACCGGTCGCGGTGATGAGCGCTCCGAATACCGGCGGCACCGCGGCGACCGTCAAATTCTGGCCGGTGTTCTGGATACCGAGACCACGGCCGCTCCAGAACGGCCCCGCGCGTTCGGCGATGGCGGTGAAGGCCAACCCGTTGTCGGAGACCGTGACCACCGAGGCGACCACGAGCAGTGGGACCGCGGCCCACCACCAATGCGTCCACGAGGTGAGTCCCAGCAGTGCCATCGTGGCGACCGCGGCGACCGCGACCTGGCGCAGCGGGACCATCCGGCTGCCGACCCGATCCGACCAGGCGCCCGCGCCGATCCGGCCGAGCGCGCCCAGGATCTGAGTACCGGTGACCAGCGCGCCGGCACCCGCCAGAGACCAGCCCAGGTCGCGGTGCAGCCAGAGCAGGGCGAAGGTCCAGACGGTCGCCTGGGGGACGACCAGCAGGATCGAGACCCCGTGGATGCGCCACAGCGTGCTGCTGCCCCGGTAGGGATTGGCGCCGGAGGACTGTGCCCGCGCGGGGCGGGGCGGGTCGACGATCCCCAGCAGGCAGCACACCGCGGCCAGTCCGGCCAGGATCGCGGGCACGGTCAGTGCCGGTGCGACTCCGAATCGGTCCGCGACCAGCGGAATGGACATCGCCGCGATACCGACACCGAGGGGCTGGCCGGTTTGGCGGATCCCCATGGCCAAGCCGCGCCGGTCGGGTGGGAACCAGCCGACGATCACCCGGCCGCTGGCGCCGTTGGTGCTGGCGGCGCCGACTCCGCCGAGGAACAACAGCACTCCGAGCGCCGGATAGCTGGTTGTGAAGGCGGCGGCTGCCCCGGCCGCGCACATGATCAGCGGTCCGGCGACCAGGGCGATGCGTTCGCCGACCCGGTCGACCAGGTAGCCCCAGGCGATCAGGGTGCAGCACAGGCCGATGGTGGGCATGGCGACGAGCAGACCGGCGGTCGGCAGCGACATACCGCCGGCGGTGAGCGCGGGAAGCAGGAACGGCACGCCGTGGACGAAGATCGCGCTGGTGGTCTGGGCGAAGACACCGAAGGCGAGCATGAGCCAGCGGTGGGCGGGGGATATCTGTGCGCCGGGTGCGGCGATCGGGACGGCCGTCGGTGAGCTGTGCGCCATGGTTCCCCATTTCGGAACGAAAGCATCTCAGTATATGAGAATAAATTCTCAATCTATGAACCTACGTCGGTCACCGTACACCTCGGGGCCCGGGCGCCCGCAAGTGGTGCCGCGGTTCTCACCGCCCGCCGGACCGACCGGTCGGGTGCATTCGGGCTGGTGGACCCGGCTGGATAGACTTCGGTCATGCGTCTAGGTCGAGTTGCCAGCCCCGACGGGGTCGCGTTCGTCGCCATCGAAGGCGAGACCGCAAAGGAAATCGCCGAACATCCGTTCGGCACCCCGACGTTCACCGGCCGCAGTTGGTCGCTGCCCGATATCCGTCTGCTCGCTCCGATCCTGGCCAGCAAGGTGGTCTGCGTCGGGAAGAACTATGCGTCCCACGCTGCGGAAATGGGCGGTGAGGCGCCGGCCGAACCGGTGATCTTCCTGAAACCGAACACCTCCATCATCGGCCCCGATATCCCGATCATCGTGCCGCCCAGCTCCTCCCGCGTCGATTACGAGGGCGAGCTCGCGGTGGTCATCGGGCGGCCCTGCAAAGATGTACCCGCCGCCCGTGCCAAGGATGTCATCCTGGGCTATACCGTCGCCAACGATGTGACCGCCCGCGACCAGCAGGCCCAGGACGGTCAGTGGACCCGGGCCAAGGGCTACGACACCTTCTGCCCGCTGGGCCCGTGGATCGAGACCGAACTCGATCCGGCGGATCTCGAGATAACCACCGAACTCGACGGCGAAGTACGCCAGCGCAGTACCACATCGCTACTGCTGCATGATATCCCGGAAATCATCGAATGGGTCACTCGCGTGATGACCCTGCTTCCCGGTGACGTGATCCTCACCGGAACTCCCGAGGGCGTCGGTCCCATGAAAGATGGTCAAACTGTGTCGGTGACCGTCGCCGGAATCGGTACGCTGACCAATCCTGTTGCCGCAAAACGCTGAACGAAAGAGAGACATGACAAACGTACGGGTCCGTTTCTGCCCGTCACCCACCGGGACACCGCATGTCGGGCTCATCCGCACGGCGCTGTTCAACTGGGCCTACGCCCGCCATCACGGGGGCACCTTCGTCTTCCGTATCGAAGACACGGATGCCGCAAGGGATTCCGAAGAGTCCTATCAGGCACTGTTGGATGCGCTGCGCTGGCTCGGACTCGATTGGGACGAGGGGCCGGAAATCGGTGGGCCCTATGCGCCCTACCGGCAGTCGCAGCGACGCGAAATCCACCGTGACGTGGTGCAAAAGCTCATCGACGCCGGTGAGGCGTACGAATCCTTTTCCACGCCAGAGGAAGTCGAGGCGCGTCACAAGTCGGCCGGACGTGACCCGAAACTCGGTTACGACAATTTCGACCGCGACCTCACCACGGAGCAGATCGAGGAATACAAGGCGGCCGGCCGGGGGCCGGTGGTGCGACTGCGAATGCCCGATACCGATATCACCTGGCACGATCTGGTGCGCGGCGAAACCACGTTCAAAGCCGGCTCCGTTCCGGACTACGCGCTCACCCGCGGTACCGGCGATCCGCTCTATACGCTGGTCAACCCGGTCGACGACGCGACCATGCGGATAACCCATGTACTGCGCGGTGAAGATCTGCTCTCGTCTACACCGCGGCAGCTCGCGCTCTACGCCGCGCTGCGGCGTATCGGGGTCGCCGATTTCACTCCCGAATTCGGCCACCTGCCGTTCGTGATGGGTCAGGGCAACAAGAAGCTGTCCAAGCGCGACCCGGAGGCCGATCTCTTCCTGCACCGCGAACGCGGATTCATTCCCGAGGGGCTCCTCAATTACCTCGCGCTACTCGGCTGGAGCATCGCCGACGACCACGATGTGTTCTCCATGGACGAGATGGTGGCGGCCTTCGATGTATCGAAAGTGAATTCGAACCCGGCCCGCTTCGACCAGAAGAAGGCCGATGCGATCAATGCCGAACACATCCGTTTGCTGGAGCCGGCCGATTTTGCCGGACGGTTGCGCGCATTTTTCATACAGCACGGATATATAGGTAGCGGAACGGACGAAAAGATTTTCGCCGTGGCCGCGGATCTGGTGCAGACACGTATTGTCGTCCTCGACGACGCATGGGGTCTGTTGCGATTCCTCTTCGCACCTGCGGACGAGTTCACCATCGACCCCGCCGCGGGTAAGAAGAATTTGGGATCCGACGCCGTCCCGGTATTGGACGCCGCAATTTCCGCACTCGAACCGCTGCCCGCCTGGACCGCGCCCGAGATCGAGAACGCACTGAAAGTCGCGCTCATCGACGGAATGGAATTGAAACCACGCAAGGCATTCGCGCCGGTGCGGGTTTCGGTCACCGGATCCCATATCAGCCCGCCGCTCTACGAATCGATGGAACTGCTGGGCCGCGAGCTCACCGTGCAGCGACTGCGCGCGGGCCGCGAATGGGCGCCGCCGGCCGAATGAGGTTCGGGGGTACGAGGCCGTCCGCGGTGCTGCCGGGGGCGGTCTCGGCTTCCGCCGCCGCGTGAACGCCCGGTCCGTGGCTCCGCAGCGACCGTTACCCACTTGATGTGGCCGCGTGACCAGCCGATTTGTAGTTTCCCCCGAGCAGTTTGGTACTCTCTTTCTCGGCCGGAACGACGGTGCCTCCGCAGCCAGCGGTGAAGCCGAAAGCCCAGGTCATTGGGGTATGGTGTAATTGGCAACACAGCTGATTCTGGTTCAGCCATTCTAGGTTCGAGTCCTGGTACCCCAGCGGAGATCGCTCTCAGCTTCATCGTCCAGATGCGGTACGGAACGAGTTTTCCAGGCGATTTGGTCGCCACCGCCCGGTCGGTTACGCTGATCGAGCTTCGGATCGAGAGATCCACGATCCACTCCAGCCAGGAGTTGATCACAAGTCCTGGCCCCGTCGTCTAGCGGCCTAGGACGCCGCCCTCTCAAGGCGGTAGCGCGGGTTCAAATCCCGTCGGGGCTACTCAGCTGACAGGCTCATGCTCATGGAGCATGAGCCTTTGCTGTTTCCGGGGGCGCGCCCCCGCATCCCGTCCAGGCGGGCTCGGCGCCCCCCTGGACACCCTCTGCGGACCGGAAACAGTCCGGTGCCGGGGCTGCGCCCCTGGGCCCTTCACGAACTGAGTACCTTCGGAGGTTTTGCCGGGGCTTGCGCCCCTGGAGCCCCGGCGTGTACGCGAGGGTAGGCGGGAATCGAACTGATGGTCCAGGGCGCCGTCATCTCGGCCGAACACGTCGGCGCGGGTGAACTGCCGAACGCCGGGGTTGCCCCGGAACCCCTGGCGGGGTCTGGTTGTTCGCGAGGGCGATACGCGGTTCGCGGCCCTGAAACCCCGCGGGTGCGCAGCGACCGGACCATTTCGGCTCGGTGAGCAGGATCACCTTCCTGGTACCGGTCGCAGATCGTGTCGGCCGCCCGCCGGGCTCGCGGCTGGGCGAAACTCCGCATCACTTCGGCCGCCGGACGAGTTTCAGCACAGGATCGTCGCCCGGATCCGGGTCGGTGGCGGCCGGTCAGAGGTGGCTTTCGGAGGTGGGGGCGAGTTCCGGGTGCTGTCGACGGACAGCACCCGGGGGTGATCAGTCTTCCAGGGCGTTGGCGGTGGACCCGCCCAGTGGCATGGCGGGGAGGCCCAGTTTGCGGTGGTCCCAGCTGCGGATACGGTCGGGGACGATACGGACCGCCACCCGCTTGTTGAGCATGCCCTCGACGTATTCGCGCATATCGTCGGTGTAGGGGCCGGTGTAGCGCTCCCAGACGCTGACTCCGACGGCGAACAGTTTCTCGGGGTCGTCGATGATCTCGGCGTGGCCCTCCAGGGAGACTCCGCGCAGCGTGTCGTAGGTTTTCCCGGCCTCGACCATGCAGGTGACCGTGGGGTTGCGGCGCAGGTTGACGGCCTTCTGGGATTTGCCCTTGGTCTCGAACCACAGCTCGGGGATCGCGTCGGGCCGCCCCGGATCGGTGATCAGCGCGTACCACATGGCGGTGAGGTGTGGTTTTCCGTCCGCCCCGAGGGACGCCAGGGTGGCGACGCGGCTGCGGGTGAGGAAATCGGTGATCTCGGTATCGGTCATCACGATCTGTGACCGTTGGTTCACTCCCATCAGGTCACCATAAGTGACGGCATCTGCCCGCCGCTCAGAGTCGGCGGTGCAGGGCATCGGCGGCGGCGACCAGATCCGCTGCCCAGCGGGCCCCGGGGCGGCGGCCCATCCGGTCGATGGGGCCGGATACGGAGACCGCGGCGACCACCGCGCCCTGCTGGTCGCGGACCGGCGCCGAGACGCTCGCGACCCCGGCCGCGCGTTCGCCGGCGCTCTGCGCCCAGCCGCGTTTGCGGACCTCGGTGAGGGTGCGGTCGGTGAACATCGCCTCGCCCAGCACGGTGCGCTGCAGTTCGGGATCGGCCCAGGCCAGCAGTACCTTGGCCGCGGATCCCGCGGTCAGCGGCAGGCGGGAACCGATGGGGACGGTGTCGCGGAGCCCGGCGGGGGGTTCGAGGGCGGCGACGCAGATACGTTCGTTGCCCTCACGGCAGTACAGCTGCACACTCTCGCCGGTGATCTCGCGCAGCCGGGGCAGAATCGAGCCCGCGGCCTCGAGCAGCGGGTCGGCGGCGCCGGTGGCGAGTTCGGCGAGGGCGGGGCCGGGGCGCCAGGCGCCGTTGCCGTCGCGGGCCAGCAGGCGATGGGTTTCCAGGCCGACGGCGAGGCGGTGCGCCGTTGCCCGGGGCAGGCCGGTGCGCTCGCACAGTTCGTTGAGACCACACGGCTGCTCGGCGACCGCATACAACACTGCCACCGCTTTGTCCAGGACGCCGATACCGCTATGCTGTCTCATAGAACGATATTAGCGTCCTGCATTCTGAGATGCCATTGCGAACAGCCCAGGTGGCGTCCAGGACGGGGTCGCATGATTCCAGCTAGCGCGTATCGATGCCGGGCAGGCTCGGCATCGATACCCAGCCCGAGAGGTGATCGCAACAATGCCACGTACGCTGGCCGAGAAGGTATGGGAACAGCACGTCGTCGCCCGCGGCGAGGGTGAGGGCGAGGCGCGCGAACCCGATCTGATCTACATCGATCTGCATCTGGTGCACGAGGTGACCAGTCCCCAGGCCTTCGACGGTCTGCGGGCCGCCGGCCGTCCGGTGCGCCGCCCCGATCTCACCATCGCGACCGAGGACCACAATGTCCCGACCGTCGATATCGATAAACCCATCGCGGACCCGGTCTCCCGCACCCAGGTGGAAACCCTGCGCCGCAACTGTGCGGAATTCGGTGTGCGGCTGCACCCGATGGGCGACCGTGAGCAGGGCATCGTCCACGTCGTCGGACCGCAGCTGGGGCTGACCCAGCCGGGTACGACTGTGGTCTGCGGTGACAGCCACACCTCCACCCATGGCGCCTTCGGCGCGCTGGCCATGGGAATCGGCACCAGCGAGGTCGAGCATGTGCTGGCCACCCAGACTCTTTCGCTGCAGCCGTTCAAGACAATGGCCATCACCGTGGACGGTGCGCTGCCACCGGGAGTCACCAGTAAAGATCTCATTCTCGCGGTTATCGCCGAAATCGGCACCGGTGGTGGGCAGGGCTATGTACTCGAGTATCGCGGTGCCGCCATTCGCAATATGTCGATGGAAGCGCGGATGACAGTCTGCAATATGTCCATCGAAGCCGGCGCCCGGGCCGGAATGATCGCACCGGACGAAACCACCTACGAGTTCCTGAAAGGCCGCCCCCACGCTCCGCGGGGCGCGGAATGGGACGCCGCGGTCGAGGCCTGGGAGGCGCTGAAGACCGACGAGGACGCGGTTTTCGACCGGGAGGTGCATATCGACGCGAGCGTGCTGACTCCGTTCGTCACCTGGGGCACCAACCCCGGCCAGGGCCTGCCGCTGGGTGCGAACGTCCCGGACCCCGCCCAGATCGCCGACGAGTCCGCGCGCGAGTCCGCGGAGAAGGCGCTGCGCTATATGGATTTGACCCCGGGTATGCCGCTGCGCGACGTCACCGTGGACACCGTTTTCGTCGGATCCTGCACCAATGGCCGGATCGAGGACTTGCGGGCCGTGGCCGGGGTCCTGAAGGGTCGCAAGGTCGCCGCGGGTGTGCGAATGCTGGTGGTACCGGGCTCGATGCGGGTGCGGGAACAGGCCGAGACCGAGGGACTCGGCGAGATCTTCACCGCGGCCGGAGCGGAATGGCGCCAGGCCGGCTGCTCGATGTGCCTGGGGATGAACCCCGATCAGCTCGAGCCGGGCCAGCGCTGCGCCTCCACCTCGAACCGGAACTTCGAGGGCCGGCAGGGCAAAGGCGGCCGGACCCACCTGGTGTCGCCGCTGGTGGCCGCCGCGACCGCGGTACGGGGCACGCTCTCGGCGCCCGCGGACCTGAACTGAGCCCGTCTTATATCGAAACTCACTTATAGCTGACACAGGAGAAATGCGATGGAAGCCTTCACCGCGCACAAGGGGATCGGCGTTCCGCTGCGCCGGTCCAATGTCGACACCGACCAGATCATCCCGGCCGTCTATCTGAAGCGCGTCACTCGTACGGGATTCGAAGACGGCCTGTTCGCCGCGTGGCGCGGCGAACAGGACTTCATTCTGAACACCGAACCGTACAAGCAGGGCACGGTCCTGGTGGCCGGGCCGGATTTCGGTACCGGATCTTCCCGTGAGCACGCTGTATGGGCGCTCATGGACTATGGCTTTCGGGTAGTTATCTCTTCACGTTTCGCCGACATCTTCCGCGGTAATGCAGGCAAGGGCGGTCTACTGGCTGCGCGAATGTCACAGAATGATGTCGAAATGCTCTGGAAGTTGCTCGAGGAACAGCCCGGACTGGAATTGGTTGTGGACCTCGGGGCGCGCACGGTGACCGCGGGAACCATCGTGTTGCCGTTCGATATTGACGACTACACCAGGTGGCGCCTGTTGGAAGGTTTGGATGACATCGGCCTGACGCTGCGGCGTAGCGATGTGATCACCGAGTTCGAAAAGACAAGGCCGGCTTGGAAACCAAAGACCCTGCCGGAACCTATTTCGCGGGCGTAATGTTCTCGGCCTCTTAGAGGCCGCCCAGATGTCGTGGTAGCTGTGCGTGTGCTAGACCACATGAATTTTGGCGTGGCACATAGACTCTTGCCCATTGTGGGTTTACCGTGGTACCTAGTCGGTCCGACGACGGGCCATTAGTCTGCGGAGGATTCAATGAACAAGGCGGAACTGATCGACGTTCTGACCGAAAAGTTGGGTACTGACAGGCGCACGGCCACCGCGGCAGTCGAGCACGTGGTCGACACGATCGTGCGCGCGGTACACAAAGGGCAGAGCGTCACCATCACCGGATTCGGTGTGTTCGAACAGCGTAAGCGGGCAGCTCGGGTCGCGCGGAATCCGCGTACCGGGGAAACCGTCAAGGTGAAGCCCACTTCGGTGCCGGCGTTCCGGCCCGGCGCCCAGTTCAAGGCGGTTATCGCCGGTAAACAGAAGCTCGCGGCAACCGGCCCCGCGGTGAAACGCGGTGTCAATGCTCCTGTGGCGGCCAAGAAATCCACAGCGAAGAAGACAACGGCGAAGAAAGCCGCCGCCAAGAAGACCGCCACGAAGGCGCCCGCCAAATCAACGGCACGTAAGACGGCCACCAAGGCGCCGGCCAAGAGCAGCGCCGCCAAGAAGGCGGCCACCAAGACCGCGGCTCGCAAGACGGTGGCGAAGAAGACCACCGCCAAGGCCACCAAGGCCACCGCCGCCAAGAAGGCCCCGGCCAAGAAGACCACGGCCGCCAAGGCCACAGTGAAGAAGACGGCCGCCGCGAAGCGGACTCCGGCCAAGAAGACCGCCAAAAGGGCTCGCTGACCCGCGGGCCAGGCGTGCCGGCAGCGCATCGATTTCAGCGCGGATCCCACCGGATCCCATGTGCCCGGCCCGCTCGTGTGGCACCGCCGCACTGTTCGACCCCACCGGATCCCGGGTGCGAGCCAGCACCCGCGGACGGCTAGAGACAACGCGAACGGTTCTCGGAGACGCGAAACCGGGACGTGCCACGGCTCGGCTACTCGCGACTCACACAACCGGAACGCCGGACGGACAAGCCCCCGGGCGATCCCCGGGGGCGTAACCGTCTTTATCACCGGCCGCCCGGCCGGCCGCGGTGCTACGCGGTGACGGCGGGCGCGGTATCGACCGACAGCGATCGGTCGAGATGATCGGCGGCCACCAGTCGGTCGCCCGAGAACGACAACACCCAGACCGATCCCTTACGGGTCCGCGCGGGCGACAACCGCATCCCGTCCTGTTCGGTCCACCAGCGGACGAGATCCGGAATGGTGTCACCCTGGCTGCACAGCACCCGGACCCGCTGCGCGGAGACCAGTGACCGGATCCGGTCTCGCGCTTTGTCGGGATCGGCGGCGTAGCCGATATCGCCCAGCAGCGGTTCGATCTCCACTCCGACGCCGAGTTCCTCGGCCAGGGGCGCCACCGTCTGCACACAGCGCAACGGTTCGGCCGAATAGATCTCCTGCGCGCCGAACGCCAGCAGATTCGGTACCAACGCCAGCGACTGCCGGTAGCCGGCCAATTCCAGCGGGCGTTCTTCGTCGGGGCCCTTGTACCGGTCGCGCCGTCCGGCCTTGGCGTGCCGCACCAGCAACAGAGTGTGGGTCGCGGCCGGTAACCGGGTGAACGCCCGCACGATCTGCCGGTCCATCGGATACGACAGCTCCGACATCACCGTGTTCAGCGGACACCAGACGAGTTCGTCTACCTCGCTGTTGGCGCTGAATTCCCCGTCGACGACCTCGGCGGCCCAATAGTCGACCCGTTTCATCTTGCGGTGCCCGGTGATCGGATAGGTCACCTTGCCGAGGTAGCGGCCCAGCCGGGGCCGCAGCCCGGTCTCCTCCTCGGTTTCCCGGAAAGCCGCCAGCACCGGGGACTCACCGGGGTCGAGTTTGCCCTTGGGCAGCGACCAGTCCTGATATTTGGGGCGCCGGATCACGGCGATCTCCACGCCGCCCACGGAACCGGGTGCCTGCCGCCACAACACGGTCCCGGCGGCGAGAATATTGGGTGGTGTCCGGGGATCCGGATAGGACGGTCGGGTGTGTGTGCCGTTCACTGCTGATCCGGGCGGCGTAGTCGCATGAGCGCCACCTGATGGTCGCGAACCGCGATCCCGTCACCGTCGGGACCGGTACCCGCCCCGTCGGGACTGGATTTCCAGTTGCCGTCGGGGTCCAGGACCCAGCAGCGTGTCATCGGGTGCAGCGCCGATTCCAAGATCTCGTCGAGGCGTTCGCAGAGTCTCGGATCCTTCACCTGGGCCATGACCTCCACCCGGCGATCCAGGTTGCGGTGCATCATATCGGCGCTGCCGATCCAGAACTCGTCCTGTGCCCGGAAGTTGAGGAGCCGCGAATGCTCCAGGACGCGGCCCAGAATCGACCGCACCTCGATGTTCTCGCTCATCCCGGGGACGCCCGCGCGCAGCCCGCAGATACTGCGCACCACGATCTGTACCGGCACCCCGGCCTGGGAGGCACGGTAGAGCGCGTCGATGATCTGCTCGTCGACCAGCGCGTTGGCCTTCAACCGGATCCCGGCCTCGGCACCTGTTCGGGCCAGTTCGATCTCCCGTTCGATCCGGGCGACGATCCCGGCGCGGATACCGTTCGGAGCCACCAGCAGATTGCGGTAATCGGATTTACGGGAGTAGCCGGTGAGCGAATTGAACAGGTCGGTGAGGTCGGCGCCTATTTCGGGTGCCGCGGTGAGCAATCCGACGTCCTCGTACAGGCGCGCGGTTTTGGGGTTGTAGTTGCCGGTGCCGATATGGCAGTAGCGGCGGATGGTCGAACCCTCCCGGCGCACCACCAGGCAGGTCTTGCAATGGGTTTTCAGCCCGACCAGGCCGTAGACCACATGCACGCCCGCCTGTTCCAGGGTGCGGGCCCATTTGATGTTGGCCTGCTCGTCGAAGCGCGCTTTGATCTCCACCAGCGCCACCACCTGTTTGCCCGCCTCGGCGGCGTCGATGAGCGCGTTCACAATGGGAGAATCGCCGGAGGTCCGGTACAGGGTCTGTTTGATGGCCAGCACTTGCGGGTCGGCGGCGGCCTGTTCGATGAAGCGCTGCACGCTGGTGGAGAACGAATCATAGGGGTGGTGCACCAGCACATCGCCCTCGCGCAGCGCCTGGAACACATTGCGCGGCGTCTCGCGTTCGCCGAACGCCGGCGGGGTCGCGGGAACGTAGGGCGCGTCCTTGAGGTTCGGGCGGTCCACCCCGTACACCTGCCACAGGCAGGACAGGTCCAGCAGGCCGGGGACCTGGATGACATCGGCGGGGTCGACCTCGAGCTCGCGCAGCAGCAGATCGAGCATATGCTCGGTCATATCGTCGGAGACCTCGAGCCGGACCGGGGAACCGAAGCGGCGGCGCGCGAGTTCGCGCTCCAGCGCCTGCAGCAGATCCTCGTCGCGGTCCTCGTCGACCTCGAAATCGGCGTTACGGGTGATCCGGAACGAATGGTGCTCCACCACGGTCATGCCGGGGAACAAATGCTCCAGATGTGCCGCGATGAGCGCTTCCATCGGCAGGAAAGCGGCGATGCCGCCGCCGCTGGGTCCTGGCCGGCGTACCCGGACGAAACGGTCCACATTGTCGGGGACCTTCACCCGCGCGAAATGTTCGCCGCCGGTGGTCTCGTCCTGCACGGTTACCGCGAGATTCAGGCTCAGGCCGCTGATATAGGGGAAAGGATGGGCCGGATCCACGGCCAACGGGGTCAATACGGGAAAGACCTGGTCCTGGAAATGCGCCGACAGTCGTTCCCGTTCCGCATCGGCGAGATCGGCCCAGTCGATGATCTCGATACCCTCTTCGGTGAGCGCGGGCAGCACTTCGGTGAGGAAGACTTCGGCGTGGCGGACCGCGAGATCCTGACTGCGGGCCGCGATGAGCGCGAGTTGTTCGTTGGGCGAGCGGCCGTCGGCGGAGCGCACCGAAAGCCCCGTTTCGGCGCGGCGTTTGAGACCGGCGACGCGGACCATATAGAACTCGTCGAGGTTCGAGGCGAAAATCGCCAGGAATTTGGCGCGTTCCAGCAACGGCAGCGAACTGTCCTCGGCCAGGGCCAGGACGCGGGCGTTGAAATCGAGCCAGCTCAACTCCCGGTTCAAGTAGCGATCGGCCGGCAAACGTGGTGTGTTCCCGTCTGCCGGTATCTGGGTGGCGGCCGGAGGCGGGGTCGGGAGCACCTGCTGCTGCTTGATGGTTTCCGTATCGCTCACGCCTACGATCATTCCCTACCGAACGGTCACCGTGCATGTGCCGTAGATGACTGTTATCTCGCGTTCACGTGGTAGTGGCCCCTCATCGGCAGCTGGACGGAGACCGTTCACCGACCGCGCACGCGGCGCCAGCGAACGGGGAGCGCGCTCAGCACACCTGGGTGACGGCTTCCCGCATGTGATGTGGCCAGCCGAGTTCGTCCAGCAGTGCGGCGGTAACGGGGCCCGCCCCCAGTGCCTGCGCCGCCGCCAGATCGTCGGCCGTATCGACATCGTGGCGTAACCCCGGCCAGTCCCCATGTAACAGGACCGCACCGTCGTCCCGGTGACGGTGTGCCGAATCCCGTCCGAACCGGGGCCGTAGCGCCGTCCCGGCCGGAGCCAGCAGCGCGGCGGTACCGGTACCGGCGTGGTCGGCGACGAACGCACGGGTGCCGGCGGGCGCGGCCGCCAGGACCGCGGACAACTCCGCGGTGCGCAGGGCCGGCAGATCGGCCTGCAATGCCAGCAGACCCACCTCGCCGTACCGGGCCCGCAGGGTGGCCGCGGCAGCGGACAGGGCTGTGTTGAGACCGTCGAGGTCGGTGGTGAGGCCCCGGGGTTCGGGGTGGACGGCGGCACCGAGCGCGCGGGCTGCGCGTGATACCGCGGGATCAGGGGTGACCACCGTGATCGAGGCGATCTCCGGGGCCGCCGTGGCCGCGCGCACGGTATCGGTCAGCATGGCCAGCACCAACCGGGATCGCTGCGGCGGGGCCAGGACTCCGGCCAGCCGGCTCTTGGCACTTTCCAGGGTTTTCACCGCGATCACGGCGTGCACGGTGTGCGGGCACATGGACCCATCCTGTCATGGCATATTGGGCTGATGACGAGGGCGGCGGTACTGGGCGCGGGATCGTGGGGCACGGCGTTCGGGAAGGTGTTGGCGGACGCGGGAACCGAGGTGACGATCTGGGCCCGCCGGCCCGAGGTCGCCGAGGCGTTGGCCACCGATCACCGCAACCCCTACTACCTGCCCGGGGTGCAGTTGCCGCCGGTCGCGGCCACCGACGACTACGCGCGGGCGCTGGACGGCGCGGATATCGTGGTCCTCGCGGTGCCGTCGCAATCGCTGCGGTCGAATCTGTTGGTCTGGTCACCGTCGATCGGCCCGGACGCCACACTGTTGAGCCTGGCCAAAGGGATCGAGACCGGCACGCTGCTGCGGATGAGCGAAGTGATCGCGGAGGTCAGTGGTGCCGCGCCGGAGCGTATCGCGGTGCTGTCGGGTCCCAATCTGGCCAAGGAGATCGCCGCCGGGCAGCCCGCGGCCACGGTGATCGGCTGTACCGACGCCGAACGGGCCGCCGCGGTACAGCGGGCCTGCGTCACCGGGTACTTCCGGCCCTACACCAACACCGATGTGATCGGCTGCGAACTCGGCGGCGCCTGTAAGAACGTCATCGCTCTGGCCTGCGGGATCGCTTCGGGAATGGGTTTCGGCGACAATTCTCTCGCCGGACTGATGACCCGCGGACTGGCGGAGATCATCCGCCTCGGTGTGGCGCTGGGCGCCGAACCCGTGACACTGGCCGGGCTGGCCGGTATCGGGGATCTGATCGCGACCTGTACCTCGCCGCTCTCGCGGAACCGGTCGTTCGGACAGGTTCTCGGTAGCGGCGGGTCCATGCAGGCGGCGCAGGAGGCCACGCACGGCCAGGTCGCCGAAGGGGTGAAATCGTGCACATCGGTGCGCGCGCTGGCGGCGGCGGAGCAGGTGGAGATGCCGCTCACCGAGGCCGTACACCAGGTATGTCACGAAGGTCTGCCGGTGCAATCGGCGCTGGAGAAGCTGCTGGGCCGCCGGATAAAACCCGAATAGCCGCACCGGCGCCTCCGGCACGGTTGACGGGGGCCCCGGCAGGGTACGGTTCGGACATGAACCGGATCAGGGTGGCCGTAGTCTTCGGCGGACGCAGCAACGAGCACACGGTGTCGTGTGTCTCGGCGGGTGCGGTGCTGCGGAACCTCGATCCGGCGCGTTTCGAGGCGGTGCCGATCGGGATCACCCCGGAGGGCACCTGGATGCTGGCCGGTGGCGACGCCGCCGAACTCAGCAGGCACGACCGTACCCTGCCCTCGGTCACCGGCGGCGGCCCGGAACTGATCCTGGCCGCGGATCCGAGCCGGGCCGCGAAATTGGTCGTCCTCGACGATCCGCACACCGGGCTCGATGCCATCGATGTGGTGTTCCCGGTACTGCACGGAGCGTTCGGCGAGGACGGCACCGTGCAGGGCATGCTCGAACTGGCCGGGATCCCTTACGTGGGGCCGGGGGTGCTGGCGAGCGCGGCCGGTATGGACAAGGAGTTCACCAAGAAACTGCTCGCCGCCGACGGATTGCCGGTCGGTGTGCAGGTGGTGTTGCGGCCGGGTACCGCCACTGTGGCGCCCGCGGAGCGTGAGCGGCTGGGGTTGCCGGTCTTCGTGAAACCCGCCCGCGGCGGTTCGTCGATCGGGATCACCAAGGTCACCGACTGGGCCGATCTCGACGCTGCCGTCGCCGCGGCGCGCGTCCACGATCCGAAGGTGATCGTGGAAGCCGGGATCGTGGGCCGCGAGGTCGAATGCGGTGTGCTGGAGTTTCCGGACGGCCGGGTGGAAGCCAGTGTGCTCGCCGAGATCAGGATGCCCGAGGATCTGGCCGATGCCGACGCCGGTGAGGAACCCGGTCCCGCCTTCTACGATTTCGACACCAAATACCTCGACGATGTCTGCGAATTCGATGTGCCGGCCAAACTCGACGACGACATCTCCGACGAGGTCCGGGCGATCGCGGTTCGTGCCTTTCGCGCGCTGGACTGCCAGGGCCTGGCCCGGGTCGATTTCTTCGTGACCGAGGACGGTCCGGTGATCAACGAGATCAACACCATGCCCGGTTTCACACCGATCTCGATGTATCCCCGGATGTGGGGCGAGACCGGTATCGGCTACGGGGAACTGCTGACCACGCTGGTGGAAACGGCGCTGGCGCGCGGTACCGGTCTGCGCTGACAGCTCAGTTCGGGAGTTCGCCCGGATCGAGCGGCCGTACCGGCAACTGTGCGGTGACGGTGTCCGATATCGTCTGCAGGGGCGTCGGCCCGGACCCGTCGGGAACCGTGAGGGCGATATAGGTTTCGCGGTCCACCACGAACCAGGTGGCCGTGGCGGCCGCGTCGTCGCGGACCTCGAACCACTGCACACCGTTGACCACCTGTAACGGGGATGCCCGGTTGAATTCCAGCGGCCGGTCGAGGCCGCAGCGCAGCACGATCGGCTCGCCGCCGTCGGGTAACTGCCACGCTGTCGTCGCCGCGGGTGCGGGTTCGACCAGGGTCGAGCGGGTGTAGTCGCCGAGGTCGGCGGGCAGTGCGGGGAGCAGGTCGGAGCAGGCGGGACCGTCCGCCGCGGGTGCCGGGATCGGACCCAGCGCCAGTGGTTCGCGTTCGACCGGGGTGCGCAGGGCGATCACCGCCGCGACCACCACACCGATCAGCAGTGCGATCGGCAGCGCCACCGCGGTCGCGATCAGCGCGGCCGGATATCCGGTGTGCTCGGCGTCGGTGCCGTCGGTGTCCTGGTCCGGCGATGGCTCCGGCATCCTCGGCGGTCCTTTCGTCAGTGCGGCGGTACCGCGACGCGAGGCCCGGCCGCCGCGCCTGGTCACCGGGCACAGGGTACCGTCGTGCGGGGAGTGCCGGAGTACCGGCCGGGCGTGTGGGATCGGGGATCCGCGGAGCCCGGGGTACGGCAGGCAGTCGTCGCGTCGGCCGGCGCGGGCCGCGATCCGGACTCCCGAGGCGGCGGCCGACCCCGCCGGCGGCAGTAGCGAGTGAGGAAGGTCCCACGATCAGTACCGGACCGACAGTGCGCGACCTCGGTGAATTCGCGCTCATCGCACGGATCAACGCGGGCCGCGAACAAGGACCCGCCGTACAGTTGGGCCCCGGCGACGACGCCGCGGTGCTGGCTGCCGTGCGTGGTCGCTATGTGGTGAGCACGGATATGTTGATCGAGGACCGGCATTTCCGGCTGGACTGGTCGGGTCCCGCGGATATCGGCCGCAAGGCGATCGCGCAGAACGCCGCCGATATCTACGCGATGGGCGCCGAACCGGTCGGCTACGTGGTGGGTCTCGGGGTACCGGAACGGACTCCGGTGGATTTCGTCACCGCGTTCGCGGACGGGCTCTGGTCGGAGGCGGCGCGGGCAGGGGGTTCGATCGCGGGCGGGGATATCGTGCGCAGCCCGCATCTGGTGATCTCGGTGACGGCCTTCGGTGATCCGCTGGGCGAACAACCGGTGACCCGGTCCGGCGCGCGGGCGGGCGGAATCCTCGCGATCGCCGGGCGTCCGGGCCGGTCGGCGGCCGGTTACGCCGTGCTCGCGGGCGGGCACTCGATGGAGTCCTACCCGGGCGCGGATACTGCGGTCGCCGCGCATCGTGCCCCGCGACCCCCTTACGACCTCGTACGTACCGCCATGGCCGGTGATCACCCGCCGGTGGCGCTCACCGATATCTCCGATGGACTGCTCGCCGATCTCGGGCATCTGTCCGAGTCTTCCGGCGTGGCTATCGATGTGCGTTCGGCGGTGCTGCGGGATACCGCTCTGGAGGAATTGGCCGGTTCACTGGAAGCCGATGCGCGGCAATGGATCCTGACCGGTGGCGAGGATCATGTGTTCGCCGGGGTCTGGCCGCCCGGTTCGGTTCCGCCGCCGGGATGGACCGTCATCGGCGGTATCGAGGCTGGTCGGGGGGTGACTGTCGACGGTGTGCGATACAGCGGTCCGCAGGGCTGGGAAGCGTTCTCCGGGACGGACTCGGCGAAACCGGACCACTCACGATAGGTTGTGCGGTCATGGGCACGAAACCACTCGTGGAAATCATAGATCCGGGCTGGGCGAAAGCACTGGATCCGGTCGCCGGCCGTATTGCGGAGATGGGCGAATTCCTGCGTGAAGAGAACGCCGCGGGCCGGGGGTATCTCCCCGCCGGAGAGAACGTGCTGCGTGCCTTCCAGGAGCCGTTCGAGGCCGTCCGGGTGCTGATCGTCGGTCAGGACCCCTACCCGACTCCCGGGCACCCCATGGGACTGAGCTTCTCGGTGGCGCCCGATGTTTCGCCGGTACCTCGCAGTCTCGCCAATATCTTCGCCGAATACACCAAGGATCTCGGCCATCCCACACCGAGTTGCGGGGATCTGAGCCCCTGGTCGCGCCAGGGTGTACTGATGCTGAACCGGGTGCTGACGGTGACTCCGGGCACCCCGGCCTCCCATCGCGGCAAGGGCTGGGAGAAGGTCACCGAGCAGGCGATCGCTGCCCTGGTGGCGCGCGACGCGCCGTTGGTGGCGGTGCTGTGGGGCCGGGACGCGGCATCGCTGAAACCGGCACTTGCCGCGGCGGAGGTGCCCAGTATCGAATCCGCGCATCCGTCACCGCTGTCGGCATCGCGAGGATTTTTCGGCTCGCGTCCGTTCTCCCGGGTCAACGAACTGCTGGACGAACTCGGCGCCGAGCCGGTGGACTGGCGCCTGCCGTGAGCAGGCGTCCAACGAGAAACAAGATAGAGGAGACATCATGAAACTGCGCGGCATCACCGCCACGCTCGCGCTGGGCGCCGCCCTGTCGGGCGCTGCCGGGGCGACGGCCGGAGCGGCCCCGCTGACGCTGGAACCGGCTCGCCCGGTGACCGAGCCCGCGGGCCCTATCGCCGAGGATTTCACCTCGACCGGTTCGTCGACCATCTCCGCCTCGGTGAACGCCAAGGGCGCCTGCCTCTTCCAGCGGACTCTGAGCGCCATGGACCTGGACTGCTGATTTGTCCGTTCGTACGGCGTAACGCCCGCATATTTGCGATGCTGAAAATCGTGAGTAATGCGAACAATCTGCTCGATCCCGTCCAGCTGCGGTTACGCGGCGCGGGCGGGATCGAGCTCGTTGCGGACCAGTACGGCCCGCCGGACGGCCCGGCCGTGCTGTTTCTGCACGGTGGCGGCCAGACCCGGCACTCCTGGAAGCAGACCGGTGCCCAACTCGGTGCGAGCGGAATCCGGGCGGTCACAATGGACGCACGCGGACACGGTGACAGCCAGTGGGCCTTCGATCGCGATTATCGCTACGAGGCCATGGTCGGCGATGTACTCGCGGTATTGGAGCAGCTGGGCGGTGGCCCCGCGGTCGTGGTCGGCGCCAGCATGGGCGGGATCACCGGGCTGCTGGCTACTGCCGCGCCCGGCGGCGACGGCATCTCCGCACTGGTCCTGGTGGATATCGTCACCCGGCCCGAACCCGAAGGCGTCAACCGTGTGCTCACCTTCCTGAGCAAGAACCCGGACGGGTTCGCCACCCTCGACGAAGCCGCGGACGCCGTCGCGGACTATCTCCCGCACCGGCCACGACCCGAATCCAACGCCGGACTGCTGCGCAATCTGCGTAAACGCGACGGTCGCTGGTACTGGCATTGGGATCCGGGCATTCTCGGCGACAAGTCCGCCGACCCCGATGACATGGCTCGCACCCTCGACGGTGCGGCCCGCGCACTCGATATTCCGGTACTGCTGGTGCGGGGGCTGCAATCGGATGTGGTGAGTGCCGAGGGCGCCGCCGAATTCATGGAGCTGGTCCCGCACGCGGAGCTCGTGGAGATCGGTAACGCGGCCCATACCGCCGCCGGCGACGACAACGATTCCTTCACCGAGGCGGTCGCGGGGTTCGTCATACGCTCCCGCTGAGCCGGCCGCGGGAGATCATCCGGGACATCGCCGATCAGACCTCGTATCCGGATGTGCTCCGGTGGTCCAGGTTCGCCGTCCGACCCTCGCCGCCGGGTCCTCGACAGCCGAGCGCGTATTGCGCTGGTCCTCCGGACCCCCGATCCGGGGCGTCGGTCGGCGCGACGGTGGATACCGCGCCGACCGGCGCTGAGGTCCGTCAGTTCAGGCCGGAATAGTCCGGGGCGCGTTTGGCGAGGAACGCGTCCACACCTTCGCGGCCGGTCGGGCTGCCGGCGGCCGCGCCGATCGCATCGCGTTCGGCGTCCAGTTGCTCACCGAGGGTCGCGGTGGCCGAACGGCTGAGCAGGGCGCGGATGGAGGTGTAGCTGGCGCGTGGCCCGCGTGCCAGCGTGCGTGCCAGTGCGCGGGCGTTGTCGAGGACCGCTTCGTCGTTCTCGGTGAGCCGGGCCAGGATCCCGAGGCGCTGGGCTTCCGCGGCGTCGAGCACCGCGTCGGTCAGCAGGATCTCGCGGGCCTTGGCCGCGCCCACGAGTCGCGGCAGTGTCCAGGACATACCGCCGTCGGGGCTCAGTCCGACCCCCGGATACGCGGGACGCAGCCGGGTGCCGGGACCGCCGACCGCGATATCGGCGGCGCAGACCAGGCTCATCCCGGCGCCCGCGGCCCAGCCGTGGACCGCGGCGACGACCGGTACCGGGGCGCTGTCCAGTGCCCGGACGAAAATGTGCAGGGTGTCGGCGAGTTGGTACAGGTGCGCGGAACGGTCCTGCGCCGCCGCGAAATCGCGAATATCGCCACCCGCGCAGAAGTTCGGACCCGCCCCGGTGAGCAGGACGGCACCGATATCCGCTCCGAGTTCGGCCAGGGCGGCGGTTCCCGCCGCGACTCCGGCGAAATCCAGGGAGGTGCCCTTGGCTGCGGTGGACAGGGTGATCTCCAGGACCCCGTCGTCGATGCGGACGTATTCGGCTTCGGTGCTCATGGCCGCGACATTACTGGGCGCGGTGACCCGGCGATATGGCTACCGCCGCACCATACGGATCTCGGTGGCCGTGGCGAAACGTTCGGCCCGGGTGGTGCCGTCGGGGACGAAACCGTATTTGGCGTAGAAGGCGCGGGCCCGGGGGTTGCCTTCGAAGACCCACAGCGAGCACGACCGGTCCGGTTCCAGTACCGCGTCCATCAGGGCGCGGGCCAGGCCGCTGCCGTACCACTCGGCGCGGATATAGAGGGCCTGGAGTTCCCGTTCGGCCACCGCGGGTTCGTCGCGGGGCGGGCCGTAGTGGGTGAATCCGGCGATGGTGGTGCCCGATTCCGCCACCACGATCCGCCCGGAGTGTTTCCGGGCGGTCCGCTCCCAGTTGGCGGCCCGATGGTCGAGATCGAAGGCGTCCAGGACATGGTCGGGAACCAGCCCCCGATACGCCTCGCGCCAGCAGGCGATATGGCAGGCGGCCAAGGCGCGCGCATGGGTGGGGTCCAGCGGGGCGAGCCGCCAGGAGGTATCCGCGCTGACCGGCTCGTCGGCGTGCGTACTCGTCCGATGCTCCTTCCGAAACGCGATAAGACCTCGCCCCGGCTCCTGTGCGAAGCCGGGGCGAGGTCCTATCGAAGAGCTGTGGGCGTCCTCGGGTGAAAACCGGTGACCCGGTATCAGCCGCGGACCACCTTGCCCGCCTTCAGGCAGGAGGTGCACACGTTCATCCGGCGGGTGTTACCCGGGGCGACCTGCGCCCGTACGGTCTGGATATTCGGGTTCCAGCGACGGTTGGTGCGCCGGTGCGAATGCGAGACCGATTTACCGAAGCCGGGGCCTTTGGCGCAGACGTCGCAGACGGCAGCCATAGTCGCGAACTCCTTCATGTCATCATGGGGGACCTGCCACCGGTACAGCGGTCGATCCTGATCAATGTCGTCATGCCCGCCGACGAGCATCGGCGGATTCGATGACCATCGGACAGCGCCGACCTGAGACGGCCGCGCTAGGCAACCCCGCAAGCGTAGCCCGACCCGCTGCGATCCACCAAACCGGGGTGAGTCGCCACCCGCGCAGACCGGCCCGGCACCGGTCACGGTGTCGGGAGCGGCCGCTAACCTGGCTTTCGACGGTGGCGACGACGAGAGACGAGGTGGCGGTGCCCGAAACTCGGCAGGTGAGCGGCGACGGTTCGCCGGCCACCGGCTTCCCGCGGGGCGGGCTGGGCGGGGCCGAACTTCTGTCCTGGGGACATATCTGTGTAGCCGCGCTGGAACAGCGGCGCGCGGAGATCGATGCCCTCAATGTGTTCCCGGTGCCGGACTCCGATACCGGGACCAACCTGCTGGCGACCATGCGCGCCGCGGTGGCGGAAGCCGAACGCCCGCCCTCGGGCGGTGACGGTGCCGCCGGGGCGGCTGACCCGCTGCCCGCCCATCCGGTCGCCGCGGCGCTGGCCCGGGGCGCGACCGCCGGGGCGCGGGGTAATTCCGGAATCATCCTGTCTCAGGTGCTGCGGGGTATCGCGGAGGCGACGGTGGCGGAGGGGCTGACCGCGCATACCTATCGGGTCGCGCTGGTCCGGGCGGCCGCGCTGGTGCGGGGAAGTCTGAGCGATCCGGTGGAGGGCACCATTCTCACGGTGCTCGACCGGGCGGGATCCGCGGTGCGCGAATGCGTGGAACCCGGCCTGACCCCAGTGGTGCGCGCCGGGGCGGATGCCGCGGCGCGGGCATTGGAGGACACCCGGGATCAGCTGGCAGTGCTGCGGGACGCCGGGGTCGTGGATGCCGGGGCGCGCGGGCTGCTGGTGCTGCTGGACGGGTTGGTCACCGTGGTGACCGGGGAGACGCCGGTCCGGGCGGAATATCGGGCCGCGGGCCCCCGGAAGCATTCGGGGCGGCGCGAAGCGGCGCAGCGTTACGAGGTGATGTACCGGATCGCCGGGGCGCGCGAGGATCTCGTCGCCGAATTACGTTCCCGGTTGGCCGGCCTGGGTGATTCGGTGGTGGTGGCCGGCGACGGTGCGGGCGGCTGGTCCGCCCATGTGCACTGCGCGGACGCGGGTGCGGCGGTGGAGGCCGGGCTGGCTGTGGGCGACCTCGACGGAATCCGTATCGAGCATCTCACCGAGGACACCGAACACGGAGACAGCATGCCGCCCGGCCGCAGCGGCCCGCGAACGGGTAGTGCCGTGATCACCGGAGTGTGCGAGGCGGCGGATACCCGGCAGGTGCACGACCGGGCCGCGCGGCAGATCAGCGGGCGGACCCGGGAGCCAGCCGACCGCGGGGTCCTGGCGGTCGCGTCCGGGGCCGGTGCGGCGGCACTCTTCGAGGCGGGCGGCGCGGTGGTGCTGAACGCGGAGCGCGCGCTGGAATCGGCGGTGCTGCTCGCCGCCATCCGCCAGCTGCCGTATCGCGAGGTGCTGGTGCTGCCCAACGGGGCTCTGCCGGCACACGAACTGGTGGCTGTCGGTGCGGCGGCACGAGACGCCCGCCGCGACGTGCTGTTGCTGCCGAGCGCCAGTATGGTCCAGGGGCTGGCGGCACTGGCCGTTCACGACCGGGCCCGGGTCGCCGTGGACGATGCCTTCACCATGTCCGAAGCGGCCGCGAGCACCCGTTGGGGCGCGCTGCGGCGCGCCGGGGGACGAGCGCTCACCATGGTCGGGACCTGCGCGCCCGGCGACGGTCTCGGCTTGGTGGGCCACGATGTGGTGGTGATCGACCGGAATCCCCACGCGGCGGCCCGGACCCTGCTGGACCGGATGCTCGGGCTGGGCGGTGAATTGGTGACTCTGCTGGTCGGTGCGGGCGCCCCGGACGGGCTCGCCGACGATCTCGCGGAGCATATCGGTGACGAATTCCCCGGTGTCGAGGCGACGGTGTATTCCGGAGGCCAGCAGGGCGACCTGATACAGATCGGTGTGGAATGAGTATCCGCGGGACCCGCTCCGGCGGGCAGTGGTGACAGGAGGAGCGCGATGGCGACACTGAGCGACCGGCTCGACCATCTGCTCGGCGCGAAAGCCGCCGCCTCGCTGGCGGACGCGTTCGATATGGACACTGTGGAAGATCTGCTGCGCCACTATCCGCTGCGTTACGCCACCCAGGGCCAGCCGCTCACCGAGGATGCGCCGGAGGACGGTGCGCACATCACCGTGATCGGACGGGTCACCAAGGCCGATCTGCGGCCGATGCGGCAGCGGCGGGGGTCGCTGCTGAAGGTGGTTCTCGATACCGGCGGCGGGCGCGGCGTGGATGTCACGTTCTTCAACGGTGACAAGGTGAAATACGTTATCCGGCAGGGTGTCCGGGCCATGATGTCGGGCACGGTCAACTATTGGCGGCCCGGCCAGTGGAATCTGAGCCACCCGGGATATCTGATCCTGCCGGAGTCCGACGACGACGAGCCCACCCTCACCACGGTGCGTGGCGGGGGTGATCTGCGCGGTATCGCGCAGAGCGCGAAGGGCGCGGGCGGGGTGGATATGTCCTTCTTCGATCGCGAGTTCATCCCGGTGTATCCGGCGACGGCGAAGGTGCAGAGCTGGGAGATCCTGGCCTGTGTCCGGCAGATCCTCGATCAGCTCGATCCACTCGCGGATCCGCTGCCCGCGGACGTGCGCGAGGAGCGGGAGCTGATGCCGGTGGGTGATGCGCTACGGCTGATCCACCTGCCCGAGCACACCTCCGATATCGAGCGGGCCCGGCAGCGATTGCGTTTCGACGAGGCGCTGGCGCTGCAACTGGTGCTGGCCGAACGCCGGCACGAGGTATCGGGCCGGACGGCCCGGGCCTGTCCGCGCCGCGGCGATGGGATCGTCGCCGCCTTCGGCGAACGACTGCCGTTCGAACTCACCGAGGGCCAGCGCCGGGTCATCGGTGAGATCTCCGATGATCTGTCCCGGGAGCAGCCCATGCACCGGCTGCTGCAGGGCGAGGTGGGGTCGGGTAAGACCATCGTCGCGCTGGACGCGATGCTCCAGGTGATCGACGCGGGTCAGCAGTGCGCGCTGCTCGCGCCCACCGAAGTACTCGCCGCCCAGCACTATCGGTCGCTGTGCGCGATGCTCGGCGATCTCGGGCAGGCCGGGGAACTCGGCGCGGCCGATACCGCGACACAGGTGACATTGGTGACAGGTTCCATGCCGACGGCCACCAAGCGCGCGGCATTGCTGGCCGCG
Organism: Nocardia jinanensis; assembly: GCF_014645735.1. GTDB lineage: Bacteria > Actinomycetota > Actinomycetes > Mycobacteriales > Mycobacteriaceae > Nocardia > Nocardia jinanensis. The sequence continues at coordinate 939,636 of NZ_BMMH01000001.1, read as the reverse complement.
GTCACCGGGGAAGCCGGGATCGTGATCGGCACCCACGCGTTGATCCAGGACGCGGTCGAATTCTTCGATCTGGGCCTGGTGATCGTGGACGAACAGCATCGGTTCGGGGTGGAGCAGCGCGATGCCCTGCGCGCCAAGGCCAAGACGGGTTTCTCACCCCATCTGCTGGTGATGACCGCGACCCCGATTCCGCGCACCATCGCGATGACCACCCTCGGCGACCTGGAGACTTCGACGCTCACCGAACTACCCCGGGGACGTTCACCGATCCAGTCGAAGGTGGTGCCGCGCCGGGTGCATCCCAACTGGGTGGACCGGGCCTGGGAGCGGATCACCGAGGAGGTCGGTGCGGGCCGGCAGGCCTACGTCGTGTGCTCGCGGATCGGCGACGACGAGGACGGTCCCGCCCGGGGGCGGGGTGGCAAGGCCGCCGATACGGGCAAGGAGCCCCCGTCCACCCAGGCCGTGGTCGACGTCTTCGAACGATTGCGCACCGGACCGCTGGCACAATTGCGGATCGGACTGCTGCACGGGCGGCTGCCGTCGGATGAAAAAGACCAGGTGATGCGCGACTTCAATGCCGGCGATATCGATGTACTGGTCTGCACGACGGTGGTCGAGGTCGGTGTGGACGTACCGAACGCCACCGTGATGGTGATCGTGGACGCCGACCGGTTCGGAGTGAGTCAGCTGCATCAGCTGCGGGGCCGGATCGGCCGTGGTGCGCATGCCGGGTTGTGCCTGCTCGTCACCGACGCCGCGCCCGGTGGTCCGGCGATGACCAGGCTGGAGGCTGTCGCCGCCACCACCGACGGTTTCGAGCTCTCGGTGCTCGATCTGCGCCAGCGGCGGGAGGGTGATGTGCTCGGCGCGGCGCAGTCGGGAACCACCCGGTCCCTGCGACTGCTCTCGTTGCTCGATGATCTCGAGGTCATCACCGCGGCCCAGGAATTGGCACGGGCGCTGGTGGAAGCGGATCCCGGGCTGTCCCGGCACCCGGGCCTGGCGGCGATGATGCACGCCGCCGTCGATTCCGAACGTCTGGAATACCTGGCCAAATCCTGATCGACCGGTCCTACCGTACGAGTTCGAGGCCGGCGGCGCCGCAGGCTGCGGATCGAGCGGCCGTTATCCGCCGCGGCGCGGTCTGCAGAGTCGTGATCTCGCGGGAACCGTACCGGGATGCTCGGCGTCAAACCTGGCAACGGTATCGCCGAGGGGAAAGGGGTCGGGTGTCATGGAGGAAGGGCCGAGATGCCGGGCGGTGCGGCGGTCGCTGTCCGCGCCGGCACGATTGCGGCCGGTGCTGCGGATGACGCAGACCTGCCCGCAGTGTGTGGCGCGGCGGCCGAAACGCCGTGAACCGGGGGCGGGAGATCCGGAGGGCTGAACGGTCCGGGTCGCGCCGCGCGGCGCGACCCGGACCGGGGATTCAGCGCACGCTACGGGCAGCGGCCACCATATTGCGCAGCGAGGCTTCCACCTCGGCGGGGCCGCGGGTTTTCAGGCCGCAGTCCGGGTTGACCCAGAGTCGTTCGGCCGGAACGGCTTTCAGTGCCGCACGCAGGGCAGCGGTGATCTCCTCGACACCGGGCACCCGGGGCGAGTGGATATCGTAGACACCGGGTCCCACCCCGGCGTCGAAGCCCGACGCGTTCAGATCGTCCAGGACCTCCATATGCGACCGGGCGGCCTCGATCGAGGTCACATCGGCGTCCAGCCCGGCGATCGCCTCGATCACCTCACCGAATTCCGAGTAGCACAGGTGAGTGTGGATCTGGACGGAATCGGCCACTCCCGCGGTCGCCAACCGGAACGCGTCCACCGACCAGTCCAGGTATGTCTGCTGATCGGCGGTGCGCAGCGGCAGCAGTTCACGCAGCGCCGGTTCGTCGACCTGGACGATCCGGATACCCGCGTTCTGCAGATCCACCGTCTCGTCCCGGATGGACAGGGCTACCTGCCGGGCCGAATCCGCCAGTGGCTGGTCGTCCCGGACGAATGACCAGGCCAGGATGGTGACCGGGCCGGTGAGCATGCCCTTGACCGGTTTATCGGTGAGCGATTGGGCGTAGGTGATCCAATCCACCGTCATCGCGGCGGGGCGGGAGACGTCGCCGAACAGGATCGGCGGGCGCACGCAGCGGGTGCCGTAGGACTGCACCCAGCCCAGTTCGGTGGCCGCGAATCCGTCGAGCTGTTCGGCGAAGTACTGCACCATATCGTTGCGTTCCGGTTCGCCGTGCACCAGCACATCGAGATCCAGCTGCTCCTGCAGGGTGATGACCTCGCTGATCTCCTCGCGCATCCGTCGTACGTACTCGGCCCGGTCGATCTCACCGGCCCGCAGCGCCGCGCGGGCCAGCCGGATCGCCGAGGTCTGCGGGTAGGAGCCGATGGTGGTGGTGGGCAACGCGGGCAGGCGCAGCCGATCCTGTTGCAGGGCCCGGCGCTGCTCGGCGGGTGCCCGCCGGACAGCCTCCGGACCCAGTGCGGCCAGCCGCGCTCGCACCTGGGCATTGCTGATCCGCGGATCGGCCCGGCGGCTCGCCGCGGCGGCGCGTGCGGCCCCGAGCTCCGCCGCGACGGACTCGGTTCCGGAATTCAGTCCGGTGGCCAGCACCCGCACCTCGGCGGTCTTCTCGGCACCGAAGGCGAGCCAGGAACGCAGCGCGTCGTCGAGCCGGGTCTCCACCGCCAGCGAATACGGGACGTGCAACAGCGAGCACGAAGTGGAGACGGCCAAGGATTCCGCACTCCCCAGCAGGGTGGCCAGCGTCGACAGCGCGTCGTCCAGGTCGGTGCGCCACACATTCCGGCCGTCGACCACGCCCGCGACGAGCAGTTTGTGTGCCAGTGCGGGTACCGCCGCGACCGCGGCGACATCGGTCCCCGCGACCAGATCGACCGCGATACCTTCGATATCGGTGCCGGCCAGGGCGTCCAGCGCCGGTCCCGGATGCCCGAAGTAGGTGGCGACCAGAACGGCCGGGCGGCTCGGCGACTCCGTCAGTTCGGTGTAGACGCGGCGAACGACTGCCAGTTCGGCGTCGGTGAGGTCGGTGACCAGTGCGGGCTCGTCGAGTTGAACCCATATCGCGCCCGCTTCGGCGAGCAGCCGCAGCAACTCCTGGTACAGCGGGATCAGTTCCCCGATCCGGTCCAGCGCCGCGCCGCCGGTGGTTTTGGCGAGCTTCAGGAAGGTGATCGGCCCGATGACGACGGGCCGGGCCGGGATTCCCAGTTCGATTGCTTCCGTCACCTGTGCGAGCAGATCACCGGGGTGCAGGGTGAAGGTGGTCTCCGGACCGAGTTCGGGGACCAGGTAGTGGTAGTTCGTATCGAACCATTTGGTCATCTCCAGCGGTTCCACCGACTCGTTCCCGCGGGCGGCAGCGAAATAGCGGTCCAGCGGGTCTTCGATATCGGCCACCCGGGCCGGTAGGGCACCCAGCAGCACGGCCGTATCGAGTATCTGGTCGTAGTAGGAGAAGGTGCCGACGGGGATCGAGTCCAGGCCCGCGGCGGCCAGGGCGGTGTACTGGTCGCGGCGCAGCGCGCGACCGGTCTCGTGCAGTTGTGCCGCGTCGATGCGCCCGGCCCAGTAGGACTCGGTCGCGCGTTTGAGTTCCCGGTGCGGTCCTACCCGTGGAAGTCCGAGAACCGTTGCGGTGAAAGGGCTTTGCGAAATAACAGTCACGGTGTTCTCCAGTGCTGAGTTTCGGCGGCCATCGCCGTTCACGGGCGCGCGGGCACCGATGAGACCCCGGACGACCCGGCCGTGCGGGCGGGTCGAAATGTCAGCACTGGTGGACCGCGGCGCCCAATCCACGAGGCGGTGGCCACCGGATACGGCGTATCCGGTGCAACCGGCAGGTCTTCGGACTCGCGGGCACCGGCCGATTCGGCCGACCTACTGGCCGTCGCTTCCCAGGCTGTGCGCCCAGTGCTGATGACGGCGGTCGTTCCTGCTCACCGCTGCGGGACAGTTCCGGATTTCCACCGGATTCCCTCTCACCCGCGTGGTGCGGGCTTCGGCGCCGGGGGCGGACGTTCGGGGCTCCTTGTCGTCCGGCCGGCGGACCAGCTGCGTGAACCACAATAACGTGGACGCGCCGAGCGGCACAGGGCGGGACGGCGGTGCCCGGTCGCGTTCGGCTTCGCATACCTTCGCAAGATCGGCCGAGTCACCCGGGCTGCCGGGAAGTTGCAGCACAGGAGTATACGCACAGGCCCGGGTTGTGGGCGGTGAAATATGACGGTGCGATGAACAAGACTTCGCAGCGTTGCCATACGTACTTGTGAAGATCCTGCCAAGTGGACTTCGCTGTCGATCCTGGATGTGGCGCCGGGTACGTTGGTTCAATGTTCTCGAAAGTCTTGGTTGCCAACCGCGGCGAAATCGCCATCCGAGCCTTCCGCGCGGCGTACGAGCTCGGTGTCGGGACGGTTGCCGTCTTCCCACACGAAGACCGGAATTCGGTCCACCGCCTGAAGGCCGACGAGGCATACGAGATCGGTGAGGAAGGACATCCGGTCCGCGCGTACCTATCGGTCGCGGCGATCATCGAGGCCGCCAAGACCGCGGGCGCCGACGCGATCTACCCGGGGTACGGATTCCTGTCCGAGAATCCGGATCTGGCCGCCGCGTGCGCCCAGGAGGGCATCACCTTCATCGGTCCCTCCGCCGAGGTGCTCGAACTGGCCGGTAACAAGGCGCGTGCGATCGCCGCGGCGAAGGCCGCCGGGCTGCCGGTGCTGAATTCGAGTGCGCCCTCGGCCGATGTGGCGGAGTTGGTGACGGCGTCGGAATCCATGGAGTTCCCGATATTCGTGAAGGCTGTCGCCGGTGGCGGCGGACGCGGGATGCGACGGGTCGCCGAGCGGTCGGGGCTGCGGGAGGCGATCGAGGCGGCCTCGCGTGAGGCGGAGTCGGCGTTCGGTGATCCGACGGTGTTCCTGGAGCAGGCTGTGGTGAATCCGCGGCATATAGAGGTGCAGATCCTGGCCGATACCCAGGGCGAGGTGATGCATCTGTTCGAGCGGGACTGTTCGTTGCAGCGGCGGCATCAGAAGGTGATCGAGCTGGCGCCGGCGCCGAATCTGGATCCGGAGTTGCGGGACCGGATCTGTGCCGATGCGGTGGCCTTCGCCCGCCAGATCGGTTACAGCTGTGCGGGGACGGTGGAGTTCCTGCTCGACGAGCGCGGTAAGCATGTGTTCATCGAGATGAATCCGCGGATCCAGGTGGAGCATACGGTGACCGAGGAGATCACCGATGTGGATCTGGTGCAGTCGCAGTTGCGGATCGCGGCCGGGGAGAGTCTGGCGGATCTGGGACTGAGCCAGGACGCGGTGACCATCCGGGGTGCGGCGTTGCAGTGCCGGATCACCACCGAGGACCCAGCGAACGGATTCCGTCCCGACACCGGCCGCATCACCGCCTACCGCACCCCGGGCGGCGCCGGTATCCGCCTCGACGGCGGTGCGAACCTGGGCGCCGAGATCGGGGCCTACTTCGATTCCATGCTGGTCAAACTCACCTGCCGGGGCCGAGATTTCCCGACCGCGGTGGCGCGGGCGCGGCGCGCGCTCATGGAGTTCCGGATCCGCGGTGTCACTACCAATATCCCGTTCCTGCTCGCGGTGCTCGCCGACGAGGATTTCACCGCGGGCCGTATCACCACGTCGTTCATCGACGAGCGCCCGGAACTACTGGCCACGCGTGAACCCGCCGACCGCGGTACCAAGATCCTGAACTATCTGGCCGATGTCACGGTGAACAAACCGCACGGCGCCCGGCCGACAGCGGTGTACCCGCACGACAAACTGCCCTCGATCGACCTGTCGGTGCCGCCGCCGGACGGTTCGCGGCAGAAGCTGCTGACGCTGGGTCCCGAAGGTTTCGCCCGGGCACTGCGGGAACAGAAGGCGGTCGGGGTCACCGACACCACCTTCCGCGACGCGCACCAATCACTGCTGGCGACCCGGGTGCGCACCAACGGCCTGCTCGATGTGGCCGGGCATGTGGCGCGACTGACCCCGGAACTGCTGTCCATCGAGGCGTGGGGTGGGGCGACCTACGATGTGGCACTGCGCTTCCTCTACGAGGATCCGTGGGAGCGTCTGGCCGCGCTGCGCGAGGCGGTTCCCAATATCTGCCTGCAGATGCTGCTGCGCGGCCGCAACACCGTCGGCTACACCCCCTACCCGGAGCGGGTCACCCGGGCGTTCGTGGCCGAGGCCACCGAGACCGGTATCGATATCTTCCGGATCTTCGACGCCCTGAACAATGTGGACCAGATGCGCCCGGCCATCGACGCGGTCCGCGAAACCGGCACCGCGATCGCCGAAGTCGCGTTGAGCTACACCGGTGATCTCGCCGACCCGGACGAGAAGCTCTACACCCTCGACTACTACCTGAAGTTGGCCGAGCAGATCGTGGACGCGGGCGCGCATGTGCTGGCGATCAAGGATATGGCCGGCCTGCTGCGCGCCCCCGCCGCGGCGAAACTGGTCACCGCGCTGCGCAGCAATTTCGATCTGCCGGTCCATGTGCACACCCATGACACCCCCGGCGGGCAGCTCGCCACCTACCTCGCCGCCTGGCAGGCCGGTGCGGACGCGGTCGACGGTGCGTCGGCCGCGATGGCGGGTACCACCAGCCAGCCCGCGCTCTCGGCGATCGTGGCCGCGGCCGCGCACAGCGAATACGACACCGGGTTGAACCTGCGCAATGTCTGCGACCTGGAACCGTACTGGGAGGCGCTGCGCAAGGTGTACGCGCCGTTCGAGTCCGGGCTGCCCGCGCCGACCGGTCGGGTGTACACCCACGAGATTCCCGGCGGTCAGCTGTCGAATCTGCGCCAGCAGGCCATCGCGTTGGGGCTGGGCGACCGGTTCGAGGAGGTCGAGGCGAAATACGCGGCCGCGGATCGCCTGCTGGGCCGGCTCATCAAGGTCACCCCGTCCTCCAAGGTCGTCGGTGACCTCGCGCTGTCGCTGGTGGGCTCCGGGATCGGTATCGAGGATTTCGCCGCCGATCCGGGCCGGTTCGATATCCCCGATTCGGTGATCGGTTTCCTCCGTGGCGAACTCGGCACCCCGGCGGGCGGCTGGCCCGAACCGTTCCGGGAGAAGGCGCTCGCCGGGCGCGGTGCTGCCAAACCCGTGACAGAGTTGTCCGCCGCGGAGGAGGCGGGTCTGGCCGGTACCTCCGATGAGCGGCGCGCGACCCTCAATCAGCTGCTGTTCCCCGGCCCGACCGCGGAATTCCTGGCGCACCGGGAGAAGTACGGCGATACCACCGGTCTGTCGGCCAACCAGTTCTTCTACGGTCTGCGCCACGGCGAGGAACACCGCGTACAGCTCGAGAAGGGCGTCATTCTGCTCATCGGTCTGGAGGCGATCGCCGAACCCGACGAGCGCGGTATGCGCACGGTCATGTGCATCCTCAACGGGCAACTGCGCCCGGTATCCGTCCGCGACCGTTCCATCGCCAGTGAGGTCCCGGCCGCGGAGAAGGCCGACAAGAACAATCCGCATCACATCGCGGCACCCTTCGCCGGTGTGGTGACGCTGACCGTGGCCGAAGGCGAAAAGGTCACCTCGGGCGACACCATCGGCACCATCGAGGCCATGAAGATGGAGGCCGCCATCACCGCGCCGCGTGGCGGTGTGGTGGGACGGGTGGCCATCGCGCAGGTACAGCAGGTCGAAGGCGGTGATCTGCTGGTCGAGCTGGGCGAGCGCGAATCCGAATGACCCGGATCGTCGCCGGAACCGCCGGGGGGCGGCGCCTGAAGGTGCCCCCCGCCGGGACCAGGCCCACCTCGGATCGGGTACGGGAAGCTCTGTTCTCCTCGATCGAGGCTCGGATGGACCTCGACGGTGCGCGGGTGCTCGATCTCTACGCCGGCTCGGGCGCCCTCGGGCTGGAGGCGCTGTCCCGTGGTGCCGCCGCGGCGCTACTGGTCGAATCCGACCGGCGGGCCGCCGGGGTACTGCGCGCCAATATCGCCGAACTCGGGTTCAGCGGTGCGCAGGTGCGAGTCGGGACGGTGGCGCAGGTGCTCGGGCACGGTGGTGCGGGCGCCTACGACCTCGTTTTCGCCGATCCACCCTACGAACTGCCCACCGATGCCGTGCGCGCCGATCTCACGGCGCTGGCCGTGCACGGATGGCTGTCCGACGACGCATTACTGCTCGTGGAACGGTCCGCCCGTTCGGCCGAGATCGACTGGCCCGCAGGGTTCGAGGGCCGCCCCGCCCGGCGCTACGGAGAGACCCGGATCGAGTCCGCGGTGTACTCCGGCGCGGACCCGCCCGCGCCGGGGGAACCTGCTAGCGTCTGACGCATGGCAGGAGCTTTGTGCCCGGGGTCGTTCGATCCGGTGACCAACGGCCACCTCGATGTGTTCCGGCGGGTCGCCGAGCAGTTCGACGAGGTCGTCATCACGGTGATGATCAACAAGAAGAAGCAGGGCATGTTCGGTATCGACGAGCGCATCGAGATGCTGCGCGATGCCACCGCGGACCTGCCGAACGTCCGGGTCGCCGCCTGGGACGGCCTGACGGTCGACTTCGCCCGCGAACAGGGCATCAGCGCCATCGTCAAGGGTTTGCGCGATGCCGGAGATTTCGGCTACGAACTCCAGATGGCGCAGATGAACAAGAAGCTCTCCGGGGTCGACACCTTCTTCATCGCGACCAACCCCACCTTCAGCTATCTGTCCAGCTCCCTTGTCAAGGAAGTGGCGGCCTTCGGTGGCGATGTCAGCGATATGCTGCCGCCGCTGGTGCACAAGCGGCTACTCGACCGGCTGGCCGAGCGCGCGAGCTGAACCGGACCGCTGGGCGGTCACTTCCCGGGCCCGCCGCAGCGGTCCGAACACCAGGCCACGCAGCGCCAGGAACCGCAGGCCGCCGACCGCGGCGCTGATCGCGAGTACGGCGCCGGCCTGCGCCGGTTCGTTCAGGGTGGGTGCCAGGACTTCCAGCGAAGCCAGGGCCGCGGTGCTGATTCCCAGGCCCAGCAGCGCCAATCCGCCGCCTTCCCACTGCGCGGTGAACCAGCCGACCCGCTCGGCCGCGTGGAAGGTGAGCCTGCGGTGCAGTTCGTTGGCCAGCACGGTGCTGACGACCGACCCGGCCACGTTTGCCAGCAGCGTCCCCGCACCGGTGAGGGTCAGGAACAGCAGCACGTAGGAAACATTGCTCAATCCGCCGACGAGCGCGAAACGAATCAACTGCGGGAACGCACGGTCGCCGCGCAGATACCGCAGGAGACGTCGCTGCCAGGCGGCGACAGCGATCGGTTCCGGCCAATCGATATCCAGATCCCCGGAGGTCAGTGCCGTGGAAGAAGGCAGCTGCAGGACGGTCATGGGCGGTTCCGATCGGGCAAGGGACAGGCGGCCCGTCCGCGCCGCGGTCGGGCTACCTAAGAATTTAACACCAAGCGGAGGGTGGGTCTCCAGTTGATTGTGTGAGTCTGCAGATATCGGGCCGAACGGGCGACACACCGAAAGTAGGTTCGGCGCATCCACCGGCCCGGGGCACACTGGGAACGGCGTGATGTTTCGCCGATCGTCAGCAGGAGGACTGAGCATGTACCGGGTATTCGAGGCGCTCGACGAACTGGTCGCCATAGTCGAAGAGGCACGCGGTATCCCCGCGACGCGCAACTGCATCGTTCCGCGGCCCGACACACTCGACCTGCTCGACGATGTCCGTGACGCGCTGCCCACCGAGATCGACGACGCACAGGATGTGCTCGACCACCGGGACAAGATCGTCGACGACGCCCGGGGCCTCGCGGAGGACACCATCCGATCCGCCGACGAACAGGCGGCCGGCACCGTGGCCGACGCCCGCGCCGAAGCAGACCGGATCCTGGCCGAGGCCAAGGCCCACGCCGACCGGATGGTCGCCGAGGCCACCGCCCATGCCGACCGAATGGTCGATACGGCCACCGCCGAGGCCGAACGCCTGGTCTCCGACGCCAAAGCGGAATACGAGACGGTCACCGGCCGAGCCCGCGCCGAGGCCGAGCGCACAATCGAGGCCGGACAGGCGTCCTACGACCGCTCGGTCGCCGACGGGCAGGCCGAGCAGCGGCGACTGGTGGAGGACACCGAGGTGGTACGCGCCGCACACGCCGAATCGGCCCGCGTCATCGACACCGCCCACGCCGACGCCGACCGGATGCGCGCGGACTGCGACCATTACGTCGACACCAAGCTCGCCGAATTCGAGGAGACGCTCGGTGGTGCGCTGCGGACCGTCGGCCGGGGTCGCCAGCAGTTGCGCAACGGAGCCGGCGTCCCCGATTACGCCGCGGAGTTCCGCCGCTGAGCTGTGTTTATTTGCCCCGCCTTCGGCGGGGCGGGGCGGGGCGGGGCCCTATTAACCCCGGTTCTTCACTCCTTCGCTCAGTCGCTGCGCTCCTTCGCTTCGTCGCTCCAGAACCGGGGCGGGCCCCGCCTACGGAGGTGGACCATCCGGTGTTGACGGAAGGTGTGTGTGTGGGGCGGGTCTCGAGCAGCGCGGGTGGGCTCACGACTCTGTGAGTCCTCGATGGGCGCGGATCTCTGGATGGCCGATTTCACGCGATCGCTCGTTGCGCTCCTTTTGCTACGTGGCTCCAGAACCGGGGTGGGCTGATCACCCGGGGGAGCAGCCGGGAGGTGTGCGGCGTGCGCCTCGGGTGACCTGGGTGGGCACATGACTCTGTACGTGCCCGGGGTCGCCGATCTCGTGACGGCCGGGCGCACGTGATCGGTCGCTGTCCTCCTTCGCTGTGTCGCTCCGGAACCGGGGTGGGCCCTGACCAGCGGCGGGTGGGCTTGGTTCATCGGGTTTTGCGGGGGTAACCGGGTCGCGTACTGTGGTGTGGTTGCTCGCCGATTCCGGCGCAAAACCAACATGCCCCGACCCACCCAGTGGAGTGTTTTCGATGCCTGCCGATACCACCGCGCGCTCGCGTTCCAGTGCACCACGTGCACACGGCGCGGGATTCGTGCTGGATGTCCGCAGCCTCGGTCGCGCCCCGGGCTCGATGCGCGAACTGCGGCGGACGGTCATCACCACCGAACGACTCGGCCTCGACCTCGTCGGCGTCCCCGTCGGTGCCGAGGTCGAGCTGGATCTGCGGATGCAATCGGTGTCCGAGGGAGTGCTCGTCACCGGGACGTTCGACGCGCCGGTGACCGGTGAATGCTCTCGTTGCCTCGAGCAGTTCACCGATACGGTCCAGTTGTCGCTGACCGAACTGTTCGCCTACCCGGACAGTGCCACCGACCAGACCGCGGACGACGACGAGGTCTATCGGATGAGGGACGACCTCATCGACCTGGAACCCCTGGTGGTGGACCAGCTCGGGCTGGAGCTGCCACTGCAGCCGCTGTGCTCGCCGGACTGTCAGGGGCTGTGCCCCGAGTGCGGTGTTCGGATGGCGATTGCGGGCTCCGATCACGGGCATGAGATACTTGATCCCCGCTGGGCCGGGCTGGCGAAATTCGCCCCCGGATCGCCCGGCAGCGGCAGCCCCGACAAGGGTGCGGCCACCGGGAATCATCCCACCGATACAGCACGTAACAGCACAGAGGAGAACTAGTCGTGGCCGTTCCCAAGCGCCGGATGTCCCGTTCCAACACCCGGTCGCGGCGCAGCCAGTGGAAGGCCGCCGCTCCCACCCTGATCACCTGCCCGAACCGGGCCTGTGGTCAGAAGACCCTGCCGCATATCGCGTGCCCCTCCTGCGGTACCTACAAGGGCCGCCAGGTCACCTCGGCCGTCTGATCCCGGTCTACCGTTGACCGCGGGTAAAGACGAACCCGGCGAGCAGAGCGACCGCGCGAATCTGCTCGCCGCGCTGGGCGTCCAGGTGCAGCCCGAGTTGCTGCGCCTGGCGCTGACACATCGCTCGTACGCGTACGAGAACGGCGGCCTGCCGACCAACGAACGGCTCGAGTTCCTCGGCGATTCGGTGCTCGGTCTGAGCATCACCGAACGGCTCTATCACGAGCATCCGGAGAAATCCGAGGGCGAGCTGGCGAAACTGCGCGCGAGCGTGGTGAACATGCACGCGCTGGCCGAGGTGGCGCGGAAACTGGGCGACGACGGACTGGGCGTACATCTGCTGCTCGGCAAGGGTGAGGAACTCACCGGGGGCCGGGACAAACCCAGCATCCTCGCCGACGGTATGGAATCGCTGCTCGGCGCGGTCCACCTGGAACACGGGATCGATGTGGCCCGGGAGGTCGTGCTGCGGCTGTTCGCCGACCTGCTCGAACGCGGACCTCGGATGGGCGCCGGGCTGGACTTCAAGACCAGCCTGCAGGAGTTGACCGCCGAACGCGGTCTCGGCGTGCCCAGCTACGAGATCAGCTCCACCGGGCCCGACCATGACAAGGAATTCACCGCGACCACCGTGATCGCCGGGAATGCCTACGGTCAGGGGGTCGGCCGGTCGAAGAAGGAAGCCGAGCAGAAGGCGGCGGGCGCGGCCTACCGCGCGTTGACCGGCGAACGCTGAGGTGCCGGAACTCCCCGAGGTCGAGGTCGTCCGTCGCGGCCTGACCGAACATCTCTGCGGGCGGACCGTCGAATCGGTGACCGTCACCCACCCCCGGTCGGTACGCCGGCACGAGGCGGGCGCCGCCGATATGGCGGCTCGGATCACCGGGCTGTCGGTCGCCGCGGCGATGCGTCGCGGGAAGTATCTGTGGCTCACCTTCGACGAGCCCGGCGTCGGATCCGCCGATACCGCACTGGTCGTCCATCTGGGGATGAGCGGGCAGATGCTGGTGCAGCCCGCCGGTGTCCCGGTGGAGAAGCACGCGCATATCCGGGCGACCCTGGACGACGGCCGGGAACTGCGGTTCGTCGATCAGCGCACGTTCGGTGGCTGGGTGCTGGCGCCGCTGGTCGAGGTGGACGGCGATCTGCTACCCGATCTGCTCGCCCATATCGCCCGGGATCCACTGGACCCCCGCTTCGACGCCGACCGGGTGGTCGGCGTGCTGCGGACCAAGAACACCGAGATCAAACGGGTGCTGCTGGATCAGGCCGTGATCTCCGGTATCGGCAATATCTACGCCGACGAGGCGTTGTGGCGGGCGAAGGTGCACGGCGGGCGGATCGCCTCGGCACTCACCCGGCCGGTGCTGCGCACCCTGCTCGCCGAGGCCCAAGCGGTGATGACCGACGCGCTCGCTGCCGGCGGTACCTCGTTCGATGCCCTGTACGTGAATGTGAACGGCGAATCCGGCTATTTCGAACGCGCGCTGGCGGTGTACGGGCGCGGTGACCGGCCCTGCACGCGCTGCGGGGCGGTGATCGTCCGGGAGAAGTTCATGAACCGCTCGTCGTATTCGTGCCCGCGCTGCCAGCCCCCGTCACGCGGGCGCCGCGCCTCCTCCTGATACCCCTCGCGCAAGGGCCGATGGCGGGTTACGGTGGCCTCGGCAAGATCACCGACCCGGTCCGTCTGGGAGGCAGGCCATGCGCAAGCTCACCTACTACGTCGCGGCCACCATCGACGGGTTCATCGCCACCGAGGACGGCTCGGTGGATTTCTTCCCGGTGGGCGGCGACCACGGGCCCGCCATCACGGCGCAGTATCCGGAGACGCTGCCGTCGCGGGTCCGGGAATCGCTGGGCATCACCAAGCGAAACGCCAATTTCGATACCGTCGTCATGGGTCGGCGGACCCACGATTTCGGTGTCCGCACCGGCACCGCGAGTCCGTACGCGCATCTGCGCCAGTACGTGGTGTCCACCACGCTCACCGGCCGGCCGGATCCATCGGTCGATCTGATCGGAGCGGACCCGCTCGCCGCGGTCACCGAACTCAAACGGGAGCAGGGGCTCGGTATCTGGTTGTGCGGCGGCGGTGAACTGGCCCGGGCGTTGCTGCCGGAGATCGATCAGATCTTCTTGAAGTTGTATCCGATCGTGCTCGGCCGGGGACGGCCGCTGTTCGGTACCGGTCCGCAACTGCCGGATCCGGCGAATTTCCGGGTGATCACCAGCCAGGTCTTCGAGGACGGTGTCGCCTTCGTGAAGTACGGCAGGACAGGTTAGCCGGTGACGGCGGCGGGCGAGTCGCGCGGGCCCGGGCGGGCCGAGCAATCCGCCCCGGGGCCGATCGCGGCGTTGCGTGAGATCGGGTTCTGGCTCGAACGTGATCGCGCGCAGACGCATCGCGTGCAGGCCTACCGGCGGGCCGCCGATATCCTCGCCGAACTCGACGACACCGCGGCCGACCGGCACCGCCGAGATCGCAGCTGGCAGGAACTGGCGGGAATCGGCCCCAAGACCGCGGCGGTGATCGAGGAGTCGTACTCCGGGGCGGTGCCCCGCCACCTCGCCGAACTCCGCGCCGCGGCGAAACCGATCGGCCCGGACGGTGCGCCCCTGCGGGAATTGTTGCGCGGCGATCTGCATACCCATTCGAACTGGTCCGATGGCGGCAGCCCCATCGCCGAGATGATGGCCTGCGCGGCCGCGATCGGGCACGAGTACTGCGCCCTGACCGACCATTCGCCGCGGCTCACGGTGGCAGGCGGGCTCTCCGCCGAACGGTTGCGACGCCAGCTGGATGTGGTGGCCGCGCTCGACGCGGAGCTCACACCACTGCGGATCCTGACCGGGATCGAGGTCGATATCCTCGACGACGGCTCCCTCGACCAGGACGCGGACCTGCTCGCCGAACTCGATATCGTCGTCGCCAGCGTGCATTCCCGATTGCGCGACGACCGCGACACCATGACCCGGCGGATGGTGTACGCGGTGGCGAACCCGAACGTCGACGTGCTCGGCCACTGCACCGGCCGGTTGGTGGAAGGCGGGCGCGGTACCCGGCCGGAATCGGAGTTCGACGCCCGGATCGTCTTCGAGGCCTGCCGTCGCTACGGTACGGCGGTCGAGATAAACAGCCGGCCCGAACGCCGGGATCCGCCCGCACGGTTGATCCGGCTCGCGCTCGAGATGGGCTGTGAGTTCTCGATCGATACCGACGCGCACGCACCCGGTCAGCTGGACTGGCAGGGCTACGGGTGTGCCCGGGCCGTGGCCGCCGAGGTCCCGCCGGACCGGATCATCAACACCCGCCCGGTGGACGAGCTGCTGGAGTGGACACGTACCCCCGCCGGGTGACCGGCGCCGCGGACTGTCGGTGCGGCCGTCGATAATGCGCGGTATGCGGGAACTGTCACTGCGCGAACTGAACCGGACGCTACTGGTGCGCCAGCATCTGGCGGCACGGACCGGGCTGACGCCCTACGAGATCATCCGGCAGCTGGTCGCGGTACAGGGGCAGGAACCGAACTGGCCCTACATCGGCCTGTGGTCGCGGCTGACCCGGTTCGAACACGGTGAACTGGCCGCACTGTTGCACGGCCGGCAGCTGGTCCGCTCCACGACCCTGCGGCGCACTGTGCACCTGAGCGCCGCGGAGGATTACCGCTGGCTGCGGCCGACACTGCAGTCGTATGTGGAGGGTCTGCTCAACGCCGCCTACTACCGCGACGAGATCACCGGCGTAGATCTGCCGGCCCTGGCCGCCGTCGGCCGGGAACTGTCGGCGGGCCGGTGGATGTCGCGCCGCGAACTGGGTCTGCTACTGGCCGAACGGTTCCCGCAACGGCATACCCGGCGGCTCGCGGAAACGGTGGAGGTGCTGGTGCCGATGGCGCACGGCGCCGAATCGGGGGAGTGGGGCCGCTGGCGCAACCGGTACGTCACGGTCGGCCCGGCCGAGGAGTGGATCGGGTCACCGCTGGGCGAGGCGGACCCGGTGACCCTGATCCTGCGGTATCTCGCCGTATTCGGTCCGGCGACGGTCGCCGATGTCCAGGCGTGGTCGGGGCTGACCCGGCTGGCCGAGGTGATCGCGGAGCTGCGTCCGCGCTTGCGGGTGCTGCGCGGCCCCGACGGCGTCGAACTCTTCGACGTCCCCGACGCTCCGGTGGCCGATCCCGATCTTCCGGTGCCCGTGCGGTTCCTGCCTGCCTTCGACAACGCGCTGCTCGGTTACAAGGATCGGCGCCGCGTCATCGCCGAGGACGATCGCCGGCGTATCGCCGCCGAAGGCTCGGCCGGGGTTCCGGTGTATCTGGTCGGCGGCTTCGCGCACGGCAGATGGTCGCTGGACGGGCCGGACCTCCGCATCGTGCCGTGGTATCCGCTGCAACCGGCCGAACACGCGGAATTGGCGGTCGAGGGGCGCCGGTTGCTGGATTTCGTCTCACCCGGTGCGGGCGGTGATCTCGTCGTCGCCGAATGAGGTGATCACCCCGGTACGCTGCGGGTGGATGCGCGGTGAACGCTCGCCGAACAGTTCCCGGGCCCGGCCGGTTCGGCCCGCGGGTGCCCAAAGATGATGGGAACTGGATCGATACGGGGGGATGGTAACCACTGGTGAGCGAGCTGATGCTCAATCTTGTTCTCCCGCTGATGGGTATCGCGATACCGGTGGCCGCGTTCCTGTGGGAATTCGTGTTCGTCGGCCGGAAACGGCTCGGCTGGCGGGTCCAGATGGATACACCGGTCACCGGGGAGGCGGAGTCCGGGCACGCGGGTGCGCTGCGGCAGCTCCGGCAGACTTCCGACGGAACCGAGCGTCAGCTGCAGGATCTGTCCGTGGTGCTGGTGCGGATCGAGAACAACGGCGCCACCACCATCGACGCCGCCGATTACGTGACCGCGCAGAACAACCAGGCCGGTCTGCACCTCCAATTCCCGAACCGCAAGGTGATCGGAATGGCGGTCACCGAGCTGAGTAATCCGGGCCTGGCCGTATGCTTCGAAGCGGATGCGGGCTTCGGGCACCGGCAACTCGATCAGGGCACCGGTGTGATCGATCTGCCGAAGGTTCCGCTGAACCGCAACGATCACTACAAGATCCTGGCCACCCTGGAGCGGACTTCGGGGAGCGGCTCCTACCCCGACCCGGTCATGCAGGGCGTGGTGACCGGTGGTGGTATCACCAGAACCAAAGGCCGGACCGGGGTTTCACTGCTGATGGTGGCGCTCACCGGATTTCTCGTCCTGGTCATCGCGGCGATGACCGTCATCGATATCGCCGAGCCCGAGCCCGCGCCACTGGGTTGCGCGACCGGTGAGCTGACCGTCGTGGGTTCCACCGCTTTCGAACCCGTGATCCGCGAGGCCGCCCGCCTCTACGAGCAGACCTGTCCCGGATCGGGTTTCGCCTTCGGCTTCGAGGGCAGCGAACGCGGGATGGCCCGGCTCGAGCACGAAGCCGGTGGCCACGGCGCGCTGCTCGCGATCGGCGACGCGCCCAAGGGTGCGGACTATCCGGCCCTGGTGCAGCGGCCGCTGGCGGTATCGCTGTTCTCGGTGGTCGTCCATCCGAGCGCCGGGGTGCGGGATCTGACGGCCGGGCAGATCCGCGACCTGTTCCAGGGACGGGTGTCGAACTGGCGGGAGGTGGGCGGCGCCGATCGGCCGGTACGTGTCGTCAACCGCTATGCCGGTTCGGGCTCCCGCTGGACCCTCGAATCGCGCCTGCTCGAATCCGCGCAACCGCCGGAGCCCGGGGTGACCTGCCGCGAACTGCGGCGTGGCGATACCCCTGGGCGCTGCCAGACGCTCTATACCGACGATATGCTCGCCGAGGTCGCCGCTACGCCCGGTGCGATCGGGTACAGCGAATCCGCCGACGCCGCCGATACCCAGGGAGTGCTCGGGGTGACGATCGACGGCCGGCGCGCCGCCCGGGACGAGGTCGCCGCGGGCGGTTATCCGTTCTGGGGAGTGGAGTACGCGTTCGCTCACGGCGACTTCGCGCCGGGCTCACTGGGCGCCGGTTTCCTGCGGTTCCTCGTCGATTCGGCCGGTCAGGATGTGATCCGCCAGTTCGGCAACCTGCCGTGTGCCGAACTGGCGGACCCGGCGCTGTGCCGCCCTTCCACCTGATTGCGCCCGCGCCGGTGGGGGCGGTACCGGGCCGTGTGATGCCCGAGTGTGCGTTGATCGCCGGATTCGGATTCGGCCTTGTTCCGCTGCGGGCCTCGGCGGTGCTCCTCGACCCGCGCGAGGAGTCCGGTACCGGTACGTAGTCGACAGCGCCCGTACCGACACTGACCGGCCCAGGACGGGTGCTCGGCCGCGCGACGGTGGATGGCAGGATCGCGAGCATGGTTGATGACAGCACTGCCGCACCCGCCACGGCAGCGGGCGATACGGCCCCGGCGGAGACCGGGCCGTCCACCCTGTGGGTGGAGCGTACGGGTACGCGCCGCTACACCGGTCACAGTTCGCGCGGCGCCGAGGTGCTGATCGGTTCCGAGGGTGTACCCGGTGTGTTCACTCCCGGTGAGCTCCTGAAGATCGCGTTGGCGGCCTGCTCGGGGATGAGTTCGGATTTCCCGCTGTCGCGGCGGCTCGGCGACGATTACGACGCCACTATCCGGGTCTCCGGTGCCGCGGACCGGGAGAACGAGGTGTACCCGCAGCTGGACGAGGTCTTCGAGCTGGACTTGAGCGAGCTCGATCCGGTAGCCCGGGATCGCCTGCTGGTGACGGTACAGCGGGCCATCGACAAGGTGTGCACGGTCGGCCGGACGCTGAAGGCCGGCAGCAAGGTGACCCTGTCGTTCGATATCGATACGGTCGACTGACCGTGGCGGCGGACGCGGACAGCGCCGGGCCGGTGCGGCTGAGTGCCTGGGTGCACGGATATGTGCAGGGTGTGGGCTTCCGCTGGTGGACGCGGGCGCGGGCGTTGGAACTCGGGCTCACCGGGCATGCCACGAACGCGGCCGACGGCCGCGTGCACGTGGTGGCGGAGGGATCTCGGGCAGCGGCCGAGCGGTTGCTGGCGCTGTTGCGTTCGGGGGATACGCCCGGCCGAGTGGATCTGGTGGTGGAGTCCTGGGAGGCCGCGCGGGGTGGGTTACGGGGTTTCGCCGAACGGTAGCGCGGTCCTGATCGCCCGGAGGGTCGCCACGAACTCTTGACATTACACAATGGAAGGTTCACTCTGGGGTGTATTCCATTGTGGAGTGTGGTCCGATCTGTAAGGGGAGCGGTAATGGAGATCACGACGGGCACCCGGGCCTCGGACGCCGAACGCGACCGGATCGTGGCCGACCTGAGCCGGCATCTCGGCGACGGCCGGATCGATCTGACCGAATACGACCAGCGAGTTGCGCAGGTGTATCGCACCACGACCCGCGAGGAACTCACCGGGGTACTCGCGGATCTACCCGCCCCGGCGCCGGCCCGGTCGGCGAAACCGCGCTCACGCTTCCCGATCTGGCAGCGGATCGAGGCGAGCGCGTGGCTCACCGTCAGCGTGCTCGTACTGGTGATCTGGGCGGCGATATCGCTGGGGGTCGGCGAGTTCACCTATTTCTGGCCCGTATGGGTCATCGGCCCGTGGGGCGCGGTGCTGGCAGTGCGGGCGGCAACCGGTATCGAAGGCGGCCACCGCCATCGCCGGAAGATATAACGCCCGGTAGCCTCGGTGACGTCCGGCCGGCGAGCACGCCCGGCCGCGGTGGTCGGCGTACCCGGCAATCGATCGGCCACGACCGGTGCGCCGGATGGGACTCGGCGCCACGGGCCTATACCATGGCTGATCGGCCTGGGTGAGGCGGACTAGTCACGGAGGCGGAAAGGGTCGTCGGCGTTGCACCTGAAGAGCTTGACGTTGAAGGGGTTCAAATCCTTCGCCTCCGCGACGACCCTGCGGTTCGAACCCGGGATCACCTGCGTGGTGGGTCCGAACGGATCCGGAAAATCCAATGTCGTCGACGCGCTCACCTGGGTGATGGGCGAACAGGGCGCCAAAGCTCTGCGCGGCGGCAAGATGCAGGACGTCATCTTCGCCGGCACCACCGGCCGAGCGCCGCTGGGCCGTGCCGAGGTCACGCTGACCATCGACAACTCCGACGGCGCGCTGCCCATCGACTACGCCGAGGTCTCCATCACCCGCCGGATGTTCCGCGACGGCGCCGGGGAATACGAGATCAACGGCAGCACCTGCCGGCTGATGGATGTGCAGGAACTGCTCAGCGACTCCGGTATCGGCCGGGAGATGCACGTCATCGTCGGGCAGGGCCAGCTCTCGGCCATCCTCGAATCGCGCCCCGAGGACCGGCGCTCCTTCATCGAGGAAGCCGCCGGGGTGCTCAAGCACCGCAAACGCAAGGAAAAGGCCGTTCGCAAACTGGATGCGATGCAGGCCAACCTGGCCCGGCTCACCGACCTCACCACCGAACTCCGCCGCCAGCTCAAACCGCTGGGTCGGCAGGCGGAGGTGGCGCGCCGGGCGCAGACGGTGCAGGCGGATCTGCGCGATGCCCGGTTGCGGCTGGCCGCCGACGATCTGGTCACCCGGCGCACCGAGCTGGAGAGTCAGCAGAGCAAAGAGGCCTACGCGCGGGAACAGCAGATCACCGTGCAGAGCGAACTCGACGCCGCCAATGCGGCGCTCGCTCAGCAGGAGTACCAGCTCTCGCAGCTCACACCGGGTGCCGAGGCCGCGGGACAGCTGTGGTTCCAGCTGTCCGCGTTATCCGAACGGGTCAACGCCACCATCCGGATCGCCGGGGATCGCGCCCGCCACCTGGATACCTCCGCACCCGCGAACACCGGCCGCGACCCCGATCAGCTCGAGGCCGAAGCCGATCGGGTGGAGGCCGAGGAAGCCGAACTGCGCGAGGCCGTCGAGATGGCCACCGAAACGCTGGAGGCCGCGCGCGACAGCCTCGCCGAACGCGAGCACGCGGCCAAAGCCGCCGAACAGGCGCATCTGGCCGCGGTGCGGGCCATCGCCGACCGGCGCGAAGGGCTGGTCCGGCTGTCCGGGCAGGTCGAGAATCTGCGCACGCGCGCCCAATCGATCGATGCCGAGATCGTGCGGTTGTCCTCCGCGATCGCGGAGGCCCGGGCCCGGGGTACCGCGGCACGCACCGAATTCGACACCGTCCAGGACGAACTGGCCGAGCTGGACGCCGGGGAAGCCGGGCTGGACGCCCAGCACGAACACGCCGTGGAAGCTCTCGATCTGGCCGACCGCCGGGTCACCGAACTGCGCGCCGAGGACCGGGAGGCCGGTCGTCTGGTCGCCTCGCTGACCGCGCGGATCGAAGCGCTCGGCATGAATCTGGCCAGTCGTGACGGCGCGGCCTGGCTCACCGAGAACCATCCGGCCGGACTGCTGGGTCCGCTGTCGGAACAACTGCGTGTGCACAACGGATTCGAGTCCGCAGTCGCGGCGGTGCTCGGCCCGGTGGCCGAAGCCGTGGTGGCCGATACCGGTGAGACGGCGCTCAGTGCCCTGCGGGCGCTCGGGAAGGCGGACGGCGGGCGGGCCGCGCTCGTGTACGAGGGATCCGGGGAATCGCAGGCGGATACGGATCGGGCCCTGCCCGGATCCGCTCGGTGGTTGCTCGATGTCGTGGATTGCCCCGGGCCGGTCCGGGCTGCCGTGGTGGCGCTGACCCACCGGGTCGCGGTGGTCGACGATCTGGACGCCGCGGCCGCGCTGCTGGGTGAACGTCCGGAACTGCGGGTGGTCACCCGCGAGGGCGATCTGGCCGGGACCGGCTGGCTGATCGGCGGTTCGGACCGGTCACCGAGCCGGTTGGAGATCCAGGCGCGTATCGATGCCGCCGAGGCCGATCTGGTCGCCGCCCGCCGCCGGGCCGAGGAATTGGAAGCGAGCCTGGCCGGGGCGCTCGAGGAGCAGACCGACCGCAAAGAAGCCGTCGACCACACATTGCTCGCCCTGCACGAATCCGATCAGGCCCTCAACGGGGTCTACGAGCGGCTCGGCCGGCTGGGCTCGGCGGTCCGTTCGGCCGATGCCGAATCGGAACGGCTGACCGGCCAGCGCGCCGAAGCCGAGACGGCGCACGAGAAAGCGGTCACCGGGCTGGCCGAACTCGAGGACCGGCTGCGGCACGCCGAGCGGGAACAGGCCGAGACCGACAGTGATACCGCGGGAGCGGCCGGCACCGAGGCCGCCGCGCTGGCCCGGGAGGAAGCCGCCGCCGCGCTCGCCGAGGCCCGGTCCATGGAGGTCGAGGCGCGGCTGACGGTGCGCACGGCCGAGGAACGGGCCGAATCGGTTCGCGGTAAAGCGGATTCGCTGCGCCGCGCCGCCCGGGCCGAACGTGAGGCACGGGCCCGGGCCGAACGCGCGCAGGCCGCTCGCCGGCAGGCGGCCCGGGTCGCCGCCGCGGTCGCCGAATCCGGTGCGGACCTGGCGGCCGAACTCGGGAAGGTGGTGGCGGCCGCCGCCGGCCGCCGCGACGAACTGGTCCGGCGGCGCACCGAATGCGCCGGCCAGGTGGACCGGATCAAAGAGCGGGTGCGGGCCCTGGGTGCGCAGCTCGGGCAGCTCACCGACGCGGTGCACCGTGACGAAGTCGCCAAAGCACAGGCGGCGCTGCGGATCGAACAGCTGGAAACGACCATCGCCGAACAGTTCGGTATCGCACTCGACGATCTGATCGCCGAATACGGCCCCGGGGTCGCACTACCGCCCAGCGAGCTGGAGTTACGGGAGTACGAGCAGGCCAAGGAGCGCGGCGAACAGGTGACAGCGCCCGCGCCGATGCCCTTCGATCGCGCGTCGCAGGAGCGGCGTGCCAAACGTGCCGAGAAGGATCTGGCCACCCTCGGCAAGGTCAACCCGCTGGCGCTGGAAGAGTTCGCGGCGCTCGAGGAGCGCTACAACTTCCTGGCCACCCAGCTCGAGGACGTCAAGAAGGCCCGCCAGGACCTGCTGGAAGTGGTGGCCGAGGTGGACGCGCGGATCCTGCAGGTCTTCACCGAGGCCTACGCCGATGTGGAACGGGAGTTCGTCCAGGTCTTCGCGGCCCTGTTCCCCGGCGGCGAGGGCCGGCTGCTGCTCACCGATCCCACCGATATGCTCACCACCGGTATCGAAGTGGAGGCTCGGCCGCCCGGTAAGAAGGTCAAACGGCTGTCGCTGCTCTCCGGTGGGGAGAAATCACTGACCGCCGTGGCCTTGCTGGTCGCCATCTTCCGGGCCCGGCCCTCGCCCTTCTACGTCATGGACGAGGTGGAGGCGGCACTCGACGACACCAACCTGCGCCGGCTCATCGGACTGTTCGAGCAGTTGCGGGAGAAGAGCCAGCTGATCGTCATCACCCACCAGAAACCGACCATGGAGATCGCCGACGCGCTCTACGGCGTGAGTATGCGCGGCGACGGGATCACCCAGGTCATCTCGCAGCGGTTGCGCGGGGCGGATCAGGTCACCGACACCCCGACGTGATGCAGGTGCCGGACGGCCTTCTTGCTTTCGTGAACCCGTTATCGCACGTCGGTGGCGGTTCACTCCGCGCGGGGCCGGACGACGGCCCAGGGGCGGGACGCCTCCACCGGTGGGCAGTATCGCCGCCGAAACCTTCCGCCCGGCTCCCGGTCTCACTTCACCCAGAGGAACCAAGGTTCGGGCGCGTTCATGACCTTCCGGCAATTGAAGTAACTGAGGCCGGAGGACATGTCCAAGAGGTTGTTGCCCTGGTCGATGCAGGCCCTTCACGCAGCCGTCACGGGAGCGAGGGGTGCGGTGCGGCACGATGGCCGCACCGGCCGCCGGGGCACGGCCGATTCCGGAACGTCGGCCGGCCGGTGCGGTTCAGAGAAGGTCGCTGACGTCGTCGGGTACATCGACCGCGTATTTGCGCAGGATCTCCATCGCTATCACTTCCAGGGCATTCTCATGGGTCGCCGCCAGCACCACCGGTGCGGCGACACCGTCCTCGTGCGCGTGTAGCCAGCGCACCGCCACGACACACCATCTGTCCCCCGGTTGGAGTCCGGGGAAATTGTTCTCCGGACGAGGCGTGCTCAGATCATTACCGATCGACGCCTGATGTTCGAGGAACTCGGCTGTGACGACCGTGCACACGGTGTGGCTGCCCAGATCCTCCGGGCCGGTGCTGCAGCAGCCGTCCCGGTAGAAGCCGGTCAGAGGATCGGTGCCGCACTCTTGTAGCGGACCCCCAAGCACGTTTCGATCGGTCACATCGCCGATCCTATTGGCCTGTAGCGAGAAGTTCCGCAGGACAAGAAATCTCACCGGCCGTGTTCGCGGGGCTGAGCTGGGGATGTGCCGGATGGCCGGCGATTGTCGGAGCCGGTCGCCGCGCGGGCCGGGCCGGGTGACCTGCCGCTCGAGGGCGCTCTGCAAGGATGGGCGGCGTGAGTGCGCAAGCCTGGATTCTGATCGCAGTGATCGCCGCCGTACTGCTGGTCGCGCTCGTGGCCGGTTTCGTCCGGTACAAGCGCGGCCGGGTATCGCTGACGGCGTCGGCGGAGAAAGACGAGCTGACCGACCGCTCGGGTGGGTATCAGGCGGCGGGTGGATTCTCCTTCAGCCAGGGCGGGCAGGGCGCCACCGCCGCCCCCGCACCGCCGGGACCGACTCCCACGGAGCCGTCGGCTCCGAGTCCCACTGAGCGGACCGATGTGGAGGGGCAGCCGCATATCGGCGACGACGCGGCCATCCCACGAGACGCGCCGCGTCGCGGGATCACAGACGTACCGCTGCCGGATATCGATACCGTCGATTCCGATCCGGCCGCGGCCGGAACAGAGTCCGCCACCACCGCCGACACCGGCACCGTCTCGCCGGAAACGGCGCAGACGCCGCCGGCCGGGACGACGCCCACGAACGAGGCCCCGGCGACCGGGACGGCCGCGGAGTCGGCCGAGGTCGATGCGGACGCCGCTCCCGCCGCCCCTGAAACTGTGCAGCCCGAGCAGGCGGGCGCGCCCGCCGAGGCCGGTACCGAGGCCGCGGTGGTCGCCCCCGATACCGCCGCCGGGGCCCATCTGGTTCCCGAGGTGGAGGAGATCGAACCGACCTCCGGTCGGCTGACCCGGCTGCGTGGCCGGCTGTCCCGGTCCCAGAACGCGGTCGGGAAGAGTCTGCTGGGGCTGCTCGGCGGCGGCGACCTGGACGAGGCTTCCTGGGAAGAGGTCGAGGACACGCTGGTCCTGGCCGATATCGGTACCGCGGTCACCACCGTCATCGTGGAACGGCTGCGCGCGGAGATGGCCGCACGCAGTGTGCGCACCACCGACGACGCGCGGGCGGTACTGCGTGAGGTGCTGATCGAATCGCTGCGGCCGGAGCTGGACCGTTCGGTGCGTGCGCTGCCGCATGCCGACCATCCGTCGATCCTGCTGGTGGTCGGCGTGAACGGCACCGGCAAGACGACCACCACAGGCAAGCTCGCCCGGGTACTGGTGGCCGACGGCCGCCGGGTGCTGCTCGGCGCCGCGGATACTTTCCGGGCCGCCGCGGCCGACCAGTTGCAGACCTGGGGCGAGCGGGTCGGCGCGGAAACCGTCCGCGGTCGCGAGGGCGCCGACCCGGCCGCTGTCGCGTTCGACGCCGTATCCAGCGGAATCGACGCGGGAGTCGACGTCGTACTGATCGATACCGCGGGCCGATTACACACCAAGACCGGGCTCATGGACGAACTGGGCAAGGTCAAACGAGTGGTCGAGAAGAAGGCCTCGGTGGACGAGGTGCTGCTGGTCCTCGATGCCACCGTGGGCCAGAACGGTCTCGCGCAGGCCCGTATCTTCGCCGAGGTCGTCGATATCAGCGGTGTGGTGCTGACGAAGCTCGACGGTACCGCCAAGGGCGGAATCGTCTTCCAGATCCAGCACGAACTCGGGGTGCCGGTCAAACTGGTGGGTCTGGGGGAAGGCGCCGACGATCTGGCCCCGTTCGAACCGTCGGCCTTCGTGGACGCACTCCTGGGCTAGACCCTCGCGGGTGCGCTCCTCGGCTGGATCCGCGCAGCTCCGGCGTGTCGCACAGCGGTCCGGAAACCTCCGCACAGCCTGCGCAACATGCCTGAAACATTGCGGCGCGATCCATTCACCTAGGTGAAACACCCGGGCGTCACGGATGAAACACCGAATGAGGACCCTTCAGTAGCGGGCCCGATGTCGCGCGAGCGGCGGGCCAGAAGATGAGGGAGGAAACTGGTGGAAACCGTGATCGGCACGCCCAATGCCGGCGACACCGCATGGATACTGACGAGCGCGGCGCTCGTCCTGTTGATGACACCCGGGCTGGCGTTCTTCTACGGCGGTATGGTCCGTGGGAAGAACGTGCTCAATATGATCATGATGAGCATCAGCGCGATGGCCGTGGTCACCGTGCTCTGGGTGCTGTACGGCTTCTCGGTCGCGTTCGGCACCGATAAAGGCGGACTGGTCGGCGACCCCGGGCAGTTCTTCGGCCTGAAGACCCTGATCGCCGGATTCGGCGACGAATCGGCGGGCGTACCGCTCATCGGGACGCTGCCGGCGACCGTTTTCGTCGCGTTCCAGGCGATGTTCGCGATCATCACCGTCGCGCTGATCTCCGGTGCGGTGGCCGACCGCCTGAAGTTCAGCGCCTGGCTGGTGTTCAGCGCCATCTGGGCCACCGTGGTGTACTTCCCGGTCGCGCACTGGGTCTGGGGTGGCGGCTGGATCATGGAGAAGGTCGAGGCCATCGACTTCGCCGGTGGTACCGCCGTCCACATCAACTCCGGTGCCGCGGCGCTCGCGCTGGCCATCGTGGTCGGTAAGCGCGCGGGTTGGCCGAAAACCCCCTTCCGCCCGCACAACCTGCCCTTCGTCATGCTGGGCGCCGCACTGCTGTGGTTCGGCTGGTTCGGTTTCAACGCCGGTTCGGCGGCCGCGGCCGACGGAGTCGCTGGTGCGACCTTCATCACGACCCTGGTCGCGACCGCCGCCGCGATGATCACCTGGCTGGTGGTCGAGAAGATCCGCGACGGCAAGCCCACCTCGCTGGGTGCGGCCTCGGGTATCGTCGCCGGTCTGGTCGCCATCACACCGTCCTGTTCGTCGGTGAACGTGCTGGGTGCCCTGGCCATCGGCGCCATCGCCGGAGCTGTCTGCGCGCTGGCGGTCAGCCTGAAGTTCAAACTCGGCTACGACGATTCGCTCGACGTCGTGGGAATCCACCTGGTCGGCGGTATCCTCGGCACGGTGCTGATCGGCTTGTTCGCCGCGCCCGAGGCGCCCGCCGGTGCCGAAGGTCTCTTCTACGGCGGTGACCTCGAGCTGCTGGGCCGTCAGGCCCTCGGCGCGGTCGCTGTTCTCGTGTACTCCTTCGTGATCGCCCTGGTGATCGCGTACGCGATCAAGTTCACGATCGGCCTGCGGGCCGACGCCGAAGCGGAGTCCAACGGTATGGACGATTCCGAACACGCGGAGACGGCATACGATTTCGCTGCACTGGGTGGAACCGCTCGTTCGGCCGTCAAGGAGGCATGAACCCCATGAAACTGATCACCGCAATCGTCAAACCGTTCACGCTCGAAGACGTCAAGACCGGCCTGGAACAGGCGGGCGTATTCGGTATGACCGTGAGTGAGGTCCAGGGATACGGACGGCAGAAGGGCCACACCGAGGTCTACCGCGGTGCGGAGTACTCGGTCGATTTCGTACCGAAGGTCCGGGTCGAGGTCGTGGTCGACGACGCCACGGTCGACCGGGTCGTGGATCTGATCGTCGAGGCGTCGCGGACCGGCAAGATCGGCGACGGCAAGGTCTGGGTGACCCCGGTCGAGACGATCGTCCGGGTCCGGACCGGGGAACGCGGCACCGACGCGCTATAGGGCCCCTGCGCGTTCGGCGCGACAGCGGGTGCAAACGATGACGCGGCCCCGCTCCCACCGGTTACCGGTCGGGGCGGGGTCGCCTGCGTGAACGGGTGGTGGTTTCGTTGGGAGACAACCGGCAGGAACGGGAGCCAGGGCGGGCCGGCGGTGGACGGCCCGCGGCAGCGGCCGCCCTGTCGCACGGCGCCGCCGATCTGGTGCGGGCCCGGGATCAACTGCTGGGAGGTGGCGCGCCCCGGCATCCGCGGCTGGATGCCGAATCGCTGCGCGCGGCACTGGTCGATCTGTACGAGCTCTGGCTCACCAGCAAGGGCGCCGAAGTGGGGATCACAGCGGACAGCGGGCTGGCGATCATGGCCGTCGGCGGCCTCGGCCGCCGCGAAATGCTGCCGTACTCCGATCTGGATCTGGTGCTGTTGCACGAGGATATGGATCCGAAACGGGTCGCCGAGATCGCCGATCGGCTCTGGTATCCGCTATGGGACGCGCATATCAAACTCGACCACAGTGTGCGGACGGTTCCGCATGCGCTGAAGGTGGCGTCCGACGATCTGGTGGCCGCGCTCGGCATGCTCGACGCCCGGCACATCGTCGGCAACTCCGAGCTCAGCGACCGAGTGAGCGCGGGGATCCGCAAGGACTGGCGCAGCGGGATCCGGGGACGGTTCGACGAACTGGTCGGCGGTGTCCGCGTCCGGTGGGAACGCAGCGGCCAGGTCGCCCACCGCAGTGAACCGGATCTGAAGAACGGCCGTGGGGGACTGCGCGATATCCAGCTACTGGACGCGCTCGCCATCGCCCAGCTCACCGATGCCATGCCCGGGCTCGGTCCGGACGCGCCCGGCGGCGGTCTGGAACAAGCTCATCGTCGGCTACTGGATGTGCGCACCGAACTGCACCGGGTCGCGGGCCGGGCCCGCGACCAGTTGCGCGCCCAGGACGCCGACGAGATCGGAGCCGCGCTGCGGATCGGCGACCGATTCGATCTGGCTCGAACGCTCAGCGACGCGGCGCGCACCGTCGGCTATTCGGTCGATGTGGGGCTGCGCACCGCGGGTAACGCGCTGCCGCGCCGCGGTCTGGCCCGGCTGCGCCGGATGCCGGTACGGCGCCCGCTCGACGAGGGCGTGGTCGAGCACGCCGGAGAAGTGGTGCTGGCCAGGGATGCCCGGCCCCAGCGCGATCCCGGGCTGGTGCTGCGGGTCGCCGCGGCCTCCGCCCAGACCGGGCTGCCGATGTCGGCGACGACCCTGAACCGCCTGTCCGAGGACGCTCCGGAACTGCGCGAACCGTGGCCCAAGGACGCGTCGAACGATCTGCTGGTGCTGCTCGGCGCGGGTCGCGGCGTGATCGACGCGGTGGAGGCGTTGGACCGGACCGGTCTGTGGGGCAGGCTGCTTCCGGAATGGGGGGCGATCCGGGATCTGCCGCCGCGCGACGCTGTGCACGTCTGGACGGTGGACCGGCATTCGGTGGAAACGGTTGCCTATGCCAGCGCTCTGAGTACCCGAGTCGCCCGGCCGGACCTGCTGGCACTCGGTGCGCTGCTGCACGATATCGGCAAGGGCCGCGTCGAGGACCACTGCGCGGTGGGCGCCGAACTCGCCACCCAGATCGGACGCCGGATGGGGCTGTGGCCCTCGGATGTGGACACCCTGAGCGCCATGGTGCGCCACCACCTGTTGTTGCCCGATGTGGCCACGCACCGCGATATCGACGACCCCGGCACCGTGCAGTACGTCGTCGACGCGCTCGACAACGATCCGCAGCGGCTCGAACTGCTGCACGCGCTGGCCGAGGCGGATTCGCTGGCCACCGGGCCCGGCGTATGGGGTGACTGGAAGTCCACGCTGATCGGCGAACTGGTCCGGCGGTGCCGCACGGTGATGGCGGGGGAGGAACTTCCCGAACCCGAACCCATCCCGGAGGAACTGCTGGCCCGCGCGGCCGCCGGTGGTGTGCATGTCGACATGGTGCCGGGGGAAGGGAAATACACCCATATCGCCACCGTGATCGCCCCGGATACCCCGGGGCTGCTGTCGAACACCGCGGGCGTACTGGCACTGCATTCGTTGCGGGTGCTGTCGGCGTCGGTCGGCGGGGCGGGGCAGTCGGCGGTCAACACCTTCGTGGTGACACCGACTTTCGGTGGCCCGCCGGACGCGGGCCTGCTGCGCCAGGAGATCAAACGGGCCGTCGCCGGGGATCTGGATGTGCGGGCGACGCTGGACGCGCGGGAACGGGATTCGCTCGGCGCCGCGCGATATGCCCAGGCCGAGCCTCGTTTGCTGTGGGCCGAGACCGCGATTCCGGGTCGGCTCATCCTGCAGCTACGGGCCGAGGACCGGATCGGCCTACTCTGCCGGCTGGCCGCGGTACTGGCGACCGCGGGCGCCGATGTGTGCTGGGCGAAGGTTGTGACGATGGGGTCGTTCGTGGTGGACGTCTTCTGTGTGGACCTGGGTGCGCGAACCGGTCCGGACCGGCGAGCCGAGATCGAATCGGCGATCCTCGCGGTGGTGCCGCGACCGGCTCCGCGCACACCCCCGGAGCCGGAGCAGAACTAGCGTTCGAGACGAAGGTCACCGTTGCGCGTCGATTGCTCACCGTTTGCCAACATGTCGGCGGCGGTGCCGGACCGGGCCCCTAACATTCGGGTGGTCAGCTGTCGCGCTCATGAGGGGAGCAGGTCGGTGGCAATCCAAGTGGTGACCTCGTCGATCATGACCAGCGATATGACACCGCACATCGCCCGATGTGTAGGTGACGCCTACTGGGTGGTGTCCTGGCTGCCGGGGCGCACACTCACCGAACCCCAAGCGATGGCCGCGATGACCGTGGCCGCCGCTGTAGCGACCAACGGGCTACCGCCCGACGACGACTGGTCGCGGTTGGACGCGCTGGCCCGCGAACTCGGCCTCACCGGCCGCGAGGCCGCCTATCTCGTCGCTGTGGAACAGCACGACTACCGCCGCGGGTTCTCCAGTGTCGATGGCGCCGCCTCCGGCGTCGCGGGGTCGGAGCCCTATTGATGGCGGCGCCTTCGGCGCCGCTGGGCGGGGCCCTATTAACCCCGGTTCTTCACTCCTTCGCTCAGTCGCTGCGCTCCTTCGCTACGTCGCTCCAGAACCGGGGCGGGCCCCGCCACTGAGGTAAACCATCCGGAGTAGGCGGAAGGTTGTGCGGAGGAGTGGCTCGGTCGGCGTGGGTAGGTCGCCGACTCTGTGAGTGCCGTGGCGACCTCAGCGTCGCCGAGCTCCGCTTCGCGGTCGGCTGCTCAACAGTCGCCGACCGCCGGCCGGTCGACCGCATACGGGCGCGATCGGTCGCTGCGCTGCTTCGCTCTGTTGCTCCATATCCGAGGTGGGCCCCGATTGCGGGCCGACTGCTCCGGCGACGATCTACGGTGATGTGTGCGAGCAGTCCGGTGCGGGCCCACGCCCCCGCCGGGCCGCCAGCTACTCTGGGACGCCCATTACCCTGGGACTCAGTGACGTCACTCGAGATCAGGAGCGCACCAGGTGTTCGAATCCCTATCCGACCGGTTGACCGGTGCCCTGAAGGATCTTCGCGGTAAGGGACGCCTGTCGCCGGCCGATATCGACGCCACCTGCCGGGAGATCCGCCTGGCGCTGCTGGAGGCCGACGTCGCGCTGCCCGTGGTCCGCGGTTTCATCGGCCGGATCAAGGAACGGGCCAAGGGCGCGGAGGTCTCCGCCGCACTCAACCCGGCTCAGCAGGTCGTCAAGATCGTCAACGAGGAACTCGTCGGGATCCTCGGCGGCGAGACCCGGCGGCTGACGCTGGCCAAGACCCCGCCGACGGTGATCATGCTCGCCGGTCTGCAGGGTGCCGGTAAGACCACACTGGCGGGCAAGCTCGCCAAATGGCTGCGTGATCAGGGGCATCAGCCGCTGCTGGTGGCCTGCGATCTACAGCGCCCCGGCGCGGTGACCCAGTTGCAGGTGGTCGGTGAACGCGCCGGCGTACCGGTGTTCGCGCCGCATCCGGGCACCTCGATCGGCGGCGGCGAGAACGCCCTCGGTGTCACCGCGGCCGATCCGGTCGTGGTGGCCGAATCCGGTATCGCCGAGGCGCGCGCCAAACAGTACGACGTCGTGATCGTCGATACCGCCGGTCGGCTCGGTATCGACGCCGAACTCATGGCGCAGGCGGCCGGTATCCGCGACGCGGTGAACCCGGACGAGACCCTGTTCGTCCTCGACGCCATGATCGGCCAGGACGCGGTCTCCACCGCCGAGGCGTTCCGCGACGGTGTCGGCTTCACCGGCGTGGTGCTCACCAAACTCGACGGCGACGCCCGCGGTGGCGCGGCGCTGAGCGTGCGCAATGTCACCGGTGCCCCGATCATGTTCGCCTCCACGGGTGAGAAGCTCGAGGATTTCGACGTCTTCCATCCCGACCGGATGGCCAGCCGCATTCTCGGTATGGGCGATGTACTCACCCTCATCGAGCAGGCCGAACAGGTCTACGACGCGCAGCAGGCCGAGGAGGCGGCGCGCAAGATCGGCAGCGGCGAGCTGACCCTCGAGGATTTCCTCGACCAGATGCTGGCCATCCGCAAGATGGGCCCCATCGGGAACCTGCTGGGGATGCTGCCGGGCGCCGGCCAGATGAAGGATGCGCTCGCCCAGGTCGACGATAAACAGCTCGATCGAGTGCAGGCGATCATCCGCGGTATGACCCCCTCCGAGCGGGAGAATCCGAAGATCATCAACGCCTCTCGCCGACTGCGCATCGCCAACGGGTCGGGGGTCCAGGTCTCCGATGTCAACCAGTTGGTCGACCGGTTCTTCGAGGCCCGCAAGATGATGGCCATGATGGGCCGGCAGATGGGGATGCCCGGTGCCAACCGCCGCAACAAGAAGCAGAAGGGCAAGAAGGGCAAGAAAGGTGGGCGCGGACCCACCCAGCCCAAGATGCGCGGTGGTTTCCCGGGAATGCCCGGTGTGCCCGGCGGCGGGGGCGGTATGCCGGATCTCTCGGGTATGCCTCCCGGTCTGGATCAGCTGCCTCCCGGTCTGGAGAACTTCGACCTCTCGAAGTTCAAGTTCCCCGAGAAGTAACCCGCCGGCGCTCGGAGCGACGGTATCGGCCGACCGAACCGAGCGCCCCGGACAGTGTGTGGCTCACAGATCCGGGCCGACCTGCTCAGACGATGTGAACGCTGCCCCGGGCTACCCGCCCATCGGGCGGGTAGCCCGGCTCCGCCCAGGGCGGGAGCCGGCGTTCGGACGCCGTCGGCGTGCGGTCAGCGTGAGCGGCGACGTGTGACGAATACGACCAGGGCCACAGCGACGATGAGGACGACGGCGACGATCCCCACGGCGATACCGACGACCGTCGAAATGCCCTCGGCGGTGCCGTCGGGCTGGTCACTCGAATTCCCGGAGGCCAGGGGCCCGGAATCCCCGCCGAAGGTCCCGTCGCTCGCGGTGGTGCCCGCGTAACTCGGCCCGGGCTCCGGTTCGCCGGTGATATCGACTTCCAGCTCGATGGGTACCGGCGCGACCTTTTCCGTCGGGCTCAGTTTGACGGCGATGTAGTACCAGCCCGCCATGGCTTGGCCGGCGACTTGGGGATCGGAGGCTTCCCGATTGAGGTACCGGGTCGGCGCGGTCGCGATCGCTTGGTCGTGGGACGGCAGCAGCTGTTCGCTGCCGGTATAGGCCATGGTGTCGGAGTCGAGTTCCGCCCGGTACGGGTTGTAGAGCGTGGTGGCGATATTCGAGGTGTATTCACTGCCCCGTTCCGGGGTCTCGCCGAAACGCACCCGGTAGGCCAGTCCCTGACCCCAATCCAGCTTCACCCGATAGAAGACGAATTCGCCGCGCTGCACGGTATCGGTGTAACGGCCGGTCCCGGGCAGCCCCGCGGCGACATTGAACGAGCCGCCGCCGACGACCGGCGTGGTGGGGCCGTCGGGTGCGGTGAACTCCACCGCGGCGGGCGCGGCCCCGGGGCCGGGATCGGTGACCGCCGGCTCCACCCCCACGGAAAGCTCTACCGGTAGTTGCGCCGGCGCACTGTCGGAGGCCGCACCCCACTCCAACGCGAAGTAGTAGCGGCCACCGCCCTGGCAGGCATCGGCGTCCGGGCCGCCGGCGCCGGGCTCCGCCGCGCCCTTCCAGATGCTGCCGACCGTCAACGCGACCCCGTCGCCGGACCGGGTGGCCAGTTCTTTCTCCTCGGTACGGCAATCCTGGCCGTCGGCACCGTAGACCCGGAGATCGAGCCTGTCGACAGAACTGAGGGAGTCCTTCGTCCGTGGGAACGAGACCGTGCCGGTGAAGTACGCGGTGGCGCCCTCGGGCACGTCCACCGCGTAGTACCGCGGCTTCTTTCGTTCCAGTACATCCAGATACTGCCCGGGTGTGACCACCGGCGCGTCCCGGTACCCCGGTGTACCCGTGATCGGGGTGCCGACCGCGGCATAGGTGCGTAGGGCGGCGGCGCTGACCCTGGGTAGTACCTGCTCGAGAGTTTTACCGTCTACGGCATCGGTGTAGGTACCGCCGGTGCTCTGTGCGATACAGGTCAGCTGCGCCCGGGAGGGATCGTCGACGCCGAAGCCGATCGCGTGCACGACGATCTCGTTGCCCTGCGCACTGAGTTCACGTGCGACATCGCACGGGTCCGGCGGTGCGCAGGTGTCCTGCCCGTCGGAGACCAGCACGATCGAGCGCGGCCCTTCCTGTGGCAGCGCCGCGGCCGCGGCCCGCAACGAGGTGCCGATCGGGGTGTAGCCGCGCGGCACGATCCGGTCCGCCGCCGCCGTCAATGCCGGCTTGTCGATTGTTCCGGCAGGCTGTAGCACCGCGACGTCCTGGCAGCCTGCGGCCTGTTCCGCATCCGAGGACCCGGTGGACGTCCCGTACACCGTGAGCCCGACCTCCGCCGCGCTCGGTGCCGCGGCGACGAAACTGCGGACCGCGTTCTTGGCCGCGTCCATCTTGGTGCCGCCGCTGGGGTCGGGCGCCAGCATCGAGCCCGACGCGTCCAGTACCAGCATCGTCGGGGCGTACTCGATGCCCTGTTGCGGAGATTGCTGCGCGAGCGCGGGGGCGGCGGCCGGTACGAGCCCGATCACCGCCACCGTTGCGGCTACCAGGGCCCGGCTCGAAATTGACACGCGGTGGTCCTCCCATTCACTGCTGTCCCACTCGAATGGGCACGATCGAGCGGACCCTACGCCGGAGGTCGAGTGGGCGCCATCCGATCCCCGGCCGCCCGGCGCCGGAACACCGGAGCGGTCGACGATGCCACCCCGCCCGGGTTTGCCGACGCCGGGTCCATTCGCCCGGCCCCGCCCGGCCCCGCCCGGCCCCGCCCGGCCCCGCCCGGCCCCGTCGGACACGTCCGGACGTAGCCGACCACCCGCTGCCAGGACACGGTCGGCGCACTCCGTCCGGACGCGGCCCCGGACGCCACTCGGACGGACCGGTTGCGGACTGTGCGAATATCCGCTGACGGGACGACACGCCCGGCAGCGGCGATCCGCGAACTCGGTGAGCCGAGGCGATTACAGGTCCGGTCGAGGTGTCTGGCAGAATGATCGACCGTCCGTATGGACAGTGTCAGCCCGTCTCCGGTCACGTACCGCGCGGCGGTCACACACTTCTTCGCAAAACCGGGCTCGCGATACCGCGTGAGTCGCTGAATTGCGCCGTGACCACTATGAAAGGCAGATCAGCAGATGGCTGTTCGCATCAAACTCACCCGTATGGGCAAGATCCGCAACCCGCAGTACCGCGTCGTCGTCGCGGACGCCCGCACCCGTCGTGACGGCCGGGCCATCGAGTCCATCGGCAAGTACCACCCCAAGGAAGAGCCCTCGCTGATCGAGATCAACTCGGAGCGGGCGCTGTACTGGCTGGGTGTCGGCGCGCAGCCGACCGAACCGGTGCAGCGGCTCCTGGAGATCACCGGCGACTGGCAGAAGTTCAAGGGCCTGCCGGGCACCGAGGGCACCCTGCGGGTCGCCGAGCCCAAGCCGTCCAAGCTGGACCTGTTCAACGCCGCGCTGGCCGCCGCCGACAACGAGCCGACCGCCGAGGCCGTGACCCCCAAGAAGAAGGCCAAGAAGGACAAGGAAGAGGACGCCGCCGAGGCGACCGAATCCACTGAGGCCGCCGAGTAATGAGCGTCGTCGTCGCCGATGCCGTGGAACATCTGGTTCGCGGTATCGTCGCCAATCCCGATGACGTCCGTGTCGAGCTGATCACCGGTCGGCGCGGGCGCACCGTCGAGGTGCATGTCCATCCCGACGATCTGGGCAAGGTCATCGGCCGGGGCGGGCGCACCGCGACCGCCCTGCGTACCCTCGTCGCCGGAATCGGTGGCCGGGGTATCCGGGTCGACGTGGTCGATACCGACCAGTAGATGGAACTCGTCGTGGGCCGGGTCGCCCGCTCGCACGGTGTGCGGGGCGAACTGGTCGTCGATGTACGCACGGACGAACCGGAGGCGCGTTTCGCGCCCGGGTCGGTCTTGCGCGGGCGTGCTGCCCGTTCGACCGAGGTCCGCGATTACACCGTGGAGTCGGCCCGGGAGCATTCGGGCCGGCTCCTCGTGCAACTGGCGGGGGTGACCGACCGGAGTGCCGCCGACGCGCTGCGCGGCACGCTGTTCCTGGTGGACAGCGAGCACCTCGGGCCGTCGGAGGATCCGGACGAGTTCTACGACCACGAACTCGAGGGGCTGCGGGTGCAGCTCACCGACGGGACCGCGGTCGGCACCGTCACCGATGTGTTGCATTCGGCGGCCGGTGAACTGCTCTCGGTCCGTGCCGCCACGGACGGCCGGGAAATCCTCATCCCCTTCGTCACTGCCATGGTGCCCACGGTTTCGATCGCCGACCGTCTGGTCGTGATCGACCCGCCCGAAGGTTTGCTGGATCCGGAATGAGGTGGCCGGCGTCATGAGGATCGACGTGGTCACCATCTTCCCGGAGTACCTGGACCCGCTGCGCACCGCGTTGCTGGGCAAAGCCATCGACAAGGGCGTTATCTCGGTGGACGTCCACGATCTGCGGCGCTGGACCCACGATGTACACAAATCCGTCGACGATTCGCCCTACGGGGGCGGACCCGGGATGGTGATGAAACCCGTGGTCTGGGGCGACGCGCTCGACGAAGTGTGCCCGGACGACGCCCTGCTCGTGGTTCCCACTCCGGCCGGTGTGCCGTTCACCCAGGAGACCGCGCAGCGGTGGGCCGGGGAAGAGCATCTGGTGTTCGCCTGCGGCCGCTACGAGGGTATCGATCAGCGCGTATTCGACGACGCGTCGCGCCGGGCGCGCGTCGAAGAGGTCAGCATCGGTGACTACGTAC
The DNA here is from genome assembly GCF_014645735.1 of Nocardia jinanensis. Taxonomy (GTDB): domain Bacteria; phylum Actinomycetota; class Actinomycetes; order Mycobacteriales; family Mycobacteriaceae; genus Nocardia; species Nocardia jinanensis. The sequence goes on along the minus strand of NZ_BMMH01000001.1, from coordinate 902,615 downwards.
TGATAGGCGGCGAGGCCGCCGTGCTCGTGATGACCGAGGCCGTCGTCCGATTGATCCCCGGTGTCCTCGGCAACCAGCAGTCACACGAACAGGATTCGTTCTCCGACGGGTTGCTCGAAGGGCCCAGCTACACCCGCCCGGTGAACTGGCGTGGGCTCGAGGTCCCCCCGACCCTGCTCTCCGGCGATCACGCCCGGATCGCAGCCTGGCGGCGGGAACAATCCCTGATCCGCACCCGCGAACGGCGGCCGGATCTGCTGCCCGATACCGACTGACGCGCGCTACTCCGGGGCGTCACGGTGGTGATACGGAACGGGCGACCCGCCGGGTCCAGCAGCAGCGCCCGCCGGGCCGCTCCGGCACCACGGTCACCGACCGCCGGGATCCGGTACCGGAGTCAGGGGATCGCGCCGAGGCGGCGGGCGGCGGCCACGGCTTCGTGCCGCGAGTGCGCGTCGAGTTTGTGCATCGCGCTGCGCAGATAGCTCTTGACCGTCTCGGGTCCCAGCGAAAGCCGCTGTGCGGTCTCCTGATTGGAACAGCCCAACGCGACCTGCAGCAGTACGTCGATTTCGCGCCGCGCGAGCCGGGGCGTTCCGGGAACGGGATCGCCGGCCAGTGCGCGATTCAGCCGTTCGCCCACCTCGCGCAATCTGTCCCGCATCCGCTCGTCACCGGCCGCGTCCGCGATGGCGCGCAGTTCGGCCTGGACGGCACACAACTCCTCGGCCACCAAACCACCGGGGGCAGGGGAGGGCGCGGCGACTTCCAGTAGGCGCAGCCGCCGGTCCACCTCGTCGCGGACGCCGATCTCCGCGGCGAGCCGGCGCCCGCCTTGTACCAAGGCGTCGGCAGTGCGGTCGCCGATGGGGCCGGCGCCCCGAGTCGCGGCGTACAGCACGGCGCGCGAACGACCGGACACCACCACGGGGACCGCGACGACCGACCGGATCCCCTCGCCGAGCACCGGCCCGTCGTAGTGATGCGTGATCGAGAGTGCGCTGCGGTAGTCGGAAACCGATGCCGGCTGTCGTGAATCCACGACCTGGCCACCCAGCCCGGAGGCCCGGGTCACCGACAGCCCGCGCAGTCCGTTGGTCCGCACGCCGGAGAACTCGGTCAGCCGCAGCGTATCGGCATCGACTTCGCCGCCGAACAGCACCGGGACACCGGCGACACTCGCCAGCCGGCGGATCTCGGCGCGTAACGCGTCACTGTCGCGGGGGCGTAAAAGCGACGGGGGAGTGGGCATCGAATGTCACCCCTTTTCGGGGGTAGTGCCGGACCGGGTGTGACCTACATCCTATGGCAACACCGGCCGGACGACCGAGGAGATGCGAGATGGGTGCCGACCCGACCACGCGGGTGCGTGAACTGCTGGACTCCTACGACAGGCTCGACGCCTGCGCCGCGGAGTTGCTGTGCGACCGGCATCCGGCCGATTCCGTGGCATTCACCGTGATCGACAGCGATCTGTCGGCCGTCGATCTCACCTACGGCGAACTGCGTCTGCGGTCCGAACGTTTCGCCGCCGCCCTGGCCGGGCTCGGTGTGGGCCCCGGCGACCAGGTCGCGACACTGATGGCGAAATCGGTGGATCTGGTGGTCGTCCTGCTCGGAATCTGGCGACGCGGTGCCGTGCACGTACCGCTGTTCACTGCGTTCGCCGCCCCCGCCATCGCTTTCCGGCTACAGGCGTCCGGGGCGTCGATCGTGGTCGCCGATCCGGACCAGGCCGGCAAACTGACCCCGGGCGAGGATATGCCCGCGGACCCGCCCTGGCGCACCATCGTCACCGGCGAAACCGGTGCTCCGGGCGCCCTGCGGATGGACGAGCTCACGGTGGCCGGCGGCGGTGTCGAACCGCCGGCCGTGGTGGGCGGCGACGGTTTGCTCGTGCAGTTGTTCACCAGCGGTACCACCGGTACCCCGAAAGGGGTCCCGATCCCGTTGCGCGCCCTGGCCTCGTTCCACGCCTATCAGGAGTTCGCGCTCGACGTCCGCCCCGGCGACGTCTTCTGGAACGCCGCCGATCCGGGCTGGGCCTACGGTCTCTACTACGCGATCCTGGGCCCTTTGGCCTCCGGCACCCGCAGCCTGCTGCTGCACGCCGGATTCTCCCCGGCGCTGACCTGGCAGGTCCTGGAACGTTTCGGCGTCACCAATTTCGCGGCCGCCCCCACTGTCTACCGGGCACTACGAGCGGCCGAGCCGGGGAACCCGGTACGGCTGCGCCGCGCCTCCTCGGCGGGTGAGCCGCTGACCCCGGAGGTGGTGGCCTGGTCCGCGGAGCATCTCGGAGTCGCGGTACGGGATCACTACGGGCAGACCGAACACGGCATGGTCATCTGCAACGCCTGGCACGACGACCTGGATATCGCCGCGCCCGCGGGTTCCATGGGCCGGGCGCTGCCCGGATGGGAATGCGCCGTCCTGTCCGACGACGCGGATACCGAAGCACCGGCCGGGGAGCTGGGCCGTATCGCTGTCGACGCCGAACGCAGTGCCCTGCTGTGGTTCCTCGGCTACCTGGACGCACCGGAACAGACCACCCAGCGCTATACGGCCGACGGCCGCTGGTACCTCACCGGTGATGCCGGTTCGCGCGACGCCGACGGGTATTTCCGCTTCTCCGCCCGCGACGACGATGTGATCATCATGGCCGGGTACCGGATCGGCCCGTTCGATGTCGAGAGCGTGCTGGTGCTGCACGACAATGTCGCCGAAGCCGCGGTCGTCGGACTCCCGGACCCGTTGCGCGGCGAGGTGCTGGAGGCGTTCGTGGTGCTGCGTGGTGAGGTGGCCGGGACCGGCGAGCTGGAAACGGAACTACAGACCCTGGTGAAGGAGAAGTTCGCCGCCCACGCCTACCCGCGTCGTGTGCATTTCGTCCCCGCGCTGCCCAAGACCCCCAGTGGCAAGGTGCAGCGGTTCCTGCTGCGACAGCAGGGGCGCGACGCCGGATAGCCCGGCTTCCACGCGGACCCCGTACGGATGTGGAGCCGGGGCCGGGTGTGGTCCGGCTGTCGCCGGGCGACTGTAGTGTGCGGGTGGTGACGACAGTGCCAGAGACCTCGGACCCCGAGACCATCCCCGCCGACTCGCCTCGAGACCCCGGTACCGGCCCGGCAGTGTCCGGCTCCGTCAGCCGGCGCATCGCCGACGAGCTCTCGGTGCGGGAGAACCAGGTCCGGGCTGCCGTCGAACTACTGGACGCCGGTTCGACCGTGCCGTTCATCGCGCGGTACCGCAAAGAGGCCACCGATGGTCTGGACGACGCGCAGTTGCGCACGCTCGAGGAGCGTCTGCACTATCTGCGCGAACTCGACGAACGCCGTGCCACCATCGTCGAATCCATTCGTGGACAGGGCAAACTCGACGAGGCGCTGCACCGGCAGCTGCTACTGGCCGAAACGAAGGCCCGGCTCGAGGATATCTACCTGCCCTATAAGCCCAAGCGCCGCACCAAGGCTCAGATCGCGCGCGAGGCCGGGCACGAACCCGTAGCGGATGCCCTGCTGAGCGAGCCGGATACCGATCCGGCCGGGTACACCGCCGAACAGCTCGAGGGCGCCCGCGCCATCTTGGTCGAGCGTTTCGCCGAAGACGCCGATCTGGTGGGCGAACTGCGTGAACTCATGTGGAATCGGGGACGTCTCACCGCCACCGTGCGACCCGGTAAGGAAGAGGCCGGAGCGAAGTTCTCCGACTACTTCGAATTCGGCGAAGAATTCGCGAGCTTGCCCTCCCATCGCATTCTGGCGCTGCTGCGCGGTGAGAAAGAAGAGGTGCTCAGCCTGCACCTCGACCCCGAACCCGCCGATTCCGAACTCGCGCCCGGCGAACGCAGCCTCTACGAAGCCCGGGTCGCACAGCGTTTCTCGATCGCCGAGGCCGGGCGCGCCGCCGACAGCTGGCTGCTCGATACGGTGCGCTGGGCCTGGCGGACCAAACTTCAGGTGAGCCTGGGCATCGACACCCGGATGCGCCTGCGGCAGGCCGCCGAACGCGACGCGGTCGACGTATTCGCCGCCAACCTGCGCGATCTGCTGCTGGCCGCGCCCGCCGGAACCCGCACCACCATGGGCCTGGATCCGGGCTACCGCACCGGTGTCAAGGTCGCGGTGGTGGACGCCACCGGCAAGGCGGTGGCCACCGAGGTGGTGTATCCGCACAAACCGCAGAACCAGACCGAGAAATCGCTGGCGGTGCTCGGCGCTCTGGTGGCGAGGTTCGGGGTCGAACTCATCGCCATCGGCAACGGGACGGCATCCCGGGAAACCGATGCGCTCGCCGCGCAACTCATCGAGCGGATCCCGGAGCACAAACCGACCAAGATCGTGGTCTCCGAAGCGGGGGCCTCGGTGTACTCGGCATCGGCGTACGCCTCACAGGAACTGCCCGATATGGACGTCTCGTTGCGTGGTGCGGTCTCGATCGCGCGCCGGTTGCAGGATCCGCTGGCCGAACTGGTCAAAATCGAGCCGAAATCGATCGGCGTCGGGCAGTACCAGCACGATATTTCGGAAACGCTGCTGGCCCGCTCGCTGGGCGCGGTGGTGGAGGATGCCGTGAACGCGGTCGGTGTCGATGTGAACACCGCTTCCGTTCCGCTGCTGTCGCGGGTCTCCGGTGTCACCGGTTCGGTGGCCGAGAGCATTGTCGCCCACCGTGATCAGAACGGGCCCTTCCGCAGCCGGACCGCGCTGCTGGCTGTGCCGCGGCTGGGCCCCAAGGCATTCGAACAGTGCGCGGGCTTCCTGCGGATCCGCGGTGGCGACGATCCGCTCGACACCTCGGCCGTGCACCCGGAGGCCTACCCTGTGGTGCGCCGGATCCTGGATTCCACCGGCACCGGTATCGCCGAGGTCATCGGTAACGGCACGGTCCTGCGCACCCTGCGCCCGGCCGAGTTCACCGACGAGAAATTCGGTGTCCCCACCGTCACCGACATCATCAGCGAACTGGAGAAGCCCGGCCGCGACCCGCGTCCGGAGTTCAAAACCGCGGAATTCGCGGCGGGGATCGAGAAGGTCGCCGATCTGGAACCCGGGATGGTGCTGGAGGGGGTCGTCACCAACGTTGCCGCGTTCGGTGCCTTCGTCGACGTCGGTGTCCACCAGGACGGTCTGGTGCATGTCTCCGCGATGTCGCGCAATTTCGTGCGCGACCCCCGAGAAGTGGTCAAATCCGGCGATGTGGTCAAGGTCAAGGTGCTCGAGGTCGATATCGCGCGCCAGCGGATCGGGTTGTCGCTGCGGCTCGACGACGAACCGGGGGCGCCCAAACCGGAACGAGGCCAGGGCCCCGGAGAACGCGGCCGTGGCCGCGGCGGCCGCGACGGTGGTGCCCGCACCGGCGGTGGCGATCGGGGCGGTCGGGCACAAGGGCGCACCGACAAGAACCCCGGCGGGCAGGCCGGTGGCCAGAGCAACAGTGGCCAGAGCAACGGTGGCAATCGCGGCGGCGGGAGCGGTCAGAGCAACGGTGGCAATCGCGGCGGCGGCAGCGGTCAGGGGCGCAATCGAGGTCAGGGCCGGGACGGCCGGCGCGATAATGCTCCTGTGAACGGTGCCATGGCCGAGGCGTTGCGCCGGGCGGGTTTCGGGAAGTGACCACGAGCTGATTCGGGGGCCGGTATGCGGCAGTGGCTGTCCGAGGACGTGATCGCCGCGGGCCGGCTTCCGCTGCTGTGTTTCCTGTTCGGCTTCATCGTCGGATTCCTGGTGATCCGGGTCAGCGTGCGGCTGATCCGGGCCCAGGTGCGCTGGTGGCCCGGGAACCTGAAATCCGGCGGTGTCCATATCCACCACATGGTGTTCGGCGTGGTGCTGGTACTGATCTCCGGTATAGGAATGATCGCCGGGGGCGAGGACAGCGGCACCGCCACGGCCGCCGCGCTGGCCGCCGCGTTCGGAGTCGGGGCGGCGCTCGTCCTCGACGAGTTCGCGCTTCTGTACTACTTGCGCGATGTGTACTGGGAGGAGCAGGGCCGGACCTCGGTCGACGCGGTATTCGTAGCGCTCGCCGTCACCGGCCTGCTGCTGCTGGGATTCCACCCGCTGTGGCTGCTGGAGATCAACGGTGTGCGGCACCAGCCGGGGATCGAGACGCGGTTGTTGGTCGCCGGGTTCGCGGTGGTGAATCTGGGGCTGGCCGCGGTGGTCATCGCCAAGGGCAAGATCTGGACCGGGTTGTTCGGCATGTTCTTCCTGCCGCTGCTGGTGGTCGGTGCGCTGCGGCTCAGCCGCCCCGGAGCGCCCTGGGCGCGCTGGCGCTACGGCGGCCGTCGGCGCCTCATGTACCGCGCCATCGTGCGGGAACGCCGATACCGCCGCCCGGTGATCCGGGCCAAGATCTTCGTCCAGGACCTGATCGCCGGGAGTCCGGACGTCGACCACGCGCGGTCGGCGGCCGAAGTGGAACTCGCGCGTAAGGTGAAACCGGCCCCGCCTCCGCCGGCGCGTCATCATCCGCTGTTGCAGGAATTGCACCTGTGGCCGCCCGATCGGCCCGACCGGACCGAGGAGGCGGCGAGCCCACCGGGGCCGGTTTCCGAAAGCGACCCCTGATCTGGCACAATGCACAGGTTGCCCTGGGCATGTCCCGGGCGCACCCCACATTCGGAGCACGAACCGGTCGAGCCTCCGCGCCGCCAGGTTCCTCTGTTCGCGCGACCATCAGAAGGATGATCATGAACACCCTTGATTTCGTCGACGAGAGCTCGCTGCGCAGCGACGTCCCCGACTTCCGGCCGGGCGATACCCTCAATGTGCACGTGAAGGTCATCGAGGGCTCCAAGGAACGTATCCAGGTCTTCAAGGGCGCCGTCATCCGGCGCCAGGGTGGCGGTATCCGCGAGACCTTCACCGTGCGCAAGGTGTCGTTCGGTGTCGGTGTGGAGCGCACCTTCCCGGTGCACAGCCCCACCATCGATCACATCGATGTGGTGACCCGCGGTGACGTCCGCCGCGCCAAGCTGTACTACCTGCGGGAGCTGCGCGGTAAGGCCGCCAAGATCAAGGAAAAGCGCTGACCCGTCGCTGACCGCCGACACCCGTGCGCCCCGGCACACGCCGGTGACCTCGGTAAACAGCATATGTAGCCCGGTGCCACGATTCCGTTGTGGCACCGGGCTACGCTGTTCGCGTGGCAGATGAGAGTTGGTCGGTTTCCGGATCCGGATCCAGGGACGAACCGCCGAGAAGACGCCGTGCGCGCAAGCAGGTCAAAGCGAAGCGGCAGCGCCCGTTCTGGCAGGAACTTCCCATCCTGCTTGTCATCGCGGCGATCATCGCCGCCCTCATGGTCACCTTCGTCGGCCGCCCCTATGTCATTCCCTCGCAGTCCATGGAACCCACCCTGCACGGATGCGCCGGCTGTACCGGCGACCGGATCTATGTGCAGAAGGTGAGCTATTACTGGAGCGATCCGAAACCCGGCGATGTGGTCGTGTTCGTGGGCCCGCAGTCCTGGAACGATCACTACGTCTCCATCCGCTCCGACAACCCCGCGGTCCGCGGCATCCAGAATTTCTTCGCATTCTTCGGCCTCGTACCACCGGACGAGAACGACCTGGTGAAACGCGTGATCGCGGTCGGCGGTCAGACCGTGGAGTGCTGCGACGAACAAGGCCGGGTCATGGTGGACGGCAAACCGCTGGACGAGCCCTACGTCGCCGACGACTATCCGTGGGTGCCGGGTCAGCCGAACGCCGCCTACCCGGTCGGCCGGGTCTTCGGGCCGGTACTGGTTCCGCCGGGTCATCTGTGGGTGATGGGTGACAACCGCAACGAATCCCGCGATTCCCGCGCCCATGTCGGCGATGAGCTGCAGGGCACGGTGCCCATCGAAAACGTTCGCGGCAAAGCCGTCTTCAAGATCTGGCCGCCCGGCCGGATCGGTCCAGTGACCTCGCAGGATCCGCAATAGGCGAGAGGGCGTTCGGTCGTCGCCCCGGCTCGCTTCCGGGGAATTTCGCTCCGTTGCCGTTTCTCGTGCGGCCGATCGCATTGCCGGACAAGCCGTTCGACCGGACCTACCGGTGCTGCGTTCGACCCGGTGCGGGATAATCGGGCTGTGGTTCCGATCATCTGTCGCGAGGTGGCCAGTGACACGAAATAACCGTGCCGGCGCCGGTGCGGGGCGAGACACCAGTTGGCCGCCGCGTGTGGTGGTACGCAAGGCCGCTGGTCTGCGGACGCTCGATTCGGCGCTGAACCGTGTCGGCCTGGGGCCGGTCGCGGGGGTGGACGAGGCGGGCCGCGGGCCGAGTGCCGGGCCGCTGGTGGTGGCCGCGTGTGTCCTCGCGCCGAAAGCATCCGTTGCGCTGGCCGGGCTCAACGACTCCAAGAAGTTGACCGAGACGGCCCGCGAGTCGCTGTTCCCGGTGATCAAGCGGCTGGCCCTGGCCTGGAAGGTGGTGGTGATCCCGGCCGCGGAGATAGACGCGATCGGGATCCATGTCGCCAATATCGAGGGCATGCGTCGCGCGGTCGCGGGCCTGGACCGCTCGCCGGGCTATGTGCTCACCGACGGGTTCCGGGTGCCGGGGCTGGCGGTGCCGTCGCTACCGGTGATCGGTGGCGATGCCAGTGCCGCCTGTATCGCGGCGGCCAGTGTGCTGGCCAAGGTCACCCGGGACCGGATGATGGTCGAACTCGATCAGCGCCGCCCGGGCTATGGATTCGCCGAGCACAAGGGCTACAACACCACCCAGCACCTCGAGGCGCTGCGCCGGCTCGGGCCGTGCCCGGAACATCGCCGGTCGTGGCGTACGGTGCGCGAATGCGGCGCGCCGGCACCCGCGGCGGCCGAATCCCTGGTCCTCGCCACCGCCGATACCGGTGGCGCCGCCTGACCGGGGTGTGCCCGGCCCGGCGCGACCCGTCGCGCGGCGCGCCGACACCGTGCGGCACGGCCCACGGTGACATGCCCGGGCGCGATGAGCGATGATGTCAGCAGACGCAAGGCGGCGAGAAGGAGGACGTTCCACCCGATGAGTGCCGAGGACCTCGAGAAATACGAAACCGAGATGGAGCTCTCGCTCTACCGGGAGTACAAGGACATCGTCGGTCAGTTCTCGTACGTGGTGGAAACCGAACGCCGTTTCTATCTGGCCAACTCGGTGGAGCTACGACCGCAGAACGCCGACGGCGAGGTGTACTTCGAAGTACGGATGAGTGATGCGTGGGTGTGGGATATGTACCGGCCCGCGCGCTTCGTCAAACACGTCCGGGTGATCACCTTCAAGGATGTGAACATCGAAGAGCTGGAGAAGCCGGACCTGCGCCTGCCGGAATGAGTCGCCGTAACGGGTAGCGCCCGGCACGCCGGGTGATCTGTCCACAGGCCAGGAGTTGTCCACAGGTCTGCGTTTACCGCAGGTCACCGCCACAGCGAGCCCGGAGACACGGCGGATTCTGGGCCCGTGGGACACAATGCGGCGCTCGGCGCACACGGGGAGGAACTGGCGGCCAGATACCTGAAGGCCGCCGGTATGGAGATCGTCTGCCGTAACTGGCGGTGCCGATACGGCGAACTGGACCTGGTGGTCCGCGATGCGGGAGTGACCGCGTTCGTCGAGGTGAAGACCAGATCGGGGCTCGGCTACGGAACACCGGCCGAGGCCGTCACCTACGACAAACGGCAACGGATCCGTCGACTGGCGTTGCTCTGGCTCACCGAACAGGACGGGCCTTGGCAGCGGATCCGCTTCGACGTGGTCTCGATCCTGCTCTCACGCACCGATGACCCCGTGATCGATCACCTCCGGGCGGTGTTCTGATGCCCCTCGGCAGAGCCTGCTCGATCGCGGTGCGCGGCATCGACGGGCAGGTCGTGGAGATCGAGGCCGATATCGGGCAGGGACTGCCGTCGGTGCATCTGGTCGGTCTGCCGGACGCCTCGCTCCAGGAATCCCGGGACCGGGTCCGGGCGGCTGTCGCGAACACCGGGGAGAAATGGCCGGACGGCCGGGTGATCCTGGCGCTGTCACCGGCGACGTTACCCAAGGTCGGGTCCGTCTACGATCTCGCGCTGGCCGCCGCGGTACTCGATGCCGCCGATATCGTGCCCGCGGCGCGGCTCACCGGCACGGTGCTCCTGGGCGAACTCGCGCTCGACGGGCGGTTGCGCCGGGTCCGGGGAATCCTGCCCGCCGTACTGGCAGCCCGCCGGGCGGGCCGGAAGACGGTGGTGGTCCCGGAGGAAGCCCTGCCGGAAGCGGGCCTGGTCGCCGGGATCCGGGTGCTGGGTGCGCCGACGTTGCGCGCCGCCATCGACTGGCTGCGTGGCGAAGGGGGCCTCGAGGAATCCACGGGCGTCCTCACGACACAACAGGCGACTCCGGCCGGGGACCTCCGTGATGTCGCCGGGCAGCACGAGGCGCGCTGGGCGCTGGAGGTCGCCGCCGCCGGCGGACATCACCTTCTGCTCACCGGCGCGCCCGGTATCGGGAAGACCATGCTGGCGCAGCGCCTGCCGGGGGTGCTGCCGCCGCTGTCGGAGAACGAGGCGCTGGAGGTCACGGCCATTCATTCGGTAGCGGGGACGCTCTCCGACGAACAACCGCTGATCACCACGCCGCCGTTCGTCGCGCCGCACCATTCGACTTCGGTCAGTGCCATGGTGGGCGGCGGGTCGGGGTCGGCGCGGCCCGGCGCGGTGAGCCGCGCCCATCGGGGCGTGCTGTTCCTGGACGAATGCGCCGAGATCGGCGCCAAGGTGCTCGAAGCGATGCGTACCCCGCTGGAGGAGGGGGAGATCCGGATCGCCCGTCGCGACGGAGTGGCCCGGTACCCGGCGCGGTTCCAACTCGTATTGGCCGCCAATCCGTGTCCCTGCGCCCCCGCCCGCGATATGGATTGCATCTGCGCTCCACTCGCGCGCCGCCGCTACCTGGGAAAATTATCCGGTCCGCTGATGGATCGCATCGATATCTGGTTGCAGATGCATCCGCTGTCGGGCGCCGGGCTCACGGTGGCGGAATCGGAGGACAGCGCCACTGTCCGCGGTCGGGTGACCGCGGCCCGGGCGGCCGCCGTCGATCGGTGGCGCGACGACGGTTGGCGTACCAACGCCGAGGTTCCGGGGCATGCGCTGCGCCGCCGGTTCCCATTACCCGCCGAGACGACGGCGCCGGTGGAGGCGGCGCTGCGGCTCGGCCGGATCTCGGCGCGCGGCGCCGACCGGGCGCTGCGGGTCGCGTGGACCGTCTGCGATCTGCGTGGCGGCGACAGGCCCACCGCGCACGATGTGATGCAGGCTCTCGACTTCCGTCAGCGGAGTCCGAGGTGAACCCCGCCGGAATCGGCGCGGCGACAGTGCGGGGGGATCTCGGCGAGCACGAGGAGCGACAGTTGGCCTGGGCATACCTGTCCCGGGTGGTGCTCGGACCGTGCCCGGCACTGACAGCGCTGATCGACTCGGTCGGAGTGTGTGAGGCGGCGCGAGCGGTGCGCGAACGCGCGCTACCGCCCGTATTGCGCACGGTGACGGAGCGTCGACGGGAACTCGATACGGCCGCGCGGGATCTGGAAACGATACGCACCCGCGGCGGTCGTCTCGTGACCCCGGACGACGCGGAATGGCCGGCCTGGCGAATGCTCGGGCTGGCCCAGCTCACCCCGGGCCGCGACCCGGACGGCGCCCTACCGCTGGTGTTCTGGGTCCGAGGCCACCGGAATCTGAGCGAACTCACCGAGCATGCGCTGGCGGTGGTCGGCGCCCGCTGTAGCACCGGATACGGCGACCGGGTGGCCGGTGAGATCACCGGGGAGCTGGCGGCCCGCGGCTGGACCATTGTCTCCGGCGCTGCCTTCGGGATAGACGGCACTGCGCACCGGGCAGCCCTGACGGTCGGTGGAGCCACCATCGCTGTCATGGCCTGCGGTGCCGACCGGGCCTACCCCACTCAGCACGAACGCCTCATCGCCCGGATCGCGGAAACCGGCCTGGTTATCAGCGAATACCCGCCCGGTACGTTCGCGCGCAAGCACCATTTCCTGGCCAGGAACCGGCTGATCGCCGCGCTGGCCGACGGAGTGCTGGTGGTCGAGGCGGGAATGCGCAGCGGGGCCCGCAATACCGTGAAATGGGCGCGCCGAATCGGTCGCCCCGCGCTCGCGGTGCCGGGTTCGGTGGAATCAGCGGCCTCCGCGGGCTGCCACCGTATGATCCGCGACGGGGAGGCGGTGCTCGTCACCGGAACGGCGGAGGTACTGGCCGAAACAGCGCCCTCGCGTCTACCGCTGAGCACCGGCTCGAAGTCGTCCGAGGTCGATCGCCCCGGTGGCCCCGAGGCACGGATACTGGCGGCACTTCCCGCTACCGGTGGCAGGTGGCCGCACGATATCTCCGCCATGACCGGACTGGAGGCAGCCGAGGTACGGGCCGCACTGGTAGCGCTCGATATGTCGGGTGCGGCCGCTCGTGGCGAAGCGGGCTGGTTCCGGCTGGACCGAGCAGGGGAAGGAGGCGAATGACATCAGCCGTCGCGCGGAGGGGCGTTACCACCCACACGCCCTCCGACCAGACCCCGGTCCGGTGCAGTTCGTTCGGTGTTCTCGGGCGGTGCGTGGGGCACCTCCGAACATCTCCGGTTCGGCACAAACGCAGGAACTCGAATCAATAGCGAGAATGCCAGGTGCTGCGGCGGGTTCACCGGTCGGTGTGCGGGATGGGTGCGCGGGGGACGGAAAGTGAGAACCCCGGCGGATATCGGCGCGTGGGCTTGCGGTTCGGGGCTGCGGGGGTGACGGTGAGACAGTGCGTGAGCTGCCCGAGGATCTGGAAGCCCTACTGACCGAATATGGGCGGCATCTGCGGCTCGGCCGTAACCGGTCGGTACATACGGTGCGCGCCTACGCCGGTGATATCCGCTCGCTTCTGGGACATCTGGTCGACCATGCCGCCGACGCCTCGGTGCGCGAGCTGGACCTGCCGGCCATGCGTTCGTGGCTGGCAGCGCACGCGGATCGTGGTGCGGCGCGAACCAGCATGGCGCGGCGAGCCTCGGCGGCGCGAGCATTCACCGCGTGGCTCACCCGGACCGGGCGGCTGACCGTGGACCCCGGTCTCCGGCTCGCCGCGCCGAAAGCCCACCGCAGTCTGCCTGCTGTTCTCGGACAGGAGCAGGCAGGTCGCGTGATGAACGCCGCGGAATCGGGCGCCGAGCAGCACGATCCGCTGGCGTTGCGAGATCGGCTCATCGTGGAACTTCTGTACGCCACCGGGATCCGGGTCGGTGAGCTGTGCGGACTGGATATCGACGATATCGACCGGGAACGGCGGCTGGTGCGTGTCCTGGGCAAGGGCAACCGGGAGCGGTCCGCGCCTTTCGGTGGACCGGCCGACCACGCGGTCGGCGAATGGCTGCGCTACGGGCGGCCCACACTGGTCACACCCGAGTCCGGTCGCGCGCTGCTGCTGGGCCGTCGCGGCCGCCGGCTCGACCAGCGGCAGGCCCGGACGGTGGTGCACGCGGTGGTCTCCGCGGTCCCGGGCACCGCCGATCTGGGTCCGCACGGTCTCCGGCACACCGCGGCCACGCATCTGCTCGAAGGCGGCGCCGACCTGCGAGTCGTGCAGGAACTGCTCGGGCACGCCAGCCTCGCCACCACCCAGTTGTACACCCATGTGTCCATCGAACGATTGCGAAAAGCCCACGATCAAGCCCACCCCCGGGCCTGAGCCCTTTCCGAGCCGCGTCTCTCGTGAAGGGACGACCGGTCACCATCCCCCAGCGTGTTCTCGGTCGGTGATCCGGCAGATTCATCCGACAACCACCGGCGGCGCCGAAGCCCACTCAGTGGCAGAGCGACAGCGAGATCTCCCGCAGCGGGACGCGAGTGTCGTGCAGCCGCGCTCGACGGTCCGAGTGGTCGGGGCCGACCCGCGGCGATACGAACAGATCACTTGATCCGCGTGCCCGGCGGCGGTCGTTGGACGTCTCGTGGCACGGCGCTTACGCTGTCCGGCGGAGCCGTCCAACTGGGGCCGACCGGTACAGCGGGAGGTTAGCGTGCAGACCACGACCAGCGCGATCGCCGGATGAGTCCGGGACACGAGGAAACCGGGGGAGCGGCAGCCGGCGAGGCGGCACCGGTCGACTACAGGTTCACGCTCGCCAACGAACGCACGTTCCTGTCCTGGATTCGCACCGCGCTCGGTTTGCTGGCCGGTGGAGTCGCTGTGCACGCGGTTGTGCAGGAACAGTGGAATACGGATTTTCGTACCGCGCTGGCCGTGAGCTGTCTGGTGCTTTCACTGGTCGTGGCGGTCGGTGCGTACCTGCACTGGCGGCGGATCCGGCTCGCGATGGACCAGGGGCGTCCGCTGCCGGGCACCGTGCTGGTACCGGTGTTGTCCGCCGGGACGGCGTTCGTGGCGATCCTCGCCTGCGCGGCCATACTGCTGCGCTGAGGCCGGTGAGGTGACGAATTCGACCGAGATCCGGCTGGCCGCGGAGCGGACAGCGTTGTCCTGGCGGCGGACCTGTCTGGGGTGTGTGGCGGTCGCCCTCCTGCTCCTGCGCGCCGTGTTCGAGGCTGGATGGGATCCAGCCGCGCTCCTGCCGGGAACCGCCTGCCTGGTCCTGCTGATCGTCGCGGCCCTGGGGTACCGGCGCAACCGCCACCTCCACCTCGGGGCGGCTGGTTCGGCGGTGGCCACAATATGGTCGGTGGCCGCCGCGGTGACGGTCGCGGCGCTGGTCATCGCCGGGTATGTGGTGACGCATCCGGGACCTCCGGGGTGAGGGATCGGATTGCCGCGGCCGGGCCACGAGGCCACGGGCCGTTCCGATGGTGCCCACGTGCCGAAGCCGGCCACCCTCATATCATTCGTCCGCGGCTCGGAAAGGATGCTCAGCCGGGGTCTGCCGCTCGGTGGAAGTGGTGGACGGTGTCGGTGACCGCCCCACGGCTCGGACCGCCGACGCACTGTGGCGGGACGGCGGCGGTCCGAGGGTTGCCGTGCCGGATTATCTGTCGAGGGCACGCCGTGACCGGGAGAACGCTCCAGGTCACGCCGCTGCGGACGGTTGGTCCGGCGCCAGCGGTTTCAGCCGGATCGGAGTCCTTCGCAGGAGGCCGAGCGGGTCGAGGTATTCCCGTGATGCGTGTGCGGTGCGCTCTCGGCGCAGACCCCAGTGCAGGCATGCCGGTGCGGCACATCCGGCGTGGCCAGCGGCCAGTTCGCCGATCCGGGTATCGCGAGTGACCCGCCGGCCCACCGGTACCTCGCCCGCCACCGGCTCATAGGTGGTTCGCAAACCGCCCTCGTGGAGCACCGCCATCACAGGTTTACCGCCTACGGATCCGGCGAAGACCACAATCCCCGGACCGGCCGAGTAGACGGACTGGCCGGGGGCTCCGGCCAGGTCCACACCGCGGTGTCCCGGTAGCCAGTCCTGCTCGGGGGGATCGAACGGTCGGCCGACGACCGGTCGTGGGCGCAGCGGCCAGTCGAATCGGGTGTCCGGTGCGGCCGTCGCGGACCCGCAGGTGATCAGTGCCGCAGCTGCGAGAACCGCTGCTGTCGCGACGCGAGCCACCAGGTGGATCGGGCGGATCCCCGCTGTCCGCCCGGTCCGATAGCGGCGAAGACGACTCGACCCTCGTCGCCCCGGCCATCGGGCTGTACCGGCTGCTGGTCGTCGCGCGCCCGTGTCACGGTGCACGGTCCGGGCAAGGGCACGGCGGCGCCGGCCGCGGCGCGAACCTCACGAGTTCGCGTACCAGGTCCCGAATCAGCGGGATCGTCCGGCACACCGCGCTCGATCCGGCGGCCGAGCCCGAATTCGATCCGGTTCCGCAGCCACCGGCCCGGCTCGACCCGGTCGGTGCCCCGGCGGCATCCCCGGCGCGGGTCCGGGAGTCGGCGGGTGTGGCATCGCCGCCGGACTGCGAACCGGGTGGAGCTTGGACCAGGGACGGCGCCGGATCAGGCCGGGCTGTCTCCGGAATGCCCGCGTCCACGAGTTCACCGGTTACCGGTTTCGGCTCGGGCAGGTGGGAGCGGAGAGGCGATTCGCTTCCGGCCGCCTCGGTGGCGGCGATGTGGATATGGGCCGGGACATGAGCCGCCGGGGTCGCGGGGCCGATCTCGGGTGTGGTGCGGCCGATCTCCGAATCGGCGTGTGATACCGCCGCGGAATCCCCGGTGTAGGCCGCGGCCGTGGTCCCCGGACCGAGCGGGAAGGCGATGAACACCGTGGTCAGTGCGGTGCCGATCAACGTATCCAGTTTCCGCCTCGCCGCGGGTGACCCACGGTGGCCTGCCCGTCGCCGCTGCGGGACCGGAACGGACAGCCGGCGGTCGTCCACCCCGGGCCGCCGGATCGGAATCCTCCCGGGGGAACGTCGGAGGTGACGGTCGGGCGCGTGCCGCGCCGGTGTGGTCCCGGGAAGTGGTGACGAGCCGGGCTGCACGGCGGGAAACCGGGTCGGGCGTACCGGTGTGGTCCGCTGCGACCACGCGGTAGTCCCGTGGTCCGGCGAATCCGGCTGGGTGCGCTCGTCGCGACGACAGCCGGCCACCCGACGGGTCATCCTGCGCTCGTATCGCCTGGCCCGTCGTTCCAGATCGCTCGGCCGCGGCGGGGCGGTGTCGGAAACCGCGTGTTCTTCGGACCGGGTGCTGGATACCGCCTGGCGGCGGGCGGCTGTCGGGGCGCCGCTCGTGCGAGCGGGGTGCGCGGGTGATGCGAGCACCGATACCGCGCCCGCGCCGCGCCCACGGCCGGTGCATCGCCCGGCACCGCGGCCACGATAGATATCGCGCCGCCCGGGCGATCGCTCGGTGGTCCGCCGTGGCCAGACCGGTAATGGCAGGGTCGGGCACTCGCCCGTATTCGGCGGTCGGTCGCGGCGGGCGATATGGGGCCAGCTCCGCGGTGCCGGTGGGAGGTCCGGGTCCGCCGCGGCAGCCCCGGCGGGTGTGGTTTCGCAGGTCATATGCTCAGCCTGCCTGTGCCGTGAGCGGCCCGGAACCCGCAATTCCGGTACCTGTGGACAACTCGCCGCCTGTGAACAACCGATGTTTCATCCGGATGCCCGGATCATCCGTCCGCGGGTGGTCCGACCGGGCGATTTCCAGTTCGCGCAGCCCACGCCGTAAACTAGCGGGGCGGTCTGTGTTCGCACCGACCGACTTCGCGCACCACCGTGCTTGTTCACACGGCGCTGTCCCACCGAGTTCCCGCCGGAACCGGACGGGGCCGGCGCAATTCCGGAACAGGGGAACGTCTCGGCTGGTCCCGATTCGCTGATCGGGTCCGAGCGTTCTGTGGTGCCAGGGCAGTAGGCCGCCGGCCCGCTGCGTCAACCGGCAACGAAAGAGAGATACGGGAGCCATGGCTGTCGTAACAATGAAGCAGCTGCTCGACAGCGGCGCGCATTTCGGGCACCAGACCCGTCGCTGGAACCCGAAGATGAAGCGGTTCATCTTCACCGACCGCAACGGCATCTACATCATCGATCTGCAGCAGACGCTGACCTACATCGACAAGGCCTACGAATTCGTCAAGGAGACCGTCGCCCACGGCGGCACCGTCCTTTTCGTCGGCACCAAGAAGCAGGCGCAGGAGTCCATCGCGGCCGAGGCCACCCGGGTCGGTATGCCGTATGTGAACCAGCGCTGGCTGGGCGGCATGCTCACCAACTTCTCCACCGTGCACAAGCGCCTGCAGCGCCTCAAGGAACTCGAGGCGATGGAGCAGACCGGTGGTTTCGAGGGTCGCACCAAGAAGGAAATCCTCATGCTCACGCGTGAGATGAACAAGCTGGACCGCACCCTCGGTGGTATCCGGGACATGCAGAAGGTGCCGTCGGCCATCTGGGTCGTCGATACCAACAAGGAGCACATCGCCGTCGGCGAGGCGCGCAAGCTGAACATCCCGGTCATCGCGATCCTGGACACCAACTGCGATCCCGACCTGGTCGACTACCCGATCCCGGGTAACGACGACGCGATCCGTTCGGCCGCGCTGCTCACCAAGGTCGTCGCCTCCGCGGTGGCCGAGGGTGTACAGGCCCGGGCCGGCCGTTCCGGCGGCGACGACAAGCCCGAAGCGAGCGCCGCCGAGCCGCTGCCGGAGTGGGAGCAGGAGCTGCTGGCGCAGGCCACCCCGAGCGCCGAGGCACCGGCTGAGGCCGAAGCTCCGGCCGTGGCTCCGACCGAAGCTCCGGCCGAGGCGCCTGCGGAGACTCCGGCCGACGCCTGAGTCGTCACCTCGCGTTCGGCGGGCGCTCACCGGCTACTGGCAAGGTGAGCGCCGCCGAATCGAACTTCCCACGGTGGTGGGGGCG
>NZ_BMMH01000001.1:0-884291 GCF_014645735.1 Nocardia jinanensis | reverse complement strand
CCCCACCACCGTCCCGGTACAGACTTTCTCGAAGGAGGCTCGCCCCCGATGGCGAACTACACCGCCGCTGACGTGAAGCGGCTGCGGGAGCTCACCGGCTCCGGAATGATGGATTGTAAGAACGCGCTGGTCGAGACCGAGGGCGATTTCGACAAGGCCGTCGAGCTGCTGCGCATCAAGGGCGCCAAGGATGTCGGCAAGCGGGCCGAGCGCACGACCGCGGAGGGCCTGGTCATCGCCAAGGACGGCGTGATGGTCGAGATCAACTCCGAAACCGACTTCGTCGCCAAGAACGCCGAATTCCAGGCACTGGCCGATAAGATCGCCGCCGCCGCCGCGGCCGCCAAGCCCGCCGATGTGGACGCGCTCAAGGTTGTGGCCCTCGACGGCGGGACCGTCGACGAGGCGCTGCAGGCGCTGGCCGCCAAGATCGGCGAGAAGCTGGAACTGCGTCGCGTCGTCTCCCTGGACGGCCCGGTCGCCACCTATCTGCACAAGCGTGCGTCGGATCTGCCGCCGGCCGTCGGTGTGCTGGTCGAGTACACCGGTTCCGGTGATGCGGCCGCCGAGGTCGCCCGTGCCACCGCCATGCAGGTCGCCGCGCTCAAGGCGAAGTACGTCACCCGCGACGAGGTCCCCGCCGATATCGTCGAGAACGAGCGTCGTATCGCCGAGCAGACCGCCCGCGAAGAGGGTAAGCCCGAGGCCGCGCTCCCGAAGATCACCGAGGGCCGCGTGAACGGTTTCTTCAAGGACGTCGTCCTGCTGGAGCAGCCGTCGGTCACCGACAACAAGAAGACTGTGAAGGCGCTGCTGGACGAAGCCGGGGTCACCGTCACCAAGTTCGCCCGTTTCGAGGTCGGACAGGCCTGAACCGGTCATTGATTCAGAACGAGACCCCCGTCGCGATGGACGCGGCGGGGGTCTCGTTCTGAGATCGGCCCTGGATGGTTCCCGCAGCGGGGCCCTAGTACCAGGGCGCGCGGGGGAGTAGGGCAGGATGGAGGCCGCTTTCTGTTGGTGCCGAGACCGGCCTGCCACATCACGCCCGGACCCGGCCGGCGCGGCCAGCGGATGGGTCTTCGGACCCCGACGACCATCCACGCGCTCGCCACCACCATGAGCAAGACCACCGAGAACACACCGATTGCCGAAGGAGACACCAACCGATGACGCACCCGGGGACCGACCGCCCAGGATACCGCCGGGTACTGCTGAAACTCGGCGGTGAGATGTTCGGCGGCGGTGCGGTGGGCCTGGATCCCGATGTGGTGGAAACCGTGGCGGAACAGATCGCCGAGATCGTGGGATCCGGGGTGCAGGTCGCGGTGGTGATCGGCGGTGGGAACTTCTTCCGCGGCGCCGAACTCGAGGAACGCGGGATGGAACGCGCCCGGTCCGACTACATGGGCATGCTCGGCACCGTGATGAACAGCCTGGCGTTGCAGGATTTCCTGCAGCAGCAAGGGGTGGATACCCGTGTGCAGACCGCCATCACCATGGGGCAGGTGGCCGAGCCCTATCTCCCGTTGCGCGCGAAACGGCATCTGGAGAAGGGGCGCGTCGTGATCTTCGGTGCGGGGATGGGCATGCCGTACTTCTCGACCGACACCACGGCGGCCCAGCGGGCGCTGGAGATCGGCGCCGAGGTGGTGCTCATGGCCAAGGCGGTCGACGGTGTGTTCAACGCCGACCCGCGGCTGGATCCCGATGCCACCATGTACCACGAGATCACGCACAAGGAAGTGATCGAACGCGATCTGAAGGTCGCCGATGCGACGGCGTTCAGTTTGTGCATGGACAACCAGATGCCGATGCTGGTGTTCAATTTGTTGACCAAGGGCAATATCGCCCGGGCGGTGGCCGGTGAGAAGATCGGCACATTGGTTCGATCCTGATACCGCGGGCCCGCGGGTCATGACGATGACGACGCAGTGGAGGAACGGTCGTGATTGAAGAAGCGCTCTTCGACGCCGAGGAGAAGATGGAGAAGGCCGTCTCGGTGGCGAAGGACGATCTCGGCAGAATCCGTACCGGGCGCGCGAATCCGGGAATGTTCTCTCGGGTCGTGGTCGACTACTACGGATCGCCGACCCCGATCACCCAGATGTCGAGTATCACCGTTCCGGAGCCGCGGATGGTGGTGGTCAAACCCTACGAGCAGGCGCAGCTGGGCCCTATCGAGACCGCGATCCGCAACTCCGACCTGGGCGTGAACCCGACCAACAACGGTGACATCCTGCGGATCAGCATCCCGCAGCTCACCGAGGAACGCCGCCGCGAACTGGTCAAACAGTCCAAGCAGAAGGGCGAGGACGCCAAGGTCGCGATCCGCAACGTGCGCCGCAAGGTCATGGAAGAGCTGGGCCGCATCCAGAAGGACGGCGAAGCCGGTGAGGACGAGGTCGGGCGCGCCGAGAAGGAACTGGACAGGACCACTGCCAGATACGTCGGCCAGATCGACGAACTGGTGAAGCACAAGGAATCCGAACTGCTCGAAATCTGAGCGAGGAGACGGCCTGAGACCCACCGGATTCACGGTGGTACCTTGCGCAGGCGTGCCGGTCACGGCCCGGCGCGCAGGATCGTCCGAGAGCGGCACGAGCGGTAGGTGCCGCGCGGAATGCGGTGTTCGTGGTGAACGGGCACCGGACCGGCGGTCGACCCGGCATCCGGCCGGTGGTCTGCCGCACAATGGGAACAGCGGAGCGAGCGACGCCCGCTTCGGGTGGGAACGAACGGAACGACGACGAGTTGAGCGACGGGACAATCGTGGCCGAGAAAGCCGCCGCGACCGGTGCGGCCCGACCGCAGCCGCCGGCCGAGGGCATAGCCGAACCGACACCGGCACCGACCGGCGCGCCCGCGGGTGCCGAGCCCAAGCGGTCTCGGGCGGGACGGAACTTACCGGCGGCCCTGGCGGTCGGTCTGACCCTCGGGGTGCTGTGTATCGCCGTCCTGCTGTTCGTGCCCAAGGTGTTCATCGGTGTCGCCGGTGTCGCGGTCGGCATCGCGACCTGGGAGGTCGCCAAACGGCTGCGGGAAGCCGATGTCCTGGTGCCCCGTACTCCGCTGATCGTCGGTGGCCAGGCGGTGTTCTGGCTGGGCTGGCCGTTCGGTCCCGGCGGAGTGACCGGTGCGTTCGCGGCCACAGCGCTGGTCTGTATGGTGTGGCGTCTGTTCGACCACGGTCTGCACACGGCGCCGCGCAATTTCCTGCGCGATACCGCTATCACGGTGTTCACCCTGACATGGATCCCGCTGCTGGCCTCGTTCGCGGTGCTGCTCCTACTGGAGGAGCCCGACGGCAATCTGCGGGTGCTCACCTTCATGATCCTGGTGGTGTGCTCCGATGTCGGCGGTTATGTCGCCGGGGTGCTGTTCGGCCGCCATCCGATGGTTCCCTCGATCAGCCCGAAGAAGTCCTGGGAGGGTTTCTGCGGTTCGCTCGTCTTCGCGATCATCGGCGGGCTGCTCACGGTGACCTTGCTGCTCGAAGCCAATTCGATGATCGGCGTGGTTCTCGGTATCGGGCTGGTGGTCGTCGCGACCCTCGGCGATCTGGTCGAATCGCAGATCAAACGCGAGCTGGGTATCAAGGATATGGGCACCATGCTGCCCGGCCACGGCGGCATCATGGACCGGCTCGACTCCATGCTGCCTTCGGCCTTCGTATCCTGGCTGGTGCTCAGCACCCTGATCTGAGGCTCAGTCGCGGTGCACAGCGCGGCGCAGCTGGACGATGCGTACCCCGCCCACCAGCGCCATCACCAGGGCTCCGGCGATCACGGACAGCAGGATGGTCACGCCCAGCGGTAGCGAGAAGTTCCAGAACAGCATCTCGACCTGGGTGCTCTCGGAGTTCTGCAGGATGAAGATCAGCAGAACGATACCGAGCAGCGCCGCTATGATCAGCGCGATCCACGCGTTGCCGACGCGGGACTTCTCCACTCCTTTGCGCCCATGGGAGTCGACTGCCGGTTTCCGGCCGGTAGCATCGGGAACGGGCTTCCGTCCGGTGGGTGTGCCGGGCACCCCCACGGGTGGGGAATCCCCGGGTAGCGCGCGGGGCTCGGGTGTCGGGTCGTCAGGGGTCGCCATATGTCGATGATTGCCGACAGCTATGGGTTGCGCACGGATTTCGGGCCCGCCGGTCGGTATCGGTCCGGGTTCGCTCGTCGCGCGGGCGGCTCGGCACAGATCACATTCCGCGAGATGACACACTGATAGGACTATGACCGCCTCCTTGCCCCTGGTTTTCGACGCACCGCGCCGTGGTATGCCGCCCCGCCACCTGGCCGATCTCGACGCCGACGGCCGCCGTGCCGCGATGGCCGAGCTGGGCCTGCCCAAGTTCCGCGCCGATCAGATCGCGCGTCAGTACTACGGGCGGTTGCAGGCCGATGCCGAACAGATGACCGATCTCCCGGCCGCGGTCCGGGAGAAAGTGGCGCAGGCGCTGTTCCCGCCGCTGCTCACCCCGATCCGGCAGATCGCCTGCGATGCCGGGGAGACCCGCAAGACGCTGTGGCGAGCCGGCGACGGAACCCTGCTGGAAAGCGTGCTCATGCGCTACCCCGACCGGGCCACGCTGTGCATCTCCAGCCAGGCCGGTTGCGGTATGGCCTGCCCCTTCTGCGCGACCGGGCAGGGCGGGCTGAACCGCAACCTCTCCACCGCCGAGATAGTCGATCAGGTCCGCGCCGCCGCGGCCGATCTGCGCGAAGGCGCGGTCGCGGGCGGCCCCGGGCGCCTGTCGAACATCGTATTCATGGGGATGGGTGAGCCCCTGGCCAACTACAAGCGCGTGGTGAACGCGGTACGCCGCATCACCTCGCCCGCCCCGGACGGTCTCGGGATCTCCCAGCGCAATGTGGTGGTCTCGACCGTCGGCCTGGCTCCCGCGATCCGCAAACTCGCCGACGAGGATCTCGCGGTGACGCTCGCGGTCTCCCTGCACACCCCCGATGACGAACTCCGCGACACGCTGGTCCCGGTGAACAACCGCTGGCCGGTGGCCGAGGTCCTCGACGCCGCCCGGTACTACGCGGACAAATCGGGTCGGCGGATATCCATCGAGTACGCGCTGATCCGGGATATCAACGACCAGCCGTGGCGCGCGGAAATGCTGGGCCAGAAGTTGCACAGGGCGCTCGGCTCCCGGGTGCACGTCAACGTCATCCCGCTCAACCCCACTCCCGGCAGCAAATGGGACGCCAGCCCGAAGCCGGTGGAGCGGGAATTCGTCCGCCGGGTCGAGGCGCAGGGAGTGCCGTGCACGGTCCGCGATACCCGTGGCCAGGAGATCGCCGCCGCCTGCGGTCAGCTGGCCGCGGAGGGCTGAGCGGTTCCGCCCGGGACGGCTGAGTCGTAATCGGGTCGCTGTGTGGACCGGCGACGTGACCCGGTGGTCAGGGGCGGTTTCGACCTGAAATGATGCCTGTATGAGCGCCCCCGAGGAGCACGAAGAACTGCGTTTGACTGCCGAAGAGTTCACCGATGGTGCCGCGGAGGGACTCGGCGATATCGAGATCGTCGATGGGCGCGTGGTCCGGATGATGGCCCAGAGTCCGCTACACAGCAGGGTTATTCGGCGGTTGGCCGGGCAGTTGGAGAGCGCACGACGTGACGGTGGGCCGTGCATGGTCGTCGATTCGGATATCGCCGCCCGGTTCGCTGATGCGGATTCCTCCGCGTCGGATCGGCGGCTCAACATCCGCTATCCGGATATCTGGATCCGGGACTGCGAACCGTACGACGTCAATTCCGTGCGGGATCACATCCTGTTGATCGTAGAAGTGACCTCCGAATCCACGATAGATGTGGATATCACAGACAAGCGAATCCAATACGCGGCGGCCGGTATACCGCGATATCTGATAATCCGGCTCGATCAGAAAGAGGAACGTATCGAGGAGATCGAGGAGTACCGCTTGGACTGGTCCGGGCGGCGGTATGCGGTGCACACCGTTCATCGGCGGGTCCTGTTGCTCGACGACCCGGTGGAAGTGACAGTGCCGTTCGATGTCATGGAACAGCCTTAGACTGGTCGGCTCGTCCGAAACGAGTGAGAGTACGAGGAGAATGCATGGCCGACCGGGTCGTGGCGATCATCGGGGCCGGGATCTTGGGGCTGGCTGTCGGCCGGGAGATGGCCCGCCGGCGACCGGGTGACCGAATCGTGGTGCTGGAGAAGGAAGACCGCGTCGCGGCGCATCAGACCGGCCGCAACTCCGGTGTGGTGCACGCCGGAATCTATTACCAGCCGGGGAGTCTCAAGGCTGTACTGTGCGCGCGGGGACGGTCGATGTTGCGCGACTACTGCGCCGAGCGGGGATTGCCCTACGAGGAATGCGGGAAACTCGTCGTCGCGGTCGGCGACGACGAGATGCCCCGGCTCGAGGCCCTGCGGGCGCGTGCGGGTGACAACGCGGTCCCCGGCCTGCGCCGGGTGGGCCGGGCGGAGATCCGCGAGATCGAACCATTCGCAGAAGGGATCGCGGCGCTGTATTCGCCGCGGACCGCCATCACCGATTTCCGCCGTGTAGCGGAGGCCTTCGCCGCGGATCTGGTGGATTCCGGTGGGGAAGTGCGGTTGTCGTGTCCGGTGGACGGGATCACTCGGACGGCATCGGGTATCGATCTCGCCACGGGCGAAGAGACACTGCGTGCGGATCGGGTGATCGTCTGTGCGGGTCTGCACGCCGATACCGTCGCCGGGCTGGCGGGTGCCGACCCGGGCCCACGGATCGTGCCGTTCCGCGGCGAATATATGAATGTGGTTGCCGCCAAAGCCGATATGGTCCGCGGGCTGGTCTATCCGGTACCGGACCCGCGGTACCCGTTTCTCGGAGTGCATTTCACCAGGCGCGTCTCCGGGACGGTGGAGGTCGGCCCCAACGCGGTGCTCGCTTTCGCGCGGGAAGGCTACCGGCGCGGAGATTTCTCGCTGCGCGACTTCGCGAACACGGTGCGCTGGCCCGGGTTCCGCCGGATGGCGCGGCAACACTGGCGGACCGGGATCGAGGAGATGTACGGGTCGCTGTCGACGGCAACATATATGCGGCGGGCGCAGCGCTACATTCCGGCCATCGGAGCCACGGATGTGGTGCGCGGGGGCAGCGGGGTGCGGGCACAAGCGGTAGACGTCGACGGCGCCTTGGTGGACGATTTCCGGATCGACCGGATGGGCCCGGTCACTGCCGTCCGCAATGCGCCCTCACCTGCTGCCACCTCGTCCCTGGCGATCGCAGAACACGTGGTCGACGTCATCGAAGGTAAGGGCACCACAGCAATCTGACCCGAGGTGTGGTCCGCAGAGGGAACGAGTGGGCCGAGCGCCCGAACCGGCCCCGACGATCGCCTCGACTCGCGCGACCATGATGCCCGGGCATCAGCTTTGATGCGTCTCCTGCTGTTCGATCATTCTCCGGAAGTCTTCGGCGTGTGGTCCGGTGACTTCGTAGGTGACAGTGGCGGGGGATGCCGGGCCCGGTTCGTCCGGTGCAGGCCCGGGCACCCAGTGCAGTACCAGATCCCGGTACCGGTCGAAGGTCAACGGTTCTGTTTCGCCTCGGAGATCGTCATGCAGGATGCCGTGATCCAGTGGTTTCGTTTCTCCGTCGGACTCGGTGTACATGATGCGTGAGCTGTCCGGATGGCGGCTGTAGTCCGGCCCTTCCGGGCGCGGCCACCACAGCGGCGCAACATCGTCATGGGTGATCAGCGCCGCGTGCAGATCATCGAATCCGATCCGACGACGGCCGTGGGAGGCGGCGATCTCCGCCGCCTCCCGGAGCAGGACGACCACAGCGGGCGCGACCCCGTCGATCGACACGCGACAGCCGTCGTGTTCGTTCGTCATGGCGTGAGCCTAGACCTCCAAACCGACGCAGGTCACCGGCAAGGGCGCGCCACCTACCCACGCGATATGCGGCCGAACACCTGCATGCCGTCGTACACCGGGTCGTTGCGGCAAGTGCAGACCGCCCGGGAAGGCTCGTTCGGATCGAGCACGATATCGACGAACCCCCCGTGGGATTCGCATTGTTCCGGGGTGACAGCGGCGGCCGATCCCGCGCCCAGTAGTACACCGACGGTTGCCGTGAACGCGATCAATGCAAGCCGATACATGAACTGTCGCATCGTTTTCCCCTCCCATTGGTTCACCCCACCATTGACCTCCGGTGAGCTTCTTCCACCCGAGTTTTCCGGAATCTCGACTTGGACGGCAGGGTTCGGCGCCGGCAACCTGCTGGTGCGACATAGGGATCGCGGACCCGTGACTACGTCGCGGTCGCACGGTCGCGCGTGCGTGATCAGGGGAAAAGCTGGATGGGATTGACGATATCGGCTGCGAGGGTGAGCAACATGTACGCACCACCGGCGACCACTACGACGTAGGTGAGTGGAAGTAGTTTCAGATAGTCCACCGGGGCGCCGGGAGCCAGTCCCTTCCATCCGCGGATGGTGTTGCGGATCTTCTCGTAGAGCACCACCGCGATATGACCTCCGTCCAATGGAAGCAGCGGCAGAATGTTGAAAGCGCCGAGGAAAAAGTTCAGACTGGCCAGTATGAGGATGAACGCGTTCCAGTAGCCGCGTTCGGCGGTCTCGCCGCCGATTTTGCTGGCGCCGTACACACTGATGGGGGTTTCCCGATCTCGCTCGCCTCCGGTCACCGCGTCCCACAACGAGACCACCTTGGCAGGCATCTGGGCCAGCGACTGGAAGGTGCGGATGAACATCTCACCGGTGAACGAGGCCGCCGCGGGAATCGCGGCGAATACGCCGTACTGGGCCGGCGGGTAGAACTCCTGGCCGACGCCGACCACGCCCACCTCTTTGCCGGGGCCGCCGTCGCGGGGATAGCGCATGGCCCACTCGGGAACGACCTCGAGGTTGAGCGTCTGCTCGTTGCGTTCGACGGTGTAGGTGAACGGCCCTTTCTGTTGCTGAGTCAGGGCTTGGAATTCGTCCCAGGTCTCCACGCTCTCGCCGTTGATCGCGGTCACCACGTCGCCGCGCTGAAGGCCGGCACGCTGGGCAGGGCCGAGCCCCGTACACGGGCCGGTGGTGCGGTCGGGGTTCTGCGGGGCGACGCAGCTCATGGCGCCGATGGTGGTCTCCGGCGGCTGGTTCAGATTGGGTAGGCCCCAGCCGATCGCCAGTACGACGATCAAGAGGAAGCCCAGCAGGAAGTTCATCCCGATCCCGCCCGACATCACGACGAGGCGTTTCCAGGTGGCCTGGCGGTACATGGCCCGGTCGATCTCTTCGGGTTCGAGTTCGTCGAGCGCCGTCATTCCGGCGATATCGCAGAACCCACCGAGCGGGAGCCATTTCAACCCGTATTCGGTTTCTCCGCGCCGGAACGAGAACACCTTCGGACCGAATCCGATGAAATACCGGCGCACCTTCATGCCGGTGGCCTGCGCGGTCCACATATGCCCGCATTCGTGCAGCGCGATCGAAATCGTGATGCCGAGGGCGAACAGCACGAACCCCAACACGAACAGCATGTGGTCTACAGCCCTCCTGCGGTGCGCAGATCATTACTCCCGGCCCGCACGGAGACCGGAGCGGCCGCGAGCACGTGTCCACAGTAACCGCCCGCGTGCGGTGCTTCGACCGTCCGCGATATCGATTACCGCTGTACGAGGATACTGGCTCGGTCTCGTGCCCAGTTGTCGGCGGCGAGTACTTCGGCGAGTTCGGTGGGTTCGCCGCGCCACTGGCCGGCGTCGCGTACGGCTTGCTCCACTGTGCGCACGATCTCCGGGAACCGGATCCGGCCGTCGAGGAAAGCCTGCACCGCGACCTCGTTGGCGGCGTTGTACACAGCGGTGACGCAGCCGCCGGCGTTACCCGCCTCGCGGGCCAGTTCCACGGCTGGGAAGACTTCGTTGTCCACCGGCTCGAACGTCCAGGCGGCAGCCGTACCGAAGTCACACGCCGCGGCGGCGCCGGGCACCCGATCCGGCCAGCCCAGCGCCAGCGCGATGGGCAGTTTCATATCGGGTGGGCTGGCCTGGGCGAGGGTGGAGCCGTCGGTGAAGGTGACCATGGAATGGACGATCGATTGCGGGTGGACGGTGACCTCGATGCGGTCGTAGGGGATCCCGAACAGCAGATGCGTTTCGATCAGTTCCAGTCCCTTGTTCACCAGGGAAGCCGAGTTCAGGGTGTTCATCGGGCCCATGGACCAGGTCGGATGGGTTTTCGCCTCGGCGGGATTCACCCCGTCCAGCATCTCGGTGGTCCAGCCGCGGAACGGCCCGCCGGAGGCGGTGAGTACCAGCTTGTCGACCTCTTCTGCCCGCCCGCCGCGCAGGCACTGGGCCAGCGCCGAATGTTCCGAATCGACCGGTACGAGTTGTCCGGGATGGGCGGCCCGGGTGACCAGTGATCCGCCGGCCACCAACGATTCCTTGTTCGCCAGCGCCAGCGTCGCGCCCGTTTCCAGCGCGGCCAGGGTCGGCTCCAGGCCCAGCGATCCGACCAGCGCGTTGAGGACGATATCGGCCTCGGTGCGCCGGACCAGTTCGGTCACCGCGCCCGCGCCGGTGAACGGAACCCCCAGTTCGGCCCCCGCGACCGGATCGGCGACAGCGACCGCGGTCGTACCGGTGGCAGCCATCTGCGCGGCGAGGAGTTCGGTGTTCCCGCCGCCCGCGGCGAGGCCGACGACTTCGAATCTGTCCGGGTTGGCGGCGATCACCTCGAGCGCCTGGGTGCCGATGGAACCGGTGCTGCCGAGTAGGAGGACTCTGCGGAGATCTGACACCCGTCCATTGTCACCGACCGTGCCCCTGCTGGCTACGACGGGCGGTCGTATGCCACGATATCGGGCAGTATCCGTTCTCTCGAGGAGGAGCGATCGTGGCCGCCACGGAAGTCGAAACCACCAGCGACAAAGTTGTCACCAAGGTGGACCCCGCAGAGGTTCCGTCGGCGGCCTGGGGTTGGAGCGGGGAATCCCGTAGGACATTCCAGGTGGCCGCGGTCGTGGTGATCATCATCCTGCTGGGGATGCTCGTGGGAAATCACGACGGAAAGGTCGAGGACCTCTACCTGATCGGCTTCGCCGCGGCCTTGGCGATCCTCGTGATCCGGGACGCGGTGCTGCGTCGTAAACCGCGGTAACAGAGGCTTCTCCGAAGGCTGCGATACCGTGGGGAACCGCCGGTTACGGCACGGTGACGTGCCGGTGCCGGTCGAGACTGTTGCCGATGTCTCCATGGCCCCCGGTGGGGGCCGGACTAGACTCGGCACCGACCGGCCGGACCAGTACGAAAGTAGGCAGCCGAAAGTGACCAGCACAATCGGATTGGGGATGCCGACCGCACCGGTCGCGGTGCTCGCACCGCGACGCAAGACCCGTCAACTCATGGTGGGCGGTGTCGGTGTGGGCAGCGACCACCCGATCTCGGTGCAGTCGATGACGACGACCAAAACGCACGATGTGAACGCGACTCTGCAGCAGATCGCGGAGCTCACCGCGTCGGGCTGCGATATCGTGCGCGTGGCGTGCCCGCGGCAGGAGGATGCCGACGCCCTGGCCACGATCGCGAAGAAGTCGCAGATCCCGGTTATCGCCGATATTCATTTCCAGCCGCGCTACATCTTCGCCGCCATCGATGCGGGCTGCGCGGCGGTACGGGTGAACCCGGGCAACATCAAGGAATTCGACGGCCGGGTGAAAGAGGTCGCCAAAGCGGCCGGTGCCGCCGGTATCCCGATCCGGATCGGAGTGAACGCCGGGTCCCTCGACAAACGGATGATGGACAAGTACGGCAAGGCCACCCCGGAAGCGCTGGTGGAATCGGCGCTGTGGGAGGCGGGCCTGTTCGAGGAATACGGATTCGGCGATATCAAGATCTCGGTCAAGCACAACGATCCGGTGGTGATGGTCGAGGCGTACCGGCAACTCGCCGCGCAATCCGACTATCCGCTGCACCTCGGGGTCACCGAGGCGGGCCCGGCGTTCCAGGGCACCGTGAAATCCGCGGTGGCGTTCGGCGCGCTGCTCAGCGAAGGCATCGGCGACACCATCCGGGTTTCGCTGTCCGCGCCACCGGCCGAGGAAGTGAAGGTCGGCGGGCAGATCCTGCAGTCGCTGAACCTGCGCCCCCGCAAGCTCGAGATCGTGTCCTGTCCCTCGTGCGGGCGCGCGCAGGTCGATGTGTACACGCTGGCCAACGAGGTCACCGCGGGTCTGGACGGCCTGGAGGTGCCGTTGCGGGTCGCGGTCATGGGCTGCGTGGTGAACGGTCCGGGTGAGGCCCGGGAGGCCGATCTCGGTGTCGCTTCCGGTAACGGCAGGGGTCAGATCTTCGTCAAGGGCGAGGTCGTGAAAACGGTGCCCGAGGCCCAGATCGTGGAAACCCTCATCGAGGAGGCCATGCGGATCGCCGAGGAGATGGGTGAGGATGCGGAGACCGGGGCACCGGTCATCAGCGTGGGCTGAGTGCCCCGTTACCCCGGCCCACCGCCGCGGCGGGCCGGGGTGTGCTGTCCCGGCTCACCGGCACGGCCACGTGCTTTCCGGATATCCGTACCGTCTCGGCTCGGTTCATGGCAGGCTGTTGTAGGTGCGGAGTCTGCTGGAGCCGACCCGGCGTGCGAAATACGTTCCCGCGCGCCAGCTCGCCAAGCGAGACCTGGCGCAGGTACTCCGGGTCCTCGACGACGATCCGGTGGCGACCTGCATGGTCGCTGCCCGGCTACAGGAATACGGTCTGGACAACCGATGCGGTCAGGGTGAGCTGTGGAGCCACAACGGCCCGTCGGAATCGCTGTGCTTCTCCGGGGTGAACATCATCCCGCTACGCGGCGGGCGTGACGCGCTACGCGCCTTCGCCGATCGCGCGATCCGGTGGCCCCGGATGTGCTCCTCGGTGGTCGGCCGCCAGGAACTGGCCCTGCCGCTGTGGGAGATGCTCGCCGACCACTGGGGTCCGGAACGCGAGATCCGAGGCGCGCAGCCGCTGCTGGCACTCACCGATACCGCCATCGCGGCCGCCGACCCCGAGGTGCGCCAGGTCCGCCCCGAGGAACTGGACCGGTACCTCGCGGCGGCGATCGCGATGTTCATCGAGGAGGTCGGAGTCGATCCCCGGGCCGGGGACGGTGGCCGCGGCTACCGGCGCCGGGTGGCCGGGCTGATCGAGGCCGGCCGGGCCTGGGCGCGGTTCGCCGACGGCGAAGTGGTGTTCAAGGCCGAAGTGGGCGCCCAGTCCCGGCGTACCGGTCAGATCCAGGGTGTCTGGGTGCACCCGGAACACCGCGGACAGGGTCTGGGAACCACGGGAACGGCGGCGGTGGCCAATTCGGTGGTCGCTTCGGGCCGGACTGCCAGCCTGTATGTCAACGACTACAACGAGGTGGCCCGGCGAGCCTATCGGGCGGTCGGATTCCGGCAGATCGCCACCTTCGCGACGGTTCTACTCGACTGATCCGAACCGGATCCGGTGTGCCGCAGGTGATCACCGGGCCCGGTCGCTTACCATCGGCAGCGATGGCGATCCGGTCGGTGCTCGTGATCGTGGTCGCGGCGCTGGCGTTCGCCGTGACCGGCTGTGGGGCGGGCTCTTCCGGACCGATCACCGCCGCGGACAGTTTTCTGGGCGCCTTCACCGCCCGCGATATCGAGACCGCCGCCGACCTGACCAACCGCCCCGAAAAGGCTCTTGCCGCATTGACTTCGGCCTGGGACCAGCTGGATGCCGAAGAACTCCACGCGAATACCGGCGCGGCACGGATCTCCGGCGATACCGCCACCGTCGACTACACCTATGAATGGCGGCTGGCCGGTGGCCGCGGCTGGACCTATTCGGGGCAACTGCCGATGGTGCGAGCCGGCGGTTCCTGGACGGTCCGCTGGAGCGGTGCGGCTGTCCATCCCCGGCTCGGTGACACCCAGACCATGGCACTGTCGGTACAGCAGGCGCCGCGGGCCCGGGTGAACGAACAGTCCGGTAGTGATGTGCTGGTGCCGGGGACCGTCTCGCGGGTGACCTTCGACGCCGCCGGCAGCGCGGATCCGCACCGGGTGGCGGCGGCGTTGTCGCAGGCCCTGGACGATATCGACGAGCGGCTCACACCCGAGCGCATCCTGGATTCCGCGCGCGCCGCCGACGGTGCGTACACAGTGATAGTGCTGAACGAGGTCGAGTTCGGCCGAGCCGGTCCCCGGCTCATCGGGTTACCGGGTGTACGGGTGACCCAGGAGTGGGATATGGCCCCTACCGACCGGAAATTCGCCCCCGATCTGATGGTGCAGGTGCGGCAGACGGTGATCGCCGATGTCGACGGCAGGGCCGGCTGGCGGGTGGTGGCTCGTAACGCCAACGGTGCCGAGACCGGGGTGTTGCAGGAGGTGGCGGCGCAGCCGGCGCCGTCCTTCGCGCTCAGCGTGGACCGCCGGATCCAGAACGCGGCGCAGCGCGCGGTCGACGGACGTCGGGAACAGGCCATGATGGTGGTGATCGAACCCTCGACCGGCGGGATTCTCGCGGTGGCGCAGAATTCGGCGGCCGACCGGGACGGTCCGGTCGCCACGATCGGTCAGTACCCACCCGGTTCGGTGTTCAAAACGGTCACCGCGGCCGCCGCGATGGCGGTGGGAATCGCGACGCCGGACACGGTCGTCTCGTGCCCGAGCGCGATCACCATAGGGGAGCGGATGATCCCGAATTACGAGGGCTTCTCCGTCGGTGACGTTCCCATGACCACCGCGTACGCGCGGTCGTGCAATACCTCGTTCGCCCGATTGGCCAGTGAATTGCCGGAATCCGCGCTCACCGACAGCGCGGCGGCTTTCGGTATCGGCCCGGATTACACCGTGGCGGGGCTGCCGACCTTTTCCGGATCGGTGCCCGCGGCGCAGGACCGCACCCAGCGCACCGAGGACGGGATAGGGCAGGGGCGGGTCGTGGTGAGTCCGTTCGGTATGGCCCTCATGGCCGCGGCCGTCGCCTCCGGGTCGGCGCCGACCCCCTATCTGATCGCCGGGCGGGACACAGCGGTCGACGGCCCGCGGCCCGGCCTCGATCCGGAAGTGGTGCGCGGCCTGCGCGCGATGATGCGTCAGGTGGTCGTCTCGGGCACGGCGGAGCGGATAGCCGATCAAGGGGAAGTGTTCGGCAAGACCGGCGAAGCGGAGGTGGAGGGAGGTTCACATTCCTGGTTCGTCGGTTACCGGGGCGATATCGCCTTCGCGACGCTGCTGGTCAGGGGCGGAAGTTCCGATAACGCCGTGGCCGTGACGCGGGATATGTTCGCTGCGCTGCCCGGCGGGTACTGATCGGCTCCGGGCGGCCGGTCACTGTCCGGCCGATTCGGTACCCGATCGAGTCGCGTAACGATGGCCTATATCGGTGATGCGGGTATCGGTGGTCACCGAATCACTGACCCGCGCGGGGGCGACGACCGATACCGTCCGGTCGGTGACCGGCGCGGACGAGGCGGTATCGGTGCCCAGGATCTCGACGACCCCGGTGCCCCCCAGAATCAATCCGGCGGTGATGAAACCAACGGTGAAACGCTTCATTTCGCGGCTCCCTCCGAATCAGAGGTTCGACAGACAGCGAGCTCGGGTCGCTGCTGAGCGACCGGACTCTGCGGAAGAGTTATCTGATGATTTGCTGCTCAGGCCAACCTAAGCCGGGAGTGCGCACCGAGACAAGATGGAAAGGTGCAGAAAATCGATGACGAGCAAATCGTGACCCGGGTCACCGAGATCCGTGATCTACTCGTTATGTCCCGTTCAGACTTTCTGCAGGCTGGCCGCGAGATGATCCTGTAAGGGCAGGCCCACAGCACCCATCTGCAGGGTGTAGTCGATGACTCCGGCGTGCATATGGATGGTCCGGCTCAGCGCGGTCACGGATTTGGCCGTCGTGCTCAGACCGATCGCGGTCGATTCCAGTTCCATGCGGATCTCGTCGTCGCCGAGCGTGAGTTTTCCCTCGCAGATCTCGGTGATCCCGGTGGGATGGGAGAGAATGAGCTCCACTCGATCGGGGCCGGGACAACGCAGGTAGCCGGTCTCCACGTGCAACGGGCGATTGTCGTCGGCGTGCCGGGTGCGCTGCCGGTAGGTCAGGAACGGGCGGCCCAAATGCCCGAATGTGATCTCCTCCAGATAGCCGAAAGGCTCGATCGTGGGGTAATCACCCTGCCCCGCACCGCGCCAGGTGCCGAGCAATCCGGCCAGCGGGGCGATATCGGGATGCGGGGCGGGTGTCTGCGGTTCGGCCACGGCCCACAAGCGTAGACCCTCATCCGGGTATCGGAAGCATTCGTACCCGTCCGCGTGCCGGGGCGTGCTATTTGTTGCGGCGACGTCCGAACGGCCAGAAGGACCGGGTGCGCCGCCGGGGCAGCGCCGCGTAGACCATGGTCATCTCGGCGAACACCCCCGCCTCGCGTTCCCGGTCGGGACCGAAATCGTCGCGGCCCAGGATCTGGGTGATCGATCCGGGCGCGATCGTGGCGAGCGCGTCGAGCAATGAGGCGTTGAGCGCCCCGAGCGAGATGCGAGTGGTGTCCGGATCCTCGGCCCCCGGCCCGCCGTGGCCCATCAGCATATGACCGATCGCGTGCAGCACGATGTGGTCGGCGTTGCGGCCCGAGGCTGATGCGTCGAAGACGATGATGTCGTCGTTCTTGCGGGCGATCCAGAGGCCGTTACCGTTGCATCCCAGATCGGCCAGCGCCGACCGGTGGGCCGGCTGTAACGAGATCGGCCGCTTCCGGTGCGCGGCCACCTCGGCGAGGTAGGCGTTGAGGTCCCACGGGCTGGGCAGGGGCACCGACCCAGCCGCATCGCCGAACCTGGCGTCCATGCTTGTCATCGGCGAATACGTTACCGATCGCGGGTCCGCTCGTCACTTCCGCGAATTCCTGCCCACCGGTGGAGAACCGGCGACCTGGGCGGGAGCGTGGCAGGCTACTCGATATCGATCCCCGGGCCCAGGGACCGCACATTGTGCTGTTTGTTCCACAGTGCGGTGAACGCCCACAGCACGACACCGACGACGAGCAGCACCCCGGCGATGACGTACTGCTGGGGATTGCGATCGGTGAACGGGGTGGCCAGATACGCACAGCACACCGCGCCGAGCACCGGCAGCGGCGTCGGGGTGCGGAAGTGATCGTGTCCGACCGTGTCGCGCCGCAGCACCAGTACCGCGATATTGACGATGGTGAAGACCACGAGCAGCAGCAGCGCGGTGGTGCCGCCGAGTTCGGGGACATCGTCGACGAAGGCGAGCAGTCCGAAGGCGAGCGCGGTGGTGAACATGATCGCGATATACGGTGTGCGGCGGCCCTGGCCGACCCTGCCCAGCACCCGTGGGACCACCTTGTGCTTGGCCATTCCGTACAGCAGCCGACTGGCCATGAGCATATTGATCAGTGCCGAGTTGGCCACGGCGAACATAGTGATGAAGGCGAAGATCTGAGTCGGGAATCCCGGTGCGCCGATCTTCACGACCTGCAGCAAGGGGGTATCACCCTCGGCGAGTTTCTCGGGTGGGACCAGGGCCACCGCGGTGATGGAGACCACGATGTAGATGGCGCCGGTGATCAGCAGCCCACTGAGCAGGATCTTCGGGAAGATCCGGCTGGGCTCTTTGGTCTCTTCGGCCATATTCACCGAATCCTCGAACCCGACCATGGCATAGAAGGCCAGCGTCGTCGCCGCGATGACTCCGCCGAACGCCG
Source organism: Nocardia jinanensis (assembly GCF_014645735.1). Classification (GTDB taxonomy): domain Bacteria; phylum Actinomycetota; class Actinomycetes; order Mycobacteriales; family Mycobacteriaceae; genus Nocardia; species Nocardia jinanensis. Next base: position 866,561 of record NZ_BMMH01000001.1, on the reverse strand, counting down.
TACGGTCCCCGGTGTCGAATTCGACGATCCGGCCGAAGTCGCCGTTACCGAACCCCAATGCCCACATTCCGATACACACCACGATCAGCAGACCGGATAGTTCCACACAGGTGAGCAGGACATTGGCCTTGACGCTCTCGCCGACGCCGCGCAGGTTGATCGCCGCGACCGCGGCCATGAACGCCAGGGCGATCACGGTGAGCAGTAGTCCGTTGCCGTCGAATTCGAAGGCTTCGGCGAAGTTCGCCGCGAAGGCTTTGGCCGCGGTCGCGGCGGAGGTGATACCGGAACTCATCACCGCGAAGGTCACCATGAAGGTGACGAAATGGATGCCGAATGCCTTGTGTGTGTAGAGCGCGGCCCCGGCGGCCTGCGGGTATTTGGTGACCAGTTCCAGATAGCTGAGGCCGGTGATCATCGCGACCCCGAACGCGACCAGGAACGGGACCCACACCGCCCCGCCGACCTCCCCGGCCACGCGGCCGGTGAGTGCGTAGATACCGGTGCCGAGAATATCGCCGACGATGAACAGCAACAGCAGCCACGGGCCCATGACCCGTTTGAGCTCCGGTTGCTGCGCCGGTCCGGTCCGGTCGGTGACGTCTGCCAAGAGAACCCCTCATCCCCGCAGTGGCCGTACGAGCCGTGAATCGAACAGTCCCGGTCCGGGTACCCACTCGGTGTGGCCCGGACTCCTAGTTCACAGGCTGTTCACAAGATCAGGCCATCGCTTCGGCCGCCGCGGCGGCCTCGGCGATCACCACCGCGGAGTCCCGGGGGCTCAGTGCCATTGCCCGCAGCTGGTCGAACATGACACCGAAACGCCGGATCTCGGTATGCCCCTCGACGAGCGCGTCGCCGGAAATGCCCTCGACATAGACCAGTTCGGGATCGGTGGGGTCGGGGAAATCGAGAATTGTGAACGATCCGGCCATACCCGGGTGGGCGCCCGCGTCGAAGGGGAGGATCTGCAGGATCACGTTCTTGCGTTTGGTCGCCTCACCCAGCCGGCGCAATTGGCCGCTCATGACCTCCGGGCCGCCGACCATCCGGCGGATGGCGGCTTCGTCGAGTACCACCCATAATTCGAGCGGCTCGTCCTTGGCCAGGACCGCGGCCCGGTCCATCCGGGCGCGCGCCCGGCGTTCCAGATCCGATGCCTCCAATTTCGGCATACACGTATCGATCACGGCCATGGCGTACTGCTCGGTCTGCAACAGCCCGGGAATGAAAGAGGTCTGATAATGCCGGGCCGACAGCGCCACCGATTCGAAATTGATGTACGCGGCGTAAACCTCCGACAGGCTCGCCTCGTAGGGCCGCGACATGCCGGGCTTCTGGGCGTCGGACAACAATTCCAGGGCCTCGTCGCGCCGAACCTCTTCGACGCCGTAGAGGTCCAGCATGGTCATCAGTGTGCGACGCTGCGGCCGGGCCTGTGCGGTCTCGATGCGATACAGGGTGGTCACATTGATCCCGGTCCGAGCGCTGACATCCTCTTTGCTCAGCCCGGCGTCGTCGCGCATCTCCAGCAGCAGCACCGAGAGCCGGCGCAGGCCCGCCGTGAGGACGGTGCGTTTGCCTGCCATGTCATCCCTTTCGACTCGCGCGTGGCGTGGTCCGCCGATCACTATCGCTCGCCCGCCACGCCTTCTGTAGAGCAACAATAACGAGGAAAGACCCGCGATGGGACTGGCAGAGGTCACAAACCGGTGCTCACGGCGTGATCTCACGGCGCAACACCTTTCCGGTGGCGTTGCGCGGCAGCGGTGAGGTGGTGATCGTCCAGCGTTCGGGGACCTTGAAGTACGCGAGCCGCTGGGCGGTGAACGCGCGGAGTTCGTCGGCATCGAGCGTATCCGGGTCATCGGTGACCACTACCGCCGCGACTCGCTGACCCAGATCGTCATCGGGCACCCCTAGTACTGCGGACTCCCGCACCGCCGGATGCTCGTCGAGCACATTCTCTATTTCGATGGGGTACACGTTCTCTCCGCCGCGCAGAATGAGATCGGTACGGCGCCCGGCCATCCGGAGCGCACCACCGGAAAGGGTGCCGAAATCGCCGGTCCGCAACCAGCGTCGGCTGTCGATCGCCGCGGCAGTCGCCGCAACGTCTCGCCAGTAGCCGAGCATGACGTACGGGCTGCGAACCCATATCTCACCTTCGGTGCCCTCGGCCACGGGAATCCCGGCAGTATCGCGGATCTCGACGGATACACCCAGAATCGGGCGTCCGACGGTCTCCGGATCACCGGCGAGTTCCGCGGGTGTCGCGACGGTCGCGGCGGTACCACTCTCGGTGAGGCCGTAACTGGTGGTCAGTGCGATTCCGGTGCCGGGAAGCCGGCCCCGTAGCCGCTGCTGGAAGGCGGGTGAGGAGGGAGCGGCGTTCAGTGACAGCGAGGTGAGGGCGGACAGGTCGTACCCGCGCAGATCGTGTTCCAGTAGCCGGGCGGCCAGGGTCGGCACGGCACCCCAGTTGGTCACTCGTTCCCGTTCCATCAGTGCCAGGACCTGTTCGGCGTCGAAGGCGCCGGTGTGCAGGACTACGGCGGCGCCGGTGGTGAGCCGGGGGATCACGAGGTTGTGCAGGCTGGCGATATGGAAGAGGGGCGAGGTGAGCAGGAACCGTTTATCGCTCGGTTCCCGATGCGCGCGGCCGCCCACCGCCGCGCCCAGCGCATCGGTGTAGCGGTGGTAGTCGGTGATCGCGATCAGGTTGCGATGAGTGTGCACCACGCCCTTGGGGCGCCCGGTGGTACCGCTGGTGTAGAGGAGGACCGCCGGATCGTCCTCGGCGACCGGAACCACCGGTGCCGCGCCCCGGTGGCCGGCGATCAGCTGCGGCAGGTCCTCGGTCGTGGTGAGGACGGGGACCCCGGTATCAGCGGCCAGGACAGCGCGTTTCGTGTCCGCGACGATTACCGCCGGTTCGGTGTGCCGGATGCCGTATGCGACTTCCGGGGCAGCCCACCACGCGTTGTAGGCGACCGCGACCGCGCCGAGGCACTGTGCCGCCCAGAAGGCGATCACCCATTCGGGGCCGTTGGCGGCCAGGATGCCGATCCGGTCGCCGCGGCCGACGTCGTACCGGTCGGCGAGGGCCCGCGCCAGCGCCTGGGCTGCGGCTGCGTGCTCGGTGAACGAAATGCGCCGGTCGGCCGTGACCAGGTAGTCGCGCTCACCCCAGGCCTGCGAGGCGTCGAGCAGTTCGCGCAGCGAGCGGCGCCGATGGCGCCGGACGGCGATCGGGGCGCCGAGCACCGTCTCGGTCGACAGTTCGAACGGTCCGCCGGGGCCGGTGAGCTCGGCCGCCGCGCGCGCGGCGGCGGCTCGGGGGTCTGGGGCACTGCTCATCGGGGGACCACATCCTTGTCGACAACTGTCCAGAGAATCCATACCGCATGAGGTGGCCGTGCCGGCGACCGACCGTTGCGATCGTGTCGTGCGCGCGGGCGGCTCGATGACCGGGGAAGCGGAAATGGATCACGGTCCAGGGCATCCGAAGTATCGGCAAATACTTGGCAATCCGAATCGCGCGAGTGACCGTGCATCACGGCTGCACGACCGTTTTCCCGCCGGGTATCCCGAAAGGTCTTGTGCCGACTCCGTCTCGTATGCCCTTGACGGCGGGCGATATCGCCGGGGTCCTTGTGCCGCAGCACCATAGGGATCGGTATGGTTCCCGGTGAGCGGTGCGGATATGTTTCGGCACGGTTGCGATGTGGTCGCGTAGCGCGCGGTCGTGCCTGGTCTCGGCGGTGTGCGGGTATGGTTCGGGGCGGCGGGGATTCGGGCCGCCGGCGGGAACGGTCATGGCGGGTACGTGTTTTCGGTGGGACCGGGTCCGGTCCCGTGGGAAGGGTCGTTAGGCTTGCGCAGGACGCTGTTCGCAACATTGCGTACCGGAGTCTTGTGTTCTTGCATATGTAAGAGCATGATCCAGCTAGCCTTGTTGTGAACAACGATCCGATGTCCGGGATTACCGAATCGAGAGCCGATCATGTTGGTACAGAGTGTGATGGTGCCGGGTGAGTTCGAGGGGTGCGGATGAGCGCACCCACTCTGGGAAGCCTGCCGACTGCGCCACAACTGCTGTGCGCCTTCCAGGGGCGGCGGGTTCAGGAGCGTGTGCTGCTGCGCTTCGCCCACGCGCTGGTCGAACTGCACAAACGCCGCGCGCATGTTCGCGATATGGCGGAGGTCGCGGAAATCGACTGTCGCCGAACGGAACTCGTGGACGAGATCAACGACTGGATCACCCGGAAGATGCCGCAGCACCGCAACGGTGCCTCGTTGCATACCGAAAGCCTCGGTGCGGTGATCGACCGGATGGCGCACAGCTGGGTTGCCGCGAATCAAGCGATCGAGGCCGACGGAGTGCGCAGTGACCGGACGCACCGGCACTGGTACCACCTCGCCGAACTCGTCGACGGTTATACCGATCTGATCGCCGAGGTCGCGGTGGGGCGCCGGCGGCTGCCGGTGCAGTAGGGGTTCGGCGGACCACCGCCACGTCCAGACCTATGGACGTCGTCGAACCTCTGAGTAGGGCACACGAAGACCGCAGAATGTCGAATGGCCTAGACCGGATGGAACTCTACGGCGAATGCCCGGTTAACCCAGCGGTACAGGCCAATTGGAGGTAGTTTCTGCCATGAGGCAGACGGAAGGGGTCGTAGGCGCCGTATCGTCGCGCCGAGACCTCGACACAGTGACAGCATCGGTGCCGGGAATCGCCGCCCTGTCGAAGGTTTACCGGGTACGTGCCGAACTGGACACGATGCTCGGCGAGCTACGCCCCGGCGACCGGGTACCCGCCGAACGGGAACTGGCCGGCCGATTCGGGGTCGCCCGGGAAACAGTCCGTCATGCTCTACGAGATCTCGCGGTGGAGGGGCGCATCCGCAGGCAGGGCCGGGGCACCGTACTGGCCCGCCCGAAAGTGGTCCGCCCGCTGGCCCCCGAACCCACCGCCGAGGACGGATCCGGTGTCGTACGCAGTCTGCTGTCCTGGGAGGACGGCGAGGCCGACGCCGAGATCGCCCGGGACCTCGAACTACCGTTGCAGACCCCGATCATGACCTTGGAACGCCTGCTACACGCCGATGGCGAACCGATCGCGCTGGAGCGCATCGATCTGTCGCTGGACCGATTCGGCTGGCTGCGCGCGGGTTTCGACCCACTCGGGTCGCTATCGGCGACCATCGGTGATTCCGGGGTCGAATACGGCGGTGCCACCGAACGTATCGAGACGGTGCTCGCCGCACCCCGCGAAGCCGGACTGCTCGGCTGCCGGCCCGCTGTTCCGTTGTTCCGGGTGGTGCGCCGCGGTATGGACACCCAGGGGCGCCCGATCGAGCGGGTAGCCGCGCTCTACCGGGGCGACCGGGTCGCCTTCGAGGTCAATACGGGCGGTCGCGGCCGCTGACGCGCGGCCCGGAGCCTCGCGCCCGGGCCGGCGACACCGTTCCCGGCGACCGCCCGGCCTGCGCCGACTACTCTGGGATCATGTCCGTGCGTATCCGCCAGCCGTTGTTTCCCGGAACTCCCACCCCGATCCGCGAGGTCCCTCACCGGATCGAACGGCCGGAGTACGTCTGGAAGAAGACGGCGAAGGAGGGCTCCGAGCCCTGGGTGCAGACTCCCGAGACGATCGACAAGATGCGGATCGCCGGGCAGATCGCCGCCCGGGCGCTGGCCGAGGCTGGTAAGGCGGTCGCGCCGGGAGTCACCACCGACGAGCTGGACCGGATCGCCCACGAGTACATGTGCGATCACGGCGCCTATCCCTCGACGCTCGGGTACAAGGGTTTCCCCAAATCGTGCTGCACCTCGCTCAACGAGGTGATCTGCCACGGTATCCCCGACAACACGGTGGTAGAGGACGGTGACATCGTCAATATCGATGTCACCGCCTATATCCACGGTGTGCACGGTGATACCAACGCCACCTTCCTGGCGGGCGAGGTCGACGAAGAGGTGAAACTGCTCGTCGAACGCACCGAGGAGGCGACCGCGCGCGCTATCAGAGCGGTACGTCCGGGGCGCGCCCTCAACGTGATCGGCCGGGTGATCGAGTCCTACGCGAACCGGTTCGGTTACGGCGTCGTCCGGGATTTCACCGGGCACGGGGTCGGACCCACCTTCCACAGCGGCCTGGTGATCCTGCACTACGACCAGCCCGCGGTCGAATCGGTTATCGAACCCGGGATGACCTTCACCATCGAACCCATGATCAACCTGGGTGGAATCGACTACGAGATCTGGGACGACGGCTGGACCGTGGTCACCAAGGACCGCAAGTGGACGGCCCAGTTCGAGCACACTCTCGTGGTCACCGAGACCGGCGCCGAAATCCTCACCCTGCCGTGAGCCGGCCCGGCGGGGCACTGCTGATCGCCGGGACCACCTCCGACGCCGGTAAGAGCGTGGTGGTCGCCGGGATATGCCGGATGCTGCGGCGGCGCGGGGTGCGAGTGGCGCCGTTCAAGGCGCAGAACATGTCGAACAACTCCGTGGTCACCCTGGACGGCGGGGAGATCGGTCGCGCCCAGGCGCTACAGGCCCAGGCGTGCGGCCTGGAGCCGAGCGTCCGGTTCAACCCGATCCTGCTGAAACCCGGTAGCGACCGGCGCTCTCAGCTGGTGGTGCGCGGCCGGGTGGTGGATACGGTGGGCGCCGCCGACTATTTCACCCATCGCACCCGGCTGCGCGAAGTGGTGGCCGCCGAACTGGCCGCGTTGCGCGCCGAATTCGATGTGGTGATCTGCGAGGGTGCCGGATCGCCCGCCGAGATCAACCTGCGTGCCACCGATCTGGCCAATATGGGCCTGGCCCGGGCGGCCGGCTTACCGGTGCTCGTCGTCGGCGATATCGACCGGGGCGGGGTGCTGGCGCATCTGTTCGGCACCCTCGCGGTGCTCGAACCCGAGGATCAGCGGTTGATCGCCGGATTCGTGATCAACAAGTTCCGCGGCGACGTAGGGCTGCTGCGGCCCGGCCTGGACCAGCTGACAGCGCTCACCGGCCGTCCGACGCTCGGGGTGCTCCCGTACTGCGACGAGCTGTGGATCGACGCCGAGGACTCGCTGAGCACCGTCGCGGGCGCTCCCGTGGGCCGCCCCGCGGCCCCCATCGGCAGCGAATGGCTCACTGTCGCCGCCGTGCGGCTGCCGCGGGTCTCCAACTCCACCGATGTGGAGGCTCTCGCCTGTGAACCCGGGGTCGCGGTGCGCTGGGTGGACGATCCGTCCGGACTGGCCGAGGCCGACCTGGTCGTCGTGCCGGGTAGCAAGGCCACCGTGGACGATCTGGCCTGGTTGCGGCGGACCGGTATGGCCGAGGCGCTGAGCCGGCGGGCCGCGGCGGGTGGGCCGATCCTCGGGATTTGCGGCGGCTATCAGATGCTGGGCCGCCGCATCGTGGATGCCGTGGAATCGGGCGCGGGGGAGGTGGCCGGGCTGGGGCTCCTCGATATGGATATCGAATTCGGGCGAGAGAAGGTTCTGCGCCGCACCACGGCAGTGGGTGCACCCGGTGCGCCGGACGCACCCGCGGGTACGGCAGCGGCCGGGTACGAGATCCATCACGGGCACGTGCGGCGCACCGCCGAGGAGCCGTGGCTGTACATCACAGGCTGGGCGGACGCCGGGGCCGTGGACAACGATGCGGGGTCCTCGGGCGCGGAGCGTATCGCGGAGGGCGGCGTCCGGGGCGCGGTCTGGGGCACCCACCTGCACGGTCTCCTGGAATCCGACCAATTCCGCCGGATCTGGCTCACCCAGGTCGCCCGGTACGCCGGGCGGACCGGGTTCACCGTGGCCCCCGGCACCCGGGTGGCGGCCGTGCGCGCCGCGCAGCTCGATCTGCTGGCCGACCTGGTCTCCGGGCATCTGGATATCGCCGGATTGGAGCGCTTGCTGGCCGAGGGGGTGCCGGGCGGTCTGCCCAGTGTCGGTTCCACGTTGGAAGCGTTGTCGGGGGCGAACTGATCGGGGCCCGGCGCTGCCCGGGACACCGCGCCACGATCTCCGAGTTCCGGACCCGGACACCCCCACGGCACCGGTGGGCGGTGTAGCGTCAACCGGCATGGAATCTCGGCGCATCGCGGTCGGTGACCGGGACTGGACGGTGCGGGTGGACGGGCCGGTGACCCAGCACAGCGTACTGCTGCTACCCGATTCCGGTGATCCACCGGACATCTACGACCGGGTCTGCGCACGGCTGCACAGTTCCGATCTGCGGACCATCGTGTTCGAATCGGCCGAGGGGCTCGACACCGCCGGGGTGTACGCGGCTCTCGACGAGATCGGCGTGCCCTGGGCGAACGTCGCGGGACGGGGCTCCGGTGCCAGTGTGGCGTGGGAGGTGTGCGCGAAGGGCTTCGGCCGTTTTGTCAGCCTGGTCGTCGCCGATCGCGGACATCCAGCGGCACCCGACAGCGCCGGGGAGATACTCGATCCCGGATGCCCGGCGGTCGAACTGCCCACCACCGTGCTGGTGACCAAGCAGCTGCCCCGGCCGGTCGCCGACAGTTCCGGGCGGCATGTCTACGGCGAATTCCGGGTGGTCGGTGTCGACGTCCACAATATCGCCACCGAAGCCGATCAGGAGTTCGCGACCGAGATCGTGCTGCGCACCAGTATGTGGTGAATCAGGCCGGCCGCCCTGCCAGCCAGTCGAGCCAGTTGTCCAGTTCCCGGAACGCCTCGGTCCGGGGAACCTCGGCCGACAGGAACACATCGTGACGGGCGCCGTCGATCGGCACGATATTGGTGCGGCCGCCCAGACAACCCGCCCAGCGCTGGATCTGCGCGACATCGAGCACTGCGTCCGCGACATCCACCGTGGGCCCGTACTCCCGCGCGAACTCGGTGAGTTCGGACCGCAACAGCAGCGCGGGAACACCGATGTTCAGGCCGCGGTGCAGGCGCGCCTGGCCCAGCCGGATCGCGCGCAGCCAGCCGGCCCGCACCGGGAAACCGTCCCGCGGTTTCCAGTCCAGGTCGTAGTCCCATTCCCCGCTCATACTCTGATGCAAGCTGTCGCCATAGGCGCTGGATTTGCCGAGCGGCAACGCGGATTTGCCCCGGAAGCGGCCCACGGTATTGATGAGCTGGGTACCGACGGTGCGCACATAGGCTGGGCCCTGCAGATCGAACCACGGGCTGTTCAGGACCAGCCCGCTGATACCGGCCGCCGCGGTGCCCCCGGCGCGGTGTAGCCGGTCCAGCCACAGCGAGGTCACCAGGCCGCCGGTGGAATGAGCCACCACCAGCACGTTCGCCGTGGTCTCGGTATTGATCACCCGTAGCGCGTCGTCGAGTTCCCGGTCGTAGAACGCGAGGTCGCTGATGAAGTGCGGGGTTTGGCCGGGTTGCAGCGACCGACCGCATTTGCGCAGGTCGAGCGCGTAGAACCGGTGTCCGCGGCCGGTGAAATGGTCGGCGACGTGGCGCTGGAAGAAATAGTCGGTGAACCCGTGGATGTAGAGCACTGCGTCCGCAGTGGCCGTGGCACCGGCGTCGGGCAGATGCCGGACCAGGGTCGCGACGATATCGCCTTCACCGTCGGGGTCGGGCCCGAGTTCCAGAGTGCGGTATTCGTAATCGTCACCGAGGACATCCGGCTGCCATTCGGCGGCTTGTCCGAGGGCGCTGGTACCGGCCGCGGATTCGTTCGTCACGGCCTCCAATCTAGGCGACCGAGGAGTAGTAACGGCAGGCCCGAAGGTGACGAGGAGGAGGAATCTACGTCACAATCGCCGCCCTGGCTGCGGATTCCGGGCGTGTCGAGGTGCACAATTGGCAGTAGTGAACGACGGGTAACCTACATTCGGCCGAGCCCGGAGGGCTCACCATCGCGACCCGTACACAACTGCACAAAGTACCCGTGCCCCAGCGGGCCGCATCCCACGGATGTGCGCCCCGCGCATCAGGACAAGGAAGTCGAACACCCGTGCCGAACGCTGCCCAGACTGAAAAGACCGATGTAGTCCTCATCGGTGCCGGCATCATGAGCGCCACTCTCGGCGCGCTGCTGCGTCAGCTGCAGCCGGACTGGTCGATCTCGGTGTTCGAACGGCTCGACGCCGCCGCGGCCGAGAGCAGTGATCCGTGGAACAACGCCGGTACCGGTCATTCGGCACTGTGTGAGCTCAATTACAGCCCGCAGAAGCCGGACGGTTCGGTCGATATCGGTAAGGCCGTCGATATCAACGAGCGTTTCCAGGTATCGCGCCAGTTCTGGGCCTTCGCGGCGGAGAACGGCATCATCGGCGATCCCTCGCGCTTCATCAACCCCATCCCGCACGTGAGTTTCGTGCACGGCGCCGCCGATGTGGAGTACCTGCGCAAACGCTACGAGGCGCTGTCGCGGCACCCGCTGTTCGCGGGCATGGAGTACATCGACAGTTCCGACGAGTTCGCCCGCCGGCTGCCGCTGATGGCCCGCGGTCGCGATTTCTCCGATCCGGTCGCCCTCAACTGGTCCGATGGCGGCACCGATATCGATTTCGGCTCGCTCACCAAAGAACTGCTCGCCTATATCGGTGCCAGCGGCGGGGAGATCGGTTTCGGCAATGAGGTCCGTAACCTGTCCAAGCAGAAGGACGGTAGCTGGAAGGTCAAGGTGCGCAATACTCGTACCGGACGCACACGCACGCTGATCAGCAATTTCGTCTTCGTCGGGGCCGGCGGCGGGGCGTTGCCGCTGCTGCAGAAGGCGGGAATCGAGGAGATCCGCGGGTTCGCGGGCTTCCCGGTCTCGGGTCAGTTCCTGCGGTGTACCAACACCGACCTGATCGACCAGCACGGAGCCAAGGTGTACGGCAAGGCCGCGGTCGGTGCGCCGCCGATGTCGGTGCCGCATCTGGACACCCGTGTCATCAAGGGCAAGCCCGGCTTGCTGTTCGGCCCTTACGCCGGCTGGACCCCCAAGTTCCTCAAGGACGGCAGTAATGCCGATCTGTTCAAATCGATCAAACCCGGCAACCTGGCCCCGATGCTCGGTGTCGGTGTCACCGAGCTGAGCCTGGTCAAATACCTGGTCACCGAGTTGTTGAAATCGCAGTCCGGCCGGGTCTACACCATGGAGGAGTTCATTCCGCGTGCCGAGGGACGGGACTGGGAACTCATCACCGCCGGGCAGCGGGTGCAGGTGATCCGCCGTAAGGGCGCCGGTGGTGTGCTGGAACTGGGTACCGCCGTTATCGCCGCGCAGGACGGCTCCATCGCCGGGCTCCTGGGGGCCTCGCCGGGCGCGTCGACCTGTGTGACGGCCATGCTGGACGTGCTGGAACGCTGCTTCCCGGCCGAGTACGAGCAGTGGACGCCCAAGCTGAAGGAAATGATCCCCTCGCTGGGTGTGAAGCTGTCGGAGAATCAGCGCCTGTTCGGCGAGGTCTGGGACTGGACCGGTAAAGCGTTGCAGCTCAACCGTTCCGCCGCACCCACGTCGGTCGGTGCCGGGGTCTGATCCGCCGAACCCGGCGACGACGGCCCGCGGAGGACGAAACCTCCGCGGGCCGCGTCGTGTCGCGGTCGCTGTGGACGGTGCGCGCGGGGCATTCACGTGCATATCCGGCTGAGGTGTGATAGCAAGGCGCGATGATGTCAACGGTTGCACTCCGGCGGTCATGGGCGCAGGATCTCGATACCCCCACCCTGTACGAGTTGCTGAAGCTGCGTGTCGAAGTGTTCGTGGTCGAGCAGAAATGCGCGTACCCGGAGTTGGACGGGCAGGATCTGCTGCCGGAGACCCGGCATCTGTGGCTCGACGACGAAGGCGAGGTCATCGCGACCCTGCGGCTGCTCGAAGAGCACGACGACGGCGTGAAATCGTTCCGTATCGGCCGGTTGTGTACCGCGGTCGAGGCGCGCGGGCACGGTTACACCACCCGGCTGCTGCAGGCCGCTCTCGCGGAAACGGGTTCGCATACCGTTCGGCTGAGCGCCCAGACCTACTTGATCGACCTCTACACCAAGCACGGGTTCGAGGTGGACGGCGAGGAGTTCATCGAGGACGGCGTCGCGCACGTACCGATGCGCAGGGGCTAGCCGCGAGCTCCGCCCGGCCGTCTCGGGTAGGGGAGGGCCGGGCCGGGCGGGGCACGTTTTAGAGTGGGGCCGTGTCCTCTACCGAAACCGCCCGGCCCGCGTCCCGATCGATCGCAACCGCCGTGGACGGCGGTGAGGCCGGTTTCCCGTTCTCCGCGGTGGTCGGACAGGAACAATTGCAGCTGGCGCTGATCCTGTGCGCGGTGCACCCGGGAATCGGTGGTGTGCTGGTGCGTGGTGAGAAGGGGACCGCCAAATCCACGGTGGTCCGGGCGCTGGCCCGGCTGCTGCCGCCGGTGGTGGACGAATCGGGTGCCCGCCCGGCACGGCTGGTGGAACTGCCCGTCGGCGCGACCGAGGACCGGGTGGTCGGCTCGCTCGATCTGGAGCGGGTCCTGCGTGACGGAGAACAAGCGTTCCGGCCGGGGCTGCTGGCTGCCGCCCACCACGGCGTCCTGTACGTGGACGAGGTGAACCTGCTGCACGACCATCTGGTCGACGTGCTGCTGGATGCGGCGGCCATGGGCCGGGTACATATCGAACGCGACGGTGTCTCGCATTCGCATCCCGCTCGTTTCGTGCTGGTCGGCACCATGAACCCGGAGGAAGGCGAGCTGCGGCCCCAGCTGCTCGACCGATTCGGCCTGACCGTGGATGTGACCGCCTCCCGCGATGTGGACGTCCGGATGGCGGTTGTCCGGCGCCGCCTGGACTACGAGGCCGACCCGAACGGTTTCGCGGCCTCTTACCTCCCCGCGGACGCCGAGATCGCCGATCGCATCCTCACCGCGCGCGACCGGCTCCCCGGGGTCGCGCTCGACGATGTGGAACTGCGCCGGATCGCAGCGGTCTGCGCCTCCTTCGACGTGGACGGTATGCGCGCGGATCTGGTGGTGGCCCGTACCGCCACCGCGCACGCCGCGTGGTGTGGGCGCGGTGCCGTCACCGCCGCGGATGTGCGGGTCGCGGCCGAGCTGGCATTGCCGCATCGCCGGCGGCGGGACCCGTTCGACGAACCCGGGATCACTCCCGAACAGCTCGACGACGCGATGAGCGACGCGGACGAGCAAGCCGACGGTCGGCAGGATCCGGCGAGCGGGGACGACGCACCCGGATCCGGTGGTGGACCCGACGGCCCCGACGACGGCCCCGACGGCCCCGGTGGTGGCGCCGACGTACCCGGTGACGATACGGCGACGAGCGAGAATTCCGGCACCCCGGGCGGAACCGGGCAGACGAGCGCACCGGTCGCGGCACCGGTCCGGCCACCACGCTGGGAGGTACCGGGGGTCGGTGAAGGAGCACCCGGTCGCCGGTCCCGGGCACAGACCCGGCAGGGCCGGGTGGTGAACACGATCCCGGAGCCCACCGGCGGGCTACATCTGCTGGGTACGCTGCGGGCGGCGGCGCCGCACCAGCGGGCACGTGGACGGCACACCGGTCCGCTGGTGCTCGCGCCCGGTGATCTGCGCGGTGCCCACCGCGAAGGACGCGAGGGCAATCTGGTGCTGTTCGTGGTGGACACCTCCGGTTCCATGGCCGCCCGCGACCGCCTGTCCGCGGTGACCGGCGCGGTGGTGGCTCTGTTGCGTGACGCCTATCAGAGGCGCGACAAGGTCGCGGTGATCTCGGTGCGCGGCAGCGAGGCCGAACTGGTGCTGCCCCCGACTTCCTCGATCGATATCGCCGTCCGGCGCCTCACCGGATTGCGAACCGGCGGAAAAACTCCGCTCGCCACGGGGCTGCGCAAAGCGCGGGAGGTGGTGTACCGGGAACGCGTCCGCGACCCGCACCGCCGGCCGATGCTGGTACTGCTCACCGACGGCCGCGCCACCGGCGGGACCGACCCGGTGCCGCGCGCCCGCGCGGCGGCCGCTCAGCTGGCACGTGACGGTGTGACCTCGGTCGTGGTCGACTGTGAACACGGCATGATCCGGCTGGGTCTTGCCGCCGATCTGGCGACCGCGCTGCGCGGCGCGGTTGTCCGGCTCACCGAACTGACCGGCGCCTCGGTCGCCGAGGTGGTCCGCGCGGGAGCATCCGGCGGCGGCGCACGAGCGGCCTGATCCGATCCGGCCCGCGCCGAATCTCGAAACCCGAACCACACCGAGGAGATCCCATGCCCAAAGGGGTGCCCGAGCAAGTCCCCGACGACGGCCTGACCACGCGCCAGCGGCGCAATCAGCCGGTGCTCGCCGTGCACACCGGTCCGGGTAAGGGTAAATCCACCGCCGCCTTCGGGATGGCGCTGCGCGCCTGGAACCAGGGTTTCGACGTGGCCGTGTTCCAGTTCGTGAAGAGCGCCAAATGGAAAGTCGGGGAGGAAGCGGCCTTCCGGGAACTCGGCCGGCTGCACAGCGAGACCGGCGTGGGCGGGCCGGTGCAGTGGCACAAGATGGGCGAGGGCTGGTCGTGGACACGCAAACAGGGCACCGAAACCGATCACGCCGCCGCGGCGCTGGCCGGCTGGCAGGAGATCGCGCGCCGGTTGCGTGCCGAGGAGCACCGGTTCTATGTCCTCGACGAATTCACCTATCCGCTGAAATGGGGATGGGTCGATATGGCGGAGGTCATCGATACGCTGCGGAACCGCCCGGGTAACCAGCATGTCGTGATCACCGGCCGGGACGCACCGCCGGAACTCGTGGACGCGGCCGATCTGGTGACCGAGATGACCAAGGTGCGCCACCCCATGGACGCCGGTCGCAAGGGCCAGCGGGGTATCGAATGGTGACGCGGACCGGGGCACCCGACGGTGGCCCCGGGACGGGGTGCGCTGCCCGCCGTCCGGCCGGGGACCGCGTGCGATGACCGCCGCACCGGGAGTCGTGCTCGCCGCGCCGGCGTCCGGCAGCGGGAAGACCACTGTCGCGACCGGACTCATCGGCGCGCTGCGCCGCGCGGGCCGCCGGGTCGCTCCGTTCAAAGTGGGACCGGATTACATCGACCCCGGCTACCACGGCCTCGCCGCCGGACGGCCCGGCCGCAATCTCGATCCCGTGCTGGTCGGACACGACCGGATCGCCCCGCTCTACCGGCACGGTGCGCGCGGGTGCGATATCGCGGTGGTGGAGGGCGTGATGGGCCTGTTCGACGGACGGATCGACGAACAGGCCGTCGATCCGGTCGCGGAGGGCTCGACCGCCCAGGTGGCGAGCCTGCTGGGCCTACCGGTGATCCTGGTCGTGGACGCGCGCGGCCACAGCCAGAGCCTGGCCGCGCTGCTGCACGGGTTCGCCACGTTCGATACCGGTGTCCGGCTGGGCGGGGTGGTGCTCAACAGGGTCGGAAGTGCGCGGCACGAACAGGTGCTGCGCGCCGCCTGCGACCGGGTGGGCCTACCGGTGCTCGGCGCGCTGCCCCGGCTGGCCGAGCTCGAGGTCCCGTCCCGGCATCTGGGCCTGATCCCGGCGGTGGAGCACGGAGTCGCCGCGATGCGCGCGGTGGAGGCGATGACCGATCTGGCTGCCCGGCATATCGACCTCGCCGCGGTCGCCGCCCTGGCCGTCGCGCCGGAGTCCGGGCCGAGCTGGGACGCGGCACAGGAAATCGCGGACGACGCACCGCCGCCGGACGGACCGGATCCGGTGATCGTGGTGGCCGGCGGGCCCGCCTTCACATTCGGTTACGCCGAACACCGGGAACTACTCACCGCCGCGGGCGCCCGGGTCGCCGTATTCGATCCGCTGCACGACACACTTCCGGCCGAGGCCGCGGGGCTCGTGCTGCCCGGCGGATTCCCGGAAGAGCACGCGGGCACGCTGGCGGCCAATACCGGATTGCGTGCCGCGGTGGCGGATCGAGCCCGGGAGGGCCTGCCGATCCATGCCGAATGTGCCGGGCTGCTGTACCTCACCAGATCTCTCGACGGCCATCCGATGGCCGGTGTGCTCGACGCGGCCGCCGAATTCGGACCACGCCTCACCCTCGGCTACCGAGAGGCGGTGGCGCTGGGTGATTCGCCGCTGTGGCGGGCCGGTGAACGGGTGCGTGGCCACGAATTCCACCGGACCCGGCTGGTGGAAACCGGGGGTGCCCCGCCCGCCTGGGGGTGGCGTACCGCCGGCGACCGGGTGCGCGAGGGCGCCGTGGTGCACGGGGTGCACGCGTCGTACCTGCACACCCATCCGGCCGGGAACCCGATCGCGGTGCGCCGGTTCGTGGCCGCCGCGCGCGCCCATCAGCGCGCACGTACCGCCGCACGCGCCCGGTGACCCGGGAACACCGCGAGCTCGTGGCGCCGCATTCGGGGAAGCTCGCGGTCGGCTTGGGTCTGCGCCCGGGTATGTCGGCCGATCGGATCCTCGCGGCATTGACCGAGTCTCTTCCGGGGCAGCGGATAGGCTGCCTCGCCACTCTGGACCGCCGCGCCGGCGAACCGGGCCTCCTCGATGCCGCCGCAGCGCTGGGCGTGCCGTTGCACAGTTATTCGGCTGAGCGGATAGCGCAGGTGCCGGTGCCGAACCGGTCGGAACGGGTGGTCGCCGCGCTGGGAATTCCGGGTGTGGCCGAAGCCGCGGCGCTGCTCGCCGGTACCGGGCCGTTGCTGGTGCCGCGACAGGTGGTCGGGGGCATCGTGGTCGCCGCGACCGCCCTGCGCGGCTGACCGGTACGCCGGCGTCGTCGTAGACCTCGACAGCTAGGGCGCCACCGACAGTAGATCCGCGAAACCGGTGGGATCGTGCCGGCCGACGCTCGCGTGTTCGAACAGTCCCCATCCTTCGGCGTCACCGCAGCGGGCGTGCGCGATATGGTCGGTCACGCCCCACGGGATCCGCCCGGCGATCGCCGGATCGGTCAGGTCGTAGCTGTTGGCCCACGACCAGTCGCGGCCCTTCCACTGCCCGTGCTGCCAGTCCGGGTCGCCGCCGTAACCGCAGCCGATGTGCAGCGGTATTCCGGTGACGGTGCGGATATCGATGGTCAGCGGTTTGCCGTCGGGAGTGCGCAGTTCCAGGCTCGCACTTTCTGGATGGCGGGTCCCGGACCGATAGTCGATGGTGATCCGCGGCCAGCCCAGTTGTTCGACCGAACCGTCCGGGAACACCCGGACGGCGTCGTTGAGGGTGCGGTATCCGTCCGGGTTCTCCTGGATGATCACCACCACCGCGAAATCGTCGAAACGCAGCGGTACGTACAGCCACCAGAATCCGCCGGACCCTTCGGTGGCCGCCCGGCCGGGTGGTTCGGCCTCGCCGACGGGACGGATCCCCCAGGACCGGTCCCGGGTTCCCGTCCAGATCGCCGGATCGACCGCGATATCCTCGCCGCCCACCGCGATCGTGCCCTCCCACGCGCCTACCTGTGCGAACCGGGAAGCGTCCAGGGTCGGGCGATTACCGGCGAGCATGACGTGCGGTTGCTCCTGGATCGCGGGGAAGGCGCCGGTCCAGGTGAGGTCCAGGCCCAGATCTTCGTGATCACAGACCAGCCGGATCCGGCGCAGTGGTTCCACGACCTCGATCCGGTATCCGCCGACCGCCATATCCAGGCTCCGGTCGGTGCGGGCGTCGGAGAACCGCACCGAGGTGATCTCGTCGCCGCGGCGCAGCGCCGCGTACGCGTCGACGACGCCGAGATTGGGGTACACCCCGAATCCGGTCACCAGCATGAGGGCGCCGTCGCGGTTGTGCGCGTTGAAATAGCTGCGGTCGTAGAAGTTGCGATCACTGGACGCGGCCCGGGCGATGGGCAGCGGCGTCTGGTGGATCGGATACTCGTCCAGCGGACCCGGTGCTGTGGCCGGGGTGTGGGCGGTGGTTTCGCTCATCTCAGTCCCATCCGTAGGTGCCGTCGAGCATGGCTTCCAGGGTGGCGCGGTGCATGATGTAGTCGTCGCGCTCCGCCGGTGCGGTGTCCTCGCCCATATGGATCATGCGGCGTTTGATGCGGGCCATGACGATCGCGTGCCGCAGCGCGGAATAGGTGAGGTAGAAATCCAGGTCCCGGACCGTGTGGCCGCTGACCTTCTCGTAGTGCGCCACGACCTCGTCGCGGCGCAGGAAATCGGGGAGACCGGGAAAATCGAATCCGGTGGCGATGTCCTGGAAGAAGCGGTGCAGGAAGATCATCCACGCCAGATCGAGCTCGCGCGGGCCCAATGCGGCCATCTCCCAGTCCAATACGGCGATCGGGGAGAACTCGTCGTAGATGATGTTGCCGGGCCGGGCGTCGCCCCAGCTCAGTACATCGGGACCCGGGTCGTCGGGGAAGTTGCGATCCAGCCAGTCGAAAGCGCGCTCGATCAGCGGGATCTCGTATCCGTCGGCGGCCAGTGCCCAGTCGTACCAGGCGCGGTTCGCGTCGAGATGGCGGCGCAGCGCGGTGCCCGGTCCGTCGAGCTCCGGGAACCGTTGCGCCGGATCGGGTAGCGCGTGGATGCGGGCCAGGATATCGAGGGTGTTGCGGGTGAGTTCGGCCCGCTCGGCGGGTGTGGCGTCGTAGAGCCAGCCGGCGAAGACGTAGGGCGGGTTGTCTCCCGGGATCCGTCCCGGTACCCGGTCCATCACGAAGAACGGCGCACCGCAGGCCGCGCTGTCGGTTTCCAGCCAGCGCAACCGCGGTACCGGGACGTCGGTCGCGGCGGCGACCTCGGTGATGACGCGGTACTGCAGTTCCAGATCGTATTTCTCGAAGACCGGGAACGCGCCCTCCTCCGGGATCATCCGCGCGACGAAGGCACCTTCGCCGGGCTCGCCGCCGGATTTCCACTGCGCGTCGAACAGTACCGAGGCGCTGGACAGGCCCCCGGACAACGGGCGCCGCAGGCCGCTGATCACCGGCGGTTCGTCGGCTCCGACCCGCTGCCGTAGCCATTCGGCGAGCTGCCCGGCCAGCGAATCCAGATCACGTTCGCTGGTGGTGAGCCGCATATGTTCGGTGGGGTTCACATCGTCGGGCATCATCGTCCTCCTGACGCCATCCGGCCTCGGCGCGGAGACCGGCCCACCACCATTTCGGTGACACGCCATCGGGCCGCCCGCGTGCGGGAACTGTAACGTGTTTCAGTCCGGGTCGGGACCGATTCGGCGGATCACCGGCCTGTGGGAACCCCGCGTATCGGCCCGCGGACGCGGCAGGCCGACCATAATCCCTTCGACGACCGGGATGATGTGGCGCGCGGGAGGCCAGGGATGAACGTGACGGGGCATCGGCGGAGTGCGGGCACGCCCGGTGCGGCCACTTCGTATCGGTCGATCGGCGGGCGACGGTGAACCGCCTGCGCAACGGGTTCGCCGTTCTCGTGGCGGCCGGGTCGCTGCTGGTACTGGGGGCGGCGGTACGTCCCCTGTTCGTCGACGACCCGGCGGCACCGGAGATCCTGTCCGCCACGGAGATCGGTTTCGTCCAGGATATGGCCGCCCATCACCATCAGGCATTGGTGATGGTGCAGCGGCTCGATCCCGGCGCCGGACCCGCGGTGCAGGGGCTGGCCCGCCAGATCGAGGACACTCAGCTCGCCGAGATCGGCACCCTGCTGGGCTGGCTGCGGCTGGCCGGCGCACCGGTGGCGGGCTCCGAACCGATGAGCTGGATGCCCGGGCAGACCCACGATCACCACGCCGCACCCGATCCGAGCGCGGCCGCCATGCCGGGAATGGCCACCCGGACCGAACTCGATACGCTGTCGGCCGCGCGCGGTCGCGATGCCGCCGTCCAGTTCCTGCGACTCATGCAGCGTCACCACGAGGGCGGTATCGCCATGGCACGGGTAGCCGACGCGCTGCTCACCGAGGGAGTGGTGAAACAGGTGGCCCGGGAGATGATCACCGAGCAGACCCAGGAGTCCGGGCTGATGGCGCTGTTGCTGGCGCAACTGGAAGCGAGTCCGCCGGGCTGAGGCGGAATGAACGTCCACCGGTACGGGTTGCTCGTGATCATGAGCGCTATCTCGTTGCCCGACACCGTCAAGCAGTACATCGACGATGCCAAGTTGTACGTCACCGTGGCCACCATCGGCCGGGACGGACACCCGCATCTGACCGTCACCTGGATCGACCGGGACGGCGACGAATTGCTCTACTCCACCACCACAGACCGGGTGCAGGGCAAGAACCTGGCGCGGGATCCGCGCATCTCGGTACTGATCATCCCGCCGGACAACCCGTACATCTACGCGGAGATCCGCGGGACCGCCACGCTCACCCCGGACCCCGAAATGCTGGTCGGGGACCGGATGTCGATCAAGTACACCGGTAAGCGCTACGCCGATTTCAACCCGGCGGCGGCGGACGACGGCCCCCGGGTGGCGGTGCGGATCACCCCGACCAAGATCACCGGGAGACTGTGACCGCCCGCAACCCAGAGGACTGTCACTCCAGATGGTCAGCGTACGAGGGCTCCGCACGCGCCGCGGAGACGGCGCCATGAACACAGCGGGACCCGCTCCGTTCCGGAGTGACAGCGCGAGGAGCGCAGCGACTGAGCGGTGCAGTCGGCCGTCCCTGTACCGGACGACCATCGAGCACCGACAGAGTCGTGAACCTCCCCAGGCGATCAAGGGTCACGACAACACACACCTCTCACCTCTCGCCTACTCCGGATGGTCCGCCTTCATAGGCGGGGCCCGCCCCGGTTCTGGAGCGACGTAGCGAAGGAGCGCAGCGACTGAGCGAAGGAGTGAAGAACCGGGGTTGACAGGGCCCCGCCCAGCGGCGCCGAAGGCGCCGCAAACAAACACAGCCTCAGGCGGCCTGCGCCTCGTCCTGGGCGTGCTGGGCGCGGGCGACCTCCTGCGCGGTATAGCGCAGGGTCAGCGCGATGAGGCCCACCAGCAACCCGCCGATGGCCGCCACCAGCAGGGCGAGCGTGTAACCGTCACCGAGCGCGGTGATCTCCGCGGCCGTCATCTCGGCCGGTTTCTTGTTGGTTCCGCCCTCGGACAGCGTCCGGGAGGCGGCGATCGGGGTGAGCACACCGATGGCGATGGGCGTACCGAGGTTCAGGAACATCTGGCCGATCGCCGAGAGCGGGCCGATCTCGTCCGGCGGAACCCCGACCAGTACGCACAGTGGGATGAGCACCATGGCGATCCCGATCCCGAAACCGATCACCGAGAAGAGCGGCAGCAGCGTGGACCAGTAACCCACGTCGGCGTCCAGTGTCGAGCCGTAGCCGAGGCCGGCCATGAGCACCACAGCCGCGCCGGACAGCAGCCACCGGGGCGCGATATGCAGGGCCAGCCGGGTGGCCACCGCACTGCCCAGGCCGACGCCGACGGTGAACGGGATGAACGAGACCCCGGCCACCAGCGGGCTGTACCCGACCACGTTCTGCACGAACAGACCCGCGAAGTAGGTGGTGGCGCCCAGGATGCCGCTGGCGAGCAGGATCACCACGAAAGTGGATACGCGGTCGCGGCTGTCGAACAGAGTCCACGGCAGCAGCGGGTTGTCCACCGACCGCTCCGCGAAAACGAAAACCGGCAACAGTACCGCGCCCGCGATCAAGGTGCCGTAGACCAGCGGGTCGCCCCAGCCGAGTTCCGGTCCCTCGGTGGCGCCCCAGACGATCAGGGCGCATGCCAGGGTTCCGAGGAACGCGCCGCGCACATCCAGCGTGAGACGGTGATGGTCGGTATCGCGGAGCGCGTACAGCGCGCCGATCACGATGAGCGCGCCGATCGGCACATTGATCAGGAAGATCCACCGCCAGCTGGCCTCGGTGAGTGCCCCGCCGATCACCAGCCCGCCGACCGAGCCCAGCGCGACCATCGATCCGAAGATGGCGAAGGCCTGGTTGCGTACTTTTCCTGGGGCGAAGGTGCTGGCTACCAACGCGAACGCGGTGGGGGCGGCGAGCGCGGCGCCGGTGCCCTGGAAGGCGCGCGCGGCGACCAGCATCTCTTCGCTCTGCGCCAGGCCACACAGCATCGAGGCCAGCGTGAACAGGCCCACCCCGAGCACGAACATCCGGCGCCGGCCGAACGAATCGCCGATCCGCCCGCCGAGCAGCATCAGGCCCGCGAACGGAAGTCCGTAGGCGGTGAT
This sequence comes from Nocardia jinanensis, assembly GCF_014645735.1. GTDB lineage: Bacteria > Actinomycetota > Actinomycetes > Mycobacteriales > Mycobacteriaceae > Nocardia > Nocardia jinanensis. Next base: position 844,510 of record NZ_BMMH01000001.1, on the reverse strand, counting down.
GGTCCAGGCGCTGCCCGAACTGGACAGGCCCATCTCCTCCTGCAGTTTCGGCAGCGCCAGGATCACCACGGTGCCGTCCAGCACCACCATCAGCTGTAACCCGCTCAGCACGAGAATGGCGAGGCCGAAGGCCCGTTTCGTTACCGGATACCGGGTAGCTGGGGGGTTATCGAGCACAGTGGGTCACTGTAACCGACGGTCGCCGGTCGCTATCGCCACGGCGCCGAACCCGGCCGTGGGCCCGATCACAATGATCGCGGGCGGCCGGATACCTTCGGCGCGGACACGTTCGGCCACATCGGCGAGCGTGGCCCGCAGTACCCGCTGGCCACGCAGGGTCCCCTCCTGGATCACGGTGGCCGGGGTGTCAGCGGCCCGGCCACCCTCGCGCAGGACCGCGGCGAACTGTTCGATTCGCTCCACCGCCATCATCAGGACCAGGGTGCCGCGCAGCCGGGCCAGTGCCGGCCAGTCCACCAGCGAATCCGGATGGTCCGGCGGGATATGGCCGCTGACCACCACGAATTCATGAGTGACACCGCGGTGGGTCACCGGGATACCGGCGGCCGCCGGAACCGAGATCGGACTGGTGACCCCGGGCACCACGGTGACCGGCACTCCGGCGTCGACACAGGCCTCGAGTTCCTCGTAGCCGCGTCCGAACACGTAGGGATCGCCGCCCTTGAGCCGGACCACGAACTTGCCCGCCCGCGCGCCCTCGACGAGGGCTTCGTTGATCGCCTCCTGTGCCATCGCGCGCCCGTAAGGGATCTTGGCCGCGTCCACCACCTCTACATCCGGTCCCAGCTCGGCCAGGAGTTCCGGCGGGGCCAGCCGGTCGGCCACCACCAGATCGGCGCGGGCCAGCAACCGGCGGCCACGCACCGTGATCAGATCCGGATCGCCGGGACCACCGCCTACCAGCGCGACGCCCGGTGTCATCGGTGTCGCATCGTCGGTGACCACGCCCGATTGCAATGCCTCGAGCAGGGCGGTGCGGACAGCGGCGGACCGCCGATGCCTGCCACCGGCGAGCACACCCAGGGTCATCCCGTCGTAGCGGGCGGTGGCCGGGGTGACCGCCGTTCCGGACTGCGCGTGATCGGCGCGGACACAGAAGATCCGGCGCCGGGTCGCCGCCGCGACGACGGCGGCATTGGTCTCGGGTTCGTCGGTGCAGGCGATGGCGTACCAGGCGCCGTCGAGATCGCCGTCGGTGTAATCACGCAGGGTGAGGGTGATCTGCCCGGCGGTGGCCATCGCCTCGACCGCGGGAGTGGCCGCACGGGTGATCACCTCGACGGCGGCGCCGGAGGCGATGAGCAGGCCCAAGCGGCGCTGTGCGACTGTGCCCCCGCCGACGACGACGACGCGCCGCTCGTTCAGATCGAGACCCACCAGGTAGTTGGAGTCCCCGGCGGACAGGTTGTCGGTATCGGCTGACGTGTTCGGCACAAGGCTCGAGCCTACGGCCCGGCACGGTGTGCGCCACAGCCGCCCGCCGCGGGCCCGGCGCAGGTCGCGGCCCGGCCGCACCGATCAGGTGAGGACGACCAGCTCGGTATCGGAGGCGATTTCGATACGCAAACCGGCTCTGCCCGCGACCCGGGCGACAGCGCGGATATCGGTGGGGTCGGCCCGGGTGAGTACCAGGGCACGGGCCAGCAGGCCCTTGTGGTGCTTGTTGAAGTGGCTGACCACGCTGCGCGATCCGTCGGGAGCCTCGGTGAGCACCGTCGCGGTGACCGCCCCCGGCACCCGTCCCAGTTGCTGGTAGGTGCCCGAACGGAGGTCCACGACCAGTTCGTCGCCGGCCGCCGCGCGCAGGGCCGGGCCCAGGTGGTCACGCCAGACGGCAGCCAGTGTCGGGCGGCCCGGCAGTTTCGATCCGCCCGACAGCCGGTAGGCGGGGATGGGATCGCCGGCGCGGACCGCGCCGAAAAGGGCCGAACCCACCGCGATCCGGTCCACAGCTTTGGCGCGCTGTGCTTTCGTGAACGAACCGGCGCCCAGCGCGTCGTAGAGGACACCTGTGTAGCGCTCCAGCGCGGGGCGGGTCGGGGAGGTGCGGACCGCGGCGTTGCGGGCCAGCTCGGTATCGGAGTTCTTGCCGAGTCCGAGCGCGACCCGGGACGCCTCCGGATCACCGGCCAGGGTGACCAGATCGCCGACCAGCCGATCGCGGATCTCGGTGAGCGAGCCGAACGCCAGCGCGGACAGATCCAGCGGGCCGCCGGAACCACCGTCGGATTTCGTTTCGGAAGGAGGGAGCAGCACCAGCACGACCGGTTACGGTACCGGTCGTCGCCCGGCGCGCCCGCCTGCCCCGGCGGCGCGGATCGGGGTGTCGCGGCTGGGTCGTACGGTCACCGTCACAGCCGTGCCCGCCACCGGTAATCGAGTGTGGCCGGCGAACGCACAGGGGCTACGCTGGGCAACCGTGATCACCCGCCTCTCCCGACTGTTCCTCCGTACGTTGCGCGACGACCCCGCCGACGCCGAGGTGCCCAGCCACAAGCTGCTGGTGCGCGCCGGCTATGTGCGCCGGATCGCGCCGGGTGTGTACTCGTGGCTGCCGTTGGGCCTGCGGGTGCTGCACAAAGTGGAGGAGGTCGTGCGCGAGGAGATGAACGCCATCGGCGCGCAGGAGATCTCGCTACCCGCGCTGTTGCCGCGCGACCCTTATGAGGCCACCAACCGCTGGACCGAGTACGGCGACGCCTTGTTCCGGCTGCAGGACCGCAAGGGCGCGGACTATCTGCTCGGCCCGACTCACGAGGAACTCTTCGCCCTCACCGTGAAGGGTGAATACAACTCCTACAAGGATTTGCCGGTCACCCTCTACCAGATCCAGGCCAAATACCGTGACGAGGAACGCCCGCGCGCGGGTATCTTGCGCGGCCGCGAGTTCATCATGAAGGACTCCTATTCCTTCGACCTGGACGAGGACGGGCTGAAGGCCAGTTACAACGCGCACCGCGAGGCCTACCAGCGCATCTTCGACCGGCTCGGCGTGAAGTACGTGATCGTCGCCGCGACCTCCGGCGCGATGGGCGGCAGTGCCTCCGAGGAGTTCCTCGCCGACAGTCCGGTCGGCGAGGACACCTACGTCGTATGCCGGGAGTCCGGGTACGCCGCCAATGTGGAGGCCGTGGTCACCGCGGCGCCCGAACCGCTGCCCCTCGAGGGACAGCCCGAAGCGCAGGTGCACGACACCCCGGACACCCCGACCATCGCGACGCTGGTGGATTGGGCGAACGGGGCGGGGATCGCCGAACGCTACGGCCGCCCGGTCACGGCGGCGGACACCTTGAAGAACGTCATGGTGAAACTGCGCCACCCCGATGGCAAGACCGAGATCATCGGTATCGGTGTGCCCGGTGATCGTGAGGTCGACGACAAACGGCTCGGCGCATCGGTCGAACCCGCCGAGGTGGAACTACTCACCGACGCGGATTTCGCCGCCAACCCGTTCCTGGTGAAGGGTTACATCGGCCCGAAGGGTTTGCAGGCCAACGGTATCCGGTATCTGGTCGATCCCCGGGTGGTCAGCGGTACCTCGTGGATCACCGGCGCGGACGCACCCGGCGAACATATCGTCGGTCTGGTGGCCGGTCGTGATTTCACGCCGGACGGCACCATCGAGGCCGCGCAGGTGCGCGACGGGGACATATCGCCCGACGGCCGCGGTCCGCTGGTCTCGGCGCGCGGTATCGAGATCGGCCACATCTTCCAGCTGGGTTACAAGTACACCGACGCGTTCGAGGTCGATGTGCTGGGGGAGAACGGCAAACCGGTGCGGCTGGTGATGGGTTCCTACGGGGTAGGTGTCTCGCGCATGGTCGCGGTCATCGCCGAACAGCAGCACGACGACAAGGGCCTGCGCTGGCCCGCCGAGGCCGCCCCGTACGACCTACACGTGGTGATCGCCAACAAGGACGAGGCAGCCCGGGCCGGGGCCGAGGATGTGGTCTCGGCCTTGAACGCGCAAGGTCTCGACGTTCTCTTCGACGACCGCACCGCCTCGCCCGGAGTGAAGTTCAAGGACGCCGAATTGCTCGGTATGCCCTACGTGCTGGTGATCGGCCGGGGCTGGGCCGAGGGCAAGGTGGAGTTGCGCGACCGGTTCACCGGGGAAACCGAGGATGTTCCCGCCGATTCCGTGGTCGAGGTGGTGCTCGCGCGGGTCCGCGGCTGATAGCAGTTCCGCTCGCCGAGCGAACGGTCAGTTCTTCGTGGCCCGCTCGGCGAGCTGCTGCGCGGCCGCGCGAACGGCCGCCGGTGCGTCCTGCTCGCCGGTGATCGAATAGCTGATGATCGCGCCTTCGTGCAGGCTCAGCAGTTGTATCGCGAGTTGCTCCGGCGCCGCCGCCCCCGCGGCGGCCGCGTGGTCGCGGAAGAAGTCGCGCAGCCAGGTCTTCTCGGCGACGATCACCTGCCTGCCCGGATGATCCGGTTCGGGCAGTTCGGCGAACGCGTTGATGAAACTGCATCCTCTGCTGCTGTCCGGTAGCCATTCGGGGAGGACGTCGAATGGAGTCAGTAACCGGCGGAGGGGGTCGGTCTCCTCGGTGAGGTGTGCGTCGATGCGGGCCCGCCAGCGACGGTCGCGATCTTCGAGATAGATCACCAGCAAGCCGTCCTTGGAACCGAAGCGGTCGTAGAGGGTCCGCTTGGTGACGCCGGATTCGGCGGCGATGGTGTCGACACCGACGGCATGGATACCGCGCGCGTAGAAGAGTTCGGCGGCGGTGTCCAGGATGCGCCGTGCCGCCGGTGTCAGTTTCGTTTCCCCGTGGTGCGCTGTGCCGGACATATCCAACTCCTTGCCTTCACAGACCTGTGTACCTATCGTATAGGAAGCAAGACTTTACAGATCTGTGTAGTGGAGGTCGATATGCAGCAGCGCACGATGCGGGGTCTGATCGGGTTCGCCCGCGATTTCGCGTACGGGGTGCATGCGGGCCATGGGATACGGCACGGTGTGCCGCAGGCGAACGGAGCCGATTGTGCGGGCGGCGACGACCCGTCCGATCGCGTCCGGGCCGAGCCGGTCGAATCCGGGCGGCGGCCCACCGCGGGCGGGTTTCAGGTCTGAGACGTGAATCGCTCGGCCGGGGCTCGGTCGAGCGATCGATATCGAATGGCGCCCGCGGTCCGGGGATCGCGCCACGGTCCGCCGGATGCGGTCAGGGCCGGACGAGGCCGGCGCCCTCCAGTAGGTCTCTGGTGTGCGCGGCGAGTCGCTCCGCCGCAATAGGGTCGAACGGGTCTCCTTCGACGTGGACCGGGGTGTCCTGCATGTATGCGGAAAGCGGTACTGCGGGCGGGGAGTCGAGATGTCGCATGATCCGGGTGACGGCGGTGGTTACGGGTTGCCCACGGCGCCGCATCCCGGCGACGGTTGCCGCATCGGCCGCGGAATAGGAGCCGGTGAATCCGGTGGCGGTCAGTCCGGGGTGTAGCAGCAGATAGCGGATGCGACTGTCCGGGTGGGCTCGTGTGAACGCGACCGCGAGCAGGTCGCTGAGTTTGCCGCACTGGTGCATGACCGCGTCCGGATCATAGGAGCGTGCGGACTGCAGATCGTCCCAATCGATCCGGGCGAGGTCACCGCCGGGTCCCGACAGGTCCAGTACGACCGGCGTGGCGGCCCGTTCCAGTTGCTCGGCCAGGCCGTGGCTCAGCAAGTAGCGGCTCAGATAGAAGAGTGCGAAGGAGGCCTCGAACCCTTCCGTGGTCACCGCGCGTGCGGACCGGTAGTAGCGCGCCCCGAGGATCAAGGTGTCGATGACCGGATAGGCGCTGGTCAACCGGTCGAGTACCCGATGGTTCTCGGAGATTAGGCTCAGATCCGCGCGGCGGAATTCGAGGCGATCGGCTGCGTCGAGCCGAGCCGCCGCGCGGAGGAGACCGGTGCCTTTATCGGCGCTCCGGCCGAGGGCTACGACTCGGTCGCCGCGCTCGAGGTGGGTGAGCGCCAGTGCTCTGCCGATGCCGTCGGTGCCGCCCGTGATCACCACGGTTTTCATGAGGACTCCGATCCAGATGCTCGATGCAGACTGATAAGTCTGCATATTTAGACTCATGAGTCTAGCTCGAGCTCGGTGTCGCTATATCCGTGAGTCCGGAAATCTCCCCTGGCGGGTCTAAAATCGGCAGATGTCCACGGCCCGAACTTCCGCCCGTCCCCATGGCCGTGTCGATAAGCAGCAGGCAATACTCGCCGCCGCCTTCACCGTCTTCGCGCGTAGCGGCTACGCGCAGACCCGCGTCGACCAGATCGCCGCCGAAGCCGGGGTGGCCAAAGCGACGGTGTACAGCCATTTCGGTGACAAGGAGCGGGTATTTCGCGAGGCGGTGCGAGCGCTGTCGGAGGCCGCCTCGGCGGCGAATCTGGCCGTGATCGAGGCATTGGCCGAACCGGCCGAGGACCTCGCGGTCACGCTGCGGACTGTGGGCGGGGAACTGGTCCGGTGCTACTGCTCGCCGGAATCGCGGGCACTGCGCCGTCTGGTCTGTGCCGAGGCCGGGCAGTTCCCCGACCTGACCGAAATGGTCGACGATGTGGCTGCCCGGGTCGGCCGAGCACTCGCCGATCGCCTCGCTCGGCTGGCGCTGTCCGGCGCACTCCGTATCGACGACCCTGATATGGCCGCCGCGCAATGGGCTGCCCTGCTCACGGGCCCGCTCCGGACCCGCTACCAGTTCGGAGTCGAAGCGCTGCCCGAATCCGAACTGAACGCGGTGACCGCCGCGGCGGTCACGACGTTCTTGGCCGCTTTCGGGCCCTGAGTTCACCTGAAGCCGGCCGGCGACCGTGCGCCGGGGCGGCGTTACTTGTGCGGGACCCCGGTGACCAGGCCGCCGTCCACCACGAACTCGCTACCGGTGGCGTAGGAGGATTCGTCACTGGCCAAGAAGAGAATGAAGGTGGCGACCTCCGCGGATTCGGCGGGGCGGCCCAGGGGGATCGTCACCAGGTCATCGGGAATGCCCTCGGTCATCGGGGTGCGAATGAGGCCGGGGTGCACGGAGTTCACCCGGATACCGTGCGGAGCCAACTCCAATGCCGCTGATTTCGCCAGACCTCGGACGCCCCATTTGGACGCGACATATCCGTGCGCGAACGGCGCTCCGCGCAGGCCTTCGACGGAGGAGACGTTGATGATCGATCCGCCGCCGGCGGCGATCATGGGCTCGACGGCGGCGCGCATGCCCAAGAAGGTGCCGACCAGGTTCACCTCCAGAACGGCGCGGAACTTCTCCAGGGAGAGTTTCTGCAGCGGAGCGCCGTTCACGATTCCGGCATTGTTCACCAGGACATCGAGCGTGCCGAATTCGGTGACGGCCGTGGTGACGGCGGCATCCCACTGTTCGGGTTCGGTGACGTCCAGCGGCACGTAGCGTGCGGCGGTGCCGATCTCGTCGGCCAGGGCCTTGCCCTCGTCGTGGAGAACATCGCCGATGACGACCTGTGCGCCCTCGGCCACGAGCAGTTTCGCGTGGGCGGCGCCCATCCCCCGCGCGCCGCCACTGATCAGGGCAACTTTGCCGTCTACACGTCCCATGGCGGTGACGCTACCATGAAACTGGAACACGTTCTAGACACTGGTCCGGAGCCGTGCTCAGAGCTGGAAGGCGCCGGTGGAACAGTGATTTCGCCGCCGCGAGCCCCGTATCTAGGAGAATCAATGGCCCAACGCGTCGTCCTCGTCGGCACCGGCAACGCCGGTCGGATCGCCCTGACACAGCTCATCACCGACGAGCGCTTCGAACTCGTCGGGGTATGGGTGTCCAGCCCGGAGAAGATCGGGATCGACGCGGGGGAGTTGGCCGGCCTGGGCATCAGCACCGGGATCAGGGCGGTCGGTGACCTCGACGAGCTGCTGGCCACGCGGCCGGATTGCGCCGTGTACTGCGCGATGGGCGATACCCGGCTGGTCGAGGCGATGGCCGATATCCGCCGCTTCCTCGCCGCCGGGGTGAATGTGGTGGGCACCGCGCCCGGGCTGCTGATGTACCCGTGGGGGACACTGCCGCCGAAATTCTTCGCCGACGTCGAAGCGGCGGCCACGGCGGGGAACGCGAGCCTGTTCGTCAATGGAGTGGACCCCGGTTTCGTCAACGATCTGATCCCGTTCGCACTGGCCTCCACCTGCCGGCAGATCGAACAGGTGCGGTGTCTGGAACTGGCGGACTACGCCACCTACGACGGGTCCACCGTCATGTTCGACGTGATGGGGTTCGGCACAGCCCTCGAGCAGACCCCCATGCTGCTGCAACCGGGTGTGCTGGGTATCGCCTGGGGTGCGGGTATGCGGGCGCTCGCCGCCGGGCTCGGGGTACAGATCGACGAGATCACCGAGACCTACGAGCGTGAACCGGCACCCGAGAGTTTCGAGATCGCGGTGGGCGAGGTCGCGAAGGGCACCCAGGCGGCACTGCGATTCGAGATCACCGGTCATGTGGACGGCCGGCCCGCGATCGTGGTCGAACACATCACCCGGCTGCGCGACGATCTGCGACCCGACTGGGCGCGACCCGCGCAACCCGGCGGGTCCTACCGGGTCGAGATCACCGGCGAACCCTCCTACGCGGTGGATATCTGCCCGTCCAGCCGACACGGGGACCACAACTACGCGGCGATCCTGGCCGGTGTCGGCCGGGTGGTCAACGCCATACCTGCCGTCGTGGCCGCCGAACCGGGTATCCGAACCACCGGTGACCTGCCGTTGTACACCGGCCCCGGACTCACCGCCCCCGCGTGACCGGTGGAACCGTTCCGAGGGATTGGGCGGCGGTCCGGCAACGCACCTAAGCTCGGACAGTGGAGCGTACGAGCCGCTGGCTCGGCGCCGAACCCCCAGGGAAGGTGCGCTTGTATGTATGAGCCCGAACGGTCCGGCCCACGTGAGCCGAACCTGACCGAACTGCGCGAACGGGCCGCGCACGGCGATTCCGACGCCGTCGCGCAACTGCTGGATATCGGGGACGAACGCACCGATGCCGTGGACCTGAGCGAGTACGACCTCGGCGTGGACACCGCGCAGGGCACCGAGGCCGACAAGTAACGGCCCGGCCCCGCGAAACCCATCGGCGACCCGGCCGGAGTACAGATCCATCGGTACTCCGGCCGGGTCGCTTGTAGGGTGGGTCGACATGGGAACCGCTCCGGCTGTCACACCGGAGCGAACGTCTATCCGGAACCGGGCCACGCCCCCGGTGCGAGTAGGGGCTGCGCTGCGGAATCGGCTGCGGGTCCGGGGAGCCACCGTGCTGTGCGCGGCGGGCGCGCTCATCGTGATCCAGCTCGGCATCCGCGTGTGGGTGACCGCGAACGGATACTTCTACTGGGACGATCTGATCCTGGCCGGCCGCGCCGGGACCCTGCCGCTGCTGTCCGGGGATCTGCTCCTGCACGATCACGACGGGCATTTCATGCCGCTGGCCTTCGCGGTGTCCTGGCTGGTCACGGCCATCGCGCCGCTCGACTGGGGTGCGACCGCTGCGGTCCTGCTGATCGGTCAGCTCGCGGCCTCGCTGGCGGTGTTGCGCATGCTGCTGGTGCTGCTCGGCCGGCGCCGAACGCTGCTGGTTCCGCTGGCCTTCTATCTGTTCTGTCCCCTGACGCTGCCGGCCTTCGCGTGGTGGTCCGCCGCTCTCAATGCCCTGCCACTCCAGATCGCGCTCGCCTGGGTGGTGGCCGACGCGGTACTACTGGACCGCACCGGGCGCCGCCGCTACGCGATCTCCGGTGTCCTGGTCACGACCGTGGGGCTGCTGTTCTTCGAGAAGGCGGTCGTGGTGCCGTTCGTGGCGTTTGCCGTGGTGCTGCTGCGGCGCTACGTCGACGGGCGGCGACCGGCGGTACGGGAGGTACTGCGGCGCGGGGTGGGCCTTTGGGGCGGTTCCGCGGCGGTCCTCGGCCTGTGGACGGTGTTCTACCTGGCGGCGGTGGGAATATCGAGCGGCGAGGGCGGCTCTGGAGATCTGGCCCATATGCTCCCCCGCGCGGCCTGGGCCGGTGTGGTGACCGCGCTGCTGGGCGGGCCGTGGGGCTGGGAACGGTGGGTGCCCTCCGCGCCGTGGGCGGTCGCACCGGGCTGGGCGGTCTGGGCGGCGTGGCTGCTGCTGGCCGCCGGGATACTGCTGACGATCCGGGCCCGGCGAGTGGTCTGGCCGGTATGGGTCGCGGCGGTGGTGTACCTACCCGCGGTGCAGATTCCCGTCGTGCTGATGCGCGCCGGACCGAACACCGTCGACGAGCTGATGATGTCGCTACGCTATCTGGCCGACGCCGCGGTGGTCCTCACCGCGGCCGGCGCGCTGATACTGCGGGCCTTCGCGCGTCCGCGCACGGCCACCGGTATCGCCGGCGACCGCGCGCCGCGGTGCGCCGGGGCGTGGTGGCGCGGGCCGGTTCCGGCGACTCTCGTGGTCGCGGTATTCGTCCTGAGCAGCCTCTGGTCGACCTGGACCTTTGCCCACAGCTGGTCCGAGGGACCGACGAAAACCTATGTGACCACCGTGAAATCGGAATTCGCGCACTGGGACGGGTCACCGCTGCTCGCGCAGGAGGTGCCGTGGAACGTGCTGAACCCGACGGCCTACCCGGAGAACGAGGCGGGCCGGGTGTTGTCCTCGATCGCCCCGCCCGGCGCGTTCGCCGCGGCCACCGATCATCTGCGCATGATCACCGACACCGGGGAATTCACCGACGCTCGGGTCTGGTGGAACCGCGGAATCCGCCCGGGACCGGACCCGGACTGTGGTTACCGGATCGGCGGTGACCGCTCGGTCCGTGTCCTGCTCGACGGCCCTATGATCGCCCACGAATGGACGGCCCAGCTCAACTATTTCGCCGACCGCGACGCGGCGCTCACAGTGGGTCTGGAACGCGGTGACCGGGCCGAGGTCCCGGTGCGGGCCGGTTTGAACACGGTCTACGCACGAGTCACCGGAAGTGGGTCGGCCTTGATCGTCCGGAATCGGACGCCGGGATCGGTGGTATGCCTGGGAACGGGGCCCGTCGGGGTCGCGTCGTACTCGTAGCGCGGTTCGGCCGCGACGTGCCACAGCGCCCGGCGCCGACGCGCCGACCAAGGCCATCGAGACCGGGCCGGGGCCGGGTCGCTCGACCGCCGCCGTAGTTTCGCGGGCGATCCCCGTATCCCTCTCTGCCTGCGTGCCGGTCGCCTCCGTGGCGGCCCGGGCGAGACCATCGTCGCGCGAGGGGAGGAGCACTCGCTTCGCCGGGTTCCGCTCGCCGAGACTTCCCACTCCCGGTGGTATCGGCCGGATGTAACGGTGGTTACGTGTCAGGTGTCGCGTGGTGTCCGGGCTCGCGTGCGCGGGGCCGGATTCGTACGGCACCGGCGGCGGGAGGTTTCGTGCACAGTGCAACGGCCTGGGTCATGAAGGCCGGTGGCCCGATGGTGAGGCGGGGCGGTGATGATGACCGAGGACGGTGCATCCGTGGACTCCGTCACCGGAGAGCTCACCACCAGACTCGGGGCGGTCGGGGGAGTCGCCGGTGAGGCGGTCCGGCGCAGCGTCCGGGACGCGGCCGGCGGAGCGCAGACCATCGCACTGCTGGTGGAGGCGGACGCGGCGGGTGCACGGCACGCAGAACCGGCCGATATCGCCGCCCCGGCCGCTCCTGGACCGGCTGCTCCCGGGGTTCCCGGGTCGGCGGAGATCCCGGCTCCGGCGGAACACCCTGCCGGGACCGGTGCGGTCGATCCCTACATGGCCGGTGACCGTCCGGCGCCGGACGCGCCCTCGGATTCCCCCGCGCCCGCTGCGAGTGCTGATCCAGGGGGCGACCGGCCGGGCCCGGATCCGGCCGCGAAACCGCCCGCGGCAGCCGGGAAGCATCAGGACCCGCCCACCGCCCCCGCGCCGGTACCACCCGGGAACGCCGCGGATCCGCCGGGACACGCGCAGCATCCAGCGGCCCCGGCCCCCAGCGCCGACGCCCCGGCCCGGACCGCGGTCGCGCTGCCGCCGATGGACCCGGTCGCCGACGCGAGCTCCGTGGCGGCCGGGCACACCCCCTGGACCCCGGGCGCGGGGACGGAGACGGGGACCGAGCAGGCTACCGGCCATACACCCGGATCCACCCCCTGGAATTCGGGTGCGGGTTCGTCGATGCCCTACCCACCTGGGATGCCGGGTGGGCTGGGTTCGCTGACTCCGCAGGAACGTCCACCGCGTGGGAGCGCGCCCTGGTCGCGCGGCCGCGAGAACAAGGACGGAACAGTGTTCCCCCGCCCCCGGGGCCGGCCCGATCAGCCGGCCTCCACCAACCGCACCGAATGGGCTCCGCCCTGATTCCGTGTCCGGTCAGGGCTGTCCGGGGAACGCGACGGACACCGGTGCGGCACCGGAAGCCGCCTGCCAGGAGGCCCGCCGGCCGGCGGATTCGGTGAGCGCCTCCACCCCCGTGCGCCGGGTCGTCTCGGTAGCAGCGCGTTCCACGACCGCGCGCCAGGCCACTGTGGTATCGGTCTCCACCACGATGGCCAGCTGTGCCGCCGACGCGGGATCGATCACCTCGACGGGCACGGTGTATGCGGGTTCCGCCGGTGGTGCGCTGGTGCCGTCGCCGGTGAGGAGGTCGACTGTGGCATCACGGCGGGCCCGGTGCGCGGCGGTGTGCTCGTTGACCGTGCGCCGCTGCTCCGGGCTCGTATGGGCGGCGATCAGTCCGTAGGCGTAGACCGCCGCGTATTCGGCGTCGAGCGCCTCGCGCAGCGCCTGCTGTTCGGTACCGCTCATACCAGCAGCACCCCTACCTGAACCGCGCAGGAGGCGCTGATCGAGGCGAGCAGCCCGGCCCGATAGCCGGACTGGGTGACGGCCAGATCGGCCGCGGCCCGCTGTGAGGCGGTCAGCTGATCGCGCAGAGAGGCGATACTCGGCGGTGCGTCGGGGGCCGGTGTGGTGGTGGCCGCCGGGGTACGTACGGCGGGGGTCGTACCGTCGCCGTAGACGCCGATCGCCCGATCGATCTCGGTGCGGAGCGCCTGTGCGTGCGCGGTGCGTTCGGCGGCGACAGTGGTGAGCGCATCGGTGCGCTGTGGATCGATCGCGATGGCGGCAGCGGCCGCCGCGGCATCGCTGCGGGCCGAGAACTCCTGGGCGACGAGCACATCCGGTTCGGTGATCGGTTCTTCCGCGCACCCGGCGAGAGCTCCGGCGGCGAACAATCCGACCGTACCGCCCCCCGCGACCCGTAGCGCCGTACGGCGATTCACCCGACGGGCGCCGCCGTACCGGTCGGAGGAGGGGCCGCGGGGATACCCGGCCGCGGGCCGGTCGGTAACGCGCTCGGTCACCGGACCATCGTGCCAGACCGGTGGCGTCACCCCGGTACGGGCACCACCGGGTGGACTTACCGCCGACCACTGGTCCTTTACCTTCTCCGGGCGCGTTACGCTAGGTCACCGGCACAGAACATTCCGTCCGAGTGACAACTGAACCAGGAGCTGCCCATATGCCCATGCCGACCGAGGAGAGGGTGAGCCGGCTCGTCGCCGGACTCGTCGCCGGTCGAGGATTCGATCTCGAGGGTGTCGAGGTTTCGACCGCGGCGGGGCAGACCCGGGTGCGGGTCGTCGTGGACAGTGACCGCAGCGCCGACTTGGACACCATCGCCGAGCTCAGCGCGCAGGTGTCGGCTTGTCTGGACGAAGCGGACGACGAATTCGAGACCGCCCGATATCTGCTCGAGGTGACCACGCCCGGGATCGACCGGCCGCTCACCGCCCCCAGACATTGGCGCCGGGCCCGCGGTCGCAAGGCCGAGATCACCGTCAAGCCGGGTGTTACGCCACCGGAGCCTGCGCTGCCGGCGCATTTCACCGCGCGGATCGGCGCCCTCGAGGATGACCGGATCGCGCTGGTGCTGGGTGGTAAACGCGGACCACGGCTGGTGACCGTGGATCTGGAGGATATCGACCGTGCCGTGGTGGAGGTGGAGTTCTCCCCCCCGAATGCGCGCGAACTCGAACTCGCCGGGGGCGTCGCCGCCGGCCGCCCACCCGCGGGAGCGGACGCCGCGGAGCTCACCGAAACTGCTGTCGCCGCGTCCGATTCGACCGAAGGGACCATGGAATGAACATCGAAATCGAAGCCCTGCGCGCCATCGTGGCGGACAAGGGGATCTCGATCGAGACCGTGATCTCCGCGATCGAGTCCGCCTTACTCACCGCTTACAAGCACACCGAGGGGCACCAGGCCAACGCCCGGGTCGAGATCAACCAGCGCACCGGTGTCGTGCGGGTGCTGGCCACCGAACTCGACGCCGACGGCAATGTGATCTCCGAATGGGACGACACCCCCGAGGGTTTCGGCCGTATCGCCGCCACTACCGCCCGGCAGGTCGTGCTGCAGCGTCTGCGCGATGCCGAGAACGAGAAATCCTTCGGTGAGTTCTCGACCCACGAGGGCGATATCGTCGGCGGTGTGGTGCAGCGCGACGCGCGTGCCAATGCCCGCGGCACCATAGTGGTGCGGATCGGCAGTGAACTGCACGGCGCCGAGGGGCTGATCCCGTCCGCCGAACAGGTGCCCGGGGAGAACTACGAGCACGGCGATCGGATCAAGTGCTACGTGGTGGGAGTATCGCGCGGTCCGCGTGGCCCGCAGATCACGCTGTCACGGACCCATCCCAATCTGGTCCGGCGCCTGTTCGCGCTGGAGGTGCCGGAGATCGCGGACGGATCGGTGGAAATCGTGGCGGTGGCCCGGGAGGCGGGGCACCGCTCCAAGATCGCGGTCCGCTCCACCGTTTCCGGAGTGAACGCCAAGGGCGCCTGTATCGGCCCGATGGGGCAGCGGGTGCGCAATGTGATGAGCGAACTGGCGGGCGAGAAGATCGACATCATCGATTACGCCGACGATCCGGCGACTTTCGTGGGTAACGCACTCTCGCCGTCGAAAGTGGTTTCCGTCACAGTTGTGGATCCGGATGCGCGGGCCGCCCGGGTCGTCGTGCCGGATTTCCAGCTCTCACTGGCCATCGGCAAAGAGGGGCAGAACGCCCGTCTCGCGGCCCGGCTCACCGGCTGGCGCATCGATATCCGCAGCGACGCCGCCCCCGACGCCGGTGGAACGGTGCGGACGGAGGCGCATCGCCGGTGATACCCGACCCCGAATCGGCATCTGCGCGGTCACTGTCCCGCGACCAGCGAACACATCGCGCCGACTCGCCCCGAGCTACATCATCGGGGGCGGGGTTGGAGACCAGTGAGTGGTCGGCGGTAGAGTGGTACGAGGTTCGGTCCGAGTCTTCGGTTACCGACCGCGAACGTGATGGTCAGTCGGCGGCGCTTCGGCGCCCGACGGCTCCAATGCGAACGTGTGTCGGTTGCCGGAAACGCGAACCGGCCCCCGAACTGCTGCGGATCGTGGCGTGTGGATGTTCGACCGGCGACGGTGCGGACGTTGTCACGATCGTTCCCGATCCTCGGCGCAGGCTTTCCGGGCGGGGTGCGTGGCTGCACCCCCTATCGGCTTGTCTGAGCACAGCGGTCCGGCGCCGAGCGATCGGCAGAGCACTACGAGTGTCCGGACATCTGGATATCTCAGCCGTTGAGCTACACCTCGAGAACAGGCACGAGCACTCATGAGCACACCGTGAAGTCCCAACGATGAACGTCCATCGGAGTTAACCCGAGGTCGTGCGGGTCCCCGCCAGCAGGCGGGAGGCACTGCTCGACCTCTCAGTGAGGAGAGCAGTGGCAGGCAAGGCCCGCGTGCACGAGTTGGCCAAAGAACTCGGTGTCACGAGTAAAGATCTACTCGCGAAGCTCAAGGAGCAGGGCGAGTTCGTGAAGTCGGCTTCGTCGACGGTGGAAGCACCCGTCGCGCGTCGACTCCGCGAATCCTTCGCGGCGAAATCCGCCCCGGCGAAATCCGGGTCCAACGGATCCAAGTCCGCCGCGCGCCCCGGTCCCTCGGCCGCGGCGAAACCCGCGGCGCCCGGCCCGCGTCCCGGCCCGCGGACCCCCGCGGCCCCGAGCCCGGCCGATACCGCGCCGACCGCCGAGTCCCCCGCGGCTCCGGTCGCCGGTAACGCCCCGAGACCTGCGGGCCCGCGTCCCGGTCCTGCGGTGAAACCGGGTCCGGCCGCCCCCGCCCCCGCCCGGGAACCGGCGCAGCCGCAAGCCCAGGCTCAGGCTCAGGCTCAGGCCCCCGAGGCCACCCCCGGCCAGCGTCCGGCCGCCGGCGCCCCGCGTCCCGGTCAGCCGCGTCCGGCCGCCCCCGGTCAGAGCCCGGCCCGTCAGGGGCCGAAACCCGGCCCCAAGACCCCCCGCGTCGGCAACAACCCGTTCTCGTCGGCTCCCGAACGTGAGCGTCCGTCTCCGCGTCCACAGCCGGGCCCCCGCCCGGCTCCGGGGCAGGGTGGCCCGCGTCCGGGTCCGGCTCAGGGCGGTCCGCGCCCGCAGGGCGGCCCCCGTCCCGGCCAGAACGCCCCGCGTCCCGGCCCCGGTGGCCCCCGTCCCGCGGCCGCTCAGGGCGGTCCCCGTCCCGGTGGCCCGCGTCCGAGCCCGAACTCCATGCCCCCGCGTCCGACCCCCGGTGCGATGCCCCAGCGTTCGGCCCGTCCGGGTCCGGCCGCCGGTGGTCGTCCCGGTCGTCCGGGTGGCGGTCCCGGTGGTGGCGGCGGTCGTCCCGGTGGTGGCGGCGGTGGCGGTGGCTACCGCGGTGGCGGCGGTGCTCCCGCGGGTACCGGTGCTCCCGCCGGTGGTGGCGGTTTCCGCGGCCGTCCCGGTGGTGGCGGTGGCCGTCCCGGTGGTCCCGGTGGCCGTGGTGGTGCGGCCGGTGCGTTCGGTCGTCCCGGTGGCGCGCCCCGGCGCGGTCGCAAGTCGAAGCGGCAGAAGCGCCAGGAATACGATTCGATGCAGGCCCCGTCGGTCGGCGGCGTGCGGTTGCCCCGTGGCAACGGTGAGGTGATCCGCCTCGCTCGTGGTGCTTCGCTGTCCGATTTCGCGGAGAAGATCGACGCCAACCCGGCTGCCTTGGTCCAGGCCCTGTTCAACTTGGGCGAGATGGTCACGGCGACCCAGTCGGTCAACGACGAGACCCTCGAGCTGCTCGGCGGCGAGATGAACTACGTCGTGCACGTGGTCAGCCCCGAGGACGAGGACCGGGAGCTGCTGGAATCGTTCGACCTGACCTACGGCGAGGACGAGGGCGGCGAGGACGAGCTCGAACAGCGTCCGCCGGTGGTGACCGTGATGGGTCACGTCGACCACGGTAAGACCCGACTGCTGGACACCATCCGTAAGGCCAATGTCCGTGAGGGCGAGGCCGGCGGTATCACCCAGCACATCGGTGCCTACCAGGTGCCCACCCATCTCGGTGACGACGAACGCCTGATCACCTTCATCGATACCCCGGGTCACGAGGCGTTCACCGCCATGCGTGCCCGTGGTGCGAAGGCCACCGATATCGCGATTCTGGTGGTCGCCGCCGACGACGGTGTGATGCCGCAGACGGTGGAAGCGATCAACCACGCGCAGGCGGCCGAGGTGCCGATCGTGGTGGCGGTCAACAAGATCGACAAGGAAGGCGCGAACCCGGAGAAGATCCGGCAGCAGCTGACCGAATACAACCTGGTGGCCGAGGAGTACGGCGGCGAAACCATGTTCGTCGACATCTCCGCGAAACAGGGCACCAACATCGAGGCGCTGCTGGAGGCGGTGCTGCTCACCGCGGACGCCGCCCTCGACCTGCGGGCCAATCCGGAGCAGGACGCCCAGGGTGTGGCCATCGAAGCGCATCTGGACCGCGGTCGCGGTCCGGTCGCCACGGTGCTCATCCAGCGCGGCACGCTGCGGGTCGGTGATTCGATCGTGGCCGGCGACGCCTACGGGCGCGTCCGCCGGATGGTCGACGAGCACGGCGCGGATGTCGAGGCGGCCCTGCCGTCGCGTCCGGTGCAGGTCATCGGTTTCACCTCGGTGCCCGGCGCCGGCGACAACCTCCTCGTCGTCGACGAGGACCGGATCGCCCGCCAGATCGCCGACCGGCGCAATGCGCGTAAGCGCAACGCACTGGCCGCGCGCAGCCGCAAGCGGATCAGCCTGGAGGATCTGGATGCCGCGCTGAAGGAAACCAGCGAGTTGAACCTCATCCTCAAGGGTGACAACTCCGGTACCGTCGAGGCGCTCGAAGAGGCCCTGCTCGGGATCCAGATCGACGACGAGGTCCGGCTCCGGGTCATCGACCGCGGTGTCGGTGGTGTCACCGAGACCAACGTCAACCTGGCGTCGGCGTCGAACGCGATCATCATCGGATTCAATGTCCGGGCCGAGGGCAAGGCGACCGAACTCGCCAACCGCGAAGGCGTGGACATCCGGTACTACTCGGTGATCTATCAGGCCATCGACGAGATCGAGAAGGCGCTCAAGGGCATGCTCAAGCCCATCTACGAAGAGGTGGAACTGGGCCGGGCCGAGATCCGCGCCATCTTCCGCTCCTCGAAGATCGGTCTCATCGCCGGCTGCATGGTCACCTCGGGCAGCGTCAAACGCAATGCCAAGGCCCGTCTGCTGCGCGATAACGTGGTGATCGCCGAATCCACGACGATCAGCTCACTGCGCCGCGAGAAGGACGATGCCACCGAGGTCCGCGAGGGCTTCGAATGCGGTATGACGCTGACCTACTCCGATATCAAGGAAGGCGACATCATCGAGGCCTACGAGTTGCGCGAGAAGCCGCGCGACTGATGTGAGAAGGGCCGGGCGGATCTTTTCGCCCGGCCCGACTAGCGATATCGGCAACACAATGGCGGGCCTGCCCGGCGGGCAGGTACCGCCGGGCCGGATCGTCGCTACAACCGGGAGGATCGCGTGTACCTGGGTGCACTCGAATTCGACATCCTGCTGGGTGATGTGCACTCGTTGAAGGAGAAGCGTTCGGTGATCCGGCCGATCCTGGCCGAACTGCAGCGCTTCGGGGTGAGCACCGCCGAGGCGGGGGAACACGACCGGTACCGCCGCACCCTGCTCGGGGTGGGGATGGTGTCGGCAGAAATGGACCATCTGACGGCCGTGCTCGATCGATGCGAGCGGCATGTCGCGGCACGTCCGGAGTTACAGTTGCTGGCAGTACGCCGGCGTGTCTTCGGACCCGAGGACTGACCGGCCGCGAGTGATATCAGCGGTGGCCGCGGTCCGTGCCGCAGCGTTCGCGCGCGGACCGTCCCACCGTCGCTGAAAAGGAAAGGAGCGGCCATGGTGGATCAAGCCAGGGCACGCCGGCTCGCCAAGCGGATCTCCGCGATCGTGGCCACGGCGATCGAATACGAGGTCAAGGATCCGCGGTTACGTTTCGTCACCGTCACCGATGCGCGGGTGACCGGTGACCTGCACGACGCCACCATCTTCTACACGGTGATGGGTGAAACCGTCGACGCCGAACCCGACTATCAGGCTGCGGCCGCCGGTCTGGAGAAGGCCAAGGGAGTACTGCGTTCCAAGGTGGGCGCGGGTACCGGGGTGAAGTTCACTCCCACGCTGAGCTTCGTGCTCGATACCGTGCCCGATGCGGCGCGGCAGATGGAGGATCTGCTGGCGCGGGCGCGGGCGGCCGACGACGAAGTCGCGCGGGTGGCCGCCGAAGCCCGTCCCGCCGGTGACGCGGACCCGTACAAGACACCTCGCGACGACGACTGAGCCGCGGCCGATATGACCACAACCGGTGCCGCCGTCGATTTCACCGCGGCAGTCGGGGCGCTGGACAGCGCGCGTTCGGTGACCGTCCTGTGCCATATCCAGCCCGATGCCGACACCCTGGGTAGCGGTCTGGCGTTGGCGGCGGTCCTGGACCGGCGCGGCGTTCCGGTGCGGGTGTCCTTCGCCGAACCGGCGGAACCGGCCGTAGGATTGCGCACTCTGCCGGGGTCGCGGTTCCTGGTGCCGCCCGCCGAGGTACCCGCCGAGGTCGATCTGCTGGTCACGGTGGACTGCGGGAGCGCGGGCCGGCTCGGCGCGCTCGCCGACCGGCTGCCCGGGGCGGTGCGGACCCTGGTGATCGACCACCATCGGTCCAACACCCGATTCGGGCAGATCAACCTGATCGATCCGGACGCGGTGTCCACCGCCAGTGTCATCACGGCGCTGCTGGACGCGTGGGGCGAGCCGATCGATGCCGATATCGCGCACTGTCTTTTCGCCGGGCTGGCCACCGACAGCGGTTCCTTCCGCTGGGTGACCCCGGGGACGCACGCGCTGGCCGAACGCCTGCTCGCCACCGGTATCGACGGTGCCGCCATCACGCGCACCCTGATGGATACTCACCCCTTCGCGTGGTTGCGGATGCTGTCGACCGTGCTCGCCTCCGCCCAGCTCGATCGCGAAGCGCACGGCGGAACCGGGCTGGTCGCGGCGTTCGTGCTGGCCGCCGATCTCGCGGAGGTGCGCCAGGAAGAGGCCGAGAGCGTCGTCGATATCGTGCGCTCGACCGCGGAGGCCGGGATCGCGGCAGTGTTCAAGGAAGCCCGGCCTGCCGATGAGCGCCGGCGCTGGACGGTTTCGCTGCGCTCCAAGGACAGCGGCACCGGTACCGATGACGGCGCCGATGTCGCCGCGGTCGCCGCGGACCTCGGTGGTGGCGGCCACCGCTACGCGGCGGGATACACCACCTACGGTGAGCCGACGGAAATCCTGGCGCAGTTGCGCGCGGCCCTCGGCCGGCGTGTGAACGAGCCGCGGTAGGCGACAGGGAGCCGCTACGCCGACAACCCGGGGCGGATCGGGTCGCGCGTGGAGCGAGTACGGATGGAAAGCGAAGGATGCACACTGAGGTGACCGGGCCACCGGCCCCGGTAGTGGAGGCCGGACCGCGACGGATCCTGGGTCTGGCAGTGCCGACGCTCGGTGTGCTGGTGGCCGAACCGATCTATCTGCTGTTCGATCTCGCGGTGGTCGGCCGGTTGGGTGCGCTGGCACTCGCGGGGCTGGCCGTCGGCGGTCTGGTTCTCGTGCAGGTCAGTTCGCAGCTGACCTTCCTCGCCTACGGTACGACCGCCCGGTCGGCGCGGCGGCACGGCGCGGGGGACGAGCCCGGGGCTGTCGAGGAAGGTGTGCAGGCGAGCTGGCTCGCGGCCGGTATCGGCCTGGCGATCCTGTTGGTGGTGCAGGCGGCGGCGGTACCGATCGTCGGCGCGATCGCCGGGGACGCGGAGATCGCCGCCGCGGCGCTGGCGTGGCTGCGGATCGCGTTGTTCGGGGTTCCGCTGATCCTGCTGTCCATGGCCGGCAACGGATGGATGCGGGGCGTGCAGCAGACCCGGCGACCGCTCACCTATGTCGTCCTGGGTCTCGGACTGTCGGCGGTGCTGTGCCCGCTGCTGGTACACGGCCTGGCCGGGTTTCCGCGGCTCGGGCTGCCCGGGTCGGCGGTGGCGAACGTGGTGGGTCAGGCGGTGACGGGCGGACTGTTCCTGGCCGCGCTCGTACGAGCTCGGGTGCCACTCGCGCCGCGGCCGTCGGTGATGAAGGCGCAGCTGGTATTGGGTCGCGATCTCATCGCCCGCAGCCTCGCCTTCCAAGCCTGTTTCGTATCCGCCGCCGCCGTCGCCGCGCGGTTCGGGGCGGCATCGGTGGCGGCGCATCAACTCGTCCTGCAACTGTGGAATTTCCTCGCACTCACCCTGGATTCGCTGGCCATCGCGGCGCAGACGCTGGTGGGGTCGGCACTGGGCGCCCGCAACGCGGCCGGGGCGCGAGCGGTGGCCCGCCGGGTCACCGGATGGTCGGAGGTGTTCGCGCTGGCCCTGGCCGGGTTGTTCGCGGCCGCGGCGGCCCTGATCCCGCCATTGTTCACCGACGACGCGGCGGTCCTGGACCGGACCGCGGTGGTGTGGTGGTACTTCGTGGCGATGATCCCGGTGGCCGGTGTGGTGTTCGCGCTGGACGGGGTGCTGCTGGGCGCCGGGGACGCGGCTTATCTGCGTACCACGACGCTGGGTGCGGCGCTGGTCGGGTTCCTACCGGCTATCTGGCTGTCGCTGGCCTTCGATTGGGGTATCGGCGGAATCTGGTGCGGCCTGATCGCGTTCATGCTGTTGCGGTTGGCAGCGGTGACCGGGCGGGCGCTATCGGGGCGCTGGATCCGTGTCGGTGCCGAAATCCCGTCGTGACCGTGGGACACGGCAGGTGTTCCGGTACGGATGTATCGGGCGGAACAGGCGATATGCGAAGGTGGGTGTGGTGATACCCAAGTTGATGGCGGTGAGCGATATTCATGTCGGTCACCAGGGCAACAAACCGGTGGTCGAGGATATCCGTCCCGACTCCCCGGAGGACTGGCTGATCGTCGCCGGTGATGTCGCCGAACGCAGCGACGATATCCGCTGGGCGTTGAAACTGTTGCGGGAGCGGTTCGCCACCGTGATCTGGGTGCCCGGTAACCACGAACTGTGGACCACCGCCAAGGATCCGGTGCAGATGCACGGCGCGGCGCGCTACGACTACCTGGTCTCGCTGTGCCGGGATCTGGATGTGCTCACTCCGGAGGATCCGTTCCCGGTGTGGACCGGGGCGGGCGCGGAGGCCCACGGTGGTGCGGTGACCATCGCCCCGCTGTTCCTGCTCTACGACTATTCCTTCCTGCCCGAGGGGGCGCGCACCAAGGCAGAGGGCCTGGCCATCGCCCGGGAGCGCAATGTTGTGGCCACCGACGAGTTCCTGCTCTCGCCGGATCCCTACCTCACCCGCGACGCCTGGTGTGATGCCCGGCTGCGCGCCACCCGGCGTAAGCTCGACAATCTGCCCGAGGGCACCCCGCTGGTGCTGATCAACCATTTCCCGCTGCTGCGCGAGCAGACGGATATGCTCTGGTACCCCGAGTTCGCACTGTGGTGCGGTACCGAGCACACCGCCGACTGGCATACTCGCTACAACGTGCTGTGCGCCGTCTACGGTCATCTGCACATCCCGCGGACCACCTTCCACGACGGCGTTCGGTTCGAGGAGGTCTCGCTCGGCTATCCCCGGGAATGGCAGAAACGCGGTAAGCCCGACAAGCTGCTGCGCCAGATCCTGCCCGACCCCGAGTACGCCCCGGGCGATCTCAACGAATGGGGCGGTCATTTCCGGGTGACCCCCGAGATGGCAGCGGCCGCGGCGGAAATGCGGGCCAAGGCACAGCGGCGCCGCGGGCTCGATTGAGAGGTTCGGCCGGCTCTGCGCGACGGCCCACGGCCGGACCCCGGGCACCAGGTGCGGACGGTGGGTGGAGTGCCCGGCGTCGCCGGGCGCGCACCCAGTAGGCTCGGCGGCGATGATCGAGACAATCCTGCCCGCCGACGTCGCTTCCGCCGAGTTGCTCGACTACCCGGAAGATCTGAAGCCGCATCCCGCCGAAGCGCATTTCATCGCGAAATCGGTGGACAAGCGGCGGCGTGACTTCATCGGCGCGCGGCACTGCGCCCGCTTGGCTCTGGCCGAGCTGGGCGAGCCGGCTGTGGCCATCGGCAAAGGTGAGCGGGGCGCGCCGGTCTGGCCGCGCGGAATCGTCGGCAGCCTCACCCACTGTGACGGTTTCCGCGGAGCGGCGCTGGCACACAAGTTGCGCTATCGCTCGATCGGGATCGACGCCGAACCGCACGATATCCTCCCGGAAGGCGTCCTGGATTCGGTGAGCCTGCCCGCCGAACGGGAGTGGTTGCGCACCAGCGATTCCCCGCTACACCTGGACCGGCTGCTGTTCTGTGCGAAAGAAGCCACCTACAAGGCGTGGTTCCCGCTGACCACGCGCTGGCTCGGATTCGAGGACGCGCACATCACCTTCACTGTCGACGAAGCCACGGATACCACGGGCTCGGGCACGTTCCGCTCCCAGCTGCTGGTACCCGGGCAGACCGGCGACGGGGGGCTACCGCTGACCTCGTTCGACGGACGCTGGCGGATCACCGGCAGCTTCATCCTGACCGCGATCGCGCACAGCTGATGGCCGATCTCCTGGGCGGTCTGCTGATCGTCGACAAACCCGGCGGTCCCACCAGCCACGATATCGTGGCGAAGGCGCGGAAACTGTTGCGCACCAAGAAGGTCGGCCATGCGGGCACGCTCGACCCGATGGCCACCGGAGTGCTGGTGCTCGGTGTGGAACGCGCCACCAAACTGCTGGGACTGCTCACTCTCACCACGAAGAGCTATACCGCGACCATCCGTCTGGGCCGATCCACCACCACCGACGACGCGGAGGGGGAGGTGCTCACCACCGTGGCGGCCGGTGGAGTCACCGACGCCGGGATCGCGCGGGTCGTCGCCACTCTCACCGGTGAGATCCAGCAGGTTCCGGCCACCGTGAGCGCGATCAAGGTCGACGGGGAACGCGCCTATGCCCGGCATCGCGCCGGTGAAGAAGTGAAACTCGCGGCGCGGCCGGTCACCGTCTCCCGGTTCGACGTGCTGGAGCGCCGCGATCTCCCGGCGGAGGGTCTGGTCGATCTGGATGTGGCGGTCGACTGTTCATCGGGCACCTATATCCGGGCGCTGGCACGCGATCTCGGTGCGGCGCTCGGGGTGGGGGGCCATCTGACCGCGTTGCGGCGCACCCGCGTAGGACCGTTCACGCTGGAGCACGCGCGCACGCTGGAGGAACTGGCCGAGGATCCGGCGCCCAGCCTGGATATCGATACCGCGGTGCGGCTGTCCTTTCCGCGGCGAAGCATCGACGCCGGCGAAGCGGAGAAGCTGCGGGACGGTCGCTGGCTGGAACCGGTCGGGACGGCGGGCGTATACGCCGCCCTCACCGCCGACGAGAAAGTGATCGCCCTGCTCCAGGAGAAGGGTAACCGTGCGGCACCGGTGCTGGTGGTGCGGCCGCGCGGGTTGATCGACTGATCGACCCGGTCAGCCGGGGATCGGTTCTCCGGCGTACCGGACGCGCAGCCGCTGGACCGCGTCGTCCATATGGTCGCGCAGCATCTGGTGCACCCGCGGTACCGCCGCGGCCCCGATCGCCTCGCGCAATGCCACATGTTCCTGGGCCTGTTCCCGCAGATCGGGGTAGGTGGTCTGCAGGGCGCCGAGGCACATCCTGGTTTCGATCAGCAGCGTTCGCGCCGCCCGGACCAGCCGCGCGCTTCCGGCGGCCGCGACCAGCGCCTCGTGGAACTGCCGGTCGGCATCGGAGACCCCGGCGGCATCATGCGCCTCGGCCCGTTCGAGCATGGTCGCGACGCTCGGCGCCAGCGCCTCGTAGGCGATCTCGCGGCGGCCGTCGAGGATCAGGGTGAGGGCGCCGCCCTCGATGGCCGTCCGGGACCGATAGATATCGACCACGTCGGCGAGTGTCAGTTCGATGACGAAGATCCCGCGGTTGCGGATGCTGTGCAGTAAGCCTTCCGACACCAGTCGCTGCATCGCCTCCCGTACCGGTCCCCGCGAGACCCCGAACTGCGCGGCCAGATCGGCCTCACCCAGCTGCGCCCCCGGTTCGAGTCCGCCGCGCACGATCGCCTCGCGCAGCTTGTCCGCGATCATCTCGGCCGTGGACCGCTGATTGACCGGTTCGAAATCAACCACCGACATGGACAGACCTTTCCGCGAACAATGCGCCCAGCGACGACGATATCGGGGTCGCGCCGGCGAGCCGCAATCCTTCCCAGATCGTGACCTGGTTGGCGGTGAGCACCGGTTTGCCCAGCGCGGCCTCCAGTCGCGGCAGCACCTCGAGCGTGTGCATGGCGGTATCGGGGATCAGCAGCGCCTCCGCCTCGGGATGGTCGCCTGCGACCGCGAGTTCGAGCACCTGCTCGGCGGTGAGCGTGCCCACCTCCGCAGCGGTTTCGATACCCGCGCTCCCGAATGCCACGATCGTGATCCCGGCAGCTGCCAGGAAATCGGTGAACAGGCGTGCGACCTCGTCGGGATAGCTCGCCGCCACCGCCACCCGCTCTACGCCGAGCGCCCGGGCGGCCTCCACGAACGCGAAACTGGTGCTGGTGGCGGGCACTCCCGCGGCCTTTGCCAGCTCGCGGACCTGTTCGCGGGCGCCGTCCGGGCCGCGTACGAAGCTGCCGGAGGTACAGGCCCATACGACCACCTGCGGATCGTGCGCGGCCAGTTGCGCGGCCCCGTGCCGGAGCTTGCCGGGGCTGCCCAGATCCAGCAGTTCCGGGACCGCGTGCAGGTCGGTGCCGTAGATATGGGCGACCGGCAGCCGGACACCGAGTATCGACTCGGCCCTGGGGTAGTCGTCCTCCGCGGCGTGGTCGGGGTAGATGAAACCGATCGTCGGTACCGGCATGAGGACTCCGTTCCTGGGCTGGGTTCCGTTCGGGGACATGGTGTTTCAGAAGACTTCCAGGAGCCACCGGCCGGGCCCCATCATCGGCAGTTTCATCCGCCCGAGGCAGGCCCACATGGTGAGCTGGTTGGCGGTGAGAATCGGTTTGCCCACCATTTTCTCCAGCGGCTCGATGATGTCGTAGGTGGGCAGATTGGTACAGCTGACGAAGATCGCCTCGGCTCGGGGGTCGTCGGCGCCGAGGATGCGTTCGGCGATGGTGCGGTAGTTGACCTTCCAGATACCGCCGCCGAGACCCAGATGTTCGGAGCGGACCACGGTGCAGCCCGCTTCGTCGAGGAAATCGCGGAGTTTGCCGGTCAGGAGTTCGTCGTAGGGGGTCATGATGGAGATCTGCCCGATGTTGAGATGCCGGATGGCTTCGAGCAGGGCTCCGGAGGTGGTGACCGCGTTGGCGGCACCGGCCCGGCAGATCGTGTCGCACAGGGATCGCTCGTACTCGATCCCTTTGATGAAACTGCCGGAGTTGCACAGATAGGCGACGACCTCGGGTTCCACGTGCAGCACATTGCGGGTCGCGGCGGTGAGATGCACGGCGTCGGAGACCAGTTCGGCCATGGCCAGTGACACCGGCACCGGTTCATACGGTGTGCGGGCAAGGTGCAGGCTCACCTCCAGTGGCACCCAGCGCCAGAGTTCGCGCTCCAACGCCAGGTCGAACGGTGCGATCACACCGATGCCCCGTTGCGCGACCGGACCCTCCATATCGGGAAAATCGAACTCCACTGCGGCCCCTCTCGCACTCAGCCGGGAAGACCTCCGAGAACGATCGGATTGTTGACAATCATACGATGTGACCATACCGTGTCAATATGGAATCGGGCCCAATTGTCACCGTTGTGCACAGTGGCCGGCCGCCCGATCCGGCCCTCATGGCGCCGGTGAGTGCACGGGCCGCAGTGCGGTACACCGACTCCGCCGGATTGGCGGACGCGCTGCCCGGCGCGCAGGTGCTGTTCGTCTACGACTTCCAGACGCGCGCACTGCCCGGCGCCTGGCCCGCGGCCGACCGGCTGCGCTGGGTGCATATCGCCGCGACCGGTGTCGATTCGGTGCTGTTCCCCGAACTGTGTGCCAGCGAGGTGATCGTCACCAACACCCGTGGCGTCTTCGATACCGCGATCGCCGAATACGTCCTCGGGCAGATTCTCGATTTCGCCAAGGATCTCACCGGCTCCAATCGTTTACAGCAGCAACAGGTCTGGAAGCATCGCGAATCCGAGCGTATCGCGGGATCCACCGCGCTGGTCGTCGGGACCGGGGCGATCGGCCGCGCCATCGCCGGTCTGCTGCGTGCCGCCGGGATGCGGGTGCGCGCGGTCGGCCGCCGGGCGCGCAACGACGATCCGGACTTCGGTGTCGTGACCACCGATCTGTACGCCGAACTTCCCTGCGCCGACTACGTCGTCGCCATCGCCCCGCTCACCGACCGCACCCGGCACATGTTCGACGCTCGCGCGTTCGGCGCCATGAAGCCGCACGCCCGGTTCATCAATGTGGGACGCGGCGAACTGGTGGTGACCGACGATCTCGTCGGCGCGCTGCGCTCGGGCGGGATCGCCGGTGCCGCACTGGACGTGGTCGACCCGGAGCCGCTACCGTCCGGCCATCCACTGTGGACACTGCCCACCGCACGCGTCACGCCGCACAATTCCGGTGATTTCATCGGCTGGCGTGCCGAGATGGTCTCCGCGTTCGCCGCCAATTTCGACCGCTGGTCGGCCGGCCGTCCGCTGGACAATGTCGTCGACAAAACGCTGGGGTACGTGCCCGGCCGAAGGAGGGCCTCAGAATGAGCCACCCCGAGACCGCCCGACCGACCGACCCCGTCGAGATGACCGCGGTCGAACTGGTCTCGGCCTACGCCGCCGGGACCCTGTCCCCGGTCGAAGCCACCGAGGCCGTGCTCGCCGCCATCACCGCGCGCGATACCGATATCAACGCCTTCTGCCTGGTCGACCCCGACCGGGCGCTGGTGCAGGCCAAGGATTCCGAGGCCCGCTGGCAGTCCGGGCACGTCCGCGGCCTGCTCGACGGCGTCCCGATCTCGATCAAGGATATTTTTCTCACCGAGGACTGGCCCACCCGCCGAGGTTCCCTGAGCATCGGCCCGGAAGGCCCCTGGACGGTGGACAGTCCCGTCGCGGCCCGGGTCCGAGAGGACGGCATGGTGATGGTCGGTAAGACCACCACCCCCGAGATCGCCTGGAAGGGTGTGACGGACAGCCCGCTCACCGGGATCACCCGTAACCCCGTCGACCCCACCCGCACCGCCGGTGGATCCTCCGGCGGTAGCGCCGCGGCGGTCGCGGGGGGTATGGGTCCGGTCTCGGTCGGCACCGACGGCGGCGGCAGTGTCCGTATCCCTGCTTCTTTCTGCGGGATCGTGGGTTTCAAACCGACCCACGGCCGCATCCCGCTGTACCCGGCCAGTCCGTTCGGCCCGCTCGCCCATGCGGGCCCACTGACCCGCACGGTCGAGGACGCCGCGCTGATGCTGGATATTCTCGCTCTCCCCGACCCGCGCGACCCCACCGCGCTCGCGCCCACCCTGACCACCTTCCGCGGCCAGATCCAGCGTGATGTCCGCGGCGTGACCGCCGCCTACTCTCCGACGCTCGGCTATGTACGGCCCGACCCGGAGGTCGAGGCGATCGTGTCCGGGGCCGTACGGGTACTCGAGGCGGCGGGGCTGCGCGTGTCGGCGGCCGATCCAGGGTTCACCGACCCGCGGGAAGCCTTCGACGTCATGTGGGCCGCAGGCGCCGCCGCCATGCTCGCGGCCTTCCCTCCGGGTGCCCGGGAGAATGCGGATCCCGGACTGCGCCGGGTCTGGGAACACGGTGAAACCCTCGCCGCGACCGACTATCTCGATGCCCGCGCCGTCGCCGCCCAGGTGGCGATCACCATGGGCACGTTCCACACGGCCTACGACATCCTCATCACACCCACGGTCCCGATTCCCGCGTTCGCGGCCGGCCACGACGTCCCACCCGGTAGCGGAATGGCGGACTGGCCGGACTGGACGCCCTACACCTATCCGTTCAACCTCACCCAGCAGCCCGCGCTGAGTATCCCGGCCGGGTACACGAGCGACGGACTGCCGGTGGGTTTGCAGATCGTGGGGCCCCGGCATTCCGACGATCTCGTTCTCGCGATCGGACGGTTCGCGGAGCTGTGTTTATCGGCGGCGCCTTCGGCGCCGCTGGCGGGGCCCTGTTAACCCCGGTTCTTCACTCCTGCGCTCAGTCGCTTCGTCGCTCCGGAACCGGGGCGGGCCCCGCCGCTGAGGTGGACCATCCGGAGTAGACGGAAGGGGTGTAGAGGTGGGTCTCGATCAGTCGGCCCGGGTAGGTTCACGGCACTGTGAGTGCTCGATGGTCGCCGCCTGCCGCGGTGTGACATTCGGTCTTGCCCGGGGCGGGTCTGCTCGACGATCGCATGGCACACCGGCGAAGGTGGTGGGTGCGACCTGCCCATGAAGGATCGCGGCCCCGCGCCGCCGGTGATGTCGTGGATCGAGGCCACGACTCATGATCGAATCGACCCGCGGCAGCCGCGAGTTCGCGAAACTCTGGGCCGCGCATACGGTGGGTGACTGCGGCGGCGCCGCTCGCACCTTTCACCATCCCATTGTCGGCGCCATGGCGCTCATGACCCTTCCGGACGACGAGGGCGACCGCCTACGCCCGGGCGAAGGCGAGGGTTTCTCCGGCCACCCCGTGCAACCAGAGGGCGTTGCAGGCGCCCGCGAGCTCGGCCAGACCGTCCTCGATGGTGGCGAAGACATTGCCGGGAACCCAGCCGAGGTCGCCGTTGATGAGCAAGTTGTTGCGGCCGTAGAAGAGGGCGAGATCGGTGGCGCCCTGATCGTGGTGGGCGGTCGACCCCGGCTCGTACCCGTAGGCGGGGTTGCCGATCTCCCAGGGTTCGAAATCGAACAGGCAGACGTCACCCGGAATCGGGGTGACGGTGGGGTTCTCCCGGTGCGGGGCGCCGGGGATCCGCGGCACCAGCGTGTACACCTCGTTGCGGGCGTACTTGGCGTGGAAGGCGTCCCCTTCCTGGGGGAGCGCCTCCCATACCGCGGCGCAGGTGCGGGGCGCCTCGTCGTCGAGCAGCCGGGCGCGGCAGGTGATTCCGGCCTTGGCGAGGGTGATCGTGATGTAGCGCGCCATCAATCCGTCCTGTGGGTCGTACGCGAGCCCGGCGGCGGTGCCGGGGATTTCGCGGGATCGGTCAGAGTCCCAGTCCGGTGAGCACCTCGGACCAGATGGTCAGGGCATCGGTGACCTGGTCTTCGGAGACGATGAGCGGCGGGATCATCCGCACCACGTTCATATGGGCGCCGCAGGTCAGCAACAGCAGACCCTTCTCGGCGGCGAGTTGCTGGGCAGCGGTGGCGGTCTCCCGGTCGGGAGTGCCGTCGGGCGTGGTGAACTCCGCGCCCACCAGCAGGCCCAGACCCCGGATGTCGCCGATGGCCTTGGATTCGGCCGCCCGCACGCCGGCCAGCAGTTGGTCGCCGCGGACAGCCGCGTTCTCGACCAACCCCTCGGACTCGATCACGTCCAGTGTGGCCAGCGCGGCGGCGCAGGCCACGGCGTTACCGCCGTAGGTGCCGCCCTGCGATCCGGGCCAGGCGCGGCCCATCAGTTCGGCCGAAGCGGCGATCCCGGAGATGGGGAACCCGCTGGCCAGCCCTTTCGCCATGGTGATCACATCGGGCCGGACATCGAAATGCTGGTGGCCGAAAAACTTTCCGGTACGGCCGAATCCGGTCTGGATCTCGTCGAAGATCAGCAGGATGCCGTACCGGTCGGCGCGTTCGCGCAGCCCCTGGAAGAACTCACGGTTGCCGGGAACGTAACCACCCTCGCCGAGTACCGGTTCCACGATGAACGCGGCGGTCTCCGTGGGCGAGGTGAGGGTAGCGAAGAGGTAGTCGAGTTCGCGCAACGCGAAGGCGGTGGCCTCGGCCTCGGTCCAGCCGTACCGGAAGGCAGTGGGGAAGGGGGCCACGTGTACGCCGGGCATCAGTGGGCTGAAACCGGCGGAGAAGCGGGTCCCGGAGGTGGTCATGCTCGCGGCGGCGACGGTGCGGCCGTGGAAACCGCCGTGGAAGACGATCACATTGGGGCGGCCGGTCGCCTGCCGGGCCAGTCGCAGTGCCGCTTCCACCGCCTCGCTGCCGGAATTGGCATAGAACACCGAGTCGAGCCCGTCGGGCAATACCGTGCCCAGCCGCTCGGTGAGTTCCAGCATCGGCCGGTGCATCACGGTCGTGTACTGGCCGTGGATCAGCTTGCCGACCTGCTCCTGCGCCGCAGCGACCACCCGGGGATGGCAGTGTCCGGTGCTGGTGACCCCGATACCGGCGGTGAAGTCGAGGAACCGGCGGCCGTCGAGGTCGTAGAGGTAGCAGCCGGCGCCGTGATCGACGGTGACCGGTGTGGCCTGCTTCAGGATCGGAGAAAGTTCGGCCATGATGTTCCGCCTCCCGGGACGGTCGGTACGGCGGGCCGGACCGACGGGTGTGCGAGGCCGAGTGGACACCACTCGGAATTGTCGGATTGTTGACAATATGAATAGCACGGCGGCCCGGTCCAGGGCAATGGTTACGCCGCGCGGTTCGCGAGTCTCCGGGGTAGCCGTCGTGGATCTGTGGACCGCGGGAATTCTGCGGCCGCGGTCGTGCGGTGGTTGTCGGCGTTGTCCGGCCGGGTCGTTTCCGCGGTACCGACCGGCGGCGCGGATCAGTCCCGGAGCCAGATGGCCTCGGCGGCGATACTGCCGAGGTCGGTGAGGGTCTCCTCGCGCCCGATCCGCACCGCGATGGTGCCCGCGAAATCACGTCGCTCCACTACCACGATCACCGTGTCCAGGGCTATACCCACCGAATCGAAATACCGCAGCATCTCCGGATCGGAATCGGAGATCCGGGCCACCCGCCCCGATTCACCGGCCTCGAAATCGATCAACCGGCGGGCGGGCGGAGTCGGCACCGCGCCGTCCACCGAGGGAATCGGATCACCGTGCGGATCGCGGTCCGGGAAACCCAGTTTCGCGTCGATCCGCGCCATCAGCAGATCCGAGACCGCGTGCTCGAGGATCTCCGCCTCGTCGTGCACCTCGTCCCAGCCGTAACCCAGCTCGCTCACCAGAAAGGTCTCGATCAGGCGGTGCCGGCGCACCATCGCGATGGCGGCCCGGCGGCCTTCCTCGGTCAGCGTGATGGAACCGTAGCGGGCGTGCTCCACCAGGCCCTGGTCCGATAACTTGCGTACGGCCTCGGACACCGTGGAGGCGGAGACGCCGATCCGCTCGGCGAGCAGTTTGGTGCTCACCCGCTCCTGCGACCACTCCTGGGCCGTCCAGATGACTTTCAGATAGTCCTGCGCCACCGACGACAGTCCCGGAGCGACCGATTCCCCGGCGTCGGCGAGGTCCCGTCGGGTGGCGATATCTCGTTTTCCGGGCACGGTCACGAGCTTAAGCATTTCCGCGGCGATCCACCTAGACAGCACTGTCGGGTGTGGCCCGTCCGTAGTCTGCGCATGGCCGGAGCGAATGCGGAGGTACGCCTGGACGGCGCTGTCGGGTGTGGCCCGTCCGTAGTCTGCGCATGGCCGGAGCGAATGCGGAGGTACGCCTGGGTGGCGCAGCCCATATTCCGCACCTTGCCCGCCGCCTCCGGGAAACCCGGTGTTCGTCCGGGCGTTGCGCAGTCGAACACCGGCCGCACCCGAATACGGTACGGGCGCATGTTTGCGTAGGCTTGGCGTCTGTGCAGAGGTGGCGAAGTCTGGACGACGTACCCGCGGACTGGGGTCGGTGCGTTCTCACGATCGGCGTGTTCGACGGTGTTCATCGCGGGCATGCGCAGTTGATCAGCCGGGCGGTGAAGTCCGCTGCCGCGCGTGATGTCCCGGCGGTACTGATGACTTTCGACCCGCATCCGATGGAGGTGATCCGGCCCGGGTCCCATCCCGCGCAGCTCACCACGCTCACCCGGCGCGCCGAACTGGCCGAGGAACTGGGTGTCGACGTCTTCTGTGTCATCCCGTTCACCCACGACTTCATGAAGCTCACCCCGGGTGAGTACGTGCACGATCTGCTGGTGGAGCGGTTGCATGTCAGCGAAGTGGTGGTCGGCGACAATTTCACCTTCGGTAAGAAGGCCGCGGGCACCGTGGACACCATGCGCGAACTCGGTGGCCGGTTCGGTTTCGAGGTCGACGCGGTGACGCTGCTCGGCGAGCACGCCGTCACCTTCTCCTCCACCTATATCCGGGCCTGCGTGGACGCCGGTGATATGGCCGCCGCCGCCGACGCGCTGGGCCGCCCGCACCGGGTCGAGGGTGTGGTCGTGCGCGGTGACGGCCGCGGCCGCACTCTGGGATTCCCGACTGCCAATGTCGCCCCGCCGATGCATGCCGCTATTCCGGCGGACGGGGTCTACGCGGGCTGGTTCACCGTACTGGGACCCGGCCCCACCATCGGTACCGTGACCCCCGGTGAACCGGTCATGGCCGCGATCTCGGTCGGTACCAACCCCACCTTCTCCGGCCGCGCCCGGACGGTCGAGGCCTACGTCCTGGATCGCGAGGCCGACCTCTACGGGCAGCATGTGGCCGTGGATTTCGTGGACCATCTGCGCGGGATGCGGAAATTCGATTCGGTCGACGAACTGGTCGCGGTGATGGGCCGGGACGTGGAGACCACCCGCAAGATCCTCGGTTCGGCGAACTGACCCGGGCCCCGCGCGGGCGTGCGGTGACAGCTCGGGTAAGGTTTCGCGTCGGGTCTGCTGCGGTCCGCGGCGGCGCCCATCCCGGATACCCGGCCGGATCACCACGATATGCGCCTTCGGCGATATCGGGTGATGCGGTCACCGGGCTCTTGCGCGCGGAACTGAGAAACAGGAGTGGATGCCGCATGGCGTTGACCACCGAGCAGAAGAAGACCATTCTCGCGGAGTACGGTCTGCACGAGACCGATACCGGTTCGCCGGAGGCGCAGATCGCCCTGCTGACCAAGCGGATCTCCGATATCACCGAGCACCTGAAGGTGCACAAGCACGATCACCACACCCGCCACGGGCTGATGGCGCTGATCGGTCGCCGCAAGCGGCTGTCGAAGTACCTGGCGAACAACGACATCAACCGGTACCGCAGCCTGATCGAACGCCTCGGCCTGCGGCGCTGATCTTGAACACGCCCGGTTCCATGAGCCGGGCGGTACGTATGCCGACGGGGCGCATACAATCGCCTCGTCGGCATTTTCGTGTACCGGGGGTCTCCCGGATGCGAAACGACAGAACCAGCCGTGCACACCCGCGCTCGTGGCGTCGGTCTTCGGTAGTGGCTTTTCGGCCCGGTCGTGAACGCCGGAGAGCTTCGATCGATGACCGCCTCCGCGTCGCCGGCTCCAAGGGGAGCCCGGCCGGGTGTACGCGCCGCAGCACGAATACGGCCACCGCTGACCCGAACGGTCACCGCGGTTCCGCTGACGCGCCGCGTTCGAACCTGGTACGGCTGACACAGCCGGATCGCGCCACCGGGCGCTGTATCCGGCGAGACGAGAGGTTGAGAACAGAGAAATGCCAGAAACGATTGAACGCTCGAAGAGCTCGGCCATCGAGGTCGAACCGGGTGTTTTCGAATCCGTCGCGCTGATCGACAACGGCGCCTTCGGCACCCGCACGATTCGCTTCGAAACGGGCCGGCTCGCGAAACAAGCCGCCGGATCTGTCGTCGCCTATCTGGACGACGAGACCATGCTGCTGTCGGCGACCACCGCCGGTAAGCACCCCAAGGACCAGTTCGATTTCTTCCCGCTGACCGTCGATGTCGAAGAGCGGATGTACGCGGCGGGCCGGATCCCCGGTTCGTTCTTCCGGCGCGAGGGCCGCCCCTCCACCGACGCGATCCTCACCTGCCGCCTGATCGACCGGCCGCTGCGCCCGTCGTTCGTCGACGGCCTGCGCAACGAGATCCAGGTCGTGGTGACCGTGCTGAGCCTGGATCCCGAGGATCTCTACGACGTGGTCGCCATCAATGCGGCTTCGGCGTCCACCCAACTCTCGGGCCTGCCGTTCTCCGGCCCGGTCGGCGGTGTGCGGGTCGCCCTGATCAACGATCCCGCGGCGGGTACCGCCGAGGGCGGTCAGTGGGTCGCCTTCCCCACCGTCGCGCAGCTGGAGAAGGCTGTTTTCGATATGGTCGTGGCCGGCCGGGTCACCGAGACCGGTGATGTGGCGATCATGATGGTCGAGGCCGAGGCCACCGATAATGTGATCGCGCTGATCGACGGCGGTGCGCAGGCGCCGACCGAGGCCGTGGTCGCCGAGGGCCTGGAGGCCGCCAAACCGTTCATCGCGCGGCTGTGCCGGGCGCAGCAGGACCTGGCCGAACTCGCGGCCAAGCCCACCGAGGAATTCCCGCTGTTCCCGCCGTACGCCGAGGACACCTACGCCGCTGTCGAGGATGCCGCGAAGGCGCCGCTGTCGGAGGCGCTGAGCATCGCCGGTAAGCAGGAGCGCGACGAGAAGATCGACGAGATCAAACTCGATGTGCTGTCCCGGCTGGGCGAATCGTTCGAGGGCCGGGAGAAGGAACTGGGGGCCGCGTTCCGCTCGGTCACCAAGAAACTGGTCCGTCAGCGCATCCTCACCGACGGGTTCCGTATCGACGGCCGCGGTCTGGCCGATATCCGGGAGCTGTCGGCCGAGGTCGCCGTGGTGCCGCGGGCACACGGTTCGGCGCTGTTCGAGCGTGGCGAAACCCAGATCATGGGTGTGACCACCCTCGATATGGTCAAGATGGCGCAGCAGGTCGATTCGCTCGGCCCGGAAACCTCCAAGCGCTATATGCACCATTACAACTTCCCGCCGTACTCCACCGGTGAGACCGGTCGCGTCGGTTCGCCGAAGCGCCGCGAGATCGGGCACGGCGCATTGGCCGAGCGGGCGCTGATCCCGGTGCTGCCGAGCCAGGAGGAGTTCCCCTACGCCATCCGTCAGGTGTCGGAGGCGCTGAGCTCCAACGGTTCCACCTCGATGGGTTCGGTCTGCGCGTCGACCCTGTCGCTGCTCAACGCCGGTGTGCCGCTGAAGGCGCCCGTCGCGGGTATCGCCATGGGCCTGGTATCGGACACCGTCACCAACGACGCCGGTGCGCAGGAGGTCCGCTATGTGGCGCTGACCGATATCCTCGGCGCCGAGGACGCCTTCGGCGATATGGACTTCAAGGTCGCCGGTACCCGGGGCTTCGTCACCGCTCTGCAGCTCGACACCAAGCTGGACGGTATCCCCTCGCAGGTGCTCGCCGGTGCGCTGAGCCAGGCGCACGACGCCCGCACCACCATCCTGGACGTGATGGCCGAGGCCATCGCCACCCCGGACGAGATGAGCCCGTACGCGCCGCGGGTCACCGCGATCAAGATCCCGGTCGACAAGATCGGTGAGGTCATCGGCCCCAAGGGCAAGATGATCAACCAGATCACCGAGGAAACCGGCGCCAATATCTCCATCGAGGACGACGGCACCGTTTTCGTCGGCGCGACCGACGGCCCGTCGGCGCAGGCGGCGATCGACGCGATCAACGCCATCGCCAACCCGCAGCTGCCCAAGGTCGGCGAGCGGTTCCTCGGCACGGTCGTCAAGACCACGGCATTCGGCGCGTTCGTCTCGCTGCTGCCCGGTCGCGACGGTCTGGTGCACATCTCCAAGCTGGGCAACGGCAAGCGCGTGGCCAAGGTCGAGGACGTGGTGAACGTCGGCGACAAACTGCGCGTGGAGATCGCCGATATCGACAACCGCGGCAAGATCTCGCTGGTCCCCGTCGACGAGACCGCCGACGAGGCGCCCGCCGATGCGGACGCGGCAGCGACCGAGTAGTACTGGTCGTGTGACGGAGCAGAATACGACGGCCCCCCTGCGCCCGAGTGGGCAGGGGGGTTCGTCATCGGCGTGGCGGATCGGCGAAACGGTCGATATCGACAACGGGGTGCGGCGTACCGTCCTGCCGGGTGGTCTGCGGGTGGTGACCGAGCATGTGCCCGGTGTCCGTTCGGCGTCTGTCGGGGTCTGGGTCGGGGTGGGCTCGCGCGATGAGGGTCCGACCGTCGCCGGTGCCGCGCATTTCCTGGAGCATCTGCTGTTCAAGGCCACGCCGACCCGTTCGGCGCTGGATATCGCCGAATCGATGGACGCGGTCGGTGGCGAGCTGAACGCGTTCACCGCCAAGGAGCAGACCTGCTACTACGCGCATGTGGTGGACGAGGATCTGCCGCTGGCGGTGGATCTGGTCACCGATGTGGTGCTCAACGGGTTGTGCCGGGCGGCGGACGTCGATGTGGAACGACAGGTCGTTCTGGAAGAGATCGCGATGCGTGACGACGATCCGGAGGATCTCGTCGGCGACGCCTTTCTCACCGCGCTGTTCGGCGATCACCCGATCGGCCGGCCGATCATCGGGTCGGTGGAATCCATCGAGGGCATGCGGGCGAGTCAGCTGCGCTCCTTCCATCAGCGCCGCTACACCCCCGACCGGATGGTCGTCGCGGTGGCGGGAAATGTCGAACACGAACATACGGTGGAACTGGTGCACCGCGCGGTCGCCGGTCGGCTCGATCCGGGCGCGCTGCCCGCGCCGCGGCGCGAGGGTCGCTTCCGGACCCGGGAGGAGCCACGGCTGACCTGGTCCTACCGGGACAGCGAACAGGCGCATCTGGTGTTCGGCGTGCGGGCCTACGGTCGCCACGAAGGACAGCTGCGGTGGCCGCTGTCGGTGCTCAACACGGTAATCGGCGGGGGACTGAGTTCCCGCCTGTTCCAGCGCATCCGGGAGGAACGCGGGCTCGCCTACTCGGTGTACTCGAGTGTGGATACCTTCGCCGATACCGGTGCGTTCTCGGTGTATCTGGGCTGCCAGCCGGAGAATCTCGGAGAGGTGGCGACGCTGGCCCGTGGGGTCCTGGAAGAGATCGCCGCCGACGGCATCACCGATGCCGAATGTGCCCGCGCGAAGGGTTCACTGCGTGGTGGGCTGGTGCTGGGGCTGGAGGATTCGGCGTCCCGGATGAACCGGATCGGCCGCAGCGAACTGAGCTACGGCAACCATCGCAGCGTCTCCGAGACGCTGGCCCGGATCGATGCGGTGACCACCGAGGAGGTCGGGGAGGTCGCGGCCGCGCTGCTGTCCCGGCCGTTCGCGGCCTCGGTCGCCGGTCCGTATCAACGCGTGCGTGATCTGCCGGCGCCGGTGCGCCGGTTGGCCGCGAGCTGATCCGCGGGGCGTACGCCGCGTACGTCCGCGCGGCGGCGGCCGAATCACTCGGCGCGGCGGTGCCCGCGATCAGGTAGGCCGGGCAGATACCCCGGCCTCGCCGATCTTCGTGCCGCGACCGAGCGTCTCGGTGCCGGCCCGGCGTGCGGCCGGCGCGATCCGCCGCACGACCGTCAGCGGTTCGATTCCGGGGTGGCGCGGTTGGCCGCGCCGACCACCGAGTCCAGCAGGCCGGGCAGGGCTCGGTCCAGATCGGTGGTGCGCAGTCGCTGATGGGTCTGCCCTTCGAGCATCAGCCGTTCGATCACGCCCGCTTCGCGCAGCACTTTGAAATGGTGTGTGGCGGTCGACTTGTTGATCACCTCGTAGAGCGCGGCGCAGCGGACGGCGTCGTCCGCGTTGTGCAGGCGGCGGACCATCTCGAGGCGCACCGGGTCCTGGAGTGCGGCCAGGACCACGGGTAGCGGGGCCACCGGTGGGTTCGGAGAGTCCGTGGTCGGTGTGGTCTGCGTCATCATCTACTCGCTCGGGTTTGATGATCATCGAACCTCGGATAGGCTCGATGAAGTTCGATCAACGTCAAACTTACCTGTTTCGGGGTTCTCATGGCAGCGACAGCGGCGGTACTCACCGACGACGCAACGATCCAACCCTGGGCCTACGGGCTGGTCCTGAGCGCTACGGGGGTGGCGCTCGGCGTCTCCGGTGTGCCCGCGCCGCTCTACGGTCTCTACGAACAGCAGTGGCATCTCTCGCCGCTGACCACCACCCTCGTCTTCGCGGTCTACGCGATCGCCGCCCTCGGCGCCGTCCTCGTCTCGGGACGGATCTCCGATGTGATCGGTCGCAAACCCGTCCTGCTCGGCGCGTTCGCGGTGATGATCGCCGGCCTCGTGGTGTTCGTACTCGCCGATACCGTCCCCATGCTGCTCGCCGCCCGCGCCCTGCACGGGATGGCCGTCGGTGCGACCGTGGTCGCGGGCGCGGCGGCACTGCTCGACCTGCGGCCGCATCGTGGCGCGCGCTCGGGCCAGCTCACCGGTGTCGCGTTCAACGTGGGGATGGCCGTGGCCATCATGGGCTCGGCACTGCTCGCCCAGTACGCACCCCACCCGT
This sequence comes from Nocardia jinanensis, assembly GCF_014645735.1. Classification (GTDB taxonomy): domain Bacteria; phylum Actinomycetota; class Actinomycetes; order Mycobacteriales; family Mycobacteriaceae; genus Nocardia; species Nocardia jinanensis. The sequence goes on along the minus strand of NZ_BMMH01000001.1, from coordinate 804,767 downwards.
TGCGCACACCGTACGTGGTGATCAGCGTGATCTGCCTGCTCGTCACCGCGGGTGTGCTGGCGCTACGCGAACCACACGCCACGCGGGTCGCCGGCCGCATCCGGATCGCCCGTCCCGCCGTACCCCGGGAGATCCGCGCCGACTTCTGGTTCGCGGCGATGGGTGTCATGGCCGCCTGGTCGGTGCTCGGCGTACTGCTGTCGCTGTATCCGTCGCTGGCCGCGCAGCAGACCGGCATCCACAACCTCGTCTTCGGCGGTGTCGTGGTGGCGGCGACGGCCACCGCGGCCGCTGTCGTGCAGCTGTTCGCCACCGCGATCCCGGCCCGGCGCGCGGCCGTCGCCGGTGATATCGGTATGGCGGTGGCCCTGATCCTGACCGTGCCCGCACTCGCTACGCACAACTGGGTAGTGGTGCTGGCCGCCGGTGTCCTGCTGGGTTCCACCTTCGGCCTCGGCTTCGGCGGATCGCTGCGCCACCTCTCCCACGTGGTGCCGGAACACCGGCGCGGCGAGACCATGTCGGCCTACTACCTGCTGGCCTACACCTCGATGGCGCTGCCGACCATCCTCGCCGGCTGGGCCGCGACCACCTGGGGCCTGCGCACGGTGTTCCCCTGGTTCGTCGGCATCGTCGCCGTGGCCTGCCTGGGCGCCGCGACGCTGGGATTGCGCCGCGGCGACCGCTAGGGCTACGCCGGCCATCCCCCGTAGGGGACCGTGATCAACTCCAGGTAATGACCATTGGGATCCAGGAAGTACACGCCACGCCCACCGTCGTTCCGGTTGATCTCGCCCGCGGCCCGCTGATGCGGATCGGCCCAGTGCTCGAGACCGTAGCGCTGGATCTTGGCGTAGGCGGCGTCGAATTCCTGCTCCGAGATCAGGAACGCGTAGTGCTGACCCTGGATCTCGGTGATGTGATCGGGGACGTTCGCGAAATCGAACGTGACCCCGTTGCCGGTCACCAGTGGAATGAACGGACCCCACTCGGCACCTGGTCGTACGCCCAGGATATCGGCCCAGAATTCGGCCGATTCCCGGTTGTCACGACATCCGACAATGGTGTGGTTGAACTGAACGGACAAAGGAATATCTCCTCGAGTCGTGATGATCCCGACCCCGGGCTCGGTACAAGGCGGCCAACGGGAGCACCATCACGGCATACCAGGATAGTCCGAACCGGATCATGATCAAATCCTCGGCGCGGCCTACCGTGGTGAGCATGAGAATTCGTGGGGCAGTCCTGGAACGGATCGGCGCACCGGCGCCGTACGCCGACTCGGCGCCGATCACCATCGGTGAACTCGATCTCGCCGACCCCGGCCCCGGCGAACTCCTGGTGCGCATCGAAGCCGCCGGGCTCTGCCATTCCGACCTGTCGGTGATCGACGGCAACCGGGTGCGGCCGGTACCGATGCTGCTCGGTCACGAAGCTTCCGGCCGGGTCGTCCAGGCGGGTCCGGGCGCCGGCCTCCCCGTCGGGCAGCGGGTCGCGATGACCTTCCTGCCCCGCTGTGGCGAATGCGCCGGATGCGCCTCCGGCGGCCGGACTCCGTGCATTCCCGGCAGCGCGTCGAACAATGCGGGCGAACTGCTCCGCGGCGGCCGGCGCCTGCACCGCGACGGCGCCGAAGTGCACCACCATCTCGGAGTCTCCGGATTCGCCACCCATGCGGTGGTGGACCAACGCTCGGTGGTCCCGGTGGACGACGACGTACCACCGGAGGTCGCCGCGGTCCTCGGCTGCGCGGTACTGACCGGCGGCGGAGCGCTGCTGAACTCGGCGAAACCTTCCGTCACCGACCGAGTCATGGTGGTCGGGCTCGGCGGTGTGGGTATGGCGGCCGTCCTGGTCGCGGTATCGCTGGGCGTGCGGGAGGTCATCGCCGTCGATACGGTCCCGGACAAGCTGGCCCTGGCCCGTGAACTCGGTGCCGGCAGCGCGTTCACCCCCGCTGAGATCGCGGACCAGGGCGTTCAGGCGGAAGTGGTCGTCGAGGCGGTCGGTTCCGCGCGCGCGTTCGAAAGCGCGGTCGCGGCCACCGCACCCGGCGGTGTCACGGTGACGGTGGGCCTGCCCGCCCCCGATGCCCGTGCGAGCATCTCACCGCTGGGTCTGGTGGCCCAGGGGCGCTCGATCATCGGCAGCTACCTCGGCTCGGCGGTCCCCTCGCGCGATATTCCGGAGTACGTCCGGATGTGGCGGGAAGGTCGGCTGCCGGTCGAGAAACTGATCTCCGCGCGGATCGGATTGGCGGATATCAACGCGGCCATGGACGAACTCGCGGCCGGGCACGCACTACGCCAGGTGATCATCTTCTGAATTTTCGGCGTCGCCTTCGGCGCCGCGGGGCGGGGCCCTATCAACCCCGGTTCTTCACTCCTTCGCTCGGTCGCTGCGCTCCTTCGCTTCGTCGCTCCAGAACCGGGGCGGGCCTCGCCGTTGAGGTGGACGCTTCGGAGTGGACGGAAGGTTCGTGTATGTGCAGCTTCAGCCTGGGGGCTTACGACTCTGTGAGTGCTCGATGCTCGCCGATCTATGGGTGGCCGACTGCATGCGCTCGGTCGCTGTGCTCCTTCGCTTCGTCGCTGCAGAACAGGGGCGGGCCCCGCTTACGGAGGTGGACCATCCGGAGTAGACGAAAGGGTGGGTGAGGGCGTGCGCCTTGATCACCTGGGTAGGCTCACGGCACTGGAGGTGCTCAATGGTCGCCAACCTGTGGACGGTCGGCTGCACGCGCAGGTGGCGTGAACAGACACAGTAGGCTCGATTCGCAGTCCGACTACAGGTAGGGAGTGGCGAGGTGACGGAACCGATTCGGGTTGGCGTTCTGGGAGCGCGGGGCAAGGTCGGGCAGGCCATCTGCGCGGCCGTCGAGGCGGCCGCCGACCTCGATCTCGCCGCCGCGGTCGACAAGGACGATCCGCTGAGCCGGTTCGTCGATTCGGGCACCCAGGTGGTCGTCGACTTCACTCACCCGGATGTGGTGATGGGCAACCTCGAGTTCCTGGTGGAGAACGGGATCCACGCGGTCGTCGGTACCACCGGCTTCGATAACGCCCGGCTCGATCAGGTGCGCGGCTGGCTGGCCGGAAAGCCTGAGGTGGGGGTGCTGATCGCGCCGAACTTCGCGATCGGGGCGGTCCTGTCCATGCGCTTCGCCGAACAGGCCGCACGGTTCTTCGAATCGGTCGAGGTGATCGAACTCCATCATCCGAACAAGGCCGACGCACCCTCCGGCACTGCCTACCGAACGGCAGGAATCATCGCCGAAGCCCGCAAACAGGCCGGAGCTGCCCCCGTGCCCGATGCCACCAGCACCGAACTCGACGGCGCCCGCGGCGCCGAGGTCGACGGGGTCCGGGTGCATTCGGTGCGGCTGGCGGGGCTCGTCGCTCATCAGGAGGTCTTGTTCGGGACCCAGGGGGAGACGCTCACCATCCGCCACGATTCGATCGATCGCTCCTCGTTCGCCCCCGGCGTTCTGCTGGGAATCCGGCAGATCGGACAACGCCCGGGGCTCACTGTCGGGCTCGACCCCTTCCTGGACCTGTGAACGAAAACGCAGGTGATCCGGGCGAATCCCAGCCGGACCGCGCTGTTCTCAAAATCCTGGTGCTGCTCGCGGCACTGGTCTTCGCGCTGGGCTTCTACTTTCTGTGGCTCGGCCGGATCGCAGTGGAACTGATCATCTCCGGTGGAGGCGCCGCTATCGCACTCGGTATCGGGGTGCTGATCCTGCCGCTGCTGGGAGTGTGGATGGTCGGCTCCACCATCCGGTCCGCACTGGACCATCAGCGGCTGGCCCGCAGGATCCGTGACGAGGGACTGGAATTGGATACCTCGGATCTGCCGCGCCGGCCGTCGGGCCGCATCGAGCGCGCGGCCGCCGACGACCTGTTCCTCTCGATCAAGAAGGAATGGGAGGCCGACCCCGACAACTGGCGGATCTCCTACCGATTGGCCCGCGCCTACGATCACGCCGGTGACCGCTCCCGGGCGCGGGACACCATGCGCCGCGCAGTGGAATTGGAGAAGCGCGAACGCGAGAGCGGAGCCTGACCCCTCGCCCGGGTCGCGCCGGAGGTGCCGAACAAACGGCTTCGCGCGATCCGCGGCTATGCCGCCGCGCGGTGCTGGAAAGCTTCTGTGGTGCGGCACAGTCGTTAGGCTCGGCGATGTGCCCCGGTTGCTGATCGTCCACCACACCCCGTCGCCACATATGCAGGCGATGTTCGAAGCCGTCCTGGCCGGGGCGACCGATCCGGAGATCGAAGGTGTAGAGGTGGTGCGGCGGGCGGCGCTGGCACTCACTCCGGACGAGATGCTGGCCGCCGACGGCTATCTGCTGGGCACCCCGGCCAATCTGGGCTACATGTCCGGCGCGTTGAAGCACGCGTTCGACACCTGCTACTACCCGTGCCTGGACAGCACTCGTGGCCGGCCGTACGGCTTGTACGTACACGGGAACGAGGGCACCGAGGGCGCGGAGCGGAGTGTGGAATCGGTGACCACCGGCCTCGGCTGGGTCAAGGCAGCGAGTTCGGTTGTGGTGATGGGCAAACCGGAGAAGGACGATCTCGAGCGGTGCTGGGAACTGGGTGCCACGGTGGCCGCACAGTTGATGGGCTGAGGGCCTGGCGGATTCCTCGGCCGGGTGTGCGGTCGGTGGTGGCGATGATCTCGCAGATGTGGAGGCGGGTCGGGCGGCGGCCTGCACTAGTACACAGCGCGGTGATCGTGTCGTGCGAGAACGCCTTTCGGGCGGGGGTTCCTACGGTGTTCTCATGAGGTATCTGGAAGGTCATTTCGCGCCCGTAGAGGTGGAGGTCACGGCCTACGACTTGCCGGTGACCGGGCGTATCCCGGCCGAACTCGGTGGCCGATATGTGCGCAACGGTCCTAACCCGGTGGGCGTGGAGGACCCCGGCACCCACGTGTGGGGGATGGGTCAGGGCATGGTGCACGGGGTGCGGCTGCGCGATGGGCGGGCCGAGTGGTATCGCAACCGTTTCGTGCGTGTCCCGGGATATGCGCCCATGGTGCATGTGATCGAACATGCGGGGCAGATCTTCGCCATGGCGGAAGGCGGACTACCGCCGGCCCTGCTGGACGACGAGCTGAACACCGTGGGCTTCTGCCGATTGGGCGCGACGGCGGAGGGGTTCACCGCGGGTGCGCATTCCAAACACGACCCACGCACCGGGGAGTTGCATTCCCTGTCTTATATGGCCGGTCGTGATTTCGTGCAGTACATCGTGACCGATACCGCGGGGGCGGTGGTTCGTGCGGTGCCGATCGCGATGACGCGGACCCCGTTTCTGCACGACTTCGCGCTCACCGGCGACCACGTAGTGCTCTGGGATACCCCGCTGGGTTTCGATGGATTCGACTGCCGATGGCTGCCGGGGCACCCCACACGTGTGGGCGTGATGCCGCGGACGGGTGGTGAGGTCCGCTGGCACGATATCGACCCTGTGCATGTCAGTCATACGCTCAACGCCTACGACGACGGTGATTCGGTCGTCGTGGACCTGGTCACCGCGCGAGGCCCGTTCGATCCCGCCGACCCCGGCGCGATCCGGCCGGTGCTGGATCGTTGGACCATCACCACCGACGAGGCCCAGCAGCAACGCATCGATGACCGGCCGCAGGATTTTCCCCGCATCAACGACGCCTACGCCGGGCACCCCCACCGCTACGGCTACTCCGCCGCGACGGCCCTGTACGGGATACCGTTCGCCCCGGAGGGCGCGGCCCCGGACGCGGCCTTCTCCAACGCGCTGGTGAAACATGATTTCCAGCGGTGCACCGCGGAGGTGCACGCATTCGGGGCAGAAGAAACCGTGGGCGAGGCGGTGTTCGTGGCCACCGGGTCCGGCGAAGACGAGGGATATCTACTCACCTACGTACACGATCCGCACCGCAACGCCGCCGATCTGGTCGTGCTGGCCGCTCGGGACTTCACCGGTGAACCCATCGCGCGTATCCACCTGCCCGCCCGCGTACCGCTGGGCCTGCACGGCAACTGGCTGCCCGACCACTGACTCGTGCCAGCATGATGGTGTGACCGATGCCCGACCGCCCTACCTCCGAATCGTCGCCGAGATCGAGCGGCGCATCGCCGCGGGATTGCTGCGGCCGGGCGATCCGGTTCCCACCACCAGGGCCATCGCGCGCGAATGGGGCGTCGCCATCGCCACTGCCACCAAAGCCCTGGCCGCGCTCAAACACTCGGGCACCATCGAATCGACCTCGCGCGTCGGCGCCGTGGTCGCTGCGCGTCGGCTGCCCTCGCGAACCATCGCAGGGCTCGAACGCGAGCGCGTCGTGCGCGCCGCGATGCGGATCGCCGACAGCGGCGGTCTGACAGCACTGTCCCTGCGGGCAGTGGCCGCCGAACTCGGCGTCGCGACGATCACGCTGCGCCGCTACCTCGACGCCGACGCCGAACTCACTCAGCTACTCGCGGACGCCGCGTTCGCCGAGATCGACTACCCCGAATCGCCCCCGGGGTGGCGCTCACATCTGCGCGTGGCCGCGCGACTGCAATGGGCTGTCTACCAGCGCCATCCATGGGTGCCACCGCTGGTGTCCATCACCCGCCCGGCCACCCTGCCGGCCATGATCGCCTACGGACTGTGGACTCTGCGCGCCTTCGACGACCTGGAACTGGATTCCTCCACCCGGCTCCACATCTACGCCACCTTGGTCAATTACGTGCGGGGCACAGCAATGAACATCGAAAGCGAAGCCCGCGCCGAACTGGACTCCGGAATGACGAGCAAACAGTGGGGCGCTGCCCGGCTCGCCGTCGACCGACCACTGATCACCCAGCTCACAGAACCGGATACCCAGGTGGACCTGGAATCACTGTTCGCGTTCGGACTGGAACGACTACTCGACGGCCTGACCATCGTGATGACACCGCCGACGACTCGGCGACCGCGGACGTGACCGCAACCCGGGACCAACCGCGAACCGCTCACCGCGGTACCGAACGAATCGGCCACAGGCAGTGGCATGCTTTCAGGGCTGCGGGCTGCGGGCTGCGGGCTGCGGGCTGCGGGCTGCGGGCTGCGGGCTGCGGGCTGCGGGCTGCGGGCTGCGGGCTGCGGGCTGCGGGCTGCGGGCTGCGGGCTGCGGCGCCGGGCGCGGCGGCCCAGGAGTTCACGCTCGACCTGACAGCGGGCGTCGGACAGTGGGTCAGGCTTCGACCGATCCGGCGATGTTGGTGTTGTGCACCGAACAGGCCCACCATTTCTTGTTGCGCTCGAGCAGGACCCAGGTGCCTCGGTTGGCGACGGAGAATTCTGCGGTGTGCAGTGTTTGCTCGACGGTGACGACTGCGTGTTCGGGTGTCAGGAGACGTAGGGAAAGCAGCTCGAAGTGGGCTCGCGCGTCCGGGCCGTCGCCCAGGCGTTTGCGGTGGTAGCCGTGTAGTTCGTCCCAGCCGCGGAAGATCGCGCCCGCCGGCGTGACGAAGACGACGTCTTCGGTGAATGGCTGGTCGAAGGCTGCTGCGTCTTTGGCCTCCAATGCGGATTCCAGTGTCCGGAACAGGGCTTCGATCTCAACAGTCGTGGCTGTGTCGGCGTCGGAGATCCCGGCCGTGGGGCGGGCGCTGGACGGGGCGTGCTCGCGAGAACTCACTCGCCGCACGCTACGCCGCCGCATTCCCACCGCTAGCGTTCGGGCAACCCCGCGATCGACTGCGTGGGTTGCCCTCCCCTGACGAATACCTGAGCCGGAGGAATGAGGCCTTCTGTCCATCTTGCTCTGGGAACTTGTCGCGATCGGTCTCGGTGGTCGGTAACTCTGTGGCGTGTGGCCGTGGATTGTTTCGTCGAGTGGCCCGGAGGGTGGGACGGGCTACCGGTGGCCCGGCAACGGTGCGGCGGTCACAGTGGGTGGGAGGCCACCGTGACCGGGAACGGTTTCACCGGCCAGATAGTGCGCTCGCCTGGTGTGCGGGGTCCCGCGCTGGTCCGGGGTGATCTGTGGCGTGTGATGCGGGCAAGGGCGGTTGGTGGCGTGTGTGGCTCGTCTGTGCAGGTGGATCGCTGTCAGGGCACTGACCACGGTCGAGCGGACGGGGAGGTCCGCGGTGCGGGGGTCGCCGGCGGCGAGGCGGGCGATGTTCAGATCGGTGGTGACCAGGCAGATTTCGGTGCCGTTGCGCCGGTACTGGCGTGCGTCTCGGGCCAGGGCAGCCAAGGTGCGTAGCGATAGGAAGTCGAGCCGGCCGGCGTCGATGATCACGGCGCAGTCCGCGCGGGCTGCCTCCTCGACGGCGTCGCGGACTTTGTCTCGCCACAGTGGCAGGGTGAAGGCGTCGGCCTCGCCGCGCGCCGATACGATGACGGCCTCGCCGCGGCGCCGGGTGCGGAAACTCAGCTGGTCAGCGGGGGTTCTGGAGTTCGCCGACGTGGCCGCGGCGGCGGGGGCGGGGGCAGTCGGTGAAGCGGCAACAGTCTGTTTCATAGGCACTCACATGGGTCACATGGGTCGATATGCAATGACGGCGTTGCTGTAGGGCCGAGGGGGTGGGGACGTGCAGAGATCCGCTGGCCCGTACCGGGCAGGCTAGGCGATCGTGCCCGCACCGCCAACCGGTTGATCGAAACGTTCCCACCAGGCAATTCTGCCGTTATCGGGATACCTCGCGAGGTCACACGGTGATATCGGCTCGGCCGCTCCGGGGCGGCCGACGAGGAAGAACCTCATCGCCTGCATCTTTCGATGGCTGCCCGGGCGCGGCAGACACCGGATGTCAGCGTTGTGATGATCCGTGGTCGCGGAGCCGATCGCGTTCGGTGGTGAGGGCGGCGTTGGCGTCGCGGAGCGTGGTGTTGGCGTCTTCGAGTTCGAGGATGCGCACGATCGCGGTGAGGTGGATACCCTGCCCGGTCAGTTCGGTGATGCGCTGTAGCCGTGCCAGATCGTCGGGGCTGTAGCGGCGGGTGCCGCCCGCGCTGCGCGCCGGGGTGATCAACCCGTATTGCTCATAGAGCCGCAGCGTCTGAACTCCGACACCGGCCAGTTCCGCGGCCACCGATATCGCGTACACGCCCTGCCCGGCCCCGGGCAGGTTACCGCCGTGCTGATCCGCACCCGTCACCCTCTTCACCATCCTCTCGACATTATCTGCAGATACTACTTGCACTCTCCTTCGAGGAGTGCTAGATATTAGTTCTGTCAGTAGACAGAGATTATCTGGTTTCTCTTCGAGAGTTAAGGAGTGACTGGAGGTGGCGACCATGTTGATGCGCACCGATCCCTTCCGTGATCTGGATCGTTTGACCCAGCAAGTTTTCGGCACGCCCGCGCGTCCGGCGGCGATGCCGATGGATGCCTGGCGCGAGGGTGACGACTTCTTCGTCGAACTCGATCTACCCGGCATCGACCCGGACTCCCTGGACTTGGATGTCGAACGCAATGTGGTGACCGTGCGGGCATCGCGCCCGGAATTGGACTCGGGCCGGTCGATGATCGCCGCCGAGCGCACCCGCGGCGTGTTCAGCCGACAGCTGTTCCTGGGTGAGAACCTCGATACCGCCGCGATCCGCGCCGACTACCGTGACGGGGTGCTGCGGCTGGTGATTCCGATCTCGGAAAAGGCCAAGCCCCGCAAAATCGAGGTCGCGCGCCACGACCACGAGCATCAGGCCATCAACGCCTGACCGTCCGGGTCGGCGCCACCACAGGAGCCCGGCCGTGAACGCATCGACCGGTGCCGGCGAAAACCGGCTGGGAAATGGGAGTCCCCGGCTGATCGCGCTGGATCCCGACTTCGAGGAGCTGTTCGCCGAGGTCGACGAGGCGCTGCGCACGGCCCGGGTCCGATGGGTGCGACGGCTGCGCACGACCGGTGCCCGGCCGTCGCGACCCACCGGCTCCAGGTGTGGACCTCCCCGGCCACAGCGGCGGCGGCCGGATCGGTTCCGGGCCCGCGAACGCGGCCCGCCCGAACGCCGCAGAAGCCCCCGACACCCAACAGGCAGGGAAGTGAGGTGATGCCCGTTCCCACACACGCGATACAGGGTCGGCGAGGGGCGCCGAACCCGCAGGCCTGCACTGAGAGCAGCGACGCGCCCCCAGCGGCGCGCGTGCACAGCCACCGAACGTGGCATGCCAGGCCGAACTGTTCCCGGCCCCGCCGACCCTGGCCTTCGGTTCTCCCAATTCCATCCAGCGACGGGTGGGCCCGGTCAGCACGGTTCTTCCGGGCCCACCCGGACTTCCCGGGAAATTGTTCCGCAGACCATAGTTCGAGAGGAACGATGCCATGACCATGCCCGCGACCGGCACCGGCCTCGATCGCCTCGGGCCGCCCGGCCCCCGATCCGCAGCCGCCCGGTGCCGCACCCCGAACCCCGCCGGAAGCGGTGCAGCCGCCGCTGCTGATGTGCACTGGCCCGATCCCAGCCCGCTGCACCATTGGTGGACCGAGGTCATGGACGGCGCACTCCTACCCCGACGCCGCCGCGCCGCCTGAATCCGGCGGGATCCGCGACCACCGGCAAAGCCCCCGCCCCACGCTCTGCACTAGTCAACGAAGCTGAAGATCGAGGCGATGATGCCCAGGTCATTGGCTGCCACGCCGAACCGCTCTGGTCGCGCGGCAAGCAGCCGACGTCGCCCCGCTCTCCGGCGGCCGACTACGACTCGGAGTCGGTATCGGCTGGAGCCCTGTCGAATACGACGCTCTCGGCCAGGACTTCGGCACCCGCGGAACCTGAGAAGAAGAGCAGATCGAGTGGCAGGCGGCACCCACGCCGCCGTAGCGACCATGGGCTTCGGCCTGGACTCCGTCGACGCCCACATCGACTACCTCACCACGGTCGCGGACGCACTGAACATCATCTGAACCAGTGCATCGAGGTGTTCCGGCCGCCGGGCGAGCCACACTCAGGACATCTGAGCAGTGCCCTGCCACTTCAGTCGAGCACTGGGATCACCGCGCTCGATATGCCTACGTCCCGCTCGATGAAGTTGGGCACAGCCTGGTCAGTCGCAGAATACGGCCCACCACCACACACCGGCTCGGGCAGACACGCCGCCCGGCATCGCCCGCATTCCCCCGGAATCTGGGGCTGACCCCGCCGTACGCGGACCGCCATACTGCTGAGCAGGTGGATCGTTCGTGCGTGATGGGAGTTTGTGCGGTGACGAAGAGCGTTGCGGGAGTGAATGGGGTGCCACGCCGGATCGGGCTGGTGGAGGACCACGAGTCGGTAGCGATCGGATTGGCCGCGATGCTCGGCCCGCATCCGGATCTGGCGCTGGTCGCGACGGCGGGCACCGTCGCCGGACTGCTGGAGGATCCGGAATGCCGGCTCGGCGAGCAGTGGTCGTTGGATCTGGCGGTTCTGGATCTGCGGCTCGCCGACGATTCCACGCCCGAGGACAACGTGCGGACACTGCGCGAGAACGGGGTCGAGGTGCTGGTGTTCACCGGTGCGGACAATTCCTATCTGGTGCGTTCGGCCGCGCGGGCCGGTGTGCTCGGTGTGCTCCGTAAATCGGAGGATGTGGCCGCGGTGGTCGCCGCGGTACGGCGGGCAGCCTCTGGGGAGCAGGTGGTGACGACGGATTGGGCGGCCGCCATCGACGGTGATCCGCAACTGTCCAGTGTCGGATTGAGTCCCCGGCAGGAAGAAGTGCTCACCCTGTACGCGGCGGGCGAGAAGGCATCCCGGGTGGCGCGGCTGACGGGACTGTCGGAGCAGACCGTCAACGACTATCTGGGCCGTATACGGCAGAAATACGCCGATGCGGGCCGCCCCGCCCCCACCAAGACCGATCTCTACAAAAGGGCGGTGGAGGACGGTTGGCTGCCGGTCCCGGAACGTCGCCGCTGATGGACGCGTCCGTTGTAGCACCGGCGAGAGCGGCACGGCAGCGGCCCGATAGCGCGAGGTGGTCACGCCGCGCACTGCTGCACCGGGACCGCGACACCGGCCCCGAATCCGCCGCCGATCGGGTGTTGCGCGGTTTCGGCCTGGTGATAGGGCTCGTCGGGACGATCGCCGGCCTGCTCGAACTTCCCGAGATCATCGTGCAGCATCGGGAAGTAGCGCTGTTCTGGACTCTGGTTACCGTATCGACCGCGTTCGGCCTGCTACCGGTGCTCGCGGTGGTGTCGCTGATCGACCGGCCGCAGCTGATCCGGCCGGTCGCGGGAGCCGCCGCGCTCGGCTACCTCACCGCCATGGTTCTCGTACTGGCCTACTTTCCCCAGGTCGAAGCGGCACCGGGGCCGATCTGGGTGTATCGGCTGGTCGCGATCGGGATGCTGGCTGCCGCGCTGGCCTGGCGCCTGCTGTTCGCCGGCGTCTATCTCGTGGTGGCGGCGGCCTTTCCGGGCATCGTCGCCTACCTCATGCTCGACGGGACCTCGTGGATGAACGTACTCGTCAGTTTCGCGCGACAGATCGGTTTGTGCATGCTGCTCCTGTGGTGTGTGGCCTATGCGCGCCGCGCGGGAGTACGAGTCGACCGGGAAACGGTGCGGGCGAGCGAACAGGCCGCAGCGGTCGCGGGTACCGCGGCCCGGGAGCGTGAACGTGCTCGATTCGCCGCTCTCATCCACGACGCGGTGCTGTCCACACTGTTGGACGCCTCCCGCGACTCCGGTACCTCACCGGTTCTGCGCGAACAGGCCCAGCGCACCCTCGACCAACTCGACGAGACCCGGTTCGCCGAGTCCGATATGGACACTCTGGATGCCGATTCGGCGGTCGGATTCCTGCGCGCGGCGGTGCACGAGGTGAATCGCAGCGTCGAATTCACCGCACGACAGGGTGATAACGGAGCAGCGCTGCGAATGCCGGTGGAGGCGGCGGGGACCCTGGCGGCGGCGCTGGCCGAGGCGACCCGTAACAGCCTGCGGCACGCGGCGGTACCCGGCCGTACCGTTCAGCGCACCGTCACCGTCACCATCGGCGCGGGTGGGTTACAGGTGGTCGTACGCGACGACGGCGAGGGTTTCGATCGAGGGGCCGTACCGGCGGACCGGCTCGGCGTCTCGGTGAGCATTCTGGGCCGGATGCGGCAGCTGCCCGGTGGCGCCGCCTTTGTGGAATCGGGTCCGGGGAAGGGAACCACGGTGACGTTGGTGTGGGGTAGCGCCGGCGGTGGCGACGATGTCTGAGCCGGACAGCGATACCGAGTTGCGGGCACTGCTCGGGATGCGCGGCCCGGGCGGCTGGTTCTTCCTGACCGGGCTCGTGATGATCATTACGCTGCATATGATCCCGACGTTCGGCATCGTCCCGGCCGAGCAGGCGGGCACCGCGTTCGCCGCGATGCTGGGCGCCGGTGCCATCGTGCTGCTGGTTGCCGGTGATCCACTACCGTGGCCGGCCACGGTCACGGTGCTACTGGCGGGTCTGACGGCGGTGGTGCTGACCTCTCTGAATTCCTACGAGGGCGCGGTCCGGGAGCCATGGGCGGCCTTTGCCTTCTCGTTCGTACTGGCCGTGCTGCCCCTACGTAGCAGGATCGGTGCGGCGTGGGCGGGCGCGGCCGCGGTGGCGGTGGCGCTCGCCGCCGCCGATATCGCCCTCGATGTCGATTTCGGCTCGCTGTTCGTGCCGATTGTCGCGCTGGCCACATTGGCCGGTGCCTCGGTATGCGCGCTGATTCTGCGCCCGACACAGCGTTCGTTGCGACTGCTGCACGAGGACGCCGCGATGCGGGCGGCGGCCGAGGCGACGATGGCGGCGGAGCATTCCGAGCGCATCCGGCAGCTGGCCCGGCTGGACCGGGTCGCGCGGCCGATGCTCGAACGGATCGCCCGGGGCGCCGACTTGTCCGCCGCCGAACGGGAGAAATGCCGGCTACTGGAGGCCGAATTGCGCGACAGCCTGCGGGCGCCCCAGCTGGTGACCGATCGCCTCAACAGCGCGGCGCGCGGGGCCCGGTCCCGCGGGGCCGAGGTACTACTGCTCGACGACGGCGGTTTCGCCGAGGTTCCCGGCGCGGTGCGGGATCTGGTCGTGCAGTTCGCGATCCGGGCCCTGGACGCCGCCGACGGGGGTGCCGTCACGGTGCGGGTGTTGCCCGCCGGTCGCCGAAATATCGCGACGGTGCTGGTCAGCGGCACGGACGGGGACCGGCGTACCGATATCGGAAGGTCCGGTGAAGTCTCGGTCTTCGAATGAGCTCCCGACGGTATCGTCCGGCGATCAGGACTGGTCGTCGCGCTTCGGTGCGCCGTAGCCGCCGCGCATCTGGTCGCGCAACGCTCCGGAGACGACGCTGGACATCCAGGAGTTCAACGACTGCCCGCTCTGTGCGGCGGCCTCCTCGGCGCGGGCCTTCACCTGCTCGACCAGACGCAGGGTCACCCGGCTGATATCGCCGGTCACCTCCTCGAAACTGGGGTTGTCGCCGGACGGGGCGCGCCGCACCTCGACGCTCGCCTCGGTGCCGTGTAGGGAGACACGCACGGTGCGGTCGCCCAATTCGGCGGTGACGGTATCGGCGAGTTCGGTGAGCGCGGAGAGCAGGGCCAGCCGGGCCGAATTCTCCACCGCGGTGGCCAGCGCCTCCGCTGTGGCCTGCGTTTTCTCGTCGCCCAGGGCCGCGGCGGCCACCAGGTCCTCGCGGATGCGGGCGGTGTATCGGGTCAGATCCATGACACCAGTGTGACGCCATATTTGATGTCGTTCAAGTAAAGAAATGACGGCACTATGGCTGTATCATGCCGTCGGCCGGAGATGTGGGCGGCCGAGAACACAGACGAGGGTGTCGAGGCATATCAGGTGACCGGGTAGCCTTTCTGACCATGACGAACGGTGAATCGACGCCCCCGGTGTTGAGCGCGTCCGGCACAGTAGGTGTCGCGATGGTGACCCCCTTCAGTGCCGAGGGCAAGCTCGACATAGACACCGGCGTCTCCCTGGCACATCGTCTGGTCGATCGGGGCGTCGACCTGCTCGCGATCTCCGGCACCACCGGCGAATCGCCGACAACCACCGAATCGGAGAAGGCGGATCTGCTGCGCGCGGTCGTCGACGCGGTCGGCAACCGGGCCACCGTGATCGCCGGCGCCGGCACCTACGACACCGCGCATTCGATCGAGTTGGCACGCAACGCACAGCGCGCGGGCGCGCACGGCCTGCTGGTGGTGACGCCCTACTATTCGCGGCCGACCCAAGAAGGCCTGTACGCGCATTTCACCGCGGTCGCCGACGCCACCGACCTACCGGTCACCCTGTACGACATTCCGCCGCGATCGGTGGTACCGATCGCTTCCGATACGATTCGCCGGCTCGCCGAACATCCGCGGATCGTCGCAGTCAAGGACGCCAAGGGCGATCTGAACGCGGGTGCCGCGCTCATCGCCGAAACCGATCTGGCCTTCTACTCCGGCGACGATATGTTGAATCTGCCGTGGCTGGCGATGGGCGCGGTGGGCTTCATCAGCGTGATCGGGCATCTGGTCCCGGAGCGGCTGCGCGAGATGGTGGACGCCTTCAGCGCCGGTGATGTGGTGCGCGCCCGCGATATCAACACCAGCCTGCTGTGGCTCAATGCCGCGATGGCCCGGCTCGGTGGTGTCGCGATGACGAAGGGCGGGCTCCGATTGCTCGGTATCGATACGGGTGAACCGCGGCTGCCGCAGATCATGCCCAGCCCGGAACAACTCGAAGATCTGGCGGCGGATCTGCGGGCGGCCGGGGTGCTCGAATGAGTGAACCCACCGCTCGCCGTCCTCGCCGTACCGCGCGGCGCGACGCGGGTGCGCCCGCGCCCGTGCCGGAGCCGCAACCCGAGCCCACGCCCGCCGCTCCGGTCGCCGAACCCGCCGGATCCACTGTCGAAAGGGAAACCGAGACCGTGGCAACCGAACCCGAGTCCGCCGCCGCAGCCGCCCCGGAGGCCCGTAGCCAGCGGTCACGTCGCGGCGGCCGGAGCAAGCAGCCGGGTCGCGGTCGTAACGAGCCGGCCCGTTCCGCGCCCGCCGTCACCCCGGAGGCCGCCGCGCAGGACCGGCTCTCGCTGCCCCCGAAACTGCCGAAGCAGGGCCTGCGGGTCTTCGCGCTCGGCGGGATCGGTGAGATCGGTCGCAATATGACCGTTTTCGAATACGGCGGCAAACTGCTGATCGTCGACTGCGGTGTGCTGTTTCCCGAGGACCAGCAGCCCGGCGTGGACCTGATCCTGCCCGATTTCCGGCCGATCGAGGACCGTATCGACGATGTGGTGGCCGTGGTGCTGACACACGGGCACGAGGACCATATCGGCGCCGTACCGTTCCTGCTGCGATTGCGCCCCGATATCCCGGTGATCGGTTCGAAGTTCACCCTCGCTCTGGTCGCCGCGAAATGCCGGGAACACCGGTTGCATCCGAAGCTGCTGGAGGTCACCGAGGGACAGCGCACCGAGCACGGCCCGTTCGAATGCGAGTACTTCGCGGTCAACCACTCCATCCCCGACGCCCTCGCGGTGGCCATCCGCACGCCGGCGGGAACCGTGCTGCATACCGGCGATATCAAACTCGATCAGTTGCCGCTCGACGGCCGGCTCACCGACCTGGCCGGTTTCTCCCGGCTCGGCGACGAGGGCGTGGATCTGTTCCTGGTCGACTCCACCAATGCCGAGGTCCCCGGTTTCGTCACTCCGGAACGGGAGATCGGCGGTGTCCTGGACACCGTGATCGGCAAGGCGCGCAACCGGGTGATCGTGGCATCCTTCGCCAGCCATGTGCACCGGATCCAGCAGGTGGTGGATGTGGCGCAGAAGTTCGGGCGCCGGGTGTGCTTCGTCGGCCGGTCCATGGTGCGCAATATGCAGATCGCCCAGGACCTGGGCTACCTCACGGTGCCCGACGGGCTCGTGGTCGATCTCGATCAGGCCGCCACCCTGCCCGGTAACAAACTGGTTCTCATCTCCACCGGATCCCAGGGTGAACCGCTGTCGGCGCTGTCCCGGATGGCTCGCGGCGAGCACCGGCAGATCCACATCCGTGCCGACGATCTGGTCGTGCTGGCCTCCTCGCTCATCCCGGGCAACGAGAACTCGGTGTTCGCGGTCGTCAACGGGCTGGCGCGGCTCGGCGCCACGGTGATCACCCAACAGAACGCGAAGGTGCACGTCTCCGGGCACGCATCGGCCGGGGAACTGCTGTACCTGTACAACGCGGTCCGGCCGACCAATGCCATGCCGGTACACGGCGAATGGCGCCATCTGCGCGCCAATGCCGCACTCGCGGTCGCCACGGGAGTGCCCGAGGAGCGGGTGGTGCTGGCCGAGGACGGTGTGGTGGTGGATCTGGTCGACGGGATCGCCTCCATCGTCGGCCGGGTCCCGGTCGGGCACGTCTACGTGGACGGACTGTCGGTCGGCGATGTCGGCGAATCCACGCTGTCGGACCGGCTCGTGCTCGGCGAGGGCGGTTTCATCGCCATCACGGTGGCCGTGGACGAGACGACCGGTAAGGCGGTCAGCCCGCCGGAGGTGAGTGGTCGCGGATTCTCCGACGATCCCACCGCACTGGCCGGAGCGGCCGAACTGGTGGAGGCCGAACTGCTGCGTCTGGCAGGGGAAGGCGTCACCGATACGCACCGCATCGCGCAGGCCGTACGGCGGATCGTGGGCCGCTGGGTGGCCGATACCTACCGGCGGCGCCCGATGATCGTGCCGACGGTGCTCGGAGTCTGACTCCCGGAACAGACGAAACCGCCGGAGGGTTCAGCCCTCCGGCGGTTTCTCGTTATCGGTACAGCTACTCGCGGATCAGGAATCTTCCTGGCAGGCCGCCGAATCCAGCTGCGCGGATTTGACGATATTGCACGCGAACCCGTGCGCGATCTTCCACTGATCGCCCTCGGCCACGAAATCGACGGTCGCGTTCTCCACCGGGCTACCACCGATGGTGACATCGGCATCGGCGGTCACCTTGCCGTCGGCCGGTTCGCCGACATTGGTGATCTTTACCGTTACTTCGTTCTTCTTGGCTGCCTCGACCAGCTTGTCGACCAGCTGCGGATCCTGTTCGGCGTCTTCGATCCAGACCAGCTTCTCGTCCTCGCCGACCGAACCGTCGAGCGCCCGGTTGATCTTGTCGTTGAGTTCTTCGGCCGTGGGCTTCGGCAGGTTCGGCGCGGGTGTGGTGGTCGGCGCCTTGCCCTCCTCACGGCCGTCCTGGGTTTTACCCGATTCGAACTCGGCGGCGGCCTCGGTGCTGGTGGCGGCGGCATCGGCCGAGGAGTCCTCGGTGGACGAGCACGCGGTGAAGGTGAGGGCGGCGACGGCCATCGTTGCGGCGGCCACGACCCGGATCGGTCGAATTTTCACAGTTCTGATTCCCCTACGGAGTAGTCGGCGAGTTCGGCGCCGGCCGGAAATGATGGACGGTACGAACTCACAGGTCGTAGCCGGAAGTGCAGTTCCAGTGCTCGATGTAGGCGTTGCCCGGGTTGTTGGCCAGCGCCTCGGAGCGGGCCGCGGCCCGGTTCGAACCGGAGCCATAGCTCAGCCAGTTGTCCGAAACCGCCAGTGCACCACAGCCGTTGCGCCAGGAGATCTTGGCGACACAGTCGGCGGCGCCGCATTTGCTCTCGGCGGCCTGCTCGGCTTCGGAGTAGCTGTCGTAGTCGTAGGACCAGCCGTAGTTGCCGGTGGACAGCGATACCGCGATGGCGCCGTAGTAGCTGCTGTACTGAGCATGCGCCGGCGTCACCGAAGCGACGAACATAGAACCGATGGTCGCCACCAGAACGGCGGCAACGGTGAGAAACTTCTTCAAAGGTGTTCCCATCTGTGCGTTTCGGACCACGACCCTTATGGACCGAATGACAAAGTACAGAGCATCTCTGCCGCGGAGCAACCGGATCGGTAACGCATTCCCTCCCCGATGGCTGGGTCTCGGCTAGATTCATCGTGTGAACATGGCTCAGCGTGAACGCCGTGCATTGGTCGAAACGATGAAGGGCACCGGCCCGGACGCGCCTACCCTATGTGGTGAGTGGACCGTGCGCGACCTCGCCGCGCACCTGGTCGTGCGGGAGCGACGTCCCGATGCCGCGCCGGGGATCATGTTGCGTCCCCTCGCCGGTTATCTGCAGAAGGTGCAGGACAAGGCGGCGGGACGGGAATTCGGCGAACTGCTGGAGAAGGTCCGCACCGGCCCGCCGTGGTGGTCGCCGCTGCGCCCGGTGGACGCGATCGCCAATCTGAGCGAGATGTTCGTCCACCACGAGGATGTCCGGCGGGCGAGTTCGGGCTGGGAACCGCGGGAACTGTCCGCCGAGGATCAGCAGCGGCTGTGGTCGACACTTCGCAAGATGGGGAAGATGGCGTATCGGAAATCGCCGGTACCGGTGGAAATCTCGACACCCGGCGGGGAGGCGGTGCGGCTCGTGGACGGCACCGGTCCCGCGGTGAGCCTGATCGGGGAGCCCTCGGAACTGCTGCTGCACGCCTTCGGGCGTGATCAGGTCCGGATCGAATTCTCCGGCGAACCCGACGCGGTCCGGCAGGTGCTCGAACTCGACCGTTCCATCTGAGCGCCTCCGGACGAGAGCAAGGGCGCGGGCGGGACCGCCCGGCGCTTGCCGCGTCCCGCGCCGGATATCGACGGCGTGCGAGGGCGAATCGCCGACGATGATCATCCCGCGACGACCGGCACGTCCATCGACGACGATCGGCATTTCGCACCGTCGCGGCGGCGGTAACCAGTGTTGCGGATGGTCCCGATGGGGTTGTTGCGGCTAGCCTGAGGCAATGGCAGGTAAGTCCCGCGGCACGACCACACCTGGTACGCGGGCGGGATCGGCTCGGGGGCGGACCACCGCTGCGCGTTCTCGTTCGGACAATTCACGCGGTACGGCCGGCGCGGCCGCGGCCCAGGGTCCGGCTCGTAGAACCACACGTAAGGCTGCCGCGCGCCCGGCCGCCGGCGCCCGCCCACATCGCCGCACCGCGGCCCGCCGGCCCGCCGCCGCGCGACGTTCGGAGACCGCGCCGCTGGCGGTGTTCAGCCGGATGGTGAGCGGCGGTTGGACGATGGCGGCCCGTGGGCTGGGTGCCACCACCCGGGCCATCAGCCGGGCGGGGGAGATCGAGCACGGTCATCGACGCGACGGAGCCGCCCTCGGATTGATCGCACTCAGCGCGGTGATCGCGGCCGCCGTCTGGCTGTCCGCGGGCGGACCCATCGGGCGCGCGGTGGACGCGGTCATCCGTGCGGTCACCGGTTCGGCTTCGGCGCTGCTGCCGTTCGTCGCCTCCGGTATAGCGGTGGTGCTCATGCGTACCGAGCCCCGCCCGGAGATCCGGCCCCGGCTGGTATTGGGCGGTCTGCTGATCGGGTTGCCGCTGCTCGGGTTGTGGCATATCGCCGACGGAGCCCCCACCGGCGCGGCCGGACGTGCCGATGCGGCCGGGTTCGTGGGATTCGTCATCGGCGGGCCGGTGACCGACGGTCTCACCGCCTGGCTGTCGGTGCCCATCCTGCTGCTGGCCATGGTGTTCGGTGTGCTGCTGGTGACCGGGACGACGGTGCGGGAAGCGCCGCAGCGGCTGCGCGAATTCTTCGGAGCGCCCGGCTACGAGGGGGAGGCGGACTACCGGGACGGCTACGACCCGGTCGACGAGTACGAGGCCGGCGCCGGGGAGGTACCCACCAGATCTCGCCGCCGCAGCCGTACCCCCACCGAGAACTACCCGGCCGACGAATTCGTGGGGCCCGCGGCCGGAGGTACCGGCGAGCCGCCGCTGCGCGACGCCAAACCGATCACGGCCCCGGGCGGGGAACAACCCGGGAAGCGCAAGAAGCGCAAACCCGCCGTGCCCGCGGTGGTCGATCAGACCCCGCCGCCACTGCCGGAACCGGAGTTCGTCACCGATCGGGTCATCGAGGGTGATTACACCCTGCCGCCGATCAATCTCCTCGTCGAGGGCGACCCGCCCCGTAAGCGCAGCGCCGCCAATGAATCGATGATCGAGGCGATCACCGAGGTACTGGTGCAATTCAAGATCGACGCCGCGGTGACCGGTTTCGTGCGGGGCCCGACCGTCACCCGGTACGAGGTGGAACTCGGGCCGGGTGTGAAGGTCGAGAAGATCACCGCGCTGACCCGCAATATCGCCTATGCCGTGGCCACCGAGAACGTGCGCCTACTCGCGCCGATCCCGGGGAAATCCGCTGTCGGCATCGAGGTGCCCAACGCCGACCGGGAACTGGTCCGGCTTGCCGACGTGCTCACCGCGCCGTCCACCCGAAACGACCATCATCCGCTGGTCATCGGCCTCGGCAAGAACATCGAGGGCGAGTTCGTATCGGCCAATCTGGCCAAGATGCCGCATCTGCTGGTAGCGGGTTCCACCGGTTCCGGTAAATCGAGTTTCGTGAACTCGATGCTGGTGTCGCTGTTGCAGCGGGCCACACCGGACGAGGTCCGGATGATCCTGATCGACCCGAAGATGGTGGAACTGACTCCCTACGAGGGGATCCCGCATCTGATCACACCCATCATCACCCAGCCGAAGAAGGCTGCCGCGGCGCTGGCCTGGCTGGTGGAGGAGATGGAGCAGCGGTATCAGGATATGCAGGCCAGTAAGGTCCGCCATATCGATGATTTCAACCGCAAGGTGAAATCCGGCGCCATCACCACGCCGCTGGGCAGCGAACGGGTGTACCGGCCCTACCCGTACATCCTGGCCATCGTGGACGAACTCGCCGATCTGATGATGACCGCGCCCCGCGATGTCGAGGACGCCATCGTCCGGATCACGCAGAAGGCGCGGGCCGCCGGTATCCATCTGGTACTGGCCACCCAGCGGCCGTCGGTGGATGTGGTGACGGGCCTGATCAAGACGAATGTGCCGTCCCGGCTGGCCTTCGCGACCTCCTCGCTCACCGATTCGCGCGTTATCCTCGATCAGCCCGGCGCCGAGAAACTCATCGGTATGGGTGACGGCTTGTTCCTGCCGATGGGCGCCGGTAAACCGACCCGGTTGCAGGGTGCCTTCATCAGCGACGAGGAGATCCACGGGGTCGTCGAGTTCGCCAAGAACCAGGCCGAGCCGGAGTACACCGAGGGCGTCACGGCGGCCAAGGCCGGGGAGAAGAAGGATGTCGACCCGGATATCGGCGACGATCTCGATGTCTTCCTCCAGGCAGTGGAGTTGGTGGTCACCTCTCAGTTCGGGTCCACCTCGATGCTGCAGCGCAAACTGCGGGTCGGGTTCGCGAAGGCGGGACGGTTGATGGATCTGATGGAGACCCGCGGTGTGGTGGGGCCGAGCGAAGGCTCCAAGGCGCGCGATGTGCTGGTCAAACCGGACGAGCTGGACGGGCTGCTCTGGTCGATTCGCGGCGGGGGCGACGAGGAGGAGTCGGACACCGAATGACCGGTGTGCTGCCGATCGGCAGGGTCGCCGATATGCGACGATAGCGGGCAACCACCCCGCAAGTCGGCTGAATCGGTCATATCGGGCATGATTGATGCCATGACTCGTACCGCTGAACGGATCGCCGTATGCAGGTAACCGCTCTCGTCTGGGGAATCACCATCGTGGTGATCCTCGGGTTGTTCGTCTTCGACTTCTTCGCCCATGTGCGCACCCCGCACGAACCGACCTTCCGCGAGTCCGGCTTCTGGTCCGCGGTGTACATCGGCCTGGCCCTGGCTTTCGGCGGGGTGATCGCCTGGAAATGGGGCGGGACATTCGCCGGTGAGTACTACGCCGGTTTCGTCACCGAGAAGGCGCTCTCGGTGGACAACCTGTTCGTCTTCCTGATCATCATGTCCACCTTCGCGGTACCCCGGATCTACCAGCAGAAGGTGCTGCTCATCGGCATCGTGGTGGCCCTGGCCATGCGCGGTGGCTTCATCGCGGTCGGCGCGGCCGCGATCAGCGCCTTCAGCTGGGTCTTCTACCTGTTCGGCTTCTTCCTCGTCTACACCGCGGTCAAACTGCTCAAGGAGAGCGGCCACGAGGTCGAAGAGGAGCAAAAACGTGACAGCCGGATCGTCGCGCTGGTCAAACGCCTGGTGCCGACCACCGAGACCTACGATGGCGACAAACTGATCACTCGTATCGACGGCCGCCGGACGGTGACCCCGATGCTGCTCGCGCTACTGGCTATCGGTTTCGCCGATCTGCTGTTCGCGCTCGATTCGATCCCGGCCATCTACGGCCTCACCGAAGAGCCCTACATCGTGTTCACTGCCAACGCATTCGCGCTGATGGGACTGCGCCAGCTCTATTTCCTGATCGGTGGCCTGCTCGACCGGCTGGTCTACCTGTCCTACGGTCTGGCGGCCATCCTCGCCTTCATCGGCGTCAAGTTGGTGCTGCACGCGCTGCACGAGAACAGCCTGCCGTTCATCAACGGCGGTGAGCATGTGAGTGTCCCGGAGATCTCCACCGCGGTGTCGCTGTTGGTGATCCTCGGCATCCTGGTCGTCGCGACCGTCGCCAGCCTGCTGCGCACCCGCGGACAGGCCCGGTCGAAATCGGCCTCGGGCCCCGGCGAGTAGCGCCGGGGGACCGCCCCCGTCCGGGCCGGTGCCCGGGCGGGGGTCAGCCGGCGAATACTCCGAGAACGGGCTGCCATTCGACCGCTCGCACCTCGTCGATCAGCTTCTCCTGAGCGAACGGGTCCTGCGCCAGCAGATCCTCCAGTGCGGCGGCATCTGCCGCGCGGAACAGCAACAGCGCTCCGGACCCGTCCGGGTAGGGGCCACTGCTGAGCAGTGCGTTATCGGTCAGCCGGTCGGCCAGCCAGGCGCGGTGGCGCGGGCGATGGGTATCCCGCGCGGGCACGGTGGCTTCGGAATAAGTGTAGTGAACAGCGAAAATGGGCACCGGTCGACTCTAGTGCGCACCCGGACTCGGGGGATGGTCCCGGGAGCGGCGGCGTGCAGCGCCGGCCCGGCGACCTCACAGTGTGAGCAGCATCCGGGTATTGCCGAGAGTGTTCGGTTTCACAAAGCTCAGGTCCAGGAACTCCGCTACGCCGGTGTCGTAGGACCGGCACATCTCCGCGTACACCTCCGCGGTCACCGGGGTGCCCTCGATCTCCGCGAAACCGTGCCGGGCGAAGAACTCGACCTCGAAGGTGAGCACGAACAACCGCCGCAGTTCCAGCTCCCGGGCCACATCGACCAGCTGTTCCACGATGAGTTTGCCCACACCGTGGCCCTTGACCTCCGGGTGTACCGCCACCGTGCGCACCTCACCGAGATCGGCCCACAGCACGTGCAAGGCACCGCAGCCCACCACCCGGTCGCCGAGTTCGGCCACCCAGAACTCCTGTACCGATTCGTACAGGTTGACGAGGTTCTTCTCCAGCAGAATGCGACCCGCGTACACATCGACGAGTGATTTGATCGCCGGGACATCGGAGGTGCGGGCGCGACGCACCCGCACGGTGGCGGTCTGCGTATCGAGCGCGTCGCTGGTCGAACCACTCAGCGGTCCCCGTGAGGTCATGGGGTGCACAGTAGTCGGCCGGGCTACCGATAGTCTGAGTGTGTGCCGCAGACTCCGCCCTCCCGTTCGACCCTGCGCGCCTGTCCCGGCGCGGTGGCGCAGAGGCGGCCATGAGCGTGCACCCCGAGGAGATGGACCGGCGTCTCACCGTGCCCGGACCACCGCGCGGCAATCTCGTACCCGCGCCCGCCGAATCAGCGGTCCCGTTACTGAACATCGCCAACGTTCTCACCATGATCCGGATCGCGCTGGTACCGCTGTTCGTCCTGGCCCTGTTCGCCGGCGGGGGGCACCAGACCGGATGGCGGATCACCGCGACCGTTGTTTTCGCGCTCGCCGCCGTCACCGACCGATTCGACGGGCAGCTGGCCCGCAAATACGGTCTCGTCACCGATTTCGGAAAACTCGCCGACCCCATCGCCGACAAAGCGCTCATCGGTTCGGCGCTCATCGGGCTCTCACTCCTGGGTGATCTGCCGTGGTGGATGACCGTCGTCATCTGCGCGCGCGAGATCGGAGTCACCCTGCTACGGCTCGCGGTGGTGCGCCGGGGAGTCATCCCGGCCGGTCGCGGCGGGAAACTCAAAACACTCGTCCAGTCGGTGGCCATCGGTGTGCTGCTGCTGCCGCTGTCGGGTGGCTTCGCTACCGCGGGAATGACGCTGATGTGGATCGCGTTGGTGCTGACAGTGGTAACGGGGCTGGACTACGTCGGCCAGGCCGCCAGGCTCTGGCTGGCCGGACCTCACCGCACCCGCGGATGACCGCCGAGCACACCGGCCCGCTGACCGCCGGTAGCGCGGCCGCCGAACTGGTCGTCGCCCTACGGGACAGCGGACAGACCGTCGCCACCGCCGAATCGCTCACCGCCGGCCTGGTATCGGCCACGATCGCCGGTGTGCCCGGTGCCAGTGCCGTGCTGCGTGGCGGGCTGGTGGTGTACGCGACGGATCTCAAGCACAGTCTCGCCGGGGTCGACGAGCAGGTACTCGCCGGCGAGGGCCCGGTGTCCGCGAGTACCGCGGAACAGCTCGCGGTCGGGGCACGGATCCGCTGCGGCGCCGACTGGGGAATCGCACTCACCGGGGTCGCCGGACCGGACCCGCAGGACGGAATCGGTGCCGGCACCGTCTTCCTCGGACTGGCCGGGCCCGGCCATACCGAGGTGATGCGGTTGAAACTCTCCGGCGACCGGTGGAATATCAGGTTCACAGCGACGCAGGCAGCGGTACAGGAACTGCTGCGGTGCGTGCGGGGCGAATCACTCACCCGGTGAGCAGTTCCGTGGCCGGCCCGGGAACCCACGGGGCCTGTTCCGACGTTGTGCGAAGAGAGAACCGCGTGCGTGCCGTGGGCGACGCCTACCGGGAGAAGGAGAACTCGATGACGCTGTTGCGAGAAGCGATCGGGGACAGTCTGCGGCGTGCGCGCCTCGCCCAGAGCCGGACCCTGCGCGAAGTATCGACCTCGGCGCGGGTGAGCCTGGGCTACCTCTCCGAAGTCGAGCGTGGCCGCAAGGAGGCGTCCAGCGAACTGCTGGCCGCCATCTGCGAGGCGCTCGATGTCCCGCTGTCGCGGGTGCTGTGGGATGTGAGCACCGCGATCGCCGGTGAGGACCTGCCCGTAACCGCCGCCCCGGCCGGAGAACCGGCCCGGACCGCCGCTGTCCCGGAGTCCGTCGAGGCGGCCGCCGAACCCGCTCCCTCGACGGCGGCCGTCGCCACCGGGTCGGCCGGTCCCGGAACCCGGACCCAGGTGGACGGGGATACCAGGATCGTCATTCCCGCGCCTACCAACGGACCTCTGGTCCTGGTCGAAGCCGCCTGACCGGTTATAGCGGCGGTATATCCGATCGTGACAATGCGCGCGGCGCATGGGAACGGATAGATTCGTAGGTACGCGCCGACGCGGGCCGCTCTCGTGAGACGCGGCGTCGTTCGGTGGCCGGTACCCGGCACCGCATGGTGGAGGATAGGCATGTATCGAGTGCGTGACGGTCGCGCACTCCGAGTCGCCCAGGCGGCACAGCAGATGGAGGCGGGATCAACCGATGGCTAATCCGTTCACGAAGGCCTGGAAATATCTGATGGCCCTCTTCGATTCCAAGATCGAGGAGCACGCGGATCCGAAGGTCCAGATTCAGCAGGCTATCGAAGAGGCTCAGCGTCAGCACCAGGCCCTGTCCCAGCAGGCCGCCTCGGTGATCGGAAACCAGCGTCAGCTGGAGATGAAACTGAACCGGCAGCTCGACGAGGTCGAGAAGCTCAACGCCAATGCCCGCCAGGCCGTCGTCCTCGCCGATCAGGCCAATGCCGCGAGTGATGCCGAGAAGGCGATCCAGTACACCAACGCCGCCGAGGCGTTCGCCGCGCAGCTGGTCACCGCCGAACAGTCGGTCGAGGACCTGAAGGTGCTGCACGACCAGTCACTGCAGGCCGCCGCCCAGGCCAAGAAGGCGGTGGAGCAGAACGCGATGCTGCTGCAGCAGAAGGTCGCCGAGCGCACCAAACTGCTCAGCCAGCTCGAACAGGCCAAGATGCAGGAACAGGTCAGCGCGTCCCTGCAGCAGATGGACAGCACGCTGTCCGCACCCGGCAGCGTGCCAAGCCTGGACGCGGTGCGGGAGAAGATCGAGCGCCGCTACGCCACCGCACTCGGGTCCGCCGAACTCGCCCAGAACACCGTCCAGGGGCGCATGCTCGAAGTCCAGCAGGCCAGCGTCCAGATGGCCGGGCACAGCAGGCTCGAGCAGATCCGCGCCTCGATGCGCGGCGATTCGCTGCCCGCCGGCAACACCAATGCGGCGATCGACGCCGGCGAGTCCGCGACCGAACCCGCACAACCACAACCACAGATGAACAAGGGTCAGACCGCGCAGCAGTAGCGGCCCCACGAGTTCGGCGAGGACAGCGATGAAGTCTGACAGGCCCCGATTCCCGACCGGGTCCCGGGAATCCGCCCGTGCGTGGCCCGAGTTGCAGCCGCAGGCCGCCTACGTCGCCGACACTCTGCGTGATGCCGGAGAAAACGCGCTCGTCGCGGTCCGCCGCTGGGCCGATCCGCGAGAACGCGAACTCCGGCGGCGCCGCCGCGCCCGGCGGCGCAGTATCGGTCTCGGCACTGCCTCCGGTCTCACCACCGCCGGAGCGGTCGGGCTGGTGATCCTGTCCGCCCCCGCCTGGGCTGTTGTGGTGCTCGGCGGTGGAGCGGTCGCCTTGGTCACCGGCGCCGCCCTGAGCACCCGCCGCTATCTGCGGTTGCGGCGGGCTCCACTACCACTCGCCGGGTACGTCCCGCGCAAACTCCCCGCCGCCCGATCCGCCGGCCGTCCCGCGATAACGCGTTTGGCTCGCGCCGAACGGGCGCTGCACGAGGTCGCCGGTCAGATCGCCCGCTCGCGGCGCCTGCCCGCCGGTGAGCTCGAGGATCTGGTCGCCACCGCCGGCTCCGGCGCTGCCGCGCTCACCGCACTCGCCGCCGATATCGCCACGATGGAAAGTGCGGTCCGCACCCTCAGCGGGGGCGCGGGCGAGATCACCGATGCGGCCGACGTCCATCGGCTCCGCGAAACCCTCCAGTCGATCGTCGTACGGCTCGACGGCGGTGTCGCCGAATACGAACAGGTGGTCGCGGCGGCCACCCGGGTTCTCGCGGTCGACGAAACCGGCGCGCTCCGCTACGAGTTCGACGGTATCGTCGCCGACCTGCGGCAGGCCGCCGACCGGATGGACGGCTGGGCCCAGGCACTCACCGAACTCGCCGACCGCGTTCCCGGATCGTTGCTGCCACCGGCCGCTGGACGGGCCCCGTGGCAGACACCGATGGAGGCGGACGCGCCCCAGCGCCGAGCCCGCCGGTAACCCCTCAGGGACAACCCTGATCTTCCCCGGATATTGCATTTCACCTGGTGATTTCCCGTCTCGGCGGTGTCATGCTCGAAGCAGGAACAACCGCTGGGAGGCACAAATGCTGTGGAAGATCATCGGCGTGGTCGCCGTCGTCTGGATCGCGCTGGCGGTGATCGGCGCACTGATCAAAGGACTGTTCCCGATCCTGGTGATCGGAGCGGTGGTGTTCGGGCTGTATCTGCTCTACAAGGCGATCGCCGGTTCGGACGACAACTCGGTTACCAAGGTCTGACCGCCCCGGGCGCGAATTCGTGGCCGGATGACCCTCTGCTACCCGGAGAGTCATCCGGCTTTTCTGTGTCACCGGGCATGGGGCGGTGTTTGAATGGCGTCATGCAGCACCTTCCGGAGGACTGGCAGCGCGCCGTGGTGATCGTCGCGCACCCCGACGATATCGAGTACGGGGTCGCCGCCGCGGTGGCCCGCTGGACCGGTCAGGGCAAGGACGTCCGGTACGTGCTGGTGACCTCCGGGGAAGCCGGAATCGCGGGTATGCCGCCCGCGCAGGCCCGGCCGTTGCGGGAGGCGGAGGAACGCGCCTCGGCCGCTGTCGTCGGGGTCCGTGAGGTGGAGTTCCTCGGTCATCCCGACGGCCGGATCGAAGCGAACCCCGCATTGCGGCGCGATCTGGCCGCCGCCATCCGCCGGCACCGCCCGGAGTTGGTGGTGCTCGGCCATTTCGGGCCGACCTGGGCGCCCGGGATCGTCAACAGCGCCGATCACCGGGCCGTCGGCCGGGCGGCCCTCGACGCCGTCTCCGACGCCGGCAACGAATGGATATTCCCCGAGCTCACCGATCCGCCGCCGTGGACCGCCCGCTGGGCCGCAGTGGCCGTCCCGACCGGCGCCACCCACGCGGTGGATGTCACCGCCGCCGTGCCCGCCGCCGAGGCATCACTGGCCGAAC
This sequence comes from Nocardia jinanensis, assembly GCF_014645735.1. GTDB lineage: Bacteria > Actinomycetota > Actinomycetes > Mycobacteriales > Mycobacteriaceae > Nocardia > Nocardia jinanensis. Next base: position 775,493 of record NZ_BMMH01000001.1, on the reverse strand, counting down.
ACCGCCGCTACCTGGAGGTGCTGAGCCCGGAACCGGTGGCCGACCAGGTGCGTGCGGTGGTCACTGTGACGACGGCGCCGCTGGACGGGTTCGACGCCGAGCGCGCTGTCGGATTCGAACTGTTCACCTTCGCCGGGTGAGGTGTTTTCGGGGCGTCGCGGTGCGGAACAACGGGGCCTCGAATCGGCATGCGCCGGCACGCCGATAGCATGGCCCGATGCGAGTGGCTGTTGTCGCCGGTCCCGATCCGGGTCATGCGTTTCCCGCTATCGCGTTGTGCCTGCGGTTCCGGGACGCGGGCGACGATCCTGTTCTCTTCACCGGCCCCCGCTGGTTCGAGGCCGCGCGGGCGGCCGGTATCGGGGTGCGGCGGCTGAAAGGGCTGGCGCCCAGGCCGACCGACGACGATAGTGACGCCGGTGCCCGGATCCATCAACGGGCCGCTTATATCTCGACCGAGATCCTGCCCGAACTCGGTGCCATGCTGCCGGAACTGGTTGTGTCGGATGTGCTCACCGCGGGCGGCGGCCTGGCCGCCGAGCGGCTGCGGGTGCCGTGGGTCGAGCTCTCGCCGCATCCGCTGTATCTGCCGTCGAAAGGTCTGCCGCCCATCGGGAGCGGGCTCGCACCGGGCACCGGGGTGCGCGGACGTGCCCGCGATTCGGTGCTGCGGAGGTTCACCGCTCGCGCGGTGCGCAACGGGCTGCGGCAACGGGAAGCCGCCAGAGCCGGGGTGGGTCTGCCGGCGACCGATCCGGGACCGGCCGCGCGGTTGATCGCGACCCTGCCCGCACTGGAGGTTTCGCGTCCGGACTGGCCGGAGGAGGCCGAATTGGTCGGGCCGCTGCTGTGGGAGCCCACCGAGCGGCGATTGGATCTGCCGCCGGGGGACGGCCCCCTCGTGGTCGTGGCGCCCTCCACCGCGCACACCGGGGTGGCGGGGATGGCGGAGACAGTACTCGAAGCACTCGACGGAACGGGGGTCCGCGTGGCGATCTCCACGCTCGACGAACCGCCGCGGTCGCTACCGGAATGGGCGAGCGCCGGTCTCGGGCGGCAGGACGAACTGCTGACCCACGCCGCTGTCGTGGTCGGTGGTGGTGGACACGGCCTGCTGGCGAAATCACTATCCGCGGGAGTGCCCGTGGTGACTGTGCCCGGTGGCGGTGACCAGTGGGAACTCGCCAATCGCGCACAACGCCAGGGTTCCTCACTGCTGGTCCGGCCGCTCACTCCGGAGGCGGTGCGTGCGGCGGTACTGCGAGTGCTGGCCGAACCGGGTTTCACCGAGGCGGCTCGGGCCGCGGCCGCCGGGGTCTCCGATGTCGCCGATCCGGTGCGGATCTGTCACCGGGTACTCGATTCGGTGCGGGCGCACTGACCGCGCCGTGGTGGGCCGCATCGACCGCACCGTGGCGGGACGACGCACCGACCGCACCGCGGCCGTGGCGGCCGTGCGGGTAACTTGTGCACGGTGCGGTTGACGGAATTCCAGGAACTCATGCACACCGAATTCGGCGAGGCCCGAGGCGACACTCTGCTCAGCGATCACAGCATCCTCGCGCTCGGTGGCCGGACCGGCGCCGCTGCCATCGAAGCCGGTGTCGATCCTCGCGAGGTATGGCGTGCACTGTGCGCCGAGTTCGACGTCCCGCGATCGCGTTGGTGAACCCGCCCGCTGTCCGGGCGGATCAGGTCCTGCGTGCGTGATGCCGCGCCGCTTTGGCCCGGTTGCCGCAGGTGGTCATCGAATGCCAGCGGCGGGTTCCGTTCTTGGACGTGTCGTAGAAGAAAAGGACGCAGTCCGGGTGGGCGCAGCGGCGGATGCGGTCGGGGGCGTCGGCCAGCAGGGTCAGCAGGTTGTCCGCCGCCAGCCACCCGGGTAACCAGGCCGGGTCGGCGACCTCGGGTGTCGCGGCCGGGCCGGTTTCGGTGAGGTGGTGCCGGATCCGGCCCCGCTCGAGCACCTCGTTGAGAGCATCGCGGGTGCCGTGCACGACCGCGTCGTACACGGCGGTCCGGGCGGTGAGCACGGCGTCCAGCGTGCGTTCGTCCGCGGTGGACGCGCCGGGCAGTTCCGCCGACGCCAGCCAGATCCGCAGACCGGCCACATCGGTGAGCAGGTCACGTGGGCCGTGCTCCATCCACCGCGTGTTCAGCAGGTCCAGAGCTGGCGGTTCACCGAGGTGGGGGCGTGGATCGAGCATGCCTGAGGGTAACGGTCTCCTCGTTCGTGTCCGAGTGTGTGAAACCAGTCTAACTGTCTAAATTAATTTTGCCGGTTGACGGTGGGCGCTCTCGCGCGCTAGCTTCTAACCGTTCAAAGTAGTTTGACGGTTAGAAGCAAAGGATGGAACATGGGCACAGCTGTCGCGCCACGGCTCACCACCGGGCATATCGGTTTGAACGTCGCGGAACTGGACCGCTCGGTGCTTTTCTACCGAGACGTCCTGGGCTTCGAGGAACTCGCTACCGGCGCCGACGGTGATCGGCGGTGGGCCTTTCTCGGCTCGGCGGGAGAGCTCGTGCTCACGCTGTGGCAGCAGAGTGCGGGGAAGTTCGCGGTGGACCGGCCCGGGCTGCACCACCTCTCGTTCGGGGTTTCCTCCCTCGATCAGGTGCGGCAGGTGGAGGCCGCGCTGACCGAACGCGCGGTCACCTTCCTCTACGACGGCGTGGTCGCGCACGGTGAAGGGGTGGGTTCCGGCGGTATCTTCTTCGCGGATCCGGACGGAATCCGGCTCGAGGTCTTCGCGCCGTCGGGAGCCGAATCCGCGCCCGCGCCCAGCGGTGCGGCGCCTACCTGCGGTTTCTTCTGAGCGGCACGGTCGCACGATGAACGTCTTCCATCCGGGTGAACTGGCTGTCCAGCGCCGAGCCGGGCAGGCGGGTATCGCCGAGAAGGTCGGACGGACGATCCGCACCACGATTCCCGACGCCGCCGCCCACTTCCTGGCCGAGCAGCCGATGGTCGTGATCGCCGCGGCGGACGAAGCGGGTCGTCCCTGGGTCACCCAATTGGCCGGGTCGCCGGGCTTCGTGCGGATCCTCGACGAGCGCACGCTCGAGATCGGGGCGGTACCGGAGGTGGGGGATCCGCTGACCCCGCCGAACGGACCGTGGCGGCTCGGGCTCATCGCCATCGAACCGGGGCGCCGGCGGCGGATGCGGGCCAACGGTACGGTGCGGCGGATCGGCGATCGGTTGCGTATGACCGTGGAGCAGGTCTATTCGAACTGCCCGAAATACATTTCCCGGCGGCATATCGTTTCCGGTGCCGTAGCGCCGCGGCCGTGGGGGGAGGTTCGCCGCGGCGCCGAGCTGAACGCCCGGCAGCGGGCCGCGGCAGCCGCGGCCGATGCCTTCTTCGTGGGCAGTGCGGATACGGCGGGCCGGGCCGACGCATCCCATCGTGGAGGCGCTCCCGGCTTCCTGGAAGTACGGTCGCCCACCCGGCTGTACTGGCCGGAGTACCGCGGCAACTCGATGTTCATGACCCTCGGCAACCTCGCGGTGGAGCCCCGCTGTGGTGTGCTGATCCCGGACTGGAACACCGGCGGTCTGCTCCAGCTCACCGGCACGGCCGAACTGTCGTGGGCGGACGGTCCGGCCGGCCCCGGCCCCGCCGGGGTCGAATTCACCGTGCGCGAGGTGGCCGAACGTACCGTAGGGCCACTGCGCTGGAGTCCGCCCGAACTGTCACCTGTCAACCCGTGAAAGGAGTCGCTCGGATGCGACCACCCCTGCCCCCGTTCGATGCCGTGACCGCCGCGGCCAAAGTGCGCGCGGCCGAGAATGCCTGGAACACCCGGGACCCCGAGCTCGTGGCCGCCGCGTACACCGTCGACACGGCCTGGCGTAACCGCGACGAGTACTTCACCGGCCGCCCGGCCGTTGTGGACTTCCTGACGCGAAAATGGGCGAAAGAGAACGGCTATGCCCTGCGCAAGGAGTTGTGGGCCTGGTCGGGCGATCGTATCGCCGTACGTTTCCAGTACGAATGGCACGACGACACCGAGCAGTGGTGGCGCAGCTACGGCAACGAACAGTGGGAGTTCGCGCCGGACGGTCTGATGGCACGCCGGGAGGCGAGTATCGACGATGTGCCCATCACGCAGGCGCAACGGCGTATCCACGGGCCCCGACCGGAAGGGGATGCGACCGAACTCCCGCAGTGGTGAACCGGCCCCGGCGCGCTCTCGCGACGCGCGGAACCGTAGCTTGACTCGAACATCTGTTCGTCTAGGCTGATGCCGGAACTTGTCGGTGCCGACCTCTACTGTGGGCGCCAACCACACCACCTACCTACCCACCCGGTGAAAAGGGGAGTCACGATGGCGCCACAGGCCTACGACCGCGACAAAGCGCTCGAACTCGCACTCGCGCAGGTCGAGAAGAGTTTCGGCAAGGGAGCGGTGATGCGTCTCGGTGAGGAGGCCCGGCAGCCGATATCGGTGATCCCGACCGGTTCGATCGCGCTCGACGTCGCACTGGGTATCGGCGGCCTGCCGCGTGGCCGGGTCGTGGAGATCTACGGTCCGGAAGCCTCCGGTAAGACCACGGTCGCGTTGCACGCGGTCGCCAATGCGCAGGCAGCCGGCGGTGTCGCCGCCTTCATCGACGCCGAACACGCGCTCGACCCCGATTACGCCGCCAAACTCGGTGTCGATACCGACGCGCTGCTGGTGTCCCAGCCGGATACCGGTGAACAGGCTCTGGAAATCGCCGATATGCTGGTCCGCTCCGGCGCCATCGACATCATCGTTATCGACTCGGTGGCCGCCCTGGTGCCCCGTGCCGAGATCGAAGGCGAAATGGGTGACAGTCACGTCGGTCTGCAGGCCCGCCTGATGAGCCAGGCACTGCGCAAGATGACCAGTGCTCTGAACAATTCCGGTACCACCGCCATCTTCATCAACCAGCTGCGCGAGAAGATCGGCGTCATGTTCGGTTCCCCCGAAACGACCACGGGTGGCAAGGCGCTCAAGTTCTACGCGTCCGTGCGGCTCGATGTGCGCCGTATCGAAACGTTGAAGGACGGCAGCGACGCGGTGGGTAACCGGACCCGGGTCAAGGTCGTGAAGAACAAGGTTTCGCCGCCGTTCAAACAGGCCGAATTCGATATTCTGTACGGCCACGGAATTTCGAAGGAGGGCTCGCTGATCGATATGGGCGTGGAGCACGGATTCATTCGTAAATCCGGCTCCTGGTACACCTACGAAGGTGATCAGCTGGGGCAGGGCAAGGAGAACGCCCGGAAATTCCTCCTGGAGAACACCGATGTCCGGGACGAGGTCGAGAAGAAGATCAAGGAAAAGCTGGGGATCGGCGCGGATGTGACCGCGATGGAAGAGACCCCGGCCGATTTCTGACCCGATGGCCGAACGGACCAGGGCGCACGCCGAGACCACCGATCCGGTGGCGGAGGTGCGGCGCCGACTCGACGAACTCCTGGCGGCGGGTGGCGCAGCCCCCGGTGCCGCCCGGGGCTCACGGCCGGACGAGCCCGATCCGCAGCGGGCTCGTCCGGCCGACTCCGGCGCACCTGATGGGGCGTCGGTCCAGCGGCGAAGCGCTTCTCGCGAATCCGCAGGCGGCGATGCCGCGGGCAGCCTCGAACAGGCCAAGGAAGTCTGCCTTCGATTACTGGCCGTACGTGCGCGCAGCCGTGCGGAACTCGCCCAGCGACTATCCGCCAAGGAATACCCGCCCGAGGTGATCGATCAGGTACTCGACCGGCTGGCCGAAATCGGGCTGATCGACGATATCGATTTCGCGCAGCAATGGGTGCGGCAGCGGCACGGTTTCTCGGGGAAGGGCCGGCGTGCCCTGGAACAGGAACTGCGGCGCAAAGGGGTATCGCAGGAGGATTCGGCCGTCGCGCTGGAGACCGTCACTGCCGACGACGAATATGAGCGCGCTACCGAACTGGTGCGCCGCAAACTCCGGAGCCTACCCGCGGGTCTGGAGCGGGAGAAGGCCATCCGGCGGCTGGTTGGGATGCTGGCCCGCCGCGGTTACGGACATTCCGTGGCATATGCGGTGGTCAAAGCCGAATGGGACGGGGCCGATGGGCTCGGCCACGAGGATGCTCCGCTGGATTGACAGCGGCCGAGATCGGCTCAGCGCTGATCGGCACTCGGATCGAGAGCGCCAGGGCGGCAGCTCCGTGTTGATTCGGGATCGACTCAGCGCGCGCCGGTCCGCTGTGCCCGACCCAGCGGGGCCGGACACAGCGGGTCGGACTACTTGGTGATATCCACCCCGGGGGCCGCGTCCCCGATCACCGAATCGGCCGGGACGACCGCTGCGCCACGTTTGCGGCGACCGGACCGCAGGCGCTTCTCCAACGAGGTGGCGATCGTGGAGAGCAGCACATTCAGCACGATCATGATGATGGCGACCACGATGAGCGCGGGGATCGTATTGGATTCCGCGGCCCCGAGCTGCTGGGCGCTGCGGACGACCTCCTCGTAGGTGATCACGTAGCCCAGTGCCGAATCCTTCAGCGCGACCACCATCTGGGAGATCAGCGCCGGCAGCATGGCGGTGATCGCCTGCGGGAGCAGAATGAGCCGCATCAGCTGACCCTTGCGCAGACCGAGCGCCACACCGGCTTCGGTCTGTCCCTTGGGCAGCGACAGGATTCCGGCGCGCACGATCTCGGCGATCACCGATCCGTTGTAGATCGTCAGTGCCGTCACCACGGCACCCAGCGCCAAATACTCGGATTCGAATAGGTCGTATTCGGAGTACAGGGCGAACAAGAAGATCATCAGGATCAGCACCGGGATGGCGCGGGCGATCTCGACGATCGTGCCCGCGGTCCAGCGCACCCAGCGGTGATCCGAGAGCCGGGCGATCCCGAAGATCATGCCGATCACCAACGCGAGCACGATGGACAGCAGCGCCGCGACCACCGTGCCGCGCAGGCCGGGCAGGATATAGGTGCTCCACACCGCCCCGTCCAGGAACGGTTCCCATTTCTCGGCCGTGAACTGCCCTTTATCGGCGAAGCCGCGGTAGACGAACCAGCCCGCGGCCACGACGACCGCGAACACCAGGACGGAATAGGCGATATTGCGAACCCGGGCGGCGGGGCCCGGGGAATCATAGAGAACGGAAGCCTGGCGTGTCATAGCGCCTCCCACGAAGCAGATTCATGCGGTCCGCGGAGGCCGCAGCGAAGGCGGAGGTATCGCATCATCGTGCCTCCCACGGAACGGGTTGATGCGGTCCGCGGAGGCCGCAGCGAAGGCGGAGGTATCGCATCATCGTGCCTCCCACGGAACGGGTTGATGCGGTCCGCGGAGGCCGCAGCGAAGGCGGAGGTATCGCAGTATCGCATCATCGGGCCACCTCGAATCGTTTGGCCAGATGCCCGAACAGCAGGCCGGCGGGCAGCGTCAGAATCACGAAACCGAGTGTGAAGATCAAGCCGATGGCCAGCAGCGCCGCCTCGGTTTCGATCATGTTCTTCATCAGGAACGACGCTTCGGCGACACTGATCGCGGAGGCGACCGTCGTGTTCTTGGTCAGCGCGATGAACACGCTGCCCAGTGGCGCGATCACCGCACGGAACGCCTGCGGCAGCACGATGATCCGCAGGTTCTGCAGAAAGCCCAGGCCCAGCGAGCGTCCGGCCTCGGACTGGCCTATCGGTACGGTGTTGATACCGGCTCGCAGCGATTCACAGACGAATGCCGCCGTGTACACGCTCAGTCCGATGACGGCCCAGCGGAAGTTGTTGTCGGCCAGCGAGGTGGGGCCCTCCGAGGCCAGGTTCATCCCGAGTGTGGAGTAGAGACCCAGCGAACAGAACACCAGGATGAGGGTGAGCGGGGTGTTGCGGAACACGGCTACGTAAGCCGTGCCGACCCAGCGGGCCACGGGGATCGGCGATACCCGCATTCCGGCGACGACGGTGCCCAGCACCAGGGAGCCCACCGCCGAGAGCGCGGTCAGTTTTATGGTCATCCAGAATGCGTCGAGCAGCTGGGTGTCGTATTCCGAGATCAAATCGAACACGGTGGTTGCGCGCCTCCGATCGGCGGGATAGGCCGGGATCGGAGGGCCGGGTCGCGCTCGCGACCCGGCCCTCCGATGCGGTGGTCAGTACCGGTCGACCTGCGGGGTCTGCGGGGTTTCGTAGCTCGCGGCCTTACCGACCGTTTCCTGGAAAGCGGTGTCCCAGGCGCCCGAGCTGATCATTTCCGCGATCGCGTCGTTGATCTTGTTACGGGTGTCCTGATCGCCCTTCTTCAGGCCGATCCCGTAGTTCTCGGTGGTGAACTTCTCGCCGACGACCTTGTACTTGCCCGGTGCCTGCGAGGCGTAACCGGCCAGGATGATGTCGTCGGTGGTCACCGCCGCGACGGCACCGCTGTTGAGACCCTCGAGGCACAGCGAGTAGGTGTCGTAGGTCTGCAGCTGGGTGTCGGGATACTTCTTCTGGATGTTCTGCGCCGGCGTCGAGCCGGTTACCGAGCACACCGTCTTACCTTTGAGGCTCTCCGGACCGGTGATCTCGTTGTTGTCGGCTCGCACCAGCAGGCTCTGGCCCGCGACGTAGTAGGGGCCGGCGAAATCGACCTTCTCCTTGCGCGCGTCGGTGATCGAGTAGGTGGCGACGACGAAATCGACCTGCCCGTTCTCGATCAGGGTTTCGCGCTGCGCGGAGGGCGCTTCCTTGAAGGTGATGCCGTCCGGCTGGACGCCGAGTTTGGAGGCCACGTACTTGGCCACTTCGATATCGAAGCCGCTGTAGGTCCCGTCGGTATTACGCAGGCCCAGACCGGGCTGATCGTATTTGACGCCGATGGTGAGCTCGCCTTCCTGGGCGTTCTCCAGCGCGGTTTTATCGCTGCCGCCGCCGCAGGCCGCGGTGGTGGCCGCGGTGACGGCCACCGCGACCGCGCCGACCGCGATGCGGAGTGCTCGATTGATCCTCATCGGTTTCCTTCCCTCATCTCCTCGACGGCGCGATGCCCTCGAGTTTGTGCCTGTCTATCCGCCGGACAGATTCAGTGACTGAGAATCTTGCCCAGGAAGTCCTTGGCACGATCGGACTTCGGTGCGCTGAAGAACGTCTCGGGGTCGGTGTCCTCCACGACCTGGCCGTCGGCCATGAACAGCACCCGGTCGCCGGCGCGGCGGGCGAAGCCCATCTCATGGGTGACCACCAGCATGGTCATGCCCTCTTTGGCCAGCGAGACCATCACGTCGAGGACTTCGTTGACCATTTCCGGGTCGAGGGCCGAGGTCGGCTCGTCGAAGAGCATCACCTTGGGGTTCATGGCCAGCGCCCGGGCGATGGCGACACGTTGCTGCTGACCGCCGGAGAGTTGTGCGGGGTACTTATCGGCCTGGTTGGCGATACCGACACGTTCCAGCAGTTCCATCGCATGCCGGCGGGTCTCGTCCTTCTTGGTCCCGCGGACCTTCAACGGCGCGAGCATGACGTTCTCCAGGATCGTCTTGTGCGCGAAGAGGTTGAACGATTGGAAGACCATGCCGACATCGGCGCGCAGCGCGGCGAGGGCGCGACCCTCGGCGGGCAGCGGCACTCCGTCGACGCTGATCTCGCCGGAATCGATCGGCTCCAGCCGGTTGATGGTGCGGCAGAGTGTCGATTTCCCGGAGCCCGACGGCCCGAGCACGATCACGACCTGCCCGCGGGGCACCTCGAGGTTGATATCGCGCAGGACATGCAGGGCACCGAAGTGCTTGTCGACGGCGCGTAGGGTGATCATGGGCGGAGCGGTGGTGTCGCCGGCCGCCCCGGGCGCGTCGGCGTCGGTGTCGGTCATGGAACTGACCTTAAGCCGAAATTCCGGTTTTGCGAGCCTTTCGGCGACACACCCCGACGCCACACCGAGCCGAAATTCGGGTTTAACCCGATGGTAATCCGCTGTAATCCGTTTGCTCGGCCGGGATTTGCCTTCCACGGGCCGCACGGAAAGATCGCGCGGAATTGCCGGGCCGGCGCAGCTGCTGTGACGGGGGCCACCGTGCCGTCCCCGCCGCGGCGCGGGCGGGCGCCGTCCCGGGTGCGGCCGCCGCCGCGGAGGTGCGGATCTGCTGGAAAACGCCCGGACCCCGGCCCGTACCCTGGACGCGTGGATTCGATCGGACAGGTAGCGCTCCCCACCCGGATCGAGCCGCCGGGCGCGCGTAGTTACGAGGTCCGCACCTTCGGTTGCCAGATGAACGTGCACGATTCCGAACGCTTGTCCGGCCTGCTCGAGGATGCGGGATACCGGAAGGCCGCGCCCGGGGCGCCGGCCGACCTGGTGGTCTTCAACACCTGCGCGGTGCGGGAGAACGCGGACAACAAGCTGTACGGCACCCTCGGCCATCTCGCGCCGATCAAGGCCTCGCGACCCGGTATGCAGATCGCCGTGGGCGGCTGCCTGGCCCAGAAGGATCGCGATTCGGTGCTGAGCCGGGCGCCCTGGGTGGACGTGGTGTTCGGTACGCACAACATCGGTTCGCTACCGGTACTGCTGGAACGGGCCCGGCACAACGACGAGGCCCAGGTCGAGATCCTGGAATCGCTCGAGGCGTTTCCCTCGACCCTGCCGGCCCGACGCGAATCGGCGTACGCGGGCTGGGTATCGATCTCGGTCGGGTGCAACAACACCTGCACCTTCTGTATCGTGCCCGCGCTGCGCGGTAAAGAGGTGGACCGGCGACCCGGCGATATTCTGGCCGAGGTACAGGCCCTGGTGGACCAGGGTGTGCTGGAGGTGACGCTGCTCGGGCAGAACGTCAACGCCTACGGTGCCTCCTTCGCCGACCCCGACCAGCCCCGTGACCGGGGGGCGTTCGCTAAACTGCTGCGCGCCTGCGGCGGCATCGAGGGCCTGGAGCGGGTGCGCTTCACCTCTCCGCATCCGGCGGAGTTCACCGACGACGTCATCGAGGCGATGGCCGAGACTCCGAACGTCTGCCCGCAACTGCATATGCCGTTGCAGTCGGGTTCGGACCGCGTGCTGAAATCCATGCGCCGGTCCTACCGGCAGGCGCGCTACCTCGGGATCATCGAGAAGGTTCGGGCGGCGATGCCGCATGCCGCGATCACCACCGACATCATCGTCGGTTTCCCCGGGGAGACCGAGGAGGATTTCCAGCAGACCCTCGACGTGGTGCGCCAGGCCCGTTTCACGAGCGCCTTCACCTTCCAGTATTCGCCGCGACCGGGCACCCCGGCCGCCGAGATGGCGGATCAGGTGCCCAAGAAGGTGGTGCAGGAGCGTTACGACCGGCTCATCGCACTCCAGGAACAGGTCTGTCTGGAAGCCAACCACGCCCTGGTCGGGACCGAGGTCGAACTGCTGGTGGCCGACGGCGCGGGCAGGAAGAACGCGGCGACCGCCCGGATGAGCGGACGGGCCCGGGACGGCAGGCTGGTGCACTTCCGGCCGGACGGGGCAGCCACGCGGATCCGCCCGGGCGATCTGGTCACCGTCGAGGTGACCGGTGCGGCCCCGCACCACCTGGTGGCGGATGCGGGACTCCGGGATCACCGCCGGACCCGGGCCGGCGACGCGCACGAGGCCGGGACCACTCCGAAGACCGCCCCGATCGGTGTGGGGCTGGGGCTGCCGCGGATCGGGGCCCCCGCTCCGGAACCGGTCGCTTCGGGTTGTGCCTCCGGATGCGGGATATGAGCGCGACCGGCGACGACGATCGCGACGAGGGCCGCTCACCGGAGAACGGCCGGGACGCCGTATCGCCGACGGGTGCGACGCCGGGAACCCCGGCCGCGGGAGACGGATCAGGCGAGGGAAACGAGGACGAAGTGAATCCGGCCGAAACCGAGCAGTTCGAAGAATTCCGGGAAGACCTCGACGCGGTGGAACGCCGGATCGCCGGTGAGATCGACCCCGGTGTGCGGGCCATGGTGGTGGCGGGCGCGGTATTCGTCCTGCTGCTATCGCTGGTGCTGCCACATACCGGTGGCGCGCGCGGTTTCGATGTCCTGCTCGGGTCGGAGGCCGCCACAGCCGAGCACATCGGGTTGCCGTCGCGGATCTTCGTCTGGTTCGTGCTGATCTTCGGGATCGGGTTCTCGTTGCTGGCCCTGATGACCCGGCGCTGGGTACTGGCGTGGGTCGCGGTGGCCGGGTCGGCGATCGCCAGCGCGTTCGGAGTGTTCTCGATCTGGCACCGGCAGACCCCGGGCCTGAACAACTACGTGGGAGCCGGGCCGGGACTCGGCCTGGTAGTGGGCACACTCGCGGTCATGGTGCTGACTTTCCACTGGGTGAAGGTCGTCTGGAGCCGCACCGCGGTACAGCTGGCAGCCGAGGAACAGCGGCGGATCGCCGCGGCCCGCGAGGAGGAAAGGCAGCGGCGGGAGCGGTTCGGAAAGGACTGAGCCCGCAAACAGGTCCGTCCGCCGCGATCGGCGCGGCGGACGGAGCGGTACCAGTGGGACCGGTCAGAGATTGCTGACCGCGCCCTCCGCCGCGTCGGCCCATTCCCGCCACTGCTGGGCTTGCGCGAGAGCCTTCTCCGCGTCCCGGGTTTTACCGGCGGCTGTGGCCTTCGCGGCCTGCTCCTCGAACTGGGCCACTCGCTCGCGGAACTGTGCGGCCCGGGCCAGGGCCTCCGGGTCGGTGCGGCGCCACTGGGCGTCGGCGGCCTGCCGGACCCGCTTCTCCAGAGCACGCAACCGGCCCTCGAGATCGTGCATCCGCTCGCGCGGGACCTTGCCCACGGCGTCCCAGCGTTCCTGCAGATCACGTAGTGCGGCCCGGGCACCCTCGAGATCGGTATCGGGGTCGATGGCCGGTTCGTAGCTGCGCAGCAGCTCTTCCTTGGCGACCGCGTTATCGGCGAACTCGGCGTCGCGTTCGTTCGCCGCCGCGTTGCGGCCGGCGAAGAAGACGTCCTGGGCGCTCTTGAACCGCCGCCACAGCGCCTCGTCGGCTTCCCTGGGAGCGCGGCCCGCGTTCTTCCATTCGACCAGCAGTTCCCGGAAGACCGCGGCGGTGGCGGGCCAATCGGTGGAGCCGGAAAGTTCCTCGGCCTGGACGCAGAGCTCTTCCTTGCGAGTCTTGGCAGCGGCCCGTTCCCGGTCCAGTTCGGCGAAATGAGCACCCCGGCGGCGGTTGAAGGCCTCCCTGGCCTTCGAATACCGCCGCCAGAGGGCGTCGTCGACCTTGCGGTCGACGCCCCGGATGGTCTTCCACTCGTCCAGGATTTCGCGCAACCGGTCGCCGGCGGCCTTCCACTGGCTGGATTCGGCGGCGATCTGCTCGGCTTCGGCGGCGAGCGCTTCCTTGCGCTCGGTGTGTTCGTGCCGGGTCCGTTCTTTCTCCTCCTTGGCCTGGGCGGCGGCTTCGTCGGAATGTTCGGCGATCGCGCCCAGCCGGATGGCCAGACCCTCGATATCGCCGATGACCGCGGCCGTGGGCAGTGTTTCGGCCAGGGCGAGGGCTGCGGCCTTGGTCTTGCGGGCGTCGGTGCCGGCGGCGAGCCGGGCCTCCAGCAGGGCGACTTCGGTGGCCAGATCGTCGAAGCGGCGGCCGAAATGCGCCAGCCCTTCGGCGGCGTCTCCGGCCTGCCAGGAGCCGACGACTCGTTCGCCCTCGGGGGTCTTGACCCAGGCGGTGCCATCCTCGTCGACCCGCCCCCAGACGCTGGGGTCGGTGGCGCTCGGCACGATCACCGGATGCGGATGTTCGGTGGCCGGACCGGACGCTTTCATCGCGGCCGGGGTGGGATGCGGTTCGCCGGGTTTGGGACGGTTACCGGGCTTGGGAGCACTCGAGGGGCGACCGGGCTTGCCCGGGCCGGGTTTGGCGGTTCCGTTGCTGTGGGTCATTGCTCCTCGTCCCTGCCGCGCGTCACGGCTGCCTGGTTTACGCGCTGCGCATTCTGGCTATGCTCTGCTCATTCTGGCTACGCCCGCTCATTCTGGCTATGTCTGCCCGTCCGGCCGTGCTGGGGTCGACCGTGCATATGTTGTCCGCGCTGTCGCACGCTCTCCCATTCAACCCGGCCGTGCTCCCGCAAACCACACCGCCGACAGTGGCGGCATATAGCCGGACCTGCGGATCCGGACCTGTCGGACCTGGTCCGGATACTTCGCACCCTAGCAATTGCCGCCCGGTTTCCGGGAGAGACACTCGTACCGTGCGCGGGTAGGTGAACCGGCCCCGTCGCTGGTCGGCGGGCACGAGCTACGGTTGACGGCGTGTTCTGTCTAGCGGCTGTGATTCCCTCGCCGCCCGTTCTGGTCCCCGCGCTGTGTGGTGGCGCGCCGGCGGCCTGCCCGGGTTCCGCTCCCGATCCGGGTACTCCGGACAGCGCGGTGATCGAGCTCCGCGGTGCTGTTCTCGCGGCGGGTGCGGCGCTGGCCGAGGCGACACCGTACTGGACCGTGCTCGGGGTCGGGTCGTCGGAGCGGTCCTACGGCGCCGATACGGCGGGCACTTTCCGCGGGTTCGGCGTCGATGTGCGGGTGAACCTGGGCGGACCCGGAGCCGAACTGTCCGCCGACCCCGACCCCGATCTGCCACTGGCCCTTCTCGTCGCCGGCTGGTTACGCGCGGCGGTGGCGCCGCATGTCTCGGCGCGGGCGCGGGTGCTCGCCGCCGACACCTCGGCCCGGAACTGTGCCGAGATCGGCGCGAAACTGCGTGCGGAGCTCGACGCAGAGCACGAACCGCAGGGTGTACTGGTGGTCGCCGACGGCGCCGCGACGCTGTCCACCGCGGCGCCCGGCTACTTCGACGAACGGTCGCCGCGGGTACAGAAGGCGCTCGACCAGGCTGTCGCCACGGGCGATAGGCAGGCTCTGCTGGCTCTGGACCCGGCCTTGTGCGCCGATTTGATGATGTCCGGCCGGGCCGCGTACCAGGCACTGGCCGGACTCTTCGCCGCGGACGCCGCGCCGCCGGTGGTGACCGAGCGGTACCGGGGCGCGCCCTTCGGTGTCGGCTGGTTCGCCGGGTTGTGGCGACCGGCCGGCATGGACCGATGAGCGGGGACCCGCGTCCGATCGCGGTGGTCGGGCCGACCGCCACCGGGAAATCGGATCTGGCCCTCGACCTGGCCGAGAGGCTGGGCGGTGAGATCGTCAATATCGATGCGATGCAGCTGTACCGCGGGATGGATATCGGTACCGCGAAACTGCCGGCCGACCAGCGGCGGGGGATTCCGCATCATCAACTCGACGTACTCGATATCACCGAAACAGCGACGGTCGCGGCGTATCAGATCGCCGCGACCGCCGATATCGAGGCGATCGTGGCCCGTGGACGGGTCCCCGTGGTGGTCGGCGGTTCGATGATGTACGTGCAGGCGCTGCTCGACCAGTGGGAATTCCCGGCCACCGATCCCGCGGTCCGGGCGAAATGGGAGGAACTGCTCGCCGGGCGGGGCGTGGCCGCCGTGCACGCGGCGTTGCGGCGGGCCGACCCGGCCGCGGCCGCGACCATCCTGCCCACCGACGGACGCCGCATGGTGCGGGCGCTCGAGGTCGTCGAACTCACCGGACGGCCGTTCGCCGCTTCCGCGCCGGTGATCGGTGAACCGAGGTGGGGGACCCGGATCCTCGGGGTGGACCGCGATACCACCGCCCTCGACGAACGGATCGCCCGCCGCACCGCGGCGATGTTCGAGCAGGGGTTGCTCGAGGAGGTGCGCGAATTGGTCGATCGGGGGCTGCGCGAGGGGCAGACTGCACGCAGAGCTATCGGTTACGCCCAGGCGCTGGCCTATTTCGACGGCGAGTACGACCTGGCCGAGGCCGAGGAGCGTACCTTCATCGGGACCCGCCGCTATGTCCGGCGGCAGCGCTCGTGGTTCCGGCGCGACCGGCGGGTGCGCTGGGTGGACGGCGCCGATCCGTCCTCGGCCGAGACCGCCCTGTCGCTGCTGGCAGACTCTGTGGCGTCCGATTCACCGTCGCCCGGTCCGCGGGCATCCGATCGTCTACCCGAGGAGCGCACCCGCTCGTGACCCGGCAGATCCACCGCCGCAACGCCGCCGTCCAGGTGTGGACGGCATATCTGGACAACCGCGCCAAACGCAACCGGGACGCCCGCTTCCTGGTGCACGGGGTCCGGCCGATCACACAGGCGCTCGCGCACGATTGGCCGCTGGAGACCCTGCTGTACCGCCTGGGCGATCCGGGGCTCTCCTCGTGGGCGCGGGAGATCCTCGATACCAGCACGGTTCCCGCCGTCGGATTGGCTCCGGAACTGATGGCAGATCTGGGGGAGAAGTCGGGCGGGCCGCCCGAATTGGTGGCGGTCGCGGAGTACGCGCGCGGCGAGCTGGCGAGTTTCGAACTCGGTGAGCCGGGCGAGGCCCCGGTGGTCGTCGTTTTCGACCGGCCCAATTCGCCCGGGAACCTGGGCACACTGATCAGGTCGGCGGACGCGTTCGGAGCCTCGGCGGTGATCGTCTCGGGCCACGGCGCCGACCAGTACGATCCGCGCTGTGTCCGGGCCTCCACCGGATCGCTGTTCTCCGTCCCCGTGTTCCGGGTATCGGGCACCACGGAGGTATCGGAGTTCCGGGACCGGCAGATCGATCGTGGCGTGCCCACCCGGATCGTGGGTACCGACGAGAACGGTGAGCGCGCGATCTTCGACGACGATCTGCTCGATGCGACGATCCTGGTGGTCGGCAACGAGACCAGCGGTATGAGCGCCGCCTGGCTCGCGGCCTGCGACCGGACGGTCACCATCCCGATGGGCGGCAGCGCCAGCTCCCTGGGGGCCCCGTCGGCCGCGGCGGTGGCCCTGTACGAAATTTCCCGGCAGCGCCGGACGTTCACCCGATGAGAACAGAGGACGAGGAGACCCGAACCGACGTGCACAACAGTCCCGATCAGTCCCTGAGCTCCAACGACAAGGATGTGGAGTTCACCAAGGGCCACGGCACCCAGAACGATTTCGTGGTGCTGCCCGATCCCGAGGTGCGGCTCGACCTGACCGTCTCCCGTGTCGCCGCGCTGTGCGACCGGCGCCGCGGTCTCGGTGCCGACGGTGTACTGCGCGTCGCGCGGGCGGGTGAGTTGCTCTCCGCCGGTGTCCTCGACGGATACCCGGAGGGTGTCGGCGCGCGCGACTGGTTCATGGATTACCGCAACGCGGACGGTTCGATCGCGGAGATGTGCGGGAACGGGGTGCGGGTCTTCGCTCATTATCTGGTGGCCCGCGGTCTGGCCGACGGTAACGAATTCGTGGTGGGCAGCCGGGCCGGGGCGCGCCCGGTCGTGGTGCACTCGGCCGGTGCGGTCGCCGGGGAGGTGACCGTCGATATGGGCCGAGTCCGGGTGCTCGGCGCCTCGACCGCCACGGTGGCCGGCTGGGGATATCCCGGTCTGGGGATCGATGTCGGCAATCCCCATCTGGCCTGTGTCGCCGCTGACCTGTCGGCCGGTGCCCTGGCCGAACTGGATCTCACAGCACCCCCGGGATACGACCCCGATATGTTCCCCCGCGGCGTGAACGTGGAGATCCTGACCGGTCTGGACGCGGACGGGGCGGTCGATATGCGGGTCTACGAGCGTGGTGTCGGCGAGACCCGCTCCTGCGGCACCGGCACGGTTGCCGCGGCGGCCGCGGCACTGGCGGCCGATGGCTTCGATCTGGCCGGCGGGACCGGCGAGGTGGGCGTCCGGGTTCCCGGCGGCGAGGTGCGGGTCGGGG
Source organism: Nocardia jinanensis (assembly GCF_014645735.1). GTDB lineage: Bacteria > Actinomycetota > Actinomycetes > Mycobacteriales > Mycobacteriaceae > Nocardia > Nocardia jinanensis. The sequence goes on along the minus strand of NZ_BMMH01000001.1, from coordinate 757,818 downwards.
TGAGCACGGGCGCGGCATGGCTGCGCGGGCCATCGGAATTGCTCGCCTCCGGTCGGCTCGCCGCGCAGTGGTGGGATACGCAGTAGCGGTCCCGCTCGAAAATTCACATGCGCCGACCAGCGCATCAGTGGCAGCATGGACGGTGTATGAGAAATTCTGATGTTTCCGGGACCACGGATCGGTCCCCTGAATCGTTCGACGTGGAATCGACGGAGACGGATCCGGTCGCAACCGTCGACGATACCGACACGGGCGCGCGAGGCGCGAACGTATCCGGGCCGGTGTTCCGGCGCGGCGGTTGGTCCACCGACCCCACCACCGGCGAACTCCAACTCGACGAACGCAGCGCACTGCGCCGTATCGCCGGGCTGTCGACCGAGCTCACCGATATCACCGAGGTCGAGTATCGGCAGCTGCGGCTGGAACGGGTCGTGCTGGTCGGTGTGTGGACCGAGGGCAGCGTGGCACGGGCGGAGGCGAGTATGGCCGAATTGGCCCAGCTCGCCGAAACCGCGGGCTCCGAGGTACTCGAAGCACTCATCCAGCGCCGCGATCGGCCGGACCCGGCGACCTATATCGGCTCGGGCAAGGCCGAGGAACTGCGGGCGGTGGTGCTGGCGACCGGCGCGGATACGGTGATCTGCGACGGTGAACTCACCCCGGCCCAGCTCACCGCGCTGGAGAAGGTGGTCAAGGTCAAGGTGGTCGATCGCACCGCCCTGATCCTGGATATCTTCGCCCAGCACGCGACCTCCCGTGAAGGTAAGGCGCAGGTCGCGCTCGCCCAGATGGAGTACATGCTGCCGCGGCTGCGCGGCTGGGGTGAGTCGATGTCGCGCCAGGCGGGTGGCCGGGCCGGTAGCAACGGCGGTGTGGGTCTGCGTGGCCCCGGTGAGACCAAGATCGAGACCGATCGGCGGCGGATCAGGGAGCGCATGGCCAAACTGCGCCGGGAGATCCGCGAGATGAAAACGGCCCGCGATACGAAACGCGCGCGCCGCACCTCCAGCGGAGTGCCGTCGGTGGCGATCGTGGGCTATACCAATGCCGGGAAATCGAGCCTGATGAATGTGCTCACCGGTTCGGGAGTCCTCGTGCAGGACGCGCTGTTCGCCACCCTGGACCCGACCACCCGGCGGGCCGAGCTGGAGGACGGCCGCGAGGTCGTGTTCACCGATACCGTCGGCTTCGTTCGGCATCTGCCGACCCAGCTGATCGAGGCGTTCCGGTCCACGCTGGAAGAGGTCACCGGCGCCGATCTGCTGCTGCACGTGGTGGACGGTTCCGATACGCTGCCCGCCGAGCAGATCAAGGCGGTCCGTGAGGTCATCACCGATGTGATCCGGGAATCGGGTCACCCCGCGCCGCCCGAACTGCTGGTGGTCAACAAGATCGACGAGGTCGATCCGGTGGAGTTGACCCGGTTGCGGGGTCTGCTGCCCGGTGCCGAGTTCGTGTCCGCGCACAAAGATCTCGGTATCGACCGGTTGCGTACCAGGCTTGACGAGGTGCTCGGCGGCCTGGATGTGGAAATCAGTGTGCTGCTTCCGTACACTCGCGGCGATCTGCTCGCCAGAATCCACGCCGACGGCAGGATCTTGCGTTCCGAACACACCGAGAACGGGACCCGTGTCCAAGCGCGAGTACCGAGTTCCCTGGCAGCGGCCCTTTCCGGCTACGCCCACGCGGGCACGGCGCAAGCGTGACCGTTACGGGCCGAAGTCGCCCCGGCTAACTCTGGTCGCGAAAATGTGGGACATCGCATAACCCTGTGGGATATCCGCCCGTGTCGATTCACAATCGGTATGAGTCGACTACGGGAGGTTTTATGTCACAGAAGGGCCGTACCGCTATCAGCGGCGACGACCGGCAGCGCGGCGCGCTGATGGATCGGGCCGGGCTCAGCGACGGCGCGCCGGCTTCGGTCGATCTCGGTGCGATCGACCTCCGGGTTCTCGAAGCGGCCCTGGCGCCGCTGCGGGCCTGGAGCAGTCCCCGTTTCTTCGGTTTGGACAACATCCCCGCCGAAGGGCCGGTGCTACTGGTCGCCAATCACAATCTGCTCGGCTTGATCGACGCGCCGCTGCTGCTGCCGGAGGTGCTGCGTACGCGTGGCCGGTTGATCCGCGGTCTCGCCGAGAATCTGCTCATCTCCGTACCGGGTGTGCGGCATCTGCTGCACTACTACGGTTCGGTACGTGGGACCCGGGGCAATTGCCGGGCCCTGCTCGAACAGGGCGAAGTAGTACTCGTCTTTCCCGGTGGTGGCCGGGAGGCGATCCGCCGTAAAGGGGAGAAGTACGCCTTGCGCTGGGAGGGTCGCACCGGCTTCGCGCGGATGGCGATCGAATGTGGTGCCCCGATCGTGCCGGTGGCGATGATCGGTATCGACGATGCCTACGACATCGTCGCCGACAAGGACGATCGGGTACTGCGCCCACTGCGCCGATTGGTCGAGGCACTCGGCATCCACACCGAACTCACCCCGCCGCTGGTGCGCGGTATCGGTCTCACACCCATCCCACGGCCCGAGCGGTTCTATTTCACCGCCGGTACGCCGATCGATCCGGGGCCCTGGCGTGAGACCGGTGATATCGACGAGGCCGCGGGTCAGTTGTCGGTGGTCGTTCAGAAGGCGGTCCGGGAAGAACTGCTCTTCCTGCTCGGCCATCAGGCCGTCGACCGCGGCCGGACGCTCGGTGGGCGGTTGCGCGAGCTGCTGCCGGTCTGAGTGCGCCTCGACCCGACCGCCGGTGAATGGCAAGGTTGTGCGTTTGCTCGACGGCGGGCCGGAGCACCAGCGAATTCCGACAGCGAAGTGAACAACGATTCGCACTCCGGGTACGGTGGATCACAGCGACGGGCCGGCGCGGTCCCGTCCGAAGTGTTCACTAGGAGGTTGGTGTGGAGCGCACACTGTTCGAGCCCGAGCACGAGCTGTTCCGGGAGTCGTACCGCAAGTTTCTCGAGACGAATGTGGCGCCGTTCCACGACCAGTGGGCGGAGCGGGGCGTCGTGGACCGTTCCGTCTGGCTCGAGGCCGGGAAGCAGGGCTTCCTGGGGATGGCGATGCCGGAGGAGTACGGCGGCGGCGGCGTGAAGGATTTCCGCTACAACGCCATCATCACCGAGGAGTCGGTGCGCGGTCAGTACTCCGGGCTCGGATTCGGCCTGCACAACGATGTCATCGCACCCTACCTGCTGGAGCTGGCCAACGACGAGCAGAAGCAGCGCTGGCTGCCGAAGTTCTGTTCCGGCGAACTCATCACCGCCATCGCCATGACCGAACCCGGTACCGGTTCGGACCTGCAGGGCATCAAGACCCGCGCGGTCCGCGACGGGGACGACTGGGTCCTCAACGGCGCCAAGACCTTCATCACCAACGGCATCAACTCCGATATCGTCATCGTGGTCGCCCAGACCGACCCGTCGGCCGGCGCCCTGGGCTTCAGTCTGCTGGTGGTCGAGCGCGGGATGCCGGGCTTCGAACGGGGCCGGAACCTGGACAAGTTGGGCCTCAAGGCGCAGGACACTGCCGAACTCAGCTTCAGCGATGTCCGGGTGCCCGCCGCCAACCTGCTGGGCGAAGAGGGCAAGGGCTTCATCCACCTGATGCAGAATCTGCCGCAGGAGCGGTTGTCGATCGCGGTCATGGCCGCCGCGGCGATGGAGACCTGCCTGGAATACACCTGCCAGTACGTCCGCGACCGCAAGGCCTTCGGTAAGCCGATCGGCGCGCTGCAGAACACCCGGTTCGTACTCGCCGAACTGGCCACCAAGGCCACCGCCGTGCGGGTCCTGGTAGACCGGTCCATCACCGAGCTCAACGCGGGCACCCTCTCCGCCGAGGACGCCGCGATGGCCAAGTGGTGGAGCACCGAGGAGCAGGTCGATCTGATCGACCGCTGCCTGCAGCTGCACGGCGGCTACGGCTATATGCGGGAATACCCGATCGCCCAGGCATACCTGGACGCGCGGGTGCAGACCATCTACGGCGGTACCACCGAGATCATGAAGGAGATCATCGGGCGCAGCCTGAAACTCTCCTGATCGCGCCGATCCGTACGGATCGGGTGCGCACCATCGACGGGGCGGGTATTCGATACCCGCCCCGTTTCGCATCGGCCGGATCGCCGCCGGAAACCGCTGCGGCCTCCGCGGGTAGCCGCGACCGCTTCGACCTGTCACAGGAGTGTATTAGCCTCCGGCGCATGGGATTGTCCGTGGGCTACGAGCGGTTGGTGTCCGGTCGCGGGTCCGCAGCCGGACACGAACCGAAGCTCCGCGAGTGCGTCCCGCGCGCAGCGGGTGACGATCCCGACGATTACCCGGCCGCAGGGGCGGGGTCTTCGTGGCGAGGGTCGAAACCTATGAGGCGTCGGGATCGTTGCGTACGGCCCCCGGCCCGGTGACCAGCGGGAGATCCAGGGTCGTGCGAATTCCCGGTGCGGCCGCTACCACAGCGGGAATCGCGTTGACCACCCGCATGGCCGTCGCCACCAGCCCCGCATGGTTGTGGTCGCCGTTGTCACTGGACAGGCAGAGGTCCATGGCGTAGTTCGGTTCGCCGGTGACCTCGACGCGGTAGGAACCGCCCTCCTGGGCCGGCTGGGGCCATTCGGGCGCCAGATCGGCCCGCAGTCGCGTGACGTGTTCCAGCACGGTGACCACCCGGTCGCCGACCATTCCGCGGACCTCGAAGCGCATCGCCGCAGTGGTACCGGTCGCGACCGTGCCGGCGGCGATCTCGACCTCCTCCGGCGCGGGGATCCGTTCGTGGAATTCGGTGACCGCGTCGAGTTCCACCCCCAGTCCGGCGGCCAGCTGGCGCACTACGCTGCCCCATGCCAGGGAGAGCACCCCCGGCTGTAGCAGCATGGGGGTCTCGTCCAGGGGCTTGCCGAAGCCCATGATGTCGAACATGACCGTGGCGTTGTCGTAGGTCGCGTAGTCGAGGATCTCCATACAGCGGAGCTGGTCGACCCGTCGGCACGTACCGGCCAGCGCGAGCGGCAGCAGGTCGTTGGCGAACCCGGGATCGATACCGTTGACGAATAGGGAGGCACCACCTGCCGCGGCAGCCTCCTCGATCGGGGTGAGCATGTCCTGTGGCAGCACCCCCCACGGATACTGAAGGAAGACGGGAGCGCTGGCTACGATGTCGATCCCGGCGGCAAGGATCGTCCGCAGATCCTCGAGTGCCTCGACGAGCCGATTGTCGGCCATCGCGGTGTAGACCACACAGTCCGGTCGCAGGGCGAGCAGGGCGGCGGAATCGGTGGTGGCCGAGACCCCGGTACGGATATCGAGCCCCGCCAGCTCCCCGGCGTCGTGCCCTTCCTTCGCGCTGCCGGACACCTTGACGCCGATCAGTTCGAGCCGGGAGTCGTCGATGATTCCGGCCAGTGCGTGTTTGCCGACATTGCCGGTGCCCCAGTGCACCACGCGGTATGTCACAGGTCTCTCCTCACAGATCCGGAATCGGGATATCGAGATTCGGGGCGATCAGACCGCCGTCGGTCTCGATGACTTTCCCGGTCAAATAGCCGCCTGCCGGTGCGGCGAGGAACAACGCGGTGGCCGCGATATCGGCCGGGTCCCCGATCCGGCGCAGCGGGGTCGCCTTCTCCACGGACCCGCGCAGCTGCTCGTCGGCGGCGACGACCTCCAGTGCGGAGGTCGCGATGGAGCCGGGAGCGATGGCGTTGACCCGGATTCGCGGACAGAGATCCATGGCGGCCAGCCGGGTGTAGTGCGCGAGCGCGGCCTTCGCGGTGCCGTAGGCGGCGAAGGCCCGGCCGGGCAGGCGCCCCATCGCCGAGGTGATGTTGATGATCGATCCGCCGCCGGCGGTGTCCAGCATGATCGGTACGGCGGCCCGGACCAGCGCGTGGGCATTGGCGACGTTGAAACCGAACGCCTGCGTCAGGGCGTCCGGTGTGGTGTCGAGCAGCGGTGTGGGCATTGCCCCGCCGACATTGTTCACCACGATATCGAGCCGGCCGAACTCCGCGGCCGCGGTCTCCGCCAGCGCGGCGCAGGCCGCTGGATCGGCCAGGTCGGCGACCACGATATGAGCCCTGCGGCCCAGCTGCCGGATCTGCTCGGCGATATTCGAAAGCTCGGATTCGGTACGGGCGGCGATCAGGACATCGGCCCCCGCCTCGGCGAAGCCGAGGGCGATGGCGGCGCCCAGCCCGCGGCCGGCGCCGGTCACGATGGCGACCCGGTCGTCGAGCCGGAAGCGGTCCAGAATCATGGCTCCTCCTGAACTATGCTGATGACGAGTATTCGACGTTCTTTCAACGAATAGTCGATGCAGTGTAGATCCCGGGTTACCGGGCGACAAGGGAGCCGCGGATATGGCCACAGCCGGATCTCCGCCGACACGCCGAGTGGTGTCGGTGGTCGAACTGCTCGCGGAATCCGAGCGGGCACTGACCGTGTCGGAGATCGTCGAACGTCTGTCACTCGCCCGGGCGACGGTTACCGCGGTGCTCGCCGAGTTGTGCGAGGCGAACTGGGTGGTCCGGGACGCGAGCCTGGCCTACCGGCGCGGACCTGCCCTGGCTCGCCTGTCACCCGCCGAACCCGTCGGCGCGGCCGTCGCGGTGGGCGCTGAGCTGGCGGCGCTGGCCGAGGCGGCAGGCTGCGGAGCCACCTTGAGCCGGATCTCCGACGATCGGCTCACCATCGTCGCCAAACAGTACGCGGGAGCGCGCATAGTGCCGGGACTGTCCGTCGGACAGTCGGTCCCGGTGGTCTATCCCGCCGGTGCCGCCGTGATGCCGTGGCGGACCCCCGCCGAACGGCGGCGCTGGCTGGCGACGACGAACGGGCGGCCCGGCGCGGCGGAACTGCTCGACTTCGTCACCGCGCACGGCTTCGCCATGTTCCGGCCCGAAGCCGACGACGCCGGTCTGGTCGATCTGCTGACCGAACTGCTCGGCGCGCTCGGCGCCGAACTGCTGCAACCCGCGCTGCGGGCCGAGGCGCTGCGCCAGCTCGGGCGATTGACTTCGCGCGCGTACACCGAGGCCGATATCGAAACCGGGGACGCGCTGCCGCTCAGCTATGTCTCCGCGCCGGTATTCCACGGTGACCAGGCGCCTTACGAGGTCCAGTTGGGGCCGCTGCGGGCGGCGGCGGGCCCCGCGGATCGGGCGCGCTATTCCGAGATCGTCCGCGCGGGTGCCGGTGCGATCTCGGTGGCGTTACGCACCTACGAATCCGCTTCCTCTCGGAGTAGTCCGGCGACTCGTTCCGAAGTCCAGTGACCGGCCGCTCCCGGACGAGTGGCCAGATAACCCGCGGTATCGCCGATCGACCAACTGTGTGCCGCGCGTAGACCGGTCGCGATATGGCGCAGATAGGTGGCGGCCGGAGGATTTCCGCCGATCTCACGCCAACGCCACGGGGCGGTGAAGGTGACGACGGGTATGCCGTCGAACATGCCGGGGCAGACCAGGGTTTCGTAGCGCCCGGGGCCGAGCCGGGACCGGCCGGTGCGCAAGACCTCGGTGAGATCGAGATCGGTTCCGGACCGGCGATACATCTCCTGGGCGGCGATATCGCTGAACTGTGAGAGGGTCAGCAGATAGGCGCGCACCGGGGTTTCGGCGGGGGTGGTGGGATCGTAGAAGGCGCGGCCGCCGGACCAGATCACCGATTCGGTGGCGAAATAGAGCAGTCCGGGGAGTACGAGAGCGACCGAACGCGCCGGTGGTGTGTGGTCGCGGCATCCGCTCGGTGAGATGCCGGGCGCGGGGCGCAGTGCGCCGCGCGGCCCGCTTCCGTCGAGGTAGCCGGCCAGGCGGTCCGGATTCGTATTCGAACCGTAGGCGGCGTACCAGATCCGGTCCGGAACCGGTGAGCGGTCGAATGCGGAACGCGGCCGGAGGGCCGCGACCTCGTATGTAGCCATCGGCTTCTCGCTCCGGTGTCGAGCAGCGGTCCGACCACCGGCGCGCACCTCGACGGGACGCGCGCCGGTCGGCGGCTCAGATCTTGCGGATCACGGTGACTACCTTGCCGAGAATCTGCGCGTCGTTACCCGGTATGGGCTCGAAATGCGGATTGTGCGGCATCAGCCAGACATCCTTACCGCTGCGTTTGAATGTTTTCACCGTCGCCTCGCCGTCCAGCATCGCCGCGACGATATCGCCGTTGTCCGCCACGTTCTGCTGCCGGACGACCACCCAGTCGCCGTCGCAGATGGCCGCGTCGACCATGGATTCGCCGACCACTTTCAGCAGGAACAGCGAACCGTCGCCGACCAGTTCGCGGGGGAGTGGGAACACGTCTTCCACCGCCTGTTCGGCCAGTATCGGTCCACCGGCGGCGATCCGTCCGAGCACCGGTACATAGGTCGGGATCGGCTGATCGGTGGTATCGGCCGAGACCGCCCCCCGGGCGGGACCGGCCGGGTCCAGAGTGGTCACCGAGCGGACCGCTTCGTCCATCCCGCGGACGTCCACGGCGCGTGGGCGATTGGGATCGCGCCGCAGGTACCCCTTGCGTTCCAGCGTCCGCAGCTGGTGCGCGACAGAGGAGGTGGAGTTCAAGCCGACCGCGTCGCCGATCTCGCGAATGCTGGGTGGGTAGCCGCGCAGGTTCACCGAGGAACGGATGACCTCGAGCACCTTGCGCTGACGCACGGTGAGATCCACACCGGTCGTCCCCGGTTCGGTGCCGGGGCCAGCCCCGGCACCCGTGTCGTCTGATCGGCTCACCACAACCGCCCTTTCTCGTCGGTTTCCGGCCCGGTGACCGCGGTCCCGGCAGACCGCCCGGACCGGCTGTGCCCGAAGTTTGATGTCGTGCAGTGAATCTAGTCGGCGTACTCCGATCTATCAAACATCTGTTCGAGGCATGTCCGGTGTTGCTACTGACATTATCCCTCTCGCGTGGTAGAAATCGAACACCAGTTCGTCGAACACTTGATCGAATACCGCATATGGTTCCGCGAGCGACCAGCACGGAGGTCTATCCGATGAACACTGCGATCAGCGTGACCGGCACCGACACGCGGGAAGACGTCAGCGCCCGGGTACGGCCCGGTCCGGTTCCGCCGGGGGCGGCCGGCACGGCCGCCTCGGACGAGGGCGGGTTGCCGGGTCCGGACACGTGGCCGGATCGCCCGTCCCGTCCCTGCGGCACCGCGACGTACCGGGACGGGACGGGCGGATACCGTCCGATCGCCCGGCCGCCGGCCCCGGTGGTGCGCCGGGGCCCGGCCGTGCGGCCGTTGTCCCGGCCGCCCGAACCCGGCGAACTGGTCGAGCGGGCACGGGCCGGCTACGCGGCGACTGCCTTGACGGCCGTGATCAGCGCGACGGTGGTTGTCGCCTTCCTCGCGCTCGCCCATCTCCGGGCTCCCGATCCGGCGCCCCAGCCGATTCCGTCCGGGATCCCGGGCCCGGTGGTGCCCGGCCCGGGCACCGATGCTCCCGGATCGCGGTAGCGTGACGGCGCCGCGTATGCCCGGGCCAGGGGTGAGCGCAACCACGGCACACCCCGTACCGGTATCCTCGATGTGTTATGCACTCGAGCCGGTGCGCGTGACCGGCCCACCTGTATCCGGGCACCGGCCCGGTACCCGCGCTCGCCGGACCTGCGACCGGCGCCGGTTCGGCCGCGAGCGTTCGCAGCGACGAAGGACCCCGGATGCACTGCCCGTACTGCCGACACCCCGACTCCCGGGTCGTCGACTCGCGACTGGCCGACGAGGGCGCCGCCATTCGCCGCAGACGCTCCTGCCCGGAGTGTGGCCGTCGTTTCACCACGGTGGAGACGGCGATCCTGTCGGTGGTCAAAAGGAGCGGGGTCACCGAGCCGTTCAGCCGGGAGAAGGTGATCCGGGGAGTACGCCGCGCCTGCCAGGGCCGCGAGGTCGACGACGACGCATTGAACCTGCTGGCTCAGCAAGTGGAGGACGCGGTCCGGGCGAAGGGGTCACCGGAAGTGCCGAGCCATGAGGTCGGCCTGGCGATTCTCGGGCCGCTACGCGAACTGGACGAGGTGGCGTATCTGCGCTTCGCCTCGGTCTATCGATCCTTCACCTCCGCTGCGGATTTCGAACGCGAGATCCTGGACATGCGCCAGGCCCGGGCGGCGGTCGGCACCGGGGACTGAGCTGTCACGGTCAGCGGCGTACAGCCGCGATCGCCTTCTGGATCCGCTTCGTCGAGACCGGATACGGCGTGCCCACCTTCTGAGCGAACAGACTCACCCGCAATTCCTGGATCATCCACCAGATCTCGGTGATATCCGATGATCGCCGCCGCCCCTCCGATAGCCGGGTCAGCAATTGATCGTAGGCGGCCAGGGCGGTGTCCACTTCCGCTATGGCCTGGCGATCGCGTACCGCGGACCCGGGTAGCGCGGCGAGCCGGACGCCGGCCGCACGCAGATACCGGGGCAGTTCGCGCAGCCGGACCGGACCCCATTCGGAGACGAACCCGTCGAACAGCAGATCTGCCAGCTGATCCCGCACATCGCCGGCGATATCGGATTCCCGGACACCGGTCAGGGCCGTCGACACCTCGTGCGCCTCGGCCAGGACCGGGACGACCAGCCGGATGATCCTGGTGACCACCTCGTTCAACTTCGGCCGCAACGCCACCAGCAGCCGGTCGAACTGGGCGGGGTCGCGGACCGGGCCACCGGCGGCGGCGATGAGCTGGTCGGCGGCCGCGGCGCGGCAGTCCTCGACCAGCGCGTCGACCGAACCGTAGGGGTTCTGGCTGAGCACCAGCCGGTCCGCCGGAGACAGGCTCGCGGTGACGGCGCGCACCGAGGTCGGGATCGCGTCGAGTACCAGGGCCCGGGTTCCGGCACGCATGGCCGCTGCCTGCTCGGCGGGTGATTTGAGCACCCTGACCGCGACTCCTCCGCTCTCCGGGACCAGCGCCGGATATCCGGTGACGGTCTGCCCGCCGACCTCGCTACGCACCGTGGCGTCGAGAGTGCCCAACGACTCCGAGGTCCACACCGTGGCGGGTGCGCGTTCGGCGTTCGCGGTGGCGGCGGCCACCGATGCGGAGACCTGGTCGGCCAGACGGGTCCGCAGGTGCGCCAGGCTCTTGCTGGTGGCCAGTACCCGGCCGTCGGCATCGGTGGCGGCGAAGGTCATCCGGAGGTGTTCGGGGAGCGCGGCCGGGTCCAGGTCGGCGGCGGAGATCGGCGTGGCGGCGAGCCGGGTGAGTTCCCGGGAAAGCCCGGTACGCAGCGGTTCGGCCCGCGGCGTGAGGACACGTAGCGCGGCAGCGGCGAAATCCGGTGCGGGGACGACCGTGCGCCGCAACTGTTTGGGCAGTGTCTTGATCAGTGCCGCGGCCAGTTCGGCGCGCATCCCGGGTACCAGCCAGTCGAACCCGACGGCCCGGACATGGGCCAGCTGGGCCACCGGAATCCGCACGGTCACACCGTCGTCGGCCTGCCCCGGCTCGAACTGGTAGGTGAGCGGGAAGGACAACTCGCCCTGACGCCAGGCGTCCGGGAAATCCGTGGGGTCCAGTCGCTTCGCGGTGTCGTTGACCACCGTATCGGTCGTGAAGTCGAGCTGGTGGGGGTCCTGCCGACCGGCGGATTTCCACCAGGTGTCGAAATGCCGGACCGAGACGATATCGGCCGGGATCCGGCGGTCGTAGAACTCGAACAGCACCTCGTCGTCGACGAGGATATCCCGGCGCCGGGCGCGCTGTTCGAGGTCGGCGATATCGTCGATCAGCGCGCGATTGCGCTGGAAGAACTCGTGCCGGGTCTGCCATTCGCCCTGGACCAGCGCGTGCCGCAGGAACAGTTCGCGCGAGATCTCCGGATCGATGCGGCCGTAGTCGACCGGACGACCGGTCACCAGGGGGACGCCGTAGAGCGTGACGCGTTCGTAGGCCCGGGCGGCACCGCGTTTGGCCGACCAATGTGGTTCGGAGTAGATACGTTTCACCAGATCGCCGGCCAGCCGTTCGGCCCATTCGGGTTCGACGCGGGCGGCGATCCGGCCCCACAGGCGTGAGGTCTCCACCAGTTCGGCCGCCATGACCCACCGCGGCGGCTTCTTGGCCAGCGATGAGCCCGGGAAGATCATGAACTTGGCGTTGCGGGCGCCCAGGAACTCGCGGGATTCGGCCTCGCGGACCCCGATATGCGACAACATGCCCGACAACAGTGCCTGGTGGATCGCGGTCGCGTCCCATGGATCGGTATCAGGAGTCATCTCCTCGACCGGCCGGGGCTCGGGCGACCCTGGGTGGTGCTGCCGCCCGGCTTCCTGCTCCGGTTCGGGCCGGTTGTGGCCGCGCCGTCGCCGCGGGCCCGGCCCAGGGCGTCCGGTGCGGTCGTCCTTCGCCTCCGGTTCCGCGTTCGCCTCGTGCAGCGACCAGCCCATTCCCTTGGTGATCGTGCGCAGTTGGCCGTACAGATCCTGCCACTCCCGGATCCGCAGGTAGTGCAGGAATTCTTCGCGGCACATGCGCCGGAAACGGTTGGCCGACAAGGCCCGCCGCTGACCGGTGAGGTATTCCCACAGCCGCAGATACGCCAGGAAATCCGAATTCGGCACGGTGAACCGGGCATGTCGCGCGTCGGCGGCCTGCTGCTGATCGGCCGGCCGCTCCCGGACGTCCTGGATCGACAGCGCGGCCACGATCACCAGCATTTCGGCCAGGCAACCGTTGCGATGGGCCTCGACGAGCATCCGCCCCATCCGCGGATCCACCGGCAGGCGAGCCATCTCCCGGCCCGTCGGAGTAAGCGTGGGACCCGATGCGGGCGCGCGGCGTTTCCCGCCGGAGCGGGCCGGATCGGCCTGCGCTGCGGAATCCGGTGCCGGGGCGGCGTGCTCCGCCTCCGGTGCCGTCGCGGGGGTGTCCTGGGGTGTGTGTTTCTCCGCGGTACGGCGGGCGAGGGCGCCCAGTTCCTCCAGCAGAGCGACCCCGTCGCGTACCGCGCGGTTGTCGGGAGCCTCCACGAACGGGAACCGTTCCATCTCACCCAGCCCGAGCGCGGTCATCTGCAGGATGACCGCGGCGAGATTGGTACGCAGGATCTCCGGGTCGGTGAACGTCGGCCGGGATTCGAAATCGTCCTCGGAGTACAGGCGGATACAGATACCGTCGGCGACGCGCCCACAGCGTCCGGCCCGTTGCCGGGCCGAGGCCTGCGAGATCGGTTCGATCGGCAGGCGCTGCACCTTGGTGCGGATGGAATAGCGCGAGATCCGCGCGGTTCCGGGGTCGACGACGTAGCGGATACCCGGGACCGTGAGCGAGGTCTCGGCGACATTGGTCGCCAGCACCACCCGCCGGCCGGTGTGCGGGGCGAACACCCGATGCTGTTCGGCCGCCGACAGCCGCGCGTAGAGCGGCAGAATCTCTGTCCGGGGCATTTTCAGATCGGCGAGCGCGTCGGCGGTATCACGGATCTCCCGCTCACCGGACAGGAATACCAGCACGTCGCCGTCGCCCTCGGCGAACAGTTCGGTGACCGCCGCGCAGATCGCGTCCACCGGGTCCCGATCCACGGGACGGTGGTCTTCTTCCTCGTCTTCCGCCGCGGGCGCCGGCAGGGCCAGCGGCCGATACCGCAGTTCCACCGGGTAGGACCGGCCCGAGACCTCCACGATCGGCGCCGGGCGGCCCGCGGCGTCGGCGAAATGCCGGGCGAACAGTTCCGGGTCGATGGTGGCCGAGGTGATGACGATCTTCAGGTCCGGCCGCCGGGGCAGCAGCTGCTTCAGGTAGCCGAGCAGGAAATCGATATTGAGACTGCGCTCGTGCGCCTCGTCGATGATGATCGTGTCGTAGGCGCGTAACAGCCGGTCCCGCTGGATCTCGGCGAGCAGGATACCGTCGGTCATCAGCTTGACCAGCGTGTGCTCGGCGGCGTGATCGGTGAACCGGACCGTGTAACCGACGGTATCTCCCAGTTCGGTGCCCAGTTCTTCGGCGATACGCTCGGCGACCGTGCGCGCCGCCAGTCGGCGAGGCTGGGTATGCCCGATCGCCCCACGGATACCCCGGCCCAGCTCCAGGCAGATCTTCGGGATCTGGGTGGTTTTGCCGGATCCGGTTTCGCCGGCCACTATCACGACCTGATGGGCGGCGATGGCGGCGGCGATATCGTCGCGACGCCCTGTGACCGGCAGTTGCTCCGGATAGGTGATGGCCGGGACCGCCGCGCGGCGGGCCGCGATACGTGCCTCGGCGGCCGTGATGTCCGGCTCGATCCGGGAGAGGTCGCCATCGCGCACTCGATCCAGCTGCCGCTGCAGCCGGTGTTCGTCGCGGAGGGTGAGAGAAGCCAGCCGGGTACGGAGCTCCCGGTGTGTGACTGCGGTCCTGGTCATTGCGTCGACCAGCCTAGCGAAACCGGGCGTCCGGCCGGGTCGCGGCCCGGCCCGGTACGGCCGGGCCGGGGCAGTATGCGAGTCGTACGGCGGGCCGAAGGGCTCCCTGCGCACGGTGGGTCGTGCGAATATGGATGGGTTGCGCGTTTCTCGAAAGGCGGTGCGGCATGGCCGGATTCGTACTGGACCAGCCCGGGGCGCGGGCCTTGGCCGCGCTGGCGTTCGGGGTGGCGGCCCTGGTCGTGCTGGCTCGTGTGATGTTCGCCGAGCCGATGCTCACAACGGGGGAACACGGTGCCGTGGGCTGCGCCGGGCACAGCGGCGGCACCGCGCACGGTGGCGATCACGAATCCGATGCGGCGCATCTGCTGATGTGCGCGGTCATGGTGGCGATGGTGCTGTTCCCCGCCGAGGCCCACGCGCACACCCTGCACGGTGTGCTGCTCGCGATGACGCTGGTCTTCACGCTGTTGCTCGGAGACAGACTCGTGCGCTGGTACCGCGGGGACCATCCGCGGGCCGGGCACCGGGCGGCGGCCATCGGTTATCACCTCGCCGCGGCCGTGGTGATGTTGTTCACGATGTCCGGACATTCCGGGCACGGCGCGGGTCACGCAGGAGGCCCGGCGCTCGTATTCGCGGCGCTGTTCCTCGTGGACGCGGCGGTGGTGATGGTGTCCGCGCGCCGCGGCCGAGCGCATTGGTGGGCCGCGCATCCGGTCGCGCCGGAACCGGGACGCGGAGTGTCCGTCGCGGCCTGGCCGCACCTGATCATGGACCTCGGAATGGCCTACATGCTGGTGGCGTGACCGGGTGACGCCTCCGGTGCGGCGCCGGCCGCGGCCCGGCCGCGCAGTACGGTAGAGATCCGCACGTGTTCGGGTGCGAGCGCGGCGCGAAGTAGCTCGGCCACTCGGCCGGCACTGTCCGCCGCGGTACCGCAGGTGAACACATCGACGAAGATGTCACCGGTTTCCGGATAGGTGTGCAGCGAAGCATGTGATTCGGCCAGCAGCGCCAGCACGGTCACCCCGTGCGGGTCGAACTGTTTGCCGACTATCTCGCAGACTGTCACACCCGCGGCGGTCAGCGCGTACCGCAGCGCGCTCTCCAGCGCGACCATATCGTCGCAGAGCGCGCGCTCGACCCCGCCGAACTCGGCCAGCACATGCCGGCCGGTGAATTCCGCCGCCACCATCCCGCCCAACTCACTCGTATCCGGCGCCGACGATCAACCCGATACCACCGTGACCTCGTCGAACACCACATCACCGGCCGCATCGGATTCGGCCAGATCGACGGTCGCGAGCAGCGCCCAGCCGTGATCGCCGGCCGGGTCGTCGAGAACCTGGCGTACCTGCCAGAAACCGGGCCGCGTCTCGACCCGGAACAGTTGCGGTCCACGTGCGTCCGGCCCGGTGCCGATGCTGTCGTATTCGTCGAAATAGGGGGCGAGGTCGGCCGCCCAGTCCGGGCCCGGAGACATTTCCGTCAGTTCGTTCCAGCGCCGCCTCGAGGCGAGCTCGACCCGGCGGAACACGGCGTTGCGCACCATCACCCGGAAAGCCCGTTCGTTGGCGGTGACCGGTCGCACACTCTCGCCGCCGAACGCGATCTGCCCGGCATCGGTCTCCGCACCCGCCCCGGTCAGCTGCTCCCATTCGTCGAGCAGGCTGGAATCCACCTGCCGCACGAGTTCGCCCAGCCATTCGGTGAGATCGTCGAGTTCCTCGGTGCGCGCCGCGTCGGGGACCGTGCGCCGCAACGCACGGTAGGCGTCGGCGAGATAGCGCAGCACCACCCCCTCGGACCGGGCGAGTTCGTAGTAGGAGATCAGCTCGGTGAAGGTCATCGCCCGTTCGACCATATCGCGGACCACCGATTTCGGTGACGGTGCGAACTCCGACAGCCACGGGTGCCCGGCCCGGTACGTCTCGTAGGCGCCCTCGATCAGCTCCGCGAGCGGTTTCGGCCAGGTGATCTCCTCGAGCAGTTCCATCCGCTCGTCGTATTCGATTCCCTCGGCCTTCATCTCGGCCACGGCCTCCCCGCGGGCCTTGTGCTGCTGCGCCATCAACAGCTGCCGGGGATCCTCGAGCGTGGCCTCGACCAGCGAGACCATATCGAGCGCATAGCCGGGCGCGGCACCGTCGAGCAGTTCGAACGCGGCGAGCGCGAACGGCGACAGCGGCTGGTCCAGCGCGAAATTCTGCTGAAGGTCCACGGTGAGCCGGGCGTAGCGTCCCTGCTCGTCGGGTTCGGGGAGTTGCTGGACCACGCCCGCGTCGCGCAGCGCCCGGTAGAGCCGGACGGCCCGCAGAATATGGCGCCGCTGGGCCGGCCGCGGTTCGTGATTGTCCTCGAGCAGATGCCGCATCGCCTGGAAACAGTTGCCCGGGCGCGCGATCACGTTCAGCAGCATCGCGTTGGTGACGGTAAAACGCGACACCATCGGTTCGGGTGCGGCCGAGACCAACCGGTCGAAGGTCTCCTCGCTCCACGATACGAAACCCTCGGGCGGTTTGCGCCGCTGCACTTTCCGCATCTTTTTGGGGTCGTTACCGGCCTTGGCCAACAACCGGGTGTTCTCGACCTCGTGCTCGGGCGCCTGCACCACCACCGTCCCCATGGTGTCGAAACCGGCCCGCCCGGCCCGGCCCGCGATCTGATGGAATTCTCGTGCCTTGAGGCGCCGGGTGCGGACGCCGTCGAATTTGGTGAGACCGGTCAGCAGCACCGTGCGGATCGGGACATTGATACCGACCCCCAGCGTGTCGGTCCCGCAGACGACTTTGAGCAGCCCGTCCTGGGCGAGGCGCTCCACCAGACGGCGGTATTTGGGCAACATGCCCGCGTGGTGGACACCGATCCCGTGCCGGATCAGCCGCGACAGGGTTTTGCCGAAGCCCGAGGAGAAACGGAACTCGCCCAGCGCCTCGGCGATCGCGTCCTTCTCCGCGCGGCTGGCGAAATTCGCGCTGGTCAACGCCTGGGCCCGCTCCAGTGCCGCGGCCTGCGTGAAGTGGACGACGTACACCGGCGCCTGGTGAGTGGTCACCAGTTCGGTCAGCGTCTCGGTGATCGGGGTGCGCGCATAGGAGAAGTGCAGCGGCACCGGGCGCTGCGTACCCGCGACCACGGCAGTGCTGCGGCCGGTGCGGCGCTCGAGATCCGCGGCGAAGAAATCGACCTCACCGAGCGTGGCGGACATGAGCAGGAACTGCGCACGCGGCAGTTCGAGCAACGGAACCTGCCAGGCCCAGCCGCGATCGGGATCGGAGTAGAAATGGAATTCGTCCATCACCACCTGCCCGACCTCGGCATCCGAGCCTTCCCGCAGAGCGAGGTTGGCAAGGATCTCGGCGGTAGCGCAGATGATGGGGGCGGTCGGGTTCACCGCGGCGTCCCCGGTGACCATGCCGACCCGTTCGGCACCGAAGATCTCGCACAATGCGAAGAATTTCTCGCTCACCAGCGCCTTGATCGGCGCGGTGTAGTAACTGCGCAGGCCCTGCGTCAACGCGAACAGATGCGCGCCGACGGCGACCAGCGATTTCCCCGAACCCGTCGGGGTGGCGAGAATGACATGGGATCCGGCCGCGAGTTCCATCACGGCCTCGTCCTGAGCGGGATACAGCGCCGTTCCCTGCTCGGCGGCCCATATCGCGAACGACTCGTACAGTGCGTCGGCGTCGGTCCCCGGTATCTCGAGCAGTTCGGTCAGATCCACCCGGGACACCCTACGGGCTGCGGTGCGCCGATCACCGGCACGGTGTGCGTGTGCCGGTGATCATCCGGCCCGGCGCCTCAGCCGCGTTCTTCGTCGTCGCCGTAGCCACCCTGCTCGGCGAGGAAACGTTCGAATTCGGCGCCCAGTTCGTCGCCACTGGGCAGTTCGCCCTCGCCGACCAACAGGCTGGACTGCCGTTCCTGCGCGCTGACGAAGGTGTCGTACTGGCGCTCCAGCGCATGCACCACCGTCTCCACCTCGGAGTTTCCGGCGATATGCTCGTTGACCTGCTCGCGTACCCGGGCCGCGGCTTCGCCCAGCGCGGCGAGCGGTAACGCGAGTCCGGTGTTCTCGCCGACGTACTCGAGCAAGGTCTGCGCGGCCTCCGGATAGGAGGTCTGGGCCAGGTAGTGCGGCACGTGGACGGAGAAACCCAGCGATTCGTGGCCGTGCTGGGCCATCCGGTACTCGAGCAGGGTCGCGGCACTCGCCGGTACCTGCAGCTCGCCCGGCCAGCGTTGGTTGTCCGGGATCAGATCACGGTTGGACGAGTGCGCGGTGAGCCCCAGCGGACGCGTATGCGGCACCGCCATGGGAATGGCACTCAGGCCGACACTGCGGCGCACTCCGAGCTGCTCGGCCAGCAACCGCACCGCGGTGGTGAACTTCTCCCATCGCAGATCCGGCTCCATACCGGCGAGCAGCAGGAACGGGGTGCCCGCGGTATCGCGCAGCGCCCACAGATTGAGCTCGGGCTCGGCGTAATCGGAGAAATGGTCGGTCTTGAAGGTCATCAGGGGACGCCGCGACCGATAGTCCAGTAGCTCGTCCACATCGAACGAGGCGACGAGTTCGCCCTCCAAGCTCTCTCGCAGATGTGTGGTGGCCAGCCGGACCGCGTGACCCGCGTCGGAATAACCCTCAAGGCCGTGCACCAGCACCGGCCCCGAACCGTCGTCCGACGACAGCTGCGGAGCGGGGAACTCCAGTTCGTACATTCGCGACTCGTAGTCCATCGCGTACTCCTTCCTGCGCGATCCGTGGCGGGCGGGTCGAGCAACACTGCTGTATCCGCTACCGCGCCGCGAGCCGCGAATCGCTGTCCATTGTCCCCCACGCAGATATACGGCCACACGCGACCGTATATCGACTCTCAGTGCTGACAACAGCGGTCGCCGCCGGTGAATTCCCCGGTCCCGGCGGGGCGGGGGACGGGGTCGATGTGGTCTTGTGGCCGGTGAACGCACGGGGAGTCTGGCACACTCCGTAAGCGGATGTACCCGATTTTCGTCTCGGCAACCCGGGATCGGTGAACGCGCCGGAAGCGGACCACCGTGAAACCGGAGTTGTCCACAGGCCGTGAGTTGTCCACAGACGTGCTCGGGTTGAGTATTTGCCCAGCTCACGGCCGAAACGAGCGGGATGCCGTGCCGCATGCTCGGCCCATGACTTCCGCCGCACCGTCCTCCCGTCCCGCTGCTCCTACCGCCCGGCCGCCACAGTGTGGACCCGGTGGGCTCCGCCGTCCGGACACCACACCGCCCACAGCGGACGGGTCCCCCGCGTGGTGCCCCACGGCACGGGCGCTCGCGGCGGGCGGACTGCCACGCCCGGTTCCGGCCATCCGGGCACCCGAGGTGCCCGTTCCGGGTTCGCGTCACCCGGATGCGGAAACCTACCGCCGCACCCCGGCCGTTCGTGCCCGCTGTGCCGATCACACCGGCGACGAATACGACCGCCGACTCGTTCCGGGGCCCTCCCGGCTCGACGACCCGGGAGACCTGATCGCCGCGATACCGGCTCTGCTCGGTTTCCGGCCGGAGCGTTCGCTGGTGCTGGCCGTCCTGTGCGCGGCGCCGACCGCGGAGAGTGCGGTGATCGATCTCGTCGTGCGCTTCGATCTCCGGCATCCGGACACCGGTTTCCCCTCCGATACCGAGACGGTGGCCGCCGCGGCCACGCGTGTCTGTGCCCGGCCGGGAGTGGCGGGCGTCCTCGTGATATTGGTGGACGACCAGCAGGATGACGGAGATCGGCTGCTGCGACAACGGGTTCCGGTTCTGCGGGAATTGGAGCAGCAGTTGGCGGCCCGCGCCGTACCGGTCCGCGGAGCCTGGGCGACGCGGTCCATAGCGGCCGGGCACCTGTGGTGGAGCGTGGCCGGCCCGCCGCGCCAAGGAAGGATCTCCGATCCGGCGGCTTCGACAGTGACCCTGGGCCGGGTGCTGGAAGGGCGGCCGATACGCCGCAGCCGGGACGAACTGACCGGATTGGTCGCCCCGGACGGTGCCCTGCGCGAACAGGTTTCGAGCGAACTGGCCGGCGCTCGTGATCGTGCCAAGGACCGGTACGTGGCCGCCGCCCAGCAGGGTGATCCGGCCGGTTACCTACGCGGCGAACTGAGCACGGTGCTCTGGCTGATCGCGAATGCCGAATCTGGTGGGGGGCTCGGATCGCGGGAGCTGGCCCAGATCGCGGTGGCCCTGCGCGACCGGGAGATCCGCGACTCCGTGTTCGCGGTGGCCGATACGGTGCACGCCGAAGCCACCGAGAGCCTGCTGGCGCGGCTGACCCGCGCCCTGGACGGCGCCGATCGAGCCGAGGCGGCAACTCTGCTGGGGTTCTTCGCATACGTCCGGGGTGACGGCCCGTTCGCCGGGATCGCCCTGGACGTCGCGCTGGATTCCGATCCACACCACTCCATGGCCGCACTGCTGCACACGGCGCTGGAAGCCGGTATGCGGCCGGAACGCCTCCGCGATCTGGCGCAGTGCGGCCGGGACACCGCTGCCGCCCTCGGCGTCGATCTGGCCGGGGTGTGGTGAGGTCCGGTACAGGCTGCTCAGCGGGCGCTGTGCGCGTGCGAGCCGAGACCTCGGAGATAGCTCCAAGCGGTGGATACGATCTCGTCGAGGTCGTTGTGCTCGGGTTTCCAGCCGAGTTCGTCGACAGCGCGCCGGCTGGACGCGATCAGTACGGCCGGGTCACCGGCGCGGCGCGGAGCGTCGACCGCGGCGATGGGCCCACCGGTGACCCGCTCACACGCCGAGATGACTTCACGCACCGAGAATCCGGTGCCACTGCCCAGGTTGAACACTCGATGGGTGCCCGTCGCGGCGGATTCCAGGGCCAGCAGATGCGCCTGCGCCAGATCCAGGATGTGGATGTAGTCGCGGACCGCCGTGCCGTCCGGGGTCGGCCAATCGGTACCGAACACCGAGATGGAATCCCGGTGTCCCGCAGCCACCTGCAGTACCAGCGGGATCAGATGTGTTTCCACCACCCGGTTCTCACCGAGGCCGCCGTAGGCGCCCGCAACATTGAAATAGCGCAGGCTCGTGGCGGCCAGACCATGCGCTACGGAATACGACGTGATGGCGTGGTCGATCGCCAGTTTCGAGGCCCCGTAGGGGTTGGTGGGCCGGGCCGGCGCGTCCTCGGTGATGGGGACCTGCTCCGGCTCGCCGTACACCGCGGCGGTCGAGGAGAAGACCAGTCGCCGGGTATCGGTCTCCCGCATCGCTTCGAGCAGCGCGAGCGTTTTCACCACATTGCCGTACCAGTACTTCTCGGGCCGCTGCACCGATTCGCCGACCAGCGATTGCGCCGCGAAATGCAGTACGCCGTCGAACTTCCGCGTGCGCAGCAGATCCGGGGCGGCCTCGGCGATATCACCCTCGACGAATTCGACGCCCTCGGGAACGCCGGCGGTATTGCCCGTCGACAGATCGTCGACGACCACCACCTCATGTCCCTGCTCCCGCAGTACGAGCGCGCAGACCCCACCCACATATCCGGCTCCGCCGGTGACCAGCAGTTTCATCGATCAGACCAGCTTCACTTGGACGGCGTGGGCCATCTCGTCGGGCAGTTCGAAACCCCCCGAATGGCCCGGCACCGTGATGACCACGGCGCCCGGTTTGCTCTCGACGGTGACCCGGGCGTCGGGCACCACGCCCGCTTCCCGCAGTCGGCCGATCACCTCGGGATCGGTCTGGATATGTTCGGCCAGCCGCCGGACCACCACCGCATGCGTACGGCCCTGCGGCAGTTCCGACAGCCGCTTCAGCGGCTCCTCCAGCAACTGCGCCGCGGCGATACCGAGTTCGTCCAAGCCGGGAATGGGGTTGCCGTAAGGGGAAGTGGTGGGGTGATTGAGGACCTCCACCAGCCGTCGCTCGACATCCTCGCTCATCACATGTTCCCAGCGACAGGCTTCGGCGTGCACGTTCTGCCAGTCCAGCCCGATGATATCGACGAGCAGCCGCTCGGCGAGCCGGTGTTTGCGCATGACCGCGACCGCCATACTGCGGCCCTTCTCGGTCAGTTCGAGATGCCGGTCACCAGCGACGAGCAGCAGTCCGTCGCGTTCCATCCGCGCCACGGTCTGACTGACCGTGGGGCCGCTCTGCTCGAGGCGCTCGGCGATCCGGGCACGCAGGGGTACTACGCCCTCCTCCTCGAGGTCGTAGATGGTACGGAGATACATCTCCGTGGTGTCGACCAGATCCTTCACTGTTGCCCCTTCGTCGGCACGAATTCTACCTGCGCACCAGCAACCCCGGTCCAATCGAACGGGTCACGTGACGCCATGGGAATACACTCGGCGCGCGGCCCTACGCCGCAGTCGCACATACATGTATTTCTACTGCATGACAACGTGCGATGGGGTTTCACCCTTCCCGATACGGTTGCGATCATGACCACTGCATCGCCGGATCCGAACCCCGCCGCCGGGGAACCGGGGACGGTCGTCTGGACCGACCGCTTCCTGGACTACTCGTGGACCCCCGAGCATCCGATGAAACCCGTCCGGCTGCAGTACACGATGGCACTGGCGCGCGCACTCGGAGTGCTCGACGGTATCGAACTCCTGGAGCCCGGCGCGGCCGATACCGCCGACTTGCTTCGGGTACACACCGGGGACTACATCGACGCGGTGCGCGCGGCGGAACCGCGGCAGACGATCGGCGATCCACCGACAGATCCGCCGTACGGGCTCGGATCCACCGACAACCCGATATTTCCCCGGATGCACGAGGCCGCGTCGGTGATCGTCGGCGGGACCCTCGCCGCCGCCCGTGCCATCGCCACGGGCGTCACCCGGCGCGCGGTGAGCATCGGCGGTGGTATGCACCACGCCATGCCCGGCCGGGCCGCCGGTTTCTGCGTGTACAACGACGCGGCGGTGGCCATTTCCTGGCTACTCGACCACGGCTTCGACCGGATCGCCTACCTCGATGTGGACGTCCACCACGGTGACGGTGTGCAGCGCGCGTTCTATCGCGATCCACGGGTTCTCACCGTTTCGATCCATCAGCATCCGGCCACGCTCTGGCCGAATACGGGCTGGCCGGACGAGACCGGTAGCGACGCCGGAGACGGCACTGTGATCAATCTCCCGCTCCTGCCGGGCACTCGGGACCCGCAATGGTTGCGCGCCTTCCACGCGGTGGTTCCGGGCGCGGTGGCGGCCTTCCGGCCCCAGCTGGTGGTCAGCCAATGCGGGGTGGACACCCATCGAGAGGATCCGCTCGCCGAGTTGGAACTGGGTATCGAGGGGCAGCGGGCGGCGTTCCTCGCCATGCGGGAATTGGCCGACCGTTACGCCGAGGGCCGGTGGCTAGCGGTCGGCGGGGGCGGGTACGGACTGGTCCGGGTGGTGCCGCGGGCCTGGACCCACCTGCTGGGTATCGCACTCGACCGCCCGGTGGACCCGGCGACCGCGATACCGCAGGATTGGATCGATCTCGTGCACACCGACAGGCCGCGGATATCGGCGCCCCGCACCATGGGCGACGGTGTGAATATCGCGTTCCAGCGCTGGGACGGCCCGGGGGGGACCGCGGAAACCGGGGACGCCCGGGTCGACCGTGCTCAGCGTGCGGTCGATACTGCCGTTCTCGCCACCCGTCGAGCGTGCTTCGGCCCGCTCGGCCTGGACCCGGAGGATCCGCGTGACTGAATCCAGCGACAGCACCCCCGACGATCCGCCGCCCGCGCCCCTGCACTGGCAGGCCGACGTGCTGGCCTCCGACGGAGGTGTGGTGCGGTTGCGCCCGATCACTCCCGGCGATGCCGAGGAACTGCAGCGGTTCCATACCGCTCTGTCCGAGCGCAGCCGCTACCTGCGGTATTTCGGCCCCTATCCCCGGATCTCGCCGAAGGATCTGCACCGCACGACCCATGTCGACTATCACGACCGGGTCGGGCTGGTCGTCGTCCTGGGGGAGGCGATCATCGCCGTCGGTCGCTACGAACTGCTCGACCGGACCGGTCCCCGGGCCGCCGAGGTCGCCTTCGTGGTGGCCGACGAGCATCAGGGGCGCGGTCTGGGATCCATCCTCCTCGAGCATCTGGCGGGCGCGGCCGCGGAGAACCGGATCGATACCTTCGTCGCCGAGGTACTGGCGGAGAACGCGGTGATGGTCACGGTCTTCCGCGAAGCGGGTTATCAGGTGGAGCGCAGCCGCGACGGTTCGGTGCTGCATCTCGAATTCGCCATCGACCCCACCGAGGCATTGCGGTCGGTGCGTGACGCGCGGGAACGCGCGTCGGAAGCGCGCAGCGTCGGTAACCTGCTGGCCCCCCGTTCGGTGGCGGTGATCGGTGCGACCCCGAGCACCGGCCGGGTCGGCGGCGTGGTGCTGGCCAACCTGCTGGACGGAACTTTCCAGGGTGCGGTGTACCCGGTGAACCCCGAACGGCGTTCGGTGCGTGGAGTGCACGCCTATCCGACGGTTCGCGATATCCCGGACGAGGTGGATCTGGCCGTTGTCGCGGTCCCGGCGGACGCCATCGGCTCGGTCCTCGACGACTGTATGGCCAAGGGTGTCAAGGGCCTGCTGGTGTTATCGGCGGGTTTCGGGGAGATGGGGGAGCAGGGACGGACCGCGGAAGCCGAGCTCGTCGAGGCTGCACGCGGGCACGGGATGCGGGTGGTGGGGCCGAGTGCGCTGGGTATCGCCAATACCGATCCCGCGGTGGGGCTCAACGCCACGCTGGCCACCTTGCTGCCGGGTCGCGGCCGGATCGGATTCTTCTGCCAGTCGGGCCCGCTCGGCGTCGCGATCCTCGCCGAGGCCGCCACCCGAAACCTGGGTTTGTCCACATTCGTATCCGCCGGCAATCGCGCCGACGTCTCCGGTAACGATCTATTGCAGTACTGGGACACCGATGCCGATACCGACGTGATCCTGCTGTACCTGGAGAGTTTCGGTAATCCGCGCAAATTCTCCCGGATCGCCCGCCGGGTAGCCCGTAACAAGCCCATTGTTGCGGTGAGTCCCAGTCGGCTGGCCGCCCGCGGGATGTCCGACGGTGAACTGGATCGCTCCATCGTCCGCGATCTTTTCGCGCAATCCGGTGTGGTGCAGGCAGATTCGATCTCCGAGATGTTCGACTGCGCGGCGCTGCTGGGCTATCAGCCGCTGCCACGCGGTCCCCGTCCCGCGGTGGTGGGCAACAGCACCGCGCTCAACTGGCTCACCTCCGATGCCGCGCGCAGTGAAGGACTCACCGTGGTGGATACGGTGGACCTGGGCCCGCAGGCCACGCCCGAGGATTACCTGACCGCCGTCGCCGCAGCGCTCGAATCCGACGAGACCGATGCGGTGATCGTCATCTTCGCGCCCCCAATTCCGCTGCCGCAGACCGGATATGCCGAGGCGATCCGGGCGGCCGTGGCCTCGGTGCCCGAATCCAAACCGGTACTCACCACATTCGCCAGCGGCGACGGTATCCCGAATCTGCTGGCTGTGCGTGGTCCGGGCGCGTCCGCGATCCGGGGTTCGATCCCGTCCTTCCCGGATCCGGCACGTGCGGTCCGTGCCCTGGCCCGGGTGCACCGTTACGCTCGCTGGCGCGATCTGCCCGCATCCCAGCTTCCGGATGCCGCTCATATCAATGGTGACAACGGACGCCCGGCGGATATCGACAGCGAACGGGCCGTCCGGCTGATGGCGGACTGGGCGACCGATCCATCGGATCGGTGGTTGACCGACGACGAAACCGTCCTGCTGCTCGATTGCTACGGCATCTCCGTGGTGGAGTTCCGGGCGGTCCGCGACGCGGAGGCGGCCGTGGCGGCCGCGGCGGAACTGGGCTACCCGGTGGCGGCGAAGGCCACCAACGAGAGCTGGCGGCGCCGCACCGATATGAGCTGGGTACGCCTGGATCTGTGGCGCCCTGAGGCGGTCCGCCAGGCCTACCGTGATCTGGCCGAACTGTGCGGAGATCCGCTGGTGCATATCCAGCGAATGGCCCCGAAAGGGGTCGGGTGCGTGCTGAAGGTGCAGGACGATCCGGCTTTCGGCTCGGTGATCGAATTCGGTCTTTCCGGGCCGATCATCGAACTGCTCGGCGACCGGGCCTATCGCGCACTCCCACTGTCCGCCCAGGAGGCGGCCGCATTGATCGACGCGCCACGCGCCGCGCCACTGCTGAACGGGACCCCGGCGAGTCCGCGGGTCGACAAAGTGGCCCTGATCGAACTCACCCGGCGTATCTCGGCGATGTTCGACGATCTGCCGGAGATGCGGGAACTGTCGTGCGAGCCGGTCCTGGCCGCCCCGGAGTCCGCGGCGATTCTCTACGCCCGGGCGCGGATCGGGCCGCAACCGAGCCGCTTCGACATCGGGCCGCGCCGTCTGGGGTGAACGCCTCCGGTCAGGTGCGCCATAGCGCCAGGGGCTACGCCACCGGGGGATTCGAACTGTGTGACCGGCCGGGAAGTGGCCGGTCACCGGTTCCGCGAGTAGCGGTCAGCTGGCGTAGGCGCGCAGCCGGTCGGCCCGCTCACCCTTGCGGAGCTTGGACATGACCTCGCGTTCGATCTGCCGGACACGTTCCCGGGACAGGCCGAACAGTTTGCCGATCTGGTCCAGAGTGCGCGGCTGGCCGTCGTCCAGGCCGAACCGCAGCCGGATCACCTGCTGTTCGCGTTCGTCCAGGGTTTTGAGGACGCTGCGCACATCGTGATGGAGCAGGCCGGCGATCACGGCACTCTCGGCCGAGGTGGCCTCGGAATCCTCGATGAAATCGCCCAGGGGGGCTTCTTCGTCGTTACCGACCGGCATATCCAGGCTCACCGGGTCCCGGCTGTGGTCGAGCAGATCGGCGATCTTCTCCACCGCGATACCCGATTCGGCCGCCAGTTCGGCGTCGGTGGCCTCCCGGCCGAGTTGCTGATGCAGTTCGCGCTTGATCCGGGCGAGTTTGTTGACCTGCTCGACGAGGTGGACCGGCAGCCGGATGGTGCGGCTCTGATCGGCCATACCTCTGGTGATCGCCTGGCGGATCCACCAGGTGGCATAGGTCGAGAACTTGAAGCCCTTGGCGTAGTCGAACTTCTCCATCGCGCGGATCAGGCCCAGATTGCCCTCTTGGATGAGATCAAGCAGCGGCATTCCCCGGCCCGTGTACCGCTTGGCGAGCGAGACGACCAGACGCAGGTTGGCTTCCAGCAGGTGCGATCGCGCGGCCTGGCCCTCCCGGACGACCATCGCCAGATCACGCTTGCGGGTCGCCGACAAACGCTTGCCGGTCTCCAGCAGGTGCTGGGCGTAGAGACCCGCCTCGATACGCCTGGCCAGTTCGACTTCGTCGGCAGCTGTGAGCAGTGCGGTCCGGCCGATCCCATTCAGGTACACACGTACCAGGTCTGCGGCGGGGCTCTGAGCGTCGAGGTCCGTATCACTGGGGCGCATACGAGTGGTGGCGGGGCTTGTCATGACTTGCCTCCTGTCGGTGGTGTCTCACTCCGAACAACGGACCCGACATAGGGAAAGTTCCCTCGCCGAGAGCGGTTAAACCGCTCTGAACTGCGGTTTTCACGGTAGCGTTCTGAGAAGTTCCTGAGAAGGAGAGCCCATCGGCGGAAGGCGGGACACGCTGGCCGGGCGTGCCCCTAACGCGGTACGGGATGGATCAACCCGTGCCTCACCAGCCCGGTGACCACGCCGAGCGCGGCATCCGCGAACTCGGGGGAGGCCTCCTCTGCTCCCTGTGACAGTGCCAGCAGTTCGATCAGTTCGTACAACGGCAGGCCGTCGGGCCGCATTCCCGCCAGCAGCGAGACGGTCGTCTCGTCCACTTCGTGCTGCCACCGCGGCCCGTCGCCCCGGTGCAGGCGAGCTACCTGCTGCTGCCAGCCCTCGGCGCCCGGTAGCGATACCCGCTCGAGCGCGGTCGCCGGATCGACCCGGTACCGGGATCGCCAGGCCCGCGCCGGGTCGGCGGCGGTATCGCGTAACCAGGCCGACCGTTCGAAATAGGCGAGCGCCTCCGTGCCGAGCGGGTCGTCGAAGCCGTGGGTGAGATCCTCGGCCAGGAGTTCGGTGGGTGCGTCCACGGCGCGCAGATAGACGAATCCGAATCCGACCCCGGTCACCCCGGCCTGTTCCAGCGCCGTGAGCCATGCGCCGGCTCGCTGCTGGGCCTCGGGGCTGCGCGGGTCGAGACCGGCATCGCGCAGCCAGGTCCCCACGTACAGCGCGGGGTCGGCGATATCGCGCTGGACGACCCAGGCATCGATACCGTGCGCGGGCAGCCACCCGGCGACCCGCTGCCGCCAGTCCTGCTCCTCGGTGTGCACCCACGCCGACAGCACCGCCGCGGTCCCGCCGGGCGTCAGCAGCTCGGGGACGCCCGACATCACCAGTTCGCTGGCACCGTCGAGCGCGAGACCGGAATCACGGTAGGTGTGCTCGATCCGGGCGGGACCGACCACGAACGGCGGATTGGCCACCACCTGGTCGAAGCGGCGTCCGGTGACCGGCTCGAACCACGACCCCGGGACCAGTTCGATCTCCAGCTCGTTGAGCGCGGCGGTGGCCTCGGCCAGCCACAGGGCGCGCGGATTCACATCCGTGGCGGTGACCGACCGGGCGTAGGACGCGGCGTGCACGGCCTGGATACCGCAACCGGTGCCCAGATCCAGCACCGATCCCACCGGTGCGGTCGGGGTGGCCCGCAACAGCGAGAGCGAGGCATGGCCCACCCCGAGCACATGGTCCTCGGTCAGGGTGCGTCGATGCATCGAATCGTCCAGGTCGGACAGGATCCAGCGGTTACCGGCACCGATATCGGTCGGGCGTAGATCCAGCGCCGCGCGGACCACACCGCCGCTGCGGGTCAGCAATCCCGCCGCCACGGCCTCGTCGATCCGCACCGGCGCCAGCGCGGCGGCTACCTCTAGCTCGTCCAGCGCGTCGCCGAGAAGCAGCAGGCGGACGAGGACACCCAGATCGCCCGCCGCGCGGGCGGCGCGCCGCACCGGCACCGGTTCTCCGCGGCCCAGGGCGCTGTGCGCCGCATCGCCCAGCGCCTCGAGCAAGGTGTCGGCGTCGTACTCGACCCTGGTCAGCGCGGTGCGCAGGGGCGGGGCCAGGGCGGCCAGCGGTGAGCGGACGGTCGATCCGTAGGTGGGCACAGCGGTACTCTGCCACCTCCGGTTACCCGGCCCGATCGCCGCACCGGCCAGGTGCGGTGCGGTTGCCGTATGCGGGTGGCTAGCCGTCGATCTCGTCGTGCCGGCGTTCCTCCAGCGCGGGACGCGGGCGGTCCCAGCGGCTGGGTTCGTTCTTCTCCCGGGGCGGCCGGTCGTTCGCGACGAGGACCGCGATCCACGGCAGGGGGACCGAGGCCGCCATGATGAGGATCGAGACCAGGGCGTTGCCGAACGCCGAGTAGGCCACGGCGGCCAGGATCAGCGCCGGGATCCGGAACGCCATGATGATGGTGTACCGGCGGACCCGGGCCCGATGCTGCTCCTCGAAGGAGGGTGCGGCCGCGGTGATCAGCGCCGCGTGTTCGGCATCGTCGCCGGGGAAGAAACCGCGCGAACGGGAGGGACGGGCCGGTCGCGGTGTGCCGAGGTGCTCACCGGGACCGCTCGCACCGGCGTCGAGGTGCTCCGGGCCGCGCCCGGAGTCTTCGCCGTGCTGCTGCATACCTTCGAGTCTTGCACTATCGCCACCATCGTGTACAACGCGTCCGGCCACAACCCTGCCCTGCGGCCGGCGCAGCGGGAAGTCGAGTGTTCTCACCCGGTCGGACCGCGGTCCCACACGCCGGTGCTACCCGGTCGCGGGGGTGATCGTGCGAGCGCGGCGCCCGGATGCGGCATCATGGAGGGCGTGAGTACCGATACTCTGGTCCGCCCCGATACGACCACCGACGAGACCACCGCCGACGACACCCCCAAGTTCTTCCACTACGTGAAGAAGAACAAGATCGCCGAGAGTGCCGTGATGGGCACGATGGTGGTCGCGTTGTGCGGTGAAGTCTTCCCGGTGACGCGCTCGGCGAAGCCGGGTTCCCCGGTCTGCCCGGAGTGCAAGAAGGTCTACGAGAGCCTTCGTAAGGGCGACTGAGCACGTTCCTGCCTCGGCCGGCCGGTGTACCGGCCGATGGTGACCTCGTGCGGCCGGCCGCCATGCCGCGCGATGTCCGGCCCGGCGGCTCCGGAGCGAGCGCACGAACAAGCGCGTCCAGCCCATGGCGCTCGTCGCGTGCCCGTCTATAGAGGCCGTTCAGTGCGTGATCATCGGGGCGGGTGTTGCGCCGGTGGGGCCTTCCTCGGGCCCGTCATCGCCGCGTCGTGCGCCACGGCGCCGCGGTATCCGGTGTGAGCCGGGATCGGCGGGTTCGGTGTCGCGGCCGGTCTGTGCCGCGTCGCGCCGCCTGGCCAGCCATGTTTTGAACTGCTCCATCCGGGTGGCGCGGGCCGGCCAGAACTCCTGGACCGCGGCGTTGAACTCCGCGCCGAGGATCACCGCGAAGCCCAGGAAGAACGTGAACAGCAGGAAGGCGATCGGGGTGGCGAGTGCGCCGTAGGTGACCCCGGTCCGGGTCACCAGGGCCAGATAGTGGCGCAGGATATCGCTGGCCGCCATGAAGAACACCGCCGCCAGCAGTGCGCCGCAGAACAGCCGGTGATAGGGCAGCGAACTGTGCAGTGCGAGTTTGTACAACGTGGCCAGGCCGATGATGAGCAGCAGGCCCACCGCGGGGTAATAGAAGGTGTCGATCAATCGCAGCCCCGGTTCGAGCCAGGAGTCCGGCAGTATCCGTCCGATCAGCACCGGGCCCAGCGCGACGAGCGGCAGGATGAAGATCGCCGCGATGAGGAACTGGACGTAGAGCAGCAGGGCGAAGATGCGTTGCCAGATCGGATTCCGGGCGTCCTGCTGGCCGTGTGCCTCCACGATCGCGTCGACGAAGGTCGCCATCGCCGATGATCCAGCCCACAGCGAGAGCACGAAACCCACCGAGACGAACGCGGCGCGGCCACGCCCGAGCACATCGCGGATCGTGGGTTCGATCAGATCGGTGACCACACTCGGACTGAACAGATCACGGCTGAACGTGAGGGCTTTCGATTCCACGATCTCCACGGTGTCGGGCCCGAAGACATTGCTCACGTAGCCGAGACCGCCGAGCAGGCCGAACAGCAGCGGTACCAGCGACAGGGTCTGCCAGAAGGCCGCCGCGGCGGCCTTGGCGAAAATCGAGTCGTCCCAGGCTTTGACGGCCACGCGCAGGATCAAGCGGCCTATCTGGGTGAGGGCGCGCCGGACCCACGCGGTCCCCGACGGGTCCGCGCCGGGTTCGCGTCCGTAACTGTGCATGGTCTGTCCAGCATCGCGCACCCGGGGGCCCAGCGATATGGCAGCGGGCAACGTGTCGGGGGTCGACGGGTGAATCGCCGGTTACCGGGTACGGCCCGCGAGCCGCTCGGACCCTGTGTGACACCCGTCGCGACGCCCGCGCCGGTTTGGCGCCACGGCCGCTACGGCCGCTAGTGTTTGTCTCCGTGACCGATCTGAGCGGTGCTATTGCGACGGAGGTTCCGGGCGGATCCCTGCGCGCGTGGCAGCGGCGCGCGCTCACCCGGTACCTGGCGACCAAACCCCGGGATTTCCTCGCTGTCGCGACTCCTGGGGCCGGTAAAACCACCTTCGCGCTGCGGGTTGCCGCGGAACTGCTCGCCGATCGGACGGTCGACCAGGTCACCGTGGTCGCGCCGACCGAACATCTGAAGCATCAGTGGGCCGCGTCCGGGGCGCGTTCCGGGCTGGCGCTGGATTCGAACTTCTCCAACACCACCGGTGGCACCTCGGGCGACTATCACGGCGTGGTCGTCACCTACGCCCAGGTCGCCGCGCATCCGTTCAAGCACCGGGTCCGTACCGAGAACCGGCGCACCCTGGTGATCCTGGACGAGATTCATCATGCGGGCGATTCGAAGAGCTGGGGCGACGCGGTAGCCGAGGCGTTCGGCGACGCCACCCGCCGGCTGGCGCTGACCGGAACCCCGTTCCGCAGCGACGACAGTCAGATTCCGTTCATCACCTACGAGCCGGACGAGGCCGGTCTGCCGCGTTCCCGGGCCGATCACAGCTACGGCTACACCGAGGCACTCACCGACGGGGTCGTGCGGCCCGTGGTCTTCCTCGCCTATTCGGGTGAGGCGCACTGGCGCGACAGCGCGGGCGAGGAGTACACGGCCCGGCTCGGTGAACCGTTGAACGCCGAGCAGACGGCCCGGGCCTGGCGCACTGCCCTGGATCCGGCGGGTGACTGGATCTACGCGGTGCTGCGCGCGGCGGATATGCGGTTGGCGCAGCTGCGCGAGGGCGGAATGCACGATGCCGGCGGTCTGGTGATCGCCTCCGATCAGGAACGGGCCCGCGCCTACGCGGAACTGATCGAGCACCTCACCGGTACCCGGCCGGTGCTGGTGCTCTCCGACGATCCGACCTCCTCGGCCCGGATCGGTGAGTTCGGGGCCGGTACCCAGCCGTGGATGGTCGCGGTGCGTATGGTGTCCGAGGGCGTGGACGTCCCCCGGCTGGCGGTCGGTGTCTACGCCACCAGCGCCTCCACCCCGCTCTATTTCGCTCAGGCCATCGGCCGTTTCGTGCGTGCCCGGCGCCCGGGTGAGACCGCCAGCGTGTTCCTGCCCTCCGTTCCGGTGCTACTCGATCTGGCCGCGCAGCTCGAGGTGCAGCGCGATCATGTCATCGGTAAACCGCACCGGGAGAAGGACGGTCTCGACGACGAGCTGCTGACCGAGGCGAACAAGCAGCAGGACGAACCGGGCGAGGCGGAGAAGGCATTCGTGCCACTGGCGGCCGACGCCGAACTGGACCAGGTGATCTACGACGGGTCTTCGTTCGGTACCGCGACGTTCGCCGGCAGCGCCGAAGAAGCCGACTACCTGGGTATCCCTGGTCTGCTCGATGGCGAGCAGATGCGCGCACTGTTGCGTGAGCGCCAGGCCCGGCAGATCGCCGACCGGTCCAAAGCGGAGCCGGTGGTCCCGGCTCCCGCGGCACCGGCGGCGGGCAATGCCGCCGAACGGGTGGCAACCGCCGAAAAACTGGGCGAATTGCGGCGCGAACTGAACAGCCTGGTCGCGATGCACCACCATCGCACCGGGAAACCGCACGGGGTGATCCACGGTGAGCTGCGGCGCCAGTGCGGTGGCCCGCCGACCGCACTGGCCACCGCCGATCAACTCGGCGAGCGGATTTCGGCGCTGCGCCGGATGTAACCGGCCGCCGCGGCTTCCCCGGCTGGAGCTCGACGGGCACGCGGTCGCTCCACCGTCACCCCTGCGGCTCACACCTCGAAGAACATCGCGGGGTCCAGGGTGTTGAGCGGTATCCAGCGCGGTGTTTCCGGCGCTCCACCGGAATCGCCCGGCGCGGCACCGTGGTCCGGATGATCGAACCCCTGCAGGTCCAGGCTCAGCCGCGGATCCTCGTCGACGCGACGCGCGAGATCGTAGAACGTTGCCAGCACATGGACACAGCGCGCGGTACGCGCACTGCACGAGCAGTCGATCGCCGCGAGCTCCGGCGCCACCGGGATATCCGCGGCGCGGGCCGCCGCATGCATCTCGTCGGTGAGCAGGGTGGGTTCGACGCCGACGATCCCGGTCAATGCCGTGACGGCGGTGCGGGCCAGCGGTGTCAGTTCGATATGGGTGACCGAGGCCTGCCCGCCCCGGTGGATCTGCGCGCGGACGATCCGCCCCTCCGTCACGGCGTGGACTCCGTCGTTGCGGGCGATACTGCGTGCCCGGGGGAGCAGCGGATCGGGGCGGGTCTGCCGGAGTGGCTCGGCCAGCCTGACCCAGTCCATACCCCAGGTGGTGTATCCGAATTCGTTGTCCGCCATCAGTTTCCCCGCTTCCGGCGCAGTACTTCCAGCAACTGTTCGTCGTCGAGCCGGGCCAGATCGGCGATACCGCTACCGTCCGAGAGATCGGTGAGCGCGGATTTGCGGCGCTGCATACTCGCGATATGTTCCTCCACGGTGGTCGCCGAGGTCAGTGTGGTGACGGTGACCGTGCGTGTCTGCCCGATCCGGTGCACTCGATCGGAGGCCTGGGATTCGACGGCGGGATTCCACCACCGATCGAAATGGATCACATCGGCGGCACGGGTGAGGGTGAGTCCGGTCCCCGCCGCGCGCAGACTGAGCACCAGTACCGGCGGCCCGTCGGGGGACTGGAACCGGGTGACGATCTCCGCCCGTTCGGACTGGCTCAGCCCACCGTGGAAGAAGGGCGCCGTGATCGCGAACTGTGCGGCCAGATGCCGCACGAGGAGATCGCCGGTGGCGCGGTACTGGGTGAAGATCAACGTGGGCGCAGCGTTGTCGAGATTGGCGGCGACGATATCGGTGCACAGGTCGAGTTTCCCGGAACGACCGCTCAATTCGCCCCGGTCGCCGTCGACGAGTCCAGGGTGATTGCACACCTGCTTCAGCGCGGTGAGCGCTGCCAGTACCCGGGTCTGCCGCTGTGTGCCGGTGCCGAAACCGTCCGCCACCGCGCGGTCGAGCAACCGATCGTAGAGTTTCTCCTGTTCCGGGGTGAGATCGCACAGTAGATCGTTGTGGATCTTGGCCGGTAGCGCGGCGGCGACCTCAGCCTTGCGCCGGGCGAGCAGGACCGGTTCGATCGCGTCCTGCAGCCGAGCGGCCGCGGTGGCAGACCCCTGCTCGATGGGTTTGACGAAGCGGCGGCGGAACTGGGCGCGATGTCCGAACAGCCTGGGCGCCACCAGGTGCAGGAGCGCCCACAGCTCCTCCAGATGGTTCTCCACCGGGGTCCCGGTCAGCGCGACGACGGCCGCGGCATCGAGCGCCCGGGCTGCCTTCGACACCTGTGTCCGCGGATTCTTCAGCGCCTGTGCCTCGTCGAACACCACCGTCGCCCATTCGTTTCCGGTGATCCGGTGGCCGTGCAATCGCAGTACGGGGTACCCCGTGACGATGACATCACCGGCCGCGGTGGTGATATCGCCACCGCGCCAGGCCATCGGCCGCAGCCCGGGTGCGAAGCGGGCGATTTCGTGTACCCAGTTGCCCACCAGCGAGGTCGGGCAGACCACGAGTTGCGCGCCGAGCGCGGCCCGGCCCAGCAGCAGGCCGATCGCCTGCACGGTTTTGCCGAGACCCATCTCGTCGGCGAGGATCGCCCCGCCGTGGCGGGTGACGGTCTCGCGCAGCCAGCCGATCCCACGTGCCTGATAGGGCCGCAGTTCGGCGTGCAGTTCGCCGCGCAGGCTGCCGGCGACGGCCGCGGTGTCGTGGAGGGCCGACAAGGCGTGGTCGCGGGTGAGTACCGCGGTCCCCTGGGCGTTGGGAAACGCGTGTCCAGCGAGGGGGATGTCCGCCTGTTCCCCGGCCAGGATCGCCTGCCAGGCGCGGGTGGAGACGCCCGGATCGGCCGGGACGAGTCCGGCGAAACCGGTGGGGTCCACCAGTGCGCAGTCGACCTGGGCCACTTCCAGGGTGATACTTCCCGCGCGGGCCTGCGCCCGGGTTCCGCCGGGTACAACGAGTGCGAGGGTCGCGGCTTCGCCGATTGTCTCGGGTGCCGGGCCGGGTTCGCGGCCGGTCCAGGTCCACAGGGCGAACATATGGCGGTCGGGCAGATAGGTGGTCTCGATGGTCGGCAGCGTGCACCCCTATGATCAACGTATGGCGTACGGAGTATTAGGCCAACGCGCACAGTACCGGATTTGTTCCGGTACGGTCCGATCGGTTCACAGGTGGTCTCTGGAGCGGTGAAAGGAAACGATGATCAGCGACAGCGTCTCGGCCCCGCCACTCGGCGGCCGAGGCGGAGCGCATCCCCGAAGTCCGGGCGCGGCCCGCGTACTGCCCGGCTCGATCTCTCACGTCCGCGTCGGCTCCCTCCCCACCGGGGCCCCCGAGCGCATCGCCGTCGAACAGCGCGCCGTCGCCGAATACCCCGCGACCCGGCATGCGGGCTCTATGGGACCCGCGCAGTCCGAGCCCTCTCGGGGGCGGCTGTGACCCCCGCCACCGATCCCGCCCGTGCCCTGCTCGAACTACTGTGGCGGCACGAACTGCCGCCCCGGCGTGGGGGACGCGGTCCCCGGCAGACCGTGAGCGTCGACGAGGTGGTGGCGGCGGCGATCGGCCTCGCCGACCGGGACGGCTACGACAAGGTCTCCGTCCGTACGGTCGCGGCGGAACTGGGGCTGCGGCCGATGAGTCTGTACACCTATGTACCGAGCAAGGACGCGCTCACCACTCTGATGGTCGACGCGGTCGCGCTCGACGACCCCCCGATCCCCGCCGAACTCCCGGTCCGTGACCGGCTGATGGCGATCGCGCGGCAGGTCCGGGACGAGTACCTGGCCCATCCGTGGCTGTTCGAAGTACCTGCCTGGCGGATGGTGCTGGGACCCGGGCGGATGCGGCGCTACGAGCGGCACCTGGCGGCGGTGGACGGGGCCGGCCTGGACGATGTGGAAATGGACCGGGTGATCTCGGTGCTGTCGCAGTTCGCGACCGGTAACGCCCGGACCGCGCTCGCCGCGGCGCGCAGCGCACGGGAACAGTCCGACGCCGACTGGTGGGAGGCTCACGGCCCGGTGCTCACGCAGGTCATGCCCACCACCGACTTCCCGCTGTCCTCCCGGGTGGGTGCGGCCGTCGGCGAGCTATACCAGGCGCCGGGCGACCCGGCCGGTGATTTCGATTACGGTTTGCGGCGGTTGATCGACGGCATCCTGCCCGCGTGAACGCCCGTGGCGGGCGACCGGAATGGTCGCCCGCCACGGAAGCGGTGTTCTGTTGTTCGATGCTGTTGTGTCGGACGCGAGGACGGGTCAGAGTGCGGGAGCGGATTCCGTATCGATCACGGCTTCGAGTTCGCGCAGTCGGTCCATATGTTCGTTCGCGTGATGCTGGCAGAAGAGCAACTCGCCACCTGCGGGCAGAACGGCACGCACACGCGCCGCCGCCCCGCAGCGATCGCAGCGATCGACCGCGGTCAGTGGGGTGCTTGTCAGGGTTCCTGGCATGACTCCTCCGTCCTGGCTTCCGGCACAATACCGTTCACCTGGTGTGAGGCCCGTGGTCACTCCGCGGGCTCGCTTCCGCTACTTCCCAGCAGTGGTGTAACTACTCTGTCAGACGTTCGGGGCATCGGCTTTGTTCCCACTGGGGAACCACTGTGTTTTCCCTAACACGACCAGCGGTTTCCGCCTGTGGCGAACACCGCGGGGCGGGTGATGAAAACGTAGTGCCGCTGCTCCGTACCGACTGTCGAGTTGTGTATCGGAGGTTACCCGTGCCCTGTGACACTCACACCCTTGTTCACCTCTGCACTCCCGGTGAGTGGACACTCGCCCGGGAACGAGGTGCGCATCGGCCCGATTCGCTGCGCTCGGAGGGGTTCGTCCACCTCTCCGCGCCGCAGCAGGTCCACCTACCCGCGAACAGGCTTTTCGCAGGTCGGCGTGATCTGCTGTTGCTCCGGCTGGACCCGGACCTGCTCGCGGCGCCGGTGCGCTGGGAACCGGGGGCGCCCAGTGACGATCCGGCGTTGCGTTTCCCGCATCTGTACGGTCCGCTGCCCGTCGAGTCCGTGGTCGGTGTCGACAGCTATCTGCCGGGTTCCGACGGGGTCTTCGCGCCGCTGGCCGGCTGACCCGGAGATCCGGCCGGCCCGGCTACCGGTGCCCGGTGGCGCCGTCGCCGAGTTCGCGCGCCAGGATCGCGGCCTGTACACGCGAGCGCATCCCCAGTTTGGTGAGAACACGTGAGACATGTGTTTTCACGGTGGTCTCGCCGATGAACAGCCGCGCCGCGATCTGGGCGTTGGACAGCCCCGCGCCCAGGCAATCGAACACCTCCTTCTCCCTCCCGGTGAGCTCGGCCATACCCGGGGGCGGCTCGGGCATCCGCTCGGACGGTGTTCCGGCGAAGGCCTCGATCACCGCGCGGGTGACCTCCGGCGCCAGGACCCCCTCGCCCGCGGCGACCGCCCGGACCGCATCCACGAGCGCGGGCCCGGAGACGGACTTCAGCACGAAACCCGAGGCGCCCGCGCGCAGACTGCGGAACACGTACTCGTCCAGATCGAAAGTGGTGAGGACGAGCACCCGGGCCAGCCCCTCCCCGATGACCCGGGTGGTCGCGGTGATGCCGTCCACTCCGGGCATCCGCACGTCCATCAGCACCACATCCGGTCGTAACGCGCGAGCCTGGGTCACCGCGACTTCACCGTCGGCGGCCTCACCGACGACCTCGATATCGCCGGCCGCGTCCAGAATCATGCGCAGACCGGCGCGGATCGCGGCATGGTCGTCGGCGATGAGCACCCGGACCGTCACCGCGGACCACCCGCGGTCTCGGGTACCGCCGCCAGCGGCAGCCGGGCCCGCACCCACCAGGCGCCGGTTTCCGGGCCCGCTCGCAACGTCCCGCCCAGCGCGGCCGCGCGTTCGCGCATATTCGTCAGCCCGCGCCGGTCGGCAACGGCCGAGCCGGGCCCCGCCACCGGTGGTGTTCCGGCGGTCAGGGTGTTGCGTATCGTCACTACCAATGCCGTGGAGTCGGCGTGCACGTCGATATCCACCTCCTGTCCGGGTGCGTGTTTCATCACATTGGTCACCGCTTCCTGAACGATCCGGTAAGCAGCCTGGTCGACCGCGCCGGCCGGAACGGTCTCGCCCAGGTCCACCCGGACCCGTACCGGCATTCCTGCCTGCCGGGCAGCCGACACCAGCCCCGGTAACTGGGCGAGCCGCCCGGGCGCGGTGGTCTGGTCGGCGTCGTCGTCGCGGCGCAGCAGACCGATCATCGTCCGCATCTCCCGTAGTGCTTCGACGCTGTTGGTGCGGATGGACCCCAGCACTCCGGCCAGCCGCGGGTCGGCGCCGGTGCCGTCGAGAGTGCCCAGCGCCGCTTCGGATTGCAGGGCGATCGCCGACAGATGCCCGGCGATCACATCGTGCAGATCGCGGGCCATGGCCTTGCGTTCGTCGTCCACCGCCGCCTGCCGGTCCAGTTCGGCGACCAGAGATTGAGCGCGGGCACGGGCCCGCTCGGCGTCGGCGGTCTCCTTGTGCGCGCGCACGGTCAGGCCCCACCACAGCGAAGTCCCGACGAAGGCCGCCGCCAGTACCAGCGCCAGCGACATCAGATGCCAGTCGCCGGTGATCGCCAGCACCACGCCCGCCGCGGTCGCCGAGAGCGTCAGCCAGGCGACCACCGCACCTTGCATCTGGCGGCGGGTGCCGTACACCACCGCGGCGTAGATGAGGTCGGTGTAGACCAGCCAGATCGGCAGTGTCGGGCCGAGCGAGAGATCCGATGCCAGCGGTATCAGGCCGAGCAACATGGCCGTGATCGGCGCCCGGCGCCGGACCAGCAGGACCGAACTCGCCAGCGCGAGGATCACCAGCCGCGGCCACAGCGGGCCGGCCTGCGTCTCGGCGGCGAACATCATGTGGAAACCGGCCAGATACAGGAGCACGCCGAACAGGAACCAGCCGCCCGCGACGACGACGTCACGTGCCGTCGCCGATAACGCCGACCACCGTCCCATCCGTTCATCTCAGCACACCCATTCGCGGCCCGGATCCATCGAAGGGATGAGCACGGTGCCGGTCCGGATCGCCGCGCCGCCGGGCACCGAGGCCCGCCGGCCACCGCGCTGTCCGGCGCGTGAATCCACCGGCGGCGGTAATCTTCGGATGCACGGTGTATTTCGGCCGCCACGCGACCGGTCCGGTGGCCGCCACCGGCCCGGCGGCCACGGCGGCCCGGACGGACGGGATCCGGATGAAGGTCTACACCCAGCGACTCGGCGGTACGAACCATCACTTCCACGGCCTCGTGGACGTACTGGCCAAGGCCACGCCCCGGCGCAGCGGAGACGAACTGGCGGGCTGTGCCGCGAACACCGACGCCGAGCGGGCGGCCGCGCAATGGGTGCTGGCCGATATACCGCTGACGGAGTTCCTCGACGAGCCCGTGGTTCCCTACGAAACCGACGAGGTCACCCGGCTGATCCTGGATACCCACGACCGCGCGGCATTCGCCCCGATCGCCACGCTCACCGTCGGAGGCCTGCGGGATCGGCTACTCGGTGTCGCCGCCGGTGAGGGGACCGCCGATCCGGCCGCCACGCTGCACGATCTAGCGCCCGGATTGACCCCGGAAATGGTCGCCGCGGTCAGCAAGATCATGCGCAACCAGGACCTGATCGCCGTAGCGCACGCCGCCCGGGTGGGTTCGGCCTTCCGGACCACCATCGGTGTCCCGGGCACGCTGGCCACCCGGTTACAGCCCAACCACCCCACCGACGACCCCGAAGGTATCGCCGCCGCGGTTCTCGACGGCCTACTGCTCGGCTGCGGGGATGCCGTTATCGGCGTCAACCCGGCCACCGACTCCCCCCGCGCCGCGGCCGAGCTGCTCGAGCTGCTCGACGATATCCGCACCCGCTTCGATATCCCGGCCCAGTCGTGCGTGCTGGCCCATCTCACCACCACCATCGATCTGATCTCGGCCGGGGCGCCGGTGGATCTGGTGTTCCAGTCCGTCGCCGGAACGCAGGCGGCCAACACCGCGTTCGGGGTGGATCTGGCGCTGTTACGCGAGGCGAACGAGGCCGGGCGGTCCCTGCGCCGCGGCACCGTCGGCGACAACGTGATGTACCTGGAGACCGGCCAGGGCTCGGCGCTGTCGGCCGGCGCGCACCTCGGAACGGACGGGAAACCGGTTGATCAGCAGACCCTCGAGGCCCGCGCCTACGGCGTCGCCCGGGAGCTGCGCCCGCTGCTGGTGAACACCGTGGTCGGGTTCATCGGACCGGAGTACCTGTACGACGGGAAACAGATCGTGCGGGCGGGTCTGGAGGATCATTTCTGTGGCAAACTGCTGGGCCTGCCGATGGGGGTCGACGTCTGCTACACCAATCACGCCGAGGCCGACCAGGACGATATGGACACCCTGCTCACCCTGCTCGGGGCCGCCGGATGTGCTTTCGTCATCGCGGTTCCCGGCGCCGATGATGTGATGCTCGGCTACCAGAGCCTGAGTTTTCACGACGCGCTCTACGCCCGCCGGGTGCTGGGCCTGCGGCCGGCCCCGGAGTTCGCGCAATGGCTGGACCGGCTGGGGATGCTGGACGAGACGGGCCGGATCCTGCCGGTGGCGCCGGCCGCCTCACCGCTGCGCGCGCTGACAGCGGGCCGATGACCGCCGACGGAGGGCCGATGGACGACGAACAGACCCAGGCGTTCTGGACCGGACTGCGGTCGTTCACCCAGGCCCGGATCGGCCTGGGCCGGGCGGGTGACGCATTGCCCACCCGCCGGGTCCTGGAATTCGCCGCCGCGCATGCCGCCGCTCGCGACGCGGTGCACACACCGCTGGATGTACCGGTGCTGAGTGCGCGGCTGGCCGAACTCGGTATCGGCGAACCGATGCATATCGCCAGCCGGGCACGGGACCGTGCCGAATACCTGCGCCGCCCCGATCTGGGCCGTCTCCCGGCCGGTGAACCCGGTACGGGGAGCGGGAGCTCGGAACAGGCGTTGCCGCACTCCGGCGCCGAGATCGGCCTGGTCCTCGCCGACGGCCTGTCCGCCCGGGCGCTCGCCGAACACGGCCCGCCCACCGTCGCGGCACTCCTGGAGGTGCTGCGCCCGCGCTGTTCGATAGCGCCACCGGTGGTGGCCACGCAGGCGCGGGTGGCGCTCGGCGACCATATAGGTGCGGCGCTGGGGGTTTCGACGGTACTGGTGCTGATCGGGGAACGCCCCGGCCTCTCGGTGGCCGACAGCCTCGGCGTCTATCTGACCCACCTGCCGCGTCCCGGCCGCACCGACGCCGACCGCAACTGCGTCTCGAATATCCACCCGCCCGAGGGACTGGGCTACCGCCGGGCGGCCGAGGTGATCGCCACCCTGGTGGCCGGAGCCCTCCTGCTCGGTCGCTCCGGCGTCGGCCTGAAGGACACCTCCCGGGATGCGATGCTCACGGGACCTTCCGGTGAGTTACCGGAGAACGAAACGGGATAGACGCGCGACAACCCCTGGGCACCGCCGGGAACCGATGGTTCCGGATGTGCTCAGGGGCTGTCGCGTACGCTGCCGGAACTCAGTCCAGGTAGTCGCGCAGGACCTGCGACCGGCTGGGGTGCCGGAGTTTGCTCATGGTCTTGGATTCGATCTGCCGGATCCGCTCACGGGTGACCCCGTAGACCTGGCCGATCTCGTCCAGGGTGCGCGGCTGTCCGTCGGTGAGACCGAACCGCAGTCGCACCACACCCGCCTCGCGTTCGGACAGGGTCTCCAGCACCGACTGCAGCTGATCCTGCAGCAGGGTGAAGCTGACCGCGTCCACCGCGACCACGGCCTCGGAATCCTCGATGAAATCACCGAGCTGGCTGTCGCCCTCGTCGCCGATGGTCTGATCCAGCGAAATGGGCTCCCGGGCGTACTGCTGGATCTCCAGCACCTTCTCCGGGGTGATATCCATTTCCTTGGCCAGTTCCTCCGGAGTGGGCTCACGGCCCAGATCCTGGAGCAGCTCGCGCTGGATACGCCCGAGCTTGTTGATGACCTCCACCATGTGCACCGGGATACGGATGGTGCGGGCCTGGTCGGCCATGGCGCGGGTGATGGCCTGCCGGATCCACCAGGTGGCGTAGGTGGAGAACTTGTAGCCCTTGGTGTAGTCGAACTTCTCGACCGCGCGGATCAGGCCCAGGTTGCCCTCCTGGATGAGATCCAGGAACGCCATACCGCGGCCGGTGTAGCGCTTGGCCAGCGAGACCACCAGGCGCAGGTTCGCCTCGAGCAGATGGTTCTTGGCGCGGTTGCCGTCGCGGATGATCCAGTTGAAATCGCGGCGCGTGGCTACGGGGAGCTTCTCCCCGGCCTCGGTGAACTCACGCATCTTCTCCGCGGCGTAGAGCCCGGCCTCGATCCGTTTGGCGAGTTCGACCTCCTCCTCGGCGTTGAGCAGTGCGACCTTGCCGATCTGCTTGAGGTAGGCACGCACCGAGTCGGCGGAGGCGGTGAGTTCGGCGTCCTTACGCGCTTGGCGCAGGGCCTCGGACTCCTCCTCGTCCCAGACGAAATCGCCGGAGGCCTTGTCCGCCGCGGTGGGTTCGGAGGTGCCGTCCCCGGCCGCCTCGCCCTCGGTTTCCTCCTCGGCGACCACGGCTACGAGATCATCGCCCTCCTCGGTGAGATCGTCCTCGGAGACCTCCAGGTCACCGAGATCGGCCTCCTCCAGCGAATCGTCTTCGATCTGCTCCTCGCCGGTGCCCGGGGCGCCCGCGCTCCCGGCCTTCTTGGCCGGAGCTTTCTTGGCGGCTCCCTTCTTGGCGGCGGCCTTCTTGGCCGGCGCCTTCTTGGCGGCGGCCTTTTTCGCCGGGGCCTTTTTGGCCACGGCCTTGCGAGCCGGGCGTGCCGCGGGAACTTCCGTGGCCTCGGCGTCGGCCGATTCGGCTGTCTGACGGGTATTCGTGGCTACCACGTACGCCCTTTCGTGACGGTCTCGTGCGGCGTCACGCCAGAGTAGTATTCCGGCGGAGCGGTCTGTCGGGTTTACCGGCTAAAACGCCGGTCGGGGGTCCGGCTTACCGCCGGGTGCTTCCATTGTAACGATCCGACCAGTGTGCACTGGCCTGTGCCGTGGACAACCTCAGGGGGTGATCCCGGCATCGACAGCCATGGCCGCGCCGACGATACCCGCTGTGTTCCTCAGGTTCGCGGGGACCACGCGGGTGCGGTTGGTCAGCAGGGGAATCCACTGGTCGGCGTCGCGGCTGATCCCGCCGCCGGCCACGAACACCGTCGGCCAGAACAGATCCTCCAAACCGCTCAGCACCGTGCTGACCCGGGCGGCCCATTCGGGGTAGCCGAGGTTCTCCCGCTCCTTGACCGAAGCCGCGGCCCGATGCTCGGTTTCCATACCACCGATCTCGAGATGCCCGAGTTCGGTGTTCGGGACGAGGGTGCCGTTGATGAGCAGGGCGGAACCGATTCCGGTACCGAAGGTCAGCAGGAGTACCAGGCCGTCGATATCACGGGCCGCGCCGTAGCGGTCCTCGGCCAGCCCCGCGGCATCGGCGT
Source organism: Nocardia jinanensis (assembly GCF_014645735.1). Lineage (GTDB taxonomy): Bacteria > Actinomycetota > Actinomycetes > Mycobacteriales > Mycobacteriaceae > Nocardia > Nocardia jinanensis. The sequence goes on along the minus strand of NZ_BMMH01000001.1, from coordinate 713,309 downwards.
CGTTGAGCACGGTCACCTCGCGACCACCGAGTGCCGTCGCGAACAGCGCCCGGGCGTCGGTGCCGATCCAGGCCTTGTCGACGTTGGCGGCGGTGTGCGCGACACCGTCGAGGACGACACACGGCAGGGTGAGACCCACCGGCCCGTCCCAATCCGCGGTCTCGATCAACTCGGCCACGGCCGCCGTCACCGCGCCGGGGGTGGACGGATGCGGGGTCGCGATCTTGATGCGATCGTGCACGAGCTCCCCGGTGTCCAGATCGACCGTAGCGCCCTTGACGCCGCTACCGCCGATATCGATACCGAACGCGTGCCGTCGAACGGACATGCGGGTTCCCTCGTTCCCTGTGCTGGGCTGATGTGGTCGTGCGCCGCTGGCTGATGGGTCGTGCGCACCACCGGTTTTCGTGTGGCTCGGGCCGCGCGCGAGGAACTCCGGACGGCGTCGGCCGGCCACACGCGTCGCGCTGCCTCCTCCGGAGCCGCGGTCGGCCGGTGTGGTGTGCACGACAAGACTAATGTGCGTGCCCGAATGCCCCGACCGCAGGATCTGTGCTGCGATGGAAGGCGTGCCGGAATCGAATTGGTCTCTCACCGCTGCCACCGAACCCGCCCCCGCCGATGCGCACGTGCTGCGCCGGATAGCCACCCATCTGGCCGGTGTCGCCGCCGCGCACGTACGGGCCCGCCGTCCCGAAGTCTTCGCCTCCGCCGCTGCCACCCGGGCCGCGGTCCGCACCAAGAGCACGCCCACTGATCCGGTGACCGTCGTCGATACCGAGACCGAACAGCTGATCCGCGACGAGTTGGCGCGGTTGCGTCCCGGTGATCACATCCTCGGCGAGGAAGGCGGCGGCGATCCGGCCGCGGCGGCCGACGACGAGGTGATCTGGGTGGTGGACCCGATCGACGGCACCGTGAACTTCCTCTACGGGATCCCGGCGTACGCGGTATCGGTGGCCGCGGTGCGTGGTGGCCGGCCGGTCGCCGGCGCTGTCGCCGATATCGCCGCGTCGACGGTCTACACCGCGGCGTCCGGGGCGGGCGCGCTGCGGATCGGGCCTGGTGGTACCGATACGCCGCTGCGTTGCAACCCGGTGCGTTCTACGCAGCTGGCGCTGGTCGCCACAGGTTTCGCCTACGGAGTGCCACGACGGACCCGGCAGGCGGCCTGCATCGCCGAACTGCTCCCGCATGTGCGCGATATCCGCCGGATCGGGGCGGCCGCGCTGGACCTGTGCATGGTCGCCGAGGGGCGGGTGGACGCGCACTACGAACACGGCCTGAACCCGTGGGACTGGGCGGCCGGCGCGCTGATCGCGGCCGAGGCCGGTGCGGTGCTGCGGTTGCCGCCGATGCCGACGACCGGCGCCGAGGGGGCGCTCGTGGCGGCCGCGGCACCCGGTATCGGGGACGAACTGTTCGCACTGCTCGACCGGCTGGGTGTCTCGGCCCCGATCCCGGAACCCTGACCGCCCCGCACGGGGCGCCCGGCGGTCAGCAGCGAGCGGTCCGGGCGGCTTCGAGCATATCCGGGTCGATCGCGGGACTTTCCCCGCTGACCGGGTTCTTCAGCAACCGCAGCACCTCTTCGGCGTCGTTGTTCGGCTGGAGGTCACCACCGAACAGAGACCCGAGCACCAGATCTACGGTTTCGTCGGACCGTTTGTCCTCGACCAGCTCGGCGCAGGGGACGGCGAGCTGTACCGCCGCCGCGATCGGGCGACCGTTCTCACCGAACCGGATCTGCCCCGTGCACTCCAGGTCGCCGTTGGCGTATACCGGATCGTTACCGTAAGGATCGCCGGGCGGGCTGCCGAAACCCAGATCACCGAGCTGTGCGGCGACATGCGCGGCCTGGCCGCGCTGTCCGTTGGCGTTCAGGACACGCACCTTCGTGCCCCCCATCGGCGCGGGCTCCACATCCTCGAGGCGGCTCGCCCCGACCCGCTGGCCGGGCAGCGGCTGCGGTCCGGCTTTGGGATCGGTGGCGGGGGTCGGCGAACTGCACGCCATCGGCGTGTGGTCGTCGTCGTTGGTGGTGAGCGCCTTGATCCACAGACCTGCGCAAACAACCGTGAGCGCGACGACGAGTATCAGCCACGGCCGGGGCCGTCGACGCGGGTATGGACGGCCTTTGGTATCCGTCGGACTGCCTTCGGTGATCAGTGAAACCACGTCGATACTGTACGTACCCACAACCGTGCGCCGCGCATTACCCGGGCCGCTCCGGGCGCGTTACCGGGGCCGGTCACGGCACGCTCCGGGCCGCATATCGATTGCCCAGCGGTTTCGACACGGCTGGGTTTCGATTACGACATTTTCCGCGCCGTCCGCTATTGTCTGGCCGCCCAGACCGAAATATCCATGAGTAAATCAGCGTTCGGTCGTGGGAACAAGCAGGGCAACTCATGCGTTGTCCGGACGCTATCGGAGATGAGTCCGTCGGATTCGCCCTGATAGAGGACCGGTGCGGGTGTGAAGTGCACCACCGGCGGGGCGGCGGGCGCGGTCGAGAAGACAGCGTGCGCCGATCCGGATATACGGAGTAAGGACGAGGGGAAGACGACATGGCAACCGACTATGACGCACCGAGGCGCACCGAATCCGACGAGGTGTCGGAGGATTCGCTGGAGGAGCTGAAGGCTCGTCGCAACGAGGCTCAGTCCGCCGTCGTGGATGTCGACGAATCCGATACCGCGGAGTCGTTCGAGCTCCCCGGCGCGGACCTGTCCGAGGAAGTGCTGACGGTTCGGGTGATCCCGAAACAGGCCGACGAGTTCACCTGCTCGAGCTGTTTCCTGGTACATCACCGCAGCCGACTGGCCAGCGAGAGCGGCGGTCAGCTCATCTGCATGGATTGCGCGGCCTGAGCGGCACCAGAGGTCATACCGCGCTCGGGATCCCGAGCGCGGCAAGGACCGCTGCGGGCCGGCGCGTGCTGACCAGCCAGTAGGGCGTCGGGTCATCGGGATCGTCGAGCACCAGCAGCACCAGGGTGCCGATCCACGGGCGGTGCTGGACGTAGGCCGCGGGATCGAGCTGACGTCCCAGCGCCGCGCTCTTGGCGCTCTTGGGCACCACGGTCGCGCGAGCGACGAACGACACCGGCAGATGGGCCCGATCCACCCGCAGTTCGGAGGTGCCCGTCGCGTCCGGTGCGACTTCGAGCCGATGCCGGCTCATCCACAGCAGCACCCAGACGGGGACCGGGAACAGCAGGACGTAGGGCAGCCAGGCGCGCAGGCCGGGCGCTCCCATATGGATCTCCGCGGCGAGCAGACCGGCAAGGGCGAAGCCCACCGGCCACCACCACAGCGGCACCCAGAGGCGCTCGCGATAGGTGGCTGGTTCCGGTCGCGCGCGGTGTTGGGTTTCGCGCTCCGCGAGGTGCTCGGTTTCGGTGGGTCGAGGCTGGTCGGACACGACTCAACACTAAGCGACACTCGCACCGGGCCTGCGCGTAGGCTGATCGGACGTGAACGCACTCTCACCGATACCGCTGCTCCGGCTGGACCCCGGGATCCCGATGCCGACGCGCGCCCACGAAGGCGACGCGGGCGTGGATCTGTGCACCGCCGAGGATGTCGTCCTGGAGCCGGGCGAGCGGGTACTGGTCGGTACCGGTATCGCCGTCGCGCTGCCGGTGGGCACCGTGGGCCTGATCCATCCCCGCTCCGGGCTGGCGGCCAAGACCGGACTATCCGTGGTGAACACACCGGGGACCATCGACGCCGGGTATCGGGGCGAGATCAAGGTCTGCCTGATCAACCACGATCCGCGCACCGCTGTCGAGTTGCGCCGCGGTGACCGGATCGCGCAGCTGCTGGTGCAGCGGGTGGAACTGGTCGATTTCGTGGCGGTGGACCGGCTCGACGAATCGGCACGGGGTTCGGGCGGTCACGGATCCAGCGGAGGACACGCGAGTTTGACGCCGGGCGGGGCGGACACCGCCGACGGCAAGGAGGCCTGACATGTTCGGACGACGGAAATCCGGCGGACGCAGATCCGATGACGGGCACGACACCGGCGAGTACAGCACCGGCGAGTACGAAACCGGCGAATACGAGGACTACGACGACGGTGGGTATCACCGTGCCGATTACGACAAGTCCTACAGCGGCGAATACGACGACAGCTACGACGACGGGTACGGCGGCGCCGCCTACAGCGACGCCTACGATGCCGCGATCGACGATCCCGACACCGAACCCCAGCGGCGCGGTCCCTACGACTACGACGATGTCGCCGAGGTGCTGGAGACCTTCGCCGATACCCGGCTCGATCTGGGCTCGGTGATCCTGCCGGTGCCGCCGGGCGGGCAGTTGCAGGTCGAGATGACCCCGCAGGGCACCCCGCAGGCGGTCCACCTGGCCACCGAACACGGCCGCATCACCGTCGCGGCCTACGCCGCGCCCAAATCCAAGGGTCAGTGGCGTACGGTCGCCGCCGATCTCGCGGAATCGTTGCGCAAGGACGGTGCCCGGGTCTCGGTGGAGAAGGGCCCGTGGGGCCGGGAACTGGTGGCGGTCACCGAGGGCGCGGATCTGCGGTTCATCGGTGTGGACGGCGCTCGCTGGATGATCCGGCTGGTGGCGGCGGGCCCGTCCGGTTCGACCGCGGCGGGTGGGCCGCTGGTCGTTGCGGCGCGTACGGTGCTGAGCGAAACGATCATCCGGCGCGGTACCGATGCGCTGCCGGTGCGCGAACCGCTGCCGGTGGTCTTGCCGCAGCAGCTCGCCGAGCAGCTCACCGCCGCCCATCAGCAGCAGCAACAGCAGGCCCAGCAACAGGTCGCGACCCCGCCCCCCGGGGCTCGGCCGTCGCCGACGCCCGCGGTGCTCCCGCCGCAGCAGCCGCAGCAGCCGCGCCGTGGTGCCGAGGGGTCGGCGATGCAGCAGCTCGGCCGGAACTGACCGATCGCGTCCTGTTCCCGCTCCAGGTGGGAACAGGACCGGCGTCAGCCGAGGTGCCGCAGCGCCAACCGGCCGAGCACGGCCGGATCGGCGCCGAGTTCGGCCAAGGTCACCTCGGCGAGCGCCGAGCGGGGCGCGCGGCGTGCCCATTCCCGTCCCACGATCGCCGGATGCACCGGATCGTCCGCCGCGGCGACCACCGCGAGCGGGACAGCCAGTGCGTCCAGCAGGGCGGGCTCGGGCCATTTGTACTGCGCGGCCTCCTCCAGCGCTCCCGGGAGTCCGGGCCACTGGGACCGCCACGATCGGGTCAGCGCATCGGCAAGCCAGGTGGGGCTGCTCGCCCGCATCCGGGCGAGGACCGGTTCCAGGCCCTCAGCGCGCAACTGCGCCGCGGTCGCCGCGGCGCTGAGCGTCGCGGGACAGTCCGCGGTATCGGGGCCCGTCCAGGCGGGTAGTGCCGCGACGATGCCGCTGATATCGGCCGGGTCCCGGCCGGCAGCCCATTCGACGGCGACCGCGGCTCCGAGCGAGATCCCGGCGGCCAATACGGGGCCGCGGACCGCGGCGTCGTCCAGGGCTGTGCGGTAGCTCTCGATCACCGCGTCCGGATCGGGGTCGACGGCGACGAAATCGAGGCCGGCGGCGGCGGATGCGGGACCGAACGCGCGGCGGGCGAAATGTGCGTCGGAACCGGTTCCGGGCAGCGCGACGACGACGGCCGGACGTGGGGAATCGAACATCGGACCGAGCGTAGCGGTGCCGCCGGTACCCATCTACAGTGGCGGGTGCGGCCACAGCCGGGCCGTAGCAGGAAATTCGGATGACGTGCAATCCATGTCATCCGCGCACAGGAGAGCAGGCGATGTCTTCCGCGGCAGGAAGAAAAGCGGGCGCCAAGTCCGCGACCGGATATTTTCGCAGGCTCGGCCGCAGATTGACCGAGGATCTCGATCAGCTCGACGCCGAGCAGTTGGCGGAGACAGCGGACGCTTCGGGCGCCTGCCGGGTCTCGGAGTGCCGGCGCGGTGAGGAGGCGACGATGCTGGGCCGTTTGCGCAGTGTCGACTCCTGTCCCCAGGCTTCGGGTGCGAGCATGCAGGCGGAGTTCTTCGACGGCACCGATGCCATCACGCTGGTGTGGATCGGGCGGCGCCGGATTCCCGGTATCGAATCGGGACGACGCATCATGGTGCGTGGCCGGATCGGCGAACGTGAAGGCCGTAAGGTGATCTTCAACCCCTACTACGAATTGCGCGGAAACAGCTGACGTATGCCATCGAGCGACGAGTACGCCACCACGCGGCTGCCCCGGGCCGTGACCGGACCGGAACCCGCGCCTGCGGAAGATCCCCCCGACGACACCGCTGAGGGACCGGCGCAGCAGACCCTGCTGGAGCAGCTGGGAGGCTTCGGCGGCCTGATCTACTCGACGCTGCCGGTGCTGCTCTTCGTACCGGTGAACACTCTGTTCGGGCTCACCGCGGCGATCTGGGCGGCGCTGGGGGTGGCGGCGGCCATCCTGGTGTGGCGGCTGATACGGCGCGAGCCCATCCAACCGGCGATCTCCGGTTTCGTGGGCGTGGGTATCTGCGCCCTGATCGCCTGGCGGGTGGGGGAGGCCAAGGGCTTCTTCCTGTTCGGCATCTACACCAGTCTGATCTACGGCGCCGCGTTCCTGATCTCGATCCTGGTCCGCCGGCCGCTGGTCGGTGTGGTGTGGGGTGTTCTCAACGGCCACGGCGGCGATTGGCGCGGCGATTCGCGGGTGGTCCGCCTCTACGACATCGCGACTGTCGCCTGGGTGCTCGTGTTCGGCGCCCGCTACCTGGTCCAGCACCACCTCTACGACGCGGACAGCACGGGCTGGCTCGCCACCGCGCGGATCGCGATGGGCTGGCCGCTCACCGCCATCGCGCTGGTGGTGACGGTCTGGGCGGTGCGCCGCGCCGGGCATCTGCCCGCCGCTTCCGGGCGGCACTCCGCCGACGCGGACTGATCCCGCGTACTGCCCGCATCATCGGGAGGACCGGGCTGCACCGGAAGGGTGGACCAGGACCCACCCTTTGGTGTCTATCTCCGGGCCGCCGTTCATCGGACGATCGTCTACAGGAAGACGATCTGCCGAGAGGACTGGCGAATGCGAACCGAGCAGCACGCGATCACACGCCCGGAGCGGGGGTACGAGCACCCGGTGCGGTCCCAGAGCCGCCGGGTCTCCGCGGAACTGGATATTCTCGTCCCGGCAGCGGCCGCGGGTGACCGCGCCGCCGTGGCCGAGATCCTGCGACTTGTCCAGCCCCTGGTCCAGCGCTACTGCCGGACTCGCCTCGGTAATGCGACCCATCTGCACGTCACCGCCGACGATGTCGCGCAGGAGGTGCTGATGGCCACCGTGCAGGCCCTCGGGCGCTACCGGGACCAGGGGAAGTCGTTCCTCGCCTTCGTGTACGGCATCGCGGCGAACAAGGTGTCCGATGCCTTCCGGGGCGCACAGGTCCACCCGGCCTACCCCGTGGCCGACTTCCCGGATGCGATGTCGACCGCGGCCGGACCGGAGGAGCGGGCACTGGCCGCCGAACGCGGCGACCTGGCCCGCGAGTTGATGGCGCAGCTCAACCCCGTGCATCGCAAGGTGCTGGTGATGCGGATCGTGCTGGGATGGAGTGCGGCCGAGACCGCGGCGGCGATCGGCACCACCCCCGGTGTCGTCCGGGTAATGCAGTATCGGGCGTTGAACAAGCTGCGCTCGCGCGCCGCGCAGCCCGTCGCCGCCTGACAGCCGGGCTCAGGAGCAGGCCGAGTGCTGTCGGGTGGTCAGTATTCGGCGTCCTGCGCGGGCGTCAGGCCGGTGGTGTGGCCGGGCGGCGGTTCGATACCGTGCGGTCCCAGCACGGCACGCAATTCCTCCTCGGCGGTGGCGGAGACCACGAACAGCAATTCGTCGTCGCCTTCGAAAGGGTCGTCGGGCTGCGGCACGATGACCCGGCCGCCGCGCAGAATGGTGACCAGCGCGGAATCACGCGGCAGGGTCAGGCTGCGTACCGGCTTCCCGGCCAGCGTCGTATCCGGGGGCAGGGTGAGTTCGACCAGGTTGGCCTGGCCCTGCCGCAGAGTCATCAGCCGGACCAGATCACCCACCGAGACCGCTTCCTCCACGAGCGAGGCGAGCAGGCGGGGCGTGGAGACGGCGACATCGACCCCCCACGAATCGTCGAAGAGCCATTCGTTGCGCGGATCGTTGACCCGCGCGACCACCCGGCGGACCCCGAATTCGGTTTTCGCCAGCAGACTGTGGACGAGATTGGTCTTGTCGTCGCCGGTCGCGGCGATGACCACTTCGTAGTCCTCCAGACCGGCGTCCTCGAGCAACGCGAGTTCGCAGGCGTCGGCGTGTACCCAGACGGCATCGGGGACCGCATCGCGGTCGATATGATCGAGCTGGCGTTCGAGCAGCATCACGCTGTGTCCCGAACGTAGTAGTTCGCGGGCGATGGAGCGGCCCACGGCCCCGGCCCCGGCAATGGCCACTTTCATGATCAGTCCTTGCTAGCTGGAGGTTTCGCGGCCAGTGCGACGGCCTCACCGGCGGAGCCGGACGTGGCCGCCACGTACACGATGTCGTCGGCCTGCACGACGGTCTTGGCATCGGGCAGGATGCCCTGTCCGAACCGGATGACGAACGCGACCCGCGCCCCGGTGGCGGCCTCGAGTTCGCTGACCGTGCGTCCGTACCAGTCCTCGTGCAGGAGCAGCTGGGCGACGGCCACGGTCCCGGTGGGATCGCGCCAGGTGGTGGTGCCGGCGTCACCGATCAGTGTGTGCAGGAAACGGTCGGTCGTCCAGGGCACTGTCGCGATGGTCGGGATACCGAGCCGCTCGTAGACGGCGGCGCGTTTGGCGTCGTAGATACGGGCGACCACCCGCTCGATACCGAACATCTCCCGCGCCACCCGGGCGGAGATGATGTTGGAGTTGTCACCCGAGGAGACCGCCGCGAAGGCCCCGGCCCGCTCGATTCCGGCGCGGCGCAGGACCTCGCGGTCGAAACCGACACCCACGACCTGCTCGCCGGGGAAATCCGCGCCCAACCGGCGGAACGCGTCCGGATTCCGGTCGATCACGGCGACCTCGTGACCTATCCGGACCAGGGCGCGGGCCAGCGACGCCCCCACCCGGCCGCATCCCATGATCACCACGTACACGGTGAACCTCGCTCCTGACTCGGTCTGCCCTACGGCAAGTGAAACAGCCGTGTGGCTGCTGCGAAAACGAACCGTACTCGCTGGTTCTCGCCCTCAGCCACGTTCCCCCCGCGGGGGGTGGTCAAACCCCGCCTTCCGGTGATGCGTCGCAGCGCAGTGGGGCGCGGGGGCTTATGCTCCGTCCGGTGTCGAAGTTGACGACCGCCACCAAGCGTCTGGTGTTGGGGCGGCCATTCCGTAGTGACTCCCTGGGCCACACCCTGCTGCCGAAAAGAATCGCGTTGCCGGTGTTCGCCTCGGACGCGATGTCCTCTGTCGCCTACGCGCCCGAGGAGATCTTCCTCGTGCTGTCGGTGTCCGGACTCGCCGGTTACGCCTACGCCCCGTGGCTCGGATTGGCCGTTGCGGTCGTTCTGGTCATCGTGGTCACCAGCTATCGCCAGAACGTGCACGCCTACCCGTCCGGCGGGGGTGATTTCGAGGTGGTCACCACGAACCTCGGTGCCACGGCCGGTTTGACGGTCGGCAGTGCGCTGCTGGTGGACTATGTGCTGACCGTCGCCGTCTCGATCTCGTCGGCCGCCTCGACGATCGGCTCGGCGATCCCGTTCATCGCCACGCACAAAGTGCTGTTCGCGGTGGCCGCCATCGCGCTGATCACCGCGATGAACCTGCGCGGAGTCCGCGAGTCCGGCCGGTTGTTCGCACTGCTGTCGTATGCCTTCCTGTTCGGTATGTTCACCATGCTGGTATGGGGGCTGATCCGGATCTTCGTCCTGGACGACGAGGTGCGCGCCGAATCGGCGTCCTTCGAACTGCGTGCCGAGGACGAACATCTGGCCGGGCTGGCGCTGATCTTCCTGCTCGCGCGCGCGTTCTCCTCGGGATGTGCGGCACTCACCGGTGTGGAGGCGATCAGCAACGGAGTCCCGGCCTTCCGTAAGCCGAAATCGCGCAATGCCGCGACCACGTTGCTGATGCTGGGCACGATCGCCATCGTGTTGTTGCTCGGCATGATCGTGCTCGCCCGGCAGGCGCATGTGGTGTTCGCCGAACATCCCGAACAGCTCGTCGGCGCGCCCGAGGGATACCACCAGAAAACGCTGATCGCGCAGATCGCGCACGCGGTGTTCAGCGGTTTCACCCCGGGCTTCTACTTCGTCGCCGTCGTCACCGCGGTCATCCTGGTACTCGCCGCCAATACGGCTTTCAACGGATTCCCGGTCCTCGGCTCGGTTCTGGCGCAGGCGCGGTTCCTGCCGCGCCAGCTGCACACCCGCGGCGATCGGCTCGCGTTCAGTAACGGGATCCTGTTTTTGGCCGTGGGTGCGATCGCGTTCGTCATCGCCTTCGACGCGGAGGTGACCCGGCTGATCCAGCTCTACATCATCGGCGTATTCGTCTCGTTCACCCTCAGCCAGACAGGCATGCTGCGACACTGGAGCCGGCTGCTGAGCCGGGAAACCGATCCGGCCGAACGGCGCCGGATGATGCGCTCCCGCGCCATCAACGCGCTCGGCCTGGTGGCCACCGGCGCCGTACTGGTGATCGTGTTGATCACGAAATTCTTCGCCGGCGCCTGGATCGCCATCGTCACCATGGCGGTGATCTTCGTGATCATGAAGATGATCCATCACCACTACAACTCGGTGGCCCGGGAACTGGAGGAACACGAATGGGACGGGGTGCTCCCGAGCCGCACCCATTCGATCGTCCTGGTGTCGAAACTGCACCTGCCGACGCGCCGGGCACTGGCCTACGCTCGGGCCGGGCGGCCGGACACGCTGGAGGCGATCACAGTGAACGTCGACGAGGACGACACCCGCGTGCTCGTGCGGGACTGGGAGAGAAGCGATAACCCGGTACCGCTGAAGGTGATCGAATCGCCCTACCGCGAGATCACCAAACCGGTACTCGACTACGTGAAGCGGGTGCGCAAGGACGCGCCGCGCGATGTGGTGACGGTCTTCATCCCCGAGTACGTGGTCGGGCACTGGTGGGAACAGGTACTGCACAACCAGAGCGCGCTGCGGTTGAAGGGCCGTTTGCTGTTCGAACCGGGTGTGATGGTGACCAGTGTGCCGTGGCAGCTCAGTTCCTCGGCCCGCGCCCGCGCGGCGGGCGAACCCGCGGCGCCGGGAGCAGTTCGTCGCGGATACGGCGACAACGGATGAGGTGTCATGAGTTCCTGGCGTGATCGTGTGCTCGTGGTACGGCTCGGGAAGCCGGGACACGGCGGGTTCTGCGTGGCCCGCCACGAAGGCCGGGTGGTTTTCGTCCGGCACGGGCTGCCCGGTGAACTGGTGCGGGCCCGGGTCACCGAGGATCGAGGCGGTGCGTTCTGCCGGGCCGAGGCCGTAGAGATCGTCGAGGCCTCGCCGGACCGGGTCCCGGCCACCTGCCCGGTCTCGGGTCCGGGCGGGGCGGGGTGCTGTGATTTCTCCTACGCCACCGTGGCGGCGCAGCGGCGGCTCAAGGCCGCGGTGGTGGCCGAGCAGCTGAGCCGGATCACCGGAATCGAGCGCGCGGTCGAGGTGGAACCCATCACCGGGTCCGGTGCCGACACCGGCGGCTGGCGTACCCGGATCAGGCTCGCGGTGGACGCCGCGGGCCGGGCCGGTGTGCACCGCTACCGCAGTACCGGCGTGCTGACCGATCTCCGCTGCCCGCAGCCGGTGCCCGATGCCCTGGACGGTATCGATCGAGGCCGCTGGACACCGGGTGCGGAGCTGGTGATCGCGATCGACGACACCGGAGCCAGGCATATCGTCGAAATCGCGCCACCGGCACCGGAGACCGGCCGCCGCGGCGGCAACCGGCACGGCGGCCGGTCCGGACCGGGCGGCCGGGCGGACAGACGCAGCAGCGGTTCGCGCGGCCCACGTTCGGTTTCCGAGCGCGCCGAGGCGGCGGACACGGAGCCGGAGACACCGGGCGCGCAACGCCGCCGTACCGCGGCCCGGCGGGCCGCCGCCCGTACCGACCGCGACGAATGGGTGGTCGAGGGCAGCGGCCGGGCCGTGCAGTATGTGGCCGGCCGCCGCTGGGAGGTGTCCGCGGCCGGATTCTGGCAGGCACATCGCGGTGCCGCGCAGTGCTATTCGGATATCGTCGCCGACTGGTCCGATCCGGGTGCCGGCGCGACCGCGTGGGATCTGTACAGCGGTGCGGGGGTCTTCGCGGCGCGGCTCGCCGAACAGGTCGGACCCACCGGTGCGGTCCTGGCCCTGGAATCCGCGCCCGCCGCGGTATCCGACGGTCACGCGGCCCTGGGCGACCTGCCGTGGCTGGAACTACGCGCCGGCAGGGTGGAACAGTGGGCCGGCGCGCACCGTGGGGCGCGGCCCCGGGTCGTGGTACTCGATCCGCCGCGTGCCGGAGCGGGCAAACCCGTGGTGCACGCCGTGGCGGCCGCCGAGCCGGACCGGATCGTGCACATCGGTTGCGATCCGGCGTCCTTCGCCCGCGATCTGCGTCTCTATCTGGATGCCGGATACGGGCTGACCGCACTGCGTGCCTTCGACGCCTTCCCCGCCACCCACCACGTGGAATGTCTTGCGCTCCTGGAACGCTGAGCGTCCCGGGCGCCGACGCGCGCCTACTTCAGCTGCCAGGTCGCCCGCAACGTCGCGCTGATCTCGGTTTCACCCGATTCGATCGGAACCGCCGCCGGGGCGGACGCGGCGACCAAGCGGATGCCGCCGGGTTCGGCGGGCTGCTGCGGGGGCGGCGCGGTGGTGTGTTCGGTGATCTCGAGCACGGATCCCAGCTCGCGCGCGGCGCGCCGGGCGTACTGCCGCGCCTTGTCCAGTGCGTTGTCCCATGCGGCGTCACGCGCGCGCTCCAGTAGACGCTCCCGGTCGGCGAAGGTGTGCCGCAGACCACCCAGCCGCGCGTCGTCGCCGCCCGCCGCCACGGCATGGGCGACGATCTCCGACGGGGCCGGGCGCGCGGGATCGGCCGCGGCCGCGAGGGTGACCGTGAGCGAGCTGGTCGCGATATAGCCGATAACCCGTGAAGTGCCGTCCTGCCAGGCGGTATCCGAGCGCACCGAGAGCATGCCGGTATCGATATCGGAGCCCGGGACGCCGTCCTCGCGCAGCGCGGACGTCAATGCCGTCACGCTCCGGCCGGCCCGGTCGTAGGCCAGGGCCACGGTGCTCGCGCGACATTCGACGCCTATCGTCAGCACGATCAGGTCGGGGGCGGCACGTACGCTGCCGTACCCGAATACGGTCACCGTTCCCACCTGCGGCTGGGTCATCCGGTCTCCTCGTGATCGGTCTCCGGCGCCCGTCGGTGCGCCGCTGTCCCGGGGCCTGCGGCCGGACGCGGTTCGCGCGGCACCCGCTACTCACCTTAGGCTGGACCGATACGCCGGACCGCGGTTCCGGCCCGGTGCGGAGGCGCGTACGGCGCGCCGCCCGGGTGGTGCAGTCGGCCGCGGCTCCTAGACTGGTCGGATCAACTGCGCTATCCGGAGGGAGCGAATCAGGTGGGAGTGCTTTCCCGGGTCGATACGCCCGAAGACGTGCGTCGGCTCTCGGCACCGCAACTGCGGGAGCTGGCGGCCGAGATCCGCGAATTCCTGGTGCACAAGGTCGCCGTCACCGGCGGGCACCTGGGACCCAACCTCGGGGTGGTGGAGCTCACCCTCGCCCTGCACCGGGTTTTCGATTCGCCCGCCGACCCGTTGATCTTCGACACCGGGCATCAGGCCTATGTGCACAAGATCGTGACCGGTCGCAAGGACCGGTTCGACACCCTGCGACGCAAGGACGGCCTGTCGGGTTATCCGAGCCGCTCCGAGAGCGAACACGATTGGGTGGAGTCCTCACACGCTTCGGCGTCGCTGTCCTATGCCGACGGTCTGGCCAAGGCGTTCGCGCTCACCGGACAGGACCGTCACGTCGTGGCCGTGGTCGGTGACGGGGCACTCACCGGCGGGATGTGCTGGGAGGCCCTGAACAATATCGCCGCCGGCGAAGACCGCCCGGTGGTGATCGTGGTCAACGACAACGGCCGCTCCTACGCACCCACAATCGGCGGGCTGGCCGATCGGCTCACCGCGCTGCGCACCCAGCCGGTGTACGAGCATATGCTCGACACCGGTCGCCGATTCCTGAAAAGCATTCCTGGCGTGGGGGATTCCGCGTACTCGATGGTGCACGCGGTGAAGGCCGGGATAAAGGACGCGGTGAGCCCGCAAGAGCTCTTCAGCGATCTCGGCCTCAAATACGTCGGTCCGGTCGACGGGCACGATCTCATCGCGCTCGAATCGGCGCTGCGCCACGCCAAAGATTTCGGCGGGCCGGTGGTGGTGCACGCGGTCACACAGAAGGGCCACGGTTACGAACCGGCCGAGAACCACGAGGCCGATCAGATGCACGCCTGCGGCCCCATCGACCCGCTCACCGGCGAATCCGTGAGCACCGGGACCGCGGTCAGCTGGACCTCGGTGTTCTCCAGAGAACTCATCGCCCACGCCGAGCGCCGCGAGGACATCGTCGCGATCACGGCGGCCATGCCGGGGCCCACCGGGTTGTCCGCGTTCGGTGATCGCTTCCCGGACCGGCTCTTCGATGTCGGTATCGCCGAACAGCACGCGCTCGCTTCCGCGTCGGGTCTCGCGCTCGGCGGGCTGCATCCGGTGGTCGCCATCTACTCGACCTTCCTCAACCGGGCCTTCGATCAGCTGCTGATGGATATCGCCCTGCTGAAACAACCGGTCACTCTGGTACTCGACCGCGCCGGTATCACCGGCGCGGACGGCGCCAGCCACAACGGCATGTGGGATCTATCGCTGCTCGGCATCGTGCCGGGTATGCGGGTCGCCGCGCCGCGCGACGCCGCGACCCTGGCCGAGGAACTGACCGAGGCGCTCGCGGTGAGCGACGGCCCGACGGCATTGCGGTTCCCCAAGGACAATGTGGGCGCCGATATCCGGGCGATGGAACGGCTCGACGGCGTGGATGTGCTGTGGCTGCCGGACCGCGAGGGACCGTCGGCGCAGGCCCAGCGTGGTGATGTGCTGTTCGTGGCCGTCGGTGCGCTGGTACCGGCCGCGCTGCAGGCCGCGGAGCTGCTGGAGGCCGACGGAATCACCGCTACGGTCATCGATCCGCGCTGGGTGCTGCCGGTCTCCGACACCATCGTCAAACTGGCCGAGAACTACCGCCTGGTGGTGACCTTGGAGGACAGCGGCCTGCACGGCGGGATCGGCGCGACCGTTTCGGCCCGGCTGCGCGCCTCGGGACTGGATGTACCCGCGCGGGATATCGGTATCCCGCAGGAGTTCCTGGACCACGGCAGTATCTCCCAGGTCCGGCAGGAACTCGGCCTCACCGCCCCCGATATCGCCCGTCGCGTCACCGGCTGGCTGGACGCGCCCTGACCGCGGGCGTGCGGGACCGGTAGCGCACGCGGCGCTGCCGGGGGCGCGCCGAGGCGTCGGCTGTCAATTCTCGGGCTGGTCGCTCAAGGCGGTCGTGAGCGGCTCGGCGGCGAGTTCCCGCTGCCAGGGCCGGGCACCGTGGGTTTTCAGGAAACCGTCGACCGCCGTGGCGACCGCGCCGGCGGCCTCCGGGTCGCTGCGGTAATCGGACAGACCGTCCCAGCACAGCCGGCGTACCAGATCGGGGGAGAGCAGATTCTCCACCGGCACCGCGACCTGCTCGGATATCCGGTTCATCACCGCGCGGGCCCGGGCCAGCCGGGCCGCGGCCGCGGGATCGCGGCGTTCCCAGCGGTTCACCGGTGGCGGGCCGTCGTAGGGCTGACTCATCCGCGGCAGGTCCTCGTCCGGCAGCAGGCGGGCGCGTTCCACCGCACCCAGCCATTCGCGGGAGTAGCGGCGCTGACGTGGGCCGCCGAAGACCGGTAGCTCCCGCAGTTGCCCGATGGACGCAGGGTCGGCTTTCGCGGCCGCGATGATCGCGGAATCCGGCAGGATCCGCGACGGCGCGATATCCCGGCTGCGCGCCAGGGTGTCGCGGGTGGTCCACAGCTCGCGCACGATCGCCAGCTGACGGGCCCGGCGCAGGGTATGGATTCCGGAGGTGCGCCGCCAGCGGTCCGGCTTCGGCGCGGAGGGTTCGAGTAGCCGGATATGTTCGAATTCCTGCGCGGCCCATTCGGTTTTACCCTGTTCGGCCAATGATGCGGCCACGGCCGCGCGGAGTTCGATCAGCAGTTCCACATCCAGCGCGGCATAGTTGAGCCAGGCCTCCGGCAGGGGCCGGGTGGACCAGTCCGCGGCGCCGTGCCCTTTGCGCAGCGCCCGGCCGAGCAACTGCTCGACCATGGCCGCCAGACCGACCCGGGGGAATCCGGCCAGTCGCCCGCCCAGTTCGGTATCGAACAATGCCGCCGGCCGCAGCCCCAATTCGCCCAGACCGGGTAAGTCCTGGTCGGCGGAATGCAGAATCCACTCCAGGCCGTTGATGGCCGCGGCCAGTGGCGCCAGCGCATCGGCTACCGGTATCGGATCGATGAGCACGGTGCCCGCGCCCGCCCGGCGCAACTGGATCAGGTACGCCCGCGACGAGTACCGGAAACCCGAGGCCCGTTCGGCGTCCACCGCCAGCGGCCCGGAACCGGCGGCGAGACGTTCGGCGGCCTCGGCCACGGCCTCGGCGGTACGGCAGACCGAGGGTATTCCTTCGGCGGGGACCAGCAGCGGAACGGCCGTGGGCTCGGACGGATCGGATTCGGGCCCAGACGCGGCAGCGTCGTCCCGTGGCTCCGGATCGAACGCCGGAGGCAAGCCGGTGCCACCATCCGGGTGGTCACCGGACAGGTGTTCGGGCTCCTCTACTACCGGCATAAAGGGCCACTCTACGTGGCCGGGTCTACCGCCGAGTTTCAACCACGGTCGGTATCGCCGGCCGGGGAGGGGCGCAGATCGGTGATCCCGGCCGGTGGCAGACCCGCCGCGTAGGCCAGGACTTCCCCGAACGCTTCCACATGGGGTCGCATCTCGGTGGTGCGGGCGGTCCACGATGCCCGCAGTTCCAGCTGGTGCGCCCGCGGTGGACCGGCGATATCGCCGTAGCGCACCGAACTGGTGGAGGTCACCGTTCCGCCGAGCGCGGTGAACGGTCCCTCCCTCGATTCCAGGGCGTCCACCAGCCAGCTCCAGGCGACCTCCGGCAGCAGCGGATCGGCGGCCAGCGCGCCGTCGATATCGGCCTGGATATAGGCGACCAGGCGGAACACGCCGTGCCACGCCTCGTCGCCGTTGGGGTCGTGGAGCAGAATGAGGCGCCCGAAGGCGTCCCCGTCGGAATCGATCGGTACGACGGGCGAGTCCTCGTGGATCACCTCGGCGCCGAGCGCGTAGGAGTAGGGGGCGAGACGCTGCGGCGGACGGATCGGGGACAGCTCGATCCGCGGGTGTACGGACGCGGCGCCCATCGCCGAGACGGCAGCACGAAACGATGCGGGTTCGTCGCCGGACCCGTCGTCGGGTGCGCCGTCGCGGATATCGAGCGGTGTCACGGGGAATGACGGTAGACCTGTAGCACCCGGGGCGCGCGGAGGCGCGCCGGGCGACCGTTGTTGCTGCGTGGGCGCGGCCCCTCGTGGTAAACACCGCGCAACCCGCCCGGGAGAGCAGCTACTCACCGCCCAGGACGGCGGATCGCGGGTGGTCGGTGATCCCGGCGGTGGTGTGCGGGCGTGCGCGCCGGGTCGCGCGCGGCCGCATACGATGGCGGGTGATGAGCACATATACGCGCCGCCGGTTGTCCGATGCCCCGTTCCTGGCCGCCGCCACCGGCGCCGCACCGGTCCGGCGGCCGGTGTGGTTCATGCGCCAGGCGGGCCGGTCGCTGCCGGAATACCGCGAGGTCCGGGCGGGTGTCGGGATGCTGCAGTCGTGTTTCGACCCCGAACTCGTCTGCGAGATCACCATGCAGCCGATCCGCCGCCACGGAGTCGACGCGGCCATTCTGTTCTCCGATATCGTCGTTCCGCTCAAGGCGGCCGGAATCGATCTCGATATCGTGCCGGGTGTCGGCCCGGTGGTGGCCGCGCCGGTGCGTACGGCCGCCGATGTGCAGGCGCTGCCGCGGCTGCGGCCCGAGGAAGTGGGCGCGGTCACCGACGGGGTGCGGCTGCTGGTGGGCGAACTCGGGCAGACCCCGCTCATCGGTTTCGCGGGCGCGCCGTTCACGCTGGCGTCGTATCTGGTGGAGGGCGGCCCCAGCAAACACCACGAGCGCACCAAGGCCATGATGTACGGCGATCCGACGGCCTGGCACGCGCTGCTCGGCGCGCTCACCGATATGACCATCGTGTTCCTGCGCGCCCAGCTCGAGGCCGGGGTCGACGCGCTGCAACTGTTCGATTCGTGGGCCGGGGCGCTATCGCTGGCCGATTACCGCCGCTATGTGCTGCCGCATTCGGAGCGGGTGTTCGCCGAACTCGCCGAGGCCGATGTGCCCAAGATCCACTTCGGGGTGGGCACCGGAGAACTGCTCGGTGCGATGGGTGAGGCCGGCGCCGATGTGGTCGGCGTCGATTGGCGGTTGCCGCTGACCGAAGCGGTGCGCCGGGTCGGTGCCGGGAAAGCGTTGCAGGGCAACCTCGATCCGGCGGTGCTCTTCGCGGGCTGGCCGGTGGTGGAGGCCGAGGCACGCCGGATCGCCGAGGAGGCGGATGCGGCCATTGCTTTGGGGGCCGCGGGTCATATCTTCAATCTGGGCCACGGTGTGCCCCCCGAGACCGACCCGGGGGTGCTGACCGCGCTGGTCGAGCTGGTCCACGAATTGTGAGGCGACCGCGGGCGCAGGCCCGCGGCGGCACGAACCCGCACCGGTGACGCGGCTGTCGCGGCATCCCGTCCGGGGCCGGGTTATCCGCCCGGTCTGTGCGTGGAGGGTGGGATCTCCGGGCGCGGAGACGCCGGATACGGTCGGGGTATGAGAATCGCGGTGGTCGGTGGGGGGATCAGCGGGCTCGTCGCGGCGTACCGGTTGCGCCGGTCGCTGGGGGAATCGGCCGCGATCACCGTGGCCGATATCCGGGACCGGATCGGCGGGGTTCTGCGGACCAGCGAGATCGCCGGTGAGCCGTTCGACCTGGGGGCCGAGGCGTTCGTCGGCCGCCGCCCGGAGGTCCCGGAACTGCTGCGCGAACTCGGTATCGCCGATCAACTGGTACATCCGGCCGGTCTGCGCCCGCTGATCTGGTCGGGTGGGCGGACCCATCCGCTGCCCGGACGAACCCTGATGGGTATCCCGGCGACGGCGGCAGCCGTGGCGGGGCTGGTCGACGCCGAGACGGTCGCACGGATCGCCGCCGAACCCGAGCGGCCGCTGACCTGGCGGCCCGGCACCGATACCGATGTCCACTCGCTGGTGGCCGACCGGTTCGGGGAGCAGACCGTGGCGCGCAGTGTCGACCCGCTGCTCGGCGGTGTGTACGCGGGCAGCGCCCGCTCCATCGGGGTACGGGCGGCACTGCCCACGCTGGCGGCCGCGCTGGACGGGGGCGCGGAGAGCCTCACCGAAGCGGTATCGGCCGTGCTGCCCCCGCCGTCGGACGCACCGGTCTTCGGCGCGCTGCGCGACGGCTACGGCGCGCTGCTGGCGGCTTTGGCCGCGCATACCGCGGCGGTGACCGTCCAGGAGACCGCGATCACCGGTCTCCGGCGGGTATCCGGCGGATGGGCGGTGGATCCGATCGGGGAGTTCGAGGCGGTCGTGCTCGCGACCCCGGCCCCGGTGACGGCCCGGCTGCTGGTCGATATCGCGCCCGCGGCGGCGAACGCCGCCGCCGGGATCGAGCTGTCCTCCTCGGCGCTGGTCGCGCTCGAGTTGCCGAAGGACACAGCACTGCCGCCGAATTCGGGTGTTCTGGTCGCGACCGGGGAACCGCTGCGGGCCAAGGCGTTCACCCTGTCCAGCCGGAAATGGGCGCATCTGGCCGCGCGCGGTACGGCGCTGGTGCGGGTGTCCTTCGGTCGTTTCGGGGACGACGCGGTGCTGGGCCTGTCCGACGCCGAGCTCATCGATGCCGCCACCGCCGATCTGGCGACGGTGACAGGGGCGCCGATCATCCCGCGTTCCGCGATCGTGCAGCGCTGGCCGGGTGGGCTCGCTCAGTACGCACCGGGCCACACCGAACGGATCGCCGAAATCGAATCCGCGCTGGCCGGTTTCGACGATCTCGCGGTGACCGGTGCCTATCTGCACGGTGTCGGTGTACCGGCCTGCGTCGCGGCGGCGACGCGAGCGGCGGCCCGTATCGCCGCGGCCGGGACCACGGCATCGGCCCGAAGGCCGTCCCACGGCGTAGCGGAGGTGGTGGGGCGGGTACCCGATGGCCCGGCCCCGCCTCGTAGGTGATCGGGCGAGTGGCACGATGGGGCCATGGCGCGACTCGATTACCAGTCTCTCAACTCCAGCATCCGCTATCTCATGTTCTCCGTGTACCAGGTACGGCCCGGAGCCCTGGGGGACGACCGCGCGACGGCGCTGAAGGAGGCCCGCGAGTTCTTCGACGGCCTGGCCGATCGCGGGGTCGTGGTGCGCGGCGTGTACGACGTGGCCGGGATGCGCGCCGACGCCGATTTCATGGTGTGGACCCACGCCGAACGGGTCGAGGATCTACAGGCCGCCTACGCCGATTTCCGGCGCACCACCGAACTCGGCCGGGCCAGTACCCCGGTCTGGAGCAATGTGGCACTGCACCGGCCCGCGGAGTTCAACAAGAGCCATATCCCGGCGTTCCTGGCCGGTGAGGAGGCCGGGAACTACATCTGTGTCTACCCGTTCGTCCGGTCCTACGAGTGGTATCTGCTGCCCGACGACGAACGCCGCAAGATGCTCGCCGACCACGGCAAGGAAGCGCGCGGCTATCCCGATGTGCGGGCCAATACCGTCGCCTCGTTCGCGCTCGGCGACTACGAGTGGATTCTGGCGTTCGAGGCACCGGAATTGCACCGCATCGTCGATCTGATGCGTGACCTGCGCGCCACCGAGGCCCGGAGGCACGTCCGGGAGGAGACCCCGTTCTACACCGGGCCGCGGGTCGAACTCGACCAGCTCATCGCCGCGCTGCCCTGATTCCCGGACGGCCACCCGATACGAGCCCCCGGAACTGGGGGCATGCCGGCCGGGTGGTCGTTACGTAACGTACCGCTGGGCAAACGGTGAGTTCACTCCGCTGTGCTGGTCGAGGGGTGCAGCCGCAGGGATATCGAGTTGATGCAGTACCGCTTGTCCGTGGGTGTCGGGTACCCCTCACCCTCGAAGACGTGTCCGAGGTGGCTGTGGCAGTTGGCGCACAGCACTTCGACACGGCGCATCCCCAGCGAATCGTCCTCGCGCAGCAGTACCGCCTCCGAGGCCGCCGGGTCGAAGAAGGACGGCCAGCCGCAATGCGATTCGAACTTCTCCGTACTGCGGAAGAGTTCGGCGCCGCAGGCGCGGCAGCTGTAGACCCCTTCGGTCTTCGTATCGGTGTATTCGCCGATGAACGGCCGCTCGGTGCCTGCTTCGCGGAGCACCGCGTACTCCGCGGGATCCAGCTTCGCGCGCCATTCCTGCGGGCTCAGCTGGATCTTCGGGGCGGGCAGGGAGATATCGGTCGCATCCGATTCGGAGCTCATGATCCCACGCTACGCGGTCGGCGTGACGCGGGGTCTCAGCCGTGGACGCTCTGCGTCTCGGCGACGCGTGTACCGGCCGGCTCCGGGGTCGAGGGTGCGGTGGGAGCCGGGGGGCGGCCCGGTTGTGCCGGCGTGGCGAAACCGTCTGTGCCGCCGTCCCGGGGATCGGGCGCATCGGCCATCCACGCCGGGTCCAGGTTCGGCAACCGGCCTTCCCGGCGGGCCGCCAGGTACCGGTCGCCCAGAACACAGAACACGACGACCAGCAGCAGGCCCCAGCCGAAGGTGATGCGCAGGTACTCCAGGTTGCGGCCGATATCGGGCCAGCGGTCGGACAGCCATTTGTCGTAGGACAGGAACCCGAACACCGCCAGCCAGGCCGGCCAGTTGCGCAGCACGGAATTGCGCAGCACCACCGACATGAGGAACGGGAACAGCATCATCGAGTAGTACATCTGACCCAGCGACGCGAGCAGCCACGAGGCGGTGAGCAGGACACCGGAGGCGGTCGTGACGAAGAACAACTCGTCGGAGCGGTAGTAGCGGTACAGGATCCACAGCGAGACCAGCACCAGGACGACCATCGTGAGACGGATGGTCCAGGTGAGCCAGGGCGGCAGCCCGTAGTACTCCGCGTTTCCGGGGATGGCGCTGTTGAAATAGTCCCGGGTCTCGAACAGGTACGGCAGGGTGCGGGTGAAGAAACGTTCCGGATCCCGGGAGAGCGGCCAGGCGACGGCGGTCAGCGCGATCGGGATGGTCACCGCCGTGGCGACCAGGGTCCACTGTTTGCGGACCAGGGCGATCAGCAGCAGCGGCGCCAGGGTCGGTTTGACGGCGATACTGAGGCCGAGCACCACGCCTGCCCATATATCGCGGCGTCGTAACAGCAGGATCAGGAACAGCATCTCCGCCAGCAGCAGGCATCCGTTGACATTGGTGAACACCAGCGTGTTGATCACCGTCTCGGACAGGAACATCGCCAGCAGCAGCACCGGAGCGGCGATCGAGCGCAGGGTGTAGTTGAACAACCGCAGCAACAGGTACCAGGCGATCAGGATGGCGACAGCGTTGAGCAGGATGAACAGCCAGCGCGACTTCTCGTAGTCGATCACCGCGATCGGCGCGATCAGCAGGGTGCCGCTGGGCGGATACAGATAGTGCGGATCCACCCAGTCGAAGTTGGACGTGTAGACCTCGCGTCCGTTCAGGAAATCCAGCGAGGCCTGGTAGACCGGCTTGTAGTCATCGGTGATGAAACCGTTGACAGCCTTGATGAACACCCGGTTCAGCACGGTCATGACCGCCAGCGGCCAGAGCGCGAACCGGATCACGTCGGCGGTTGTTCGAGCAGTGCGGGGCTCGAGCTGTCGAAGGAACACCACGGCACGGTACACCGGGCGGTGCCGCGGTGTTGCCGGGGCCCACCCTCGACGCGCCGGTCAGACGCGCCTCGGGACGTGCTCGGGGAACCTTCGGGCGGTCGCGGTCAAGCCGGGCAGGCGGTGCCGTCGCCGGGCAGCCGGCCGTCCTTCAGGTAGTCCACGAGCGCGGTTTGCGCGCATCCGGAATGGGCGCTCACCGGATGACCCCAGCCCTGCCAGGTCATGGTCGAGCTGCGGGCGCCCGCGGCGCCGAGCGCGCCGGTCACCGAGGCCTGCGCGGTTCCGGTGACCGGGTCCCCGATACCGGTGAGCACCAGTACCGGCAACGCGAGCTTCTCCAGTGCCGGCGGTGCCTCGGTGACCGGCCACGCCGAGCAGGCCAGCATGGAGAGTGCGGTAGCGCGTCCGAACGCGGGGTACTTCTGCGCCCAGATGCCGGTCAGATCGGTGATCTGGGGTGCGGGCGGGCTCTGCGGCATATCGGTGCAGCCGTTGACGAACTGGCCGTCGCTCGTGGTGGCGGCTTCCTGCTGGTCGATGATCGCCTTCAGGGCCCCCGGATCGCCGCGACCGGCCGCCGACAGTGCGTCGGCGAATTCGCCGACCCGGCCGGTCCGGTCCGCGCGGGGGCTGCCGAGGAACCCGGTCACGGCTGTGCGGACCGCGTTTGCCGAGATGTCGCCCAGCCGGCCGTCGGCGGCTTTCTGCACCAGTGCGGTCACCGCCGCGCGCGGATCCGGTCCGAGCGAGCAGGAGATCCCGACGCACTGCTGCGCGAACGCCGACAGCGCGGCCTCGGCGCCCTGGACCGCCGTCTCGGTCCGGGTGATCGTGTCCACACCCACCGGAGCAGGAGAGTCGAGGACGAGACGGGCGAGCCGGTCACCGTATTTGCGGGCGTACTCCATCCCGACCAGTGCACCGCTACCGGTACCCAATACGGCGATGTGGCCGACATCCCACTCCCGGCGCAGCTGCTCGATATCGTCGGCGGCGTGCGCGGCATCGAAGGTGCCGTCGTAGGGCTGCAGGAAGTCGCGGCAGGCGATGGTCCCGTTGCGAGACAGGTCGGACATCCCGGTCACCGGATCGCCGCCGGGGCTGAACTGGGCATTGTCCTGCAGGCCCGCGCGGATATCGGCGGGCAGGCAATCGATCGCCTGGGAGGTGCCGATACCGCGGCGGTCCACCGCGACCACCGGGTGTGCGGTGAGCAGCGCGTTCGCCGGGCCGCTCGCCAGACCGGCGAGAGTGGCGCCGGAGGAGCGGTCCACACCGGAGGTCAGTACGACGGGTGTGGCGTCGGGCGGGGTCTGCGGTAGCCGGGCGCGTACCGCACCGGCGCGGAAATTGCCCAGTACCGAGCCCGCGCTGTCGATCGGAGTGGAGAAATCGGCGCATTCCAGCACCAGCCCGGCCGGTCCCGGACCCATTCCGGACCGGTCGAACGTTTCGCGGGTGCAATCGCGCCAGGGCAGATCCCTTTTCGGGACCTCCGCGGTGGGCGGCGGCGGGACCTGGGCCGAAGTGATGGAATCGCCTGGTACAGGCGGATGTTCGACGGCCACGTGCGGGCGGTCCGACGGACCGGCACCACATCCGGCGATCATGATCAAGAGTGCCGAGGCCGGCACCACTGCCCGAGTCCAGCGCATGCGCTACACCCTGCCAGGTCCGGATCGGATTCGCCCGAGCGGGACGTCCCGCATCCGCGCGGCCGCCGGCGTCACCTACTCGCGCCGCCGCGGGTTCACCCGCGCACCCAGCGAGCGAGCATCGTTCCGTCCGCGTCGAAGAGCAGATGCGCCGGGGCCATACGCAGGCCGAATTCCTCATGGGATACCGAAATCCGGCGTGCCCCACCGCCGACGAGCAGGGGCGCGGTGGTCAGGCAGAGTTCGTCGACAGTGCCTGCGGCCGCCAGCGATCCGAACAGTTGCGGGCCGCCCTCGCACAACACCCGCCGCAACCCGCGCGCGGCCAGTGCTTCCGGGACCGCGCGCGGCGCGATGACCTCGTCGCCGATCTCGATCACTTCCGCACCCGCGTCGGCGAGGGCGCGTACCCGGTCGGCGGGCGCCGCCGCCGTGGTGAGGATCAGGGTCGGGGTGCGAGCGGTGGTGATGACCCGATGGCCGGGGTCCAGCGCGGCGGAGGCGGTCACGATCGCGATCGGAGGTGGGGCGCCTTCGGGATGACCGCCGATGCCCCGGGCGAAGAGGTCGCGGCGCAGCCCGGCGTCGGTCTGCGCGCCCCCGTAGTTCTCGGCGCGTACCGTGCCCGCACCGACCAGCACCACTTCGCACAGTTCGCGCAGCAGATGGAACACCCGTTTGTCCGCCGGTGTGCCGAGCGCACCCGAGACACCGCCGGGGCCGGTGACGGCACCGTCGATACTGGAGACGAAATTGACCCGCAGCCAACTCTCTTCCCGTTCGCCCGGGTAGGCGTACAGATCGGCGAGCGCGTCGTTGTCGAGGTCTGTGAGCTGGATCGCATCGGGGATACGCTGCATACCAACAGCTCATACCACGTCACTAGGCTACGTCCATGCCGATGCGCCTCGTCGACCGCCGTCCGGAGGTCCCCGCCGACCAGCTGGTCGCCCAGATGGTACCGCCGCCCATGTTCGACGAGGTCGGTTTCGACACCTATATCCCCGACCCGAACGAACCCAGCCAGGCCGCGGCGGTCACCTCGGCCCGCGCGTTCGCGGACAAGGTCACCGCCATCCACAGGGCCGCGAACAAGAAATCCCTCTTCGGGAAGAAGAAACCGACCCAGGGGGCGGGCCTGTACCTCGACGGCGGCTTCGGCGTCGGTAAGACCCACCTGCTGGCCTCGATCTTCCACGGCGCCCCCGCGCCCAAATCGTTCGGGACCTTCGGTGAACTCACCAATCTGGTCGGTGCGCTGGGATTCGCCGGCGCGGTCGAGCGACTGTCGGCGAACAGCGTGCTGTGCATCGACGAATTCGAACTCGACGATCCGGGGGATACGATGCTGGTCTCCCGGCTGCTCACCGAGCTCTCCGCGAGCGGAGTGTCGGTGGCGGCCACTTCCAACACGCTGCCCGGTCAGCTGGGTGAGGGCCGGTTCGCGGCCCAGGATTTCCTGCGCGAGATCAAGAAGCTCGGGTCTATTTTCGATACCGTGCGGGTCGACGGCCCGGACTACCGCCACCGCGATCTGCCGCCCGCTCCCGAACCCAGCAGCGATACGCAGTTGACCGAGCGGGCAGCGGCCACGCCCGGCGCGACGCTGGACGAGTTCGACGCCCTGCTGCGCCATCTGAGCACACTGCATCCCTCCAAGTTCAGAGCGCTGATCGACGGCGTATCCGCGGTTTTCGTCTCCGGTGTGCATCCGGTGAACGATCAGGCGGTGGCGCTGCGCCTGGTGGTGCTGGCCGACCGGCTCTACGACGCGGGTACTCCGGTGACCGTCTCCGGTGCGAAACTCGACGAGATCTTCTCCCAGGAGATGCTCGACGGGGGGTACCGCAAGAAGTACCTGCGCGCGATCTCCCGGTTGCTGGCGCTCTCGCGTTTCGAGGTCCCGGCCTGAGGCAGCCCGCCGGTAGCCGGGCCCGCCGGATCGCTGTGGCGCCGACGCGTACGACAGGCCGCGACGCGCCGTTTCCGGGTTGACCCGGGGACCCCGGGTTGGTTTGCTGAGTCCGGCACGCCGCGCGGGGGTGCCGGCGAGCAGGATGGGAGTTCCGCCATGGTTCATCGTTCGGCGCGTGTACCGGCCGCTGTTCTCACCGGAGCACTGGTGGTGTTCGCTCCCGTCGCGGCGGTGAGTGTCGCCGCGCCACCGGCGGTCGGCGATGTGCTCACCGTCGATCGGTCACTACATCTGACGGGTGCGCCCAACGCCCGCGACCTCGGCGGTTACCGCACGATCGACGGGCGCACGGTGCGATCCGGTATCGCCTTCCGCACCGATCAGCTCAACAACCTCACCCCCGCGGATCTGTCCGAACTGAACCGGCTCGGAGTCCGTGAGGTCGACGATCTGCGCACCGTCTACGAGCGCGCTCTGGGACCGGACCGGGTTCCCGCCGGTGCGCGCGCCAACTGGTACGACATGATCGGCGCCGCCCCGTTGCCGGAACTGATGTCGACTCTCGCCGGTGGTAACGATCTGTACCGGGCGTTCATCACCGCCCCCGGGGCGAACCAGGCGGTGGCCGGAGTACTGCGTGATATCGCCGCGTCCGGGGCCGGTCCCGAGCCGGGGGCGGTGCTCTTCCACTGCACCGCGGGCAAGGACCGGACGGGCTGGACCGCCGCGGTCCTGCTCACGGTGCTCGGCGTGGATCGGGCCACGGTCGGCGAGGACTATCTGCTGTCCAACCACTACCGCGCCGCAGCGGCCGGTGACCCGGTGGGCGGGGTGCGGCAGGAGTGGCTCGACTCCGCTTTCGATCAGGTCGCGCGCAGCTACGGCAGTTTCGACCGTTACGTGAGCGAGGGACTGGGCCTCGGCCCAGCGGAGATCGACGCGCTGAAGCAGCGCATGCTGAGCTGAGAGCGATCGGGCGGGCCGGAAAACGAGCCCGTCAGAACTCGAGCCGCAGCACGTAATCGTGGTGCACCTGACGTCCCACAGTGAAGGTCCTGGTACCCACCTGCCGGAAGCCGTATCTGGCGTAGAAGCGCTGCGCCCGCAGGTTCTGCTGGTTCACGCCGAGCCAGACACCGGCACAGCCGGTGCCCCGGGCCTGCTCCAGTGCCGCGTGCATGAGCGCGCTGGACACCCCGGTGCCGTGATGGCCGGGTAGCACGTACATCTTGCTGATCTCGAGGACCGGATCCAGCGATATCGCCGTCGCCACCGCGGGGTCGGCCGGTGGGCCGCTGTGCAGGATGGCATATCCGACGATCTCGTCGTCGGCAACCGCTTTGAGGACCGTGCGTGCCGGATCGGACAGGTATTCGCCGAACCGTTCACCGGAAAGGACCTCCGCCAGGAACACCTCGATATCTTCCATATCCGAACCCGGCGGGCAGGCCAGCGGAAAGGTCGCGGCGGCGACATCGCTGAGCGCTTCGGCGTCCCACAGTCCGGCCCGGTCCACGGTGACAGTGGTCATATCTCAATGAGACCACAGCCCGGTGACGCACCGGTGTGTCCGCAGGTCCGGGAGGTGCGGGCGCATCACGCGGACAGCTCGTCCGGGCTCGCGCCCGGTCTTCCGCGACCTGCGGTGATAGGCGTAATGGAGCCTTCAGCTTTGCTGCCGGACACATCCGACGTAATCTCTCGCCCATGAGGAGCGGGAACCGCATCGCAATCGTCGGTGCGGGTATCGCGGGTCTGGTCTGCGCGAAGGTCCTGAGTGAGGATGGGTTCGCGGTCGAGGTATTCGACCGAGCCCCCGATATCGGCGGCGTGTGGAGCGAGACTCGCCGTTACCCGGGCTTACGCGCGCAGAGCAGCAAGAACACCTACCACTTCTCCGACCATCCGATGCCCGCCGACTATCCGCGGGTGCTCGACGGAGCACGGATGCAGGAGTACCTGGCGAGCTATGTGCGTGCCTTCGGCCTGACCGACCGGCTCCGGTTGCGCACCGAGGTGGTCGCGGCCGACCCGGTCGACGGCGGCTGGCTGCTCGAGATCCGCGACCTCGACGGTGTGCATCGCACGTCTTGCGATCACCTGGTCATCGCCAACGGTGTGTTCAGCGAACCCGCGGTCCCCGAGTTCGCGGGTGCGACCGAATTCGGGCGCGCCGGTGGTCAGTTGGGTCACAGTACGCAGTTCCTGGATGTGGACGCGGTGCGCGACCGGTCGGTAGTGGTGGTCGGCTACGGTGCCGCGGCCTGCGATCTGGCCACCGAGATCAGCCGGGTGGCCGCCGAGACCACGGTGGTGGCACGCCGCCTGCTGTGGAAGATGCCGCGTCGTCTCGCCACCGGACTGGACGCCGAACGGGTGCTGCTCACCCGCACCGGCGCCGCCCACTTCCGGCATCCCGAACCCGGCCGGTTCGAGCGGTTCCTGCACGGTCCCGGCCGCTCCTTCCGGGAGAGCAACCTCGATCTCGTCGAAGCGCTCGTGGCGCAGCGCTCCGGTGCCGCCGAGCTGGGCCTGGTGCCGCCCGCGCGGTTCGAACAGGCGCACGAGGCCGCGTTCGGCCTGGCCGCGGACGGTTTCGCCGAACAGGTGACGGCCGGTCGTATCACCGTATGCGGCGAGACGGATATAGCCGCACTGGGCGGCAGCCAGGCCGGGCCCTACGCCGAACTGTCCGACGGCCGGTTGGTCCGCGCGGATATCGTCGTCTGCGCCACCGGGTTCCAGCAGCGCGTACCCTTCCTGACCCCGTACGTGCAGCGTCAGCTCACCGACGACGACGGTAATTTCCGGCTGTACCGCCAGATTCTGCCGCTACAGGTACCGCATCTGACCTTCGCCGGCTACAACTCGTCGCTGCTGAGCGCGGTAGGCGCTGAAGTGGGCGCGCACTGGACCTCGGCCCTGCTCACCAGGAACCTGTCCCTGCCGCCCGCGGAGACGATGAACGAGCGGATCGAGGCCCGGCTGCATTGGATGCAGGAATATACCGGCGGGCATCACGCGCACGGCGCGTCGGTCACTCCCTACGCACTTCGCGATATCGACGAGCTGCTGGCCGATCTCCGGGTGAAACTGCCACTCGCGGCCCGCGCCGCGCAATGGGTGCGCCCCGCCCGGCCCGGTGACTACAAGGCGGTGTCGCGGCGGAAACGGGGCCCGGTGGCCCACGATCCCGGCTCCGCAGCGTACGGCGCACCTACGGTGCCACCGCAGCCCACGGCGCGCACCGGTGCGACCGAACCGATCCACACCGGCGCCGCCCGGCCCGAATCGCCGGGCGGACAGCCGGTGGCGTCCGAATCCCCGACAGTGCAGTTGCCGGGTTCGGCGCTCCCGGGCGCCGACGATCGGACCAAGATCCTCGCGGTGCCGGCCGGGCGCCCGCCCGGTTCGGACGAGAATCGGGCCACCCGATCTGCGCCCGGGAAGGCTCCGCAAGCGGTGAACGAGCCCCGGCCGGGTAACGCCCCCGAGCCGGTGAACACCCGGTGGCCCGTGAGCGCGCCGCAGCCACCGAATGCGCCGCGTCCGGAAGATGCCGTACCACCCGCCGCGCCCAATGGCCGATCCGCGGACACACCACCGCCCGCTGCCGCGCCGCAGCCGCCCGTGGATGCCGCACAGGCCGCGGATGCCGCCCGGCGCGCCGCGGCGGAGAAGCGGGCGGCGGGTATCGCCGCGCGGTCCAACAGCCCCACGATCCGGCTCGATATGCGTGCGGCCCAGGCCGCCGCGGCCGCCTATCCTCCCGCAGTGCCCGAACAGTCGCCCGCCGGCCCGGTGACGCCGGACGGGGCGCCGCAGGTCACGCACCCGGCGTCCCCCGCCGAGTCGGCCGAACCGAAACCGGAGTCGGCCGAACCGGATTCGGGGACGACCGAACCGGAGACCACGGATTCGACCACGGCGCCCGGAAGTACGGAATCGGACGGTATCGAACAAAGGCCGGACACCGAGTCCACCGATCCGGCCCCCGCGGCCACCGGACCGGAGTCCGCGGATTCGGTGCCCCCGCCCGGTGAATCGGAGTCCGCGAATTCGGCTCCCGCAGCCGATGATTCGGCGACCGCGGGTTCGGCGGCCACCGAGGCGGGATCGGCGACCACCGAGCCCGAAACGCAGGCCACCGGCGCGTCCTCGCGCACCTGATCCGGCCGTGCCGGATCTGGATCTGAACCTGCTGGTGGCGCTGCACGCCCTGCTCGAGACGAACAGCGTCACCCAGGCCGCGGAACGGCTCAACACCTCACCGCCCGCGATGAGCCGCACCCTGGGCCGGTTGCGCCGCGTCTACGGCGACCCGCTGCTGGTGCGCGCGGGGCGTCAGCTCGTGCCTACTCCGCGGGCGCTCGAGCTGCGGTTCGAGGTGAGCGCGCTGGTCGAACAGGGCCGGGCACTGCTGGCGAAACCCGATACGGTCGACCCGGCCGCCCTGGTGCGCGGTTTCGCGCTGCACGTCGACGACGCGGTGCTGCCCGAACTCGCTGCCCGGCTGCTCACCGAGGTCCGTGCCCAAGCACCGGGAGTGACACTGCGCTTCGTGCCGGGCGATACGGCTGCCTCGGCGAACGCGCTGCGCGACGGCAGTATCGATGTCCAGGTCGGTGTGATCGCACAGGCCGATCCGCAGACCAGGGTGGAACGGGTGCGCGGAGACCGGCTGATCGGTGTCGCCGCTCCCCGGCATCCACTGGTCACCGAACGGGTGACCGTCGCCGCGTATGCCGCCGCGGCCCATATCAGCATCTCGGCACGCGGTATCGCCCGCGGACCCATCGACGACCGGCTCGCCCTGCACGGCCGCACCCGCCGCGTGGTGGCCACTGTCCCCGATCTGACAACAGCGTTGCTGGCGGTGCGCTCCGGCGCCGCGGTGTGCCCGGCCCCGGCGGTCGTCGCGGCCACCGCGCTGCCCGCGTTGGGTCTGTGCTCGTTCGAGATCCCGCTGCCGCTGCCGGAAGTGACGATCTCGCTGGCCTGGCATCCGCGCAATACCCCGGACCCCGCGCACGCGTGGTTGCGCACCCTGGTGCGTACGGTCCTGGCGGCCTCCGATCCGGTGACCGGGACACCCCCGGGCGGGAAGATTGTACGGGTCCCATCTGGGTAACTGCTGGGCAGAAACCTGGCGGTGACCGGCATCTGTGGAGCACCCTGGAATATGTCGGCGTGGTGTCGGGCCGACATGGTGGGACGGGTTAGATGGGTGGTCGCATGCAGACGAAGCGGCGGACTGAAATACGGTGTGGGCGCCGGACGATGTTGTCCGACCTGGGTATATCCGACGGTCCGGTGGGTACGGACGACGCGGAGAAGACCGCATCGGGTTACGGTTGCGGCTGTGCTCGCTGTGTGGAGGCGCAGTGGGACGCGCAGCGACTCAAGTACTGGCTGGCGAGCCGGCTGCTCGCGTTCGGTGCGGACGAGGCGGTGGTGGACCGGCGCTGTGGTCCCGTCACGGTCGATGTCTGGTGGCGGCGCGGTACCGAGCAGTTCGCGATCGAGGTGCGTACCGGCCCACTGACTCAGGAACTCGCGCAGGAGCATACGGGCCAGTTGCGCGCTCTGGGGTACGCGGGCGTGCTGTGGTTGTGCGCTCCGGGTTTCTGGGTGTCTCAGCTGCCGGCCCTCGGTATCGCCGATCTTGCTCCTGTCTCCTGTGAGTACCGCGCGGTGACCGGCATGTTGGAAACCGGCCCCACCGGGCGGGTCGCGCCGGGTGAACGACCCTACGAGTTGCGGGAATTCCTCCGGCAGTGGGTGGCAGGTGAGGTCGCGTGGGGATACCGCGACCATATGCGGAAGGGATGGGCGGCCGTGACCGATTGGGAGAAGCACACCAGGACCCAGGCGCTGCTGCTCGAACAGCAGCGGCTGGAACTGATGACTCAGCGCACCACCCTGGCTGTGGCGCGGCAGGCGGTGCGGGAGAAGAAGCAGCAGCTCGCCAGAACGGTTGCCCGGATGGAACGTACCGCGCAGCGTGCGCGGGAACAGGCCGAGGCGGTGGCGGCCGTGGATCGCCGGATCGCCGATCAGCAGCGAGTGCACCGCGCGCTGGAGGACACCATCCGGCGCCTGCACAAAACCATCGACAACTGGCAGTTGATAGTCGTTTTCGTGATGCTGTTGCTGGTGACCTTCATCGCGGCGACCATGCTGGTCAAACCCTGACCCGCGGCTATCCGGGCCTGGGCGGTCCTTCGGCGTGGGTCACAGCGCGCGGAGGGCGGGCGGGACACCGAAGCAACCGTGGACGGACCTTCTCCAAGGCTGCGCAGGCCGCGCCGAGCGCGGCTGCACCAGCAGTAGGTCTCGCCGTGCCGGAACCGCCCCCGCGCCCCGAGGGTTTCCGGGACCGGCCGTAGCCTCACCGGTGAACGGGCTCGTACCGCGTGGCCGGGGCGCCCCGGCGGCCGGTGCTATCCGGCGGCCAAGCGGAACGGCGCCCGGTCCCACTGCCATTCGTGGCGGATCACCAGCGTGATCAGATCGAGGAGATCGAATCCGGTGTCCGCCCGCAGCTGTCGCAGCGCGGGCAGCCGGGCCGGACCCTCGGCGAGTAGTTCGCTGAGACGGTTCTCGATCCCGGCGGGCACGCGGCGGGCCGCCAGTTCCGGTTCGCCCACGGAGCTGCCCGTCCAGAGCAGCCAGCCCCAGCCGTTCTCGTGCGCGCGGGCCCGGGCGGCCGCGCACTTCATCCGGTTCACGTGGAAACCGATATGCCCCAGTGGTTGTTCATCGATCAGCACCCGGCGTCCGTCGGTGAGTTCGGCGACCACGGTCGGGAAGTGCAGATATTCCTCGCCGTCGATCCGATATCCCACGGCGTCCGGATATTCCTGAAAGGTGTGGATCCGGTCGTCGGTGTCGAGCAGGCGCAGGAGCCGGGCCTCCAGGCCGGAGTCGAATCCGATATCGCGTCCGGGTTTGTGCAGATAGAACCAGCCGCGGCCGTCGTCGTCCAGATCGAAGGTGCGTGCCGGAGCGGTGGGCAGCGGTGCGGGCGAACCGGATCCGGTGGGCCAATCGATCCGGTTCGGCCAGGGCGGCGGTGGTCCGGCGGGCGTCCCGTCGGCGCGCAACCGGGACAGCAGGTGATTGGTTTTCTTGCGCCAGCCCACGATGCGCTGGGTGACGAATCCGGCGATCCGTTTCGCGTCGGCGGCGGTATGCCCGGCCAGGCGCAATTTCAGGTACGACAGATCGTTCACCGCGATATCGGTATCGGTGGCGTAGGTTTCGGCCAGCAGCGCGCGCGTCAGCACCGAATCCCGGGTGCCCACCGGGTAGCGCCGGGCATACTCCGGGACCGGTAGCCGCCCCGCGCGCGCCGTGTGCCGGAGCAGTTCGCCGGCCGCCTTGGTGTGCAGCTGGCGCGCGCGGTCGCGGGAGAAGTCCAGCCGCGCGCCGATCCGGGTGAGCGTTTCCGGGCGGTCTCCGGAGATACCGAGCCGTAGCCGCAGGATCGTACCGGCCCGTTCCCGGTCGACCGCGTAATCGTCGACGAGCCCGGCCAGTTCGTGGGCACATTCCTCGAACTCGAAGGACAGGTGATCGCGCAGATCGTCGGGAAAGGAGTCCCCGGTATCCGTGCCGGCCGGATCGTCCGGCAACACGTCTCGGGCTGGTTCCGTCTGCACACACACCCCCTGTCGGGACCTCGGCGGACCGGTCGGCTCTAGCTCGTGCCGGTCAGCTTAACCTCGTCCGCCGACAATCCCGGCGGCTGCCGGGAGCCGCCGTTCGCGCGCCCGGGGCGATGCGGCACCCCGATCGGCCGGGAGGTCGTCCGCCCAGGGCCCGGCCCCGGACTCTCGGTAGCCGCCTTCTGGAGGCAGTAGCGACCCGGTCGCCCATCTGCGCGAGGTATCGGATCGCCGGAGGATCCGGTCTGTCCGAGCCGCGTATCGCGGGATCCCCGTCGAGGCAGATCGGGCCATTCGGACCTGTGATCTAAGATCTAATGAGGTTTGCCGAGTAATTGCCGAAGAAATATCGATCCACCGGCCGACGTTCGCGGAAACACCAGCGGAGACGAGCCCGCCACGACCGGTCACCGAGTTCGGACACGGTTGCACCGGATATCGGCGCGCTGATCCGACCGACAGATGTGGAGGATTTCGTGCTGCACACCGATATCCCGACCCGCGGCGAAATCGAAGCGCTCGCGGCCCTGACCGACAATTGGTGCGTCTCGATCTACACTCCCACCGAATCCGATTCGGCCAACCCGGACCGCAACCGGATCGCGTTCTGGGATCAGGTCCGCCGCGTGCTCGACCAGGTCACCGATCCCGAGGCCCGGGCCGCCCTGGAAGAGGAGTTCGACGTCCACATCGACGACGCCGAGTTCTGGCGCTACCAGTCGCGCACACTGGTCGTTCTCGCCACCCCGACGCGGATCCGCAGCTATCGCTTGCCCAACGAACTGAACGCCTCCGAAACGGTGGGCGACCGCTTCTACCTCAAACGCCTGCTCCGCGCGGTGACCTTCCCGCAGTCGGCGTTCGTTCTGGCCCTCGCCGAAGGCGGCGTCCGCCTGGTGGAGGTCACTGCCGACAAACCGGCGTACACGGTGCGGGTCCCCGGTCTGCCGACGAGCGCGGCCGATCATGCCGGCAGGGCGAGTCTCGGCGATCGGGCCCCGAAACGGCGGGTACAGGGCGAAGAGGGCCGCAAGATGCGGGTCCGCCAATACGCCCGCGCCATCGATACCGAACTCCGTGATTTCCTGTCCGGCCGTCACGTCCCGCTGATCCTCGCCGCGACCGAACCGATCGATTCCCTGTTCCGCTCGGTGAACAGCTACGACAACCTGCTCGCCGAAAGCATCCCCGGCAACCCGGAACACGCCTCCGACCAGGAGCTGGCGGAGCGCTCCCGGGCGATTCTGGACCGCCACTACGCCGCGCAGCTGGCCGAGCTCACCGAGCTGCTGAACCAGCGGCGCAGTGAGGGCCGGGCCGCCACCGACGTCTCCGATCTCGCCAGAGCGGCCGTCGCGGGCGCTGTCGACACCTTGCTCGTCGATATCGACGCCGCGGTCCCCGGCACCGTATCCGCCGACGGTTCGGTCACGTTCGGTGAACCGGGCGCGACCGACGCTCCGGGCATCCTGGACGAGATCAGCCGCCGCGTTCTGCTGACCGGTGGCCGGGTGCTGGCGGTCCGCGCCGACGATCTGCCCGACAGCGCACCGATCGCGGGGATTCTCCGCTACGCGGCGTAGCCGCCGGAAACTGAACGCGCTCGCCAGATTCGCGCCAGTGAGGTTCGCAGCGGGCATGACCGCGCCGTCTAACTTGGCGAAGTCCAGCTTGGTGCCGATCAGGCTCACAAAGCTCAAATGAGATCCGCGAAGATCGGCTCCGCTCAGATCGAGGTCGCCGAAGTCGACGCTGTCTAGCCTGCATCTGGGTAGAGATGCCTGACGCAGGTCGATAGACGTATTTGCCCAGGATTTCGGGTCGTCCAGCGGCCTGTGGCGGCGCTGGGTGAGAACGCTGACGATGGTCTGGCGAATCTCGCGTTCGGAACTATCAGGCTCCGAGTGATCTTCTCGTTGAGGAAAAGGGACCCATAGATACCACCGCAAGAGATTGATGCAGACCTGACGCTCGTCGTCCTCACCGAAGGCGTGCCAGTCGTCGGCGAGCGCGGTCAGTGCGTACACGCCCGCCTGCCGGATGGCGGAGGACTCGTCCGCGATCTGGGCGGCAATCGCGGTATAGCGGTCTCTGAGGTCCGATTCCCGCTCACGCTGGGTGTCCTCGGTATGCCGCCGGCGTTCCCGGGCTGTGTCGGCCTTGTGCTGCGCATCCGAGACATAGGCCAGGACACCGGCGCTGAGCGCGCCTGCTCCGGCGAGGAAGGTCGCGAGGGGCTGCGAGAATCCGGCAGGGACTCCGAACAGCAGGGCAGCCCCAAACCCGCCGATACCGCCCCCGGCTCCGGCGAGCGCTAGGCCGAACCAGTGCGACCGGCTCAGCCGGCATCGGGGTCGCCAGCGCCGCGCGCTCGGTGATCATGTTCCGTACCGGGTCGGCGTGCTCGAAGGACGGCACGATCACGGCGGTGGCGTTGTGCTCGAGCAGAGCGCCGGTCAGGATGAGCGCGGTCGCCAGCGGCCCGCAGTCGAGATAGACGGTGTGCACCAGGCGGTAGCCGTAGCGCTGCGCCACCTGGTGGATATCCACTCCGTTGCCGTGCGCGTCCTTGCGTATCAGGCCGATCGCCTTCGGTGAATCGCTCTGCATCGTGGGTCCCCTGTCGTATCCCCAGTTGGTATGCACCCGCCGCCGAGGGCTCGACCTCCCGGCGGCGGGGCTGTGAAAACCATCACGCCGTGGCGTACGAACCTTGTTCCGCTGGGGAACATTTGGGTCCGCGCCCGGTCGCCACACCGTCGCCCGAGAGATGAGGGACAATGCACGTAAGGCGTGGGTACTCGATAGGGAAAGCGCAGGTGCGCGGTATGACCGACGAACCGGATACCTTCATCGGGCAGCGGGTGCGCCAGATCCGGGCGCGGCGCGGCATCTCCCAGCAGGTCCTCGCAGACCGGGCAGGGGTGAGCCGGTCGGTGGTCGCGAAGTACGAGACCGGGCTACGGCCGGTCGATTCCCGCCGGACGCTGCTCGCGCTGGCCGGTGCACTCGGCTGCACACTCGGCGACCTCACCGGCGGCGAGGACCGGATAGACCCGGCCACCAGCGCATTTCACCGGTCGGTAGCCGATATCGAAACCGCCCTGTGGACACAGGGGAGCATCACCGACACCCGCCCGCCGCGCAGCCTTGATGAGCTGGCGGAGGCGGTCGAACTGGCTTCCCGGCTGCGCCATGCCGGGGACTATGCGGCGCTGGGTCCGCTGCTGCCCGATCTGCTGACCGATGCCTACCGGCTGACCGATGACGGCAGCGCGCAGTCGTGGGACCTGCTGGCGACCGCCGCCTACGGGGTGTCCTCCGCGCTGCGCCAGCGCGGCCATGACGCGCTGGCGTGGACGGCCGTGCAGGAGTCCGAGCGGGCAGCGGAGCGGGCCGACTCTCTTGCCCCGGTCGCTGCTGCCCAGTTCCTGAAGTCTCAGATACTGGCCGCGCGCCCCGGGGCGCTCACGGCAGCGCTGAGCACAGCGACCGGGGTGGCTGACCGGCTGACCACCGACGCACGCACGCGCGGCGAACTGGAGACGGTGGGCATGGCCCGGCTCCAGGCCGGATTCGCGGAGACCCTGGCCGGAGGGGACGCGGCACCCCACATTGCGGAGGCGGCGGAACTGGCGGAGCGGCTGGCGGAGGCCCCGGCCGGGCACAGCTCCGCCCGCAACCGGACATTCGGCCGGGCGAACGTGGCCCTCTGGCAGATGAGTTCGGCCGTGGAGCGGCGCGAGCCCAGTGAGGCGCTGCGGATCGCGGAGACGCTGGACCCGACTGCTCTCCCGAACGGGGTGCGGCACGCGCAGTTCTTCGTCGAGTTGGGCCGTGCGCACGCGATGAAGCGCGATCACCGTGCGGCGCTGCATGCGCTGCTGCGGGGTGAGCACGCCGCTCCGCAGCACGTACGCGGTATGGCTCCGGTGCGTGAGCTGGTAGGCGGGATGCTGCGCCAGGCTCAGCGTGGCCTCACCACGGGGGAGCTGGGGCGGCTCGCTCAGCGCGTCGGCGTCGTGGTGTGAGCCTGGGCCGCGCGCAGAGGATCAGTCCCAGGGCGTGGTCTTGAATCCGGCTGCCTTCATATCCCGCTTGGCCTCACGGACCTACGGAGTCGGGTCGATCTGCACGGCGAGTACGGCGCACTCGTAGGCCACGGTCACGATTCGCTCGGACAGCCCGTACACCGAGTTGTTGAACTCCGGGGTGCCGCTGCTGCCTACCGTCACCACATGCTCGAACGGGGGATACCACCAGGCGAAAAGCTGGCCGGTGGCAATGAGCGTGTCTCCCAGGGTGTCCGCGTACC
The DNA here is from genome assembly GCF_014645735.1 of Nocardia jinanensis. GTDB lineage: Bacteria > Actinomycetota > Actinomycetes > Mycobacteriales > Mycobacteriaceae > Nocardia > Nocardia jinanensis. The sequence continues at coordinate 674,632 of NZ_BMMH01000001.1, read as the reverse complement.
CGCCGCCGAACACCCACGTGTTCCCGAGGTTCGTGCGCATTAGCGCGCCACCGCTGCCGGTCGCATTGAGGTCGCCCGCCGCCGCAGCCCAGCGCCGTGCCGCGTGGATGTACCCCGGTGTATCCCTGCTCCCCGACGAATTCCTCGAGCACGCCGATCGCGGTCGCCAGGTCGGGGACGACCGTAGGCGCCCCGGCATCGGTCAACAGCCGGGAGGAGAACGCGGACTCTACGAGTAACGGCTCATGGAGGCGGCGGGTATGCGCGGCGCGGTCCATGTCTTCCTGCTCCGTCTGATCCGGCGCGCATTCACTGGCGGCGTAGACCACCATCGGGGAGAACTCCAGCAGTTCGCCGCGCTCCCCGGCAGCCTTCACCGCCGGATCGACGTCACACAGGTCGGTGCTGTGGGTCCCGGCCCCGGTGTCGCAGTTGTACGGCTCCACGCGCACGCCGCCCAGTAGCCGCGCAGGCTCGTTCAGGTCGAACACGGTGGCTGCGGCAAACAGCCCGTGCCCGGCGGGTGCGAGCGGCGGTGCCTCGAATCTCACGGCGGGCAACGGGTTCGTCATGGTGATGGCCTCCTGGTCTCTGCGACCGAAGTTACGGCCGGACACCGCAGCCCCCGGAGGAGACGAGAGCGGGCGCGGCCCCCGAGACAGAAGGAGAGGGATGGTAGGCCGCGCCCTGAATCGGACGGTACGGCCGCGCCGCGCAGAGCCCCAGATATACAAACGGCCTCCGGTCCGTGAAGGACTGGAGGCCGTTCAGGGGTGTCCGGCAGTATCGAACTCCGACGAAACCGAGGGGGATCGATGGACATTACCGAGTGTAGGTAGTGGGTCTGCGACAGCCGGACCGCCGCATGCCTCAGATCAGAAGATGCACGAAAGATGCTCAGAAATCAGAAAGCCCCGGCAGTAACCGGGGCTGAACTGTGTAAACGATGGTGCGCGATACTGGGATTGAACCAGTGACCTCTTCCGTGTCAGGGAAGCGCTCTCCCGCTGAGCTAATCGCGCGAGGTGGAGACGGGAATCGAACCCGTGTGCACGGCTTTGCAGGCCGTTGCCTCACCACTCGGCCACTCCACCGCGCAAAGGGGGAAGGCATTCAATGCGCCTGGCCCTACCTCTCGAGCGGATGACGGGATTCGAACCCGCGACCCTCACCTTGGCAAGGTGATGCGCTACCAGCTGCGCTACATCCGCATTTCGCATCCCCGGCGGCCGTTCGGTCCTCCGTGGTGCGAGACAGAACATTAGCCCACGTTCGGCGGAACCTACAAATCGCCTGGTAGGCGTGTGTAAATCACAAACGTGTCATTTTCGGCGCCGCGGGGATGTCCGCGGGGGTGTGGGCAAGGCCGCTGGAGGGTCGGTTCCGGTTGTCGTGGGCGCCTGAAGCGGCCGAGCGCTTACGCGGACGAATGACAACAGGGTGATTTGGTGGCGAACGGGTGGTGCGTGTTAAAGTTCCTACTCGTTCGGAGGGCTTCGAAAATCCCGCCGAGCGGTTCTTCCCGGTCTCATAGCTCAGCGGGAGAGCGTCCGCCTCACACGCGGAAGGTCGCTGGTTCGATCCCAGCTGGGACCACTCGAATACGCCCTGATCTGTCCAGTTCAGGGCGTATTTCTATATTGTCTGACTGTCCGGGAGGGGAGGCCGTGATTGACCGCCCTGTACCCCCGTTTTCCGGTCTCTATCGCACGTAGATCGCACGGAGTCGGCCACGGTTTGGCCCTGCTGGGTGGTGGTCTGCGCATAGGTGGGGCTGGCTACCCGCCTGCCCCGATAGGGCCTGCCCTTCTCGCGTAGAGACTCCGCGGTCAAGAGTGGCGAATGCCATCAGCGAAGCTGACGCCGTAGGCGCTCTTGACGGTGGAGGGGCGCGGGAACATAATGCAGGCCACCAGTCAGCTGGGCCACGCGACCGAAGGTCGCGCAAATGCTGGATGGATCGCCGGCCTCATATCGCGATGACGGCTCAGAAGCGGACAATGACAGCCGTGCAACACTGGAATCTTCGTCTCGATGGACCCGATCAGGCTCTTGCCCTGCATCGGATGCTGATGGACCGCAAGTTCGACGGCCCGCCTGACGTGTTCTTCGGCAGCCCGTTCATCGCGGTCGTCCAGCACCGTCTACTCGACATGATCGCTGAGGCAGATCCTGCGAAGGAGCAGGATTGGCACCGATGGCGTCAGGCTGAACATCACCCCCATCGGGTGAAACAGGTCCGCAACTATCTTCAGGGTGTGAAAGGCTGGCCCACCATGACCGCTGATACTCGGCGCCAGTTCGTCCGGGATCTGTTCGCCCCGTTGCTGCCCAGCGAAGATCTGCTCGAAGAGCTGATGGGTCACGAGTCGTGACCGAGAATGACGGGTGCTCACCGTCTACAGGCGGGACCACAGCCGGTTGACCGGGCAGAGTGCCGGCCGATTCGTGGGCAGCTGCGGGAGGTAGGTCGGGTACGGCTCTCGTCGTGCCCACACTTCTCGGTTATCGAAAATCAGCCATCTCGGATCGGTGGCTGTAGCGCCAGCCGCGCCGCTGTCGGCCGACGCGCCGCGCTGGCCAAGCCTGCGCCGGTCTGCGCGGTTGCGTGGCGGACGGCGGCGGCACATAAGCGCCGTCGCTCTTGAACCTATATGGCGAAACTCGGCAACCACTTCGCGAAGGTGATTGTCGTGGTTCAACTGATGCTTGACACACCGGCTCCACCTGATGCTCGACACCGCTGGCCGTGGGTTGGATCGCTCGAACGTGAACGTTCGTGGTGAAGGACCCAGGCCTGATGCTGGTGGAGTTGAGTGTGGTCGAGCAGCGGTATTGCGACGACACTGGATGGAAGTCGTCGTGCTCGATGGCCGGGCTACGATCCGAGCAACTGGATTGGGCTACCGGAATTCCTGCACCACTTCGATGCCGCCCACGAGGTGGCGGTTGAACTCTTCGAGTTCCTCGGCGGGCACCCACAGTTCGAGGATCGTCTGCCCGCCTGCCTGGCGGATGGGATACCTGGCCGCGAAGTCGGCATCGATCTCGAACCGAGTCACGTAGCCGACGCCCGATGCCGCAACATTCCAGTCTCGTGCGATACGTATCGCGTAGTCCTCGTTCAACACCGGATAGAAGATCGGCTGATCGGGCAGCCGCGGCGGCCACGCCGTCCATCCTGACGCCTCGACCAGCGCCAACTCCTCCGGCCCCGTAGGTCGCCACAGGGTCAGTGTCTCGCGTTCATCCATCGCCGTTCCTCGGTCGCTCAGTTCGGCGAATCATGCCCCCTCCGACTGTCGGACAGCCAGTCCTTATTCGCGGCGGAAGCATCCACTGAACTCTCTAGAACAAACGTCAAGCCTCAACAGAGGCCACAACGTCAACCATCACCTGAACCTCGACAACCGCGCTGGGGCCGGAGAAGGCAAACCGGATCAAATTATTTCGAGCACGCTGGAGTGCGCCGCTGCTGTCGATCTCCGGTCGCCGCATCCGCTGCGTCGCTGGAATCGGGAAGGCTTGTCGCCGTGCGCAGGTTGTGGATCGATCAGCCGGGGTGCGCACGGAGTTTTTCGGCTGTGATCAACTCCGGGGGCTTGTGGATCCGCAGTGGTGGGAGTTCGTCGTCGTAGCGTTCGATCTCGACCAGGCAGCTGTTGACCGAGGGCCCCTGGGCCAGCGAACTGGTGCCGATATCGTTGGTGACCGTGTTCGGGTTGCCGTGTACGTCCAGCGAATCGGGGGCGGCGGGGTCGAGCGGGTCGTACCAGGCGCCGGTGGCCATGTGTACGACTCCGGGCCGGACCGCGTCGGTGAGCCGGAGGCCCGCGAGGAGGGCACCGCGGTCGTTGAAGACGCGGACGATATCGCCGTCGCGCAGGTCGCGGGTGGCGGCGTCGGCCGGGTGCATACGCAGGGGTTCGCGGTCGCGGATCTTGGATTCCCGGCTGGTGACGCCGTAGTCGAGCTGGCTGTGCAGGCGGGTCGCCGGCTGGTGGGAGAGCAGATGCAGCGGAAAGCGTTGTGCGCGTGGGCTGCCGAGCCATTCGCGGGCGGGGAACCAGGCGGGATGGCCGGGGGCGTCGGGATAGCCGAAATCCGCGACCGTGCCGGAGAAGATCTCGATCCGGCCGGACGGTGTGGCCAGCGGATGGCAGTCCGGGTCGTCGCGGAACCGTTCGAGGACGTGTCGGCTCTCGGGGAGTACCGGACGCAGATCGATCGGTTGCCCGGATCGGAACTCGGTGTAGCCGGGCAGGGTTATACCCGCGGCGGCCGCGTTGTCGGCGGTTGTCTGCCACAGGTGTTGCACCCATTGGCGCGCGGTGCGTCCTTCGGTGAACCGCTGCCCGAAGCCCAGCCGCTCGGCGAGATCGGCGAAGATGGCGTAGTCGTCGCGGGCCCGACCGTAGGGCCGCAGGGCCGGGAGCATGGGGGACAGCCAGTGGTCGGTGCGGGAGGCGGCGAAATCCTCGCGCTCCTGGGCAGCTGTGCTGGGCAGCACGATATCGGCCAGACGGGCGGTCGAGGTCCAGCTGATCTCGTTGACGACGACGGTGCGGGGGCGGGCCCAGGCGCGGCGTAACCGGTTGAGATCCTGGTGGTGGTGGAACGGATTACCGCCTGCCCAGTAGATCAGGTCGATCTCCGGGTAGGTGAGGACGCGGCCGTTGTAGTCGACGGTTTCGCCGGGGTGTTCCAGCATTTCGGTGAGCCGTGCCACCGGAACCACATCGGAGACCGGGTTGGTGGGCTGCGGCAGGGCGGGGATCTCGAAGGGTAGGTAGCGCCGCTGCATGGCGTTGGTCATGCCGACGCCGGTGCCCATGAGCACACCGCCGCCGGGCAGGCCGATATAGCCGAGTGCGGCGGCCAGCGCCCAAGCGGCCCAGTAGGTCTGCTCGCCGTGTTCGGCGCGTTGCAGTGCGTAGGGCAGCCCGATGACACAGCGTTCTCGGGCGAGCAGCCGGGCCAGGTCGCGGATCTCGTGCGCGGGCACCTCCGACAGCGTCGCCGCCCACTCCGGGGTTTTCGGCTCACCGTCCGCACGGCCCGTTACGTAATCGGCGAAGCGGTCGAAACCGGTGGTGTAGCGGTCGAGGAAGGCGCGGTCGTGCAGATCCTCCACAACCAGGGTGTGCACTATGGCCAGCATGATGGCGGTATCGGTGCCCGGCCGGCACGGGATCCAGCGCGCGGCCAGCGCGGGGTCGAGGTCGTCGCGGACGGGTCCGATATTGACGGTGTCGACTCCGGCGGCGCGCAGGGTCGCGAGATGGTCGCGGTAGCGGTGAGCGCCGTAGCCGCCCGGATTGACCTGTGCGTTCCGTGCCGCCGCGCCGCCGAAGAAGACGATGCGCGCACAGTGTTGGGCGATCTCTTCGGTGGTGGGCGACTGCCGCGCCGCGAAATAGGCGTTCATGCCGAGGACGTGGGGGATCGTCACCTCGGCAGCGGCGAACGAATAGGTGTCCACCGATGCGGTGTAGCCGCCGAACATCCGCAGGAAGCGATGGATCTGTCCCTGCGTGTGATGGAACCGGCCCGCGCTGGCCCAGCCGTAGGACCCGCCGTAGATCGCGCGATTGCCCGCCCGCTGCTGTGTCGACCGCAGGGCACCGGCGGTGATGTCGAGCGCTTCGTCCCAGTCGACCTCGACGAACGGTTCTCGGCCCCGGTGCGAGGTATCGCTTTTCTCGCGGTCCCGGTAGTAGCCGAGCCGGATGGCGGGGCGGGCGATGCGGTGATCCGGGTCGTGCAGTGCGGTCAGCGAGCGGCCGATCGGCGACGGGTCGGGATCGTGCCCGGCGGGAGTGACGTGGAGTTCGCCCGCGCCGCCGCGGCCGAGGAGGAAATTCCCCCAATGTGTGGCGGTCGGCAGTGGCTGCGTCATGCTGGTCCTTCCGGCGGTCCTGTGGCGATCCGGGTCATCGATCACGGTACGACCGGACTGTGGGTCGTGGTTGTGGGTGGGCCCGGGATCCGCGGTGGTGCGGAGTTGGCGCACCGTCTTGGCTCGATATCGCGGTACCGAGCGCCGGGTGCCGGGGGCACCCGAGTGCGACGGTCTGGGCGATTGCTATCTTGAACGTTGTTCAAGTCTGGGTGTGGCGGAGGTGTCGCGGTGAGCGGTGTCGAAAACGAGCGGGTGCCGCGGGCCGGTATCACCGCGCGCGATATGGCACAGATCGCGGTGTTCGCCGCGTTGATCGCGGCGCTCGGGTTGCCGGGTGCCATCACGGTCGGGTTCAGCGGTGTGCCGATCACTGTGCAGACCCTCGGTGTCGTGCTGGCCGGGGCGGTTCTGGGACCGCGCAAGGGCACGGCCGCCGTCGCGGTGTTCATCGCACTCACGATCATCGGGTTGCCGCTGTTGTCGGGCGGCCGGACCGGGTTGACCGCACTGGCCGGCCCGAGCGCCGGATATCTGGTGGGCTGGATCCCGGCGGCGCTTTTCATCGGCCTGCTCACCGCCCGGATCGTGCCCAAGTATCCGGTGGTACCGGCGCTGCTGATCAATGCGGTCGGCGGCATCGTGGTCATCTACTTCTTCGGCACGGTCGGGTTGTTGTTGCGCACCGATATCGGGCTGTGGCCGGCGATCACCTCCAACGGGGTGTTCTTGCCGGGAGATCTGCTGAAGGTGGTCGTCGCGACGACGGTGGCCAAGGGTGTGCACCGTGCCTATCCCGGGCTGATCCGTGCCTGACCGCGAACTCGGCGGGTACGGTGACGCGCCTGCGCTCGATATCGGCGGGCAGACCCTGACCTACGCCGAACTCGATCGCGCCGTCGACCGCTGGATCGACCGATCCGAACCGGGCCCGGCCGGATACGACGCATCGACACTGCCGATCGCCGAGGCGCTGGTCTGCGTCTGCGCTGCCGCCCGTCGCGGCGTCCCGGTCGCCGTCGAGGACCCTGCCGCGCGCCCGGTCCGGACCGCGCGCCCGGACTCGGCGTTCCTGTTGGTCGCCACCTCGGGGTCGACCGGGCGGCCCCGCCCGCTGGCCCGTACGGCGGCCTCCTGGTACGACAGTTTCCCGGCGTTCACCGCGATCACCGGTGTCACGGCCACCGATCGGGTCCTGCTCACCGGCCCACTGCACGCGACGATGCATCTGTTCGGGGCCCTGCACGCACTCTGGCGCGGGGCCTGCGTGACCGACGATCCGCGGCACGCCACCGTCGTGCACGCTGTCCCGGCGGTGCTGCGCGAGGTGGTGCGCACCGCGCCCGAGCTGCGTACTGCCGTGATCGCGGGAATCGCCCCCGATCCCGGGGCGCTGGCGGCGGCCCGCCATCTGCGCGTGGTCGAGTACTACGGATCCTCCGAAGTCTCCCTGGTCGCGGCGCGGCGAGTGCCCGGACCGCTGCGTCTGCTCGACGAGGTGGACGCCGAGATCCGCGACGGGTTGCTCTTCGTTCGATCGCCCTACACGGTGCTCGGGGCGCCCGAATGGTTCTGTGTCGGCGATCTGGCCGTACTCGGCGACGATCGTGAACTCGAGGTCCGTGGCCGCGGTGAGGCGGTGATCAATGTCGGCGGCACCACAGTCGTCGCCGAGGATGTGGAACGGGTCCTCGGCGGTATCGACGGTGTGGTGGCGGCCGCCGTGATCGGTTCCGCGCATGCGGTGTTCGGTGAAACAGTCGCGGCGGCAGTGCAATTGGACGGCATCGAGGTCGAAGACGTGCGGCGGCGGGCCCGCGGGCTGTTGAGCCGGGAAGCGATACCGCGCCGCTGGGTCCGGGTCGGTGAGCTCCCCACCACGACCGCCGGGAAGGTCGCCCGCGGCCGGTTGAAAGACTTGCTGGCGTGAGTGCTGTTCCTGTTCTCGTCGCCGCGCGGCGCACCCCGATCGGTACGGCCGGTCACGGGTTCGCCGAGTCGACGGTGATCGATCTGGCCGCCCCGGTGCTGGAAGCCGTGGTCGGTTCGTTGCGCGCGGCCGGGGTGGACGACGAGATCGACGATGTGGTGCTCGGCAACTGCCTGGGTCCCGGCGGGGATCCGGCACGGGTCGCCGCGCTGCGGGCCGGACTCGGGGTGCACGTGCCCGGAGTGACAGTGGACCGGCAGTGCGGTTCCGGACTCGACGCGGTGATGCAGGCGGCGCTGCGGGTGCGCAGCGGCGGTGACGAACTGATCCTGGCCGGTGGTGCCGAATCCGCGAGCACCGCGCCGTGGCGGTTCTGGCCGCCGCGGCCCGAGGACGAACCCGTGCGCTACACCCGGGCCCCGTTCGCCCCCGCCGGTTTCCCGGACCCCGATATGGGTGCCGCCGCCGACGATCTCGCCCGTATCCGCGGGATCGGGCGGGTACGCCAGGACGCCTACGCGGCCCGATCTCATACCCGTGCCGCGGCCACCGATTTCGGCGCGGAGATCGTGCCGGTGGCCGGGGTGAGCCGCGACCAGCGCATCCGTCCGGGAATGACCGCGCAACGGCTGGCCCGGTTGCGGCCGAGTTTCGGAGCGGAGGGAACCGCGACGGCGGGTAATTCGTGCGGTATCTCCGACGGAGCGGCCGTGCTGGCCGTGACGAGTGAGACGAGGGCGGCCGGGTTGCCCGCGTTACGGATCGCCGGCTCGGCGGTATGCGGTTCGGATCCCGCGCTGCCCGGGCTGGGGCCGGTCCCGGCGATCCGGAAAGTTCTGCGCCGCACCGGATATTCGGTCGCCGACCTCGGGATAGTCGAGATAACCGAGGCCTTCGCCTCGGTGGTGCTGGCCGTATCCGACGAACTGGGCTTGGACGAATCCGTGCTCTGCCCGGAGGGTGGCGCGATCGCCATGGGGCACCCCTGGGGTGCGTCGGGCGCGGTGCTGCTGGTGCGGCTGGCGAGCCAGATGTTGCGCCCGGGCGGGCCCGCGCTCGGGCTCGCGGCCTGTGCCATCGGCGGTGGACAGGGAATCGCCGTACTCGTGGAGCGGGTGGAATGAGCGAGATCGTTTTCGACGGGGTGAATCACCGCTACGGCGAACGCCGGGTGCTGCGCGAGGTGGACCTGCGCATCACCGAACGCCGTGTCGGCATCATCGGCGCCAACGGGTCGGGGAAGTCGACGCTGGCCCGGATGATCAACGGCCTGCTGACCCCGACCTCGGGCACCGTGACCGTGGACGGCTTGGACGCGTCGAAAAAGGGCGCCAAGGTCCGGCGCAAGGTGGGTTTCGTCTTCACCGACCCGGACTCCCAGATCGTCATGCCCACCGTCGCCGAGGATCTGGCGTTCTCGCTGCGACGTACCGGCCTGAACAGGGCCGAGATCGCGGAGCGGGTGACCGGGACCCTGGACCGGTTCGGGCTGGCGGCGCACGCCGAACATCCGTCCCATCTGTTGTCGGGCGGGCAGAAGCAGTTGCTGGCGCTGGGGGCTGTACTGATCCGGCGCCCGGAGGTGATCGTCGCCGACGAGCCGACCACACTGCTGGATCTGCGTAACGCGCGTGCTGTCGCGGCCGCGCTGGATTCGGTGGACCAGCAGGTGATCGTGGTGACCCATCAGCTCGGGCTGCTCGACAGTTTCGAACGGGTGATCGTTGTCGACGAGGGCGCGGTGGTATTCGACGGCACCCCGGCCGCGGCGGTACCGGCCTATCGGGAGTTGATCGAGTGATCGGGCTGTACCTACCCGGCCACTCGCTGCTGCACCGGACTCCCGCCGGTGTGAAACTGCTGTCACTCGTCACGGTCATCGTGGCGGCCACCGTTCTCGTGCGGACACCCGTTCAGGCCGGGTCGCTCGCGGTGGTCGTCGTAGGGCTGTTCGGGCTCGCCCGGATCCCGTGGCGGGTCGCTCTGGCGCAGTTGCGTCCGGTGGTCTGGATGTTGGCGCTGATCGCCGTGGTGCAGGTGCTGACGACCTCACCCGCGCGCGCCGTGGTGGTGTGCGGACTGCTGCTGATCTCGGTCGCGCTGGCCGCGCTGGTCACCCTGACGACCCGGGTGACCGAGATGTTGGACGCCGTCACCCGCGCGCTCGGTCCGCTGCGGCATATCGGTGTCGACCCGGAACGTATCGGTCTGATGCTGGCGCTGGCCATCCGCTGTGTGCCGTTGCTGGCCGGGATCGTGCGGGAGGTCGCCGACGCGCGGCGGGCGCGGGGCCTGCAGTGGTCGGTGACCGCGCTGGCGACTCCGGTACTGGTCCGGGCCCTGCGCACCGCCGACGCGATGGGTGACGCCCTCGCCGCTCGTGGTGTAGACGATGACTGAGCTGCTCGCCGACCGGATCGCGAGACAGGCGGCCCGGTATCCGTCGGCGACTGCCGTCGTCGCCACTCGAGGCCGTATCGCCTACGGCGAGTTCTGGGACCGGGTCGGCCGTACCGCCGCTGGGCTCGCCGGCGCGAACCGGGTGGCTGTACTGCCCACCTCCGATATCGACTCGCTGGTCACAGTGGCGGCGGCGATGTATGCCGGTGTGAGCGTGGTGCTGCTGCACCGGCATCTGCTGCCGGGGCAGCTGGACCGGGTACTGACCCTGAGCCGTCCGGCGCAGGTATGCGCCGCCGCCAGACATCATCGGCTGCTGCGCCGACTGGGCTGGGCGGGCCCGATCCGCACCGCGGCGGACCTGGAATCGGATGGGCCGGGTGGCCGGGCGCGGTTCGGCGGTGAACTCCTGGCCGGGATCACCTCGGGAACCACCGGTGAACCGAAACTGTTCGTCCGCGATCAACGGTCGTGGGCGGCGACCCTGGACCGGTCCGACGCGACCTTCGATATCGGCGCGGGGGATCGGGTCTCGGCGCCGGGCGTACTCGACCACACGCACTTCCTCTACGGCGCCTTGCACGCGCTGACCCGGGGCGCGGCGGTAGATCTGCGTCCGGTCATCGCGGCGCTGGCCGATCGTCCGACGCACCTGTACTCGGTGCCCGCCATCGCCTGGGAGGTGGTGCGGTCGGGGACGGGTCCGGTCGGCAGCGTGCGCGAGGTGCTGTCCTCCGCGGCGCGCTGGCCCCGGCCGGGCCGGGTGGCGTTGCGGGCGGTGCTGCCGAACGCCGCGCTCACCCATTTCTACGGTGCTTCGGAGCTGAGTTTCGTCTCGTTCGACCGCGACCTCGGTGGTTGCGACGAGAGTTCGGCGGGGGAGCTGTTCGACGGCGTCGAGGTGCGGATCCGCGACGGTCATGTCCACGTACGCAGCGATATGGTCTTCACCGGTTATCTGACCGAGGCGGGTGTGGTGGACGGCCCCGTCGACGGCTGGTTCTCCGTCGGTGACCGGGGAGCGTTGTCGGGCAACAGGTTACATCTGTTCGGACGCGACGGTGAGATGCTGATCCGCGGAGGTCTGAATGTGGAACCGGCGGCGGTGGAGGCCGCGCTGGCCGCGATCCCGGGCGTCCTCGAGGCCGCGTGCATCGGAATCGCGGACGAGCGCTGGGGCCAGATCCCGGTGGCCGCCGTCGTGGTGACCAGCGCCGCCCCCGGCCTCGAAGAGATCCGGAAGCGGCTGCGCGCGATCCTGCCGAGCCCGAGCATGCCCGACCGGATCCAGGTGGTGGCGCGGCTCCCGCGTACGCCCCGGGGCAAAGTGGACCGCACCGCGCTCACCACCCTGTTCGGCTGATACCGGGGCGGATGGGTCGTGCCGGTGCGACCCGGTGCCCGCGGCGATATCCCTGGAGGTGCAGAACCCGCCCTGCTCCAGGTAATCTCGCGTTTCTGACGCTTCCGGGACTTCGGTCGAGTGGCACCGGTTGCCGAGGCTCAGCTGCCGCGACTGGAGGACACTCTGAATTCCGTACGCCCCGCCGCTCCGATCGCCTTCGGGTCGCCCGAGAAGAGCGATGGACCCCGGATCCCCCTCTACTCCGACGAGATCGCCACGACACCCCACCGCGCCTATCAGAATATGCGTCGCCGGTACGGTTCGCTGGTACCGGTCGAACTGTCGCCCGGGATCCCGGCGACGCTGGTCATCGGATACCACACCGCAGTTCGGATTTTGAACGATCCCGAACATTTTCCCGCCGATTCCCGGATCTGGCAGCAGGACATCCCGCGCGACTGCCCGGTGCGGTCGATGCTGGAGTGGCGTCCGGCCGCGATCCGCAGCACCGGCTCCGAGCACACGCGTTATCGGCGAGCCACGGTCGCCGGCCTCGACGGTGTGGACCTGTTCGCGATGCACTCCACTGTCGAGCGGATCGCGCTCCCGCTGATCGACAGCTTCAGCGTGACCGGTTCGGCGGAACTGATCGGGCAGTACGCGTTTCCGCTGACCTTCGCGGTGGTCAACAGCATGCTGGGATGCCCGGCGGAAATCGGCCAGCGGGCGGCGGCCGGTATGGCGGCGATGTTCGAGGGCGCCGACGCGGACGCGGGCAATATGATGCTCGGCCAGGCGATGGCGGATCTGGTCGATTTGAAGCGGTCCGAGCCGGGCGACGATGTGGTGACGCGGCTGCTGGCGGATGCGGCCGCCCTCGACGACGAGGAGATGCTGCACCAGGTTCTCAGCTTCTTCGGTGCGGGTATCGAGCCGTTGCAGAATCTGATCGTCAACACCCTGCGGCTGATGCTCACCGACGAACGTTTCGCGGGCGGCATCCTGGGCGGGAGCCTGTCCACCCGGGACGCGTTGGACGAGGTGTTGTTCACCGACCCGCCGCTGTCGAACTATACGGTTTCGTTCCCCCGCCAGCCGATCCTCATCGACGGTGTGTGGCTGCCCGCACATCAGCCGGTGGTGATCAGTATGGCCGGTTGCAACAGCGATCCCGCGATCGATACCGGTGTCTACACAGACAATCGTTCGCACCTCGCGTGGAGTATCGGCCCACATGCCTGTCCGGCGAAATCAGTGGCTTACCTGGTAGCCCAGGACGCTATCGATCAGCTGCTGGACGCGCTGCCCGAGATTCGCCTGGCGGTCCCGGCCGATGAACTGACTTGGCGACCGGGACCCTTCCATCGTTCACTCACCGCGCTGCCGGTGACCTTCCCCGAGTCCGCGCCTCTGAGACCGGCCCCATAGAACCGTTCCACCGGCGCTCGACCGGCCGCGCCGGGGGAACGTGGACCCGGCGTAGCGCCGGCCGTTGCCACGGCTGGGAGCGCAGCGTTGGGCCCACCAATTAACGTGCTGGTCGCAGAGTTTCGAGTGTGAAGGGTTCTGGTGGTCGAGGTGTCGGTTCGGGATAAGAGCAGGGCGGTAGGGCTCACTACGCGTATCGCGGGGTACTACCTGCGGGATGTGATCCGGAGAACGGCTCCCACCGACCTCACCGAGGTGCCCGCGGCACCCGAACGGCTGACCGAGCAGTGGTTGACCGCAGCGCTGTGCGCACAGCATCCGCAGGCGCGGGTGGAATCGTTCACGTTGACCGAGGGCAGCAACGGCACCTCGTCGCGGCGCGGGCTGACCGTTCAGTACAACGAGGCCGGTACGGCGGCCGGACTGCCCACCGACCTGTTCACGAAATCCACTGCGGCGCTGACGATGCGCGTCGTCTGTGGGCTGTGCGAACTACTGGGGAACGAATCCGGTTTCTATCGACACATCAGGCCCGAACTCGATATGGAGGCGCCGTGGTCCTACCATGCTGCCTTCGATCCACGGTCCTATCGGTCGCTGTTCGTCCTGGAGGATGTCGTGGCCACCAAGGGTGCGACTTTCGGCAACCCGCTCACCCGCGTCCTGGACAAGTCCATGGCCGAGGATATGGTGGGCCAGCTGGCGGTCTATCACGGCGCGTACTGGGACAGCCCGCGGTTGCGCAGCGATTTCGGATGGTTGCTCACCGGTGAGCAGTGGCACACCACGATGAACAATATGATCAACACCGGCCGGATGTTCCGCAACGGTCTCGCGCGCGGTGCGGATGCGATTCCCCCGGAACTGCGCGGCCGCCAGGACGAATTGTGGCCGGGCCTTTTCCGGGCGATGTCGCTGCACGACCGCACCCCGCAGACCCTGCTGCACGCGGATGTGCACGCGGGGAACTGGTACGTCACCGGAGACGGCCGGATGGGCCTCTACGACTGGCAGTGCACCCTGCGCGGTAACTGGGCGCTGGATTTCGCGTACGCGATCATGTCCGCGCTGACCGTCGAACAGCGCCGGGAATGGGAGCGCGACCTGCTGGAATTCTATCTCGACCGGCTGCGGGCCGCCGGTGGCGCGGCGCTTGGTTTCGACGCGGCGTGGCTCCAGTACCGGCAGCAGACCTTCCAAGGTGTTTTCGCCTGGGTCGGCACCCTGGGGCAGGGCCGGATGCAGCCGGATATGCAGCCGCGCGATATCAGTCTCGCGAACTTCGAGCGGATCCTGCAGGCGGTCGTGGACCTGGAGTCCCTGGACAGTCTGGCCGAGTAGGGCGAGGCCGCGGCCGGCTCAGGTCCCGGGCCGGCCGGGGAGGGGATGGGCCAGGAATCCGTCGGCGAAGTACTGCATCGAGCCGCATCGGTCGCAGCGGTAGGCGTGCTGGTGGAGCAACTCCTGGCCCCATTCGGCGGGACGATCGGTGAGGATACCCGCGACCCCGGTTATGAAGCCGAGTACGCCGATATAGGTCCGTCTCCGTTCACACCAGGGACAGTCGAGGTCGACGGCTTCATGAATCCGGCGGATCTCGTTGTCCTGCTCCCGCATTCGCTGCCGCGCCTGCTCTATGTAGCGTTCCGCGTGGCCGAGTGTGAGCTGTTCGGGGGCGCTCCGGCCGCCGTCGTAGCCGGTATGGGCGGAGGTGCGCAGGTGCGCGAACTCGGCGGCCGAGCGGTGCACCTCACGGCTGCCACGTAAGCCGCCCGCTTTCCGGTAGGAGATCTCCGCCCGTGAAATACCTTCCGGCAGTCCGGAAGTCAGCTTCACATATTTGGGATCATCCATATTCGGTTTGAACTCGATGCCCCGGTCCGACACATGACAAAGGGTACCGCCGAGGGGTGAACGATGGCGGTCCGCGAGATGTCCGGCGGACCGTACCGGCGTTTGCCGGGCCCGGTGCGCGGCGGGTGCGCGGGGACGGTTACGCACGGTCACCGGTAAACATTGTGTTTCCGCTGGTCAGCGCATAGCGATGTTCGATAGAGTCGAACTTGTCCATCGAGGCGAGCCGATCGCGCCGATGGCCCGGTCACACGGGGGTGACTTCGGGGCGACGTGGTTCACCGGGTCTCAATGACACGTATCGATTGGGTAGCGATTGTCATTTTCGTCTCACTACCTCTATTGCCAAGTTTGGGTAGTTCTTTACTATATGTGGAGCCGGACTGTGGCTTCTCGCACGAGCGGGACGCCATGGGCATGGTTGTGACGGTATGCCGTAACGGTTCGTCCGCTCGCCGTTCGGTGAACTTCGATCAGCTGTCCTGCATGGGTTTTCGGCAGTATTCTGATAGTCGAGCCTGCTCGTCCGATGTGGTTCGAAGGGTGAGATCGTCCCCGTTCGATCGTCGCGGAGGCGGTATCACCAGCGGTGGCGATCCTCTCTTAAGTTTTGCTCAGTCTTTACCAATACCATAGCGATGGTTTAAAACTCGGCCCGTTGCCGTGCCGAGGACCTACTTCACCGCGAGATGCCGGTTCGCGGTCTGTGCCCGACTGGACATGTTGATCGTCAACCGACCTCGGCTTCGTGCCGAGTCGGCGAAGGAGAACAATGGCAACCAATAGCCCGAATTCCCCTGTATCACCGCCTGGATCGGGCTCGTCCGTGTTGGCGGCCGGGCCCGGATCCCGCTTTCCCTCCCTGAACCTGAACTCGATACTGCGCCACGACGTTCCGGCCTCGATCGTGGTCTTCCTCGTCGCGCTACCCCTGTCCCTCGGCATCGCGATCGCCTCCGGCGCCCCGGTGGCGGCCGGTCTCATCGCTGCCGTCATCGGCGGTATCGTCGCCGGCGCGCTCGGGGGCTCCGCACTGCAGGTGAGCGGCCCGGCGGCGGGCCTCACCGTGATAGTCGCCGAATCCATTCATCAATTCGGCTGGCGGGTGACCGGGTTCATCGTCGTGGCGGCGGGGGTATTGCAGATCCTGTTCGGTCTGAGCAGGATCGCTCGCGCGGCACTCGCGGTAGCGCCGGTGGTGGTGCACGCGATGCTCGCGGGTATCGGTGTCACCATCGCGCTGCAGCAGGCCCATGTGCTGCTCGGTGGTGAATCCAACAGCACCGCCTGGGAGAACCTCACCGAACTGCCCGGCCAGATCGTCTCCACGCACGGTCCCGCGGCCTTCCTCGGGATCACCGTCATCGCCATCATGCTCGGCTGGAAATACCTGCCCGAACGCGTGAAGGTGGTACCCGGTGCGCTGGCCGCCATCGTGGCGGCGACCGTGCTCTCGCTGGCGCTGTCACTGGACGTGAAACGGGTAACCATCGACGGGTCGCTGTTCGACGCGATCGGCCTGCCCGAACTGCCGCGCGGCGATTGGGCCGGTATCGCGATGATGATCCTGACCTTCGCGCTCATCGCCAGCGTGGAGAGCCTGCTGTCGGCCGTGGCCATCGATAAGATGCATACCGGGCCGCGAGCGGATTTCGATCGCGAGATGATCGGTCAGGGCTCGGCGAACGTGCTGTCGGGTCTGCTCGGTGGCCTACCGGTCACCGGTGTGATCGTGCGCAGCTCCACCAATGTGGCCGCGGGTGCCCGCAGTCGGGCGTCGGCGGTTCTGCACGGGGTGTGGGTGCTCGTGTTCTCGGTACTACTGGTGTCGCTGGTGGAGCAGATTCCGCTGGCCGCGCTGGCCGGCCTGCTGATCGTCATCGGCGTGCAACTGGTCAAACTCGCGCATATCCGGCTCGCGCACCGCACCGGCGACCTGCTCGTCTACGTCGTCACCCTGGCCGCGGTGGTGTTCCTGAATCTGCTCGAAGGTGTGCTCATCGGCCTGGCGCTGGCGTTCGCGCTGTTGATCTGGCGGGTCGTCCGGGTCACGGTCACGGCCGAACAGATCGGTGGCACCGACCGGTGGCTCCTCCGAATCGATGGATCCTGCACCTTCCTGTCGCTGCCGAAACTGTCCACCACTTTCGCGAAGATCCCGCCGGGAGTCGCGGTGACGGTGGAACTAACGGTGGACTTCCTCGATCACGCCGCCTACGACGCCATCACCGACTGGGCGCGCCAGCACGAGAGCAACGGTGGCAGTGTCGATTTCGTGGAGATCGGCGCCGCGCGGATGGCGAACGCGGAAGCGGCGCCGCCCTCGCGCAGTATGGGCCGGGTCGTTCTCGACGATGTTCTCGGACCCTGGCAGGTGGACCGCAACGGCGCGTCGAACGGAACAGGTGACAGCGGCGATCCACTGGTCAGCGGTATTGCCGCCTACCATCGCAGCCACGCGCATCTGGTGCGACCGCATCTGGACGAGCTGCGTCACCGGCAGGATCCGGATTCCTTCTTCCTGACCTGCTCGGATTCGCGGATCGTCCCGAATGTGATCACCAACAGTGGTCCGGGCGATCTGTTCACGGTCCGCAACGTGGGCAATCTGGTGCCCGAACAGGGTGACGCCTCGGTGGAGGCGGCGCTGGTCTTCGCGCTGGAGAAGCTCAATGTCCGGTCCGTGGTCGTCTGCGGTCACTCCTCCTGCGGGGCCATGGGCGCACTGCACTCGGGTGAAGCGGCCGGTCCGGGTATCGACCGGTGGCTCGAGCACGGGCAGCCCAGTCTGGAGCGGTACCGGGCCGGACATGTGGTCGGGCGCGCGGCCGAGGCCGCCGGGTTCGGTCCGGTCGAACAGCTGAGCATGGTGAACATCGCGGTTCAGCTGGAGAATCTGCGGCGGCATCCGTCGGTCCGCAGGGCTATCGCCGAGCGCGGGCTCACCGTCTCCGGTCTGTTCTTCGATATCGCGAGTGCCCGGGTCATCGAGGTCCGGGTCGACGGGACCGCTCCCATCGAGGACAACGACGGCTTACTCGAGCAGTTACAGAGAGAGCCGGCGCAGAGCGCCCGTTGAGGTTTCCGGATATGACCCGCCCGGGTGTTCCGGGCGGGTCACATCCGCCCTCTCCGGAGCCGGCCTCTCGTAGGCTGGTTTCCGTGGAAAGTCGTTCCGATTCCGTCGCGGATCGCCCTGGAGCCGAAAACGGCGCACAGGTGGATACCGCTACCGAACCCCAGGACTCCGAACGGTCCGGTCCCGCGCTCTGGCGTGCCTACCGGGACCGGATCGCGCGACGTCCTACGCTCGAGCTCGTCTACCGGGTCGGGGTGGCAGTCGTCGGCACCGTGGTGTTCGTCGCCGGGGTGATCACCATCCCGTTCCCCGGCCCCGGGTGGGCACTGGTATTCGCCGGTATCGGCATCCTCGCCACCGAGTTCGCGGTGGCGCGGCGTGCGCTGGTGTGGTTGCGGGACAAATATCGGCGCGGTATGGCCTGGTACATCTCGAGCGGGCCGCTGGTGCAGGTGATCGCCTTCCTCGCGACCTGCGCACTCGTGGTGGCCACCCTGTGGATACTCGGGACGTTCGGATTGGTCGCTGACTTGATCGGAGTCGATTGGCAGTGGTTGCACAGCCCCTTGATGTCGTGAGCCCGGTGGGTGGCGCGATGCTCACCGACGAACCGTGGCTCGCGGCCCGGATCGCGGACCTCAGCGCATCCTGGCGTACCGATTCGATGCGGGTGGGCGCGACGCTGTGGTGGTGTATGACGGCCTCGGCGCTGGTCGAACAGGTGGTGGGAGCGCTGGCGCAGGAGCGTCCGATACCGGCGCCCACGCTGGATCGTCTCGCGCTGACACTGCGCGCCGACGGGACGGTGGAACGGATCGAGATCGATGATGCCGGGACCGGTGAACCGGGCGGGGCTCCGGACGTCGCGGAACCGACTATGGGCCGCGATGCCGGCACCGCCGAGATCGATATCGCGGCGGCGCTGCGGGAGACCCTCACCACGGTGATCGACCGTCTCGCGGCGGTTTCGGGTGTCCGAGAAGCGGCGCTGTGGGCGGTGGTCACCGACGTGGTGGCCAGTTGGGCCGTCGACGCCGGGCGGCCGATCATCGGCCGGCGGCTGGCGGACGCGATCGGTGCGGTGCTGCCCGAACCCCGCTTCGTCGAGGTCGCCGGGCGAACGTTCGTCCGCCGTGCCTCCTGCTGCCTGGTGTACGAGGCGCCGGGCCGGGAGAAATGCGTGAGCTGCCCCAAGCGTCGCCCGGAGGAACGTGCAGCGCTGCTCGCGGACTACGCGCGGCGGGGGTGACGAGCCGGTTCCGCGTCGCGGCGGCCGGTGGCCCGCCGATCGTGCGGACGCCGCGTGCGACGACGCCCGGTCCATCGACACGCGTTACCGGCCGTGCCGATAGCATGGTCGCGGCCGGGCTGTGCCCGGTCACCGAAGACGGACGAGCCGTCACCGAACCGGACTGAGCCGGTGTGGGGCGAGCGGTCCGAAGCCCGAGCGAGCCGGAACGTATCCAGCCGCGGAGACCCGAGGAGAGCCCCACCGTGACCACCACAGCCCCCCGCAGCCCAGCCACCCTCGTCCGGGTGCCTGCCGGGACGACGGCGGGTGCCGCGGTGCGTGAGGCGGGCCTGCCCACCAAGGGCCCCGATACCGTCGTCGTCGTCCGCGATGCGGCCGGACAGCTGCGCGACCTCTCCTGGACCCCGGAACTCGATACCGAGGTCACCCCGGTCGCCGCGAACACCGAGGACGGCCGCAGCGTGATCCGCCATTCGGCCGCGCACGTCCTCGCTCAAGCGGTCCAGCAGGAGTTCCCCGAGGCGGTGCTGGGTATCGGCCCGCCGATCAGGGACGGTTTCTACTACGACTTCCGGGTCGACCGGCCCTTCACTCCGGACGATCTGGCCAAACTGGAAACCCGGATGAAGAAGATCGTCAAGGGTGCGCAGCGGTTCGCGCGCCGGGTGGTCGAGGTGGATCAGGCGCGTATCGAACTGGCGAAGGAGCCGTTCAAACTCGAGCTGATCAGCGATAAATCCGGGATCGACGATCCGGAGATCATGGAGGTCGGCGGTAACGAGCTGACCATCTACGACAATCTCGACCCGCGCACCGGCGAACGGGTGTGGGGCGATCTGTGCCGGGGCCCGCACATCCCCACCACCAAGTTCATCCCCGCCTTCAAACTGACCCGCAGTTCGGCCGCGTACTGGCGCGGTGATCAGAACCGCGAGGGTCTGCAGCGGATCTACGGCACCGCCTGGGAGTCCCCGGAGGCACAGGACGAGCACCTGCACATGCTCGCGGAAGCCGAGAAACGCGACCACCGCAAACTGGGCCTGGAACTCGATCTGTTCTCCTTCCCGGACGAACTGGGTTCGGGCCTGCCGGTCTTCCATCCCAAGGGCGGCATCATCCGCAAGGAGATGGAGGACTACTCGCGTCAGCAGCATGTGGCGGCGGGCTACGAGTTCGTCAACACCCCGCACATCACCAAGGCGCACCTGTTCGAGACCTCCAAGCACCTCGAGTGGTACGCCGACGGTATGTACCCGCCCATGCACCTGGACGCCGAACTCGATGAGGACGGCACCGTGCGCAAGCCGGGGCAGGATTACTACCTCAAGCCGATGAACTGTCCGATGCACAACCTGATCTACCGGTCTCGTGGCCGGTCGTACCGGGAACTGCCGCTGCGGTTGTTCGAATTCGGTTCGGTCTACCGGTACGAGAAGTCCGGCGTGGTGCACGGCCTGACCCGCGCCCGCGGTTTCACCCAGGACGACGCGCATCTCTACTGCACCCAGGAGCAGGTGGTCGAGGAACTGACCAGCACCCTGCGGTTCGTGCTCGACCTGCTGAAGGCCTACGGTCTGGACGACTTCTACCTCGAACTGTCCACCAAGGACCCCGACAAGTACGTCGGCTCCGACGCACTGTGGGAAGAGGCCACCGAGACCTTGCGCCAGGTAGGTGAGGCATCCGGTCTGGAACTCGTGCCGGATCCCGGGGGCGCCGCCTTCTACGGTCCGAAGATCTCGGTGCAGACCAGGGACGCGCTCGGCCGCAACTGGCAGATGTCGACCATCCAGCTCGATTTCTTCGAACCGGATCTGTTCGAACTCGAGTACACCGCTTCCGACGGCACCAAGAAGCGGCCGGTGATGATCCACCGTGCCCTGTTCGGCTCGATCGAACGTTTCTTCGGCGTGCTCACCGAGCACTACGCGGGCGCTTTCCCGGCCTGGCTGGCGCCGGTACAGGTCGTCGGCATCCCGGTCGCCGACACCTTCGTCCCGCATCTGGACGAGGTGGTGGCGCAATTGCGCGCGGGCGGCGTCCGCGCCGAGGTCGATCGCGGTGACGACCGGATGCAGAAGAAGATCTTCAACCACACCGCGCAGAAGGTGCCGTTCATGTTGCTGGCCGGCGCGCGGGATGTGGAGGCCGGCGCGGTGAGTTTCCGGTTCCGGGACGGCACCCAGGTCAACGGTGTGCCGGTGGGCGAGGCGGTGCGAGTGGTCGTGGAGTGGGTCCGCCGCCGCGACAATTCCTCGCCCACCGCGGAAACGGTTCGCCCCCTGGTGGACGGCGAAGGCGGTGCGCCCGAGTGATACCGGGTCGGCCCGGGCGGGGAAAGGGTATGGAGCATGAGTGAGCGCACGGTGCCGGATGATCTGACCGAGGAGTCCGGTCCGACCGGCCGGCGGTCGGACGAGATCGTGGATCGCGGTGCGGGCGAACCGGATCGGTTGCAGCGGCTGTGGACGCCGTATCGGATGTCCTATATCGCGGAGGCCGCCACCACCGCCCCCAAGGGCGCGACCGGGCATCCGTTCACCGATATCCCCACCATGTCCGACGAGGACGGTCTGGTCATCGCCCGGGGCGAGCAGGTGTACGCGGTGCTGAACCTGTACCCCTACAATCCCGGGCACATGATGGTGGTGCCGTATCGCCGGGTCGCGAACCTGGAGGATCTCACCGCCGCCGAATCGGCCGAGCTGATGGAGTTCACGCAGCGGGCCATCCGGACGATGAAGAAGGTGTCGCGGCCGCACGGTTTCAATGTGGGGCTCAACCTCGGCGGGGTGGCGGGCGGCTCATTGGCCGACCACCTGCATCAGCACATCGTGCCGCGCTGGGGCGGCGACGCGAACTTCATCACCGTCATCGGCGGCGTCAAGGTGATGCCGCAACTGCTGCGGGAGACCCGGGCCCTGCTCGCGTCGGCCTGGGAGGAGGCGTAGATGGGCGACGCCCGCTTCTTCTCGTTCGCCGGGATCGGCCCGGTGCGCGGATACCGCAGCGCAGAGGAGGGGTAGGTGCTGAGCATCTTCGGCCGGGCGACCTTCGCCAAGGCCACCGCCCCGCTGGGTAAGGCACTGGTCGGCACCGGTCTCACACCTGACGCCGTCACCCTGATCGGCACCGCCGCCTCGATCACCGCCGCCGTCACCCTGTTCCCCACCGGTCATCTGTTCTGGGGAACGATCCTCATCTGGCTGTTCGTCATGTTCGATATGCTCGACGGCGCCATGGCCCGGGCCCGGGGCGGTGGGACGCGCTACGGTGCGGTTCTCGACGCGACCTGCGACCGCGTCGCCGACGGTGCCATCTTCGGCTCGCTGGCCTGGTGGGCGGTCTACCACGAACAGAGCAGACCGCTGTTCGTCGCCACCCTGGTGGTACTGGTGACCTCCCA
The DNA here is from genome assembly GCF_014645735.1 of Nocardia jinanensis. Lineage (GTDB taxonomy): Bacteria > Actinomycetota > Actinomycetes > Mycobacteriales > Mycobacteriaceae > Nocardia > Nocardia jinanensis. The sequence goes on along the minus strand of NZ_BMMH01000001.1, from coordinate 652,039 downwards.
GGTCATCTCCTATGCCAAGGCCCGCGCCGAGGCCAGCGGCCTGTCCGCCGACGGCGGTCTGATCGAACGGCCGGACCGGCTGGTGATCGTGTTGGTGGGCACCGGATTGACCGGTATCGCCGGCTACTGGGGTATCGAATGGCTGACCTGGGCCGTGCACGTGGCGATGTGGATTCTGGCGGTACTGAGCATCGTGACGGTGGGGCAGCGAGTGCTGGCGGTGCGTAACTCGCCCGATGCCCGCGAAATCCTGGGTACGCCGAACAAGGGAACGGAGCAATCGTCGTGACGGGGTGGCGGGCCGGCGCGAGCGACCTCGGGTATGCCGCGAGCTGGCGACTGGTGCGCGCCCTCCCGGATGGGGTGGCGCGCACTCTGTTCGACCGGGTCGGCGATTTCGCGGCCCGGGAAGGGGGCCCGCTCCAGTTGCGGCGCAATCTGGCCCGGGTGGTCGGAATACCCGTGGAGGCTGTCTCCGACAGACTGGTCCGCGCGAGTATGCGTTCCTACGCCCGGTACTGGCGGGAGGCGTTCCGGCTGCCGACGATGGATCACGCCGATCTGGTGCGGTCGGGCCGAATCTCGGTGGTCGGCCGGGAACACCTGGACGCGGCCCTGCAGCGCGGGCGCGGTGTGGTGTTCGTACTACCGCATTCGGGCAACTGGGATATGGCCGGCACCTGGCTCGTACAGAACTACGGCACGTTCACCACGGTCGCCGAGAGGTTGGAACCGGAATCGCTGTTCGAACGGTTCGTCGCCTACCGGGAAAGCCTCGGATTCGAGGTGTTCCCGCTGACCGGGGGCGAGCAGCCGCCGTTCACCGCGTTGGCGAAGCGGTTGCGTGACAACAAGATCGTCTGTCTGATGGGGGAGCGCGACCTCACCGGTCGCGGTGTCCCGGTGACCTTCTTCGGTGAGCGCACCTGGATGCCGGCCGGGGCGGCCGCGCTCGCCGCGGAGACCGGTGCCGCGTTGATGCCGGTACACGTCTGGTTCACCGTCGACGAACAGGGCCGCGAAGGCTGGGTGGTGCGCACCCGGGAGCCGCTGGACGTCACCGGTGGAGTCGCGGCGGCGACCCAGGCCCTGGCGGATTGTTTCGCCGCCGGGATCGCCGAGCACCCGGCCGATTGGCATATGTTGCAGCCGCTGTGGGAAACGGATCTGTCCGAGGCCCGTCTGGACCGGATCCACACCGAACAGGCGCAGCGCGGTCTCCAGTCGATAGACGCCGGCGGAGATCGCGGCTGATGAGAATCGGCATGGTATGCCCCTACTCGTTCGACGTACCGGGTGGCGTACAGGCGCATGTGGTCGAACTGGCCCACGTCTTCCTGGAACGCGGGCACAAGGTGAGTGTGCTGGCGCCCGCCTCGGAGACGACCGAACTCCCCGATTTCGTGGTCTCGGCGGGCCGGGCGGTGGCGATTCCCTACAACGGTTCGGTGGCCCGGCTCTCCTTCGGACCGACGGCCTACACCCGGATCCGCCGGTGGATCGAGAGCAACGAGTTCGATGTCCTGCACATTCACGAACCCAATGCGCCCAGTTTGTCCATGCTGGCATTGAAGATCGCCGAGGGCCCGATCGTCGCCACCTTCCACACCTCCACCACCAAATCCTTGATACTGGCGACATTCCAGGGTGTACTCCGGCCCTATCACGAGAAGATCAGCGGCCGGATCGCGGTATCGGAGCTGGCTCGCCGCTGGCAGGTGGAGGCGCTCGGGTCCGACGCGGTGGAGATCCCGAACGGGGTCGCTGTGCAGGCCTTCGCCCGCGCGCCCCGGCTGCCCGGCTATCCGCGCCCGGGCGGCACCGTGCTGTTCCTCGGCCGTTACGACGAGCCCCGTAAGGGAATGGAGGTGCTGCTGGGGTCGCTGCCAACGCTGGTCGCCCGCCATCCGGATGTGGAGGTCCTGGTGGTCGGCCGTGGCGATGAGGACGGATTGCGCCGGGAAGCCGGGCCGCTGGCCCGGCACCTGCGCTTCCTCGGCCAGGTCTCCGATGCGGAGAAGGCCTCGGCCATGCGCAGCGCCGATGTCTACGTGGCGCCGAACCTGGGTGGGGAGAGCTTCGGGATCATCCTGATCGAGGCCATGGCCGCCGGTACCGCGGTGGTGGCCAGTGAACTGGACGCCTTCCGGCGGGTGCTGCGCGACGGTGCCGCCGGGCTGCTGGTCCCCATCGGCGATGCCACGGCCCTGGCCGATGCACTGGACACCGTGCTCACCGACGAGGTGCGACGCACCGATCTGGTGCGGACCGCGACGCAGGTGGTCGGCACCTACGACTGGCCGGTGGTGGCCGAACAGATCCTGCGGGTCTACGAGACCGTGGTGGTCGGCGATGTGCGGGTCCGGGTGGCCGGATGATCACTTTCTCCGCGACCACGGTTCTCGTTCTCGCGCTGATCGCCGCGCTGGTGGTGGCGCTGGGGGTGTGGGCCTATTCCACCGCCAACCGGCTGGACCGGCTGCACGTGCGTACCGACCTGGCCTGGCACGCGCTCGAGGCCGCCCTGGCCCGCCGGGCCGTGGTGGCCCGTGCGGTCGCGGTATCGCTGGCCGGACCGGGCGCCGGTCCGGCGGCCGACCGGGGCGAATCCGCCCGGCGGCTCACCGCGCTCGCCGACCGCGCCGAACGCACCGGTCGCGAAGACCGGGAAACCGTGGAGAACCAGTTGGCGGCGGCCCTGTCGGCCGTCGATATCACCCGGCTACCGACGCAGCAGGTCGCCGAGCTGGCCGACGCCGAAGCCCGGGTGCTGATCGCCCGCCGCTTCCACAACGACGCCGTCCGCGACACCCTCGCCCTGCGGACCCGGCGGCCGGTGCGCTGGCTGCACCTGGGCGGTACCGCGCCCGTGCCCACCTATTTCGAGATCGCCGAACGTGCCACGCCCGCGGCCTCGACCGGCCTGGTGGTGGACACCACGCGGGTATCGGCGCGGCTCGCGCTGCTCGACGAGCAGGACCGGATCCTGCTCATGCGCGGCCACGATCCGCTGGCACCGGAGGTGTCGTTCTGGTTCACCGTCGGCGGTGGTGTGGAGCCTGGGGAGAGTCTGCGGGAAGCCGCGGTGCGCGAACTGTACGAGGAGACCGGACTCACCGCGGATCCGGCCGCCCTGCGCGGCCCGATCTGGCGACGGGTCGCGGTGTTCCCGTTCAACGGTGATCTGATTCGCTCGGAGGAGCTGTTCTTCGCCCTGCGGGTACCGCGATTCGAACCCGCCGCGGCCGATCTGACCTATGTGGAGCAACGGTCCATCACCGGCAACCGATGGTGCGGTCCGGACGATATCCGGGCATACGTCGCCGCCGGTGAGATGGTCTATCCGTACCAGTTGGACGAACTGCTCGCGGAGGCGGCGGGAGCGGCCGACGCCGCGGTCGATCCGGAGGTCCGCTCCATCCGTTGAATGTGACCGGGCTCACTGGCGTGATAGGGTCGCAGACGGTTTGACGCACCGAGAATATGTCGATTCGGTGTGTGGAGGTGAGTACGTGTCCTACATCCTGTTCGATTACCTGTTGCCGATTCTGGGTCCCGGCGCCGCCGAATATTGGGCGAAGCTGCTTGTGGTCAACCCGATCTGATTCGGTTTCCAGCGCCCGCCGGGCCGGTGTCCCACCGGTCCGGCGGCGCCGTTTTCCGGTCCAGTAGCCGGAGGTCGCCGGATAAACGCAGGTGATGTCCAGTCCAGTGTGCGCCAACTGGCTATGAAGACGGTTTGTGGCTCCACCTAGAATCGTGGTGTTCATCGACCGATCCACACCTGGCAACAGACACAGGAGCTGCCGTGACCACGCCCGAGACCACCCAGACCCCCGACGCGACCCGCGAGGCCGGTACCGCCCGCGTGAAGCGCGGTATGGCCGAGATGCTCAAGGGCGGGGTGATCATGGACGTCGTCAACGCCGACCAAGCCAAGACCGCCGAAGATGCCGGCGCGGTCGCGGTGATGGCACTCGAGCGGGTCCCCGCCGATATCCGCGCCCAAGGCGGGGTATCCCGAATGAGCGATCCCGATATGATCGACGGGATCATCGAAGCGGTCTCCATCCCCGTGATGGCCAAGGCCCGGATCGGGCATTTCGTGGAGGCCCAGGTGCTGCAGAGCCTCGGCGTCGACTACATCGACGAATCCGAGGTGCTGACCCCCGCCGACTACGCCAACCACATCGACAAATGGAACTTCACGGTGCCGTTCGTCTGTGGCGCGACCAATCTCGGTGAGGCACTGCGCCGGATCACCGAGGGCGCGGCCATGATCCGCTCCAAGGGTGAGGCAGGCACGGGCGACGTCTCCAACGCCACCACGCATATGCGCAAGATCCGGCAGGAGATCACCCGGCTCGCCTCGCTGCCCACCGACGAACTCTTCGTCGCCGCCAAGGAACTGCAGGCGCCCTACGAGCTGGTCCGCGAGATCGCCGAGACCGGAAAACTGCCGGTCGTGCTGTTCACCGCCGGTGGTATCGCCACCCCGGCGGACGCGGCCATGATGATGCAGCTCGGCGCCGAGGGCGTTTTCGTGGGCTCGGGCATCTTCAAATCCGGTAACCCGGCGCAGCGCGCGAGTGCGATCGTCAAGGCGACCACCTTCTACGACGACCCCGACGTGCTGGCCAAGGTGTCGCGGGGCCTCGGCGAAGCGATGGTCGGTATCAATGTCGACGAGATCCCGCAGCCGCACCGGCTCGCCGAACGCGGTTGGTGATCGGCGCGCGGAACTCCGGCGCCGCGGTGCCGTTCTCATGTCCGGCTCGATCCGGCGCGCTCGATCCGGCATCCAGGTGTGGTCCCGGATCGAGGCGGGCCGGGTAGTCCGGCGCCGATGGAACTGCGGCAACACGCCGGCGCCGAGGTGGTGATCGCGGGCCGGTCCGCCGACCGGCCGGCGGCGGCGCCGGCCACGCTGACCGGAGGACCGGGAGCGGTGCGCACCCGGCAGGTCGACATCACGCGGGAAGCCGAAATAGAGAAATTGTTCGGCGACCTCGGCCGAGTCGATCACGCGGTCGTCACGGCCGCCGATGTGCGGGGAATGTATTCGCCGATCCGGTCTTTCGATCCGGCGGTGACCCGGTCCCTCGTCGATACGAAACTGTTCGGTCCGGCGCTGGTCGCCTAACACGCAGATTTCTGGGAACCGATCGGTGGTGGAGACCCGGTACAGCGGCACCGGGAAATGGCGGCGAAGCTACCGGTCGGCCGGATCGGACGTCCGGACGATATCGCGGCCGCTGTACTCGCCCTCATGCACAATCCGTTCGTCACCGGAACCGTACTGCACGCGGACGGTGGTCACCGCCTGGTCTGAGCGGTGTCTATCGGCGCCCTCGCTCAGAGGCCGACCGGTCGGCGGATACATGTGCGAGGGCGAGATGCCGGTTCGGGTTCTACGGGGCGCCGAGCGTCGAGGCCGCGCCGGCGGAGGTGCGCGTATCGGCACACTGTGGGTGAGTACGCCGCTCGGTCAGTTTGCGCCGACCCGCAGGGCCGGGTGGTCCGGATGATCCCAGCGCACGAAGAACGACGGTGTCGCGCTGTGCTCCCGGTCGTGAGTGAGAAGGCCCGGCACGGTCCAGGCATCCTCGTCCGGGGTGCCGCGGGTGAGCGCGGCCGCGCCGAGGTCGAGCCGGACGGTGAGGTCGAAGGGCAATCCGCGCCCCAACAGCATGGGACCCGCGACGAACAGCACCGTCGCGGGCAGTGCCGTGCGACGGCGGGCCCGTGCGGAACGGTCGGCGGCCTCGTCCCACAGCGCGGGCAGCCAGGTACCCGAGTCGTGAACCGAATCGAGGACTTCGCGATGTAGTGCCGAATAGTCGAACCAGCCGGTGCGATAGGAGGTCTCGTCGCGGCCGAACTCCATCCGCAGCGATGCCGGTCGCACGAAATCGTGCAGCGAGACCACTTCGGCCGGCCGGCCGTCGGCTCGGACCCGGTCGGCGGCACGGTGCGCGAACTCCAGGGGGTGCGCCGCGTCGGCGCCGTCGATACCGGCCACCCGGTGGCCGTCCAACGATCGCAGGCTCCGGGTCACCAGGTCGGCGAGTGCGTCGGGGGCGGTCGGGATGAAGCGTGGCACCCGACCATCACAGCAGGTCCGACCGGGCCGCCGGTGACGGGGATTACCCGCGACCGGGTCGTGGAAAATCGGACGGTCGGGATAATCTCAGCGGATGGCGACTATCGAAGAGGCACTGGAGATCGAACGCCTCGAGCGGGATATCTTCCGCGGCGCGTCCACCAAAACCCAGCTGCCGCGCACCTTCGGCGGACAGGTGGCGGGCCAGGCGCTGGTCGCGGCGGTCCGCACGGTGGAGCCGCGGTTCCAGGTACATTCGCTGCACGGTTATTTCCTGCGGCCCGGTAACCCCGAGGCGCCCACCGTCTACATGGTCGATCGGATCCGCGACGGTCGCTCCTTCTGCACCCGCCGGGTCACCGGAGTGCAGGACGGTGACGCGATATTCACCATGTCGGCTTCCTTCCACCTCGGCGACGAGGGGCCCTCGCATCAGGACGAGATGGCCCAGGTGGCGCCGCCGGACGATCTTTCCGATGCCAAGACCTCCATGGACCCGGAGCGGTTGTGGGCCATGCGGGAATGGGAGCACTGGGATATCCGCCCCGTACCGCAGGACCAGGTGACGCAGCGCCCCGGCGTCGTTTCCCCGCAACAGGTGTGGTTCCGCTATCGGCATCCGCTACCCGACGATCCGCTGTTCCACGTGTGCACGCTGGCCTATATGAGCGATATGACCCTGCTCGGCTCGTCCAAGGTCACCCACCCCGACGAGCCCACCCAGAACGCGTCGCTCGATCACGCGATGTGGTTCCTGCGCCCGTTCCGCACCGACGACTGGCTGCTCTACGACCAGTCGTCGCCGTCGGCCGGGTTCGGGCGCGCGCTGACCGGCGGCAAGATCTTCGATCGCGGCGGCCGCCTCGTCGCCGCCGTTGTCCAGGAGGGCCTGATCCGGAACCTGCGTTCGTAGCCCGGGGGCCGGTCGAGTCCGGGGTGACCCCGCGCACACCGTCCGGGCTCGTAAGCTCGCACGGGTGAACGAGTCTGCGGTTTCCCCGGAATCGGTGGCCGCACCGGATGCCGGTGCCGCACCCACCCAGCCCACCATCGGCGTGCTGGCCCTGCAGGGTGATGTCCGGGAACATATCGCCGTACTCGCCGAATGCGGTGCCCGCCCGGTTCTGGTCCGCCGGCCGGCCGAGCTGGCCGCGGTCGACGCGCTGGTACTGCCCGGCGGGGAATCGACAGCGATCAGCAAACTGCTCGAGATCTTCGAACTCCTCGAACCGCTGCGCGATCGGCTACACGACGGTATGCCCGCGTTCGGATCCTGCGCCGGGATGATCCTGCTGGCGAGCGAGGTACTCGATACCCGGCCCGACGCCCAGCACTTGAGTGGTATCGATATGACGGTGCGGCGCAATGCCTTCGGGCGTCAGGTCGATTCGTTCGAAACCGATATCGAGTTCGCGGGCCTGCCCGGCGGTCCGGTCCGGGCGGTGTTCATCCGCGCCCCGTGGGTCGAACGGGCCGGTGCGGGAGTCGAGGTGCTGGCCAGGGTGCCGGGTGGTCCGGCCGCCGGCCGGATCGTCGCCGTGCGGCAGGGCCGGGTCGTGGCCACGGCCTTCCATCCGGAAGTGACCGGTGATCACCGTGTGCACCGAATGTTCGTCGATCTGGTGCGTGGCGTAGCGTTATCGAGCGATACCGTGCCATCGACCTGAAGGAAGTAGGGAATGAGCGGCCACTCCAAATGGGCCACCACCAAGCACAAGAAGGCGGCGATCGATGCTAAGCGTGGCAAGCTCTTCGCCAAGCTGATCAAGAACATCGAGGTGGCGGCCCGGACCGGCGGTGGCGATCCGGAAGGCAACCCGACACTGTTCGATGCCATCCAGAAGGCCAAGAAGTCCTCGGTTCCCAACGACAATATCGAGCGGGCGCGTAAACGCGGCGGCGGCGAGGAAGCCGGCGGCGCCGACTGGCAGACCATCATGTACGAGGGTTACGGCCCCAACGGTGTCGCCGTCCTGATCGAATGTCTCACCGACAACCGCAACCGGGCCGCCGGTGAGGTGCGCGTGGCCATGACCCGCAACGGCGGGAACATGGCCGACCCGGGATCGGTTGCCTACCTGTTCCACCGCAAGGGCATCGTCACCTTGGAGAAGAACGGCCTCTCCGAGGACGATGTGCTGACGGCGGTCCTGGATGCCGGCGCCGAGGAGGTCAACGACCTCGGCGAATCGTTCGAGGTCATCAGCGAGCCCGGCGATCTGATCGAGGTCCGGAAGGCGTTGCAGTCCTCCGATATCGACTACGACTCCGCCGAATCCGGGTTCCAGCCGTCGGTGAGCGTCGCGGTCGACGCGGAGGGCGCCCGCAAGGTGTTCAAACTGGTCGACGCGCTGGAGGACAGCGACGATGTCCAGAACGTCTACACCAATATCGATATCTCCGACGAGGTACTCGCCGAACTGGACGCCGACTAGTCGGTGAGGTTCGTGTAGTAGTCCCGCAGGGCGGGATAGTAGTCGTCGAAATCGGGGCGTCGCGTGTCGGTACGCGACGCCCCGAGCGCGTCCAGGTAGTACTCCCAGCCGGGCCCGACCTCGGGGATCTGTGCCGTCGAATCCAGATGATGGATGAAGACCAGTTCGGTCTGCCCGTCCCGCTCGGTGAGTGTCACCTCCAGGTGCCAGCTGCCGTACTCGTCGACGGTGCGCAGGGCGAGGTGGCGGGGTGGTTCGCAGGTGTCGACGGTGTAATCGCTCCACGGCTGTCCTTCTTCGTAGGACATTCTCACCCGGATCGTCCGGCCTGGTCCCGCGTCGCCTTCCCAGGGCCCGAACCACCGTGCGGTGCGCTCGGATTCGGTGACACTGGCCCAAACGTCCTCGATGGGTGCGCGGTAGGTCCGGGTGAGGACCAGATCGTGTCCACCCGGGGTGGGTGCCAGGCGTCCGGTGGGGCGAATGCTCATGCGGTGTTCTCCTCGTTGTCGGAAAGTGCCGAGTCGCCGGAAGCCGGTGAGCCCGAATCCGGTCGGCTATCGGTGGACCGGCGTTCGCGCCGGGTCCGGTGGACTTCGGTGGCCAGCGCGTCCAGCCGGTGCTCCCAGGCGGCCGGTTCGTCCAGGGTGGCGAGCCAGGCGCGAAGACCGCGCAGTGGCGTGGTGTCCAGGGTGTAGTACCGCTGCCTGCCCACCAGCTCGTCGCGTACCAGGCCGCTGTCGCGCAGGACCCGCAGATGACGGCTGATCGCGGGCCGGCTGATCGGGAATCCCGCGGCGATGGCGCCCGCGGTGTGGCGGGTGCCGCGCAACATCTCCAGGATCTCCCGCCGTACCGGGTCGGCGATAGCCGCGGCCACTTCGTCCACCACAGAAGCGTAACCAAGTAGTTACGCATTTGTCCACAGGTCACGGCCCTCAGGTCTCGATCGGGAGAGCGCGGGCGTGCCGACGAGGAAGGGCCGGTGGACGGCGGCACAATGGCGATATGGTCGCTGTGACACTTGTGCACGGGGATATCACCGAGCAGCAGGTCGACGCGGTGGTGAACGCCGCCAATTCGGAACTGCTCGGCGGTGGCGGGGTGGACGGCGCCATTCATCGGCGCGGGGGGCCCGCGATCCTGGCCGAATGTCGGCAGCTACGGGAAACGGACTACCCGCGCGGGTTGCCCACGGGGCAAGCGGTGGCGACAACGGCGGGAGATCTACCGGCCCGTTGGGTCATCCATACGGTAGGGCCGGTGTGGTCGGCCCGGGGCGACCGGGCGGCGCAGCTCGCGCCGCTGCTGGCCTCCTGCTACCGCGAGTCGCTGCGGGTCGCGGACGAATTGGGTGCCCGCACGGTCGCCTTCCCGGCGATCTCCACCGGTGTCTACCGCTGGCCGATGGACGACGGCGCGCGGATCGCCGTCGATACCGTCCGCGCTACCGAGGCGCGGGTCGAGGAGGTGTTGTTCGTACTGCACGACGCGTCCGCGTACGACATCTTCGCAGCGCAACTGGCTCGCTGAGGACCCGGCGGCCGGAGTCCGTGTCACTGCCGCCGAGATATCCGGTCCTGCACTAGACTTCGAACAACTGTTCGTTCTGGGAAGGGATTCGTCGGTGCGGGTGATGGGCGTCGACCCCGGGCTCACCCGGTGTGGGGTGAGCATGGTGGAAGGGGGAGCGGGCCGCACTGTACGGGCGATCGCGGTGGATGTGGTCCGCACTCCGGCCGATATGGACCTGTCCCAGCGCCTACTGCGGATCTCCGATGCCGCCGAGGAGTGGATCCAGACTCACCGCCCGGAGGTCGTGGCGATCGAGCGAGTGTTCGCGCAGCACAATGTGCGCACCGCCATGGGTACCGCACAGGCGGGCGGGGTCATCGCACTGGCGGCCGCGCGCCGCGAGATCCCGGTGATGTTCCATACTCCCAGTGAGGTGAAGGCGGCCGTCACCGGCAGCGGCACCGCGGACAAGAAACAGGTGACCGCTATGGTCACCCGGATCCTCGGGCTCGCGGCACCGCCGAAACCGGCCGACGCCGCCGACGCACTGGCGCTCGCCATCTGTCACTGTTGGCGGGCGCCGCTGCTGGAACGAATGGCCCGGGCCGAGGCCCTGGCCGAGCGGGCCCGGCAGCAATACACACAACGACTGGAACAGCAGCGGAAGGCGGTGCGCGGGTGATCGCGTCCATTCGCGGCGAAGTCCTCGAACTCGCCCTCGATCATGTGGTGCTGGAGGCGGCGGGCGTCGGATATCAGCTCAACGCCACCCCCGCCACGCTGGCCGGGCTCATCCGCGGCGAGCAGGCCCGGCTCTGTACGGCGCTGATCGTGCGTGAGGATTCGATGACCCTCTACGGGTTCGCCGATACCGAGGCACGCGATCTGTTCGGCCTGCTGCAGACCGTGTCCGGGGTCGGGCCGCGATTGGCCATGGCGGTTCTGGCGGTGCTGGAACCCGAGGCGCTGCGCAAGGCTCTGGCGGCCGGGGATATCGCGGCGCTCACCCGGGTCCCGGGGATCGGTAAACGCGGTGCCGAACGGATGGTCGTCGAACTGCGGGACAAGGTGAACCTGGTCCCGGTACCGGCGGACAGCGCGACCACCGTCGTGCCGGTGCGCACACCGGTGCGCGATCAGGTGGTGGAAGCGCTCACCGGGCTCGGATTCCCCATCAAACAGGCCGAACCGACCGTCGACGCGGTTCTGGCCGAGAATCCCGACGCCGGGAATTCGGTCGCGCTGCGTGCCGCACTCGCGGTCCTGGGCAAGAACCGATAGGCCGCGATGGACCACGACGACGACACCCCGGAATCCCCGGAGTCCCCGGTCAGTGCCGGCTACCTGGCCTCCGACGGTGATACCGACTCGGGACTGCGCCCCACCTCGCTGGACGGGTTCATCGGACAGCCGCGGGTGCGCGAACAGCTGGCGCTCGTGCTGCGCGGGGCTCAGGCGCGTGGCGGTACACCCGACCACATCCTGCTGTCGGGACCACCGGGTCTGGGCAAGACGAGCCTGGCGATGATCATCGCCGGTGAACTGAACACCGCGCTGCGGATCACCTCCGGCCCGGCGCTGGAGCGCGCCGGCGATCTGGCCGCCATGCTCAGCAATCTGGTGCCCGGGGATGTGCTGTTCATCGACGAGATCCACCGTATGGCCCGGCCCGCCGAGGAGATGCTGTACCTGGCGATGGAGGATTTCCGGGTCGACGTGGTGGTGGGCAAAGGTCCGGGGGCGACCTCGATCCCACTCGATATCGCTCCGTTCACCCTGGTGGGCGCGACCACCCGGTCCGGCGCGCTGACCGGTCCGCTGCGTGACCGGTTCGGTTTCACCGGCCATATGGATTTCTACGAACCCGACGAGCTGTTGCTGATCCTGCAGCGTTCCGCGCAGATCCTCGGGGTGGGTATCGATACCGACGCCGCGGCCGAGATCGCGGGCCGCTCCCGCGGGACGCCCCGGATAGCCAACCGTCTGCTGCGCCGGGTCCGCGATTACGCCGAGGTCCGGGCGGACGGGCTGATCACGCTGGCCGTGGCGCGGGCCGCGCTCGTCGTCTACGACGTCGATCCGATGGGTCTCGACCGGCTCGACCGAGCAGTGCTGGGCTCCCTGGTTCGCGGTTTCGGCGGGGGCCCGGTCGGCGTATCGACGCTGGCCGTGGCCGTCGGTGAGGAACCGGCCACGGTCGAGGAGGTGTGCGAGCCGTTTCTGGTACGGGCCGGGATGGTCGCGCGGACACCGCGCGGCCGGGTCGCCACCGCTGCCGCCTGGTCGCATCTGGGCCTGACACCGCCTCCCGATCTGGCATTCGGCGCGCTGGAGGTCCGGAGTCGCGAACCCCACCCGGCGCTCGATCTGTTCGAGTGAACGCCCGCGCCCGCACCCGGGCGCTGACGCGCCGGTTCGCTCAGAGACCGAACTCGCGACGCACCCGGTCCACGAAGGCATCCACCTGGTCCGGGTGATAGCCGCGCCCGAACACGCCCGATGGTGCCCGGAAACCGCGGTTCAGGACCTCACCGGTGAGCGTGACGCGTCCCTCCAGTGCGGCGGCGACGAGGTCCAGCAGTTCGTCGACATCGCGCTCCCGGTACCCGCGGTGGCCGAACGGCGCTCGCGCGAAAGCGATCTGGTGAACTTCGTCGGGAGTCATCCGTCGATTATCGCGGCACCGGATGCTCGCCTCGGCCCTTCGCGCGAAGGTGACATCTGCCACCGGCCGGCCGCCGGCGCCGCCCGGACACCGCGTGTTCCGGCGTGCGGGTGTGGCGCGGATCCGAAGAACTGGCAGACTGTGTGCGTACCTGTCCCCTCCTCACCCAGATCAGGAACTGACTTCGACCATGGATCTGCTGTTTCCGCTCATACTGGTCGCGCTACTGGTGCCGATGTTTCTCGGCATGCGCCGCCAGAAGAAAGAGGCCGACAAAGTCGCCCAGATGCAGGACAGTCTGAAGGTCGGTGACCTGGTCACCACCACCTCGGGCCTGTACGGCACCGTGGTCGAGGCCGACGACACCAGTGTCGATCTCGAGATCGCCGAGGATGTCGTGACGACCTGGCTGCGTGCCGCGATCCGCGATGTGCGTACCGACGCCACCGCCGACGACGCCGAGGAGACCCCCGGTACGGATGCCGAGGGCGCCGAGTCCACCGACTCGCCGGCCGCCCCCGCCGCCGAGGAAACCCCTGCGCAGACCGAAACCCGGCTGACCAAGGACTGATCACCACGGCCCGGCCACCGGACCGGATATCCCGGGCGACCGGTGGTATAGGCATGTGCCGTGGCCGTTCCACCCAGAACTTCCGCCTAGGAGATGACGACCTGTGCCACCGTCCCAGGGATCGGCGCACCAACTCCGCTGGCTCGCCTTGTTCGGCGTGCTGGTGGCCGCGATCTACGCGCTGGTGTTCTTCACCGGTGACAAATCACCGACACCCAAACTCGGCATCGACCTGCAGGGTGGTACCCGGGTCACCCTGACCGCGCGAACGCCCGACGGGAACCGGCCCAGCAAGGACAGTCTCACCAAGGCACAGGAGATCATCGAGAACCGTGTCAACGGTCTCGGTGTTTCCGGTTCCGAGGTCGTGATCGACGGGGACAACCTGGTCATCACCGTGCCGGGTGAGGACAGCCAGCAGGCACGCACCCTGGCCAGTACCGCCAAGCTCTACATCCGTCCGGTCCTGAACTCCTCCGCGGCTCCGAACCCGCAGCAGGCACCGGGCCAGACGGCACCGGGGACCGCGCCGGCCCCGGGCGAGACCGCCCCGGCTCCGGAGCCGACCGCACCCGCCCCTGCCGGCGAGGAGAGCACGGTCCCCGGTGGCGACACCACAGAGGGCACGGCTCCCGATACCGGAGCCCAGGAAGACACGACTCCCGATACCGGCGCCACCGCCCCGGCCGAGGAGACCCCTGCCGCCGCGCCGCTGCCGGAGAGCGAAATCGACGTGCATCCGGCCCAGGCCCCCGGTGATCCGCCCGTGGAGCCCTCCGCGCCCGCCGAGACGACCCCCGCCCCGGCGCCGCAGGATCCGGGTGCGCAGCAACCGCCCGCCGAAGGCTCACTGAGCCCGCAGGAGCAGGCGCAGCAGGAGATCGAGATGGCCAAGGCCATCCGGCAGAGCACCGATCCCACCACCCAGCAGCTCGCCATGGCGTCCATGGACTGCACGGCGGCCGATCCGCTGGCCGGTAACGACGATCCGAATCTGCCGCTGGTCACCTGCTCCACCGACGGTAGAGAGGTGTTCCTGCTCGACAAGAGCCGGATCGACGGGCAGGAGATCGCGAACGCCACATCCGGCCTGAACACCGAGCAGGCCCGGCACGAGGTGAATCTCGAGTTCAAGGGCAGCGGTAGCGATGCCTGGGCCTCGCTCACCGGCGAATACGTACAGCAGCGGGTCGCCTTCGTCCTCGATTCGGAGGTGGTCAGCGCACCGGTGGTCCAGCAGGGACCGCAGCTGGGCGGGCGCACCTCGATCTCCGGCGATTTCAACGCCGCCAGTGCCAAGGAACTGGCGAACACCCTGAAGTACGGGTCGCTGCCGCTGTCGTTCCAGACCTCCGAGGCCGAGACGGTCTCCGCGACGCTCGGTCTCTCCTCGCTGAAAGCGGGTCTGCTCGCCGGTGCGGTCGGCCTGATCGTGGTCCTGGTGTACTGCCTGATCTACTACCGCATGCTCGGTTTCATCACCGCGCTGTCGCTGGTCGGGTCCGGTATCGCGGTGTACGGGATCATGGTCCTGCTCGGCCGCTGGATCGGGTTCACGCTGGATCTGGCCGGTATCGCCGGTCTGATCATCGGTATAGGTATGACCGCCGACTCGTTCGTCGTATTCTTCGAACGCATCAAGGACGAGATGCGCGAGGGCCGGAGTTTCCGGTCGGCCGTGCCCCGCGGCTGGCAGCGCGCCCGGAAGACCATCCTGTCCGGTAACGCCGTCAGCTTCATCGCCGCCGCCGTGCTGTACGTGCTGGCGGTCGGGCAGGTGCGCGGCTTCGCGTTCACGCTCGGGTTGACCACCATCCTCGATGTGGTCGTGGTGGTGCTGGTCACGGCGCCACTCGTCCACCTGGCATCCCGGTCCACCTTCTGGGGCAAGCCGTCGGTGAACGGCCTCGGTGCGATGCAGGAACTCGCCCGTGAACGCAAGGCGGCCGAAGCCGCGGTCGGGAAGGCGTGACGATGAACGGTCCCGTGACGATGGACAAACCCTCCGCGCCGCGCCCCTCCGGGGTCCGGCACAGCTGGATGAACCGGCTCTACACCGGTACCGGTGTGCTCGACGTGGTGGGCAACCGCCGCCGCTGGTATCTGATCACCGCTGCGATCGTGCTGGTGTGCCTGCTCAGTATGGCGGTGCGCGGCTTCACCTTCGGTATCGATTTCGTCGGTGGCTCCCGTATCCAGCTCCCGGCCGGTGATGTCACCACCGAGCAGGTGGAGACGGTCTACAGCGACACCATCGGTGCGGAGCCCGAATCGGTGCAGACTGTGGGTACCGGCGACGGTAAGACCATTCTGATCCGCTCGGAGACGCTGAACGCCGAACAACTCGGTGCCCTGCAGACCGCGCTGTTCGACCAGTTCCAGCCCCGTGACGACACGGGGAATCCGAGCCGTAACGCCATCAGTGCCTCCGATGTCAGCGAGACCTGGGGCGGCCAGATCACCCGGCAGGCGCTGATCGCGCTGGCGGTGTTCCTGGTCCTGGTGAGTATCTATATCGGTATCCGGTACGAACGCGATATGGCGCTGGCCGCGCTTGCCGCGCTCGTCTTCGACCTCTTGGTCACCGCCGGCGTGTACTCGCTGGTCGGTTTCGAGGTGACACCCGCGATGGTGATCGGCATGCTCACCATTCTCGGTTTCTCGCTCTACGATTCGGTCGTCGTCTTCGACAAGGTCGAGGAGAACACCCGCGGTGTCCTGCACACCAGCAGGCGCACCTACGGAGAGCAGGCGAACCTGGCCATCAACCAGACCCTGATGCGTTCCATCAACACCACCCTCATCGGTGCGCTGCCGATCATCGGCCTGATGGTGATCGCGGTGTGGATGCTGGGTGTCGGCACCCTGCAGGATCTGGCGCTGGTACAGCTCGTGGGCACGCTGGTCGGCGCCTTTTCGTCCATTTTCTTCGCGACGCCGCTACTGGTGAGCATCAAGGAACGCTGGGGCCCGGTGGCGGCGCACACCAAAAAGGTGCACGCGCGCCGTGCCGCACAGAGGAGTGGACGGCCCGTACCCGGTCCGGAACGGCCCGCGACAGCGCCCGGCCGGCGTCCCGCGGGCATCGTCGACGACCGGGATCAGCCCAACCCACGCAGGACCGGGCCCGGCGGACCTCCGCCCGGCGCCCGCCCCACCGGAAAACGACAGAGGCGGCACTGACAGACGAGGGGTAGATCGATGCGACACTCATCTCTGCGCCGGACGATCGCGCTGCTCGCGGCCACCGCCGCGGCTACCGCACTCGCGGCCGGATGTTCCGGCAAGGACAAGGTGCCCTCGATCGGGTACGCCGTCGACACCACCGTCACCAGCTACAACGGCGGGACGACCGCCGGTGCGGCCGCGGCGCAGGCGGTGTTCGGCCGGGTGCTCACCGGGTTCTTCTACACCGGACCGAGCGGTCAACCGGTCGCCGACTCCGATACCGGGACGGCCAAGGAAGTCCCCGGGGAAGCCCAGACCATCCAGTACCGGCTCAACCCCGCGGGCGTCTATTCCGACGGTGTACCCACCTCGTGCGACGACCTGGTCTTCACCTGGGCCGCGCGCAGCGGCCGGTTCCCCGGGTTCGATTCGGCGAGTACGGCCGGTTACGAGGATATCGAGCGGGTGGAATGCCAGCCCGGGTCGAAGGACGGCACCGTGGTCTTCCGGCCGGGTCGCCGCTATCTTCCTTGGCGCACCCTGTTCGGTGCCGGCGAACTGATGCCCGCGCATGTGGCCGCGCAGGTGGCCGATGTGCCCGATATCGTCGCTGCCGTCCAGAACGACGACCGGCCCGCGCTGGACCGGCTCGCCCAGTTCTGGAACACGGGCTGGAATCTGGCGCCCGGTGATCTCGATATCACCGCGTTCCCGTCCTCCGGTCCTTACCGGATCGAATCCTTCGATCTCGATGACGGCCTGGTCCTGGTCGCCAACGAACGCTGGTGGGGGGATACGCCCGCCACCGGCCGGGTCGTCGTATACCCGAAGCCGGCCGATCTCGCCGCACATATCGAGGACGGCTCGGTCGCGGTGGTCGATATCGGCACCGGTTCCCTGCCCGAGCTGAATCTGGACGCGTTCACCGTCCAGCAGCTGCCCAGCCGCGGTGTCGAACAATTGGTGCTCAGCACCGGCGGAGTCTTCGAATCCGACGCCGCGCGGCGCGCGTTCGCGCTGTGTGTACCCCGGCAGGCGCTGTTCGACCAGCTGGGCCGGGTGACCGACGCACCGGAGACGGGGCTGGGTTCGGGTCTCTCGGATTCGCGGACCGTACAGCCGGATTCGGCTTATTACCCGGCCGTCACGGGCGCCGCCGATCAGTTCGCCGGCGGCGATGTGGCCGGTGCGAAGGCCGCGCTCGCCGACACCGGGAAGAAACAGCTCACCGTCCGGGTCGGCTATCTTGCCCCGGATGCCCGGCGCGCCCGCACCGTCTCGCTGATCGCCGACTCCTGCAAACAGGCGGGGATCACGGTGGAGGATGCGAGCACCCCTGATTTCGGCTCCGCGCAACTGTCCGGCGGGGCCGTGGACGCGATTCTCGGCGGCCCCGGCGGGTTGCCCGGCCCGGCCGGTTCGCTCGACGGGATCGCCGCGGTCAGTGGGTTGCGCGGCGGTAGCGGCCTCAATGCCGGTCAGTTCCGCAACGGCCGCTACGATGCGATCACGGATCAGCTTGCGGCCGACGACAACTCGACAGATCAGCTGAACCTGCTCACCGAGGCCGAGAACCTGCTGTGGGCTCAGCTGCCGAGTGTTCCGTTGTTCGCGACTCCGCGCACCATCGCTTTCGGCGGTGGTCTGCAGAACGCTGTCGCCGGGCCCACCAGGGCCGGATCCGGCTGGAATATGGACCAGTGGGTCCTGCAGCGCTGAGCTGCGCCGGTTGCCGATGATGGAGGTGTCGATGAGCAAGCATGCGGCGGTCGAAGCCGCGGATACGGTCGCCGAACGAGGCGACCAGGCCGCCGCGATGGTGCGCAGATACACCCGCTGGGCGGATGACTTCCCGGAACCAGGGATCCGATTCGCCGATCTCACACCGGTTTTCGCCGATTCCGTGGGTTTCCGGACCGTTGTCGACTGCCTGGCGGCACTGGTACCCGACGCCGATCTGGTCGCCGGGGTGGATGCCCGGGGCTTCCTGCTCGGTGCCGGTGTCGCCGCGACCCTGGGCACCGGCGTCCTCGCCGTCCGTAAGCGCGGCAAACTGCCGCCGCCTGTGATCACCCGGGAATACGAACTCGAGTACGGTACGGCGGCCCTGGAGATCCCGGCCACCGGAGTGGCACTGGAGGGCCGCCGGGTCCTACTGCTCGACGATGTGCTGGCCACCGGTGGCACATTGGCCGCTGCCGCCGATCTGTTCGCCAGCGCCGGAGCCGAGGTGGTGGCGGCCGCGGTCGTCCTGGAACTCGAGGCACTGGGTGGCCGTGCCCGGCAGGGCGACTACCCGGTGACGTCGATCGTCACTGTGTAAGCGGTCCCGGCCGGTCCCGGAACCCGGGATGTGACGCGGCACGTAATTCCCTGGCATTCACGGTGGTCAGGGGTGTACTCTCGCCGAGGTCTTGTTCCCGAGGATCGGAGCTGCCGTTGCTCTCATGAGGTAGTCGCTCGTGCGGCCCGCGTTCAGCGCGTCGCTTCCGTATCGATACCTCCAGGGGCAGCCGTGGCCGATATTTCTCTTTCCGATCTTTCTTTCGCCTGGCCGGATGGGACTCCGGTATTCGACGGGCTCGACGTGGTGCTCGGGCCGGGTCATTTCGGGCTCGTAGGAGCCAACGGCGCCGGGAAATCCACTCTCTTGCGGTTGGTCGCACGTGATCTGCCGCCTGCGCGTGGGTCGATCACGGTGACCGGGCAATTGGGCTATCTGCGTCAGGATCTCGGCCTCGCCGCCGGTCGTCGCGTCGACGAAGTGCTCGGTATCGACGAGGTGCGAAACGCGCTGCACCGCATCGAGTCCGGTGGTGGGACCGATTCCGATTTCGAGGTCGTCGGAGCGCAATGGGATATCGAAGAGCGCGCCGTGGCGTTGCTCGGGCGGCTCGGCCTCGGTTACCTGACCGGTACCGTGCGGCAACTCGATCGCCGGCTGGACACGCTGTCGGGTGGCGAAACGGTCCTGCTGGGTCTGGTCGCCCAACTGCTCACCGAACCGGATGTGTTGTTGCTCGACGAGCCCACCAATAATCTCGATCGGGCTGCCCGCACCCGCCTCTACGAGGCAGTCGCGCAGTTCACCGGGACCGTCGTGGTGGTGAGCCACGACCGGGATCTGCTGGAACGGATGGACACCATCGCCGAACTACGTGGCGGCGCGATGCGCTTGTTCGGCGGTAACTACAGCGACTACGAGCGGACCGTCGAACAGGAACAGGAAACCGCTCGCGCCGCGATCCGCGATGCCCGTGGCGATATGCGCAAACAGTCGCGGGAACTGGTGGAGGCGCGGATCAAGCTCGATCGACGACAGCGCTATGGGCAGAAGATGTTCGAGAACAAGCGCGAGCCGAAGATCATCATGGGCCAGCGCAAACGCCAAGCCGAGGTTTCGGCCGGCAAACTGCGCAACAACCATCTGGAGAAGGTGGAGGATGCCCGGAACCGGCTGGATCAGGCCGAGGAGATGCTGCGCGACGATCGCGAGATCCGCGTCGACCTGCCCGGTACCCGCCTGCATCCGGGGCAGGAGGTCGTCGGCCTGCACGAGGTGCGGCTGGCCAACGGGCCGGTGGTATCGCTTGCCGTGCGGGGTCCGGAACGGCTGGCGATCACCGGCCGCAACGGTGCGGGCAAGACGACCCTGCTGCGGCGGATCACCACCGAACCGCCCCGGGTGCCGTGGCGTTCGCTTCCGCAGCGCCTCGATATCTTCGACGAGCACCGGACCGTCTACGAGAACGTCGCCGACGCCGCCCAGCACGCCGAACCGCAACAGATCCGGGCCGGGCTCGCCCGTTTCCTCTTCCGCGGCGCGGCCGCCGATGTTCCGGCCGCCGCGCTCTCCGGCGGCGAGCGGTTGCGGGCGGCACTGGCCGTATTGCTGCTCGCCGAGCCCGCGCCGGGCCTGCTGATACTCGACGAGCCCACCAACAATCTGGATCTGGTGAGTCTCGGCCATCTCACCCAGGCGCTCGCCGGGTACCGGGGAGCGCTGATCGTGGTGAGCCACGAACAACGGTTTCTGGACGAGATCGGTGTCACCCGGCAGTTGGAACTGACTCCGGCCGGGTTGGTGGGATGAGCCCGGGCCCCGCCACCCGGGGAACGTGGGAGGGTGGTGGGGCGTTCTACCGGGTGGCCGGGTATATCGAGAGATGTCGATGGTGTCGCGGTGGGGGTTTCCCACGGTGCTGTGGGGGTTAAAGTTGGTGGTCTGGAACGTTGCGGTGATCGGCCGTGGCACGGAGAGGTGGTGGCATGACTCAGCATCTGGGCGAGGCGAATGTCGAGCAGACGTCCGGCGCACAGTCGAACGGTGCCACCACCCCCGCCCCCGCCCCTGCTGCTGGTCCGCGCCCGGAGACCGCGCCCGAAGCCGAGGGCGTCCGCTCCTCCGGAGCGGTGCCGAGTTCGGCCTCGCGGCGGGTACGCGCCCGGCTGGCCCGGCGGATGACCGGTCAGCGTGGTATCCCGGCCGTGAAACCGGTGCTCGAACCCTTGGCCACGGTGCATCGGGAGCTGTATCCGAAGGCCAATCTCACCCAGTTGCAGCGCGCGTTCGATGTCGCCGACGAGCGGCACGCGACCCAGTTCCGGAAATCCGGTGACCCCTACATCACCCACCCGCTGGCGGTCGCGAACATCCTCGCCGAACTGGGCATGGACACCACCACCCTGGTCGCGGCCCTGCTGCACGACACCGTGGAGGACACCGGGTATTCGCTGGAGCAACTGACCGCCGATTTCGGTACCGAAGTCGCTCACCTGGTCGACGGTGTCACCAAGCTGGACAAGGTGAACCTGGGCGCGGCCGCCGAGGCCGAGACGATCCGCAAGATGATCATCGCGATGGCGCGGGACCCGCGTGTCCTGGTGATCAAAGTGGCCGACCGGCTGCACAATATGCGGACCATGCGGTTCCTGCCCCCGGAGAAGCAGGCCAAGAAGGCACGCGAGACCCTCGAGGTGATCGCGCCGCTGGCCCACCGGCTCGGCATGGCGACCGTCAAATGGGAGTTGGAGGACCTCGCGTTCGCGATCCTGCATCCCAAGAAGTACGACGAGATCGTCCGGCTGGTCGCCGACCGCGCACCGTCACGTGACACCTATCTGGCCAAGGTGCGCGCGGAGATCGTCAACACCCTCGCGGCATCCCGGATCCCCGCCACCGTCGAGGGCCGCCCCAAGCACTACTGGTCGATCTATCAGAAGATGATCGTGAAGGGGAAGGATTTCGACGATATCCACGATCTGGTGGGTATCCGGATCCTGTGCGACGAGGTGCGCGATTGCTACGCCGCGGTCGGTGTGGTGCATTCGCTGTGGCAGCCGATGGCCGGGCGGTTCAAGGATTACATCGCCCAGCCCCGTTACGGCGTGTACCAGTCGCTGCACACGACCGTGGTCGGCCCGGACGGTAAACCGCTCGAGGTGCAGATCCGCACCCACGATATGCACCGGACCGCCGAGTTCGGTATCGCCGCGCACTGGCGCTACAAGGAGACCAAGGGCCGCCATTCCGGAGACGCCGCCGAAGTCGACGATATGGCCTGGATGCGGCAGTTGCTGGACTGGCAGCGGGAAGCCGCCGACCCCGCGGAGTTCCTGGAATCACTGCGGTTCGACCTCAAGGCACCGGAGATCTTCGTGTTCACCCCGAAGGGTGATGTGATCACGCTGCCGCAGAAATCCACGCCGGTGGACTTCGCCTACGCGGTGCACACCGAGGTCGGCCACAAATGCATCGGCGCCCGAGTCAACGGGCGGCTGGTCGCGTTGGAACGCCAGTTGGAGAACGGGGAGGTCATCGAGGTCTTCACGTCCAAGGCGCCCAACGCCGGGCCCAGCCGGGACTGGCAGACCTTCGTCGTCTCGCCGCGCGCCAAGGCCAAGATCCGGCAGTGGTTCGCCAAGGAACGCCGTGAAGAGGCCCTGGAGAGCGGTAAGGAGCAGATCAACAAGGAGGTCCGCCGGGTCGGGCTACCGTTGCAGCGTCTGATGAGCGTCGACGCCATGAACGCCGTCGCCAACGAGTTGCACTACGGCGATATCTCCGCGCTCTACACCGCGGTCGGGGAGCATCAGGTCTCCGCGCACCATGTGGTGCAGCGGCTGATGGCCCAGCTGGGCGGTATCGGCGATGTCGAGAACGAACTCGCCGAACGGTCCACCCCGTCGTCCACCCCGTCGCGGCAGCGGCTCACCGGCGACGCCGGCGTGCTGATCCCGGGCGCCGAGGGGACCGTCGCGAAACTGGCCAAATGCTGCACTCCGGTCCCGGGCGACGAGATCCTGGGCTTCGTGACCCGCGGTGGGTCGGTCAGCGTGCACCGTATCGACTGCACCAACGCCGGTTCGCTACAGGAGCAGTCCGAACGCATCATCGAGGTGGAGTGGGCGCCGTCGCCGCATTCGGTGTTCCTGGTGGCCATCCAGATCGAGGCACTGGACCGCACCCGCCTGCTCTCCGATGTCACCAAGGTTCTCGCCGATGAGAAGGTCAATATCCTGTCCGCGTCGGTGGCCACCCACGGGGACCGGGTCGCGATCAGCAAGTTCACCTTCGAGATGGGTGACCCGAAGCATCTCGGGCATTTGCTGAATGTTGTCCGGAATGTCGAGGGCGTCTACGACGTGTACCGGGTCACCTCCGCCGCCTGAGCGTACCTCCGCGTTCGCTCCGGCCGTGCGCTCTCTGCGTACCTGAGCGTTCGCTCCGGCCGTGCGCTTTCTGCGTACCTGAGCGTTCGCCCCCCGGCCGTGGGGTCTCCGCGTACCCGAGTGATCGGTCCGGCCGTGCGCGCTCCGCGTACCTCCGCGTCCGCTACGCCGTGCGCGGACTGCGGATGGGCTACGCCCGACCGCGACCGAACGGTGTTTTGGGGTCTTGGCAGCGGATCTGGGTCTGTCGGAAATATATAACGTTCGAGCTTCGGCGCGCCGCGTCACATACGGATGAGCATGGCGGGTCGCGTAAACTCTTCGCCGCTTCAGCGGTCATAGCCGGAATCTGTTACCGTTTACTGCGTTTCGTCGCGCTCGGTAACTGCGGTAGGACTGATTGCGGGTCGCTATGGCTGGACACACAAGATTCTCGGGGATGCTGATCGCACTCACCGTCGCTGTGGCGACGGCGACGGCGGGCACGCTTGTCGCCCCCGCGTACGCTCAACCCCCCAACTCGGCGGGTCCGCCGACCGAACTCACGGTGACATCGTGTCCGGCACTGTACGCCTTGGGGATCCAGGGCACCGGGGAATCGTCGCCGGACGCGGCGCCGACGACCGATACCGGCATGCTGTCCACCGTCTTCCGGCCACTCATGGCAGCGGCACCTGAACAGGGACTCGTGGAGCGGGCCTATGTGCCCTACGAATCCAGTTTCGGTGGGGTCGACGGCGGTAGCGCCACACCGTATTCGGATTCGGTGAAGGGCGGCCTGATCCGGCTGCGGAGTATGGCGAACTCGGTGGCGCAACGCTGCCCCGAAACCCGCTTCGCGATCGTCGGGTATTCGCAGGGCGCGCATGTGGCCTCGGTGTTCGCTCAGGAAGTGGGCCAGGGGCAGGGCAGCCTGCCCGCCGAAAAGGTTGCCGCCGTGGCGCTGATCGGCGACCCCACCCGCAATACGGGGGCCTCGTTGTTCCCCGGCTCACCCGGCAAGGCCAATCCCGATCCCGCACCCGGTACCGAAGGGACCGAGATCGGGCATATCGCGGCGCTGAACCAAACGCCCGCCTCCGGCGGCGGTATCGCCCCGGACCGCGATACCGCGGAGAATTTCGGTGCGCTCACCGGCCGCGTGGCCAGCTTCTGCGCCGCGGGCGATCTCGCCTGCGACGCCCCCGAGGGCGCACCGATTCTCAAGGCGGTCGCCGGTGTCGTCGGTCAGATGAAGCTCAGCGGCGGCGATCCGATCGCCTCGCTCACCTCGATCGCGCAAGCACTCGCCTTCACCTCGATCAAGACCGCCACCAAGGTGGTCAACGAGGATATCCAGGGCACTTCGCTGGCGACATTGAACATCTCGCCGAAGAAGTCGATCTCCGAACGGTTGGCCGATGCCGCCGATCCGCGGACCCCGCTGGATATCCCGGGCGCCATGCGCGCACTGCTCAAAGTGGGCATGATCGGGCTGAACGCGGTGGTCACGGTGGTGCGGACGGTCCTGAACCCCACGGCGATCGCCGAACTGGCCACCGCCGGCCTGGCGAATCCACCGGCAGCGCTGCTGATGCTGGGAGTCAAACTGCTCGGGGCGATTCCGCAGCTCGTTCCGCCCACCACCGGTATCCGGCTGGTGAGTCAGGCTTTCGACGCGGTGATCGACAACATCACCGACAATCACGCGCTGCTCGATACCACGACATGGGTTCGGTACTGGGACACCATCCAGCGGCATCAGGCCTATGGCAACGCGGCCATTTCGGCCACCGGCGAAGCGCCCACCCGCTTCATCGCCGACTGGTTCGCCGCCGCCGCGCGGGATCTCGCCGCGGTCCACGGCAGCGGCAACGAGCCGGTCGCGGAAAAGGCGGCGCCGCAGGTGGGAAGCGTGCCGGACGGTGGAGTTCCCGCTCCGAACGGATTCTCAGGTTCCGACCCCGGCGCGTCTCCCGCGCCCGCTCCCTCCGGTACGGGACAATTCCCTTTTGGGACAGGAGTGAACAATGGTGCCCCGGAAGGTCCGGCGGCCGCCGCTCCCGCACCCCGTACAACCGAAACCGACTCGTTCTCCGTGAACTGATCGCCGAGAGGGATCGATGATGCCAGATCACGCGCCCGGCGCCAGGGGAATGGGGGAATGTTGAAGTCCTACAAAAAGCTCGATCGATGGTACGGTCCGCTGGAGCCGGAAGGGGCGCGCGATACAGGCGCGTCGATACCCACGCCCGAATCCGCCGACGAGGACGTGCCGGGAGCCGACGACGGCCCTGCCAGGTACCCCGACTACATCGCCGAGGCCGGAAGCGCATCCGCGCGACCCGATCCCGCGCCCGCCGAACTGTCCGGTCGGCGTACCGAGTTCACCGGCGGCTGGTCGGACTGGGTGGATGCTCCCGACGACGACCGTGATGCGGATCTGGTGCGGTTCCCCTGGGTGGATACCGACGGAGAACTCGCCGAACCGGCCCGGATAGGCCGTGCTCCGTCCCGGCTGCGCGATGCCGGAGCCGATCACGGTGCCCACCGGCGGCGCACCGCCGGTGTACTCCTCGCCGCCGTCGTACTGCTCGGTATCGCCACGGCCGTGGTTCTGTACCTGCTGGCGCCCGGTACGCCCGGTGCCGCTGCCCCCGGTGTGGCTCCCGGCGAGGGCTCGGGGCTGCGTTTCACCGCCGGCAGCACAGGAGCCGATCCCACCGCCGCGGCGTGTCCGGAAGAACGGACCGCTCAGGTGGTACGCGGCGCGGGCCCCGGTACGACGAATTCCGGACCCGAGGCCATCCTGCGTTTCCAATACGCGTACTACGTGCAGCGTTCCGGCGCCGAGGCGCGCGCTGCGGTCGCGCCCGATGCCCCGGTGTCCGCCCCCGAGGTCATCCAGGCGGGTATCGACAGCGTCGCGCCCGGAACCGAGCACTGCGTACAGATCGTGACCGTGGCCGACGGCCGGTACACGGTCGAGGTCACCGAGTTCCGGCCCGGTGGCGAACCCGCTACCTACAGCAGGCAAACGGTCACCACCGCGGTGATCGACGGCCGCACCCTCATCACGGGTATTTCGGCCGGATAGAGGAGAGTGCACCGATGGGAGAGGATTGGAGCCGCTGGCTCGATACCGCACCGGGTTCGGCGGCGGACGAGACCGACGGAGACCGGAAGGCGCGAGTGGTGCGGTTGCCGGGCGGTGCCCGGACCCGTGCGGCGGGCGCACCCCGGCCGATCCTGGTGGTAGGTGGTTGCGGGGGAGCCGGAACCACGACCACCGCGCTAGGCCTGGCAGGTGAACTCGGTCTGTCCGGCGCGGCAACGGTGGCGGTGGACGCCACTCCCGCGGGGGGCGATCTCGCGCTGCGCGGCGCCGACGAGCATCTGCATCCGATCAGCATGCAGCAGTGGCTGTACGGCCGGGGCGACGACGAACCGGCCCCCCTGAAGGAATGTATGTCGCGGGCGACCTCCGGTATCGGCCTGCTGTGGCGCGACGCTGCACCGCTGCGCCGCCGCGCGAGCTATCTCACCGTGGCCCGGGCGGTGGACCAGGCCGGGTACACCGGCGTCTACGACGGCGGGAATCCGATCGCGAGCCGGCAGTTGCGGCCGCTGCTCGACGACGCGGATGTCGCGCTGGTCCTGACCATCCCGGCGCGCGTGGACGCGGCCAACCGCTTGCGGGTGACCCTCGAATGGCTCGATGACGAATACGGCGACTCGTCGGAGCCGATGGGCGGCGGGATCGTCGGTGACACCACCATCGTGGTCTCCCATCAGCAACGCGGCGCCGATTCGCGGGTAGCCGAGCATTTGCGGGAACATCTGTCCGGGTGGGTCCGCGATATTGTCGAGGTGCCCTACGACCCCCATCTGGCCCGCGGCGAACTGGTCCGCCATATCGCGCTCGCCGACGAGACCCGGCAGACCTACGAGCGCCTACTCGCCGGGATGGCGTCATGATGCGATCCCTCCGCCAAGGCTGCGGGCTCCGCGGATTACCTGCCGCATCTCGGGGGGAGGCAAAATGTCTGTTGCTATGAATCTTCCTCGCCGACCCGACCATAACGCCGTTGCCGGAGTGGTACCGCCGCCGGAATCGCGCCGTGCCGCGGTCTGGGACCGTCCTGTTCCCGGTGCCGGCCGCGCGCCACTGGTGTGGCTACTGGGCGTCCACGGCGGCGCGGGCGCGAGTTCGCTCGCCCACGTACTGGCGCCTGCCGCGGATTCGGGCCGGCGCTGGCCCGGTGTCTTCGACCGCGAATCGCCGTTCGTCGTGCTGGTGGCGCGGGAGACCATCGCGGGACTGACCCACGCGCACGATCTGCTGCGCCAGCATCATTCCGGATTCGCCGGACCCAGCCAGGTTCTCGGCCTCATCACGGTGGCGGCTCGCCCCGGCCGGATGGCGCCGGAGATCCGGCGTTACCGCGAGGTGGTCGCCTCACTGGCCGGGCAGGTGTGGCAGGTGCCGTGGTACGAGGAGTGGACGCTGGTCGAACCGGAGAAACTACCGGTGTGGACGCCGGGGGTCGCGACCTCAGCGCAGCGCCGCCGCCGGATCGACCCACTCGACGAGGTCCCGCTCGATATCAGGGAACTCGGTTCGGAGATCGTCGCGGCCGCCCGGGCCGCGCTGGAGGAATCGGAGGCCGCCCCATCTCGGGGCCGATCGAGATTCGTAGAGGAGTGATGCCGTGATCGCCGCCGTCGAGCACGTAAACCATGTCGTGCTCCCCGCGCTCGCGCGGACCGAATGTTGCACCTCAACTATCGAGAAAGGCACCCGATGAGCACCGTACTTCTCGCGGTTCACCAGGTCTACGACACCGTTGTTGTGGCCCAGGTGGGTAACCCGACGCCCGAGGCCCCGCCCGGGTCGGAGAAGATCCTGCAGCTGGTCCGGTATCTCACCTGGTTCGTGCTGCTGTCCGGGATCTGCGGCATCATCTACGCGGGCGGTAAGTTCGCGTGGGAGAAATGGACCGGCGGCGGGCTGGAGTCCCCGAAGATGGTGGCCGGGGCGATGATCGGCGGCGTGGTCGCGACGAGTGCCGGCACCATCATGAACGCTGTCATCGGAACGTGAGGTTGTGATGGATCTGGTCGGGGCGGCCGGTGTTCTGGCGTACAAGCAGATGCCGGCCGAGGTGTTGGAACCGTTGATGCAGTTGCTGAACTGGTTGCTGTGGTTCGTTCTCATGGGCTGTCTGGCGTGGATGATCGTCTCGGCCGGGAAGCTGTGGCTGACCTTCAAGGGCGATCTGGCGATGAACGACGCTTCACACGGAGTGCTCATGAGCTTGCTCGGCGCGATCGTGGCCAGTGGCGCCTCCGGTATCGCCCTGGCGTTCCTGCCCGGATGAGCCGGGGCGAGGCGAGGAGAACGACCTGCGCATGAATTCGACCGTGATTCCGGCTGCGCGCCGGGCCGTCCGGCCGTCTGCCCGCTGGGCTGCCCGACTGCTGTCCGTGGCACTGCTGTCCGGCGCCGCGGGCTGTGGTGGCGGGGACGCCGCGGCGCCGCCCGATCTGTCCGCGCCGCCGACGAATGTCCGATGGTTGCCGTTCCAGGGCGTATCGTTACCTCATACCGATCAAGGTCCGGCAGCGGAAACAGACGGTGCCGCAACGAGTTTCGAGCACTCTCCGATCGGCGCCGGAGTGGCCGCGGTGGTGCACGCCGTGCGCCTGTCGATCGCCGACGACGGACAGTGGTCGAGTATCGCGGCCCGGGAGGTGGTTCCGGGCCCGGCGAAGGACGAATGGGCGGTGAACCGGGTGCAGCTCTCCATCAGCGGGCCCGCGGATCCGGTCTACGCGCCGCGACTGCTCGGGTACCGGATCACCGGGTACAGCGATCAGCGCGCGACGGTGGATGTGTACACCGAGTACTCGGACAGTTCGAAGGCGGTGAACCACACGATCGTGGAGTGGTTCGCGCAGGATTGGAGGTTACGGCTGCCGGATCCGCAATCGACCACGCGACCGATCGACCCTGTAGCCGAATTACCGAGTGACACTGTGAAATTGGAGGCGCCGAAGTGAGCGGGAAGGAGACCTATCAGCGTGACCGCGTCTCCTTCGGCGTCGTGGCGTCCGCGGCGGTCCTCGCGCTGATCGTGGTGGTCGGTGTCGTCATGTGGACGGGCCGCGACGAGGAGCCCGAATCGGGTCCGGCGCCGGCCGTGGCGGTGGGCGAGGGTTTTGCCGATCCGGAGGTGGATGTGTTCAACCGGCGCATCGATATCCCCAACAACTCGGCGGGGCAGGTCCTTCCGCAGGATCCGTCCCCGCAGCGTAAGCAGACCGATCCGGACTGGCTGACCGCCGCTCCGAAGGGCACCACCGAACCCCGCGGCTGGCAGCGGGTGTACGGAGCATCGGTGCCGTTCTCGAGCTCCGACGGACCGCTGCGGATCGAGGACGGCTTGGCGGTGGGGTATTCGCATACCCCGCAGGGAGCCGCACTGGCCGCGGCCCAGATCACCTACCGGCTCAACGCCCGGCCGGCGGACCGCGCTCTCTACGTTCGGCAGGTGCGGGTTTCGGCGCAGCAGATCGCGGCCTACGACCAGGCTCTGGAAGCGGATCGGCTGCCCGAACAGCAGCCCGAATCGGTGACCCGGTATCTGGTCGCGTCCGATGCGTTCAAGATCGACGATTACGCGGACGATATGGCGATCGTGCGGTTGGCGCTGCGTGCTCCGGCGCTCGACGCGAAGCCGGTGTGGGTGACATTGCGGCTGATCATGGTGTGGGACGCGGGGGACTGGCGGCTCAAGCCGACCACCTCGCCGAACACACAGACCGAGTATGTCGAATCGCTCGAGGGGTGGACTCGATGGTGATTCCGATGTTGGGACGAAATGTGGAAGCTCAGGTAGCGCGCGAAGACAGCCCGTCCGAGCGCGGGGAGCGAATCCCCGCGGTATCGCACCGGGTGTCACTGGCCAGACGGCTCATCACCATCCTCGCGGTGATCTTCACCGTATCGATGGCGACGCCCGTCGTGGCCTACGGTCAGTCCTATGGGTTCGACGAGACCTGCAACGAGATACACGACGCGCTCGACGAGCTCGGTATCCCGGGGATCTCGCTCGGTGACGCCGCCTCGGCGGTGTGCAAGGCGGGCAACGCCGCCACGCATCCGGGTGAGGCGGCCACCGCGGTCAAGGACAAGGCGTGGGATTCGACCTTCGGCAAAGTGGTCGATTCGTTGATGAACGGTCTGGGCGAAGCCATCATCCTGGCACTCACGTTCTGGATGAAGGTGCCCAACGAGGTGGCCAGCGACTCCGGTTCGCTGTTCACCAAGATCAACGACTACACGTATCAGATACAGATACTGCTGCTGATGGCCTCCATCATCATCACCGGTCTGAGATTGGCCGAGTCCAGACGCGGTGGCGCTATGCAGGAAGCGGCCGAATCGTTCCGCATGTTCACCAGGGTGGTGTTCAGCTCCTGGATGCTGGGCGCGGTGATCGTGGCCGGAACAGTGGCCTCGGACCGCTTCGCCGAATGGATCATCCAGGACTCCACCGACGGCAATGCCCGCAACATGGCCGAGCTGATGGTGAAAACCAGTAAGCTGCAAGCTTTCTCGCCCGGCCTGGTGCTCATCATCGCGATCGTCGGCCTGCTCGGCGCACTGGCTCAGATCGTGCTGGCCATCGTCCGGCAGGGGTTGCTGGTGATCGCCGCCGGCGTCCTGCCGTTGGCGGCGGCGGCCTCCGGGATGAGTACCGGAAAGCAGTCGTATCAGAAGCTGGTCGGCTGGATCATCGCCTTCATGCTGTGGAAACCGGTGGCGGCGATCGTGTACATGATCGCGTTCACCACCGCCGGGCACGTGGACGAGATGACCCCGGCGGGTGGGCTGCCCGAGGCCGAGGAAGCCCAGCGGATGCTGGTGGCGATCGTGCTGCTGTGCAGCGTCGCGTTCGTCCTGCCGGCGCTGATGCGCCTGGTCACGCCCGCGGTCGCCATTGTCGGCAGCGGCGGCTCCGGTCTCACCGCGACGGGTGGAACCCTTATCGCGGCAGCCGGTCTGGGTGCTATGGGTACCAAGGCGGTCGGTGCGAAGGGTGCGGCCGCGCCCGGTCGCGCCGGTTATGTCGGCGGTGCCGCGGGACCTCCGCCCCTCGGCGGCGGTCGTGGTGGTGGCGCCCCGCGTCCGATGCCGCCGCCGCGCGGTGGCGGTGGCGGCGGTGCCCCGGCGGGGGGGCAGGGACCGCGCTCGAGCGGATCCACCGGCGGTGTACCGTCCGGTGCGTCCCGCGTGGCCAACAGAATCGGCGCCGCCCGCTCCGCGACCACCGGGATGACCCGCGCGGACCAGGCCATGGGTGACGTCGCGGGCGACCGCTGGACCAACCGTTCCCCCGACCTCGGTAGGAGCACCATCCCGCGATGACCAGCACCGAATTCTACGAACGCCGCTCCTACGGACTGTGGCAGAAACCGCGCAGCGCCGGTCTTTTCGGGCTGCGGTGGGAAGAGACCGTGCTCGGGTTCGTCGTGGTGATCACCGCGCTGTTCACCGCCATGGTCGGCGGTTTCCAATGGGGCGCCGTCGTGGGCGGGGTCGGTGTGGTGATCATGGCGCCGCTGGTCATGCGACGCGGCGGCCGTTCGGGCTACGAGACGGGATTGATGATGTTCCACTGGATGCGTTCGCGTAGCCGCGGTGAGCACGTGTACCGCGGCGGCCGGTTCTCCCGGGTGCCGGGTGGTTTCACCCGGCTGCCGGGGTTGCTCGCCCCCTCCAAGCTCTACGAGGGGATCGATGCCGGCGGTTACAGCTTCGGAATGATCCATCTGCCGCAGTTCGCGCAGTACACCGTGGTGCTACGGGCGTGGCCGCAGGGTCACGAGGCGGTGGACCAACCGGTGATCGACCGCTGGGTGTCGGCATGGGGTACCTTCCTCGCCTCGGTCGGTCAGACCAGCGATATCGTCGCGGTGGTTCCGGTGATCGATACCGTCCCGGAGACCGGCAACCGGCTGCTTACCGAGGTTTCCACGATCACCCGGCCCGAGGCCCCGGATCTGGCGCAGCAGGTGATGTACGAACTGGCCACCGAGTTGCCGCAGGAGCGGGTGCAACTGCTGCCCCGGGTCTCGATCACCTTCAAGGCCACCACCGCCGAACGCCGCAAGAACCCGGCGGAGGAAGCGGTCGAGATCGGTCGCCGGTTGCCGGGGATCTGCGCGGCGCTCGCCGAAGCGGGGGTCCGGGCGCAGCCGATGTCGGCCGACGAGGTGATCTCGTTCATCCGGCGCAGCTACGATCCCGCCTCGCAGGCCGATCTCGAGGTGGCGGCGGGCGAGCCGGAGGGACACGGCTTGGACTGGGCCGATGCCGGTCCGGTATCGCACGACGAGAAATGGGATCACCTCATCCACGACGGTGGCCGGTCGGTGACCTGGGAGATGGATACCGCGCCGGAGGGCGCGGTGGACGAGCGGGTGCTGCAGCGGCTGCTGGCGCCGAACCCGGAGGTTCCGCGGAAACGGATCGCCATCGTGTACCGACCGCATTCGGCGGCCGACGCGGCCGAGATCGTCGACGACGATTTCAAGAACGCCCTGGTCGCCCAGCAGAGCGAACGAGGTGTGGTGTCGGCCTCGGCGACCCTGCGGGTCGGTGCGACCCAGCAGGCGCGTGAGGAGCAGGCGCGTGGCCATGGCGTCACGCGGTTCGGCGCCCTGGTCACCATTACCGAGCCGAGCCGCGGCGACCTGCCGCGGATCGAGGCGATCACCCGTGACCTGTCCACACAGGCCCGGCTGAAGATTCGCCGCTGCTACCGCTACCAGGCGGCGGCCTTCGCGGCATCGCTCGGCTGCGGGGTGATCCTGCCCGAGCACGCGACCATTCCCAAGGCATTGGCGGGGTGAACGACTGATGGCACGCGAGCACGAGCCCCCCGTACGGGAGCGCAACAGAACCCGGGTCGCAGGCGGCGACCGGGCCCATGCGGGCAGGGACGACGACCGGCGCGCACGGGGCGACCGGGACGGGCAACGCGCGTCCGGTGAACGGCGCGATACCGAACGCTCGCGCGCCGACCGCCGGGCCCGCCCCGCGCGCGACGGTGACTCGGACGGCCGGGATCGGACCCGGCGCGCCCGGGTCGATACCGCCGCCGACCGGGCGATGGGCACACCGGAATTCGACAAGGTGGCCCGCCGGGCGAAGGCGCGGGCCGAGAAGCGCCGGCAATCCGGCCCGCAACTGCTGGACGCGGCCACTCGTTCCCGATTGGAGGAGGTGAGCCGGGAAGGCGCGGGTATCCGCGCGGCCTGGGCCACCTTCCGGGTCCGCACCGACGATATCCGCCGCCGCAATTACGCGGCTCGCGCCGAACAGGAGTACCAGGACGGGTTCGACCGGCAGACCGCCCAGCTGACCGAACGCGGCTACGCGGGGGCCGGCGGCGGCCGGATGAACGTGGTGGGCCGGCCGGTCGAGTACCGTGCCACCACCGCGCAGGTCGCGGGCCTGTGGCCGTGGTCGGTGGGTGCCGGCGCCCCGCTGATCGGTACCCCGCTCGGTTCCCATCTGCACACCGGGTCACCGGTGTGCTTCGATCCGATGAACTGGTTCATGCGTGGTAGCTTCATCACCGCGCCGAGCCTTTTCGTACTGGGGCTCAACGGGTTCGGTAAATCGTCACTGGTGCGGCGGATCGTGCTCGGCGGGGTGGCGCAGAACATCACCCCGCTGATCCTCGCCGATGTGAAACCCGACTACCGGCGCCTGGTGGAAATGGTCGGCGGCCAGGTGATCGACCTCGGTTACGGGCACGGCAAACTCAATCCGCTCGCCGGCGGTGTGCTCGGCAATATCGTGCCGCTCTTGGAGGAACACCCCGAGTTGCAGCGTCAGGTGCTGCAGGACCTGCGGGCCCGGCAGGTGACACTGATCGCCGGCCTGGTGGAACTCGTGCGCGGCGCGCGGGTGCGCGATTACGAGGAGACGCTGATCGCCACGGCGCTGCGCATCCTGTACCGGCCGGGCAGTGGGTACACGCCGGAGCAGCCGCCGATCATGGAGAATCTGCTGGAGGTCATCGTCGCCGGTGGCGAGGAGATGATGCTCGACGCCGGCGCCGACAGCCCGGTCGAATATCACGAGGCGATCCGAGGTTTGCGGCGGTCGCTGCGTGCCCTCACCCAGGGCCCGTTCGGTGCGGTGTTCAACGGTCAGACCTCGGTGCCGATCGATACCGATTCGGTCGCGGTGTGCATCGATGTCTCCCATATCCCCAACGGCGACAAGAAACTCAAGGCCGCCGTCATGCTGGCCTGCTGGGCGGACGGTTTCGCCGCAGTCGAGGCGGCGCATACCCTCACCGACGCCGGAATGGCGCCGCAGCGGTACTTCCAGGTCGTGATGGACGAGTTGTGGCAGGTTCTGGGCCTCGGCGATTTCATGGTCGACCGGGTCGACGAACTCACCCGTCTGCAGCGCGGTATCGCGACCGCACTGATCATGATCAGCCATACGATCAAGGATCTGCAGTCGCTGGGTTCGGAGGCGGCCATCGCCAAGGCCCTCGGTTTTCTGGAGCGGGCGCGGGCCAAGATCTTCGGCGCCCTGCCCGCCGAGGAGATCAAGCGACTGGACAGCACGGTGCCGTTCACCGCGGCCGAAGAGGAGATGGTGACCAGTTGGTCGGCACCCCAGGCGCTGACCGGTGAGGCCCTCAAACCCGGCCAGGTCAGACCGTCTCCGCCCGGGACCGGCAAATTCCTGTTGAAGATCGGTGAGGATCGGCGGCCGGGCATTCCCTTCCATATGGAATTCACCCCCGCCGAGAAGCTCAGCGGTATCCACGACACCAACCAGCGCTTCGAGGAATTCACCTCCTATCCGGGCCGTTTCGCCGCCGTACCGGCCTTGCCCCCGGACGGTTCGCAGCCGGTAGGCGGGAGCAATTCATGATGCCGCATCGGTCCTATCGCCGGGTCTCACCGGAGGTCCGGGCCGCCGCGGTGGAACAGGTCCTCGCTCTCACCGGCAAACTGCGCAGCGAATCGGAGGCGTGCCGGTTGGTCGCCGAACAGATCGGCGTGCACACGAATTCGGTGCGCAACTGGGTGCGCGCGGCGGAGGGACCGAGCCTGGAGCGCATGGACGCGGGCGCTCTGCGTCGCAAGGTCGCGCTGTTGCAGCAGCAACTGGCTGCCGCCGCGCAGGTGAACCGCGCCCTGGCCGACACTCTCAACGAAACCCGGCGCGACACGTGAACCCCGCGGGAGCCCGGTGAACGCGAAATCGGTGCTGTGGACCTGCCTCGGCCTGGTACTCGGTCTGATGACGGTCATCCTCGTCATCGTGATGCCGGCCGTGGACGACCCTTGCGAGGGTGGTTCGGTGCTCGACCCGAGCCGGACGACCCTGCCGCCGCTGGGGGGCTATCCGCCGGGTGATCCGCGTGCCGCGGGGGAGACCGCCGTACCGGACGGCTCGACCGCCAACCCCACGCTGACCGCGACACCGTCGCTGGCCGCCGGTGCGGGTCCGCTGGGCCGCAGCTGGCCGATGGCCGCCGGGACGTATTCGGTCTCCGATGTGTTCGGGTCCCGCGGCGGCGGGCACAAGGGCATCGATCTGGCGGCCCCCGACGGTACGCCGATCTTCTCGGTGGCCGACGGAGTCGTGGTGGCCGCGGGCCCTGCCTCGGGTTTCGGTAACTGGATCGTCGTCGATTCGATCGATCCGGGCAACGGGCGCGCGTACTCCGCCGTGTACGGCCATATGTGGGACAGCGGCGTACTGGTGCGGGTCGGCGAAACCGTCCGGGGCGGACAGCATATCGGCACGGTCGGATCTGCCGGTGAATCCAGCGGTCCGCACCTGCATTTCGAGATCGTGCCGGGCGGCCGCTTCACCGGCGGCCGGCAGATCGACCCGATGCCCTGGCTCGACGGCGCGCCCACCCCCGATCTGGGTGGCGCCCGCGCCTATTCGACCGATCCGGAATGCGTACGCGGTTTCGGCACCGCGGGCGGGGCGCTGGCCGACGGGAAAGTGCCACCCGAACTGGAGATCTGGTATCGCCGTGCCGGGTCGCTGTGCCCCGAGGTGACCCCGTCGCTGCTGGCCGCGCAGGGCCGGCAGGAATCCGGATTCCGGCGTGGTCTCACCTCGCCGGCGGGTGCGCAGGGGCTCGCGCAGTTCCTGCCCGGCACGGCCGCGAGTACCAATCCCGACGACGGACAGCCGTATGTCATCGACGCCGACGGTAACGGGGTGGCCAGCGTATGGGACGACGGTGACGCCATCGTCGGACAGGGCCGGTACATGTGCGCGATCGCGCACAAGATAACCGGCTGGATCGGTGAGGGCAGGGTCCAGGGTGATGTGGTGGCGCTGACCCTGGCGGCCTACAACGCGGGCGAGGGCGCGGTCCTGGCGTCCGGCGGGATGCCGAACCAGGTGGCCGCGCACTACTCCGAGACCCAGCCCTACGTCACGAATATCCTGGCCATGGAGGCGGAGTATCGCGATCCGGGAGCCACGGGACGCTTCAGCCCCGACAGCGAGGGATCGGCGGGCGACCAGGTGGTCCAGGCCGCGCACGAATGGCTCGGCACGCCGTACGTCTGGGGCGGCGGTGGTCCGCAGGGGCCCAGTGGCGGTGGGCTCGACGGCCCGGGTCTGACTTCGGCGGCGGTGTTCGCCGCCTCGTCCGGGGCCGTATCCCTGCCGCGTACCGCCGAACAGCAGTGGGAGGCCGGGATCGAGGTGCCGGTGGCGCGGATCCAGCCGGGAGATCTGGTGTTCAGCGAGTTCGGCCCGCGCGGACCCGCGCGGGTCGGGATCTACATCGGCAGCGGGCAGATGATCCAGGCGGCCCCGGCGCTGACCGCGGACTCGCCCGGTGGGGTGGCCGAAACCGCCGTACCCGGTGACGCCCGAGCGAGGAGGGTGCTGTGAACACGCGCGGATCGGCGCCGTTTACGAGGTCCGGGCGGTTAGCCTGGAACGAGAAGACGAGTGCTGGTGCGGGACTGGTGGTGATGCTGATGCTGGCCATCACGGTACTGAGTGGATGCGGTGGCAGTGGCGGTGGCGAGGACGTGGGATCGGGTGGTGCAGTGGCCACTTCGACCCCCCGGCGGCTCGAGGCCGTGCCCGCCCCGGATCCGGTGACTCCCGACGGTGTCGCGGTGGCGGCGTTACGCGAGATCTATCAGTGGGAGCCTGCCACCGAGGTACCGGGAGCCTCGCTGGAGCGGGCACGGAAATGGCTGGGCCCCAGTTTGGTCCGGGTGCTGGACGCGTCGCCGGCGAGCGCCGGCGCTCCGGCTGTCTCACTGCAGTGGGGCGATTGGGCGTCCGCGGGTGCGCGGGTGGAGGCGTTCACCTTCGCGTCCGGGGATCGTCCACCGGCCGGACCGGATCCCGCCGTCGCACAGTTCAAGATCGGAATCGAGCAGACCGTCGTCTACCCGGACGGCCGCGAGGAACCCCTGGCGCCGTCCACCGTTATCGCGACCGTTGTACGTACGCCCCAGGGCTGGCGTCTCGACGGTTACCGGTGACCCGGCAGGCATCATTCAGGAGGCAGGAATGGCGAAGAAGAAACCGCTGAAGGACCCGGCCGTGGTCGGGCCCGATCTGACCCTGATCGCGATCTACGTCGGCGGTGCCGTCCTGGGAACCATCTGGGTGGCCCTGCATCTGGGCAATATGCTCTCGCTGCAGAAGCAGGATATGCCGGTCAATCCGATCGATATCGTGGCCGGAATGGTCAAAGGTGAGCTGCACTGGCCCACCGGCACCACCGTGATCCTGCTGCTCGTACTGCTCGCGCTGGCGCTGTTCGTGCTGTTCCGGCGGCGGTCTACCGCCAGACGTCTGGTGGGCCGGCTCGCCGTGGACGACAAGGCCGATGTGATGGGCAACGGCGGAGCCATCGCCGCGCTGACCGAGGCCGGTGTCCGGGAGAAAGCCCAGAACATGGGGGTGAAACTCGGTTACAACGACGCCCCCGGGGTGCCGATCGGGGTCGCCGTGGCCGACGGCACGATGCTGTACGGCTCCTACGAGGATCTGCATCTCGATATATGGGGTCCGCGGCAGGGCAAATCGACTTCGCGGGTCATCCCGGCGATTCTCACCGCGATCGGCCCGGTCCTGGCCACCTCGAACAAACGCGATGTGGTGGACGCGACCCGGGATGTGCGTGAGGCCAAGGGCAGTCGTACCTTTGTCTTCGACCCGCAGGGTGTGGCCGCCGAGGATCCCACCTGGTACTGGAACCCGCTGGCCTGGGTGGACGCGAACAGCGACGGCTGCGAGATGCGGGCCGCGCGCTTGGCGGGTCATTTCGCCGACAGCGACAGTGGTTCGGATTCCCGTAACGACGCCTTTTTCGATCCCGAGGCCGAGGATCTGCTGGCCGGGCTCTTCCTGGCCGCCGCGATCGCGCACAAACCGATCACCCAGATCTGGGAGTGGGTCACCGAACCGCAGAACATCGAACCCATTCAGTTCCTGCGCGACGCGGGCCACGATTTCTCCGCCTCCGGCCTGGCCGCCCAGTACAACGCCGATCCGCGCACCCGCAGCGGTATCTTCGGCACCGCCAAGAAGATGGTGCGCTGCCTGAAACTGCGCAACGTGCACAAATGGGTCACACCGCACGACCAGAAAAAGCAGGAGCTACCGCGGATCCAGTTCGACGAACTGGAGTTCATCGAGAAGAACGGCACGCTCTACAGCCTGTCGCTGGAGGGCCGGGGTTCGGCGGCGCCGCTGGTGAGCGCGCTCACCGAGGCCGTGATCGATGTGGCGATGCGCAAGGCCTCGCGTTCGGCCTTCGGACGGTTGCCGATTCCCTTGCTGGCGGTGCTGGACGAGGCGGCGAATGTGGTCCGGTGGAAGGATCTGCCGAAGCAGTACAGCCACTTCGGCTCCCGCGGCATCGTGGTGATGACGGTGCTGCAGTCGTGGGCGCAGGGCGCCCGGTGCTGGGGTGACGACGGGATGTACGCGCTGTGGTCGGCCGCCAATGTCAAAGTGCTGGGTAGCGGCGTGGACGACACCAACTTCCTGCGGGAGCGTTCGGAGTCGATCGGCGAGCATTCGGCCATCTCGGCCTCGGTATCGGAATCCAAGGGCGGTAAGAGCTATTCGCGTTCGCTGGGTTCCTCCAAGACCTTCACCGTGCAGGCCCTGGCGACTCTGCCGCGCGGCCGGGCCATCGTGTTCTCCTCCGGCGCCCCACCGGTTCTGGTGCGCACGGTGCCCTGGTGGGAGGGCGAGTACGCCTCCGCGGTGAAGAAATCCATCGAGCAGCACGACCCGCAGCGCAAAACACTGGTCACCGATCTCATCGGGTCCCCGGCGCTGATCAAAAAGCCACCCACGGAGCCGGACCACGGTGCGGCAGGCGCACCCACAGTGCTGGACAAGAAACCGGCAGGCGCACCCACGGAACCGGATAACGGTCCGGGCGGAACACCCCCGGGCCCGGAGAACGGGCCGGGAGAGAGGCAGGAGGTTCGACCGCGGTGACCGAGACTCCCCAAGAGCAGCAGATACCGACCTACAAGAACGTGGTGGAGTTCGTCGAGAACTACCTCAGCGTCGTCTATCGCCGACAGGTCAGCGATCTCAGCGATACCGTGTGGTGCCCCGAATGGTGGAACCATACGGAGGCCATCGCGCGACTGGACGCCGTCTGGCGCGCCTGGGAGCACCTCCGGCAGGACGGTGCCACCGGGATGAGTGTGTGGTTTCTCGACCACGCCGATAAGCATATGGCCGTGCTACTCGATCCGAAGGGTCCGTTCAAGTACTGCAGTGTGCGCAACGGGCACAAGGATATGCTCATCCCGCTGCCGCTGACGGCCCCGCCACACGGGATGTTCAGCAATCCCGCCGACAACTCCGAGCCGGCCGACCCGGAGCCGACCGACCCCGAGCCGGCCGAGAACCTCCAGTCGGCCGGTAGCGAAGCGCGGCGCTGAGACCGTAGCCCGCCGCGACAATAAGAGAATGCCCGTCCAGTGGGACGGGCATTCTCCGTTGTTCCGGCCGGAACCGGTGCCTAGCGACTGCGTTCGAGACCCCGGGCCAGTTGTTCCTGTTCCCGGGCACGCTGTACCGACGGTGCCTGCTCGGGCCGGGTACGGACCGCCTCGCTCGGCGGGGTCGCCTGACCTACCTCGACCAGCATCCGGGCCGCGGCCAGTTCCGGCGCGACACCGATCTTGGCCAGATGAGCGGCCAGTGCGGCACGCCGCTCCACCGAGTCGTAACGCACCGCGTCGGCCACGTTGCCGGCCTGATCGGATTTCTCGGCGAAGGAGCTCATCGAGAAGCGGTCCTTCTCGAGCTGGACCCCGCGATAGCCGGGCGCGTCCCGTTGCGGTACCGCGGTGCCGGGCGGCCCGACCTCCACGACAGACCGTGAAATGGTCTGCGAGAGCGCCAGGTTGCGCGGATCCTTGGACTTGGCGTCACGCGCCTCGCGGATCTGCAGCTCCCGGGCCTCTTTCGCCCGGGCCTCGGTCATCTTGACCCGCATCTCGGCCTCACGCTGACCGCGTTCCCGGGCCTTGAGTGCGACCAGTGTCGCGATCTGCAACATCGTCTTCATCATGGCCGCGGTTTCCCGGCCGATGTCGTCCAGTTCCTCGGACATGGCTGCTCCCAGATACTGCGGTGTGCACTATTGGATGTTGTGGTGCCACGACGTAGCGAGCCGAACCGGCGGATCGACGATCCACCGTCCGGCCCGCGAACCGCCCGGCGGAGGTTTGCCCGGCGCGACGCGAACACCGGGAGAACCCGCGAGCGGCGCTCCGGCCCGGAACTGCGGCCGATGAGCACGACTTGGTCACGCGCACTCCCTTTTTCGAGATTACCCGAGAAATGGGGGCACAGTCTTTGCAACGTTGCGCCGACCAGCATATATCGCCGGAAACCGAGGTGAGCGGAACTCGCCGGGCGGCCGGGCAGCCGGGATCAGTCGATCCGGACCGAGTTCAGCGTGACGGGCTGGGTGGGTTTCCCGTCGCCGGGACCGTTGGATTCGTCCTGGCCCTGACCGGCGATCTTGTCCAGCGTCGCCAGCCCACCCTCGTCGACGGTGCCGAAGATCGTGTAGTTCGGCGGCAGCATCGAATTGCCGTACACGATGAAGAACTGGCTGCCATTGGTGCCCGGCCCGGCATTGGCCATGGCCAGCACACCGCGCTGGTAACTGATCGGCTGCTGCAGGGCCGGGTCGTTCGGCGCGTATTGATCGGTGGGGTACTCGTTGTCGAATTCGTAGCCCGGACCACCGCTGCCGGTGCCGGTCGGGTCACCGCACTGCAGCACCTTCAGCCCCTCACCCTGGGTGAGTCGGTGGCAGTTGGTGCCATCGAAATACCCCTGGCCGGCGAGGCTGGCGAAGCTGTTGACCGTGCAGGGCGACTCCGCGTTGTTCAGTGTCAGCCCCATCGGTCCCTGGTTGCTGTCCACACTGATACTCAGCGAGGAGTTGCCGGCCCCGGTTTCGATACCGTCGGTGCGCGGCTTCTGCACCGGTTTGGCCGCGGGTTCGGCGCTGTCGCGGTAGGTGCAGTTCACACTGGCCGGCTTGGCGGCCGGGGGCGGCGGCGGGGCCGCGCCCGGTGTGCTGGACAGCGAGGCGTCCGGTGTCTGCGAGGCGCTGTTCTGGGCCGTCGTATCGGCGTTGTCGCCCCCGCGGGTCAGAAAGTACACCCCGGTCACCGCGGCGATCACCACGACGACTCCGAGCGCCGATCCGGCGATGGTCAGTTGTTTACGCTTGCGCGCGCGTTCGGCCCGGTTGGCGAGCTGTCGTTCCAGCTTGCGTTTCGCCGCCGCTCGGCGTTGTTCGTTGCTGGGCACTACCACGTTCCTCCCGTGCGGCGGCCGGACCCGGCAGGCCCGGCCGGTCGCGGCTGGTCTGTTGCTTCCGGCTCTAGAGTCTGCCATCTCCGGCGCGCTACACCCGGATATCGCCCGGAACGGCCGCTCGGGCGGAGGTGCGGCCCAACCGGTTGGACTCGACCGGGCCGGGTGGGGGAAACTGGTTCACCGTGACCAAGACCAGCAGCTTCTCCGCCCCGAAGGGGGTCCCGGATTACGTTCCGCCCGGTTCGGCCGAGTTCGTCGCGGTACGCGACGGCCTGCTCCGCGCCGCCCGACTCGCCGGGTACGGGCATATCGAGCTGCCGGTCTTCGAGGACACCGAATTGTTCACCCGGGGCGTCGGCGAATCCACCGATGTGGTGAGCAAGGAGATGTTCACCTTCTCCGACCGCAGCGAACGCAGCGTCACGCTGCGGCCCGAGGGCACCGCTGGGGTGATGCGCGCGGTGATCGAGCACGGTCTGGACCGCGGCCAGCTTCCGGTGAAGCTGAGCTACGCCGGACCCTTCTTCCGCTACGAGCGGCCGCAGAAGGGCCGGTACCGCCAGCTGCAGCAGGTCGGTGTGGAGGCCATCGGCGTCGACGATCCCGCGCTGGACGCCGAGGTCATCGCGGTCGCCGATGCCGGTTTCCGCGGCCTGGGCCTGACGGGATTCCGGCTGGAGATCACTTCGCTCGGTGACGAGACCTGCCGCCCGCAGTACCGCGAGCGGCTACAGGAATATCTGTTCGGACTCGACCTGGACGCCGAGACCCGCCGCCGGGCCGAGATCAACCCGCTGCGGGTACTCGACGACAAGCGGCCCGAGGTGCGGGAGATGACCGAGTCGGCACCGTTGATGATCGATCACCTGTCGGAATCGGCGAAGACCCACTTCGAGCAGGTCCTCGCGCACCTCGACGCACTCGGTGTGCCGTACGTGCTGAATCCGCGAATGGTGCGCGGGCTGGACTACTACACCAAGACGACCTTCGAATTCGTGCACGACGGATTGGGCGCGCAGTCCGGTATCGGCGGCGGCGGGCGTTACGACGGCCTCATGGCCGAACTCGGTGGGCAGGCCCTGTCCGGTATCGGGTTCGGTCTGGGTGTCGATCGTACGGTTCTGGCGCTGGCCGCCGAAGGCGTCACGGCGGGAGATCCGGCCCGCTGCGAGGTGTTCGGTGTTCCGCTCGGTGAGGCCGCCAAACAGCGGATGGTGGTGCTGGCCGGTGAGCTGCGCGCGGCGGGGGTCCGAGTGGACCTGGTCTACGGCGATCGCGGAGTGAAGGGCGGTATGAAGGCCGCCGATCG
Source organism: Nocardia jinanensis (assembly GCF_014645735.1). GTDB lineage: Bacteria > Actinomycetota > Actinomycetes > Mycobacteriales > Mycobacteriaceae > Nocardia > Nocardia jinanensis. Next base: position 608,709 of record NZ_BMMH01000001.1, on the reverse strand, counting down.
GTCGGGCGCGCGGTACACCCTGATCCTGGGCGATCGCGATCTGGCCGAGGGCACCGTCGGACTGAAGGATATGCAGACCGGCGACCAGAGCCAGATCCCGCTCGACGAGATCGTCGCCACGCTGACCACGTAGTAGTCGCGCTCCGCCCGCCGCGGCGGGCGGAGCGACGGGGTCTTCGGCGGAGCTGTAGCGAAATGCACACTGCCCGACGGGGCGTAGTACTGTCCGGTGCGACCCCGTCCCCGGACCGAAGAGCGCCTGCCGTGACCGATGTACCCCCGCCCGATGCCGAGCAGCGAATCGGGCTGGATCTGGTGGCCCCCGAGGTCTACGCGCCGGTGCTGCGCCGGCTGACGCTGGTCGCCCTCGCCCTCGCGCTCGGTGTCGGCGCGATCACCGGCCTGCTGTTCGGCGGGGTCGTGGGCGTGGTGGCGGCACTGGTGGTGGCCGTACCGGTCGTGGGATACGTGGTGGCCGTCCGGCGGCGCCGGTTGTGGCTGCGCGGAACCACCATCAATGCCCGGACCCTGCTGGGCACCCGCTTGCTGGATATCGCGACTGCCACCGGGGTCGAACTGCTCGTGTACCCCGGCAGGCTGAGCCGGCTGGTGCTGCGGCTCACCGCCGGACCCGATCGCCAGATCGTCCCGCTGGCCATGTACACCGACGCCGGGAGCGGCCGGGAACTACATCTGCTGGGGTTGCGGCGGCTCGCCGACGCGCTGGTGCGCAGCGAACTCCCGGCGGCGCTCGCGGTCGCCGATCTGCTCGTCCATCAACTCCGGGCCGAAGCGCGCGATGCGGCCCTCTCGGAGCGGCCGCTGTATCGGGCAGTGACGCTGACCCGGGCCAAGGACTACGTCGCCCCGATCGTTCTCACCGATCAAGAGATCACGACCCTGTTCTGACCGGTATCGGCGCATCGGGATAGCCGCTTGCGTCGTCGTGCTCTCGCCCGGCACCGAAAACAAGCACGAGTGACGGCGCTCACTCGTAGTTTCGGCCATCGTCGCACCGCTGCCGACCGGCGTTGCGGCGGCGGCCCGACAGCGCTGAATGCGCCGAGCGGTGACCATCACGGTTTTCGTCACCTCCGCGGCCTTCACCGACCGAGGTGACGACCGCACCACCCGGCGCTATGCCCTCATGTCCCGTCGGCAGGCACAGCGGTCGTGGATTCGTGGACTCGGTCCACGGTCCAGGTCTCCGGGCCGGTGAGCAGGTTCTGCAGTGAATTCGCTGTTACCGGGAACCGTTCCCGCGCCGCCGCGGTCTGAGCGCGGACACCGTCGTCGTAGGTGGGCCGGTCCACCGACCGGAAGACGCCCGTCACCACATGGTCGAGGTCCTGATCGGAGAGCCGCGACAGCGCGTAGGCGTATTCGGGATCGTCGGCGTGCGCGTCGTGGACGATGATCTCGTCGTCGCGCACATTCGCCGCTGGTACCACGGCCAGCCCGAATCCCCGTCGTACCACGGCGTACTCACTGTCGGCGCCGAACCGCAGCGGTTCACCGTCCCGCAGGCGGATGAGCCGGGATTCGTTGTCCCCGCGGCGCAGCACATCGAAGGCTCCGTCGTTGAAGATCGGGCAGTCCTGCAGGATTTCCACGAACGAGGTGCCGCGATGTTCGGCGGCCGCGCGCAGTACCTCGTTCAGGCCGGTGCGGTCGGAGTCCAGCGCCCGCGCGGCGAAGGTCGCTTCGGCGCCGAGCGCCACCGACAGGGTGTTGAACGGATGGTCCACCGAACCCATCGGGGTCGATTTGGTCACCTTGCCCGGTTCGGAGGTAGGGGAGTACTGCCCCTTGGTCAGACCGTAGATCCGATTGTTGAACAGCAGGATCGTCATGTTGACATTGCGGCGCAGCGCGTGGATCAGATGGTTGCCGCCGATGGAGAGGGCGTCGCCGTCCCCGGTGACCACCCAGACCGACAGATCCGGCCGGGTCACCGCCAGGCCGGTGGCGATCGCCGGGGCGCGGCCGTGGATGGAGTGGATGCCGTAGGCGTCGAGGTAGTACGGGAAGCGGCTCGAGCAGCCGATCCCGGAGACGAACATCAGATTCTCCCGGCGCAGGCCGAGATCGGCCAGGAAACCGCGCACGGTGGCGAGGATGACGTAGTCACCGCAGCCGGGGCACCAGCGCACCTCCTGGTCGGAGGTGAAATCCTTGGCCTTCTGCGGGCCGTCCGCGGTCGGTACCCCGGACAGGCCGGAAACCGGGGTGAGCCCCAGTTCGGTTCCGGCCAGCGATGGTTCGACGATGGTCATGCCGCACCCCCGTTCGTACGATACGTGGCCCCGGCCCGCGCGGCGCGGGCCTTGTCCTGCTCGAGGCCGGCCAGGGTACCGTCCCGCGCCGCGTCGACGACACCGACGAGTTCCTGGGCGGAGAACGCCGTACCGGCGACCTTGGTCCACGGCTGGACATCCACCAGATATTTCGCGCGCAACAGCATGGCCAGCTGGCCGCCGTTCATCTCCGGCGCCACTACCGTGGGATAACGCCGCAGGATCTCGCCCAGATCGGGCGGCAGCGGATTCAGGTGCCGCAGATGCAACTGCGCCACTCGTCCGCCGCGCCGCCGCACCCGTCGGCATGCCTCGCCGATCGGACCGTAGGAGCTACCCCAGCCGACCAGTAGCAGCTCGGCCGCACCGTCGGGATCGTCCACCTCGGCGGGCGGCACCGTGATCCCGTCGATCTTGGCCTGCCGCAACCGCACCATCAGATCGTGATTGGCCGGATCGTAGGAGATATCGCCGCTACCGTCGGCTTTCTCCAGGCCGCCGATCCGGTGGGCCCGGCCCGCCGTACCCGGTACGGCGAGCGGGCGCGCCAGCGTTTCCGGATCGCGGACATAGGGCCGGAAGTCGTCTTCGTCGCCGGTCTCGAATCCCGGGTCGATCGGGGCGAGTTCCGCCACCGCCGGGATAGCCCACGGTTCGGACCCGTTGGCGATCGAACCGTCGGAGAGGAGCAGCACCGGCGTCCGGTAGGTCAGGGCGATACGCGCGGCCTCGACCGCGGTGGCGAAGCAGTCGGCGGGGGAGCGCGGCGCCAGGACGGCCACCGGGGACTCGCCGTTGCGTCCGAAAAGCGCCTGCAAGAGGTCGGCCTGCTCGGTCTTGGTGGGCAGCCCGGTGGACGGGCCGCCGCGCTGTACGTCGACGATCACCAGCGGAAGCTCGGTCATCACGGCGAGCCCGATGGTCTCGCTCTTCAGCGCCAGACCGGGGCCCGACGTGCTGGTCACGCCGAGCGCGCCGCCGAGGGACGCCCCCAGCGCCGCGCCGATCCCGGCGATCTCGTCCTCGGCCTGGAAGGTGGTGACACCGAAGTTCTTGTGCTTGCTCAGCTCGTGCAGGATATCGGAGGCCGGGGTGATCGGATAGGTGCCCAGGAACAGCGGGAGACCTGCGAGGGAACCGGCTGTGATCAGGCCGTATGCCAGTGCGGTATTACCGGTGATCTGCCGGTAGGTGCCGGCGGGAAGTACGGCCGGGGCGACGCGGTAGGTGGTGGCGAAGGCCTCGGTGGTCTCGCCGTAGTTCCAGCCGGCCCGGAAGGCGAGGATATTGGCCTCGGCGATATCGGGTTTCGCGGCGAATTTCTCCCGCAGGAACTTCTCGGTCCCGCCGATGGGCCGCCCGTACATCCAGGACAGCAGCCCCAGCGCGAACATGTTCTTCGCGCGCTGTCCGTCCTTCTTGCCGACTCCGGTGGATTCGGTCGCGGCCAGCGTGAGCGAGGTCATCGGCACCTGATGGACCACGAATTCACCCAGGCTGTCGTCGGCCAGCGGATCGGCCGCGTAGCCGACCTTGGTGAGGTTGCGTTTGGTGAACTCGTCGGTGTTGACGATGACGGTGCCACCACGTGGTAGCTCGCCCAGATCGGCCTTCAGCGCGGCCGGGTTCATCGCGACCAGTACGTCCGGCTGGTCACCGGCGGTGAGGATATCGTGGTCGGCGATCTGGATCTGGAACGACGACACACCCGGCAGCGTCCCCTGCGGTGCCCGGATCTCGGCCGGGAAGTTGGGCTGGGTGGCCAGGTCGTTGCCGAAGGCCGCCGCCTCATGGGTGAACCGGTCGCCGGTGAGTTGCATACCGTCGCCGGAATCGCCCGCGAAACGGATCACGACACGGTCCAATACCACTGTGCCGGAATCGTTTCCGGCCGACGCGGTCTCGGGGCGGCCGATGCTGTCGTGGTGCGAAACCATACGCGTGCTTCACTTCCTCGTCGAAATGAGCTGCCAGTCGCCAACCTACCCCGGGGCGGGGCAGCCGCGCCGGAAAAGCGCGGGCCGGGTCGGCGGTGGGCGCGGAACGAGGTGCTCGTGCGCCTTGTCTGTGTGGTACCTACCAGGGTAGGCGTACCTCCGCCTCCGCTCCGGCCGTGCGCGGACTGTGGATGGGCTGCGCCCAGCTGCGCCTATCGGGCGTACCTCCCCTTCGCTGCGGCCGTGCGCGGGTTGTGGGTGGGCTGTGCCCGGCTGCGGCGATCAGGCGCGCCGAGCGTGAGCGGCTGTGGTGCCCAGGGCCCGTGTCCGGGCGTCCACCGAGGCGTCCGGCCCGGTGGCGGCAGTGCCGGTTCAGGCGAACAGTTCGAGCTGGGGGGTTGTGCGGGGTTCGGCGGCGGGTGGTGTCCGAGGTGCGTCTTCCCGTTCGGCGAGCAGACCGTGCTGTTCCAGGAGCGGATCGATGCGCTCGCGCAACCAGCCGACGTACTCGGGTGCGACCACCGCGCCCCGGTACAGCTGGCGGTACCGGCGCAGCAGCGCCGGATGGTGTTCGGCCAGCCAGCCCAGGAACCAGCCGCGGGTGCTCCCGCGCAGGTGCAGAGGCAAGGTCACCGCCGATACCGCGCCCGCCGCGGCCAGTTCGCCGAAGAGTTCGTCGAGCTGGGACCGGCCGTCGGTGAGATAGGGGACCACCGGCGCCACCATGACGTGCACCGCGAATCCGGCGTCGGTGCAGGCGCGCACCAGATCCAGCCGCGCGCGCGGTGCCGGGGTGCCGGGTTCCAGGCCACGGTGCAGTTCGGGATCCAGCAGGGCCAGTGATATTCCGATGTGCACGGGGACCTCGCGCGCGGCCAGAGTGAGCAGCGGCAGGTCCCGGTGGAGCAGGGTGCCCTTGGTGAGGATGGAGAACGGGGTCCCGGAATCGGTGAGGGCGCGGATGATTCCGGGCATCAGCCGGTACCTGCCCTCCGCTCGCTGGTAGGGGTCGGTATTGGTGCCGAGCGCCACCTTCTCCCGATGCCAGGACCGGCGGGTGAGTTCACGCCGCAGGACCGCGGCGATATTGGTCTTCACCACGATCTGGGTGTCGAAATCGGTTCCGGCGTCGAGCTCCAGGTATTCGTGCGAACCGCGCGCGAAACAGTAGCGGCAGGCGTGCGAACATCCACGCATCGGATTGACCGTCCACCGGAACGGCAGGTTCGACTCGTCGGGGACCTTGTTCAGCGCACTCTTGCAGAGCACCTCGTGAAAAGTGATCCCGTCGAATTCGGGAGTCTGTACGGTGCGGGCGAACCCGGCCCTGTCGAGGCCGGGCAGCGCGCCGTCGTCGGCGTCCAGGGTTTGGTTCTGCCACCGCACCGAACCAGTCGAACACGCGTTCTAAGTGCTGTCAAGCAGCCGGGGTGAAATCGGGCAGCGGGGCGTGCGGATCGGCGAAGAACGCGACCAGGTCGCGTACGGTGTCGTCGGTCGGGCGCGGCTGGTAACCGAGTTCCCGGGTGGCTTTGCCGTGGTCCACCAGCGGCGCCGAGATCAGCGCGCCGAGTGCGGCCTTCGAGACGATATCGGTGCCCAGCCGCTTGCCGATCGGTTCCATCACGGGGATGAGACCCGCGACCAGTTTCGGGGAGATGGAGAAACGCGGCCCCTTCTTCCCGCCGTGCCGCGCGGCCATTCGGCAGAGGTCGAGCATGGAGATCATTTCGCCGCCGAGCAGGTAGTTCTCCCCGGTCCGGCCGTGCTCGCCGGCCAGGACCAGGCCGCGCGCCACATCGCGTACATCCACGAGGTCGAATCCGCCGTCGATCATGGCCGGGATACGGCCGCGCGCGGCATCGCGCAGCGAACGGTTGATCCGCGACAGCGGGGTGCCGTGGTCGGCGGGCCCGAAAACCCCGGTGGGATTGCAGATCACCGCGTCCAGGCCCGCTTCGACCACCGTGCGGAGTTCGATCTCGCCGTTCCATTTGGAGCGGTCGTAGACCGGCAGGCTCGCCTCGGTGGACCGCAGGGTCGTCTCGTCGATACTGCCGCCGCAGCTGTACTGGTCGAAGGCGTGGATCGAGCTGGCGTGGACGAACCGGCGGGCCCCGGCGGCGTGCGCGGCCTCGGCGACCACCCGGACACCCTCGGTGTTCACCCGCCAGGCCAGATCGTGCTTGTCGGCGAGGGTGATCACCGCGACAAGGTGGTAGACGATTTCGGCGCCGTCGAGGGCGGCTCGCATGGATTCGGGATCCAGGACATCGGCGCTCACCCAGGTGATATTCGCCGCGCCGGGTTGCGGCGGCGCCACCCGGTCGATGGCGACGATATCGTCGCCGCGCTCGGCGAGCAGCGGGAGCAGATTCGTACCCAGGTAGCCGGCTGCGCCGGTCACTGCGACCTTCATGGAGACGACAATATAGAACTTGTTCTAATTTGCAACATGTTCTAGTTTTGCCGCCCCGCAGTGTCTCGTGTGCGGGCGGGCGGGTGGGCTATATTCGGGCGGCGACCATTTGGTGCCGCAAGGGGTGTGCGTCGTTGCGGCATACGAGACATTCCACGTGGTGGCCACGATGAAGTTCACGAAGAATGAGGGGGGAGCTCGATGAGTGATATCTCGGTAGCAACCGAAGCCCTGCGCGCGTTCGGAATCACGAATTCCGGGATCGGGACCGAGATCGCGGCGGCCGGCAATATCGACGCTGTAGCCAATGTCGCCTCGCTGACACCGGTTTTCGGTTTGATCGGTGCCGACTATCTGGCCATGTTCGCCGCCGCTCAGGTGCTGCAGGCGCGCGATATCAACGATTTGTCGGCCAAATACCAGAAGCTGTCGGAGGCCGCCTTCACCTCCGCGTTCAACTACGACATGACCGACGACGGTGCGGCCGGTGCGCTCGGTGCGGCCGGGGGTGGCCTGTGAGACCGATCGATACCACCGCCGCGGCGGGCGTTATCGCGCCCGAACTCCAGCAGGCCGTGCCGACCGCTCCCGTGCGCGTTCCGGAGACTGCCGCGCCCTCGACGCAGCCGGACCCGGGCGCTGCCATCCAGGATGTACCGCTGGCTCAGCTTCCGGACGGTGAGCAGCAGCTGGACGCGCCGGAATTCTTCCTCTCCCAGCGGATCTCCGATGACGCCCCAGCGGCCGCCGGTGCACCGATGGCGGGACTGCCGGGATTGTCCGGGCTGGGCGGTGACGCGGCCGATGCGCAGGACATCCTGTCCGGCGCGGCCGAGGACGCCTCCGACCAGGCGAACCAGCTGCTCGGCGCCGTCAACCAGGCCGCGGCGCCGGTGGTGGATACAGCCCAGGGGGTGCTCGGGCAGGTACTGAACACCGCCGCCGGTGGTGGTCCGTCGGGCACGGCGGCGGCCGGAGGCGCTCCGGCGGCGGCCGCCCCGGCACTGCCGTCCGATCCGGTGGGAGCGCTGCTCGGCGGTGCCGCCCTGCCCGCCCTGCCCGGTATCGATGTGCTGTTCCAGCCGATCCGCGATCTGCTGAGCAGTTTCGGCACCGGAGTCATCGGCGCCCTGGACCCGACCGCGATCCTGAGCCAGTCCTCGCAGATCATCGAGACCGCCATGAGCGTGGGTAAGAGCAGCCTGACCGCCATGGGACAGGTCTGGGAGAGCGATGCCTCGCAGACCGCGCAGACCGCCGGCCAGGAGGCCAACAACTCCGGCCTGCAGACCAGTCAGCGCGGTATCGATATCGCGGCTCTCACCCAGGCTGCCGCGTCGGTCGTCCAGCAGGGCAATGCGCAGCTCAGCACCATCGCCACCTCGTTCATCGGTCAGGCTGTCGCACTCGCCCCGGTGGTGATGACCCCGCCCGCGCAGACCGCGCTCATCGCCTCGGCCACCGAACATCTGGGCCAGGCCGTGATCGTGGCCAACGCCACCCGCGGTGATCTCGCTGGGAAGACCGCCGAACTGGGCGGCATGGTGCAGAGCCTGACGGGTGTCAATGGTCAGCAGGCCGCCGAGGCCGCGCAGAGTGTGGCACAGAGTGTCGGTGAGCCGATTATGCAGCAGGCGCAGAGTATGGCCTCCGATACCTCGGGCCTGGAATCGGTTCTGGGCTCCTCGACCGGCGACCCGGCTGCCACAACTCTCGCCGGCCTGAACTCCGGCAGCCCGGGTACTACCCCGGGCAGCCCCGGCCTCACCACGGGTAGTCCGGGACTGTCGACCGGATCGCCGAGCGGTACGCCGGGAATACCCGGCTCTCCGTCGGTGCCCGGGGTGCCCGGCGCCGCCCAGACGCCCTTGGCGAATGTGCTCCGGCCGGGCCCGGCCACCGGGATGCCCGCGGCCACCACGCCCGCCTCGAGTTCCTTCATGGGTGGTGGTGCACCCGGCGGTGCCGCCGGGCAGCGCAACAGCGACGAGGAACACTCCCGCACGGTCGACCCCTACCGCAGCGCCACCGGCAACGACGACCTCACCGGGCCGCTCGGGGAATCCGCACCCGAGGTCATCGGCGCGGTGGACGCCGACGAGGACGCCGGGTACGACAACCAGTTCTGACGCATCGGGTCCGGCGGGTCAGCGCAGACCCGCCGGATTGTTCAGGTCGGCAGCCGAGTAGGTGTCGCAGGCCGATACCTCGCCGGTGCGGTACCCGGTGAGGAACCATTTCTGGCGCTGTACGGAGGCGCCGTGCGTCCACGCCTCCGGGTTCACCCGGCCGTGGGCGGCCTCCTGGATCCGGTCGTCACCGACCGCGGACGCGGCCGAGAGCGCGTCCTGGATATCGGTATCGCCGAGCGGCACCAGAAAAGGTGTATCCGAACCCGGCGCCGGGGTCTTGTCCGCGAAGTGGGCCCAGAGACCCGCGTAGCAGTCGGCCTGGAGTTCGGTGCGCACCGCGCCGGACCGGGGACCCTTGGGGTCCTGCTGGGCCCGGCCGATATCGCCGAGCAGATTCTGGATGTGGTGGCCCACCTCATGTGCCACCACGTACTCCTGCGCGAGCGGGCCGCCGGTGGCGCCGAACCGGTCGACCAGCTCCTGGAAGAAACCGACATCGAAATAAGCGGTCCGATCGGTGGGGCAGTAGAACGGCCCCACCTCGCTGGTGGCGTATCCGCAGCCGGTGGAGACGCCGCCGGTGAACAAGCGGATTCCGGGCGCAACGTATGCGGTGCCGGTCTGCTCGGGGAGTGCCTCCGACCAGACCGCGTCCAGACTCTGCGCGGTGAGCACCACCCGGCAGTCCACGTAGGTGTTGGCGTCCGCGCCGGTGCGGCAGTGCTCCGGCGTGCCGGCCGTCTCGCTGGTCCCCAGTTGCGGATCCTCGGCGCCGGTGAACTGGCCGAGGAGCGAACCCGGGTCCCCGCCCATCAGCAGGGCGAGCACCAGGACGATCAAACCGCCGGCGCCGCCGCCGAGAGCGAGTTTTCCGCCCCGGCCCGGGCCTGGGCCGGAAGAGGCGCGGCCGGGGTCGATCTGGATCCGCTCGTTGAAGGTCATCGCTGATCCTGTCTGTGAACGTGTTCGCCGCGGCGTGCTCGGGTGCTCGCAATATATCCGTTTACGTCCGCTCGGCGGGGCCCACTACGATGGCAACCGCATCCGGAGGCCGTCCCGGTGTGCTCCGACCGTCGAAAGGAATACCGTGCTGCGCACCCACTTGGCCGGTTCATTGCGAAGTGAACAGGCCGGTCAGACCGTTACCCTCTCCGGTTGGGTGGCACGGCGGCGTGACCACGGTGGCGTGATCTTCATCGACTTGCGCGATGCCTCCGGCGTGGCGCAGGCGGTGTTCCGCGAAGGGCCGGCGGCCGAGCAGTCGCACCGGCTGCGGGCGGAATACTGCGTGCGGATCGTCGGCGTGGTCGAACAGCGCCCAGAGGGCAACGAGAACCCGGAACTGCCGACCGGCGCGATCGAGGTCGATGTCAAAGAACTCGAGGTGCTCAACGAGAGCGCGCCGCTGCCGTTCCAGCTCGACGAGCAGCCCGGCGAGGAGGCCCGGCTCCGGTACCGCTATCTGGATCTGCGCCGCGAGGCTCCCGCCCACGCCATCCGGCTGCGGTCCAGGGTCAATGCCGCAGCCCGCTCGGTGCTCGCGCGGCACGAGTTCGTCGAGGTCGAAACCCCGACCCTGACCCGCTCGACCCCGGAGGGTGCCCGCGACTTCCTGGTGCCGGCCCGGCTGCAGCCCGGTAGCTTCTACGCACTGCCGCAGAGCCCGCAGCTGTTCAAACAGTTGCTCATGGTGGGTGGTATCGAACGGTACTTCCAGATCGCGCGCTGCTACCGCGACGAGGACTTCCGCGCCGACCGCCAGCCCGAGTTCACCCAGCTCGACCTGGAGATGAGCTTCGTACGCCAGGAGGACGTCATCCTGCTGGCCGAGGACGTCCTGGTGGCGCTGTGGGAACTCATCGGCTATCACATCCCCACACCGATCCCGCATATGACCTACGCCGAGGCCATGCGGCGCTTCGGTAGTGATAAACCGGACCTCCGCTTCGGGGTGGAGATCACCGAATGCACCGAATACTTCGCGAACACGCCGTTCCGGGTGTTCCAGGCGCCCTATGTGGGCGCGGTCGTCATGCCGGGCGGGGCGAGCCAGCCGCGGCGCCAGCTCGATGCCTGGCAGGATTGGGCGAAACAGCGGGGGGCCAAAGGTCTGGCGTACGTGCTGGTCGGCGAGGACGGCACGCTCAGCGGTCCGGTGGCCAAGAACCTCACCGACGACGAACGCGCGGGACTGGCCGCGCATGTCGGCGCCGTGCCGGGTGACTGTGTGTTCTTCGCCGCGGGTCCGGCCAAGGCGCAGCGCGCGCTGCTGGGTGCGGCGCGCTCGGAGATCGCGCACCGGACCGGGCTGATCGATGAGAACGCGTGGTCGTTCGTGTGGATCGTGGACGCCCCGCTGTTCGAACCGGCCGCCGACGCGACCGCCAGCGGCGATGTGGCGCTGGGATACTCGGTGTGGACGGCGGTGCATCACGCGTTCACCTCGCCGAAGCCGGAATCGCAGGACACCTTCGACACCGATCCCGGCAATGCGCTCGCCTACGCGTACGACATCGTCTGCAACGGCAACGAGATCGGCGGCGGCAGTATCCGTATCCATCGCAAGGACGTGCAGGAACGCGTGTTCAAGGTGATGGGCATCAGCGAGGACGAGGCGCAGGAGAAATTCGGCTTCCTGCTCGACGCGTTCGCCTTCGGCGCCCCGCCGCACGGCGGAATCGCTTTCGGCTGGGACCGGATCGTCGCACTGCTGGCCGGGCTGGACTCCATTCGCGAGGTGATCGCGTTTCCGAAGACCGGTGGCGGCGTCGATCCGCTCACCGACGCGCCGGCTCCGATCACCGCACAGCAGCGCAAAGAAGCCGGTCTGGACGCCGTACCCCAGCCGAAGGGGAAGGTGGCCGAGGCCAACGGCGTGGCGCAGGCGCCGGCCAAGGCCGGCGGCGCGTAGCTCCCGCTATACCGGCGAAACCGGGCCTCCGGTGAGCGTGCGATACGCGTAGGTGACCGCTATCACCGCCACCGGGCCCGCGGCCAACAGGCCGAATCCGCACGCCAACAGGCCCAATGCCGTCACCGCGACCACGGTCAGCACCAACAGCAGCACCCGCCACGGATCGCGCAACACCAGCAGGAAACTGGATTTGATCGCCTCCACCGGGCTCTGTCCCTGCTCGATCGCGAAATGCAGCGAGAACATGCAGCCGATTCCCACCACGATCCCGGGAATCAGGCACAGGGCCGAGGCGAGGGTGGTGGCGAGAAAGGCCAGCAGTGCGGTCAGGAACGCGTTCGCCATACTGCCCAGGTAGAAATACGAGCCGAAACCCGGACGGTAGCCGTCGGTTTCGTAGAGGGCGCCGCGGACCATGGCGGCCTGCAGCAGCCACAATCCGGCCATGACCGCGGCGAAGATCACGAACAGGCCCAGCACCGAGCTCGGCTCCACGACGCGGACGACCAGATAGAACACCAGGTAGATGATCAGTCCGAGGGAGGTGACCGCGACCCACGGACCGGGGTTGAGCTTGAATTTCTCCAGGCCGTAGCTGAGCGCGTGCCCGATATCGAGGCGGCCGGGGATTCCCGTGCCGTACATCTGATGCCCGTAGACCTGTGTGTTCGGGTCCGGTCCGGTGCCGGGTGGGCCGTACACAGGCTGTCCGGGGGCCACGCCGGTTTCCGTGGCGTCGTACGGGGTGGTACCCCGGTTACCGGGTGCGGGTGCACCGGATCCGGCGGGCTCTGGCGGCGGGGTGTAGCGTGGCGCGCCGGATACCTCCTCCGCGGTCGCGGCCGGTTTGCCCGCCGGTGGCGGCGCGCCGGGCAGTGGGGTGTCGCTGCTCACCACGGCGCTGCCGGATTCGGCCGGTGCGGCAGGCCGCGGGGCGTCCGGTGCCGGAGGTTGTTTGCCTGCCGTGGCCGGATCGCCGGGAGAGACCGGGACGGAACGCGGTGTGTCGGTCACGCTGGCATACCTTTCGACGCAACTGGTTTCCGGTGTGGCGCACAGCAGTTCAGATCGAGAAAACCCGACCCGCCCAGCGGTGTCAAGCAGGCCGGTCACACGGCGGGGAACCCAGCGGACACGCCGACCGACACGGAAAGGTTGTTCAACCGCTCGCTAGAAGTGACCGAATGCGAGTAACTTGAAATGCGATGACTGCACTACTGGCCGAACGAGCCACCGAAGTCGTATCCGCAGCACAGCAGTTGCTCACAAAGCGAATGGGTGCTCCGGTGAAGCTGAGCGACCCCACCGAACTCAGCGGTAGCGGACGGACGACCGTTCTACGTGTCCGGGTCGCCGAGAACGCCTTCTCCCTACCCCGCACCCTGATCATCAAGCAGGTGCGCGGGTCGGTATCGGACCCGAAGCATGTCACCGTCACCCCCGGCGTCGCCAGCGTCGATTCGGCATTCCTCCGGGAAGCGGTGTCCTACCAGTTCACCACCGCGCTGAGCCGCGCTGAGCGCCCCGGCGCCTACCTCATCGCGCACAACCTGCCCGATCGCCTACTCGTCCTCAGCGACCTGGGGGGAGAACACCAAACTCACCGATGTGCTGAGTTCCGGCATCGAACCGGCCACCCGCAACGCCATGATGGCGTTCGCGCAGGCCCTCGGCCGGATGCACGCCGCGACCGTCGGGCGCGAACCCGATTTCGTGGCGCTGCTGCGCCGGGTCGACGTGGTGCACCGGGTCGACGGAATCGCCCAGCAAGCCGAGGCCGCCGTCACGGAGATGCCGGCCCTGCTGCACCGCGAACTCGGGATGGAAATCCCCGACGAGGTGAGCGAACAGATCGCGCACGGCGCGCGACTGTTCACCGGCGGCCGGTTCCGTGCCTTCAGCCCTTCGGACCTGTGCCCGGACAATGTGATCCTCAATGAAGAGGGCGCCCGCATCCTCGACTACGAATGGGGCGGATTCCGGGACGCCACCCTCGATATCGCCTACGCACTGGTCTCCTTCCCCGGATGCCTGTGCGATATCGAACTCTCCCGCGAGCGCGCTCTGCAGATGGTGGAGGCCTGGCGCGCCGAAGTGGTCGGTGTCTGGCCCGCCCTCGCCGACGACGCACTACTCGCGGACAAAATCCTCGAAGCCCGGTTGATCTGGGTTTGGCTCAGCACCTACTGGTTCCTGCCGGCCGATCACGCGCGCATCGCCGCCGCCCGCGAACACGGGCTGTCGGTGCCGCGATCGGACGCACTGCTCAACAGGTGGGCCGCTCTGGCCGAAGACGCGCGATGCCTCGGCAACGACGCCGTCGGCGATTTCGCCGAAGCGGTCTGCGCGGTCCTCGACGAACACTTCAGCTGAGCTGTGTTTATTTGCGGCGCCTTCGGCGCCGCTGGCGGGGCCCTATCAACCCCGGTTCTTCACTCCTTCGCTCGGTCGCTGCGCTCCTTCGCTTCGTCGCTCCAGAACCGGGGCGGGCCCCGCCGTTGAGGTGGACCCTCTGGAGTGGACGGAAGGTTCGTGTATGTGCAGCTTCAGCCTGGGGGCTTACGACTCTGTGAGTGCTCGATGCTCGGCTATCTATGGGTGGCCGACTGCATGCGCTCGGTCGCTGTGCTCCTTCGCTTCGTCGCTGCAGAACCGGGGCGGGCCCCGCTTACGGAGGTGGACCGTCCGGAGTGGACGGAAGGTGTAGGCATAGGGGCGCCTCGACCGGCCTCGGTAGGATCGCGAGTCTTCAGTGCTCGGGATGGTCGCCGGTCTCCGGACGGCCGACTCCACGCGATCGGTCGCTGTGCTCCTTCGCTTCGTCGCCCCACAACCAGGGCGGCATCGAGGCGTACGCACGGCGGAGGGGTGTCGGCGGTGGGCGGTACGGTCGCAGCATGAGTGACGGTCTGTTCGAGATGCCCGGTGCGGGGGCGGGCGCACCGGATATCGCCTTCGCGGGTGAGGCCGCACGAGAGGGTGGGGCGCACGCACCGCTCGCGGTACGGATGCGGCCCGCCTCGCTCGACGAGGTCGTCGGTCAGCGGCATCTGCTGGGGCCGGGGTCTCCGCTGCGCCGGCTGGTCGAAGGGTCGGGGGCGGCCTCGGTACTTCTCTACGGTCCGCCGGGTACCGGGAAGACAACTCTCGCATCCCTGATCTCCCATGCCACCGGCCGCCGGTTCGAAGCTCTGTCCGCGTTGTCCGCCGGGGTGAAGGAGGTGCGCGCGGTCATCGATATCTCGCGGCGGCGTCTGACCGCGGGGGAGCAGACGGTGCTGTTCATCGACGAGGTGCACCGCTTCTCCAAAACGCAGCAGGACGCGCTGCTGGCCGCGGTCGAGAACCGCATCGTGCTCCTGGTCGGCGCGACTACGGAGAACCCATCGTTCTCGGTGGTCGCGCCGCTGCTGTCCCGGTCGCTGGTACTCCAGCTGCATTCGCTCGGGGCCGACGATATCCGCGCCGTTCTCACCCGGGCCATCGCCGACCCGCGCGGTCTCGACGGGCAGTACACGGTCACCGGCGAGGCACTCGACCATATCGTCCGCCTCGCCGGTGGTGACGCGCGGCGCGCGCTCACCGCACTCGAGGCCTCGGCCGAATCCTCGCTGGACGGGACGGTGGACCTCGACCTGGTGGCGGCCAGTATCGACAAGGCGGCCGTCCGCTACGACCGCGCCGGTGACCAGCACTACGACGTGATCAGCGCGTTCATCAAATCCATCCGCGGATCCGATGTCGACGCCGCCCTGCACTACCTGGCGCGAATGCTGACCGCCGGGGAAGATCCGCGTTTTATCGCCCGCCGCCTGATGATCCATGCCAGCGAGGACGTCGGAATGGCCGATCCGACCGCCTTGCAGACCGCCACCGCGGCGGCCCAGGTGGTGCAGCTGGTCGGGTTGCCGGAAGCCAGGCTGGCGCTGGCACAGGCCACCATCCATCTGGCGACCGCGCCGAAATCGGGTGCGGTGGTCGCGGCCCTCGGCGCGGCCATGGCCGATGTGGCCGCCGGGAAGGCGGGGACGGTGCCCGCGCATCTGCGGGACGGGCACTACGCGGGCGCGGAGCTTCTGGGTAACGCCCAGGGCTACCGCTACCCGCACGACGCCCCGGACGGGGTGCTCGCCCAGCAGTACCCGCCGGACGAACTGGTGGGGGTGGACTACTACCACCCCACCGACCACGGTCACGAACGGGCGGTCGGTCCGAGGGTGAGTACGCTGCGCAGGATCGTCCGCGGTCTGCGGCCCGGAAATCCGGCTCGGTGATAATTCGGGTGCGCGGCACCGGTAGGCTGGATATTCGTGCAGACCCACGAGATCAGACGGCGGTTCCTGGACCATTTCGTAAGTGCCGGGCATACAGAGGTGCCCAGCGCATCGCTGATTCTCGACGACCCGAACCTGCTGTTCGTGAACGCGGGCATGGTGCAGTTCAAGCCGTATTTCCTCGGTCAGCAGACCCCGCCCTTCGCGCGCGCGACCAGCGTGCAGAAATGTGTGCGCACCGGTGATATCGAGGAAGTCGGCGTCACCACGCGGCACAATACGTTCTTCCAGATGGCGGGCAATTTCTCCTTCGGCGATTATTTCAAGGAAGGCGCCATCCGCTTCGCCTGGCAGCTGATCACCGACTCGCAGGAGGACGGCGGATACGGATTCGATCCGGAGCGGATCTGGGTCACCGCCTATCAGGACGATCCCGAAGCCGCCGAGATCTGGCGCCGGGTGGCCGGTATCCCCGACGAGCGGATCCAGTTCCGCGACGGTAAGGACAACTACTGGGATATGGGCGTGCCCGGTCCCGGTGGGCCCTGTTCGGAGATCTACTACGACCGCGGCCCCGAATACGGTCGCGACGGCGGGCCGGTCGCCGACGAGGACCGTTACCTGGAGATCTGGAACCTGGTCTTCATGCAGGACATCCGTGGCGAGGACAGCCCGAAGCTGGGCTTTCCGCCGGTGGGTGTGCTGCCGAAGAAGAACATCGACACCGGTATGGGCGTCGAGCGCATCGCTCTGGTGCTGCAGGGCGTCGACAATGTCTACGAGACCGATCTGCTGCGTCCCATCATCGACAAGGCCGAGGAACTCACCGGCCGCTCCTACGGTGTCGAACACGCCGACGATGTGCGATTCCGGGTCATCGCCGATCACGCGCGCACCTCGGCCATGCTGATCGCCGATGGCGTCAACCCCGGTAACGACGGCCGCGGCTATGTGCTGCGCCGGTTGCTGCGGCGGATCGTGCGCTCGGCCCGGCTGCTCGGTGCCGAACAGCCGGTGATGAGCGAGTTCATGCGGGTCGTGAGCGATCTGATGGCGCCGTCGTATCCCGAGCTGGCCACCGACTATTCGCGGATCGAAACCGTCGCCGTCGGCGAGGAGACGGCGTTCCGCAAAACGCTGAGCACCGGGTCGAAGCTGTTCGACGAAACCGCCGATCAGGTCAAAGAGGCGACCCCGCGCGGCGCTACCGGCACCATCTCCGGTGCCGACGCCTTCACCCTGCACGACACCTACGGTTTCCCGATCGATCTCACCCTGGAGATGGCCGCGGAGGCCGGACTGTCGGTGGACGAGGACGGGTTCCGCACCCTGATGGCCGAACAGCGTCGGCGGGCCAAAGAGGACGCGCATGCGCGCAAGCACGCGCACGCCGATCTGTCGGTGTACAAGGACCTGGTCGACCGCGGCGACACCGAGTTCACCGGATTCGACGAGCTGACTTCCGAGGCGCATGTGCTGGCCCTGATCTCCGACGGGGTCCGGGTGCCGACCGCGCCGGCGGGTACCCCTATCGAGGTGATCCTCGATCGCAGCCCGCTCTACGCGGAATCCGGTGGGCAGATCGCCGACCGCGGCACCATCACCGCGTCGGGCACCAAGCTCGTCGTCAACGATGTGCAGAAGATCGCCAAGAAGCTGTGGGTGCACCGGTGCACTGTGGAACAGGGACAGATCACCGAAGGTGATGTGGTGCTGGCCCAGGTCGATCCCGGCTGGCGGCGCGGTGCGACCCAGGGACATTCCGGTACCCATATGGTGCACGCGGCGCTGCGTCAGGTGCTGGGCCCGAACGCGGTCCAGGCCGGTTCGCTCAACAAACCGGGATACCTACGGTTCGACTTCAACTGGCAGGGCCAGCTCACCGAACAGCAGAAGGCCGATATCGAAGCGGTGTCCAACGACGGCGTGGGCGAGGATTTCCCGGTGAACACCTTCGTCACCGATCTGCCCAAGGCCAAGGAGATGGGCGCGCTGGCGCTGTTCGGGGAGAACTACGGCGACCGGGTGCGCGTGGTCGAAATGGGCGGCCCGTTCTCCATGGAACTCTGCGGTGGCACCCATGTGGGCCACTCCTCGCAGATCGGCCCCATCACCCTGCTCGGGGAGTCCTCGGTGGGTTCGGGTGTACGCCGCGTGGAAGCGTTCGTCGGCTTGGACTCCTACCGGCACCTGGCCAAGGAGCGGGCGCTGCTCGCCGGTGTCGCCTCGATGCTGAAGGTCCCCTCCGACGAGGTGCCGGGCCGGGTCGAGCAGTTGGTGGACCGGCTCCGGGTCGCCGAGAAGGAGCTCGAGCGGACCAAGATCGCCGCGGTGTTGTCCTCGGCGGGCGCCTTCGCCGACGCCGCCGAACGGATCGGCGAGGTGTTGCTCGTCGCGGCCGCCGCGCCCGAGGGGGTCTCGGCCGGTGATCTGCGCACCTTGGCTACCGATATCCGCGGGCGGCTGGGCACCACCCCCGCCATCGTGGTGTTGCTCGGAAATAACGAGGGCAAAGTGCCCTTCGTGGTGACCGTCAACAAGCCCGCCCAGGCGCTGGGATTCGCCGCAGGTGATCTCGTAGCCGTCTTCGGGCCGCGGATCGCGGGCCGTGGCGGCGGCAAGCCGGAGATGGCGCAGGGCGCGGGCTCGGATCCGTCCGGGATCGAGGCGGGTCTGGCGGCAGTGCGTGATCACATCGGCACACACGCCGGCTGATGGCGGTGGGCTCGCAGGACGACCCTCTCGTCGACCGGCCCGACCCCGTCTCGGATCCGGGCCGGGGCCGGCGGTTGGGGATCGACGTGGGCAGCGTCCGGATCGGGGTCGCGGCGAGTGACCCCGACGGGATTCTGGCGACACCGGTGGAGACCGTGCCGCGCGATACCGGAGCCCGCCGGGCCGGGCGTCGCTCACCAGGTGCTGGGCGCGATACCCGCACCGGCGGCTCCGGGCCCGGTCCGGGAACCGATATCGCGCGAATAGCGGCCATCGCACAGGAGTACGAGGCGGTGGAGATCATCGTCGGTCTGCCCCGCACACTGCGCGGCGAGAAGGGGACCTCCGCGCGGATGGCGACGGAGTTCGCCGGAAGGTTGCGCGACTCGCTGCCCGAAGTGCCGATCCGGCTTTCCGACGAACGTTTGACTACGGTGTCTGCTGCACGCGCTCTGCGGGACAGCGGTGTTCGAGCGCGCGGACAGCGGCAGGTGATCGATCAGGCGGCTGCTGTATCGATCCTGCAGAGCTGGTTGGACGAACGGAGTTCTGTGATGAGGTCGGCCGAGGACGCGGCACGTATCGCGTTGTCCGGAGACGATGAATGACGGATCGATGGGCGCAGGCGGAGGCGCGATTCCGGCAGCGTGAGGCCGAGCGGCGGTACCGCCGCGACGACAAGGCCTGGGAGCGGTCCCGCCGAGGGCCCGCCACGCCGGTCGCCGATGAGCCGGACTGGGACGACCCGGAGGACGGCTGGGATCCGCTCGAGGACGACGACACCGCCGTCATCCCCCGCTATGTCGACGACGACGATTTCGACGACGAGCCCGAGCCCGAGCCCCGGCCCCGGTCCCGCCGTCGCGCCGGTACGCGCACCGCGCCCGCTCGCGGTGGCCGGGCAGCGGCCCGGAAAGCCGCCCGCAAACAGGAGGGTGGCCGTCGCCGGCTGATCTGGGCCGCGGGCGTGATCCTGCTGGTGCTGATCGTCGGTGCGGGGGTGTACAAGCTGGTCAACCGCTATACCCCGGCCGAGGATTTCGCCGGCCCGGCGGGTGCGCCGGTGGTGGTCCAGGTGAAGTCGGGCGATACCGCCAGCGAGGTCGCTTCGACGATGGCGGACGCGGGAATCGTCGCCAGCTCCGCCGCCTTCTACGAGGCCGCGGTGCAGAACGAGGGGATGAGCGCCCTGCAGCCCGGTTACTACGCGATTCCGGTGCACAGCCCGGCCGTGGACGCGGTCGCGGCGCTGGTGGCGCCCGGATCGCGGGTCGGCAATGTGGTCGTATCCGAGGGCCGGCAACTGCACGATCAGCACGATGTGAACACCGGCGCGCGTAAGGAGGGCATCTACACCAAGATCGCCGCCGCGAGCTGTGTGGGCGCGGAACCCGAACGCCGCTGTGTCACATACCAGCAGCTGGAACAGGCCGGTGCCGCTACCGACCTCGCCACGCTCGGTGTACCGGAATGGGCCGTGGAATCGGTCCGCACGGTGCCCGATCGCGCGCGCCAGCTCGAGGGTTTGATCGCCGCCGGCAGCTGGGATTTCGACCCGAGCGGGTCCGCGCAGGACATCCTGCGCCAGCTGGTCACCGAGAGCGCCGACAGCTATGAGGCCACCGGATTGCTGGAATCCGGCCGGGTCAACGGGCTCAGCCCGTACGAGACGCTGATCGGCGCCTCCCTCGTAGAACGTGAAGCGCTGCCCCAGGATATGAGCAAGGTAGCGCGAGTGATCGTGAACCGGCTGGAAATCGATCAGCCGTTGCAGTTCGACTCCACGGTCAACTACGCGCTCGACAAGACCGAGGTCGCGACGACCGATGCCGACCGCGGGCAGACCACGGCGTGGAACACCTACGCCATGCCCGGGTTGCCCGCGACTCCGATCTCCTCGCCCTCGATCGCGGCGCTGGAGGCGATGGAGGAACCCGAGCCCGGTACCTGGTTGTACTTCGTGACGGTCGACAAAGAGGGGACGACGCTGTTCACGGCGAGCTATTCCGAACACCTGCAGAACATCGAATTGGCCCTGGAGAGCGGGATTCTGGATAGTGGGCGCTGATCCGGCGGGGCCGCGCCGCGCCGCTGTGCTCGGCAGCCCCATCACCCATTCGAAGTCTCCGCAGCTGCATCTGGCCGCGTATCGCGCGCTGGGGCTGGACTGGACCTACGAGCGGATCGAATGCACCGCCGAGCAATTGGCCGGACTGGTGGACGGGCTCGGCCCGGAATGGGCCGGATTGTCGGTGACCATGCCGGGCAAGGAAGCGGCGCTCGCGTACGCGCAGGTTCGCACCGAGCGCGCCGTGCTGGTCGGTTCGGCCAACACCCTGGTCCGCACCGCGGCCGGCTGGCGGGCCGACTGTACGGACGTAGACGGTGTCCTGGGCGCGCTACGCGGCGGTGGAGTGCGAGAACTGTCCGAGGCCGTGGTGCTCGGTGCCGGAGGCACCGCACGACCGGCACTGCTGGCCCTGGCGGAGCTCGGTGCGCGGGCGGTCACCATCGTCGCGCGCGATGCCGGCCGAGCAGCGGGTGCGCGGGAGCTCGCCGAGCGGCTCGGCCTATCGGCTCGGGTGATCGGATTCGACGCGCCGGACCTGGCCGCCGTCTGTGGCAGGGCGGGTGCCGTCGTCAGCACCGTGCCGTACCCGGCGGCCGCGACGGTCGCCGGTTCGGTGGCCGCCGCGCCCGTCGTGCTCGACGCGCTGTACAGCCCGTGGCCCACACCGCTGGCCGAAGCGGTCACCGCCGCGGGGCACATTGTGATCGGCGGTCTGCAGATGCTGCTCGAACAGGCCTACGGTCAGGTCGAACAGTTCACCGGCCGGCCCGCGCCCAAGGCGGCGATGGCCGCCGCGCTCGCCGATCTCGGGTGATGCGTCCGGTGCCGTTCCCGATTCCGGCGAATATCTGTAACGGGTTCTAGTTCGCTGCGCGGGGCGTTATGGTGATCGGCATGACTGCGTGGTTGTTGCGGGCACTGGCGCTCGGTGGACTGGCCGTCGTGCTGCGGGTACTCCTCGGGCTCGCGATGGGGTACATCCCGACCTACGGGGTGTGGTTGCGGCTGCTGTGCCTGGTGGTACTGATCGGCGTCGCGGTGGCCTGGGGGCTGCGCGACGGCCGGGCCGACCGCCACGAGCACCCGAACCCGGAACACGGGGGGCCGGATCTGACGATCCGCTGGCTGCAGACCGCGGTGGTCGCGGGTGTCGGCAGCGGGCTGATCTGCTGGCTGCTGGACTTCCTGCCGAAGATCGATCTCGGCGACGGCGGCCTGCTGTTCGAGGCCACTGCCGCATCGGCGTTCATCGTCCTGCTGATCTTCGTTCCCGGGCTCATCGGCGTGGCGGTCGGGCGGTGGCGGGGCAGCCGCGATAACGACCGGTCGGCCGGTACCGTCTCGCCCGCGCTCGGTTCCCCCGCCTGAGAACAAGGTCGAACCCGCCTGAGGCGACGATCATCCGGGCGCCGCGGCATCGGGGTCGCAGGGAGACCGCGAGCGTCACCGAGAGATCCTCGTCGGCGAGTTCGCGGATCGCCGGCCGCAGTTCCATCGGTGTGGCCGGAGAGGGACAGCCGCTGACCGTGGCGCAGACGCGGTCCGGCTCGTAGAAAAAGCGGTGCAGAACCTCGGTGAACGCGTCCGCGATGCCGAGAGACGGCTCGAGGCGTCCGGGAAGGTCGGCTGCACAGCAGGATTCGAGGGCCGCGATCGTGGTGATCTCGGCCCTCTTCTGCTCACCTCACAGCAGGTGGTTCCGCCTCACAGCAGGATCGCACTGCCTCCGCCGGAGCCGGCGACCGCCGAGTACGCGGCGGCGAGCAGGGCGGGGTCGGGGCCTTCCAGCCGGCCGGGTTTGGCGAGCCCGTCGAGCACTACGAAACGCAGCACCCCGGAACGGGTCTTCTTATCGGTCTGCATACTTTCCAGCAGTTGCGGCAGCGCATCGGGATCGTAGGTGGTCGGCAGACCGACGCTCTCCAGGATGCTGCGATGCCGGTCGGCGGTGGCATCGTCGAGACGGCCGGCCAGCCGGCCCAGTTCCGCCGCGAAGACCAGACCCACCGATACCGCCGCGCCGTGCCGCCAGCGGTAGCGCTCCCGGCGTTCGATCGCATGGCCCAGCGTATGGCCGTAGTTGAGGATCTCGCGCAGCGCGGACTCCTTGAGATCGGCCGCGACCACCTCCGCTTTGACCGCCACCGCACGGCGGATGAGTTCCGGCAGAACCTCACCGGTCGGGTCCAGTGCGGCCTGCGGGTCGCGTTCCACCAGATCGAGGATCACCGGGTCGGCGATGAAACCGGCCTTGATGATCTCCGCCATGCCCGCGACGATCTCGTTGCGCGGCACGGTTTCCAGGGTCACCAGATCGACGAGTACCGCGGACGGTTCGTGGAAGCATCCGACGAGGTTCTTTCCGGCCTCGGTGTTGATCCCGGTCTTACCGCCGACCGCGGCGTCCACCATGGCCAGCAGCGTGGTGGGGACGTGCACGATCTTCACCCCGCGCATCCAGGTCGCGGCCACGAATCCGGCGAGGTCGGTGGCCGCCCCACCGCCGAGACCGACCACCACATCGTTGCGGGTCAGGCCGATCCGGCCCAGCACCTCCCAGCAGAAGCCGGCGACCGCGAGTTCCTTACCCGCTTCGGCGTCCGGGATCTCGATCCGGTGTGCGTCGATGCCTGCTTCGGCCAGCGTGGCACGGACGACCTCCGCGGTCTCGACCAGCGAAGGCTGATGGAACAGGGCGACGGTTCGTACGCCACCCGAACCGGTGATCACCTCGACGAGGTCTCCGAGCAAACCGCGGCCGATGATCACCGGATAGGGCTGGGCGGTGCGGACCTCGATACGCGTCGGTTCTGTCACGTGTGCTGCTCCGATCCTGTCTGTGGCTGCTCGGCCTGGTCTCGTTGCTGTCGGCGGGCCCGGGCCCGCCTGGCGCGCGCCCGCCGGGACCGCCCGGGGGTCCGTAGGCCGTTCTCGGCGGACGGAACGCTCTGGGTGGCGGCCGGCGTGCCGCCGGTGTCACCCGTTCCATCGGTTTTCTGTTGCGCGGCGTCTTCGGCTGCCGGGGTTCCGGTGGCCGCCGCGCGTTGCGCCGTCGCCCGGCGGGCGCGTGCCCGCCGGCGGGCACGCGATCGACTGGTGCGCTGGCCGGTCGAGCCTCCGGGGCTCTCGGAGTCCGGGGTGTCGGGGGTGGCCCGAACCGATTCCAGCGCGAGTTTGCCCAGAATGGAGCGGACCACGCGGCCGGGACTGCGGCCATCGGTGCGCACGCGCACCGATGTCACTTCACGATAGAGCGGCCGGCGGGCCCGCATGAGTTCCCGGTATTTCGCGCCCGGGTCGGCGCCGCCGAGTAGCGGGCGGTGGGTGCCGGCGCCCGTGCGGCGCAATCCCTCGGCAATGCTGATCTCCAGATACACCACGGTCCGGTCGCGGAGCAGTGCACGGGTGTGTTCGGAGAGCACCGCGCCGCCGCCGAGGGAGACGACACCGCTGCGGGTGCTGAGCGCCTGCCCGACGACCTCTTCCTCGATCCGGCGGAATTCAGGCTCTCCGCCGGAGGCGAAGATTTCCGGGATGGTACGGCCGGACACCTCCTCGATACCGACGTCGGTGTCATAGAGCTCGACGCCGAGTTCCCGGGCGAGTTTGCGGCCGATCGTGGTCTTGCCCGCGCCGGGCGGGCCGATCAGCACCACCAGTGGGCCGTGCGGACCGGGCTGCTCGGTCATTACGCCGGGTCGGCGACATTATCGCCCGGGTTCAGATGCGGTCGCCCGCTGATCCGCTTCACGTAGCCGTCGAGATTGCCGACCGTTTCGGCGAGCGAATCGCCACCGAACTTCTCCAGGGCGGCCTGCGCCACCACGAGCGCGACCATCGATTCGGCGACCACCCCGGCGGCCGGGACGGCGCACACATCGGAGCGCTGGTGGATCGCCATGGCCTCCTCGCCGGTGGACATATCGACCGTCCCCAGCGCCCGCGGAACCGTGGAGATGGGTTTCATCGCCGCCCGCACCCGCAGCGCCTCCCCGTTGGTCATACCGCCTTCGAGACCACCGGCACGGTTGGTGGACCGCACGACGCCGTCGCTGCCGGGGCGCATCTCGTCGTGGGCCTGGCTGCCGCGTCGCCGTGCCGTCTCGAAGCCGTCGCCGACCTCGACGCCCTTGATCGCCTGGATCCCCATGAGCGCCGCCGCGAGCCGCGAGTCCAGCCGGTTCTCGCCGCTGGTGAACGAGCCCAGCCCGATCGGAAGTCCGGTGACGACCACCTCGACCACACCGCCCAGGGTATCGCCGTCCTTTTTCGCCGCCTCGATCTCGGCGATCATGGCCGCCTCGGCATCGGCGTCGAACGCGCGGACCGGGCTGTTGTCGATCGCTTGCAGATCGGTGCCGGTGGGCACTACCCCGGTGGTGTTCGCGGCCGTACCGATGGACACCACGTGGGACACGACCTCCACGCCGAGGGCTTGGCGGAGGAAGGCGCGCGCCACGGTGCCGGCCGCGACCCGGGCGGCCGTCTCCCGGGCACTGGCGCGTTCCAGGACCGGGCGGGCGTCGTCGAACCCGTACTTGAGCATGCCCGAGTAGTCGGCGTGACCGGGGCGGGGACGGGTGAGCGGGGCATTGCGGGCCAGTTCGGCCAGTTCGGCCTCGTCGACCGGGTCGGCGGACATCACGGTCGTCCACTTGGGCCATTCGGAATTGGCGATCTCGATGGCGACGGGCCCGCCCATGGTGCGGCCGTGGCGGACCCCGCCGATCACGGTGACCTTGTCGGCCTCGAATTTCATCCGGGCGCCGCGACCGTAACCCAGCCGGCGGCGCGCCAGCTGTGCGGAGATCTCCTCCGAGGTCACCTCGACACCGGCGACCATCCCCTCCAGGATGGCGACGAGAGCGGGTCCGTGAGATTCTCCAGCAGTTATCCAGCGCAGCACGCCGACCATCTTCCCATGTCGGCGCGACGGGCGGGGGATGCGGTCGGCCGTGCTCATCGGCCCGGGAAGCATCCGGTTTCCGGGATTGCCGTGTGGTCACCACAGTGCGAGCCCCAGAAGTGTCGCGGCACACATCGACGGGCCGTGCGGGATCCCCGGCCCGGGGTGTCCGGGCACCGGGGCCCGGGGGTCGGCGGTCCGCCGACGGCCGCCGGATATCCGGCGGCCGGCCCAGTGGCCGAGCAGTGCGCCGGCCCCGGCGACGGCCGTGCACACCGGGGCCACGAGCGCCGACCACACCCAGGCCCGATCACCGCCCAGCCCGGCGGCCGCGCCCAGCCCGATCGCCAGTTTCACATCGCCGGCGCCCAGCGCGGCCGGCCGTACCAGATGGATCAGCAGGTATGGCACCGCCAGTAGGGCCGCACTGCGGCCGGCGGTGAGGAACTGCCCGGTCAGGGCCGCGTAGCCGAGCACGGCGGCGGCTCCGGAGAGAGTCAGGGGGTTCGGCAGCCGCCGGGAGCGGATATCGCTGATGCTCAGTACTGCGCACCAGGCGGTGAGGGCGAGGAAACCGAGGGTGGTCACGTCTCCACGATCGCGGCCGACCGGGACTTCCGGCGCCGTCGGAGGTGATATGTGGACAACCGCGACAGTCGCGCCGATATGTGAATACCGAGTACTCCGGATCCATAACAGCGCCCGCCGGTCGGGCGGCCCGTGTGCCGGGGCCGGGTCGGCGGTACTTTTGTCCCATGTCTGCTGATGCCGGCTGTGGCCCCCGGGCCCGGCCCGATTTCGCTGCCCGGCGCGGTGTTCTGCGCAATCTGCTGGTGGAGAACGAGATCGACGGCCTGCTGGTCACCGATCTGGTGAACATCCGCTATCTCACCGGGTTCACCGGTTCGAATGCCGCGCTGCTCGTGCACTCGTGGGATACCACCGGCGCCGAGGACCACACGGTGATAGCGACCGATGGCCGCTACGACAGTCAGGTCGCCGAGCAGGTGCCCGATCTGCGGGCCGAGATCGCTCGCGCGGTGACGCGGCGGGTGGTGGAACTGGCGGGGGAGTGGCAGTTCGGGCGACTGGGGTACGAGAGCCATATCGTCACGGTCGACCAGCACCGGGCGCTGCTCGAACTCGGTTCGGGCCTGGAGTTCGTGGCCACGCCCGGACTGATCGAGCAACTGCGCATGGTCAAGGACGAATACGAGATCGATCGGTTGCGCACTGCGTGCGCGGTCGGTGACGGCGCGCTGGCCGCGCTGCTGGAGAACGGGGCGCTGCGGCCGGGGCGCACCGAGCGTCAGGTGGCCCGGGATCTGGAATGGGCGATGTTCGAACTCGGGGCCGCCGGGGTCGCTTTCGAGACCATCGTCGCGGCCGGGGCGAATTCGGCCGTTCCGCATCACCGGCCGACCGAGGCGGTGCTGGCCGCCGGCGATTTCGTGAAGATCGACTTCGGTGCGGTGGTGGACGGTTACCACTCGGATATGACCCGGACCTTCGTGCTCGGCGAACCCGCGCAGTGGCAGCGCGAGGTGTACGACCTCGTGTACGCCGCACAGCGGGCCGGTCGCGAAGCGTTGCGGCCCGGTATCCCGTGCGCCGATGTGGACGCGGCCGCCCGCGAGGTCATCGCCGCCGCCGGTCACGGCCCACTGTTCGTGCACGGTCTGGGGCACGGGGTGGGGCTGCGCATCCACGAAGCGCCCGGAATCGCCAAAACGGGCACGGGTACACTCCTGTCTGGCGTGGCGGTGACCGTCGAACCAGGTGTGTACTTTCCCGGCCGCGGCGGGGTCCGGATCGAGGACACGCTCGTGGTGCGCGAAGGGGGCCCGGAATTGCTCACCAACACCAGCAAAGACCTGATCGTCGTCGGATGACGACGGTCGCCCGAGAACCGAGGAGACCCGAACACAGTGGCGGACACCAGCGACTTCAAGAACGGCCTCGTGCTGAAGATCGACGGTAATCTCCAGCAGATCGTCGAGTTCCAGCACGTGAAGCCGGGTAAGGGTCCCGCGTTCGTGCGGACGAAGCTGAAGAACGTGCTGTCGGGCAAGATCGTCGACAAGACCTTCAACGCGGGCGTGAAGGTGGAGACCGCCACCGTCGATCGCCGGGATATGACCTACCTGTACCACGACGGCTCCGATTACGTCTTCATGGACGGCGAGACCTTCGACCAGATCACCATCTCGGAGAGCACCATCGGTGAGCAGGCCCGTTTCCTGCTGGAGAACATGACCGTCCAGGTCGCCACCCATGAAGGTGCCGCGCTGTACGTGGAACTGCCGGTCACGGCCGAGTTCTCGGTCACCCACACCGATATCGGCCTGCAGGGCGATCGTTCCACCGGCGGCACCAAGCCCGCCACCGTGGAGACCGGTGCCGAGGTCCAGGTCCCGCTGTTCATCAACACCGGCGACAAACTCCGCATCGATACCCGCGACGGCAGCTACCTGGGCCGCGTCAACTCCTGACGTGGCAGACCAGCCCGCGGACAAGAAATCCGCCTACAAGAAGCTCGGCGCCCGCCACAAGGCGCGCCGCCGGGCCGTGGACCTGCTCTTCGAGGCCGAGGCCCGCGATATCGATCCCGCCGATCTGGCCGACGAGCGGATCGAGCTCGCCGCCCGCGACCAGGGTGTGGCTCCGGTCCACGCCTACACCCGCACGCTGGTGGACGGTATCGCCGAGGAACTCGACCGGGTCGACGGGACCATCGAGTCCTATCTCCAGGATTGGACGCTGCCCCGGTTGCCCGCGGTGGATCGCGCCATCCTGCGGGTCGCGGTATGGGAATTGCTGTACGCCCCCGACGTCCCGCCGATCGTCGCGGTGGACGAGGCGGTGGAACTGGCCAAGGAACTGTCCACCGATGATTCCCCGGGGTTCGTGAACGGGGTGCTGGGACAGGTTGTGCTGGTGGCCCCGCAGATCCGGGCGGCCGCGGCCGCCGCCGGGCGCAAGGCCGATCCGGAACCGGAGGACTGAGGTGCGCAAGTACCTCGTGCTGGCCGCCCGAACCCCGGCTTACGATCCGGCGGTGGCCGAACCGCACCGTCGGTTCCTCGCCGAGTTGCGGGCAAAGGACATGCTGCAGGAATCCGGTCCGTTCACCGACGGCAGCGGCGGCGCCTATCTGGTGCTCGCCGATTCGCTGCGGGCCGCCGAGGCGGTGGTGTACTCCGATCCGCTGCACACCACCGGTTCCTCGGAGATCACGATCCACGAATGGGAGATCACCGGCTGAGCCTGTTCCGGATCTCCCGTTGTCTCGTGCGCCGCGCGCTCGAATGAGAGGACGATAGGCTATCTATCGCAGTATCCCCTGATGTGGAGGAGTGCGGACGAATGACCGAAAACGCGGGTATCACCCTGCCCGAGGGCGGGTGCACGGCCGCGGAGGCCTGGGAGATCTTCGACCGGCTTCCGGCCGCACGGGTGACGGAAGTGGCCACCGGCCGCTGGCGCGGTGCGGAACTGCCCACCGGCCACCCGATGGACGGCACGCTCTCCGAATCCGGCTGGTACGGAAAACAGTTCGATGCCCCGGAGCAGGTGCATCCGCTGCTGTTCACCGATGAGCGCGGCACGGTGTTCGCGGTGGATCCGCGCCGGGTTCCGCTGTCTCTGGCCGGGAAGATCCCGTCGCACTGGCTGCGCCCGGTCCGCGGCAAACTGCGCATGCTCGCTCCGCTGCTGCGCACCCGCAAGGCGACGGCGCGGTTACGCGATATCGAATACCGCGGGGTGGTGAGCGCCGCTATGGTCTACGACCATCTGCCGATCATCGACCATTTCCGCCGCCTCGACGACGACACGCTGCTCGGTGTCATGGATATGCGTGGGCTGGCCGAGCCGTATTTCTTCGTGCTGAAGCGCTGATCACGGCTGTGCGTGGTCCGGCCGCAGGATGATTTTGCCCAGTGGAACCCGGGATTCCACCCGTTCGTGCGCCTCGGCGGCACGATCGAGCGGCAGGATCGCCTCCACCGGCGGGGCCAGTCTCGGCACCCGTTCGAGTATCGCGGTGCGGGCCCGGCCCACTCGTCCGTGCCAGGCCGGGCCCGAGCATCCGGTCAGCGTGAGCCCACGGGGGATCAGTTCCGCCGCCGACACCCGGGCCGGTTCCCCGGAGAGCCAGCCGTAACTGAGCATCCGTCCGGATCCGGGGGTCATCGTGTCGAGCAGTGTGGTCGCCGAGGTGCCACCGAAGGAGTCGAAGACGATATCGATGGCGCCGTCCGCGCTGCTGTTCAGGTCCCCGGCCCACTGCTCCGGGCGGTGGTCGACCACCTCGTCGGCGCCCAGTTCTTTCGCGCGCCGAGCCTTGTCCGGACTGCCCGCCGTGGCGATCACCCGCGCTGCGCCGAATTCCCGGGCCAGTTGGACCAGATAGCTGCCCACCCCGGTGGCGCCCGCCTCGATCAGGACTGTTTCGGTGCCGGTCAGTGCGGCGGTCTCCAGCAGTGCCAGCGCGACCGAACCGCTCATCATCACCGCCGCCGCATCGGTGGTCGAAACACCCGCCGGTATCGGCGTCGTCGATTCGGCTCGTACGCAGACCGATTCGGCGTAGGAACCCGCTCCGGCCGTATCGGCCACCACTCGCCGGCCGAGGTATTCGGTGCCCACTCCCTCGCCCACCGCGATCACTTCACCGGCGGCCTGGAAGCCGAAGACCACCGGTGGTGGCGAGGTCATCGGGAAGGCGCCGGAACGAAGCTGGGTCTCGGGGTACAGGACGGGGATCGCCTCGGCTCTGATCAGAACTTCGCCCGGTCCCGGGCGTGGCTCCGGCGTCTCCCGTGGTACCAGGACTTCTGGTCCGCCGATGCCCGTCATTACGATTGCCTGCATGGGAAACTCCATAAGTTGACTGCCGGTCCAGTTGACTTCCCTCAAGATATGGACCGGCGGTCAAGTTGTCAACGAAAGTGGTGTGATGGCTCCGAAAGAACGTGCGGACGCCGCCCGCAACCGGCGCGCCATCCTGGACGCGACCGCGGCGTTGTTCGCCGAGCACGGTGCCGAGGCCGTCACGATGGACCGGGTCGCCGCGGCGGCCGGGGTGGGGAAGGGGACCATCTTCCATCGCTTCGGGAGCCGTGCCGGTCTGCTGCACGAAATGGTCGCCGAGAGCGCTGTCACTCTGATGGCGGCCGTTGCCGACGGTCCGCCGCCGTTGGGCCCCGGTGCGCCGGCCGCGGACCGGTTGCTCGCCTTCTTCGACGCGATGGCGCGACTGGTGATCGACAATCTGGCGCTGATGGAGGTCTATCGATCGGTTCCGCCGCATCCGCGCACCGAGGAATTCCATCTGTTCTGGCGCGACCACATCACTGCGCTTCTGCGTGAAGCGCGCCCCGATCTGGACGCGGAGACGGTGGGCCGGCTCCTGATGGACGGTCTGGCCGGTCAGACCGTCCCCGATATGGTCCGCGCGGGCTCGGCCGAACGACTACTGGCGGGGGTCGACCAACACGTGCGCGCGGTGCTGCGCGCGCCGTAGCGCGGCTCAGCGTACGTTGCGCGGCCGGAACTGGACGCTGATCCGCGGACCGATCACCCGGCGGGTCTTGGGTACCGCGTGCTCCCAGGTGCGCTGGCAGGAGCCGCCCATGACGAAGAGATCACCGTGACCCGGGTGGAAGCGCAGGCTCGGGCCGCCGGTCCGGGGGCGTAACAGGAGCGGGCGTGGCGCGCCCAGGGTGAGGATGGCGACCATGGTGTCGTGGGTGGCGCCGCGCCCGATGGTGTCCCCGTGCCATGCCACGCTGTCGCGCCCGTCGCGGTAGTAGCAGAAACCCGCGGTGCGAAACGGTTCGCCCAGTTCGGCCCGGTAGTGCTCGCTGAGTGATTCGCGTGCCTCGGTCAGGACGGGGTCGGGGAGTGGGTCGGATTCGCCGTAGAAGCAGAGCAGTCGTGGAACGTCGACGATCCGGTCGTACATGGATCGTCGTTCGGCCTGCCACGGCACGGTGGCGGCGAGGCGGTCGAACAGATCGTCGGCGCCGCGCAGCCAGCCCGGGCGTAGATCGACCCAGGCGCCGTGGTCGAGGCGGGTGCGCTCGACGCCGGTGAGCGAGGCGAGTTCCACCTCGCCGAACCCGTCGAACAGCGATCCCTGCAGTGCCATGCCGACAGGCTACCCGGAATTCGAACGTATGTTCCCATCGGGCTTGTATCCGCCCGGCCTGCGCCCGCTCGGCTGCCCCGCTACCGATGAGGTGTTCATGCGAACATCCGACCTCGGGCTTCGGCGCGCGAGCGGCGGTCGCGACGGATGTGGATCTGCCGACCGCGGTAGCGCCGGCCTGCGGCGTGGCTCATATGTTGTCGGCGATCCGGCCGGTGGCGGGGATCGCGCGCTCGACCGCGATGCGCACCAGTTCCTCGGCCTGCTCCTCGGTGAACACACCGGGGAGTGTGAGTCGTTCGAGGGTGAGCCAGTTCAGGGCCAGGAACAGGAGTACGACGGTGTTCTCGTCGCCCGGCATCTCGTTGTCCAGATGGTTGCGGATATTGAAGTCCAGGTCGGCACGCACTCGTTCGGTGAGCAGGGTCTGTAGTTCGGGTCGGCGGGTCGCTTCGAGCCGGAGTTCGAGCAGGGCGAGGTAGCCGGTGCGGAAGCGGGTGACGCGGCCGACGACTTCGGTCATCAGTTCGGTGACGGTTTCGCGGGAGCGCGGTCCGTGCAGTTTGGCCATGGTCGATTCATCGGGGATCAACCGTTCGTAGTACCGGTGGCCCACTTGGACGAGCATTTCGTCGCGGTTGGCGAAGTAATTGGAGGCCGTCCCGGCAGGCACTCCGGCCTCCTGGTCCACCGCGCGGAAGGTCAGTCCGCGGGCCCCTTCTCGGGCCAGGACCTCGATCGATGCGTCCAGCAACGCCTGTCGGCGTTCGGGATTCGTGCGGACCACTTGACACCACTCCATCTGTAGTACTACGGTTCAAACCACTTCGAACAGAGTACTATATCTGAGGCAGTAAGAACGACGGAGCTCGTCTACTGCCCCGCCGAAGGCCCGGCCTCCACCGGTTTCACGAAAGGCAGTACCGATATGCGAAAGCGCCACAGCACCTTCCCGATTCGGAACAACCAGCAGCGATTCACGGCTCGCCCGGTGTCGCCACGGGCGGTCGCCAACTCCGGGAACGGGTGGCCTCGGCACGGTAGGCGCGGCGCCCGGTAACGACCGACCGGAACGGTTCGCTCGTACTCGCGACCGGGTGAAGACACGGACCGGAGCACGGGAGCGGAGCCGGCGCGGCAGTCAGTACTACAGAAGGGAATCGCTCGAGCTATGCGTGATGTGAAGATCTGGAGTGAAGAATTCGGCGCAGTTGCCGATGTACCGATTCTGTTGATCATGGGGTCGATGTCGCAGGGCATCCTGTGGCCGGACGAGTTCGTCGGCCGCCTCGTCGCGGGCGGCCGGCGGGTGATCCGGTACGACCATCGCGACACCGGTCTGTCGGGCACCGTCGACTTCGCGGCGACTCCGTACACGTGGGAAGACATCAAGAACGACGTGTACCGGGTGCTGGACGCCCACGGCCTGGAGAGCGCGCATCTGGTCGGCCATTCGGCGGGCGGGCTGCTCGCCCAGTTCGTCGCGGTGGAGCGGCCGGAGCGTGTGCGCTCGCTGACCGTTATCGGCTCCTCACCGCTCGGCGGCGGGGAAGGCCGGGTGCTCATGCAGGCCCTGATGGGGCAGCCGCAGCTCGACGGCGACCTGCCCGGGCCGGCTCCGGAGTTCGTATCCTTCTACCGCGAGCTGATGGCCGCCGCGCCGCCGGAGAACCGGCAGGCCCGGATCGAGGGGATGCTCGCCGAACAGCGCGTACTGCACGGCACCGGGCTGCCGTTCGACGAGGACGCGGCGCGCCGCCTACAGGAGCGGATCCACGATCGGGCCCGGGACCTGACGGCGGTGGCCAACCACCGGCTGGCCGCGGCGGCCGCGCCGGACTTCGAGCCGGTGGGGGCGTTGCACCGGGTACGGGCTTCCACGCTGGTCGTCGAGGGCAGTCACGAGCCGGTCAAGCCTGGGCACGGGGCGATCATCGCCGAGCGGATTCCGGGGGCACGGCTGAGGATCGTGCCGGGGATGGGTCATACACTGCCGCCGCAGGTCCACGAGGAGCTGGCCGCCGCCGTTCTCGGGCATACGGCCGGGTGACATCCGGTCCGATCGAATTCATCGGTCGGCGGAATGCGGCACCGTCCGGCCGGGCCGAGTCCGGCCCCGACGCCGCCGCCGGGTGGTCGCGGCCCGGTTCTCAGGCCGCGTGTGGGGTCCGGCGGGCCAGCTCGGCGAGTAGTTCGACCGTGCGGTCCTGTTCGGCGGGTGTCCTGTAGGGCGCCGCCATGAATTCGGTGACCCCCGCTTCGGGCCAGCCGAGACGGCGCTCACACCCTCGGCCGGTGGGACCGCCCGTAACCGGGCTCACATACCGACCCCCGTCCTCACCTGGTGAAAGGGCTCTTTCGGCGGCTGATAGGCTGCTCGGCGTAAGACATCCTTTAACGGACCGTCCAGTGAGGCGGGGAAGGAGGTCGGTATGGCCGTGCCCGAAGAACGGACACCCGGCGCTGCCGAGGCGACACCGCCCCCCGAGCGGCATATGCCGGAATGGGTGGCGACGGGGCGCGAACTACTGTCCGCCTCCGATGTCGGCCGCACCATCGCGCGGATCGCGCACCAGATCATCGAACGCACCGCCCTCGATTCGGGTGACCCCGGCACGCCCCGGGTGGTCCTGATCGGCATTCCGACCCGCGGCACCACGCTCGCGCATCGGCTCACCGACAAGATCGAGGAGTTCTCCGGCGTCCGGCCCGCGCTCGGTTCGCTCGACATCACGCTCTACCGCGACGATCTGCGCAGCAAACCGCATCGTCCGCTGGAACGCACCTCGGTGCCGGAGGGTGGGGTCGAGGATGCGCTGGTCGTACTCGTCGACGATGTGCTCTTCTCCGGCCGCACCGTGCGCTCCGCCCTCGACGCCCTGCGGGATCTGGGCCGCCCGCGCGCCGTCCAGCTCGCGGTCCTGGTCGATCGCGGCCACCGCGAATTGCCGATCCGCGCCGATTTCGTCGGTAAGAACGTGCCCACCTCCCGCACCGAGGACGTCTCGGTGCTGCTGACCGAACACGACGGCCGCGACGGTGTCTTCCTGCACCAGGGGGAGGGACAGTGAGACATCTGCTGACCGTGACCGATCTGGATCACGACACCGCCACCGGACTGCTCGACGAGGCCGAACGTTTCGAACAGGCGCTGCTGGGCCGCGAGGTGCACAAACTTCCCACTCTGCGCGGCCGCACCGTGATGACCGTGTTCTTCGAGAACTCGACCCGCACCCGGGTCTCCTTCGAGGTCGCGGGCAAATGGATGAGCGCCGATGTGATCAATGTGAGCGCGAGCAGCTCCTCGGTCGCCAAAGGGGAGTCGCTGCGCGATACCGCGCTCACGCTGCACGCCGCCGGGGCCGACGCGCTCATCGTCCGGCATCCCGCCTCGGGCGCGGCCCATCAGATCACCCGCTGGTTCGAGGACTGGTCGCGGCGGACGGGTAGCGCGGTGCCCGCGGTGATCAACGCCGGGGACGGCACACATCAGCACCCCACCCAGGCGCTGCTGGACGCGCTGACTCTGCGGCAGCGGCTCGGCGATATCGCCGGGAAGCGGGTCGTGATCGTCGGCGATATCCTGCACAGCCGGGTGGCCCGGTCCAACGCTTTCCTGCTGTCCACACTCGGCGCCGAGGTGGTGCTCGTGGCACCGCGCACGCTGCTGCCGGTAGGGGTCGAGGACTGGCCGGTGCGGGTCTCGGTGGATCTGGACTCCGAACTGCCCGGCGCCGACGCCGTACTCATGCTGCGGGTTCAAGCGGAACGGATGAACGGCGGATTCTTCCCGTCGGCCCGGGAGTACTCGATCCGCTACGGCCTCTCGGAACGACGGCTGGCGCTGCTCGACGAACACGCGGTGGTACTGCACCCGGGCCCGATGCTGCGCGGTATGGAAATCGCGTCGTCGGTGGCCGATTCACCCCGCGCCGCCGTATTGCAACAGGTGACGAACGGAGTTCATATGCGTATGGCGGTGCTGTTCCGCCTGCTGGTCGGTGTGCAGGAGGCCGCGGCGTGAGCGACGTGCTGATCACCGGGGTGCGACCCTACGGCGAGGGCGATCCGGTGGATGTGCTGATCGTCGGCGGCGTGATCCGGCGGATCGGAAGCGACCTGCAGGCCGAGGGCGCCGAAATCGTGGACGGAAACGGCCAGGTGTTGCTGCCCGGGTTCGTGGATCTGCACACCCATCTGCGCGAACCCGGTCGCGAGGATACCGAGACCATCGAATCCGGGTCCGCCGCCGCCGCGCTCGGCGGCTATACCGCGGTATTCGCCATGGCCAACACCTCGCCGGTCGCTGATACCCATGTGGTCACCGACCATGTGTGGCGGCGCGGCCAGGAGGTCGGTCTGGTCGATGTGTACCCGGTGGGCGCGGTGACCGTGGGACTGGCTGGTGCTCAGCTCGCCGAGATGGGCACCATGGCCACCGCCGCCGGTGCGGTGCGGATGTTCTCCGATGACGGGCACTGTGTGGACGACCCGCTGATCATGCGCCGGGCACTGGAGTACGCCCGCTCACTCGGTGTGCTCATCGCGCAGCATGCCGAGGAGCCCCGGCTCACCTCGGGTGCGGTGGCGCACGAGGGGCCGACCGCGGCCCGGCTGGGTTTGGCGGGCTGGCCGCGAGCGGCGGAAGAATCCATCGTGGCCCGCGACGCGCTGCTGGCCCGGGACGCGGGCGCACGGGTCCACATCTGCCACGCTTCCACAGCCGGCACCGTCGAATTGGTGAAATGGGCGAAAGCGCAAGGTATTTCGATCACCGCGGAGGTCACACCCCATCATCTGCTGTTGACCGACGCCCGCCTCGAAACCTATGACGCGGCGAACAAGGTGAATCCGCCGCTGCGTGAGGGTTCTGATACAGAGGCGCTGCGGCAGGCGCTGGCCGAGGGAATCGTGGACTGTGTCGCCACCGATCACGCGCCCCACGCCGAACAGGACAAATGCTGCGAATTCGCGGCGGCCCGGCCCGGCATGCTGGGCTTGGAAACCGCGTTGTCCGTCGTGGTGGAAACCATGGTGCGGCCCGGTCTGCTGGACTGGCGCGGTGTGGCCCGGGTGATGAGCGAACGGCCCGCCGATATCGTCGGGCTCGACGACCAGGGCCGTCCGATCGCCGAGGGCGAACCGGCCAATCTGGTGCTCGTCGACCCGGAGGCCACCTGGACGGTGGCGGGCGATGAGCTCGCGAGTATCGCGAGCAACACCCCGTACGAGGAGATGACGCTGCCTGGACGGGTGACCACCACATTGCTGCGCGGCCGGATCACCGCCCGCGACGGTGTGGCCGCCGCACCCGTCGGCGTACGAGCAGGAGAGCGCTGATGGAACGGACGCTGTGGGTTGTCGGTTGCGTACTGCTGTGGGCGCTGTTCGTCTACCTGATGTACCGGGGCTGGCGTAATCGGGCAGCGCGGCAGGCCGAACGCATCGGTGACCTGCCGCCGGTACCGAACGAGACCGGGGCACGGGTGCTGGAACCGACCACCGGCCTCTACCTCGGCAGCACCATCGCGCCGAGCTGGCAGGACCGGATCACGGTCGGGGATCTGGGCTTCCGCGCGACCGCGGAACTCACCCGGTTCGAACACGGGATCCTGCTGGAACGACAGGGCGCGTCCGCGATCTGGATTCCGGCGGAATCCGTCTCCGTGATCCGGACCGAACGCGGGCACGCGGGCAAGGTGATGAGCGAGGGCGGAGTGCTGGTGATCCGCTGGACGCTGCCGACCGGAACCGAGATCGACACCGGGTTCCGCGGCGACGACAAAACGGTGTATCCGGCCTGGGCGCGGGCAACGACGGGAGATGACGAGAAATGACGAAGACAACGGCCGCAGCCCTGGTTCTGGAGGACGGACGGGTGTTCCGCGGCAACGCCTACGGCGCGGTGGGCCAGACCCTCGGCGAAGCGGTGTTCTGCACCGCCATGACCGGGTACCAGGAAACGCTGACCGACCCGAGTTATCACCGCCAGATCGTGGTGGCCACCGCCCCGCAGATCGGTAATACCGGCTGGAACGACGAGGACGACGAATCGCAGCGCATCTGGGTCGCGGGTTACGCGGTCCGTGATCCCGCGCGCCGCGCCTCGAACTGGCGGGCCACCGGCACCCTGCCGGGGCAGCTGGAACAGCAGAACATCGTCGGGATCGCCGGAATCGACACCCGTGCGGTGGTCCGGCATCTGCGCAGCCGCGGCTCGATGAAGGCCGGGATCTTCTCCGGACCGGCACTCGCGGATACCGAGGATCTGGTCGGCCGGGTGACCGGCCAGCAGTCCATGCTGGGCGCCGATCTCGCCGGTGAGGTGAGCACCGAGCAGGTGTACACGATCGAACCGGCGGGCACCCCGCGATTCACGGTGGTCGCCGTCGATCTGGGCATCAAATCCAATACCCCGCGCATGTTCGCCGAGCGCGGTATGCGGGTGCACGTGGTGCCCTCGTCGGTGAGCCTGGATCAGATCCTGGAACTGAAACCGGACGGCGCGTTCCTGTCCAACGGCCCGGGCGACCCGGCCACCGCGGATACCGCGGTCGCGCTGACCCAGGGTCTGCTCGACAAGGGCCTGCCGCTGTTCGGTATCTGCTTCGGTAACCAGATCCTGGGCCGCGCTCTCGGCCGCGGCACCTACAAGATGAAGTTCGGGCACCGGGGTATCAACATCCCGGTCGTCGAACACGGGACCGGCCGCATCTCCATCACCGCGCAGAACCACGGGTTCGCGCTGGAAGGTGAGAAGGGCGAGCAGTTCGACACCCCGTTCGGCAAAGCCGAAGTCAGCCACGTGTGCGCCAATGACGGCGTCGTGGAGGGGGTGCGCCTGATCGACGGCCGCGCCTTCTCCGTGCAATACCACCCGGAAGCGGCCGCCGGACCCCATGACGCCGCGTACTTGTTCGACCGGTTCGCCGGTCTGATGAAGGGAGCCTGATGCCACGCCGCACCGACCTCGAACATATTCTGGTCATCGGTTCGGGCCCGATCGTCATCGGTCAGGCGTGCGAGTTCGACTACTCGGGCACTCAGGCCTGCCGGGTACTGCGGTCGGAGGGACTGCGGGTCTCACTGGTCAACTCCAATCCGGCGACCATCATGACCGATCCGGAATACGCCGATTCCACCTACGTGGAGCCGATCACCCCGGAATTCGTCGAGAAGGTCATCGAGAAGGAACGTCCCGACGCGCTGCTGGCCACCCTCGGCGGCCAGACCGCGCTGAACACCGCGGTCGCACTGCACGAGCGCGGCGTGCTCGAGAAATACGGAGTCGAGCTGATCGGCGCCGATTTCGAGGCCATCCAGCGCGGCGAGGACCGGCAGAAGTTCAAGGACATCGTGGCGAGAGTCGGCGGCGAGAGCGCTCGCTCCCGGGTCTGCTACACCATGGACGATGTCCGCGATACCGTGAGCGAGCTGGGTTTCCCGGTCGTCGTGCGGCCCTCGTTCACCATGGGCGGGCTCGGGTCGGGTATGGCCTACGACGATACGGATCTGGATCGGATCGCCGGCGGCGGTCTGGCCGCCTCGCCCACGGCCAACGTACTGATCGAGGAATCCATCCTCGGCTGGAAGGAATACGAGCTCGAGCTGATGCGCGACGGGCGCGACAATGTCGTGATCGTCTGCTCGATCGAGAACGTGGACCCGATGGGTGTGCACACCGGCGACTCCATGACCGTCGCCCCCGCGCTGACCCTCACCGACCGCGAATACCAGAAGATGCGCGATCTCGGTATCGCGATCCTGCGTGAGGTCGGGGTGGATACCGGTGGCTGCAATATCCAGTTCGCGGTGGATCCCGCCGACGGCCGGCTCATCGTCATCGAGATGAACCCGCGGGTCTCGCGGTCTTCGGCGCTGGCGTCCAAGGCCACCGGTTTCCCGATCGCCAAGATCGCGGCCAAACTGGCCATCGGCTACACCCTCGACGAGATCGTCAACGACATCACCAAGGAAACCCCGGCCTGTTTCGAACCCACCCTCGACTATGTGGTGGTGAAGGCGCCGCGGTTCGCGTTCGAGAAGTTCCCGGGCGCCGATCCCACGCTGACCACCACCATGAAATCGGTGGGCGAGGCCATGTCACTGGGCCGTAATTTCTCCGAGGCCCTCGGCAAGGTGCTGCGTTCACTGGAAACCAAAGCCGCTGGGTTCTGGACCGTGGTGGACGGGAAATGGGCGCCGGCTTCCGCTGATCAGGCCGATATCGACGCCGCGATCGCGGAAATCCTCGCGGATCTGCGGATTCCGACCGAGGGTCGTATCTACCAGGTGGAACGGGCCCTGCGGTTCGGGGCGAGCATCGAAGACGTCGCCGCCGCGTCCGGGATCGACCCGTGGTTCGTCGCCGAGGTCGCCGGGCTGGTGGAACTGCGTGACGAGCTGCTCGAGACCCCCGTCCTGGACGAATCGCTGCTGCGCCGGGCGAAGTACCACGGGCTCTCGGACCGCCAGATCGCCGCGCTGCGGCCGGAACTGGCCGGCGAGAACGGTGTGCGTTCCCTGCGGCACCGCCTCGGTGTGCGGCCCGTGTTCAAGACGGTCGATACCTGCGCCGCCGAATTCGAGGCCAGGACCCCGTATCACTATTCGGCCTACGAACTCGATCCCGCGGCCGAATCGGAGGTCGCCCCGCAGCCCGATCGCGACAAGGTGATCATCCTGGGTTCCGGGCCCAACCGCATCGGCCAGGGCATCGAATTCGACTACTCGTGTGTGCACGCCGCGCAGACATTGTCGGCCGCCGGATTCGAGACGGTCATGGTCAACTGCAACCCGGAAACGGTGTCCACCGACTACGACACCGCCGACCGCCTCTACTTCGAGCCGCTCACTTTCGAGGACGTGCTCGAGGTGTACCACGCCGAAACCGAATCCGGCACGGTCGCCGGAGTGATCGTGCAGCTCGGCGGGCAGACCCCGCTCGGTCTCGCGGAGCGGCTCACCGCCGCCGGAGTCCCGGTGGTCGGCACCAGTGCCGCTGCCATCGACCTTGCCGAGGACCGCGGCGAATTCGGTGACGTCCTGGTCGCCGCCGGGCTGCCCGCGCCCAAGTACGGCACTGCCACCACCTTCGAACAGGCCCGCAAGATCGCGGCCGATATCGGTTACCCGGTGCTGGTGCGCCCGTCCTACGTACTGGGTGGTCGCGGTATGGAGATCGTCTACGACGAACAGTCCCTCGAGGGATACATCTCCCGTGCCACCGAACTCAGCCCCGAACATCCGGTGCTGGTGGACCGCTTCTTGGAAGACGCCATCGAAATCGACGTCGACGCGCTCTGCGACGGCGACGAGGTGTTCCTCGGCGGTGTTATGGAGCATATCGAGGAAGCCGGTATCCACTCGGGCGACTCGGCGTGCGCGTTGCCACCGATCACGCTGGGCCGCAGCGATATCGAGGCGGTACGCCGCTCCACCATCGCGCTGGCGAAGGGTATCGGCGTCAAGGGTCTGCTGAACGTGCAGTACGCGTTGAAGGACGACATCCTCTACGTCCTCGAGGCCAATCCGCGCGCCAGCCGCACCGTACCGTTCGTCTCCAAGGCCACCGCCGTACCGCTGGCCAAGGCGGCCGCCCGGATCATGCTCGGTACCACCATCGCCGAACTGCGTGCCGAAGGCATGCTGCCCGAGGGCGACGGCGGGCATGTCCCGCTGGACGCACCGGTGGCGGTCAAGGAAGCGGTACTGCCGTTCCACCGCTTCCGCAGCGCCGACGGCAGCCAGGTGGATTCACTGCTCTCGCCGGAGATGAAATCCACCGGTGAGGTCATGGGCATCGATGCCGATTTCGGCACCGCGTTCGCCAAGAGCCAGTCGGCGGCCTATGGTTCGCTGCCCACCGAGGGCACTGTATTCGTCTCCATCGCCAACCGCGAT
Source organism: Nocardia jinanensis (assembly GCF_014645735.1). GTDB lineage: Bacteria > Actinomycetota > Actinomycetes > Mycobacteriales > Mycobacteriaceae > Nocardia > Nocardia jinanensis. The sequence goes on along the minus strand of NZ_BMMH01000001.1, from coordinate 566,987 downwards.
AAACGCGCCATGGTGTTCCCGGTGAAACGCTTGCACGACCTCGGCTTCCGTATCCTTGCCACCGCCGGTACCGCGGAAATGCTGCGCCGCAACGGGATCCCCTGTGAACAGGTGCGCAAACATTCCGACCCGGTCTCCTCGTCCGGTGGCAGCGCACCCCCCGAGCCGTCCATCGTGGACCAGATCCGCGACGGCGAGGTCGATATGGTCTTCAACACCCCTTACGGCAACTCTGGTCCCCGTATCGACGGCTACGAGATCCGCAGCGCCGCGGTCGGGGTGAACATCCCCTGTATCACCACGGTCCAGGGCGCCGCGGCGGCCGTACAGGGCATCGAGGCCAGTATCAACGGCGGCCTCGGCGTGCGCTCCCTGCAGGAACTGCATTCGGCGCTGCGCGGCTGAGGGGCGGAGATGACGACCACCACCTTCGGCGAGCGGCTGGCCGCAGCCGAGAGCATCCACGGGCCGATCTGCGTCGGGATCGACCCGCACCCCGCCCTGCTCGACGCCTGGGGCCTGTCCGACGATGCCGACGGTCTCGAGGCCTTCGCCGAAACGTGCGTCGAAGCCTTCGACGGAATGGTGGCGGTGGTCAAACCACAGGTCGCCTTCTTCGAGGCCTACGGGTCGGCCGGGATCGGGGTGCTCGAACGCACCATCGAGGTGCTGCGCGCCTCCGGCACGTTGGTCCTCGCCGACGCCAAACGTGGTGATATCGGCTCCACGATGGAGGCCTACGCCCGTACGTGGCTCGCCGACGGTCCCCTGGGCGCGGACGCGGTCACTGTCTCGCCCTACCTGGGTTTCGGCTCCCTGCGCCCCGCTCTGGAACTGGCGCACGCCAATCATCGCGGTGTCTTCGTCCTGTCCGCCACCTCCAATCCGGAAGCTGCCCAGGTCCAGCAGGCAACGGTGGGCGGGCGCACGATCGCGCAGAGTGTGGTCGACGACGCGGCCCAGCTCAACCCCGCCGGGCAACCAGGTTCGGTGGGTGTGGTGGTCGGAGCCACCCTCACCGAGATCCCGGACCTGACGATGCTCAACGGCCCGATCCTGCTGCCGGGGGTCGGGGTACAAGGTGGTACTGCGGAGAAGGTCCGGGCACTGCTCCCGGAACCGCTGTGGCCCGCGGCGGTACCGAATGTCTCCCGGGATGTACTCCGGGCGGGGCCCTCGGTGACGGCGCTCCGTGCCCGCCTGGCGGCCTTCCAGGACGAATTCGCCTTCCTTCGGTGAAGTGGGGCTGCTCAGGGGGCGATGAACGCGGCCCTGAGGCGGCTGGGGCGCCACTGGGTGGCGTCTGATGTGAGCTGTTGGGGATGTGGGCTTGCTCGCGGAGGTGCTGTGTTTTCGGCGCGCTGGCGCGCGGGGGTTGAGGCCCGGAGTCTCGCCGTTCAGGCCTCGAGACTCGCGCCTTCGGCGCATGCGCTTCGAGGCCTGAACGGCGAGACGGCCTCAACCCTTCGAGGTGTCTCGTAAGACTCGACTCATGCGGGTTGCGTCGGGATTCGAGGTCCGGGTCTATGCGGGGGCCATGGGGTATGGGTGGCCTTCGGGTCGGCCCGCAACTATAAGCCGACCGGCTGGTCGCTTTCGTCGGCTTCCTTTCGGCTCCTCGGCTCGGCGCCCTCGGCCGGGGGTGCTTCTGCTCCCGCGATCCTGTTCCGGCTTGCCGAAAGAAACCGAAAGTAACCGGACTATTCGGACGCTTATCCGCCCTTTCTCGGGCCACCGGAGAGACCCGATCCGGCTCGCCGAGCCCTCCTTCACTCGCTCAGCAGGTGCTCGAGCGAAAATTTCCCAGAAAATTCCTGGTAGGGCGGCTGGGAGGTAGCCAGCCGGTCGTCGGGGGGTGTGGTTATCGCGCCGCAACTCTGGTCACTGCTCGAAAACCCGCTGATGACAGGCTATTTCGTGATCCGGGGAGTGGGACCTGCGGTTACGGCAAGCAGGGATGCGGGCGGGTGGACAGGGGGGTGATACCGGGTCCGATTCATGCCCTGACCTGGGGGGTGGGTTCGCAATCCGGGGGCGTCGTGGGTACGGTCGCTGAGACTGCCGGGTAGTTCGGCAGTTGGTTATGAAATGAATGATGAGACGGAGGAACCGTGGCCCTTCCCCAGCTGACTGATGAGCAGCGTGCTGCTGCTCTGGAGAAGGCGGCTGCCGCTCGCCGTGAGCGGGCAGAGCTCAAGGATCGCCTCAAGCGCGGCGGCACCGATTTGAAAGAGGTCCTCGGTCAGGCCGAGACCAATGAGATCATCGGCAAGATGAAGGTGCGCGCACTGCTGGAAGCCCTGCCCAAAGTTGGCAAGGTGAAGGCCGAGGAGATCATGAACGAGCTCGAGATCGCGCCGACCCGACGGCTGCGTGGTCTCGGTGACCGGCAGCGCAAAGCGCTGCTCGCCAAATTCGATCTCGGCGCCTGACAACCTCGGTGATCGAGAACATGACGAAGGGTCGGCTGGTTGTACTGGTCGGCCCCTCGGCCGTGGGCAAGTCCACCGTGGTGCGATGTGTCCGCGAACGGCTGCCCGAACTGGTTTTCAGCGTCTCGGCGACGACACGGGACCCGCGTCCCGGTGAAGTCGACGGTCGCGACTATCGGTTCGTCAGCCGGGCCGAATTCGACTCGATGATCGAATCCGGCGATCTGCTCGAATGGGCGGATATCCACGGCGGGCTGCAGCGGTCGGGTACACCGGCCGCGCCGGTGCGCGCCGCATTGTCGCAGGGTCTGCCGGTACTCATCGAGGTCGACCTCGAAGGAGCGCGGTCGATCCGGCGGGCGATGCCGGAGGCCGTGCTGGTATTTCTCGCACCGCCCAGCTGGGAGGTGCTGGTGGAGCGGCTGCGCAGTCGCGGCACCGAATCGCCGGAGGTCATCGAACGCCGGCTGGAGACCGCACGGGTGGAATTGGCCGCACGTGACGAGTTCGACACTGTGATCGTGAACGACACCGTGACCAGCGCCTGTGCGCAGTTGGTATCGTTGTTCGTCAGCACGAATTCCAATTCGTAGCCCGCTGCGCGGCCGGAGAGCCGCCGTGTAGCCGAGCCACCGACCCCGCAGGAGCTTCCTCAGTGAGCAGTTCGGACACCGTAACGCCCGCCTACGACACCCCGATCGGCCTCACCAACCCGCCGATCGACGAGCTGCTCGACCGCACCTCGTCCAAGTACAGCCTGGTGATCTACGCGGCCAAACGCGCCCGTCAGATCAACGACTACTACAACCAGTTGGGTGACGGCATCCTCGAGTACGTCGGCCCGCTGGTGGAGCCGCTGCCGCAGGAGAAGCCGCTGTCGGTGGCGATGCGCGAGATCCACAGCGATCTGCTCGAGCACACCGAAGGCGAATGACCCGCTAGCCGGGCGTAAGGCCGATAGGGCAGGAGGCGCGCGATGGCGCGGGTAGTTGTCGGGGTGGGCGGCGGAATCGCCGCGTACAAGGCGTGCGCGTTGGTGCGGCGGTTCACCGAGACCGGCCATACCGTCCGGGTGATCCCCACCGACGCGGCACTGCAGTTCGTGGGTAAGGCGACCTTCGAGGCGCTGTCCGGTCATCCCGTGCACACCGGAGTCTTCTCCGATGTGCCGGAGGTGCCGCATGTGCGGCTGGGCCAGGAGGCGGAACTCGTCGTCATCGCCCCCGCCACCGCAGACCTCATGGCGCGGACGGCACACGGCCGCGCCGACGATCTGCTCACCGCGACCCTGCTCACGGCCCGATGTCCCGTGCTGTTCGCGCCCGCCATGCACACCGAGATGTGGGAGCATGCGGCCACCGTCGCGAATGTGGCGGCCCTGCGCGCGCACGGTGCCACCGTGATGGAACCCGCGTCCGGCCGGCTCACCGGTACCGATACCGGTCCGGGGCGACTGCCCGAACCCGAGGAGATCTTCGGTCTCGCGACCCTGCTGCTCGAACGCACCGACGCGGTGCCGCGGGATCTGGTGGGCAAGCGGGTGGTGATCACCGCGGGCGGCACCCGGGAACCGCTGGATCCGGTCCGCTTCCTCGGTAACCGCAGCTCCGGTAAGCAGGGGTACGCGCTCGCCAGGGTCGCCGCCCAGCGCGGTGCCCAGGTCACGCTCATCGCCGGGAACACCATCGAGATGGCGCCGCCGGCCGCGGTCGAGCTGGTCCACATCACCACCGCCGAGCAGCTCAAAACCGCCGTCGACAAGCACGCTGTCGGGGCGGACGCGGTGATCATGGCCGCCGCGGTCGCCGATTTCCGGCCCGCCACGGTGGCCGCTGCCAAGATCAAGAAGGGCAAGGCCGAACCCGATACCATCGCCCTGGCCAAGAACGAGGACATCCTCGCCGGTCTGGTCCAGGAGCGCCGGGAGGGCCGGCTGCCCGGAACGGCCATCGTCGGATTCGCGGCCGAGACCGGTGACGCGGACGGCGATGTGATCACCCACGCGCGGGCCAAACTGGCCCGTAAGGGCTGCGATCTGCTGGTGGTGAACGCGGTGGGCGACGGTAAGGCGTTCGAGGTCGACACCAACGACGGCTGGCTGCTGCGCGCGGACGGCAGCGAACAGGCGCTCGACCACGGATCGAAGGCGCTACTGGCAAGCCGCGTCCTGGACGCGCTGGGCCCCCTGCTGAGTTGAGGTCCCGGGCTCGTGCCCGCCGAACCGCTGTACTTCCGTATCCCGTACTGCCCGCTGGACGAATTCCACAACGAGCGGTCCCCGCCCGGCGCGCCAACGCGATACGATCCAGCCCGCTTCGGGCTCGGCGTGCCGCTGCGCAGGCACGACCGGGCACAGCTCGATCGGAAACCAGTCCGGATCGGTGTCCGAAACCCCAAACAGGGCGCCCGTTCTAATAGTCTGAGAGTCCAGGGTCGCGACCGCAGCCGTACGCTACGGTCCCTCCCGGACACGAGTAACCGTTGAGGAAGAGGGAAACTGTGCGCACGTCCGGTAGCCGGCTATTCACCAGTGAGTCCGTGACCGAGGGTCACCCGGACAAGATCTGTGACGCCATCAGCGATTCCATCCTCGACTCACTTCTGGCCCAGGACCCGCGCAGCCGGGTTGCCGTGGAAACCATGGTGACCACCGGTCAGGTTCATGTCGCGGGGGAGGTCACCACCGAGGCGTACGCGGATATCCCGCATATCGTCCGGGAAAAGATCCTCGAGATCGGATACGACTCCTCGGCAAAGGGATTCGACGGCAACTCCTGCGGTGTCAACATCGCGATCGGTGCGCAGTCGCCCGATATCGCACAGGGTGTCGACACTTCGCACGAAGCGCGGGTCGGCGGTTCCGACGACGAGATCGAGCAGCAGGGCGCCGGCGATCAGGGCCTGATGTTCGGTTACGCCAACACCGACACCCCCGAACTCATGCCACTGCCGATCGCGCTGGCCCACCGCCTGTCGCGCAAGCTCACCGAGGTGCGCAAAACCGGTGTGCTGCCGTATCTGCGACCCGACGGTAAAACCCAGGTCACCATCGAATACGACGGCGACAAGGCGGTGCGGCTGGATACCGTGGTCCTGTCCACCCAGCATGCCGCCGATATCGATCTGGACAACCTGCTGGCCCCCGATATCCGGGAGAAGGTCGTCGACGCCGTCCTGGCCGATATCGCGATCCCCGATCTGGATATCTCCGATATCCGCCTGCTGGTGAACCCGACCGGCAAGTTCGTGCTCGGCGGCCCGATGGGCGATGCCGGCCTGACCGGCCGCAAGATCATTGTCGACACCTACGGTGGGATGGCTCGCCACGGGGGCGGGGCGTTCTCCGGTAAAGACCCCTCGAAGGTCGACCGTTCGGCCGCCTACGCCATGCGCTGGGTCGCCAAGAATGTGGTTGCCGCCGGTCTCGCCGAGCGGGTAGAGGTACAGGTGGCCTACGCGATCGGCAAATCGGCGCCGGTCGGCCTGTTCGTGGAGACCTTCGGTACCGAGAAGGCCGATCCGGCCAAGATCTCGGCGGCGATCACCGAGGTGTTCGATCTGCGGCCGGGCGCGATCATCCGCGATCTGGACCTGCTGCGTCCGATCTACGCGCCGACCGCCGCCTACGGGCACTTCGGCCGCACCGATATCGACCTGCCCTGGGAGCGCACCGACCGCGCGGACAAGCTGCGCGCCGCCGCCGGGCTCTAGGTCCCACGTTCCGCGTGGATCGACCGCCGACCGACACCCCCGCCGACCTCGCGTCCGCGGGGGTGTCGGCCGAGTCGGGGCCGCCGCGCCGCCGAGGGGCCCACGCGAAGAAGTCCGCGGCATCGAAGAAATCCAGCACATCGGAGAAGCCCACGGCCGCGGAGCCCGAGCCGATCGAGCACCCGGTCGCCCGGGTGCTCCCGCTGCTCACCCCGGCCCACCTGGATCGCGATTTCGACTACCTGGTGCCGCCGGAGCTCGACGAGATCGCCCGGCCGGGTGTCCGGGTCCGGGTCCGGTTCGCGGGACGGCTGGTGGACGGTTACCTGCTGTCCCGGCTCGCGGAATCCGATCATCCGGGCAAACTCGTCCGGTTGGAACGGGTGGTATCCGCCGAGCAGGTGCTCACCCCGGAGATCTTGCGACTCGCGACAACGGTGGCGGCGCGATGCGCCGGAACCCGCGCCGATGTGCTGCGGCTGGCGGTTCCGCCGCGGCATGCCCGGGTGGAGAACGGGGGTCCGGCGAAGAAGTCCGCGGATAGTGACGGCGAGCCGGCCTCCCCGGCCGACGGGCGGGGGAGTATCGCTGCCGGATCGGGCAGGGCTGCCGATCGCGACACCCCGCGGATCGAGGACGGGACGGGCCGAACCGCGGCCGCGCCGGAGTATTCGGTGGAACCGGGCGGGGGCGGCGGTGCGGGCCCGGTGGATGCCGACGGTGATCCGGTGGAGCCGGGTGGGCTCGATGGTGTCGGGGCATCGGAAAACGACGATACCGAGCAGGGCGGATCGGAGTCTCCCGGCGAACTCGGGCCCACGGCGGTACCCGGCGGAGTCGACACTCTCGCGTGGCGCCGATACCGGCACGGGGATGCCTTTCTCACCGCGCTCGCGAGCCGCCGCGGCCCGCGGGCGGCCTGGCAGGCATTGCCGGGTGAGAACTGGGCGCGGCGATTGGCCGAACTCGCGGCTGTGGTGGCCGCAAGCGGTCGTAGCGCCATCCTGATGGTTCCCGATCAGCGCGATCTCGATCGCGTGCTGCGTGAATGCGTACTGCTGGTGGGTGATTCGGCCGTCGGACTGTCGGCCGGATTGGGCCCGGCGGCCCGATACCGGCGCTGGCTGGCCGTACTGCGCGGTACCGCGAGCGTGGTGGTGGGTACCCGCAGCGCGGTTTTCGCGCCGGCGGTGGATCTCGGGCTCGTCGCGATCTGGGACGACGGCGACGATACCTACGCCGAACCGCGCGCCCCGTATCCGCATGCGCGCGAGATCGCGATGCTCCGGGCCCATGACACCGGAGCGGCCTTCGTGGCAGCGGGGTTCGCCCGGACCGCCGAGATCCAGGCCGTCGTGGAATCCGGCTGGGCCCACGATCTGCTCGCCGACCGGGCGACCCTGCGGGCGGCCTCGCCGCGGATCGCTGCCCCGGGGGATACCGATGCCGCACTCGAGCGCGACCCGATGGCGCGCGCGATCCGCATCCCCGCTGCCGCGTTCGCCGCCGCCCGGCAGGCTCTCGCCGCCGGGGCAGGGGTACTGGTGCAGGTGCCGCGCCGCGGCTACGTTCCGGCGCTCGCCTGCACGAAATGTCGAACACCCGCGCGCTGCCGCCGGTGTGTGGGACCACTCTCGCTGCCAGGGTCGGATCGGTCCGCCGACTCCGGCGCCGCGCACAGCCCTGTCTGCCGTTGGTGCGGGCGTACCGAGGCGGCGTTCCGCTGTCCGGTCTGCGGCGGACGGGTGCTGCGTGCCGTGGTGATCGGTGCGGCACGGACTGCCGAGGAACTGGGCAGAGCTTTCCCCGGAGTGCCGATCCGCGGCTCCAGTGGCGCCGCCCTGCTGGATACCGTGCCACCGGGGCCTCAGGTGGTGGTGGCCACGGTCGGTGCCGAACCGTTGCTCGACGGTGGCTACGGCGTAGGTCTGCTGCTGGACGGCTGGGCGCTGCTCGGCCGCGCCGATCTGCGTGCCGCCGAGGACACGCTGCGGCGCTGGCTGAGCGCCGCCGCTCTGGTGCGGCCGGACGGTCAGGTGCTGGTGATGGCCGACCCGGCCGTGCCGACCGTGCAGGCGCTGCTGCGCTGGGATCCGGCCGGTCACGCGGCTACCGAATTGGCGCAGCGGACCGAGGTCGGATTTCCCCCGGCAGTGCGGATGGCGGCGGTCGACGGTACCCCGGACGGGATCGCCGGCCTACTGGCCGCCGCCGAACTCTCGGCGGAGGTGGAGGTACTGGGTCCGGTGCCGCTGCCCCCCGGCGCGCGACCGCCGTCGGGCGCCCGCAACGGTGGTGACGAGCCGGGAGCCGAGGTCGAACGGATTCTGCTGCGCGCGCCGCGGGCGCGCGGGGCGGCCCTGGCGCGGGCCCTCGCCGCCGCCCAGTCGATTCGCAGTAGCCAGCGGGCGGAATCGCCGCCGCGCGTCCAGATAGATCCGCTGGATATCGGCTGATCCACGCGGGGACCGCGGCGCCTCCTCCGGACCGATATCCCGCGATTCGAAGCGGATCGGGAATCGGGTCGTTGTTACCTCTTCTCGACACTGCTCGCACCCGACCGTGGAATTTTTCGAACCGAGGGTTGCATTGGATAGATTGCCGATATATCGTCGATGCTACACAAACCGATCGAGTAGCTCAGGAGGCTGCTATGGAGAACATCGAGAACGCAGAATTTCGGATGCGCCGCGGTCGCGGACCCCGGCCGGGCGGTTTCGGTCCGGGTGGGCCGCAGTTCCGCCACGGGGGCCCACCCGGATTCGGTCCCGGCTTCGGCGGGGGTTTCGGACCCGGTTTCGGCCCTGGTTTCGGGCGTGGCCGGGGTCGCGGTGGCCGCGGGCGGCGCGGTGACGTACGGGCGGCGATCCTGCTGCTGCTCACCGAGCGCCCCATGCACGGTTACGAGCTGATCCAGCAGATCCGGGAACGCAGCGACGACCTCTGGCGGCCGAGTCCCGGGTCCATCTATCCGGCGCTGTCCCAGCTGGAGGACGAAGGTCTCATCACCATCGAGAAGGTGGCGGGCCGCAAAACCGCCCAACTGACCGAGGCAGGTACCGCCCATATCACCGAGCACCGTGCGGAACTCGGTGATCCGTGGGCCGATGTCAAGGCGGGCGTCGGCGAGCAGACCAGCGATCTGCGTGCGCTGATCCCCCCGCTCATGGGTGCGGTCGCGCAGGTGGCCGCCGCGGGTACCCCGGAGCAGGCCGCCAAAGCGGCAGACGTACTCACCGATGCGCGGAAAGCGTTGTATCGCATCCTCGCCGGAGACGAAGAATCCGGAAAGTAACGGGGTGGTCAAAACCTCGGTCTCCGATACTCCCGGGAGTCGGCAGGGTAGAAGATTGTGTGGTGAAACAGTATCGATGGCCGAAGGGGTGGGACGGTTCACAATGCGGCAGGCTCGTCCTGCGAGCAGTGACCGTCGCCGTCGCGCTGGCTGGGTCGGTGTTGCTCGGAACTGTCGAGGGCACCGCCCAGCCACTCGGATACCTACCCCCGATGGTCCCCACCGACCCGGCTCCGCCGCAACCCGACCATCTGGGTGCGGTGCTCTATCTGAAATCCCATCCGAACGCGGTGCCCCGCGGCGTCAACGATTTCGGATGTGTTCCGGACGCGGCCCATCCGCGTCCGGTGATTCTCGCGCACGGCACCGACGCGAACGCCTACACCGATTGGTCGGTCATCGGACCGCAGCTCGTGGACGCGGGTTTCTGCGTATTCGGGCTGAACTACGGCGGTAGACCCGGCGCCGGAACCTATGGCACCGAGGACATGGTGCTCAGTTCTTATCAAATCGCCGAGTTCGTCGACGACGTCCGCGCCGCGACGGGCGCCGCGCAAGTCGACCTCGTGGGATTCTCCCAGGGCGCCAACGTGACCCGCTACTACATCAACAAACTCGGCGGCGCGCCGAAGGTCGGGAACTGGGTGGGCCTCGCCTCACCCACCTACGGCGGCATCATGTACGGACTGGTACCGCCGGCCCAGCAGATCCCGGGTGCGCTGGACCTGGCGGCGCAGGCGGTCTCGGTGGCGGCAGTCCAGCAGGCTCAGGGGTCGCCGTTCATGCTGGAACTCAACGCGGGCGGCGATACCGTGCCCGGGGTGCGGTACACCACGGTCGGCAGCCGGGCCGACGAGGTGATCCAGCCCTTCGAGAACATTGCCCTACGCGGGCCCGGTGCCGACAATATCGTCCTGCAGGACCGCTGCTCGGTCGACCTGACCGGCCACTTCCACATGGTCTACGACCCGTACGTGTACCAACTGTTACTGGAGGTCCTCGACCCGGCACACGCGCCCGAACCGGTCTGCGTGCCCGTCGCGCCGGGCACGGGGATCCCCCAGGTGATCATCGGCGGCAATATCTGATTGCGCTGTGTTTATTTGCGGCGCCTGCGGCGCCGCGGGGCGGGGCCCTATCAACCCCGGGTCTTCACTCCGGCGCTCAGTCGCTTCGCTCCTTCGCTCTGTCGCTCCAGAACCGGGGCGGGCCCCGCCCGCTGAGGTGGGCCATCCGGAGTGGACAGAGGGCGCTTGTGGAGGTGTGATCGGGCGGTCCGTGGGTTCACTGGCGCTGTGCGTGCCAGTGGACGCCGACCTGAGGGAAGGCATCCGTGCGGGTCGGTCGCCGGGCTCTGTCGCTCGAGAGCCGGGACGGCCCCGGCCGTGGACTGATCGGCGGAGGAGTGCGGTCGGCATCATCGGCCGAGTGGGCCCGGCCGGAATTGGCGCCGAGTTCGACGGTGATCGATGGGCTCCGGACGGTGGGTGGGTGAGGCTGTGAACGCGGCCGCACCGGGCTACCTAGAATGAGAGCTTTCCGCCCTGCCACATGTCTTCGGGAGCTACCGTGACCGTCCAGTCCGTCCGCCTCTTCGGCGATCCCATCCTGCGAGCCCGCGCGGCAGAGGTCACCGAGTTCGGGCCCGAACTGCGACAGCTGGTGACCGATCTGACCGACACCATGTACGACGACGGCGGTGTCGGGATGGCGGCCCCGCAGATCGGTGTCGGCCTGCGGGTCTTCGTCTACGACACCCACGACGCGCGCGGACATCTGATCAACCCGAGCTGGACCGCGCTGGACGAGGAGGAGCAGATCGGCCCCGAGGGCTGCCTGTCGATTCCGGGCGTCAATCACGACACGCGCCGGGCCCTGCGGGTGCGGGCGACCGGTGTGGACGTGGACGGTAACCCGGTCGAATTCGAGGCCGAGGGTCTGCTGGCACGGTGTGTTCAGCACGAAACCGATCATCTGGACGGCACTCTGTTCATCGATCGGCTCGATCCCCCCGACCGGAAGCAGGCCATGCGCACGATTCGCGAATCCGACTGGTTCATCGCCGGGCTGACGGTCCGGCCGAGCCGCGCACTCGCCGAGCGGGACCGCTGATGCGGATCGTGTTCGCCGGCACCCCCGAACCGGCGGTTCCGTCGCTGCGCCGGCTGCTCGCTTCCCGGCACGAGGTGGTCGCCGTGGTGACCCGACCCGATGCCGCCGCCGGCCGTGGCCGCAAACTGAAGCGCTCACCGGTCGGTCAGCTCGCCGACGAACACGGTATCCCGGTCCTCACACCCGGTAGACCCGGCGAACCGGGATTCGCCGAAGCGCTCACGGAACTCGCGCCCGACTGCTGCCCGGTGGTGGCCTATGGCGCGCTGCTGCCGACCCGGGTTCTCGAGATTCCGAAGCACGGCTGGATCAACCTGCATTTCTCGCTGCTGCCCGCCTGGCGCGGGGCGGCGCCGGTCCAGGCCGCGATCGCGGCCGGCGACGAGATCACCGGGGCGTCCACCTTCCTGATCGAGACAGGTCTGGACACCGGACCGGTCTACGGGGTGGTCACCGAGCGGATCGCGGTCACCGATACGGCCGCGGATCTGCTGGGCCGCTTGGCCGAAAGCGGTGCGGCGCTGCTGGAGCAGACTCTCGACGGTATCGAGGACGCGACGCTGCAGGCGGTTCCGCAACCGGCCGAGGGGGTCTCCTACGCGCCCAAGATCACCGTCGAGGCGGCGCAGGTGCGCTGGGACCAGCCCGCGCTGGCGGTCGGTCGCGCCATCCGCGCCGTCACCCCGTTTCCGGGGGCCTGGACCGTCGTGGCCGGGACCCGGCTGAAACTCGGGCCGGTGGAACTGGTCGAAGAGGTGCTGCCGGAACGGCAGATCGAGGTACGCAAGACCGGGGTCTTCATCGGGACCGCCACCACGGCAGTGCGGCTGGACCAGGTGCAGCCGCCGGGTAAACGGATGATGGCCGCCCTCGATTGGGCGCGCGGTGCCCGGCTGACGCCCGGTGCGGTGGTCGAATGAACGGCTCGAGCGGCGACCGACCCGGGGGATTCCGCCGTAACGGGGAACCCCGTGGATCGGAGTCCGAGGCATCGCGTGGCGAATCGCGGGAGCGTTCGCCGGGCTCCCGGCAGGACGGGCGTTCGGGGGATTCCCGGCGGGGCGACCGCCCGGGAGGTCCCCGGCGCGGCGATCGCGGCGCGGCACCGGGCCGCCCGGACCGTTCGGCCAGGGGATCCCGGGACAACTCGGGAGGGGAACGGCAGCGTCGGGACGGGCCCGATAGCGGTGCCGCCGGTGGCGATCCCGGGCCGCAGCGCAACCGCGGTACCGGGTCCGGTCACGATGCGGGTGGGGCCGCCCGTCCCGGGCGGGACGCGGGTGAAACCCGCGGTCGGCGCGGCGACGGTCCGGGCGACCGGGGTACCCGGAGGAAGGCCGATGCCGACGGCCGGGATACGGGTCGGCGTCGCAGCGGCGACGGCCGGGACGACCGTCGCGGTGAACGCACGGGTCCGGCGCCGGTGGCGAAGGGCCGCGGCAGCGGCAAGCGGGCCGACGGGCCCGGAGCGGGCCGGGAGCGGTCCGGGCGGGGGAGCGGTTCCGCGCGTACGAGCCGGCCGGTACGCACACCGGCGGATCCGGCGCGCACCGTCGCGCTGGAGACCCTCCGCGCCGTACGCGACCGCGATGCCTATGCCAACCTGGTCCTGCCCGGACTGCTGCGCGAGTACCGCGTGGAGGGGCGCGACGCAGCCCTGGCCACCGAACTCGGTTACGGCGCCTGCCGGGCACTGGGTGTGCTCGACGCGGTGATCGCCGACTGCGCCGGACGCGCGATCGACGAGATCGACGGCTCGTTGCTGGATATTCTGCGACTCGGCACGTACCAACTGCTGCGCACCCGGGTCGAACCGCATGCCGCCGTGCACACCTCGGTCGAATTCGCGCGGATCGAATCGGGTTCGGGTCGAGCCGGATTCGTCAACGCGGTATTGCGCCGGGTCACCGAGCGGAGTCCGCGGGAATGGATCGAACGGCTCGCCCCGGGCGACCCCATCGGCCGGCTCGCCTTCGAACACGCCCACCCGGTGTGGATCGCCCAGGCGTTCGCCGACGCGCTGGGCGCCGATGCCGGTGAACTATCCGATCTGCTCGCCGCCGACGATGCCCGCCCGCTCGTGCATCTGGTGGCCCGCCCCGGTGATATCACCGGAGAGGAACTCGCCCTGGTCACCGGCGGGGAAGAAGGCCGCTGGTCGCCGTACGCGGTGTACCTGGACGGCGGTGATCCCGGCGCGCTGGAACCGGTGCGGGAGGGGATGGCCGCGGTCCAGGACGAAGGCAGCCAGCTCGTCGCCCTCGCGCTCACCCGGGCGGCTCTGCACGGTGACGACGGCGGCCGTTGGCTGGACCTCTGTGCGGGGCCGGGCGGTAAGACCGTGCTGCTCGGGGCGCTCGCCGATATCGACGGTTACCGGGTGGACGCGGTGGAACCGGCCCGGCACCGGGCCGAACTCGTCCGCACCGCGACCAAGGGGTTGCCGGTGCAGGTGCATATCGTCGACGGCCGCGACAGCGGCCTGGCCCCCGGCTATGACCGCATCCTGGTCGATGCTCCGTGCACCGGTCTCGGGGCGCTGCGCCGCCGCCCGGAGGCCCGCTGGCGACGTACCCCCGCAGATATCGCCGATCTGGTCACCCTGCAGCGTGAACTGCTGGCCGCGGCCTGGGATTTGCTGCGGCCCGGCGGTGTCGTGGTGTATTCGACGTGCTCGCCACATCTGCCGGAAACTGTTGCTGTGGTGGCGGATACGGTACGCCGCACCGGCGCCGAACAGCTGGACACCCGGCCGCTGCTCCCCGGCGTCACCGGCCTCGGAGCAGGGCCCGCGGTGCAGCTGTGGCCGCATCGGCACGGAACCGACGCGATGTTCGCGGCCGCCCTGCGCAAACCCGTGTAGTCGCCCGGCGCGGGCGATCGGCGACGAATTTCCAAGCCTGCCGCGCCCGCGCGCGGCACACTTGGCGCATGGGTACCACCTGGGCGCACGTGGTACGGCAGGCCGCGGAACTGCCGGAGGTCGCCGAGTCGACCTCCTACCGCACCCCCGCGCTCAAAGCGGCCGGTAAGAGTTTCGCGCGGTTGCGCACCGAGGCCGAGGGCGGTCTGGCGCTGCGCTGCGAGAGGGTGGAGAAGGAGGCGCTGCTGGCCTCCGGCGACCCGGCTTTCTACACCACCCCGCACTACGACGGCTACCCCTACATTCTCATCGATCTCGACCGCGTCGATCCGGAGCAGCTCCGGGAACTCCTGGACGCTGCTTGGTGGCTGGTCGCCCCAGCGAGACTGCGCCGGGCCCGGGAGCGCGCCGACGACAACGAGTAGGCGGTCGAGGCAGGGCGCCGCGCCCGTCGATGGTGAGATCATCGCGCAGCATTCGGTCGTTCGAGCTGCCGCCGCGCGGCACGGTGACAATGACCGTCGGTGCGGTTCTCGCGTGGGCACGGCGGCGGCAAAGCTGCAGGGCCGGGGCATATCGCCCGGCCCCGCAGCCGATGGTGCCGAATCATCAGGCCGATCGAGGTGTCCACTGTTCGGCGGGCGAGCGGCCGGGCAGCGGCTTGCCGATGAGCGCCAGTGGCACGAAGAAGTTCACCTGGCCGATGACCATCGCCAGCGTGGCCAGGGCAGTGTCGTCGTAGTGTTCGGACACGCGGGTGTAGAGCTGCTCGGGCACCCGCTCACCGTGCGACGCCGGTTGCAGGACCGCCTCGACCAGGTCCAGTGCGGTCCGTTCGGCGTCGGTGAAATACGGGGCGTCGCGCCAGGTCGCCACCGCGACGATGCGTTCCTCGGATTCACCGGCAGTGCGCAGGTTGCCCGCATGCAGAACAGCCAGGTAGGTGCTACCGACGATCTGGCCGGCGCGCAACTGGACCAAGCCGATCGTGGTGCGCGGGATCGCTCCGTTGCCGGTGGCCTCGAACAGCGCCGCACCGATTGCGCCGAGTGCGGGGACGAGCTGCTGCGGGTTCGGGAGCCGGGAGCCGCTGTGCTGCTGTGTGGTGGTTTTCGCGTTCATGGTTGTGGGTTTCCCTCTCTTGTGATGAATCTTGTGGCGGGGCGATCGGGTCAGGGGTGCTGGGGGAGCCGGCGGGTGCCCCCCAGTGCGCGCGGCACGGTGGTGGTGGAGCCGCCTCGGGGCAGCCGGGCGCGGGCGGCGAAGGTCGCGGCGGTGAAGAACAGCGGCGCGGCCCACTTGTCGGGGCCGTCACCGGCGGCCATATGCGATACGGCGGCGCCGCCGTAGACGAAGACCAGCCCGGCGTAGGCCCATTCCTTCGTCCGGGGGTGGCCGGGGGTGAGGATCGCGACGAGCGCGGCGGTTTTGGCGCCGCCGAGGATGGTGGCGAAGTACATGGGGTAGCCGAGGTGGTCGAATGATTCGCGCACATAGGAGATCCGGGCGAGGTCCCAGTAGGCGCCGACCGCGGTCTCGGCCAGCACTGCGGCCACGGGTACCCAGCGCGCGAGGCTCAGGCCGCGGGAACGGATTATCGAGGTGGTGCGAGTGGACATGATCGCGGTGCTCCTGGAGGTGAAGAGGCTGGTCCGGGCGGGAAGTCAGGCGGCCGAGGCGAAATCGGTGGCGGTCGCGGCACGGTGAACGACGGCGGCGAGCCGTGCGTTCTCGGGGGCATCGAACGCGAAGGCGGCGCGGCGGCGGGTGTAGCCGTAGCTCAGACCGCTGTGCGGATCGGCGAATCCGTCCGAGCCCGCGGAGCCGGTGTGTCCGAAGGCGTATGCGCCGAGGAACGGATACAGAAGGCTTTTCGCTTCGAAACCCAATGCGTAGGGTGCGCGATCTCCGCGCACCAGATCCGCGCCGCTGGAATGAATCGCGGAGATGGTGGCGATGGTTTCCAGGGACAGCAGCGGATCCCGGCCGTCGATGCCGGTGGTGGCCGCCGCATACATCGCTGCCAGGCCGTGCGCGCTTCCTACGCCGCCCACGGAGCCCGGACCGAGTCGGCGCAGCGTCGTATCGTTGGGCAGTGCCATGACGTCGGCGGCGGTGAAACCGCGTGCGTTGAGGTTGTAGGAGATGCCCGCGATACCGTGCGGGTTGGGTGAGTTCGCCACGAAAGCCGCTTCCATCTCCGGGCTCGCGCGCCACGGCAGGATCGGCAGGTACCGGTGATCGAGTTCGGCGGGCAGACCGAGGTACACGTCCAGTCCGTGGGGTGCGCGGATGCGCTGCTCGAACAGCTGCTGCACGGTACTGCCGGTGACCGCTGCCACCACCGCACCGACGATGGCATAGGTGACGAAACCGCCGTAGCCGTGCACCGCGCCCGGTGCGAAGAAGGGGCGCTGCCCCACCAGTCGTTCGGCGACGACCTGCTCGTCGGCGAGTTCGGCGACGGTGAATCCGCCGTCGGCCCCGATGATCCCGGATCGGTGCACGAGTACATCCCGCACGGTGATGTGCTCCTTACCCGCTGTGGCGAACCGCGGCCAGTAGCGGGCGACCGGCTGGTCGACGTCGAGGGCGCCGTCCTGGATCAGCAGCGCCACCACCAGGCCGGCAGCGCCCTTGCTCGTCGAATGGAGACCGGTCAGCGTGGTGCCCGAAACCTGCCGCCCGGCCCACAGGTCCACCACTTTCCGGCCGCGGACGAAAGCGGCCAGTTGCGCGCCCGATTCCCCGTCCTCCTCGGCGACGACGGCGGCGAATTCGGCGCGCACCTGTTCGAACCCTTCGGCGACAGTGCCGTGTATCTCGATCGTGTTCACAGTGATGCTTCCCTTCGACAGCAGGTCCGCGCGGCCTCGCCCGGTCGAGAGCCGACCAGCCGCGGCGGCCGTCGCGGTTCGTGTTCTGCTGACCTGACGTACGGCGTGAACAGAACGTGACCGCAGCACGGAAATTTGCTGGTCCCGGCGCCAGGAGAGCCTTCGGGACCGAGTCCGGACGCGGGTCGGCCACCCGATCCCCGCCGGTGTGCGCCGAACCCGCGAATGAATACGGTCACGTTTCCCGCCGCCGATTCGTCATCGATAGGGGACGACATCGAGGAGGACTCCCGTGCACGATGAGCACTTGCCGGCCGACCGGTTCGAAGAGCACCGCACCCACTTGCGGGCGGTCGCCTACCGGATGCTCGGGTCGCTCAACGACGCCGACGACGCGGTACAGGAGGCCTGGCTGCGGCTGTCCCGCACCGACACCACCGACGTCGGCAACCTCGGCGGCTGGCTCACCACCGTCGTCGGACGGGTCTGCCTGGACATGCTGCGCATCCGCAGAACCCGCCACGAAGAACCCCTGGACGCCGAGCATCTGCCCGATCCGGTGATCACCAGCGAAACCACACCAGACCCGGAACACGAAGCGCTGCTCGCCGACTCGGTCGGGTTGGCGCTACTGGTCGTGCTGGAATCGCTGAGCCCGGCCGAACGACTCGCCTTCGTCCTGCACGATATGTTCGCCATGCCATACGAGCAGATCGCGCCCATTGTCGGCCGTACTCCGCAGACCGCCAAGAAACTGGCCAGCCGAGCGCGGCGCCGAGTCCAGGGCGCGACCCCGGCCGCTGCTCCCGACCTACCGCGTCAACGCCGTGTCGTCGCCGCATTCCTCACCGCCGCACGCGGCGGCGACTTCGACGAACTACTACGCATGCTCGACCCCGATGTGGTGTTGCGCACCGATGGGGGCGAGGTGATGCGCGTGATCCGCGGGGCCACCGCCGTCGCCGGTCGAGCCGAAACCTTCCAGCGCATGGCCACTCTCTGTACCGTGCACCCCGCCGTCGTCAACGGCGGCCCAGGACTGGTCAACACCCTCGACGGCAACCTGTTCTCCATCATCGGCTTCACTGTCGCCGACGGCCGCATCACCGCCATCGACATTCTCTCCGACCACGACCGGCTCACACACCTCGACCTCACCGCCGTCCTCGGATGAAGCGAGCGCACACCGGTCGACCACTTCGACGCCGGACCACCCCTACCGTCCCCGGCCTCCGGGCCGGTCACCGAATGATCCAACAGCGGTGTTACGCAGTGATCCAGGGACTGCGGACGGATGCCTCAGGCCGACAGACGCCGGCTCTGGCGCGCGGGTTCGTCTCCGCGAACCCGCGCTAAGTGATCAGATTGAGGATTTCGTCGGCTGTAACAACCTGTCCGAGTACTGGAAACACCCGGGTCAGCGACCTTTCGTGACCGGTGGGGTCGGGGTCCGATACGGCGTCGGCGGCCACGACCACATCGAAGCCCAGATCGTAGGCGCTGCGTGCGGTCGATTCGACACCGAAGGTGGTCGCCAACCCCGCCACGACGACCGTGGTGATCCCGGCGGCGCGCAACCGCTGTTCGAGGTCGGTGCCGCTGAACCCGCTCCAGGCCCGTCGGCGCAGGACCGACTCGTTCCCGGAGGGTGCGGCTTCCGGAGGAATACGGATCTGATCCTCGCTCCAGCTCTGTCCCGTCTCCGCATGCTGGGTCCGACCGTCCGGAGTGCCGGTCGTGACCAGGTGCACAACAGTGTGGCCTGCCTTGCGGAATCCGGTGAGCAGCGCGGAAACACGGTCGAGCAGCTGATCCCCGGGGACCGATCGCGCATTGGGCAACGTTCCCGATTGCACGTCGACGACGACGAGAGCGGTCGTCGCGGCGAGTTCTGTGATCGGCATGAAGCCCATCCTGCCCGAGCTCGGTACGGACCGCTCGGCCGATGTGCTCGTCTCGTTCGCCGGAAGACGTGCTTCGCCGGAAGACGTGCGGGCGGCGTGGGCGTCCTCCGGGGAGAGTCGCCGGCGGATATGGTCGAACCCGTACAGGTGCGTGACAGGCGGAGTGGACAGAGATGGTCGAGACGATGGTCGTGGTCGTGCGGGGAGACGAGCTCGGCGAGGACTACCGCCGCCGCGTCACCGAGGTCTATGTGCGCGGCTTCGCGGAAGACTTCGTCGCGTTCTCGCGCGACACCGGCAAGCTGGCCGACGCGTTCGAACATATGCTGCTGCTCGAACGGTTCTATATCGCGCTCGTGGACGGAGAGCCCGCCGGTCTCGCCTCGCTCACCGAGGGTGACCAGACACTGTTCGCGCCGCGATGGCGCGAGATCCGGCGCCACCTCGGACCGGCCCGCGGGCTGCTCGGCTATGTGGTGATCCGGAGATGGTTCATGCGCGCCTACGACGGCGCCCGGCCCGGCCTCGCCGAGATCGGGTTCGTCGCCACCGAGCCGGCCTATCAGGGTCACGGCGTCGCGACCGCGTTGCTGCGTCACCTGCTGGCGCACCCCGGATATCGCGAGTATGTGCTCGAAGACATCAAGGACACCAACGCACCTGCTCTCAGCGTTTACACCAAGCTCGGTTTCACGGTGTACAAGCGCCGGAAGGCGCGCTTCGCCCGACGTGCCGGATTCTCCGAGCTCCTGTCGATGAAGCTCGTGCAGGATATCGCGCCTGGGCCCGACGCCGCGCGATCACCCGGAGAGGTCTGATCGGTCCCCGAAGCGTGCTGTCGTAAAGACCGCACCCCGGCCGCGCAACCACTCGGGCGACCTCACCCATATCCGGAGCCGGACCTACGTCTATGCCGCCGGATGGCAAACGCATTCACCGTTCACCGGCGTTCACGCGCGACTGAGCCGAGACCCCGGATGGACCACGTACGCGCTGGACGGCGGGCACAACCTCATGCGGGACAACCCCGAGGACCTGCTGAAGATCCTGCTCGATACGGTCGAGACAGACTGATGTGCGCCACCGGAGGCGTGATGCGGTAGCCGGATCTCCTCCTACACAGCGTGAACCTTTACCCAGGTGCTGTTCACAGCGGCGTTGCCGGAGATGCGGTCCACTTGTTCCGGATCGTGCAGCAGGTTGACATTCGCGCCCGGTACCGCGGCCGCGACGGTCCAGCCCACACCCGGTTCTCCGTGACCCCAGCCGTGCGGGATGGCGACCGTACCCGGCCGGATCTCGTCGCTGATCTCCACCGGGACCACGATGGAACCGATGGGTGAGCTCACCGTGACCCGCCCGCCGTCGGCCAGTCCGCGGGCGTCCGCGTCCTGCGGGTGCATGAGCGCGGTACAGCGGTCGCGACCCTTCACCATCGAGGGCACGTTGTGCAGCCAGGAATTGTTGCTGCGCAGGTGGCGGCGGCCGATGAGCCGCAGATCGAAACCCTGGTCGCGGTCGGCGCCGCCGGCGTGTGCCTCGTCGAGTAGCCGGCGTGCTTCGATGACGAACTGCCGCGGTGCCAGCTGGACCAAGCGATCGGCGGTGGCGATGAGGGAGTGCAGGCGCGGCTGCAGCGGGCCGAGGTCGATACCGCCCCGCGCTTCCCGCACCTTCTTCAGGGTGACGCCCTGACGTCCCCGGCGCAGTACGCCGTGTGGTCCGACCGCCATACCGAGTGCCGCCGCTCGCAACGGGCTGAACCGGGCGAATACCGCGTTGAGAGCACGGCCGCTGAGCGAACGCAGTGGGAGCGGCAGGATCTCGGTGGTCAACCGCGCCATGATCTCCCAGTCCTCGAGCCCGTCGTTCTCCGGTGCCACGGCCCGCGTATTGAAGCGAACGTTGTTGTGCACGCTGAACATCGTGAGCAGGATGTCGAGGTCCTCGCGTTCGAGCGGCGAGAGCGGTGGCAAGATGATGTCGGCGTGCCGGGTGGTCTCGGTGATGTACATGTCCACGGCCACATAGAAATCCAGCGACCCCAGCGCCTTGTCGAGCTGTCCGCGCTGCGGGGTGGACAGGACCGGGTTGCCGGCGTAGGTGATCATGGCGCGGATCTTGTCCGGACCCTCGTCGAGGATTTCCGAGGCCAGCGCCGCGACCGGCAGTTCGAACCGGAACGATTTGTACTTCCCGGAGCGGTCGGTCCAGGCGCCGTAGTACGGCGGCATCCGGCGCGCCAGCGGCAGCAGATCCACCGCCGGGGTGGCATACATCTGACCGCCCGGATGGTCCAGATTCCCGGTGATCGCGTTGATGGTGTTGACCAGCCAGTGGGTAACGGTGCCGGTCAGCGTCTGGCATACGCCGATCCGGGCGTACATCACCGCCGATTTCGCGGCCGCGTGCTCGCGGGCCAGGCGCCGGATCGTCTCGGCGTCCACGCCGGCGTAGGGGGCGGCGTCCTCGGGAGTGAAGCCGGTGACCAGCTCCCGCAACTCGTCCAGACCCGTGCACTGGGTACGGACCGCGGTCCGGTCGCACAGATCCTCGGTGATCAGCACGTGCAGCACGGCCAGCAGGAGGTACGGGTCCCCACCGGGCAGGACGGATACGTGTTCGTCGGCCAAGCGGGCGGTCTCGGTGCGCCGGGGGTCGATCACGACGACCTTGCCGCCGCGGGCGCGCACCTCCTTGATCCGGTTACGGGCGCCGGGCATGGTGGTGACCGATCCATTGGACACCGCGGGATTGGCACCGATGATCACCATCCGGTGGGTGCGGTCGATATCGGCGATGGGCATCAGGAAGTTCGACCCGTACATCTGCCAGGCCACGAATTCCTGCGGGAACTGGTCGATCGAGGAGGCAGTGTAGAAGTTGCGCGTCATGAGCGCCGTGCGCAGTGCGAAGGCGTACATGATCGCCGAATTGTGCGCGGCCGGGTTACCCAGGTACATACCCACCGAATGCGGTCCGTGGTCGCGGCGGACCCGCCGCAGGCGGGTGCCGATCTCGCGGAACGCCTCGTCCCAGCCGATGGGCTCGAATGTGTCGCCGACCCGGCGCATCGGGGTGCGCAGCCGGTCCGGATCTTCGTGCAGCCCCGCCATGGCGGTGGCCTTGGGGCAGATATAACCCTTGGACAGCACATCGTCGGGATTACCTTCGATCTTGGCGACTTTCGTGTCCTCGACGGTCACCAGGATGCCGCAGTGGGCCTCGCACAGAGTGCATTGCCGGGCGATGGTTTCAGCGGTCATAACTCACATCACCTTCCGCCGCGTCGTCGTCGACGCGCGATCCGCAGGAGCGCCGGATTACGGGCTGATCCGGCTGATCGATTGCTCGGGTGAGAAAAGCGGGATCTCGGAGGGTGGCTGATTGAGATGAATTCCCGCTCATACTCTCATAGCCGAGAGTAGACCGACCGGCGATGTGGGCACAACAGTCGCGCGAGCTATTCCCGCGACGATTGTTCGCGCAAGCGTGCCAGGGTCTTGGCGAGAATGCGCGAGACGTGCATCTGCGAAATACCCATCTGCTGCGCGATCTGCGTCTGGGTCATGGATTCGAAGAACCGCATGGTCAGAATGCGGCGCTCCCGCTCGGGCAACCCGGCCAGCAGCGGCCGGATGGCCACATATTCCTCGACACGGTCGAACTGCGCTTCTTCCTCGCCGAGGGTGTCCAGCAGCGAGGCATCGGTATCGCGGCCCACCGACGCCGCGTCGATCGATGTCGGCTGGTAGGCGTTACCGGCGATCACGGCCTGGGTCACCTCGTCCGGATCGACATCCAGTTCGGCGGCGATCTCCTTGGCCGTCGGCGAGCGACCCAGCGATTGCGAGAGCGAATCCACCGCCGCGCCGATCCGCAGATGGGTCTCCTTGACCCGGCGCGGCACCCGCATCGCCCAGGTGTTGTCGCGGAAGTACCGGCGGACCTCGCCCATGATGGTGGGCACCGCGAACGACAGGAAGTTCGAGCCGCGCGAGATATCGAAACGATCCACCGCGTGCACCAGGCCGACCCGGGCGACCTGGGTGAGATCGTCGAACGGTTCGCCGCGGCCGCTGAACTTGCGGGCGATATGGTCGGCCAGCGGAATGCAGCGCGCGATCAGTTCATTGCGCAGCGCCGCCTGCTCCGTCGAATCCGGTGCGGTCCCGGCCAGCCGGACGAACAGATCGGCGACATCGTCGTACCCACCCGCCGAGGACGAATTCTCCAGTTCGGCCCGGGTTTCGGTATCGGCTTCGGCGTCGGCCTCGGCGGTATCGGCTTCGGTTGTCTCGGCCGCGGCGGTGCCGGCCCCGTCCGCCGGACCTTTTTCGTGCTCGTCCGCGGGAGTTTCGAGCGGCTTCTCCTGCTCGGTCACTACGCTTTCCCCCGGACCCGACGGAATTCGACCGCTGTCGGATATCCGGAGACCTGCTGATCGAAGGAGTCCTGCCGGGCGTCCACCGAATCGGTCAACGTGCGCAGCACATGCCAGCCGAAACTCCGCGCGTCGGGCAGCCCCTCGCGCGCCGCCACCCCGGCGACCAGCACTCGCAGTTCGGTGTCACCGATGCTGAACACACATTGCAGGCTCGTATCGGGCGCCGCCAGGCCGATGAGCGTCGAGCATGCCTCGTCCACCGCCAGCCGGATATCGGCGACCTCGTCCAAGGTGAAATCACTGAGCAGGACCAGAGTCTCGGCGAGACCGCGCACGATCGGCAACTGTGTCACCGATGCCGCCACCCGAATCTCCACCGGGGCACCGTGGAGCCCTTGTTCCGCCGAAGTATTGATCACGCTGCCGAGTGTATGGGCGTGCTGCCGTGTAGAGGGGGGCGGGGCACGCTGCGCCGCCCCCGGCCATCCCACCCACCTCCGGTCAGCGCCGCGCCCACCCGCAGCCCGCACCGGCGTTCCCTGCTCACTCGGAGCGCTGCCGCCGACGGACAGTCGCGCGGCGGGCCGGATCACCGTCAGCAGTTCGACCGGACGACGAGGTACGGGGCCTGGCGCCGGGTCGCGCGGCAGCGGAGACATGCTGGCCCACCTCAGTAGGCGGGGCCCGCCCCGGTTCTGGAGCGACGTAGCGAAGGAGCGCAGCGACTGAGCGAAGGAGTGAAGAACCGGGGTTAACAGGGCCCCGCCAGCGGCGCCGCAGGCGCCGCAAATAAACACAGCCCGGGTTAACGGGGCCCCGCCCCCTGGGGCCGAAGGCGGCGAAAATACACTGCGCGCTGTGACTGCGTCCGAGCCCACGTTCACCCGTCCCGCGGCCCCGATGATCGCTCCGTCCATTCTGTCCGCGGATTTCGCCCGGCTGGGCGAAGAAGCCGCTGCGGTATCGACCGCCGATTGGCTGCACGTGGATGTCATGGACGCGCATTTCGTCCCGAACCTGACCCTGGGCCTGCCGGTGGTGCAGAGTCTGCTGAAGGCCACCGATATTCCGCTGGACTGCCATCTGATGATCGAGGATCCGGGCCGGTGGGCGCCCCCGTACGCGGAGGCGGGCGCCTACAACGTGACTTTTCACGCCGAGGCGACCGAGGATCCGGTGGCCGTGGCCCGCGATATCCGGGCTGCCGGGGCCAAAGCGGGGCTGTCGGTGAAGCCGAACACTCCGATCGAGCCGTACCTGGAGATCCTGCGTGATTTCGACACCCTGCTGGTGATGAGCGTCGAACCCGGGTTCGGTGGGCAGTCGTTCATCCCGCAGGTGCTGGAGAAGGCCAGGATCGTGCGACGCCTGGTCGACGCGGGGGAATTGCGGCTGGTGGTGGAGATCGACGGCGGGATCAACGCCGACACCATCGAGCAGGCCGCGGCGGCGGGTATCGACTGCTTCGTGGCGGGCTCGGCGGTGTACAACACCGAGGATCCCGGCGTCACCGTGGAGAAACTGCGGCGGCAGGCCGAGGCCGGCCGGGCGGCGCGTCACTTCGCCCACTGAGGTCCCGATGCCGCCGATCGGCGGCCGTACGGCTAGCGGAGGTCGCGGGCGCTCGCCCGGGCAGCGTCGATCACCGCGTGCTGCGGCGGACGGGTGCCGAGCGCGTCCGGTCCCGCGATCCACAGCCGGTATCCGCTGGCCTCGTCTTCGGCGGAGGGCAGCACGATCTGGCTGCCGGTACCGGCGACGGTGGTGTAGAGGCGGAAGAGTTCGGCGGCCGCGGTGGCGGTGAATTCGTCGTGCCGGGTGGGGCCGGTGAGGAAGGTCCAGCGCCGCGCCCGGGGATGGGCGAAGACCGGCCCGGCGATTCCCGCCGCCCGTAGCCGTGCCAGTACCGGTTCGCCGAGCTCGGTCGGCATGGTGACCGCGCCGTAGGTGGCGCCCACATGCAGCAGGATACGTTCCGACGCCGGATCGACCACCGCGGGGAGTAGATCCTTCTCCCGGTACCGCCGGCAGTGTCGTTCCAGGGCGGTTTCGGTGAAAGCGGTCATAGCGGTTCGGCTTCCTCGAGTGGTGGCGTGCCTGGCTGGGGCGATGGCATCCGCCGGGGCGGATATCGGACGGATCCGGCCGGTGTCGCCACCGCGGGGATCCGATGCCCGGACAACACTGTCGCTGGGCCGACAGACGCTGGATCACCGCAGTGGGGCGGGGTGTACCCGGCCCGGGTTGTCGGCGGGCGGATCCAGTTGTCGGGATGTTGGCTTGTGGCGCACGGTGTTCCGCGGCGGTGGCCGTCCTCGTACGAATACTGCGCCCGGCCGCACCGCGGGATGGTCGAGGCGGGTGAACCGGTCACCTCACAATATTGCGTCAGCTGTTGTGAGCGTGCAAATCGAGAAACATTTCGGGTTTCGATGCGGTCTCGTTCGGGCAAAGCGGCGGTGGGTGGGTCCGGTCCGGACCGTATTGCGGCCCGTCGGAAGTAGTATGGGCGGTTGCCGGGGAAATGTGACCGTGGTCTCCGAACAGTAAAATTTCCGAATTTCCACTATCGGATCCACCGCCCGTGGATCGGAGTGTCCGGTGGGTGGCCGACGTCATGGCCGGGCTCGAGGCCGGGCCACTAGTCTGGTTGTGGACGGCGAACTGGGAATACTCGGTACCACTCCCGCCGTTCCGTATGCGGAACACCGACGCCGAAAACGGGAGAAGAAATGTTCACGGGCATCGTCGAGGAACTGGGCGAAATCGTCGCCCGCGAACAACTGACCGACGCGGCGCGGCTGACGATCCGCGGGAAGCTGGTCACCTCCGATGCCGGGCACGGTGATTCGATCGCCGTCAACGGTGTCTGTCTGACCGTCGTCGATGTAGCCGACGAGGCGTTCACCGTCGATGTGATGGGTGAAACGCTGCGGCGGTCGAGTATCGGTGGTCTCGAACCCGGCTCACGGGTCAATCTGGAGCGCGCGGCGGCGGTGAACAGCCGCCTCGGTGGCCATATCGTGCAGGGCCATGTGGACGGTACCGGCACGATCCTGGCCCGAACACCGGAGGACAACTGGGAAGTGGTCCGGGTATCGCTGCCCGATGCGATCGCCAAGTACGTGGTGGAGAAGGGCTCCATCACGGTGAACGGCATCTCGCTCACCGTCTCCGGTCTCGGCCGGACCGATACCCCGGCCGCCGACGGCACCCGGGACTGGTTCGAGGTCTCGCTGATCCCGACCACACTGAGCCTCACCGATCTGGGCGCGTCCACGCCCGGCGCGATCGTGAACCTCGAGGTCGATGTGATCGCCAAGTACGTCGAACGCCTCCAGCAGCGCGGCTGACGACTCCGGCCGTGCCCGGACCGGCCGAACAGACCCAGTAGTGTGATCGGGACCTATCGAGATGGAGCAGTGCAGACGTGACCAGGTTCGACAGCATCGAGCGCGCGGTCGCCGATATCGCGGCCGGTAAACCGGTCGTCGTGGTCGACGACGAGGACCGGGAGAACGAGGGCGACCTCATCTTCGCCGCGGAGAAGGCCACCCCGGAACTCGTGGCGTTCATGATCCGCTACACCTCGGGCTACATCTGCGTTCCGCTCACCGGTGACGACTGCGATCGACTGGGCCTGCCTCCGATGTACGCGGTGAACCAGGACAAGCACGGCACCGCCTACACCGTGTCGGTGGATGCGAAAGAAGGCGTGACCACCGGTATCTCCGGCGCCGATCGGGCGACCACCATCCGGCTGCTGGCCGACGGCGATGCCAAACCGAACGATCTCACCCGTCCCGGTCATGTGGTGCCACTGCGCGCCAAGGACGGCGGTGTACTGCGCCGGCCCGGTCACACCGAGGCTGCTGTGGATCTGGCGCGGATGGCCGGGCTGCGACCGGCCGGGGTGATCTGCGAGATCGTCAGCCAGAAGGAAGACGGGCATATGGCCCGCACCGACGAACTGCGGGTCTTCGCCGACGAACACGAACTGGCGCTGATCTCGATCGCCGAGATGATCTCCTGGCGGCGTAAACACGAGAAGCATGTCGTGCGGGTCGCGCAGGCGCGTATCCCCACCGTGCACGGCGAGTTCACCGCCGTCGGCTACCAGAGCATCTATGACGATGTCGAACATGTCGCGCTGGTTCGCGGGGATGTCGGCAACGGCGAGGACGTCCTGGTCCGGGTGCATTCGGAATGCCTGACCGGTGATGTGTTCGGGTCGCTGCGCTGCGATTGCGGACCGCAGCTGGACGCCGCCCTGGAGATGGTGGCCGCCGAGGGCCGCGGCGTGGTGCTGTACATGCGCGGGCACGAGGGCCGCGGTATCGGCCTCATGCACAAGCTCCAGGCCTATCAACTGCAGGACTCCGGGCACGACACCGTCGATGCCAATATCGAACTCGGCCTGCCGGCCGATGCCCGCGACTACGGGACCGGGGCGCAGATCCTGGTCGACCTGGGCCTGCGCTCGATGCGGCTGCTGACCAACAATCCGGCCAAACGGGTCGGACTCGACGGTTACGGGCTGCGGATCACCGAGCGGGTGCCCATGCCGGTGCGGGCCAATGCCGAGAACCTGCGTTATCTGCGCACCAAACGCGACCGGATGGGTCACGACCTGGTGGGTCTCGACGATCTGGACCTAGGGGAGACGGCACAGTGACGACAGCCGGATCGGAAGGCGGAAAACGATGAGCGGCACCGGGGTACCGAGCTTCGCGCTCGCCGACGCCAAGGATCTGCGGCTGGCGATCGTGGCTTCGCGCTGGCATACCGAGATCTGCGACACTCTCGTCGCCAATGCCGAAAAGGTCGCCGCCGAGGCCGGGGTGCGCCACACCACCGTCGCGCGCTGCGCCGGGGCGATGGAGCTACCGGTTCTGGCCCAGGAGCTGGCCCGCACCCACGACGCGGTGGTCGCGCTGGGCGTGGTCATCCGGGGGGACACCCCGCATTTCGACTACGTCTGCGATTCGGTGACCGCCGGCCTGACCCGGGTCTCCCTGGATGAGAGCACTCCGGTCGCCAACGGTGTGCTCACCACGAACAACGAAGCTCAAGCCCTCGCCCGGGCCGGACTGCCGGATTCGGCGGAGAACAAGGGCGAACAGGCGGCCGCTGCCGCGCTGGACGCCGCCCTCACCCTCCGCGGCCTTCGTACGGCAGGCTGAGCCGTGCCCGTGGCGCGGATCTGGCGACGGGGTGAAGCCTCGGGCGGTGGCGTGGGGACCTCCGCCGAATGGGAGCTGGAGGTACGTCCGCGTAAATCGCGGCGTACGGCGGTGATCGTCGCGGTGGTCCTGCTGGTGGCGTTCGTACTGTTCGGGATCTTCCTGCGAGTCGGCTACACCGGGGTGAACTTCCGGGTGGTGGACCAGTTCGCGATGGCGGCCATCGGTGTCTTCGGTGCCGCGGCCACCCTGCTGCTCACCCGGCCCCGCGTACGCGCCGGCCGGCGCGGCGTGGTGGTCCGTAATGTGCTCGGGGACAACGAATTCGAATGGAAGCATATTCGCGGTGTCTCGTTCCCCGACCGCAAGGCGTGGGCGCGGCTGGAACTGGTGAACGACGATTACGTGCCGATGCTGGCCGTGCGGTCCAACGACGGTGAGCATGCCGCGGCGGCCCTGGACCGACTCCGCGAACTGGGCGCGAAATACGGCGCGTCCGACTGAGCGTCGCATGTCGCCGAGCGTGGCCGGGCACGGGGTCCTCGGGCGGCGGATCACCCGGCGGGGGTGATCCGCCGGCCCGCCGGTTCAGCGGGTATCGCCGAGTACCTCGCCTTCGCGGCGGGGGTCCGCCCCGCCTACCCAGCCGATGTCACCGTCGCGTCCGAGCACGCTGAGCCCGCTGGTCTGCGGGGCCACCGATACCTGATGGCCGCGTTCACGCAACCGGGTGACCAGCGGATCGTGGGCGCCGTCGTCGCTCGGGTCGATCGCCGGATGCTCGCCGCCGACATTGGTGACGGGTGTGTTCGCCGCGCCGAACGCCACCGCGGATACCGCCTGCTGCGGATCCAGGCCCCAGTCCAGCATGCCGACGAGGGTCTTCACCACGAACTGGATGATGACCGAACCGCCGGGAGAGCCGACCACATGGGTGAGCGCGCCCCGCTCGGAACCGTCTCCGCCTTCGAACACCAGCGTCGGGCTCATGGAACTGCGCGGGCGTTTACCCGGTTCAATCCGGTTGGCGACCGGTTTGCCGTCGGCGCCGAGCGGGTCGGTCGCGAAATCGGTCAGCTGGTTGTTCAGCAGGAATCCGTCGACCATGTGGAAGGAGCCGAAGGCCGATTCCACGGTCGTGGTCATGGCCGCGGCGTTGCCGTAGGAGTCGACCACCGAGATGTGGCTGGTGCCGTGCTCGGGCTGCTGGGGGCCGATACCCACCGGCGCCGCCCCGAAATCACCGGGTTGCGCGGTGCCCATCGTCTTGCGCGGGTCGATGAGCTCGGCCCGCTTGTCCAGGTACTCCGGGTTCACCAGCGTTTCCGGTGAATTACCGGGCAGTGGAACATAATCCGGATCGGCGACGAATTTGTCGCGGTCGGCGTAGGCGAGTCGTTCGGCTTCGGCGATGAGATGTACCGCCTCGGCCCGCGGGACGCCGCCGTTACGATCCAGCCGCTCCGGTGGCATGGCGGGAAGGTCGAAATTCGCCAGGATGCCGAGCGTGGCCGCCACCGTGATACCGCCGGAGGACGGTCCCGGCATCCCGCAGACCTCGTGCTCGCGGTAGCCGGTGCACAGCGGGGTGCGTTTCACCGCCCGGTAGGAGTCGAGGTCGGCGGCTTCCATGAGGCTCGGCGTACGCCCGCCGGCGGGTGAACCGGCGGCCTCGACGATGTCCTGGGCGATCGTTCCGGTATAGAACCCGTCCGCGCCTTCGGTGGCCACGGTGTTCAAGGTCTTCGACAAGGCCGGATTGGTGAGGACGGTACCCGCCGCCCGGGGGGAGCCGTCCTGGTTCAGGAAGTACTCGGCCGCGGCCGGATCGCGGGCCAGTTCGGCCGCGGAATCCGCGATCTGGCCGGCCAGTCGTGGACTGATCTCGAAACCCTGGTCCGCCATCGAGACGGCGGGGTCGAACAGTTCTCGCCACGGGATGTGGCCGTGCTCGGAATGGGCCAGCTCGAGCATGCGGACCACCCCGGGCACGCCGACGGAGCGCCCGCTGGCCCGGGTATCCGGTTTCGGTTCGGTGCGGTCGGTATCGCTGATCCAGCGCAGATAGTTCTCGGTGGCCTGGGCCGGCGCGGTCTCCCGGCCGTCGTAGGCGTCCAGGGTCTCGTGTTCGGCGTCGTAGTAGAGCAGGAAAGCGCCACCGCCGAGCCCGGAGGCCTGCGGTTCGGTGAGACCCAGCACGGTCTGCGCGGTGATCAGCGCGTCCGCCGCGGTACCGCCGGCCCGCAGCACTTCGCAGGCGGCGCGGGTGGCGTGGGAGTTCGCGGTGGATACGGCGTAGCCGGTGGTGCGGACCGCGGTCATCTCACTGCGGTAACCCGACGCGATCTCCGGGTTCGTCGCGAGATCGCGGGAGGTGGGGGCGGCCGAGCCCGCCGACGGTGCGGCGGTCACCGGGGTGCCGTTCGGCACCGGGGTGCACGGGCCGGCGGACCCGGTATCGTCGGAACATCCGCTGAGCGAGCCTGCCAGGAGCAGCGCCGTCACTGTCAGCGCGTACCGAATCCGTTGTATCGGGCGCATATTCGAACCTTAGCGGTAGGTGGCGACAGTCGCGGCCGAACTCGCCCCGGTCAGGGGAAGGCGGCGGAACCGTGGGGCCGCGGGTGTGGGCGCAGGACCGTACTGCGGGCCGCGTCCGGGACATCTGGTCCGGCGCGAGCCACCAGCTCTCCGGTGACGAACCGGCGCCCCTGCCGATCACCGGATCCCGCCGACCGGCGGCCGAGTGTGTCCGAGCCCGCTACTACGCTGGATACGTGGCAGATCCCGCGACGTACCGGCCGCAGCCCGGCTCGATTCCGCTAGAACCCGGTGTCTACAAGTTCCGGGACTCCTATGGCCGGGTCATCTATGTCGGCAAGGCGAAAAGTCTGCGTAATCGGCTCAACTCGTACTTCGCCGATATCGCCGCACTGCATCCGCGAACCCGTCAGATGGTCACCACCGCCGCGAGCGTCGAATGGACCGTGGTGTCCACCGAGGTGGAAGCGCTACAGCTCGAATACAACTGGATCAAGGAATTCGATCCGCGGTTCAACGTCCGCTACCGCGACGACAAGTCCTATCCGGTGCTGGCGGTCACCCTGAACGAGGAGTATCCGCGGCTGTTCGTCTACCGGGGTGCGCGGAAGAAGGGGGTCCGTTATTTCGGCCCCTACGCCCACGCCTGGGCGATCCGGGAAACCCTCGACCTGCTGCTGCGGGTTTTCCCCGCCCGCACCTGCTCGGCCGGGGTGTTCAAACGGCACAGCCAGATGGGCCGGCCGTGTCTGCTCGGCTATATCGACAAATGTTCGGCTCCGTGTGTGGGGCGGGTCTCCGCCGCCGAGCATCGGCAGATCGTCGACGATTTCTGCGATTTCCTCGCCGGTCGCACCGACCGGATGGTCAAGGATCTGGAACGCCGGATGCAGACCGCCGCCGAGGACCTCGATTTCGAGACCGCGGCCCGGCTGCGTGACGATGTGCAGGCGCTGCGCCGGGCGCTGGAGAAACAGGCCGTGGTCCTGGGCGACGGCACCGACGCCGATGTGATCGCCTTCGCCGGTGACGACCTCGAGGTCGCCGTACAGGTCTTTCATGTGCGCGACGGCCGGGTGCGCGGCCAGCGCGGCTGGGTGGTGGACAAATCCGGTGACGCCGCCGATAACCCCGAACACGGTGGTGAGCTGGCCGCGCTGGTGGAACAATTCCTCACCCAGTTCTACGGGGAGCAGGCCGCGGTGGCCGAGCAGACCGCCGGTGAGCAGCCTGCGGCGGTGGTACCGCGGGAGGTGCTCGTCCCCGAACTACCGGCCGATGCCGACGAGGTACAGCGCTGGTTGTCGACGCTGCGGGGTGCGGCGGTGCGGTTGCGGGTCCCGCAGCGGGGCGATAAGAAGGCCCTCGCCGAAACCGTGGCACGGAACGCCGAGGAAGCGCTGGTCCAGCACAAACTCCGCCGCGCCGGCGATCTGACCTCGCGGTCGGTGGCACTCCAGGACATCCAGGACGCCCTCGACCTCGATACCGCCCCGCTGCGTATCGAATGCGTGGACATCAGCCATGTGCAGGGCACCGATGTGGTGGCCTCGCTGGTGGTCTTCGAAGACGGGCTGCCCAAGAAATCCGATTACCGCCACTACGCGATCCGGGAGGCCGCCGGGGAGGGGCGCTCCGACGATGTCGCCAGTATCGCCGAGGTGACCAGGCGCCGGTTCGCCCGGCTGCGCCGTGAGCGTGACGCCACGGAAGCGGCCGATCTCGCCGGGGCGGCACCGGTGGAGGAGTTCGGTACGGCCGCGACGGGCGACGGCGTGATTCCCGAGGGTGTGGCGGCCGCGGCGGAGATCGTGACCCGGCCCGGTATCGATCCGAAGACCGGCCGGCCGCGCAAGTTCGCCTACCCGCCCAATCTCTACGTCGTCGACGGCGGCGCGCCGCAGGTCGCGGCCGCGGCGGGGGTGCTCGAGGAATTCGGCATCACCGATATCGCCGTCGTGGGCCTGGCCAAACGCCTGGAGGAGGTCTGGGTCCCCGGCGAGCCCGATCCGGTGGTGCTGCCACGCACCAGCGAGGCCCTCTACCTGCTGCAGCGGGTACGTGACGAAGCGCACCGCTTCGCCATCACCTTCCATCGCAGCAAACGGTCCCGGCGGATGACGGCCTCCGCACTGGACGCGGTACGCGGCCTCGGTGAGACCCGGCGGACCGCGCTGGTGACCCATTTCGGCTCGGTCGCGCGGCTGAAGGAGGCCACCGTCGAAGAGATCATCGAGGTCCCCGGGATCGGCCGCGCCACCGCCGAGGCGGTACTCGCGGCACTACACGCGCGATAGCGTCCGGCGCGGCGCCCGCCGCAACTGCGCGGCGACCGGCGCCGGTCACGTACGTTTGTTCCTGCGTCCCGCGGCAGTGATCGGGGCGCGACCTACAGCAAGGTGACCGAAACGCATTCCCGAACAAGATCCGGGTGGTACATGACTCGCGTCGAATCGAACAACAGTACGAAAGCGGTGCCGGGTGCCGAATCCGGCTCGGGCACCCCGGTCGAAGTCGTGATGGTGACCGGCCTGTCCGGTGCGGGGCGGGGAACGGCCGCGCGGGTACTCGAGGATCTGGGCTGGTACGTCACCGACAACCTGCCGCCGGAACTGATCGCCCGCATGGTGGAACTGGGTTCCTCCGCCGATCCGCCCATCCGGCGGCTGGCGATCGTGATGGATGTGCGCAGCCGGTTCTTCACCGGCGATATGCCGGCCGTCATCGAACAACTGCGGGCTCGGGGGGTCCCCACCCGGATCCTGTTCCTCGAGGCCTCCGACGATGTGCTGATCCGCCGGTTCGGTTTCGCCCGCCGCCGCCATCCGCTGCAGAACGACAGCGCCGACGGGACATTGTCCGCGGGAATCGCCGCCGAACGGGTGCGGCTGGCGGGTATGAAGGCCGCCGCGGATGTGGTCATCGACACCACCGAACTGTCCATCCACCAATTGCACCGGAAATTGGAGGAGGTCTACGGCGGCGGCACGCCGGCGGCGCTGCAGTTGACCGTTCAATCGTTCGGATTCAAGTACGGTGTCCCGCTGGACGCGGACATGGTGCTGGATGTCCGTTTCCTGCCCAACCCGCACTGGGTACCCGAACTTCGGCAGCACAGCGGTCAGGAAACGGTGGTCAGCGACTATGTGCTGTCGCGCCCGGGCGCCGACGACTACCTGCGGACCTGTGACCATCTGATCGAGCTGACCACCCAGGGTTATCGCCAAGAGGGGAAGCGTTACATGACGGTCGCAGTGGGCTGCACCGGCGGCAGACATCGCAGCGTCGCGATCGCCGAGGCCCTCGGCAAGATCACCGGAAGCCGGATCGACGAGGGCGCGGACGGGCCGGTGGACGCGGTACGGGTCCTGCACCGGGATCTGGGGCGCGAGTGATCAACTCGGAGACCGAACCCGCCGACCCATCCGATCCCGCGGTCGTCGCGCTCGGCGGCGGCCACGGGCTGTACGCGACCCTGTCCGCGGTCCGGCGGATCACCCGCCGGATCAGTGCGGTGGTGACGGTCGCCGACGACGGCGGCTCCTCCGGGCGGTTGCGCGCCGAACTGGGTGTACCGCCGCCCGGTGATCTCCGGATGGCGCTCGCGGCGCTCGCCGCCGACGCGAACGGTGTGCTCACCCGGACCGTGCAACACCGGTTCGGCGGTACCGGAGCCCTGGCCGGGCATTCCGTGGGCAACCTGCTGCTGGCCGGTCTCACCGAGGTGCTCGGCGACCCGGTGGCCGCGCTCGACCAGGTGGGTGAACTGCTCGGCGTCAGTGGCCGAGTGCTGCCCATGTCGAATATCCCCCTGGATATCGAAGCCGACGTATCCGGGCTGGAAGCCGATCCACGGGTGAGCCGCTGTATCCGCGGCCAGGTCGCGGTCGCCACGACACCGGGGAAGGTCCGGCGGGTGCGGCTGCTGCCCGCCGATCCACCGTCGTGCGCCGAAGCCACCGCCGCCATCGAACGGGCGGACGCGGTGATCCTCGGGCCGGGGTCCTGGTTCACCAGCGTCATACCGCATTTGCTGGTACCGGGGTTGCGGGACGCACTGGTGCACACCCGGGCGCGTAAGGTACTGATCCTGAACCTCGCCGCGCAGCCCGGTGAGACCGCGGGGTTCTCCGCCGAACGGCATCTACATGTATTGTCCCAGCACGCACCGGATTTCGCGGTTGACGAGGTACTGGTCGACTCCGGGTGTGTGCCGGAAGGGCGGGAGCGTGAGCATGTGGCCAGAGCTGCCGGTCAATTACGGGCGCGAGTAATCTTTTCCGATGTCGCCGACGCGGGAACCGACCGGCACGACTCCGGAAAGCTCGCCGCCGCACTGGATCAACTGATCCACGAGCCTCGGCCACACTTGCCGGGGCTTCGAGTCGAGGGACGGCACATGGGTCAGGATGTGCGGTCCGGGTTGGGTGGAAAGGAGCACGTCTCGTGGCGATGACAGCCGAAGTGAAAGACGAGCTGAGCCGGCTCGCCGTAACACAGGTGAGTGCGCGCAAAGCCGAACTGTCCGCCCTGCTGCGTTTCGCCGGCGGCCTCCATATCGTCGGCGGGCGGGTGATAGTCGAAGCCGAAGTCGATATGGGTTCCATCGCCCGGCGGCTACGGCGGGAGATCTTCGAACTCTACGGATACGGGTCGGATGTGCATGTGCTCAGCGCCGGTGGCCTGCGCAAATCCTCCCGCTACGTGGTCCGCGTCGCGAAAGAGGGCGAAGCCCTGGCGCGGCAGACCGGTCTGCTGGATGTGCGCGGCCGTCCGGTGCGGGGACTACCGGCACAGGTGGTCGGTGGCAGTGTCGCCGACGCGGAATCCGCGTGGCGCGGTGCCTTCCTGGCCCACGGATCCCTCACCGAACCCGGCCGCTCCTCGGCCCTGGAGGTGAGCTGCCCCGGACCCGAAGCCGCCTTGGCGCTGGTCGGCGCCGCACGGCGGCTCGGTATCTCCGCCAAGGCTCGCGAGGTGCGCGGCACCGACCGGGTCGTGGTCCGCGACGGCGAGGCCATCGGAGCCCTCCTCACCCGTATGGGCGCCCAGGACACCCGGCTCACCTGGGAAGAACGACGGATGCGACGGGAAGTCCGCGCCACCGCCAATAGGCTCGCGAACTTCGACGATGCCAACCTGCGCCGTTCGGCCCGCGCCGCGGTCGCCGCGGCGGCTCGGGTGGAGCGGGCACTGGAACTGCTGGGCGAGGACGTACCGGACCATCTGGCCGCGGCGGGGAAGCTGCGGGTGGAGCACCGGCAGGCGTCGCTCGAGGAGCTCGGGCAGCTCGCGGATCCGCCGATGACCAAGGACGCGGTGGCGGGCCGGATCCGGCGGCTGCTGTCCATGGCGGACCGGCGGGCCAAGGAACTGGGGGTGCCGGATACGGAGTCGGCGGTAACAGCGGAGCTGCTCGACGACGCGTGAGTCGGGACGGCGGATGGTGGCGGCCGATGAGGCGTTGGGCCCGCTCGGGCGCCGAAACCTGCGGTGGTCTGCTTTGCGTGCGGGCCATATGCCGACCCGGACCTCGAATGCCGACGCAACGCGCATGCGTCGAGTTTTACGAGACACCTCCAAGGGTTGAGGCCCGTCCCGCCGTTCATGCCTCGAAGCGCATGCGCGAAGCGCGAGTCTCGAGGCCTGAACGGCGGGACCGAGGGGGCCTCGACCCCGCGACGCCGCAGGCGGCGCCAAAAAACACAGCACTTGTCGGGGCGCTCCCGGCCGGGCACTAGGGTGATCAGACATCGGAACGAATCCGTTTGAAAGCTGAGGAGCGATATCGTGACTGTCCGGGTAGGCATCAACGGCTTCGGTCGTATCGGCCGTAACTTCTTCAGGGCGGTCGAGGCGCAGAAGGCGCTCGGCACCACCGACATCGAGATCGTCGCGGTCAACGACCTCACCGACAACGCGACCCTCGCCACACTGCTGAAGTACGACTCGATCCTGGGCCGGCTGCCCCAGGATGTGTCGCTCGACGGTGAGGACACCATCGTGGTGGGCGACCAGCGCATCAAGGCGCTGGCCATCAAGGAGGGCCCGGCGGCGCTGCCGTGGGGTGACCTGGGCGTGGATGTGGTGGTCGAGTCCACCGGTATCTTCACCGATGCCACCAAGGCGAAGGGGCATCTGGCCGCCGGCGCGAAGAAGGTCATCATCTCGGCCCCGGCCAAGGGCGAGGACATCACCATCGTGATGGGTGTCAACGACGACAAGTACGACGGCAGCCAGAACATCATCTCCAACGCGTCCTGCACCACCAACTGCCTGGGCCCGCTGGCGAAGGTGCTGCACGACGAGTTCGGCATCGTCAAGGGTCTGATGACCACCATCCATGCCTACACACAGGATCAGAACCTGCAGGACGGGCCGCACAAGGATCTGCGTCGTGCCCGCGCCGCCGCGGTGAACATCGTGCCCACGAGCACCGGTGCGGCCAAGGCCATCGGCCTGGTGCTGCCGGACCTCAACGGCAAGCTCGACGGTTACTCCCTGCGGGTGCCGATTCCCACCGGCTCGATCACCGACCTGACCGCTGATCTCGCCAAGAAGGCCACCGTCGAGGAGATCAACGCCGCGTTCAAGGCGGCCGCCGAGGGACCGCTGAAAGGCATCCTGAAGTACAGTGTCGACCCGATCGTGTCCAGCGATATCGTCACCGACCCGCACTCGTCGATCTTCGACGCGCCGCTCACCAAGGTCATCGATGACCAGGTGAAGGTCTACTCCTGGTACGACAACGAGTGGGGTTACTCCAACCGCCTCGCCGACCTCATCGGCCTCGTCGGCAAGTCCCTCTGAGGAACGGCGTGACTGTCAAAACTCTGGAAGATCTCCTTGCCGAGGGCGTCGAGGGACGCGGTGTGCTGGTGCGCTCCGACCTGAACGTTCCGCTGGACAACGGGCAGATCACCGATCCGGGCCGGATCGTGGCGTCGGTGCCGACCATCCGGGCGCTGGTCGAGGCCGGTGCGAAAGTGGTCGTCACCGCGCATCTCGGTCGTCCGAAGGGCGCTCAAGATCCGGGGCTGTCGCTGGCTCCGGTGGCCACCCGGCTCGCCGCCGAACTGGGCCGCAATGTGCAGCTCGCCGGTGATGTGGTGGGCCAGGACGCGCTGGCGCGGTCCGAGGGCCTGACCGACGGTGATGTGCTGCTGCTGGAGAACATCCGCTTCGATCCGCGGGAGACCAGCAAGGACGACGCCGAACGCGCGAAGCTGGCCGCCGCCCTGGTGGAGCTGGTGGGTGACGACGGCGCGTTCGTCTCCGACGGTTTCGGTGTGGTGCACCGCAAGCAGGCGTCGGTGTACGACGTGGCGAAGCTGCTTCCGCACTACGCGGGCACACTCGTCGCGGCGGAAGCCGATGTGCTGGCCCGGCTGACCGAATCCACCGACCGCCCGTACGCGGTGGTGCTCGGCGGGTCCAAGGTGTCGGACAAACTGGCGGTGATCGAGGCGCTGGCTCCCAAGGTCGACACCCTGGTCATCGGTGGCGGTATGTGCTTCACCTTCCTTGCCGCCCAGGGTCTTTCGGTCGGGTCCTCGCTGTTGCAGGAGGAGATGATCGAGACCTGCAAGAGCCTGCTGGATCGCTATGCCGATGTCATTCATCTGCCGCGCGATATCGTCGTCGCCGATTCCTTCTCCGCCGACGCGGAATCGAAGGTGGTACCGGCGCACGAGATCCCGGACGGCTGGCTGGGGCTGGACATCGGTCCCGAATCGGCGCAGCGTTTCTCGGTGCTGCTCACCGAGGCGCGCACCGTGTTCTGGAACGGCCCGATGGGCGTGTTCGAGTTCGACAAGTTCGCGGCCGGGACCCGCGGGATCGCCGAGGCCATTGCCAAGGCCACCGGTAAGGGCGCTTTCACCGTGGTCGGCGGTGGCGATTCCGCCGCGGCCGTGCGGGCGCTCGGTATCCCGGACGGCGATTTCTCGCATATCTCCACCGGCGGCGGTGCCTCGCTGGAGTACCTGGAAGGCAAGACACTGCCCGGTATCAGTGTGCTCGAAGAGTCGGAGGGTGCGTAGATGGCCCGGAAACCGCTGATCGCGGGCAACTGGAAGATGAACCTCAATCACCTCGAGGCCATCGCTCTGGTGCAGAAGATCGCGTTCGCGCTGCCCGACAAGTACTTCGACAAGGTCGATGTCACGGTGCTCCCGCCGTTCGTCGATATCCGCAGCGTGCAGACGCTGGTCGAGGGTGACAAACTGCGTGTCACCTACGGTGCGCAGGATGTGTCGGTGCACGAATCGGGCGCCTACACCGGTGAGATCAGCGCGGCGATGCTGGCGAAGCTGGGTTGCGCGTTCGCGGTGGTCGGGCATTCCGAGCGCCGCCAGTACCACAACGAGGACGACGCCACGGTGCTGGCGAAGGCCAAGCAGGCGCTGAAGCACGGCGTCACGCCGATCGTCTGCATCGGTGAGGGACTGAACGTGCGTGACGCGGGCACTCATGTCGAATACAACCTCGAACAGTTGCGGGGTTCGCTGAAGGGTCTGTCCGCCGAGGAGATCGCGAAGGTGGTGATCGCCTACGAACCCGTCTGGGCGATCGGTACCGGCAAGGTCGCGACCCCCGCCGACGCGCAGGAAGTCTGCGGCGCGATCCGCGGCGAACTGGTGCAGCTGGCAAGTGCGCAGGTGGCCGATACCGTCCGAGTGCTCTACGGCGGTTCGGTCAACGCGAAGAATGTCGGTGAGCTGACCGGGCAGACCGATATCGACGGGGCCCTGGTGGGCGGGGCGTCGCTCAAGGGCGACGAATTCGCCACGTTGTCCGCCATCGCGGCGGGCGGGCCGTTGCCCTGATCGAACGATATGCGCTGAGGCCCGCCGGTTTCCGACCGGCGGGCCTCGTCGTTTCCGGCTCGGTGAACCCGGGCTCGGTCGAGATCGCGCCATGCCGGACGAGACACCGATATCAGCTGCAAGTCCTTCCGGTGCGGGGAACGAATACGGCGTCGGTGGGTGAGGCCCCGATAAGAATCTCCGAACCTGCCTCCCCATAAGGTTTTCGGGGTTGGCGGCGGAGCGGGCTCGGGTAGTGCCGAGGCAGCAGTGTGGTGTACTCCTTTCGGGTGCGGTATGGACTACTCGGCAACGTTCAGTGCTCAACATATGCGCGATGTGTACGGAGGCGTCGGGCCGGGGCGGATGGTACACCCCGAACTCGAATCGGTCGACTGGTGCACGATGGTACGTGCGAACGCAGCGCGCAGTGTGCGAGGTTTCCGACCAGGCTGTGGCGGTATCGAGCCGATGGCGGTCCGCCGCGCGGCGGCGAGCGGGCCGGTGATTCGGGGATGAGATCCGCGGCCCGGCCCGGTCTGTGCGTTGGTCGTGGCGCCAGGTGATGAGGGGGGTGCCCGGTGACTTGCCGGATGAGTGGCTCCGGCGGATGCGGGACGGCATGGTCGAACTGCTCAGCCTGCGGACGGCGCCTCAACTGTTCGACACGTTGGGCGACCTGGCAGGTGGGGTTCGCGCGGCCCGCGGGAGCTCGGGTAGCGCCGAAGAGTACGGCCGCCGGCTTGTCGAACAAAGTCTGAGAAGGGCTGACGGAGCCGGGCGCGAGCCGAGCGGGTCGAACGGTATGTCGGCTTCCCCGTTCGGTTCTCGTCGCACGGCTGACAGTTCCGGTCCTCCGGAGGCTCAGCGCCGTTATCCCGTGGACGACTACATCGTGATGTGGGAACGCCGCCACGGCCGGGAGATGACCGCCGACGAACGGAAAGTGCTGGGCCAGGGGTGTATCGGCGTAACCAAGATTCGTCTCGGCCTGATGAAGCTCGATGCGGGACCGCCTACGAACCTGGCTTTCGCTGATCCGGATTCGCACCGTGCGATTCAGTCTGTAGAGAATATTCTGGCACCCGGGGAGATCGCGAACGCAAGGGTGAATGGCTGGCGGAAACGGCTCGGCAGAGCAGAGAGCCTGGTGGCGGAACACGGTACGGACTGGCCCTACAAAAGCAGAGAAGGAGCCGTGATAACCGGCCCCGAGTATATCGGGAATATCAAGAAAAATTTGGATATAGCGCGAGCGCAAGCGAGGGAAATATGGTCGAATATCGCCAAGGGTGACCTCGGGGATGTGCGGGAAAGTCGACGTGAGGCGAGGATAGAAAGTAATCAGCGCGCCTTCGGTAGAGTTTCGAATTATGTACAGAGATTCGAGGCGATTCTGGCCACCGGACCGGCGGATGTCGGCGACTTCATGCGTCTGGTGAAAGCGGACCCGGAGCTTTCCCGGTTACGAGACATCGATCAGCACTTGCCGTCCGGCAATCCCACAGAATGGAAGACGGAAATATTTTCGAAGCAGTTCTGGTCCGGTCAAGAAATAGTACGAGACAGAAAAGGTAACCCTGTGGTCAAGGCGGGAGTAACCGGTGTCAGGGCCACACAAACCCCCGATCCCACTCTCTTCGAGCCGAACCCTGCAACGGGTCAGGTGGACATGTCGGGAGACTACAACTGCGGCAAGCCCGGATATGGAAACTTCGATTACGCGCTGTACGATGAACCGACCGGTAGCTGGTGGAATGCCAATCATGGAGATTGGAGAATTTATCCGGAATTCGGGAACCCCTCCACTGCTCCGATGGAGGTGCATCAGAACACTCCGGAAAAGTTTTTCGCCGGCCGCCCCGATTTCGACAGCGCGGTGATCTGTATTGCCTTTACCAAAGTGGTTCAGTGACCGGAGGCGGTGGCGGAACCTGCATCTTCCGCTGGGCGGCTGTGGTTCGGCCCTGGTTAGGATGTGAGCATGGACCTCGCCGACTACGTCGACGACACAGCGACCCTGTTCGGGATCGCCGAGAACGCCGCCCACGGCGCGGCCCTTCGTTGCGGCGCCGATACCCATGTATATATCGACGGTGTCTCCGAATGGGACGACGGTGAACAGTACGCCGCCTTCGAGGTGACCGGAACCCTCGTCGAGGAAGGCGGTGATGTCGATCTGCAGACGGGTGAGGGCGCTGTCGTGCACGGTATCGGCAGGCGCTATGTAATGAAGAACGCTACGTGGGAGCGCATCTCGTAATCGCTCGCGGCGAGTATCCACGATCGGCGGGCGTGTGCACCACGCAGATCGGTAGTTCCAGCTCGCCCTGCCCGGTCACCGCTGTGGAGGGCTACCCGGCGCGCAGAGTCAGACCGTGGCCGTCCGGGTTGCGCAGGGTGAGGGTGTCGGCGTCGACAGTGGCCCGGGCCGTACCATCCAAGACGGCCAGTATCGCCTGTTCGACCTCCATGATCTCGGGTGTGCACATCATTCGCGTGGTAGCCGCGCTGAACGCGATATCGGTACCCGGCGCGGTATCGGTTACCACGGCCCGTCCGGTGATGCGATTGCATCCCGCGAAGCCGGTGAGCGAATCGTCGGCGCCGATGGTCAGGGTCGGCCGCACCTGGTCTACGGTCTGCGAGGAGATTCGGGCGTCCGGGGTGAGC
This sequence comes from Nocardia jinanensis, assembly GCF_014645735.1. Taxonomy (GTDB): domain Bacteria; phylum Actinomycetota; class Actinomycetes; order Mycobacteriales; family Mycobacteriaceae; genus Nocardia; species Nocardia jinanensis. Next base: position 524,242 of record NZ_BMMH01000001.1, on the reverse strand, counting down.
AGAGAGGTCACCACCCATTCGGTGCCGCGGATCGGGCGGTCCGGTTGCAGCACCTTTTTGTCGGTGAGGACGACGGTGGTGCCCTTTCCGGTCAGCGTCAGCCGATCCTGATCGAGCTGCCAGGTCGGGTCCGCGCGCAGCAGGTCGTCGACCCAGGCATCGGAGCCGGCCCGGTCGCCCGGACATCCGACCAGCGTGCTCGCGAGATCGGAGACGTGCAGGAGGTGGTCGCGTAGATCCACCGCACCGCTGTGGGCATTGCACCCGGCCTCCGCCGAGATCCGGTCGTCGGCGAAGGTGAGGGTGAGCGGACCGCCGCCTGGAATGGGTGCGCCGGTGACCTCGGTGGATATATAGGTGTGGCCCATGGGAGTGGGTTCGGGTGCGGTCAGCGCCTGCTCGTTGTCCGAACACGCTGTCGCGGCGAGTACGAGTAGTGACAGTGCCGCACCGATTCGGAGCGCTGGTCCCGGCATGACGGCGATGCTACCCGGCGCTCGGCCCGATCCCGTGCGGCGAAACCGGCCCGCTGCTCGAATCTCGCTGATTACAACGCTTCCTGCCAGGGCCGTTGTCCTCATATCCTCGCTCGGCGATCGACGCGGTAGCGAAGGGAACACGATGTCACTACTGGGAACGGGGCCGGCGCCCACCCGCACGGACGATCGCGCCGCGACGGCCGACGGTGGGCTCAGCGCCGCCGACACTCGCAAGGCGGTCGCGGCGAGCCTGATCGGTACCACCGTCGAGTGGTACGACTTCTTCCTCTACGCCACCGCGGCGAGCCTGGTCTTCGACAAACTCTTCTTCCCGAACAACAGCGCGTTCGTCGGAACCATGCTGTCGTTCGCGACCTTCGCTGTCGGTTTCCTGATGCGGCCGATCGGCGGTCTCGTCTTCGGGCATATCGGCGACCGGATCGGTCGGAAACGAACGCTGGCACTGACAATGGCGATCATGGGTGGTTCTACCGCCCTGATGGGTGTGCTGCCCACCGCCGCCGCGATCGGTGTCGCGGCACCGATCCTGCTCCTGCTGCTGCGGATGCTGCAGGGTTTCGCGCTCGGCGGTGAATGGGCCGGTGCGGTGCTATTGGCCGTCGAGCACAGTCCACGCAAGAAAGTCGGATTGTTCGGCAGCTATCCGCAGGTAGGGCTGGCTCTCGGTCTCGCGCTGGGCACCGGCGTATTCGCGCTGCTGCGGACGACGCTGAGCGAATCGGCGTTCCTCGACTACGGATGGCGGATCGCGTTCGGCGCCAGCCTGGTGCTGGTGGTGATCGGGTTGGTGGTACGCCTCACGATCGACGAGACGCCCGCGTTCCGGGAGGTGGACCGGCTCAACCGGATATCGAAAGTGCCCGTGGTCGAGTTGTTCCGCAACGCCCGCGCCCGGCGTAACACTGCGCTCGGTCTGCTCTCGCGCTGGGGTGAGGGCACGGCGTTCAACACCTGGGGTGTTTTCGCGATCACGTTCGCCACCGGGCAGCTCGGTTTCGAACAGGTCCCGGTGCTGGTGGCGGTCACCGTCGCCGCGCTGGTGATGGCGGCGCTCATCCCGGTCTCCGGCCTGCTCGCCGATCGGTTCGGGCCGCGCCGGGTCTACATCGCCGGCATCGCGGCATACGGAGTGCTGGTGTATCCAGTGTTCGCGCTTTTCGGAACCGGGAACATCGTGGTGTTCACCCTCGCGATCATCGCGGTGTTCGGGGTGGCGCACGCGCTGTTCTACGGGGCGCAGGGCACGTTGTACGCGGGGCTGTTCCCGGCCGAGGTCCGATACACCGGTCTGTCGTTCGTCTATCAGTTCTCCGGGATCTACGCCTCGGGCCTCACGCCGATGATCGTCACCGCCCTGATCGCGGTGGGTGGTTCGACACCGTGGCTGGCCTGCGGGTACCTCGTGGCCACCGCGGTGGTCAGCGTGATCGCGACGCTGTTCATCAGCGAAGACGACCGGCTCACCGCCTGATCGTGGGGCACCCCGGATCACTGCCGCGCAGCGCACCGGGACGGCGGGTCCGCTCGCATCATCCCCGAGACGCGGCGGACCGGGCTCGTGGCCTGCCCGGAATCGGTCACGGGCTCCTCCTCGCCCGGCGGACCGGTCAGAGCGCGACGCTATGCTCTCCCGAGTGACCTCAGCCGCATCGAAACCTGTTTCCACTTGGGCGCCGTTGCGGTTGCGGGTCTATCGCGCGCTGTGGATCGCGCAGCTGGTCTCCAATCTGGGCACCTGGATGCAGATGGTCGGGGCGCAATGGGTGCTGGTCGACGGACCCAATGCCGCCGCGCTGGTCTCCTTTGTACAGACCGCGACGACACTGCCGGTGATGATTCTGGCCATCCCATCCGGTGTGCTGGCCGATCTGCTCGATCGCCGGCGCCTGTTGCTGGGTGCCCAATCCACGATGGCGGTGCTGGCGATCACCCTGGCGGTGTCCACTGCCACCGGGCACACCACACCTTCGGTACTGCTCACCCTGCTGTTCCTGCTCGGCTGCGGTCAGGCGGTGGTCGGACCGGCCTGGCAGGCCATCCAACCCGAGCTGGTGCCCCGCGACCAGATTCCCTCGGCCGCCGCGCTCGGCAGTATGAACATGAATATCGGCCGGGCGGTGGGACCGGCCATCGCCGGTGTGCTCGTCGCGCTGTCCGGTCCGGCGCTGGTGTTCGCGCTGAACGCCGTCTCGTTCGCCGCCATCGTCGGGGCGCTGCTGTTCTGGCAGCGGCCGCGGGTGACCAGGGAACTGCCCAGTGAACGCCCGCTCGCGGCGTTGCAGGCGGGAACCCGTTTCATCAAATCCGCGCCCGCGATCCGTCGTGTGCTGCTGCGTACAGCCTTGTTCGTGGCGCCCGCCAGCGCGCTGTGGGCATTGCTGCCGGTGATCGCCCGCAACCAGTTGGGGCTGGGTTCGTCCGGTTACGGCCTCATGCTCGGCGCGCTCGGCGTGGGTGCGGTGCTCGGCGCGCTGGGCCTGGCCCGGGTGCGGGCACTGCTCACCCCCACCCAGCAGGTCGCCGTCGCCGCGGTGGTATTCGGTATCGCCTGCTGCGGCACCGCGCTGCTCCGAGTGGAGGCGCTCGTCCTGCTCCTGCTGGTCTTCGCGGGTGCGTCGTGGCTGTTGACCCTGTCCACCATGAACGCGACCATGCAGTTGCTGCTGCCCGGCTGGGTGCGGGCCCGGGGATTGTCGGTGTACCTGCTGGTGTTCATGGCCGGACAGGCGATCGGGTCGGTGGTGTGGGGCTTGGTCGCGGGCGCCTACAGCGCGGTCACCGCACTCCTGGTGGCGGCGGCAGGCCTGGGCCTGTGCGCGCTCAGTACCCTCTGGCTGCCGCTGCGGCAGTTCGCGCCCGGCTTCGATCTGACACCGCACGCGTACTGGCCGGAACCGCAGGTGGTCGTGGAACCCGACCCCGACGACGGCCCGGTGCTGGTGCTGAAGGACTACGACGTGCCCGCGGACAAGGTGCCGGAGTTCCTGTCGGCGATGAGCTTCGTGGGCCGGTCACGGCAGCGGACCGGTGCGATGGAATGGCGGGTGTACCGCGACGTGGGCAGTACCGAGCGCTATGTGGAGGCGTTCGTGGTGCGCTCCTGGTCCGAGCATATGCAGCAGCACAAGGTGCGGTTGACCGCCCAGGATCTGATGCGCGAACGGGCGGTATCGGAATTCGCGCACGATGAGACACTCACCCATCTGGTGTCGGTGAAACCACAGGCATAGGACTGCGAATGGGCTTTGCCCGGTACCACCCTCTAGACTGTCCGGCATGCGGATGTTCCTGGATATCCTCCTGATCGTCACCAGCCTGCTGCTGGTGCTGCTCGTGCTGCTGCACCGGGCCAAGGGCGGAGGTCTGTCCAGCCTGTTCGGTGGTGGGATGCAGTCGAGCCTGTCGGGGTCGACGGTTGCCGAGAAGAACCTCAACCGCATCACCATCTTCACCGGCCTGGTCTGGTTCATCGCGATCCTGGGGATCGGGCTGGAGATCAAATTCGCCTGACCCGCCGTGGTCAGTCGTGGCGGGGAATTCTTCCGTCCACATCGGTGAATCCGTAGTCGCCGGCCAGATCGGCGACCTTCCAGGCCTGCCCGGACCGTTTCCTGCGTTCGGGGTCGGCCGCGAGCGCCACCACCGCGCGACCCGCGAACCGGGGGCTCTCCGCCTGATTCAGGTCGAAACTGCCCTCTCCGGGAAGAGTCACGACCCGGTTGCCGTCCGCGTCGGCGGGCACCATCTGCAGTAGTTCGGTGTCGACGATGCCCGGCCAGATGGAGACCACGGTCACCTCGGTATCGGCCAGGTCGTGCGCGAAATCCGCGGTCATCCGGTCGAGCGCGGTCTTGGCGATCCCGTACACCGCGTTGTGCATATACCGCTGAGAACCGGGCGAGGAGACGTTGACGATCAGCCCGTCGCCTTTGAGCAGCAGCGGCGCGGCGCGCACGGCGGCCGCGTAGTGCGAGCGGACACCGATCTCGAAGGTTTCGTCCCACGCCTCGGGCGGCACCTCCCAGAACTTGCGGCCGAGCCAGCGGGCCGCGGCGGGGGAGTTGTAGACATTGTTCACCAGGATGTCGAGCCGGTCTCGCTCGGCGCCGATCTGTTCGAAGAGCGCCGTGGTGGCGTCATCGTCGCGGTGATCGCAGACGACCGGTACGCCGGTGCCGCCGAGTTCGTCGATCCGCGCGGCCGTTTCGGCCACGGTGCCCGGGAGCCGGCTCGGCTTCTCCGACCTTCCGGTGACGTAGACGGTCGCGCCGGCGGCGCCCAGTTCCAGGGCGATACCTTTGCCGATCCCGCGACTCGCGCCGGTGACCACCGCTATCCGGTTTTTCAGGGGGTGTGGTATTCCGCTCACAGTCCCGGGACGTTACCTTGAAACTGTAACGCGTTCTAGTATTCGGGAGGTGCGGTGGAGCCGACACACCGGTTCGTCGACACCGGCGGCGTGCGGATGCACGTAGCCGAACAGGGCCGGGGCCACCCGGTGATCTTCTGCCACGGATTCCCGCACACCTGGTACGTCTGGCATCGCCAGCTCGCCGCGGCCGGAGCCGCCGGGTATCGGGCGATCGCGCCCGATCTGCGCGGCGCCGGACGTACCGGGGCGCCGGAGTCGATCGACGACTACACCAACGAGGCCGTGGTGGGCGATCTGCTCGCGCTGCTCGACGATATCGATGCCGACCAGGCGGTTTTCGTGGGTGTCGATTTCGGTGCGGCCCTGCTGTGGGAGCTCGCCCTGCGCGCGCCGGAGCGGGTGCGCGGGCTGGTGATCCTGAACAATCCCTTCGCGCCGCGCGCCCCGAAACCGCCCGGGTACTACTGGGGGAAGATGGCCGAGCGACATTTTCTGCACCTGCAGTACTTCCAGGAACCCGGCGTGGCCGACGCACATCTGGCCGAACGGCCGCGGGAGTTCCTCTCCCGCGTCTACTACGCGTTGAGCGGGGATTTCCACTACCTCGACGTGTGGAAGAACCCACCGGGGACCCGGTACATCGATGCCCTCCCCGTAGCGCCGGACCTCCCCTGGCCCTGGCTCTCGCAGGACGAATTCGACACGCTGGCCGCTGATTTCGAGAGCGTCGGCTTCACCGGCGGCCTGAACTGGTACCGGGCGATCGACCGCAACTGGGAACTGACGGCCCACTACGCCGAGGCAGTACCCACGGTGCCGGTGTATTTCGTCTACGGCGAGAACGATCCCGATATGGAAGGGTTCAGCGGTCGTGATCCGCTCGATACGATGCGCGCGCTGCTACCGGATCTGCGTGCCGTACAGCGGGTGCCGGGCGCCGGTCACCTGGTCCAGCTGGAGGCGACGGAGGCCGTGAACGGTTTCCTGCTGGGCGCGCTCGGCGAGCTCACCACCGGGAAGTAGCCCCCCGGGGAATCGACCGGGTAATTTCGGTGCGCGGGGTGTCGGCCCCGCGCACCGAATCCGGGGGTATGACGTGATGTCCGAACTTCTGCGTGTTTCGTGGCGGGTGCCCTGCGCACTATCGTGCCGGGTTTATGTGAGCACCTCGGATAGGGAGCGGATTCGCTGACGGTCGCATCCGGGCGTTCGCTCGGGCCATCAGTCGTCGAGTGCCTCGGTGGTCGATCGAGTGCCTGGTCGGCGTCCTGTACCTCGGTGCGTTGAGGCACTCGTTCCGGCCCCCTGTGATCGACGGAGCCGGGAGGTGGCTGGCGCCCGGGGCGATCACTTACTGTGAAATAGTGATGTTCTGCAAGGCGATGCGTGTGGGCGAGTTCACGCATGGCTGTTACCTGGCCCATCGTTCGTCCGCCGTTCGCGGGCTTTCTGCCCCGTCATCGGTGAGGCGCCGTGGCTCGCGTCAAGGGTGACGACCGGTGAGGTGGGTGGGCGACGAAGTTTTCAGGCGATTTCGTGACGATCTGGCCGATCTGTTGGGCAAGCGATCCAGCGGAGAGTCCGACCTGACCCACCAGCATGCCGACCGGGCCGTGCTGGGCGCTTCTGCCGGCGAACGCGCCAGCGGGCAAGGGGAACAGCTGCTTGCTGCTACGGCGCGGGACCACTCCGGCGGCGCTCCGGAAGTAACTTTGCCCCGCGCCGACGCGGAAGGGACCGCGCGGGCTTGGGATTGGCTCGATCAGCAACTGCCGGATTGGCCCGCTGGGCGGAGAGACGATATCGGGTTGACCCTGAGCGATACGACTGCGTATTCGGCTCGCTCTACCGGTAGGGATTCTCGCATCGTGTTGGAGACAACGGGCGAACGTGGCGATCGGGCACTACGTGTCCGGATTTTCGACCGAGGTGACAGCGCTCCGCCCGATGCTGTGCTCGATGATCCGGTATTCGGGCGACTCGACCACCGGTTGCTCGTGGACGATCCGGGCGGGTGGACCAGGGAGATTTCGTTCGGTGTCCGGGAGACGCCCGCGCTCCCGCAATGGCTCGGCGAGGCGTTGCAGTCGGCGCGCTACGTGAGGTTGAACGTGGGCGATGATCTGGCCATCGGAGTGCGGTCCAAATTCCTGCCGAAGCTGGAGGACTCGCTGGGTTCGTTCGCTGCCAGCGGATCTCCGATCGAGGTGGCCAAGGACAATATGGACGCCGGTTTGCGTCATGCGGCGCGAATCAACCACGGGCGCCTGCACGCGGGCTCGACCGATCTTCAGCCGTCCTATGTGCAGCTGCGCTCCGGAGACGAGCGAGTCGAGCTGAGTGTCTACCCGTTCTGGGACCAGGACTTTCGAGATGGACTACGCCACCTGGAGGTGAAGGACAACGGCAGTACTGTGGTCCCGGTTTCGGACTTCGCGAATGCTGTGATCGAGCGATTGGGCGAGCGCGCGGCCGAGCCCCGGCTGCCGGCTGATCCGGCCCCGTGAGGAGCGTGGCCGGGCCCTTCAGTGCTGTTTCGCGGCCTGGGCGGCCGGGCGGCGATCGTCGGCGAGTACTTCGTGCAGCCGGGCGGTGAAGGCGGCCGGATGAGTGGAAAGGCTGTGGCCGCCCGGGAATTCGGTGACCTCAGTGCCCAGTAGGGCCGCCAGTGCCCGGGCGCAGTCGTAGTTCCATATCTTCCGGGATCCGCGACCGGCGGCGGGCACGACGCGGACAGCGGTCGTGGCGAGTGCGGCGACACGCTCGGCGTGGAGACCCGATGACCGGATCTCGGGGAGATCCCGGGAGAGGAAGAAGTTCAGGTCGTTCAGGTCTCCGGGCTCGCGCGGTGCCGGCGGGACGACATCCGGTTCTGTATCGGAGAAATCGGCGTGGACGAGTTCGGCGAGTTTCCGGAGCGCGGATCGCGCGCCCTCTTTGCGGTAGACCTCGTCGAGGGCGGCGAGATCGCGTGCGGCGCGATCACGAGCCGGGACCGGTAGCAGGCAGATCGTGGCCGGGTCGTGGGCGACGAGAGTGCCGACCTGTTCCGGATGATCTCCGGCCAGGGTGAGTGCGATGAGCGCGCCGTAACTGGAACCGAAGATCCGGGCGGGCTCGTCGGTGAGGGCCGCCAGTAGACGATGGGTGTCGTCGGCGTGGGTGGCCACCGTGACCGGTGCGGCCGGATCGTCGAGTGTGCTGCCGGACAGGCCGCGGCGGTCGGGGAGGACCACGGTGTAGTCGGTGGCGAGGCGTTCGGCGAGGCCGGCGCCGCGGGCGGTATTGCCATCGCCGCCCTGTAGCAGCAAGAGCAGGGGGCCGGAGCCGCGGATCTCGTAGTTCAGGGACGCGCCGGGAACAGGAAGACGGCCGGTTCGGAAATCGCTCATACCGAGAAACCATAATTCATCCTTTTAGATACATCAAGAAAGATGTATTTGGAATGATGCGTTTCCGGTAGCGTGCCGGGGGTGAACGGAGTGGAACTTTTCCTGCTGGGGCGCACCCTGATGAAGATCGGCGAGGAGGCGATGCCGACCGAAGGGCTGCCGGGGTACTCGACCAGTGTGCGTTCGGTACTGATCGTGGCCAGCGATATCGTCGAGAATCCCGGTAGTGCGGTGGGGGAGATCGCATCGCGCACGAGTCTGCCGCAGAGCCAGGTCTCCGGGTGCGTCGCGCGGCTGCGGGAAGCGGGCGCGATCGTGAGCGAACCCGATCCGGCCGATCGGCGGCGCGTCCTCATCCGTCAGGCGCCCGAGGCATCCGATCGGGTCGATATCGTCCGGTCCACCACGATCGATACCGCGCTCGCCGCCGCGCTCGGCGCCGACGATCCCGACGATGTCGCGGGGGTCGTGACCGCGCTGGAGACACTCGCGCAGCGGCTGACGCCCGGAACCTTGTCCCGTCTGCGTTCCGGTTCCGGTCGGTCTCGGTCCCCGGCTCGCGACTGATCGCCCTGTCCGGACTCGCGGCAGGCGCCTGTGGCGTCCTCATCGGGTCGTGTACGCGCCGCCGTTGACATGAATCGTCTGTCCGGTGATGTGACGGGCGTGTGGCGAGGCCAGGAATTCGATCACGCCGGCCACATCGTCCGGGGTGCCGGCCCGGTTGTTGTGCGTGGACCCGATCAGCTGGGCGCGCCGCTGTTCTGTCATCGTCCCCTGGAAGAATTCGGTGTCCTCGATATAGCCCGGCGCGACCGTGTTCACGGTGATTCCGGTCGGTGCCAGCTGTGCCGAGAGGCCCGCCGACCACGCTTCCAGTGCCGCTTTCGCGGCCCCGTAGGACGATGCCGCGTATTCCGCGCCGATCGAGCCGATATTGATCACCGATCCGCCCGCGCGTAACCGGCCGCGCAATGCCGTGGTGGTCAGGACCGCGCTCAGCAGGTTCGCGGTCAGGTTCGCCTGCCACCGTTCGGTGAGCTTCTCCAGCGAGGTCGCGCCGGGTTCGGTGGCGGTGAGGTCAGTGTTGCCGCCGGCCATATTGACCAGGACGTCCACCACTGGTCCTGCCAATTCGGCGAATCGCTCGACCGCCGCCGGAACCCCGGCATCACAGACGATGCCGCGCACGCCCAGTTCCTCGGCCGCCTGCTGGACCCGCTCGGTGGATCGCCCGGTGATCACCACCGTGTCACCCGATTCGGCGAATTTGCGGGCCACCCGGCGGCCGATTCCGGCGGTCCCTCCGGTGACGACGACTGTCCGGCTCATTCGTCTCTCCTTCCGGTGCGTTCAGCACTGAACATATAGGGAGGGAAGCCGCCGACCGATCAGCGGCCGACCGCCCTGCTCGACGTGTTGGCGGCTTCCGGGATCGCCCGACCGGAACGGCCTCGTTCGAAGGTCGATCGGTGCGCCGGGACGATGCGTTCCCGCCGATGAGTTCCGGGCGGTCGGCACGTCCGCATTACCACCGCCGACCGAAGGGAATACCACGTGGATACACCAGAGATACTGCTCGAGGGGGTCCTGTTCGGTGAATCGCCGCGCTGGCACGAGGGGCGGCTGTGGTTCTCCGACTGGGGCGCGAACCAAGTGATCGCCGTCGACGGTCCGGGGCGTCGCGAGGTGGTCGCATCCGTGCCCTCGTTCCCTATGTGTATCGACTTCCTGCCCGACGGGCGGCTGCTGATCGTCGATTCGGTTCGGCAGCGGCTGCTGTGCCGCGACGCGGACGGCAGTCTGGCGACCTGGTCCGACCTCGCCGCCGAGACGGACAAGCCGTGGAACGATATTGTCGTCGACGCCCGGGGCAACGCCTACGTCAACAGCATCGGATTCGATTTCCCCGGTGGCGAGTTCGCGCCCGGTTTCGTGGTGATCGTGACGCCGGACGGCAGGGTGCGCCGGGTCGCGGAAGGTCTCGCGTTTCCCAACGGGATGGCGATCACCGCGGACGGCGCCACACTGATCGTCGCGGAATCCTATGCCGAACAGCTCACCGCCTACGACATCACCGCCTCGGGTGATCTCACCGGCCGCCGCGTCTGGGCACCCACCCCCGGCGACCACCCCGACGGCATCTGCCTCGATTCCGAGGGCGCGGTCTGGTACGCCGATGTCGGCAACCGGCACTGTGTGCGGGTGGCCGAGGGCGGAGCGGTGCTCGGCACCGCCGAATTCGACCGCGGTGCTTTCGCCTGTGCCCTCGACCGCGACCCCGACAGCCCCCGGCTCTTCGTGGTCGGCCAGGAGTACGGTGCCGATACACCTGAACCGACCGGCCGGGTGGTGGCTTTTCCCGCGCCCGCACCGGGTGCGGGAAGGCCCTGAAGCACCGTGGGCATGATGCCGGACGGGGGACCTGGCCGCGGGCCGTATCCGGCTAAGGGACGACGACCGTGACCGTTTCGCCCAGCTCGTATCCACCTGCTGGACTGGTGTCCGCGCAACCGCCGCGCGCGGTGATGGTGGAACCCGATTCGAGACCGGTGAGTGAGGTTTCGACGGTCTGGCCGGGGCCGGCCAGCGATTCCGGTTTCGCCTCGCCGAAGAAGGCGTGATTGTTGTCCGGGCCGATTCCGGCCTCCGCCCAGCACTGGCCGCGGTCGTTCGGATTGTGCAGGGTGGCGGTCACTGTTCCCGGCGCGGTGCCCGCGAAGGTGACCCGGGGTGCGGTGAAGGGCGCGTCGGCGACCGCGGGCGCGGTAGTGAAAGGTGCGAACGTCGCGGCGGCCAGAGCCAGCAGGGCAGCTCCATGAACTCGTCTGATCATCACACGATCAGATCGTGCCCGATAAACTCCACGGGCACAGCGGAATCCACCCAGATCGGGCGATCGAGACGCGGGTGCCGCGGGCTCCGGCGCAGTCCCCCCGAGACGGACGCGGCCCCGCGAAGGGGTCTGTGGTGACAGAACTCCTCCGCGGGGCCGGGCGCGGCGACCGGTCCGGTCGTGGTTCGGGTCCCTATCGGATCACCAGGACAGCGGTACCCACCGGTCGAGGAACCAGAAGCCGTGACCGTTCGGCTGGTCCGGTCCGCGGTTGTTGTCCTGATGATGCTGGTCCCAGTGCGGCTGGTTCTGCTGCGGCTGGTTCGAGTGCTGGTCCGGGCCCGGCTGTGCGCTCGCCGCGCCCGCGCCGAGGCCGACCATCCCCAGTCCGACACCGCCGACCACGGCCGCCTTCGCGAGCTTCGACTTCATCACCTTCGGCATTGCGAGATATTCCTCCTCTGGCATGCGGCCTGACCCTCAGGCCATCGGTCCGGGGCGAACCCGGTCCGACTCGGCCATCCTGTGCAACCGGGCTCGAGATGGCCTGCCAACAGCCTGCGAACTTCCTGGCAACCGGAAATTACCTGCTCAGGTCGCTCGGCCCGGATCGGAAAGCCGCGTGGTCGCGCGCGGCCCCCGGGGCCGCCGACTCCCAGCTTCTTCCCAGCCTGTCCCCAGGGGCGGGGGAGCATCGGCAGCGATCGTTGATCGCATGACCGACTATTCGAGCAGTTCCCACGGCACCGGCCGTCCCGTATGGGAGGTGGCGCGGTGACCACACTGATGGCGCGCCGCCCGGCCCCCGTGCCGGAGGCGGCGCCCACCCGGCGGAATACTGCCTGGGAGGGGATCGGCCTCGCGGTGCTGCTGGTGGGTACGGCTGCGGCCTATTTCTGGAATCTCACCGCGAACGGGTTCGCCAACTCCTTCTATGCGGCGGCCGTGCAATCGGGCGCGAAATCCTGGGAGGCGTTCTTTTTCGGCTCCTCCGACTGGTCCAATGCCATCACTGTCGACAAAACCCCCGCCGCGCTGTGGCCGATGGAGCTGTCGGCGCGATTGTTCGGGTTCGACAGCTGGAGCATGCTGGCGCCGCAGGTGCTGATGGCCGTCGCCTCGGTGGCGCTGCTGTGGGCGACGGTGCGCCGTTCGTTCGGTGCCGCGGCCGGGTTGCTGTCCGGTCTCGTGCTGGCGGTGACACCGGTCGCGGCGCTGATGTTCCGGTTCAACAATCCCGACGCGCTGCTCGTATTGCTGATGGTGGCGGCGGTATGGGCGATGGCCCGGGCGGTCGAGGACGGGCGCTGGCGCTGGCTGGTGCTCTGCGGCGCGTTCGTCGGGTTCGGGTTCCTGGCCAAGCAATTGCAAGTGATGCTGGTCCTGCCCGCATCGGCGCTGGTCTACCTGTTCGCCGGGCCGCCGCGACTGGGCAGACGTATCGGGCAGCTGTTCGCGGCCGCCGCGGCGATGGTGGTGGCGGCGGGCTGGTGGATTCTCGTCGCCCAGCTGTGGCCGCCGGATTCGCGGCCGTATTTCGGTGGCTCGGAGCACAACTCGATCATCGAACTGACCCTGGGATACAACGGGCTCGACCGGCTCAGTTCCGCCGGCGGCGGTCCGGGCGGTGGCTTCGGTAGTGACGCGGGTATCACGCGACTGTTCGGCGCGTCCATCGGAGGTCAGATCGGCTGGTTGATCCCGGCGGCGCTGATCCTGCTGGTCGCGGGCACGGTAGTGCGCGGGCGGGCCGTACGCACCGACCGGCAGCGCGCGACACTGCTGTTGTTCGGCGGGTGGGGCTTGGTCACCGGTGTGGTGTTCAGCTTCATGACCGGGACTTTCCACCAGTACTACACCGTGGCGCTGGCTCCGGCGGTCGCGGCGGTCATCGGTGCGGGTGGGGTCGCGGTATGGCGGGAACGCGACCGGCTGTGGGTGCGCCTGGTTCTCGCGGTGACCGTGGCACTGACCGCGGCGACCTCATGGGTGTTCCTGGGCCGGTCCGCGGAATTCGTACCGTGGCTGCGCTGGGTGGTGCTGGTGGCCGGGGCGATCGCCACGGTGGCCGTGCTGTTCCCGGCGCCACGGAAGGTCTCGATGGTTGCGGCGCTGACGGCGCTGTTCGTGGGACTGGCCGGACCGGTCGCCTATACCGTGGATACCCTGGCGACGCCGCATACGGGTTCGATCGTGCTGGCCGGGCCGAGTACCGGTTCGGGCGGGTTCGGCGGGATGGGCGGGGGACCCGGCGGTGCGCCCGGCGATATGGGTAGCGCACCGGGTGGTATGGGAACTGCCCCGGGTGATATGGATGCCGCCCCCGGTGCCTCGGGGGACGGAGACGCGATATCCGGCGAGCCCGGTGCCGCGCCCAGCGGGATAGGCGACAACGGCCGGGCCGACAGCGCGGACGGCCGGCCCGGGGGACGGGCCGACGGACAGCAGGGTGCCGATGCGGGCGCACCCGGACAGGGTGGTGGCCCCGGTGGCGAGAGCAGTGCGGCCGTCACCGCGCTGCTACAGCAGGACGCGGGTTCCTACACCTGGGCGGCGGCCGCCGTGAGTTCGATGAACGCCGCGGGTTATCAACTGGCCGGAGACGTACCGGTGATGTCGATCGGGGGCTTCGGCGGCGGCGACCCGTCCCCGACGCTGGAACAGTTCCAGCAGTACGTGGCCGACGACGCGATCCACTATTTCATCGCCGGTGGGCACGGTGGCGGCCCGGGATCGGGCACTGAATCGGAGGCGTCGAAGATCAGCCAGTGGGTACAGGACAACTTCACCGCCACCGAGGTCGACGGGGTCACGGTCTACGACCTTACCGGCGAGCCGGTGACCGGCCCCGCCTGACCGGCGCGAGGACAGGCAGGCTCAGGGACGGGCAAGCGCCCGCCGGGTGGTGAACCCGGCGGGCGCACAGCCGATTCCCGGTTGGTGCACAGCAGAGCGTGAGTTCCCCGATCTCTCCAGCCCGAGTGAGTGAAGGGTTCCCGCGCCCGCGCTGGGCGGAACCGTTTCGCGCGGCACCGGCGGATCACGCCCCGTCCACCGGGAGCAACCGGTCGGCGGCCGCCTCGATATCGGATTCGTTCAACAGGACGGTTGCGGCGGCGGGCCCCAGGGGCACGAAACTGTCCACACTGGTGACCCGGGCCAGGGCGCCGGTGAAACCGGCGTCCACCAGCGCCGCGCACACGGATTCGGAAACACCGCCGCTGTGCCGGGTCTCGTCGGCGATCAGGACCCGCCCGGTGGCCTCGGCGTGCCGGATCAGGTCCGCGTGGGGGAGCGGGCAGAGCCAGCGCAGGTCGAGGACGCGGACGCCGAATCCGCGCTGTGTGAGTCGGCGGGCCACCCGCAGGCTCATCGGCACCGAGTTGGCGAAGGCGACGATCGTCAGATCGGTACCGTCGCCGTACACACGAGCCCGGCCGATCGGCACATGGGCGGGGTCCGCGGCGGCCTGCGCCCACTGCCCGTCGCCGGGTTCGTGCAGGTCACGGGTGTGGTAGAGGGCGATGGGTTCGAGGAATACACAGACTCGGCCGTCCACGCGGGCGGCCGAGACGCAGGTGCGCAGCATCGCCGCCGCGTCGTCCGGCCGCGCCGGCGACGCCACGATCATGCCGGGTATATCGCGCAGTGCGGCAACGGAATTGTCGTTGTGGAAATGCCCGCCGAAACCGCGCTGGTAGGCGTAGCCGGCTATACGCACCACCATCGGGTTGCGGTAGCGGCCGGCCGAGAAGAACGAGAGGGTCGCCGCCTCACCTCGTAGTTGGTCGAGCGCGTTGTGGACATAGGCCAGGTATTGGATCTCCGGAATCGGTACGAATCCCGCGAGACCGGTGCCCAGTGCGGTACCGAGAACGCTCTGTTCGTCGAGCAATGTATCGAAGACCCGGCGCGGCCCGAACCGCTTCCGCAGCCCCTTGGTCACACCGTAGACGCCACCCTTGCGCGCGACGTCCTCACCGAAGACCAGGACATCGGGATCGCGCGCGAGCAGCTCGGCCAGTGTGCGGTTGACAGCCTGCGCCAGAGTTTCCGAATTCGGGTCCTGCGCGCCGCCGCCCCCGTGCGCGGCGACGGTACCGTGCGCGGCGACGGCACTGTGCCCGTCGGCTGTCCGGTGCGGTGGGGGCGTGGATGCTGCGGTTACCGGCCTCCGCGGATTCCGGCACTGTGCGTCGTCGTGCACCCGGTCCGGGTGGGCCGGGGCCGATGGGGCCATCACGGCCTCGGCGGTGGTGAGTTTCGGCTCCCGGCACACCTCTTCCGCGGTCGCGGCCACCCGGTCGGCCAGGTGGTCGTAGTGGCCGAGTAACTCTCGCGGAGTGCGGATACCGGCGCCGACCAAGAACCGCGCGGTCGCGGTGACCGGATCGCGGGCCAGATCGGCCTCGATCGCGGCGGTCTCGCGGTAGGCGGTTTCCACATCGGAACCGGCGTGCCCGAACAACCGCACCGTACGCAGATGCAGGAAAGCCGGACGGCGGTGGGCGCGCACCCAGTCGATCGCCGCCGTCGAGGTGGTGACCGCGGCGCGGAGATCGCCGCCGTCGGCCGCGAACCAGCGCAGGCCCGGCCGGTGCCCGTAGGCGTGTTCGATCCAGTCGGGCGGAGTGGGCACACTGATCCCGATCCCGTTGTCCTCACAGAGGAACAGCACCGGGACGGGAATGCCCAGATGCGCGGTGTGGACGGCGGTGTTGATCGCGCCCGCCGCGGTCGAGTGATTGGCCGAGGCATCGCCGAAACCGCAGAGCACCACCGCATCCGATGGCCACGGGCAGCGCACGCCGAGCCGATCGGCGCGGTCGAGGGCGAACGCGAGACCCACCGCGCGCGGCAGTTGCGAGGCGATGGTGGAGGTCTGCGGGACGATATTCGCCGCCGCGCTGCCGAATACCTTGTGCCGGCCGCCGGATATGGGGTCGGCCGCGGCGGCCACCACACCCATCAGCAGGTCGCGCACCGGGTCCGCCACCCCGGCTCGCCGGGCCCGGTGGATGAAGAAGGCGCCCGAACGATAGTGCGGCAGGACCGGATCGGTGATCCGGGTCGCCGCCGACAGCGCGACGTTCCCCTCGTGTCCGGACGATCCAATGCTGTAGAAGCCCCGCCCGCTCGCACCCAGCCGGCGGGCGGCGAGATCGGCCTGCCTGCTCAGCACCTGCGCTTCGAACAGGTCCAGGAAATCCTGATCGCCGAGCCCCGGTGGCAGAGCCGCTTCGGATGATGGCGCTGCGGGAATGCGCAGCGCCGCGATCTCCGCGCGGAACCGCTGGTCGGGGTCCTGGACGCTCACGGGGTCCTCACCGCAACCAGCCTATGCGTGCCGCGGTGATCCGGCGGCGTACCGGGCCCGGATCGTGTCGCGCATCGTGCGGCTCCGCGTAGGTCGCGGCGCCGCATGTCCCGATCGGTATCACCGAGCAGCTCGGGTCGTCCCGACTCGCGATCAGCCGAATCGGACGGTGTCGAGCATGCGCCGTGCCGCGGTCTCCGGATCGGTGGAGGAGGCCAGCGGTGAATCCTCCAGTGCGCCTTCGCGCCACAGCGAGGCGAAGCCGTGGACGAGCGACCAGGCCGCGAGCTGGACGGCCTGCTGATCGGCGTCCTGCCCACCGACCACGCGTGCGCGCAGCGCCGCGCCGGAACGAGCGCGCGCGGCGACGAGCTCCGTGTCATCGGTGCGCAGCAATCTGCGGCGGAACATGACATCGAAGTGCCCCGGATAACGCAGGGCGAACCGGATATAGGCCACCGCGGCCGTGCGCGCGTCCGATGTCGCCTCGATTTCGGCGGCGAGCAGTTCGAACCCCTCGGCCGCCAACGCGGTCAGCAGGCCCGCGCGGTCACCGAAATGATGGGCCGGCGCGGCATGGGAGACTCCCGCCCGGCGGGCCAGCGCGCGCAGGGAGATCGCATCGATACCCTCGGCCGCTATCTGGTCGGCGGCGGCCGAGAGTATCGCGGACCGCAGATCGCCGTGGTGGTATCCGGTTTTCGCCATATTCCGATCCTCACCCATAATCTTGCCATTGACAAGTTTGATCCGGCGCTCGTATCTTTGCGGTGTCAAGATTCGCTCGTGAGGAGTTCCGATGGCCCCGCTCATCACGCTCGTCGTAGTCACCGGGCTCGCCCGGCTCCTCGGCTGGGCATTCGGTCCGGAATGGCTCGATTCCTGGCCGCACGCCACAGCGCTGGGGCTCGCGGTCATGTTCCTGCTCACCGCGAGCGCGCATTTCCAGCAGCCGCGACGGGGCGGGCTGATCGCCATGGTCCCGCCGCGGCTGCCCAACGCACCCGCATTGGTCACGCTCACGGGTGTTCTCGAACTGGCGGGGGCGATCGGACTGCTGATACCGGTCACTTCGCGATTCGCGGCCGTCGCCCTGCTGGTCCTGCTGATCGTCATGTTCCCGGCCAATATCCGAGCCGCACGGGCGGATCTCGGTATCAAGACGATGCCGCTACCGCTGCGAACCTTGGTTCAGGTGTTCTTCGTCGGAGCCTGCGCGATGGTCGTCATCGGGTGACCCGTGGCGCCGCGCGCGGTCGCGGTTGCGTGGTCGGTCGCAGGTGAACGCGACCGGCCGCTCGTCGTGGAAGTGCTTCCGCGGTAACGGCACTCGTCGACTCGTATCCTCGGTTTCGCGCACCGCGGACCCGCGTCGGGCACCCGCCGGCCTCGGGTTGCGGTGGGGTGAGATCAGGTCGGGAGTGTGAAGCCTTCGGGCGGGGTGCCTTCGGTGAACAGCAGACGTATCCGCATCTTGCCCTCGCGGATCCGCCGGGCGCGGCGGTACTCCGGCGAGTCGTACCACTGTCGGATCCGGTCCATATCGGGAAATTCGATGATCAGGAGCCGGGGTAGATCCCAGCTGCCTTCGACGGTGTCGGACGTGGGTCCAGCGACCAGGTAGCGGCCGCCGTGGTCGAGTATCGACTGCTGGGCGACGGGGGCGTAAGCCCAACTCGCCTCCTCGTCCAGTACTTCGACATTGGCTATCACATAGGCGGGCATGCGTTTTCCCAACTGTGGACACGGTGTGTAGTAATGACACACATAAGACTATTGACGCTCGGTATCCTATCGAGGTGGTAGAGATCGTCAACCCATCCGATGCGGGAATACCGAGCCGCCGGGCGCGGCTGCGTGCGGAAACCACCCGGGAGATCGAGTCCATCGCGCTGAGGCAGATGGCCGAGGACGGTCCGGGGGCGATCTCACTGCGCGGAATCGCCCGGGAGATGGGAATGACCGCGCGTGCCATCTACAGTTACTTTCCGACCCGGGATGATCTGATCACCGCGCTGATCAGCGGAATCGGTGAATCCCTGGCGGAGTCGCTGCGAGCCGCGGTCGATTCCGTGCCCGCGGGCGACCCGGGCGGCAGATTAGTGGCCTGGGGTGCCGCGTTACGCACCTGGGCGCTGGCCGACCCGGAAGGGTTCCGGCTGTTCTACGGGCGTCCGGTGCCCGGGTATCGTCCGCCGGCGGACGGTCCGGTGGATCGCGCCGCGCGCCGCGTCTGCCGCGAACTCACCCGTCTCGTCGCCGCCGCCGACCCGCCGATGCCCGAGGGGAACTCCTGGGCCGAGCTGCACCCCGACTACGTGGCGAAGATCCGCGAAGACATACCGGAGGTGGCCCCGGCCGCGGCGGCGATGGCGCTGCGGGTGTGGGGTCGTATGCACGGCCTGGTGGCCCTGGAGATCGACGGTCATATCCATCCGGTGGCGCGTGATCCCGCCGCGCTGCACCATGCCGAAATGCTGGATCTCGTGGCATCGCTGGGCCTGGCCCGCCCGGCCACCGCGCCGACCGACTGATCGACGACCCCGGACCGCCGGAGTATCTTGCCCGACTCGCCTGTGGATCCCGGTGGTTTCAGGGCCGCGGTGATGTGTCGCCGGTGAAGAGCCCGGCGCGCGCGGCAGTCAGCGCGATTGCCGCCGCCGTATCGGCGGTACGGTCGTCCACCTTTTCGCCGGTAATCAGTACGCGCAGGTAGATGGGTGCCACGAGGGCTTTGATCAGCTCTGCCGCTTCAGTATCAGCGGGAAGCTCACCGCGCGCGACGGCCCGGGTGACCAGCGGGAGCGCGCGGCGGATGCGGTCACGAAAGACGTGGCGAACGGGATCCGAGGGAGTCGGTGCTCCAGTGGGGCCGGTCAGCATCACCGCGAGGACCGCCCGGCCGGCCGGGCTGGTGATCCACTCGACCAGGCTGCGGGCCAGGGTGCGCAGATCGTCGTCGATCGAACCGGTATCGGGAATGGGGATTTCCGTGGCGACGCTCGCGGTCAGCGCGTCGGCGATCAGGGTGTCGCGGTCGGGCCAGCGACGGTAGACGGTGGTCTTGTGCACGCCCGTGCGGCGGGCCACGTTCTCGATGGTGAACGCCGCATATCCGTGCTCGCCCAACTCGGCGATGGTCGTGGCCAGTACGGCTGCGCGAACCTTCGGTCCGCGGCCCAGTGGTGCGGCACTCATTGCAACTCCTTGTTGCGATATTTGCGGGAGACGGGCATGCTGACGATAACGCAACTCATTGTTGCGATATCGGTAAGGGAGTTCAGATGTGGTCGACACCCGTACGCGCGGCAGCGCTGTTGTTCCCCGGACTGCTGGCCGGGGCCTTCGGATACGGGGCGGTGAACGTGCTGTACGCGTTCCGTGAGGTACCCCTCGACGTTCGCTTCACGTTCCATACCGCGCTGATGCGGGTGAACGGCCCGGTCATGCAGTCGCTGATGGGCCTGGCGGTACTGAGCACACTGGTGCTGGCCGTGCGCACGCGCTCGCGGCCGCGCTGGATCGCCGGTGGCGCGTCGGCCCTGGCGTTCACGTCTTTCCTGGTCACCCGATTCGGGAACGTACCGATCAACCAGCACATCAAAGCGTGGGCCGTGGGAACGCCACCGGTGGATCACGCCGAGATCCTGCGCCGCTGGGAGATGTTCCACTTCCTCCGGACCGGTTGCGCGCTGGCCGCGTTCGTCCTGGTGATCGGCGTCGTCCTCGCGACCACCCGGGCCGAGCGTCGTGGCGACGGTGCCGGTTGCGCGGGACCGGAGGCGACAGTCGAGCGGCAGTCAGTTTAGGCCGGTGGCGGCGTCCTCATCCAGCAGAAATGTGGTGGACTCCGATCCGTGCGCACCCGCCGCCGGAATCTCCAGCGGGTCCACGCCTTTTATCGCCGCCGCCACCGGATCGGCCTTACCGGAACCGGAGACCACCAGGACCACGTGGCGGGAGCGGCGGATCGCCGGATAGGTCAGCGTGACCCGCACCGGCGGCGGTTTGGGGGAGTCGGTGACCGCCACGGCGTATTCGCGGTCCTCGCCGATCGTGTCGGCGTCACCGGGGAACAACGAATTGATATGCCCGTCGGGGCCCATCCCGAGCAGATGCAGATCGAAGGCGCCGTGGGCGGCGAGATGGGCGCGCACGGCGGTGGCGTATTCGGCGGCGGCCTCGACCGGATCGGGATATTCACCGTCGGAGGTGGCCACCGTGTGGATTCGCGCCGGGTCCACGGGAACGTGGTCCAGCAGTGCTCGATGGGCCTGGAGTTCGTTGCGCTCCGGATCGCCGGCGGGGACGAAACGTTCGTCGCCCCAGAACACATCGAGTTTCGACCAGTCGAGATCGCCCGGGTCGGCGCGGACCTTCTCCAGCAGGGTGATGCCGGTCCCGCCGCCGGTCACCACGACCGAGGCCGAACCGCGTTCGGCCTGTGCGGCTACCAGTACCTCGACGAACCGCCGGGCGGCGGCGGTGGTCAGCGCGTCGCCGTCGGTATGGACTTCGACGGTGGCTTCGGAGCTAGTGGTCATAGGTCACCCCTTCGATTCCGGCCAGGGCCTCGGCGTAGATCTCGTCCGCGTCCAGCCGGCGCAGTTCCTCGGCCAGGCAGTCGCGGGTTTCGCGGCGCGGCAGCGCTATCCGCTGCACGGGGTCGCCGGTGCGGGTGAGAGTGGCGGTGACGCCGGTCTGCGGGCGGGCGATGGCGACGGATACCGACTTCCGGTGCAACTCGACCCGCAGATCCCCGGTCCGCCGATGCACCGGGCAACCCAGGCGCCGGGACAGCCAGCCCGCGAGGATATCCAGGGC
Organism: Nocardia jinanensis; assembly: GCF_014645735.1. Lineage (GTDB taxonomy): Bacteria > Actinomycetota > Actinomycetes > Mycobacteriales > Mycobacteriaceae > Nocardia > Nocardia jinanensis. Next base: position 503,001 of record NZ_BMMH01000001.1, on the reverse strand, counting down.
CGGTTCGTCGCGCAGACCCGAAACGGTCACCGAGTGCACGGGTTCGAACGGAGGCACGTCCATCGCGGCAGCCAGCAACGCCCGCCAATACGTGATGCGGCTCCATGCCAGATCGGAATCCCCGGCCGCGTAGGAACCGTGGCGTTTCTTGATGGTCGCCTGCGGATCCGGGGCGAAGGTGGCGTCGGTGATCCGCCGGGTCGCCAGCCGGCCCACCGCATCCTTCGACGGGAATTCGGGGGCGCCGCGCGGCCACCAGGCCACCACCGGGGTATCGGGCAGCAGGAACGGGATCACCACGCTGTTCTCGTGGTTCACCAGCTGGCCCTGCAACCGCAGCACGATCACCTCGGCGGCACCCGCGTCACCACCGACGCGGATCTGCGCGTCCAGCCGGGTCGCCGCGGACCGGTCGCCGCGCGCCAGCACCACCACCCGGCAGGGGTGTTCGCGGCTGGCGTCGTTGGCGGCGTCGATGGCGTCCTCGGCCTCGGAGCTGTCCAGCGTGCACACCACCAGGGTCAGCACCCGGCCCATGGTGATCACACCGTTGCTCTCGCGCAGCTGCACCAGGCGTTTGGTGACCGCGCCGGTCGTCGTGTCGGGGATATCGATGATCACGGCCGCCGCCATTCCCGGCCGGTGCGGGCCAGCATCGCGTCGGCGGAGTCCGGACCCCAGGTACCGGCCTCGTACTGTTCGGGTTTCCCGTCGGCGGCCCAATGCGCGAGCACCGGATCCAGGATGCGCCAGGACAATTCGACCTCCGCGTTGACCGGGAACAACGAGGGCTCGCCGAGCAGCACATCCAGGATCAGCCGCTCGTAGGCTTCCGGGGACGATTCGGTGAACGCTTCGCCGTAACTGAAGTCCATGTTCACATCGCGCACTTCCATCGACGACCCGGGCACCTTCGAGCCGAACCGCATGGTGATGCCCTCGTCCGGCTGAACCCGGATGACCAGTGCGTTCTCGCCGAGGTCCGCGGTCATGGTCTGATCGAAGGGCAGGTGCGGGGCGCGTTTGAACACCACCGCGATCTCGGTGACCCGGCGGCCCAGCCGTTTACCGGTGCGAAGATAGAACGGCACCCCGGCCCAGCGCCGGGTATCGACCTCGAGGGTCAGCGCGGCGTAGGTCTCGGTGCGCGACTGCGGATCGAAACCCTCCTCGTCCAGCAGGCCCACTACTTCCTGGCCGCCCTGCCAGCCGGCCGCGTACTGGCCGCGGGCAGTGGTCTCGTCGAGCGGTTCCACGAGTTTGGTGGCGGAGAGGACCTTGATCTTCTCGTTCTGCAACTGGCGGGGTTCGAAGCTGATCGGCTCTTCCATGGCGGTGAGCGCGAGCAACTGCAGCAGATGGTTCTGGATGACGTCGCGGGCGGCGCCGATACCGTCGTAGTAGCCGGCCCGGCCGCCCAGCCCGATATCCTCGGCCATGGTGATCTGGACGTGGTCGACGTAGTTGGCGTTCCAGATCGGATCGAACAACTGGTTGGCGAAGCGCAGCGCCAGGATGTTCTGCACCGTCTCCTTGCCGAGATAGTGGTCGATCCGGAATACCGTCTCCTCGGGAAAAACCCGATTCACCAGCGCGTTCAGCTCGCGCGCGCTGTCGAGATCGTGCCCGAACGGTTTCTCGATCACCACCCGGCGCCAGGGTGCGCGCCCGAGCGCGGCCGCCGAACTGGTCAGCTGGTGGCGGTGCAATTGGTCCAGCACCACCGGGAAGGCGTTCGGCGGAATCGACAGGTAGAAGGCGTGATTACCGCCGGTGCCGCGCTCGTCGTCGAGCCGGGACAGCGTCTCGGCGAGGCGGCCGAACGCGTCCCCGTCCTCGAAGGTCCCCTGGACGAACCGGAAACCCTCGGCCAGATGGTCCCAGACCTCCTGGCGGAACGGGGTCCGTGCGTGTTCGCGGACGGCCTCGTGCACGATCTCGCCGAAATCCTGGTCCGACATCTCCCGGCGGGCGAAGCCGACCAGCGCGAAACCCGGGGGCAGCAGCCCCCGGTTCGCCAGATCGTAGATGGCCGGCATGAGCTTGCGCCGGGACAGATCACCGGTGACCCCGAAGATCACCATGCTGCAGGGGCCCGCGATGCGCGGAATCCGTTTGTCCCGGCCGTCCCGCAGCGGATTACGCCACGGTGTGCCGGATGCCGTCTGTGTGCTCTCCGGAGCGCCGGCCATCTGAGTCAGTTACCTCCTGCGTCCGCAGCGTTGGGCCCGGAGGAGGTAGCCTGCGTGGCCACGGAGGGACCCGCGGAGGACGCCGTCGATACAGCGGACTGGAGTTCGGCCGCGGTGGCCTCCAGCAGTTCCTCCCAGGACTTCTCGAACTTCTCCACACCTTCGCGCTCGAGGACGACGAAGACATCGTCGAGATCGATTCCGGCGGCCCGCAGCTGGTCGAAAACCTCCGCCGCGGCCGCGCCGGTGCCGGAAACCGTATCCCCGCGGACCTCGCCGTGATCGGCGACGGCCTCGAGCGTCTTCTCCGGCAGTGTGTTCACCGTGTTCGGCGCGACCAGTTCGGTCACGTAGAGAGTATCCGAGTAGTCGGGGTTCTTGACGCCGGTCGAGGCCCACAGCGGCCGCTGCCGGTTGCCGCCGGCCGCGGCCAGATGCTGGTAGGTGGAGGCGTGACCGCCACCCGGTGCGAAGACGTCCTCGTATTCGGCGTAGGCGAGGCGGGCATTGGCCACCCCGGCCTTACCGCGCAACGCCAGCGCTTCCGGTGTACCGATGGCCTCGAGCCGTTTGTCGATCTCGGTGTCCACCCGGGATACGAAGAACGACGCCACCGAATGGATCTTGGCCAGATCGTGGCCGGCGACCCGCGCCTTGCGCAGACCGTCGAGGTAGGCGCCCATGACCGAGCGGTACCGCTGCACCGAGAAGATCAGCGTGACGTTCACGCTGATGCCCTCCTCGATCACCGCGGTGATCGCGGGCAGGCCCTCTTCGGTGGCCGGGATCTTGATGAACAGATTCGGCCGGTCGACGATCTTCCACAGTTCGACCGCCTGGGCGACCGTCTTGTCGGCGTCGAAGGCCAGGCGCGGATCGACCTCGATGGAGACCCGGCCGTCGACCCCACCGGTCTGTTCGAATACCGGGGCCAGCACATCGCACGCCGCGCGGACGTCATCGGTGGTGATGGTGCGGATCGCGGCGTCGACATCGGCGCCGCGGGCGGCCAGCTCGCGGACCTGTTCGTCGTAGGCGTGGCCCTTGCTGAGGGCCCCCTGGAAGATGGTCGGGTTGGTGGTGATGCCGACGATCCCGCGGGTGGCGATCAGTTCGGCGAGGTTGCCGGAGTTGATCCGATCGCGTGATAGATCGTCCAGCCACACCGATACCCCGGCCGCGGCCAGGGCGGCGATGTTCTCGTTCTGTGCCATGGGCACTTATCCCTTCACGTTGTCGAGCGTGCGCTGCGCAGCGGCCACGACAGCCTCCGGCGTGAAGCCGAACTCGCGGAACAAGGTCTTGTAATCGGCCGAGGCGCCGAAATGCTCGATCGAGACGATCTCGCCCGCGTCACCGGTGAACCGGTACCACGGCATCGCGATACCCGCCTCGACGACGACTCGAGCGGCGACCGCCGGAGGCAGCACCTCGTCGCGATACGCCTTGTCCTGCGCGTCGAACCACTCCACGCACGGCATCGAGACCACCCGGGTGCCGATGCCCTGCTCTTCCAGCGTAGTGCGCGCGGCGACGGCGAGCTGGAGCTCGGAGCCCGTACCGATGAGAATCACCTGCGGTACGCCGGTGGAGGCCTCGGCCAGGATGTAACCACCCTTGGCGACACCCTCGAGGCTGGTGCCCTCCTGTACCGGCAGGTCCTGGCGGGTCAGCGCCAGCGCGGCCGGGCCCCCGGTGCCCACGTCGTCACTCGAGACGAACGGCGAATTGTGCTTACCGCTGTGCTTCTCGATCACCGTGCGCCAGGCGTACGCGGTCTCGTTGGCGTCGCCGGGGCGTACGACCGACAGGCCCGGGATCGCGCGCAGGGCGGCCAGATGCTCGATCGGCTGGTGGGTCGGGCCGTCTTCGCCGAGACCGATCGAATCGTGGGTCCACACATAGGTGACCGGTACCCGCATGAGCGCCGCCAGCCGCACAGCCGGACGCATGTAATCGCTGAACACCAGGAAGGTGCCGCCGTAGGGGCGAGTGGGGCCGTGCAGGGCGATGCCGTTGAGGATCGAGCCCATCGCGTGCTCGCGGACACCGAAGTGCAGGGTGCGGCCGTAGGGGCTCGCCTTCCACATACCGGTCGAGATGGCCTCGGGGCCGAAGCTCAGCGAATCCGGGATGGTGGTGTTGTTCGATTCGGCGAGGTCGGCGGAACCACCCCACAGTTCCGGCAGCACCGGGCCCAGGGCGCCCAGCACCTTGGCCGACGCCTTACGGGTGGCCAGACCCTTGGCGTCGGGCTCCCAGGTGGGCAGGCCGTCGGCCCAGCCGGCCGGAAGCCGACCGTTGAACAGCCGGTCGAACAGCGCCTTGGCCTCGGGCGCGCGCTGGGCCCAGGCATCGAACTCGATGGTCCAGTCCGCGTGCGCCTTCGCGCCGCGCGCGGCGGCCTTGCGGGTGTGCGCGATGACCTCGTCGGTGACCTCGAAGCTCTGCTCGGGGTCGAAACCGAGGGCGCGTTTGGTACCCGCCACGTCGTCGGCCCCGAGCGCGGCGCCGTGCGCGGCACCGGTGTTCATCTTGTTGGGGGCCGGATAGCCGATGATGGTGCGCAGCAGGACCAGCGACGGCTTGCCCGTCTCGGCCTTGGCCGCGGCCAGCGCGGCCTCGATCGCGACGACATCCTCGCCGCCCTCCACCACCTCTACGTGCCAGCCGTAAGCCGCGTAGCGGGCCGCCACATCCTCGGTGAAGGCGATGGTGGTGTCGTCCTCGATGGAGATCTTGTTGTCGTCGTAGATCACCACCAGATTGCCCAGCTGCTGGGTGCCCGCCAGCGAGGAAGCCTCGGAGGTGACGCCCTCTTCCATATCGCCGTCGGAGGCGATCACGTAGATGTGGTGATCGAACGGGCTGGCGCCGGTCTCGGCCTCCGGGTCGAACAGGCCGCGCTCGCGGCGGGCGGCCATCGCCATACCCACTGCCGAGGCCAGGCCCTGGCCCAGCGGACCGGTGGTGATCTCCACACCCTTGGTGTGCCGGTACTCCGGGTGGCCCGGGGTCAGCGAACCCCATTTGCGCAGGTTGCGCAGATCATCGAGTTCCAGGCCGAATCCCGCCAGGTACAGCTGGATGTAGAGAGTCAGGCTGGAGTGGCCGCACGACAGCACGAACCGGTCGCGACCGACCCATTCGGGATCGGCGGGGTCGTGGCGCATGGTGCGCTGGAACAGGGTGTAGGCCAGCGGCGCGAGACTCATCGCGGTGCCCGGATGGCCGTTGCCCGCGGTCTGCACCGCGTCGGCGGCGAGGACCCGGACGGTGTCGACAGCTTTGGTGTCCAGATCCGTCCAGTCGTCCGGAAGGTTCGGCTGGGTGAGGGCGCGGATGTCGTCTGTCACTGACACGACCGTGTTTCTCCTGACATTTCGAGGCGTCGAAAATTGGGGGCGGGCTGGGCGGCGGACCGGTACGGCGCGGTGACTGTGGCGCCGCATACACCCCCCTACCCTAATTGCGCCCGGCCGCCCCTGTGCACGCCCCCCGGCTAGTGCCGCGAGCCGGTCATCGCCCGGATGGCCCCGGTGGCCGACCGCGTGGGCACACCCCGCGACCCGGCGCCCGGGTTGGTGCCCAGGGGCGCGCGGCGGCGCGCGCCGGGTGTGGGTCTACCATCGTGCGTAGTAGTAGCCGCGTCGCAGCCGCGCGCTGCTCCTTCCCAAACCGGATGCGAAGCACAGCGTGCGAGGAGAGATAGTGCGGATCGGTCATGACACGGGGGTCGGCGGCGCCCACGATTCCGCCCCGGCACCCGCGGACCGCGTCCTCGGCAGTGAGAAGCTCGCCCGCGTCGCCCACCGCCCGCTCTCCTATATCGCGCTCACCAAACCCCGCGTCATCGAACTGCTGCTGGTGGCCACCATCCCCACCATGCTGCTGGCCGATCGCGGTCAGATCGATATCGGGCTGATCCTGGCCACCTTGTTCGGCGGCTGGATGGGCGCGGCCAGCGCCAACACCCTCAACTGTGTGGCCGACGCCGATATCGACAAGGTGATGAAGCGGACCGCGAAACGGCCACTGGCCCGGGACGCGGTACCGACCTCGCACGCCTTCGTCTTCGGTGTCGTACTGGGTATCGGCTCGTTCGCCTGGCTGTGGTGGCAGGCCAATCTGCTCAGCGGTGTGCTGGTCGTCGCGACCATCCTGTTCTACGTTTTCGTCTACACGCTCGGCCTCAAACGGCGTACCTCGCAGAACGTGGTGTGGGGCGGCGCGGCCGGTTGTATGCCCGCCCTCGTCGGCTGGTCGGCGGTCACCGGCACCGTCGGCTGGCCCGCCCTGGCGCTGTTCGGGGTGATCTTCTTCTGGACGCCGCCGCACACCTGGGCGCTGGCCATGCGCTACAAGGAGGACTACCGGGCGGCCGGAGTTCCGATGCTGCCGGTGGTGGCCACCGAACAGACCGTCACCAAGCAGATCGTCGTCTACACCTGGCTGACCGTGCTGACCACCCTGGCGCTGGCCCCGGCCACCGGGGTGATCTACACGGCGGTCGCACTGGTCGCCGGTGCCTGGTTCCTGCTGATGGCCCACCAGCTCTATGCGGGAGTGCGGCGCGGTGAATCGGTGAAACCGTTGCGACTGTTCCTGCAGTCCAACAACTACCTCGCCGTGGTGTTCTGCGGTCTGGCGGTCGATTCGGTGCTCGGCTGGACCACACTCGGCGACGTCTTCTTCGGCTGAGCCGCCCCGTCACGCCTGTACGGCCGCGCCCGTCACCCGGCACCACTATTCGGTTACTCGAAACCGTCGCCGGTCAGCCGATCTGCCCGATATAGCCGTCCGGCCGGATCAGGATCCGCGTCCCGGCCACGACACCGTACGCGGCATGTGCATGGCCTTCGATATCGATCACCGCATGGCCCGGTGCCGTGGCGCCCGGCTCGACCACCGAGTAGCTCCGGGTACCGGGCAGGGCGGGCGATTCTCCCGTGGCGCCGAAACACAGCAGGGTCGCGTGTGGACCGCGGAAGAGATCGAACAGCCGCAGCGCCCGCCCGTCGGAGTTCTTCAGCGGTGCGTCGGGAGCGCGGTCGCCGGGTGCGACCGGGCGGGTGTCGGCCGGGTCGCGGTAGCTGATATCGAGCTGGCGGGTGTCCTCGCCGCGTTCCATCGCGTCGACCAGTTTGCCGAGCAGCTCCGAGCTGATACCGAGCACGCGGGCCGCGACGGTACGGCGCTCCGGTTCGTAGGTCGACAGCGGCCCGTCGTCGCCGTCCAGTGCGGCGGCGAGTTTCCAGCCCAGGTTGTAGGCATCCTGGATCCCGGTGTTCATGCCCTGCCCGCCGGTCGGTGGGTGGACGTGGGCGGCGTCTCCGGCGAGCAGCACCCGGTCGACGCCAGCCTGGCGATGATGTTCTGCCTCGTCCAGGCCATCTCCGCGGCGGTCGAGGACGGCGCGGTGCGGATGTCGGACGACGAAGCCGTCGAATCGCTGACGCGATTCGTCTACCGCGGCCTGACCGGACGCGACTACTGAGGCGCGCGCCCGGCCGAACGGGTCAGGGCAGCAGGACGATCGAACCGGTGGTCTTGCGGCTCTCCAGATCGCGATGTGCCCGCTCGGCATCGGCGAGCGGATAGGTCGCGCCGACCCGTACGGTGAGCGAACCGTCCGCGACGGCCTCGAAGATATCGCCCGCCCGCCAGTCCAGTTCCGCCCGATCGCGGGTGTAGTGGGCGATATTGGGCCGGGTCACGAAAACCGAACCCGCCGCGTTGAGTCGTTGCAGATCCACCGGCGGTACCGGGCCGCTGGCCGCGCCGAACAGCGCGAGCGTGCCGCGCACCCGCAGCGAGGCGAGGCTGGCGTCGAAGGTGGCCGCACCCACCCCGTCGTAGACCGCCGCGACGCCCTCGCCGCCGGTCAGTTCGCGGACCCGATCGGCGAGATCGTCGCCGTAGCGCAGCACTTCCCGGGCGCCGGCGCTGCGCGACAGTTCTTCCTTCTCGTCGGAGGACACGGTGGTGATCACCCGGATATCACGAGCGACCGCCAGCTGGGTGAGCAGCAGTCCTACGCCGCCCGCGCCCGCGTGGACCAGGATCGTCTCGCCCGGTTCCGGACGGTAGACCGATTCGATCAGGTAGTGCGCCGTCATACCCTGCAACAGTGCCGAGGCGGCCACCGCCGGATCGATATCACCGGGTACCGCGACCGCGACCGCTTCGTCTACCACCGCGCGCGGTGCGTAGCTGTTCGGCCCGGCCGCCCAGGCCACCCGGTCGCCGACGGCGAATCCGGTCACCCCCGAACCGATTTCGGCCACCACTCCGGTACCCTCGGAACCCGGAATGTAGGGCACCGGGCGCGGATAGGTTCCGGTGCGGAAATAGGTGTCGATGAAATTCACGCCGACGGCATCGATATCGACCAGTAGCTGATTCGGTCCGGGCTCCGGATCGGGAACCTCGGCGAGGGTCAGCACTTCCGGACCGCCGTGCCGGTCTACCTGGATCGCGCGCATGGGTCCAGTTCTACACGGGTACGCCCATCCGGGATACAGGGGTCCGCCACTGTTTCCACGACCGCCGCTCGGTGGGATGACCAGGCGCTTCGGACCGGGTTCCGGGACGTGTTCCTACTCGCCGGTAAACTCCTCGGCATGAGCGCAGATACCGCCACTGTCACCGCCGACGCCCCGAAGGAGATCGTCGAATCGGTGCGCAAGTTCGTCGCCGCGCACGGGGGTTCGGCCGAGGCCGTCCTGCAGCCGGTCGGCCGCCGGGGCGTCCGGATCACACTGGTCGGCTCCGATGGGGTCCTCGGGGATCGGATGGTCGCCGATACGGCCGTCGCGCGGGCCGTGGTCGACGCGGTGGACGGGCTCACCGCCGCCGAGGGCTGGGAGCGGGAATTGGTATCGCGCACAACTCCGCGGACCGGGCACTGGGCCAAGATGGCCGGCTGGGTCGCCGGTCAGGTGCGGTTTCCGAAGGCCCGCAACGAGAAATGACACCTGTGGGTGCTCACAGGCCGACCGCCGGGCGTCAGGTAGCTCGAACAGTTTCCCGAGCAAAAACTACTGACGAGTAACCGGTTCGCGCTACCGTTAGTGCCTCGAGCGTCAGCCCCGGGGTAAGAAGGAGCCGATATGACGGTCAGCAGTCCGACCCGTTCCAGACTCACGGTGTCCGGCCGTCCGATCTCGAACCACCTGCGGGATGTATCCACCCTGTCGCGTCAGATGGTCGGGCATTTCGTCGAACACGTCGCACCGTGCGGAACGCTGCCGGGCGACGCGCTCCAGGGTGATGTCACCGCGGTGACCCGGCTCTGCCTGGAACTCACCCTCAGCCGGCTCGACGGCCGGGAGCTACCGGAGAAGATCGAGCAGGTCCGGGAGGCCGCCGCGGAATGGGCGCGTGAGGGTATCCCGATCGACACCATCAACCACGCCATCCACGAGGGTTTCAAACTCGGTTTCGACCGCATCATGTCCACCGCGGGACCAGCGGATTCGGCCACACTGGTCGCTACCGCCCGCCGTATGCTGGAGATCCTGGACACGATCACCTCCGAAGTGGCGCTGGCGTATGTGGGTGAATACCGGGGCGTGGTCTCCGAACACCACACCGCGGTGCATACGCTGACCTCGGCACTGCTCGGCGGGCACAGCACGGCCACCATGGCCCGCGAATGCGGGATCGAGATCGCCGGGTCCTATCAGGTGCTGGCGCTGGCCCTGCCGCCGCATCCGGACGAATCCGCACAACAGGTCGACGGACGTATCGTCGCGCGGCGCAAACTGCGCCGGATCCAGGCCGAACTGGCCCGCAGCTGCGGTGAGAAGGCCCTCTCGCTGCTCAGCATCGACGGCGGCACGGTGCTGTTACCGGCCGACGGTTTCCCGGACGAGGCATTGGACGATCTGATCGCGCGGCTGGCGCAGGCCGCACAGGTGCCGGTCACCGGCACCGTGGTCACCGCGGCCACCGCCGAGATCCCCGACGCCACCGACCGCGCGCACGAACTCCTCGATACGGTGCAGCGCATCACCGACGGCGGTGGACTGCACCGGTTCACCGATCTGGCCCTGGAATTCCAGATCACCCGGCCCGGGCCGGCACGCGAACACCTCAGCGCCATCCTGGACCCGCTCGACGAACATCCCGAACTGCTGGAAACGCTGCGCCAGCACATCGCGAACAATTTCAACCGGCAGCGCACGGCCCGGCTCATGCATATGCACACCAATACGCTCGACTACCGGCTCAAAAGGGTCCGGATGCTCACCGGATTCGATCCGGCCGTCCCGACCGGACTGTGGTATCTGACCTCGGCGCTGGTCGCCCGCAGCTATCAGAACGGGCCGAGCGCGACCTGAGGTCGTCCCTCGCTCCGGCGGCGGAGCATCGGCTCTGTCGCTCGGCCGCGTCAGGCCGGCTGGGCGCTCGTTTCCGCTACCTCGGCGGGTAGCGGCTCGCGGGTTCGTAGGGAGGCCCACAGTGCGGCGGTCGCGGCGGTGCACAGCGCGGCGCCACCGACGTGGATCGCGACCAGCGCCGCCGGGACATCGGTGAAGTACTGGACGACACCTACCAGCGACTGCGCGAGAACCAGCCCGATCAGAACGAACAGGCGGTCGCGTACCGGTTTGGTGATACCGGTCGCGAAGAGACCGAAACCGAGACCGATCAGCAGGGCGAGGTAGCCGATCAGCAGCTGTGAATGCAGATGCACCAGGGTGACGATCTCGACCTCGAGCCGGGCCACTGGACGTTCGATGCTCTTATCGCCGGCATGGGGGCCGGCGCCGGTCACCAGCGTGCCCGCGACGAGGACCCCGGCCAGTGCGATCCCGCTCAGCACGGTGAGCCGGCGCAGCGGCTCCGGCGCACGGACCGTCTCGACACCGTCGTCGGGGGAGGCGACTTTCGCGTACATCACGGCGGCCACCCACACCATGAGCATCGAGGCGAGTAGATGTAGCGCCACCGTCCACCACAGCAGGCCGGACAATACCGTGATACCGCCGATGACCGCCTGCAGCACGGTCCCCGCCGGCATCAGCCAGGCGTAGACGAGTACTTCGCGCCGGCGCCGGGCCCGGGTGACGGCCAGGACGATGAGCGCGGCGCACAGCGTCACCGCGAAGGTCAGCATCCGGTTGCCGAATTCCACCGCTTGATGGATCACGGCGACTTCGGAGACTCCGACGGGAGTGAAACTGCCCGGGAAGCATTGCGGCCAGGTGGGGCAGCCCAGACCGGACGCGGTGACCCGGACGATCGCGCCGGTCACGGCGATACCGGCCTGGGAGGCGATCACCGCCAGCGCGATCAGCAGCTGGGTGCGCCGCGACGGCAGCGGTAGCCGGTCGACGAGTCGCAGGAATGCGCGATACAGCACGTCACGATGGTAGCGGGCGGTCACCGACGGCCCGCAGCCGGACTACTACGACTTGTCGTGGGCCGTTATTCGAAGCGGAACCAGCGGGCCGCCAGCAGCCCGGCACCGGTACCCCAGATGAGCAGCGCACCGACACCCAGCCAGTCGACACCACCGGCCAGCGCGTGTTCCAGCGCGACGGCCAGCGCGCCCGAGGGCACCAGTCGCACCAGCGTGTGCACCACGGCGGGTAGTTCGTCGGAGGCGAAGACCACACTGGCGATACCGAGCATGACGAACCAGAGGATATTCGCCAGCGCCAGCACCACTTCGGCCTTGAGCGTGCCGCCCAGCAACAGCCCCATCGCCGCGAAAGTGGCGGTGCCCAGCGCGATCAGGACCGCGCCCAGCAGTAGCCCCAGCGGTGTCGGCCGCCAGCCCAGCGCCACCCCGATCAACCCGAGCAGCACCGCCTGCAGGATCACCACGAGCAGTACCGCGCCGCTCTTCCCCGCGACGATCCCCCAGCGCGGAAGTGGTGTGGCGCCGAGCCGTTTGAGCGCGCCGTAGCGCCGATCGAAACCGATGGCGATGGCCTGCCCGGTGAACGCGGTCGACATCACCGCCACCATCATCACCGCAGGCACGATCTTGTCGATCTTGTCCGGACCCATATCGCCGAACGGGAGCAGCGCCAGCCCGATGAGCAAGGTGATCGGAATGAACATGGTGAGCAGCAATTGCTCCCCGTTGCGCAGCAGCAGCACCAGATCCAGCCGCGTCTGCGCCGCCAGCATGGCCAGGCGCGGCGCGGGCCGCGGCCCCGGCGCGAAGGTCCCCGGCTCGAACCGGTTGCCCGTCAGATCAGGCTTGGTCACGGGACTTCCTTCGGAGCTGTGGGATGCGATCCGCGGAGGCCGTAGCGAAGGCGGAGGTATCGCATCACGGGGCTTCCTTCGAGGCTGACAGATGCGGTCCGCGGAGGCCGCAGCGAAGGCGGAGGTATCGCAGTATCGCAGTATCGCATCATGCGCGCAGATCCCGTCCGGTCAACTCCAGGAAGACATCCTCGAGCCGGCGCTGATCGATCCGGATATCGGTGGCCAGCACGTTCACCCGGGCACACCAGGCGGTGACCGTGGCCAGTACCTGCGGATTGATCTCACCCTCCACCAGATACGAGCCGGGGCTGGTCTCCTGGGGGGCGAAACCCTCCGGCAGCGCCATCTGCAACAGCTCGAGGTCGAGTTTCGGCGGTGCCGCGAAACGCAATTGACCGGCTGCGCCGTGCGCCGTGACCTCCGCCGGAGTGCCCGAGGCGACGATCCGCCCGTGATCGACGATCACCAGATGATCGGCCAGTTCTTCGGCCTCGTCCATGAGATGGGTGGTGAGCAGCACACTCACACCGTCCCGCCGAAGCGCATCGATCAACTCCCACACCATGATCCGTGCCTGCGCGTCCATTCCGGCGGTCGGTTCGTCCAGGAAGACGATCTCCGGACGGCCCACCAGCGCGCACGCCAGCGACAGTCGCTGCTGCTGTCCGCCGGACAGCCGGCGATACGGGGTCCGGCGATGGTCGGCCAGGCCGAGGACGCCGAGTAACCAGCCTGGATCGAGTGGGTTCGCCGAATACGAGGCGACCAGATCCAGCATCTCCCCGGTCCGGGCGCCGGGATAGGCGCCGCCACCCTGCAGCATCACCCCGATCCGGGGCCGCAACTGTTCGGAATCGGAGATCGGATCGAGGCCGAGCACCCGCACCTGCCCCGAATCCGGGCGGACGAAGCCCTCGCACATCTCCACCGTGGTGGTCTTTCCGGCGCCGTTCGGCCCGAGAAGGGCGAACACCTGCGCGGGTTCGATGGTGAAACCGATACCGTCCACCGCGATCGTCTCGCCGTAGCGTTTGGCGATGTGGTCCACCTGGACGGCGGGTACGCGGGAAGCGGTCACGAGGTCCCACCGTAGGCCCCGGCCGGCTGTGACGGCGCCGACACCCCCTGCTGCGCCCGCCAGGGCAGCGCGTTCCGGGTGACCACGATGAACAGCAGTGACACGATCACCGTCGCGACGGCCGACCCCACGATCTGGAACACTTCCAGGTCGGCACCCCGTGGCATCAGGATCACGCTGACCACCGCGGAGATCCCGATCGCCGGAGCCCGGAAGACCGGGCGGGTGGCCCAGGCTGCCATCGGCACGATGGCCCACAGCAGATACCAGGGCTGGACCACCGGGAACAGCAGCACGATCGCGCCCAGCGAAACCCCCAGCGCGCCGACCGGATGCAATCGTCCGGTCCAGGTGGCGACGAGCATTCGCACGGTGATGAATCCCGCCACCACGGCGGCGATGGGCCGGGTGATGCTCAGCAGGGCGGTGGTGTGATCACCCAGGCCGAGTAGTACGCCGCCGAATCCGGTGACGATCCCCAGCGCCGTGGGCAGTGACATCCAGCTGCGTACCGCGTTGGCCGTATTCAACGTGTAGAGCCAGCCGAAACCGAGACCGCTCGCGGTGCTGATCACCACCGTCACCGCCACGGCGATCAGTCCGAGCAGTCCGGCGGCGGCCAGTATCGGCCGCAGGCCCGGACCCCAGCGGCGGGCCAGGGCCATGCCGGCGAATCCCAGGGCGATGATCGAGGTGACCTTGACCGACGAGGACAGGCTGATCACGACCGCCCCGCCGATCAGCAGCGCCCAGCCGCGACCGTCCAGCGGTGGTGGCCCGCCGTTACCGGGGATCCCGTGGATCGCGCGCAGCATGAACTCCAGACCGGCCAGCATCAGGCCGAGCATCAGTGCGTCGTTGTGCACACCGCCGATGAGATGGAACAGCACCAGGGGGTTGGCCACCCCCAGCCACAACGCGCTCACCGGGGCGACCCCGCAGCGCACGGACAGGCGTGGCAACGCCCAGACGATCAGTGCGACCCCCGCCAGCGCCAGTAACCGGTGTACCCAGACCCCGGCCAGGATGTTCTCCCCGGTGAGTTCGGCGATGCCGTGCCCTATCCAGAGGAACAGCGGGCCGTAGGGCGCCGGTGTCTCGCGCCAGATATTGGGGACATTGTTGGTGAGCACATTGTCGATGCCCAGCCCCGCGACGGGACCCTCCTGGTAGGGGTCGATGCCACGGGCGGCGATTTCGCTCTGCGCGAGATAGGAATAGACGTCGTTGCTGAACATCGGCGGCGCCACACACAGCGGAATGATCCAGAGCAGCAGCGTGCGATCGAACTGGCGCCGGGTGAGCCGGTGCAGTGGCGAACCGCCGAGCCCGCCGACAGCGAACCGCCCCAGTAGCAGCCACGCCAGTACGACGGTCACCGTGCCGACCATGCACATGGCCAGCGACCCGGTGTGCGCCCGCGCGAAAATGCCCAGGACACGCATCCCCGAGGTCGGATTCTGGTGTACCGGTTGGGCGCCGATGCCGAGGGCGCTGATCGCCATGAGCACAGTGCCGGTGGCGCCCATCAGCCGGATCCGGTCCAGCTGCGCCCGTTCCCGGCGGTCGAGGCCCGGGGCCTCTGATTCGTCGCTGTGCAGAATCGCGATGGTGTGGTCCGGGGGCGGGACATCCAGTCCGAGGGCGCGCCGCACCAGTTTCAGTGCGCGCTGCCCGCGCGACGCCACTGCGCCCGGGGCGCCTGCCTGTCCTGCCACGGTCACCGAGACTAGTTCGCCGCGGGCGCGGTGTGTCCCGTGGCCGCAGCATCACGTAGAGGTGTGCGAAGGAATCACCGCGCGCTCTCCGGGTTGCGGTCGCCGGATTCGGGCCCGGATACCTTCCAGCTACCGTGGAAATCAGTGAACGGGGCGGTGCCGGATGCCGCGGGGATCCGCGAACGACACCCGGGTTCGGGGGCCGCGCGTACGGCGGTTTCCCCGTCGGCCGGTGAGCGCGCGCGGCAGTGCATCCGGGCAGCGAATTTTCCGGCGGCGAACCGGGTGCGACGGCGGACCCCCGGCGCAGTGAAGCACATCACTCCACTGATCCGGTAAGGGCCTCGCGAGCGGGTCTTTCTCGCCCGAGCAGGAGATTTCGTCATTTCCGCCGGAGGGAGTGCCATCGGACGACCCGCCTGGTCAGGGCACCCTTATTAGATTTCGGGAACGAATTCCGCCACACTGATGTTGTGAAAACTATGGGTTTGCCGGATATGGACGAAAGGGCTGGTCACCGGGCCGGTACCGGGTCCGTCGGTGTGCCCGCGACCGGAGGTGAGGGACATACTCGCGCCGCTATCGTCCGGCTGCTGCTGGAGGAGGGACCGATCACCGCGACCGCGATAGGTAGTGCTCTGGGCCTGGCCCCAGCGGGGGTGCGCAGGCATCTGGACGCGCTCATCGAATCGGGTCAAGCCCGCGCCGGGCGTTCGGCGCCCTGGCAGCAGAAGGGCCGCGGGCGGCCCGCCAAGCAGTACCAGCTCACCGCCGCCGGGCGCGGCATGCTCGGCCACGCGTACGACGATCTGGCCGGCGCGGCCATCCGGCAGCTGCGCGAGATCGGTGGCGAGGAAGCGGTCACCGAGTTCGCCCGGAAACGCGCGCGCACCCTGGTCGACGGGATCGACCCGCTGCCCGCGCACAGTCCGGAGCCCGCCACGAGCAGCTCCGGCACCCGCAGCGCTACCGTGCAGTCCGGTACGGCGGAGAAGGCCGAGGAGATCGCGACCGCGCTCTCGGACGCGGGCTTCGCCGCCAGCACGCGCCGGGTGGGCGCGGGCGTGCAGATCTGCCAGCACCACTGCCCGGTCGCCCATGTCGCCGAGGAGTTCCCGGAGCTGTGCGAGGCCGAACTCGCGGCCTTCCGAGAGGTCCTGGGTACCCATGTCCAGCGTCTGGCGACCATTGCCAACGGTGACTGCGCCTGCACCACCCACGTACCGCTGACGGTGCTGCCGACATCGGCCGCCGACCGACCGAACAACGCTTCACCCTCAACCGTTGCACAGCCCGCAACGGACGCACCGAACGACTCCGGAAGGAGCGCCGAATGACGACCATCACCGATCAGGTGCCACCGCTCACCCAGGAGGAGGCGATCGCCTCACTGGGTAAATACGGTTACGGCTGGGCCGACTCGGATGCGGCGGGCGCCAGTGCGCAGCGTGGTCTGTCCGAGGAGGTCGTTCGTGATATCTCGGCCAAGAAGGACGAACCGGCCTGGATGCTGGAGAACCGGCTGAAGGCGCTACGCATCTTCGATCGCAAGCCCATGCCGAACTGGGGCTCCAACCTCGACGGTATCGATTTCGACAACATCAAGTACTTCGTGCGCTCCACCGAGAAGCAGGCCGAGAGCTGGGAGGACCTGCCCGAGGACATCCGTAACACCTACGACAAGCTGGGCATCCCGGAGGCGGAGAAGCAGCGGCTGGTCTCGGGTGTCGCCGCTCAGTACGAGAGCGAAGTCGTCTACCACCAGATCCGTGAGGATCTGGAGCAGCAGGGCGTCATCTTCCTCGACACCGATACCGCGTTGAAGGAGCACCCGGAGCTCTTCCGCGAGTACTTCGGCACGGTCATCCCGGCCGGGGACAACAAATTCTCCGCGTTGAACACCTCGGTGTGGTCGGGCGGCTCCTTCATCTATGTACCGCCGGGCGTGCATGTGGATATCCCGCTCCAGGCCTACTTCCGGATCAACACCGAGAACATGGGCCAGTTCGAGCGCACCCTGATCATCGTCGACGAGGATGCCTACGTGCACTACGTCGAGGGCTGCACCGCGCCGATCTACAAATCCGATTCGCTGCACTCGGCGGTCGTCGAGATCATCGTGAAGAAGGGCGGCCGCTGCCGCTACACGACCATTCAGAACTGGTCGAACAACGTCTACAACCTGGTCACCAAGCGGGCCAAGGCCGAGGCGGGCGCCACCATGGAGTGGATCGACGGCAATATCGGCTCCAAGGTCACCATGAAGTACCCGGCCGTGTGGATGACCGGTGAGCACGCCAAGGGTGAGGTGCTCTCGGTCGCCTTCGCCGGCGAGGGGCAGCACCAGGACACCGGCGCCAAGATGTTGCACCTGGCCCCGCACACCTCCTCGACCATCGTGTCCAAATCGGTGGCCCGCGGCGGTGGCCGTGCCTCCTACCGTGGTCTGGTACAGATCAACAAGGGCGCGTACGGGTCCAAGTCGACGGTGAAATGCGATGCGCTGCTGGTCGACACGATCAGCCGCTCCGATACCTACCCCTACGTCGACATCCGCGAGGACGACGTGACCATGGGGCACGAGGCGACCGTGTCCAAGGTGTCGGAGGAGCAGTTGTTCTACCTCATGAGCCGCGGAATGACCGAGGACGAGGCGATGGCGATGGTGGTGCGCGGCTTCGTCGAGCCCATCGCCAAGGAACTCCCGATGGAGTACGCGCTGGAGCTCAACCGCCTGATCGAACTGCAGATGGAAGGAGCCGTCGGCTGATGGCATTGGACAACGTTGCCGAGGCCGCCGAGGCTCGTCAGCCGGCGATCAACAAGGGGGAGGTGTTCACCTCCTTCGATGTGAACGCCTTCGAGATCCCCTCCGGTAAGGACGAGGCGTGGCGGTTCACCCCGCTGCGCCGGCTGCGCGGTCTGCACAACGGCACCGCCACCGCCGACGGGCAGGCCGGCGTCGAGGTCGGGCAGGTCGGTGGCGTCACCGTGGAGACCGTGGGCCGCGACGATTCCCGCCTGGGACAGGGCGGCACTCCGTCCGACCGGGTCGCCGCGCAGGCGTACTCCGGTTTCGAACAGGCGACGATCATCTCGGTGGGCAAAGAGACCGAGGTCGCCGAAGCCGTCATCGTGCGTATCACCGGACCGGGCGCGGAGAAGACGGCCTACGGCCACCTCCAGGTTCGACTCGCCGAATTCGCCACCGCCACCGTCGTGATCGATCAGCGCGGCAGCGGAACCTACGCCGAGAACATCGAATTCGTGCTCGGCGACAGCGCCAAGCTCACCGTGGTGGCGGTCCAGGATTGGGCCGACGACGTCGTGCACGCCACCGCGCACCACGCGCTGGTGGGCCGCGACGCGGTGCTACGGCACACCGCGGTGACCCTCGGTGGTGATCTGGTGCGGCTCACCGGCAATGTCCGCTACGCGGGTCCCGGCGGCGACGCCGAACTGCTCGGCCTGTACTTCGCCGACGCGGGCCAGCATTTCGAACAGCGTCTGCTAGTCGACCACGCGGTGCCGCACTGCAAATCGAACGTGCTGTACAAAGGCGCGCTCCAGGGCGATCCCCATTCGCCCAAGGGTGACGCTCGCACGGTCTGGGTCGGTGATGTGCTGATCCGGGCCGCCGCCGAGGGAACCGACACGTTCGAGGTCAACCGCAACCTGGTCCTCACCGACGGCGCCCGCGCCGATTCGGTGCCGAACCTGGAGATCGAAACCGGTGAGATCGTCGGCGCCGGTCACGCGTCGGCGACCGGCCGGTTCGACGACGAGCAGTTGTTCTATCTGCGTGCCCGCGGTATTCCGGAAGACGCCGCCCGCCGCCTGGTGGTGCGTGGTTTCTTCCACGAGATCATCCAGAAGATCGGGGTCGGCGAGGTCGCCGAGCGGCTCGAGGCGGCCATCGAGGCCGAACTCGCCGCGATCGGCGTCTGACCGGACCACCCCGCCCACAGCCACGAAGGAATTCGACAACCTATGACCACCCTGGAAATCAAGGACCTGCACGCCGAGGTCGCCACCCCGGACGGGGACACCGTCAAGATCCTCAACGGTGTGAACCTCACCGTGAAATCCGGCGAGACACACGCGATCATGGGCCCCAACGGCTCCGGTAAGTCGACGCTGTCCTATGCGATCGCCGGACATCCGAAGTACACCGTCACCTCGGGTTCCATCACCCTCGACGGTGAGAACGTGCTGGAGATGTCGGTGGACGAGCGGGCGCGGGCCGGACTCTTCCTGGCCATGCAGTACCCGGTCGAGGTTCCCGGTGTCTCGATGTCGAACTTCCTGCGCACGGCGGCGACCGCCGTCCGCGGTGAGGCGCCGAAGCTGCGCCACTGGGTCAAGGAGGTGAAGGAGTCGATGAACGAACTCGATATCGACGCCGCCTTCGCCGATCGCAGTGTGAACGAGGGGTTCTCCGGCGGCGAGAAGAAGCGCCACGAGATCCTGCAGCTGGGCCTGTTGAAGCCGAAGATCGCCATCCTCGACGAAACCGACTCCGGCCTCGACGTGGACGCGCTGCGTATCGTCTCCGAGGGTGTGAACCGCTACCGGGAGCGGGAGAACGGCGGGGTCCTGCTGATCACCCACTACACCCGCATCCTGCGGTATATCCAGCCGCAGTTCGTGCACGTCTTCGTGAGCGGGCGCATCGTCGCCGAGGGCGGCCCCGAGCTCGCCGAGGAACTCGACGCGAACGGCTATGTGAAGTTCACCCAGAGCGCACCCACCCCGTCGGCTTCGCCGACTGCCGTCCCCCATCCCGCCGGAGCCGGAGCCTGAGATGACCGCGACCCTCCCCGCCTTCGACGTCGCCCGGATCCGGGCCGACTTCCCGATCCTGAACCGTACGGTCCGGGACGGGAAGCCGCTGGTGTACCTGGATTCCGGGGCTACCGCGCAGCGGCCGCTGGCGGTGCTGGACGCCGAACGTGCCTTTCTTCTCGAGAGCAACTCCGCGGTGCACCGCGGAGCGCACCAGCTGTCGGAGGAGGCCACCGACGCCTACGAGGACGCCCGCGCGCAGATCGCGCGGTTCGTGGGTGCCGCGGCCGACGAGATCGTGTTCACCAAGAACGCGACCGAATCGCTGAACCTGGTGACCTACTCCTTCGCCGACGACCGGTTCCCGTACCACGTCGGCCCGGGTGACGAGATCGTGATCACCGAGCTGGAGCATCACGCGAATCTGGTGCCGTGGCAGGAACTCGCCCGCCGCACCGGTGCCACGCTGCGCTGGTACGGGGTCACCGACGACGGCCGGATCGACCTGGACTCGCTCGAACTGTCGCCCGCCACCAAGGTCGTTGCCTTCACCCACCAGTCCAATGTCACCGGTGCGGTGGCGCCGGTCGCCGAACTGGTGCGCCGGGCCCGTGCGGTCGGTGCGCTGGTAGTGCTCGACGCCTGCCAGTCGGTACCGCACGCGCCGGTCGACTTCCACGCGCTGGACGTGGACTACGCCGCGTTCTCCGGGCACAAGATGCTCGGTCCGTCGGGAGTCGGTGTGCTCTACGGGAAACGAGCACTGCTCGAGGAGACCCCGCCCTTCATCACCGGCGGATCCATGATCGAGACCGTGACCATGGCGGAGACCACCTACGCCCCGCCGCCGCAGCGATTCGAGGCCGGGGTGCCGATGACCTCGCAGGTCATCGGGCTGGGAGCCGCGGTGCGTTATCTGGACCGGATCGGGATGGACGAAGTCGCCGCCCATGAGCACAACCTCGTCGACGCCGCCCTCGCGGGGCTGGGTGCCGTACCGGGTGTACGGATCGTCGGTCCGACCGAGAACGTCGATCGCGGTGGCGCGGTCGCCTTTCTCACCGAGGGTATCCACGCCCACGATCTCGGCCAGATCCTCGACGACGAGGGTGTAGCCATCCGGGTGGGACACCACTGTGCCTGGCCGCTGCACCGGCGCTTCGGCGTCGCCGCCACGGCCCGCGCCTCGTTCGCGCTCTACAACACCGTGGACGAAGTGGACAAGATGGTCGCCGCGGTGCGGAAGGCCCAGAGCTTCTTCGGGGTTGGCTAGAGCATGCGCATGGAGCAGATGTACCAGGAAGTGATCCTGGATCACTACAAGCATCCGCACAATCGCGGGCTGCGGGAACCGTTCGGTGCCGAGGTGCACCACGTGAACCCCACCTGCGGCGACGAAGTGACGTTGCGAGTGCGGCTGGGCACCGACGGCGCTGTCGAGGACGTGTCCTACGACGGCCAGGGGTGCTCGATCAGCCAGGCGTCGGTCTCGGTGCTCACCGATCAGGTGATCGGGCTGCCGATCATCGAGGCGCTGGGTGTGGTCGATTCGTTCAACGAGATGATCGGCAGCCGGGGCACCGTCGAGGGCGACGAGGACGTCATCGGTGACGGAATAGCCTTCGCCGGCGTCGCGAAATACCCGGCCCGGGTGAAATGCGCACTGCTCGGCTGGATGGCCTTCAAGGATGCGGTGCTGCGGGTCGACGGTGCGGCCGATTCCATCGCGGTTCCCGGTGTCTCCGACACCGATCCATCACGAAACGGGGAAACAGCATGACCGAAACTCCTGCCACCGAGGCCACCGCGCCGGAGAGCGCGGCCGCCCCCGAAGTCGAGTTGTCGGCCGAGGATCTGGCGCAGCTCGCTGATCTCGAGGAGGCCATGCGCGATGTGGTCGATCCCGAACTCGGTATCAACGTGGTGGATCTGGGCCTGGTCTACGGTTTGCGGGTCGAGGAGACCACCGCCGTCCTGGATATGACGCTGACCTCGGCCGCCTGCCCGCTCACCGATGTGATCGAGGATCAGTCCCGGAACGCCCTGGTGCGCAGCGGCCTGGTCGACGATCTGAAGATCAATTGGGTCTGGATGCCGCCGTGGGGTCCGGACAAGATCACCGAGGACGGCCGGGAACAGTTGCGGGCGCTCGGTTTCACGGTCTGAGTCCGGCACACCCGCGCGGGTAATTCGCGACGGCGACCGATACGGTCGCCGTCGCGTTCTCGTCTGTACCCGAATTGGTCCGGACAGCGGGCGGGGAAGCGGGCCGCTGGTACGGACCGGTCGACCCATCCGGTACGCCGGTCGCATTTCGCCCGGTAATGGTGGGCCTTCACTGGAATACAGCTATTTCACGTTCCCGTGGTGACCGTCGCGGTGTCCGTTCGGCGGCCCGCATTGCGGATTTCGCCGGGGATCCGGGCCCGATTCGACCGGCCCGGTGCAGTATTGAATCTGTCTTGATATCAATTTTCCGGGCCCGCCGCCAATCGCCGACCGGCCGGTCTGTTTTTGGTGCTCCGCTGCTGGTGATAAGGGATGCGATCGAGGTGTGCGCTGGAGCACCCCCGGCCGCACGTGCGGCCCCGCCGGTGCCCGGCAGTGTCCGGCGTTCGTGATCTTCACCGGCGCAATACCTTTCCGCATTCTGCGAGGTCGCGGCCCTATCACGGAAAGGTGACAATCGATTATCGGCCGTTATTGAGAGAGTTCACCACAATGCTGCTACTGTGGGCGAGTCGTCGGGTTCCGGGCCATCGGAGGATGTGCTCCGATAGTCATCGATCGGCCGAATGACTTGTCCCTTAGTTACTTTCGAGTAGTCGAAAGTAACTAAGGGATATGTCACCGACCGTTATCGCGGTGCCCGGCACGGACCCTCATCCGGCCAGGGGCGAATATGGTCGGCGTCGCGAGGAAGGCGAAACGAAGTGCTGTGGCCCGCCACAGCACCGCGTGGCGCACCTCGAGCCCCGTCAACGACGAGAAAGCTGATGAATCTGAATACCGCCGTGCTGCTTCCCTGGATACTCGCCCCCATATTGGTGCTCGGCGTGGCGTGGTACGCCGTTCGGGCCGTGCGAGAACAACAGAAACGACTCGATGTGCTCGAGCGGGAGCTAGCCGTGCGCGAGGATGCGCTCGAGCATCTCGCGGCCAGCACCTTGCCCGCAGTCTCGGAGTCCTCGCGCCGGTTCGACCAGACCGCCGTCGCACCCGAAGTGCCTCCGGGACTGGAGAATTCGCGCTTCGCCCAATGCCTGCGCTGGATCATCGACCGCGTCTCGGAGGATCTGCGCACTGTGCAGACCGAGACCCGGGAAGCCGTCACGCGGGAGATGGAGGAGCAGGTCCGTACCTCCGTCTCCGCCGCGGAGCGCAACGTGCGTACCGAGGCCGACGCCGGCCGTGAGCGCTCGGAAAACCTTGCGCGTGAGGCCACCAGCGCGGCGGTCCGCTCGTTCGGTACCTCCGTGGTGAGCCTCGGGGCCGACGTCTCCCAGGTCGTGAGTTCCGCGCTGCGTGAACACCGCGACGACCGCGTCTACGAGACACTGATCCGTATCGACCACACCGTGCAGCAGATGATCCGTCAGGCGCAGTCCTACGTGATCGTCTGTGGTGGTCTGCCCGGTCGCCGCTGGCCCGCCCAGTCGCTCACCGACGTTGTCGGCGGTGCGACCGGTCGTGTCCGTGACTACCTGCGGGTGCGCCCCTCCCAGTTGGACCGGATCGTCATCAGTCGTGCGGTCGAACCGCTGGTGCATACGCTGGCCTCGCTCATCGACAACGCGCTGCGCTACTCGCCGCCGACCTCCTTCGTGGACGTGACCTTCCAGGAAGGTCATCACGGTGTCACCGTGATCGTCGACGACGCCGGCGTGCGGATGAACGCCGAGCAGATGGAAGAGGCCCGGCAGGTCCTGGCCAACGAACGCTCGATCGATATCCATCAGCTGGGCCCGGCTCCCAAGGTCGGCTTCCCCGGTATCGCCGCCCTGGCCCGCCGCTACGGGTTCACCGTCTACATCGACGGCCCCAATGCCTACGGCGGTATGCGCGCGATGGTCTATATCCCGGAGGCTCTGCTGGTCGCACCGAAGACCAACCAGGACAACGACGCCGTACTGCCCAACGGTGCCCCGGCTCAGCGTGAGCTCGCGGCGGTGCCCGGCGGCCAGACCTCGTCGGTATCGGGAAGCTCGGGTAACACCTTGGTCGGCAACGCCGTATCGTCCGGTGGGGGAGCACATTCGGCGACGACCACCGGCGCACACGCCGCGGTACCGGTATCGCCGGAGATCTCCCGCCCTGCCGAACGGACCCCGGCGGCAGGTGTCACCGACGAGACCGAGAGCGAGCAGCGTACGACAGTCCACGACATCACCAGCGGCGGCCTGCCCCGGCGCCGGCGCCGGGCCGCAGCCGTCCCTGGCGACATCAATGATCGCGTGTCCGGAGAGGACAGGACCGAAGCGGGGCAGCCCCGCCCCGATATCGCCGCCGCCTGGCAAAGCGGCTCCAAGAGCGGCCGTGCCGCCGCAACCGAACACACCGAAGGGATGACATCCTGATGGGTTCACCGAGGACAGTGGTATCCGACAGCACCAATAAACTGGGCTGGTTACTGGACGATCTCGAGGTTCCCGGCGTCCGATTCGCCGTCCTGCTGTCCGAGGACGGGCTGCGCATCGCCCATTCGGCGGGTATCGCGAAAGACGATGCCGAACGTTTCGCTGCCGCGGCCTCCGGGCTGCGTTCACTCGGCAAAGCGCTCGGCGAGTTCTGCGGCAGCAACGGAAACGACGTGCGGCAGAACATGACCGAATACGACCAGGGCATGATCATGATCACCGCGGCGGGCGAGGGCGCGCTCCTGGGTGTGGCGACCATGACCGATATCGATGTGGGCCTGATCGCGCATCGGATGAACGAGCTGGCCAGCCGAGTGGGCCACGAGCTCGGTAGTGAACCTCGCAGAGGCGCACACGGCGGCGATCTGCAATGAGCCGGTCGCGGCGTGATCCAGACCTGGTCCGTGCGTACGTGCGGACCGGCGGACGCTCCCGTCCGACCCGTGAGCTCGGCCTGGTAACCCTGGTCGTCGCTGTCGGGGATCCGGCGCCGGGCTCCACGCCGGACGCACGCCGGGTGGTCGATGTCTGTGCTCGCGGTGCCCTGTCGATCGCGGAGGTCGCCGCCTATCTCGACCTCCCGCCGTCGGTGGTGACGATCGTGGTGTCCGATCTGCTGGACAGCGGACATCTGAATATCCCGACCCCGGCGGAGATAATGCCGGAGATCGCCCTGCTCGAGGAGGTACTCAATGGGCTCCGTGCTCTCCCGGCCTGATCGGCCCGCGGATTACGGTCGCGCGGTCGACTATGTGCCGGAGACGGTGACCCGATCGGTGAAATTGCTGGTTGCCGGTAATTTCGGCGTCGGCAAGACCACCTTCGTGAGCAGTGTTTCCGAGATCAAACCCCTGCGTACCGAGGAGACCATCACCGAGGCCAGCGTCGGGATCGACGATCTGGGCGGGTTGGGATCGAAAACGCAGACCACGGTCGCGATGGACTTCGGCCGTATCACGCTCAACCCCGAACTGGCCCTGTACCTCTTCGGTACTCCGGGCCAGCAGCGGTTCATTCCGCTGTGGGAGGAACTGGCCAAGGGCGCACTCGGCGCCCTGGTCCTGGTGGACACCCGGCGTATCGAGAAGGCCGACGAGGTACTTGCCGTGCTCGAAGAGCGCGGTGTGCCGTACGCGGTCGGGGTGAACGAGTTCGAGGGTTCGAGTCGCTTCCCGCTGTCGGAAGTGCGCGAGGCGCTCGACCTCACCGAAGACACTCCGCTCATCGCCCTCGACGCTCGTGATCGGCGCACCTGCCTGCAGTCGTTGATCACGCTCGTCGAATTTTTGTTCCGCCGATTGGAGTCTCGTCTTTGACCACGCAGTTCTCTCCGGTTCCGCAACAACAACCTCCGTTCGCCGGATGCCCGGTCGTCCACGGAGACCCCACCGGGGGCATCGGCGATCGATTCAGCCTCTTTTCCGAAGAATTCGCCGGTGATCCGCATCGGGCCTATGCCGCGATGCGGAGCCGGTACGGATCGCTGGTTCCCATCGATCTGGCTCCGGACGTACCCGCCACCCTGGTGATCGGCTACGAGGCGGCGGTCCGGATCCTCAACGATCCCGATCGGTTCCCGGCCGATCCGCGGACCTGGCAGACGAGTATCCCGCCGGATTCGCCGGTCAAGCCGATGATGGAGTGGTACCCGAACGCCCTGCGCAACAGTGGCGATCTGCATCAGCGGTATCGCCAGGCCTATGTGTACGCGATCGAGGGTATCGACCTGCACGAGCTGCACCAGACGGTGGAGAAGACCGCGGTCCCGCTGATCAACTCCTTCTGTGGGACCGGCGAAGCCGATCTCGTCACCCAATACGCGTTCCCGCTGGTGTTCGAGGTGCTCAATCGGATGGTCGGTTGTTCACTGGAACTGGGTGAGCGGGTCGCCAACGGAATGGCCGCGCTGTTCGACACGGTCAACGCCGAATGGGGAATGAATCATCTCAGCGAAGCGCTGATGGAACTCATCTTCCAGAAGCGTTCCGATCCGGCCGACGACGTGACCTCCCGGCTGGTGCACCACCCGGCGAAGCTCGACGACGAGGAGTTGCTGTCCAACCTGATCAGCTTCTACGGCGCCGGGGTGGAGCCGCAGCAGAACCTGATCAACAACACGCTGCTGCTGATGATGACCGACGACCGGTTCGGCGGGAACATGCTCGGCGGTGCGCTGTCCACCCGCGACGCGCTGGACGAGGTGCTGTTCAACGACCCGCCGATGGCCAACTTCTGCACCACCTACCCGCGGCAGCCGATTCTCGTCGAGAACACCTGGCTACCGGCCCACCAGCCGGTGGTGATCAGCTTGTCCGCGTGCAACAACGATCCGGCCATCCGGGGCGCCGACCACACGGGTAACCGGTCGCATCTGGCCTGGAGTATCGGACCGCACGCCTGTCCCGCGCAGTCCCCGGCCTTCGTGGTGGTCCAGGAGGCGATCGACCTGTTGCTCGACGCGCTTCCCGAACTGGAGCTGGCGGTGGCGCCCGAAGAGCTCGTCTGGCGCCCCGGGCCCTTTCACCGGGCTCTGGCGGCTCTGCCGGTCGCCTTCCCGCCTTCTCCACCGTTGAACCTCGTGTAAGGAGTCAGTCGTTGGACCGCGAACTCATCGTCCTGGACATGGCCGGTGCGGATACCCAGGGGGAATCCGCACGGTTGCGTGCCCAGGGTCCCGCCGCGCTGATCGCACTGCCGGGTGATGTCCCGGCCTGGTCGATCACCGACGCGGCGGTACTGAAGAGTCTGCTGGCCGATCCGCGGGTGTCCAAGGACCCGCGCCAGCACTGGACGGCGTTCGTGAACGGCGAGATCACCGAGGACTGGCCGCTGCTGCCGTGGATCGCGGTGGAGAACATGTTCACCGCCTACGGTTCCGACCATCGCCGGCTGCGCCGGCTGGTGTCACCGGCGTTCACCCATCGACGGACCGCGGCGCTGCGCCCGCGCGTGGAAGCTCTGATCGCCGAACTGCTCGACCGATTGGCCGCCGTACCCGCCGGAACGGTGGTCGACCTGCGTGAGGGCTACGCCTACCCGGTTCCGATCCGGGTGATCACCGAGTTGCTCGGGGTCCCCGAGACGCTGGAAGCGGGCTTGCGGGTGTGTGTCGACCGGTATTTCGATACCACGATCGATCAGGCGGGGGCGCAGGCGAACTATGTCGAGATGTACGGCCTGGTCACCGAGCTGGTCGTCTATCGGCGCGATAATCCCGGCGACGATATCACCAGTGTGATGATCACCAGCCGCGACGAGGACGGTTCGCAGCTCACCGAGAAGCAGATCGTCGAGACGCTGATGCTGGTCATCAACGCCGGTCACGAAACGACGGTCAATCTGCTCGATCAGGCCATTGTCGCGTTGCTCACCCATCCGCAGCAGCGGGCGGCCGCCCTGGCCGGTGAGGTGAGCTGGTCGGAGGTGGTGGAGGAGACGCTGCGCTACGAGGCGCCGGTCGCACATCTACCGCTGCGGTTCGCGGTAGAGGACATCGAGATCGAGGGTCTGCGGATCGGCAAGGGCGAGGCCATCCTCGCCTCCTATGCCGCCGCCGGCCGCGATCCGAGGGTCCACGGCGCCACCGCCGATATCTTCGACGTGACGCGGGCGGCGAAGGATCATGTGTCGTTCGGGTACGGGGCGCACCACTGCATCGGCGCGCCACTGGCACGGATGGAAGCTGAAATCGCGCTGCCCGCGCTGTTCCGGCGCTTCCCGGATATCCGGCTGGCGGCGGATGTGAGCGAACTGACGCCGGTGGTCAGCTTCGTTTCCAACGGTCACCAGGAATTGCCTGTGTACCTGAGCTGAAACCGGTAGCGTAAAAGGTTCCGGTTACTACAACTTCATGCTGATGGCTCGTCGCGGACGTCGCTGAGCGGGATGTATGGGTCGGCGGATAGGTCTGCGAAAACGCACTATTCGCCGATTCATACGAACCTCGGAGTGTGACGCCTTGACCACAGCACAACACGAGCAGTACCGCGTTTCCGATCCACGCCTGGTGATCCACGGTTCCCCGATGGATCCCATCGGCCCCTATATTCCGCTGTATTCGGAGGAGTTCGCCGCCGATCCGCACAAGGTGTACCGGGAGATGCGGCAGCGTTTCGGATCGTTGGCCCCGGTGGAGTTGGCGCCGGGGGTGCCGGGCACTCTGGTGATCGGCTACCACACCGCGCTGCGAATCCTCAACGATCCGGAGCACTTTCCCGCCGATCCCCGGATATGGCAGCGCGGAGTGCCCGAGAACTGCCCGGTACTCCCCATGATGGAGTATCGGCCGAATCCACTGCGCACGGTCGGCAACGACCGCATCCGCTACCGATCGGCCGCGGTTTCGGCCATCGGTGCGGTCGATATGCACGAATTGCATTCCACCATCGAGCAGATCGCGGTCACGCTGATCAACTCGTTCTGTACCGATGGCTACTGCGATGTGGTCGGCCAGTACGCCTCGCCTCTGATCTTCGCCACGCTGAACGCCATGCTGGGTTGCCCGCCCGAACTCGGGCATCGCGCGGCCCGCGGCCTGGCCGCCATGTTCGATACTGTCGGGGCTGCCGAGGGCAATGCGACCCAGGCCGACGCGTTGCTGGAACTGGCGCGCCTCAAACGGGTCCGGCCCGGTGACGACATCACCACCCGGCTGGTCCAGCATCCGGTGCAGCTGAGCGACGAGGAGACGCGGCAGCAACTGGCGCTGCTGTACGGCGCGGGTACCGAACCGCCGCAGAACCTGATCGTGAACACGCTGCTGCTGATGCTGACCGATGAACGGTTCGCGGCGAGTGTGCTCGACGGCAGTCTGTCGACCCGGGACGCGCTGGACGAGGTGCTGTTCAACGATCCACCGATGGCCAACTACTGCATCAGCTATCCGCGGCAGCCGATGCTGATCGACGGTATCTGGTTGCCGGCTCATCAACCGGTGCTGATCAGTATGACCGCGTGCAACAACGATCCCGCCATCAAATCCGGTGGGCTGACCGACAACCGGTCACATCTGGCCTTCAGCGTGGGCCAGCACAGCTGTCCGGCACGTTCGGTGGCGCTGCTGGTCGTACAGGACGCCATCGATCAGCTGCTGGACGCGATACCGGAGATGGAACTGGCGGTACCGTCCACTGAATTGCGTTGGCGGCCGGGTCCGTTCCATCGAGCGCTGGTATCGCTTCCGGTCACCTTCCCCGAGAGTCACCCGATCCGGCTCGGGTGAGCACTATCCATCGATAGCGCCCGCCTGCGGGTCGCCGGAGGGGCGCGGGTGGACCCGTGGGCGCGGTGCCGACCGGTCGTCGTATTGCTTCGTCCCGGCTCTCCACCCACGGGGTGATGATGCCGGGACTGGGGAGCTTCCGGCGTCGGCGAATCGGTAATTCGACCAGTCGTCGCAGGTGGGAGGGAATGTGACCGTTTTCCGCCGGATCCTGAAGTGATTGTGGCGCTGCGAATTCGATCGCATCTGCTGTGTTCCGGGTAGAGTCGCGTGCTCAGCCCAGCGGTTGGAGCCCCGACCGCGATCAGACTCGCAGGAACCAGCAGACGTTGAATATCGACAGCGAACCCCTATCGCCGGCCGGGCCGAGGGATTCCGGCGGACCACGTATCCCTCTGTATACGGAGGAGTACGCGGCCGATCCGCACAAGGTGTACCGGGAGATGCGACGCCGCTTCGGGTCGTTGGCCCCCGTCGAACTGGCCCCGGGGGTACCCGCGACTCTGGTGATCGGGTACCACGCCGCATTGCAGATCCTCAACGACCCGGATCATTTCCCCGCCGATCCGCGTATGTGGGAGCGCAATATCCCGGCCGATTCACCGATCCGGCCGATGATGGAATGGCGGCCGAACCCCATTCGAAGTGCGGGCCGTGAACATATGCGGTACCGCTCGGCGGCCGCGTCGGCCCTGGGCAAGATCGATCTGCATCGGCTGCACCAGGTAGTCGAGGCCAATGCCATCCCGCTGATCAACGCGTTCTGCGCGGACGGTTACTGCGATGTGGTCAGTCAGTACGCGCTACCGCTCATCTTCGCGACGCTCAACGATATGCTCGGCTGCTCGACAGAGATCGGGCAGCGGGCGGCCACCGGTATGGCGGCCATGTTCGATACCGTCGATGCCGCCGCCGGTAACCAGATGCTGGCCGAGGCGCTGCTCGAGCTCACCCGCGTCAAGCGGGTCGAACCGGGCGCCGACGTCACCAGCTGGCTGGTGGAGCATCCGGTGAAGCTGGACGACGAGGAGATGTTGCACCAGCTCGCGCTGCTCTACGGCGCGGGCATCGAACCGCCGCAGAACCTGATCGTGAACACGCTGCTGCTCATGCTGACCGACGAGCGATTCGCGGCCAATGTGCTCGACGGCAGCCTCTCGACCCGGGACGCGCTGGACGAGGTGCTGTTCAACGACCCGCCGATGGCCAACTACTGCATCAGCTATCCCCGGCAGCCGATTCTTATCGCCGACCTCTGGCTCCCGGCACATCAGCCGGTGATGATCAGCATGGCCGCCTGCAACAACGATCCGGCCATCCGAACCGGCGATTTCACCGATAACCGGTCGCATCTGGCCTTCGGTACGGGCCCGCACGCCTGCCCGGCGCGGCCGGCGGCCCTGCTGATCGTGCAGGACGGTATCGACCAGCTGCTGGACGCCCTGCCGGAACTGGAACTGGCGGTGGCGCCCGAGGAACTGCGCTGGCGGCCCGGTCCCTTCCACCGGGCGCTGCAATCGCTGCCGGTCACTTTCCCGCCGAGCCCGCCGCTCAGCTCGGCGGGCATTCAGTAGTTCGCTTGTCGAGTGAGGAGTTCCCGATGCAGAACCGTTCCGTCCCCGTCGTCCTGGACCCCGGAGGCTCGGATATCCAGGGCGAGATCGTCCGGCTTCGGGAACAGGGCCCGGTGGCCCTGGTGGAGCTGCCGGGTGGTGTACGCGCATGGTCGGTGACCGACGCGACCATCCTCAAGGAGATCCTCTCCGGACCGCAGGTATCCAAGGACCCCCGGCTGCACTGGCCGGCCTTCCAGAGCGGTGAGATCTCCGCGGAGTGGCCGCTGCTGCCGTGGGTCGCGGTGAACAATATGTTCACCGCCTACGGTCCCGAACACCGCCGGTTGCGCAAGATCGTCGCCCCGGCGTTCACCCATCGGCGCACCGCGGCACTGCGGCCCCGGATCGAAGCGATCACCGAGGGTCTGCTCGATGCTCTCGCCGCCACGCCGGACGGTGAATCCGCCGACCTGCGGGAGGGTTTGGCCTATCCGCTGCCCATCCGGGTCGTCAGTGAGTTGATGGGTGTTCCCGACGAACTGAATCCGCAACTGCGCAAGGGCGTGGACAGGTTCTTCGACACCACGTTGTCCCCGGAGGAATCCCAGGCCAACTACATCGCGATGCACGGACTGCTCTTCCAGCTCGTTTCCTACCGCCGGGAGAACTCGGGCGAGGATATGACGAGCCTGCTCGTCGCCGATACCGACGATATCGAAACCCCGCTCACCGAACAGGAACTCGTCGACACCCTGATGCTGGTGATCAGCGCCGGACACGAGACGACGGTGAATCTGCTCGACCAGGCGATCTACCTGCTGCTGACCCGGCCGCAGCAGCGGGCGGCTCTGGCCGAGGGCCGGGTGAGCTGGCCGGATCTGGTGGAGGAGGCATTGCGGTTCGAGGCGCCGGTGGCACACGTCCCGCTGCGCTACGCGGTGGAGGATCTGGTTCTCGGCGATGTCGAGATCGCCAAGGGGGATGCCATCCTCGCCGGCTACGCGGGTGCCAACCGGGATCCGAAGATCCACGGGGACACCGCCGACGAATTCGACCCCGCCCGCAAAGTCAAGGATCATCTGGCCTTCGGTTACGGTGCCCATCACTGCCTGGGCGCGCCGTTGGCCCGGATGGAGGCGGTGGTGGCATTGCCGGCCGTTTTCGAGCGGTTCCCGAAGATGGAACTCGCCGCCGCGCCCGAGGAACTGGACGCGGTACCGAGTTTCATCTCCAACGGTCATCGCCGCCTGCCGGTGCACCTGAACGGGCGGTGACCGGCCGCACCGGATGACATCGGATCGTGCGCCGGATCCCGGTCCGGCGCACGATCTAGTTGGTCTGCAGGTCGCGGCGGCGGAACCCGAAGGCACCCGCCGCGCAAAGAAGTAGCGCCACCGCCAGGGTGAGCAGTACCGGCACGGCATCGAACCCCTGTGCCGGAACCAGTGGGATGTTGTCGAACGGCGACAGGCTCATCAGCCAGGCGGGGAATTTCAGTGTCGCGCCGAACATCAGCACCACCACACAGAACGCCATGGACAGCCAGGCCGCGGAGTTGACCAGTGGCGCGAAGCCGAACAGGAACAGTGTCACCCCGCCGAGTACCCAGACCGCCGGGAGATAGGTCAGCGCGGCACCGGTCAGGGTGATCGCCCGGGAGAGGTCGCCGGTCATCAGGCCGTAGGTGATACCCATTCCGAAACCGCTGAGGGCCACCACCACCGCCGAACCCGCCAGGACGATCGTCGTATGCCCGGCCGTCCAGCGCAGCCGGCCCAGTTCGGTGGAGAGCAGCGGTTCGGCGTGCCCGGTGGTTTCCTCCGCGCGCAGGCGCAGGGCGGCCGAGATGGTGTAGGCGGAAGCGATGATCGCCAGGATCGCGACGGCCATGGCGTAGAACGCGTCGGTCATACTGCTCATGTTCTGGCCGAGTACCTCGTTCAGATCGATATCACCCAGTAGATCGTCGACATCGTCGCCGATGGTGCCGAACGACAGACCACCGAAGAACATCCCGATCGCCCAGCCGTACAACAGCCCGCGCTGTAGCCGCCAGGCCAGCCCGAAGGTGCCGTGCAGGGACGCGGGGGCACGTGCCGGGCCCGGACGTGGCGGGAGCAGGCCCGCGCCGAAATCCCGCCGATCCAGGACCCGCGCCGCGGCGTACCCGATCGCGACCGCCACCACCACCGATAGCGCCGCGGGCCACCAGATTTCGCCGTCGTAGGGCCGCATAGCCTGACCCCAGCCCAGCGGCGAGAACCAGGAGAGCACCCCGTTACCGACATCGCCCACGGCACGAAGCAGATAGGAGACCGCCAGGGCGGTGCCGGTGATGGCGTAGCAGGCACGGGTGGTCGCGCTGATCTGCGCCGCGAGCAGCGCGACCGCTCCGAACACCCCACCGGCGCAGGTCGCTCCCACCCCCAGCGCCAGCGAACCCGCTACCGGAAGCCCGTAGCCGATCAGGCTGACAGCGATCGCGGCCCCGAGCACGATATTCGCGCTCACCGTGAGCAGTGCCGCCGCGGTCGGCGGCGCATAGCGGCCCACCACCGCGGAGCGAATGAGTTCGTCGCGCCCGGACTCCTCGTTCGAGCGGGTGTGCCGTCCGATGAGGAACATGCTCATCAGAGCGGCCACTGCCATGCCGAACGCACTGGATTGGAAGGCGACCTGGCCCTCCACCGTGTCGAGTACGCGGGGCGGCCCCGCCATGGCGATCATGGCGGCATTGCCGGACATACTCCGGGCAAGGGCGTCCAGATCGGCCTGGTTCGGGTAGGCCGCGTCCAGCGCGACCGCCTGTGACCAGTACACCAGGGTGCCGCCCACGATCCAGGCGATCAGCGGGAAACGTTCGCGCCGGAGCGCGAATCGGGTGAGCGCACCGGCGCCGGTGAGTGTGCCCGGGCTGCGGGTCGGGCGCGCGGTGATCATGATTCCGGCACTCCCGCGGCCGTGAGTTCCTCACCGTAGTGCCGGAGGAACAGTTCCTCCAATGTGGGCGGCTGACTGGTGAGGGTGCGGATTCCGAAGGAGGTGAGCTGGTCCATGGCCGCGCCCAGATCGACGGTATCGACCTGGAACCGGATCCGGGTGCCGTCGGCCACCAGGTCGTGGACTCCGCGCAGCTTCTCGAATCCGGTGACCGGACGCTGGGTTTCGGCCTCGATCGAGGTCCGGGTGAGATGCCGCAACTCGGCCAGAGTGCCGGACTCGACGGCCCGCCCGTGCCGGATGATGGTGACCCGATCACACAGGGCCTCGACCTGGGCCAGGATATGGCTGGACAGCAGCACTGTGCGGCCGTCGCGGCGGACCTCCTCCACATACTCCTGGAAAACCGCCTCCATCAGGGGATCCAGCCCGGAGGTGGGTTCGTCCAGCAACAGCAGTTCGACATCGGAGGCCAGCGCCGCGACCAGCGCCACCTTCTGCCGGTTGCCCTTGGAATAGGTGCGGCCCTTCTTCGTGGGGTCGAGATCGAATCGCTCCAGCAGATCGCGCCGTCTGCCCTCGTCCAGCCCACCACGCAACCGGCCGAGCAGATCGATCACCTCACCGCCGGTGAGGTTGGGCCACAGGTTCACATCACCCGGGACATAGGCCAGCCGGCGGTGCAGTTCCGCGGCGCCGGACCACGGATCGCCGCCGAGTAGACGGACCGTACCGCTGTCGGCGCGCAAGAGTCCCAGCAGGATCCGGATGGTGGTGGACTTGCCGGCGCCGTTCGGACCGAGGAAGCCGTGCACCTCGCCGGAAGCCACCTGCAGGTCGAGCCCGTCGAGCGCGCGTGTGCGGCCGAATGTCTTCTGCAGACCGGAGATATCGATCGCGGCAGTCATGTCAGCACAATATTCCGATCCGGGTGCATCGGGGGCTTTTTCCGCGCCTCCGCGGAGCGAGGGAGTCAGGTGGTGCGGTGCAGCTCCAGGAAGTCACCGACGGTGCGTCGCGGTGTCGGGGGTTGTGCCGCAGAGGTGGGTGCGGTGCCCACCCGGACCACGACCTGCGGGGCCGCCGGTTCGCGCAGCAGATTCGCGATGATGCGGCGGCTCACCGGGACTTCGGTGATATGGGTCAGCGGGCAAGTGGCCAGCCCGGCGGCCGTGCATTCCAGCAGTACGGCCGACAGGGCCTCACCGGCCCGCAGCCAGTTCAGTGGACGGTCCGCGGCGGAACCGATGACCAGCAGCCGAGAGGAGTCGGTGAGTTCGCCGCGCCGCAGCGAGGGTGGCGCGGCCGGAAAAGCCCGGCCCACCCCGACCTGCGCCAGTTCGGCAGCCGAGACCAGCGCGGAGATCGGCACTCCGTCGGCGGGGGAGTCGTTACCGGCCCACCAGTGCAGTTCGTTCAGATACTGCGGATCGTATTCACGCAGCGCCGCCGACTGCGCGGAGGCCGCGGCCAGCCGCAGCCGGGCGGAATCCTCCAGCACCTCGAGCGTGCCACCGTGCTCGGTGCCGGTGGTGTGCAGACGGGGTTCCACGCGCTCCCAGTCGCGGGGCGGCAGCATCGGTAGCCGATCGGTGTAGCGCCGGTCGATGGCGGCCGCGCGGGCCCGGACGGTATCGGAGACTTCCGACGCCGGGGCGAAGTCGACGGTCGCGAGATGGTCGGCCGCGGTATCGGGCAGCCGGATCACCTCGGTATCCCAGCCCGCGGCAGCGAACGCGGTCCGCGCGTGGTCCAGGATGGCCCCGCAGCTGATGATCAGCTGCCTGCCCTGGGGATCGGCCGAGAACAACTGCCGGCTGGTGTCGCGGTACAGATGCAACCGGTGGCCGTCGAAAACCCAGCGCCACGGCTGGGTGTTGTGCACCGACGGCGCACGCCGGGCGAGGGATAGAGCGGCCTGCACTGTCGGATGGTCGGGCACCCGAGCCGTACCGATGGCGTCCATCTCCCGAGTCTGCCCCTCACGATCGTGCCGGACCACCTCGCTGTCCGATTCGCGCCGAATCGTGGTACTCAGGGCATGGGGCCGATACCGGTGATCAAGGTCCGGTCACCGATTCGCATCGTCGTGACCAGTTGCGGGTTGTATCCCAGCGGCGCTGTACCGGGCCGGTACTCGGTGACGGCGACGGTGTACTGGCCGACGAACGCCCCGGGGGTGATCCGGACGCAGTAGGTGGTCCCGGCCGGGATGCCGTCGATACCGCGCTGGATATCGGCGGCCGGAGGTACGGCGGCATCCGCCGCGACCAGGGCGCGGGCCTGTTCCCCGGACCGGGCGACGTAGTAGGCGTGCTGGAACCCGAAGATGGCCTCCGGACCGGAATCGGCGCCGCCCGGGCCGTTGCCCTGCACGGTGTTGCCGACCCGCTCGGCCGCGCAGTGCGGATCGGTCCCGGGCGCGGCGGGGGCGGTGGCGCTGGGCGCGGCCGCGGCGGGAGCACGTGTTTCCTCCCCTCCCACGACCGCGAACTGCACATACACGGCGGCGCCGAGCGCGGCGACACCGGCGACACCGAGCAGTACCGGAACCGCTCGGATCCTGCCGCCGGCCGCGGCGCGGGCCGGTG
The DNA here is from genome assembly GCF_014645735.1 of Nocardia jinanensis. GTDB lineage: Bacteria > Actinomycetota > Actinomycetes > Mycobacteriales > Mycobacteriaceae > Nocardia > Nocardia jinanensis. Next base: position 466,053 of record NZ_BMMH01000001.1, on the reverse strand, counting down.
CCGGAGCGGAGTGATCGGCCGGTGGGGTCAGCCGTCGGCGCAAGCGCTCCCGGGCGCCCGCCGGGGAACTGTCCGCGGCGGGTGGGGCCGGATCGTGTTCTTCTCCGGTGCCGGCCCCGGCCGGTTCGGGGGCGGCCACAGGGGGCCGAGCCCTCTCCGGGTCCGGCTCCTCGTCGGGACGGATTTCCGCTGGGTCGGTGCTCGCCCGCGCGACCCAATCCGACCACGAACCCTCGTAGGTGGCGTTGCCGCTGTCCCATCCGGGCAGGCGGAGTACCGGTATCGGTTCGGTCGGCATCGTATCGTCGGGGACCGGAGTGGCACCGTGGTGCGGCCGGTACAGCTCCGGCCGCCGCGACGCCGGGTCCGGGTCCGCATATCCGGCGTCCGGGGCAGGGTGTGAGTCCCGATCCCACGCCGGGCCGGCGGGGTCCCGGGGATACTGTTCCCCGTCGACGGGACCCGAGGGCGGTCGATCCATGGCGCGGCCCCCTTCATCGGTTCACGACGCGTGATCGCTCTCCATTGTTCTAGTGGATCGGCGCCCGGATCGCAGCGCGGGGGCGTCGCCGGGCGCGGCGATCCGCTCACCAGTGGATGTTCACCGGATCGCCGACACCCACATTCTCGTAGTACCAAGAGGCGTCGCCGGGAGCCAGATTGATGCAGCCGTGGCTCACATTGGAATTGCCCTGCTGACCGACCGACCAGGGCGCGGAATGGACGAAGACACCGCCCCAGGTGAGCCGCTCGGCCCATTCACCGTCGATCAGGTAACCCTCCGGGGAATCCAGCGGGATACCGATGGTGCGGGAATCGAAAATGAGGTTACGGAACTTCTCCAGTACCGGATAGGTGCCGGTGGGAGTCTCGTAACCGGGTTTGCCCATGGAAGCGGGCATGGTCCGCACCACCAGACCACCCATGCTGACGGTGAAGGTGTGGGTCGACATGTTCGCGTCGGCGATCACTCCGACGTTGGTGTCGAACTGTGTGCGGCGGTCACCGAAGTTCACGGTGAACGTCGTATTCGCCGGCAGATATCCACTGGGTGTCCAGGTCAGCTCCCGATCACCGCGCCAGGAGTACGAGCCGGGCAGCGGATCACCGGCGGTGACCGACAGCGACTTCTCGGCGCGGGCCCGATCGGTGACCGCTGCGGAGAACCGGACGGTAACCGGATGAGCGATTCCGACGACGGCGCCGTCGGACGGAGTCACCGAGGCCACGGGCGCGGGGCCGGGTCGATCGATCGTCATGGCGTTCGCCCCGGTGGGGGCGACGGCCAGCGAGAGTGCGACCGCGATCGCTAGAAAAAGGTGCCGGGCAACGATATTCATGGTGCCACCCCTTACGGACGACTGGTGGACAGACGTCCATCCTAAGGGGCCATGATCAACTCAACCACCCAAGATATCGTCCCGGCACCCGTTCGCGACGTAGGCACACCGCGTGATTGCTATTCGGTGACGAGTTTCCAGTCGTCCGGCAGGCCGTGGACGTGCATGGTCGCCCCCTCGGCGTGGATGCTGACCGTGGCAGAACCCAGTCGGAGATCCGTCAGGCCGACTTTGCCCCACTCCCGCGGTAACTGCGGGGTCACCCGCAGGACACGGTGCGGTACACACGGCGACAGACCGAGGAAGGAACGGACCAGCAGCAGCGGTGCCGCGCTCGCCCACGCCTGCGGGGAGCACGAGGTGGGGTAGGGCACCGGGGAGCGGAACTCGGTGCGGGCGAAACCGCAGAACAGCTCCGGCAGTCTGCCGCCGAAATCGATGGCCGCGTCGAGCAGGCCGGTGGTGAGCCGTTCGGCCAGCTCCGAGGCACCGGCGATATGCCGATAGCGCAGCAGCCCGGCCACCGCGATCGCGGTGTCGTGCGGCCACACCGAGCCGTTGTGGTAGCTCATCGGGTTGAAGGCGCCCATTCCGGCGGCCAGGGTGCGCAGGCCGAAACCGCTGTCCATACTCACATCGGCCAGCCGTTCGATCAGCTCGGCGGCGCGTTCGTCGGAGACGATCCCGGTCCACAGACATTGGGCGGCATTGCTGGTCAGCGAGTCGACCTGGTTCTTCTGCCCGTCCAGGGCCACGGCGTACCAGCCGTTCTTGGCGACCCAGAATGCCTCATCGAACCGGTCCTTGAGGTTTTCGGCCTGTTCGCGCAGGCGCGTGGCCGTACCGGTATCGCCGAAATGCTCGGCGAGCTGTGCACGAGCCAGCCGGGCCGCGTACACGTAACCCTGGACCTCGCACAGCGCGATGGACGGTTCGGCCAGATGACCGGACGCGTCGTTGATCGAATCGAAACTGTCCTTCCAGCCCTGGTTGCTCAGCCCGCGATCGGTCTTCCGGCGGTATTCGACGAATCCGTCGCCGTCGGCGTCGCCGTATTCGTCGATCCAGGCCAGGGCCGCGTCGGCGGCCGGGAGCAGTTCGCGGATCACCTGGTCACTCGCGCCCCAGCGCCAGCATTCGGCGAGCAGCATCACGAACAGCGGGGTCGCGTCCACCGAACCGTAGTAGACGGTGCCGCCCAGCACCTGGCCGCTGGCCGGGCCGTGCCGCATCTCGTGCATGATGCGACCCGGTTCCTCCTCGGTGATCGGATTGACCTTCGTCCCCTGCAGATCCGCCAACCGGCGCAGGGTGCCGACCGCGAGCGCGGAATCCAGCGGCAGGGCCATCCACGAGGTGAGCAGGCTGTCCCGGCCGAACAGGGCCATGAACCAGGGCGCCCCGGCGGCCACATAGGCCGGTGCGCCGTCGGTGCTGCCGTCGATGCGCAGCGCGCCGAGATCGCTCTCGGTGCGCTGCAGTACGTCCGACAGGGCCGGATCGGTCGCGGTGAGGTCGGTAGCGGTGGCCCGCCACGCCTTCAGGCGGCTGATCGGACTGTCCTCGTCGTCCCCGAACGCCATCTGCACCCGGCGGTGGGAGACGACCGGCTGGGCCAGGATCTCGGTGTCCCAGCGCCCGCGGGCCGGCACCACCACCTGCCAGGTGATGGTGCCGGGCAGCATGACCGCCCCGGCCGTGGCGCTGATGGTCAAGCCGCGCCCGGGTTCGGCGTGGTCGGTCAGGTGCAGATCGCCGTCGACGGCGTTCTGCTCTGCGCCGCCGCCGTGGTTACGGCCTTCCTTGACCGCGAACAGATCCGCGAAATCGGAGTCGACGAACATGGTGATGGTCATCGCCGTGTCCTCGTGTCCGAGGTTGTGCACGGTGACGGTCTCCTTGAGACCGTTGCCGATGAGCCGCCGCCGCACCACCAGCACGGTGCTGTCCGCCACCCCGGCGCGCGGGGGTTTGCGCAGAATGAAGCGAGCCTTGAAGGCCTCCGGGGTGAGCACCGTGAGGTGTTCGGCCGGTTGTCCGTCCAGGCGCAGTTCCCACCGTGAGATCACTCGGGAGTCCCGGTAGAACAGGCCCTGCGAGGTGCCGGAATGAATATCGCCGAGGGGGTCGGACAAGCAGAAGGTGCTCGCCTCGACCAGGGTGACCGTCCCCCCGCCGCCATTGATGGCGGCGGGCTGGCCGGAGTTGAGAATTCTCGGCGGTGCGTTCATGCCCTACTCCATACCGGTGTCGTGCCGGCGTCGGCGCGTAGCTCGGGTACCGAATTGCGGCGCATACCGACGGCGGTCAATGCTTGGCCCCTGTGGTGGGATTCGTCCCACGCATCGAGTATGCGGTAATAGGCCGCCTCGTACCCGGCACCCAGCTGATCCACGCCGAAATAATCCTCGACGCGGCGCCGGCAGGCATGCGGATCGAGTTCGCCGACCCGGGCGATGGCCGCCGGGAGTTCGTCGGGGTGATCGCAGATGAAACCGGTGACACCGTGCTCGATCACCTCGTCGACCGCGCCGCCGCGCAGTGCCACCACGGGGGTCCCGCAGGCCATGGCCTCGATCATCACGATGCCGAAGGGCTCTTCCCAGCGGATCGGGAACAGCAGGCAGCGCGCACCCGCGAGTAGTTCGCGTTTGGCGACCGCGTCGGCTTCCCCGAAGACGTGGTCGGTATCGGTGAGCAGGGGCTCGATCTCCTGGGCGAAGAACGCCTTCTCGGGCGGTTCGTTGCACTTACCGGCCAGTATCAGCTTTATCCCGGCCTCGTGCGCGGCGCGCAACGCGAGCTGAGGGCCCTTGTAGGAGGCGTAGCGGCCGAGGAACAGCGCATAGTCCTGTTTCTCGGTCCGGAAGGGCCATTCGCTGGGCCGCAAGGCGTTGTGCACGCGGCCGATCCAGTTGAAACTCGGCGCCAGTTCGCGCTGCCGATCGCTGATCGCGACGAGGCGGGTGTGTTCGTCGAGGGCGCCGTAGTACTCCCACATATCGTTGTCGACCGGCCCGTGCACGGTGACCGCGGTCGGAATACCCAGCGCCTCGTAGGCGGGAGCGTTCAACGGGCCGGCGAAAGTATGGTCGTGGATGATGTCGATATGCCGGGAGCGGGCGAGTTTCTCCACCACACGCCGCACCTTGAGCGCGTTGACGATTTCGGGGAAGGGGTCGCCCAGGCGGTCGGCCTGGATGCTCTCCCAGACCGGGACGAATTCGGCGTCGGTACCGGGCTTTCCGGCGCCCAGCAGCGTCACCCGGTGCCCACGCGCGATCAGAGTGTCGGCCAGTTCGGCCACCACGGCCTCGACACCGCCGTAACCGGCCGGGGGGACATCGAAATACGGCGGCGCGACCAGCACGATGTTCAGCGGGTGGTTACGACCGTTTCCGCCGAAACCAGCGCGTCGGGGTTTTCGCGCCGGGGTATCGGATTCGGATTCCGCATTCGTGAATATGGTGCTCAACTCGTCCTCCTCGATTAGTGGCCGCGTGGCATACCACAATCGCCACCCGGCCAATGGGTGGAGCTGATCGACAACCATTCGGGGTGAGAGCGGTGCAACTTATCGGAAGCGCGCCGGAATACCCGGCGCCGAAAGAAGCGCGGCGGGCGGTGAGTTTCCACCCGCCACGCGGGAATCAATCGCCGTAGTGCGCGGACCGCCCTGGCGAAATGCCGAACGGGGGTCGATCCGGGGCGGCCGAAGCAATGGCCAGGGTGAGACCGGCCCGTCTGAGGACCAGACAGTCGGGAGAACAGAGTCGATGGATACCGTGCGCGCGTCGGGCTTGGCCGAGCGTCAATACTCCTGGATCCGCCGAACAGTCGGCGATATTGGATACGACTCCGTGTTCGGTGATGACATCGATACCCGAATCCTGGGCTTCCGCCGCGAGCGGCGCCGATGTGTACCCGATCCTCACCGTTACCTCCTGCACTCGTCGAGCTGGGGCAAACAGTTCCCCGGCCGCCGGTGCCCCGCCGGCCGGTCTAGCTGATCGAGCCTGGTTCGAGCGGTGGAGCAGTGTGAATATCAGGAACGAGGCCCATTCTACGCGTGCTCCGTTGTTCACTTGATCTCGAATAATCCCAGTTCGGCATAAACCTGGTTAATTCGCGCGTGCTGATATGTGCACGCGAATCATCCGCCGCGGACCGCACGCAGCACCTCCAGGTGCAGCGAATCCGCGCGTGCGGTGATTTCATCGATCCGGCCCAGTGCCCAAGTGAATGCCGCGGCATGCTCGTCCGGAAGCGAGACGACATTGATCTCGATATTCAGTTGGGAGGTCACCGCGGCGGCCCGGGCCGCCGCGGCCGCAGCGCCGATATCGGTGACCACATTCGGATTACCGATCGGCAGCAATTCGGTTGCCAAGGCCAGGATTCCGTCCGCCTCGTCGATCACCGCGGCGGGTACCCGGGCGGCCTCGAGCAGTGCCTCGTGGATCGCCGCGGAACGCGCCGCGGTCTCGTCGTCGGTGGCCTTGGGCAGCTTGTAGGCGGCGCCGACGGCGGTGAACGCGTCGGCGTCGGCGTCGGCCAGGGCCAGGGCGCGCTCGCGGGCGGTATCGGCGGCTTCGATGATGCGGTCGATCACCGGCCGATGGTCGGCGTCCTTGGCCCGGGTGGTGTAGCGCGCGACCATGGCGACCAGTGCGGCCCCCTGCGCGGCATGCAGTGCGGCGACCGCGCCACCACCCGGTGCGGGCACCTTCGCCGCGAGTTCGCCAAGGTAGTCACCGATCGGCGAACCCCCGAAACCGCTGGCAGTGTGCTGAGGCGATTGGGTGGGCTGCGACACGATTCGGCCTTTCTCGATCAAAATTGCTCGAAGTTAGCTGTACTGCTCGAGTGGTTATGGGCTTCAACCTACAGCGTCCACCGGCGTGGCCGGTGCCGGGCCACCCCGTAGCCGGGATTATGTTGAGGGCATGCGGATCGGATTGAGCATCAACTACTCGGGCGGCTTCACCGAGGCGGCGGCGGAAGTGGCCGATTTGGAGCGTGCCGGGCTGGACATCGTGTTCGTGCCCGAGGCGTACTCCTTCGACGCGGTGAGCGCACTGGGCTACCTCGCCGCCAAGACCTCCCGGTTGCAGCTGGCGTCGGGGATCCTGCAGCTCTACACCCGCACGCCCACACTCACCGCGATGACCGCGGCGGGTCTGGATTTCGTCTCCGACGGCCGGTTCGTCCTCGGCCTGGGCGCCTCCGGGCCGCAGGTCATCGAGGGCTTCCACGGTGTACCCTACGACGCGCCGATCGGGCGGACCCGCGAACTCGTGGAGATCTGCCGCAAGGTCTGGCGCCGGGAACGGCTGGACTATCAGGGCAAGTACTACCAGATCCCGCTGCCCGAGGGGACCGGCACCGGCCTGGGCAAACCGCTGAAGCTGATCAATCACCCGGTGCGCGAACGTGTCCCGATCCTGCTCGCCGCACTGGGTCCCAAGAATGTGGAACTGGCCGCCGAGGTCGCCGAAGGCTGGCAGCCGATCTTCTTCCTGCCCGAGCGCGCCGACGCGGTCTTCGGTGACGCGCTGCGCGCCGGAAAGGCCGGACGGGACCCGGAGCTCGGCCCACTCGATGTGTACGCCGGGCCCGCCCTGGCCATCGGCGAGGACGTGGAACCGCTGCTGGGATTCGTGAAACCGATGCTGGCGCTCTACATCGGCGGAATGGGCGCCAAGGGCAAGAACTTCTACCACACCCTCGCCACCCGCTACGGCTACGGCGCCGAGGCCGACCGCATCCAGGAGCTCTACCTCGCGGGCAAGAAAGACGAAGCGACGCAGGTGGTTCCGGACGCGCTGGTCCGCGATATCTCGCTGATCGGCCCGGCGGGATATGTGAAGGAACGGGTGGCCGCCTTCGCCGAAGCGGGTGTCACCGTGCTCAATGTCGCGCCACTGGCCGCGACACCGGCCGACCGGGTCAAGCTCATCGAGCAGTTCCGCGCGATCTGCGACTGAGACACGGCCGGATACGCCCGGGCCGGTCCGGCGCAACGATCGTCGCGCCGGACCGGCCCGGTTGCCGGAGCGTGCGGCTCAGCCCGCCCGGAAGCTCGCCAAGGCGGCGTCCAGGGTGGTGTGTAGGGCGAAGACCTGGTCCAGCGCCGTCATCTTCAGCTGACGGCTGGTGGCCGGTCCGTCGGCCACCAACGCGATCGTGGTTTTGTCGCCGGCCCGCTGATACGCGGCGACCAGCGCGGCCATCCCGGCCGACGCCAGGAAACTCACCGCGGCCAGGTCGACGACCAGACCGGCCGGATCGGCATCGAGAGCCGCATCGATCGCGGTCTCCAGGGCAGGGGCCGTCGCGAGGTCGACCTCCCCGGTAACCGTGAGCACTGTGACGCCGTCGTGGTCGGCGAACGAGGTCGTCATCGTATCCGTGAGATTCGCGTCTGGAGGAGTGTTGGTCACATCTTCACAATCTGCCATGAGTCTCTCGATCTCGCTGCATCGTAGCCCCGCCGGACCGGTTCGCCGTCCCGCGCAGGGCGCTGGCCACCGGGAACGTGATCGCCGGAAGCGTCACCGACATCCGTACCCGGGTTCCGGGTCCCAGCTGGTGATCTATTTCGAGTTCTTCGGTCAGTGCCCGCATCATATCGATTCCGCGACCGCGCGGTCCCGGATCGGCCGGACGCGGACGCCAGGTCCCGGTATCGGTGGTCTCGATGACCACCCGGTCGCCGACACATTCGGCGGTGAGCACCACCCGTTCGGCTTCACCGCCACCGTTTCGGTAAGCGTGCTCGATACTGTTGCTGCACGCCTCGTTGGTGGCGGCGACCAGATCCGAGGTCAGGTGGTGCGGTACCGCCGCGGACGACAGCCACGCTGTCAGCGTACGGCGCAGCATGGCCAGCCGGTCCGGCCGGGCCGGTACATCCAGGCGCAGCGGCGCGGGCGGCTGCCGATAGACCACCATGGCGATATCGTCGTCGTAGCCGCCGTCGGGTCGCAGCGCCGACAGCACCGAATCGGCGACCTGACGGGGTAGTCGCTCGGCGGTATCGGCCAGGATGGTCGCGATCTTCGCGAAACTCTCGTCGATATCTTCACCGCGGCGTTCCACCAGGCCGTCGGTGAACAGCACCAGGGTCGCACCGGGTGGCAGCGGGGTGGTGGCCTCCGGGCGGCGGGCGGTCTCGAACGTTGCCAGCGGCACCGACCGGCCGCCCTCCAGCATGCGTCCGGCCTTGTCCACATCGGCGAGGATGGGTGGCATATGTCCCGCGTTGCTGTACCGCACCAATCCGCGCACCGGATCGAGTACCGCCGCGCATACCGTGGTGCACAAGGCCCCGGGGATCCGCGCCGCCACCGGGTCGAGTTCGGTGAGCAACTGGGCGGGTCCGGCACCGCGCAGCAGCAGTGCGCGGGCGGCCGTGCGCAACTGGCCCATCACCACGGCCGCGGACAGACCGCGGCCCACGCAGTCGCCGACCACCACTCCGATGGTGCCGTCGGGCAGCGGTACCACGTCGTACCAGTCGCCGCCGATCTCGAGCGGCGGCAGCGCCGGTTCGTAGTGCACCGAGAACCGCGGCGGGAGCTCGATGGGCCCGAGCATGGCGCGCTGCAAGGTCAGCGAAGTGGAACGTGCCTGATCGAAGTTGCGGGACCGCTGGACGGCCAGGCTCAGATGCCCGATGAGCAGCGAGAACAGTGTCCAATCGGCGGCGTCGACCACCCTGGGGACGGCGAAGCGCAGCCACAGCGCGGCATCGCTCTTCTCGCCGAGCGGCGCGACGATGCCCTGGGCGCTGCCCGCGCCCTCCGGAACGGCGATGAGCGTGCGGCCGGGCCGCAGGCGCGCGCGTTCCAGAATGGCTTCTGTCGCGGGTTCGAGCCGGTTTTCGGCCGCGGCGACCGGGGGAGTGCCGGAAACGTAGACCTCGGGTGCGGTGAGGCCGGCCCATACCGCCACCACCGCGGTCTCCGCGCCCACTGTGCGCCGCAACTCGTCCAGACCCACTTCGAGCACCTCGGCCACCGTGGTCGCCGCGGCGAGCGCGGTGGCCAGCCGGTTGGCGGCCTGATCACGGGCCTGGGCGTCGTGTTCGGCGGTGACATCACGGACGGTGCCGACGAAGATGTTTTCCTCGCCGTCGGGTTTCACCAGCGCACTGGTGCTCACCGCGACCCAGCGGCGGCGGCCGTCGCGGTGCTGGACCGGGACCACGAAACGGGAGGCCTCGGTGCCCAGATCCGGGTAGCGGGGGCCCTCCGGGATCGCCCACGGATGCGGTAGCGGATAGGGCACCCCCGCCGCACCGTAACCGGTGAGTTCCCCGAACGCCTTGTTCACCTCGATGATGCTGCCGCGCGCGTCGGCGACGAAGAACCCGTCCTGTAGCGATTCGACGAGCGCGGTGCGGAATTCGTCGCGGCCGGCGAGATCGTCGGCGCGGGAACGCTGCTGTTCGTACCGGCGGGTGCCGTCGAGGTAACCGCGGGTCGCGACATCCAGCGTGATCAACGTCTGCAGCAGGAATTCCAGCGCGTTCTCCGGGAGAGGGTTCTCCGGAAGGTAGCTACCCTGCGGCGCGGCCGTGACCGTGGCGCCGGGGGAGATCTCGGCAGCGGCGGCCTCGGACTGCACCTGTTTCACCACTCGGAAGTGGTGCTCGGTGAGATCGAGCAGGCTGATGCCCTCGACCAGGGCCCGGCGGCCCAATTCGTGGCCCTCGGCCAGGCCGTCACCTTCGGGCGCGTCGAGGTGGCGGCGCAGCGCGTCGGCGTAGGCGTCGAGGAACGCGGTGAGCACCGCGCTCATCGCCGGCCTCGCCGGATCACGACACTTCCCGCTGGGTGATTCCGTTCGAGACGCCGCGCACCCTGGCCGCGAGCACCAGGGCGTCGTCGGTGTCCTTGGCGTGCCGGTTCAGCAGTTCCTGCACGATCTCCGCGGTCGATTTCGCGAGGTCGACACCCTGGCCGGGTTCCATTTCCACCCCGTCGGTGGACATCAGCAGCAGATCGCCCGGCCGGACCGGCACGGTCTGCGGCTGCAACAGCGCCGGCAGCCGATAGCCCACGATGCCCCCGCTCTGCAGGACGGTCGCGCTGACCTGGGGGCCGGTGGGACTCGCGGTGAGTACATGCGATTCGACATTGCCGACACTGAGCCATTGCGTTTCCTCCGCGCCGAACAAAGCCAAGGTGACCGCGGCACCGCGAGTATCGGACATGGCCCGATGGCACAGCACCATCAGCACATCCAGCGGTTCGGTGCGGTTCTCGGCGAGTACCCGGGTCGCGCGGTCCACCGCCTCGGCGGCCGCCGCGCCGTGACCGAGACCGTCGAGTACCGCGAACAATCCGGCGCCGGTGCCGAGGTCCAAGACGAGGCACCGGTCCCCCGACACATCCTGCCCGGGGAGGGGGCGGCCGGCCATCGCCCATTCGATCCGGCCGATGAACCCGTCCTCATGCACCGTGCGGTACCCACTTCCACATCTCCACCAATGTGCCCCGGCCGGGCGCGGATTCGATGGCCATACCGTCCATCAGCCGTTTCGCGCCGGGCAGGCCCAGGCCCAGGCCCAGACCGGTCGAATAGCCGTCCTCCATGGCCCGGGCGATATCGATGATCCCCGGACCCTGGTCCTTGGCCTGGACGACGAGAGCGCGACGGCCGTCGCGCTCAGCTACTTGCAGTCGGATCTCGCCGCTGTTGGCGTAACTGGTGATATTCCGTGCGACCTCGGAGATCGCTGTGGAGATCATGGTTCGGTCGGTGAGCGTGAAGCCGAGCTCCTCCGCGAGGTCCCGCCCGGCCTGGCGCGCGGTCACGATATCGTTCGACATCGTGACCACGATTACCACCTGGTCAGCGGCCACTGCCACGACCATCCCGGCGCTGGTGCCGGGCCGAAGCCTTTCGGTTCAGCCAAGCCAAGCCCTCCTCGAGGTCCAGAGCTGTGTGCATATCCTCGAAGGTGAGGCCGAGTTGCACCATAGCGAAGGCGACCTCGGGCTGTAGACCGACAATAACGGTTTCCGCACCACGCAGCTGCGTCATATGGGCGATCGTCCGCAATGATCTGGCGGCAAACGAATCCATCACATCGATAGCAGTAACGTCCACGATGATTCCCTGTGCACGATACTTGCTGACCTGGTTCATCAAGTCGTCCTGTAGTCGCTCGGTGTCGGCGTCGGTCAGCGCCGACTGCACTGATGCGATCAGATACGTACCCTGTTTGAGTATCGGTACCGGCATGTCTGTTCCGGCTTAACGCGAATCGCGTTCGTTGCGGTCGGTTGCGCGGGACACTTCGTAGCCCAGCAACCGTTCCGCTTCTTCGATACCGCCCTGCAGGTCACCGACCGCGTTCACCTTCGACAGGTCCAGGCCGATGGTGACCAGCGTCAGCGCGATATCGGAGGACAGGCCGGTCATGATGACGCTCGCGCCCATCAATCCGGAGGCGTCCACGGTCTGCACCAGGTGGTTCGCCACGGTGGAGTCGATATCGGGCACACCGGTGATATCGATGACCACGACCTTGGCGCGGTTGTTCCGTATCGCCCTCAGCAACTGTTCGGTGAGCTGGCGGGCTCGCTGGCTGTCCAGCACCCCGATCATGGGCAGGATCAGCAGCTGTTCGCGGACCTGGAGCACCGGGGTGGACAGCTCACGGATCGCTTCCTGCTGCTGCCGGATGACGCGCTCGCGCTCCTGGACGAAGGAAACGCCCACCGTGTTGGCGATCCGATTCGCCGCGGGTTCGTAGGCATCGAGGACGGCGTTGAGTAACTCGAAGTTGGATTGGTACTTCTCGAACAGTGAGCGGGCCAGTACGTCCCGCAACAGCAGCACCATGCCGAGGATCTCGTCGGTCTCGACTCCTCTCGGGATGATGCGCTCCGAGAGATCGCGCGCGTAAGCCTGCAGCGCTTCGACGCTGCCGGTCTCCAGTACTTCCACGTAGTAGTCGTACGTGGAGGTCGCTTCGGAGAAGACCTCCTCCGGCGTCATCGCGGTCAGCAGTCGCGCCTCGCTGATACGTCGAGCCCATTCCTCGCGGAGTGCTGTGCGGTTCTGGCGCAGGTGCTCGACGAGCTGTGGCAACAGTTTGTCGACGGGCCGGGCCAGTGAGTCCGCCGAAAAGCTCGTGGACACCTCGGACATGTGACTTGTGCCCCTTTCGACGGCGGTCCGGTACATCGTAGTTACTTCGGCGGTCGTGCCGATACCGAGCCTAGTCATACCCCTCCGGAGCCGCCGCTGAAACCTCCCGGTCCAGTTCATGGGGCGGATGTGATCTGATTCGCGTCCGGAGTCGCGAAACCCCGCTCCAGCGCCGCCAGCGCGCGATCCAGATACACGGTCAGATCGGCGTCGGCGCGGGCCAGCCAGGCGTCGAAGGCGGCGCGGGAAGCGGCGAGGGTGGATCGTCCCACCGCCATCGGGATGAGGGTGTCGGTGGGCTCGCCCAGGCGGGAGGCCGCGAACTCACCGACTGCCCGCTCCCACGCGTCGTAGTGGGTACCGGCGGTGGCGGCCAGCGCGGGGACGGAGGTCACCAGCTTCATCCGGGTCCGTAGTTCCGGCACATCCTCGGCGCGGTATCGGTTGGCGTTCACCACCACCCGACGCACCGCCGCCATCATCGGCTCGGCGTCGGGCACGGTCGCGAACGCGGCCCGCAACGCGGTCACCTCGTCGTCGAACGAATACCAGAGCACCTCCGCCTTACCCGGGAAATAGCGGAAGAAGGTCCGCCCGCTGATCCCCGCGGCGGTCGCGATCTGTTCGACGGTGGTCTCGTCGAAACCCTGCTCACTGAACAACCGCATGGCGATCAGTTCCAGTTCGCGCTTGGTGGTTCCGCGGGGCCGACCCCGGGAATGCTGTGCCGTCACGCTGTAATTTTGGCGCCGCCTCCGGCGTCGTGTGGTTCGGGGCCCCTTAATTCTTTCGGACCCATGCCTTCGATGTCCTCGCGCTGCGTGCCGGGACGCCCACGCCCTTGATTATGTCAGTCGCTGACGTTAATGTCGCGGCATGATGGTGTCGGACCTCACATGGCCCGAAGTGGGTGCTCTGCGGGCTGCCCGCCCGGTGCTGGCCGTGCCGGTGGGATCGACCGAGCAGCACGGTCCGCAGCTGCCGCTGTCGACCGATACCGACCTGGCTGTCGCGCTGTCCGCCGGGTTGGCCGCCCGATTCCCGGAAGTCGTGGTGGCTCCCGCCCTCGCCTACGGCGCCAGCGGTGAGCACGCCGGCTTCCCGGGGACCCTCTCGATCGGCCAGGAGGCGCTCGAACTGGTGATCGTCGAACTGTGCCGCTCGGCCACCGAAACCTTCGAGCGCGTTGTCGTGATCAACGGCCACGGTGGCAATGTCGAGCCGCTGCGCCGCGCGGTCACCCGGCTGCGCGGCGAATCCCGCGATATCCGCCTGTACCTGCCGCGGTATGACGGTGACGCGCACGCGGGACGCACCGAAACCTCCCTCCAGCTGGCGCTTTCGCCGGATCGGGTGCGCATCGGGCGCATCGAGCCGGGAAATACCCGTCCGCTGGCCGAAATCCTGCCAGAGCTGCGGGAAGGTGGGGTGCGGGCGGTCAGCGCCAACGGGATCCTCGGCGATCCCGTCGGTGCCACCGCCGCCGCGGGGGCGCGGCTGCTCGAGTGCCTCATCTCCCAGTTGTCCGAACAGATCCGGCAGTGGTGGCCGGAACCAGTGGAAAGGATCCGACCATGAATCCGTGGTTCGAAACCGTCGCCGAAGCGCACCGGCGCGCGAAGAAACGGCTGCCGAAATCGGTATACGGCGCCCTGGTCGCCGGCTCGGAACGCGGCCTGACCATCGACGACAACCAAGCCGCCTTCGGTGAGCTCGGTTTCGCCCCGCACGTCGCCGGGCCCATCGGCGAACGGGACCAGTCGACCACAGTGCTGGGTCAGCAGATCTCGATGCCGGTGATCATCTCGCCGACCGGCGTCCAGGCCGTACACCCCGACGGTGAGGTCGCCGTGGCCCGCGCCGCCGCGGCCCGTGGGACGGCGATGGGGCTCTCGTCGTTCGCCAGCAAACCCGTGGAGGAGGTCGTCGCCGCCAACCCCGCCACGTTCTTCCAGCTGTACTGGTGCGGGAGCAAGGACGATATCGCCGGGCGGATGGCGCGGGCCGAGGCCGCGGGCGCGGTGGGTTTGATCCTCACCCTGGACTGGTCGTTCTCGCACGGCCGTGATTGGGGCAGTCCGTCGATCCCGGAGAAACTGGATCTGAAGACGATGGCGAGCTTCGCGCCGCAGGTGATCGCCAAACCGCGCTGGCTGACCACCTACCTGAAGTCGGGCTCACTGCCCGATCTCACCGCGCCCAATATGGCACTGGGGGAGGCACCGGCTCCGGGCTTCTTCGGTGCCTACGGTGAATGGATGGGTACGCCGCCGCCGGACTGGGCCGATGTGGCCTGGGTCTGTGAACAGTGGGACGGGCCGGTGATGCTCAAAGGTGTGATGCGGGTGGACGACGCGCGGCGCGCGGTCGACGCCGGTGTGGCCGCCATCTCGGTGTCCAATCACGGCGGTAACAACCTCGACGGCACCCCGGCCTCCATCCGTGCCCTGCCGGTGGTCGCCGACGCGGTGGGCCATGAGATCGAGATCCTGCTCGACGGTGGAATCCGCCGCGGCAGCGATGTGGTCAAAGCCGTGGCGCTGGGTGCGCGGGCGGTCATGATCGGCCGCGCGTACCTGTGGGGTCTGGCAGCGAACGGGCAGGCCGGCGTGGAGAACGTGCTGGACATCCTGCGCGGCGGGATCGATTCCGCGCTGCTCGGGCTGCGCAAGACCAGTGTCACCGAGCTGGACCGGTCCGACATCGTGATCCCAGAGGGCTTCGAACGACGGCTGGGCGTCGACGCGTCGACGCAGTTGCGGGTGCCGTAATCGACTGCCGAAGCGGTATGACACGCCCGGCGTAGTTGTCCGGTTCGTTCCGCGGTCACCACGTGGCCGGCCGTCTCGCCTCGGGAGAGCCGGCCGCGTCACCGCGGTGGCCCAGGGCCGGTCACTCCGTTCTCCGCGACACCTCTACGCCGCTGTGCGGATCGGATCGGGAGCGGGACGACCTGTGATACCGGTCATCCACCCACACCCGTGGGGCTCGCGAGCAGCTCGCTTACTTGCAGGTGAGGTATCGCACTGGAAAGTGTGTACTTGTCGGCCTCACCGGCCGCACCGACACTCGATCTCTGTGAACAGGACCGCAGAACCACCTCGAACAGCGCGTACGGGAGGCTCATCGGCCGATTCCGGTGACCGTGCTCGGCACCGGGTCGATGTCGATATGTCGTGGCACGCTCCGATGCACGAGCTGTTGCGCCGGGCGGTGGCCCGAGGTCGAGGCGAGCAGAGCATCACCGCGCTGATCGAGCTCATAGCTCCGACCGCCCGGGCCGCTGCCGACCTCGAACCCCGTAAGGAAGCATGAGCATGTGCCGAGCAGCCGGTTCGGTGACCGTTATCGGGCTCGGTCCGATGGGACGGGCGATGGTCGCGACGTTGCGTGCTTCGGGGGCCGTGGTCACCGTGTGGAACCGCAGTCCGGAGAAAGCGCACGCCATGAGGGAATTCGGCGCGGCCCGTGCGGATACGGTCGCAGAGGCTCTCGACGCCGGCGAAGTGATCCTGGTCAGCCTGACCGACTACGCCGCGATGTATGACGTCCTCGAGCCTGCCGTCGATCATCTGCCGGGGAAGACGATAGTCAACCTCTCGTCGGATTCGCCGGAGGAGACACGTGCGGCAGCGCGGTGGGTCCGTGCACGAGGGGGCCGGTTCCTCGCCGGTGGAGTGATGGCCGATGGCGCGGGCGTCGGAGGCGCGGACTCCTTCATCTTCTACAGCGGCGAACGCGAGGTATTCGACGCCTGCACCGAGGCACTCCGCCCCCTAGGCCGGCCTGAATACCTGGGTGTGGATGTCGGGCTCGCGCAACTGTATTACCAGGCAGTTCTCACGATCTTCCTGTCCGGACTGCTCGCGTTCGAACAAGCGCTGGCCATGATCGAGCGTTCGGGTGAACCGATCGAGCGGTTCCTGCCCTACGCGCAACGGTCGATGGGCGATATGACGGAGTTGTACGCCGCGGTCGCCGCCATGGCCGCCGATACCGGCGGGTGGCGCGATATCGGACATCTGCGGATGATGGCGGCCGGTGCCGGGCATGTGGTCGAGACCGCCGCGGCCGTCGGAGTGGGTACAGGCCTGGCGCGCGCGGTTCAGGATCACTGGCTGCACGCCCTGTCCGAGAGCGAGCGGGCAGATGAGCCGGTATCGACTTTCCAGCTGCTTCGAGGTGGTACGGCCTGACATCGGCCCCGACCGTGGTGGCCGGATACGGATGCGGTGCTTGTGGGCGATGGTTCATGCGGCGCCGGGGCCGGTAAGCCGCCGATCAGCGGGCCTCGTGGGTTACGATTTAGGTTTGCCTAACTCCAGGTGGTGTGGGGGTCTGCCGTTAGGCTCGCTGTGCTCGACCCCGGCGCAGTGGCCGTTCTCCGCGGCTGCGCCATGTTAGACCAGCAGCCCACTTCCAAAGGAGTGCGATCGGTGACCGCGCCCGAGTTCCGCTATTCAGACCTGCTCCCGATCGGCGCGGACGACACCCCGTACCGGCTGCTCACCACCGAGGGTGTCAGCACCTTCGAATCCGGCGGCCGGACCTTCCTCCAGGTCGACCCGGAGGTCCTGCGGATGCTGACCGCCGAGGCGATGCACGACATCAGCCACTATCTGCGGCCCGCGCATCTGGCTCAGCTGCGGCGGATCATCGACGATCCCGAGGCCAGCGGTAACGACCGTTTCGTCGCGCTGGATCTGCTGAAGAACGTCAATATCTCCGCCGGCGGCATCCTGCCCATGTGTCAGGACACCGGTACCGCCATCGTCATGGGTAAGAAATCCGAGGGCGTGCTCACCGGTGTCGACGACGCCGAATGGATCAGCCGTGGCGTTTTCGACGCCTATACGAAACTGAACCTGCGTTATTCGCAGCTCGCGCCGATCACCATGTGGGACGAGAAGAACACCGGGTCCAATCTGCCCGCCCAGGTCGAGCTGTACTCCGCGCCCGGCGATCCCGCGAAACCGTCCTATAAGTTCCTGTACATGGCCAAGGGCGGAGGTTCGGCCAACAAATCGTTCCTGTACCAGGAGACCAAGGCGATCCTGAATCCCACCCGGATGCTCGAGTTCCTGGACGAGAAGATCCGCTCGCTGGGTACCGCGGCCTGCCCGCCGTACCACCTCGCGGTGGTGATCGGTGGCACCAGCGCCGAGTTCGCGCTCAAGACCGCCAAATACGCATCCGCGCACTACCTGGACAATCTGCCCACCGAGGGTTCGATGACCGGGCACGCCTTTCGTGACCTCGAACTCGAACAGGAAGTCTTCAAGCTGACCCAGTCCTTCGGGATCGGCGCCCAGTTCGGCGGAAAGTACTTCTGCCACGATGTCCGCGTGGTGCGGCTGCCCCGGCACGGTGCCAGTTGCCCGGTGGCGCTCGCGGTCTCCTGCTCCGCCGACCGGCAGGCACAGGCGAAGATCACCCCCGAGGGTGTGTTCCTGGAGCAGCTCGAGCGCGAACCCGCGCAATATCTGCCCGAGCAGACCGACACGATTCTCGGTGGCGAGGTGGTGAAGGTCGACCTGAACCGGCCGATGGACGAGATCCGCGCCGAACTGTCGAAGTACCCGGTGAAGACCCGGCTCTCGCTGTCGGGCTCGCTGGTGGTGGCCCGCGATATCGCGCACGCCAAGATCAAGGAACGCCTGGACGCGGGCGAGGAGATGCCGCAGTACCTGCGCGATATGGCCGTCTACTACGCCGGACCCGCCAAAACCCCCGACGGCTACGCCTCGGGCTCGTTCGGCCCCACCACCGCCGGTCGCATGGACTCCTATGTCGACCAGTTCCAGGCGGCCGGTGGCTCGTTCGTGATGCTTGCCAAGGGCAACCGCTCCGCCCAGGTCACCAAGGCGTGCAAAGAGCACGGAGGTTTCTACCTCGGCTCCATCGGCGGTCCCGCCGCCCGGCTCGCGCTGGACTGCATCAAATCGGTCGAGGTCCTCGAATACCCGGAACTGGGTATGGAGGCGGTCTGGAAGATCGAGGTCGAAGATTTCCCGGCGTTCATCGTGGTGGACGACAAGGGCAACGATTTCTTCGCCGAAACCCAGAAGCCGATCGCGCTGCGGGTACGCACTCGGTCCAAAGAACGGGTCTGAGCCTCCCGGCGCGGCCCGAATCTCGTTGCGTCCCCGGAAAGCGACTCGGTCGTCGCGAGCCCTCCCCTCGGGAAGGTCGCGACGACCGAGTGAATCCGTCTGCGTGAGATCGACTTCGGAGTCCGGCGCTTACGGCCTGTCGAATGCTTCGTAAGCCCGTACCGTCCCGGCGCTCACTCGGCCCGCTGCGACAGGATCTCGACGTACCCGTCCGTTCCGTGCACCCGGATCCGCTGCCCGTCGCGGATCAACCGGGTGGCATGCTCCACGCCCACCACGGCGGGCAGGCCGTACTCCCGCGCGATCACCGCCCCGTGGGTCATCAGTCCGCCCACCTCCGTCACCAGACCTTCGATCGCGACGAACAAGGGGGTCCAGCTCGGATCGGTGTAGGCGGTGACCAGGATGTCGCCCGGTTCGAGGTCGGCCTGCGCCATATCCGAGACGACTCGGGCCCGCCCTTCGACGGTCCCGGCGGATACCGCCATTCCGGCCAGCGCTCCGGGCGGCAGATCCGCGCGCCGATACGCTCCGGCGAGGGTCTCGCCGTCCGAGGTGAGCACCCGGGGCGGTGTGAGCCCACGATACGAACGGAAAGCGTCCCTCCTCTCGCGAACGAGCTGGTCACGCGGTTGCCGTGTGCGCACGAGCTCGTGCAACTCGTCGAAGGTCAGGTAGAAGATGTCTTCTCGCCGGCGCAGTGCCCGGACCTCCACGAGACGCCCGGCCTCGCGCAAGAGGGCTTGTTTGTAGACGAAGTAGCGGCTGACCATGCCGTACTTCGGATACTCCCGGTATCCCGAGAAGGTACGGAGGCGGTCGATCACGCGCGCGGTCTCTTCGGCTTTCCGTTCCCCGTCCGGCAGGGTGCGCAAACGCTTCAGCAGCTCCTCTTCTTTCTGCCGCGCTTCGCGTCGGCCGTCCTCGAAGCGTCGCTCGGCCGCGCCCGGTTCGAAGCTCTTGATATTCCCCAGGATCGTCGGCACCAGTGCGGCGGGGCGTTCGCTCCAGCGCGGCCGCGTGAGGTCGATCTCGCCGGCGCAGCGCATACCGTACTCGTCGAGATAGGCCGCGATGGCCGCCCGTGCCTCGCGGCCGCCCGGCACATCCACCAACTCGTCCAGGAAGCTCCTGTCTTCGCGGCCCACGTCCTCGACGCGCCGCAGAAAGGCCACCACTTCCGGGTGCGGACGGATCACATCGGCGACGTCCAGCAGCGCCAGGCCCATCTCCGAGGTGACATTGTGCGGCACCGATTGCGCGAGCGTATCGGCCGCGTTCTTCTCCTCACCCAGCCATTCCCCGAGGTGGTCGTTGAGCCAGAAGGTAGCGTCCATACCCGCCACGATCGCCTGGTGGCTGCGCGGGTCGAACAGAAGTCGCTGCATCTCTCCGATATCGGCCCGGATGAAGTCGAGCAGTTCCGGTCCGGACCTGGTCCCGATATCGCGTATCAGGGCTTCGACGGAGGCCCGGTTGTCCGCGATGAGCTCGGCGACGATCGCCGGATCGGTCTCGATCGGGTCGGGGGTGCCACCGGTCGGCGCGGCGGCGGGCGCCGCTTCCGGGGCCGTCCGGACGAAGTCGTCCCGTTCGACGACGGTCCGCAACGCGTCACCGATGAGCGGATCGGATTTGCCGAGCGCGTCGATCACGCCCTGACGGGTCGCCGGCGACGACAGACGTTCGGTGACATCGACGAACAGCCGGCCGCCCGCGTGCCGCATGGGCGCCCGGCTGGTCAGCTGCCACATCGAGATCCCCAGCGGCTTCATGGGGTCGGTCATCATCTGCTGGTGACCAACGGAGACGTAGACGCGGTTCGCGTCGTCGGCGGCCTCGGGAATCGGGAACAGCGTGGTGATCGGCCGGCTCTGCACGATGCGGAACTCGTCGTCGACCAGGCACCATTCGATGTCCTGCGGGCTGCCGAAATGCGCCTCGATGCCGCGGCCCAGTTGCGCGAGGTCCACGATCTGCGCATCGGTCAGGACCTGCTGGTTCTGCCGCTCGTCCTCGATCTCCTGAAGGTGGGTGCCGCCGGCCGGTGCGGGCGCCACGGCGACCCGTTTGGTGGCAACGGTCCGCTCGGTGATCTCGCCGTCGCGCACCTGGTAGACATCCGCGTTCACCAGCCCGGAAACCAGGGCCTCACCGAGACCGAAACCGGCGTCCACGGACACAACCCTCCGGTTGGACGTGACAGGGTCCGCGGTGACGAGGATCCCGGCCGCCTCCGGAAACACCATCCGCTGCACGACCACCGCCATCTGCACCTTCCGGTGTTCGAAGCCGTTGCGCAGCCGGTAGGTGACGGCTCGTTCGGTGAACAGCGAACCCCAGCACCGGCTGATGTGCCGAAGCACCGCCTCCGGTCCCACGACGTTCAGATAGGTGTCCTGCTGACCGGCGAAGGACGCATTCGGCAGATCCTCGGCCGTCGCGCTGGATCGGACGGCGTACGCGTCGTGCGCACCGAGCTCGGCGACCGAGCCGGCGATCTCCGCCGCCACATCACCGTGGACGGCCGATCCTTCGATCGCCTGCCGTATCTCCGCGCTCAGTGCGCGAATCGGGTCCCGGTCGTCCGGCTCGAGGTGCGACAACCGCTCGAGCAGCTCGTCGATCGCCGGAGTGTCGGCCACGACCTGCCGGAATGCCGCGGTCGTCACGCAGAAACCGTCCGGCACCCGGATACCCTCGATCCGCGACAGTTCCCCGAGGTTCGCGCCCTTGCCGCCGACGACCGCGACCTGTGTGCGGTCGATCTCCTGGAAGCCCAGCACGTAACCCATTCACTGCTCCTCACCTGTGGTTTCCTGCGTACCGGGGCGATTATGGACCACAATCCGGAGCCTCATGAGGGCCGCGAATCGTGTATAACGTAGAAGGGGGATGGGGAGTGCGTTACGGCGTCTGCTCGGCTTTCGCCTCGTATCACCGCACATGCCCGGTGATGCTGTTCGGAGCGACCTGCGAGCCCTACTACGGGCTGGGCTGGTCTGTGCGCCGACAGCGAACGTGAAGCGTTTTCGCGCCGCCAGATGGTGCAGGATGTCGACAATGCATCCCGGCCCAGCGCGGGTGGTGTGCTCCAGATCCGGTATATCCGCGCGGCGCCGGCGAACCGTGGCCGGCCCGGTTCTCCGGTCGTGGCGAAGGAGGCGAAGGCGCGCGGCACCAGTCGATGGACAACCCATCAGGATCCTGACTCAGGCAAAGGGTAGCCCTGTATATCCGATTCGGGCGACGCTGCTGTGTACCTGCCGAACGGCCGCGGATTCGCTGTTCGGTTCAGCCGGCCGTCCAGGGCCGTAGTTTTTCCGGATTCCGGATCGCCCAGATGCGGGTGATCCGGCCGGCGGCGATATCGAAGGCGTAGACCGAGACGATGGTGTCGTCGAGCTGTGCCACCAGGCCGGGCTGGCCGTTCACCGTGCGCTCCTGGAGGGTGACCGCGGGGCCGCGGGCGGCGATTTCGATCCAGGCGCGGGCGATCCGCTCGCCGCCGTCGATGGGGTCGCGGAAGGCCGGTGCCAGACCGCCGCTGTCGGCCGTCGCGGTCGCCCGCGGATCGAGCAGGCCGATCAGGGCCTCGATATCCTTGCTCTCCCAGGCTCGTTTGAAATCCCGGACCACCTCGGCGCGTTCGGTACTCGACGGGCCGTGTGAGGTGTCGACGCGGCGGCGGGCGCTGGAGGCGAGCTGGCGGCAGGCGGCGGGGGTGCGCCCGACGATATCGGCGATCTCGGCGAAGGAGTAGCGGAAGACGTCGTGCAGGACGAACGCCACCCGCTCGGCCGGCGTCATGGAATCCAGCACGACGAGAAAAGCCATACTGATCGACTCGTCGAGGGTGACCCGGTCGGCGGGATCGACGGGGGCGGGGCCGTCGAGCCATTCGGACCGGCCGGGTATCGGCTCCGGAATCCATTTGCCCACGTAGTGCTCCCGTCTGGCGCGCGCCGAGCCGAGCAGATCGAGGCAGATCCGGCTGGCGACCGTGGTCAACCACGCGCCGGGCGCCGCTACCTCCTGCCGCTGCCGCTCGGAGAGTGCGTACCACCGCGCGTAGGTCTCCTGCACTACATCCTCGGCCTCGGCCAGGGAGCCGAGCATCCGGTAGGCGAGGTTGATCAGCCGGCGGCGTTCGCTGATCACCGCGGGCAGTTGCGGGTCGGTCATGGCCGGCTCCTTCGTTCGGTTCGTCCCTTACCGGAATCGACGAATCAGCGTCCCGAAATGTGAGCGACGCGAAGCGTCTCGATGAGGGGTGGTGGTCGGGCGACGGGCGCGGCGGCCTGACATTCCGGAGGGCTGTGTCGTCGAAAGCTCGTGACGCATTCAGCAAAGCAGGAGTCCGGAAAATGATCAGAATCGGCATCATCCTCGGCAGTACCCGGCCCAACCGCAACGGCCCGCAGGTCGCCCGGTGGGTTCTGGACTCGGCAGCGCAGCGGGCGGATGCCGAGTTCGCACTGATCGATCTGCGCGACCACCCACTACCTCATCTGGACGAGCCGGTGCCGCCGATGTTCGGCCCGTCGGTTCATGCGCATACCCGCGCTTGGGCAGAGCGGATCGCCCCGTTCGACGGTTTCGTGGTGGTGACCCCTGAGTACAACGGCGGCGCACCCGGCGTGCTGAAGAACGCCCTCGACCACCTGTTCGCGGAGTGGACCGACAAGGCGGTCGGGTTCGTCTCCTACGGCGCGGGCGGTGGCGCCCGAGCGGTGATGCAGCTACGGACGGTGTGCAGCACGCTGGGTATGGCCGATGTGAGCTATCAGGTCGCGATCTCGGTGCTCACCGATTTCGAGAACCGCACCACCTTCACACCGCGCGACCACCATGCCACCGCCCTGAACACGCTGCTGGATCAGGTCGTCGCATGGAGCACCGCCCTGGCGCCGCTGCGCCGGCCCGCCATTGATACCCCGGATATCGACTCGGAAGGAACCGAACGTGACGACTCCGAACGACTCTCGGTCACGCACTGATCGCCTCGCGGCGGACGAGATCGAGCTCCGCCGGCAGATCGACAGGGTGGTCGAAGGACTCCGAGCCAAGGATCTCGAGGCGCTGCGGCAGCTGTACACGACCGACGTCGTGTCCTTCGATGTCGAGCCGCCACTCCAGCATGTCGGGATAGCGGCGAAACTCGAGAACTGGGCGAAAGTGTTCCTCGTCTTCGCGAGCGTGATCTACGAGGTTCGCGACCCGGCCTTCACTGTGGGTGATGACGTGGCGTTCGGGCACGCGTTCGCTCGTCTCCGCGGCACTCTGAAGAACGGAGTGGTGGCGAGCGGTATGTGGGTCCGGGTCACGTACGGCATGCGGAAGATCGACGGCGCCTGGTTGATCGCGCACGACCAGGTCTCGGTACCGCTCGATATCGCGACCGGTAAGGGTGTGGTCGACCTCGAGCCCTGACCGTTGACGATGCGCCGGAGCGCAGCGCGAGCACAGCCTCCGGTGTGCAGTCCCCGCACGGCCGAACGGCAGGCGGAGTGAGCACGGACCTGGCGAGCGCGGTACAGAACCACCGGCTCCACGCCTTGTCCGAAGGCGAGCGGATCGGGGTGACCAGATCGTCAGAAGGCTCCCGTGCTCATGGACCGTCAGCATCGCGGAGCCCGCAGGCGACCGAATACTACGGCGGGCAGGCTGTCCGTCGATCGATGCCTTTGTGCAGACACGAAGCTGGCGTCATAGCTGTTCAGAGGCGTATTCGGCCGATGCGCGACTTCTGGGATTTCTCGTAGGACCCTGTGCGGATACGTTCCCGAGCGGACCGCGAAGGGCCGGCCACCCCGGGCGTACCGGCACGACACAGACCAGGTGAACGGCCTTGCCGAGGCGGCGGTATGACATCCGTCTCGGGTTCGCGGTGCGCGGGTGTGGCATGCTGGGTGGTGAGTACGGGTTGTTGAAGTGATCGCCCGGCTCGCAACAGGAAGTAAATCAAAAGTATGTCGCAAGGCAGTGTGAAGTGGTTCAACGGCGAAAAGGGCTTCGGGTTCATCGCGCAAGACGGTGGCGGTCCTGACGTTTTCGTCCACTACTCCGAGATTTCCGGCTCCGGCTTCAAGTCCCTGGACGAGGGGCAGCGGGTCGAGTTCGAGATCGGCCAGGGCCAGAAGGGCCCTCAGGCCCAGAGCGTCCGAGCCATCTAGAAGCCCGGTAGCCACGAAACCCGCGCCACGGCGCGGGTTTCGTGCTTTCCGCAGCTGGGAGCCGCGCCCGGCCCGGAAAGTGGTTCCCGGCAGGTCTACCGCAGAACGATCACCTGACATCCGAGGCCTGGTGTGAGTACCCAGTCGAATTTCGGCGAGCCGCTGACGGAACCCACGCCCTGCGGACCACCTCTCGACTTCCACATGCTCGGAAGGGCCGCCGCAGCCGCCAGCCATAGCCACTCGGGGTCGAGTAGGGAATCGAAGTAGCCCGCAGCGGGACAACCTGAAGAACCCCACGCACGCTGTTGATCCATGGTTATCGTGAAGCCGAAATCATTGTTGATCTCGATGACAGTGCGCAGTGAGTGCGCCTCGGCAACACCTGCCGCTGGATGGAGCGCGTGTCCGGCCACAGCCGACATCACACACGCCGGCAGTCTCGGGTCGCCCGGCCCGACTCTGAAGTACATGCCCATCCGCTCGCGCACGGAAGCGTCGATCTCACCTTGATGTTCGTCGCGCTGTAGGACCGCTGCGCCATCATCGGATACTGCCGATCCGGTCCGTGCTGACGCCTGATGTCATTTTCCCAGGTCACCCCACTGACATATTCAGGTCGCCTGCCCTCGTCGGTGTACTCGCGGCACCGGGCTTGCATGTACGTATATGTCTACTTATAGTTAGGCCACGGCATGTACGTATACATCTACTTATAGCTACGTCGCTGTCGATTCGGGATCGGGAGGGCCTTCCGTCATGTGCGCTCAACCCGGGGCCGTCCCCGTTTCGAACGACTCGACCTGGATCTGCGTGATGCCGGCCTGGCGGTGGGGCTTGCGGCCCCACTATTCAGTGATACTATCTACCAGTAGTCAGTGATGCTTAGTAGTGGAAGGGAGTGTTCGTGGGCAAGCAGGAGACGGAGATGCTCAAGGGAACGCTGGAGGGCATCGTGCTGGCGATCCTTCTCGGCCGCCCCGCGTACGGATACGAGATCACCGCATGGCTGCGGGAGCAGGGCTTCTCCGATATCGCCGAGGGCACTATCTATGCCCTGCTGGTCAGGATCGAGAAGCGCGGCCTCGTCGATGTGGAGAGGGTTCCTTCGGAGAAGGGCCCGCCTCGCAAGGTGTATTCGCTCAACGCCGCGGGACAGCAATATCTCGACGAGTTCTGGAGGACCTGGAGCTTCCTCGCCGAACGTATCGAACAGCTCCGTGTCAAGGGAGGCAAATAGTTATGGACATCTCGGATCTCACCTCGAAGGTGATCGGCGATCTCGGCGACAAGAAGCGGTGGCGGCAATACAAGGCGCGGGCCAAGCAGCTTCCCCCGAGTTATCGCACCGCGGTCGAGGCTTTCGAGCGGTACCTGATGTACGGCGGAGCGGGAGGTGGTGGCGTTGCGATGTTCGACGACCTCGCTGATCTGTTCGAGCAGAGTGCGGCCGATGACGTCCCGATCCGCGAGGTCGTCGGAGATGACCCCGTGGAGTTCATCGAAACGTTCGCGCGGAACTACCAAGAGGAGTCCTGGCTCAACCGGGAGCGGGCACGGCTGAACAGCGCCATCGAGCGCGCCGCCGGAGAAGGAAAGTAGGACCATTCGATGACGACACAGCAAACTCCGGCGATCCGTGTGCAGGGTCTGGAGAAGTCCTACAACAAGCTGGAGGTGTTGCGCGGGGTGGACTTCGAGGTCGAGCGGGGCAGCATTTTCGCTCTGCTCGGCTCGAACGGGGCCGGCAAGACCACCATTGTGCGGATCCTGTCCACACTGCTCAAAGCCGACGCGGGAACAGCCGGAGTCAACGGCTTCGACGTCGCCGACCAACCGGGCAACGTACGCGAATCCATCAGCCTCACCGGTCAGTTCGCCGCCGTCGACGAAATCCTCAGCGGCCGGGAGAATCTCGTGCTGATCGCCAAGCTGCGGCACCTGAAGAACGCGGACACGATCGCCGAGGACCTGCTCGAGCGCTTCTCGCTGACCGACGCGGCTACGCGGAAGGTGTCCACGTACTCCGGTGGTATGCGCCGCCGCCTCGACATCGCCATGAGCCTTATCGGCAACCCGCCGGTCATCTTCCTCGACGAGCCCACCACCGGGCTCGACCCCCAAGCGCGCATCGAGGTGTGGCAGGCGGTCAAGGAACTCGCCGAACACGGCACCACGGTGCTGCTCACCACTCAATATCTGGACGAGGCCGAACAACTCGCCGACCGGATCGCGATCCTGCACAAAGGCCGCATCATCGTCAACGGCACCCTCGCCGAGCTCAAAAAACTCCTCCCGCCCGCAAAGGTCGAATACGTCGAGAAGCAGCCGAGCCTCGAAGACGTCTTCTTCGCCCTCGTCGGAGACGAAGACGAAGACAGTGCCCCCGGCAATGACCGCAGCGCGGTACGGACGAAGTAAGGAACAATGATGACCACACATTTCTTCGCCGACACCACCCTGCTGCTGGGACGATCCCTGCGCCACATCACGCGCAGTGTGGACACCATCATCACGACCACGATCATGCCGATCGCGTTCATGCTGCTGTTCGTCTATGTCTTCGGCGGCGCGATCAATTCGGGGTCGGATTCGTACGTGCAATATCTGCTGCCCGGAATCCTGCTGATCACGGTCGCTTCGGGGATCTCCTACACCGCGTTCCGGCTTTTCCTCGATATGAAGAGCGGTATCTTCGAGCGGTTCCAATCCATGCCGATCGCACGGTCGTCGGTGCTGTGGGCACACGTACTGACCTCACTGGTCGCCAACCTGATCTCGCTCGTGGTCGTCGTGCTCGTCGCCCTGCTCATGGGCTTCCGATCAGGGGCCGGAATATTGGCCTGGCTCGCGGTCGCCGGCATCCTGATCCTGTTCACCCTCGCGCTCACCTGGATCGCGGTCATCCCCGGTCTCTCCGCGAAGACCCCGGACGGCGCGAGCGCGTTCTCCTACCCGCTGGTCTTCCTGCCGTTCATCAGCTCGGCGTTCGTACCGACCGACACCATGCCCGGCCCGCTTCGAGCCTTCGCCGAGAACCAGCCGGTGACCTCGATCATCAACGCCATTCGCCACCTGTTCACCCAACAGCCGGTCGGCACCGATATCTGGATCGCCCTTGCCTGGTGCGTCGGCATCCTCGTCGTCGCCTACCTCTTCGCCATGAACACTTACCGGCGCAAGATCTCCTGACAGCACTGTGACCGGCCCGGATGGGCGATAGGTCGACCTCGAAAGCCTGGTGTGGCCGGCTGACGGGCCACCGAGAAAACTCGAATATTCAGAAAAGGATCACAGCAATGGTAGGCACGCCGAACGAAACATCGAGGCAGGGCCCCTTTGTCGAGGAAGGCTGGGGGAAGGTCGCCGACGCGTTCCGCGCGAACTTCGAGGATCCCGGCGAATCAGGCGCGGCGTGCTGCGTCTACGTGGACGGTCATCGTGTCGTCGACCTGTGGGACGGTATCGCAGGTCGCGAGGTGGACGGCCCCGCCGGTCGCGAGGCGAACCGCCCATGGGGCCACGACACCGTCGTCCGGGTCGCCTCCTCGACGAAGGGCGCTACCGCGATCTGTGCCCATATGCTGGCACAGCGCGGTGAATTGAATCTGGACGCCCCGGTGGCCGAGTACTGGCCGGAGTTCGGTGCGAGCGGTAAGGACCGGATCCCGGTGCGCTGGTTGCTTTCCCACCAGGCCGGTCTACCGGTCGTCGACGGCCCGCTGACCTTCGAGCAGGCGTGTGCCTGGGACCCGGTCATCCGCGCACTCGAGGCGCAGCCGCCGCTGTGGGAGCCGGGCACCGAGCACGTCTACCACGGTGTCACGTACGGGTTTCTGGTCGGGGAGGTCGTGGGCCGGATCTCCGGCAAATCACTCGGCACGTTCTTCGCCGACGAGGTGGCCGCCCCGCTCGGACTGAGCGCCTGGATCGGTTTGCCCGAAGAACACGAGGGCCGATTGGCCCGGATCGACTACGCCGCTCCGTTCAGCGTGGCGGAGCTGACCGCCGGAATGATCAAGAGCACCGGGCTGGACGCGGACACGGTTACCGCATGGATGAACGCCGGCTGGGGTCCGGATTCGGTCGCGATGCGCGCCGGGTCGCTCGGCGGTGCGTTGGACAACATGGCCGACCCCGCGACCGCGTACTACACCACGCGTGCCTGGCGCGCGGCAGAGTTCCCGGCCGCGAACATGGTCGCCGACGCGCGATCACTGGCCCGGATGTACGCCGCCACGGTCAGCGATGTCGACGGCGTGCGGCTGCTCGATCCGCCCACACTGGAACGCGCGACAGCTGTCCAGACCGACAAGACCCGGATGCACGGGCTGCCGCCGGCGCTGGACATCCCGGCCGACCGCTCCTTCTACATGTCGCTCGGGTTCTGGCGGGCCTGCCCGCCACTGCCGATGCTCGGGCCGGGGTCGTTCGGCCATCCGGGCTCGGGCGGATCGATCGGCTTCGCAGACCCCGATTCCGGGGTCGGCTTCGGCTACGTCACCAACCTCTGGGACTTCCGGCCCGACGACCCGCGGGCGTCTAGCCTGGCCGAGGCAGTTCGATCCTGCCTCGGCTGACGGGAGTTCTCACGCCCTCGCCGGATCCGCCCCGACTGTGCATGCACAGTCGGGGCGGATCCGGCTACGAGAGCACTCGTCCGGTGGTGATGCTCACCGAGCTCCCGTCCCGGCCCCGAGATGCACGGCTCGGGTGTGCCGAGGCCGCCACTGCGTGTGCGCATAGTCGGGGCCGCACGAACTCGAACCTGAGAACCCCCGCCCACAGGGGTAAGGCCGGCAGGTGCGCTGACCAGGGCCGGTTCGATCGGCCGGCCTACGGATGTGCCCTGTCTGCTCGGTGAAGTGGCCAGAGCCCGTCCCGAAAACGTCCATGGGTCCCGGAACCGGCCCGCGGCGGCGACCACAGCGCCCGGCCGCCTCGCCGACGCCTCTGCGACCAGCAGCCTCCGGAATCCGATCGGGCGGCAGGTGACAGGACCGTGGCTTCCGGATCACGTTTGTGCAGCTCAGGGCAATCTTCCTCGGGCAGGGCAGCCGGGCGCCGATAAGATCGTCCGCATGATCAACCCCGCGCGCGCCCTGTCCCGCCCTACCGGTGTGACGGCCGCGATCCTGGCGGCCGCGGCCACCGGACTGGTGCTGGGCGCCGCGCCCGCCACCGCCGCGCCCGCTGCCGGGTTCCCGGTGCCGCCGCTCACGGAGGTCGCGGCGGCGGGGACCGAGGGTCTGGACCCGCTGCTGGCCCTCGCGTACACAATGGCCGAACAGGAGGCTCACGCGCAGGGCGTACCGATGTCGATCAATTCCGGCTATCGCACGCCCGAGGAGCAGCGCGCCATGTGGGAGGACGGGTTGCGCACCTACGGGACCCCGGAGGAAACCCGCCGCTGGGTGCTGCCTCCGGAGGAATCCACGCACGTCACCGGCCGGGCGGTCGATATCGCGCCCCGCGAGGGCGCCGCCTGGATGGAGGCCAACGGTAACCGCTGGGGGCTGTGCCGGACCTTCGACAACGAATGGTGGCATTTCGAGCTGGCCACTCTCCCCGGGACCGGGTGCCCGGCCCGGGTGCCCGACGCCGCGCACCGCTGACGGAATCGATAACGGGGCCTGTACCGGAACGAAGGCAGCGAGTGGTGGTATTTCGAGCCTCCCCCGGGTCCTCCGCGTACCGCTGAATGGACCGGGGCCGGGCCCCCGCCTGCTGTCGCTCGGGTGCCCGGTCGGGGCTCCCCGGATGCGGCGCGTGCGGGAACGAAGCGCACGCGCCGCCGTCGGCATCGGCGGGCCCGGGATCAGACGCCCGACAGCGACCGGAGTTCGTCGAGGAAAGCGCGGGTCCGTGGGTCGCCGGGGAAGTTCTCGACCAGTTCGTGCGCGACTTCGCTGCCGATGCACAGCAGCGAGGGCAGAGATCGCCGTTTCGCCTCGAACGCGCGCCGCCCCTCCTCGACCGCCAACTCCAGATCCCGTCCGCGGGCGGCCACCACGGCCAGGGTCAGCCGGGCTTCGGCGACCCGCATCGGATTGCGCACCGAACCGTCCAGGGTCACCGAATCGGCCAGTACCGCCTGGGCATACATCTCGGCGTGGCTGTCGTCGCCGACGACGCGGCAGCAGTCCATGGCGTAGAAATCGAATTTCTGCGGGTCCACCACGAAATGGTTCTCGAGGTCGTCGGGATGACCCAGCCGGTTCAGCAGCGTGCGACCCTCGGCCAGCGCCGCGTTCACCGCCGCGCGATCACCCAGCCGTGCCCAGGCTTTCGCCCGCTGGGCGGCGAGCTGTACCCCTACCCCGCTGGCCGCGCATTCGCTCGGCACCGCCTCGGCCGCTTGGATCACGCCGCGATGATTGCCCTGGGTGAGTGCGAACCAGGCCGCCAGTTCCGAACTCCAGCCGATGATCTCGGTATGCCCGGCCTCCTGGCCCAGCGACCTGGCCGCTCGCCGCGTGGCCTCGGCGCTGCTGCGCCGGCCGAGATCGTATTCGAGGCAGCCCAGCAGCAGCGCGACCCAGCCCGCCAGTTCCAGGACTTCCTTGTGCTGGGCCAGGGTGAGCCGGCTGTCGAGCAGCGCGGCGATACGGCGCAGCCAGCCCGACGCCTCGAGGTGGAGTTCGCGCGGATCGGAGGAGGCGTACTCGCAGCAGAGGCGCTGCGCGGTGATACGGACCGCGTCCAGCGTGGCGGTCGAAATATCGGACATCCGTAGGCGTCCCATGAATTCGAGCGTGTCCATCCCGGTGGCGGTGAGTAATTCGTCGTCGCGGCTCGGGCGGGCCTTCGGGAAGAACGCCGCGGCCACCGAATCGAAGGCGGCCGCGATGAGGGGAGCGTAGAAATCGTCGGGGCGTGATTCGCCCGATTCCCAACGCCGCCAATTACGTAGGAGCGTGCTGTCGGTCGGGAGATTATGGGACGACTTGGCGCGCAGGGCGCGGACGGCGTCCGCCTGTGACCACCCACGCGCATCGCGTTCCGAGCGCATCCGGATGGCCCACAGCGGACGATCTTCAGCAGCAGTCACGTCGCCAGTATTGCACCAGCAAACTTTCCGTGGACCGCAGAGGGCATCCAGATGTCCCCCGCATGACCTCTTCTGCCGTTGCCGGCGTTGGGTCATGATCGAATCGGACCGGCTCTGCGCCGGTTCAAGCAACACCCCCGCGAATGCGGGATAGGAGATCCCGGAGCAGGAAATGGTTCCCCGCCCCCGTGCGGGGAAGGATTCAGGAGGTTCGGGTGGAAGCGTTGGTGTACGGGTATTTACGCGACGATCTGGCCGCGGGCGACGGCGACGATATGGAGGCCCCGCTACGCGAGCTGGCCGAGGCCCGGGGACTGTGCTTCGCCGCGACGTTCCATGAATCACGTCCCGGTGACGGGACGGCGTTTGCCGAACTGACCCGGGAACTCCAGCGGGCGGACGCCCATCATGTGGTGGTCCCCTCGCTCGATCACCTCACCGGCCAGACGATTCCACGCGAACTGCTCATCGCGAAACTGGCCAGTGATGCCGCCGCCCGTATCTGGTCGGTGGCCGGCTGAACCGAGGACCCGGCGGCCCGGCGTACCCCCTCAGCGCCCGAAGCCGCCGGGTCCTCGTCTGCGCAGATACTTCTCGAATTCGGCGGCGAGGGCGTCGCCGTCGATCTTCGCCATCGCCTCGTTCACATCGATCGCGGCATCGCCGCGCTCCTCCAGCGAGCGGACGTATTCGGCGATCTCGTCGTCGGCGACGGTCATCTCGTTCACCGTCGACTCCCACTCCTCGGCCTGCTGCGGGAGCTCCCGCAGCGGCACCTCGATATCGAGAACATCCTCGACCCGGTGCAGCAGCGCGATCGTCGCCTTCGGATTCGGCGGCTGCGAGACGTAGTGCGGGACCGCGGCCCAGAACGACACCGCCGGGACGCCGGCCTTCACGCATTCGTCCTGGAGAACTCCGGTGATCCCGGTGGGCCCCTCGTAACGGGTCTGCTCCAGGTTGAACTGCTCGGCCGCCTCCTTGCTGTACGCGGAACCGGTCACCGGCACGGGGCGAGTATGCGGCGTGTCGGCAAGCAGTGCGCCCAGGATCACCACGGTCTGCACATTCAGCTGATCGATGAATTCGAGCAGATCGGCGCAGAAGCGCCGCCACCGCATATTCGGTTCGATACCGCGCAACAGCACCACATCGCGGTCGCTCCCGGGCGGGGAGCACACCGACAGTACGGTCGCCGGCCAGACGATCTCCCGGGTGACACCCTCCACCTGCCGGACCATCGGCCGGTTCACCTGGTAGTCGTAATAGTCCTCGGAATCGAGTTCGGCCAGCGGCCGCGCATCCCAGATCAACTCCAGATGCTCCACTGCGCCGCTGGCGGCGTCACCAGCGTCGTTCCAGCCTTCGAAGGCCGCAACGAGCACCGGGTCGCGCAAGGCGGGCAGTTCCCGATCCACTGGAGATTCACTCGAGCTCACCCCTGCCAGCCTACGGTGCGGCCCGCCACCGGCGCGCAGTATCGGTTCCTGCGCGCCTGTCGCGGCGCCGCCGGCTGTGGCCCCCCGCACAGGGCAGGAAGCAGGGGAACACCGTGACGGAGGCGCCCACTAGTCTGGAATCCATGTCTGCCTCCCGCTCCGCCGAGTTCGATACCACGTTGCTCGACACTCTCACCAGGCGTGTCGTGATCGGCGATGGTGCGATGGGCACGATGCTGCAGGCCGTGGACCTCACGCTCGACGATTTCCGCGGGCTCGAGGGCTGCAACGAGATCCTCAACGACACCCGCCCCGAAGTGCTGCGGCATATCCATCGCTCCTATTTCGAGGCCGGTGCCGACGCCGTGGAGACCAATACGTTCGGCTGCAACCTGCCCAACCTGGCGGATTACGGAATCGCCGACCGGATCCGGGACCTCTCGGAGAAGGGCACCCGGTTGGCCCGGGAGGTCGCCGACGAGATGGGACCGGGTCCCGACGGTGTGCCGCGCTATGTACTCGGCTCGATGGGTCCGGGTACCAAACTCCCCACCCTCGGCCATGCTCCGTACGCGGATCTACGCGACGCCTACACCGAGGCCGCGCTCGGCATGCTCGACGGCGGCGCCGACGCGGTGCTGATCGAAACCTGCCAGGACCTGCTCCAGGTCAAGGCCGCCATCACCGGGACCCACCGGGCGATGGAGAAGGCCGGGCGCCGGATCCCGATCATCACCCATGTCACCGTGGAGACCACCGGCACCATGCTGGTGGGTAGTGAGATCGGCGCGGCGCTCACCGCGCTCGAACCGCTGGGTATCGACCTGATCGGCCTCAACTGCGCGACCGGGCCGGACGAGATGAGCGAGCATCTGCGGTACCTGTCCCAGCACGCCCGTATCCCGGTATCGGTGATGCCGAACGCGGGCCTGCCGGTGCTCGGCGCGAACGGTGCCGAATACCCGCTGACTCCGGAGGAGCTGGCCGCGGCGCTGCGCGGTTTCGTCGCCGACTACGGACTGGCCCTGGTCGGTGGCTGCTGCGGTACCACTCCGGAACATATCCGCCAGGTCGCCGCGGCGGTCCGTGAGGTCGAGACCGGCCTGGCGCCGGTCGGGCAGCGCCGCTCGCCGGACCCCGAGCCGAGTATCTCGAGTATGTACACCGCGGTGCCGTTCCAGCAGGACGCGAGTGTGCTGATGATCGGCGAGCGCACGAACGCCAACGGTTCCAAGGCCTTCCGCGATGCCATGCTCGCCCAGGACTGGGCGAAATGCCTGGACATCGCCAAGGACCAGACCCGCGACGGCGCCCATATGCTCGATCTGTGCGTCGACTACGTCGGCCGTGACGGAAGCGCCGATATGTCGGAGCTGGCCTCGCGGCTGGCCACCGCGTCCACGCTGCCGATCATGCTCGACTCCACCGAGGCCCCGGTGCTGCGCGCGGGCCTGGAACATCTGGGCGGGCGCTGCGCGGTGAACTCGGTGAACTACGAGGACGGCGACGGTCCCGATTCGCGGTTCCAGCAGACCATGGCCCTGGTGGCCGAGCACGGTGCCGCGGTGGTCGCGCTGACCATCGACGAGGAAGGCCAGGCCCGCACGGCCGAGCACAAGGTGGCCATCGCCGAGCGGCTGATCGCCGATATCACCGGCAACTGGGGTCTGCACGAGAGCGACATCATCATCGACACCCTCACCTTCACCCTGGGCACCGGGCAGGAGGAATCGCGCCGCGACGGCCTGGAAACCGTGGAGGCCATCCGTGAACTGAAACGCCGGCACCCGGATGTGCAGACCACGCTGGGCCTGTCGAATATCTCGTTCGGTCTCAACCCCGCCGCACGACAGGTGCTGAACTCGGTGTTCATGCACGAATGTGTGCAGGCCGGGCTGGACAGCGCCATCGTGCACGCGTCGAAGATCGTGCCGATCAGCCGGATCCCGGACGAGCACCGGGAGACGGCCCTGGACCTGATCTACGATCGCCGTCGCGACGGCTACGACCCGCTGCAGAAACTCATGCAGCTGTTCGAAGGCGTCTCCACGGCCGATTCCCGGGCCTCCCGCGCCGACGAGCTGGCGGCGCTGCCGCTGTTCGAGCGGCTGGAGCGGCGCATCGTCGACGGCGAGCGCGGCGGTATGGAAGCCGATCTCGACGAGGCGATGCGGGAAGTACCGCCGCTGAAGATCATCAACGAGACCCTGCTGTCGGGGATGAAGACCGTCGGCGAACTGTTCGGGTCCGGGCAGATGCAGTTGCCGTTCGTGTTGCAGTCGGCCGAGGTGATGAAGACGGCGGTCGCTTATCTGGAACCGCATATGGAGGCCACCGACGACAGCGGCAAGGGCCGGGTGGTCCTGGCGACGGTCAAGGGCGATGTGCACGACATCGGTAAGAATCTGGTGGACATCATCCTGTCCAACAATGGCTACGAGGTGGTGAACCTCGGGATCAAACAGCCCATCGCGACCATCCTCGACGCCGCGCTGGACAAGAAGGCCGATGTGATCGGTATGTCCGGGCTGCTGGTGAAATCCACCGTGGTCATGAAGGAGAACCTGGAGGAACTCAACTCCCGCGGGGTATCCGACCAGTTCCCGGTCCTGCTCGGTGGTGCGGCGCTGACCCGGTCGTATGTGGAGAACGATCTCACCGATGTCTACGAGGGCGATGTGCACTACGCGCGCGACGCCTTCGAGGGCCTGCGCCTGATGGACGAGATCATGTCGCGTAAACGCGGCAACGGTACCGACCCGGACAGCCCGGATGCTGTGGCCGAACGGAAGAAGGCGGCCGAACGCAAGGCGCGCCACGAGCGTTCGCGCCGGATCGCTGAACAGCGCCGCGCGGCCGAGGTACCGATCGAGGTGCCCGCACGGTCGGATGTGGCCGCCGATGTGCCGGTCCCGGTGCCGCCGTTCTGGGGCACCCGGGTGATCAAGGGCCTCCCGGTGCACGAGTACTCCGGGCTGCTGGACGAACGGGCGCTGTTCCTCGGACAGTGGGGCCTGCGCGGCCAGCGCGGCGGCGAGGGGCCGAGTTACGAGGAACTGGTGGAATCCGACGGCCGCCCGCGGTTGCGGGCCTGGCTCGACGAGCTGAGCACTCAGGGGGTGTTGCAGCACGCCGCGGTGGTGTACGGCTACTTCCCGGCGGTCTCCGAGGGAGACGATGTCATCGTGCTGACCGAACCGGAACCCGATGCGCCGCAGCGGCATCGCTTCACCTTCCCGCGGCAGCAGCGGGACCGGTTCCTGTGTGTCGCCGATTTCATCCGCTCGCGCGAGCGTGCCCGGGAGACCGGGCAGGTGGACGTGCTGCCCTTCCAGCTGGTCACCATGGGGCAGCCGATCGCCGACTACGCCAACGAGCTGTTCGCCGCCGACAACTACCGGGATTACCTGGAGGTGCACGGTATCGGTGTACAGCTGACCGAGGCGCTCGCGGAGTACTGGCATCGGCGCATCCGCGAGGAGCTCACGGTGGAGGGGCACGCCGTCGCCGAATCCGATCCCGCCGAGATCGCCGAATACTTCAAACTCGGTTATCGCGGGGCGCGTTATTCGTTCGGTTACGGCGCCTGCCCGGACCTCGAGGATCGCGCCAAGCTGGTGGACCTGCTCGACGCCGCGCGACTCGGGGTGACGTTGTCGGAAGAACTGCAGCTGCATCCCGAGCAATCCACCGACGCGTTCGTCCTGTTGCACCCGGAGGCCAAGTACTTCAATGCCTGAGTCCGGGTAAACCTTCCAGCGCTGTGATTGTCGTCACTTATGGGCGGATTCGGGCGGTCCGACACCTGCTCGGATACGGAAATAGCAGGTGAGCAGGGTTCGGTGACCTAGGTAAACCCCTACTGCCCGCGCGGCTTCCAGGTGCCGCAGCGTAGGATTTCCGGGAATTTCCGCTGAGGTTCCCGGCCGAATCAGAAGTTCCGACAATGTCGTCGGTCAGATCGGCCGCGCCGTGCCGGAGCGGAGCCGTAGGCAGCCGCCTGTGACGCGCGGAGTGCTGGAAGACTCGGCGGCGAACAGAAGGGGCCACGACAGAGATGACCAAGGATCGGCTGATCGCCGGACGGTATCGGCTCACGGATCCCATCGGCACCGGCGCCATGGGTGTGGTGTGGCGGGCACTCGATATCCGGCTCCAGCGCATCGTCGCGGTCAAACAGGTGCTGCTCGGACCCAACCTGACCGAGCAGCAGACCGCCGAGGCGCGAAAACGCGCGCTGCGCGAAGGCCGGATCGCCGCGCGCCTGCACCACCCCAATGCCATCTCGGTGTTCGATGTCGCCGAGGAGGACGGTCAGCCGTGGCTGGTCATGGAATACATGAACGCGCCGAGCCTGGCGAGCCGGTTGAACCTCGACGGCACCATGAGTTCGCTCGAGGTCGCCAGACTCGGCGCCCAGGCTGCGGAAGCCCTCGCCGCGGCGCACGACGCCGGGATCGTGCACCGCGATGTGAAACCGGCGAATCTACTGGTCGGCGACGACGGCACAGTGAAGATCACCGATTTCGGCATCTCGCGGGCCACCGGCGATGTCACGGTGACGGCGACCGGGTTCCTGGCCGGCACACCCGCGTATCTGGCCCCCGAGGTCGCCCGCGGTGAGCAACCGATACCCGCCTCCGATGTGTTCGCGCTCGGATCCACGCTGTATCACGCACATACGGGCCGTCCGCCGTTCGGCGACGGCGACAATCCGCTGGCGGTCCTGCACGCGGTGGCCGGCGGCCAGGTCGAACCGCCCGCTGGGGCGGGCGCACTGGGTCCGGTCCTGATGCGGCTGCTGGCCACCGAAGTCGCGACCCGTCCCACCATGCACGAGGCGCGCGTCATGCTCGAGGAGGTGGCGGCAGGCCGGGCGCCCGAACCGATCGAACCGGTCGCGCCCGCCGCCACGAAGATCCTGCCCGCCGATATTGCCGCGACCACGCCGCTGTCGCCGGATGCCCCAGCCGCGGCCCCGGTGCCGCCACCGGGCAGTACTCCGCCCGCGTTCCGCGGTCCTCGGACAGCCGGAGCGAGCGGTCCCGGTGCCGTCCCGCCCGGTCCCGCCGGGGCCGCACCGCACCGCCCGCCGGCGAGCGGATCCGGGAAGCGCACCAGGACCGCGCTGCTGGCCGGTGCCGCCGCGCTGGTCCTGGTGGTGATCGCGGGACTGGTGCTGGCGAATTTCACCGGCGGCGACGACGCCGACGACCCGGCCGCGCTCGCCCCCGGCACTTCGCAGGCGCTCGCTCCCGAGACCGCCGAGTCCGATACCGCCACCACGACCCGGTCGACCACTACCGCGTCCCCGACCACCACCACGGCCGAAACCGGCCCGCCGACCGCCGCCCGGGTGGAGCAGTTCGTCCGCGGGTACTACGGCCTGCTGCCCGGTAATCCGTCGGCCGCCTGGGCCCAGCTGTCGCCCGCCTACCAGGCGACCACCGGCGGTTACGCCGAGTACACCCGGTTCTGGTCGGGTATCGCCGCCGTGAGTATCGGTGCGGTGACCCCGTCGGCCAACGGGTCGGCCGTCGCCACGATCACCTACACGATGAGCAACGGCTCGACGCAGTCGGAGAGCCGGTCGTTCCAGGTGGTGCCCGAGGGCGGCCAGTTGGTGATCACCGCGTCCCAGCTGCAGTGACCCGGTCGCGGGCCGGTGCGGACTCGCTTCCGTGGTGCCGTTACGGTCGGCCGGGGGCTACCGGCCGCGCGCCGTCGACGGCCTCCAGCGCAGGCGATGCGATCCACCGCGACGAAAGGTCTTGTGTATGACCCCGCCGGCCGGGGTGCTGTGGGATATGGACGGCACCCTCCTCGATTCGGAGAAGCTCTGGGATATCGGTGTCCGGGAGCTGGCCCGGGAGCTGGGCCGGGAGATGACCCAGGAGATCCGGCACGCGCTGATCGGGGCGTCCGGGGCGAACGCGCTGCGGATCATTTTCACCGAACTCGGTGTGCCGCCGGAGCCGGCGGCCGTGGCCGAAGCCGGACGTTTCCTGGAACAGCGGGTCACCGAACTCATGACCGGGCCGATCCCGTGGCGGCCGGGGGCGGTGGAGGCGCTCGAGATGGTGCGCGCGGCGGGTCTGCCCTGCGCGCTGGTGACCAATACCAAGCGATCGCTGACCGAATTGGCGCTGGAAACATTGGGTCGCGACAGGTTCGATATCTCGGTCTGCGGTGACGAGGTGCCGCACGGAAAGCCCGATCCGGCCGTCTACCTCCGCGCGGCGGAGCTGCTCGGTCTCGATCCCGGCGATTGTGTGGCTGTGGAGGATTCGGTCACCGGAGTGGCGGCCGCGGCGGCCGCCGGCTGCGGGGTGCTGGTGGTGCCGTGTGAGATACCGGTGCCGGTGCACCCGTCCCGGGTGCATCGCGAGAGCCTGATCGGGTTGGCGCGAACCGATCTGGACGAGGTGCTGCGGACAGTCCGCGCGGTCGCGGCGGGCGACCCCGGCGCCTCCTGAAAGTGCACGGTCGCCGCCGGATTGCCCGGTGTCATGGTGGTGATCGGTGAGGCGACGGCCCCCGTTGCTCGACTCCACCGCACTGATCCGCTGGATGCCATCGGTTTCGTGCCCGGTCTTCGTGTCCCGATCCGAATCACCCAATCATGGGCTGATTTGGTGCTCTTTACTCCGGATGACGGTGAACGGTGAACGGTGACCAAGGAGAACGCACGAACGGTGTTGTATCTCAACAAGACCGAACAGTCCGTGACCGTTCTCACCTGCTATCTCCGGCAAACACCGGGCGTGTCGCAGACAGTCCGATAACAATATCGCTATGGCCGCCACGGTGACCGAGATACGTAGCACGCCGGCCCGGTTTTTCAAGACCGGGCCGGCGCATCGACTTCAGGGTTCCCGGAACTCGCGGGGTTTGTGTCGGTCACCGTTGTTACAGTGCGCGCGTGCAACTCCGGTACAACTATCGTGTCTATCCGACGCCCGGTCAGCAGATCTTGCTGGCTCGGGCGTTCGGGTGCGCGCGGGTGGTGTACAACGACAACCTCCGAACCCGCGAACAAGCCCATGCGGCCGGGGTGAAGCTGTCCGATACCGAGGTTCAGCGGCGGGTGGTCACCGACGCCAAACATACGCGGAAGCGGGCGTGGCTTTCCGAGGTGTCGTCGGTGGTGCTGGTGCAGGCCTGCCAGGACGCGCGGACCGCATACCGGAACTGGTTCGATTCGCTGTCGGGGAAACGCAAGGGCTCGAAGGTAGGGAAGCCGAGGTTCCGGTCACGCAAGGATCATCGGCAGGCGATCAGGTTCACCCGCAACGGGTTCTCTCTCCGGGACAACGGGAAACTGTATGTGGCCAAGATCGGAGAGTTGACGGTGGTCTGGTCACGGGAACTGCCGTCGGTACCGTCGTCGGTCACGGTGATCAGGGACTCCGCGGGCCGGTATTTCGCTTCGTTCGTAGTCGATGTGAACAGCGAGCCGCTACCGATAGTCGAGTCCGAGATCGGTATCGACCTGGGTTTGGCTACGTTCGCGGTTCTCTCGGACGGAAAACGGATCGACTCGCCGCAGTTTCTGCGCCGAGCCGAACGACGACTGAAGAAATCCCAGCAAGCGTTGTCCCGGAAACAGAAGGACAGCAGCAACTGGGTCAAGGCCCGAATCCGGGTCGCTCACGCGCATTCGCGGGTGGCCGGTACGCGCCGGGATTGGGTGCACAAGCATTCCACGGCGATCATCCGCGACAACCAAGCGGTGTTCGTCGAGAATCTGTGCGTGAAGGGGCTCGCCCGGACTCGGTTGGCGAAGTCGGTGCACGATGCGGGGTGGGGCATGTTCGTCCGGATGCTGGAGGAGAAAGCCGCTCGTTACGGACGTACCTTCGCAAAGGTGGATCGATTCTTCCCGTCCTCGCAACTGTGCTCGGTGTGCGGGGTGCTCGATGGGCCGAAACCGCTGTCGGTGCGGTCGTGGACATGTGCGTGTGGCGCTGTCCACGATCGGGACCTGAATGCCGCACGGAACATTCTCGCCGCCGGACGGGCGGAGAGGTTAAACGCTTGTGGAGCAGATGTAAGACCCTCACTCGTGGGGGCGGTCGGCGATGAAGCAGGAACCCACCCGGACGCGGCGTAGCCGCGTGGTAGGAATCCCGGGCCTTCAGCGCCGGGAGGACGTCAACTTGGACGCGATCGTCGACACTTCCCGCTACCCGCTCGCGGAGCCCGGTGCGCCCGGGTGGCGCGCCGCGGTCGCGGCGGCACGGGCCGATCTCGCCGAGGACGGCTGCACCGTCCTGCGCGAGTTCATCCGGC
This sequence comes from Nocardia jinanensis, assembly GCF_014645735.1. Lineage (GTDB taxonomy): Bacteria > Actinomycetota > Actinomycetes > Mycobacteriales > Mycobacteriaceae > Nocardia > Nocardia jinanensis. The sequence goes on along the minus strand of NZ_BMMH01000001.1, from coordinate 424,476 downwards.
CCGAACTGCACGCGTTGCTCGCGGAACAGGGCGCGCGGATGGCACCGCACGCCTACTACCGCACCGAGCGGGTGAACGCCTACAACATCCCACTCGACAGCGAACTACCCGAAGATCACCCCGGGCGGATCATCTTCGAGCGCGGTAACGCCTTCGTCCCGCGCGACCGTATCCCCGCCGACGCGCTCATCCACCGCCTCTACACCGACGAACTGTTCCAGCGATTCCTCGCCGACTGCTTCGGCCGGGACCGCCTGCACGAATTCGCCGACCCGTTGGCGGGACTGGTGCTCAATGTGGTCGCGCCGGGACAGTCGCACCCCTGGCATTTCGACACCAACGAATTCACCGTCAGCATGCTCACCGCCACCCCGGAATCGGGCGGTGTCTTCGAATACTGTCCGGGCATCCGTTCCCCACAGGCCGAGAACCTGGCGGATGTGCACGCGGTGCTCACCGGATCGGGGGAGAACCTCATCCGGCGGCTGGTTCTGCGGCCCGGCGATCTGCAACTTTTCCAGGGCCGCTTCTCGCTGCACCGGGTCTCCCCGGTGCAGGGGGCGGCCGCGCGGCATACGGCGATCTTCGCCTACAGCGACCGTCCCGGTGTCATCGGCACCGTGGAACGCACCCGTCAATTGTTCGGGCGGGTGCTCACCGATCATCTCGCGGCGGCCGACGCCGTCCGGGGTGACCGGCTGCTCGATTGATCGAGAACGCGATCGAGCGGATACAGCCCGAGGAGAGGAACACGACGTGTCAGTTCCGTTGCACACCACCGGGAAAGCGTCCTTCGACGATATCTACTCGAGGCCCGATCCACGCGACTACTACGCGCGCATGTCGGAGCTGGACTACGGCATCCCGGAACTGGCGAAACCGCATCTGCACCGGCAGATCGCCGAATACCGCGCCGCCGCCGGTGCGGCGCCCAGCGTCCTGGATATCGGCTGCTCCTACGGCGTGAACGCGGCGCTGCTGCGGCTGGACACCACCCTCGCCGAACTGGCCGGGTCGTACGCGGACCCGGATGCCGGCACCGACGAGTTCATCGCCCGGGACCGTGCCCGGCTGGCCGCCGCGGACGCGCTGCCGGGGGTGCGATTCATCGGTATGGACGCCTCCGCGCCCGCGCTGGACTACGCGTGCGCGGCGGGGCTGCTCGACGCCGTGGTGCACGCCGACCTCGAGGCCACCGACCCCACCGACGAACAGCGCGCCGTGCTGGCCTCGGCCGATCTGGTGATCTCGACCGGCTGCATCGGGTACGTCACCGAGAAGACGATCGCGCGTATCGCCACCGCTCATCCCGAACGGCGCCCCTGGATGGCCCACTTCGTACTGCGTATGTACGGTTTCGGACCCATCGAGGCGGAACTGACGGCACTGGGCTATCGCACCGAGCGGATGCCCGGCGAATTCGCCCAGCGTCGCTTCGCCTCGGCGGCCGAGCGCGAGCAGGTGCTCGGTACGCTGGCGAGTAACGGGATCGATACGACCGGCCTGGAGGACGAGGGTCGGCTGTATGCCAATCTCTATGTGTCCCGGCCGCTTTCGCCGCATACATCCATCGAATAGCGCGCCGGGCGCAACCCGACGACCGACGACCGACGACCGAACCGGAGAACGACTTGACCGAACCCACCTTCGCCGCCGAGGACCAGCTCCCGAGGGTTCCGCTGCCGACCCTCGAGGACAGCTGCGCGCGCTTCGTCCAGTGGTGCGCGCCTCTACTCACCGCGGAGCAGCTGGCCGCGACCGAAGACGCCGTCACCGATCTGCTGCGTCCCGGCGGCCCCGGGCGAGTCCTGCACGACGCGTTGCGCGAATACGACGAGACCCCGGGTGTGGGTAGCTGGCTCGACCGGTTCTGGCCGTCGCGCTACCTGGGCCGGCGGGACCGGATCGCGTTGAATGCCAACTTCTTCTTCCTGTTCCGCGACGACACCGCGCTGGCGAGTTCGACCGCGGCCGATCAGGCTGAGCGCGCCGCCGCCCTGGTCACCGCCGCGGTCGATTACAAACTGGCCCTGGACCAGGAGGCGATTCCGCCGGTCACCCAGCGGGGTCAGCGCCTGTCGATGTGGCAGAACAAGTACCTCTTCTCCGAAACCCGGATCCCGGGCGCCGAACAAGACACCGTGCGGGTGCCCTACAGCGACGCCGAACCCGGCCCCTCCACCGCCCGCCACATCCTGGTCCTGCACCGCGGTGCCCTCTTCCGGCTGGACGTCGTCGGCCCGGAGGGCGCCCCTTACGCCTTCGAGGACGTGACCGCCGGTCTGCGGGCGATCCTGAAATCCGCCACCGAACCGGCGCCGCCCGGTACCTCGGTCGGGCAACTGACCACCGCGGCGCGTGCCGACTGGGCCCGGGCCCGCGCCCGGTTGCTGAGCGATCCGCACAACGCGACGGCTCTCGACACCATCGAAACGGCACTGTTCGCCGTTTGCCTCGAGGATTTCGCCCCGCGCGACGACCTGCACGCCGCCGATACCCTGCTGCACGGTGACAGCGCCAACCGATGGTTCGACAAATCCGTATCGTTCATCGTCTTCGCCGACGGTCGGACCGGAATCAATATCGAACACTGCGGACTGGACGGCACCACCATCCTGTCCTTCGTCGACACGCTGCTGGAGACCTCCGTCGACGAACACGCCCAGCGGTCCGGGGCCCGAGGGCAGGGGCTGCCACCGGCCGAACAGATCGAGTTCCGGCTCGACGCGGAGCAGCGGGCCGAAGTGGTCGCGGCCGGCGCGGCGTTCGCGCAGTACGCCGCCGACAATGCCACGATCACCGTATCGTTCGAGGATTTCGGGACTGCCCGGGCCAAACAGCTCGGTATCTCCCCGGACGCGTTCGCCCAGCTCAGCTATCAGCTCGCGCACCGGCGCAGCAAAGGGCTCACCGGCGCCACCTACGAATCCATCGCCACCAGGCAGTACCGCAACGGCCGCACCGAGGCGATGCGCGTGGTGACCCCGGAGATGGTGGCCTTCGCCGATACGGTGCAGGACCCGGCGGCCGATACCGCCGCGAAACTGGCCGCCGCCCGCGCCGCCGCCACCGCGCATGTGGAACGGGCCAAACAGTGCCAGTCGGGGGCCGCGCCCGAACAGCACCTGTGGGAACTGGAATGGATCCAGCGTCGCCGCGGCGCCGAACTGGGGGTCACCGAGCCGATCGCGCTGTACTCCAGCCCGGGCTGGACCGTGCTGCGCGACGATTACCTCAGCACCAGCTCCGCGCCGTCGGTGAACATCAGCTACTTCGGTTTCGGGTCCACCAGCCCGAAATGTATCGGTATCGCCTACGTGCTGCTGCCCGACCGGTGGAACCTGTATCTGGCCACTCCGGCGGCCGTTGCCGACGAGATGCACGCCTTCGCCGGGCACCTGCGCACCGCGGTCGCGGAACTGGAGGCGCTGCTCTCCGAGGCCTGATCCGTTTCCGCGTCGCCCGCCCGAGCGGGTACTACGACACAGTGGTGCCCACTCGGGCGGAGTCGTGCCGCGGCGGTCGGGGCCCGCCCCGGTTCTGGAGCGACAGAGTGAAGGAGCGCAGCGACTGAGCGCCGGAGTGAAGAACCGGGGTTAATAGGGCCCCGACCCGCGACGCCGGAGGCGGCGCCATAAACACCGTCTGAAACAATGACCTGCCGTGAAGACTTTCGAGGCCCTGTTCGCCGAGCTCCAGGATCGCGCAGCCACCCGTCCCGCTGGGTCGGGTACCGTCGCCGCGCTGGACGCGGGCGTCCATACCCAGGGCAAGAAGGTGCTGGAGGAGGCCGGTGAGGTGTGGCTGGCCGCCGAACACGAAGGCGACGAGGCGCTCGCCGAGGAGATCTCACAGCTGCTCTATTGGGTGCAGGTCCTCATGGTCGGCCGCGGGCTGCGGCTGGAGGACGTCTACCGACATCTGTAGACGCCCCGACCATCCCTCCCAGCCGAAAGGACCAGCCATGCTGCGCGTCGCAGTACCCAATAAGGGCGCACTCTCCGAATCCGCGGTCGCCATCCTCACCGAGGCCGGTTACCGCAAACGCACCGACTCCCGCGAGCTCACCGTGCTCGATCCGGCCAACCAGGTGGAATTCTTCTTCCTGCGGCCCAAGGACATCGCCATCTACGTCGGCTCCGGTGAACTCGATCTGGGTATCACCGGGCGGGACTTGTCGCTGGACTCAGGTGCCCCCGTCGACGAACGGCTCTCCCTGGGATTCGGCGGTTCGAGCTTCCGCTACGCCGCCCCGCAGGGACAGGACTGGAAAGTCGAGGATCTGCAGGACAAGCGGATCGCCACCTCCTACCCGAACCTGGTGCTGGCCGATCTTTCCCGGCGCGGTATCGAGGCCGAGGTGATCCGGCTCGACGGCGCCGTCGAGATCTCCATCCAGCTCGGAGTAGCCGATGCGATCGCCGATGTGGTCGGGTCGGGCCGGACTCTGCGCCAGCACAATCTGGTCGCTTTCGGGGAATCGCTGTGCGATTCCGAGGCCGTCCTGATCGAACGTGCCGATTCCGATCAGCGGGACCGGGCCCGTAACCAGCTGATCGCCAGGGTCAAGGGTGTGGTGTTCGCTCAGCAGTATCTGATGCTCGATTACGACTGCCCGAAGAGCCTGCTGGAACGGGCCGCCGAACTGACTCCCGGCCTGGAATCGCCGACGGTCGCGCCGCTGGCCGACCCCGGGTGGGTAGCGGTGCGGGCGCTGGTGCCCCGCAGGCAGGGCAACGAGCTGATGGACCAGCTGGCCGAACTGGGCGCCCGGGCCATCCTGGCCACCGATATCCGCTCCTGCCGCGCCTTCTGATCTATTGGCGGCGCCTTCGGCGCCGCGGGGCGGGGCCCTATCAACCCCGGTTCTTCACTCCTTCGCTACGTCGCTCCAGAACCGGGGCGGGCCCCGCCGCTCGGGTAGGCCCATGCGGAGTAGATGAGAGGTGTGTGCTTGTGTGCACCTCGATCAGCTGAGGGAGGCTACGGCACCGACTTGTGGATGATCGGCGGCCTGTGATCGGTCGCTGCGCTCCTTCGGTTCGTCGCTCCGGAACCGGGGTGGGCCTCGCCCATGGAAGCCGACCATCCCGGGTGGACGGAGGGTCTGTGCGGACGTGCGCCTCGATCACCGGGGGAGGCTTACGGCGCTGTAGGTGCTCAATGGTCGCGACCTCAGACGGCTGGCCGCACGCGATCATCGCTGCGCTCCTTCGGTTCTCACTCCGGAACCAAGGTGGGCCCCGACCGATAACGGCCGACCCTTCGGAGGTTGTGCGTGTGCACGCTGCTGTGGGCTACTCGGGTGGGTCGAGGCGCGTCCCGGGGCGACTCGTCCGCCCGGTCCGAATGGTCGGTATCAGAAGCCGGGAACCCGTCCCGGTCTCCGAAGCTGCGCGGCCCGGCATTCGGAGGAGGGTGTCGATACAGCCCGCGGGGGGCGAGGGTATCGACACATTTTTATACCGATTCGGCGAAGGTCCCGGTCGGGGATTCGTCGTCCGCGGGCCAGCCGGGGTACGGCGGAGGAGTTCCGTCGAACGCCGGGCACAGGCTTTTGTAGGCGCAGTAATCACACAGCCAACTCGGATTCGGCGGAAAATCTCCGGTGCGGCCCGCGGTCCGCACCGCGTTCCACAGGGCGGTGAGGGTGCGTTCGAACCGGAGCAGTTCGTCCTCGTCCGGGGTGTAGGTGAGCAGTTCGGCGTCGGCGAGGTAGATCAGGCGCAGCTGCGTGGGGACCACCCCGCGGGTGCGCAGCAGCATCAGCGCGTAGAACTTCAGCTGGAACAGCGCGCGTGTCTCCTGAGTGGGGCCCGGTGACCGGCCGGTCTTGTAGTCCACCACTCGTAGCTCGCCCGTGGGCGCCACATCGATACGGTCCACGAAACCGCGGAGGGGGACGCCGTCGGGCAGGCGGACCTCCAGGCGCGTCTCGCACGATTCGGGGTCGAACCGGCGGGGGTCCTCGAGGCGGTAGTAGGTACGCACCAGCGCCCGGACCTCGTCGAGGAAAACCGCGACGTCGAGACCGGCGGCGAGAAGTTCGGCGGCTTCGGGGCGTTCGGCGACCACTCGCGCCCAGGCGGCTTCGGCCAGCGCTGTCGCGTGCTCGGGATCGCGCTCCGCGGCCGGCAGGGTGTAGAGGTCTTCCAGGACCGCGTGCACCACGGTACCGCGTACTGCCTGCCGGGTCGGTGGTTCCGGTATCCGATCTATGGTGCGTAACCGGTATTTCAGTGGGCACTGCTTGAAATCGGCTGCGCGCGAGGGGGACAGCGCCGGTCTGGAGGAGGCGGGTACCGGGTCGAGACCGGAACCGGCCGGGGGCGTGCTCGGTGGCGCTGACATACCTGGCAGGCTATCCGGCGGCACCGACACGGTGCCGCGCCCGGTTATCGGCTCGGGCGCAGTCCTCATCGCGAACGGAGATCCATGACGGCCAGACGGACCGGGCCATTCGTCGTCGGCGACCGGGTGCAGCTGACCGACGCCAAGGGCAGGCTGTACACGGTGCTACTGGAACCGGGCAAACAGTTCCACACCCACCGCGGCGGCATCGACCACGACGACCTGATCGGCGCCGACGAGGGCACTCTCGCCCATTCGAACAACGGCACGCCTTACCTGGCCCTGCGACCCCTGCTGACCGACTACGTGATGTCGATGCCGCGCGGGGCGGCGGTGATCTACCCCAAGGACGCCGCGCAGATCGTGCACGAGGGCGATATGTTCCCCGGCGCCCGGGTACTGGAGGCGGGCGCCGGTTCGGGTGCGCTGACCTGTTCGCTGCTGCGCGCGGTGGGGCCGGACGGAGCCGTGGTTTCCTACGAGATCCGCGAGGACCACGCTGAGCACGCGGTCCGCAACGTGGAGCGTTTCTTCGGCGAACGACCCGCGAACTGGCAGCTCACCGTGGGTGATGTGGCCGACTACGACGGGGAAAGGGTGGACCGCGCGGTGCTGGACATGCTGTCGCCGTGGGACGCGCTACCGGCCGTATCGCGGGCGATCGTGCCCGGCGGAGTGCTGATCGTCTATGTCGCGACGGTGACCCAGCTCTCCAAACTGGTGGAGGCTCTGCGCGAGCAGCAGTGCTGGACCGAACCGCGGTCCTGGGAGTCGATGGTGCGCGGCTGGCATGTGGTGGGTCTGGCGGTGCGGCCCGAACACCGGATGCAGGGCCATACGGCCTTCCTGGTGAGCGCACGGCGGCTCGCCGAGGGCGTGGTGACCCCGAAGCCGCAGCGCCGGCCGTCGAAGGGCTGAGCGGGCCTTACGGACGCCCGCGGGACCACCGGAAGGCCGGATCACCGGCTCGCTCCGTGGTCCCGCGGGGTGGTTCGTGGTCGCGCGGGCGCGCGACGGTCAGGCCGGGGAGCAGGGGATCTGGGCGAAACCGAACAGCACGCAGGCGCTGGCATCGGACAGCTTCCAGGTGCCGTCCTCATGCTCCCAGGTCAGCGGCATGGGCGGTGCGCTCTGGCCGGTGGGGCTGGTGATGGTGGTCTGACCGGTGGCGGTGTCACCGTCGACTGTGATCTCGCCGACCTGGAAGGTGATCCCGCGATAGGTCTGTAGTGCGGCGTTGAGCTGCTCGAGGATGCCCCGCCGGTTCTCGCCGTCGTCGATCAGCTTCACCTTCTCGTCCACCGGGACATCCGGGTTTGTGATCTGCTCGAGGTTGGACTGTAGGCTCTGCGCGGTGGGCGCCTCCGCGGTATCCCCGTGGTCGTGATCGTGCGCCGAAGCGCTGGTGGTGGCCGCGGCACTGCTGGGGGCAGCGCTGCTCGCGCCGGTCCCGGTGCCGTCGTCGTCGGACCCGCAGGCCGTCAGGCCCAGCGCCAGTGCGGCGGCTGCGGCCGTGGCCGCAGCGACGCGGGACAACCGCAGTCTCCGTGCGGGAAGTTGCATAGCTGGCAACCTTTCGGCTAGTCGGTGAGCATGCCCACCGTAAATGGGTTAGGGCAGGCTAACATGGTGTGACCAGCAGACGGCCGCGGACCAGATGTGATCACGACGAAACCGTGTCGGACAGCGCAAACGGGCCGCGCCCGGTAGCGTTGGTAGACCGGGACTGGGAGGAGCAGCACATGAGCCCCATCGAGAATTCGGATTCGGCGGCCTGGAGAGAACTCGAGGCAGTGCGCGCCGAAGCGGCTGCACTCCGGAGGCAACTCGCCGACTCACCGGATCGCTCACGGGAATTGGAAGCCCGTATCGATTCGCTGACCATTCGCAACACCAAGCTGATGGATACCCTGAAGGAAGCGCGGCAGCAACTCGTCGCGTTGCGTGAGGAGGTCGACCGGCTCGGTCAGCCACCGAGCGGTTACGGGATTCTGATCGGGGTGTACGAGGATCAGACCGTCGACGTGTTCACCTCCGGCCGCAAGATGCGATTGACCTGCTCGCCGAATATCGACACCACGACGCTGGCCTACGGCCAGACCGTCCGCCTCAACGAGGCGCTGACGGTGGTCGAGGCCGGGATGTTCGATGCGATCGGCGAGATCGGCACCCTGCGGGAGATCCTCGACGGAGGGCGCCGCGCGCTGGTCGTCGGGCATGCGGACGAGGAGCGGGTGGTCTGGCTGTCCGGGCCTCTGAGCAGGCTCGCCGAAGCCGACGATCTGGAGGATCCGGACTCCCCGATCCGCAAATTGCGGCCGGGTGATTCCCTGCTGGTCGATACGAAGGCCGGGTTCGCGTTCGAGCGTATCCCCAAGGCCGAGGTCGAGGATCTGGTGCTGGAAGAGGTGCCCGATGTCGGTTACGAGGACATCGGTGGTCTCGGCCGCCAGATCGAGCAGATCCGTGATGCCGTGGAGCTGCCGTTCCTGCACAAGGATCTCTTCCGCGAGTACGCGCTGCGCCCGCCCAAGGGTGTGCTGCTCTACGGTCCGCCCGGCTGCGGTAAGACACTGATCGCCAAGGCGGTGGCGAATTCGCTGGCCAAGAAGATCGCCGAGGCGCGGGGCGAGGACGCCAAGGAAGCGAAGTCCTACTTCCTCAACATCAAGGGCCCCGAGCTGCTGAACAAGTTCGTGGGTGAGACCGAACGCCATATCCGGATCATCTTCCAGCGGGCCCGGGAGAAGGCGTCGGAAGGTACGCCGGTGATCGTGTTCTTCGACGAGATGGACTCGATTTTCCGGACTCGTGGTTCCGGTGTCTCCTCGGATGTGGAGACCACCGTGGTCCCGCAGTTGCTGAGCGAGATCGACGGGGTGGAAGGGCTGGAGAACGTCATCGTCATCGGCGCCTCCAACCGTGAGGACATGATCGATCCCGCGATCCTGCGGCCCGGCCGGCTGGACGTGAAGATCAAGATCGAGCGGCCGGACGCCGAATCCGCGCAGGACATCTTCTCCAAGTACCTCACCGAGGGATTGCCGCTGCACACCGACGATCTCGAAGAGTTCAAGGGCGACAAGGTGGCCTGCGTCAATGCCATGATCGAGCGGGTCGTGGACCGGATGTACGCCGAGAGCGAGGACAACCGCTTCCTGGAGGTCACCTACGCCAACGGTGACAAGGAGGTCCTGTACTTCAAGGACTTCAATTCCGGCGCCATGATCCAGAACATCGTGGACCGGTCCAAGAAGTACGCCATCAAGGCGGTGCTCGACACCGGCAACCCGGGTCTGCGGATCCAGCATCTCTACGATTCGATCCAGGACGAGTTCTCCGAGAACGAGGACTTGCCCAACACCACGAATCCTGATGACTGGGCACGTATCTCGGGTAAGAAGGGTGAGCGGATCGTCTACATCCGCACGCTGGTCACCGGGAAGAACGCCAGTGCCAGCCGGGCGATCGATACCGAATCGAACACCGGCCAGTACCTGTAGCCGGCACAGTCACCGAGGCCGCGCTTCCGTCGGAAGCGCGGCCTCGGTCGTATGTGGGTACCCCTGCGGGTGGATCCCGGGTACGCCGCAATGGGCAGGGCCGGCCCCGTATCGTGCGCCCGGAATCGTCCGGCAGGTGGACGCCGTCGGGGTCCCGGCGCGGATATGTTCCGAGGGCCCGGTTCACGAAGCCCAGGAGTACCCGTGACCACGAAGACCGACACCGCCGCACCGCCGTCGGATATGCCCGCCGACCGTCCGTTCGCCACGGGACCCGTACTCGGCGTCGCCGCTGTGGCCGCCGTCGTGCTGGTGCTGTCGGCGACCCGCTACGGCTACTTCGGGGACGAGTTGTACTTTCTGGCCGCGGGCCGGCGGTTGTCCTTCGGCTACGCCGATCAAGGACCGGTGCTACCCCTGCTCGCGGCACTCGCCGATACCGTCGCACCGGGTTCCCTGGTGGCGCTGCGGCTGCCGGCGATCGTCGTCACGGTGGTGGCCGTGGTGGTCAGCGCCCTGATCGCACGGGAGTTCGGCGGCGGCCGCCCTGCCCAGGTGCTCACCGCGGTGGGATATGCGACCTCGCCCTTCCTGCTCATGCAGGCCAAGAACTTGTCCACCAATGCCATCGATTCCGCACTGTGGGTACTGATCACCTGGCTGATCGTGCGCTGGGTCCGAACCCGCCGGGACGGGCTGCTGCTGGCCGCCGCGGTGGTCACCGCGATCGATATGCAGGTCAAATGGCTTATCCCGTTCTTCTGGATCGCACTGGCGATCGGCTCGCTGTCGTTCGGTCCCCGGGATCTGGTGCGCCGGCCGCTGCTGTGGGTGGGTGGCGTGATCGTGCTGTCGGTCTCGATACCCTCGCTGCTCTGGCAGGCCGCTCACGGCTGGCCGCAGCTCGGCCTGGGTGCGGTGGTACGCGAGGAACAGCAGTACACCGGCGGTCAGGCAATGTTCGTACCCCTCGCGGTGCTCATCGCGGGTGCACTCGGCGCTGTGCTGCTGTGCTACGGCGTCTGGGCATTGCTGCGGTACGAAACGCTGCGCCCGTACCGGTTCCTCGGCGTGAGCACGGTGCTGCTGCTCGTGGTGTTCCTGGTCTCCGGCGGCCGGGTCTACTACCTGGCCGGAATGTACGGGATGGTGTTCGCCGCCGGATCGGTAGCTCTGGTGGGGGCGGTGCAGCGCACCGGATCGCGACGTCGTCGGCGAATACTCCTCGGTTCGGGAGCGGCGCTGGCCGCGCTGTCGCTCGTGCTGATCGCGGGGTCCACGCCCTGGCAGAACCCCGGTGATATCGCCCCGCCCGCGAACGATACCGAGGCCGCGATGAACATCGGGCTGTTCGGTGAATTCGGCTGGCCCGAACTCGCGGCGGCGGCGGTGGCCGCCCACCGATCGTTGACCCCCGCGGAGCAGGCGCATTCGGCGGTGCTCGCGGAGAGCTACTGGCAGGCGGGAGCATTGGACCAACTGGCGCGCGCGGAATTGCCCGAGGTGCACAGCCCGTCGCGTGGCTTCGGATACTTCGGCGCACCCGCCGATTCGGCCACCACCATGGTGTGCGTCGGCGGTGACGAGGATCGGATGCGGGCCCAGTTCGCGATCCTCGAACCGATCGGGCACGTCGACACCCGGCTCGGCTTCCTCGGCAACACCCTCGATGTCACCCTCTGGAAATGCGCGCAGCCCCGGCGGCCGTGGTCGCAGGTGTGGCCGGAATGGATGCATCTGTAGCCGACTACGCTCGCTGCTATGAGCACTCCGGAAACCGAGATCTGGCACAACCCGCGCTGCACCAAGAGCCGGGCCGCCGTGGCGCACCTGGATGCCACCGGAGTGGAGTATTCGGTCCGCCGGTATCTCGACGATCCGCCCACCGCCGCGGAGATCCGCGCGGCGCTCGACCGGCTCGGCGCGCAACCGTGGGATATCACCCGCACGAGTGAGGACATCGCGAAGGAACTGGGGATGGCCGACTGGGGCCGGACCGATGCCGACCGGGACCGCTGGATCGAAGCGCTCGCTGAGCATCCGCGGCTCATCCAGCGCCCCATCGTGTTCACCGCCGGGCGTGCTGTGGTGGCCCGCGATACGGATGCTCTGGATTCGCTGGGGTGACAGAAGGGCGATTGCCGGGGTGTAACGCGCATACCGCGGCGGCCCGGACGAGCCGGCGAATTCGCGACGCCCGTACCGTACGGCCGAACGGTCCGGTGGCGGTAGTGTCGGCTCATGAAAGTTGAACTGCGGCATAACCCGTCGTCGACGGTTGCCCGGTGTGTCCTCGCGGGCGGTGAACCGGTCCGGGTGGAATCCGGTGCCATGGTGGCGCATTCGGCGGGGGTGACGCTGGAGGCCAAGGCCGAGGGCGGCATCCTGGCCGGTCTGAAGCGTTCGATGCTGTCCGGCGAATCGTTCTTCGTCTCCACCTTCACCGCGCCACAGCAGGGCGGCTGGGTGGATGTCGCGCCGTCGCTGCCCGGGGACATGCTGGCGTTGCAGATCGCCCCGGATCAGCCGTATTTCATCAGTCGCGGTGGCTGGATCGCGAATTCGTCCGGTGTGCAGGTGGAGAGCAAATGGGGCGGCTTCGCCAACCTGTTCGGCGGTGAAGGCGGCTTCGGGTTGCGCGCGTCCGGCCAGGGCGAGGTCGTGGTGGGTGTGTTCGGCGCCATCGATGTCATCGACCTGGCTCCGGACGAGCCGGTCACCATCGATACCGGACACGTGGTGGCCTACGATCTGTCCATCCGGTTCACCATCCGGCGCGCGGTCTCGGGTCGCTCGCTGCAGTCGCTGAAATCCGGTGAGGGGCTGGTGTTCGATTTCGTCGGCCCCGGGCGGGTCCTGCTGCAGACCCGTAATCCCAGCGCCTTCGCCTCCTGGACGGCATCGGTTTCCTCGGGATAGGCGTACCTCCGCCTTCGCTCCGGCCGTGCGCGTTTTGCGTACCTCCGCCTTCGCTCCGGCCGTGCGCGTTCTGCGTACCTTCGCGTTCGTTCCGGCCGTGCGCGTTTTGCGTGCCTGCGCGTTCGTTCCGGCCGTGTGTGGATCGCGGACGGACTTGCCCAACTGCGCCTATCAGGCGGGGGCGGTCGTCCCGGAGGACCGCCCCTCCGATTACGCGTCCGGACCGACCACCGTGTAGCGCGCACAGGTGAATTCCCCATTGCGGGCCATTTCGGCGACCCGCAACTCCAGCCGGCGCGGCAGCAGGGGCGCCCCGGAGCCCAGCGTCACCGGGGCTGTCGAGACGATCACCTCGTCCAGCAGGCCGTGGTCGGCGAACTGGCCGGCGAGTTCGCCGCCGCCGACGATCCAGAGGTTCTTCCCGGCCGCCGCCTCGGCCATCGCCTTGTGGACGAGTTCGACCGGTTCTCCGGTGAACCGCACATCGCCGTCGGTGCGCGGCGCGAACTCACGATGTGTGCACACCCAGGTCGGGACCTCATAGGGCCAGGGCTCCGCGCTCTGATTGTCGAGCAACCACTGATAGGTGTTGGCGCCCATGACGATCGCGCCGACACCTGCCATGAATTCGGTCATCCCCATGGGGCCGTCCTCGTCGGCCTCACGGGTCAGTAACCAGTCCAGTGAGTGGCCGGTGGTGGCGATGAAGCCGTCGAGGCTGGTCGCCGTGTTGTAGATGGTCCGGGGCGCGGATGCGTGGGTGGTCATGTCAATCTCTCTTTTGCAGCCAGTCGATGGGGTCGCCCCAGCCGACGGGATCATCGGGTGATGTCCCGCGTATCCAGTACCGCACCAGTTGGCGGCGATACGCGGAGTAGGTGAGCACATGCGCGACGACGCTGCCCAGTACGAAACTCTCCGGTGGCTCGCACAGGGCGTCGATCAGGATGTCGCCCCAGCTGCCACGCCGGTCGATCTCGCGAACTGTGTCCAGCCAGCGTGGACCCACCTCGTCGAGACGGGCCATGAGCGCGGGGAGATCGTCGCCGCCGGCCACCGGGGTGTCGGCTCCCTCGATCGAGGCCAGCCACACCTCCTTGCTGCGGATCAGATGGTGCAGCACGGCGGCGACCGAATCCTCGGGACCGTCCCATGGCAGTACTGTTCCGCTGCCGCCGCGTGGCCGCCGGAACTCTTCCTCGCTCAGCCCCGCCGCGGCTTTCACCAGTAGTGCGGTGTCCTCGAGATCGTGGTGCAGCAGTAGTGCGGTCGGGTCCATATCGGAGCGTCCCTTCGGTTCTCCGTCGACCCACAGCGACATGGGCGGATGGAAATGGATGCCGTTCGCCGCCGGCAGCCGGCGCGGGGTCCGGCCGGTCAGCGGTGGAGTAGCGCTCGGCGAATGACCGAACGCGCGGGCGAACGCCCGGCTGAACCCCTCCACCGTGTCGTAGCCCGCGGCGAAAGCCGCCTCGGTGACTCCCGCGCCGCCGCCGAGCTGCCAGCAGGCGCGTTCCAGCAGCACGCGCCGCCGCAGGCCGACCGGAGATTCGCCGGTGCCGCGACTGAACTGCCGGGCGAAGTGATACCGCGACGCATACGCGCCGGCGGCCATCTGCCCGAGCGTGGTGTTGTTCTCGTCGAGAACCGCGTCCAGTAGTTCGCGTAGTCGGTCACGTCGGTTGTTCACCCGTCGAGTCTGTCGGTTCGACCACGCGCCGCGCTTGACCGATCTTGCGCAAGTCGCCCCCCGGGGTCGTCGCCCCGGCGGCACGCACGCCGACGCTCAGCGGTTGCTGCGGCGCTCCAGACCCTTCCGGTCGTAGAGGATCGTGAAGACGAGCCCGAGGACCAGACCGACACCCAGCCCGAACAGGCTCATCCCGACCCCGCGCGCCAGCCCTGGGTTGCCGTGGGCGTCGAAGTACAGGATGGCGCGAATACCCAGGTAGATCTGGTGCATCGGTTCGAAGGTGGCCAGCCAGGCCATATAGTGCGGCGTCGCCTCCAGCGGAATGGTGGCGCCGGCCGAGGGCAACCCGAGCACGATGAACAGGATCAGGTTGATCAGCAGACCGGCCGAGCCGAACACCGCCAGTACAGATAGTGCGGTGACCCCGACCGCGATGATCGCCAGGGTGCCGAAGAGGAACAGGGCGAGGCTGTGGTCGAGCGGCATGTCCAGCAGCGTGGCGATACCGATGAACAGGCCGGAGACAATCGGTGCCGCGACGGCGATCACCCCCCATTTCAGCAGCAGGGTGCGCACCCGGGAATGCGGGGAGGTGGGGTGGTGCACGAACCACGGTCCGTATTCGGTGGGGACGAAACCGAGTGCCGAATCCACCATGGTGTGGACGATCATGGCGCCGGTGAAACCGGCCAGCACCACCAGCAGCGTGTAGAAGAACGCGGACAGTCCCTGCCCGGTCCCGTCCGGCAGCGGCCGGTACGGCTCGATGAGGACCTGGATCGGTTCGGCCAGCATCAACCGGGCGGCGCCGGAGATCTCGGTACCGCCGCCCGGACCCGCCTTCAGCTCGTCGTCGACCGTGGCCGTCAGTTGTTTGCCGACCTCCGCGTTCACCTGGATCAGGGCCTGGCGGGCGACGGTCTGGGTGATCTGGGTGGCGTAGGTGCCGGTACGGGGGTTGGTCACCACGGTGATCACGGGCTGCTGGATATCACCGGGCACCACACTGCCCGTGCCGAGGATCGACAGTCGTTTGGACAGATCGCTGGGCAGGATGATCGCGCCGTAGACCTCCCCGTTGTCCAGGAGCCGCTGGGCCTCGCCGATTCCGATCACCCGCAGATCGACCTTGTCCGCGGGGACGCGTTCGGTGAGCGCCGAGGTGATCTGGTCACCGATATCTATCTGCTGTCCGTCGCGGATATCGCCGTCGTCCTGGTTCACCAGCGCGATCGGGAAATCGTGCAGATTCTTCTCCGGGTTCACCACGTAGCCCAGATACATCGTCGACAGCAAGGCCATCAGCAGCGTGATCACCACGATCGGGCCGGCCGAGATGCGGATGCGACGCCGGACCCGGGCGCGGGTGCCGGTCTCGCCCTCCTCGCTCGGTGCGGCGCGGGTGCCGGGTTCGTCGCCGGTGCTGTGGGTCCCCATCGTGTCCTCCGTGGAAGCTGCGCTTGCGGCCCGGTGCCACGGGCCGGTCGTCTGCCGGTACGGCCGGGTCAATGGTGGCAGTTACCCGGCCGGGTACCGGTACCCGGCCGGGTGTGTCTGCTCACTGCGGTGGGCGTATCAGCGCGGCGTGGCGGGCTGTGCCCGATTCAGGAGTCGATAGCTCGAATGCCAGAGCCACTCCACCGGACCGCGTTCGAACCGGCGCAGCCAGAGGTGCGCGAACAGCGCGATCACCGCGCACACCGTCAGATAGATCGCGACGGTGAAGGGCACCCGGGCTTCCGGGGCGAACCGTGCGGCCAGCCCGAATCCCCAGCCGTAGCAGAGGATCGACGCCACCAGATTCTGCAGGATGTAGCAGCTCAGCGCGGCCCGGCCGATCTCGGTCAGCCGGCGTCCGGCGAATCCGGTGCGCGGGCGGCGCACATAGAACTCGGCGACCAGCGCGAGAATCCCCAGCGAGACCACCGGAGCCACCAGATAGCGGGTGATCAGCACCAGATCACCACCGCCGGCCAGACCGGCCAGCAGATCGATCGGTGCGGCCACGCCGAAGCCCACGAGTACGAGCCGGCGCCGCAGCCGCGCGCCTTCGGGTCGGAACACCCCCGCATGGAAGAGCCGCGCGCCGAGCAGGAACAGCGCGATCGACAGCGGCAGGATCACGATCGCCTCGACACGGAACACCAGGGCGTTCTCGGCTCGGAACAGCACCAGATCCCAGAACGACCCGTCGGCGTACGGGTTCGGGGACAGCGGTGCCCGTTCCCGCGGGGCGGAGGGCTGCGCCAGCAGCAGTGAGCCGGCGTAGAGCGCGATCGCGGTGAGATGCACGCCGAGCATCGTGTAGAGCCAGCGGCCCTGTGCCCGCTCGCTGCGGGTGAGCAGGAACGCGACGACCAGGCCGGTCGCGGCGTAACCCATGAGCACATCGAATTCGGCGATCAAGAGGAAATTGAGCAGACCGTCGAGGAACAGCAGACCCGCGCGCAAGGGATAGCCGCCCGGCCAGGGGCGTCCGGCCCGGCGTGCCGAACTCTGCTGGATGGCCAGGCCGATACCGAACATCACCGTGAGCAGACCCAGGAATTTGCCCTGTGCCAATTGCTGCAGCACCTTCTCGGCCCACATCCAGCCGTCGGTGGGCGATATCGAGATCCGGCGCAGATATCCACTCAACCCCTCGGGGTCGGTCAATATCCATACATTCGTGCCCAGCGTGCCCAGAATGGCGATTCCGCGCAGCACATCCAGTGCCGCGAGGCGGGGTGGGCGGGAGGGGTTCGGTCCAGGAACGCGCGGGTCGGCGACGGTGCGGGTCATGGTCAGAGCATGTGGTCGTGCGGTACGCCACGGCATCGTCCGGAAGTACGACTCGACGGATGATTCGCCTTCCGTCGCCTACTCTCGAACTCATGCAGCGCATCATCGGTATCGAGGTCGAATACGGGATCTCCACGCCCACCGAGCCGTCGGCCAACCCGATCCTCACCTCTACCCAGGCGGTTCTGGCATATGCCGCGGCCGAGGGGGTGCCGCGCGCCAAGCGCACTCGATGGGACTACGAGGTCGAGTCGCCGCTGCGCGACGCCCGCGGTTTCGATCTGAGCCGGATGAACGGTCCGGCCCCGGTGATCGACGCCGACGAGGTGGGCGCGGCGAATATGATCCTCACCAACGGCGCCCGGCTCTACGTCGACCACGCGCATCCGGAATATTCCGCCCCCGAGGTCACCGATCCACTGGACGCGGTGATCTGGGACAAGGCCGGCGAACGGGTGATGGAAGCGGCCGCCCGGCACGCGTCCAGTGTCCCCGGCGCACCCCGGATGCAGCTGTACAAGAACAACGTCGACGGCAAGGGCGCCTCCTACGGCACCCACGAGAACTATCTGATGAGCCGCGAAACCCCGTTCAACGCGGTGATTCTCGGACTCACCCCGTTCTTCGTATCCCGTCAGGTGATCTGTGGGTCCGGCCGGGTCGGGATCGGGCAGTCGGGAGACAACGCGGGCTATCAGCTATCGCAGCGCTCGGATTATATCGAGGTCGAGGTCGGGCTGGAGACCACGCTCAAACGCGGCATCATCAACACGCGCGACGAACCGCACGCCGATGCCGACAAATACCGCCGACTGCACGTCATCGTCGGTGACGCCAATCTGGCCGAGATGTCGACCTATCTGAAGGTCGGGACCACGGCGCTGGTGCTGGATCTCATCGAATCCGGTGCCGATCTGTCCGATCTGCAGCTGGCCCGCCCGGTCACCGCGGTCCACACCATCAGTCACGACCCCACTCTCCGCGCGACGGTGGCGCTGGCCGACGGGCGCGAACTCACCGGGCTGGCGATCCAGCGGCTGTATCACGAACGGGTGGCGAAATTCGTCGAGGAGCAGGGCAACGACGACGAGCGGGTACGCGATGTGCTCGACAATTGGTCGATGGTGCTGGATCTGCTGGAACGCGATCCCATGGAATGCGCCGATCTGCTCGACTGGCCGGCCAAACTGCGCCTGCTCGAAGGGATGCGCAGCCGGGAGGGGCTGGGCTGGGCGGCGCCGAAACTGCATCTGATGGATCTGCAGTACTCGGATGTGCGGCTCGACAAGGGCCTGTACAACCGGCTGGTGGCGCGCGGGTCGATGAAACGACTCGTCACCGAGCAGCAGGTGCTCGATGCCATGACCAAGCCGCCCACCGATACCCGCGCCTACTTCCGGGGTGAATGCCTGCGCCGGTTCGGCGCCGATATCGCCGCCGCCAGCTGGGACTCGGTGATCTTCGACCTGGGCGGTGATTCGCTGGTCCGGATCCCCACCCTGGAGCCCCGCCGCGGTACCAAAGCGCACGTCGGGAAACTTCTCGACGGTGTCGATACTGCCGCTGACCTGGTGCGACAGCTCACCACCTGAGCGTTCACCGGAAATACCCCGGCGGTCGCGGCCACCGGGGTGGGACGTAATCCGACTACGTGTCGTCCTGGCTGGGTAGTGTTGAAGAACGAGCACAGAGGTGCTCACGATTCGTCCGGCACGCGAGCGCGGCCGGTCGGTGGAAAACAGAGGAGGTCGGCTGCGATGGCACAAGAGCAGACCAAACGCGCCGGGGGCGGCGACGATGACGAAGGCGTCGACGGAGTAGACGCCGCCGGTCAGGAGCGGCGCGAGAAGCTGGCGGAGGACACCGACGACCTGCTCGACGAGATCGACGATGTGCTCGAAGAGAACGCCGAAGACTTCGTTCGTGCCTACGTGCAGAAAGGTGGCCAGTGACCGCAGGTGACCCCTCGCGTCTCCATTTGGGGTACGCCCTGTCATCCTTTTCCGAACATCTACGCCAGCACGCACCGGACCTGCTGCCCAGCAACAGTTTCGATGCGCTGAGCCAGACCACCGCCGCCGGGAACCCCGGCGGCGGTGCCGCGGGGGATATCGCGCCGCACGGCACCACCGTGGTGGCGGTGTCCTATCGCGGCGGTGTCCTGATCGCCGGTGACCGGCGATCCACGCAGGGCAATCTGCTGGCGGGTCGCGATGTGGAGAAGGTGCACATCACCGATACCTATTCGGCGACCGGTATCGCCGGCACCGTGGGCATGGCCATCGAACTGGTGCGCCTGTTCGCGGTGGAACTCGAACACTACGAGAAGATCGAAGGCGTATCCCTCACCTTCGACGGCAAGGCCAACAAACTGTCGAAGATGGTGCGCGACAACCTGCCGGCTGCCATGCAGGGCCTGGCAGTGGTGCCGCTGCTGGTCGGTTACGACCAGCAGGCCACCGATCCGGACCGGGCCGGGCGCATCGTCTCCTACGACGTGGTGGGTGGGCGCAGCGAGGAGCGGTTCGGTTTCACGGCCGTCGGCTCCGGCTCCATGTTCGCGCGGACCTCGATGAAGAAGCTGTACACCAAGGGGATCGACGCCGACCGCGCGCTGCGGATCGCGGTCGAGGCCCTGGTGGACGCGTCCGACGACGATACCGCCACCGGCGGACCGGATCTGCTGCGCGGGATCTACCCGACCGCGATCCTGATCGATGACGACGGCGCCGCCGAGGTGGCCGAATCCCGGCTCGAGGAGATCGCGCGCGGTATCGCCGCCGACCGTCAGGCCGCAGAGGAAGGGAGCGCCCGGGCATGACCCTGCCGCTGTATGCGTCCGCCGAGCAGATCATGCGCGACAAGACCGAACTCGCGCGCAAAGGTATCGGCCGAGGCCGCAGTGTCGTGGTGCTCGCCTACGACAAGGGCGTGGTGTTCGTCGCGGAGAATCCGTCGGCGACCCTGCACAAGGTCAGCGAACTCTACGACCGGACCGGTTTCGCCGCCGTCGGCAAGTACAACGAATTCGAGAATCTGCGCCGGGGCGGCATCCTGCAGGCCGATCTGCGGGGCTACCAGTACGACCGGCGCGATGTGACCGGCCGGGCGCTGGCGAACGCCTACGCGCAGGCGCTGGGATCGATCTTCACCGATCAGCTCAAACCCTACGAGGTGGAGATCTGCGTCGCCGAGGTCGGCTATCCGGAGCAGGATCCGGTATCGGTGCTCTACCGGATCACCTTCGACGGTTCGATCGTCGACGAACGTGAGTACGTGGTGATGGGCGGTACCACCGAACCCATCGTCACCGCGCTGAAGGACTCCTATCAGCCGGGCCTGGACCTCTCCGCCGCCATCGGGGTTGCGGTCTCGGCCCTGCAGGCGGGAGTCCCGGAGGGCACCGACAAGGACAAGCGTTCGCTCGGTTTCGGGTCGCTCGAGGTTGCGACACTGGAGCAGGCTCGTCCCCGGCGGGCGTTCCGCCGGATCGAGGCCGCAGCGTTGGAGCGGCTGCTCTCCCCGGGCGGGGCGGGGTCGGCGGACGACGCCGAGGACGGCAAGTCTGGCGAAACGGAGAAGTGACCCGACCGGCCGGGCCCTGATCCGGGCAGCCGAGGGAACCAGGACCGGGCCGCACACCGATCGGGGTGTGCGGCCCGTTTTCGTGGGGTCACCGCCTCCGGCTGCGCTCACGGTTGCCGGGCCGGGCCCTTCGGGCAGGGTCGCGAGCCGGGCGTTCGGGCGTCCGGATGCCGCTTCGGCGAACGATCGCCGACCTAATCGTTGCCAAGCCGTATACATCGGGTTTTCCGCACCGCCCCGCAGGAATCATTCAGCGCTGTAACCTCGATAGTGTGCAGCGACGAATTATGGGGATCGAGACCGAATTCGGTGTGACGTGCACCTTTCACGGACACCGCCGGCTCAGCCCCGACGAGGTGGCCCGGTATCTGTTCCGCCGGGTGGTTTCCTGGGGGCGCAGCTCCAATGTGTTCCTGCGAAACGGCGCCCGGCTCTATCTCGACGTCGGTTCGCATCCGGAGTACGCCACCGCCGAATGCGACAGCCTGGTCCAACTGGTCACTCATGACCGGGCCGGGGAGCGAGTACTGGAGGAGCTGCTCATCGACGCCGAGCAGCGCCTCGCGGAGGAGGGTATCGGCGGGGACATCTACCTGTTCAAGAACAACACCGATTCGGCGGGCAACTCCTACGGATGTCACGAGAACTTCCTGGTCGTACGGGCCGGCGAATTCTCCCGGATCTCCGATGTGTTGCTGCCTTTCCTGGTCACCCGGCAGTTGATCTGCGGGGCCGGCAAGGTACTGCAGACACCGAAGGCCGCCACATTCTGCCTGTCGCAGCGAGCCGAGCACATCTGGGAGGGCGTCTCCTCGGCGACCACCCGCTCGCGCCCGATCATCAACACCCGCGACGAACCGCACGCCGACGCCGAGAAGTACCGGCGTCTGCACGTGATCGTGGGCGATTCGAATATGGCCGAGACCACCACCATGCTCAAGGTCGGCACCGCCGCCCTGGTGCTGGAGATGATCGAGGCCGGGGTGTCGTTCCGCGATTTCGCCCTGGACAACCCGATCCGGGCCATCCGTGAGGTCAGCCACGACCTCACCGGCCGCCGCCCGGTGCGGCTGGCCGGGGGGCGGCAGGCCAGTGCCCTGGATATCCAGCGCGAGTACTACGCGCGTGCCGTGGAGCATCTGCGCAACCGGGATCGTGATCCCCAGGTCGATCAGGTGGTCGATCTGTGGGGCCGGACCCTGGACGCGGTGGAATCGCAGGATTTCGCCAAGGTCGACACCGAGATCGATTGGGTGATCAAGCGCAAACTCTTCCAGCGCTACCAGGACCGCTACAGCATGGAGCTGTCCGACCCCAAGATCGCCCAGCTGGACCTGGCCTACCACGACATCAAACGTGGTCGTGGTGTGTTCGATCTACTGCAGCGCAAGGGCTTGGCCAAGCGGATCACCGAGGACGACGCGGTCGATGCCGCCGTCGACACCCCGCCGCAGACCACCCGCGCCAAACTGCGTGGCGATTTCATCACCGCCGCCCAGGCGGCCGGCCGCGATTTCACGGTCGACTGGGTCCACCTCAAGTTGAACGACCAAGCCCAGCGCACCGTGCTGTGCAAGGACCCGTTCCGCTCGGTGGACGAACGAGTGGATCGCCTGATCGCCTCGATGTGATCGTCGGTCACCGGCGCCGATCGGACCCTGGTCCGGTCGGCGCCGACGTCGTTTTTCGCTGATCGCCCGAACTCGGCCCTCGGGGTCGAGGCACCCGAGGTCCCCGGCCGTTCGGGTTTCGATACTCGCACCAGACCTGGGCAGTTTCCGCTCGGCCGAAGGTACCCAATGGTCGCTCCCGCCCGATGGCCGACCGCAGGTCCCGTGCGCTTCGAGGCCTGAACGGCGGGACCGGCCTCGAGTCCGGAACACCCTCTGTCTACTCCGGATGGTCCTACTCGGTGATCGGGGCTCGCCCGGTTCCGCAGCATGCGCAGAATCTATCCACAGAGCGAAACCATTGAGCCCTCATGGAGCCGTCAGCCTACCCAGACAACAAAGACGCCCGCCCGCACCAACCCTCCGCCCCCCATTTCACCCAGCCGCGGTAGCCCCGGTCGGCGGCCTCTTACTCCGGATGGTCCACCTCAACGGCGGGGCCCGCCCCGGTTCTGGAGCGACGTAGCGAAGGAGCGCAGCGACTGAGCGAAGGAGTGAAGAACCGGGGTTAACAGGGCCCCGCCCGCGGCGCCGAAGGCGCCGCCGATAAACACTGCATTATCCTGCTCGGGTGGCGATATCCAAGGTCGAGCGCCTGATGAATCTGGTCATCGCGCTGCTGTCGACTCGGCAGTTCCTGACTGCGGAGCGTATCCGGGAGAGCGTCGCGGGCTATGAGGACTGTGCCAGCGACGAGGCGTTCAGCCGGATGTTCGAGCGGGACAAGAACGAGCTCCGGGATCTGGGCATACCTCTCGAGGTGGGCCCTTCCGGGCGTTTTTCCACCGTTGAGGGGTACCGCATCAATCGGGACGCCTATGAGCTACCGGATATCGATCTGACCAGTGAGGAGTCGGCGGCGGTGGCCGTGGCGCTGCAGATGTGGGAGTCGCCGGAGTTGGCGGCGGCCGCGGCGGGGGCGCTGTTGAAATTGCGGGCCGGGGGTGTGCACGTCGAGACCGATACCGCGTTCGCGGCCATTCCGGCGGTGCCCGCGCGTACCCGCGGGTCCGAGCCGGTGCTGGGTAAGTTGCTCGCGGCGATCGACGGCGGTCAGGCAGTGCGGTTCGAGCACCGGGGCTCGAGCAATTCCCCGTATCTGATGCGTGATGTCGAGCCGTGGGGGGTGGTGACCTTGCGCGGGCGCTGGTACCTGGTCGGGCACGATCGGGACCGGGACGCGGTGCGGACTTTCCGGCTGTCGCGGATCGGTGAGCAGATCACCGCGTACGGGCCCCGTAATGCCGTGCATCCGCCCCCGGGTACCGATCTGCGGGAGATCGTCACCCAGGTGACCGGGAGTGCGCCGGTCACCGGTTCGGCGACCATCTGGGTGGCGCAGGGCCGGGGCCGGGATCTGCGCCGGATCGGCGATGTGGTGGGTAGCCGGACCGTCGGTGACCGGCCGGGCAGTGTGCTCGAGGTGCCTATCAGGTCGCAGCACTGGCTGGCCCGGTTGATCACCGGGTTGGGTGCGGATGCGCTGGTGCTCGAACCCGCGGAGCTGCGGGCCGATGTGGTGGCGCGGCTGCGTTCGGTCATCGACCGGACGGAGGTGGCGTTGTGAGCACCCGGTTGTCGGCGCGGCTGTCGCGACTGCTGAACATGGTTCCCTATTTCGTGGCCAATCCCGGGATCAGCGCGGCCGAGGCCGCCGCCGATCTGGGAGTGACGACCAAACAGTTGATGGCCGATCTGAATCAGCTGTGGATGTGTGGGTTGCCCGGCTACGGCCCCGGTGATCTGATCGATCTGTCCTTCTCCGAGGAGAGTGTGCAGGTCACGTTCACCGCGGGGATCGAGCGGCCGCTGCGGCTGACGTCGATCGAGGCGACGGCGGTGCTGGTGGCGTTACGTTCGATCGTCGACCTGCCCGGGATGGTCGATCCGACCGCCGCGCATTCGGCCATCGCGAAACTGGAATCGGCGATTTCCGGGGCCGCTCCGGCGCGGGTTTCGGGTGCCGGTCCGGCCGGGGGGCCGCCTATGGAGGCGCCCGCGGTGACCACGGTGCGGTCGGCGGTGGCAGCCCGGCGGGCGCTGCGGCTGGAGTACTACTCGGCGAGCCGCGATGTGGTGTCGAACCGGGTGGTCGATCCGATTCGGATCGTCGCGGTGGACGACAACAGTTATCTGCAGGCGTGGTGCCGCCAGGCCGAGGGCGTGCGACTTTTCCGGTTCGACCGGATCGAATCGGCGGAGGAGCTCGACGAACCGGCCCGTCCGCCGCGTGAGGCGCGCGATACCGAGGCGGGCCTGGATCTGTTCCAGGACGATCCCGCGGTTCCGCTGGCCCGGTTGCTGATCGCCGCCGACCACGGCTGGGTGCTGGACCAGTACCCGATGCACCGGGTGGCGGTACACGCCGACGGGAGTATCGAGGCGACCATGCGTTTCGCCACACTGGACTGGATGGCCCGGCTGGCACTCGGGTTCGGATCCGGGGTGACCGTACTGGGCCCGCCCGAGCTGGTGGCGGCGGTCCGGGACCGCTCCGACGCGGCTCTGGCCGCCTATCTGGCCGCTGAGCTCGACGCACCCGCCTGACAACCGGCGGGTGCGCCGCGCGCGTCCCCACCACCGGATGTGCCGGTGAACGGCGGAGTACCGGCGTGTGACGTGCGGGCATCCGCCCCAGGTTGGGTTCGATGCCGCCGTCTGGGCAGGTAGCATCGGAGAGACCACAGTCTTGGGAGGTAACCACAATGGGCAGTCTGAGCATCTGGCACTGGCTGATCATCGCGGCGCTGTTCGTGGTGTTCTTCGGCGCGAAGCGGATGCCCGACGCGGCCCGCAGTCTCGGCCGGTCGCTACGGATCTTCAAGAGCGAAGTGAGCGAGATGCACAACGACGGCAAGCCCGCGGGCGCCGCCACCGCGCAGCCCGCTCCGGAACTGCCGGCCGGTCGCGAGACGGGTACGCAGGCCACGGAGACCCGGAGCGAGTCGAAAACGCTCTGAGCCCGTATCCGCGGGTCCGGGCGCGCGCCCGGACCCCGATACGATTGCTGTCGACCCGGCGCTGCCGACCGGGCGCTGGCCGTAGCCCGCGCGGGGGACCGCCGGTGCACCGGGTAGCGCCGCAGGCCGAGCGGAGCGAGGCACGCTGATACGAGGGCATCCACACATCATGCGAATTCCGTTCGACCCCCGGCACAGCAAACGCCGGACCAACCCCGATGGCACCATGTCCCTGGTCGACCATCTGCGGGAGTTGCGCACCCGGCTGCTGATCTCCCTGGCGGCCGTGCTGGTCACCACGATCGTCGGATTCCTGTGGTACTCGCATTCGATATTCGGGCTGGAGAGCCTCGGCGACATCCTGCGCGGCCCGTACTGTTCGCTGCCCGATTCCGCTCGTGCCTCGCTGTCTCCGGACGGTGCGTGCCGGCTGCTGGCGACCGCGCCGTTCGAGCAGTTCATGCTCCGGTTGAAGGTCGGCCTCACGGCCGGTGTGGTGCTGGCCTGCCCGGTGTGGCTGTACCAGGCATGGGCGTTCATCACGCCGGGCCTCTACCCGAAGGAACGCAAGTACGCGGTCGGCTTCGTGATGACCGGGTCGGTGCTGTTCGTGGGTGGCGCGGTACTGGCCTACTGGGTTATCGCGCACGCCCTGAGCTTTCTGCTCAGTATCGGTGACAATGTGCAGATCACCGCGCTCAGCGGTTCTCAGTACTTCAGTTTCATCATCCAGTTGCTGATCATTTTCGGGGTCAGTTTCGAAACACCGCTGCTGATCATCGGTCTCAATCTGATCGGGGTGCTGCCCTACGAGAAGCTGAAGGCCTGGCGGCGCGGCATCATCTTCGGTCTGTTCGTCTTCGCCGCGATCGTCACTCCGCAGGATCCCTTCTCGATGCTGGCGCTGGCACTCGCGCTGACGGTGCTGTTCGAGTTCGCGGTGCAATTCGCCCGGTTCAACGACCGGCGCCGGGCCCGGATCGAGGAGCAGCAGCTGGGCGCACTCGACGACGAGGAAGCTTCGCGTATCGAGGCCCCGGGTTCGGTCGATGCGGCGGCGCCGATCCCGGCGGCCGATACCGTGCCCGCCCCGGGGCAGACCGGCCGGTCCACCTCGGACTATTCGGACACACTCTGACCGCCGCCGGATCATCCGCGGAATTTATCGGCGCGACCCCTGTCGGATTCCTCGATTAGTCTCGGAGCCGTGAGACCGAACGCGTCGCTGACCGCCGAACTGTCCCGGTTCGCCGCCCAGCTGACATTCGAGCTGGACCCTTTCCAGCGCCAGGCCTGTACCGCCCTCGAGGAGGGGCACGGGGTACTCGTCTGCGCGCCCACCGGTGCCGGGAAGACCGTCGTCGGTGAATTCGCGGTCCATCTGGCGCTGGCCTCCGGCGGGAAATGCTTCTACACCACGCCCATCAAAGCGCTGTCGAACCAGAAGTTCGCCGATCTCACCGCGCGCTACGGCCGGGAGCGGGTCGGTCTGCTCACCGGCGATCAGTCGATCAACCCGGATGCTCCGGTTGTGGTGATGACCACCGAAGTACTGCGGAACATGATCTACGCATCGTCGGATACGCTGCGCTCCCTGTCGCATGTGGTGATGGACGAGGTGCACTATCTGGCCGATCGGTTCCGCGGCGCGGTCTGGGAAGAGGTCATCCTGCACCTGTCGCCAGAGGTGCGGCTGGTCAGTCTGTCCGCCACGGTGTCCAATGCCGAGGAGTTCGGCGCGTGGATGGAAACCGTGCGCGGTAATACCGCCGTGGTGGTGGACGAGACCCGGCCGGTGCCGCTGTGGCAGCACGTGATGGTCGGGCGGCGGATGTTCGACCTGTTCGACAGCGAATCCTCGGATCAGCGGGTGCTGGTCGATTCCGATCTGGTCCGCTTCATCAAACAGCGGGAGAACGCCGACCGGATGGAGAGCTGGGGTGGCGGTCCGCGGGGACGTGGCGGTCCGCGGCGGTTCTTCCGTCCGCTGCCCCGGCCCGAAGTGCTGGCGCGGCTCGACGAGGAAGGCCTGCTCCCGGCCATCACCTTCATCTTCAGCCGGGCCGGTTGCGACGGCGCGCTGGCCCAGTGCCTGCGCTCCGGGCTGGATCTCGGTGGTTCCTCGGATCCCGAGGTGGTCGACGCGATCATCGAGAAGCACACCGGTGAGCTGCCCCGCGCCGACCTCGAGGTGCTCGGGTACTGGGAGTGGCGTGAGGCGCTGCACCGGGGTCTGGCCGCGCATCACGCGGGGATGCTGCCCGCGTTCCGGCACACCGTCGAGGAGCTGTTCGTCAAAGGGCTGGTCCGGGCGGTGTTCGCCACCGAGACGCTGGCACTGGGCATCAATATGCCCGCACGCACGGTGGTGCTCGAACGGCTGGTCAAATTCAACGGTGAGACGCACGCCGAACTGACGCCCGGTGAGTACACACAGCTGACCGGCCGGGCGGGGCGGCGCGGTATCGATGTGGAGGGTCACGCGGTCGTCCTCTGGCAGCCCGAGGTCGATACCAGCGCGGTCGCCGGTCTCGCGTCCACCCGGACCTATCCGCTGCGTAGTTCCTTCAAACCCGGGTACAACATGTCGATCAACCTGATCGACCGGCTCGGTGCCGAGGAGGCCCGGCTGCTGCTGGAACGTTCCTTCGCCCAGTTCCAGGCCGACCGATCCGTGGTGGGATTGGTCCGCGGTATCGAGCGCAACGAAGGTCAGCTGCGCAAACTCGCCGCTCAGCTGGGTGGTGAGGACGGCGACTTCCTGGAGTACTTCGGGCTGCGGGAACGGATCAAACAGCGCGAACGCCAGCTCAACCAGCAGACGCGGACCGATCGGCGTACCGCGGGTGTCGCCGCGCTCACCGAACTGCGGCGCGGCGATGTGATCGCTATCGGGGCCGGCCGCCGGGCGGGCTTGGCGGTGATCCTGGAGCCCGACGCGACCCCCGGCGACCCGCGGCCGCTGGTGCTCACCGAGGACAAATGGGCGGGCCGGGTCTCGGTCGCCGATTTCCCGGTACCGGCGCAGCCGCTGGGCCGGATGCGGCTGCCGCGCCGGGTCGATCATCGCACCGCGCGTACCCGCCGCGATCTCGCGTCGGCGCTGCGCAGTACCGGGATCACCGCACCGCACCGGCCGCGCCGCGATAAACGGGCCGCGGGCGCCGACGATTCCGAGTTGGGGGCCCTGCGCCGGGCGCTGCGGGCCCATCCCGCCCACACCCGGGCGGATCGCGAACAACTGGCCCGGATCGGGGAGCGCTACAACCGGGTGGCCCGGGAGACCGAATCGATGCGGCAGAAGGTCGCGACGACCACGAATTCGCTGGCCCGCACCTTCGACCGGATCGTCGGCCTGCTCGAGGAACGCGGGTTCGTCCACGAGGGGGAGGTCACCGGGGACGGGCGGCGGCTGGCCCGGATCTACGCGGAGAGCGATCTGCTCGTCGCGGAATGTCTGCGGCAGGGACTGTGGCGTGGGCTGGGGCCGGCCGAACTGGCTGCCGTGGTATCGGTTCTGGTGTACGAATCGCGTTCGGAGGGCGGCTATCTCGGTGCCACCGGGCCTACCGAACCCATCCGCCGCGCGGTGGCCGCGACCATCGCCGAGTGGTCACGGTTGCGCAACGACGAGTCCGAACACCGGCTGGCGCCCAGCCGCGAACCCGATCTCGGCTTCGTCGGCGGTATCTACAAATGGGCACGCGGTGACGCCCTGGCGGATTCGCTGCTGGCCAGCGGAGACCAGGGCACACCGCTATCGGCCGGCGATTTCGTGCGCTGGTGCCGGCAGGTGATAGATCTGCTCGACCAGATCAACAGCAACGCAGACGATACCGAGGTCGCGGGCACCGCGGCCAAGGCCGTCCGGGCGATTCGGCGTGGTGTCGTCGCGGTGGACGCGGCGTGAGACCATCGATTGTGATTTGATTTCAACCGCACGCGGGGGGCTACCGTGTGTTCGACGATGCGAGTGGAGGCAACCAGATGAGCGGGCCGTACGGACCGAACGACGCCCCGGGTACCGGGGAGGGACGTAACGATCCCACCCAGGTCTGGGGTGGGCAGCAGCCGCCCGGTGCGGCCCCGCAGTGGGGGAACCAGCCGCCCGCGCAGCCTCCGGTGAATCAGCCCGACCCACAGCAGGCGCAGCCCACCCAGCAGTGGGGGAGCGATCAAGGTGGTCAGCAGTGGCAGCCGGCCCCGCCGCCGCAACAGCAGCAGCAGTGGAGCCAGCCGCAACCGCAGCCGCAGCAGCCCCAGCCGCAGCAGTGGGGCGACCCCAACCAGCAGCAGTGGGGCCAGCAACCTCCGCCGCCGCAGCAGTGGGGCGCCCCCGATCCGCAGCAGCAGCCGCAGTGGAGTGATCCGAACCAGCAGTGGGGGCAGCAGCCGCAGGCCCAGTCCGGGCAGTGGGGCCAGCCGAACCAGCAGCAGTGGGCGCCGCAGCAGCAGCAGCCCTCCGGCGGCGGTAAGAAGACCGGGCTCATCGTCGGTCTGGTACTGCTCGTGGTGGTACTCATCGTCGGCGCCGTTGTCGGGATCTTGACCCTCACCGCCAAAGACCAGCTGGACCAGGCCGCCGTGCAGACCGGGGTCACGAAGGTTCTCTCGGAGTCCTACGGCATCGAGGACGTCAAGGATGTCCAGTGCCCCGCGGGCCAGGAGGTCGCCGTGGACGCCACGTTCACCTGCGATCTGAAGGTCGGCGGCGAGGCCAAGAAGGTCAACGTCAAGATCACCAAGGACGACGGTACCTACGAGGTCGGCCGTCCGAGCTGATCTGACCGGGTGAACCCGCCGGACGCTGCCATCCGGCGGGTTTTTCGCTGTTCCGGGCAGGTTCAGGAGCAGTTCGCCAGTGCCGTGACCAGCCGGGCGACGGGGCTTTCCGCGTTGTAGACGCGAGCCAGTTCCTGCAGTGCGTCGGCGTCGGCCGGGATGGGGTGCAGGTTGTCGGGCCGGGACAGGATCACATCCGCGTCGCGGACCACCCGCACCACAGGTGCCGCCGCGTCGAGATAGCCGGCCGCCGCGCGAAGTTTCGCCCGGATTCCCTGCGCGAGATCGGCGCCGGGATCGTCGACCGCTGCCCGCAGCGCCTCGAGCGAACCGAACCGGCTGATCAGGGTGGCGGCGGTTTTCTCACCGATCCCGGCGGCACCCGGTAGCCCGTCGGACGAATCTCCGCGCAGTGTCGCCATATCCGCGTATGCGGGACCCGCGTTCTCCTGCGGTACACCGTATTTCGCCGCGACCTCCGCGGGGCCGAACAGTTCGGCCTTGGCCAGCCCGCGGCCCGCGTACAGCACCCGCACCGGCGGTTCGGGCGTATCGCGGACCAGTTGCAGCAGATCCCGGTCGCCGCTGACCACGATCACCGGGTCGGTGAGCTCGGTGGAGGCCAGGGTGCCCAGCACATCGTCGGCCTCCAGTCCTTCCGCGCCGCCCGTGGCGATACCGGCGGCGGCCAGTACCTCGAGGATCATCTCGACCTGCGGGGTGAGCCGGTCCGGTACTTCCTCGGCGCCCGGTTCGGCCGTGGCGGAGGTGTCGAGGCGGTGGGCCTTGTAGGTGGGTACCAGGTCCACCCGGTACCGCGGTCGCCAATCCAGGTCCAGGCACACCACGAGCCGGGCAGGGCGGTGCTTGGTGACGAGGGAGGCGACCATATCGGTGAACCCGCGCAGGGCGTTCACCGACCGGCCGTCGGGCGCGGTGATCTTGTCCG
This sequence comes from Nocardia jinanensis, assembly GCF_014645735.1. Classification (GTDB taxonomy): domain Bacteria; phylum Actinomycetota; class Actinomycetes; order Mycobacteriales; family Mycobacteriaceae; genus Nocardia; species Nocardia jinanensis. The sequence goes on along the minus strand of NZ_BMMH01000001.1, from coordinate 393,283 downwards.
GGATCGCGTAGTAGGCCCGGAACCACAGACTCGCGCCGTCCAGCAGCAGCAGCGGACACGGCGTGGATTCGGTCGTAGTCACCCGGTGAATCTACAAGGCGCCACCGACGTATCCGATGTGGTGTCCCCCGGGAGCGGGGTACCTTCGAGATCATGAGCGCGCACACGGAGTCACGGTTCGCGGCGGATGTCTACGGGCAGCGATTGGAGCGGGCGGTGCAGTTGATCCGCGATGCCCATCTGGATGCCCTGCTCATCACCCCCGGCCCGGATCTGCGGTATCTCATCGGATCGGCGGCCCAATCGTTCGAACGGCTGACCTGTCTGGTGATCACCTCGGACAAGGCCACACCGTCGGTGGTGATCCCGAAACTGGAGGTGTCCGCACTGCGGGATTCCGCGGTGGACGAACTCGGGTTGCGGGTCCTGGACTGGGTGGACGGGGTCGATCCGTATCAACTGGTCCAGTCGGCCCTGCACATCGGCTCCCGTGTCGCGGTGGCCGATTCCATGCCCGCGCTGCACCTGCTGCCGCTGGCGCGTAGTTTCAGCGGTCTCCCGGTCTCGGCGACGCCGGTGCTGCGTGAACTGCGCATGATCAAGGACGATGCCGAGATCGAGGGGCTGCGCCGGGCGGGCGCCGCCATCGACCGGGTGCACGCCCGGATGGGGGAGTTCCTGCGGGCCGGGCGTACCGAAGCCGAGGTCGGCAAGGACATCGCCGACGCCATCGTCGCCGAAGGGCATACCGAGGCGGCGTTCGTGATCGTCGGCAGCGGGCCCAACGGCGCCAACCCGCACCACGAGGTGTCCGATCGCCGTATCGATACCGGAGATGTCGTGGTCATCGATATCGGCGGGCCGGTGGATCCCGGTTACTACTCCGATTCCACCCGGACCTATGTGCTGGGCGAACCGGATCCGGAGATCGCGGCCCGCTGCGCCGAACTGGAACGCGCCCAGGCCGCGGCCGTCGCCGCGGTGCGTCCCGGCATCCGGGCCGAGGCTGTCGACGCGGCCGCCCGCGAACCGCTGGAGGCCGCCGGTTTCGGACCCGCGTTCGTGCACCGGACCGGGCACGGTATCGGCCTGTCGGTGCACGAGGAGCCCTATATCGTCGCGGGTAACGAGCTGGAGTTGCGGCCGGGAATGGCGTTCAGTATCGAACCCGGGATCTATTTCCCGGGCGAGTGGGGCGCCCGGATCGAGGATATCGTGGTCGTCACCGAGGACGGATGTGTGTCGATGAACGAGCGTCCGCACGGGCTCACCGCGCTCCCGGCCGACGGCTAGGCCGACCGGGCCCGCCCGACGGCCGGCCGATCGGGCTCAAGCCTCGCGCAACCGGACACCGCACAGCACCCGCTGGACCTCGATGGCCAGCACCACGCGGGTCGGATTCTCCCTCGGTACCCGGTAGCGCTCGGCATAACGCCGTTCGGCTTCCCGCACGGCGGGAGCGTCGTCGAGAACGACGGCCGGGCCCTCCAGGGTCAGCCAGCGCGCGCCGTCGACCTGGCCGACGGCCGCGTAACCCGACCGGCGCACATTACGGGCCTTCACCGAGGCCCCGTCGGTGATCACTCGGGCCAGACCGGAGTCGGGGTCCCAGGTGAAACCCACCGGCACCACGTGCGGAGTGCCGTCGGAGCGGAGGGTGGTGAGAGTGGCCAGATGTCGTTCGGTGAGGAACTCGACGGCCGCCGGGGACAATTCGACAGTACGCAGCGTCATGGACCGACCGTAGCGGGCGTCGCGCCGGCCCGGCACGTCTCCCGGCTCTCCATGCCGTTCCGTGCGGATGACAGACTGAGCGCATGGTTGTGCGTCGAACACGAGGGGTCGACCCGGGCACGGTGCTGGTACTGGGTGGACGCAGTGAGATCGGCCTGCAGGTCGCGCTGCGGCTCGCGCCCGGGCGGGCGGTGGTGCTGGCCGCGCGGCGCTGCGAGGACCTGGACTGCGAGACCGCGGCGCTCACCGCCGCCGGTGCGACAGCGGTGTATCCGGTGGAATTCGACGCCGACGATACATCGAGCCATGCCGCGCTGCTCGGCAAGATCGCGGCCGACTACGGGCCGATCGGGGTCGCGGTGCTGGCTTTCGGAGTGCTGGGCGAACAGGACCGGGCCGAGGCCGATCCCGCCCATGCCCTGGCGGTCGTTCACACCGATTACACCGCGCAGATCAGCGTGCTGACCGTGCTGGCCAACGAGATGCGAGCCCGGGGCAGCGGTCACCTGGTCGTGTTCAGCTCGGTGGCGGGGATCCGGGTGCGGCGCGCGAACTACGTATACGGATCGGCCAAAGCCGGATTGGACGGTTTCGCCTCCGGCCTGGCCGACGCGCTACACGGCAGTGGCGTGCATCTGCTCCTGGCGCGGCCGGGATTCGTCGTGGGCCGGATGACCGAGGGCATGAGCCCGGCCCCCTTCTCCAGTACTCCCGACCAGGTCGCCGCCGCGGTGGTGACCGCGCTGGGTCGACGGTCCGCGCGGGTCTGGATACCGGGGATTCTGCGTCCGGTGTTCTTCGGGATGCGCCTGTTGCCGCAGGCCGTCTGGCGGCGGCTGCCGCGGTGACCGCCGACCCCGCGCTCAGCTGGGCGGGGCCGCCGATTCCGGTGGTGGGTATCGGCGCCGACGGCTGGGCCGGGCTGCCCGACCGATCCCGGGGGGTGCTGCGCGACTGCGCGGTGCTGTTCGGTTCGGCGCGGCAGCTGGCATTGCTCCCCGCCGAGGTAACCGCGTATCGGGAACCGTGGCCGTCGCCGCTGCTGCCCGCTCTACCCGGACTGCTGGACCGGTATCGCGATACCCGGCTCGGAGTCCTCGCCAGCGGTGACCCCATGTTCTACGGGATCGGGGTCACCCTCGCGCGATTGCTCGGTCCGGGCTCGCTGCGGGTGTTCCCCCAGCCGTCGGCGGTATCGCTGGCATGCGCCCGGCTCGGCTGGCCGGTCGCGGACGTGGGAATCGTCAGCGCTGTCGGCCGTCCGCTCGAGCGCCTACTGCCCGAATTGGCCGAAGGGCGGCGGGTACTGGTGCTCAGCGCTGACGCCGGGACGCCGGCGAAGGTCGCGGAGTTGCTGCGCGGCAACGGTTTCGGATCTTCGGCGCTGACGGTGCTGGAGCAGCTGGGCGGGTCGTCGGAACGGCTGGTGTCCGGGATCGCCGGCACCTGGCGCGAATCCCCGGGCGACCCGCTCAATATCGTCGCCGTGACCGCGGCGACCGAACCCGGGCACACCCGCCGCACCAGGCTCCCCGGATTACCCGACAGTGCCTACAGCGGCGACGGGCAGCTCACCAAAACCGAGATCCGGACCCTCACGCTCGCGGCCCTCGCGCCCGGCCCCGGTGAGACCCTGTGGGATATCGGTGGAGGATCGGGCAGTATCGCTATCGAATGGTGCCGCACCCACCCCGCCTGCCGGGCGATCGCTTTCGAGATCCTGCAGCGGCGCCGGGACCAGATCACCGCCAACGCGACCGGGCTCGGTGTGCCCGATATCGAGGTGCGTGGCGAGGCCGTGGCCGAACTCGCCGGAGGCGCGGCACTGCCCGATCCCGATGCGATCTTCCTCGGTGGCGGCCTGACCACGCCGGGATTGTTCGAGCACTGCTGGTCGCGGTTGCCCGCCGGGGGACGGCTGGTGGCCAACGCGGTCACCGCGGAGTCGGAGGCGCTGCTGCTGAACTGGTCGGCGGCGCATGGCGGAGGTCTGCGCCGCTTCCAGGTCTACCGCGGGGAACCGCTGGGACGCTTCACCACGTGGCGGCCCCAGCTCCCGGTGACCCAGTGGTCGGTCGTGAAGGGCCGCGCCGGGGACACTTCCCGTATGTGACAACACGAATGGACGACTCGGGCATCGGTAGTAAGGTCACGGGAGTTCCTAGCGCGGGTCAGGCGGATTCGCGCGTGACGGGGAGATCGATTGTGAAATACAAGAAGTTCGCCGCGACCGCGATCATGGCGGCCGCGGCCACCGGTATCGCCGCGGGCACGGGCTACGCGGCGCCCGCTCCGGCGGCGCCCGCTGTCGAGCAGCAGGAGAACGCGGTTCCGGAGGTCACCGGTCACGATCGCGGCGTCGACTACACCCTGGGGCTGGCCCAGACCGGAAAATCGCTGGTCACCACGGTATCCGGCGGTGCGTTCAGTCTCGACACCACCAACAACGCGGTCGTGCTGAGCAACGCCGCCGGGGAGCACCTCACCAGTATCCCGCTCACCCAGTCCACCGGCGGCCAGGTGGTCGCGGTCGCCGCCACCATCGACGAGGGCAGCAGCCGGTTGACCCTGACTCCGCAGGCCACCCCGGTCGCGGGCGCGCCGTCGCAGGCGCAGTTCATCGGCTCCCAGCAGTGGTTCATGAGTGAACTGCAGGCGGCGTCGCTGGGCGCGGCCGTGGGTGCCGCCATCGGCGCGGGGATCGGGTTCCTGTTCCTGGGCGTCGGTCTCATCCCGGGTGCCATCATCGGCGCCGGTATCGGCCTCGCGGTCGCGGGCGGCCCGCCGCTGCTGGATTCGGCCATCGCCTATTTCAGCGGCCAGCCCTGAGAATTCTGCTGCTGGGCGGGACCGGGGAAGCCCGGGAACTCGCCCGATTGCTCGCCGGCGAGCGAGAACACGAGATCGTGTCCTCGCTCGCCGGTCGCGTATCCGACCCGATCCGGCCCGTGGGGGAGGTGCGGATCGGCGGGTTCGGTGGTGTCGAGGGGCTGCGGAAATGGCTGGAGGACAATCGGATAGAACTCGTCGTCGACGCCACCCATCCCTTCGCGGCCACGATGACCGCGCATGCCGCGCAGGCCACCGGGCAACTCGGCCTGTCCATGATCCGGTTGAGCCGGCCGGGCTGGCACGCCGAACCGGGCGACCACTGGCTTCGGGTGCCCGATCTGGCGGCCGCCGCGCGCGTATCGGCCGAACTGGGGGAGCGGATACTGCTGACCATCGGTCGTCAGGGGGTCGCGGCCTTCGCCGGTCACCCGCGGCCCTGGTATCTGATCCGTGCCATCGACCCGCCCGAGGGCGCACTGCCCCCGCGGCACGAAATCCTCTTGGCGCGTGGTCCGTTCACCGTCGAGGAGGAATCCGCTCTGCTGGCCCGGCACCGTATCGACGTCGTGGTCACCAAGAACAGCGGTGGTACGGCCACGGCCGCGAAACTCACCGCCGCGCGAACCGCCGGGATCCCGGTGGTGGTCGTGGACCGTCCGCCCGTGCCGACCGGGATCACCGTGGTCGGCACGGTCGACGAAGCGCGAGAAGTGTTGTCCACGTGGACCGCCGGGGGCCCGGGCAGCGGCCGCACCTGATGAAGGTGACCGCCCTCGGAAGGTCCGGAATCGCGTTCGCGGATCGATAGGTCCGCCGCGGCACCGCCGGTTGCGGCCGTGCGACACGGCCGGGTCCGGCCCACTGCGGCCGGTGCGGGGCCGAATCGCACTGCGGCTCGAAGGACGGTTCGTGGAGTGGGTCCGGTGAGTTCAGGAGCCGAGCAGTTCGGGGAGCCGATCGAACCAGTCGAGGACCGCGCGTTCGTATCCGATACCGAATTCGAGTGTCGCCCGCAGATGTGGGGACAGATCCGGGACGGCTTCCTCGGCGCGGTAACGGTCCAGCCGCTCCTGGTGGATCTTGCGGGCATTGTTGATGATCGAGGCCAGATGCGCGGGCTCGAGATGCCCGCCGAAATGCAGGGTCAGCAGGAGCGGGAACCGGATGGTCTCCGGGCTCGGGTCACGGGCTATCCATTCGGCGAATTCGGCGCGCCCCGCGTCGGTGATGCGGTACGGAGTGCGCTCCCGGGCGCCCGTTTCGCCCTTGACCACCAGACCCGCCGAGTCCATGGTGGCGAGCTCCCGGTACACCTGGCTCTGGGTGATGGTCCAGAAATCGCCGATGCGGTCCTGGGCCAGTGTCACCAGATCCCAGCCCGACATCGGTCCCTCGTGCAAAAACCCCAGAAGTGAGGCGGCCGTGGAGTTCAGCGGCCGCTTCTGTTTGCCGTTCACCACGTTGTCCCTTCCACCGACTATTCCATAGTGGAATGCTATCGGATGGGGTGTGCTCAGGTGGTATAGCGCCGCGCCGTATAGACCCGGGGTTGCTCGCCGGCGTCGACCACGGCGGTGGTGGAGGCTCCGATGATCAGCAGGGTCCGCATATCGACCTCGGCGGGTACCAGTTCGCCCAGCGTCACCACCCGTACCGATTCGGTCGGTCCGCCCACATCGCGCCCCAGCACCACCGGAGTATCCGGCGCGCGGTGTTCGAGCAGGATGTCCTTCATCGCGCCGACCTGCCAGGTGCGTTTGCTCGAGGCGGGGTTGTACACCGCGATCGCCATATCGGCGGCGGCCACGGCCGCGAGTCGCGCGGCCACCACATCCCACGGTTTGAGCCGGTCGGAGAGCGAGATGGTGGCGTAGTCGTGGCCGAGCGGGGCACCGACCCGGCTGGCCACCGCGTTCGCCGCGGTCATGCCGGGCAGCACCCGTACCGGAACGCCCGCCCACTGCGGGTCCGCGGATTCCTCCAGGACGGCCGCGGCCATGGCGAACACGCCCGGATCACCCGAGGAGATCACGGCGACCCGGGCGCCGCGGCGGGCCAGGTCCAGCGCCATGGCGGCGCGTTCGGACTCGACTTTGTTATCGCTGCTGTGGCGCCGCTGTCCCGGGCGGGCCGGGACGCGGTCGATATAGGTCGTGTAACCGACCAGATCGGTGGCGGCGGCAAGCGCCGCGGTCACCTCCGGAGTGGTCCACCGCGTATCGCCGGGGCCGAGGCCGACGACCACGACCTCGCCCACACCGGATGCGTCGCCGTCCGCGGCGGCCCCCGGTATCCCGGTCTGTTCGGCGCGCTCGATCGGTTCGACGCCGGTCGCGGCCCGTCCCGCGGGGATCGGCGTGGTCGGTTCGGGGCCCGGGACGATGGTGATCGCGAAGTACGGGACCTGGGATTCGTCCACGTCTCCGGCGGCCGATACCCGTTCGCGCCCGGTGCTGGCCCGCTCCACGTAATAGGCGCGATCGAGGCGGCCGGAATCGGCGAGGGCCTTGCGGACGGTGGGGTAGGTGCGGCCGAGTTTCATGATCGCGGCCGCGTCGCTGTCGGCGAGCCGGCGGGTGAGTTCGTCGGCGGGCAGTGTCGCGGGCAGGACCGTCAGTACCTGTTCGCCCTCGACCAGCGGAGTACCCAGCGCTGCCGAGGCCGCGCTCACCGAGGTGATACCCGGGATGATCTCGGCCTCGAACCGGTCGGCCAGCCGCCGGTGCATATGCATATAGGAGCTGTAGAACAGAGGGTCACCGGCGGCCAGCAGCGCCACCGAGCGCCCCGCCGCCAGATGGGCGGCCAGCCGTTCGGCGGCCGCGGTGTAGAACTCGTCGATCGCGCCCTGATACCCGCCGGGATGGTCGGTGGTCTCGGTGGTGACCGGATAGATCAGATGTTCCTCGAGCTGGCCCGGCCGCATATACGGTTCCGCGATACCGCGCGAAATACTGCGACCGTGCCGCGCGCTGTGGAAGGCGATCACATCGGCGTCGGTGATCACCCGGGCCGCTTTCACCGTCACCAGTTCCGGATCGCCCGGGCCGAGCCCGACCCCCCAGAGTTTCCCCGCACGCACTGTCATTCCACTTCACTCGCAATCGCATTCAACGCGGAGGCGGTGATCGCGCTCCCGCCGCGCCGCCCCCGCACCGTCAGGTAGTCGACCCCCAGGCTCGCGGCGAGCGCCTCTTTCGATTCGACCGCGCCGACGAAGCCCACCGGTATCCCGAGTATCGCGGCGGGTTTCGGCGCTCCGGCGGCGATCATGTCCAGGAGGTGGAAAAGGGCCGTCGGCGCGTTGCCGATGGCCACCACCGCCCCGTCGAGCCGCTCCCGCCACAGCTCCAGTGCCGCCGCCGATCGGGTCGTGCCCAGTTCGGCCGCCAATTCCGGCACCCGGGGGTCCCGGAGCAGGCAGAGCACTTCGTTGTCCGCGGGCAGCCGCGTACGGGTGACCCCGGAGGCGACCATATTCGCATCGCACAGGATCGGCGCGCCCGCGCGCAGCGCCGTCCGGGCCGCCGCGACCACGCCCGGGGTGAACAGCACATCCCCGGCCAGGTCGACCTGACCGCAGCCGTGGATCATCCGCACGACCACCTGCGCGATATCGGCCGGGAAGCGATCCAGGTCGGCCTCGGCTCGGATGATCGAGAACGACCGGCGGTAGATCTCGGCCGCGTCGGTGACGTAGCTGGTGCGCGTGTCGGGCATGCGGACACCCTATGCCGGGCGCGGCGCGCCGAGCCGGTGCGGGTGGGTCTGCGCCGACCCTGCGGGATCATTGCGGTGCCCTCGCCCATCACTGGTGGACGAGGGGCGTGCTCGCTGCGGTGCGGCCAGGAGACCGTGACAGTCGACCGGGCCCGGTATCGGCTCGCCACCTGCCGGAACCCACAGACATCGACCCGCGGGGTACCCGAGCCCAAGCCCGTGCCGGGTCGGAAGCTCGCCGCGAGGTTCGGAAGCTCGTGCCGGGCTCGGAAGCTCGCGCTGGGTCCGGAGGTACGCGGCGGGCCGCCGGCCGGGCACTGTGATGCGGTGGAGGGCCGGCGCCGAATCCGAGCGGATCCGGTCTACCCGGCCTCGCCGGTGTTGCCCCGCGGGCGTGGGCCGATTTGGTCGAGAAGAGCGTTGACCTCGTCCGGGAACCCGTTGGTGACCTGCTTGGGAGTCTTGTTCGGGAAGCGCCGCGCCACATGCTCTTCGGCCGCGGAACCGGGCAGCACGTAGACCGGTTCGGACTTGCTCTGTAGCGGCCGGACCACGTCGTCGAGATGGCCTCGGCGGTCGTCGAGGTAGGCGCCGATCACATCCTCGCCGGCCGGGCATACGGCCATGCAGTAGCCGGCTTTGTAATTCGGTTTGAACGACAGGCTCTGCCACATCGAGAACGATTCGCCGGTGGCGACGCGCTGCCGGTAGTCGTCACGATCGGCACTGTCGGCGACCGTTTCCGCCCAATCGGTGAAACCGCCCATGAATTCGCGGTAGTTGTGCGTGTAGCAGGCCTGGAAATCGAAGCCACCGTCCGGAGTGATCGCACCGACCGGGCAGGCCGAGACACAGAGTTTGCATTCGAGGCAGGGATTGAAATCCAGCGGCGCGCTCGGGGTATCGACCGCCGCATCGGTCACCACGGTGCCGAGCAGGACGAAATTTCCGAACCGGGGATGGATCACATTGCGGTGGATGCCCATGACCCCCAGTCCGGCGGCCTCGGCCACCACCTTGTGCGCGATCACCCAGATACGCCCGGGGAACTGCTCGACCTCCATCGGATATCCCGGTGCCGGGTACACGGCGCGATATCCGGCGTCCTGTAGTGCCCGGGTGATCCGGCGGGATACGTCGTTGGTCTCGTCGTCGGCGTGATTGAACTCGGTATTGGCGAGACTGCGTTGCGGACTGCGCAGATTATCCCGGTTCATCCGCACACAGAACGCGACGAAGGTGCGGGCGGTGGGCAGGATCCCCCGCGCGTGCTCCAGCTCGTCGGCCACCCGCGGATCGTCCACCGCGACGAACCCGGCATCGTCGGCACCGGCCGCGAGGCAGATCTCGCGGAGCCGGTCGGCGGACAGCACCGGATCGGGTTTCGTTCGTTCCCGGCCGGCCATCGCCTGGACGGTCGGATGCTGCGACAGCCGCCGCGGGGCGGCCGGGTCGTGGTCGGTATCCGGCATCGGGACTCCTTCTCGTCACGAGATCCACGCGGGTTCGAAAGGAAGGACGGTGCGGCGGAGCGGAATTCATCGGCCGACCGGACACACCCGTGCCGGGGCGGGCCGTGATCACCGGTGGTACGCGCGGTCGCGGTCAATGCGGGTGCAATGCCACCTCCGCCCGGCCGAGGCAGTATTCCCAGAGTGACAGCAGTTCGTGCTCCGGATAGCGGGTGTGCCGCAGATAGTGTTCGTCGCGGATCCGGCGGTCGTGCCAGAAATGACCCGAGAGCGGCGCCGGAGCGGTGGTGGCCAGCCATACCGCGGTATCGGCGCCCTCGTCGGCGGTGCGCATCGCCGGACGCAGCGCGGAACCGAAGCGGGGGAGGGCCGCGGTGATCCCGGGGGTATCGACCCAGCCCGGATGCATACTGTGCACGCTGACCCCGTGGTCGGCGAGACGTCCGTCCAGCAGCGGGCCGAACGCCACCTGGATACGTTTGGTGCGGGCGTAGGCGGTGGCGCCGCGATACTCGCCGCTGCGATACTGCGGATCGTCGACGGGCAGCGGCTGGACATACATCCCGCCCGAGGCCATGAAGATGATCCGGGCGTCGCCGGACGCCGCCAGCAGCGGGGTGAGCCGGTCGGTGAACCGCAGCGGTCCGAGGACATGGGTGGCCAGGGTCAGTTCGTTCCCGGCGGAGTTCTCGGCGCGGTCGGCGGGGAGCACACCCGCGTTGTGGACGAGGACATCCAGGGTCTCGAGGCGTTCGGCGAGGGTCCGGACGCAGGTGTCGACGCTGCCGGGTTCGGCGATATCGCAGATCGCCAGCTCCACCGCGGCACCGGGGACGGCGTCGAGGATCTCCCGGCGGGCCCGCTCACCGCGGCCCGGATCGCGGACCGCGAGCACGGTGCGGGCTCCCAGGCCCGCGAACCGGGTGGCGATCGATCGACCGATTCCCGAGTTCGCGCCGGTGACCAGCGCGGTTTTGCCGTGCAGGGCATCGGTGGGCGGATCGTTACGGGTCCAGCAGGCCTTGCGCAGGTGGTAACCGAGGCGGGTGTAGCCGGGAACTATCGTCCGGTCGAGGAGAGTATCGACTGCACGGATCATAGATCACACCTCGTCTCGTCTGGCCGGCACGACCTGCTCGGCATCCAAGTAGCCGCTGCGGACCCCAGCCGCGGCGTAGGCCGGATAGAACCGCCGCATCCGCTGTACACGGGGTCCAAGCCGAGCGCGCTCACCCGGTCGGTATACCCATCGAAGCGCTCCTGCCACAGGCGCAGGGTGTGCGCGTAGTACTCGCCGATCGAGAACCGCTCCGTGACCCGCAGGCCGGTGCCGCGGGCGACGGTATCGGTGATCAGCCGGGTGGCGGGCAGAAAACCGCCGGGGAAGATGTACTTCTGGATCCAGGTGTAGGTATCGCGAGTGGCGCGTATGCGATGGTCCGGCATGGTGATCGCCTGTAGCGCCGCCCGGCCACCGGGTGCCGGCTGCTTCTCGATAGATCGAAAGTAGATATCGAGATATTCGCATCCGACGTCTTCTACCATCTCGACCGAAACCACCGCGAACCGCCGGATGGACCGGCCTGTTCTGCACTCGACCATCACACTCCTCCACTCGGCGGTCACGGGCCGCTTCTCTGCATCGAGTATGCATCGTTTTGTGTTTATTGGCGACCCGGTGCGGAAATCGACGATCGAACGGGTGATGCGGCCGCGAGGTGGTTCGCGTACGCGCGGCGGCGGATGGGTGTGCCGGGCGGCGAGCGGGCGGGCGACTCAGCCGAGTTGCCGGACCGCCTCGGGCAGACTCGCCAGGCGTTCGACGGCCGCGGGGAGGATGACCACGTCCCAGCCCGGTCCGCCGACGAAGACGCGGGCACCCGCCGTGGTGCCCGCACGCACGCTGGAGGTCAGCGCGGTCGATTCGTGCTGGGACCACAGCACCAGGTCGGCGGGGCGCTCCAATCGGGCCAGCGTGTCGGTGAGGGCGCCGGTGGGGACATCCGCCCCGAGCATCTGGGCGCCGATCTCACGTTCGGCGAGTGCGGCCCGCAGCACCTCGAGCGGGAGGGCGTGCGTTTCGCCGCCGGTACAGGCGAGCACGATGGGCCGGGGCCGCAACCGGTCCGGTGGGTTGTTGCGGTGCAGCGCCGAGGTGATGCACCAGGAGAGCAGGTGCTCGATATCGATGCACCCCTCGCCGCCGAGCTGCCGGGCGACGATATCGGCGAAAGCGGGGCGGCACAGTCGCTCCCAGGTGTCCACCACACCGTTCGCCCGGAGATTCGCCATCAATTGGGCTGTCACCGAGCGGTAGTCGAGTGCGAAGGCGGCGGCGAGTAGCGAGGACGGATCGCCGGGTGCCGCGGTAGGTGATCGCACCACGGCCGCGGCACCGGCGGGGGTGGCGCCCCCGCGGATGAGTTCGATCATCCGGTTGAGCTGGGTGATATCCGTTTCGGTGTACAGGCGATGGGTGCCCGGCCGGTGCCCGGTGGGGCCGATCTCGTAACGCCGGTTCCAGCTGCGCAGGGTCGCCGTGGGGATGCCGAGCCGGTCGGCGACCGCGCGTACGGTGTAGCCGGCCGCGTCGGTGGCGGAGGCGGAACCGTCGGGCATCGTTTTATTCTGCCTGTTCCGATTCGCCGTCCCGGGCGGACCCGGGTGTTCGGGATGGGTGCCGCGGCCGCACGGCCGCGCTCATGGCGTCCTCGTCGCGGTAAGGCCCGCCGCGCCGCGCAGCAGGCCCCAGCCGGCGGTCACCGCGGCGGCCTTCGCGCGTTCGGGTCGCCCACGCAGCGCGGTGGCGAAGGCCCCGGCGTCGGAGAAATCGGAGAACACCCGGCAGCCCGTGGCGATACGCAGGGCGGCCGGGGTGGGGGCGAGGGCCGTGCCGAGGCCCGAGGCGAGATGGTGGTGGCGGGCCAGGGCGCGGCGGCCGGGGTGGTCGTCATCCCAGCCGCACGGCCGCAACAGCACGGCCGGGCGGATCGCCACGGCGAGTCCGTGACACGCCGTGGCCGCTCCCACGAACCGGGCGATTCGCATAGCTACCATCGATCCTCCTGGGTTGACCGGGTATGCATCGATTATGCATCTATATGAGCTAAAGTGGTCGAACACCGTCGAACGCGAGGAGTTTTTCGTGACAGCACATCGCACAGTTCGCCGCACGGCCGGCTTCGTGGCCGCCCTCGTCACCTTCGGTGCCCTCGCCTCCGGCGGTAGCGCGCTCGCCCAACCCCTACTGCCCCCCGGCCCGGCGCCTGTTCCCGCACTGGACCTGAACCGGTACCTCGGCGTCTGGAACCAGCTCGCCGCGGTACCCCAGCCGTTCAATCTCGAGTGCGCGCGTGACACCCGTGCGGAGTACACACTCGATCCGCAGGGGAATATCGCCGTGCACAACTCGTGTACCACCTGGTCCGGCGGTCTGAACGAGATCCGCGGTACCGCGAAGGTGAACGACCCGGTGACGGGCGCGCAGCTGCACGTCAGCTTTCCGGGGGTGCCGAGCCAGAATATGCTCGACGGCCCGACGAACTACATAGTCACCGCCCTCGCACCCGATTACTCCTGGGCGCTGGTGACCGACCCGAGCCGCTTGTCCGGTTTCGTGCTGTCCCGTTCGGCTGCGCTGGACGCCCCGACCTGGGAGCAGGTGAAGTCGGCGATCGCCGCGGCGGGGCAGACGCCGTGTATGTACCTCACCTCGCCCACCACCGGCGGTCGGTCCGATATCGCGCCGCTGTGCCTGCGATAGCGACCGTGGCACGTCGATCGGCAACCCGTTGGTCCGGGACCGAGACGTAGCGCACCTCGTCGCCGCACACGTGACGGTCGCCGCCGGGGTTCAGGTCGAGCCGGATCCCAACCGGTGCCCGTACGTTCCGCAGACGGGCACTGGTCACTCGAGGGGTTTCACCGCCGGAGCAGGGGCAGATCCCCCGACACCTCGATTTCGAGCCCGACCGCGGGTCCGCCGTTGCGGCGGAAGCGCCCGAGCAGCGTGACCAGTACGAAAACCCGGAACTCCGCACCGTATTTCGCGGTCATGGCCCGTCTGGCCACGCGCAACCGGTGCGAGGGCAGGATTCGGGCAGTGCCCGGTTGCCAGGTGCCGGTCGGTGTCCCGGCGAACGTGGAGCGCGCCACCTCGACCCGGGGGTCCTGCTCGATCCGCCGCACTTTCCAGGAGCGGGCCGGGGTGTATCCGTACCAGCGGCCGTCCGCGGGGGCCAGCCAGATCGTGGTGACGACCGGGGTGCCGTCGGCGCGGAAGGTGCGCAGTGCGAAGAACCGGTCGCCGTCGGGATCGTCGGTGAACGCCATGATCCGTAGTGTGACAGCCGGTCGCCGTGAGGACCCGCCGCACGACCCGGAGTGCGGGCGCCGCCGGTGTTCCGCTGGATAATGCCGGGTATGGCAGACGATTGGAACGACGGGATCATCGAGGAATTCCGCGCCAACGAGGGCCGGGTCGGCGGGCCGTTCGAGGGTGCGCCGCTGGCGTTGGTGCATCATCTCGGCCGGCGTACCGGTCGCGAATCGGTGACGCCGATGATGTACATGGCCGACGAACAGGCACCCGAGGACGTGGTCTACGTATTCGCCAGTAAGGCCGGCGCGCCCACCAATCCGGACTGGTACCACAATCTGACCACCGCCGGGCAGGCCACGGTGGAGCGGGGCACCGAGACCTACTCGGTCACCGTGACGGAACTCTCGGGCTCCGAGCGCGACCGGATCTACGGCGAACAGGCCCGCCGATACCCCGGATTCGCCGAATACGAGCAGAAGGCGGCCGGGTTCCGCACCATTCCCGTCCTGGCGCTGCGCCGCGTCTGATACCCGGCTCAGCCCCGATTCGTCGAAAACCTCGGATGGGCGCGGCCGGTCACCATCGGCAATTCGACCGACGTCCGGATACCCGGTTCGGCCGCGCATACGTACGGGATGGAGTTGACGCAGTGCGCGGCCGTCGCGGCTATTCCCGGGTTCTTGGCCTCCGGCGGATCGCCGGGTTCGGGTTGCCAGCCGCGGATGGTCACGAAAGTGCCCGGATCGCCGTCGATCTCGATCTCGAAACGTTCGCCCCCCGCGCCGAGGGTCCACGGTGGATCGAGGTGCTGCTGGCCCATCAGCCAGTTGACCCCGATCCGGACGACGGTCTCCTCGTTGGTCACCGCCTCCCAATGGAAGCGTTGACCGGCGACCTGCCCGGGTTCGATGGTGCCGATGGGTGATTCGATCGGCGCGGTCGCGACCGCCAGCTGATGTATCGTCCGGATCTCGGGAGACCCGGTGAATCCCAGGGTGTCCAGGATCATCCGGACCGATTGGCGGAATCCGGCATCGAGCAGCTGGGTCATCGGTCCCGCGGCGGCCTCGGCCGGAGTGGCGCCGAACCGCATGATGTGGCGGACCACGTCGGGTGCGCCGTAGGTCCGGATATCGGAGAACTCCTCGCCGCGGACGAAGGTGATCGCCGCGGACATGGCCGACAGCAGCAGCGGGAACACCTCGGTGACCCCGCCGGGATCGATACCGGTGCCGTGCAGGGTGGTCCCGCCCTCCGAGCAGGCCTGCTGTACCGGCTCGGCCTGTTCGTCGGTGGGGTAGAACCAGCCGACCGGTGTCACCACGTTCTTCCCGGACCGCAGCAGTGCCGCCACTTCTTTCGGGCGCGGCAGCAGCGGCGCGTAGACCACAGCGTCGGCGGGTAGCGCGAGGATCTCCTCGCGGCTGTCGGTCGCGGTCACTCCGAGGGGTGCCCGGCCGATGAACTCGCCCACATCGCGTCCGCGTTTATCGGGCGAGTGGACCCAGCAGCCCACCAGTTCGAGCTCGGGATGGTCGATGATGCATTCCAGTGCTGCCCGGCCGACCGATCCGGTGGCCCACTGTACGACCCGGTAACTCATAGGTCCTCCTCGTCGCATCCCGGCTCCGGCCGTGGTGCGGGTCCGATGCCGGTCGTGGTGCGATCAGCGGTCCGCGTCGGTGTAGCGGATGATGCCGCGGATATTGCGCCCGGCGAGCATGTCCTGGTACCCGTCGTTGATGTCCTCGAGCCGGTACTGCCGGGTGACCATATCGTCGAGATTCAGCTTGCCGACCTGGTACATCGACAGCAGGTGCGGGATGTCGTAGTGCGGATTGCCGCCGCCGAAGATGGTGCCCTGCAGATTCTTCTGCAGCAACGAGAGCATCGCCAGGTTCAGCGTGGTCTTGTTCTCGGTCAGATTGCCCATGGCGGTGAGCACGCAGGTTCCGGCTTTGGCGGTGATGCCCATCCAGCTGTCGACATCCTCGCCGTGCACCTCGCCGACGGTCACGATCACCTTCTTGGCCATCCCGCCCCAGGTGATCTCCGCGCAGCCGGCGGTCGCCTCTTCGATGGTCGCGTAGGCGTGGGTGGCGCCGAACTTCAGGGCCTGTTCGCGTTTCCACGGCACCGGATCGACCGCGAAGATGTAGCGCGCGCCCGCGTGGACGGCGCCCTGCAACGCGGAGATACCCACCCCGCCCAGGCCGATGACGGCGACGTCCTCGCCCGGCCGGATATCAGCGGTGCGGACGGCCGAGCCGTAGCCGGTGGTGACACCGCAGCCGACCAGGCAGGCGACCTCGAACGGGATCGACGGGTCGATCTTCACCACCGAACTCTCGTGCACCACCATGTACGGGGAGAAGGTGCCCAGCAGAGCCATCGGGTAGACATCCTGGCCGCGTGCCTGGATACGGAACGATCCGTCGGTCACCGAGGTGCCCGCGAGCAGGAGCGCGCCGAGGTCGCACAGATTGCGCAGACCCGCCTGACAGGATCTACATTTTCCGCACGACGGGATGAACGACAGTACGACGTGATCGCCGGCCGCGAGATCTTCCACACCTTCGCCGACCTCGGTCACAATGCCGGCGCCTTCGTGCCCGCCGAGTACCGGGAATCCCATCATGGGGATCCCGCCGGTCACCAGGTGGTGGTCGGAATGGCACATCCCGGCCGCTTCCAGCTGGATCTTCACCTCGTGTTTGCGGGGATCGCCGATCTCGATCTCCTCGATCTGCCACGGCTGATCGAATTCCCAGATGAGAGCGCCCTTGGTCTTCATCGGTGAACCTGCTTTCTCCTACCACTTCCGGGCCCGTGACGGCTACGGTCCCGGCTTATGCACAAGTGTATGGACATCAGTCCAGGCGACGATACGACACTCTGGTGCCAGGTGTCCCGGAATCCTCCGGGTATGCGGCCGACCACCCGCGCGGAGCGAGATGCTGAGATGATGACCTACTATTCGTCTCAGAGTTTCGCGCCGTTCGACAAGGAGGTCAGATCGTGGGTGCTCCGGATATCGCCGCCACATCCCGTCTCGTGGGGGCATCGATCGGACCCGGGTCGCTGACCTGGAAGTACGCCGGAGACCTGCGGAACATGCTGTTCCTCGGCCGCACCGGCATCCTGCAGAACATGCATCCGGCGGTGGGCGCCGCCCTGCAGGACCATTCGAACTTCTTCCGAGATCCCTGGGACCGTCTCATCCGCTCGCTACCGCAGATCCAGGGCATGATCTACGACGCTGACAACGAGGCGCAGGCGGCTCGGGTGCGGGACTACCACCGTCCGCTGAAGGGTACGGATTCCCGCGGCGAGCGCTATCACGCGCTTGATCCCGATGTGTACTGGTGGACCCATGCGACCTTCGTCGAGCTCACCATCGCGCTCAACGAACACTTCGGGATCCCGCTCACCGAGGCGGAGAAGGATCAGTTGATCGCCGAAGGCCTCACCTGGTGGCGGATGTACGGTCTGTCCGATCGGGTGCTGGTCGCGAATTACGCGGAATTCGAGGAATACTGGAACCGCACCATCGACGAGGTGCTCGAGGCCAACATCACCACCGATTTCGCGCTCCGGCTGGGCAGCGTCCGGATTCCGGCGATGCCCGGTATTCCCGAACCGGTGTGGTCGGTGATCTGGCGGCCGGTGATGGCGTTCAACGTCTGGCTGGCCAACGCGTTGATGCCCGAACGTGCCCGGGAGATCCTGAACCTGCGCTGGACAGCGGTCGATCAGCGGTTGTTCGGGATCTTCGCATCAGCGGTGCGCGCGGTCTGGCCGCTGCTGCCCGATCGCCTTCGGTACGCCCCGCGCGCCTACGCGGGTGTCCGGCGCGTCCGGGCCGGTTGACCTATGGTTTGCGACACAAATCGCGACGGGGGCCGACAGCGTACCGTACGTCACACCGGCTCGATTTGCCTTGGGGGCCTGCTGATCCCGGCTCCGAGCCGCTGACCGGCGGGTACGTGACCTGGGACACCCTCGCATTGATGCGAAGTTAATTCCCCATTACCGGGAAGTTTCCGAAAGTCCGGCGGTCGGACGCCGATACCATTTCCGCATGCTCACTGTTCAGGCCCGCCAAGGTAGTTCGTCGTTCGTCCCCGGAAATTCGAATCGGTCGAACGGATGCCCGGCAGCCGAAGTACGACCCGAGCAGCACACCGCCGGAGCCGTCCCCGTGTTCCCGGAGGATATGTCGGCGCGTGAGGAAGCCGAGCAGCTGCGCAAGCCGTCGGCTTCGCTGGCCGTCGCGGCGGTGATGGGGCTATTGATCGTCGTTCTCCTTCTCGCCAGTCACGGCAAACAGGACGACGGCGACCGTCGTTCGCGGCCGATCGAAAAATCCTCGACGTCACAGCAGTAGCGGACTACGCGGCCCGCCGGCCGCTGCCGGCGGCGGACGCCCCGGCGGAGTGCTCGGCGAGATCCACAACTCAGTCGCGCGGCAGTGCCACCCGGTACCCCTCGGGAGTGGCCGTGACCTCCGTGACCGCCACCGTCGGCCGGCCGCAACGGCGTTCGCAACCGGACCAGTGCTGCCGCCCGGTCGTAGTGATCTCACCGGCCGGGATCGGAGTATCGGAACCGGTACCGGGGCTATCCGTCCGGCCCGATTCGACGGCGGCCGCGGCGTCGGCCCGGATATCGGTATGCGATTTCGCGCACCCCGGCTGCCCCGCGCAGGCGGTGATCCGCAGCCACGGTGAGGTGGCGTCGAAGATGAGGCCCATCGGCGCCAGCACTCGGACGACCTGTTCGGCGGCGCCCTCTTCGAGGTCGGTGACGATCAGGCTGCGCCACGGGGTGAGCAGGATCGGGCGTTCGACGGCGGCGAGGAATTCGGCGGTCCGGGCGGGCAGAGAACCCAGGCGTACGCCCGCACCGAGCGCGACGAGATCGTCGTGCTGGGGCAGCCAGCCGATCGGCGGGTCGGCGGGGCCGGTGAATTCCAGCCGGTCGGGCCCGGGTTCCAGCCCCAGCAGTGCGGTCAGTCGCGCGACGCCGTCCTCGACCTCGTGCAGTCGCCACTGTCGGTCGGCGAGTTCGAGGAATCCGTGCGCCGCCGCCAGCAGTACCTCGGCCGCGTCGGTGCCGGTCACGCGGATCCCGCTGTCCCGGCCGGCCAGCAGGAGGGCGGATCGGTCGCCGCCGAGCGCGTGCAGACCGATATCCGGGCGCAGCGGGCTCACATCACCGCGGCCGTCGTCCAGGGTGAACAGCACCCGGCCGGGCAGTGCGGCCAGTCGCGGCGAGCCGAGCAGACCCGTGTCCAGCGCGGCCACCAGCGGCCGGATATCAGGGTGGTCACCGACTCGTCCGGACAGGGGAGAGGCGATGATATTGCGCACCCGCTCATGGGTCCGGCTCGGTAGCAGGCCGGCCGCGGCCAGACGTTCGGCGAGTGCGTTCGTATCCCGGATCCGGCGCAGTTGGATATTGCCGCGCGAGGTCAGTTCGACAGCGCCGTCCGCGAGATCGTGGGCCGCCGCGGCGAGCGTCTGCAACTGTTCGGGCGTGAGCGTGCCCCCCGGGACCCGGACCCGCGCCAGCGGGCCGTCGGCGGCCTCGTGCAGGCGCAGGACACCGGGGCAGGAATCGGGATCGGTACGTGCCATGATCCGACCAGGATACGGCGCCCGGCAGGGCCGGTTCAGCGCACCGCCTGGGTCTGGGTCACCTTCGCGACCAGCGTGCCCGCCTCATCGCGCACCTCGGTCTCGACCACGATGAACGACCGTCCGGCCTGGAGCGGACGAGACGAGGCCTCGGCGTGACCCGACCGCACAGCGCGTAGGAAGTTCGTCTTCGATTCCACCGTGGTGGTCGCCTGGGCGCCCTCGGGCAAATTGAGGAACGCGCAGACCGCGGCGGTCGAATCCGCCAGCGCCATCAGCACACCGCCGTGCAGCGCTCCGCCGAGCGTGCACAGTGTCGCGTCCCAGGCGATGCGGCTGCGCACCAGGGCGGGGCCGTGCTCGAGGACCTCGATGCCGAGGCGCTCGGTGAAGGGCATGGACTGGTGGAAGAGCGCGGTACCCGCGTCGTCGGTCATGGCGTGCAGCTAACCCTCGATGTGGGTGGATCGGCAAGTGAGCGTAGGGAGCGGGCAGCCGGGGAAAGGAGGGCCGCGGTGTTCGCGGTAGCATCCGGGGGCTCGACGGGCCACGAGGAAACCGGTGGAACTCCGGTGCGGTCGCGCCACTGACACAGCCAGACCCTCTCCGGCGAGCACACAACCCCCCACGGGCGCGTCACCCCAGGAAGGTCATCGCTGTGATTCTGCTGCTGTCCACCTCCGATACCGATCTACTGAGCGCGCGCGCCAGCGGCGCCGACTATCGGTGGGGTAATCCGGCCCGATTGCTGGTGGACGATCTGCCCGGTCTGCTCGCGGACGCCGATCTGGTGATCGTGCGAATTCTCGGCGGTAAGCGGGCCTGGGAAGACGGTCTGGCCGCGGTGCGGGCCAGCGGTGTGCCGGTGGTGGCAGTCGGTGGTGAGATGGCCCCCGACGCCGAGCTCATGGAATGTTCGACCGTGCCGGTGGGTGTGGCTTCCGACGCGCACAACTATCTGGCGGCCGGCGGTCCGCAGAATCTGCGGCAGCTGCACCACTTCTTGTCCGATACGGTTCTGCTCACCGGTCACGGATTCGAGCCGCCGGTGCAGTTGCCCAGTTGGGGCCGGCTCGAACGTACTGCCCGACATGCCGAACCGGTGGCCGGGAAACCGATCGTCGGTGTCGTCTACTACCGGGCGCAGCATCTGGCCGGAAACACCGGCTATGTCGACGCCTTGTGCGGCGCGATCGAGGACGCCGGCGCGGTACCGGTGCCTGTCTACTGCGCGTCGCTGCGTACCGCCGAACCCGAACTGCTGGACACTCTCCGGCAGGCCGACGCACTGGTGGTCACCGTCCTGGCCGCGGGCGGCAGTAAACCGGCACTCGCCTCGGCGGGCGGCGACGACGAGGCCTGGGATATCGGAGCCCTCGCCGAACTGGATGTTCCGATCCTGCAGGGGTTGTGCCTGACCAGTGGTCGTGCCCAGTGGGAGGCCAACGACGACGGACTGTCTCCCCTGGATGTGGCGACCCAGGTCGCGGTGCCCGAGTTCGACGGCCGGCTCATCACGGTGCCGTTCTCCTTCAAGGAGTTCGACTCCGACGGACTGTCCACCTACGTTCCCGACGCCGAACGTGCAGCCCGGGTCGCCGGGATCGCGGTGCGGCACGCACGGCTGCGGCATATTCCCGCGGATCGCAAACGTCTGGCGCTCATGATGTCGGCCTATCCGACCAAACACGCCCGGATCGGCAATGCCGTCGGACTCGACACTCCGGCCAGCACCATCGCGCTGCTCACCGAACTGCGTACCGCCGGATACGATCTCGGCGCCACGGGTGAGGTCCCGGGCCTGGCGGAACGTGACGGCGATGCGCTGATGCACGCCCTCATCGCGGCAGGCGGTCAGGATCCCGACTGGCTCACCGCCGAACAGCTCGAAGGCAATCCCGTGCGGATCGGTGCCGAGGTGTACACCGCCTGGTTCGACACCCTGCCCGGGGAACTGCGCACCGCGGTCGTCGAGGCGTGGGGACCGCCGCCGGGTGAGCTCTATGTCGACCGCTCCGCCGACCCCCGCGGCGAGATCGTGATCGCCGCACTGCGATTCGGCAATGTGGTGCTGATGGTGCAGCCGCCGCGCGGTTTCGGGGAGAACCCGGTCGCCATCTACCATGACCCCGATCTCCCGCCCAGCCATCACTACCTGGCCGCCTACCGCTGGCTTTCCACCGATCCCGAGGCCGGTGGCTTCGGCGCCGACGCGATGGTGCATCTGGGTAAGCACGGCAACCTGGAATGGCTGCCAGGTAAGACCCTGGGTATGTCCGCGGCGTGCGGTACCGATGCCGCCCTGGGGGATCTGCCGCTGATCTACCCGTTCCTGGTGAACGATCCGGGGGAGGGTACTCAGGCCAAACGCCGCGCGCACGCGACCCTGGTGGATCACCTGATCCCGCCCATGGCGCGTGCCGAGAGCTACGGTGATATCTCCCGGCTCGAACAGCTGCTCGACGAGCACGCGAATATCTCGACCCTGGACCCGGCCAAACTGCCCGCCATCCGGCAGCAGATCTGGACGCTCATGCGTGCCGCGAAAATGGACCACGATCTGGGGCTGGCCGAACGCCCGGACGAGGAATCCTTCGACGATATGCTGCTGCACGTCGACGGCTGGCTGTGCGAGATCAAGGACGTCCAGATCCGCGACGGCCTGCATATTCTCGGCCGCGCCCCGGCCGGTGACGGTGAGGTGGACCTCGTCCTGGCCATGCTGCGGGCGCGGCAGCTGTGGGGTGGGGAGGTGTCGGTGCCGGGTCTGCGAGAGGCGCTGGGGCTCAGCGAATCCGGTGGGGAGGCCCGGGAGCGGGTCGATACCGTCGAGGCGCGTGCGCGAAAACTGGTCGCCGCGTTGCAGGCCGCCGGGTGGGCGCCCGACGCGGTGGACGAACTCGTGGACGCTCACGCGGCCGAACTGTTCGACACCGCCGGTGCGGACCGCGCGGCCGTCGCCGCGGTGCTGCGTTTCGCCGCGACCGAGGTGGTGCCGCGGCTGCGCGGGACCGGGATCGAGATCGACCGTGTGCTGCACGCGCTGAACGGCGGTTTCATTCCCGCCGGTCCGAGTGGTTCCCCGCTGCGCGGCCTGATCAACGTGCTGCCCACGGGCCGCAACTTCTACTCCGTCGACCCGAAGGCCGTCCCGTCGCGGCTGGCCTGGGAAACCGGCCAGGCCATGGCGGAATCACTACTCGAGCGCTACCTCGCCGATCACGGCGAATACCCGCGCTCCGTGGGTCTCTCGGTGTGGGGCACCTCGGCCATGCGCACCTCGGGCGACGATATCGCCGAGGTGCTGGCGCTGCTGGGTGTGCGTCCGGTCTGGGACGAGGCCAGCCGCCGGGTCACCACACTCGAGGTGATCGATCTCGCGGAACTGGGCCGGCCGCGGGTGGATGTGACGGTGCGTATCAGCGGTTTCTTCCGCGATGCGTTCCCTCATGTGCTGGCTCTGCTCGACGACGCGGTACGACTCGTCGCCGAACTGGACGAGCCCGCGGAATCGAACTACGTGCGCGCCCACACCCGCGCCGATCTCGCCGAGCACGGTGACGAACGCCGTGCCACCACCCGTATCTTCGGATCGAAACCGGGTACCTACGGCGCGGGCCTGCTCCAGCTGATCGATTCCAAGAGCTGGCGTACCGACGACGATCTCGCGCAGGTCTACACCACCTGGGGCGGCTACGCCTACGGGCGCGACCTCGACGGCGCCCCGGCAGCCGACGATATGCGCACCGCGTACCGCCGGATCGCGGTGGCCGCCAAGAACACTGATACCCGCGAGCACGATATCGCCGACTCCGACGACTACTTCCAGTACCACGGCGGCATGGTCGCCACGGTGCGCGCGCTGACCGGGAAGAACCCGGAGGCCTATATCGGTGACAGCACCCGCCCGGACGCGGTGCGCACCCGCACCCTGTCGGAGGAGACCACCCGGGTGTTCCGGGCCCGGGTGGTGAATCCACGCTGGCTCGAGGCCATGCGCCGGCACGGCTACAAGGGCGCTTTCGAGATGGCGGCCACGGTCGACTATCTGTTCGGCTACGACGCGACCACCGATGTGATCGCCGACTGGATGTACGAGAAACTCGCCGACAGCTATGTCTTCGACGAGACGAATCGCAAGTTCATGGAGCAGTCCAACCCGTGGGCGCTGCACGGCATCGCCGAACGCCTTCTCGAAGCGGCCGAACGAAAGTTGTGGGCCAGCCCGGAATCGGAGACCCTGGACCGGTTGCGCCAGGTCTACCTGGAGACCGAGGGCGAGCTCGAGTAACCCGCCGATACGGCGTCAGAGGATCCAGCTGCTCTGCACGAAGTAGTCGCTGGTGGCGAAGAGGATCTTTGCCGGTGTCTGCTTCTCGTCGATGCCGAAGGCCACCAGTCCGTGGCGCGGCTGACCAGGCTCCAGGAAGCCGGACGGGTACGCACCGGGCACATCGGTCAGCGGATACACGGTCGTCCCGTCGGCAGTCACCATGCGCAGGTCGAGCGTCGGCAGGAAGTAGGGGTTGCCCGAGGTCTGTTCGGCGGTGACGTCGTAGACGAGTACCTGCTGACCTTCGGCGCGCGGCGCGACCTCGGTATCGGCGGCACCGACGGTGACGGCCATATCGCCCCCGGTGCGGACCGGGAATGTGGTGCCCAGCGGCCCGGCGGGAACGGGGTCCGCGGCGACCGCCACCGGCGGTTCGGGTATCACCGGTACCGGCTCGGCGACAGCGGCGGTGGCCGAGAACAGCGGCAGAACAACGGCAGCGGCGGCCATGACGGTCTTTTTCACGGGGATCCTTCGAAGTCGTCGGCCCTCGGGGGCGGTATCGGTGCCGGCACTCCGTTGGCCGGGCGATGCGTGCGGCGTCGCTGTAACGCCGTATCCGGACGAGCCGCCGTGGTTGCGGATACTCGGGCGGCGACCCTCCGCGAGCCTAGAAGCCGACCGCCGACCACCGCATCCCGGGCAACGGTTCTTACCGAATATGTGATTTTCGATCTTGCCGAGACCTTACCGTTACGTGGACCGCACGATCACACGCCCGCGCCGCCGTCCGCCGCGCCGAACAGATCCCGAGCCGCGTCCACAGCGCTGTCGGGGAGCACGCTTTCCTTCCGGATTCGCCGGTGCGCGCCGGCGGTTGTCACGGGTGTCGGGATTCGTCGGCCGTGTCCGGGACCGTGTTCGCCGGGTCCGCGGCCTGCTGGGCGTGTAGCCGGGCCTCCAGCCCGTCCAGTAGGCACAGCAAACCGAAATCGAAGCCGATCGCATTGCCGAGGGCGGAATCCTCCGACATGAGTGTCCGGTAGTCGGCGCGCATCTGCGGATAATCCGTACTCAGTTGCTCCAGGATCTGCCGCACCTGGTCCTGGTCGACGGGACCGCCGTGGGCTTTCTCCATCGCGATCAACGGGACGACCTGGCCGAGTACGAAACTGGTGATGGTGCCGCTGGCCAGGTAGACGTCCAGGCCTCGGAAGCCCGCATCGGTGAATGCCAGGCGTAGCCGCTCGGTCAGCCGGAAGGCCTGGGGGCCGAAACTCGGGATCTGGCCGATGAGTGTCGCCGACCACGGGTGGGCCAGCAACGCACTGCGGAAGTTGTAGGCGAAGGTACTGAGCAGCCCGCGCAGACCCGAGGCTCGCTCCAGACCGGCGTCGTCGATCGCCCCCCAGATCTCGTCCAGCGCGAGTTCGAGCAACTCGTTCTTGTTCGCGACATGCCAGTACACGCTGGTGGCGCCCGCCCCGAGTTCGGCGCCGAGTCTGCGCATGCTGAGCGCGTCCAGACCTTCCTTGTCCAGGATCGCCACCGCCGCCCGCACGATCCGTTCCCGGTCCAGGCCCGAGGTCCTGGGTGGGCGGGGGGTGCGGGTCCACACGCTACTGAACTGGTCGGCCACAGTTCGATCCTAACTGCTGTCGCACAGTGTGCGATTTCGTCGTACAGTGTGCGAGTGAACTCGAACACTGTACGAGACCCGCGCCGCTGGCTCGTCCTCGCCGCGCTCTGCCTGGCGCTGATGGTGCTGATGATCGACAGCACCGTGCTGAATATCGCGATCCCGTCGCTGATCCGGGAACTCGACGCCACCCCCTCCGATATCCAGTGGATCCTCGATTCCTATGTACTGGTCTTCGCCGGGCTACTGCTCACCGCGGGCAGCCTGTCGGACCGGTTCGGCCGCCGGCTGATGTTGATCCTCGGCCTGATAGTCCTGGGCGTGGGCTCATCGGCCGCGGTGCTGGCGACGGAACCGTGGCAGGTCGTCGCCGCCCGGGCCGTCATGGGTGTCGGCGGGGCGTTGCTGATGCCCTCGACGCTGTCGATCCTGATGACCACATTCGACGAGGACGAACGCCGGATGGCGCTGGCGGCATGGTCGACCGTCTCGATCCTCGGGATCGTCGCCGGCCCTACGCTGGGCGGTCTGCTGCTGGAGCGCTACTGGTGGGGTTCGGTGTTCCTGCTGAATATTCCGGTGGCCGTCCTGGCGATCGTCGCCGCCCTCGTGCTGATGCCCGAGACCAGAGGTGAACAACGCCCGATCGACGGGGTGGCTGTGGTGTTGTCGATCCTGGCTCTCGCCTCCACCGTGTACCTGATCATCGAGCGGGAGTGGAACATCCCGGTACTGGTGCTGGCGGTTGTGTCCGCCGTCGCGTTCGTGCTGTGGGAGCGTCGGCAGGAACACCCGATGCTGCCACTGGGACTGTTCGCCGACCGCGACTTCACCGGGACCTGCGCCACCGTGCTGCTCATGGTGTTCGGTATGGGCGCCGTGATGCTGATGCTCACCCAGTACCTGCAATTCGTACTCGGCTACGGTCCGATGAAAGCCGGTCTCGCGCTGCTGCCCTACGCCCTGGCGGGCGCGGTGTTCAACGGGCTCGGCGCCACCCTGGGCAGGAATCTCGCGAACAAGACACTGATCGTCGCGGGGTTGGCGGTCATGGCCGTCGCCTTCACGATCCTGGCCGTCGGCACCGGATACCTGTGGGTGCTGGCCAGCATGCTGGTCATGGGTATCGGTGGCGGTCTGGCCGGACCGGCCGCCTACACCGCGATCATGAACGCCATCCCGCTACGGCACGCGGGAGTGGGCTCGGCCTTGAACGACACTCTGCAGCAGGTGGGTATGGCATTGAGTATCGCGATCCTGGGCAGTGTGCTGGCCGGGGTCTTCACCGCGCAGATGCCGGCCGACGCGCCTTCGGCAGCCCGTGCATCCATCGGTGCGGCATTCGAACTCGGATACACCGACGCCGCGAAGACCGCTTTCACCGACGCGGTGTCGGTGGGGGCGTGGGTGAGCGCCGGCTTCAGCGTGATGGCCGCTCTGTTCGGCGCGATCGTACTGCGTGCACGCCCGGCCCCGGCCCGACTCGAAGAACCGGCCGCCGCGGAAACCCCGGTCCGTAATCCGTGACGTGGGCCCGCCCCCGGCCTACCGTGGAGCAATGAGCTGGGAGCAGTTGGCGCAGGCCAAATATGTTTCGCTGACGACCTACAAGAGGGACGGCTCGCCCGTCGGGACCCCGGTATGGGTGGCACCCGACGGCGACCGTCTCCTCGTGTGGACCGACCCGACCTCCTGGAAGGTCAAGCGGATCCGCCGTAACCCCGAGGTCACCCTGCAGATCTCGGACAATCGCGGGCGCACCGACGGCGGGGAGGTGCTGCCCGGCACCGCCGAGATACTGGATGCCGCGGGCACCGAGCACGCCCGGGCGGTGGTGGGTAGTAAATACGGCCTGGTCGGGAAGATCATGATCCGTGGTCACAAACTGCTGCGCGGGGCGGACGGGTCGGTGGGGATCGCGATCACCCGACGCTCCGGATCCCCCGGCTGACGAGTGCCACTACCGGTCACTGCCGAGAAGAATACGGAGCGGACGACTCGAAACAGTAACTTGCGCACTGTGCTACCGCTTTCGTAACGGGCCGGAGCGTTGTCGCCGGGCGCGGTCCGGTGTGGCACCCACCTCGTCGACAGTGCCGACCGTCGCGACCCGTCACTACTCACGATCCGGACGATCGTGGACTTCCCCGGTCGAGCTCGATAGCGTCCACGGGGAACCGGTCGGCGAGGGCCCGGTCGGCGTATGGACTGAGTGAGGTTCCGGATGCACCCGTTCCGTAAGGCCGTGGAGGACCGCGACACCGCCGCCATCGAGGCGCTGCTGGCCGACAATGTGGTGTTCACCAGTCCGGTGGCGTTCAAGCCCTACCCGGGCAAACCTCTCACCGCGGCCATTCTGCGCGGCGTGCTGCGGGTCTTCGAGGACTTCCGCTATATCCGGGAGATCGCCGACCCCGGTGGTCGCGATCACGCGCTGGTCTTCGAGGCGACGGTAGCGGGCAAACGGCTCACCGGATGCGATTTCCTGCATTTCGACGAGGACGGCAAAATCGACGATTTCATGGTGATGGTGCGCCCACTCTCGGCCGCGAGCGCGCTGGCCGAGGCGATGGCCGCGCAGTTCGACCGGATTCGGAGTGAGGCGATCGCCGCGATCGCGGAAGCGCGGTAGCGGTCCGGGCCCGGAGGCCGCTCGGCGCCACGGGCGCGGGCGAACCGCGCCGCGGTCGAATCGAGCGGCGCGGCGCCCGGGATCGTCGCGATACGGTATTCGGACCCGGTCAGCTGGTGAGCGGTGCTCCGTTGGGCTGGAGTGCCGGGCCGAGTGCCTGGAGGGTGCCGGGCTTGCGGCCCTTACCCCAGCCGATCTGCGCACGATAGCTGCCCAGTAGTCCGCTGCGGACCAGTTCGTCCTGGTCACCGGCCGCCGAGGATTCGGGTTCCGGGGTCGTGCGGGGGGAGACGAACAGCGCGTCGGCCGGGCAGTTCGCCTCGCACTGGAAGCAGGTCTGGCAATCGCTGTGCCGGCTGATCACCGGGATGCCGTCGGTGCCGCGGTCGAAGACATTGGTCGGGCAGACCGCGATGCATTTATCGCAGGCGATGCAGCGCTGCGCGGAGACGAGTTCGATCACGACGCCACCGCCGCGGGGATCGCCGCCTGTTCCGGCCGGACCCAGATCCGGTGCAGGCCACCGGTGATCAGCCGATGGTGCTGATCGGGATCCTGGTCGGGGAAATCGAGCCGTTTCGCCATCCCGCGGGTCTCGGTGCGCGCCAGTGCCGCCCGGTACATCCAGCGGGCGTGCGCGGTCATGGCCGCGGCCTGCCGGGTACGCACCCGTTCTTCACCGTCGCCGCCCAGGGATTCGCGGATATCCGTCCAGATCGTGTCCAGGGTGATCAGCGAATCGGCGAGCACACTGCCCCGGCGCAGGTAGTTCTTGTCGTAGGGCAGGACCTCGCGCTGCACCGCCTCCACCACCCGGCGCGGATCACGGTCGATCCGGCGGCCCTCCGGCCTGGCACCGACCGCGCCGATCCCGGTCACCCGGCGGCCCGCGGCTCCGGCGCCGAGCGCCAGCGCGTACCGGGCAGCTCCCGCGCCCGCCCAGGTGCCCGAGGAGATCGCCCAGGCGGCATTGTGGCTGCCGCCGCCGGTGAACCCGCCGCAGATCAGTTCGCGGGTCGCGGCATCGCCGGCCGCGTAGAGACCCGGCACGCTGGTACCGCATTCATCGGTGACGAGGCGAATACCGCCGGTGCCGCGTACGGTGCCCTCGGCGATCAATGTGATCGGGAATCTATCGGTGAACGGGTCGATGCCGAGCCGGTCGAAGGTGAGGAAGAAATTCGGCTGGGCGCGGCGCATGGCCGCTCGGGCCGGTTCGCCGGCCTGGTCGAGGCAGCAGAAAACCTTGTCGTGCAACAGTTCCGCCGCGATGGGGGAGCGATGGCGGCCGCTGGCGCCCTCGAGCACGCTGCCGTCGGCGCGATAGAAGGTGGCGAAATGGTAGAACGCCGTCTTCGTCACCGATGTCCCCTCCGGCGCGATGCCGTAGGCGTTGGAGAACTCCATCCCGGACAGTTCCGCGCCGGCTTCCACGGCGAACAGCGCGCCGTCGCCGGTGTTCACATCGCAGCCCAGCGCTTTGGATTGGAAGGCGCAGCCGCCGGTCGCCAGCACCACCGCGCCCGCCTGCACCCGGTAACTCTTCCCGGCCTGCCGCCGATAGCCCGCGGCTCCCGCGACAGCACCCGCCGCATCGACCAGGAGTTCGGTGACCGGGCTGTGGTCGAGGATACGTACTCCGGCGCGGCGCACCCGGATCCGCATCCGCCGCATGTACTCCGGGCCCTGTAACCCGTTGCGCAGTTGCCTACCGTCCGGTCCCACCGGGAACGGGTAGCGGGCTTCCTCGGCGAGTTCGTTCAGCCGATCGTAGGTTTCGTCCAGCACCCGTGCCGACCAGCGTCGATCGGCCAGATAGCCGCCCAGGCTCTCGCGGCCGGCGATCGCGGCCTCGCGCTCGACGGGGTCCGGCGGGACGTACCACACGCCGGTACCGGCCGAGGCGGTGGCGCCGCTGGTTCCGCAGTAACCCTTGTCGGCGAGCACCACATCGGCGCCGGCGCGCGCGGCACGCAGGGCCGCCCAGGTGGCGGCGGGACCACCGCCGATCACGAGAACATCGGCGCTCGACTCGTGCACATCCGTCATAAGAACCCCTCGTTCCGTGCGCGGTGACCGCGTCCACCTCGGCGCAGCGCGGGTCACAGTGACGAATGTCAGGCTGCACCGGGTCGTCCGGGCGGACAACGATTGGAATCGCGGGTAGTGCAAATCTCGTCGCCGATCGCCGGTGCCGTCATGATCACGCCATGCGTAAACGTGTGCCGGCCCTGTTCTTCGCGGTGCTCGCGGCCGTCTCTCTGGTGTCGGCGTGCGGCACCTCGTCGGAAGCCCGGACGACCGAAGACGGTAGAACGCTCATCCGGTACCAGGGCTGGGCAAGTCAGGTCACCTATCCCGAGCTCGCCGCCGATCTGGGCTATTTCGACAAGGTCGCCCTGGACTGGGTCGGCAATACGACCAGCGGCCCGCAGGACATCCAGTCCGCGGCCACCGGTGCCACCGATATCGGCGGGGCGTTCAACGGCGCCGTTGTCAAACTCGCCGCGGCTGGTTCACCGATCACCTCGGTGATCAGCTACTACGGCTCGGACAAGGAGAATTTCACCGGGTACTACGTGCTGGACAACAGCCCGATCCGCAGTGCCCGCGATCTGATCGGCAAGAAGTTCGGGGTGAATACCCTCGGTGCGCACCACGAGTTCGTGGCGCGGGAGTGGCTGGCCCAGCAGGGGCTGAGCAACGACGAGATCGCGCAGGTGGAGCTGACAGTCGTGCCGCCGGTGAATGCGGAGCAGGCGCTGCGCCAGGGGCAGATCGATGCTGTCGCGCTGTTCGATATCTGGCGCGACGAAGCGGTGGCGCGCGGCGGAGTCCGGCCGCTGTTCACCGACGGCGACCTCTTCGGCGCCTTCAGCTACGGCACCTATATCGTCCGTGACGATTTCCTGGCCCGGAACCGTGACGCCGTGGCCGATCTGACCCGGGGCACCGCCCGCGCCATCCGCTGGGCGCAGACCACACCGCGCGATCAGGTGATCGCGAAATTCAAGGACATCATCACCCGGCGTGGACGTGAGGGTGAGAGCGCGGACAAGGCTGACTACTGGAAGAGCACCGGCGTCGCCGGACCCGGCGGTGTGGTGCGCGAGCAGGAGATCCAGTTGTGGGTCGACTGGCTGGTCCGCAACGGTGAGGTGGAGAGCGGGAAGCTGGCCGCGAAAGACCTCTACACCAACGAGTTCAACCCGTACGCCAACGGCACGTATCCGGAGAACGCCGGACCGGACGGCAAGGTGATCGGGTAGCCGGCCGGTAGCGACCGAGCCGAACATATGACCTCCACCTGGACAACGCTGCGCCCGCTGCTGCCCACCGTTTTCCTCCCGTCCGCGGTGTTCGGAATCGGCCAGGGTGCCGGTTCCCCCGTGATCGCCCTGACCGCACGTGATCTCGGCGCCTCGGTAGGCGTGGCCGGGGTGATCGTGGCCCTCGTCGGTCTCGGCGCGGTACTGGGCGATCTCCCGGCGGGCCGGGTGGTGGCCCGGTTCGGGGAGCGTCGCTCGATCATCGCCGGATCGATGATCGGCACCGCCGGTGTGCTCCTGTCACTGCTGGCGTGGACCCCCGGGGTGCTGGCGGTCGGCGCCCTGCTGACCGGAGTGTCGAACGCGGTGTGGGGGCTGGCCCGGCAGAGCTATCTCGCCGAGGTGGTACCGGCGCCGATGCGAGCCCGGGCCATGGCGACCTTCGCACTCATGTGGCGGCTGGGATTTCTCATCGGGCCGTTCGTCGGTGCGCTGGTGATTCTCGGGATCGGGACGCGCGGCGGATTCGCTGTCCAATTGGCCGGTGTGGTCATCTCCGGCTATCTGATGTCGCGGGTGCCCGATCCGCCCCGGGCCCACGATGCCCCGGTCGGCGGGGTCTCGCTCGGTACGATTCTGCGCCGGCATCGCGGGTTGCTCGCGACGCTGGGCGCCGGGTCGCTGCTGATGGGCGCGGCGCGGGCGTCGCGGGAGGCGGCGCTGCCGCTGTGGGCCGACCATATCGGCCTGGACGCCGCGTCGGCCTCGCTGGTTTTCGGTGTCGGCGCCGCGTTCGATCTGCTGTGTTCCTATCCGGCCGGGCAGTTGATGGACCGCTACGGCCGCCGGTTCATCGCGGTGCCCTCGTTGCTGATCATCGCGCTGTCCTATTTCCTGCTCCCGCTGGCCCACGATGTGTGGACCATCGGCGCGGTGGCGGTGATCATGGGGATCGGCAACGGTTTCGGTAACGGTGTGATCATGACGCTGGGTGCCGACGTGGCCCCGGCGGCCACCCGCGCGGAGTTCCTGGCGGCCTGGCGGCTCACCCACGATTTCGGAATGTTCCTCGGGCCGTTGGCTGCCGGTGCCGCGGCCACGGTGGTCGCGCTCGGGGTAGCGGTGGCGGCGCTGGGTGTCGTCTCGGCGACCGGCGCGGGGGTGATGTTCCGCTATATCCCGCGATTCGTCCCGGCCCCCGGCCGGCCCGCTCCCGATCTGGTCTCCCGATAGCGGGTCGGACCCGGCATCCGGAGCGAAGCTGCCCGCCTGCGCGATATCGCCCGCCACATCGGTACCTGCCTGCGAGCGGATCCGGTGCGTCGGCGGCTCCTTCTGCGTCAGCCGACGGGCAGCGGTGGTGTGGGTGGAAAGGTGACCGGTAGTCCTGCGAGTGTGCGGTGCAGCGGCCCCGGCCGCCAGACCAACTCCTCCACCGGCACCGCCAGCTGTATCTCGGGCAGTGCGTCGAGCAATTGGTCGATGGCCTCTTGGGCGATCAGGTAGGCGGTGGGCTGGGCCGGGCACGCATGCGGGCCGGCGCCCCAGGCCAGATGGGCCCGGTTGCCGATGTGGTTACCGTCGCGGATCTCCGGATCGTTGTTGCATCCGGCGAGACTGATCACCACCGGTTGATGCGCGGGTAGCCAGACATCGTCGACGAGGATCGGCTGGCGGGGGTAGGTGACGCTGGCGTTGGGCAGGGGTGGGTCGTCGAAGAGCACATCGTCGAGTGCGTCCCGGGTGGACAGGGCGCCGCCGAGCATTTCGTCGGCCAATCTGTCGTCGGTGAGGATCAGGGACAGGGTGTTGATGATCAGGCTCTGCATCGGCCCCATCCCGACGCCGTAGAGGGCGACCACCTGGTGCGTCATCTCGGTGTCGTCCAGTCCGGCGGAATGGTGCAGCAACCGGGTGGTGACGTCGTCGCCCGGTTCGGAGCCCTTGGCGGCCACCAGTTCCCGCACGGCCTCCCCGAACATCAGGTTGCCTTTCTCCGAGTCGACCCCGTCGAAGATGGCGGCGGTCGCGGCGGCGGCGCGCGCGCTGATATCCGGTGGGCAGCCGAGCATCGCGTTGATGACCTCGAAGGTCAGCGGAAACGCGTACTGGGCCACGAGGTCGGCCGAACCGGTCGCGCAGAACGAGTTGATCAGCGGTACGGCGAAGCGCTCGACAGTACCGCGCAGCGCGTGCAGGTCGACCCCGTTCAGCGCCGTGGTGGTGGCGCCCCGGTAGCGGGTGTGCTCGGCGCCGGCACTGCGCGGGGCGTTCGGACGCCACTGCAATACCGGCAGCACCGGGCAGTCGGCGGGGACGGTCTTCTCCCAGTGACGCGGATCGGCGGGAAAACGGCCGGGGTCGTTGAGGATGCGCAGCGCGGCGCGGTAGCCGATCACCAGCGTCGCGGGTACACCGGGGGCCAGCTCCACCGGCACCAGTGCGCCGTAGCGTGCGTGCATCTCCCGGTACACACGGTGCGGATCGGCGGCGAATTCGGCGGAATACAGTGCGACACGCTGTTCGTCGTCCCGTCCGGGCACCTGCGGCGGCACGGGGTCGAGCGGCGTGTTCATGGTGAGTGCTCCAAGCATGTCGGCAGACAACGGCAGGGGCGATCGAGAAGCGTCGCCCCGGGAGGTGGTTCGGCCGGTTCCGCTGCGCTGCGGGCACCAAGATCATAGGTCATTTCCCGGCGGAGAGGTTGCGCGTGGGTTGCCGCTGGTGGGCACAGTAGGTCATCGACTTTCGACAGTGGGTGTCATATTGTCGGATCTACGGTAGAAGGTGCACATTCGGTGCGGATACGGAGTAACTCATGGGAAAATTGGGCGGCAAGGTCGCATTCATCACCGGCGCCGGGCGGGGCCAGGGACGAACGCATGCGCTGCGGTTCGCTCAGGAGGGCGCCGATATCGTGGCCGTCGATACGACGGCCCGGGTCGCCACCGTTCCTTACCCGTTGTCCGGCGCCGATGACCTCGCGGAGACGGTACGGCTGGTGGAGGCCACCGGTCGCCGCATCGTCGCCCGCGACGCCGATGTCCGTGATTTCGCCGCCCTGTCCGCAGCGGTCACGGCAGGCGTGGAGGCGTTCGGCCGCCTCGATATCGTCGTCGCCAATGCCGGAATCTCCAGCCCGGCCCCGACCTTGGAGATGAGCGAAGCCGTCTGGCAGGACATGATCGATATCAACCTCACCGGGGTGTGGAAATCGCTGAAGGCCGCCGTCCCGCATGTCATCGAGGGTGGTCGCGGCGGTTCCGTGGTGATCACCAGTTCGCTGGCCGCGTTCCATGCCAACGAGAACACCGCCCACTACTCGGCGTCGAAGTCCGGCCTGGTCATGTTGATGAAAGTGCTGGCCAAAGAACTCGCCCCGCACAATATCCGGGTGAACACCGTGCACCCGACGACCGTGGCCACGGAAATGATCCTCAACGAGGCGACCTAC
Source organism: Nocardia jinanensis (assembly GCF_014645735.1). Taxonomy (GTDB): domain Bacteria; phylum Actinomycetota; class Actinomycetes; order Mycobacteriales; family Mycobacteriaceae; genus Nocardia; species Nocardia jinanensis. The sequence continues at coordinate 358,298 of NZ_BMMH01000001.1, read as the reverse complement.
CGCCTCTTCCGCCCGGATCTCGCCGAGCCGGACCGGGCCGATTTCGAAGAAGCTGCCCGCACCCTCAACCGGCTCCCGGTCGCGGCCCTGGAACCGGAGGACATCACCGCGACCGTGCTGCACCTGGTCTCCGACGAGGCCCGCTATATCACCGGAACCACTCAGTTGATCGACGCGGGCGGGGCACTCTGAGCAGCGGTTCGATGTAGGCGGGGCCGTCGTCCCCGGGGCGCTTCGGGCTGCATGCGGCCACCTGGACCTGGTATGCCAAGCGACCGAGTGGGAACCGCGGGAGTGACTACAAGGACTTCGCAAGGTTCTCTCGAGCGCGCCGGATAGATTTGCGGTTGTGATGCACAGAGTTGTCCGCCGGGTGCTGCTCGGCGCGGGGTGGTGTGCGCTGCTGACCGGGGTGCTCGGGATCGCCCTCTATCTCGGGGGCTGGCAGCGACGGGAGCTGATCCTGCTGGCCTCCGGCGCGACCTACCTGATGCTCGCGACGGTGGTCGCGCTACTGCTGTTCCTGACCGCGCGCGGCTGGCGTAGCGCGGCGGCCGCGGTGATCGTACTGGCCGGTGTGCTGTGGACCCAGCTGCCGCTGTTCGTTCCGGACAGCCGGGCCGCCACCGGCGCCGAACTGACGGTGTTGCAGTCGAATCTGCTGTTCGGTGGCGCCGATACGAACGCGCTCGTCGACGCGGTCGGCGCACGTGACGTCGATGTGCTCACCGTGGACGAACTCACCCCCGAAGCCGTCGACGCGTTGGTGGCGGCCGGTCTCGGCACCCTGCTTCCGTACAGCTATCTGGATCCCGGTCCCGGTGGCGGTGGCACCGGTATCTACAGCCGCTTCCCGCTGTCGGATCCGGTGCGGCACCAGGAGTTCGTCCTGGGCAACTTGTCTGCGACACTCACCCATCCCGCTCTCGGACCGGTCGCGGTCTACGCGTTCCACCCGCTCCCGCCGACGGCGGACTCGGTGGTCTGGGCTAGGGAGATGAGCGCGGTCGATACGATTCTGCGGGAATCGTCGGGCCCGGCGGTGGTCGGCGCCGATTTCAACGCAACCAGTGATCACGCGGCCTTCCGGCGATTGGTGAGTGGCGATTTCGCCGCCGCCGCGGCACAGGCCGGGGCGGGAAGGCTGCTCACCTATCCGGCCGACCGAACCTGGGGTCCGCTGATCGGTATCGATCATATTCTGGTGTCCGGCGGCACCACCGATCACATCAGCACGTTCACCCTCGCGGGTACGGACCACCGCGCTGTCGTGGCCCGCCTCCGGCTCACCCCCTGACCCGCCACCGCGCGCCCGACCTTCCCCTCGAAAACCAGGAGAGAACATGTATTCCGGCATCCGTCTGCGCACCGTCACCGGCATCATGGTGATCGCCCTCGCGGCCGGTCTCGGCTCGGTCGCCTGTAGCAGCAAACGCTGGTGCGAATTCGACGCGACCGATACCAAGGTCGCCGATTCGTATTGCGAGAACGGAACTCCCGGCTACGAATGGGAGCCCGACAGCGACGGTAAGAACAACAGCAAGAAGAAGCCCAGCAAACCCACCACCTCCAAACGCAAGCACTGAGCCCGCGCGACCCGTGTCGCGCGGTGACGAACTCGGCGCGCACCCGGGCGATTCGGCGCGGGACCCCGATATCGTGAGGGGATGAAACGGGAGGAGGCAGCCACCTGGGCGACCTCTTGGCAGACCACGGTCGTTCCGGGGTTGCTCCCAACACGTGCGTATCGCCGAGCTCTGACCTGGGCGTTGCTGCCGAACGCCGCCACGGCCGAGGCGGACCGTCAGCTCGACCGTCAGCTCGACCGTCGACGGGTGGGCAGTTCGGCGGTGATCGCCGAGCAGATCGCGCACCCTGTCGAGTTGTCGGAAGCCCCGGGTGTCGAGATCCGTGTCGTACCGCTCGTCGCATCGTCGCCGAATCGCTTGCGTGGCGATCCGTGGTCTGCTCCGTCGACGCCGGTAGAGTCCTGAACGCTCGAGCATGCGTCAACAGATCTTGTCGGTAGCACGATGCGATCGGGGTGGCAATGGACAGGCGTCGGGTGTTGTCGTTGCTGGCCGCGGGCACCGTGGCGGCATTGACCGGCTGCAACGCCGCTCAGGGCGAATCGGCCTCGGCGGGCGAGGTGCGGGTACCGGAAGCTGCGGACCCGCCGGTTCCACCGCTGTCCCCGCTGCTGCCACCCCCGCCGGGCGGTCCACGCACGCCGATTCCGGCCGGTGTGATCACCGCGCTTCCCGGGCCGGGCAGCAGTATGGCGCTCACGGTGGACGACGGGGTGAGTTCCGAGGTCGTCGGCGCCTATCTCCGGTTCGCCCGGGATACCGGTGCTCGCTTCACCTTTTTCGTCACCGCCGGTTACGACTCCTGGCATACGCATCGGGACGAACTGCGTCCGCTGGTGGAATCCGGGCAGGTGCAGCTCGCGAACCACACCTGGGCGCACGCCGATCTCACCGCCGTCTCGGAGGTTACGGTCGCCGACGAGATATCACGCTGTAAGTTGTTCCTGCACAACACTTTCGGAGTCACCGGCGCTCCGTACTATCGGCCGCCGTTCGGTCGGCGCAATGCCACGGTCGATCGGATCGCCGCCGACCTGGGGTATACCGTCCCGGTCATGTGGTACGGCTCCCTGTCCGATTCCGGCCTCATCACCGAGCAGTACCTGGTGGAGTGCGCGCACAAGTACTTCAACTCCCAGGCGATCGTCATCGGGCACGCGAACTTCCCGCCGGTCACCCGCTGCTACGGGCAGTTGGTGGACATCATCCGGGAACGCAACCTCTCGCTGGTCACACTCGACGATGTCCTGGTGGTGGCCTGACTCATCGCGGTTTCTCGCTCGGTTTGCGCCGGTATCACGCAGCGGAATTCGATTCGGCTCGACAGCTGTTACCTGCATCGATCGCCGATGAGCAATGATTGGACGCTATAAAATAGACTGACCGGTGTCATTTTCGAATTTTCGGAAGGGTGCCGGTGTCGCGGATTCCGGACGAGTACGTCGCGTTCGCGAATCGTCTGTCCACCTACCTACAGTCCTACGTCCGGAAGGTCCGGGCCGAAGTCGACGATCTGATCGACTCCGGGCCCGGGGCCGGGCCCCGGACGCTTGCATCGGGGGATGCCGCGGGCGCGGCGCGGATCCGTGGGACCGAGCCGCCCGAACACCGAGGGGTTCCGCTGCGCGTGGTCGATCCGGACCGCGAGCGGGACGGTCCGGCGTCGACGAGCGGGCCGGAGGGGCAGCGGACCTCCGCGCGCCCCGATCGGCGGCGAGTGGTCGCGATCGTCCGGAGTGCGGGGTCGCACGGCGGAAATTTCGGGATCGGCCGGGCGGGCCGGCCCGAAGCGGACGCCGCCGGTCTGGCCTGGGTGGGCGCCGAGCCACGCCGATTGCCGTACGGCGACGCTTATCGGTGGGTCAGCGCTGACGGCTTGCGGCAGTATCGCCCGCCGCAGCAGAAGCCCTCCGGGCGCGGTGTGGAGGCCAACTACGAGTCGCGGTCGGCGGCCGCCCGCCATTGGGAGAGCAATGCGCATCTGGAGATCGAGCGGTGATGAGAGCGGAGCTCAAGGGGATGTACAGCCCGGATGCCGATCTCGCGGATCCGGCGGCGGTGGGTGCGGCCGATGCTCTGCTGGTGCAGTTGATGATCGGCCCGGCGGGCGCCGCGGGGGAGGAGGCGTTCGATCTCGTCGTTCGTGCCGCCGGGAGTGGCGGGGTGGACGCGGGGAGGCGCGGATTCGACCCGGCCGGACGCGCTCTCGTACTCGACCGCATGGATATCGCCGTGGTGCGCCGGTACATCGACGATTTCCTGCGTGATCTCGAACGCCCCACCTGGCAAGCGCTGGCGGGCGTCATCGGCCGGATCGCACGCTGGGAATTCGCCGATTATCGACCTGGTCGGGAGGCGGGCGAATAGCCCCGTCGGTCGACATCGACGCCGATCTCGCCCAATTCGGACGCACCGGCTACCGGCCGTAGCGGGTATGTCACACGCTGTTCTGATCCAGGCCGGCAGAAGCGCGGCCCCGGCGGTATCCGCGTCCGGCGCGGGGACGGACGCGGATACCTGTTCACGTCAGTCCGAAGCCGTATCGGCTGCCCGGCCGAGGTGGTGGGCGAAGAACCGGGCCGCGCTGACGCGTTCGTATTCGGGCACCTGGTTGTACCTGCCCGAGTGGGCGTGCAATATCTTCTCCTTCGAGGCGAAGGCGTCGAACAACGCGATCCCGGATGTGCGGTCGAATTCCTCGTCGTCCCACGGAATCCGGTACTCGACCGGGACGGTGATCTTTCCTGCCGCCTCGATCAGAGCGTCGGACACGAAGACCCCACCGAGGCTCAGGGCAGCGATCCGGGCTTCGACCGCCGTCAACGTCAGCCCGGTCGCGACGCCCAACGTCATGCCGCCGTAGCCGATCGGGGCTTGGCCGCCGATCTCGGGCAGTGCCTGCAGGGCGTCCAGCGTCGCCTGCCATTCCGGCACCGCACGCTCCGCCAGCGACATGTTGTAATCGATGACGATCGGGGCGATCGGCTCGCCCGCCGCCCGGGCCTGATGGATCGCCTCGGCCCACCGTTGATCCTGAAGGTTTCGCGGCCGGTCACCATGTCCGGGCGCGTCGATGGCGGCGACGGTGAATCCGTAGGCGGTCACGCTGTGGAATGCCCCGGCTACCAGCCCCGGCGCCTTCTTGTGCATACCGCCGGAGTGACCCGACAGCAGCAGCGGTGCGCCGACGGTTCCGGATGTGGGTGACCAGAGCACGCCGGTGATCTCATCCAGAATGAAATGACGTTCGATGACACCGTTCGACGATGTCTCAGAGGTGAAACGCATGGTGTTGCCTTTCGGGATTGCCTTGTTCAGGCGCTCCCGGCGACACCTACGTCTATCGCCGAACCGTGAACACGAGTGGGAGCACCCACCTGGTTACTGCGTTCATGGGTCTCACCTCCTCGCGTGATGTCACGGTCTCGCGCACGCTATCAACTTGCACCGAATCCCGTCCAACCTATTTCTGCCCACCGACCCGACCTGCTGCGGGCGATCACGTCGGCCATGACCGAATGCGCGACGAAATCGAATCGACGAATACGGCAAGCGTCGCCGAACGGGCGAGCCGGGAACCGTGCCGCCGGCCGGCCCCGCCGTAACGCGGTTCGGCCGGTCAGGCGGTTTCGGCGAAGCTGTCCGCGGTCCAGATCTCGGCCAGCTCCTCGACGGGGAGTTCGAGGACGCGGCTCAGGGAAACGACGGTGCCGAAGCCCGGTGAGGGGAGGCGGCCGGTTTCGATTTTGCGGAGAGTCTCCGGGGAGATACCGGCCGCGCGGGCGACCTCGGCGAGGTCGCGCCCATCGCGGGCGATACGCAATCGGGCTCCGAGGCGGCGGCCGGCGTCTATCTGAGTGGCGGTGAGGGGTAGGCGGACCATGCCCTCCACTCTAGGAGTGGTATTAATGTACCGCAATGACGGTATAGAAATACCGAGGACTGTGGAGGTTGTCATGGTGGAATTGAAATCGCCCGACGAGATCGAGCGGATGCGCGTAGCGGGCGCGTTCGTGGCCGAGATCCTGGCGGAGCTGCGCGCGGTCGCGGCGGTGGGGGTGAACCTGCTGGAACTGGAGATGATCGTGCGCGAACGGATCCGGCAGCGGGGCGCGGTGTCGTGCTACTGGGACTACGCGCCCTCGTTCGGGCGGGGGCCGTTCCGCAATACGGTCTGTCTATCGGTCAACGATGCCGTGCTGCACGGCCTGCCCTTCGACTACGCGCTGCGCGACGGTGATGTGCTGACCGCGGACCTCGCGCTGGGTATCGACGGCTGGGTCGCCGACGCGGCCACCACCGTGATCGTCGGAACGGCCGATGCCGAGGATCTGCGCCTCGTGCGGGCCACCGAAGAAGCCCTGGCGGCGGCGATCGAAGCCGCCCAGCCCGGTAACCGGATCGGTGATATCTCGGCCGCCATCTCGGCCGTCGCCGCTGCCCACGGCTATCCGGTGAATACCGAATTCGGTGGTCACGGGCTCGGCCGGACCATGCACGAGGACCCGCACGTCTCCAACGCCGGGCGCGCGGGCCGGGGCTTCCGGCTGCGGCCCGGGCTCACGCTCGCCCTGGAACCGTGGTTCGCCGCGACCACCGACCGAATCGTCACCGACGCGGACGGCTGGACCATCCGCTCCGCCGACGGCTCCCGCACGGCCCATTCGGAGCACACCGTCGCCATCACCGCCGACGGTCCCCGGGTTCTCACCGCGGCAGCTTGACGGATCGGCGCCGGGCACGCTGCGTGCCGGCCGCGACAGCCGGCCACGAGGAGGTGCGCGCACCGCACACCCGGGCGGACAGCTGATGGCGACCACGCCGCGGTGACTGCCCGAGATGGACTGCTGGGCGCTCGCGACCGAAGGCCACGCCGACCGGGCTCAGGTCGCCCGGCTCACCGACGACATGTGGAAATCCGGAATCCGCAGCGGCGGCATGGCGGTGCGGGTGAACCAGTCCTTCCATTCCCGCGGCAGCGTGAGTTCGGTGGCTCCGGCCTCGGTGACCCGGCGCAGCAGGTCCAGTGGACTCTCGTTGAACCGGAAATTGTTCACCGCCCCGGTGACCTCGCCGTTCTCGACCAGATACACGCCGTCGCGGGTGAGGCCGGTGAGCAGCAGGGTGGCCGGGTCGACCTCGCGGATGTACCAGAGCGTGGTCAACAGCAGACCGCGTCCGGTCCGGGCGATCATCTCGTCCAGTGTCGCCGCGGAACCGCCGGTGAGCAGCAGATTCTGCACCGGGACGGTGGGGGCGGTGTCGTAATCGGCGGCGATGGCCCGCGGGTACACCAGATCGGCTATCGCCCCCTCGCGCAACCAGTCCACCCGCTGCCCGGGCAAGCCGTTGTCGAACACCGATACCGTCTCCGACGAGGCCTGGGTGACCACGAACGGCAGGCATTGCAGGCCGGGCGCCTCCGGATCGGAGAAGAGCGTCAGCGGGATATCGGTGAGTTTCTCGCCGACCCGGGTACCGCCCGCGGCGGCGAAGGCGGTATGGCCCTCCTGTGCGCCCCGGCCCTCCATCGACCAGTACATGTAGATCAGCAGATCGGCGACCGCCGACGGCGGGAGCAGCGTCTCGTACCGTCCGGCAGGCAGATCCACCCGGCGCGCCGACCAGTCCAGTCGCCGGGACAGCTCCGCGAGCAGACCCGGGGTGTCCACATCGGTGAAATCGGTGGTGCCGGCGCCGACCCAGGCGCTGGCCGGCGCCACGCCGTCACCGCGTTTGCCGTTGATCTCCACCGATCCGGTGGGCTGGGTGTAGCGGCGCCGGATACCGGTGGAGGTCCCGAGCCAGGTGGTCTGCACCTGATGGTGTGCGAATCCGTAGAGGCGGTCGGTGCCGTCGAAACCGGTGGAAAGGTCGCCCGCCAGGCCGGTGAACACATCGATTCCGGTGCCGGCCGGGGCCTGCTCCCAGTCCGGGGCCGCGGGCGCCGAATCCGCGTCCAACAGCGGCATGGCATCGCGGGCCGGTTCGGCGGTTCGGGCGGCTTCCTCGCTGGCCCGGACCACGGCCTCGATATCGGCGGGGTCGACACTGGTCGAGGCCACGCTGCCGACCCGCGCCGTACGCGGACCGTCCCGGAACACCGAGACCACCGACCAGCGCCGCGATACCGAGGCGCCGTTCGTGGTCATGGAGTTCCCGGCCCAGCGCAGCGAGGCCTCGTACTCGTCGGTGACGATGACGATCGCCTCGTCGGCCCGCGACGCGGCCAGGGCCTGCTCGACCACCGTGCCCGCGGGCAGCACACCCGCACCGATGACTGTCATCGCCCTGCCTCCGTCCGGGTGTTGAGTACGTTCACTCCGCGCACCAGCACCGACGGGCAGCCGTGGCTGACCGCCGCGACCTGGCCGGGCTGGGCCTTACCGCAGTTGAACGCACCGCCCAGCTGCCAGGTCGACGGGCCGCCGACCGCCTCCAGCGAACCCCAGAAATCCGTGGTGGTCGCCTGATAGGCCACATCGCGCAGCTGACCGTCCAGCTCTCCGTCGCGGATCCGGAAGAAGCGCTGCCCGGTGAACTGGAAGTTGTAACGCTGCATATCGATCGACCAGCTCTTGTCGCCGACGATGAAGATCCCGTCGGAGACCCGCGAGATCAGCTCCGCGGTGCTGGTATCTACGTCGGGATCGGGTTGTAACGAGACGTTGGCCATCCGCTGGATCGGCACATGATGCGGGGAATCGGCGTAGGAACAGCCGTTGGAACGCTCCAGGCCCAGCCGTGGCGCGAAGACCCGGTCGAGCTGATACCCCACCAGCACTCCGTCGCGCACCAGATCCCAGCGCTGACCGGCCACCCCGTCGTCGTCGTAACCGACGGTCGCCAACCCGAACGGCTGCACCCGGTCGGCGGTGACATGCATGATCGGAGTGCCGTAGCGCAATGTGCCCAGCAGGTCCGGGGTCGCGAAAGAGGTTCCGGCGTAGGCGGATTCGTAGCCGATGGCACGGTCGTACTCGGTGGCGTGACCGATGGATTCGTGGATGGTGAGCCACAGATTGGTCGGGTCGATCACGAGGTCGGTGGGCCCGGCGGTGACGGTCGGCGCCTTCACCTTCTCGGCGAGCCATTCCGGGATCCGGGCCAGTTCGGTATCCCAGTCCCAGGTTTCGTCCGCGCCGGTGACGTACTCCCAGCCCCGGCCGACCGGCGGCGCCAGGGTGCGCATGGTCTCGAAGGCGCCCGAGGCGGTATCGACGGTAATCGCTTCCAGTTGCGGCTGCAGGCGCACGCGCTGCTGGATGATCGAGGAGCCGGCGGTGTCCGCGTAGTAGGTCTGCTCCTTGACCTGCAACAGGGTCGCGGTCACGTGATCGACACCGTCGGCGGCGGTGAGGCGGCCCGAATAGTCCTGTAGCAGGGCCACTTTGTCCGCCGAGGCGACGGTGAACGGATCGATCCGGTAGTCCGAGATCCAGCGCGCGTTCTCGTAGCGCGGTTCGGCGGCGAGTTCGACGCGTTCCCGGTTCAGCGCGCGCAAGGTGGTCGCCACGGCCACCGCCGAGCGCGCGACCTCGGCCGCTGTCTCCCTGGTCAGTGCCGCGTGCGAGGCGAAACCCCAGGTCCCGTCGACGATAACGCGTACCGCGAACCCGAGCTCGACAGTATCGGTGAGTGCCTCCACCCGGCCGTCGCGCAACCGCAGTGTTTGCGTACACAACCGGTGCACTCGCAGATCGGCATGTTCGGCCCCGGCCGCGCGGGCCGCCGAGAGGGCCGCCTCCGCCAGCGCCGTCAACGGTAGGTCCGCGAACTCCGGATCGATATCGTGTCCGGGCGGTAGGCCGCCCGATTCGGTGGAGGTTGTCGCCGTCACTCTGCACAACTTAGTCCGCCGCGGCGAATCGCGGGCGGTGTGCCCGTGCTCAGCCGAACTGCTGCCAGCCCAACCGGATCACCATCGCCACCACGACCACCAGCAACACCACGCGCACGAACTCCGCGCCCCGGTCCAGGGCCATCCGCGAACCCACCACCGCGCCCGCGATATTGGCCAGCGCCATCGCCCCACCCAGCGCCCACAACACATGGCCGGTGGAACCGAAGTAGATCAGCGCCCCGATATTCGAGCCGCAGTTGATCACCTTCGCCATCGCGGCCGCTCGCACGAACTCGGTGCCGAGCAGGGTGGCGAAGGTGATGATGAGAAATGTTCCGGTACCGGGGCCGAGCAGGCCGTCGTAGGCGCCGATCAGGCCGGCGGCCAGTGCCACCACCAGTACGACCTTGCGCCGCGACGGCGGATGGGTGGCCAGGGTGATCCCGATCGACGGCCGGGCCGTCACGAAGATCGCCACCGCGATCAGCACCGCGAGCACGATCGGGATGAACAGGTCCCGGTCGATGAGCGAGACCGCCGCCGCGCCCGCGGCCGCGGTAGCCGCCGCCAGCACCGCGGCGGGTATCAGCAACCACCACTGGATCGGGACCTTCCGGGCGAAGGTGGCCGCCGCCGCGGCGGTCCCCGCGACGGCCGACAGTTTGTTGGTGCCCAGCGCGGTCTGCGGGGGGAGGCCGGGGGCCACCAGCAGCAGGGTCGGCAGCACGATCAGTCCGCCGCCGCCCACCACGGCGTCCACCCAGCCGGCGGCGGCCGCGGCCGGCAGCAGCATCAGCCAGTCGGTCACATCCACCCGCCCAGCAAACCAGACGGTTTGCGGGTTCCGGTCACCCGCTCACGCATACCGTGGCTGCTCGCCCGGTGTCTGCGCCCAGAGTCCTGCCGCGCTCCGCCGCAGGATGACTGGCACCCCGGCGCGCGTCAGCACCACCTGATCCGGTCCGGGCAGGTCCTGCTCGCGACGAGGTCCTCTCCGGCAAGGCGCTCGCCTACGAACACCGACCTCGACCGAGGAATCGGCAATCTAGGCTGGGCGGGTGCGCCGGTTCAGTTTGTGGCTCCGAGACAACCCCATCTTCGCCGACTCCGTGCTCGCGGTGATGTTGCTGCTCCTCGACCTCGCGGTGGCCCGGGACAGCACCAACCTCCCCGCATTCCTGGTGTTCTCGGTGCTCATCCCGCTGCCGATCGCGCTGCGCCGGATCTACCCGCGGGCGATGGCGGTGACGTTCATGGCGTTGTCGTTCTGCGCCAGCACCATCGGCTATATCGTCGGCGACCCCACGGTGCACGGCGCGCTGCTCGGTCACGGGATCATGCTGTACACGCTGGTGGCCTACGTCGGCCGGCGCGCCGGGCTCTGGTACGTCCTGGCGCTGGTCGCCGACACCGCCTACGGGATGGCGTTGGTGAGCGGATTCAAGGCCGGTGACGGTGCGTTTCTCTCCGTGTTCTTCGCTCTGTGCTGGGCGCTGGGGGAGTTCACCGGTGCCCGCCGCGCCTACGACGCCGAGGTGGCGGCCCGGCTCGCAGTCTCGGACTCCGATCGGGAACGCCGCGCACACGACGCGGTCTCGGCCGAGCGCACCCGGATCGCCCGGGAACTCCACGATGTGGTCGCGCACGCGGTGAGCGTGATGATCGTCCAGGCCGACGGCGCGCGATTCGCCCTGCGCACCGACCCCGACACCACGGAACAGGCGTTGGTCACCATCGCCGGAACCGGGCGTGAGGCCCTGCGCGAACTCCGTCGCACCGTCGCGCTGCTACGGACCGAACACGCTCCCGACGAAGTACCCCAGCACGGCACGGCGGGGCTCGCGGCGGTGGTGCAGCTGATGCGGGACGCGGGGCTGGCGGTCGAGCTGGAACTGTCCGGTGAACTGGACGGCGTCGAGCCCGAGATCAGCCTGGGTACGCATCGCATCGTGCAGGAGGCGCTGACCAACACTCTCCGCCACGCCGGCGCCCATCCCAAGGCGTGGGTGCGAGTGCGACGCCACCCCGATCACATCGAGGTGGAGGTCACCGACTCCGGCGGCGTGCCGGTGCGGCCGGAAGACCGTATTCAGGGCAGCGGACTGGGCCTGGCCGGTATGCGCGAACGGATGGCGGTGCTCGGCGGCAGCCTCGAGGCCGGGCGCCGGCCCGACGGCGCCTGGCGGGTGTACGCGCGGATTCCGCTGTCGACACCGGATCCGGAATAGGCAGCGTCCGCCACTACATTGGATTCCGTGCCGATCACCGTGCTCGTTGTGGACGACCAGGAACTCATGCGCGTAGGGCTGAAAATGGTGCTCGGCGCGCATCCCGATATCGAAGTGGTCGGTGAGGCCGACAACGGTGCCACCGCTGTCGCCCGCGCCGCCGAACTGGTCCCCGACGTGGTGCTGATGGATGTCCGGATGCCGGTCGTGGACGGGGTCACCGCCACCGGCCGCATCATCGAGGCCGATCACGGCACCAGGGTCCTGGTGATGACGACCTTCGATCTCGACGAACACGCACTGGGCGCGCTGCGCGCCGGCGCGAGCGGCTTCCTGCTCAAGGACACCCCGCCCGAAGATCTGATCTCGGCCATCCGCAGTGTCGCGGCCGGGGACGCGGTGGTGTCGCCGAAGGTGACCAAACGCCTGCTCGACCGGCTGATCGCCGAAGAGCCCGCACCCTCGCGCGATCCGGAGATCCTCGACGTGCTGACCACCCGGGAACGCGAGGTGCTCGAACAGATCGCCGCCGGTCGCTCCAACGCCGAGATCGCCGGCCAGCTCTTCCTGTCCGAAGCGACCGTGAAGACCCATGTCGGCCGGGTATTGACCAAACTGGGACTACGCGACCGGGTGCAAGCGGTGGTGCTGGCCTACGAAACCGGGCTGGTGCGACCGGGCGGCTGAGAGGCCGGGGCCGGGTGGCCGGAGGCTTCGGGATCCGACTCACAGGGTCCGGGAGCAAAACGGACATCTCGTTCGTTGCACGGGTAGTCCGACCGAAAGGTTCGCCCATGCCCGCCCTTGGTTTCCTCGTCTACCTCGTCGTCGAGATCGCCGCCTTCACCGCCGTCGTCGCCTGGCTCGGCGCGATTCCCGCGATTCTGCTGTTGATCGTCAGCTCCGCCGCCGGCATGTTGCTGCTCGGATCACAGTGGCGACGGGTGGGTGAGCAATTCCGCCGTGCGTCTCGCGGCGAGATCACCCCCGGTGCCGCGGTCGCCGACGGCGCGCTGGTGGGACTGGGCAGCCTGCTGATGTTCGTCCCCGGTCTGGTCACCTCGGTGGTGGGGCTGTTGATGCTGCTCCCACCGACGCGCGCACTGTTCCGCCCCGTCCTGGCCGCCCTGGCGGCGCGGCGGGTCGCGAAAATCGCCGCCGCCGCGCCGTATCGGCCCACGGTGATCGACGCCGATATCGTCGACGGTGTCGTGGTGAGCGAGTGGTACACCGACGAGCGGCCGAAATCGGGTACCACCCTGGAACTGCGTCCGGCGGCGACGGAACAGCGGAACCAGGGCGAGCCGGCTTAGCTCGGCACACCTGTGTCCCAGGGCTACGGCTTCAGGACGATCCTGCCGAAGACCTCTCCGGCATCCATTTTCCGGTGCGCCGTGACAGCTTCGTCCAGCCGCAGTACTTCGTGCACCACGGTCGCGAGTTCGCGGCGGCTCGCGGCGGCGAACTGTTCAACTCGCACAGCCTGCCGGTGGTCGGGGCGGACGGTGTCGGCGCTGAAGGTGGCGAAGGAGAGCGACTTCCGGAACGCGTCCATCAGCTTTGTGCCGAAGTCCGCCGGGGGCGGGCCCGCGACGATACCGACCGCGACCATCCGGCCGTTCGGGGCGAGCCGGTCGAAGAACAAGGGCATATCGGGCCCGGCGACGATATCGATGATCACGTCGTAGTCCGCCGGGGCCTGCGCTCCCGCGTCGCCGGAACGGTCCGCCACATGGGTGGCGCCCAGCTCCCGTAGCCGCCGCCCCCGTTCCGGCGACGACGTGGTGACCGCCACCGCCGCGGCCTCCAGCCGGGCCGCGAGCTGCACGGCGGCGATCCCGATACTTCCAGCGGCGCCGCGGACCAGTACTTTCTCGCCCGCCCTGAAATGGGCACGTGCGAGGGCGAAATGGGCGACGACTCCGGAGCTGCCGAGTGTCACCGCGTCGACCGCGGAGAGGCCGTCGGGAAGGGGGAGGATCTCCTCGACCGGGGCGAGGGCCTGTTCCGCGTAACCGCCACCGGTCCCGGTGAAACCCCACACCCGGCGACCGATCCACGACGCATCGGTATCGTCGCCGACCGCGGTGACGATACCTGCCACTTCGCTACCGGGCACAAAACCCTCCGGGAAACCGTACGAGGCCAGGGTGCCGCGGCGGATGACGGCGTCCACGCCGCCGACGCCCACCGCCTCCGTGGTGATCAGGACTTGACCCGCGGCCGGTCGCGGTGCCGGAATATTCACCACCGACAAACCTTCGGGTTCTCCGTACGACCGGATCGCTATGGCGTGCAACGTCGACCTCTTCCCTCGTGCCGATTGGTGCTGATCGCCGCCTCCGCGGGGAGTCGGCGCCCGGTCGCTCCGGGCGGGCGGCGGGTCCACGCCGAGCTGAGCGGGTCCACGCCGCTGTGCTGCGCGTCCACCGGCTGGTGATCCCTGGTCGACGGTAACGGACGCCCCCGTCCGTTTAGCTAAAGTGGGAGCATGATCGACGATTTGTCTCGGATGCGCTCCGATGCCCGGGACAACCGGGAGCGACTTCTCGACGCGGCCCGCGCGCTGTTCCGCGCCGACGGCCTGAATGTGCCGATGCGCGAGATCGCCCGCCGGGCCGAGGTCGGGCCGGCCACGCTGTACCGGCACTTCGCGACCAAGCAGGAGTTGGTGGCCGGGGCTTTCGCCGATCAGTTGCGTGCGTGCCGTGCCATCGTCGACGAGGGCTGTGCGGATCCCGATCCGTGGCGGGGTTTCTGTTTGGTGATCGAGAAGATCTGCGAACTGCACACCCGCGATCGAGGCTTCACCGAGGCGTTCATGTCGACCCTGCCGGCCGCGAGTGTCGCCGCATCGCGGGCGCATACGCTGAGCGCGGCGGCCGGGCTGGCTCGTCGAGCCCAGCGGGCGGGGCGCCTGCGCCCGGATTTCGTCATCGACGATCTGGTACTCGTACTCATGGCGAACAAAGGCTTCCGTGATATCCCGGAACAGGCCCGGGTAGCGGCTTCCCGGCGCCTCGCGGGGCTCGTGATCCAAGCCTTCGAAGCCGGCCCGGCCCATTCCGCGCTACCGCCGGCGGTAGCGCTCGCGGCCGCAGTACAGTCCGTCGGCTGAGCTAGGAATCGTCGGCCATGCGGTACTCGCCGCTCTCCAATCGGGCGAGCACCCCGGCGGTCCAGCCGGTGAGGTTGTCGAAGACACCACTCCATAGTTCGAGCAGATCGGTGGCGTGCGGCGGTTCGTGGCGGCCCGGATAGTCGCCGACCATGGTCATCAGGTCGTCGCGGATCGCGCGACTGTTATCGCGCTGTTCGCGTAGCTTCGCGATCACGTGGGCGCGCGGCAGGGCGTCCATGAACGCGATTCCGGCGCCGAGTTCCTCCATATCCACGCTGGTCAGAGCTTCGTCCATCCGTTCCAGGAACTCTGCCTCGCCGGTGTCGGTCAGTTCGAACAGGGTCCGGCCCGGCCCGCGGCCGCCCTCCTCGGTGCCCAGGGTGCGGAGCTTTCCCTCCTGGGTGAGCTGCTTGACGGCGTGGTAGATCGAACCGGGCTGCACATTGGTCCAGGTATCGGCGCGCCAGGACAGCAGTTCGCGGCGTACCGCGTAACCGTGGGTCGGCTGCTGCCGACGTGCCACCCCGAGAACCAGCAACCGTACCGCCGCCATCGTCACTCCTTCCGATATCGGAACAGTACGGTACTCAAATTTGACTTCCCGCCCCGGCGCGACCTACCCTCCAATAGTCAAACTTGACTATTGGAGGGATTCTCGATGGGAGATACCGCGGTACCGGTGCTGCCCACCCATGATCTGGTGCGCACACTCGGCTTCTACCGGGCGCTCGGGTACACGGTCACTTACGAACAGACCCGGCCCTATGTTTACGGAGCGCTCACGGCCAACGGCTGCGACCTGCACTTCGCCGATCCGCCCGCCGGTCGCGAACAGCGCGACAATACGGGCTGTCTGGTCTTCGTGGATGACGTCGCCGGGCGCCATCGCGCGTTCACCACCGCGCTACGCGAACAGTTCGGCCGAATTCCGGCCAAGGGGTTCGGCCGGATCACCCGGTTCCGGCCCGGGCAGTCCCGGTTCAGCGTGATCGACCCGGACGGCAACTGGGTCACCTATATACAGAGGGACGAGCCGGAGGACCTCGAATACGGTGGTTCGGTGGAATTGTCGGGTCTGGCCCGGGTCCTCGACAACGCCCGGATCCTGCGTGATTTCAAGAACGACGACAAGGCCGCCGAACGGGCGCTCGAATCCGGGCTGCGCCGGCACGGCGCCGAGGCCGGTCCGGTGGACCGGGCCCGAGCCTTTGCGGCACTGCTCGAACTGGCGGTCGCGCGCGACAATCCGGACAAGGCCGCCGAGCGCCGGGCCGACCTGGCGGCGCTCGAGTTGACCGAGGCCGAGCGGGCGGAACTGGCCGGTGAACTCGGCGCGGCGGACGACCTCGAAGAGTGGCTGCGGCCTCGAGCCTGACGACCTGTCAGGACGGGTCGAGGGTCCGCTCGGCGGTCGGCTCGGCGCGCGGGGTGATCTCGATGCCGACGGTGCCCGACTTTCCGCGGCGCAGCGTGCTGCCGAACACCACCAGCGGGCCGGTGAGCCGGTATTTGCGGCGGATCAGGCGGCGCACCCGCGCACCGCCGTCGGCGTCGAGGACGCGTCCGGTGCCGTGGACGACCGCACCGCGCGGAGTGCCCTTGTAATCACACGGCTGCAGCGTCACCTCCGGATTGCGCCGCAGCCGCTTCACCTTCCAGCTGTCGGTAACGGTCCAGACATAGAGTTTGTCGTCCTCGGCCACCGCCCACAGCGGTGTCGGCACCGGGGTGCCGTCCTTGCGGAAGGTGGTGAGCAGGACATAGTCGGCCGCGCCGACCGCACCGAGCGTGTTGTTCATGGAAGGCAGCGTAATTCGCCGTCGCCCGGCGAGTGATCCGGCGTCGTGGCGGCCCACCCCCGGTCCTATGACGGCGGGACCGGGCCGCGCGGCCGACGGGGCGGTGCGGCAGACTGGACACCCGTGAGTACGCAGCTGCTGGTCGGAGGCCGGATCTACAGTTCGAGTGCGCCCGATGCCACCGCCCTGGCGGTGACCGACGGCGTCGTCGTATGGCTCGGCGCCGACCATGTGGGCCGCGCACTGCATCCGGACGCCGAGGTCGTCGAACTCGACGGCGCTTTCGTGACCCCCGCTTTCGTGGAACCCCATCTGCACACCACCGCGCTCGGTTTGCAGCGCTCGGGCCTCGATCTGTCCCCGGCGCGATCTCTCACCCACTGCCTGGAACTGATCGCCGGATACGCCACCCGTCATCCCGGCGACGCGATCCTGGCCGACGGCTGGGACGAGAGCCGCTGGCCGGAGGGCCGACCGCCGACGGTCGCCGAAGTGGATGCCGCCGCCCGGCCCGGGCAGGTGGTCTATCTGGCGCGGGTGGACGCGCATTCGGCGGTGGCCTCCTCGGCGCTGCTGGACGAAGTACCGGGATTGCGTTCCGCGTTCGGCTTCGCCCCGGGTGAGCCGGTCCGGGCGGCGGCGCACCACATGGTGCGGTCCGCCGCCCGGGCCCGGCTCACCCGGGATCAGCGGGATGCCGCGCGGCGGACCGCGCTGGACGCCGCGGCCGCGCACGGAGTGGCGGTGGTGCACGAATGCGCGGGCCCCGATATAGAAGGAGAGACCGATCTGCGCGAGCTGCTCGCCTTCGAGCACGGCGTGCAGGTGCGGGCCTACTGGGGGCAGGCGGTGCGCACCGCGGACGAAGCGCGCGCACTGCTGTCCGGACTCGGCGCGCACGGGCTCGCCGGTGATCTGTTCGTCGACGGGTCGATCGGCTCGCATACCGCCTGGTTGAGGGACCCCTACGCCGACGACCCCGGGACGGGCGTCTCCTATCTCGATACCGCGGATATCGCCGCCCATGTGCGGGCCTGTACCGAAGCGGGCGTCCAGGCGGGCTTCCACGCCATCGGTGACGGCGCGCTCGAAGCGGTCGTGGCCGGGTTCGGGCAGGTTGTCGCCGACCTGGGTGGCCCGGCCGTCGCCGCCCGCGGCCACCGGGTGGAGCACGCGGAACTGCTCGACGCGGCGCATATCGAGGCCCTTGCCTCCTGGGGGGTGATCGCGAGTGTGCAGCCCGCGTTCGACCTGGCCTGGGGCGGGCCCGACGGAATGTATGCCGAACGTCTCGGCGCCACCCGCGCGGCGGCCTCGAACCCGTTCGCCGCCATGGCCGCGGCCGGGGTTTCGCTGGCCATCGGCTCGGACGCGCCGGTGACGGCCCTCGATCCGTGGTCGGCGGTCCGCGCGGCGGTGCACCACCGCACCCCCGGGCACGGCCTCTCCCCGCGGGCCGCCTTCGCGGCCGCCACCCGCGGCGCCTGGCGAGCGGGCGGGGTGCGGGACGGGGTCGCGGGGACCCTGGTTCCCGGCGCACCCGCGTCGTACGCGGTATGGGACGCCGGTGCGTTGGTGGTCGCCGCGCCCACGGATTCGGTACAGCGCTGGTCCACCGACCCCCGGTCGCGGGTACCCGGCCTGCCGTCGCTGACACCGGACGCCGAGCTGCCGCGGTGCCTGCGCACCGTGCACCGGGGCGTCACCATCTACGAAGCGTGATCTCGGCTCGAGCGGAACAGGAACCAGTAGTGAACCAGGGTGACAGTGCGGCGATCCGGTGGACCGGCGGGCTCACTCGCTACCCGGTGGTGGTGCGGTCGGTGGCCGCGGTATTCGCCGGTGTACTGCTGTTCGGCAGTTTCCCGCCGCGGCCGTGGTGGTTCCTCGCACCCGCCGGAATCGCGCTGCTCACCCTGATCGTGCGCAGCGGGACCGGTTTGCGTTCCGGTTTCGGTTACGGCTTCCTCGCCGGACTCGGCTTCTTCCTGCCGCTCCTGCCGTGGACCGGGATCTACGTGGGTCCGCTGCCGTGGCTGGCCCTGTCCACCGCGTGCGCGGTGTATCTGGGCCTGTTCGGGGTGCTCGGCCGGATACTCGGCCGGTTGCCGGGATGGCCGCTGTGGCTGGCCCTGGCCTGGACGGCCGCGGAATGGGGCCGGTCCAGCTTCCCCTTCGGTGGGTTTCCCTGGGGGCGATTGGCGTTCGGTCAGGCCGACGGTTGGTTTCTGCCGCTGGCCGCCTACGGCGGCGCGCCTCTGGTGAGTTTCGCCGTCGCGCTCAGCGGCACCTGCGGGGCGGCGGTGGTGCTCGGGTTGCTCCGGGAATCGGGTTCCCCGCGCGGCGGGCGGGTGGCCACCGCGGCCGCGGCGTCGACCTGTGTGCTGCTCGCCGCGGCCGGGCTCGGACTCGGCGCGACACTGCCCGGTCCGATGGAGGGGGACCGGACCATCACCGTGGCCGCGATCCAGGGCAGCGTGCCGCGGCTGGGTCTGGATTTCAACGCCCAGCGTCGAGCCGTCCTCGACAATCATGTCCGCCGGACCGAACAACTGGCCGACGACGTGACTTCCGGTCTGTTTCCGGCCCCGGATGTGGTCGTATGGCCCGAGAATTCCTCCGATATCGACCCATTGCGCAATCCCGACGCGGCGGCGCTCATTTCGGCGACGGCACGCCGCATCTCGGCACCGATTCTGGTGGGAGCGGTGCTGGTCAACGGGGACGGAACCACTACCAATTCGGTAATGGTCTGGACCGCGGAAAGCGGTCCGGGAGACCGCCACGACAAAAAAATAGTACAGCCTTTCGGCGAATACCTGCCGATGCGTGGATTCTTCCGTCTCTTTTCGGACTATGCGGACAGGGCAGGGTACTTCGTGCCGGGTCACGGCGACGGAACAATTCGGGCCGCAGGTACGGAAATCGGGGTGGCAACCTGTTATGAGGTCGCTTTCGACCGGGCTTTCCGGGATTCGCTGCACTCGGACGCGCAATTGCTCGCGGTCCCGACGAACAATGCGACTTTCGGCGAAAGTGAAATGACTTACCAGCAACTTGCGATGTCCAGGGTGCGGGCGGTCGAACACGGGCGCTCGCTGGTCGTGGCCGCCACCTCGGGGGTCAGCGCGATCATCGCCGCGGACGGATCGGTGCGGCAGGAGAGCGCGCTGTTCGTGCCCGAGGCACTGGTCGCCGAGGTGCCGCTACGCGGTTCGCACACCCCGGCAACGGTGCTGGGGCCTTGGCCGGAACTGGTCGCCGTGTTCGTGACGGTGGCCGGTGTGGTGATCTCGATCGTCGGGCGGCGAGTCCGCCGGCGGGCCGAGACCGCCACGGCGCCCGCGCGGGACTGACCGCGGAACCGGTTTCTCGTCGCGACCGGCGGGTCCGCGATGACGCGCGGGCTGCCGGCGGTTCTCACGATTTGCCCCGTGTTTATTTTTGGTATCGAAGGGTAAACATGCTGGCCCTTTGTGCGTAGTATCTAGGCAGTCGCCCGGCCTGCCGGGTCAGAAGTGAAGCGATCTTCCGCGTCTCGGCGTCACCAGGGCACCGGAATTCGGACACTGTGGTCCGATAGCTGTTCCGGCTCCAGATAACCATTCGGTTTCGACTGCAATCCATTCAACGTGATGCTCCGAATAACCAGTCGTGAATCACACCCCCACGGCCGGTACGGGCCGTTGTGGGCTGTTCGGGGAGTGTCGAGCTGTAGAACGGAGTGATTGATGAGATCGTCGGCCACTGGGGTCGATAGCAGTTCGCCGGCCGAACTTTCGGCCGAACCGTTTCCGCTCACACCCGCACAGACGGCGATGTGGTATGCCCAGCGAATCCAGCCGGATATCCCCCTCGTCATCGTCGAATACGTGGAGTTCCATGGTGAGCTGGATCCGGGTCTGCTGCTGTACGCGATCGAGCGTTTCGGGATGGAGACCGAGGTCGGGTTGCAGCGCATCGTGCAGATCGACGGGGTACCCCATCAGGTGATCGACCCGACCATGCGGCCCGGCTGGGCACGACTGGATCTGCGGTCCGAGGCGGACCCGCACAAGGCCGCGCTGGAATGGATGAAGGAAGACGCGCGCACTCCCATCGATTTCGAGCACGATCCGCTCGTCTTCAACGCCGTGCTGCGCACCGGCGACCGCGACTACATCTGGTATGCGCGGGCCCATCACATCGTCGTCGACGGCTATGCGGCGATGAACGGGCTGGTCCGGACCTCGGAGATCTACACCGCCTATTACGAATCCCGGGAACCGGCGGTTTCGCGTGCCACACCGCTGGCCGAGCTGTACGCGGGGGAGAACGAGTACCGGAACTCGCAGCGGTTCGACAACGATCGCGCCTACTGGAGCGAGATCCTCGACGGCGCGGGACAGGTCGTGAGCCTGTCCACGGTCACCAATCCGCCGGCCACGGTGGACGCGGGCCGACGGTTGGCCACCGCGGTCCTCAGCGAAACCACTGAAGCGGCCGTCACGGCGGCCGCCGCGCAGCGCAACGCCTCCAACCCGATCCTGTTCGCCGCGGCCATGGCTTGCTACGTCCGGTCCATGACCGGGGAGAACGACGTGGTATTGAGCCTGCCGGTATCGGCGCGCACCACGGTCTCGCTGCGCCGGTCCGCCGGAGTGGTGTCGAATGTGGTGCCGCTGCGGATCCGGTTCGAGCCCGATACCACCGTCGAGGATGTGGTGCGGGCGGTGGAACGCCAGATCACCGGGGCCCTACGCCATCAGCGCTACCGGCACGACGATATCCGCCGCGATTGCGGTTACGACCGCGACACCCGCGGGTTCTTCGGCCCGATGATCAACATCATGCTGTTCAGCCGGCCGCTGCGGTTCGCCGAACTCGAGGTATCGGCGCACGTGCTCGCCACCGGGCCGGTCGAGGATCTCTCGGTCAACCTGTACACCGGCGACGGCGGCCGGGCCCACCTCGACTTCGAGGCCAACCCGCTGCTCTACAGCGAGACCGAGGTCGAGGCCCATCACCGCCGGTTCCTGAACTTCGTGGATCGCTTCCTCACCACCGAGGTGGACACCGTTGTCCGGGAACTGCCCGTTCTCACCGAAACCGAACAGCGGCAGGTACTGCACACCTGGAACGATACGGCCGAACCGGCCGAATCCGGCACGCTGGCAAGTATCTTCGCCGCGCAGGTGGAACAGTGCCCGGATGCCGTGGCGCTGGAGTTCGAGGGTGCGGCGCTGACCTATCGCGAACTCGACGACCGTGCGAACCGGTTGGCCCGGCTACTGATCGCGGCGGGCGCCGGACCGGAACAGGTGGTCGGGCTGTGCCTGCGGCGCAGCCTCGAACTGGTGGTCGCGATGTACGCCGTGATCAAGACCGGGGCCTCCTATCTCCCGCTGGACCCCGAGCATCCGGTCGCACGGCTGGAGGGGATCGTGGCCCGGGCACGTCCGGTGGCACTGCTGGTCGCCGCGCGGGACGGTCTCGAACTGCCCGGCAACGCCGATCTGATCGCGGTCGATACCGTCGCACTCGCCGGGTTCGATTCCGCACCCGTCACCGATGCCGACCGTATCTCGCCGTTGCGCGGTGACCATCTCGCCTATCTGCTGTTCACCTCCGGTTCCACCGGCACCCCCAAGGGGGTCGGTATCACCCACGAGGCGATCGTGAACCGGCTCCGGTGGATGCAGCACGAATACCCGCTCGACCACACCGATGCCGTATTGCAGAAGACCCCGGCGACCTTCGATGTCTCGGTATGGGAGTTCTTCTGGCCGCTGCAGACCGGCGCCCGGCTGGTGCTGGCGCGCCCGGACGGCCACCGCGATCCGGCCTACCTTGCCCGCGTGATCCGCGAGAAGCGCGTTACCACAGCACATTTCGTTCCGTCGATGCTCTCGGTGTTCGTCACCGATACCGAAGTAGGCGATTGTGTCTCGCTGCGCCGGGTGTTCTGTAGCGGTGAGGCGCTGCCCCCGGCGACCGTGCGCGATTTCCACGCCGCGCTGCGGGGTCCGCAGCTGTACAACCTGTACGGACCCACCGAGGCCGCGGTAGATGTCACCTACTGGCACTGCCCGCCCGAACCCGATGTGGTCCCCATCGGTTCGCCGGTGTGGAACACCCGCACCTATGTCCTGGACGCGGCATTGCGCCCGGTCGCGCCCGGAGCAGTGGGTGAGCTGTACCTGTCCGGTATCCAACTGGCCCGCGGCTACCTCGGGCAGGCGTCGCTGACCGCCGAACGGTTCGTCGCCGATCCGTTCACCCCCGGCGCGCGGATGTATCGCACCGGAGACCTGGCCCGATGGCAGCTCGGCGCCGAGGGCAGCCGTCGCGGAGTTCTGGAATACCTGGGACGCACCGATTTCCAGGTCAAGATCCGCGGTCTGCGGATCGAACTCGGCGAGATCGAATCCGCGCTGCTGGCCGATACCCGGATAGCCCGCGCCCTCTGCGTCGCATACCGTGCCCCCGCCGGCGATCAGCTGGCCGCCTATGTGGTGGCCCGCGGTGCGGCCGACCTCGACCCCGAGGTGGTCCGGGCGGGTCTGGCCCGCTCGCTGCCCGGGTACATGGTGCCCGCCACGGTGACCGTGCTCGACGAAATGCCGCTCAACAGCAACGGCAAGATCGATCGGGCGGCGCTTCCGGCCCCCGTCCCCTCCGAACAGCGCGCCCGTACGGCACCGCGTAATGAGGTAGAAGAAGCGCTGGCCACCATATTCGCCGGACTCCTGGGCGTCCCGGAAGTCGGTATCGACGACGGGTTCTTCGAACTGGGCGGGAATTCGCTGGTGGCAGCCCGGGCGGTCGCGCGGATCAACACCGCGCTCGGTACCGCACTGACCATCCGCGATCTGTTCGAGGCCGGCACCATCGCCGAGCTGACCGACCGGTTCTCGGTACACGAACCGGACCTCGCCTCACCGCAGCTGGTTCCGGTGGCCCGGCCCGACCGGATCCCGCTGTCCCCCGCCCAGCAGCGGCTGTGGATCCTGAACCGTTTCGCCGAGCACGCCGCCGCCTACAACATGCCGCTGGCGATCCAGCTGGACGGCATCCTCGATACCGAGGCGCTGGAGGCCGGGCTGCTGGATGTACTGGAACGACACGAGAGCCTGCGCACCACCTTCCCCGATTCCGGCGAAGGCCCGTACCAGCGGATCCATCCGGTCGCCGAGATCGGTCGGGCGCTCGAAGTGATCGCCGCCGACAGCACCGAGATCACCGGTCTGGTCACGGAATTCGTCTCGCGCCCGTTCGATCTGCGCAGCGATATCCCGGTGCGGGTGGCGCTGTACGCTACCGACAACGATTGCCATGTCCTCGTCATGGTGCTCCACCACATCTGCGGTGACGGCTGGTCGGTCGCGCCGCTGGCTCGGGACCTGACCTCCGCGATCGAGGCGCGGGCGGCCGGCCGGGCGCCGCAGTGGACCCCGTTGCCGGTGCAGTACGCGGATTTCGCGCTGTGGCAGCGGGAACTACTCGGGGACGAATCGGACCCCGCGAGCGCCCTCAGCCGGCAGGTCATCCACTGGCGGGCCGAACTCGCCGGCCTACCCGATCAGCTCGACCTCCCGCTGGACCGGCCGCGTCAGGTGCGCCGCTCCACCGGGGGCGGCCGGGTCGCGTTCACCATTCCGGCCGGAACCCGCCGTGCGGCAGCCGAACTGGCCGCCGCGCGCGGGGCCAGCATGTTCATGGTGGTACACGCCGCGTTGGCCACACTGCTGGCCCGGATCTGCGGTAGC
Source organism: Nocardia jinanensis (assembly GCF_014645735.1). Taxonomy (GTDB): domain Bacteria; phylum Actinomycetota; class Actinomycetes; order Mycobacteriales; family Mycobacteriaceae; genus Nocardia; species Nocardia jinanensis. The sequence goes on along the minus strand of NZ_BMMH01000001.1, from coordinate 333,970 downwards.
ACCGATATCGTGATCGGCACCCCCATCGCGGGCCGTACCGATCCGGCCCTGGACGAATTGGTCGGGATGTTCGTCAACACCCTGGTCCTGCGCACCGAGGTCGATCCCGGTGCCGATTTCGACCGGATGCTCGATATCGTCCGGGAGACCGATCTGAACGCCTTCGCCAATGCCGACGTACCGTTCGAGCGGCTGGTCGAGGTGGTGAACCCGGAACGCTCCGGGGCACGTCATCCGCTTTTCCAGGTGATGCTGTCCTACGACAACGCCGGCGAACTCGAACTGGAGCTACCGGGGGTGCGTACCGAGATCCTTCCGCTCGACGGCGCCGTCGCGAAGTTCGATCTTCAGCTCGAGGTGCACGACGACAACACCGGTGGCGAACTGCATGCCGAGATCGGTTACGCGACAGATGTGTTCGACGAGCGGACGGTCGCCGCGATCGCGCGCAGGTTCGTCGCCGTCCTGGACGCGGCGGTGGGTGATCCCCGGCGCCCCGTCGGTGATATCGAGGTGCTGGAGCGTCGGGAGCGCGGCAATCTGGTCCCGCTGGCCGGTGGTCCCGCCGAACCGCCGGTCGTACTGGCCGAGCTGCTCGGCCGGTCCGCGGTACGCGATCCCGACGGGGTCGCCGTTCGCTACCTGGGCAGGGACACTACCTATCGGGAGCTGGACGAACGCGCCAATCAGGTGGCGCGACTACTGATCGAGCAGGGCGCCGGACCCGAGACAGTGGTCGCGCTGGCGCTACCGCGTGGCCTGGACGCGCTCACCGCGATCTGGGCGGTCGCCAAAACAGGCGCCGCGTACGTGCCGGTCGACCCCGGCTATCCGCCGGAGCGGATCGCGCATATGCTCACCGATTCCCGTGCCCGGCTCGGGGTCACCGGTCTCGACCAGGTCCCCGCCCTGGCCGAGGTACCGGGCGCCGTCGAATCGTGGCTGATCCTCGGCTCGCCGGAGTTCGAAAATGATTGTGCTGCAGTATCTTCGGCGCCGGTCACAGACCGCGATCGGATCACCCCGCTGCGCACCACGCATCCGGCCTACCTGATCTACACCTCCGGTTCCACCGGCACTCCGAAAGCCGTGGTCGTCACCCATGCCGGGCTGGCCTCGTTCGCCGCCGAACAGTGCTACCTGTTCGGCGTCACCCCGGATTCACGGACCCTGCACTTCTCTTCGCCGAGCTTCGACGCCTCGGTGCTCGAATTGCTGCTCGGGTTCGCCTGTGGTGCGACCGTGGTGATCGCGCCGCCGGATATCTACGGCGGCGGCGAACTCACCGACCTGCTGCGCACCGAAGCCGTCACCCACGCCTTCGTCACACCCGCCGCCCTGGCCACGGTCGACCCGGCGGGGCCGGAGCATCTGCGCACCGTCATGGTGGGTGGCGAGGCGTGCAGTCCCGAACTGGTGGCGACCTGGGCCGACCGGTACCGCATGCACAATATGTACGGCCCGTCCGAGGCCACGGTGGCCGCCACCATGTCCGGACCCATGCGCCCCGGCCGCCCGGTTCCGCTGGGACATCCGGTACGCGGTATGCGGTTGTTCCTGCTGGATTCCCGGTTGCGACCGGTACCGCCCGGCACCCCGGGCGAACTGTACGTCTCGGGACCAGGTGTGGCCCGCGGCTATCTGGGCCGGCACGGCCTGACCGCGACCCGTTTCGTCCCCAATCCGTACGGCCGGCGCGGCGAACGGATGTACCGCACAGGCGATCTGGTGGTGGCCGACCGCTCCGGGCGGCTCCGGTTCCTGGGCCGCGCCGACGATCAGGTGAAACTCCGCGGCTTCCGCATCGAACTGTCGGAGATCGACCATGTGCTGCGCGGCCATCCCGGGGTACGGTCCGCGCTGACCGTCGTGCACACCGACGCGCACGCCCGGCAGCGGCTGGCGGCCTATATCGTCGCCGACGCCGGTCTGGACCCCGTCGAGGTACGGGCGACCGCGCGCGGGCAACTGCCCGGGTATATGGTCCCCGACGCTGTCACCGTGCTGCCGGAGTTCCCGAAGGCGCCGTCGGGCAAGCTCGATCGCAAGGCGTTGCCCGAACCGGTCTTCCTGCCCGCGGCGACCACCTCCCGCGCACCCGCCACCGAGGCCGAACGCCGAGTCGCCGAGGTCTTCGCCGAAGTGCTGGGGTGCGAGGTCACCGGTGCCGAGGACGGGTTCTTCGATATGGGCGGCAACTCGCTGCTGGCGACCCGGCTGGTGGGCGCGCTCTACGAGCGGTTCGGGGTGGACCTGCCGGTGCGCACCGTGTTCGAGTCCCCGACCGTCGCGGCGCTGACCGAACAACTCCTGCGCACTCCGGCCACCGCCCGGGTTCCGCTGGCCGCCTACGATCCGCGACCGCAGCGATTGCCGTTGTCGCTGCCGCAGCAGCGGCTGTGGTTCCTGAACCGGTTCGCACCCGAGTCCAGTGCGTACAACATCGCCTTCGTCCTCGATATCGAGGGCAGCCTGGATATCCCGGCGCTACGGGCCGCGCTCGGCGATATCGTCGAACGGCACGAGGTGCTGCGCACTGTCTTCCCCGACGACGGTGCGGGCGCCCACCAGCGGATCCTCCCGGCCGCGTGGGCGCTGCCCGCGCTGGAACTGCGGGAGACCGATCCGGCCGGGGCCGAAGCCGCGCTGCGGGAATCGGCCACCACCGGGTTCGACCTCAGCGCGGGTACACCGTTGCGGGCGACACTGCTGCGTACCGGCACGGACCGGTATCGGCTCGGTGTGGTGGTTCACCACATCGCCGCCGACGGCTGGTCGCTGGCCCCGCTGACCCGTGATCTGGCCGTGGCCTATCAAGCCCGGCGTACCGGGGAAGAACCGCAATGGTCGCCGCCGGCGGTGCAGTACGCCGATTTCGGCCTCTGGCAGCGCGAACATCTCGGAGACGAAAGCGATTCGGACAGCCTCGCCGCGCGTCAGCTCGGCTACTGGCGAGAGCAGCTCGCGGGCCTGCCCGACGAACTACCGCTGCCCTACGACCGGCCCCGGCCCGCCGAACCCGAGCACACCGCCGCCTCGGTACGCCGGGGTATTCCCGAGCCGGTGCGCAGCGCACTCGCGGAGGTGGTCCGTGCCCAGGGCGTGAGCTCGTTCATGCTGCTGCGTTCGGCGCTGGCGGTGCTGTTGCGCTCGGTCACCGGCGGTCGCGATATCGCCATCGGTACACCCGTCGCCGGCCGGGCCGATCGCAAGCTCGACGAGTTGGTCGGGATGTTCGTCAATACCCTCGTGCTGCGCTCGGAGGTCGACCCCGCTCGCCCGTTCACCGATCTGCTACGCGCGGACCGGGATACCGAATTGGCCGCCCTCGCGCACTCCGATATCCCGTTCGAGCAGGTGGTGGCCGCACTCGGACACGACCCCCGCGCCACCGGCCGCCACCCGCTGTTCCAGGTCGCGCTCACCGTGCAGGACACCCCCGTGCCCACGCTGGAACTACCCGGGTTGTCGGTGGACGCGGCCGCGCTCGATATCGCGCGCGCCAAATTCGATCTGGAACTGCGCGCCGGGGATATCGCCGCCGGCGAACTCGAATTCGTCTACGCCGATGAACTGTTCGACGCGGCGACCGTAGAGATCCTGGCGGATCGTTTCATCCGGGTGCTCGCCGCGATCGCCGCGCGGCCCACTGTCCCGGTGGGCGATATCGACACCCGCACCGATACCGAACACAACATGTTGTGCCCGGCGCGCGGCCCCGTCCCCGGGATCCCGCGCACCCTGGGCGCGCTGTTCGGGGCCACCGCGCTCGCGCACGGCCCCCGCCCGGCGCTGTACGAGGACGATACGGTGCTCACCTACGCCGAACTCGACCGTCGCGCCAATCGACTGGCGCGCGCGTTGATCCGGCGCGGGCTAGGTACCGGCGACAAGGTCGCACTGGGTCTCACCCGGTCCGCGGACTCGGTGACGGCGATGCTCGCCATCGCCAAATCCGGGGCCGCGTTCGTACCGGTGGACCCCAACTATCCGGCCGAGCGGGTCACGCATATGCTCGCCGACTCCGGCTGCTCGGCCGGCATCACCCGGACCGGTCACGCCGAACGGTTGCGCACGGCGGGCGGCGCGGAGATCGACTGGCTGCTACTGGATTCCCCGGCCGGCCGTAGCGAGATCGGCGGTGAGCCCGCGGATCCGGTGACAGACCGCGACCGCATGCGCCCGGTCCGGGTCACCGACGCGGCCTATCTCATCTATACCTCCGGTTCCACCGGAAAGCCCAAAGGCGTCACCGCGACCCACGGCTCGCTCGCCGATCTCGCCGACGAGTTCCGGGACCGCATGGCGGTGAACCCGGCCGCGCGTACCCTGCACTTCTCCTCGCCGAGTTTCGACGCGGCGGTCCTGGACCTGCTGCTCGCGATCGGCGCCGGCGCCGCCATGGTGATCGCGCCGCCGGAGGTCTACGGCGGTGACGAACTGGCCGAGCTCATGACCCGCGCCGAGGTCACGCACACCTTCATCACCCCGGCCGCGCTCGCCACCATCGACCACGAGCGCTGGCCGTTGCCCGCGCTGCGGGCTCTGATGGTCGGCGGTGAGCATCTCGGCCCGGAACTGGTGGCGCGCTGGGCGCCCGGCCGGCGCATGTTCAACGCCTACGGGCCCACCGAAACCACCGTCGTCGTCTCGGTGACACCGGTCGCCCTGGACCGCCCCGCCGAACTGGGCGGACTGATTCGCGGGACCCGCGCCCTGGTGCTCGACGAACGCCTGCGTCCGGTGCCCACGGGGGTGCCCGGTGAGCTCTATCTGGCCGGCCCCGGGCTGGCTCGCGGGTATCACGAGCGGTTCGGGCTCACCGCGGCCCGGTTCGTCGCCGACCCCTACGGACCGGCCGGTGCCCGGCTCTACCGCACCGGTGACATCGTGCGCTGGTCGCGTGAAGGTGGCCTGCGCTATCTGGGCCGCAGCGACAACCAGGTGAAGATGCGCGGGTTCCGGATCGAGCTCGGCGAGATCGCCGACGCGCTCGCTGCCCATCCGGCGGTGCATTTCGCCCATGTCGAGGTGCGCCGGCTCGGCGATTCGGACCGGCTGGTCGCCTATGTGCATCCGGCCGACCCCGAGCACCGGCCCGAACCCGAAGAACTGCGCGATCATCTGAACCGGCGCCTGCCCCGGCATATGGTCCCGGCCGCGTTCACGTTGCTCGACGAGATCCCGCTGACCCCGGTCGGCAAACTGGATATCGCCGCGCTGCCCGAGCCCCGGGCCCTGCTCGCGACCGCACCCGGCCGCGCGCTCGGTTCGGATACCGAACGCCGGGTCGCCGCGATCATGGGCGAACTGGTGGGCGCCGTGATCGCCGACGCGGACGAGAGTTTCTTCGATATCGGCGGCAACTCGCTGCTGGCCACCCAGCTGGTGGGCCGGATCGACGCCGCCACCGGCGTACGGCTGCCGGTGCGCGTGGTGTTCGCCGCACCGACGGTCGCCGAACTCGCGGCGCGCCTCGATGGTGAGACAGCCGGTACCGGGGCCGCGCTGGTGCGCCGGGAACGGCCCGAGCGGATCCCGCTGTCGGCTGCCCAGCAGCGATTGTGGTTCCTCAACCGTTTCGGTGGCGCGGACGGTGGTGCCTACAACATCCCGGTGGTGCTGCGGCTGCGCGGTCCGCTCGATCACGCCGCGTTGCGCCGCGCGCTGCACCTGTTGCAGGAACAGCACGAAACCCTGCGCACGGTGTTCCCGGAGATCGGCGGGGAGCCCGCCCAGGTGGTGCTCGACGCCGCCGAAGCCGCTGTCGCCCTGCGGACACCGCCGGCCGGTGACGCGGGCCATGGCGCCGCGATCGAGCGGTTCATCACCCCCGGATTCGATCTGTCCTCTGAAATACCTTTGCGGGCAGCGCTTTTCGTTGTGGCGCCGGATGAGCACATCCTGGTTCTCGTGGTGCACCACATCGCGATGGACGGCTGGTCGCTGGAACCGCTCGCCGCCGATGTGGCGGCGGCCTACCGGGCGATCCGGCTCGGCGCGGATCCGCGGCCCGATACCGAGCAGCTCCAGTACGTCGACTACACGCTGTGGCAGCAGGATCTGCTCGGCGACGAGGCCGATCCCACCGCGCCGATCCGCCGCCAGCTCGACTACTGGCGTACCCGGTTGGAAGGGCTGCCCGAACTGCTCGCGGTTCCCGCCGATCGTCCGCGCCCGCCGGTTCCGTCCTACCGCGGTGGCACGGTGGAACAGCGGGTCGACGCCGAGGTACACCGGGAATTGCGCGCTCTCGCCGCGCGCCACAATGTGAGCCTGTTCATGGTGCTGCACGCCGCGCTGGCGGTACTGCTGCACCGGATGACCGGCGTCGGCGATATCGCCGTCGGGACCCCGGTCGCCGGGCGTGGCCGGCCCGAACTCGACCGCATGATAGGTATGTTCGTCAACACGCTGGTCCTGCGGACCCCGGTGGCGCACGACGACCGCTTCACCGATCTGCTCGATACCGTGCGTGATACCGATCTCGACGCGTTCGGTCACGCGGATCTGCCGTTCGAGCGGCTGGTCGAGGTGCTCAACCCGGTGCGTTCCCAGGCGCACCACCCGCTGTTCCAGGTGATGCTGTCGGTGCGCGACGAACCGGTGCGGGCGCTGGAACTCCCGGGGCTGAGCATCGAGGCGATGGATATCGACGCCGGTATCGCGAAATTCGATCTCCAGTTCACCCTGACCGAATCCCGCACCGCCGATCGGTCGCCGGACGGGATCAGCGTATCCGTGAACTACAGCGGGGATCTGTTCGACGAACCGACCGCGGCCCGGCTCAACCGGCGCCTGGTCCGGTTGCTCGCCGCCATCGCCGCCGATCCGTCCGTGGTCGTCGGTGACCTGGAACTGCTGGAACCCGAGGAGTGGTCGGCGCTGGCGCCGCTGCGCCGCGCCGACCCCGATCAGCCCTGCACCCTGGCCGAGGTCTTCGCCGCGGCGGTGCACACCGACCGGCAGGCGGTGGCGCTGGCCGGTGCCGGGGTGGAGATCACCTACGACGCGCTCGACCGCTGGAGCAATCGACTGGCCCGGGTGCTGGTGGGCTACGGCGTGGGACCGGAAACGCTCGTGTCACTGGGTATTCCGCGGACAGTCGAATCAGTGGCCACGGTACTGGCGGTCACCAAGACCGGCGCCGCTTTCGTCCCGGTGGACCCCGGCTACCCCGCCGCGCGGATCACGCATATGCTCTCCGATTCCGGCGCCGCCCTGGGGCTCACCCTGGCCGAATACCGCGATCAGCTGCCGGGTGAGGTCCGCTGGCTGGCGCTCGACGATTCCGAAGTACGCGAACAGGTGTTGCGGGCCTCCAGCGCGCCGATCACCGACGCGGATCGGATCGCTCCACTGCGGATGGACAATCCGGCCTACGTCATCTACACCTCCGGTTCCACCGGGACGCCGAAGGGCGTGGTCGTCACCCATCGCGGGCTGTCCAACTTCGCGGCGGAGACCGCACATCGGTTCGATGTCCGGCCGGGCAGCCGCATCCTGCATTTCGCGACCCCCAGTTTCGACGCCGCCATGCTGGATCTGCTGTTCGCGCTCGGCGGTTCGGCCACCCTGGTGCTCACCCCGCCGGGCGTGGTCGGCGGGGCGGAACTGGCCCGGGTGCTCATCGCGGAACGGATCACGCACGCCTTCATCACCACGGCCGCGCTCGCCACCGTGGACCCGGTGGGCATCACCGATTTCCAGCATGTGCTGGTCGGTGGCGAGGCGCTGCCGGCCGAAGTCGTCGCACGGTGGGCGCCCGGCCGGAATCTGCACAACGTCTACGGCCCCACCGAGACCACTATCGTCACCGTGATGTCGCCGCCGCTGGTGCCGGGCGGGCCGATCCCGATCGGCGAACCGATCCGCGGTGTGGCGGCCATGGTGCTCGACGCCCGGCTACGCCCGTCCCCGCTGGGAGTAACCGGCGAGTTGTACCTCGCGGGCGGGGCGCTTGCTCGCGGATACCACGACCGGCCGGGTCTCACCGCGCAGCGGTTCGTCGCCAATCCGTACGGGAAACCGGGTGAGCGGATGTACCGCACCGGCGACCTGGTGCGTATCCGCACCGCCGAGAACGGCGGCCCCGGCGGTATCGAGTACGTCGGGCGAACCGACCACCAGGTGAAGATCCGCGGTTTCCGGATCGAACTGGGTGAGATCGACGCGGCACTGAGCCGGCATCCGGCGGTGGAGTTCTCCTATACCGCCGGGCACGACACGGCCGCGGGAGCCACCGCGCTGGTGTCGTATGTGAAGGCCGGACCGGACACCACCGCGGCCGAACTGGCCGCGCATGTGTCCGAACTGGTGCCCAATTACATGGTTCCGCAGTCGATCATGATGATCGACAGATTGCCGCTGACCCCGGTCGGCAAACTCGACCGGGCCGCCCTGCCCGAGCCGGTGTTCACCGCCGCTGAAGGCTATCGAGCACCCGCCAACGCGGTGGAAGCCGCGCTGTGCGAGATCTTTGCCGAAGTGCTCGGGGTACAACGAGTAGGCGCCGGGGACGGATTCTTCGAACTGGGTGGTAATTCGCTGCTGGCCACCAAGGTCGTCGCCCGGGCCCGCGAGGCCGGATACGAACTGCCGATGCAGTTGCTGTTCGGCGAATCCACCCCGGCGGCGCTGGCCGCACGGCTGGGCGACGGTACCGCCGCCGACGCGATGGAACTGGCGCTCGCCCCGCTGCTGCCGCTGCGCCCGGATACCGGTACCGGCCGGCCGCCGCTGTTCTGCGTGCATCCGGCGATCGGTCTGGCCTGGTGCTATGCCGGGCTGCTCGCAGAACTTCCCGCCGACCAGCCGGTCTACGGTCTGCAAGCGCCGCAGGCGAGCGGGAATCCCGGATTCGGTTCGATCGGCGAGGCCGCCGAGCACTACATCGCCCATATCCGGACCGTGCAGCCGCACGGGCCCTATCAGCTGCTCGGCTGGTCGCTGGGCGGTCTGATCGCACACGAGATCGCCGTGCGGTTGCAGGCGGAGGGGGAGAAGGTCGCGCTGCTCAGCATGCTGGACAGTTACCGGCTCTCCGACGAACTGGCCACCGATGCCGTACCCAGCGTCGCCGAGATCCTGGGCGAATTCGGTGGCGATCTCGTCCCCGACGGGGCCGAACCGACGCTGGCCGAGGCGGCCGAACTGCTGCGGTCGCGTCCCGGACCGTTCGCGGCGCTCACCCTGGATCATCTGGAACGGCTGTACGCCGGCTACGCCGACGGCACCGTCCAGGCGAACGGGTTCAGCCCGGGAGTGTTCGACGGTGACCTGCTGTTCTTCGCTGCCGCGACCGATCCGGTGAACCTCGCGGCCACGGACCGCGAACCCGGAGCCTGGCTGGCCTTCGTCACCGGCGCGGTGCACCCGCACGATATCGCCTGCACCCACGCGGAGATGACGACTCCGGAGTCGCTGGCAGTGATCGGCCCCGTGCTCCGGATGCATCTCGGTGGTCGGACGACCGTGACGGACGCACGAGCACAGCCCGTTGTCGACACGAAGGAGAGCGCTCAGTGAAGCCCGCGGTGCAGATCGCCGGTCTGGTGAAGAACTACGGCCGGGTCTGCGTTCTGGACGACTTCGATCTCGAAATCCCCGAAGGCACGGTGATGGGGCTACTCGGCCCCAACGGCGCGGGTAAGACCACTGCCGTCCGGATCGTCACCACCCTGCTGCGGCCCAATGCCGGATCCGTCCGCGTCGCGGATGTCGACGTCCTGCACGACCCGGCCGCAGCGCGCAAACTCATGGGACTGTCCGGTCAGTACGCGGCGGTGGACGCCAATCTCACCGGCTACGAGAACCTGCGTATGGTCTCGCGGCTCTACGGGATGTCGCGTGAACGCGCCGTCGCCCGGGCTCGGGAACTACTGGGCGAATTCGGGCTCGAGGAGGCCGCGGACCGCCGGGCCGGAACCTACTCCGGCGGGATGACCCGCCGTCTCGATCTGGCCGGCGCCCTGGTCGCTCGCCCGCCCGTGGTGGTTCTCGACGAACCGACCACCGGACTGGATCCCCGCGCCCGCAACGATATGTGGCGGGTTATCGGCGAACTCGTCCGCGACGGCACCACGGTCCTGCTGACGACCCAGTATCTCGAGGAAGCCGATCGGCTCGCCGATCAGATCACGGTGCTGGACAAGGGCCGGGTCATCGCCCGCGGTACCGCGGACGAACTCAAATCCTCGATCGGTGGGGACCGGCTGACCGTCACCCTGAGCTCCGGACAGGATCCGGCGCCGGCGCTGCGAGTCCTTGCCGAGATCGGCATCGGTGAACCCGCGCACGAGGCGAGTGTGGACGAGGTGTCGGTGGTGGTCGCCGATGGCTCCCGCACCATGGTTCAAGCGCTGCGCCGGCTCGATGACGCAGATGTGAACGTCGTCGACGCCCGGGTGCACCGGCCCAGCCTCGACGACGTCTTCCTGTCCATCACCGGCTCGCCGGCGCTGCCGGACACCGAGCCGCGCACCAGTGACGTACCCGAGGAGATCATGTCGTGAGCACCGCAGAAGTCGCGGTCGAATCCGAAACCACCAGCCCGACCGATGAGATGGAGGCGGAACTGGCACACGCGACCGGCTCCCACCGGATTCCGAAGTCCACCGAACCCCGGTTCCGGTTCTTCCGGGACAGTGCGATCGTGGCGCACCGCAATCTGCTCACCATCATGCGGGTGCCGACGCTGCTGGTCACCGCCACGGTGCAGCCGCTGATGTTCGTCTTCCTGTTCGCCTACGTGTTCGGTGCCTCACTCGGCGGCGGCATGTATCGGGAGTTCCTCATCGCCGGGATCATGGCCCAGACGGTCGCCTTCAGTGCCGCGTTCACCACCGTGGGGCTGGCCGGCGACCTGGAAAAAGGCATCATCGACCGGATGCGTTCGCTGCCCATGTCCCGGCTGGCTGTGCTGATGGGGCGCACGCTCTCGGATCTGGTGGTGAGCATGGTCAGCCTGGTGGTGATGACGGTGTGCGGGTACGTGGTCGGCTGGAGCATCAACGGAAGTGTGGCCGATGCGGTACTCGCCTACGGGGTGATCCTGCTGTTCGCGTTCGCCATGTCGTGGGTCGGCGCGCTCACCGGACTTCTCGCCCCGAACGTCGAGGTCGCCCAGAGTGCCGGGCTGATCTGGTTGTTCCCGCTGTCGTTCATCTCTTCGGCGTTCATCTCGGCCCAGACTCTGCCCGGCCCGCTCGCCACCATCGCCGAATGGAATCCGATCACCGCGGTCGCGGCGACCGGCCGGAAACTGTTCGACAACAGCGCGCCGCCGATGTTCCGCCCCGCGACCGGCTGGCCGGCCGAGCACTGCGTCGAATACGCGGTTCTCTGTTCGGGGGTCATTCTGCTGATCGCCATACCGTTGGCGTTGTTGCAGTACCGCCGGGTGGCCAGTCACTGAGCCGGACCGCGACAAAGGCCGTGCCCGCCGGAAATCCGGCGGGCACGGCCTCGTTCTGTGTGGGTCGGCTACCCGGACACTCAGCCCCGGCGGCGGGTCTTGAGCAATTCCAGCCGCTCCTTGAGCAATTCCTCGAGCTCTTCTTTGCTCCGCCGCTCCAGCAGCATGTCCCAGTGCGTACGCGGCGGCTTCACCTTCTTCGCCTCCTGCGTGGTGCCTTCGAGCAGCACGCCTTCCTGGCCGTTGCGGCACAACCAGGTCGGCGGGATCTCGGCGTCATCGGCGAACGGGACGTCGAACTCTTCACCATTGTCGGTCCGGTACCGGGCGATCCGGCGGGGTGCCAGATCATGGTCGCGGTCGGTTTCGTAGCTCACCGCTCCGAGCCGGCTGCCCCGGAGTACGCGATCTGCCATCTGTACAGGTCCTCTCTGTGTTTGTCGGCGCGTTGCCGCGCGCGGGCTCGCAGTTCCCGGCCGCTGGGATCCGGTGTTCCGGAGCGGAAACACCTGTGGTGTATCCGCCGCGGGGGCACCGGAACCGGTACCGGGGCGCGAACCGGTGGGTTGACCCCTGTTGTTCTGCTACCGCTTCCTCGTGGGTCGCGTTTCGCCGGCCGTTGTCGTCCGCCGACCGTTCGGGTCACTGCGCGGGCCGTTCGCTGTGCCACGAATCGAGAATTCGTGCCGGTCCAGGCCGTGCGCCCTGTTCATGTCAACGTTCGTGAGGGTCGTTCCGTTCCCAGTTCGGGAGAGCTTTGTAATTGTACGGGGTTCCGCGAACGGGGCTGCGCGGTGTGCGGTGTGTGCTCCTGCGAGAGTGCCTATTAGGGTGTCGGGTCATGTCGCGCCGGTTGGAGTCGTGCCTGTGGTGTGGTCGGGAAATAGTGGATTCGGAAGCAGGGCGGCGCCGCCGCTACTGCCGACAGTCCTGTCGCCAGCGTGCCTATGAGCACCGCAACAATGTGAAGGGCACTGGGATCCCCGCCGATTCGGTCGTGCTCAGTGCCGCCGAGGCCACCGCGCTGGCCGACCGTTGGTTCGCCGCGCGCTGCGCCGCCGAGGATGTCGCGACAGCGGTCGACGAGGGCGCCGACCGGGACGAGCTCGCGCGTCTCAGCGCGGTTCTGGTCGAACTCGCCCTGGACGCCGAACGGTTGCGCTGACCTCGGCCGAATCGCGCTGCAGGGCCGGATGCGCGGTCGGCTCGACCGGTGGGGCCGGGGTGGAGCGGAGGGCGGTCGCGGCGAGAATCGTGACCAGAACACCCAGGCCGAGCACCGTGAGCAACGTGACGGTATCGGGGTGCGCGAGTGACTGGCCCCGCATCGCCTGCCAGAACGTGATCGCCTGCAGGCCGCCCCAGCCCAGGATCACCACCCCGATCAACCGGCTGCGGGTTCGAGCCGGGCGCAGCCGGGGGTAGCGCGCCGCACACCACGCCAGCACCAGTACCGCGGCCAGTACCACCTGGATTCCGTGCAATCCGACGAAATGCGGAATCCGCAGGTCCCCACCCAGCGTGCTCCAGTGCGTGATCGGCATACCCGCCACCGCGTCCGGCGCACCGACGGCCTGCCGGGTTCCGGCGTCGACGACGGTGTGCCCGGCGGCCAGTTCGACCAGGCGCCCGTCCGCGGTCCGGGTGAGCTGGGTGCCGGTGAATCCCATGAGGTAGCCCAGCGCCATCGAGACCACCGCCATCGCCAGCCCGCCGCGAATCGCCCAGACTGTCGGCCGATCCGCCCCCGGACGTATCGAAACGATCACGGCGATCACCAGATTCGCGAGGAAGAGACCCGGTACGCCGGAGGCGAACACCTTTTGCCCGATCTCGTTGACCGCATCGGTCTCGGTATTGAAATGACTGAAGGTGCCGCGTGCGGCCTGGACCACGATGAATCCCACGTCCACGAACGCGGTGACGGAGAAGACGACACCCAGCCACCAGGTGGCCCGCCGGCCGCGGTGCGGCAGCGACAGCAGCCAGGCCAGGGTCAGTGAGTACAGCAGGAAAGCGAGCCCGAATTTGACCGGTTTGAGCCAGACCGATTCGCCGAGCAGGACACGATCGTCGACGACCATCGCGATCAGGCCCACAACCACCAGACCGGCCATCGCCGCGGAACTGAGCAGCAAAGGCCGGTGCAGGCGTCCGATCACCCGACAGAGATCGGAAGTAGTGAAGCGTCCGGAACGGGCCGGTACGCCGGGGAACAGGAGTGCGGACATGGACCGACGGTAGGAACGGGGATCCGGCCGCAGCGTCCCGCTACGGGACTGTATGCGGCCGGTACCCCGGTACGCCGGGGCCCGCCGGATGGATCGGAGGTAGGGTCAGTCGGGGATGTTGCCCAGATCGAGACCGCGCCCGGCGAGATAGGGTGCCGGGTCGACCGGGCCGACGCCGGGCTGGTGGACCTCGTAGTGCAGGTGCGGTCCCGTGGACTGGCCACGGCTGCCGACGGTGGCGATCACGTCACCGGCGCTCACCTGCTGGCCGACCGATACCAGGATGTCCTGCATATGGCCGTACACACCGACGCTGCCGTCGTCCTGCTGGACGCGGACCCACAGCCCGAACCCGGTGGCGGGGCCGGCCTCGATCACGACGCCGTCGGTGACCGTCCTGATCGGTGAACCCATACCGGCGGCGAAGTCGATGCCGTTGTGGGCGGTGCCCCAGCGTGCCCCGAAGCCCGAGGACACCACGCCGTCGGCGGGATATACCGTGGTGGGCCGCGGCGGCTCGAAGGACGGGAACGAGACGGGGACGGGCTGGTGGTCTGCGGCGGCCTGGTGAGGATCCCAGGCGGCGGGATCGTGCGAGATGGCGGGCCGCTCGGCGGGTGCCCGATCGGCTGTGTCGGCCGGGGCTTCCGAAGTGGCGGCCACCGGGGTGATCTGTTCGTTACCGGAATCGGTTCCTGCGGCGAACAGGGCGAAACCGGCGCAAAGGGCGGTCGAGGTGGCGACGACCTGCGTCGTGATGTGGCGACGGCCGATCGGCGGCACCGTGAACTTACGGAAAGGTAACGGAAGGGTCACGGGCATGGTTACAAGCTAGGGGACCGACACGCCGATCCAGCAAGCTTGTGGCAACAGTCACGAGATCATATAAGCCCAGGTCGTGTATTACCGAACGGTAACGAAACCGGAGATTTCGGCCGACGAGCTGCACAAATGAGACATTGATCTAGATTTGACCGGAGTGTGCCAGAAGATCGACACTATTTCAGTGGTCGCTAACAGAGTTGCGCCGCTGATCGCCCTGGCCGACCCCACCAGGCGCGCGATATTCGAAGCGCTGCCCGGCGGACCGCGCTCGGTGGGAGAGCTCGCGGCGCACGTCGGAATCAGTAGTTCGGCGGTATCCCAGCATCTGCGGGTCCTGCGGGACGCGCGGCTGGTGATGATGCGGCCGGTGGGCAATCGCCACCTCTACTCGCTGGACCCGCGGGGTCTGGGCGATGCCCGCGACTACCTCGAACAGTTCTGGCAGAGCGCGCTGGCTGCCTACGCCGCCGCGCTCAGTGATGCGAGTGAGCAGGCCTAACCCTCAGCCGACCCTGCGGTACGCCGCACCGGTCACGCTCGCCTCGCCGCGACGTTTGTCCAGCTGCCGGTCCAGTGCCGCGATCACCTCGGCCGAGCCGATCTGCAGCAGGCCGGGGTCGGGGCTGGCAGCGAAGCGGTCGCCGGTACGCCCGGCCCACAGCACTTCGTGCCGGTTCAGCAGATGGCGCGGCGGTCCGCTCTGCTCCGGTGCGGTGGGGCCGAACAACTGGACGGTGCGGGTACCGAAGGCGGTGGCCAGATGCGCGACGCCGGTATCGCCGCACAGGACGACGGATGCCTCGGCCACGGTGGCCGACAGTTCGATGAGATTCTGGTTGCCGGCCAGCACCCGGTGCTCGGAGAGTCCGGCGCGCGCCGCGATCACCAGCGCGTTCTCGCGGTCGTATTCGTCGCCGGTCAGCACCACCTCGTGACCGAGGACCAGCAGATGCCGGATCACCGCCGCGAACCGGTCGGCGGGCCAGCGCCGGGCCGGGGCGCCGGCACCGACGTGCACGACCACACTGTCGCGGTGGTTGGTGGTGGCCACCGGCGGCACCAACCCCAGATTGCGCCGGTCCGCGCCGATCCCGTCGAACTCGAGCAGATGACACCAGCGGTCGACCGGATGGTGCTCGGGCTGCCAATCAGGCGCCGGGATCTCCGGAAACGCCGGATCCCGGTAGGTGAGGATACGTTCGGCACCGGTCTTGCCGAGTTGCACGATAGGGGCGGCACCGGCGCCGTGCAGATTCACCGCCAATTTCGGCGGCGGACCGTCCCAGCGCAACCCCTCGGGATCGGCGAGGGGAACGATCTCGTCCACACAGGCGATCACGTCGACGATAGGACGCAGGTGATGGGGGGCGGCCAGCACCAGATGATCGTTGCGACGGGCCCGGCGCAGTGCACGCAATGCCGGGACCGCGGTGAGCAGATCACCGAGACCGCGTGCCTGAAGCACGAGAACTACCGACACCCGACTCTCCTAGCCACCTGTTGCCCGTTGCGCCGCCCCCTCCCGAACCGTTCTGGTGAGGAACGGACCACGCGAGAGCATTTCCTTGGATGACTACCCGTGGTATCTGGTGGCAAACGTGGGTCGTTCGCGTCCTGGATCACATGCTGTGCGTTCGCCTGACGCGCCCGTACTGCCTGTCACCTGCCGAGACCGGCGTCGCGGTGATGAGTCGATGGTCACCCGGGCGGTGCTCGAGTAATGTGTCCGGTGTCCGTAGGGAAGTCCGGTGTGAATCCGGCGCTGTCCCGCAACTGTGTGGCTTGTCCAGAGCCGCAGCCAGATACCTGCGGATGAACCAGGAATGGTCATGATCACGTGGGTATTGATCGATGCGCCGAACGAGCCGCCCGTTTCGCGGCCCGTTTCGCATGTCTTCGTCGCGTGAAACTGCCTGACGCGACGGGAGTCGGATATGCGTTGTACACCATCGAGGCAGAGCCGCCGATCATTTCTGATCGGCAGCGCGCTGGCCGCGGGAGCGCTGGCCGCCGGATGCGGTCGCGGATCCACCTCCGATACCGGCACTTTCACCGCTGCCTTCCAGGGCTCCGGTGCCGGGGAGGGGATAGATCCGGGGGTGAATACGCTGTTCATCGACGAAGCACGGATGAAGGCCGTCTACGACGGCCTGTTCGAAGTGGACGGTTCGATGACTCCGATCCCGCGGTTGGCGGAGTCGGCGGAGCCCGATGCGGACGGCACCCGGTGGCGGATCGCGCTACGGGACGCGGCCTGGCACGACGGGAAGAAGTTCACCGCACGTGATGTGCTCTACACCTTCTCGCGGGTCCTGGGACCCGCGCAGCAGCGTCCGTTCATCGCCGCGACCTCACTGGACCAGGTGGATCTGTCCGCCAGCCGCGCGGTCGACGACCGGACCGTCGAGATAGTGCTGAAGCGGCCGTCCTTCGAGTTCCTCATCGCGCTGTCGGTATACGGCACCAAGATCGTCCAGGACGGCGCCGCCGATTTCACCCGCCCGGTCGGCACCGGCCCCTTCGTTTTCGACTCCTTCGAAGCAGGCAGGCAGTTCACCGCGCACCGGAACGAACACTATTGGGACGGTGCGCCGAATATCCGCCAGTTGCGGATAGTCAGCGCCGAGGCCGACGCCCGGGTGAACGCGGTACGCAGCGGCGAGATCGACTATGCCGACAACCTCACCCCGTCGGCCGCGCGGACACTGACGGCCGGATCCGGTGTCACGCTGGTCTCCACGCCCGGCAGCGGGATCTACTTCTTCGCCATGAAGACCGATCGTCCGCCGTTCGACAATCCGGACGTACGCCGCGCCGTCATGCGGATGGTGGACCGGGCGGAACTGGTGAAGGTGGCGCTCGAGGGTCAGGCGGAGGTCTCCAACGATGTCTTCGGCAAGGGTTACCAGTACTACGCCGACCTGCCGCAGCACGAATACGACCCCGACGAGGTGGGCAGGCTGCTGCGGCGCGCGGGTGTCCGGGATCTGACCTTCGATCTGTTCACCGCGCCGGTCGCCTACGGATTCGTCGAAGCCGCCCGGCTGTTCGCCGACCAGGCCGCTGTATGCGGGGTGAAGGTGAACGTGGTGCTGGGTTCCAAGGACAGCTACTACACCGACGCGCTGCGGACCGGTCATCTCACGATGGGCCAGTCCGGGCCGCTGCCGATCCCCAATCATTTCGCCTCGCGGCTGCTGACCGGTTCGCCGCAGAACCGCACCAAATGGTCCGACCCGCGGTTCGACGCGCTCTACACCACCGCGCAGGCCACGCCGGACCCGCAGCGCCGCGCGGCGCTCTACCGCGATATGCACGAAATACTGCACGATCGAGGAGGTTTCGTGTTCTTCGGCACCACCCACTGGAACAGCGCGGCCCGCGATACGTTCCAGCAGCTCCCGGCCGCCGTACCCAATTCGCACGACTGGGCGCGTTTCGACGCGGTGGCGCCGCGATGACCGCGGCACGGCTGGACCCGGGCCGGGCACGGTACTGGGTCGAGCGCTGGGATCGCCAGCAGGAGCGCTATATGCCCGACCGCGAAGCCCGGTTCGACGTACTGGGCGATGTGCTGATCGAACTGCTCGAGCGGCCCGATCCGCTGATCGTCGATCTCGGTGTCGGCCCGGGGACACTGTCGGGGCGGTTGCTGACCAGGCTCCCCGGGGCCACCGTCGTCGGGGTGGATGCCGACCCGCTGTTGCTGACCCTGGCCGAGACCGTCTACGGATCGGCGCGGTTCCGCACCGTTTTCGCCGATCTGCGCGAGCCCGGCTGGTTCGCGGCACTCGACCTGGCGCGGGCACCCGACGCGTTCGTGAGTACCACGGCACTGCACTGGATGAACCGGTCACCGCTGCGCGCGCTGATCGAGACGTGTGCCCGGGCACTGCCACCGGGCGGAATTTTCGTCGACGGTGACCATCTGTACGAAGGGCCCGGCGGCCCGCGGCTCGACAGTCTGGGCCGGGCGCTGACCGCGCGGCGGGCGCAGCGGGTGGGCACCGCCACGGCGGAGGACTGGTCGGCCTGGTGGTCGGCGGTCGGCGCGGCACCCGAACTCGCCGACCTGGTGCGCCGCCGCGCCGGTGGGTTCGAGCACACGGTCACCGACCGGCCCACCGCCGGCGACTACACGGACTTCCTGCGCGACGCCGGTTTCGCCGAGGCCGGGACGGTCTGGCAGTACGGCGACGACCGCGTCGTGGTCGGGATCCGGTAGCGGCCCGGTGGCCGGGGATTCGCGCGTCTTCCTGCGGTTGGTGGCGCGCCGGGCCGGACTGGGCGCCGGTCAGCTGGTGATACTGCTCGTTCTGGTGTTCGTGTTGTCGCTGCTGCTGCCCGGTGACGCCGCCGATATCCAGAACAACACCATCCTGAGCGAGGCGCAGCAGCAGACTGCCCGCCAACTGCTCGGGCTCGATATCTCGCCGGTGACCCGATTTCTCGACTGGATCGGTCGAGCGGTGCGCGGAGATCTGGGCACCTCCTACGCGAGCGGCGAGCAGGTCGGCGCCGTGATCGCGGGCCCGTTCCTGATCACCGGACTGCTCGCCGGGGTGGCATTGATCCTGCTGGTACCGATCGCGGTGACCGCGGGCTTCGCGGCGGGAACACGGCCGGGTTCGGCGCGGGACCGGTGGATCACCTCGATCAGCATCGGATTCGATTCGATTCCCGACTTCGTACTCGCCGTCCTGCTGGTGACGTTCCTGTCGATCCGCCTCGATCTGCTGCCCGCGACGTTTTTGGGCGTCGATCCGGACACGCTGCTGGACCGGCCCGAATATCTGGTGCTCCCGGTGCTCGTCACCGTGGCGCGGGTGGCGGCCCCGCTGGTGCGTCTCGTGCGGGCCGGGGTCGTCGATGTGCTGGACCGGCCGTATATCGCACAGGCCCGCCGCGCCGGGGTCGGCCGGGTATCGCTGCTGGTCCGGCATATCGCGCCCAACGCCCTGGCGCCGGCGATGCAGGAGCTGGGCCGCACCGGTGACGGGCTGCTGTCGGGGGTGCTGATCGTGGAGGCGGTTTTCGCGGTACCCGGTATCGCCTCGGAGCTGATCGGCGCCCTCGCCAATCGGGACGATCCGGTGATCCTGGCGATCGTCGCAGTGACCGGAACGATCGCCGTCGTCGTCAACACAGTGATAGATATCGCGGGTTACCGGATGAATCCGCATGCCGCGGCGGAGCAGTGGAGATGAGCCCACGACGCGGGCTGTACGCGGTACTCGTGGCGATACCCCTGGTATTCGCGCTGGCCGGACCACTGCTCGCGCGGTCCGCCCCGGCCGGGCGTGCGGCTCCGTTCGGTCCGTCGGAGTGGTCGCCACTGGGTACCGACCGGCTCGGACGCGATGTACTGGCGGCGGCGCTCACCGGCGGGCAGGCTTTTCTGCTGACCGGTCTGCTGACCGTCCTGGGCGCCTATTCCGCCGGATTCCTGATCGGGGTGGCCGCGGCCGCCGCGCCGCGAGTCTGGCTCGACGAACTGCTGATGCGCCCGATCGATGTGCTGCTGTGCGTGCCGTCGCTACTGATCATCATGGTCGCGGCGCTACGCACGCAGGGGTCGGCAGTGGCGATCGCCTGCGCGATCGGGCTGGCATTGCTGGCCCCGATCGCGCGGTTCGTCCGGATGGCGGCCTGCGGTGTGGTGCACGGGCCGGTAATGGACGCCCTGCGCATGCAGGGACAGAGCCGGACTTTCCGCTACGGGCGCTACGCGGTGCGGGAGATGGCGCGGCCGATCGCCGCGGACCTCGGTGTCCGCTTCACCGCCGCGATCTATTTCCTCGCCTCCGCCAATTTCCTCGGACTCGGCTTCGACACCACCTCCACCGATTGGGCGGTATCGGTCGCGGCGAACAAGGACGCCCTGCTGATCGCGCCGTGGGCGGTGGTGCTGCCCGGCGCGCTGATCGTGCTGCTGGTGGTCGGTACGAACCTCTTGGTCGACGACCTGCTCTCCGATCCCCGGGCGGTCGCGGCCGGAGATCTGCGCCGGGCGGGTGGATATGCCCGACCCTAGGCCGATCTCGGTGCGCGAGCTCGGTGCCCGCGCGAACGGCGCGGTGATCCTGCGCGATATCGGATTCGGTATCGCGCCCGGCGAGATCCTCGCCCTGTTCGGGCCCTCGGGCGCCGGTAAAACGACCATCGCCACCGCCTTGGCGGGTACGGCCGGGCCCGGAATCGAACTGTCCGGTGCGATCCATCGCGCGCCGGGGGTCCGGGTCGGATACCTGCCGCAGCACGCGGCGTCGACCCTCAACCCGGCGCGGCGGATCGGTGCGGCACTGGGTGAACTGGTGGCCCTGCACACTCGGCGCGCGGCCGGCGGGCGGCTGCGCGCGGGTGAGCGGCGGGCGCGGATCGCCCGGGTACTCGCCGCCGCGGCCTTCGAACTCGACGACCGCGACCTGACCCGGGCGCTGCGCAGGTACCCGTTCGAATTCTCCGGCGGCGAACGGGCTCGGCTGGCGTTGGCGCAGGTCCTGACCGGTGCGCCCGATGTCCTGGTGGTCGACGAACCTACGGTCGGTCTGGACTCCCTCGCCCGCGCGACGCTGCTCGACGGGTTGCGCGGACTGCGCGCCGCGGGAACGGCCGTGGTCCTGATCACCCACGACTCGTTCGCGGTCGAGCGAGTCGCGGACCGGATCCTTTTCGTCCGCGACGGGCGGCTCGACCCGGCCGGTTCGATCGAATCCGCTCCGGCGCATCCACGACCGGTCGCGACACCGGCGGTTACCGGACCGGCCGTGGAGATCCGCGATCTCACGGTGCGTCACCGCGGCCGTCCGGTCCTCGACCGCGTCGACCTCGACCTGTATCCGGGGGAACATATCGGGCTCGTCGGGTTGTCGGGCGCCGGTAAGACGACCTTGGCCCGGTGTATCGCCGGGCTCACTCGCCCGGACGCCGGTGAGATCGTGGCGTGGGGGGAGCGGCTACCGGAGTTGCGGCGCAGGTCGCGTCGCCGGCTCGCCGATATCCAATACGTATGGCAGGAGTCGGCGGCGTCGTTCGACCCCCGCCGCAGCGTGCTGGACCAAGTCGCCGCCACCGGCACCGGGTTGTGCGGGATGACCCACACCGAAGCACGCGCCGCCGCGACGGATCTGCTGGCCGGACTGGGGATCGACGAGGCCCAGGCGGCGCGGCCGCCCGCCGGTCTCTCCGGCGGGCAACTGCAGCGTGCCGCACTGGCCCGGGCTCTACTGGCCCGTCCGCGGGTACTGCTGTGCGATGAGGTGACCACCGCGCTGGACGAACCCACCGCCCGGCGGATCCTCGATCGGCTGGACGACTATCGCGAGCACAACGGCGCGACACTGGTGTCGATCAGCCACGATCTGCGTGGCCGGTTGGACCGCTGTGACCGCATCGCGGTACTCGACGGCGCGAGGATCACGGAGATCGGGGCGCCCGCGGAGCTGAGGGAACGCCCGCGCACGGAGATACTGGCCCGGCTCGTGTGTGCCGACGGCGCCGATCTCGGGGACCGGTTCTCCCAGCATCAGCTCGAGCGCAATCGGTGACGGCGCCGGGCCGGCCGCCGAGACTCGTCGCTGTGACAGCAACCCCGCAGCATGCGTTGTCGGCGATCGGTACGGCGACACACCCACACCCGGCCGCCTCCGGCCGGGACGACCGAGGAGCCGACCGTGTCTCGTGAACTCCATCTGGCAGGCTTCCTGATCGCCTCGCATGTCACTCATTCACATGCGGCGTGGCGCCATCCCGCGTCGGAGACCGACTACCTGGGGCCCGGCTACTACCAGCGGGTGGCCCGGACCCTGGAGCGGGGCAAGTTCGATTTCCTGTTCTTCGCCGATCTGCTGGCGACCCCGGTCCGGTACGGCAACGATATCCGGGTGCCACTGCAGAGCGGCACCCAGGCGTCGGCAACCCTGGATCCGTCACTGGTCGCGGCCGGGCTGGCGAACGTGACCGACCGGATCGGCCTGGCGATCACCAAGTCCACCACGTATTTCCATCCCTACGAGGTCGCCCGGATCTTCGCCACGCTCGACCATCTGTCCGGCGGCCGGGCGGGCTGGAATGTGGTGACCTCGCTCAATCAGGCCGAGGCGCAGAACTTCGGGGCGCAGGACCATCTGGGGCACGACGAGCGCTACGAGCGCGCCCAGGAATTCCTCGAGGTCGCCTACAAACTGTGGGGCAGCTGGGATACCGATGCCCTGGTGCGGGACAAGGTCTCCGGTGTCTTCGCCGACCCGGACAAAGTGCGGACCGTCGATCACGAGGGCACCTGGTTCAAAACCCGCGGGCCGTTGACCGTTCCGCATTCCCCGCAGAGCCGTCCGGTGATCATCCAGGCCGGTTCGTCGCCGGTGGGCAAGGATTTCGCGGCCCGCTGGGCGGAGGCGATCTTCGAGATCGATCCGACGCCCGAAGGCCGCCGTGCCTACTACGACGATGTGAAATCGCGGGCGGTGAACTTCGGTCGCAACCCCGACGACATCAAGATCTTCCCGTCGTTCGTGCCGTTCGTCGGTGAGACCGAATCGATCGCCCGGGAGAAGCAGGCGTTCCACAACGAACTCGCCGATCCGATCTCCGGGCTCATCACGCTCTCGGTGCACACCGATCACGATTTCTCCCGCTACGACCTGGACGCTCCGCTCGAGGATCTCGTCGTTCCGGGTACGCAGGGGCTGTTCGACGTGGCCCGCCGGCTCAGCGCGAGCGAGAACCTGACCCTGCGCGATATCGGCAAGCTGTACGCCCAGGGTGTGCTGCTGCCGCAGTTCGTCGGCACCGCCGAACAGGTCGCCGATCAGATCGAAGCCGGATTCACCGGCGGCGAGGCGGACGGCTATATCCTCTCCGCGGCCCAGGCACCGGGTACTTTCCACGATTTCGTCGATTTCGTGGTGCCCGAACTCCAGCGCCGTGGGCTGTTCCGCACCGAATACACCGGTAGCACCCTGCGCGACCATCTGGGTCTGGGGCCGGCGTCGCTGACCCCGGCCGCCCGGCGCGCGAGCGTCGTCGCCTGAACAGGCCACCGGGGCCCGGTCGCGGTGGCCGGGTCTCGGGACGGTCAGCTGTCCGCGTTCGTGAGCAACAGGTCCCGTGCCGCGGGGCCGCCGTCGAAGGTCCGGGTGACGCGGTGGCTGATCCGCCAGCCCTGCGAAGTGCGGGTGAGCCGGAAACTGTTCGCCCCCGCCCGCCACACCCGGTATCCGTCTTCGTATCGGCGCACCAGCAGCGATTCGCAGACCGCCGTCGCCTCGTCACCGTCGATCACGACCCGGGCCGGGCCGAGGAAATGCGCACAGCCCGTATCGATCAGGGACCGGTGCGCCGTCGACTCCACCATCGCGTGGATATCCGCGCGACTACGCATATGCCAGTCCTCGACATCGTATTCCCCGTTCTCGGTCCACAGGTTCGCCACCTGCGGCGCGGCCCCGGCGTCGACGAAAGGGCCGTAGGAGGCGAGGAGGCGGGTGATCTCCACTTCGTCTTCGAGCCGGCGCACTCGTTCCTCGAGGCGTGCCAGTCGATCCTCGTCCATAGCTGTCCTTTCCGGTGCGGATATCAGAGCGGAGCGGCCACTGCGATCAGGGCCGCGAGCTGGTCGCAGTAGTGATCGATATCGGTGGCCCGGACAGCGCAGCAGGCGACGGTGGCACCGATATCGCGCAAGCCGGTGAGCCGCCGCCGCGTGCCGCCGGGGTCGGCCAGCGGGTCCAGCGCGCGACCGGGACTCAGGACCACTTCGAAACCGGATGGCCGGGAGACCGCGGCCAGATACGCGGCCAGTGCGTCCGCGGGCAGACCGAACGGGACCCAGCCGGAGCCCAGGGTCACGGCCCGGCGCAGAGAACGGCGGGTGCGGCCGCCGACCCACAGGGGTGCGGTGGTCGAGGTCGCGGGCGGATCGAGGACGAAATCGCCGACCTCCCGCCGGCCCCACGCAACGCGCAACACGGCGAGCGCGCGGTCGGCGGCGGTGCCCCGCTCGGCCCACTGCGCGTCCAGCAGCGCGAATTCGGCCTCCAGCGATCCGACGCCCACCCCCAGCACAACCCGGCCGCCGCTCAGCCGATCCAGCGTGCCGTAACTCTTCGCGAGTGCCAGCGGGTGGTGGTATCCCAGGACGACGACCGAGGTCGCCAAACGGATCCGGGTGGTGCGTGCCGCCAGATAGGACAGTGTCGCCAGGGGGTCCCAGTAGGTCGAACCGCGGGCGGCGGCCTCTGCCGCGGGTACCGCGATGTGCTCGGAGCAGGTCAGATGGTCGAAGCCGAGATCATCGGCGGTTTCCGCGATTCGGGTGAGTTCGGCGGGACCGCCGCCGACCTCCCAGGGTGAGGCGATTTCGGGCACCCGGACCACGATCGGGGTGGACAGGCCGATTCTCACCGGTGCGGGTCCTCGGTGGCGCCGATGAGGCGGCGCATCATCCGGTCGGCCCCCAGTACCGCCGCCACGCGATCGGGATCGCTGCGCCGGATGGCGAGCTGTTCATGGGCGCCGACGACGTGGACCGGGCCCCCGCCCAGCGCGGCCAGACCTTCGGACGCCACCTCGGCGGGTTCGGAAACGGGCAGACCGGGGATGTCGAAGTCGAGACCGACCTTTTCCATCGCCGGTGTACGTGTCACTCCGAGTACGAGTTCGAGCACGTCCACGCCGTGCTCGCGCAGTTCGAGCCAGAGGCTCTCGGCGAAGATCCGCCCGAATGCCTTCACACCGCCGTAGACCGTATGCCGCCGCGTACCCAGATATCCGGCCAGCGAGCCCACCAGCAGTATCCCGCCGCGCCGCCGGTCGCGCATCGGGTTGCCGAACCCGTGGACCAGGGCGAGCGGTGTGGTGATGTTGAGATCGACGACGTGCTGGAAGGCGGCTGGGTCGCCGTCGAGGAAATCGGCACTGTGGGTGTTGGCACCGGCGTTGTGGACCAGTAGTCCGACCTCGACATCGGAAACCGCGTCGAGTACCGCGGCCGCCGCGTCCGGATGGGTCAGGTCGGCGGTCAGGGTGCGGACCTCGGCGCCCAGGGCCCGGCACTGCTCGGCGGTTTCCGCCAGGGGACCGGGCCGCCGGGCCACCAGCAGCAGGTGGATTCCGGATTCCGCGAGTTGCAGGGCGAACGATCGGCCCACACCTTCGGAGCCGCCGGTGATCACCGCCCAGGGGCCGTAGCGCACGGGGTCGAGGTGGGTCATAACTGTGTCTCCGTTCGGGTCCGCGGTCCGGCCACACCCAGTTCTACAACCGGCGGCACGGAAATACTAGAGTGAATTCTACTTTTCCGATCGGAGGTACACAGTGCCACGGATTGCCGAACCCCGGGAGCCGGGCCGGGCGACCACCACCACCCAGCACGCCCGCCGCCGCGCGATCCTGCGGGCGGCCGCCCGGCTCGGTGCCGAAGAGGGGCTCGAACGAGTCCAGATGTCCGATATCGCCGCGGCGGCCGGGGTCGCGCTGGGGACGCTGTACCGCTACTACCCGTCCAAACACCACCTCTACTCCGGCGTACTGGAGTCGGCCGTCGCCGACCTGCCGCTTCCGGCTCGGGCACCGGACGATCCGGTGGGCGCGGTCGCCGACCTGCTCGAATCCGCGGTGACCGGCCTGCTCCGGCGACCCCTGCTGGGCCGGGCCATGCTGGTCTCGGCCAATGCCGTCCGGTCTGCCGGAACAGTGGCGGTCGACACCACGATGCGTGATCGGATCATCGCCGCCGCCGGTATCACCGACCCGGACGCCGCGGATCAACAGCTGGCCCGGCTGGTCGAGCAGTGCGGCTACGGCATCCTGACGTGGGCGACGGCCGGTCAGCTGAGTACGGAGCAGGCGGTGACCGATATACGCCGTGCCTGCACCCTTCTGCTCGGTCCATGGGCCGGCCGGTAGCTGCTCGAACGGTCAGCCGCTATCGCGGGGCGCCGGAGCCGGTTGTAGTGCAGTGGGTGCGCGCCGGCGCTCCCACATCCGTGCCAGCACGATCGCCAGCCCGACGTACACCCAGCCCAGCAGCACATCGATCACATAGTGCTCGCCCCCGTAGACCAGGGTGAACCCCATCGCGACCGGGAAGACGGCCAGCGGGACCCGCCACCACCAGTGCCGGGCCAGTGGCCACAACGCGACCGAGACCAGTAGCGCGAAAGCCGCGTGCAGCGACGGTATCGCGGCGACGGGATTGCTGTGCGCGGCCAGCCAGTCCGCGCCGATATCGACCGAGTACATCCGGAGCCCGAACCCGGTGCTCCGCTGGATCTCGGTGTGGATCACGCCGGCGCGGGCGGCATACCAGGGCGGCGCGGCGGGAATCAGTACGTAGGTCAGCAGGCCCAGGTAGGACAGCAGCAGGATCCGGCGCATATATTTCGACCAGCGTTCCCGCGACTGGACATAGAAGATCGCGGCGATCAGCCACGGCACCAGGAAATGGCTGGTGTACACGAGTCCGGTGAGCACGGTCCACCATTGATATCCGCCGTCGCCGGCCAGATGCTCCTGTAGCCAGACCGTCGGGACGGTTCCG
Organism: Nocardia jinanensis; assembly: GCF_014645735.1. GTDB lineage: Bacteria > Actinomycetota > Actinomycetes > Mycobacteriales > Mycobacteriaceae > Nocardia > Nocardia jinanensis. The sequence goes on along the minus strand of NZ_BMMH01000001.1, from coordinate 306,957 downwards.
CCGAACAGGCCGCGTTCCACCACGGCCGGCTCCTGGACCCGAACCGGCATCCCGAGTGTGTTGGCGATACCCCGGCTGTGGTCGTAGACCACCAGCGCCGCGATCAGCGGCACCCAGTCGACGAGAATACGTATCTGGTCGCGCCACGGACGGTCCGGAGTGAAAGCCGCGATACCCACGACGATCCACAGCGCCTGATAGATCCGCTGGGTCGGCGGGCCGAAGAGCACGGTGACGACGACGAGCGCGAGCAGATACGCCGACCACACACCACTGCGCAACAGCCTGCGGTGCCGTTGCGCGGCAAGTAGCTCGGTGGTGGGGGCACCCATCCCCACAGTTTTCATCAGCCGCGCCGGAGTCTCCGCCGTCTCCGCCGCGACCTGTGGAAACGACGCGTGATCGAGACCGCCGCCGGGCCGCGGATCAGCGTCGGCCGAACGCTCCGCGGTATGCCGCCGCAGGATGCGATTCGGGCAACCGGTCGCGTCCGGTCGCTTTGCGGTGGGAGGTGCCCACGGCATACTCGGTCTTCGCCGGGCCGCGGGTACGCAGGACCGGCAGGACATGGTCGATGAACTCGTCGTAGCTGCCCGGGATGGTCGCGTTGGTGACACCGACTCCGTCGATACCGGCGGCGCGCCACACCTCGAGCTGGTCGGCGATCTGCTCGGGGGTGCCGACGACCCGGCCGTAGCGGCTGCGCAGCCGGGCGAGATCGCGCACGGTCGGCTCCCGGTCCGGAACCGCTTCGTGCGACCAGGCCAGGGTGCTGCGGGTGCCCTCGGTCTCGATATCGCCGATCGGGGTGTCCAGCTCGTAGAAGCCCAGATCGTGGCCGAGCCCGCCGGCCGCGTGCGCGATGATCGTGGTCGGGTCGATCACTTCGTCGAGTTCGGCGGCCTTGCGCCGGGCTTCGGCTTCGGTACTGCCGATAACGAACGACAACCCCTGGAAGAACTTCAGATCGTGCGGGTCGCGGCCGGTCGCGGCGACCAGCCGCCGGGTGTCGTCGATGAGTGATTTCGCTGCCGCGGGGGTGGGGGAGACGATCCACGTGCTCGGTGGATTCACGAGGCTAGGCTCGGTCGGTATGAGCCTGGGCGAGGTGGCCGCCGATCTGTACGGGGTGGCGCCCGGGGATTTCGTCGCGGTGCGCGACGCGCGCGCCCGGGCGGCCGGGGAATCCGGCGATCGCGAGCTGGCGGCGGCGATCACCGCCCTGCGCAAACCCACGGTCGCGGCGTGGGCGGTGAATATGCTGGTGCGCGCGGCGCCCGGCGATGTCGAGGCACTGCTTCGGCTCGGCGCCGATCTGCGGACGGCGCAGCGGCAGCTGTCCGGGGAACGGCTGCGCGAGCTGACGCGTCAGCGCCGGCAGGCGGTGGACGCACTCGCCGTGCGGGCGGGCGAGGTGGTCGCCGGCCACGGCCGGCCCGTCTCGGAAGCGGTACTGCGGCAGGTGAGCGAAACGCTGACCGCGGCTCTGGCCGATACGGAGACCGCCGAACGGGTCCGGGCCGGCACTCTGGCGGCGGCGGTGAGTTACGCGGGTTTCGGTCCGGTGGAGCCGGACCTCAGCGTGGTCCGGGAAGAGCCGAAGCCGGCCGGCACCGGTTCGCCGCGGAAAACGAAACGCACTGCCGAATCCGCGGCGGACCGAGATCGCGAACCGCGGGCCGAGGCCCGACGAGTACGTGAGCAGGAGCGGGCACGCGCGGCGGAGACAGCCGCGCAGGAGACCCTCGCCGCCGTCGAACAGGAGGCGCGGCAGGCCGCCGACCACCTCGGGGCCACCGAAGCCCGGCTGGCGGAGCTACGCGCCGAGCTCACCACTGTGGAGGCGCAGCACCGGTTCGCCCGTAACGCCGACCGTGCCGCCCGGGACGCCGTCCGGGCGGCAACAGTCGAACTGGAGCGGGCGCGGCGCCGGTCGCGGTGAACCCGGTGGTGCCGGGGAATCGATTCCGATCCTCGCTCTTCACATCGTGTGGGTCCGGGCACCCTTACCCGTTTCCGTCAGAGATTTCCGGCTCGAGAGAAGACCCCGCGCCCACTCGGTGCTGCAGTGGTAGCGGATTCCCGTCCTGTTCCCCGGTCCGCTGGATGGCCTCGGCGATGCTCTTGATCCGGCGTAGCCGGGCATCCCAGGCCGCCCCCACCGACGACAGTTGGGCGACCGCTCGGGTGAGTTGTGCCTCGTCCACGCGGTATCTGCGTTCCCGGCCGGTGGGAGTGGCGTGGACCAGTCCGGCACGGTCGAGCACGCCGAGATGTTTCGCGACGGCCTGCCTGGTCACCGGTAGTCGTTCGCTGAGGCCGGTGGCGGTCCCGTCGCCCGCGGCGAGCAGCAGGTCGAGCATGCGGCGGCGGGTCGGATCGCCGATCGCGGACCACAGTTCGTCGTCGACTGCGGTGGTCACGGGGTGGAGACCAACCGGGCGACGTACTCGCCGAGGCGCGGCAGGTACAGATCCCAGCCGCCGATATGCTCGCGGTGCTCCTCCTGCGCCTTCGCGACTGCCCAGCCCATTTCCCGGAAACCGGTCTCGGTGAGCCGGATCCTGGTCCCGGTTCCCGCGGGTATGAGTTCGAAGGTGACCAGCAGCGAACCGGTGGAATCGTCGACGGTGTCGCCGGGGTAGCACCAGCGGAACGAGAACAGGCGCGGTGGGTCGACGTCCACGACCGATATCGGCGAGACCTGTTCGCGGTTACCCCAGACGAGTTCGCCGGTCGCGCCGGGGGCCCGTTCGAAACCGGCATCGTCGGTCCACCACTGTGCGATGTGTTCCGGGCGGCTGACCACGTCGAAGACCACCTCGGGAGCAGCCTCTACGTGAATTTCGCGTTCGATACTGCCGTACTCCATCTGCTTCCTCCAATGTGCAACTTTCGGTTGCGCTTCACAGTAGCGCTCGACGCCGAGATGCGCAACCGTTGGTTGCTCATCTCGGCGTCGAGCCGGTTCGGGCGGGTAACCGAATCGGTTCGCCCGGTCACCCATGCCGCCGCGTTATCGCAGCATCGGCTCCGGGTCGCGAACGGTGCTGTCGTCCGCCACTCCGGCCGCGGGGACGGGGTCGAAGTGCGGCAGCGCGATCTCGAGGGCCGCCGGCGATGTGGTGAGCAGTGGCACGGTGCCGATGCGCTGCTCTCCGACCGGGCGGGCAGGCGTCGGTGTAGCGGCGGGGGCCTGTTCACGGTATCCGGGCGGGGCGAGCAGATAACCGAACCGCCCCGCCCAGGTCTTCGCGTTCTTGATCTCGCGGAGCATCGAGGCGAATTCGCCGTAGTTCACCTTTATCGGGTTCCGGGTGTCGATATTGTGCACCAGTCCGTACCGCACCGGCTCGATCTCCTCGGCGTAACTGCCGAACAGGCGGTCCCAGACGATGAAGACACCGCCGTAGTTCTTGTCCAGATACGGATTGTTGGAGCCGTGGTGTACGCGGTGATGCGACGGAGTGTTGAAGAGGTACTCGATCGGGCCCCACAGCGTGCGCACCCGTTCGGTGTGAATCGGGAACTGGAACACCAGATTCAACGATTGCATCAGCAGCACCATCCACACCGGAATCCCCAGCAGTACCGCCGGAGCGAAGAACATCCCACGTACCAGCATCGACGGATTCAGCCAGGGCAACCGTATCGCGGTGGTGAGATTGAAGTACTGCGACGAGTGGTGCACCGAATGTGAGGTCCACATCAGCCGCACCCGGTGATCCGCGCGGTGGGCCCAGTAGTAGCAGAAATCCACCACCATGAAGGCCAGCGGCCACACCCACCACGAACCGGTGTCCAGCTGGAACGGGGCGAGGGCGGCGGCCAGCGCCAGCGGGCCGACGACGCTGATCGCGGTCAGGATCGGCTTGGTGACACGGCCGAGCAGGAATGTCGCGATATTGGTCGCGACCTCACCGCCGTCGTAGCCGTGCATACCCGGCCGGGTATCCGGATCGGTCCGGCTCGCGATCCATTCCGCGAGCATCAGGAGCGCGAAGGCGATCATGGTGGGGACCGCGAAGAGTAGATCGTGCATCTGCCGAACCTTTCGCCGGGGAATTCGCTGGTCACCGAGAACGATGCCGTGTGATGGTGGGGCATCGGTATGGCCATGATGAGGAGTTTCTGAGGAACCGCCGCACCCGCATGGTTCGCGAGCCGGCCGGCACTCCGGCGGCTCACGGCTGGTAAGGGCCATTGCCCGACGGAGAACCGGACGGCCGCGGCGGCACCGGCGATCCGGCCGCTCGATTCGACTGTATCGGCTGGTCAGGGGATACGTGGGGGCGGAGATCCGCCACGACGGCCGCACGTATGCTCGGTCCGAAGACGCAGTGGGCGCGCATTTTCCGATGATGCCACCGGCGCGTCGCCGGGAGACGGCTCGGCGGTTCGACTGTAATGGTCGGCGCCCGATCGGTTTACGAGTGTGGTGTCCTCCCTGTCAGGAAGGTGTTGCATGCGTCGTTCTGTGATGGCTCTGGGTTCTGTGGTGTTCGCGGTGGTGGTGACCTCGGCCGCGGGCAATACCGCGCACGCCGCGACCGGGCAGGTCGCGCTGCGGTGGACGGTCGACGGCAGCCGGGTGGAGAAAGTCATCGACAACCCCAGCGGCTGTATCGATCTGAGTGCTGTGGGTGTCACCGGCCGCGCATCGGTCCGCAATCTCACCGACCGGAAGGTCAAACTCTGGAACGGTATCGGCTGTCGTGGGACCTACGGCGGCGGTATCGAACACGGCGAGCGCAACGGGCGGTGGGGTTTCCCGGACTGGAGCATCTACATCTCGTCGTAGCCCGGGCCGCGACAGTGGGTGGGCCGGCTCTCCGAATGGTTCGGTCCGTGAGCGGAGCCGATTTCGGGGTATTCCGCCGACGAGACCCACTGGAGGTGGTTTGTGAAGGCCGAAGACGAGGATGCCGTGCCTGTTTCGGTGAGCCCGTTCAATCCGGCGGACCCGCTCGATCCGAGTAGTCCGGTCAATCCGGCAAGTCCGGTGGATCACGAAGGTACGCTCAACCCCGCGGGCACGGTGGTACCCGTGATCCCCCTGACCGAGGAACAGCCGATGCGAACCTGGTTGTGGCCGACGCTGATCATCTTCGGCCTGGTGGTCGGTGTCGCGCTCCTGGTGATGATCCTGGTGAGCACAGCGGATTTCGGCAGTGATCCGGCGCAGGTCACGCCGACACCGGACCAATGCCAGACGTTCTGCACGACGACGGTCGCGCCACCGTCGCGGTGACCACCCGACGGGGGCGCCCGCGCAGGGCGCCCCCGTCTACGGTCCTGAGCGCTATTGCGCGCCTTGCTGTCCGGTGTCCGGATCCTCGGCCGCGCGCAGCGCCGTCTCGAGTTCCCGGCGAAGTTTCGCCGCCGCCGCCTCGTTGCCCGAATCTTCGGCGGTGGTGATGTCCTGGTGAAGTTGGGCGATGGTGTCCTGAATGGTCATCGATCCTCCGTTCCCTTTCGTGGGGCGGGCGCGCCGCGCGACTGTCCGCCGGTTGCGGCGCCCGTCACGGGCCGCATGACCGTTTTCGCGCGTCCGAAACACGACGGGCTCATCCGCCGGGCCGACCATCTCGCGGCACCCGCCGCGGGATTCGCACTCGCGGGTTTTTCAGATTACGTTTCGATCACCGTGCGATGCGGGTATCCCTCGTCCAACGAGACGATTGGGAAAACCCGAGGAGCCTCTGGTGAACGAAACGACCGAAGCCATTACCGACCATCGCCCGGAAGACCGTGCGGCGAGCACCGGCCATATGCCGGGAGACGGTGACAGCTACGACAATATCGAACCGCTGTTCGCCGAACTCGCGGCGCTGGCGCCCGAGGATCCGCGCCGCCGGGCCGTGCGCGAGCAGATCGTGCGCCGCTGCCTACCGCTGGCCGAACATATCGCGCGGCGTTTCGCCGGTCGCGGCGAAGCGTTCGACGACCTGCTCCAGATCTCCCGCCTCGGCCTGGTGCAGGCGGTGGACCGCTTCGACGAGGCGCGGGGCAGTTCGTTCCTGTCTTTCGCCATCCCGACCATCATGGGCGAGGTGCGCCGCCACTTCCGCGATCACACCTGGGCGGTGCGGGTGCCGCGTGGGACGAAGGAACTGCATCTGCGGATCGGCCCGGCCACCGAAACCCTCTACCAGCGGCTCGGCCGAATGCCCACCGCCCGGGAGATCGCGGCCGAACTCGATGCCGATCTCACCGATGTCACCCGCGCGCTCATCGCCGGCAACGCGCATACCAGTAATTCGCTGGACGCCACCGGCGACGACCAGGACGACGACACGTCGCCGCCGGCGGTGCTGGCCCGGCTCGGCGGAGAGGATCCCTGCTACCGGTTGCTCGAGGACGCCATGACGCTGCGCCCGTTGATCGCGCAACTGCCGCAGCGGGAACGGCAGATCCTGGTGTGGCGGTATTTCGCGAATATGACCCAGGTCCAGATCGCCGAACGACTCGATATCTCGCAGATGCAGGTATCGCGGATCCTCGCCAAAACGCTGCGAACACTGCGCGAACAAGCGCTGGCCGAACCCGAGGACGCCGGTTCGATCACCACGGCCGCCTGATCCGCGGCGGCCGGACCCGCTTCACCGGGTACAGGAGCACGGCCGAGCCGGTATCGAGGATCTCGAGCAGGAACCACGGTCGGCGAACACCACAACGACGCGCGGCGCGCCACCGGGTCGACCGGGGTTCGACTCAGCCCGAGCGGGATCCGCGACCGGCGCGGCGCCGGCGGTTAACGTGCTCGGGGTGGATCTGGAACTGAACGGAAAACGGGCGATCGTCACCGGCGGCAGCAAAGGGATCGGACTGGCCGTCGCGCGCGGGCTGGCGAGTGAGGGTGCGGATGTGGTGCTCGCGGCCCGCTCGGCCGAGCCGCTCGCGGCCGCTGCCCGCGCCCTGGCCGACGAGACCGGTCGGCGCGTACTCGCCGTACCCACCGATACCGGCGACGACGAGCAGGTCCGGGAACTCGTCGCGCGCACGGTCGCCGAGCTCGGCGGGGTGGATATCCTGGTCAATGCCGCGGCGACGCCGTGGAGCGCGGGGGCACCGGCGGATCTCGCCGCCACTACCGACGAGATCGTGCGCCGTGAGGTCGAGATCAAGGTTCTCGGCTATCTGCGCACCGCGCGAGCGGTCGCGCCGCATTTCGTCGCGCAGCGGTGGGGCCGGATCATCAACATCAGCGGACTCGGAGCGCGGCAGGCCAACTCCATCGCGCAGACCATACGCAATATCAGCGTTTCCGCCCTGACCAAGAACCTCGCCGACGAACTCGGCCCCCAGGGCGTCAACGTGACGGTCGTGCATCCCGGACTGACCAGGACCGAACGGCTCACTCAGCGGCTGGCGGACCGGTCCGCGGAGTCCGGCACACCGGTCGCCGAACTGGAGAGCGAGCTGGCCCGCAATTCCGTGGGGCGGATCATCGATGCCCGTGAGGTCGCCGATGTAGTGACCTTCCTGGCGTCACCACGCAGTATCGCCATCACCGGCGACGCGGTCGCGGTGGGCGGCGGCGTGCCGGGCCCGGTCTTCTACTAGACGGATACGGCCGGGCGTCGCGGCCGCCCGGGCGGGACGGCCTGATATACACGGCGCATGCCGGCGAACTCGGAATCCGACTCCCACGCCTTCGACGACCTGGTAGCCGCCGCCGACGCACCGGTCTACCTGGTCACCGTCTCCGCGGGTGGGGAGCGGTCCGGCTGCCTGGTCGGGTTCGCCTCCCAGGTCGGGATCGATCCCGCCCGCTTCCTGGTGTGTCTGTCGAAGGCGAACCACACCTATCGGGTCGCACCGCACGCGGAGTTCGCGGCCGTGCACCTGGTGGGCGCGGACGATACCGGCCTCGCGGCGCTGTTCGGGGCCGAAACCGGCGACCGGACGGACAAGTTCGATCGGTGCCGCTGGCGGCCCGGTCCGCACGGGGTGCCGGTGCTCCTCGATGCCGTGGCCTGGTTCTGCGGCCGGATTCTCACCCGATACGACTTCGGTGATCATGTCGGCTTCGTGCTTGCGCCCGAGGACGGCGAGGCACCCGCGGATGCCCCGGCCGTGCTGCGTTTCCATCATGTCGCCGCGATGCGGCCCGGCCACCCGGCCTGACACCGCGGCCGGTGGGTCAGACCTCGCCGGTGGTGATCCAGTGGTTCATCGCCGCGAAGGTCTGTGGTGCGCTGGGGTGCAGGGTGAGGTTGTGGGCGACCCCGGGTGCGATCAGCGCGTCGAAATCGGCGGCGCCGCTGTAGTAGGGCGCCTCGTTGGCGGCGATCGCTCCGGCGTCGCGGCAGCTGACCGTGAAGTTGCAGAAGATATCGTCCTCGGCGCCCATCACCACCAGAACCCGGGCGGTGATGGCACGGCTCACGTTCACCGGCGCGGGGCTCAGCAGCGTGGTCATCGATTCGGCGACCTCACCGACCGTGGTCACATCCTTCGTACGTTCATCGTGCGCGATCACCGCGGGGTCGGCCGTGCGTGGATTGTAGAAAGCCGCGCCCCGGCGGCCGGGCAGGGTGGTCAGGTAGCCCGAATCACGCCGATGTCCCTGCGCGATCGGGTCGAGCGGGGCCGGGTAGAGGCTGGTGAAGAAACTGCTGGAATTCAGACCGACTCCGGGGAGATGGATCACACCGGTGAGGATCACCCGCTCCAGATCGTGCCAGCGGGACGCCTCGTGGGTGAGAGTCGCCGAGCCGAGCGAATGGCCGATGGCATTGACCTCGGTGTACCCCTGGTCGTGTACCCAGCCGATCAGCTGGTGCAGGACGAACGCGTCGCTGGACACGGTCAGCTCGCCGCTGGGTGGGCGGGTACCGGCGCCGGTGCCGAGGCGGTCGAAATTGAAACTCGCGCGCCCGGCGGCCAGCGTGTCGTCGACATAGGAATAGGTTTCCGGGTCGAACGAGGAGTCCCAGTACTCACGGTTGTAGGTCGCGCCCGCGACCAGGACGTCGGCCTGCCGCGGGCCGTCCGCCCACGTGCGCGGGGTGCACAAGGTCGCGGCGACAGTGTTGTCGGCCGGCCCGCCTTCGGTGACCGCCACCGGAATCGAAACCTCCCGGCACGAACCGGGTTTGTCGTATTCCGCGGCGGCGGGTGCGCCGCCCGCGGTGACCACCGCGAGCAGCGTCGCCGACAGCAACACCGCTCTCCGCGCGGTGGTCCTCCGGCGGCGGGGGGTCTCGGACAGGGACGGGTCGGACATCGTTCACCTCGTGGAGCGCCGGTCGCGGGAGGCGGGCCGGGATCGAAACGGAAGAGCCGGCGGAAGTCCCCGCCGGCGGGGTGCAGAGTGGGGGTTCAATCGTCCGTGCGAACCAGCAAGTGCCGGGGCCCACGGATGACCCGCGACGGGCAGTACTCGGGTCTGCCCACCGCGCGCACCCGGGGAAAACGGCGGTAGAGGCCGCGCAACGCGATCTCCCCCTCCATCCGGGCCAGACCCGCCCCCAGGCAGTAGTGGACACCGGCCGCGAACGATAGATGCTCACGTGCGTTCGGCCGGGTGATATCGAAACGGCCGGGTTCGGTGAACACCTCCGGATCGCGGTTGGCGGCGGCCAGCAGGGCGACCACAGGGGTACCCCTGGTCAGCTGCCGACCGGCCAGTTCGAGTGGTTCGCCCACCACCCGGACGCTGTACTGGGCGGGAGCTTCCCACCGCAGGGTCTCCTCCACCACGGCACCGGCCAGGCCGGGGTCGGCGGCGAACATCTCGTGCTGATCGGAGTTCTCCGAGAGCGCGATCACCGCATTGCCGATGATATTGGCGGTGGTGACGAAACCACCGATGAGCAGTGCCTGGCAGGTGGATACCAGACCGGCCTCGGTCATGGCGCCCTCGTCGACCGCGGCGGTGAGGGCGGTGATCAGATCGGGGCCGGGCTCAGCGCGCCGCGCTGCGACCGCCGCCGCGAAATAGTCGGTGAGTTCGGCCAGCAGCACCTGGGTGCGGCGGCGTTCGCGCGCTCCGCGCGCCCCGTCCACCGTGGCGCCGAATTCGATTCCCCAGCGTGCGAAATGATCGTGATCGGCGGCCGGGAGACCGAGTAGTTCGGCGATGACCAGACTCGGGATCCGCAGTGCGAAGGCATCGATGAGATCGACCGGTTCGCCGCCGTCGAGAGCGTCCAACTGCCGCTCGACCAGTTCTTCGACGAATTCGCGGCGCGCCCGCATCTGCGCGGCGCCGAAGAGCGGGGCGACGAGTTTGCGCAGTGCGGTGTGCTCCGGTGGGTTCGCCGAGGCCAGGGAGTCGTCGAGCGGGTGCACCAGGAAATCGGTCCGCTGCCCCGGCAGCGGGCGCAGTTTCAGCCGGACCGCCGAGGTGGGGGCGACCTTGAACCGGTTGTCGCGCAGCACCTCGTTGCAGACGGCGTGCGAGGCCGACATGCACAATCCGCTGCGCCCTCGGACGAGTTCGCCGCGGGACCGGATCCGCTCGTAGTGGGTATGGCCCTCGGCGCCGCGGGGCAGGTTCAGCACAGAGGCGACCGGATCGCCCAGCACAGTGGAGGTGTGCAGGCGCAGCGAGTTCCGGTACAGCCGGGCGATGGTGCGTAATTCGCCGCTCATCGGGTCTCCTGCGGTGCGCGTAGTTTCGGGGCACGGTCGATTCCGCGCTCTTCCAGTTCGGCCCGGATACGTTCCCGCAGTACGTATTTCTTGATCTTGGTACCCGACATCGGCCATTCGTCGATGAATCGGACGTAGCGGGGCGCCCGATACGTCGCGATACTGCCGAGGCAGTAGTCGATGATCTCCTGTTCGGTCACGGCCGCGCCCGGCGCGAGTTCGATGAAGGCGGCCGGAACCTCGATGTAGTAGGCGTCGGGAGCTGCGACCACCTGCACGATATGGACCGCGGGGTGGCGGAGCAGGAAATCCTCCACCTCGACCGCGGAGACGTTCTCCCCACCCACTTTCAGCATGTCCTTGAGGCGGCTCACGAAGGTGACCCGGCCCTCGGCGTCCATCACCGCCACATCGCCGGTGTGGAACCAGCCCTGTTCGTCGAAACACCGAGCGGTCAGTTCGGGATCGTGCAGGTAGCCGTCGAAACAATTGGTCCCGCGGAACAGGAGCTCGCCTTCCGCGCCGGGCGGCAGATCGAGTCCGGTCCCGGGATCGACCACGCGGCACTCCATCCCGGGTAGGGGCCTGCCCCCGGTGGTGGTCCGCTGCTCCTGGGTGTCGGTCTGCTCGCTCAATGAGAGGAACGACGAGGCCTCGGTCATCCCGAAACAGGAGACCTGCACCGCGTGCGGCAGGCGGTTCGCCATATCGCGGACGCGTTCGGGGACGCCGACGGTCATCACCAGGCGTAATGCCGACAGGTCGCGGGTGGCGAAATCGGGATGGTTGAGTACCGGCAGCCAGACCGTCTCGAAACCGGGCAGTGCGACGGTGGCGCGTTGTGACTCCAGCTGTTCCAGCGCGGCGTCGGGGGTGAAGAAGCCGACATGACAGTAGGTGCAGCCCGCGTAGATACTGGCGATCGCAAAGGCGACGGCACCGATATGGAACAGGGGTAGCGGTGTCCACACGCGGTCGTTCTCGTCGAGTTCGAGCCGGGTGTGCGCGGCGCCGATCGCGAAGCGGATCAATGCCTCATGGCTGATCATGGCGCCCTTCGGGCTGGCGGAGGTGCCCGAGGTGTACATGACGACCGCGGTATCGCGGACGCGGATGTAGCGGGTTCGCTCCTGAAGCGCGCCGGGGTCCAGTTCCGTTGCGGCGCGGAGGAAATCGCTCTCGCCGCGGATACCCTCCCGTGGCTCGCCGGAGCCCAGCTCGACCACCTCGCGCAGCTGTTCGGCCTGCTGCCGTACCGTATCGGGAACCGGTGTCTCGGAATGGACGAACAGCAGTCGCATTCTGGAGTGGTTCACCACCTGGGCGAGTTCGTGTTCTTTGAACCGGCTGTTGATCGGAACGGGAAGGGCGCCGATCCGGGTCACCGCGAAAAGCGCGGCAATGGAATCGGGGCAGTTGGGCAGCAGGATCCCGACCGCGTCCCCGGTCGTCACACCGGCGGCGAGCAGTCCGCGGGCGAGCAGGTCGGCCCGGGACGACAGTTGCGCGTAGGTCACCTCGATATCGGGAAAGGCCAGGGCGGCGCGTTCGGGATGCTCGTATGCCCGGCGATCCAGCAGATCGCCCAGTGTCGTGACATCGACCCAGCGAAGCGGCGTGCGATCTCCACGGTTCATTTGCGTGACTCCAAATCCACCAGAACAGCGCCTCCGGCAGGCGGGAACGTACCGCACCGATTGCAGTGCCGCAAACGGTAGCTCGAAAACCGAGAGGGGGATGGCAACGAAGTCCGAAGGACGTTCCCGGGTCGTGGAAAAGGTCTGTCCTGTGTCCGATTTCGCGCGTTTGCGCAAGTTAGTCCCTTCCCGTTGTTGGGAACCGCAAACGAGGTTGCGTTGTGTTAGCTTCGCCGGTGTCGGCGTCTCGTTCGCCGTGAGAATGTCCCCAGTGGCACGCGGAGTGAAATGTGAACAATCGGAATACTTCTGGCTACCTTCATTTCCCGGAAAACACTCCGCGATAGTCGACATGCTTTCCACTCATCTCGAAAATCGTGCGCTGTCGGTCGATCGAGTGGTGGCGGAGGCCTGTGAGTACTTCCGCAGGGCTCAGCAACCGGATGGATCGATCGCCGAGGACCCCTCGATACTGGTGTTCCAGGAGTGGGACTCCGTCAATGCGCTGAAGGCGATCGCGCTGTGGCAGAAAGTTTTACCTGCTGGTTACGGCTCTGTAACTGACGGGGTTCTCGCCTTCCTGGCCGGTCGCGAGAAGCCGACCGGTATGCTCAGCTGGGGCGCGGCGGAGATCGGCCCCGCCGAGTACTGCACGGAGACCAGCAGCGAATACATCTCGGCGCTCGCGCTCCTCGGATACGAGGAGAAGGCCCGGCGAAAAGCGGAATTCCTGCGCAGCAGACAACTGCCGGACGGGCCGTGGGAAGAAGTGCACAGTCATATCCCCAGAGCATTTCAATTGGAGCCCTCGGTAACCGGGTTTGCCCTGTGCGCGCTGGACGACGCGGGGATCGATCCGGACCGTCTCGACGAGGCCCTCGAATTTCTCGCCGGCAAACAGGTCGACGAAGGCCATTTCGGTATCAACTGGTACTACTACTGCACGCACTACTACCTCATGCGCCCCGCGGTCGCCGCCCTCGTGCAATTCGGCAACTTCGCCGCCGCGGCCCGGGCCCGGGATTTCGTACTGAAACAGCAGCGGCCGGACGGGAGCTGGTTCTCCGAGGTCCCCGGATTCCGCGGCGAGCCGTCGGTACCCGAACTGCAGACCGCGCTCGCGCTGATGACTCTCGCCCAGACCGGTATGGGAGTCGGCGACCCCCCGGTGCGGCGCGCGGTGGACTGGCTGCTGGATCGGCGACGCGGCGACGGGTCCTGGTTCGGTGGCCGCTACCCGTACCCGGAGACCGAGAGTTACAGCTCGTTCCGGGCGACTCAGGACGTCTACACCACGGCGCAGGTGCTCGCCGCATTCAAATATCTGGAGCAGCAATGAACTACAGCGACAGCGAGCCCGTGGCCATCATCGGTATCGGATGCCGGTTACCCGGCGGCGTCTCCGGACCCGGGGAACTGTGGGAGCTGCTCGAACAGGGGGTGGACGCGATTACACCCACCCCCGAGAACCGCTGGGACGTCGACCGGTTCTATTCACCGAAACCGCAGCAGCCCGGCCGGATCAGCGCGCGCCGGGGCGGCTACCTCGCGGAAGTCGACACCTTCGACGCGGCCTTCTTCGGAATCTCGGGACGTATCGCCGAACAGATGGACCCACAGCAGCGCCAGCTACTGGAAGTGTCCTGGGAGACCTTCGAGGACGCGGGTATGGTGCCCGGCGCCGCCGCGGGCACGCGGACCGGTGTGTTCATCGGTGCGTGCAGCCAGGACTACGGTGCGCTCCAGTCCGCGCCGAGTGAGGTGGAGGGGCTCGGGCCGCATTCGGCCACCGGCACCTTCATGAGCATCGTCTCCAATCGCCTGTCCTACACATTCGACCTACGCGGGCCGAGTATGACCATCGATACGGCCTGCTCCTCGTCGCTGGTCGCGGTGCATCTGGCCGTGCAGAGCCTGCGCCGCGGGGAGAGCGAACTGGCCCTGGCCGGTGGTGTGAACCTGATGCTGACACCACAGTTCGGTATCGCGCTGAGCCAGGCGGCGATGCTCTCACCCGACGGCCGGTCCCGGGCGTTCGACGCCTCGGCGAACGGCTACGTGCGTGGCGAGGGGGTCGGGTTGGTGCTGCTGAAACCGCTGAGCGCCGCGCGCGCCGACGGCGACCGGATCTATGCGCTGGTCCACGGCAGCGCGGTGAATCAGGACGGCCGCACCCAGGGCATCACGGTGCCCAGTGGCGAATCGCAGGAGGCCAATTTCCGGGCCGCGCTGGCGGCGGCGGGGATCGCACCCGCCGAGATCGGTTACGTCGAGGCGCACGGAACCGGTACGCCGGTGGGCGATCCGATCGAGGCGAACGCGCTCGGCCGCGTCCTGCGTGCGGGACGGGAGCCGGGCCGGGCCGCGCTGCTCGGCTCGATCAAGACGAATATCGGTCACCTCGAGGCGGCCGCGGGGATCGCCGGGTTGATCAAGGCCGCCCTGTGTGTGCGGTATCGCCGCGTGCCGCCGAGCCTGCACTACCGCGAGGGTAATCCGGATATCGACTTCGAGACGCTGCCCATCTCGGTGGCCGCGGCGGGACAGGCATGGCCCGCGGGGTATTCCGCCGCCTACGCCAGCGTCAACTCTTTCGGCTTCGGCGGTACGAACGCGAATGTCGTACTGGGTGAGTCGATCGCGGAACCGGTGCCCGGCCCGGAGCCCGCCGGATCCGTTGCCGGCCCGGTACCCGACGTGCTCACCTTCAGCGCGCGCAGCGCGGCGGCACTCGACGAACTGGGTACGCGGCACGCGCAGGCACTCGACGCGCCCGGTGCCGATCTGGCCGCCTACAGCGCGGCCACCGCGCTGCGGCGTGGACACCACGAGTTCCGCCGCGCGGTCGTCGCCGCCGACGCGATGGAAGCCGCGGCGAAACTGCGCGCGGGTGCGGGAGTCACCGGACAGGTCCGCCGGGGTGGCAGCGGGAAGGTCGCGTTCGTCTTCAACGGGCAGGGCCCGCAGTGGTACGCGATGGGGCGCGGCCTGCTGGAGACCTCTCCGGTGTACCGGGACAAGATTCTCGAATGCGACCGGTCGGCGCGGCAGTACATCGACTGGTCCATCTACGAAGCGCTCACCGCCGATGAGGAAACGTCGCGGATCGGGGAGACGCGCTACCTGCAGCCGACCATGTTCGCGCTGCAGGTGGCGCTGGTCGAGCTCTGGCGATCCTGGGGGATCGAACCGGACGCGGTGGTCGGGCACAGTATGGGTGAGATCGCCGCCGCGCACGTTTCGGGGGCGCTGAGCCTGTCCGAGGCGCTGAAGGTGATCTGCCACCGGGCGCGGATCCAGGACGAGGCCGACCCTACCGGCGGCATGATGTTCGTCGCGGTATCGGAAACGCAGGCGGCGGAACTGGCCGCGGAGCATCCCGACGATGTGTGGGTATCGGCCCTCAACAGCCCGAAGGCGAGCACCCTGTCCGGGCGGCGCCCGGTACTCGAAACGCTGGCCACCGAACTGGCCGACCGCGGTGTCTTCGCGCGGTTGCTGCGGGTGAACTGCGCCTGCCACAGCCGGGATATGGACCCGCTGCGGGCGGAGCTGCTCGACGCGCTCGGCGAGATCACGCACGCGAATACCATGATCCCGCTGTATTCGACGCTCACCGGCGCTCGTATCGAGGGTTCGGAACTCGGCACCGAATACTGGTGGCGTAACTTCCGGCAGCCCGTGCTGTTCGAATCGGCCATCCGGGCGATGCTGGCCGACGGCTACGACACCTTCGTCGAGCTGAGCCCGCATCCGGTCCTGGCCAACTCGGTCACCGAGATCTCCGCCGACGCCACCATCGTGCCGTCCCTCATGCGGAAGAAGGACGACTGGGCGGTTTTCCTCGACACTTTCGCCCGGCTCTACACCGGCGGCGGCGCGGTGGATTGGCAGCGCCGCCATCCCGCCGGTGTGCCGGTCCTCGAGGTGCCCAAGAACCCGTGGATACGGCAGTCGTTCTGGAACGAGAGCGAGGTCTCGCAGCGTTACCGGGCCGGCGGGCAGCGCCATCCGATGCTCAAACCGGTGGACGGTGCCCGTCCCACCTGGGAGATCAGCTGGGACGACCACCGGCTGTCCTGGGTGCGTGAACATGATGTGTTCGGATCGGTGATCGTACCCGGCGCGGCCTATATCGAGGCGGCGCTGGCCGCGGCGGCCGAGGCGACCGGGCGATCGTGCGCACTGGAGTTCGTCGAGTTCGAGCGTGCGTGTGTGCTGTCCGACGAACCCCAGATCAGCCGGCTCGAACTCGATCCGGAGGACGGGACCTTCGAATTCCACCAGCGCTCGGTGCGCGGTGATACCTGGATGCGCAACGCGCGCGGGCGTTTCCACGTCCTGGACTCCGGTGCCGGGAGCGCCGAGGTCTTCGATCTGGCCGCGATCCGCGAACGGTGCACGAACACCGTGAAAGCCATCGATGTGTACGGCCGCTTCGCCGACCGCGGCTATGCCTACGGGCCCGCGTTCTGCGGTATCGACCGAATCGATATCGGCCCGGGCGAGGCGCTCGCCCGTATCCAGGTCCCGCGCGTGCTGCGACGTCGTCGTGACGGTTATCTGCTGCATCCCGCGGTGCTCGATGCTTGCTTCCAGAGCGCCATCCTGCATCCCGTTCCGCAGTACCCGGGCCGCCTGCTTCCGATCAGCTATCTGCCCACCGGTATCGAACGGGTCCGGGTGTACGACCGGGTCGAATTGCCGGTGTGGTGCTACACCCGGCCGCGGAAGAACGATGACACCCTGCTCGTCGATATCTACCTGCTCGACGATTCGGGTGCGGTGCTCGCCGAGTACACCTCGCTGTCCGGTAAGGCGGTGCGTACCGCTGCCGACAGCGGGACTACCGACCTGGACGAGCATTTCTACACCCTCGAATGGCAGTCGACCGGTCCGGTGTCGCCGCCCGAGCACAGCGCGCTCACCGCGGAGCCCGCCGCACTCGCCGCCGAGATCGCGCCGCTGGCCGAACTGCTGTCGCGGCAGCTCGACAGCACCACCTACGCCACCGGGTATCAGCGCGATATCGCCCGGTTGTGCACGACCTATATCGCCCGCTGCCTGGACGCGTTCGGTCCGGCGCACGAGTTCACGGTGGCGGAGCTTCCCGGCCTGCTCCCGAAGTATCGCCGCGCTCTGCAGGGCCTGCTGCGGCTGCTCGTCGACCACGGCACGCTGCACGAGAGCGGTGAGCAGTACCGGCCCACCGGGGAGACCGCCGATGACGCGGATGCGCAGTGGGCCGCGCTCTTCGCCGAATACCCCTCCTGTGCATGGGAATTGCTGCTGTTGCGCCGGACGGGTCCGCGTCTGCACGAGGTACTGACCGGTGCCGCCGACCCCGTCGAACTGCTGTTCGCCGAGGGATCCCTGGTCGATCTCGAGGCGATCTACCAGAACTCGCCGATCGCCCGGTTCTACAACGCGCTGGGCCGGGAGGTAGTGCGCAGGCTCTCCGATTCCGCCGACCCCCGGCGCACCATCCGGGTTCTCGAAGTCGGTGGCGGCACCGGTGGACTCACCGCGAGCCTGCTGCCGGTCCTGCCCGCCGACCGATGCGAATACGTCTTCACCGATATCTCGCCGGCTTTTCTCGCCTCGGCCCGGGAACGTTTCGCCGGCCATGATTTCGTGGACTACCGAGTCCTGGACATCGAGCACGAACCTGCCGCTCAGGGGATCGATCCCGCGACATTCGACCTCGTGGTCGCTTCCGATGTGGTGCACGCGACCGCCGACGCCAAGAAGACACTGCTCTACCTGCAGGACATGCTCGCACCGGGCGGCATGCTCATGCTGCTGGAGGCGACTCCGGACAACCCCTGGCTGGATCTGACCTTCGGTCTCACCGAGGGCTGGTGGTCGTTCCGGGACCAGCGGCTGCGGCCCCGGACCCCGCTGCTACCGGCGTCGGGTTGGGACGAGCTGCTGCGGTCGCTGGATTTCGACGAGGTGGTCGCGCTGGGGGATCCGGCGCATCCCGGCGCCGGATCACAGTCGGTGATCGTGGCGCGCACCGCCGCGGATCCGCTGTCGCCACCGCGTACGACCGCCGCGCAGCCGCCGGCCACCTGGCTCGTCCTCGCCGACGGTGATCCGCTGGCCGAGGCACTGGCCGGCGAGCTGGAACAACACGGCGGACGCGCGGTCGTGGTGCGGGAACCGGGCGATATCGATATCGACGAGGTCTCGCCCACCGCGATCATCGACGTACGCGGCGGGCGCGGCGGTTCGGTCGAGGAAGAGCTCACCGCGACGACCCTCGCCGTCCTCGATCTCCTGCGCCGGGTGTGCCGCGACGACCGCGACGAATGGCCCCGAGTGGTCGAGGTGACCAGGGGAGCGCATGCCTTCCGGAGCGCCCGGACCGACCCGGCCGGTGCTGCGGTGTGGGGGCTGGCGGCGGTGGTCGCCGTGGAAGTGCCACGCTTGCGTTTCACCGCGATGGATCTGGGCACCGAGCCCGCGCCCGGCGATCTCGACGCGGTCCGGGCCGAGATACTGACCGACGGCCGCGAACGGGAAGTGCTGATCCGCGGCGGTGAACGGTTCGTGCGCCGGCTCGAATCCTGGTCGCCGCGACCGGAACTCGTCTCCGGGACGACGGTGCCGGAGGAGCACGGCTTCGTCCTGACCTCGGGGGCGCCGGGCGCACTGGATTCGCTGCGCTACCACCAGCGCGACCGTATCCCGCCCGCGGCCGGCGAGGTCGAGATCGAGATCGTCGCCGCGGGCCTGAATTTTCTGGATGTGATGATCGCGCTCGGCCAGATCCCGCCGTTGGAATCGGCCACCGAACCGCGTTTCGGCGCCGAATGCGCGGGCGTGATCACACGGGTGGGCAACGAGGTGGACGAACTGCGGGTGGGTGACGCGGTGGTCGCGGTCAGCCCGGCGCAGGGCAGCCTCGGCACCCATCTCACCGTATCCGCGGCATATGTGGTCCCGAAGCCGGAAACGCTCGGCTTCGACGCGGCCGGATCGGTCCCCATCGTATTTCTCACCGCCTGGTACGCCCTGCACGAACTCGCACGGCTGAGCGCGGGGGAGCGGGTCCTGATCCATGCCGGTACCGGTGGTACGGGTATGGCCGCCGTGCAGATCGCCCGCGCGGCCGGTGCCGAGGTGTTCGCGACGGCCGGCAGCCCCGCCAAACGTGATCTGTTGCGCGCGCTCGGCGTACGCGAGGTGTTCGATTCGCGGTCACTGGATTTCGCCGATCGGATCCGCGCGGCCACCGGCGGCGCGGGTGTGGACGTGGTGCTCAACTCCCTCGCCGGGGAAGGGGCCGCGCGCAGCCTGGCCTGTCTGGCCCCCTACGGGCGGTTCGTCGAACTGGGCAAACGCGATCTGCTGCAGGACCGCAGGATGGGATTGCGCCCGTTCCTGCGCAACCTCACCTACTTCGCGTTCGATCTGCGGCAATTGCTGGTGGATCGGCCGCAGGCGACCAAGACGGTGTTCCGGGCGCTCATGGGGCGTTTCGCCGCCGGGGAACTGCGGCCGCTGCCCTACCGGGTCTTCCATCCGGCGCAGACCGAGGCGGCGTTCCGGCATCTGGCCGCCGCCCGGCATGTGGGCAAGGTCGTCCTGGCGATGAACGAACGGGAGGTCGCGGTGGTGCGTCCGCCGCGGACGCCCTCGTTCGACGGGACCTGGCTGGTCACCGGTGGTCTCGGCGGTTTCGGGCTCGCGATGGCGGAGGCGCTGGCCGAATCCGGAGTGCGCAGCTTGGTCCTGCTCGGCCGTTCCGGGATCGGTGGCGAGGAACAGGCGGCGCGGGTCGAGGCCCTGCGCGACCGCGGCGTACAGGTGACGGTCGAAGCCGCGGATATCTCCGCTCGCGCCGAGCTGGCCGCGGTACTGGACCGTATCGCGGACGGGCTGCCGCCGCTGCGTGGAGTCCTGCACTGCGCGATGGTGCTGGACGACGCGTTACTGGCCGATCTGGACGCCGAGCGGGTACGCAAGGTGCTGGCGGCCAAGGCTTTCGGGGCACAACACCTGGACGAATTGACCGCCGGTCTGCCGCTGGAGGCTTTCGTACTGTTCTCGTCGGCGACATCGATGGTGGGCAACCGGGGGCAGGGCAACTACGCGGTGGCCAATACCTTCCTGGACCAACTGGCCCATACGCGGCGGGCCCGTGGTCAGGTGGCGCTCTCGGTGAACTGGGGCGCGATCTCGGACGCCGGGTATGTGGCCAGACACGAGGATATCGGCCGTTTCGTCGCCGCGACCGGAATGCGCGGGTTCAGCGCCGCCGCGGCCTACCGGGCGCTGACGACGCTGTGGTCCGGTACGGCCGCGCAGGTCGGTGTCCTGCCGATGGATTGGCCTCAGTTCTTCGGCCATCACGGCATCACCCCGGAGAGCCACCCGCGTTACGAGCGGCTCGCTGCCCGGACCACCGGCGCGGTGACCGCGGCCGGAGGCGGTTCGCTGCGCCAGCAATTGGACGCCTGCGGTGCGGGTGATCGGGCCGAACTGCTGAGCGGCGCGCTGAAGACCCGGCTCGCCGCGGTGCTGGGTATTCCGCTCGACACGCTGGACGAGAACATGCCGCTGATGGACTACCTGGATTCGCTGCTCGCGGTAGAGATCAGCGCCTGGCTGGAACGGGAACTGGCGACCAAGGTCACGATCATGGAACTGATGAAGGGGCCGAGTGTGCTGCAGTTGTCGGATCTGGTGCTGGAACGGCTCGATCGCCGGTGACCGCCCTGGACGAGGTCTCCTTCCCGCTACCGAAGGCCGGTATCACCGTGCGCGGCCGGCGCAGCCGGGACGGTAGCGGGTTGCCCGTGTTGTGTTTGCACGGGATCCTGGACAATTGCGCCGGATTCGATCCGCTGGCCGAATATCTCACCGATGCCGACCTGATCGCGATCGATCTACCCGGCCACGGCCTGTCCGATCCGGTGCCCTCGGTCACCTGTGGCTACCTCGACTACGCGGCCTGCGTCCTCGAACTGGCACATACCCAGGGCTGGGACCGATTCCGGCTGATCGGGCATTCGCTCGGCGGTGCGGTGTCCTCGCTGGTCGCCGGTATCCATCCCGACAAGGTCGATCGGCTGGTGCTCATCGATGCCATCGGACCACTGTCCGCCGATCCGGCCCACGCCGTATCCGGGATCGCCCGCTATCTCGACGCCTATCTCCGCGACGACCGGCACCCGGTGTACCGCAGCCGGATGCACGCGGTGAAAACGCGTGTCCAGTTGGCGGATATTCTCCTCGACACCGCGGAACTACTGGTGGAGCGAGATCTGATCGAGGTTCCGGAGGGGTTTTCCTGGCGCCACGATGTACGACTCAATCGCGGTATCACCCCGACCCTCGCGGAGGAGCAGGTGCTCGCCTTCCTGGGCGAGATCACCGCGCCGTCACTGCTGGTGACGGCCGAGCGCACCGCGCTGGTGGAGCCCTACTACCCGGCCCGGATCGATACCGTCCCGAAGCTGCGCCAGGTCACGCTCCCCGGCGGACACCATCTGCATATCGAGAACGCCGAGGCCGTGGCGCAGGAGATCGCCGCCTTCCTGGTCTCCGGATGAGGGTTACGTGCTCAGCCGGTACGCAGGACACCCGTCAGGACGGACCGGTCGCCGCGCTCGGGAACGGTGGTTCTGTAGTGGTGTTCCCCGTCGCCGGCCCAGATCCGCGTGCGCAGTGATTCGCCGGGGAACACGATGCCGGTGAACCGCCCGGTATACGCCCGTACTCGTGCGATATCCGCGTCGAGCACGGTGTCGACCAGCACCGCGCAGACCATCCCGTAGGTGCACACCCCCTGCATGATCGGCCCGTCCAGACCGGCCGCGCGCGCGAACGCCGCATCGGTGTGCACATTGTCGTGCAGCGAGTTGTTCTGCCCGCAGCGCTGATACCACACGGCCTGCTGATCGTCGGTACGGACGACGACGTCCGCGTCCGCCGGCCGGGCCGGGACGGGCGTGACCGCCCGGCGGGCGGCCGACCCGGTGGCGGTGCCCTCGCCGCGCGCATGGATCCGGGAGACCCCGGACACCAATGTCATCCCGTCGGCCCCGACCAGCTCGGTGCGCTGCACCAGAACAGCGGCGGTACCGCGATCTTCGATCTCCAGCACCCGGCTGCGGCATCGGGCCGTCCCCGACTCCGGTATCGGGGCATGCACCCACAGTTCCTGCTCCTGCTGCAGTAGGCAGGCCAGATGCAGTCGGATACCGGGAAAGCGGATCTCCGGCGGCTGCCGGTGATAGAAATCCGGGGAGGCGACACCGAAGGCGCCGGGCGCGGTCATGGCGAAGGTAGGCAGTAGCCCATAGTGCCCGTCACGCTGACCTACAGCGTGCCGATAGCGCCGCGCGTCTTCTTCGTCCCAGCGGAAATCCTGTTCCGGGACCACCAGTCCGGTCGCGGTCGGTATATCTATGGGCATCGGTGGCGGTCCTGTTGCTCGATACTGCTCTTCCCGGCCACGGAGGCAATCTACCCGCCGGGATTCGTACTACCTTCCCGTGACCGGGGAAGTCCGAGCCCGCAGAACGGGCGTCGACGGCGATACGGCGGAAGGCCCGCTCCGGGGCGGGGCGTAGACAGCGCGGGTGTCCGGTGGGTGTGGTCCGGATCCGACACCGGCAGCAGTGATCAGCATGAACGTCGTCGAGGGTCGAACGCCCGCGTGAGGCCCCCCGGGTCAGGGCTGTCCGGTGTGCCGGGATTCATTGCTCACGCCGCGGTGCGGTCGGCGATGATGGCGATGGTGGCGTAGTTCATGGTGAAGCTGCCGCCGTGGTCGTCGACGACGCGTGCGAGACCGGTGAGAAGTTCGGTCAGCCGGTCTTCTGGAATCCGGTTGTGGCCGCCCATGGTGGGGACCTGATCGAGCCACGCCGCACGAGTGATCGTGGCCTGCCAATCGAAGCGCGGCCGGACGGGTTCCCCGAACGCGCCGCTGGCCCGGATCCCGTCGATGACAGGAGCCGCGATGGCGTCATAGCCGTTGAGCGCCGGGGCCGACCAGGGTGTGAACGGCAGCCCGGTGTCCACGGAGCGGTAGACGCCGGCGAACGCCGAGGCGATCTCGGGGTCCGGGTCCCCGACGTTCCAGAACAGCGCAAGGCGTCCGCCTGGCCGCACCAGGCCGGCAGCTTTCGCTGCCCCGGCCACGGGGTCGATCCAGTGCCAGGTCTGCCCGGCGATCACGGCATCGAAAACTCTTGTGCCGGACTCCCAGTCCTCGAAACGCGAGACCTCCACCTCGAACCCGCGAGAGCGGGCCAGCTCGGCCATTCGCGGGTCGAC
The DNA here is from genome assembly GCF_014645735.1 of Nocardia jinanensis. Taxonomy (GTDB): domain Bacteria; phylum Actinomycetota; class Actinomycetes; order Mycobacteriales; family Mycobacteriaceae; genus Nocardia; species Nocardia jinanensis. The sequence goes on along the minus strand of NZ_BMMH01000001.1, from coordinate 283,423 downwards.
CTCGACTCCGCGGACAGTCGCGCCTGCTGCGCGGAGCGGCAGCGCCGAGATCCCGGTGCCGATCCCGACGTCCAGGACGCTGCGCCCGGGCAGATCGGCGAGAACGGTATCGACAAGGGCCTGCGGGTAGCGCGGTCGAGCGCGGTCGTAGCGGTCCGCGTCGATGCCGAAGGACTCGGCGATCTCGCGATGACTGTGCGGCGTCGGATCCGACAGCGGTAGAGTGACCATGCGCCCACTTTAAATGGGCGCACGCCCATTCGTCCAGTGTCCGAGGGAGATTTCATGCCGACCGGGATCGCCCTGCGCGATGCGCGGGCTCAGTTGTTCGCCGCCGCCGAGCGCGTGCTCGCGCGTGCGGGAGTCAGTGGGCTGACCAGCCGGGCGGTCACCGAAGAGGCGGGCGTGGCCAAAGGAGTGCTGCATCGCCACTTCGCCGACTTCGACGATTTCCTCGCGGAGCTGATCCGCGACCGCGTCACTCTCCTCACCCAGGAGACCTCCCGGCTGGAGAAACTGGTCGGAACAGCCGATGTCGTATCCAATCTGGCCACCGCACTCACCCATATCTTCACCCCGACGGCCCTCGGCCTGATCGCCGTGATCAGCTCCCGAGACGGGGTGCGCGCCCAACTGCGGGAGACCACACCGCACGGTGTTCCGATCTTCACCGAGGCAACCGCGATGCTCTCGACCTATTTGCGCGCCGAACGCGGCATCGGCCGACTGATCCCACAGGCCGATACCGACGCCCTCGCCTTCACGCTGATCGGCACCGGGCACCTGCTGTTCGCCGGCGAACTCGGCGGCCTCCCGGATACCGACGCCGTCGAAGAGATCGTCGCCTCGATCGTCGTCGGCGCCGAGCCGGGGGTTCGCCCCTGAGTTCGCCGTGCGATCGCGCTGCGGACCGCCGCCACGGCGGTGGAGCTGCCCTACGGGTATCGCCCGCCGCCGGAGTACTACGAGGAAGTCGGATACGAAGCATGGTGGACGGGTGTCGACGCGCACACGCCGGAACCTCCCTCCGGCACCGTGGTCTATCTGGCGACGCTGTCCGCCGGGTCAGGCTTTGAGGAGCCGTCGAGTCGGGATCCCGCTGCGCGCCCCGCGCGACGGGACAGGTCGGCGAAGGCGTCCCGCAGGGGGTTCGGGCCGATGACCTCGATCTCGGTGTCGAAACGCGCCAGCGTCGCGGCCAGCGCGGCCCAGGACCAGGAACCGGTCAGCAGCCTCGTCCGGCCGGGGCCCAGTTCCTCGACCACACCGTCGCCCGCGAACGGGGACACTCGGTCGGCCGGCAGACTGAGGATCACCTCGCCCTGGCAGGGCCAGGCGTTCGCGTTCGCGGAACCTTTGAACCGGGCCGAGAGGAACGCGGCGATATCGGTACCCGGCACCTCCCGGGGTGTGAAGCGCGGCCCGTTGGGGATGCGCGGTGTCATCCGGTCGGCGCGGTAGATCCGCCAGTCCTCACGTTCGGGAACCCATCCGATGAGGTACCAGCGTCCACTCCGAACCACGAGGTGGTGGGGCTGCACCCGCCGCGGCGGGTGCAGCCCCATGTCGTTCGGCCGGGTCGGTGACCGGTAGTCGAATCGCACTTCCTCCCGGGACCGGATCGCGGCGCTCAGATCGAGCAGGACCCGAGTATCGGCTTGGGGGCCGACCCCGCGGGCGGCCCCTTCGACCGCGGTGACCTCCAGGGCGTCGACGCGCTGTCGCAGGCGGGAAGGCAGCACCTGGCTCACGGTCGCCAGGGCGCGTGCGGCAGCTTCTTCGATACCCGCCCCGGTCCCGACCGCGAGCCGCAACGCCACGGCGAGCGCGACCGCCTGCTCGTCGTCGAACAGCAGGGGCGGCAGTTCGTTCCCTGCTTCGAGCCGGTAACCACCGTCGGGTCCCTTGATCGCCTGGACGGGGTAGCCGAGCTCGCGCAGGCGATCGACATCGCGACGCACCGTGCGTGCACTGACATCGAGCCGCTGGGCGAGCACAACCCCGGGCCAGTCACGGCGGACCTGCAGCAAGGACAGCAGCGAGAGCAGGCGGCGCGAGGTCGCCGTCGATGAAGCAGTCGGCATACGGCACAGGCTGCCACAAGTAGCGGACGTTCCCTGACCGGTACTGATGCCACAGTGGCCTGCGACGCCGGAAATCCCGGCGGCGAAACCATTCCTGAAGGACGGACCACCATGTCGGTAAACGCTGTTGCCCACCTCAACTTCCACGGGCAGGCTCGTGCGGCCCTGGAGTTCTACCAGTCGGTCTTCGGCGGGCAGCTGACTCTCGCCACCTACGGCGACTTCGGAATGCCCGCCGAATTGCCCGACGCCACCAAGGTGGTGTTCGGACAGGTCGTCGCCGACAACGGGTTCCGGGTCATGGCCTACGACGTGCCGGGACGGGACGCCCCGGCCGCCCCGGGCGCGCCCATCACCCGGCGCGAGAACGGCACCACCATCACCGAGGAGCCGTCCTTCCTCTCCGTCCGCGGCGAAACCGTCGAGGAGGTCGGCGCGCTGTGGGAACAACTCTCCGCCGGCGCGACGGTCATCGAGGAATTCGGGCCGGCTCAGTGGTCTCCGGCCTTCGGGATGCTGCGCGACCGCTTCGGTATCACCTGGATCCTCGACGTCGCCGCCGAGTACGCCCAGGCCTGAACCTTCCACACCGGCGTTCCCCGGGGTGCGACCGAATCCGGTCGCACCCCGTCCCGTCACCCCGCGCCGCCCGCGAACACCGCACCGGAGAGACACCCCCATGCACACTCGGCCACTCGGACGCACCGGAATCCAGGTCAGCCCCTATGCCCTGGGAACCATGAAGTTCGGTCGATTCGGCAATCCGGACCGTGATGAGTGCGTACGCATCGTCCACCGAGCCCTCGACGCCGGGATCAACGTCATCGACACCGCCGACGTGTACGGCGGCGAGGGTGAGTCCGAGCAGATCGTCGGGAAGGCATTGCGCGGCCGCCGCGACGACGTCGTCCTCGCTACCAAATGCAACGGCCCGATGGGCCCCGGTCCCAACCAGCGCGGCAGCTCGCGGCGCTGGATCATCGCCGCCGCCGAAGCATCGCTGCGCCGCCTCGGTGTCGACCACATCGACCTCTACCAGGTCCACCACCCCGACCCCGATACCGATATCGAGGAAACCCTGAGCGCCCTGACCGATCTGCTCCGCTCGGGCAAGGTGCGGGCCATCGGCCACTCCAACCTGCCGGCCTCGGAGATCGTCGAAGCCCAATGGGTATCCGAACGCCGTGGACTGGCTCGATTCCGCACCGAACAACCGCACTACTCGATCCTCGAGCGAGGCGCCGAACGCGAGATCTTCCCGGTCTGCCGGCGCTACGGTCTCGGCACTCTGGTGTGGAGTCCACTGTCGATGGGACTACTCACCGGCCGATACCGCAGGCACGGGGGAGAAACGGCTTCCCCGGCCCTTCTGCATTGGGTTCCCCGGCATATGACCGATGAACGTAAACTCGACGCCGTCGAAACGCTCATACCGATCGCCGAGCAGGCCGGACTGTCGCTGACGCATCTGGCGCTGGCATTCGCCATCGCCCATCCCGCGGTCACCTCCGCGATCATCGGGCCACGCACGGTCGAGCAGCTGGACGATCTGCTGGCGGGGACCAGTACCTTCCTCGATGACGATCTGCTCGACCGGATCGATGAAGTCGTCCCGCCGGGAACCGATACCGGGCCGGTCGATGTGGCCTACACCCCACCGGCAATCACCGAAACCGCGCGGCGGCGGCGGCCGGTCGACGCGCGTCCCGCGGCATGACCCGCTGCTGTTGCCCCGCAGCGAACACCTCTACGGCGGTTTGGAGTCGGCCGCCTACCAGGTCGGTGAGGTGGTGGTGCGGATCGGCGCAGCCGACCGCGATCCGATCGCAATGCCGTGCCCCGGGCCGGGGTCAGGCTGTGATGGAGTCGTCGATGACCTCGGCGTCGGGGGCATGGGATCGGACCGAGGCGATGCCCTTCTTCGCCGAGTCCTTGCTCTCATAGGCTTGGCTCGCGGCGATGATCTCGCCGTTGCCGGCCTTGAGCCGCCACCGGAACTTCCCGGTCGAATCGGTGAACAGGACGAACTTGCCCGCCATGCCTACCTCCGCTCGATAAAAGCTGGATACAGCCTGGTCGAAAGCAGAATACGAGCTCATGCCCCAACGGTCCGGCAACACACCGCCCTCGGCGGCAAGTTCCCCCATCAGCCGGTTGACCAACCTGTTCGGGCAGTACAACCAGGAGGGCTTGCGCGGCTGGGTGCGCTCGACCGGGCTCGACTCGTCGGGGGCGAACCGGTCGCGTAGATCAGGTGCCCGCGAAGGTTTTCCGGTACGCCGACGGCGACATACCGAGGCCGCGCCGCATATGGTGACGGAGGTTGTCCGGTGAACCGAGCCCGGACATCTGCGCGACCTCGTCCACCGAGAGGTCGGCCGATTCCAGCAGCTCCCGAGCCCGGTCGATCCGGCGGTCGCGGATCCAGACCCCCGGTGACATCCCGGTCTCGGCACGGAACCGGCGACTGAAGGTGCGTGGGCTCATACGCGCCCGGGACGCGAGCACCGCGACGCTGAGCGGTTCGGCCAGATGGGCCAGTGCCCAGGCCCGGGTCGCTGCGGTGCTGCGTTCGTCGTCGCCGGGCACCTGGTGTTCGATGAACTGCGCCTGCCCGCCTTCGCGCCAGGGCGGTACGACGCAGTACCGGGCGACCCGGTTCGCCACGGCGGCACCGTGATCGCGCCGGATGATGTGCAGGCACAGGTCGATTCCGGCGGCCAGGCCCGCCGAGCTGAGCACCGTGCCCTCGTCGACGAACAGCACGGTCTCGTCGAGATCCACGCTGGGGAACAAGTGGCGGAAATCGCCGGCGTATCGCCAGTGGGTGGTGGCGCGGTAACCGTCGAAGACTCCCGCGGCGGCGAGTACGAAGGCGCCGGTACAGATGGATACCATCCGGGCTCCGGCGGGTACGGTCGCCAATGCTGCCGCGACCTCCGGGGTGAGGGTGCCGCCGGAACGCGCGGAGAGGTACTTCGTACCCGGAACGACCACCGTATCGGCGACCGCGAGTACTTCCGGTCCGGCCGCGGCGACCATCGAGTACCCGGAGGTGGCCGGAACGGGACCGGCGTCGAGGGAGCACGTCACGACCCGGTAGAGCGGTGTCCCGTCGTCATCGGCGGCCTCGCCGAATATCAGTGACGGGATGGTCGCGTCGAATCCGACCACCGGATCCAGCAACAGCACAGCGACCAGATGGGGTCGCCGGGGCGAATCGTCACTGGCACGATTTTCACGCATATTGTCGATTCTGCCACTGGTGGCCGACCGGGCTGCTGTCGGAAGCTGATCACCGTGAGGACGAAGATCGATTCCGGCGGCACGGTCACCCGGTCCGGCCGGCGGCCGCGACTGCATTTCGCCTGGATCGTCGCGGGCGTGAGTTTCGTGGCGATCCTCGGCGCGGCCGGGTTCCGGGCGGTGCCCAGTGTCATGATGATGCCGCTGCACCTGGAGTTCGGCTGGTCGCATGCGACGATCGGCGCCGCGATGTCGGTGAACATGGTGCTGTTCGGCGTGACCGCACCGTTCGCCGCCGCGCTCATGGACCGGTTCGGGGTCCGGCCGATCCTCACCGGCGCACTGCTGCTGATCGCCGCCGGGACCGGCGTGGGCATCATCATGACCGCGAGCTGGCAACTGGTCCTGCTGTGGGGGGTGCTGGTGGGACTCGGGACCGGATCGATTTCGATGGGTTTCGTCGCCACTGTCTCGACGCGATGGTTCGTCGCCCGGCGCGGTCTGGTCACCGGTGTGCTCACCGCGGCGAGCGCCACCGGCCAGCTCGTATTCCTGCCCGTGGTCGCCGGTGTGACCGAACGATTCGGATGGCGCTGGGCCTCGGTGATCGTGACTGTGGCGGCACTCGCGGTGATCCCGCTGGTCCTGCTGTGTATCCGGGATCGGCCCAGTGATCTCGGCATCACGGCATACGGGGGCGCTCCCGACACCGCGGACGAACCACTGCCCAACGGCACTTTCGCGGCCGCGCTCACCGGATTGGCGCAGGGTGCCCGGGTACCGGCTTTCTGGTTGCTCGCGGGCAGTTTCGCGATATGCGGGATGACGACGAACGGGCTGATCGGCACCCACTTCATCCCCGCCGCCCACGATCACGGGATGCCGGTCACCGTCGCCGCCTCGCTGCTGGCCACCATCGGGATCTTCGATGTCGCGGGCACCGTTTTCTCCGGCTGGCTCACCGACCGTGTCGACCCCCGCGTGCTGCTGGTGGTCTATTACCTCGGTCGCGGGGCGTCGCTGCTCCTGCTGCCGGCGTTGCTGTCACCCAGCGCCGCACCCAGCACCTGGGTTTTCATCGTTTTCTACGGTCTCGACTGGGTCGCGACGGTGCCACCGACGATCGCGATCTGTCGCACCTGGTTCGGTGCCTCGACTCCGGTGGTGTTCGGCTGGGTGTTCGCCGCCCATCAGTTGGGTGCCGCGGTCGCCGCGTTCGGCGCGGGCTATGTCCGCGACGCCCACGGCTCCTACGATCCGGCCTTCTATGTGGCGGCCGGTCTGTGTGTGGTGGCCGCGCTCATGTGCGGGGCCGCTCGGATGCCGGGCCCTCGCGGCCCACAGCGCGGTCTCCGGCGAGGAATTGCTCACGTGCCCGGCTCGGCGACATCCCGTAGCGCCGCGCGAACGCACCCCGGAATGCCGTCAGAGAACTGAACCCCGAGCCGCACGCGTTCCATAGCGCTCACCACGGCTGGTCACTGTGCTACCGCGTCGTATCCGGTGCGGGACGTATCAGTGGCCGATACGAGATCCGACTGTTGCCGTCCGCGGCGTGGCGCGGAGTTTGTGTCCCGCGCTCCGGGGAAAACCTCCGATGCCCGCGGGTCGTCCGCGCCCCGCACCGACGCCGGGAGAATGACATGGACTGCCGTGCGCTCGCTCTCACCGCCCTCGTCGCATGCTCCGTTCTCACCTCACCCCTCGCGAGCGCGGCTCCGGCGCCCGCTCCGATACCACCTACCGCGGCGAGCGAGCCCGCCCCGGCTCGCACCGTCATCTCGGTGCGTACCCTGACCGGCCTGCACTGGGGTACCGCCGGGGAACATCAGGTGCGTAGCGCGTTATCGCTGGCCAAGCTCTATCTCACCGATTACGCGCTGCGCCACGGTGACGGCTCGGCCACCGACCTCGTCTTCGGTGAACGGATGATCCGCCACTCCGACGATGCGGCCGCCGACGCGGTGGAAGCCAAATATCCGCAGGCCATCGCGATCGTCGCCGCGGAATACGGGCTGGCGGAAACCAGGCCGGGTGCGAGCTGGGGCAGTTCCACCACCAGCACCGCCGACGTGGCGGATTTCCTCGATGCCAAACAGCGCACCGACGCGACCTCACCGATACTGGCCTGGATGGCGACCGCGGCGCCCCGTGCCGCCGACGGTACCGAGCAGAACTGGGGTACGGCCGCGCTGCCCGGTGTCCAGGGCACCAAATGGGGGTGGTCGGACGCGGCGCCACCGGAGGTCGCTTCGGCCTCGTTCGGTCCCGGTTTCTCGGTGGCCGCGCATACCGCCGGCAGTCCCGAGGACCAGACCGCCGATGTACTCGGTGCCTTGTCGACGGTCCTCACCGAGGGTGGCGGACCGGTCGGGGCTCCGGCGCCCGCCCGACCCGGCGGCCGGTCCCCGGCACCGGTGGGGACATGGTCGGGTTGAACGTTTCCTCCCGCGCAGCACGCCGTAGGAACGGCCGGTTCACCGGCCGCGCGCCGGACCGGGGTCCGAGCAGAGTCGTAACGCGAACAGCAGATCGGTATTGCGCACATGTTCCGGTTGGTCGGCGCCGCGCAGGAGTCCGGTCCGGCGGATCCAGCTGTGGTGCCAGTGATGGAGATCCGGCACGGTCACCCCACACCCCGCGGCGCTTCGGCGCAGCCGCCTGCCCGCGCCGCCGATGGCCCCGGCGAACAGTTTCGGCGCGGGATAGGCGCGTGCTTCCTGATATGCCCGAGCATCGTGCAGCAGCGCCAGCACCGGCGGTGGTACGACCCAGACATACACGTCGGCGGCCTGCCCGTAGCCGATCGGCCCGGTGAAGACGAGCGCATCCTGCGTGAGCGCCGTACACGGTACCGAGCCGAGCTCCACCGTGGTGGCGCCGGTACAGAGCACCGTGGCGACGGCCGCCGCGTCGGCCGGGTTCGAGGTGTGCGCCCGGATCCATTCGACCGTCCCGCTGTCGATGTGCGCGGTGGTCAATCCCGGCCCCACCGAATAGTTGAGGTCCGCCGGCAGATCCAACCGCATACCGTGCAACAGGAAACCCGCCTGCGCACCCCGCAGACGGGCAATGGTGTGCCCGCGGCCCGGGCTGTCGCAGACGAGCTCGCCGAGAAACCGGTACAGCCCCAGGATCTCGCGTCGCTCGCCGGTGTTTCTCGCTTCGGGGAAACCCGGATGGGCCCGCGGGCCCCGTTGGTCCCACGGGTATCCGGTCGCGGTCCCGCCGTGCTGTGTGAGCGGGACCGGCGGGGTGCCGAGGTCCGGATGGTGCCGGCAGGGCCGGCCGGTGCGCGTGATGAACCAGCGGCAGGTCGCCTCGATACCTTCGGCGTAGACGGCGTCGACCCGGGCGAACTCCGCCGATGTCAGTCCCCGGTAGGCGTCGGCACGGAAAGTGGGGACATCGCTGTCGGGTATCCGGGGCAGCATGTCGTCTCCGACGGTCATCGCCACCTCGGCGATGCCTGCCTGCACCTCGGCTTCTCGATACCCCATCTTCCGCGTCGCAGGTTCGGGCACCGCACTCTGCGCGACCGATATGTGCTGAGTCCTGCGGGCTGTCAGCCATTGCTGTAATTGCGGTTCCGATACCCCTAGCTGTTGCGCCGCGGACCGGACAGCATCGATGGACAGTCCTCCGCTCTCGTCGAGCTGAATCAAGCGGTCCAGCACGGACGGACGCAGCGCGGAGTCGCTGGTCTCTGTCACGGCGACAACCTCCTGGGCCCGGGGGCCCAAACGATATTCCATTCTCCCTCGTTGCAGAACATTCGATCACTTACCCGGCCGCGAGGGGAGACGAACAACGAGAACTTAACCGCCGTTGACAAAGATTGTGTACTCGGAAAAGTTGCGGAATGTTGGCAGGATCGCGCGGTGGAAATGGTGAATAATTCCGGTTCACACGACTAGCCGCTGGAACTGATATCGCTGGATATAGCCCTTACGCGGTACGAACAGGTGGCCGCCGGATTGCTGACCATTGCGAATGCCGCGGCCGCCCGTGCGGCCCGCCCGGGGAGTGGCCTTACCGCCGGTCCGGTTCCAGCTCTCCGCCGGCGGCCCGCCAGTCGACCAGCCCCCCGGACATGTTCTTCGCGTCGAATCCGTACTCGATGAGCAGATTGGCGGCGCCGTAGGACCGCAGGCCGCCGGTACAGAAAGTGATCAGGAGCCGGTCGTCCGGGAGTTCCTCGCACCCTGTCGGCAGCTGTTCGAGGGGGAGATGGACCGCGCCCGGAATATGGGTGCGATTCCACTCGAACTGCCTGCGCACATCCACGATCAGCGCGCCGTCGCGGACGGCATCGATCGCCTCCTGTGCGGAAAGCGAGGGCGCGCGATACAGATAGTGGCGGATACTCATGGGAGTCGATCCTTACTTCGTCGGGGCACGACTCCGGGTCCGGCCGTGCGCGCGGAGGCCGCAGGTGTCAGGCGGCGGTGCCGGGCCGGACGATCATGAGCACTACGACGATCAGCCACAGTGTGTTGTAGCCGCCGGCGAGCATGCCAAGGGTCCGCAACCGCCGCCCGTCGTCGGGTGCTTCGAGGGCTTGTCGCTGCATGGGATGGATGGTGGTGATGATGACCGCGGCGGCGCAGGCGGTGAGGACGATCGCCAGGGTGATCCAGATTTCCCCCATACGTCCCTGGAGCACGGCGAGAGCGATACCGACGGCCGGAACCGCCAGGCCCAGCCGGGCGTAGGTGCCGGTGATCCGATGCAATACCACGGCGACAGCGGGATGGCGTTCGGGGGCCGTGTCGGCGGCAGTTTCGGCCAGTGGCGCGTACCGGGGGAACAGGCTGGTGGCGACCGCCGATCCGCCGATGAAAACGATGGCTGCCAGAACGTGGACCGACAGCAGCAGATGATGCATGAAAAGCTCCCTCTCGACCTTCAGGTAGCCTGAAGCCTAGCAGCTCCTTCAGGTTGGTTGAAGGGTGTGGGAGCGTGGTGCGGGGCACCGCGGCCGGCGGCGGCCCGGGTCTTGCTGCGCCGTCGGCCGCGGGAGTCGAAACCCGTAGGGCCCTGGGTCAGGCGGGGACCGTGTCCAGGGCCAGGGTGGCAGCGATAGCGTCGGCCAGTTCGGCGCCTTTGACCTCGAAGTGCCGGGTGAAGTAGGCCAGATGCTCGCCGTGCTCATGGAAGTGATGCGGGGTGAGCACCGCCGAGAACACCGGCACATCGGTATCGAGCTGCACCCGCATGAGCGCGTCCACCACAGTTCCGGCGACGAAATCGTGCCGGTAGATACCACCGTCGACCACCAGGGCGCAGCCGGCTACGGCAGCGTATCGGCCGGTGGACGCCAGCCGTTTGACGCGCAGGGGGATCTCGAACGCTCCGGGAACCTCGATCACGTCGATATCGGCGAATCCGTGCCCGGCCAATCCGGTTCGGCAGGCCGCTACGGCCCGGTCGACGATATCGGCGTGCCAGCGCGCGGCGACGAGAGCGATACGGTGAGGTGTGGGTGACATCGGTTTCTCCTGTTCGCTGTGTCACCCAGGGCATAGCAACGCGAACGGGAGCGACCCGCACGCGGGCTCTCCGATGCCGCGTTCTCTTTCATCCGGACTGTCACCGTCGGCTCCGGGATCACACCGGAATCTGCTCGACCCACCACATCCGAGGATGTAGTGGCGCTCGCGGGCTCGTGCACCCGGATCGATCCGGATGCCATAACCGCCGGTGGGGAATTCCGCCCCGCCCTGAGAACGTGTACAGAACGGACACTAACACGCCGTCGGCTCGCCGCGACGGCCGCCGTGATCCGCCGAGTGCCGGCGACTGCGCGACGCGTCGCGGGTCCGCGGTCCGGATATCCGCACCGGCGGTGGATACGAGCCGGAGGTTGTTGTCTCTCATGGCCTTACGCGTCTCGGCGCACGGCGGCGTCAACTCTGTTCCGCGGCCTTCTTGATACCGGCGACATGGGCTTCCCACATACCGCGCGCGTGCTCGGCGGCCTCCTCGCTCGAGTTGTTGTCCTGGGTCAGTGACAGACGTGTCTCCGTCTCCTTCCCGATCAGCTCGTAGCTGAGTGTGTGGTAGTTCTCCGGTACGTCCGGTAGGCCGCTCAGCGGGCTGAAGTGGGTCAACTTCAGCAGGCGGCCGGGGTCGGCCGCGAGGATCGTGCCCCGGTCCTCGTAGGGTCTACCTTCGTACTCGCCCCGCCAGACGATCGCGCTGCCGACTCGCCAGTCGGTGTGTACCTCGGCCCCGAACATGAACAGGCGGATCTGCGCGGGGTCGGTGAGTACCGTCCATACCCGCTCCGGTGAGGCGCTGATATCGGTTGCCGCGGTGGCGAGGTGATCGGTCACTGACCTCAACTCCTTTCGGTCCATAACTCGAACCTAGGACTGTGCCCGGCCGTGGGTCTTGTAAATAGACGTCACAGGTATCGGCGGATCGGCCGGACCACGGCCTCACGGGTGCGCTGCCAGAGCGAACGCCGTTGCCAGCGTTTTTCTTCGATGAGTTCACTGACCGACTTGTCGGCGTCGAAGTGCTCATCGAGGGTTGCGGTGAACTCCTCGTCGAGGACGACGAGCATGATCTCCTCGTCGTGTTCCAGGGATCGGCGGTTGAAATTCGTCGAACCGACCAGGGCCGCGATCCCGTCCACCGTGATGACCTTGGCGTGCATCATCGTCGGTTGGTACTGCAGAATTCGCACGCCGCAGGCGAGCAGGTCGCCGTAGAAATGCTGACCGGCCAGCTGGCAGACGCGTTTATCGGTGTGCGGGCCGGGCAGCAGGATCTCCACCTCCACGCCGCGCCGCGCGGCGGCGCAGAGCAGTTCGACGAAATACGCGTCCGGTGAGAAGTAGGCCGTGGCCAACCGCAGCCGCTGCTCGGCCGATTCGATGACCACCCGCAGCAGGGTCTGCATATCCTGCCAGCCGAGACCGGCCGATCCGCGAACCACCTGGACGATCGCCGAACCGGCAGGCTCCTGTGCGGTGAAGCGGTCGCGGTCGTCGAAGAGCTCGTCGTGGCATTCGGCCCAGTTCTGGGCGAAGGCGGCCGCGATCCCGTCCACCGACGGTCCTTCGATCCGTACATGGGTATCGCGCCATTCGTGCTCGTCGCGCGCGTCACCGCACCACTCCTCGGCGATGCCCACGCCGCCGGTGAACGCGGTCTGTTCGTCGACCACCAGCACCTTGCGGTGGCAGCGGTGGTTCTGCTCGAGCGGCGACAGGTACCGGGGTTTACGAAACCAAGCGATCTGCACGCCCGCCCGCTCCATCAGGGTCAGCAGGTCCTTCTCTATCGAACGGCTGCCGAAACCGTCCAGCAGCAGACGCACCCGCACACCGGCCGCGGCGCGTTCGGCGAGCGCACGGGCGAACCGGCGCGCGATATGGCCCTGCCAATACACGAACGTCATCATGTCGACGGTGTGCTCGGCCGCGGCGACGGCGGCGAGCATCGCCGGGAAGATCTCGTCACCGTTGCGAAGTGCGACCAGCGCGTTGCCCTCGGTAGCGGCTATCCCGAGAAGACGCTCCAGCCGCCTGCGCATCCGCACAGCCGCGGCATCTGTGTATCGGGGTGCCGATCCGGCGTGCTCGTGCAGATCGGGGGTACCGGTCATGACAACTCCTCTGCCCTGCGCATCGAGCGCGTCAACAGGGAGGGGCGTTCCCGGTACACACGACTTCAACCGGCCCTGTGGTATCGCCCACGCCTCAGGATCTGTGAGGTTCTACCGGGCCGCCGCGGCCTGCTGTCCGGCGATACGCCCGAAAACCGATCCGTTGGTGAGTCCCGATCCGCCCGGGTAGTTGAAGTAGAAGATCCCGCCGACGATCTCGCCGGCCGCGAACAATCCCGGAATCGGGACCTGGTTGCTGTCGATGACCTGCGCGTCGGTGTTGATGCGCAGACCGCCGAATGTGAATGTGATTCCGCATGTCACCTGGTACGCCTCGAACGGGCCCTCATCCAGCGTGTTGGCCCAGTTCGTCTTACCGACGGAGAGGCCGCTCGTCCCGCGGCCGTCCTTGACGTTGGGATCGAAACGCGTGTTCGTGTCGACTGCCGCGTTGTAGGCTCGGACCTCGTCGAGGAAGCCTTGCGGGTCGACACCTTCGAGCTTCGTCGCGAGGGCCTCCAGCGTCGGCGCGGTGACCTTGGTGACCTGGCGGATCCGGTACTCGTCCCGCAGCAGGTGGGTCACCTTCTGGTCGAAGATCTGCCACGCCATCTGCCCCGGCTGCTCGAGAATCCGCCGACCGTACTTGGCGTAGGTGTAGTTCCGGAAGTCTGCGCCTTCGTCCAGGAATCGGCGACCGTGGGCGTTGACCATGATGCCGAAGGGGTAGCTGTGCTTCTGGAAGTTGTCGCCCACGGTCAGATCGCCGAATTCCGGTGCGTTGCGTTCCCAGCCCACGGCGTGGCAGCCCGACCAGTTGCCGGTCGGGCTTGCGCCGATATCCAGCGCCATGCGGTGGCCGTCGCCGGTGTTGTACATCGTGCCGCGGACCTTCGCCAGGTCCCATGACCGGCCGAGGTAGCGGGTTCGCCATTCGGCGTTGGCCTGGAACCCGCCCGATGCGAGAACGACGGAATCCGCTCGTTCCTCGCGAGTGTGCCCGTTGTGCTTGACCACCACTCCGGTCACGCCCGTATCGTCGGTCAGCAGAGCGGTGACGTGGGAGTCGTACTCGATTTCGATGCCTTCGCGTTCCGCGCTCTTGGCGAGGTAGTCGACCAGGCCGGGGCCGCCACCGTTGACCTCGACGGTCAGCCCGCCCCAGAACTTGAACCGCCCGTCGACCTTGAATGCCTGGCGTCCGTAGATCGGGATGAACCGCACGCCCTTCTCCCGCATCCAGAGCAGAGTCGGGTAGCTGTTCTCCACCAGAGTGCTCGACAGCTCGGGATCGGTCCGATACTCGGTCACCCGCGCCAGATCGTCGAGGAAATCTCCGGTGGAATACGAACCGAAGTCGGTGATGGCGATCTCCGCGTCGGTCAGGTCGGGCATCAGCCGGCGCAGGTCGTCCACGCCGTTGTATGCCACTCGCATCGCCCCGGCCGTGAAAGCGGTGTTGCCGCCACGCAGCGTGCGTTCCGCGCGCTCGAGAACCAGAACTTCCGCCCCGTTCTCACGAGCCGACAGTGCCGCGCAGAGGGCGGCGTTCCCGGCCCCGACCACGATCACACGTTTCTCGTTCATTATTCGCAATCCCTTCTACCTCGGTATCTCCGGCGAATCGCGCCGGTTGTTCGCCCGGGAACCCGGTGAGCGCCCTCCTCGCTCCGTGGGTCCTCGCGATCGATCGGCTCCGGCGAGCGAAGTGGACCGGATCACAACCATGGCGACCGCCTCAATGTATACCACTGTGTACAAATTGTGTGTACATGTTGACAGCTTGTATACATCAGAATACCGTATGCGCTGTGAGCTACGACACCTCGCTCCGACAGCACTCGGCCGGTCCGCTCTACTGCGGGCCGGCCCGGTGCTGCCGGGGGCGAACGCGCAGCGGCGCGAGCCGTCGGGCCACAGTCACATTCGAAGGAGAGCACCACATGATCAACGAAGACCCACCTCGGGGCACGGGCACGTTGCCGACGACAGCGGCGGCGCCCCCCACGATGCGGGAAGCGTCCAAGGTGGCACGGGCCGCGTTCATCGGCACCACCATCGAGTGGTTCGACTTCTACCTGTATGCCAGCGCCGCCACTCTGGTGTTTCCGCAGAAATTCTTCCCCGGCCTCGGGCCCGCCGGCGGAGCGCTCGCCTCGTTCGCCACTCTCACCGTGGCCTTCGTCGCCCGGCCGGTCGGCGGCCTCATCTTCGCGCACTTCGGCGACCGGGTCGGCCGTAAGGCAACTCTGGTCGCGTCGCTGCTGCTGATGGGCGTGAGCACCTGCCTGGTAGGTCTTCTTCCCACTTACGAGTCGATCGGCGCACTGGCGCCGATCGCACTGGTACTTCTGCGTTTCGTCCAGGGAGCCGCGGTCGGTGGCGAGTGGGGCGGTGCGGTACTGATGGCGACCGAGTTCGCGCCACCGACCTCGCGCGCACGTCTTGCCAGCTGGCCGCAGCAGGGCGTCACCGCCGGACTCATCCTGTCCACGGCCGTCCTGCTCCTCGTCACCACCACAATTCCGAGTGAGGCCTATCTCGACTGGGGCTGGCGGATCCCGTTCATCGGAAGCCTCCTCCTGATCGTGGTGGGCCTGGTGATGCGTTTGAAAGTCCGCGAGTCTCCGGTGTTCGCGGCCGCCCGGCAAGCCGCACAGACGGAGTCCGACGGTCAGCTGCCGATCCTCGAAGTCTTCCGCCGCCACACCCGCAAGACGGTTCTGGCCTCCGTTGCGTATATCGCCGTCAGCACGACGTTCTACATTGCCTTCGTGTACCTGCTCTCGCACGCGACCAGCGACCTCGAGATCAGTAAGACCGCGGCGCTGACAGCGATCCTGGTGGCGGCGTGCTTCTACTCGGCCGGGATCATGGTGTCGGCGTGGATCGCGGACGTATGGGGCCGCCGGCCGGCGTTGCTCATCGGCCTGATCGGTGCACTGGTGACGAGCGTTCCCATGCTTCTGCTGGTGCAGACGGGAGATCCGGTCCTGTTCGCAGCGGGTTTATCGCTCTTCTCCGTTCTGGTCGGTATGAGTTACGCGCCGATCGGCGTGTATTTCGCCGAGCTCTTCCCCACGGCTGTCCGGTACTCCGGTATGACTGCGACGAATCAGGTCGGCTCGCTGTTCGGTGCTGCGATCGCCCCCTTCGTCGCCGCCGCGCTCTACCAGGCGTTCGGCATGGTCGCGGTGGGTATCTACTTGATCATGGTGACCGCTGTGAGCGCTGTGGCCGTCGCGTTCCTCGGCGAGACCCGGGGCACGGAGATCGAGCGATGACCACCGCGGATGTGCTCGGACGCGCATGCGAGACGGTGAGTGCGCTCGAGCTGGATCGGGTCCCGCCCGAATCGATCGAGAAAGCCTTGCGGATCATCGCCGACTGTTTCGCGGTTTCGGTGGCCGGCCACCGGACCGAGCCGATGTCGGCGCTCGTAGCAGCCGATACGAAAGGCGGTCTCGTCACCGGCGGTACGGAGCGGAATCCATTCCATCGATCGACCGTATGGGGCGGCGGGCGAGCTCCGGCCCACCACGCGGCCTTCCTCAACGCGACGGCCGGAAGCTTCCTCGAGCTCGACGAGGGGATGCGACCGACGGGTCATCCCGGTATGCAGCTCGTTCCTGCCGCGATCGCCGTCGCGGAGGAGGTGCATGCGTCCGGGACCGAACTCTTACGTGCGGTGATCGCCGGTTACGAACTCAGCGCCCGATTGTTCCGCGCTGTCCGGCTCCGTCCTGGTGCGCACCCGCACGGCCATGTGGGTGCTCTCGGTGCGGCGCTGGCGGTCTCGATGGTGCGCGGTACGGATATCCGAGCGGCTACCGCGATCGCCTCGACTCTGCCGCTGGCTTCCACTTGGCAGGCCTGTTACGACGGTGCGACCGCGCGCAATGCTTATATGGGGCACGCGGCCGCGGTCGGTGTGCGGTCCAGCGATCTGGCGCGCGCGGGTTTCACCGGTTCCTTCGCGTCCTTCGGCTTCTCACTCGGTGAACTGCTCGGCGAGGGTCTGGACGAAACCGCGCTGGCCGACGAGTTGAGGTACGAGAAATTGGCGATCGACGCGGGTTACTTCAAAGTGCACAGTGCCTGCGCGCTGACACATACCGCGATCGACGCCGCGCTCGACCTCCTCGAGTCGGAACCCCTCGCCCCGGATGCGATCACGAGCGTGCGGATCGACACCGTGGCAGCGGTACGCAAGGTCGATATCGAGGAGGTGCCGAACGACCTGTCCTGCCGATTCTCTATTTCGTACGCGGTCGCGGCGGCCCTGGCCACCGGGACGAGCGGCCCCGAGGCATTCCGTTTCCGACCGGATATCGCCGCACTCGCCCGGCGGGTCGAGGTTCATGTGGATCCGCAGCTGGAAGAGCGCTGGCCGGTATCTTCCCCGGCGCGGGTTCGTGTCGAAGTGGACGGCCGGGTCCTCGAGTCTCTGGTCGAGAACCCCACCGGCCACCCGCCGCGCGTTCTGTCCCGGGAGGTGCATTTCGAGAAGTTCGCCGCCGCGATCTCGGATCCGGACCGTGCGCGGGATGCGTGGGCGCGGATCATGGATCTCCCGCGTCTCGACGACGCCGGCTCACTGCTGGGATGGTGACTATATGTCCGAGCAGCTGACTGTCCTGGGCACAGGTGGCACGATCTCCACGCTCCCCGGCGCCGACGGCGCCATCCCGCGAATGACCGCGGACGAGCTGGCGAGTTCGCTGGGTGTGGACCGAATCCGCTCGAAAGATGTCTTCACCCGGTCATCGCGCGAGATCGGCCCCGCAGAGGCATGGATCCTGGCCTCGGCGATCGAGGACGAAATCCGTGGTGGCGCTACCGGTGTAATCGTGACGCACGGGACGGATACGATCGAAGAAACCGCGTACGCACTGGCTCTGCTGGTCGACGCACGCATTCCCATCGTCCTCACCGGAGCTATGCGCTCACCGCATATGCCCGGTGCCGACGGATCGGCAAACCTGCGTGCCGCGGCCTGTACGGCGTCGTGTGCGGAGGTCGCCGATTACGGTCCGGTCGTCGTGCTGCACGACGAGATCCATCTCGCGTCGCTGGTCACCAAAACCCACGGGGTGAGTGTCGCCGCGTTCACCTCGCCGGCAGCGGGACCGGTCGGGCGAATCGTGGAGAACGAGCCGCTTCTTCTCCTCGGGCCCCCGCGCCGAAAAGCCCTGCTTTCACGGCGGGCGGGGCCCGCGAAACGCGTCGAGATCGTGAACGTATGTGGCGGGGACGACGGACTCGCCGTCGAGAGCGCGGCACAGCGATCCGACGGAATCGTGCTCGCGGGCACCGGTGCCGGCCACGTATCCGCGGCCGCGGCGGCTGCCGCCCAGCGAGCGGTCGCCGATGGCATCCCGGTGGTGTTCACGAGCAGATGCGCAGACGGGCTGACACTCGCCGGGACCTACGGCGGCCCCGGTTCGGAGACGGAGCTGCTGCGAGCGGGCCTGGTCCGCAGCAGGTTCCTGAACCCCGCGAAAGCACGACTCCGCCTGCTCTTCGGGTTGTCCGCAGGCCTCGAGCCCGACGAACTCTTCCCCTCGACCGAAAAGGGAGCCTCCTGATGACCTCGAGAGATTTCATCGGCTACGGTGCCCACCCTCCCGACTTCACCTGGCCGAACGGCGCTCGTGTCGCGGTCGATGTGGTGCTGAACTATGAAGAGGGCGGCGAGCGGAACATCCTCGACGGTGACGCGGCCCGGGAGACGCTCCTCGAAGCGCACTACTCGGTGCCCGACGGAGACCGTGAGCTGTTCGCCGAGTCGACCTTCGAGTACGGCAGCAGAGTCGGTGTGTGGCGGGTGATCGACGCGCTCGACGAGGTCGGTGTGGCGCCGACGATCTTCGCCACTGCGCTTGCCCTGGAACGTAATCCGGCGGCCACCGAAGCGTTCCTGGCACGGGGATGCGATATCGTCGGTCACGGGTACCGCTGGATCCCGCACGCGCATCTGTCCGTAGCGGAGCAGCGTCGTGATATCGAACTCGCGGTGACGACGATCCGCCGGCTCACCGGGAAACAGATCAACGGGTGGTTCACCCGACCACCGAACACCGTTCACACCCGCTCCCTCCTGGCAGCCGCCGGAGTGACCTATGACGCGGGCTCGATCAGTGACGATCTGCCCTACTACGAGGATGTCGACGGGAAACCGTTTCTGATCGTCCCTTACTCCCTGGATGTGAACGACACCAAGTTCTACAAAGGGCAGTTCTTCACAGGACGCGATTTCGCCGACTACGCGATCGACGGGCTCGGCGCAGCACTGGCCGGGCGCCGTCCGACCGTCTACTCGATCGGACTGCATGCCCGGATCATCGGGCGCCCCGCCCGGCTGGCCGGTCTGCGCCGGGTACTCGACCACCTTGCCTCGCGCGACGACATCTGGATCGCAGGCCGGGACGACATCGCCTCCTTCTGGCGCGACACCTTCCCTCCACCGGAGGGCTGATTCTCCGGCAATGCGCAGAGCACGCTTCGGGGTGCCGACCGAACACGAGAGGAGTACAGGACTGCTCATCATCGACTACCTGCGGGACGGGCGGAACCGCCCGCCCGGGTGGTGTTCGGACGCCGGCGCGAGCGCATGGGCCCCGGAACGGTTGTGAAGGCTAACGTACCCTCGAACCGTAGGAGGACTGATGAGTACGACCGTATACGAGCGACTGCGAGGTGCCATCCTCGATGGCACGTTGCCGCCCGGACAGATGGTCTCCGAGAATCAACTCGCGAACGAATTCGGCGCCTCACGTACCCCGGTGCGCGAGGCGCTGCACCGCCTCGAAGTCGAGATGCTCGTCGAACGCATCGGCCGGACAGTCCGTGTGCGTACCACGAGTCCCGAAGAGATTCTCGATATCTACGAAGTGCGCATCACCCTCGAAGGCGCGGCAGCGAGAGGTGCTGCTCTGCGCGCGACCGAGTTCGATCGCGCGCGCCTGCGCGCGGCGAACGCGTCCATGCGCGCGGCGGGAAACGACCCCGGAGAGCGAGCGGCCACGAACCGGGAATTCCACGAGACGCTCTGGCACGCGAGCCACAGCCCCACGCTGGTGGACCTGTTGAAACGCCTGAATGTCCACCTCATCCGCTATCCGACCACCACCCTCGAGGACGACGAACGCTGGCGCACGGTCCTCGTCGAGCACGACGCCATGATCGAGGCCATCGAGAAGCGGGACGTCGCGCGTGCGCAATCGCTCGCCGAATCCCATATGACCGGCGCCCGTGAAGTCCGGCTCGAGATGATGACGCAGCGAGTCGCGAAAGGTGTGCATCGGGAAGGCGACAGCTGACCGAGCTGCCCACCGCGCGGTAATCCGGCGCGGAGTGTCTGCACAGGTCAGCGCCCGGTCGTGGGCATCCACGGTGGCCATGCCGTCCGCGCGGGCCGGTGCATACGGCCGCATGAGCGAGGGCAGGGGAGGCGGCGCAACGATCCTGCGCGCCCGGCGCCGCGAGCGCGCGCAGACGTCGAGGGGCCGACCACGGGCCACCCGCAGATCTCGATTGAGCGCCACGACCGCCGATGCCCGAAATTGCAGAACCCATGACCGGGCCCGGGGCGAAACGGTCCACGGACACCCCTACTGGCAGGATCTTGCAACGTGAACGTGTCAGAACTCGTCTACAACGTCGTGGTCGTGACCCACCTGCTGGGTATGGCGGCAGTGGTCGGCGGATATGCCGCCGGGCGGCCCACCGTGAACGAGGTGATGGTCTGGGGTGCTCGCGCGCAGATCATCTCCGGTGTGGTTCTGGTGGGTTTGGCCGAATCGCTGACCTCCCTGGACAAAGACCTGAACATGGTGAAGATCGGGGTGAAACTCGTGATCTCGGTGCTGGTCGCCGCCTTCGCGGAGATCGGCCGGGCCGACGCGAAACGTGGGAAGGATCCCGCATGGATGCCGGACGCCGCGGGCGGGCTGGCGATCGTGAATGTGCTGATCGCCGCTCTCTGGACCTGATCCGGGTCGATGCCGGTGCCCGGCACCGGCATCGACCGCGCGATCAGGATTCGAACAGGGTTTCACCGATGTACCCACCGGGTTCGCGAACTCCCGGCGGAATCACGAAAACCGCCGAGCCGACCGGCGTCGTCCAGATGTTCAACGCGTCGAACTCGGCCAGCCGCCGCTGGACCGGAAGGAACTGGGTCCGCACATCGCGCTGGTAGGCGCTGAAGAGCAGACCCGAGTTCGAGATCGTGCCCGGAGCCGGGGCGTCATCGTAGTTGTAGCCGCGCCGGTGGAATCGTTCACCGTCGTGCCGGTGATGGGCCCGAGCGATATGGGACGACGGCGGGATCACCGGGATCCCATCGGTATCCACCGCGGTGAAATCCGGTTCGTCGAACTCGCCGGTGCCCGTCAGCGGCGCACCGGTGGCCAGGGTGCGGCCGACGGTGAGTTCCCGGGCCTCCGGGTCGATTTCGTCCCAGGTGTCCAAGGTCATCGCGATCCGGCGCAGCACCATCGATGTCCCGCCGGCCAGCCAGGGGTGCGCGGATCCGTCATCCCAGACCAGCCTGTCGAAATCGGGTGCAGCGATATCGGCGGTGCCGTCGAGCTGGCCCATCAGGTTCCTGGGCGTGGTTCCCGGTACCGCGTTCCGGAATCCGTGCTGCACCCAGCGCACCGACATCAGCGAGCGCACGCTCCGGCACAGCACCCGCACCGTGTGCGAGACCGTCGTCGATTCCTCGGCGCACACCTGCAACAGCAGATCCCCGCCACAGAAGCCGGGGTCGAGCCGGTCGATCGGGAACGGTGGCAACGGCGCCAGCCAGGGCGGGCGTGCGTTCTCGCGGCCGCAGCGTTCGAAGACCCCGGCGCCCAGACCGATGGTGACCGTGAGCCGGGCGGGTCGCTGTGCCAGCTCCGGTTCGGTATCGGCGAGCGCGGGCCGGCCCTGGGTCAAACGGGCGGCATCGCCGGTCCAGATCCGGAGGGCGCCGACGATATCGTCGCGGGTCGTCCCGGGGCGCAGGTCCAGGGCCGCGAACGCGACGCGGGCCTGGGGCGACGTCGCGATGCCGGCCTGATGGGGGCCGTGGAACGGTTCGGTCGCCGGTTCGCCGGGATCGTTCCCGCGCAGCACGGCGAAGGCCGTCGCGCCGACTCCGATCCCCACCGCCCCGGCGGCGCCACCACCCAGGAAGCGCCGCCGGTCGAAGCGGGACCCGCTGTGTTCAGTCACCGTGTGCGGGCGGTTGCGCCCCGCCGTCGGGCCGGTAGTCCTCCTGGTTGCCGGCGAAATCACGCACCTGGGCGGTGAAGGTGGTGGTGGAGCCGTCCGAGAAGTTCAGGGTGACCGGCGCATCGGTGCCCGTCCGCAGCGCACCGCGCAGATCGATGAACATGATGTGCTCCCCGCCGGGGGTCAGGCTCAGTTCGCCACGGGCCGGGATGACGAACCCGCCTGCCTTGGGGCGCATGAAGGGTGCTCCACCGCCGTCGGTGGTGACTTCGTGCAATTCGACGGTGGCGGATACGGGACTGCTCGCGGAGATGACGGTGACCTCCCGGTCGCCGGAGTTGTTCAATTCGCCGAAGGCGGCCGACATCCCGCCGTCGGCGGCCTTGGCCCATTGATCGGTGATCGTCACCGAATCGGCGGCGGTGGTCGGCGTCTCTTCCTCGGCGGAACAGGCTACGGCGAGTAGCGGCGCCGTGGCCGCCACGGCGATCACCCGCCGAATTCTGTTGGTGGCGGCACCTTTACGGTCCGCGGGTGGACGAAATGGCATAGATCTGCTCCGATCGGAAGAATGTGGGGTGCCGCTGCGGTCGAACTCCGGTGCCGATGGCAGATACCTGTCGTGCGCACGGCAGGCGGCGCCGGACGCCTCGACGCCGGCCCGTACTGGGGTCCGGCCACGGCGACGGCGATTGTCTCCGGAACGCGCGATGCCTTCGATGTGGAGGCCGGAGCGCGTTGCGGCGAGAGGAAATCAGACGCGCGGGGGTGGCGGCCCGCGGGTGCCGGGGCCCGAGGACAGGAGCAGCAGCCGGGCGGGCCGGTGCTCTCCTGCCGGGACGATTACCGTCCGGCGAAAGGAGATCTCGCGGCAGCCGGCTCGGCGCAGCGTCCTCTTCAGGCGCGATACCGCATATCGGACCGCGCGTTCGGCGGTATGGATCAGCAGTGCACCCACTGGAATCGCGAGCAGATGCGCCATCAGCATCGTCGCGGTCGACAGCGCCCCGTGGTGGTGCCCCGGGGCGGTGACCAGCGCGGTGTGCCCGATCGCCTGGCCGAGGGCAAGCAGTGCCATCAGCGGCATCGGTCCGCGTCCGGGGCGTGTGGCTGTCGCCAGCGCGCCGGTGATCGCGCAACCCGCGAGTAGCAGTGCGACCGTGGAAGTCCCCGGGGCGAGCGCTCCGCCACCGAACGCGTGGGCGGCGATACTCACCACCCCCGCCGCCGCACCGGCGAACACACCGCGCAGGCGCGGGCAAGTCGGTCCGGGAGTGGCCACGCGTTGATACTACGTCTGGTCGTAGTCATTCGGCCAGGTGCTCCGTCGAGGAAATCCGCGGTGGCGGTACGGACGTCGGGCGCCGGCCCGGCGAAGGCGGAAGACCCCCGGTATCTCCGCGATACCCGGGGTCGCACCGGTGGTTGCTACGCGATCAGTTCTGCAGCACGGGTTCCCGGCGGTCGTGGGCGAATTCGCCGGATTCCGCCTCATCGGGCTGTCCCGTACGGCCTCCGTGGTCGTCGGCGCGCATCGGGTCGAGCCCCGGATCGATATCGATCGTGCGCCGCAGCGGGCGGTCGGGCAGCAGAGTGGTCGCCAGGAGCGCGACCACCGCTGCGACCGCGGCGATCAGGAAGATCCGCCCGGTCGCGTCGCCGTAGGACGCGCGCACGATGGTGGCGATGGGTGCGGGCAGGCTGCTCAGGTCCAGATTGCTACCGCCGCTCCCGGATGCCTGGATCCCCAGCCGGGCGAAACCCTGGGCGGATAGTTCGCCCACGCGGGTAGCCAGGACCGAGCCCAGGACCGAAACACCGATGGCGCCACCGAACGTGCGGAAGAAGGCGACATTGCTGGATGCCGCGCCGATATCGTGCACGCCGACGGTGTTCTGGACGGCCAGCACCAGGTTCTGCATCATCATGCCGACCCCCAGGCCGACGACCGCGATATACGCGCCGACCAGCCACAGGTTCGTATCGTGGTCGATCGTGCTGAGCAGTCCGAAGCCGACGACCAGCAGACCCGCGCCACCGACGACGAACGGCTTCCAGTTGCCGAAGCGAGTGATCAGCTGACCGGAGCCCACCGAGGCGACGAGCATACCCGCGACCATCGGAATGGTCAGGATGCCGGCGGTGGTCGGTGAGTAACCGCGTGCGGTCTGGAAGTACTGGCCGAGGAAGGTGGTCGCGCCGAACATACCGATACCGACCGCGATGGACGCGATGATCGCCAGTCCGGTGGTGCGTTCGGTGACGATCCGCAGCGGCACGATCGGCGACTTCGCGCGCGACTCCACCCATACGGTCGCCGCGAGCAGTGCGATACCCGCCGCCACGTACAGCAGCGATTCGCGGGAGAACCACTCGTAGTACCCCGCCTTGCCGGCGAAGGAGACCCAGATCAGCAGGATCGACACACCCGCGGTCATCGTCAAGGCGCCGAGCCAGTCGATGGACACATCGGCCTTGCGGTCGGTGGGCAGGCGCAGCGTGCGCTGCAGCAGGAACAAGGCGATCAGCGCGAGCGGGACGCAGACGAAGAAGCACCAGCGCCAGCCGAGCGGGCTGTCGACGATCACACCACCGAGAATGGGTCCGCCCGACATCGATACCGCCATCACCGCGCCCATATAGCCGGAGTAGCGTCCGCGCTCACGCGGCGCGACGATACTGCCGATGATGGCGACGACGAGCGCCGTCAGCCCACCCATTCCGATGCCCTGAACGACGCGGGCGGCCAGCAACAGGGTCACATCGTGCGCGAAACCCGCGATGACCGAACCCGCCACGAAGATGACGATGGCGGTCTGGACCAGCAGCTTCTTGTTGAACAGATCGGCGAGTTTGCCCCAGATCGGGGTGGAGGCCGCGTTCGCCAGCAGCGCGGTCGTGATCACCCAGGCGTAGGCGGTCTGCGAGGCCTGTAGGTCGCCGATGATCGTGGGCAGCGCGGTGGCCACGATCGTGGTGCTGAGCAGCGCGGTGAACAGCGCGGCCAGCAGTCCGGTGAGCGATTCGAGAACCTCGCGGTGACTCATCGCGTAGGGATCTCGCCGCGTCACCGCCTCGACTGAACTAGACATCTGTTTCCTGACTCTCTTTCGGTTGCTGCTCGGGTCCTTCCGTGACGCTGCGCTGCGTGTGCGCGGACGATGAGCTGTGCGGATGCTTGTGATTTTCGGTCGCGGCACTGTGACTGTCCCGGGCGATGAGACGGCACCGGAGGGTGTTCAGGATCTGGTGGGCGTGTTCGGCGTCGTCCACGGTCCAGTCGGCCAGTACCTCCTGCAGGCCCCGGATCCGGGATTCCCGGATCCGGCCGAGCAGTTCGTGGCCGGCGGGGGACACCTCCACGCGGATGGCGCGCCCATCGCTTGGGTCGGTATTGCGCAGTACATAGCCGTCGGCGACCAGTTCGGTGATATGGCGGCTCATGGCCGAGGGGCTGATACCTATCTGGGTGGCGAGGTCGATCTGGCGGCACGGACCGGCCGATTCCAGGTTGACCAGGACACTGATTCCGCCCGGCAGCAGGTGGCCCTCTTCGGGCTGCGCAAGGGACCGGCGGAGCGCTCGACTGATGAGAAAGAGTTCGTCGAGGATGCCTTGGGCTGTATCGGGGGGAACTCCCATGCGTGCTCCAGACCTCGTTCAGTTGCTTGCAGTAATCAACTATAAATTTGTTGCTTTCGCTAATCAACAAATGTGAACTGTGCGTATTCCCACACTCGACCTGGGAAGATTCCCCTATGAGCCGTCGGCGGCGTTCCCGAGCGCCTGTAGTCGGGCCGTCGTCCGGCGCCCGCGGTACATCGATCGCAGATGGTCGGTAACGATCGGTGCTTCCCAGGCCCACCGGTGGGCTGCGTGTAGCAGCCGCCGGCATATCGACAGCTCCGAGGTCTCACCGCGCGCCCTGGCGCGGAAACCCGGGATCACGGCGAGACGGTGCGCGGCTTCGCTGCGAGAATGGATTCGAGGATCTCGCGAGCGGCTCGTCGTTCGTCGATGTCGCGGTTCATGCGATCCAGTTCGGCGCGCAGGTCCTCGGCCATCTCATCGCAGGTCGGCGCGAGGTAGCGGCCGGTAACGGTCATGCAGGGCAACACCTCGGCGACGACACGGGTAGGCAGCCCGGCTGCCAGCAGGATCTGGATCCGGCGCACCGACTCCACCGCGGTTTCCTCATAGTCCCGATAGCCGCTCGAACGCCGCTGCGGTTGCAGTAAACCCTGCTCTTCGTAGTAGCGCAGCGCCCGAGTGCTCAGACCTGTTCTGCGTGACAGCTCGCCGATACGCATGTGATGCCCGCCTCACACTCTTGACCTTCACGTCAACGTCAAAGTTTAGCGTCGCCGTATGACCGAGACCGAAACTCCGAAAACATTGGCCGGCAGGACCGCAGTCGTCACCGGCGGCACCCACGGTATGGGCCTGGCCATCGTGCAGGCCCTCCTCGACCGCGGCGCCGAAGTGGTTCTCACCGGACGCAGCCCGGCCGGGATCGAAAAGGCGCGAGCCACTCTGGAAAAATTCCCTGCACACGTTGTCCGCTCCGATGCGACCGACGCCGACGATATCGACAGCCTCGGCCGCACCATCGAAGACCGGCTCGGCGGAATCGACTACCTGTTCGTCAACCACGGCATCGCAGAGTTCCAGACCCTCGCCGATGCCACCGTCGCACACTGGGACCGCGTCTTCGACGTCAACGCCAAGGGCGCCTTCTTCACCACCCAACGCCTGGCACCCCTCATCGGTGACAACGGCAGCATCGTCTTCACCACCGTGTCCAACGACCGGATCTTTCCCGGCCTGAGCGCATACTCCGCCGCCAAGGAAGCCGTCCGCGCGTTCGCCAGAGTCCTCGCCGCCGAACTGCTGCCACGCAACATCCGGGTCAACGCCGTGGCCCCCGGGTTCATCCTCACCCCCAGCATGGGCGTGGCCGAACTGACCGACCGGCAACGCGAGGAATTCATCCGCGACGGCAAAGCGACCACACCGATGGGCCGGCCGGGAACGGTCGACGAGGTCGCCGCAGCTGCCCTGTATCTGGCGGCCGACGCCACCTTCACCACCGGCACCGAACTCATCGTCGACGGTGGCTTCGCCCAGGGGCTCAGTTGAGAAATGCGCCTGGACTCCGCTGCTGGAAGCTGGAGCGGGGACATTGGTGAGTCGGATGTACTGGTGCCGACCTGCCCGACGCGCCGAGCCCGTGCGGAGGCGTCCGCGCGATTTGCCTTACCGATGAAGCCAGGAAAGCCGATAGTCTGCGGTGGTGGTCGCTTCTGCCAGCTGCCATCGCACGATCCTGCCACCGCCCGGTGTCAGCTGGTCATGCCGCCCGCGAAGGGCATCGTCTGCCACTGGTCGAGGGCGGGCTCGAGGTACTCCGTCAGCTCGGGCAGCTGTGGTGCCAGCGTGAGGGTCGCGACGACCCGCAGCATGCCCACCGCGTTGACGAAGCCCAAGACCTCCTCGTCGAGCGGCCTCGTGCCGTTGCGCCGCGCGCCGCGGTTGTACGCGGATTCGTGCTCGGGCCCGAGACCGGCAAGGTCCCACTCGACGGGCCCCAGCGTGACCAGCTCGAAATCGGCGTAGAGGTCGCCGTCCACGCCGGAGAAAATGTTCGCGGGCGGTGAGTCGCCGTGGATGGGCTGGAGGCCGGCACCCGGGAACCGGGCCTCGAAGGCCGTGCGTGAGCGCACGAGGGGTTCCAGGATCTGCCACTCGCGGCGGGCGCGGTCCAGCTCGGCCGCACCGATCAGGATGTGGTGCCGGTCGAGCCGGGCAAGGCTTTCGCTGATGAACTGTGGTTCGGCCGCGGACAGGAACTTCAGCCGGCCCGGATAGGCGCGCATCGCCACGTGCAGGTCGGCGACGCTCTCGGCGTTCGCCACGTAGTCGGGTTCCTTGTCCCGGTCCTGCGGGACGAACGGCCAGAGTGTCATCGAGAAACCGTCGCGCTGCACGGGTTCGGGCGGCACGAGCGGGCTGGGCGCGATCACGGGGACTCCTCGGCCGGCGAGCCAGCGTGTCACGTCCAGCTCGTCCTGCTGGCGGCGCGCGAGGGCGATCAGTTCCTCCGAGTGCGGCGTGACGGTGGGAATTCGGGCCACGACCGGGGAAGGCGCCAGATGGACGACGACGGAGAAGACGTCGTGCAGCACCGTGGGGTCGGTGACGGCCAGGCCGAGCTCTCGTCCTGCCGCGACGGCCGCGTCGACGGCGGCCGAGGTGCGGTCGGCGAGCTCTTGTGGCGTCAGGAAGGTGGTCATGGCTTCATCGTTTCAGGGGGTTTCCGAGCCTTGATGAGATGAAGGTACTTCACCGGCTGGGCGGCCACCGGTGCGGGCAACGCGCCGGGGTGGCGGGTGGAGGCGTTGAGCGCGCCCTCGGCGATATCGAGGCGGCGGACCGACGCACCGAGAACCTGCGGCGGAGGGCACCGCTGCGTGCGCGTGATCTGGCACGGCCCGCACCGGCGTAGCGAAGGTAGGTCGCCGCGGTGCGGGCGATCCAGCCCGCCATGATCCCGTAGTAGATCCCGGAAAGACCCGAGTCGCAGACGGTAGTGAGCACCCAGACCGCGGGGAGGGTGACGCACGAGACCGAGAAGAGTGAGGCGTACATGACGCCCTTCGTATCGCCGGCGGCACGTAGCTGTGCCGCGTAGATCATGCTGATCGCCATAACCGGCGCCACCACCGGCAGGGTCCACACAACACCGCCGGCGGCCTGCACTACCGCCGAGTCGGCGCTCAGGAGCTGGAACAACCACGGCGACAACGCCGCAACCGCGACCGCCAGGGTGCATGAGCAGACCAGCATCACCACTGCTCCGGCCCGGACGAAGGCCGCCCGGCCGTGGTGGTCACCGGCACCCAGGCGCTGGCCGGTCAGTACCGCGATCGCCACCCCGGTCCCGAACACGAACATCCACACCAGTGAGGTTGCCGTGCTCATCACCCGATGCCCCGCCAGGCTGATTGCGCCCGTACCGGCCGCGATCATCGCGATGGCCGCGTCGGCACCGTAACTGGCCGCGCCGAAGGCGACATCTGGTAAGGCGAGAGATGCCCAGTTCCGAAGTGGGCCACGAACAGCAGAGACTTGTTCGAACCCCCATATCGAACGCACACGCAGGACCAGCGCGCAGCTCCCGGCGATGAGTGCGAGGGTCGACGCCGTCGCGGATCCCACCGGCCCGGAGCCCGCCCCGAAGATCAGGGTGGCCGACAGGGCCGCGTTCAGCGCGGCCACCGCCACCGAAACGCGTGCGCCGGAGGCGGTGTCGCCCGCCCCGGCCAAGATGCCGTTGAGGTGTGCGGTAGCCGCGGTGAACGGCAGACCACACAGCAGAATCCACAGCATGATCGTTGCCTCGCCGTGGTCGAGACCGGCCGGCGCGGTGACCGCGACGAGCACCGGCGCGGCCACCGCACCCACGAACGCGACCACCGCACCGATCGCGGAAGCTCCCGACAACCCCGGCCGTACGAGCTCCCGGATCGCCGCCGTGTCGCCGGATCCGTACCAGCGGGCCACCGATATCTGTGTGGCAGAACCCCAGGGAATCACGAGCGCGGAACAGAACACCCAGAGCGGCAGGGTCAGGGCGGCGATCCCCAGGGCTTCGGTCGAATGGTGCCCCAGCAGAGCGGTATCGGTCAGCCCGAGTACGACGGTGGTCGCCGAGGTGAGTACCACCGGCCCGGCGATCCGGACCACCTGCCACAACCGGGAACCGAAGCGCGCATCCGGCTCCTGTGGCGGCACACGCCCCTCGGTCACCGGACGAATTCCCTTATCGACCACCCCATGGCAGGACTCTAGTGACCTGCTGGGTCCGGCGCCTCGGGGAGGGCGCCGGCATCGGCGGGCTGCCGCCGACCGATGCTACGGCGACCCTGAGCCCGCAACGGTCCCGAACTCTTCCAGCAGGCGGATGTCCATAATCCGATGGGCTGCCGGTGGGGGCGGGGGAGCTGTCACCTTTCGAATCAGGGCTGAGGCCGGTCGTGGACGGTGAGCAGGAGGTGGTCGAAACGGGTGCGAGTGTGTGTTCCGGCGCCACCGAACTCGCCCACCGCGGCGATCAGCTCGGCGGCCAGGTCGCGGAGTTTGATGTTGGTCTCCTGTGACCGCCAGATCAGCACGCGGAAAGCCTGTTCGGCCGAGATCCCGTAGACCATCATCACCGCGCCCTTGGCCTGCTCGATCAGCTCCCGTGCCGCGACCAGCCCGGGTATCGCGGCGTCGAGGGCGTCGCGGCGCTCTTCGCCGAGGGTGTCGGTGATGTCGATGTAGTAGCCGGCAGTGCCGGTCACCGCGCCGTCAGGGTCGAGCATCTGATCCCCGACGACCAGGACGTGGTGCACTCGGCCGGTGGTATCGATGAGGCGGTGGCGGCTGCTGAAGGGTGCGCCGGTGTTCACCACGGTCGCCAAAGTGTCGGCGACGCCGCTGCGGTCTTCGGGATGCTTGTGCGCCAGCAGTAGTTCGGTGGTCGGTTCCACCTCACCAGGAGCGTACCCGTGCAGGGCCGCGACCTCGTCGGACCACTCCCAGCGCTGTTCGGCCAGCCAGAACCGAAAACTACCCGTTCGCTGCGACACCGGCGTCACCTGCGCCGGGTCTTGCGAAACGCATCTATTCCTCACCCGCTTATTTTCCTGCACGCCTGCGCGCGCAGCACCGCCACCCTCCTGCGGTTCGTTCGGCGGCCACGCTGGTGTGACGGTCCCCGGCGGGTCGGCCACGCCGACCGCTCTCGTCGCCGCAGCCGTAGCTCCGGTCTTCACCGGATGTGGGTGCCGGGCCCTGGACAGGGGCCGGGTCAACGCACGAATTCGCCGGCGCGATCGGCCAGATCCAGTAGCGGTTGCGGAGCGATGCCGAGGAGCAGGGTGGCGAGGGCGGCGACACCCGCGACCGTGGTCGCGGCGGGCGGGCCGACTATTTCCGGTGGATCGGCCGGTGGGTCGGTGAAGAACATCAGCACGATCACCCGGATGTAGAAGAACGCGGCGACCGCGCTGGCCAGGACGCCGACGATCACCAGCAGTCCGGCGTCGCTGCCGGCCGCCGCCTGGAAGACCGCGAATTTGGCGACGAAACCGGCGGTGATGGGGATACCGGCGAACGACAGCAGCAGGAGCGCGAACAGGGTGGCGAGCCACGGGGCCCGGCGGCCGAGGCCGGCCCAGCGTGACAGCGCGGTCGCCTCGGAGCCGTCGGTTTCGCGGACCATACTCACTATCGCGAAAGCGCCGAGAGTGCCGAGCCCGTAGACGAACAGGTAGAACAGGGTCGCGGCGATTCCGCGATCATCGGCGGCGACCAGGGCGGTGAGCAGGAACCCGGTATGGGCGATGGACGAATACGCGAGCATCCGCTTCATATCGGTCTGCGTGATCGCCAGGATCGCGCCCACCACCATGGTGGCTACAGCTACGGCGGCGAGTACCGGCCGCCAATCGTCGGCGATCCCCGGCACGCCCACGGACAGCACCCGCAGCAGCGCGCCGAATGCGGCGATCTTGGTCGCGGCCGCCATGAACGCGGTGATCGGTGTGGGGGCGCCCTGGTACACATCGGGTACCCATGCCTGGAACGGCACCGCGCCGACCTTGAACAGCAGACCCACGGCCAGCATGGCCACACCCAGCAGTGCCAGCGTGGGCGCGCCGGAGTCGGCGGCGAGGGCGTCGGCGATACCGGCGAGGCGGACCGTCCCGGCCTGGCCGTACAGCAGCGCGACCCCATAGAGGAAGAAAGCCGAGGAGAACGCGCCCAGCAGGAAGTACTTCAGTGCGGCCTCCTGGGAGAGCAGCCGGCGCCGCCGGGCCAGGCCGCACAGCAGGTACAGCGGCAGGGAGAGCACTTCCAGTGCGACGAACATGGTGAGCAGATCGTTGGCGGCGGGGAACAACAGCAGGCCGCCCAGGGCGAGCAGCAGGAGCGGGAACACCTCGGTGGGGGTGATACCCGCGGTGGCGGCGGACCGTTCGGCACCGCTACCCGGGACAGCGGAGGCCTGCGGGGTGAAGGCATCCATACCGTAATCGGCGGTTGCGGCGGCGCGGCTCCAGGTCCCGGGCCCGGAGCGCGGCCGGGGCAGCGGACCGCGCTCGGCGACGAACAGCACCGAGAGGATGCCGACGATCAGCAGTGTGCCCTGTAAGAACAGGGTGACTCCGTCCACGGCGACCGCGCCGACCGCGGCCGTGGTGGAGGTTCCCGAGAGCAGTAACACGGCTACCAGCGCCGCCACCAGAGCCGCCAGGGTCAGGATCAGCTGCGCCGGATACCGCCACGGGCGCGGGAAGAACGCGTCCACCAGAACCCCGATGACGGCGGCACCGAAGACGATGAGGATCGGGGCCAGGATGTGGTATTCGATACTCGGCGCGGGTACGGACGCGGCCAGGACCACGCCGGTGGGCAACTCAGCGCTCATGACGCACACCTCCGGGGTTCGCCGCCTCCGGCTGTGCCGGGACCGGCGGTGATGGATCGACACTGCCGACGGTGGTGAGGGTCTGGGTCACCGCGGGGTCGATGAAGTCGAGCACCGGCTTCGGATATACCCCGAAGAAGATCAGGGCGGCCAGCAGCGGTACCACGACCACGAGTTCGCGCGGCACCAGATCCCGGATACGTTCGCTGCCCTCGGCCACCGGGCCCGTCATCATCCGCTGGTACAACCACAGCACATAGATGGCGGCCAGGACCAGGGCGCCGGCGGCGATTACCGCCGCCACCTGATACCTGCTGAAAGTGCCGATCAGAACCAGGAATTCGCTGACGAACGGGGCCAGTCCGGGTAGCGACAGGGTGGCCAGGCCCGCGATGAAGAAACTTCCGGCCAGTACCGGCGCCACCTTCTGTACTCCGCCGTAGTCGGCGATGAGCCGGCTGCCGCGCCGGGAGACCAGGAATCCGGCCACCAGGAACAGCGCCGCCGTGGACAGGCCGTGGTTGACCATGTAGAGGGTCGCGCCGGTCTGGCCCTGGCTTGTCATGGCGAAGATACCGAGCACGATGAACCCGAAATGCGAGATCGAGGTGTAGGCGATGAGCCGCATCACATCGGTCTGACCGATGGCGAGCAGTGCGCCGTAGACGATGCCGATCACGGCCAGGGTGATCACCAGCGGCGCGTAGGTGTCGACCGCGGTGGGGAAGAGCAGCAGACAGTAGCGCAACATGCCGAAGGTGCCGACCTTGTCCACCACGGCCATCATCAGCACCGCGCTCGCCGGGGTCGCGGAGACCGCCGCGTCCGGTAGCCAGGTATGCAACGGCCACAGCGGCGCCTTCACCGCGAACGCGAACATGAAGCCGAGGAACAGGGCATTGAGCACCGCGGGTCCGGCACCGAGCTGTCCGGAATTGGCTGCCGCCACCACCGTGCGCATATCGAAGGTTCCGGCGCCGCCCGCGCCGAGGTCCTGCTGGACGGTGAGTACATACAGACCGATCACCGCGGCAAGCATGATCAGGCCGCCGAAGAGGTTGTACAGCAGGAACTTCACCGCGGCGCGGGAACGCTGCTGCCGGACCTGCGCATCGTCGGTGCGTGGCCCGAAACCGCCGATCAGGAAGTACATCGGAATGAGCATGGCCTCGAAGAACACGTAGAACAGCAGGATGTCCAGGGACAGGAAGGACACCAGCACCATGGCTTCGACCAGCAGTGTCAGTGCGATATAGGTGTGCGCCACCCGCTTTCCGGTGCCCACCTCGCGATCGTCGTGCCAGCCGGCGACGATGAGCAGCGGCACCAGTCCGGCGGTGAGCAGCACCAGGACCAGGGCGATCCCGTCCACCCCGAGGGTGTACCCGGCACCGAACGCCGGTATCCAGGTGCGGGATTCGATGAACTGGAACTGGTCGCCGCCGGGCTGGAACGCGGCGGCCACCCCGAGGGCCACCCCGAAGGTCGCGATCGCGACCACCAGGCCGACCCAGCGGGCCAGTGACCGCTGCGCGGCCGGCAGCAGGAGTACGACCGTCGCGCCCACTACGGGCAACAGCCAGAGCACGGACAACCAGGGCACGGCGCTCACCAGATCCTCACGGCCAGCAGGGCTGCGGCCACCAGGGCCGCGCCGGTGAACATGGACAGGGCATACGAACGGACGAAACCGGTCTGGATCCGGCGGGCCCGCGCGGACAGACCGCCGATCACCGCGGCGGTGCCGTTGACGAGACCGTCGATACCGCGGTTGTCGAGGAAGACCAGCGCGCGGGTCAGATGGCGGCCGGGCCGCATGAACGCGGCCTCGTTCACCGCATCACCGTAGAGATCCCGGCGGGCGGCGACGGTCAGCGCGGTCACCTCCTGCGGCGCACTGTCGGGCACCTCACTGCGCGCGTACTGCCGGTAGGCGACCGCGACGCCCACCGCGACCACTGCCAGCGCGAGCCCGGTGATCACCGGGACCGGCAGGATCGGTTCGCCGTGGTGCTCCCCGACGACCGGTGCCAGCCAGTTCTGCAATGAGGAACCCCAGACGAAAACCGCCCCGGCGCCGACCGAACCGAGTGCCAGCAGGATCATCGGGCCCGTCATCACGGCCGGGGATTCGTGCGGGTGGGTATCGGGCTTCCAGCGGCGTTCGCCGAAGAAGGTCAGCAGCATCACCCGCGTCATATAGAACGCGGTGAGACCGGCGCCTAGCAGGGTGACGGTGCCCAGGATCGGACCGGCGGCGCCCTCGGCGGCGAAAGCGGCCTCGATGATGCGGTCCTTGGAGAAGAACCCGGCGAACGGCGGCACACCGATGATCGCGAGATAGCCGAGACCGAAAGTGACGTAGGTGATCGGCAACAGGGTGCGCAATCCGCCGTAGCGCCGCATATCGGTTTCGTCGTCCATGGCGTGCATGACCGATCCGGCGCCGAGGAACAGTCCCGCCTTGAAGAAGCCGTGGGTCAGCAGATGCATGATGGCCACCGCGTAACCAGCGGGACCGAGACCGACGGCCAGCACCATGTAGCCGATCTGGCTCATGGTGGAGGCGGCGAGCGCTTTCTTGATGTCGTCCTTGGCGCAACCGATGATCGCGCCGAAGAGCAGGGTCACCGCGCCGACCACCACCACCGCTACCCGGGCGGTGGGCGCGAGATCGTAGATCGGGTTGGAACGGGCGATCAGGTACACCCCGGCGGTGACCATGGTGGCGGCATGGATGAGCGCCGACACCGGGGTGGGGCCCTCCATCGCGTCCCCGAGCCACGATTGCAGCGGTACCTGCGCGGATTTACCGCAGGCGGCCAGTAACAGGAACAGGCCCACCGCCGTGAGCGTGGCATCGCTCGCCCCCGGCGAAGCGGCGAACACCGCGGTGAAATCGAGGGATCCGAAGGTGGTGAACATGATCATCATGGCGATCGCCAGGCCCATATCACCGACCCGGTTGACCACGAACGCCTTCTTGGCCGCCGTGGCCGCGGTGGGCTTGTGATACCAGAACCCGATCAGCAGATACGAGGCCAGGCCTACGCCTTCCCAGCCCAGGTACAGCACCAGGTAGTTGTTCGCCAGTACGAGCAGCAGCATGGCCGCGAGAAACAGATTCAGGTAGGCGAAGAACCGGCGACGGCCGGGATCGTCGCTCATATAGCCGACGGAGTAGAGGTGGATGAGCGATCCGACGCCGGTGATGAGCAGGGCGAAACAGATCGACAGCTGGTCCAGGGCGAGCCCGAAGTCGACTTGGAGCCCGGCCACCGGAACCCAGCTGAACAGGTCCAGCGCCACCGCGCGATCGGCGTCGGCACGGCCCAGCATCCCGAAGAGGGCGATCACCGCCGCGGCGAACGAGGCCAGCGCGGTCACGGTGGCGAGCAGATGACCCCATGCGTCGGAGCGACGCCCGGTGAGCAGCAGTACGGCGGCGCCGGCCAGGGGCAGGGCGGGCAGCAGCCACAGCGTTGCAGTATCCACGTCAGAGTCCTTTCGACATGCTCGGGAGCGCTACGTGGTTACGCTGCGCTACCGCCTCCGCGCTTGACCCGAGCACGTCAGAACTTCAGCAGGTTGGCGTCGTCGACCGAGGTCGAGCGGCGGGCGCGGAAGATGGTGATGATGATGGCCAGACCGACTACGACTTCGGCCGCGGCGACCACCATGGTGAAGAACGCGAACACCTGACCATCGAGGTTCGCGTGCATCCGGGCGAAGGTGACGAACGCGAGATTCACCGCGTTGAGCATCAGCTCGATGCACATGAAGACGATGATCGCGTTACGTCGTAGCAGGACCCCCGCGGCGCCGATGGTGAACAGTAACGCGGACAGGAAAAGATAGTTCTCGGGATTCACCGGATACCTTCCTCGTCGGCGGGATGGGTGGTGCCGGTGCCGGATCCCGGATCTGCCGGGGCACCGACCGAGAGCACGGCCGCATCGGTGAGCGCCTGGGTACGGCGGTGGCGCAGAATCGTCGATACCGACAGTTCCTCGAAGGATCCGTCCGGGAGCCGGGCCGGTACATCCACGGCGTTGTGCCGGGCGTAGACACCGGGGGTGGGCAGTGGCGTGGGCCGGTGCCCGGCGTCCCGGAACCGCCGTCGCGACAGTTCCCGCTGGCCGAGTTTCGGGCCGAAATGCTCCCGATGCGCGAGCAGCATGGCGCCGATGGTGGCGGCGATCAGCAGCGCGCCGGTGAGTTCGAAGGCCCAGACGTAGCGGACGAAGATCAACTCGGCCAGTGCGCCGATCACATCGCGGCCCGGGAAACCGTTGGCGGGGAATTCGATTCCCGAGTTACGGATCCCGTGTGCGATACCGGTGCACAGCAACACCCCGAAGCCGATACCGACCACCGCCGCGGCGATCCGTTGTCCGCGCAGGGTCTCCCGCAGGGATTCCGCCGAATCGACACCGACCAGCATGAGCACGAACAGGAACAGCATCATGACCGCGCCGGTGTACACCACGATCTGCACCACCCCGAGGAACAGCGCATCCTGGGCGATGTAGAACACCGCCAGTGTGATCATGGTGGCCGCCAGGCAGATCGCCGAATGCACGGCCTTGGCGGCGAACACCATACCGAGCGCGCCGAGCACCGCCAGCGGAGCCAGAATCCAGAACTGCACTGTTTCACCGGTCCCCGCGCCGGTCAGCGGTGGGGCGGCGAGCAGGGATGATTCGATGCCGATCATCGGGAGCCTCCCTGCGCGGTGCCGGCGGTGGGCCGCTCCGGTGCGGCGCCCACCCGCCCGAGGTAGTAGTCGGCCTCGGTGCTACCCGGCTGCATCTCGTGCGGCGGGGCCTGCATCTCCGGTGCGAGCGGCGCGAGCAACCGATCTTTCTCGTAGATGAGATCGGCGCGGTTGTCGTCGGTGAGCTCGTAGTCGTTGGTCATCGTCAGCGCCCGGGTCGGGCACGCCTCGATGCACAGCCCGCATCCGATACAGCGCAGATAGTTGATCTGGTACACGCGTCCGTACCGTTCACCCGGGGAGAAGCGTTCCTCGTCGGTGTTGTCCGCGCCCTCGACGTAGATCGCGTCGGCGGGACAGGCCCAGGCGCACAGTTCACAGCCGATGCACTTCTCCAGCCCGTCGGGATGCCGATTGAGCTGATGGCGGCCGTGATACCGGGGTGCGGTGGGCACCTTCTCCTCGGGATAGAACTCGGTATTGGGTTTCTTGAACATGGTGAGCGCGGTCACCGCGAAACCCGCCAGTGGTTCGAGAAGGCCGGGGGAGGAGGTGATGGTCGAGGTCCGCTCCGGTAGCGGCGGGGTCGGGAAGCCCAGGAAGACCTGGGCGCCCCCGGATGCCCCGGGCGGGGATTTTCCGGCCGGGAGGTCGTCTTCGGGGCCGAACTCCGGCGCGACGGCCGGGGCGTTGCCGGCCCGCAGGAACAGTCCGATCAGGAGTCCGGTGAGCAACAGGCCGCCGATCACCAGAATCGGCGTACCAACCGGGTAACCCTCCAGGTCGAGGACCCGGGCGGTAGCCACCACCATCACCCATACGAGGGAGGTCGGGATGAGCAGCTTCCAGCCCAGGTTCATGAACTGGTCGTAGCGCAATCGGGGCAGGGTGCCACGTAGCCAGATGAACACGAACAGGAACATCCACACCTTGGCGGTGAACCAGAGCAGCGGCCACCAGCCCGAATTCGCGCCCTCCCAGAGATTGATCGGGAACGGGGCCCGCCAGCCGCCCAGGAACATGGTGGTCGCCAGCGCCGAGACGGTCGCCATGTTCACGTATTCGGCGAGCATGAACATCGCGAACTTCAGCGAGGAGTACTCGGTGTGGAACCCGCCGACGAGTTCGCCCTCGGCCTCGGGCAGATCGAACGGAGCCCGGTTGGTCTCACCGACCATGGAGATGCAGTAGATGAGGAACGAGGGCAGCAGCAGGAAGACATACCAGGTGGGTTGCTGGGCGGCGATGATGCCGGAGGTCGCCATGGTGCCACCCAGTAGGAATACCGCCGCGAAACAGAGGGCCATGGCGATTTCGTAGGAGATCACCTGCGCGGTCGAACGTAGACCGCCGAGCAGCGGATAGGTCGAGCCCGACGCCCAGCCGGCCAGGACGATCCCGTAGACGCCGACGGAGGTGACCGCCAGGATGTACAGAACGCCCACGTGGAGATCGGTGAGCTGCAGGGCGGTTCGCTGGCCGAGGATGGAGACCTCCGGCCCGAACGGGATCACGGCGAAGGCCAGCACGGCCGAGACCACCGAGATGATCGGCGCGAGGACGAAGATCGGTTTGTCGACGATCGCGGGGACGATATCTTCCTTGAACGCCATCTTCACGCCGTCCGCGGCGCTCTGCAGCAGGCCCTTGGGCCCGACTCGGTCGGGCCCGACCCGCATCTGCATCCAAGCCACGACCTTACGTTCGATCAGCACCCCGAACAGCACGGTCAGCAGCAGGAACACGAACACGGCAACGGCTTTGGCGGCGACCAGCCACAGTGGGTCGAGACCGAAGAGGGACAGATCAGTCATGGTCGGATATCTCCGTCCGCTGGTCGGCGCGCCGCAGGGTGACGACGTCGCCCGGTCGTGCGCCGAGATCGGTGTGGATCGAGCTGCCGGGTGAGTTCATCGGCAGCCACACCACCCGGTCCGGCATCTCGGTGACAGCCAGGGGCAGCGTCACCGCGCCGCGCCGGGTGGTGACGGTGACCGGATCACCTTCGGCGGCACCCACTTCCTCGGCGGTGGCCGCCGACAACCTGACCACGGGCGGCCGCGCGATACCGGCCAGATTCGGTTCGCCGTCCTGCATCCGGCCCAGGTCGAGCAGCATGCGCCAGCTCGCCAGCACCGCGGTGCCCGGCCCGGGGTGGGCCGGCTGCGCGGCCGGATACGTGGGCGGCGTGACGGTGGCTCCGGTCCAGACGCCGAGGCGGTCGAGTTCGGCGCGTGCGGTCGTGGTATCGGGGAGCCCGAGCGGCACGCCCACTTCCGCCGCCAGACTGTGCAGTACCCGTAGATCGGACAGCGGCGCGGCGGTACGGCGAACCGTGCTGTCGGTGAGAGCCGCCGCGAACGGCCGCGGGCGACCCTCCCAGGTGCGGAAGGTACCGGATTTCTCCATCGCCGTGGCCACCGGGAAGACGACATCCGCGTGGGCGGTGACCTCGCTGTGCCGCTGTTCCAGGGAGATGACGAAATCAGCGGAACGCAGTGTGGTCCGGGCGGCGGCGGGGTCGGGGAGATCGGTGAGTTCGATACCGCCGATCACCAGGGTGCCCACGGTCGCCGTGCCGTCGAGGATCGAACCGATATCGCGACCGGGTGTATCGGGAAGATCGGTGACACCCCAGATCTCGCTCACCTGCCGCCGGGCCTGGGGATCGGCTACCGGGCGACCCCCCGGTAGCAGTACCGGCAGGGCACCGGCCTCCAGCGCGCCGCGTTCCCCGGCCCGCCGGGGTACCCAGGCCAGTGCGGCGCCCGTATCGGCGGCGAGGCGGATGGCCGCCGACAGCGCGCCGGGTGCGGTCGCCAGTCGCTCGCCGGCCAGGATCACCGCGCCGGGTTCGCGCAGCAGCTGTGCCGGGCCGGGGCCGGGTTCGGTCAACTCGGTGAGGATCCGGGCCTCGGTGCCGGGGACCGTCGCGAGAAGAGTGCCCGACATCCGCTCCAGGCCACGCGACGCGTAGGCGGCCAGCGAAAAGATCGGCACGCCTCGGGTCCGCGCCGCTTTGCGCAGCCGGAGGTAGACGATCGGCGACTCCTCTTCCGGTTCGAAACCCGCCAGCAGCACGACCGGTGCCGCGGCCAGGCTGTCGTAGGTGACAGTGCCGGTGTGCCCGGCGACCCAGGCTCCCAGGAATTCCGCTTCCTCCACTGAATGAGCCCGGGCCCGGAAGTCGATATCGTTGGTGCCCAGTACCGTTCGCGCGAACTTGGCGTACGCGTACGCCTCCTCCTCGGTGACCCGGCCACCGGTGAGTACTGCCGCGTTACCCACTCCGGCCCGCAGTCCGCGGGCGGCGGCCGCGAGCGCCTCGGACCACGAACACGGTGCCAGTGCTCCGTCGGCTCCGCGCAGCAGGGGGCCGGTGATCCGATCCCGTTCGCCGGCATAGGCGAACGCCCAGCGGCCCTTGTCGCAGTTCCATTCCTCGTTGACCTCGGGATCGTCACCGGCGAGGCGGCGCAATACCTTTCCGCGGCGGTGGTCGGTGCGCTGGGCGCATCCCGATGCGCAGTGTTCACAGACGTTCGGGCTGGAGACCAGATCGAACGGGCGGGCCCGGAA
The DNA here is from genome assembly GCF_014645735.1 of Nocardia jinanensis. GTDB lineage: Bacteria > Actinomycetota > Actinomycetes > Mycobacteriales > Mycobacteriaceae > Nocardia > Nocardia jinanensis. The sequence continues at coordinate 242,477 of NZ_BMMH01000001.1, read as the reverse complement.
CCGGTAGCTGGTGCCGGTGAGCGCGCCGACCGGGCAGATCTGCACGGTGTTGCCGGAGAAGTACGAATCGAGGGGTTCGTGCTCGGCGGTACCGACCTGCTGCAGCGCCCCGCGGTCGAGCAGTTCGATGAACGGGTCGCCGGCGATCTCCTGGGAGAAACGAGTGCAGCGGGCGCACAGAACGCACCGCTCGCGATCCAGCAGGACCGCGGTCGACAGCGGAATCGGTTTCGGATACTCGCGTTTCACCCCTTCGAAGCGGGTCTCCGCGCGACCGGTGGACATGGCCTGGTTCTGTAGCGGGCACTCCCCGCCCTTGTCGCAGACCGGACAGTCCAGGGGATGGTTGATCAGCAGCAGCTCCATCACACCCTGCTGGGCTTTCTGCGCGACCGGGGAATCGAGCTGGGTGTGCGCGACCATGCCCTCGGTGACCGCCATGGTGCAGGAGGCCACGGGTTTCCGTTGCCCCTCCACTTCCACCAGGCACTGCCGGCAGGCGCCGACCGGGGCGAGTAGCGGGTGATCGCAGAACCGCGGGATCTGGATGCCGATCAGCTCGGTGGCGCGGATCAGCAGCGTGCCGGCGGGAACGCTGACCGTGGTGCCGTCGATCGTGACGGTGACCAGGTCGGCCGGTTGCAGATCAGCGGAATCGGAACGGACGGTGGCCGTCATCGGATCCCCTCTCCGGCCGCGGATCCGGCCCAGGCGGTCGCGCGGGCCGGATCGAAGGGGCAGCCGCCCTGTGTCATATGCGCGAGGTACTCGTCGCGGAAGTACTTCAGCGAGGACACGATGGGGCTGGCCGCTCCGTCGCCGAGCGCGCAGAAGGACTTACCGTTGATGTTGTCGGCGACATCCAGGAGTGTGTCGAGGTCGGTGGGTGTGCCCTGACCCGATTCGAGGCGGGTGAGCAGTTGCACCAGCCAGTAGGTGCCCTCCCGGCACGGCGTGCATTTCCCGCAGGATTCGTGGGCGTAGAACTCGGTCCAGCGCAGTACGGCACGTACCACGCAGGTGGTGTCGTCGAAGATCTGCAAGGCCTTGGTGCCCAGCATCGACCCCTGTGCCATCACGTTCTCGTAGTCGAGTGGGACATCGAGATGTTCGGCGGTGAACAGCGGGGTAGAGGAACCACCCGGGGTCCAGAACTTCAACGACCGGCCGGCCCGCACTCCGCCGGCGTATTCGAGTAGTTCCCGCAGTGTGATACCGAGCGGCGCCTCGTACTGACCGGGCCGGGCGATATGGCCCGACAGCGAATACAGCGTGAAACCGGGGGATTTCTCGCTGCCCATGGAGCGGAACCAGGCCGGGCCGTTGCGGATGATGGGCGGCACGCTGGCGATGGATTCGACATTGTTGACCACGGTGGGGCTGGCATAGAGACCCGCGACCGCGGGAAACGGCGGTCGCAACCGCGGTTGGCCGCGCCGCCCCTCCAGCGAATCCAGCAGGGCGGTCTCCTCACCGCAGATATAGGCGCCGGCGCCGGCGTGCACGGTGAGCTCCAGGTCGTAGCCGGAGCCGAGGATATCCCGGCCCAGCAGCCCGGCCGCGTAGGCGTCGGCGACCGCGGCGTGCAGTCGGCGCAGCACCGGAACCACTTCACCGCGCAGATAGATGAAGGCGTGGGCGGCGCGGATGGCATAGGCGGCGATGATCACGCCCTCGATCAGCGAATGCGGGGCCGCCAGCATGAGCGGGATGTCCTTGCAGGTGCCCGGTTCGGACTCGTCGGCGTTGACCACCAGATAGTGCGGTTTCATCGAACCGTCGGGTTCGGGGGTCTGCGGGATGAAACCCCATTTCATACCGGTCGGGAATCCGGCGCCGCCGCGGCCGCGCAGCCCGGCGTCCTTGACGGTGGTGATCACCTGGTCGGGGGTCATGGCGAGCGCGATCGGCAGCGCCTCGTAACCCTGGTGGGCCCGGTAGGTGTCCAGGGTCCAGGAATTCGGGAGGTTCCAGTACTTGCTGAGGACCGGGGTCAGGGTCATCGGGCACCGCCGTCGAGGTCGTCCGGTATCTCGGGAGCGCGCATACCCTGCTCGCGTGCGGTGTCCAGGCCGGTGAGCGTCGGGGTGCCCGGGTCGCCGTCGAGCACACCGGGCCGGGTGTCCGGAAAACCGGCCAGCACCCGCGCGGTCTCCCGGAAGGTGCACAGGGGTGCCCCACGGGTCGGGGTGACCGTTCGCCCGTCGCGGAGCGCGTCCACGAGTTCGCGGGCCGATTCCGGGGTCTGGTTGTCGAAGAACTCCCAGTTCACCATGATCACCGGCGCGTAGTCGCAGGCCGCGTTGCATTCGATGTGTTCGAGGGTGACGGCGCCGTCGTCGGTGGTCTCGCCGTGTGCGATCCCCAGATGGTCGCGTAGTTCGGTGAGAATGGCATCGCCCCCGAGGACCGCGCACAGCGTGTTGGTGCACACCCCGACGTGGTAATCGCCGGTAGGAATGCGCCGGTACATGGAGTAGAAGGTGGCGACCGCGGTCACCTCGGCGCCGGTGAGTCCGAGCAGATCCGCGCAGAACTCGATCCCGGTACTGCTGACGTATCCCTCTTCCGATTGCACCAGGTGCAGCAGCGGCAACAGCGCCGAGCGGGGCTGCGGATATCGCGCGATGATCTCCTTCGCGTCCGGTTCGAGCCGGGCGCGGACATCGTCGGCGTAGGGCTGCGGCCGGGTGCTCAGACGCAACAGGATCTCGCTCATGAAGCCTCCTTCGAAGCGGGTGCATGCGGTCCGCGGAGGCCGCATCGGAGGCGGAGGTATCGCATCATGAACTCTTCCTCGAATCCGGTACATGCGGTCCGCGGAGGCCGCAGCGAAGGCGGAGGTATCGCATCAGCGGTCCACACCACCCATCACGGGATCGATACTGGCGACGGCCGCGATCACATCGGCGACCATGCCGCCCTCGCACATAGCCGCTACGGCTTGGAGATTGGTGAAGGAGGGATCGCGATAGTGCACGCGGTAGGGCCGGGTGCCACCGTCGCTGACCATATGGACGCCGAGTTCCCCGCGGGGGGATTCCACCGCCGTGTACACCTGCCCTGGCGGTACTCGGATGCCCTCGGTGACGAGTTTGAAGTGGTGGATGAGCCCCTCCATCGAGGTCCCCATGATCTTGCCGATGTGCTGCGGCGAGTTACCCAGGCCGTCGGAGCCCAGTTGCAGATCCGCGGGCCAGGCGATCTTCTTGTCCGCCACCATGACCGGGCCCGGGCGCAACCGGTCCAGGCACTGCTCCACGATCGCGAGGGACTGTTTCATCTCCTCGATCCGGATGAGGTAGCGGCCGTAGCAATCGCAGGTGTCGGTGGTGGGAACGGTGAACTCATAGGTGTCGTAACCGCAGTAGGGCATGGCCTTGCGCAGATCGTGCGGCAGCCCGGTGGACCGCAGGACCGGCCCGGTGACGCCGAGTGCGATACAGCCGGTCAGGTCCAGGTAGCCGATGTTCTGGGTGCGGGCCTTGAAGATCGGGTTGTGGGTGAGCAGATGCTCCATATCGCGCAGGCGTTTCGGCATCAGCTCGAGCAGATCGCGGACCTTGCCCACCGCGTCGTCGGGCAGGTCCTGGGCGATACCGCCGGGCCGGATGAACGCGTGGTTCATCCGCAGGCCGGTGATGTTCTCGAAGACGTCGAGGATCAGTTCGCGTTCTCTGAAGCCGAACAGCATCGGGGTGAGCGCACCCAGTTCCATACCCCCGGTCGCCAGTGCCACCAGATGCGAGGAGATGCGGTTGAGTTCCATGAGCAGCACCCGGATCACGGTGGCACGTTCGGGGATATCGTCGGTGATACCGAGTAGTCGTTCGACACCGAGGCAGAAGGCGGTCTCGTTGAAGAACGGAGACAGATAGTCCATCCGGGTGACGAAGGTGACGCCCTGGGCCCAGTTACGGAATTCGAGGTTCTTCTCGATACCGGTGTGCAGATAGCCGATACCGCAGCGGGCCTCGACCACCGTTTCGCCCTCGATCTCCAGGATCAGCCGCAGCACACCGTGGGTGGACGGATGCTGCGGACCCATATTGACGACGATGCGTTCCTCACCCGCACCGCGCAGCGCGTCGGCGACCTCGTCCCAGTCCTGTCCGGCGACCGTCAGGACCTGTTCGGTGGTGTTCTCGCCAGTGGGGTCCGTCGACGGGTGGCCGGCTCGGGAGTCGTCACTGTCCGGCCCGCCGGAGACTCCGGGCCGGTAATCGGTCTCGCTCATCAGCTGTATGCCCTCCGCTCATCGGGCGGCGGTATCCGCGCGCCCTTGTACTCGACCGGTATCCCGCCGAGCGGGTAGTCCTTGCGCTGCGGATGGCCGCGCCAGTCGTCGGGCATGGTGATTCGGGTCAATGAGGGATGCCCGTCGAATCGGATACCGAAGAAGTCGTAGGTCTCCCGCTCGTGCCAGTCACAGGTGGGGTACACGCGGTACAGCGACGGGATGTGCGGGTCGGTATCCGGAGCGGAGACTTCGAGGCGCACCCGCCGGCCGTGGGTGATCGAGTTGAGGTGGTACACCGCGCGCAGTTCGCGACCGGATTCGTCCGGGTAGTGCACGCCGCTCACACCGAGGCACAATTCGAAGCGCAGCGCCGGATCGTCGCGCAGCGCTCGCGCCACCGCCACCAGATGGTCGCGGTCGATGTGCAGGGTGAGTTCGTCGCGGTCCACCACGACCCTCTCGACAGCGGCGTCGAACCCGGCGCCGGCCGCCAGGGCCGCGCGCAGCAGATCGACCACCGAATCGAAATAGCTCCCGTAGGGCGGGGCGCTGCCGCCGGGTAGCGCGACCTGATGTACCAGGCGGCCGTATCCGGAGGTATCGCCGCTGCCGGAGATCCCGAACATGCCCCGGCGGACCCCGATGACCTCGTCGGTGGGACCGATCGGCTGTTCGGGCTCCACGGCGCGGCTGTCGGTGGATTCGGGCCGGTCGGTGCTCATCGCAGCAGACCTTCCATCCGGATGGTCGGCGTGGCCGCCAGTGCCGCCTGCTCCGCGGCGCGGATCGCCTCGGTGCGGTTCACGCCCATCGGGGTCGCCTGGATCTTCTCGTGCAGCGCGAGGATGGCATTGAGCAACATCTCCGGGCGCGGCGGGCAGCCCGGTAGGTAGATATCGACGGGGACCACGTGATCCACGCCCTGGACGATGGCGTAGTTGTTGAACATCCCGCCGGAGGAGGCGCACACCCCCATCGCCAGTACCCATTTCGGCTCGGTCATCTGGTCGTAGACCTGGCGCAGGACCGGCGCCATCTTCTGGCTGACCCGGCCGGCCACGATCATCAGATCCGCCTGCCGCGGCGAGGCGCGGAAGACCTCCATCCCGAAACGCGCCGAATCGAATCTGCCACCGCCGGTGGCCATCATCTCGATCGCGCAGCAGGCCAGACCGAAGGTGGCCGGCCAGACCGACCCCTTGCGCATGTACCCTGCCATGGCTTCGACCGTGCTGAGCACGAAACCACTGGGCAGTTTCTCTTCCAAACCCATGTCCGACTACTCCCTGGGTATCTGCCCGCGCCGAGGCGCGGTACGGCTGATCGGAGGTTCGCGGCTCAGTCCCAGCTGAGGCCGCCGCGCCGCCATTCGTAGGCGTAGGCGACCGAGACATTGACGATGAACAGTGCCATCGCGGCCAGGCCGAACACCCCGAGCGCATCGATATGGACCGCCCACGGGTAGAGGAAAACGATCTCGATATCGAAGATGATGAACAGCATCGCGGTGAGGTAGTACTTCACCGGAAAGCGTTGTCCGGTAATACTTCCCGCGCCACCGGCGGTGGCATGCGGTGTCGGTTCGATACCGCATTCGTAGGCCTGTAGTTTGGCGCGGTTGTAGCGTTTGGGGCCGATCAGTCCCGCGATCAGGATCGAGATCACCGCGAACGCGGCGGCGACCGCGCCGAGGACCAGTATCGGCAGTTCGGTGTTCACGACTGCGCTTCCCCTCCTTGCGAACTGGAACCCCGCGGTGGTACCACCGGGTTCCGCGAACGGGGTCGGGCGGTCGATGGGTAGGCCCACGCCGCTGGATCGTCCCCGAATTCGAGAATGGGCTGGGGAAGGATTAGGCGGCGCGGGTCATATGTCATCTCCCGCGCTCATGTGAGCTACAGCACAGCCTACAACCGTTACGGCAGGACGAACGCGGATTCGCGGACCGCTTTGATCGAATTCGCGACTGAGATTTATGAGCGAAAGAACGTAATCGCCGCTCAGGCCGCAGGGCGCCGGCGGAGCAGATCGACCACGATCTCGGTGAGTCGCAGCGGGTCGATCGGGTGGGCGGCCACGGCTTCGGCACGAGACCAGTTCGCCAGCCAGGCATCATCGGCGCGACCGGTGAGCACGATCAGCGGCGGGCAGTCGTGGATCTCGTCCTTGAGCTGTTTGGCCAGGCCCATTCCGCCCACCGGGGCGGATTCGCCGTCCAGTACGGCCAGTTCGGCGGCGCCGGCATCCATCCGCTCCAATACCACCGGGGCTGTTGCCACCTCGAGGTACTCCAGTGGTGGTAGATCCGGATGCGGACGACGCCCGAGTGCCAGCATCACCTGGCTCCGGGTGTCGGCGTCGTTGCTGTAGACCAGGACCCGCAGCGCAGCGGGGGGATTCACATCGGCCACGTGCGCATGGTACGTCCGCGACCGCGTGCTCCGTGGCAGCTTGGCCGAGATCGGCCCGCGAGCCGGTCGGCGCGGTCGGCGACGAGATGCCGGCGCGGGCCGGGATGCGGCCTGTGTACGCGCACGGCTGTATGCCTAGGCTGCTCGTGTGACGGACGAGTTGATCGGGGAACTCATCGATACGGTCGCCTGGGTCCTCATCGAGGACGGGCGGATCCTGTGCGCGCGTCCGCGCGGCAGGGATGTGTTCTATATTCCGGGCGGGAAACGCGAAGCCGGCGAATCCGACGAGCAGACGCTACTGCGCGAGGTCGCCGAAGAATTGACGGTCGCCCTGGTTCCGGCCACGGTCGCGCCGGTCGGGGTCTACGAAGCGATCGACGGCGCGGTGCGAGTGCGGATGAGCTGTTACCGCGCGGACTATCGCGGAACGCTGGTCGCGAGCAGCGAGATAGCCGAGCTCGACTGGTTCGGTTACGGCGACCGGTCCCGGGTGCCGCCGGTGGACCAGCTGCTCTTCGACGAACTCCACGCGGCAGGGCACCTCGCCCACTGACCCCCGGCGGGCGGAGCCGGGTGGTGGCTCCGCCGTACCGGTCTACTTGGTCGTGAGGTTCGGGCGGGTGGCCCGCTCGATGAGATGCTCGATCAGACTGAGCAGCACATTCTTCGCCGATACCCGGTCGCGCGCATCGCACAGCATCACCGGGATGGACGGATCGAGGTCGAGGGCGTCGCGGACCTCGTCGATCGTGTACCGCGGCGCGCCGTCGAAACAGTTCACCGCGATCAGGAACGGTAGGCCGCGCCGCTCGAAATAGTCGATGGCGGCGAAGGAATTGCCCAGCCGCCGCGTATCGGCCAGTACCACCGCACCGAGCGCTCCTCGGGCGAGCTCGTCCCACAGGAACCAGAAGCGATCCTGGCCGGGAGTGCCGAACAGGTACAGCACCAGGTCCTTGTCGATGGTGATCCGGCCGAAGTCCAGCGCCACCGTGGTGGTGGTCTTGGATTCGACACCGGACAGATCATCGATCCCGGTACTGAGTTCGGTGATCATCTCCTCGGTTCGCAATGGCGGGATCTCGCTGATCGAGGCCACCATGGTGGTCTTGCCGACGCCGAAACCACCGGCGATGAGGACCTTCACCGACGCAGCAAGAGCCGGAGCCCCGGGGTCCATCCGGGCAGGGTCAAATTTTTCGGATTCCATCCAGTACCGCTCGCAATATGTTGAAGTCGCCGGGACCGGACTCCATCTGCACGGGAGCCCGGAAGATCAGTTGGCCGTCACCGATCAGATCTCCGACGAGAATCTTGGTCACCGCCAGCGGCAGTTTCAAGACGGCTGCCACCTCCGCCACGGTTTGTGCTTCCGTGCACAGGTGCACGATTTCGGTGTACTCGGGTTCGGTCCGGCGCAACGGCGGGGCACCACGAGCTTCGACCACGACTGTGAGCATATCCAGGTCGTGTCCCGCGCCCACAGTACGACCCTTGGTGATGGCGTACGGCCGCACCAGAGGTCCGGCGTCGTCGTCGAACCAGGGTTCCCGCTGCCCGGTCATACCCGCATACCCGTCATAGCGCCGTTGCTGTTCCCACGGTTACTGGGGTTCGGCCCCGGCCCCACCACGGGAGCCGGTCGACAGATGGCTGCCGACCCGCTGGACGGTGAGGTTCATCTCGTAGGCCACCATCCCGAGGTTGGCGTCCGCGGCGGCCTGGACGGCGATGCAGGCGTTGTCACCGGCCGAGGTGACGAACAGGACGGCACGATCGAGTTCGATCACCGCCTGCCGTACCGCACCACCTTCGAAGCGAGCACCGGCGCTGCGGGCCAGCCCGTGCAAAGTGGACGACATCGCGGCGAAATGCTCGGCCTCGGTGCGATCCATTTTCGAGGAGTGGCCCAGCAGCATTCCGTCGGTGGACAGGACAACCGCGAGGCGAACGCCGGCGAGTCGCTCGACGAGGTCGTCGAGCAGCCAGTTCAGGTCACCTTGTGTGGAAGTGGACACTTAGCCTTCCTGTTCATCCGGGGATGCGCCGTCCGACGCCGGGTTTCCGGCGCCGGATTCCGCGGCGGGCGATGGCTTGCGGCCCTGGCGGGTGCCGTTCTCGATCGCCGCCATCAGATCCCGGGCCTGTTCGGCCGAGCGGGGCCGCATCGTTGAGGTCCCGGCGGCGTCCGAAACTTCTGGTCGCGGTGCGACTTTAGCCTGCCTGCTACGGCGGGGTAAAGCCGGACGACCGTCGGGCAGCACGGCCGGTTCGGCGGTCGTCTGCGCGGCTTCCGGCCGGGTGCCGGGGCCGGTATCGGGCGCACCGGCCGGTGCGGTGTCCGCCGGCTCATCGGCGGGGTCGGATTCCCGAGGCCGGTCCGCCAGCAGTGTCGCGATGGCGGAGGCCTCCGGGAGGGGTTCGGTGTGGTTCTCCGGACCGCTGTCCAGGCCGTTCGGTGTGGGTCGCGGCAGGCCGGCCAGCGGGGCCGTTTCCTCGGCGGGATCGGTCAGCAGAGTACCGGGCACGATGACGACGGCCCGTACGCCGCCGTACTCCGATTCCCACAGTCGTACCGAGACTCCGTGGCGGGCCGCCAGCTGCGCGACGACGAAGATACCCAGCCGCGAATCCTTCTGCAGGGACGCGACCTCGAAATTCGGCGGGTTCTCCAGGAGTTCGTTGAGGCGGTCGCGGTTGTCCTCGGGGATGCCCATGCCCTGATCGGTGATCTCGACGGCCACGCCCTTGCCGATGACCGAACCGGTGACCTGGACGCGGGACTGCGGAGGAGAGAAGGAGGTCGCGTTGTCGACGAGTTCGGCGAGCAGGTGGATGAGGTCGCCGACCGCGTTCCCGGCGATCCGGAGTTCGGGGAGCCGGGCCAGACGCACCCGGGTGTAGTCCTGTGTCTCTCCGACGGCGCTGCGCACCAGGTCGACCAGCGGTACCGGGGCCCGCCACTGCCGGCCGGGTTTCCCGCCACCGAGGATGGTGAGGTTCTCGGCGTTGCGGCGTTCGCGGGTGGCGAGGTGGTCGAGTTTGAACAGGATGTCCAGCATGGCCGGATCCTCTTCGCGCCGTTCGGCGTCGTCGAGTATCTCGAGCTGTTTGTGGACCACGATCTGGCTGCGGTGGGCGATGTTCAGGAAGATCGCCTTGACGCCCTCCTGGGTGCGAGCCTCGGTGATCGCGGCGTTGACAGCGACCGCGTGGGCGTGTTCGAAGGCGGTGGCCACCGCGCCGAGTTCGTCCCGGCCGAAGTCGAGTTTGGCGGCGGCCTCGGTTTCGTCGATGTCTTCCCCGGCGCGTAGGCGCTCGAGCATATCGGGTAGGCGTTCATCGGCGAGGGCCAGCGTATGGTCGCGCAATCGGACCAGGCGGTGGATGAACCGGTTGGCCAGTACCAGCGAGACTCCGAACACTGCCGCGGAGACCACCAGTACCGCGAGACCGATCAGTAGCGACTGATTGGTGGTCCGGGCCGCCGCGTCCAGCGATAGTTGCTGCATGAGCTGGTTCTGGTCGTCCCAGAGGTTCAGCATCTCCTGGTTGACGTGGTCGGCCGCCGCCTGCCAGGTCGTCAGCTGACCGGGGGAGAGGGCGGCCGAGTGGGCCCCGGCGTCGGCGCCCGGGACGCTGCGCGCGATGAGGGTGTTCTCGGTCCGGTCCAGTAGCCGCCACTCCGGGCTTTCGAGCAGGGTGCGCAACCGCTCGCCGATCTCCGGCTCCAGCTGGGTGGCCAGTAGCGCGGACTCGGTGTGGTAGAAGCCCGTCTGCTGGATGTACTCCTCGGGCAGCGCTACCGGATTGCCGGTGCGCAGCGCCGCGCCGGCCAGGGCGTGGCTGCGCGAGGACGCCTCCAGCGCGTGCATGATCCGGGCGACCAGGGCGAGCTGGCTGACCGCCTCCGGATTCTGTTCGAAGGTGTGCGAGAGGTGGGCACCGGTACTGAGGGCGTCGAGGACCCGCACATAGAAGGTGTAGGCGTCGCCGGTCGGCACCGCCCGGGTGTCGACGACGCCGCGGATATTGCCGAGCTGCTGGGTGAGGGTGGTGAAGGAGCCGACGTCGTCGGTGATCTCCTCGGGCTGTAGTTCCCGGAGCCGCTCCGCTTCCGTGACGAGATCACGTAGCGCCTGTTCGGTGTTGGGCCGGACGGCGGCGAGGGCGGCGGCCGCGGTGGGATCGCCCGCCAGATGCGCCAGGGTGAGCCTGCGTTCGCTCTGGACCACCTCGTACACATCACGAGTGGGGCCCGATACCTCGCGTAACGCCTCGGTCACCTGGCGGTTGTGTTGTCCCTGGTCGATCAGATAGCCCGTCGCACCCACACCGGCCACCAACAGGGTCAAGCTCGGGATGAGTGCGATGGCCAGGATCCGGGCGCGGACACCGAGCCTCGCTCTGAACATCGCCACAAAGTAGCCGTTCACCCGGTTTCCTGCACATCGAATCCCATTGAACAGGACTTGCTTTGACACCTGATCCTGCGTATGCCGCGTGGCGGCAGCCCCAGCGGCCGGTTCAGTTCGCCGCGCCGCGGCCGCCTCGTTTGCGGCCGTCGAGGGCGGCGGTCTCCGCGGCGCTGAGCCGGCGGGCACGGAGCAGGAAGGTCGCTGATTCCTCCGGGCTCGGCCCACCGTTCGATTCACTGCCCGGTGCGGGCCCGGCATCGGCGGGGACGTCCACGGTGAGGTGTTCGCGTTCGAAACGGGTGTAGGCCTCCGCGCTCATCCACAGTTCGGTATGCCAGGCCAGGCGGCCGAAGAGCGTATCGCCCTCGGCGGCGCGGAAATCGCGTATCGGCAGCCAGTCCGGCTGCGGGTCGGTGGAATCGCGGTGCGGAAGGTACAGCAGGATCGGTCCGTGCTGTTCGATCAGATCACGTAACGCGTTGCGGGCCCGATCGGTTACCGCGACCCGGTCGCTGCGATACGCCATCAGCAGCTCCGTGCGCCACGGCACCGCGGTGGCGCTACCGAATAGATCCGATGAAACATATCGCTCCCTTGCACATCGCCTCCGGCCCCGAATCGGACAGGGCCCGGCCCGGTGATCAGGTCCGCCGCTGTCCGAGATACCGGCTCACTGCGGCCGGCACTTTTGCGAACACATTCTTGCGTATTGCGAGCGCCGGGGCGAGAGGGTGTCCATGGTTCGCCGAAAACGACTGTGGTATAGAGCGGTACGGCGGCTGATCTCGTGCGGTCGCGTGGCCGCGTTGCCCGCAGTGATGGCCGCCGATTTTCGAAGCTGCTGCGCGACAACCTATTTCCGGATGAAGATACCGGCGATATCGGCCCGCTCGATCGGAGTGTCGGCATTGGCCTGGACACTGCACAACGCATTCGCCGCCGCGATGGACAGATCCACGTTCGTACCGGTCGGTTCCGCGCCCTGCTGCTCCTCCAGGAACTTGGTGATGGTGACGCGCTGCGTCTTCTGGTCCTGCTGCACGTATTCGCGGCACGGCGTATCGCCGCCCTTGTTCATCGCCCGCTCGATCTCGGTACAGCCGGCCAGTGCGAGTACGGCGGCCGCGATCATCAGGCTCGCGCGGGCTTTCGTGGCGTTCATCGACAACAATCCTCCTGGTCGGCTCGGGCGGCAGCACGCGAACCCGGGCCCGGTCCACTCTATTCCGGGCATACCCCGTCGCAAGGCCCGGTATCAGGAGGAGGGCGCACCGGCTCAGCGCCCGGTGAGTAGTAGACGTGATTCAACCGACAGCTTTCCGGTCCGGCGACTATATGGTGGTCCGTAGTCGTGGGGGATGGGTCCGGAAGTATCGCCGGCAGCGGATGGGTCACCGGAGCGGGAGGGTGCGCGGTGGCCCGGTCCCGGTATCGAGGAAGCCGGGAATGCCGTCGATAACCGAATCGACCAGGGCCGTCGCTGTGGTGCCGAACAAGCTGCCGCGCTTGTCGAGTTGACCGTCGAGCCACAGTGATGCCAGGCCGTGCCCGAGCGCCCAGAGGGTGAGGGTGGTCGGCTCGGCGCGTTCCGGTGCCAGGTCGCCGGCGGCGACGCAGGCCGCGACCGCGTCGGCCAGTACGCCGAACGCGGCTTCGCCGGCGGCGCGGGTATCGGGATGCTTCTCCGGCTGCGACAGTTCCGGGCGGAACATCAACCGGAAGTAGCCGGGCTGGTCTCTGGCGAAGCGGACGTAGCACTGTTCCAGCGCGACGAGTGCGGTGGTGGGGGAATCGGCCGTGGAACGGGCGGTGGTGAGCTGATCGGTGAGCAGCCGGAAGCCCTGAGTGGCGAGGTCGGCCAGCAGTGCCGCGCGATCGGCGAAGTGGTGGTAGGGGGCGCCGGAGCTCACCCCGGCTTCCCGGGCGACCCGCCGCAGGCTCACCGCCGCGATGCCCTCGGTTTCGATGAGCCGCAGACAGGCGGCCAGCAGGGCCTCGCGGAGGGCGCCGTGGTGGTAGGAGGTCCGGGTCACCTTCTGAGGGTAAGCGCATCGCGTTCGATGTACGGAGGGGGTCTGGACAGCAGATCTATACGGTGCTTAGATTATCTGAGCAGCGTTCAGATGGACGCCGACCGACTTCAGGGCAGGTGGAAATGAGCACACGGGTACTTGTCACCGGCGCGACGGGTTTCGTCGCCGGACATGTCATCGTCGAACTACTCGATCACGGCTACGCGGTACGCGGCACCGTGCGCGATCTCGCCGATACCGGCAAGCGCGCGCATCTGGCCGAGTACGCCGTTCGCGTGGGTGGCGACCTGGAATTCGCCGCGGCCGACCTGGAACTCGACAGCGGCTGGGCCGCGGCGGTCGCAGGCTGTACGCAGGTGCTGCATGTAGCGTCACCCTTCCCGCCGACGCCGCCCGACGACGACAGCGAATTGATCCGCACCGCGGTGGACGGCACGTTGCGAGTGTTGCGGGCCGCGGCCGCCGCGCCCGCGGTACGGCGAGTCGTGCTGACGTCTTCCATCGCCGCGATCGCCCACGGGCACCGTGACGATGCGGTGCGGACCGAGGCGGATTGGACCGTCGTCGAACGCAGTCCCGCCTATCAGCGCAGCAAGACGTTGGCCGAGCGGGCCGCCTGGGAGTTCACCGAGTCGCTGCCCGCGGGGCGCGGTCTCGAGCTGGTCGTGGTGAATCCGGGAATGGTCCTCGGACCGCTGCTGGCGCCGGAGACGAGCACCTCGCACGAACCGGTGCGCCGGCTGCTGGCCGGTGACGTACCGGGGTTGCCGCGGGTCGGGTGGTCGGTGGTGGATGTCCGGGATCTCGCGGTGGCGCACCGGCTGGCGCTGGAGACGGCGCAGGCGGCCGGGAAGCGCTATATCTGCGCCGGTGACCACGTGTGGATGCGGGATATGGCGCGACTGCTGGCCGCGGAATACCGACCGCGCGGATTCCGTATCGCCACCCGCGGCCTGCCCGACCCGCTGGTGCGCCTGGCGGCGGTGTTCGACCGCGGCTTGCGGCTCACGGTTCCCGCGCTGGGAAAGGTCGAGCGGCTGAGTGCCGCTCGGGCCCGGAGCGAACTGGGCTGGACGATGCGGCCGGTGGACGAGACGGTCCGTGATACGGCGGAGAGTCTGCTCCGGGAACGGATCGTGACCCCGCCCCGGCGGTCCGCCTCCGCTCCGGGTGGCCGCCGCGTCCGTGCGGCCGAGGCGTGAGGGGCTCGAGATGCTGATCGCGACAGTGCTGATCACCCTCGGTGCGCTGGGGCGCCGGTTCCGGACCGGTCGACGGCCGCGCGACGGTGAGCCGGGCCGGATGCGCGACCGGTCGGTGGGTGTGGCCGGATGGCGGGGCGTATCGGTGGCGATATCGGCCGCGGTGGTCTCCTTCAGCGGTGTGGCGACCGCGGCGGTCGTCTGCTGCTGAGCACCGGACGGTGGAGTGCCGGGAACCCGGATGCGGCCGGGCGCCGGGCTCCGGCATTCGGCGTTTCACTTCGCCGGGTCGCCCATCGCGCGGTGATCCCGGCGCCGGGAGAATATGTTTTAGATCACATGAAGGTGGGTGAAGCGCGGATTCGGGCGGAGTGAGTGGGTCGTATCGGTTCGGTGGCGGCCGGCCCGGGCGTACCGAGTTTCTGCCTTCCGGACTCCGGCGGAGTGTCCGGCGGCCGGTTCGTGCCGTGTGGGCGCCCTGGGTCCGGGCCGTCCGTCGGGGGATGCCGTCCGGCCGGGCGGCGGGATCCCGGGTGCCGCGTGCAGGGGTCGCACGGCCGTCGAATTATTCTGTACTCTCAGTTACACCTAAATGGTGTGTCTGTCACGATTGGCGACGACCCCGGCACGAGCAGACTAGGAACGCAATGACGCGGCATGTCGACGTACTGATCATCGGAGCCGGGCTGTCCGGTATCGATGTGGCCTGCCACCTGGAGAAGGAGAACACCGGGCGCAGCTACGCGATCCTCGAGCGCCGCACCGCGGTCGGCGGGACCTGGGATCTGTTTCGCTACCCGGGTATCCGCTCCGATTCCGATATGTACTCCTTCGGCTACGGCTTCCGGCCGTGGCGCGGTACCCGCATGCTCGCCGACGGCGCTGGTATCCGCCGCTATATCGGCGAAACCGCCGACGAATACGGCGTGACACCGAATATTCGTTTCGGCCGCAAGGTCGTCTCGGCCAGCTGGTCCAGCCCGGACAACCGATGGACCGTGCGGGTGCTCGAGGAGGCGACCGGCGCCGCGGAGGTCTGGACCAGCACCTTCCTGGTCGGTGCCACCGGCTACTACGACTACGACAACGGTTACCGGCCCTCGTTCCCCGGTGAGGACTCGTTCGCCGGCCGGATCGTGCATCCGCAGCACTGGCCGGAGGATCTGGACTACCGCGACAAGAAGGTGGTCGTGATCGGCA
This sequence comes from Nocardia jinanensis, assembly GCF_014645735.1. GTDB lineage: Bacteria > Actinomycetota > Actinomycetes > Mycobacteriales > Mycobacteriaceae > Nocardia > Nocardia jinanensis. The sequence continues at coordinate 226,970 of NZ_BMMH01000001.1, read as the reverse complement.
GTGGTGCCACCGCGATCACCCTGGTGCCTTCGATGGTCGGCGAGGCCGCGCATGTGACCATGCTGCAGCGTTCGCCCACCTATATCGCCTCCATCCCCGGTGAGGACCCGGTCGCGCTGGGGATGACGAAGGTCGGCTCACCGGCCGGACTCACCTATCAGGTCGGGCGTGCCCGCAATATCGCGGTGCAGCAGGCCAGCTACCAGTTATCGCGCCGGCAGCCGAAGCTGGCCCGGCAGATGTTCCTGAAATGGGTGCGGATGGCAGTCGGTCCCGGGGTGGACATGCGCCATTTCACCCCCGAATACGCACCGTGGGACCAGCGCCTGTGCGTCGTCCCCGACGGAGATCTCTTCAAGGCGTTGCGCCGGGGCGATGCCTCGGTGGTCACCGACACCGTGGCGACCTTCACCGAGAAGGGGATCCGGGTGTCCTCCGGCGAGGAGATCGAGGCCGATATCGTCGTCACGGCCACCGGACTGACCGTCCAGATCCTGGGCGGTGCCGCCCTCGAGGTCGATGGTGAACCGGTCGTCACCCGGGACCGGGTCATGTACAAAGGCTCGTTGCTCGACGGGATTCCCAACGCGCTGATGGTCCTCGGGTACACCAATGCTTCCTGGACCCTGAAAGCCGATCTGGCTGCCGAGTACTTCAGCCGGGTCCTCAACCGGATGCGCGACAAGGGGTACACGCGGTTCGTGGTCCGTGCCGAGGAGTCCGATCGGTCCGAAGTCTCGGTGATGGGCGGTGCGCTGAGTTCCGGCTATATCCAGCGCGGGGACGCGGTGATGCCGCGGCAGGGCACCGGCGGCCCTTGGAAGGTGGTCAACAGTTACTTCCGCGACCGCGCCTACCTGCGTAAGAGCCCCATCGAAGACGGCATTCTGACCTTCACCGACCGCGCCGGCGCCGAGATCACCGGTGCCGGGCGACGCGCCCGCGGCGCGGTGGGCCGGCTCCCATCGATCGGCGCCCGATCCGCCTGAGGCGTACGGGCCGATCGCGCGCCCGGGGCCGGACGGGACATCGGGCAACCGTTCCGGGCGCGAGGACACGGTGGCGTACTTCCGCTCCCGGGGCGGTGCCGGCGGCGTGCGAACCCGGGCGCGAGTGGCGATCCGGATATGCTGCGGCCCGGGCTGGGTAGTTTGATCTCATGACCGAGCGGTTGGTGATCGTCGGCGGTGACGCGACCGGAATGTCCGCGGCCGCGCAGGCGCGGCGTTTCCGGGAGGCGCCGGATCTGGAGATCGTAGTGTTCGAACGCGGGCACTTCACCTCCTACTCCGCCTGCGGAATCCCGTATTGGGTGGGCGGGCACGTGCGGGAGCGCGATCAGCTGATCGCTCGTACACCCGAGGAGCACCGGGCCCGCGGTATCGATGTCCGCTTGCGCAGCGAGGTGGTCGAACTCGATGTGTCCGGGGGCCGGTTGCGCAGCCGGGACCTGGCCACCGGCGTGGAGACCTGGTCCGGATACGACCATCTCGTCCTCGCGACCGGTGCCCGGCCCATCCGCCCCGGGCTGGCCGGTATCGACGCACCCGGAGTTCACGGCGTGCAGACCCTGGGCGACGGCGAGGCGCTCATCGCCGCGCTCGCCGCCGGTACCGGGCGGCGGGCGGTGGTCGTCGGGGCGGGTTATATCGGCGTCGAGATGGCCGAGGCGCTGATCCGGCGCGGATACGAGGTCACCATCGTGCACAGCGGCGCCCAGCCGATGTCGACGCTGGACCCGGATATGGGTGCGCTGGTGCGCGATGCCCTGCGCGGTATGGGCGTGACGGTGGTCGGCGACAGCGCGGTCACCGAGATCCGCACCGGGGACGACGGCCGTGCCCGTGCGGTGGTCGCCGCGGGACGCGAGTACCCGGCGGATGTGGTGGTCCTCGGGATGGGCGTGGTTCCGGAGACGACGCTCGCCGCCGCGGCCGGACTGCCGCTCGGTGCGCACGGCGGATTGCTCACCGATTCGGCCATGCGCGTGATCGGGCACGAGAACATCTGGGCGGGCGGGGATTGTGTGGAGGTGCTGGACCTGGTGTCGGGGATGCACAGGCATATCGCCCTCGGTACCCACGCGAACAAGCACGGTCAGATCATCGGCGCCAATATCGGCGGCGGATACGCGACTTTCCCCGGCGTGGTCGGTACCGCGGTGAGTAAGGTGTGCGATCTGGAGGTGGCGCGAACCGGGTTGCGGGAGAAGGATGCCCGTGCCGCGGGCCTGCAGTACGTTACCGCCACGATCGAATCCACCAGTCGTGCCGGATATCTTCCGGACGCACCCCTGATGACGGTGAAGATGCTGGCCGAACGGCTCACCGGCCGGCTGCTCGGCGTGCAGATCGTGGGTCGCGAGGGTGCGGGTAAACGTGTCGATATCGCGGCGGTGGCCCTGACCGCGCGAATGACGGTGGTGCAGATGACAACACTCGATCTGGGGTACGCGCCACCCTTCTCGCCGGTATGGGATCCGGTGCTGGTGGCGGCGCGCAAAGCGGTGCGCGCGGTCGGGGAGCGCGGGTGAACTCGCTCGTCGGCGTACCGCGTACTATCTTCCATCGTCAGTACGGAACGGGTCGAACGAAGGGGGACGGTGTGCGGACCCGGGGTATCCGGATCCGCGAACACCGGAAACTACTCATGAATATGGCGGCCGGATGAACCCTGACGCGAACGCCGGAGGCGCCGACCCGGCGGAACTCCTCGACGCGGTGACCGAACCGGTGCCGCGCGTACGGGAAACGATCGATACCCGCCGCCGTGCCGCGGCCGCGGAGGCCACCGTGCCACGGCAATCGCTGGCGTCCGGTATCCATCGCGTCGCGTTGCCCGACGACGAGTTCGCCGAAGTGGTCTGTGTGAACTGCGGGACGCAGAGCCGGGGCCCCCGATGCCCCACCTGCGAACACCCGCATCGTGTCCAGGATCGGTTCGAGGCCGATCTGGGTGTCGCGGGTCTGGTCACCGATCGCGGAATCCTGCACGCGCGTAACGAGGACGCCGTGGCGGCCGCGGTCGTGCCCGACGACAACGGGCAGCCGGAGACCATCGTGCTGGTGGTCTGCGACGGAGTCTCGTCCTCGCCGGACCCGCAGGCCGCCTCGGGCACCGCTGTGCGTTCCGGAGTGGATGCCTGCCTGTCGGCACTGGCCGGCGATCGCACTGCCGAGGAGGCCACTGCCGCGGGGATGGCGGCGGCGTCGGAGGCGGTCCGCAATCTCGTCGGACCCGACGGGGACGCACCGTCGTGCACCTACGTCTCGGCGATCGTGCGGACCGAACCCGGGGGCCGGATCTCGGTCACCGTGTCGAATATCGGCGACAGTCGCGCCTACTGGTTGGCGACCGGCGAATCGGCCGACGAACAGCCGGCCCGGCCCGGTCATCCGGGATTGCTCGCCGGGTCGCAGAAGCTCACCGTGGACGACTCCTGGGCGCAGACGCTGGTCGAGGCCGGCGCCATGGACGAGAAGGCCGCCATGGCCGATCCCCGGGCACATACTCTGATGCGCTGGCTGGGTGCCGACGCCGGTCAGCAACCCTGGTCCGGCGACAGTATCCGGACCTACTACGCGGACACCCCCGGCGTGCTGCTGCTGTGCACCGACGGCCTGTGGAACTATCTTCCCGGTGCGACCGATCTGGCTCGGCGCGCGCTCGGTGTACCGATCACCGAGGGCGCGCGGGCGCTCGTCGATTACGCCGTCGTCTGTGGTGGCAGCGATAACATCACGGTCGCGCTGACGCCGGTTTCCGGCGCCCGATGACTCACTGAACGGTCTCGGCAAATTTCGGGCAACGATCCGGATCCGCCGACCGCCGCCGATGCGATACGGCGTCTCCGCCGGCGGGCACAGCGGACATCGCTGTGTTTGCAAAAGTGCGAAGGCGGGTACAAGACGGGAAAGCCGGTGCGGATACCGAAGGTCGCGCCGGGGAGAGCACGTACGCACCTACCGCAAGGAGGTTCGTCATGAAGGGTGGCCTGTCCGCCGCTCCCGGAACAAGTATGGTCACCGCGAATCACGAGCTCATCCGCCAGTGGGCGCAGCGGCGCGGTGCGAATCCGGCGACGACACCCGGCAGTCAGTACGACGGAGAGGTGGGGGTCCTGCGTCTGGATTTTCCGCACTACGGCGGTGCCGTCCTGCAGCCGGTCAGCTGGGCGGACTGGTTCGCCACCTTCGACGCGCGGAAGCTGGTCTTCCGGTACCAGGAATTGCGCGCCGACGGTACGCCCAGCAATTTCTTCCGCCTGGAGCCTGTCGGCGATATCTGAACGTGAGGCATTTCACTTAGGGGGTTTACCGAGCAAGGCTTCCGGCTATCCGTATAACCGAAAGGTTGCTCGAGTAAGGTGAGTAGCGGGCTGTCGCGTCGGTACGGGGATGCGAAAACCCGCACCGCGGCACGCCACGTGCGTCTGCAAGGGATTGAATATTGAGCGCGAACCTGATGATCGTGGAAGACGACGACCGGGTCCGGGGCGCCCTGCGCCTGGCCATGGAGGACGAGGGCTACGACGTCGCTGAGGCCGAGGAGGCCGAAGCCGCGCTCACTCATCTGCGCACGATCGGGGTGCCCGATGTGATGATCGTCGATCTGATGCTCGGCGGTATGGACGGGTTCACCTGTATCCGCGAGATCCGTCGTGACCACGACGTTCCGATCATCGTGGTGAGCGCCCGCGACGATACCCACGATGTGGTGGCCGCCCTGGAGGCCGGCGCGGACGATTTCGTCACCAAGCCCTTCGAGATCAAAGAGATCACCGCTCGGATGCGAGCGCTGCGTCGGCGAGCTCGGCTGTCGGTGGAGCGGGAGGTGCCCATCGAAGTGGTGCTCGACGCCGATCCCGGCAGTCCACTGATCCTGTCCCCCGACGGGGGCGCGGTGCGCCGCGGCGACGCGGAGATCAATCTCACCATTACCGAGTTCCGGCTGCTGTGCGAACTCGCCGAGGTTCCGGGCCGGGTCCTCAGCCGTGATGTCCTGCTCGAGCGGGTCTGGGACCGCGGATTCTTCGGTGACGAACGAATCGTCGACGTCCATATGCGCCGGTTGCGCACCAAAATCGAGCGGGATCCGTCCGATCCGCAGATCGTGGTCACCGTCCGTGGCCTCGGTTATCGGCTGGACGTGCAGCGCTAAGTCATGGGCAGCGCGATGAGCGCGACTCGCATCGGCCTCGATGCGGGTGGCTGGAGCCTGCGCAGCCGGGTGACGACCGCGTTCGCGGTGTCCTCCGGTCTGATGGCGCTGGCTCTGGTTCTCGGGGTGTTCGCCGTCGCCGGTGACGAGAGCCGTACCTTCAGCGATCGGATCCAGCACCGGCCCGTGCTACTGCTGGGGTGCGGCATGGTCGCGGCACTGGTGGGCGCCGCCGTCGGTGTGTGGGTGAGCCGCCGGATGCTCAAACCGCTGCGCGATGTCGCCGCCGCCGCGGCGCTGATCGCCTCCGGGGAGCTGGACACCCGCCTGCCGCACAGCAACGACCAGGATCTCGCCAGCACGGTGGACTCGTTCAACCGGATGGTCGAATCCTTGCAGCGGCGGATCGACCGGGAACACCGGCTCTTCGGTGATGTCAGTCACGAACTGCGCACCCCGCTGACCACGCTGACCACCGCGGTGGATGTACTGAAGCGGTACCGCGAGGACATGCCGCCGCGTTCGCGTCGCGCACTGGATCTCGTGAGTGCGGAGGTCGACCACCTGCGGCGGCTGCTCGACGATCTGCTGGCGTTGGCCAGGGTGGAGGCCGGTATGCACCATGGTGACGCCGACCCGGTGTCGGTAGGTGACCTGGTCGCGCATACCTTGCACGACAGCCACCGCCCGGTGGAACTGCTCGATATCCGAGAGGACGTGACGGTCCGCGGGCGCAAGCTCGAACTCGAACGTGCCGTGGTGAACCTGCTGAAGAACGCCGATCGGCACGGCGGGGGCGCTGTGGCGGTGACGGTGTGCCGAGACGGTGGTGACGCCGTGGTGCAGGTGGACGATGCGGGCCCCGGGGTCGCGCAGGCGGACCGCGCACGTATCTTCGAACGTTTCGCGACTTCGCGCACGGGTCGCCGATCCGCCACCGGTGGGACCGGTATCGGCTTGGCGCTGGTCGCCGAAACCGTAGCCACGCATCATGGCCGGGTGGAATGCACGGAGCGTCCCGGTGGGGGCGCGCGTTTCATTCTCCGAATTCCGGTTATTCAACGAGAGGGGCCCACTTAACAAGCTCGTAACACGATCGTAAAGAACTCGACCAGGTCAGCTCAAAGTTGATTCGTAAGCCTGGGAAAGTACTGCAAGCAGACATCGGAGTTGTATGTCTTTACAAACTGAGTCCACGCAGAACGCCGGCGCCGCCGGCACCGGTTCGACCACATCGTCCACCGCGACCGATGCGGAGCCCGCCAGTACTGGCGTGGTCCTGCGCGCACCGCGGATCACCGACGCCGCGCGACTGTGGCAGATCGCCGACGAGTCGCAGGTTCTGGATGTCAATTCGAGCTATGCCTACCTGCTGTGGTGTCGCGATTTCGCCGCCACGTCGGTGGTCGTCGAGAGCGAAGGCCGCGTCGTCGGCTTCGTGACCGGCTATTCGAGACCCGAAGCGCCCGGCACCCTGTTCGTATGGCAGGTCGCCGTGGACGCCGACCAGCGTGGTCGCGGCCTGGGGGTCGCCATGCTGGACTGGCTGGTATCCACCGTCACCGCGCCCGGTCATCCGGCCGGCGGCGCCGTCGAGGCGCTGGAGACCACCGTTTCCCCCGACAATCCTGCCTCGATCGCCATGTTCGCCTCGCTGGCTCGCCGCCGCGGTGCCGAGATGGTGCGTAGCGAGCTGTTCGGACCGGATGTTTTCCCGGACAGCCACGCCGCCGAGGACCTATACCATATTTCCCCGATCGCCCGAAAAACCGAAAGGGATCACTCATGATTGCCGCTGAAACGACGATCTTCGACGAAATCGAATCGAATGTCCGCGGCTACTGCCGTTCCTGGCCGACGATCTTCACGACCGCGCAGGGCGCATGGCTGCGCGACGAGGCCGGTAGGGATTTTCTCGATTTCTTCGCCGGTGCGGGCGCGCTGAACTACGGCCACAACAATCCGATCCTGAAATCCGCGCTGATCGACTACATCGCGGGCGACGGAATCACGCACGGCCTGGATATGTCGACGGTTGCCAAACGCAAATTGCTGGAAACCGTCCGCGATACCCTGCTGGCTCCCCGCGGCTTGGACTACAAGGTGCAGTTCCCCGGGCCGACCGGTGCCAACGCGGTCGAGGCGGCGCTCAAGCTGGCTCGTAAGGTGACCGGCCGCCAGACCATCCTCAGCTTCACCAACGCATTCCACGGGATGACGCTGGGCGCACTGTCGGTGACCGGTAACGCCATGAAGCGCGCAGGCGCCGGTGTCCCGCTGAACCACGCCACCCCGATGCCCTACGACGGCTACTTCGACGGCACCACCACCGACTTCCTGTGGATGGAACGGGTGCTCGACGATTCGTCTTCCGGTCTGGACCGGCCGGCCGCCGTCATCGTGGAAACCGTGCAGGGCGAGGGCGGGGTGAACCTGGCCCGCGACGAATGGCTGCGGCATCTGGCCTCGCTGTGCGCGGCCCGCGGCATCCTGCTCATCGTCGACGATGTCCAGATGGGTTGCGGCCGTACCGGCCCGTTCTTCTCCTTCGAATCGGCCGGTATCACCCCCGATATCGTGACCCTGTCCAAGTCGATCGGCGGCTACGGTCTGCCGATGGCTCTGGTGCTGCTCAAGCCCGAACACGACGTGTGGTCACCCGGTGAGCACAACGGCACCTTCCGCGGTAACAATCCGTCTTTTGTGACCGCGCAGGTGGCGCTCGAGCACTATTGGTCCGATGATGTACTGGAGAAGTCCACCCTCGCCAAGGGCAAGCGGGTGGCCACGGCACTCGAGGAGATCGCCGTGGCCGTTCCGGGGGTGTCCACTCGGGGCCGTGGCCTGGTGCACGGGTTGGTCTTCGACGACGCCTCGCAGGCCGGGAAGGTGTGCCAGGTCGCGTTCGAACGTGGACTGCTGACCGAGACTTCGGGCGCGTCCGACGAAGTCGTCAAACTGCTGCCGCCGCTGACCATCGCCGATGACGAACTCGATCAGGGTCTGCACATCCTGAGCGACTCCGTCGAAACCGTCTGCAGCTGAAAGGGAACATCCGAATGATCGTGCGCACCACCGAGGAAATCACCGGCACCTCCCGCGATGTGGGTGCCGAGAGCTGGCGGAGCAAACGGATCGTGCTGGGCGGTGATGGAGTCGGGTTCTCGTTCCACGAGACCACCATCGAGCCCGGCACCACCCACGTCTTCCACTATCAGAACCATGTGGAAGCGGTCTGGCTGGTCGAGGGTGAAGGCACCCTCACCGACCTGACCAACGACCGCACCTACGAACTGGCCCCCGGCACCATGTATCTGCTGAACGGCCACGAGAAGCACGAGGTGCGGACACGGACACGGATGCGGATGCTGTGCGTGTTCAATCCTCCTGTCACGGGGCAGGAGGTGCACGACGAGAACGGCGTTTATCCGTTGATCGCCGTTCCGGCCGACTGAGAGGAAGGACGAACGACGTTGGTAGACAATCGGATCGATCGCTATCCGACCAGAACCGCCGAGCGCCTGCCGCTACAGGAGCGGCACGACGCGACTGTGTGGGGCCGGATCGGCAACGCGGAGCTGGCTGCGTTCGATACCGACGGTTTCGCAATAATGGATCGCTTGCTGGCGCCGGAGGAAGTGGCCGAGTACGCCGCCGAGATCGACCGGCTGGCAAGCGATCCGGACTTGCGGGGTGACGACCGGCTCATCGTGGAGAAATCGTCGCAGCAGGTGCGCTCGGTTTTCGAGGTGCACAAACTGAGTCCGGCGGTGGCGGAGCTGGTGCGGGAGTCCCGGGTCGTGGACCTGGCCCGGCAGGTACTGGGTTCGGATGTGTACATCCACCAGAGCCGGGTCAACTATCTGCCCGGATTCGGCACCGGTTTCTATTGGCACTCCGATTTCGAGACCTGGCACGCCGAAGACGGTATGCCATCGCCTCGGGCGGTGAGCCTGTCCATCGCGTTGACCGACAACTACCCGTACAACGGCAGCCTGATGGTGATGCCGGGGTCGCACTGGACGTACGTGCCCTGTCAGGGCGCGACGCCGGCGGACAATTTCCGGGAGTCGTTGCGTGAGCAGGAGATCGGAGTGCCGAGCAAGGCCGATATCACCGACCTGGCCCATAAGTACGGGATAACCCAGTTCACCGGTGCGGCCGGTTCGGCACTGCTGTTCGACTCGAACATCATGCACGCGTCGGGCAACAACATCACGCCGTTCCCGCGGTCGAATATTTTCTTGGTCTTCAACAGTGTGGAGAACACCCTGGAGAGACCTTTCGCCGCGCCGGGCCGGCGACCGGCCTACATCGCCGATCGCGAATTCACGCCGGTGTAGACGGGACATGTGCCCAGGGCGACGGGGACGAATCCAGTGCGGGTTCGTCCCCGTCGTCGTGTCCGGGTCAGCTTTGCGCTGGTGCGGAACCGGTGCCGGCCTGTTCCGTGTCGTGCAGCCGTCGATAGAGGGTGAGCCAAGCGTCGGGAGACACCAGACCCACGGGAACATCGTTCGCGATTCCGGCTGCCGCGCAGGCCGAGTTCACGTGGCGTGCGGAGTGAGCACGGCGCAGCGAGGCGGCGAGTGAACCGCCGAGTCCGGAGAACCCCAGTTCGACCATTCGCCGGTACCCTGCGCGCGCGGCGACGGGGAGCAGGGGTTCGGGGCGACGCGCGATATGCAGCACCGCGCCGTCCACCCGGGGGACCGGAAAGAACTCCCGGCGGTCGATCCGCGCACCCAACACGAGTGTCGATTCCGGCCAGTGCGTGACGGTGAGTTTGGTCCACCGGCCGTAGTCGCCGCTGTGTTTGCGCGCGAATTCGTACTGGGTGAGCAGAGTGGCCGAGGTCAGCCGCGGCGCGGCCAGGCACCAGCGCAAGATATCGGTACTGACCGCGAACGGGATGTTCGCGACGACGGCGAACGATTCGCGCGGTGCGGTGACGGTGCGGAAATCCTGATTCCGCACCTGGATACGCCGGTCGCCGGAGTAGCGGACGGCGAGCCGTCGGGCGTAGTGCGGATCCTTCTCGTAGGCGACCACGCGTTCGGCCGCGGGCATGAGGTGGCGGGTGAGCATACCGTCGCCGGGACCTATCTCGAGGACGAGATCGTCGCGGCCGATACCGGAGGCCCGCACGATACGGCGGGCGGTCCGGGGGTCGGTGAGAAAATTCTGGGACAGCCGCTTGCGGGTCGCGGATACGCGGGCACGCGGACCCGGGGCAGTGCGGGACATGGGAATCCTCCGAGGAGTGGGCCGAATCGAAAGAGCTGATTCGCCCGGACCCATGCCGGGGCAGAGTGCGGCGCGCGAGGGCGCCGAGTGCCGCAACAGTGCCGGCTCGATCGAACCGGCACCGATTCACGGCCGAACGGTCCCGCGGTGGGGACGGTGCGGCCGGATCAGCGGAGTGTGGGGTGCGCCGGCAGAGTCCGAGCTGCCGTGCGCGGGCGGATGTAATATGCGCCGACCGCGCACACCCCGTTGCACAAAGTTCCCATGCCGGCCCACTCTAGGAGGGCCGCCCGGGCCGGTCCATTGATTTTCCGCGTCGTTCCCCGGCCGGTGATACCGCTTCGTCGCGGCGCGCACCGGCGGCGGTGCCGGGAGCCTATCCCGCGGACTGCGGGCACAACACGGGGCGCGGATCTCCGGTCGCGGCGCCCGGCGCTAGGAGTTCCGAATCCTTCTCGGGCACAGTCTGTTCGATAATCGGCTCACTTCCGGGCTGTGGTCCGGCAGCCGCGCCGCCCTGGCGGAAACTCCGGCTCAAGCGCCGGTAGTAGCTGCTTCCCAGAGCGAAGCCGGTGAACAGCAGACCCAGAATGCCGAGCAGTACGAACACCAGCGCCATACCCCGGGCCTCACCGGTGCCGAACCAGCTGCCGATTCGGCGCGCACCCGCCCCGTCGGTCATGAACGGGATGAAGAAGAACTGGGTCAGCGGGCTGAGCAGGAAGGCGGTGAGCGGCGACGCCGCCTGTTCGACGCTCTGGGCGAATCCGAAGACCCGGCCCTGTCGCTGATAGGGCACGACCTTCTGCAGCACCGTCTGCTCGGCCGCCTCGGCGAACGGCATGAGCACCATGAAGACGGCCATTCCGCCGATCAGCAGCAGTACGGAATCCTGTATCGGGAACACCAGCATCACCGCCCACAGCGCGAGATTGACCAGCAGGATCAACCGCACCGGGTTCGACGAGGTTCCGGTGCGGGCCACCAGCAGGCCGCCGATGATCATCACACCGCTGAGCACGCCCCAGACGACACCCCATGCCTGTACCGACATCATCGACAACGCGTACGGGTCCATCAGCGCCATGAGCCCGCCGAACAACAGATTGTTCAGCGCGGAGAAGACGATGAGCGGGATCATCCCGGGAATCGCGCGGATGACGCGGACGGTTCCGCGCAGGTCGACGCGCTGGGGTTCGCCCGCGGCCGCGGCGTGGGCCAGCGACTCCGGCAGTGTCAGCCCGCGCAGGTGCACCACCGCGACGGCCGGCACGACAACGGCCAGGACCAGCACGCCCAGCATGCCGTTCCACCCCACCAGCAGGGCGCTGGCCACCGAGGTGATCAGATGGGAGACACCGGTCGTCGTCCCGACCAGTCCGTTGGCCCGGTCCCGGACCCGTTCGTCGAACATGGCGGTCACCATGGTGGGTAGCGCGATCGTGCGCAGGCTCCCGGCGATCACGCCGGTCATCGCGAGGACGACGAACATCCACAGGCGCACACTCGCCGGATCGCGCCATACCTCGGCAGGGGTGATCACATAGCAGACCAGCGCGACCGCGTAGATGCCCAGCGAGACCAGCGCGGATACCTGCATAACGCTCTTCTTGCGGTGGTGGTCGACGATACTGCCGAACCACACTCCGGTGCCGGCCATGGCGACCAGGAAGATCCCGGCGATCATCCCGGTGGCGAATACCGAACGGGTCTGCAGGTATACGAAGAACGTGATGCCGAACCAGACGGTGTAGTTGATGAACGACACCAGCAGAACGTTCACCAGTAGGTGCGCGAAGGTCCGGACCGTGCGGTCCGTGAAGTCGAGACGGTCCGCGGGTTCGGCAACTGTTCGCCGGGGGGTTTCCATAGTCATGAACTCAACAACCTCGACATTGGTTCAGGTCAAGGGGTGACCTGCCGGAAGATTCACAACTTGGACCGCCGGGGTCGTCGAAAATGATCGCTGTACCGGAAATCGCCGTATCGATGCTGTTCACAGCCCTGCGGTCGGCACCGGGTACGAATCCGTGGTCTGGGCGGCATTGGCGATCACCTCTTCGGCGACGGCCTGGGTGCGCCACATCCGCGCCTCGGGGACCGCGCCACGCTGCTCCAGCAGATCGGCGAGGCGCGCCATGGCCCGGATCTGCCGACGTCCGGCCGCCACCCGCCACCACCGTTCCGCGGCGTCGAGCTCGTCGTGCCGATAGTAGAGTTCGCCCAGGTCGTAGGTGGCGCCGAGATGGCCGGCGTGGGCGGCTTCGGCCCACAGCCGGGCAGCCTGCTCGTCGTCTCCGCTCGCGCGCCACGCCGCACCGAGACTGTGCAGCCGATCCGGGGTTTCCGGGGCGGGCTCGCTCCCGAGGGCCGGAAACGGGGCGAGCGAACCGTCGGCGACAGTATCGATCACCGAATGGCCACCGGTGGAGGTGGATTCGTCCGCCGGCTCGTATCGTGCGGTGCGCGGCGCGGCGAAATAGACGGCGGGCAATGGAAATACGGACGGACCGCCGCTGGTGAGCGGCGTCCGGGGAGGTTCCGGGCCGTAGTCCGGCAGGTCCTCGTCGCTGATCACCGGGACGAGGCCGGTCTGGTCCGGGGACGAGGCCCAGCCGTGGACCGCGGCGAGCTCCCGGTCCGCGATCTCCCCGAGGGTCCGGGTGTACCACTGGTCGGGGCCGGTGAGCAGGGTCGCCGGGTCGGTGTACTCGAGGTCCGGCAGGTGATCGGGCACCGGGTCGTCGAAGAGGGACGAGTAATCGAGGAATTCGTCGGGGTCGTCCAGGGGCTCGACGAGGAGATCGGCGCCCTCGGTGTGCCGGGTGTGCAGGACCAGGTCCGCGAGACTGCACGGGTAGCCCTCCGGCTCGGCCACATCCGTCCTCGGCTCTCCCGTGACTTCGCCGCGCCGCGCCGCATACTGTTCCGCGTCGGCGACCGGGGCTGTGCGCGTATCCGGAACAGTTGCGCGCGGGATCGTCGCGCGGCCGGTTTCCGGCGGGGTGGCGGGTATCGAAACCGACGGTACGACGCCGGTTCCCGGAGTGAACAGCCGCGGATGCGGATCCACCGGGGTGCTGCGGACCTCCACCACCAGATCGGCGAAATCGGGTGGCCCTTCGCCCATGCTGCACCACAGTACGGTCCGGTCGTTATCGGTGTGTTCGACCACGATTCCGTAGTTCCCCGACCACGATCGCGGTTCACCCGCGGCGTCCGCCCAGACCGGAGTCAGTGCGAAGAGCGCGCCGGGTGCGGTCGCGGACAGGTCGAAGGTGATCCCGCGCTCCAGGGCGTCGTGCCAGATATCGACCCCGGCCAGCCGTCGCCGATCGATACCGATGTACCCGTCGACCATGGACAGGCCGATGCCGACACCGGTCAGTCCGGCCGGCGGTGTGGCCGACAGCAGCGTGACCGTGAGTGCCGCTGCCGCGGTGGGCAACTGTTCGCTGTAGAGCGGGTAGACCGCAGTACCCTCCCAGTCGATCGGTTCGGCGCTGCGGTAGCGGGCCGCCAGGGGTGGATCGTCGGCGTACGGCTCCACCGGAATCTCGGTGGAGGTCGGCTCGCCGAGTGGATCGCTCGTCAGCAACGGCGTGGCATCGAGGCGCAGTCGATGGAGGTACCTCGGTAGTTGTCCGGCACGCGGTGCCGAAGCGGGCATATCAGCCTGCGATGGAACAACTCCGGTCGACGACGATACCGGATCGAACATATCCTGCCCCGCCTTTCCCACCGCTCCCGTTGACCCCGCAGCAATGCGGTGGCTATACCGTACTAGCCGGATCCGTCGCGCGTGGGCCTATTCCGTGGGTGACAACACGTTCGAGTGTCGCGATACCGCGCTGCGGGCTCCGGATGAACCGGCAGACCCCGCCGAAAGCCGATGCGCTGCGTGGTAACCGTCCGCGTGCAGGGACCGGAACCTCCGCCGATTCGCCGGAGGACTGGACCGGATTCGCCGATACGGTTCCTCTTGTCGCGTTCGGTCACCTGCCACGTCCTGGCGCCGACGGCTCGGAAAACCGGTGCGGCACGATCGGGTCCCCGCCCGGCGTGTCAGGAAGTTTCGCACGCACGTTCGATTACGCTTCGGGCTGTGATCGAAGTCGGCGATACGGTGCGAATCGGTGAGTCCGGTGTGTCGCGCTTCGTCGTGCGCGAGGTCGATCCGGGTGAGGGGCGGGCGGTCATCGAAGCCGTCGAGCCTTCGGCGGGCGGGTACTCGTTCTCGATGCCATTGGAAGCCCTGGTCCGGGTCGAGTCCGGGGGCTGAGACCTACCGCGGAGAGCGGGCACGCATGTCCGGCGGGACGGGGCCGCGCGTCGAGACGGACGGTCGGTATGTGACGCGCTGCGGTATTCCGGGCCTGGCCGACCGTGCCGGCGAGGTGTTCGATCGAGGCGCTGGGCCGCTCGATTTATATGTAACCATGGGTTACATATAAATCGGTAACTATCTCGTTCTGTACGGAGAGGTGCCGAGAACCGGCGAATACGGTCACTTTACACCGCCCGGCGTTCGTTTCGCCGCGGCGGTCGCCGTATCCCGGCCGAGCGGATCCGGTCCGGCAACGCTCGTCCGATGGTCATCGGGGCGTCATCCTGGGGCTACGAGGTGGTCAGCCGGGTGCGGGATCCATGGAACATGGACACCACGCGCAGGCGTTTTCTGGCCGGCGGCGCCGCGGCGGCCGTTCTGTTCGCCGGGACCACCGCGGCGGGCAGCGCGCGCTTCCGGGCGCCGCGGCTACTCGGCGATCCGTTCACCTTGGGCGTGGCCTCGGGCGACCCCACGCCGGACGGGGTGGTCCTGTGGACGAGGCTGGTGCCCGACCCCGGCGCACCGGACGGCTCGGGTGGGATGAATCACGAAGCGGTGACCGTCGACTACGAGGTCGCGCACGACGAGCAGTTCCGCCGGGTGGTGCGCCGCGGCTCGGTGGTCGCCGATCGCGCCCTGGGGCATTCGGTGCACCCCGAGGTCGGTGGTCTGGAACCCGCGCGCTGGTATTTCTACCGATTCCGGGCCGGGTCGGCGATCTCGCCGGTCGGCCGGACTCGCACGGCGCCGGCACCCTGGCATCCGTCCCGTCGATTGCGCTTCGCTTTCGCCTCCTGCCAAGCTTGGAACGACGGCCATTACACAGCCTACGACCATATGGCCCGAGAGGACCTCGACCTCGTCGTGCACCTGGGTGACTACCTCTACGAATATCCGATCGCGCGCGGCCGGCGCGGTACCGCGGTCGAGCCGGGATTACGGCACGAACCACGCGACCTGGGCGGATATCGAATGCACTACGCGTGGTACAAATCCGATCCCGCGTTGCGGCGGGCGCACGCCGCTTTCCCGTGGTTGGTCACCATGGACGATCACGAACTCGCCGACGACTGGGCGGGCGACGCCGCGGGGCAATCGGTGGATCGCGATATCGTGGCGCCGGTTTTCCGGGCCCGCCGGGCTGCGGCGTTCCAGGCGATGTACGAGCATCAGCCGTTGCGCCTGGCGCAGTTGCCGTCCGGGCCGCGGATCCGGCTGCATCGCCGCTACCGATTCGGCGAGCTGGCCGAGATCACCATGCTGGACACCCGCCAGTTCCGTCGCGGCGACTCGATCCTCGGTGCGCCCCAGCGGGAGTGGCTGGTCGACGGTTTCGCGAACTCGTCCGCCCGCTGGCAGATCCTCGGTAATCAGGTGGTGCTCGGCCGTACCGATCACGATGCGGGGCCGGGGGCCGTGCTCTCCGGAGACGCCTGGGACGGCTACCCCGCCGAGCGTGCCGCCGTCCTGGCCGCGGCCGCGCGGTCGGCGCGCAACCTGGTGGTGATCACCGGCGACCGGCACGAGAACTATGCCGCCGACCTGCGAGCCGATCCGGCCGATCCGCGTACACCGGTGGTGGCGGCGGAATTCACCGGAACCTCGATCACCAGCGGTGGCGACGGGATCGATATCGGCGGGCGCGGAATCGACCTGCTCGCCGCCAACCCCGACCTGAAATTCTTCAACGCCCAACGCGGCTACGCCCGGGTCGAAGTGGACGAACAGTTGTGGCGCACCGACTTCCGGGTGCTGCCCTATGTGAGCCGCCCGGGCGCGCCGATATCGACCCGTGCGTCGTACGTGGTCGAGGACGCGGTACCGGGAGTGCGACCGGCCCGGGACCATCGGCCGGTAGCCGCCGGCGCCGCGCGGCGGGTCGCGCCCGGTGCGCCGGGTGGTGAGAACCAAGGTGATGTGCGGTGACCGAGGGCTACCCGGCTCAGAGGACGGCCATACTCGGGGTCGGTGGGAAGGTGACCCGGAGTGCGGTGAGGGCACGCCGGAACGGGCCCGGCCGCCAGGCCGGCTCGCCGGGGCCGAATTCCGGGCGCAGGTCCGGTAGGGCGTCCAGAAGCTGGTCGACGGCCTCTTCGGCGAGCAGGTAGGTGATCGATCGGGCCTGTGCCGGGCAGGCGTGCTGTCCCACGCCCCAGGCCAGGTTCGTTCCGTGGTGCGGATCATGTCCGGCGGTCCGCTCGGGATCGTCGTGACAGGCCGCGGGGCTGACGAGTACCGGTTGATCGGCGGGCAGCCACACATCCTCGATCAGCACCGGCAGCGGGGGATAGACGATGCTGTGGTGTGCCAGCGGTGGATCGGTCGCCAGTACTTCCTCCAGCGCCGCCCGGGTCGGCGGTGCGAACCCCACTTGATTGGTCGTGAACCGCGGGTCGGTGAGTATCAGCAATAGGGTATTGGCGATGAGATCGCGGGCCGGTTCGATTCCGGCCTGGTAGACGGCGAGTAGTTGATCGACGAGTTCGTCGTCGGACAATTGCGCCGGGTTCTCGATGAGCCGGGAGGTGATGTTGTCGCCGGATTCGGCGCGTTCGGCCGCGACGAGTTCGGCCAGCGCGGTTTCGGCGGAGGTGACGGCGTCCTCGTCGTTGCGCATATCGAATATGGCGGTGAGGGCCGGGATCAGCCGGTCGGCGAGGGTGCGTGGGCAGCCTGTCAGTTCGCCGAGCACCCGGAACACCAGCGGTGTGATGTACCGCTCGATCAGGTCGGCTTCGCCGTCGGCGCAGAATTCGTTGATCAAGTCGACCGCGGCCCGTGAGATCGCCGAGCGCAACGAGTTCAGATCGACTCCGGCCAGCGCTGCGACCGTTACCGACCGGTAGCGCTCGTGTTCGGAATCGTTGGTACGTAACGTGTTCGGGCGATAGCGCATCATCGCGACGATGGGCAGGCCGACCGGCGCCTTCTGTTGCCAGGCGCGAGGGTCGGCCGGGAAATGCATGGGATCGGAGAGGATGCGGACGGCGGTGCGGTAGCCGAGAACCAGGGTGGCCGGTACGCCCGGCGCGAGATCCACGGGTGCCAACGCGCCGTACCGCGCGCGCATCCGCTGGTAGAAGCCGTGTGGATCGGCGGCGAATTCCGTGGTGTAGATCGGTATCCGGGACCCACTGGAATCGGCGGCGGCATGCCGGCCGCGTCTGTTTGCCTGCTGCAGCCGGATCGGCCCTGTCACTCGGAGTACCCCCTGAGGTCGTGTGCCCGCTGCACGGGCACGTGTGTTCGCCGGCCGTAGCGAATGCCCTGCTCGAAAATGCTCGGCCAGCACGCCTTTCGTGTCTGGCCAGAGATGATACCCAGGCCGACGTGCGCTGTGCGTACGAACCGCCGGGCATTTCGCGACCGGTTGCCGGCCCTGGTGCGAGTGTCCGCGATCAGCTCTCGATCACCGTCACCGGTTCCACCACCCGGCCGAAATCCAGCTTCACGATCCGGTCGGCGCAATCGCTGTAGAGCCGGTCGACGATTTCGGAGGCGCGGCGCTCGCACCGGAATTGTGCCGCCGATTCCGTTGCGGGGCGGCAGTTTCCGGTCCGGCCGCGGCGAGCCTCAGAGTTCGCGGCCGACCGGCCGGGGGGTGGCCCGGAGTTCGATGGCGACCAGCAGTTCCACCAGATCGGTGACGGTGCGGATATTGCGGCCGGTGAGCTGCTGGATCCGCCGGAGCCGGTATTTGGCGGTGTTGTGATGGATACGCAGGGCGTCGGCCGCCTCCCGCAGGTTCATATCGGCGGCGACGAAGGCGCGGATCGTATCCGCGAGAACGGCACCTTTGGCCTGGTCGTCGGTGAGGGTACGGGCGATTCGCGGATCGACGAGGTTGCGTGCGGTCTCGTCGGAACTCAGTAGGAGATACCGGAAGGGGCTCAGCTCCGGCAACGCCATCACACCGCCGCCGTCGGGTAAGAGCCCGAGCGCGGCCCGGGCTTCCTGCCATGCGCGGGGCAGGTATTCGATTCCGGCGCTGACGGTGCTGATACCGAGGGCGGTCGTGATTCCCTCGCCGGTAAGGGAATCACAGGTGTGCCGGAGCCGGGCGCACAGTTCCTCGACGGTCCCGGTGCGGCCGAGCCCGGCGACGGCGACGATCTCGGGGGCGCCCGGGTCGCGCACGACCGCCAGTGTGCGATATCCGTTGACCGCGGTGCGGGCCAGCGCGGCCGAGACCAGATGTGGGGCTTCGGTTTCGGAGGGCTCGCCGGAGCGGTGGTTCCGGCTGCCGCGCACTGTCGCGGTGACGACGACGAGGCGTTCGGGGTTGGTCACCCCGATACCGTGCGCGGACGCCGTCGCCAGGAGGGGCCCGCGGTCGGGCATCGTCCCGCCGAGCAGGCATTCCAGCAGGTCGCGGCCGTCACGTCCGGCCTCGGCCGACTGGTGCTGCTGGTACTCCAGGTAGGCGTGGGTGGCCTGGGTGCTCACCAGGTCGCAGTACCGGGTCAGCGGCAGCACCATCGACAGTGTCGCCTCCCGGGCGGCCGGGGAATCACCGGCATGGGCGACCAACGATTTCCAGAAGGCCTGCTGGCCGAGCCGGAACGCGGTGATGTAGTCGGTCAGCGGTAGCCCCGACTGGGCCCGGCGGACCGCCGCACGTCGCGTGGCGGCGAGATCCGCCGCGGTGACCCGGCGCTTGTCCAGGAGTGCGCCCAGTCCGGTCCGGCACAGTCGCGTGACCTGCTCGTGGACATCGGCGCGGAATTCGCCGTCGCGGCCGGCGTATCCGGGGATCTGCGCGAGTATGGCGGAGCTGCCCAGTTCGGCGACCTCCTCCGTGTGGTCGTAGATGCTGCCGACGATCCGCGTGCGTTCGGCCCGTACCCGTTCGGGAAGTGAATTTCCGACCGTCTGTGATCCGGCTGACATAGTCGGATGGTCCATGGCGATGCGGCGAAAGTCAACACACGCGGCCATTTGTATCAAATTACCCGCTGTTCGCTTGTCCTCGGAGGACAATTGCGATGCCGATAATTGGGACGCAAAGGCTGATGTGTTTCATTCGAGCCGCTCTTACGCTGGCCTGACCCATAGCCGGTCCGGCGGACTGTGCTCTGCCACACAGGAATTCGCCCACGCCCAACCCATGCGGAGGAACCGTGCTCGACATATCCGGTCTGACCATCCGATTCGGTGGCATCACAGCCCTCGACGATGTCGGATTCACTGTGGACACCGGAGAGATGGTGGGCCTGATCGGACCCAACGGAGCCGGCAAGACCACCCTCTTCAATTGCCTCACCAGGAGATGCGTCCCTACATCGGGAACCCTCGACTATCTGGGAACCGATCTGCTGACCGTACGTCCCGACCGCATGGCCCGGCTCGGTATCGCCCGTACCTTCCAGAACCTCGGGCTCTTCACCCGTATGTCCGTGCGGGACAACGTGCTCGTGGGGGCTCACCACCGAGCCCGTGCCGGATTCCTCGGTGCCGGGCTGTTCCTACCGGCGGTCCGATCCGAGGAGCGCCGACTGCGGGCGCAGGTCGACGGCCTGCTCGAGCGCTTGGAGCTGCGGGAGGTCGCCGAACATCCCGCGGCCGGCCTGCCGTTCGGCACGCTCAAGCGCATCGAGCTGGCGCGGGCGCTGGCCGCCGGACCGCGCCTGCTGCTGCTGGACGAACCGGTCAACGGACTCAGCCACGGTGAAGTCGGGGCCTTCGCCGACCTGCTCGCGGGTCTGCGCGTCGACTTCGACCTCACCGTACTGGTGGTCGAACACCATATGGGGTTCGTGATGGGAATCTGTGATCGCGTCGTCTGCCTGGAATTCGGGCGGGTCATCGCCGACGGAGCCCCCGAGGCCGTCCAGCGCGACCCCGCGGTGATCGAGGCGTACCTGGGAACCGCCGCATGAGCGCCGATCCTTTCCTCACCGTCACCGATCTCACCGCCGGATACGGCGCGGCGCAGGTGCTGCACGGTATCGGCCTGTCGGTCGCCGAAGGCGAGGTATGCGCAGTCCTCGGACCGAACGGCGCCGGTAAGACGACCCTGCTCCGCGCGCTGAGCGCGACGATCCCGGTCCGCGGATCGGTGGTCCTCGCGGGTACCGAGGTGGCGGGCCGGGCGCCGGAGAAACTGGCCCGGATGGGGGTGGCGCATGTCCCCGAGGGACGCGGCACCTTCGCACCGCTCACCGTCGAGGAGAACCTGCGCCTGGGCGCCTACTCCCGGCGCGACCGGAGCGGTATCGAGGCCGATCTGCGCCGGGTCTTCGACTACTTCCCGATCCTGCGCGAGAAACTGCGCGAGCCGGCGGGCCGGTTGTCCGGCGGGCAACAGCAGATGCTCGCCCTCGGCCGCGCCCTCATGTCCCGGCCCCGCCTCCTGCTCCTGGACGAACCGTCGCTGGGACTCGCGCCCTTGGTGACCCGGGAACTCTTCCGCATCGTCGGAACCATCAACGAAGAGGAACGCACCACCGTGATCGTCGTCGAGCAGAACGCTCATCTGGCCCTGCGCGCCGCGCATCGGGCCTACGTACTGGAAAGCGGGCGAATCGTCCTGTCCGGCACCGCCGCCGAGATCACCGCGAACGATCGGGTCGCGCAGTCCTACCTCGGATACCGGGTATGACCGTGACCGGATTCGCGCAGCAGATCATCGAAGGCCTCAGCGCCGGCGCCCTCTACGCGGGTATGGCACTCGCCCTCGTCCTCATCTACCGGTTCACCGGAATCGTCAACTTCGCCCAGGGCGAACTGGCCATGTTCTCGGCGTTCCTGGCCTGGCAGCTGGTGGCGAGCGGGATGCCGTTCTGGGCGGCACTACCGGTCACCATCGCCATCTCCTTCGCGGGCGGCATGCTCATCGAGCGGATCGTCATCCGGCCGGTCGAAGGAGCTCCGGAACTCACCCTCGTGATCGTCACCGTCGGCCTCTTCTTCTTCGTGAACGCTGCCGCGGGATGGATCTGGTCGTATCAACTGAAGTCCTTCCCCAACCCGTTCCCGGACGGATCGCTGCGAATGGGCGGTGTCACCGCTGGGTACGGCAGCCTCGGCATCCTCGCCGTCGTCGCGGTCGTGATGACACTGCTGTACCTGCTGTTCCGCTACACCAGGATCGGTCTGGCGATGCGGGCGGTGGCCGCGAACCCGCACTCTGCGCGGCTGGTGGGGATCAGCGTGGGCGCGGTCCTGGCGCTCGGCTGGGGTCTGGCCGCCGCGGTCGGCGCGGTCTCGGGTGTGCTGTCGGCGCCGCTGCTGTTCCTGGAACCCAACATGATGGGCGGGGTTCTCATCTACGCCTTCGCGGCGGCCACGCTCGGCGGGTTCGACAGCCCCGGCGGCGCCGTGGCCGGGGGCTTGATCGTCGGCGTCGCGGAAACCCTGGCCGGCGCCTACCTCGACGTGATCGGTACCGAACTCAAGATCGGCGTACCGCTGGTGATCATCCTCGGCGTGCTGCTGCTGCGACCCCAGGGCCTGTTCGGCGCCGCGGCGGTGGAAAGGGTATGAGCGATATGGGAATCCGGAACTCCGGCATGGCGTCGAACCCCGCGTCCCCCACATCGGATCGGGTCGCCGCGGGCGCCTCCGGGACCCGGCCGAGGAGGATCGGCGCATCGTGGATCGCCGCGGCGGTCCTGCTGGTGGCCGCCTGCTGGGCCCCGTTCGAACTCGCTCCGTTCCACACCTTCCAGCTCTCGCTGGCCATGGTCTACGCGGTCGCGCTGCTCGGTTTGAACCTGCTGGTGGGGCATACCGGGCAGATATCGCTGGGCCACGGCGCGTTCTTCGCGGTCGGCGCCTACACCGCCGCGGTCATGATGGACCGCTGGGACACCCCTTATCCGCTGACCCTGCCGGTCGCGGCGGTGGTGGCGTTCGTTCTCGGTATCGGGCTCGGTATCCCGGCGCTGCGGTTGCGGGGTCTGTACCTGGCCCTGGTCACGCTGGCGATCGCGATTTTCCTGGTGCCGCTGCTCAAACGGTTCGAATCGGTGACCGGGGGATCCATGGGCCTGACCCTGGACAAACCGCGGCCCCCGGCCTGGAGCGGGCTGGCCGAGGACCAGTGGCTGTACTTCCTGGCGCTGGCGGTCACCGTGGTGAGCTATCTGCTGGTCGCCGGTCTGCTGCGGTCCCGGGTCGGGCGGGCGCTGCACGCCGTGCGGGACAACGAGATCGCGGCCGAGGTGACGGGTGTGCGGCCCGCGTTCTACAAAACCCTGGCCTTCGCGTGGGGCGCCATGTTCGCCGGGGCCGCGGGTTGCGTCTACATCTGGGTGATCGGGTACGTCTCACCGGATTCGTTCACCCTCACCCTGTCCATCACCCTGCTCGCGGGCCTGGTCGTCGGCGGTCTCGGCGGACAGTGGGGACCGCTGCTGGGCGGTCTGTTCGTCATGTATGTCCCGAGTTTCGCTCAGGACGTCAACCAGGCCGCGCCCGGAGTGATCTTCGGACTCCTGATCATCGCGGTCATGTACCTCGCGCCGAATGGATTGGCCGGACTCGTCGGCCGGGCGGCGCACTGGCTCGGATTCCGAGTGAGGAAAGGAAGAACCCATGCGCACTAGAGCGATACAGGCGGTGGCCGCCGCGGCCGCGGTACTGTTCGCGGTCGCCGGCTGCGGAAACCGTGAGGAGGCCGGCAGTGCCGTCGCCTCCGGTGACTGCCAGGGCCAGCAGACCACGGGACTCACCGATACCGGTATGAAGCTGGGCGGGGTGTTCCCGCTGTCCGGTCCGGCCTCGGCCTACGCCGAGCTCCCGAAGGGGATACAGGCGTACTTCGATTACGTCAACGCCGAACAGGGTGGGATCGACGGCCGCGAGGTCGAGTACCTGCTGCGCGACGACGGCTATCAACCGCCGAAGACCGTGGAGGAGACCCGGCGCCTGGTCGAACAGGATCAGGTGTTCGCGGTGCTGTCCACCCTCGGGACCCCGACCTCGGCCGCGGTGTGGGATTACCTGAACCAGCGTGCGGTCCCGCAGATCTTCGTCGCGGGCGGCGCGACCCAGTGGGGTGTGGGTGACGCGCATCCGTGGACCATCGGCTGGCAGCCCAGCTACCGCTCCGAGGGGCAGGTGTTCGCCAGGTACGTGAAGGAGCAGAAACCGGACGCGACCGTCGCCGTGCTCTATCAGAACGACGATTTCGGCAAGGATCTGCTCGCCAGCTTCACCGAGGCCACGGCCGGTAGCGGGGTGCGGGTGGTCGCCGAACAGAGCTACGAGGTCACCGATCCCACCGTGGATCCGCAACTGCGCAATCTGGCCGGTTCGAAAGCCGATGTGCTGCTGAACTTCGCGACTCCGAAGTTCGCCGCCCAGACCTTGGCGGCCGATGCGCGCAACCCCGAATGGAATCCGCTGCACATCCTCACCCAGGTCTCCAGCACCATGAGCGTGCTCGCTCCGGTCGGCTTCCCCAATGTGCAGAACGTCGTCAGCTCGGTGTTCGTGAAGGATCCGGCCGATCCACAGTGGGCCGGCGATCCCGGGATGAAGCTGTACCGGGACAAGCTGGCCCAGTACGAGCCGGGCGCCGACCCCGCCGACGGGTACACCCTCGTGGGCTGGGCGATGGCGCAGAGCTTCCACAAGACCTTCGACGCGGCGTCCTGCAAAACCCGTGAGGGGCTACGCGAGGCCATGCATTCGCTCGACGACGTCTCGATCGATCTGCTGCTGCCCGGTATCACCCTGCGCACCGGCGCGGACGACGGATTCCCCATGGAGGCCATGCGGATCCAGCGGTTCGAAGGCGACCGCTGGGTGCTCGCCGGCGATCTCGTCGACACCGCCGGCCGGTGACCGGCACCTCCCCAGACGTCCGCGGCGCGATCCGGCGCCGGCGGCCCGCCTCTATTCAAGTGATGAGGACACACACCATGAAAATCCGAACCAGCGTAGCGACGGCCGCGATAGCGGTGGCGTCCCTCGGCGCGGCGGCCGCTCCGGCCCATGCTCAACCCGCGCCCGCGCCGCGAGAACTCACCTACGAGATCACCCAGGAGGGTGCCTCCGCGGTGGTGGAGACGAACGGCGAATGGCAGGTGGCGGGCGACCAGCTCATCCTGAAGGCTGTCGACGACACCCCGCTGACCACGGTACCGCTGATCTACCGCCGCGATGATGTCGCTTTCCCGATCGCGGCGCATATCGAGGGCGGTACCGCCGTGCTGACCCCGCAGCGCGACGGCGGCGTCCCGGTGGCGCCGGTGCACGCACCGGTGATCACCCCGGAACAGGCGGGTGAGGAGATCGCCGAGCAGTTCACCCCGCGGGATATGCAGGCGCTGGGCGTGTTCACTCAGCGCGCGACCATGAGCGCCGCGATCGCCGGTGCGATCGGCGCCGTACTGGGCGGCAGTCTCGGCTGTGTGCTGGGCGCCGCGACCGGTGCGCTGGTGTCCAGTCCGATCGCGCTGCTGCTGGTGCCGTTCGTCGGGGCGACGATCGGCGGCTGTGTGGCGGGCGCGGCGACGCTGGGTGCCGCGGGCGGCATAATCGGAGCCTTCCTGATCGGTGGTCCCGTGGCCGTTTTCGCGGCCTTCCAGTACTTTTCGACGATTCTGTCGCCGTGCCCGCCGGAGCACCCCGCCTGTCGACCCACCACTCCGTAGGTTCGCCGGTACTGCTTCGATCGGCCGGCCCGTTCCGAAACCAGGACGGGCCGGCCGTTTTCGCGGTGCAGACGTTGGTGCCGGCCGGAGGTCGCCGACCCGGCCCCGGACCTCCTCCGATGCCCGGTAGCTCTCTCCAGCGCCCAGCGCCCAGCACGCGGCTGAGTGCGCATCCGTGGCGCTGCTTCGAGGACGCGCTCGAGCTGCGTGACGAGGAGAACCTCTGGGCCATACCGCAATTCCACATCGTGTGCACCGCCACGCCGGCGACCCGCGACCCGGACCTGATCGCCCGGGCACGCGCGCAGGGCCGACTGTGGGATATCGACACCGGTCACGATCTGATGATCACCGAACCGGAGGCGACGGCCGACGCGCTCGGCCGGGTCGCGGCCACCTGAATTCCGCGGCGTGCCTCAACGCCAACCCGTGGCGTACTGCAGGACCAGAGCCGCCACCCCGAGCGCCACCGCGAGAATGCCGCCGAACAGCAGTGGCCGCAACCCGGCCGAACGCAACCGTCGCCAGGTCAGCGAGGTGCCGATCGCGGCGAGGACCGCGGCGACCAGCCAGGAACTGAGATCGGCGAGCCGGCCGGTCCAGTCCGCCGGGACGATTCCGGCACCGGCGAGCGCCGACGCCACGACGAACAAGACCACGAACAGCGGAACTGTGCGCCACAGCGAGGTGTTCGGCGTCCACGGTGCGCCGCGGCGGCCCGACAGATGCAGGCCGACGCACAGCGGGACGATCATCAGGCTGCGGACGAGTTTCACGATCACCGCGAAGCTCGCCGCGGCCGGGCCGAAGGCGATACCCGCCGCCAGCACCGAGGAGGTGTCGTTGACGGCGGTACCCGCCCACAGGCCGAAGGCCCGGTCCGACATTCCCAGCAGCCGTCCCAGCGGCGGGTAGACCAGGACGGCCGCGATATTGAACACGAAGATAGTGCCGAGCGCGTAGGCGACGCGTTCGCGGTCCGGTTTCAGAACCGCGGTGGCCGCGGCGATCGCGGAGGCGCCGCAGATGGTGGTACCCGCCGCGATGAGCACGGCCGATTCGCGGTGCAGCGCGAGCATCCGGCCCACCACGACGGCGGTCACCGCCCCGGCACACAGCGTGCCCAGCAGTACGACGGCGGTTTCGCGGCCGACGGTGAGTACCGCGTCCAGCGGCAGGCCGAGACCGAGCAGCACGATCGCGATACTCAACAGATGCTGTCGTGCCCAATCCAGCCCGGGGCCGAACCGTTGCGAGCGCTCGGCCCGCCCGCCGAGCGCCGCGCCGCAGACCAGCGCCAGCACGGGAGCCCCCGCCAGTGGCGCGACGGCCGACAGGGCGGTCGCCGTGGTTGCGAGCGTGGCGGCCAAGGCCAGCCCGGGAAGTCTGCGATACACCTCGTTCACCCCTGTGACCTTGGCGAATATCGGCCCGACCCGGTAGCCGGTGATTCCGGAGGACCTCATAAGAAATCCTGATGAGCTCGGCGCCATAATCGAACCTGTGACCCTGCCGCCCGCCACTCCCGATCTCGCGGTGCTCGACCTGCTGGTTTCCGTCGCGGATACGGGCAGCCTCGGCGCCGCGGCCCGGCGGCACGGGATGACCCAGCCCGCCGCGAGTATGCGGATCAGTGCCCTGGAGCGACGGTTGCGATTGCGTTTGCTCGATCGCGGGCCCACCGGTTCCACGCTCACCGCACCCGGCCGGGCTGTCGTGGACCAGGCGCGCACAGTGCTCGCCGCGGCCGCGACATTCAACGAGACCGTCACCGCGCTGCACGCCGCCGAAATCCCCAGGCTCCGGATCGCTGCGTCGAAAACCATTGCCGACCATCGGGTTCCCCAGTGGCTCGCGGATCTGCGCGCGATCCGGCCGGATGTGGTGGTTTCGCTGGAGGTCGGCAACACCGCCCAGGTCGAGGTGCTGGTGCGGGCGGGCGAGGCCGATATCGGATTCGTCGAGGGACCACATCCGCCACCCGGCCTCGGTGGCCGGGTGCTCGGTGCCGACGAACTGGTCGTGGTGGTGGGGCCCACGCACCCGTGGGCCGCGCGGACCCATCCGGTGAGCTTGCGTGAACTGGCCGCGACGCCATTGCTGTGGCGCGAATCCGGGTCGGGCACCCGGGAAACGGTCGAGCAGATCCTGGGCGCGTACGGCCCACCGGCGCCACCCGCCGCCGAACTCGGTTCGGCGGTCGCCATCGTCGCCGCCGCCCGAGGCGGATCGGCGCCCGCGGTTCTGAGTACTCTCGTCGCCGCGCCGGAGCTGTCCACCGGCACGCTGCATCAGGTGGCGTTGGCGGATGGTGCGGTGTTGACCAGGCAATTCCGGGCGATCTGGCATCGTGGTAACCCGCCGGCCGGTGCCGCGGAACTACTCGTGCGATGCGCCGCCGGACCCTGAACCCATTTCTGTCCGGGACACAGATGGCATGCTGTCCCGTATGGCCGATATACGCCTCGATGTCTCCGACTCCGTCGCCACCATCACGCTGGACCGCCCGGATAAACTCAACGCGTTCACCACAGCGATGGGTGATGAGCTGATCGAGGCGTTCGATACCTGCGACCGTGACGACGCGGTCCGCGCCGTGGTGATCACCGGCGCGGGGCGCGCCTTCTGCGCCGGCGCCGACCTGTCCGCCGGCGCGGAAACATTCGTCGCGCCCGAGGACGCGGCGACCGGGGAGTTCCGCGACGGCGGCGGGGAAGTCGTCCTGCGGATGTTCGAATCCCGCAAACCCATCCTCGCCGCCATCAACGGGCCCGCCGTCGGCGTGGGTATCACCATGACGCTGGCCGCCGATTTCCGGCTGGCGGTCGACAGTGCCCGGATCGGCTTCGTGTTCAACCGGCGCGGTATCGTCCCCGAATCCTGCTCGAGCTGGTTCCTGCCGCGCCTGGTCTCCATGCAGAAGGCATTGGACTGGGTGTATTCGGGACGGCTCGTCGACGCGGCCGAAGCATACGAGGCCGGACTGTTCTACGGCCTGTACCCGGCGGAAAGCCTGCTGGACGAAACGTATGCGCTGGCGCGCCGGATCACCGAGCATTCCGCGCCGGTATCGGTGGCGTTGTCGCGGCAGATGCTGTGGCGTGGATTGGGCGCCGATCACCCCATGGTCGCGCACCGGGTCGAATCGCGCGGTATCCACAGCCGCGGTGCCAGCGCCGATGCCGAGGAAGGCGTGTCGTCGTTCCTGGAGAAGCGAACCGCGCGCTACCCCGACAGTGTGGCGCGCGACCTACCGGAGATCTTCGGCGCGGATCTACCGGTGCCGCGGTTCCGGCGT
The DNA here is from genome assembly GCF_014645735.1 of Nocardia jinanensis. GTDB lineage: Bacteria > Actinomycetota > Actinomycetes > Mycobacteriales > Mycobacteriaceae > Nocardia > Nocardia jinanensis. The sequence goes on along the minus strand of NZ_BMMH01000001.1, from coordinate 198,331 downwards.
TGACCCGGAATCCCTGCTGAGAGTGTACTTTCGGTGACAGATACCTGCACAAAGGTGAGTTCGCAAAAGTGCGCGAGCGGCATGATCCGGGTCTAGGATCTGTGGCACAACGAGTTTCGGAGGTGCTGCATGCCAGACGAAGTCCTGGCGCCCAATGTCGAGCTTTTCTCCCGCAACGGTTTCGCCGGCCCCAATACGACGATCGTGCGCGCACAGTACCGGCCCCGTTTCCTGCGCGCCCGTGGTGAATACGTCCCCCGTCGATTCCACACCTGGGACCTACCGGCCGGTGTGTTCGCCGAGCCGAAAGCTCTACCGGTCTCGATCCTCGAGGGCGAAGGCATCAGTTTCGAGCTGAGTCGTCGCCCGGCCGCCATGTCCTTCGGCTATGTCAACGTCTGGGCCGACGAACTGCACTACATCGTCTCCGGGCGTGGTGAACTCGATACCGAGGTGGGCACCCTCGAGGTGCGGGCCGGGGATATCGTCCTGATTCCACGTGCGGTCACCTACCGGTGGGGTGAGATCACCGAGGAGATCAACGAGTACATCGTGGTCACCGCCAGTGAACTCCAGCTCGACCCCGAGGGCGCGCCCGGTACCTTCAACCCCGACCTGCATCTGGACCGGCCCGTTCCGCACGGCCGCCCGGGGTTGCCGGTGGAAGGCGAATACGAGGTGGTCGTCCGCACCGGCGATACCTTCACCTCGTATTTCTACGATGTCGATCCGATCCCGTGCCTGGATGTAGTCGGCGCCCCGCTCGTACTCCGGTTCAACCTCGAGCATGTGCAGGGTCTCGGCGTCGCGGAGGGCGGACTCGCTCCGGCGCGGCTGATGAGCAGCACGTCGGGCCACGATTTCGTCTTCGGCACCGGCAGCCGGCGCAGCGGCCGCCCGCCGGTACATCACAATGCCGATTTCGACGAGGTCATCTGCTACGCCATGGGTCCGTCGCCCTGGGGCTCGGTCGATACCCCCGGCACCGTCACCTGGACACCCAAGGGTCTCCTGCATCAGGGACCGGAAGAGGATGTGCAGCCCGGGTACCGGGCATTCCTGGTGGAGACCCGCTCGACTCTCACCATGACCCCGGCCGGGCGCGATATCGCGCACCTGATGGAAACCGATCAGTACGGCGTCCATCCGGCCGAGGGGCAGACGGCCGCGGCGGCTCGCTGAGCACACGGTGTTGCGGCCGGTCCGATGAAGGGGCCGCCCCCAACACTAGGTCAGCTGATCGAGCCAGCGCACCAGGGCGGTTGTTCCGTCCCGGAAACCGGCCGACCGGGGCCGGTTCAGGAACCCGTGCCGGGTGTCGGGGACGACCAGGTGTTCGGTTTCGATCCCGGCCTCGGCGAGTTCTCCGGCGAATGTGGTGCTCGACGCGCTCAACGAGTCGTAGGCCGCGTCGAGCAGTAGCACGGGCGGCAGGCCGGTCAGTTTGCCCCCGCCGGGGAATACGTCCGGGTCGCGCAGCAGTTCCTCCGAACCCGCGTAGTTCAGGTTCATCCGCCGGATGACCTGCGGGGTGAAGGTGCCGATCCGGCGTCGTCCCCGCAGCCGGTCGCGCACCGGGTGCGGCAGGCGGGGGAGCTCGGCGTGGAGGGTGGCATAGGCCAGTATCAACCCGGCCGGTGCCGGGCCGCTCGAATCACGCAGACGCAGCGCCGCCGACGCGGCGAGACAGGCACCCGCGCTCGCGCCCCCGAGCACGATCCGGGATTCCTCGGACATCAGATCCGAGACGGCGGTGAGCACATCGTCCAGCGGCGCCGGATAGCGGTTGTCCGACGGCTGGTACTTCGGTGGACCCCAGGCCCGGAACCGGGGGATCAGCGCGTAGTCGACGGTGTGCACCCGGCGCCCGGTCTCGGCGACCCGCAAGGCCACCGCATGTGATTCGAGTTGATCGAGCCCGCCCGAGACGAACGCCCCACCGTGCAGCCACAGCAGCGGCGGGGCCACCGGATCCGGTGTGGCGGGAAGGTATTCGCGGATCGGTACCCGGCCTCGGGCTCCGGGAAGATACCTGTTACGGATTTGCGGGTCGCCCATCCACCGTCCTCGATCCGAGTTCGTGCCCCATCGGCCGGGTCCGCGCCGGGGCCTGCGTACTGCGTCCACCCGTCGCGCACCATGTGCCGGGGGTTCCGGCGATGGTATCGCCGGAACCGCGCGGCGCCGCGGCGGCCCGGGGTTCGCCGACCCTGCCGCCGGCGATCAGCTCTTCCCGAATGCCTCCGCCCGGATGAGGTCGAGCATGCCGGGGTTGTCGGTGGTGGTGACGATGCCGATCACGGTCCGGACGTACCGATCGCTCTCGGCGAGCCGCAGCAGGCAGGCGGCGAGGTCCGCCCGGGAGGTGAACCGGCCGTCGGCCCGTTGCGTGGCGACCGTGTAGTCGGTGATGTGTGGCAGATCGAAGAGCCCGCTCGGTCGCACAATCGTCCAGTCGAGGTCGGAGGCGGTGAGCAGGGCTTCCATCGCACGCATATCGCCGTAGAGGGTTTTGCCGAGGATGCCGGTGATGAACGGTTGCAGCATCCGGTTGAACACGAATCCGGCGTCCGGGTAGGGATGGGGATCGACCGCGCTCGAGGAGACCACCGCGATCCGGCGCACCGCGTGCCGATGCATCGCGGCGACGATATTGCCGATTCCGGCCGAGTAGGTCGTGATCGGTTTCCTGCTGAACGGGACTCCCAGTGCCGAGAGAATCGTGTCGGCCCCGGCTACCACCTGTTCCACTGCGGCCGGGTCGTACACGTCGCCGCCCACTGTGGTGAGGCGATCGTGTGCCATGGGGAACTCGTCGGGGCGGCGGGTGAAGGCGACGATATCGTGCCCGGCCTCCAGCGCCTGTGTGGTGAGCAGCCGTCCGGTGGGTCCGTTTGCGCCGAAGATGACGATTCGCATTGATTTCTTCCTCTCTGGGGGTGCCGGAGTGACCGGCCGGTTCAGTGGGTGCGTGTGTGCGGGCGCGGTGGGAGCAGCAGGATGCCGAACGCGATCACCGCCGCCGCGGTGCGGACCGTATGGGCGGCCTGCCAGCGATCGCGGACAGCGGACCAGTCGGCCGGTATTCCGTGGCCGGCCCAGTCGCGCTGCTGGGCGTTGATGGGCAGATTGAACTCGACGCTGATCAACGCGACGACTGCCAGCAGCGCCACGGCGAACGCGATCGGCACCCAGCTTCGGCCGAAGCGGTACATCGTCACCGCCAGGGCGGCACCGAGGCACAGCGCCGGGATGAGGGTGAGGCTCGCCAGCAGGTCCAGACGGTCCAGTTCCACCGATCTGACCTCGGTGTAGGTAACGGCGTCGGCCGATCGCAGCGAGGACTCCAGTACCAGCACCCCGAGCAGGAATCCGGCGAACGAACCGGCGAGAAGACAGGTGGCGAAGCGTAGGGCGACCACGAGTTCGGTGCTGCCGATCGGGGCGGTCGGGTCTGGTGGTGCTTCCAGGTGTCGGGTCATGGATTCCTCCTGAAACCATATTGTATGAAAATCATATAATATGAAACAAGAGGTAAATGCAAGGCCGTCGCCTGGCACTCGGCTGTGTACCGGCCCCGTACTATCGGAGTTCCAGATCATGTGAGGGGTATATGACCGAGGCGGATCCGGGAATGACCCGGCAACGCAGACAATTGATCACCGGTGTCAAGGGTTCGTTGCGCGAGCTGAGGGTCGCGCTCGCCCTGCTGAACCACCGGGTGGGAACGCGAGTGGAACTCAAGGACGTCGATCTCGATTGCCTGGACATCCTCGGGAGGCAGGGGCCGCTCAGTCCGAGCGGGCTGGCGCGTCTGGCCGGCCTGCACCCTGCGACCATCACCGGAATACTCGATCGGCTGGAACGCGGCGGCTGGGTCGTCCGGGAACGTGCCCCGGGCGATCGGCGCGCGGTGAACGTCCGGATCGTTCCCGGCCGCAATGCCGAGATCTTCCGGCAGTTCGCCGGCATGAACGCGCTCATGGACGAGCTCTGTGACGGCTACACCGACGCCGAACTCGAATTGATCGCCGATTTCCTGCGCCGCACCAGCACGGCCGGGCAATCGGCCACCGACCAGCTCGCCTCGGAATAAGCTTCTCTCACCGGACATATCGGTCGCCACGACGCATCGTGGGTGCCTCAACTCACAGCTGTGTGTGGAAACCTCCCCGGCAGCCGCCCGTTACACCAGAGCGTGACTTCCACCGCTACCACCACGGCGAGCACGGCTCCCGCCCCCGCCCGCACCGGCTGGCACGTACCGGCGATGCTCGCTCTCGCACTCGGCGGTTTCGGAATCGGCACCACCGAATTCGTCACCATGGGGTTGCTGCCCGATATCGCGGGCGCGTTCTCGGTATCCGAACCGGCCGCCGGGCACGCGGTGTCCGCCTACGCGCTCGGGGTGGTGGTCGGTGCGCCGGTGATCGCCGCGGCGTGTGCGTCGGTGGCTCGTAAGCGGCTGCTGGTCGCGCTGATGGTGGCGTTCGCGATCGGCAATCTCGCTTCGGCGTTCGCCCCGAACTTCGCCACGATGATCGCCGCGCGTTTCATCTCCGGACTCCCGCACGGCGCCTACTTCGGCGTCGCCTCGCTGGCCGCCGCGTCCCTGGCTCCGGCCGGGCAGCGCGCCAAAGCGGTGGCCGCGGTGATGCTCGGGTTGAGTACCGCCAATGTCATCGGGGTACCTGCCGCGACCTGGCTGGGGCAGCATCTCGGCTGGCGCAGTGCCTTCGTGGTGGTCGCCGTCCTCGGTACGGCCACGGTGGTCGCGCTGCTGCGATTCGTACCGCCGCTCACCGCGATCGTGGCCACCAACCCGCTCACCGAACTCGGCGCGCTGCGCCGGCCCCAGGTACTGCTCACCCTGGCGGTGGGTGCCATCGGTTTCGGCGGTATGTTCGCCGTCTACACCTATGTGAGCACCACCCTCACCGATGTCGCGGGGCTGGGCGCCGGTCTGGTGCCGCTGGTGCTGATGCTCTTCGGTGTCGGCATGGTGCTGGGCAATATCGGCGGCGGGATACTCGCCGACCGCGGCGTGGACCGGTCGATCTTCGTGGCCATGGGCGCCATGGTGGTCGTGCTGCTCGGCTTCGTGGCCGCGGCCCACAACCCGATCACCGCCGGTATCGGCGCGTTGCTGGTCGGTGCCACAGGTGCCGCGCTGGCCCCCGGTCTGCAGACTCGGCTGATGGATGTGGCGGCCGAGGCCCAGACTCTGGCCGCCGCGCTCAATCACGCCGCCCTGAACATCGCCAACGCCGCGGGCGCCTGGCTCGGTGGTCTGGTCATCGCGGCGGGCTACGGCTATACGGCACCGGCGCTGGTCGGTGCCGGGCTGGCGGCCGCAGGTGTGCTGCTGTTCACCGTGACCGTGTGGACCGCCCGCCGCTCCTGACTCCGGTCGCGCGAGCCCCCGGACCCGGCCGGTCCGAGGCTCGCGCCGTTCCGACACCGCCTCGGTGAATACTCCGGTTGATCCTGTGGCCGGTCGCGATGATGCATCATCAGTGACGAGCGTCGACGAATGATCTGCGGTGGTACTCGGGTAGCGGGCGAGCAGAGAGGTCGTAGTGATGACCCAGCAGGTGCCGGAGCGCACGGCGAAGGTCACCGTACTCACGCTCACCGCCATGGTTGTCGGGTCGATGGTCGGTGCGGGAGTTTTCTCGCTGCCGCGGCGGTTCGCGCAGGAGACAGGTGTCGGCGGCGCGCTGATCGCCTGGGGGATCGCCGGGGCGGGGATGCTGATGCTCGCGCTGGTCTTCCAGCGGCTGGCGGTGCGCAAACCCGATCTGGACGCCGGCGTCTATGCCTACGCCAAAGCCGGATTCGGCGAATTCGTCGGTTTCTTCTCGGCGGCCGGCTACTGGGCCAGCGCCTGCGTCGGGAACGTGACCTACTGGGTGCTGATCATGTCCACGCTCGGTCAGTGGATTCCCGCGCTCGGCTCCGGGGACACCCTGGTCGCGGTCGCGTTGTCGTCGGTGGGTCTGTGGTCGTTCTTCCTGTTGATCCGGCGCGGCACCGAGGAAGCCGCGGCGATCAACCGGATCGTCACCGTGGCGAAACTGGTGCCCATCATCGTGTTCGTACTGCTGGCCGTATTCCTCCTGGATCCGGGGATCTTCGCGGACAATTTCCGCGGCGCCGACTACTCGGGCTCACTGTTCGAGCAGGTCAGCGACACGATGCTGGTCACCGTGTTCGTGTTCCTCGGTGTCGAGGGCGCGAGTGTGTACTCTCGCCACGCCCGGCGGCGCGAGGACGTCGGCCGGGCGACGCTCCTCGGTTTCCTCAGCGTGCTGGCCATTTTCGCCTCGGTGACGGTGGTGTCCTACGGCATCATGCCGATGAGCGAGATCGCCCAGCTGCGGCAGCCGTCCATGGCCGGGGTGCTGGAGGTGGCCGTCGGTTCCTGGGGGACCGCATTCGTCAGCGCCGGGCTGATCATCTCGGTGCTGGGGGCCTATCTGGCCTGGGCCCTCATGGCGGCCGAGGTGCTCTTCGTCGCGGCGAAGGACGCCGATATGCCGCGCTTCCTGGCGCGCTCGACCGGGCGCGACGTACCCGTCAACGCTTTGCTGCTCAGCACCGCGCTTTCCCAGATCGTGCTGGTGATCACCATGTTCTCCGAGGACGCCTTCGATTTCGCCCTCGATCTCACCGCCTCGCTCACCCTGATCCCGTTTCTGCTGGCCGCCGGGTACGCGCTGAAACTCTGCCTCACCCGCGAGACCTATACCGGCGACCGTGCCGCCACCCGGCGCGCAGACCTGCTCATCGCCGTACTCGCCACGCTCTACACCGTTTTCCTGCTGTACGCGGCGGGACCGCGGTTCGTCCTGGTATCCCTCATCTTCTACGCGCCGGTGACATTCCTGTTCGTGCGCGCGCGCCGGGAACAGGAGCGCCGGGTTTTCGCGCCCGCCGAGGCCGCGTTGTTCGCGCTGGTCGCGATCGGCGGTGTGCTCGGGGTCATCGCCCTGGCGGCGGGCTGGATCAGTCTGTGACCGGTGCCCGATCCGGCACCTCGAACCGAGCCGACGGAAGGTAGCGCAATGACCGCGAACACCGAACCATCCCGGTACGGAGTCCATTCCGAGGTCGGCCGATTGCGCCGGGTACTCGTCTGCTCGCCCGGGCTGGCCCATGAGCGGCTGACCCCGACCAACTCCGACGAACTGCTCTTCGACGATGTCATGTGGGTGGAGGCCGCGCAGCGCGACCACCTGGACTTCGTGAACAAACTGACCAATCGCGGGGTCGAGGTGGTCGAGCTACACGATCTGCTGGCCGAGACCATGGCCGATCCGGCGGCCCGCACCTGGTTGCTCGATCGCTTGGTCATCGCGAACCGGGTCGGTCTCGGCATGCTCGAGAGCACCCGGGCATATCTCGATCCGCTGCCCGACCGTGACCTCGCGCGCTTCCTCATCGGCGGATTGTCCACCGCGGATCTGCCCGCCGACTTCCGCACCGGCTATATCGCGCTGGCCCGTGAGTCACTCGGTAATCCGGAGTACCTGCTGCCACCCCTGCCGAACACCCTTTACACCCGTGACACCACCTGCTGGATCTATGGCGGGCTCACGCTCAATCCCCTGTACTGGCCGGCCCGGCACGACGAAACACTGCTGATGAAGGCGATATACCGGTTCCATCCCGACTACGCCGATTCGACCGTGTGGTGGGGCGATCCCGAATCGGATTGGGGCCGGGCATCTCTCGAAGGCGGTGATGTGATGCCGGTCGGGAACGGCACGGTTCTGGTGGGGATGAGTGAGCGCACCTCCCGGCAGGCGATCACCCAGTTGGCGAAGGCACTGTTCGAGGCCCGGGTCGCCGAACAGGTGGTTGTGGCCGGTATGCCGAAACTCCGGGCCGCAATGCATCTGGACACGGTCTTCACCTTCGCCGACCGCGATCTGGTCACCGTCCACCCCGGCATCGTCGACGGTATCCATCCGTTCACACTGCGGCCCGCGGACCAGGCGCCAGGTGTCGAGATCACCGACGAAGAGGGCACCACCTTCGTCGATGTGGTCGCCCGCGCACTCGGCTTCCCGGCACTGCGTGTGGTCGAGACGGCCGGTGACTTCTACGCCTCCGAACGGCAGCAATGGGATTCCGGGAACAATGCCGTCGCGCTGGAACCGGGTGTGGTGTTCACCTACGACCGCAATACCCAGACCAACGCGGCGCTGCGCCGGGCCGGGGTGGAGGTCATCACCATCGTCGGCGCCGAACTCGGGCGCGGGCGCGGTGGCGGTCACTGTATGACCTGCCCCATCGTTCGCGATCCGATCGACTGAATCCGCCGGACTCCGGGCTTACGGCCCGACCCGCAGCATCCGGCCGACGGTGGCCTGCCAGTACGAACGATCCGGGCCGATCGTCCCGGTGAGCTGCAGCGGTTCGTCCAGCGGTGCGCCGCCGACCTCCCGATGTGCCCGCAGCTCACCGGTGCCGAAATCCACCGCTGTGTAGTAGACCGGGCCCACCTGCTGGATCCCGCCTCCGGGCGGGAGCGGCCCGTAGGAGAGGCCGTAGATCAAACCGTCCGCCCGCGACAGGCGGGGCAGCGACGCCATCCGGTCGCCGGTCTCCCAGACGCGCCGGCAGCCGGATTCCGAGACATCGATGCGGGTCATCCCACCGGTGAAGGCCGCGTTCGGTGGATCACTGGTGCCCGAGGTCGCGGCCGGGGGATAACCGAACCCATAGGTGCTGGGGATCACCAGCGAATTCCCCCAGGCCATCGGGGAGTTCTCGGTGCCCTGACCGGAGGTCTCGAAGGCCGGTGTCCGGCATACCTGCGACCCGTCGACGGTGCGGTAGACGATCAGCTGGGGTCGCGGCGCATCGTCCACGATCGCCACCCATTCCGCACCACCGGGGCCGAAATAAGTGGGTGTGGTTCCCGACCCGGGCCCGAGCTGACCGGGCTTGCGCACGGTCCCCGCTTCGTAGGTCTGCCGCCAGATCACTTCCGGTGCACCGGAATCCGGCGCGCGCATTTCGTAGAGGGCGCGGGTGGTCAGGACCGAAGTGCCGTTGCGGCGCACGCTCAGCCCGTTCGTGAGCTTCTCTCCGTCGGGCAGCCGGGTCGACGCGATACTCCCTGCGGAATCGACGGTGCCGATCACGCCACCGGTGGTGGCGAACCAGATACGGCCCTGGAAATCCGGTGCCACTCCGGTGATCGCATCGCCGTCGGGGATACTGCCGCCGATATCGATCCGCTCGTCGACGAACAACTCCCAGCGGCCGTTCGCGTCCCGGCGGTGCGCGACCTTGTCGATCGCCCCCGCCCCTCCGGCGACGACGACTCGGTCGCTGCCGTCGAGGTATCCGTACACACCGCCCAGCAGACCGCCCTTGCTCAGCTGCACCGAGGCGACCGGGGCGGCGGATACCGGGTCGAAGAGTTTCACCGTCGGCACGGTGACTTCCGGCGGGGTGAGGCCGGCGTACCCGGTGCACAGTGCCAGCGGCATGCCGTTGGAGGCGACGAAGGTGGCGCTGCACGCCCCACCCGGAACCGAGGACCCGATGAGCCGGCCGTCCACGCCGGGACCGGGGAGGCCCGTACTGTCGGTGGAGGCGAGGTCGCCGTGGATCAGCGAGGTACCGGCGGGTCCGAGATCGGGTACCGGCGGGTCCGCGGCAGCGCCTCCGGCTGCTCCCACCACCATCAGCACGGATGCCACCGCCGGGAACACCCGGCGCGGGATCGCCCTGTACGAAGACCGCATCGACCACTTCCCTCGATCCTCCGGACCGTCCGGATCTGCTCGGCGAGGCTGGATCCGGGCGGTGTACCGGACCGCGGCCCTCACCTCGGGCAGCATACGGGGGACCGCGGTTGCGCGGCCGTGCGTGGGACATCGGCGGCCGCGTCGGGAACTGCCCCCGTGCGGTCCGTGGGATCCAGAACCGGCGGCGGTGTGGATACGGGGCCGGGCGGGGATATCCACGATGGGCAGGCCGGGCGGGGCCGCTCAGCGTGGAGCGATAGTCGATTCGGCGGCGGTCGCCGCACCGAGGGCGAAGGAGGGGCGAATTTTCGGGTATACGGCCGGGGTAGCGGCATTTTTGTGTTCGCACCGGCACAGAAGGAGAGCAGTGGACCCTGCGATATTGCTCGCGGCAGGTTGGGCGGCAGCGGTATTCGCCGGTGCCCGGATGAGCCGGGAACCGCGCCGGTTGTCCACCGGGTTCTTTCTGCTGGCGGCCGTCTCGCTGATGGCCGCCGGCGCGGTGACGGCGGCCGCGCGGCTCGCCGACCCGTCCGCACTGGACTCGGTCTCGGTGCTGTTCGGGGCGTTGTTCGTGCCGGGAGCGATTATCGCCGGTCTCGGGTTGCTCACCAACGGGATCACTGTCCTCCGCCGCGAAGGGGTGCGACCGATCACCCTGACTCCAGTGCTGGTGGGGCTCGGTCTACTGGTGTTGCCCGTCGCCGCGGCGCTCGTGCTACGCCGCGGTCCCGCGGTGCCGCACTGGCTGATGTTGGTCGCCGCCACGGCAACCGCGGTCGGTGTGTATCTGCTGGCGCATCTGCTCGCTTTCGCCGGGCACGCCGTCATCTACGGCAAACTCGCCGACGAGACCGGCGCGGACGCCGTAGTGGTGCTCGGCTGCGGCCTGCACCGCAACCGGGTCACCCCGCTGCTCGCGGCTCGCTTGAACCGGGCGTTGCGGGTGTACCGGGCCGAAACCGCTCTCGGCCGGGCACCGATCGTGGTCACCTCCGGTGGGAAAGGTAGCGACGAAACGCTGAGCGAGGCCGACGCGATGGCGAACTACCTGGTCGCGTCGGGTATCGCCGAAATCTCGATCGTGCGCGAACGCTGTTCACGCAATACCGAGGAGAATCTGCGTAACACCGTGGAGCTGCTCGGCCGCCGCGGGCTGGACCCTGCCGAATCCCGGATCACCGTCGTCACCAGCAACTTCCATGTATTGCGCGCCGCGGCACTGACCCGCCGCCTCGGCATCGACGCCCATGTCGTCGGCGCCCGCACCGCGCGCTACTTCATCCCCGCCGCCTTCCTCCGCGAGTTCGCCGCCGTCCTCACCACCCACTACCGCCGCTCCCACCTCGCGGTCGCCGGCGCCACGGTCGTCGCGCTCACGGCCGCAGCGGTCGACGCCTACCTGTCCACCTGAGCCGGCCCGACCAGCCATCCGTCCCCGCCTCGTATCGACGGGTGCACCCGGCACTGCGCGGGATGCCGCGACCGCGGTGCGTGGAAGCGGGAAACTGCCTCAGTGAGGTCTTCGATTCTCCTGGTGCGGCACACCCGATCGGTCCCGCCTGCGCTGGGCGGCCCCGGCGACCACCGGCGGCCCTCGATCCCGGAAAAGCGCGGGCGGGTCAGCCGCGGGAGCGTTCGATTTCGGCCGGCGTGACCGCGGTCTCGTGTACGGTCAGCCAGCGGTAGCGGTTCTGCTCCGGGTCGGCGCGCAGGACCGCGGTCGTGCGCCGGTAGTCCGTATCGTCGCCGGTGCGGTGCTGTTCCACGAACCGCACCACAGTGGTATCCACAGTGGCGCAGAGTATTTCGATATCCGACACCTCGATCGCCAGGCCGGGGCGGCTGTTGCGGGCCCGGTGCAGAGCCGCGAGCAGTTCGGTTTTGCGCAGCACCGCGCCCGCGATCGTCACCATCGAGAAATCGTCGTGGTGGGCGGCGGCGAACCCGTCCAGCACCTGGGGGGACGCAGGCGTACCGAGCCAGGTGGCCAGCAGCGAGTGGACCCGTTCGACTTCCGGGAGCGCGTCGATCGGTTCGTCGTTACCGGGTAGTCCACTCGATTCGGTCATTCTGCGGACAGTACCGGTCGGCCTGATCTCGACCGGGACCCCGCATCCGGTCTCACCGAGCACGGGTGGGACGGTCCGCGAAACCGTCGTGTCCGGTGAGTTCGGCCGAGAGCGTCCAGAGCCGGGCCGCGGCGGTGGTCTCCCGCCCGAGGCCCGAACAGCCGCCGGTGACGAGCGCGGTGCGGCCGGTGAGATCGAGACCTGCCAGCACTTCGTCCGCGCTGCGGTCCATCGGGGACGTGGCGAAAGCGGCCGGACTCTGGTCGCCCCGGACACCGGCGTAGCGCTGGGACGGTCAGACCAGCAGTTTGCCCAGTAGTGCGGTCAGTTGCTCGCGTTCGGTGGCCGTGAGCGGGGCGAAGGTGCGGTCGAGGAAATCCGGGATGTACTTTTCGGCCTTCGTGAGTGCCCGGCGGCCGGCTGTGGTCAGTGTGACCGCGTAGGCACGCCGATCCGCGGGATCCCGTTCACGTCGGATATACCCGGACTGTTCCAGTTCATCGGCGATGCCGACCATGACACTGCGGTCTATCCGCAGTTCCTCACTCAGCGCCTGCTGTGAGCGTGGTCCGACGGCCGCGAGCATCTTCAGCACCAGATGATGCCCGACACCGAGGCCGTGTTCGTGTGCCGCCGCTTCCGCCGCGCGAGCGACCGCCGCCGAGGCGCGGCACAGCGCTATATCCGGCCGTTCCGTGGCCAGCTGCGGAAAATATGTGGCCCGGCCGGGGGCCGGTGTCCTGGCGGGCATGACTGTCAGGCTAGCACAATCGTCTGTGTGGAGATCATTTGACAGCAGATCATCGGGAGTCGTACGGTCGAAAATAATCTTGGTAAAGATGATTTGTGTGCAGATGGAATGGATACGCTTCCCGGTCCGTCCGCACGCACCGGAGTAGGAGACCGCCCGATGTCGCTGAACCTGTCCGCCGAGCATGTTCTGTCCACCACCCGCGCGGTGCGCAAACGGCTCGATCTCACCCGGCCCGTACCGCGCCACCTCATCGAGGAATGTGTCGATCTCGCGACCCAGGCGCCCACCGGCCGGAATCGTCAGCGCTGGCATTTCCTCGTCGTCACCGACAAGGCACAGCGGGCCGAGGTCGCCGCCATCTTCCGTGCCGCTGCCCGGACCGGCGCCGGTAGTCCGGTCACCCCGCAGGACCTGCGCAGGATGAACACCCACCCGGGATCGCTCCAACGCATCGGCGAAGGATTCCAGTACCTCTACGACAACATCCATCGGGTACCCGCCTTCGTGATCCCTGCGGTCGAGGGCCGCACTGATCACTCGACCGTGCTGGAACAATCCATGACCTGGGGATCCATCCTGCCGGCGGTCTGGAGCTTCATGCTCGCGGCCCGCGACCGCGGGCTCGGGACCGTCTGGACCACGGCGCAGGGCCCGCTGGAACGCGAATTGGCCGCGGTGCTGGGCGTTCCCTACGACGAGGTGATGCTGGCGGCGCTCATCCCGCTGGCCTTCACCCTCGGCACCGAATTCCGCCCCGCCCCGCGTATCGGCCGTGACCAGGTCCTGCACTGGAACCACTGGTGAGTGCGTATCGGCGCACTCAGACCACGACCGGCCTTTCGGCCGCGCTATCGGCCGCGGCCAGGCCGAAGACGAGTGCAGGTGCGATTCCACCCGCGTAGGCGTAGTGGTAGAGACCACCGGTATCGGATCCGGCCGCGAACAGTCCCTCGATCGGGCTGCTCGCGGGGGAGAGCACGCGGGCGGCGGCGTCGATGCGGATACCGTGGAACGGGAAGGTCAGCGCCGGGCGGGTTTCGATGATGTAGTAGGGGCCCTGGTCCAGCGGCTGCGCATCGTGGGTGCGGGCGGGAAGTGCCGCGTCTGCGGCAGCATTGACGACCCGGATCTGTTCGGCGATCGCCGCCCCGTCATATCCCCACTCCGCCGGCAGATAGGCGAAATCGTCCAGGGTGTCGGCGATTCCGCAGCGGCCGGATCGACGCTGGGTGAGATCGAATTTATCCACCGCGACAGCGCCTTCGACATAGCTGCCGAGCACCCACTCGCGGTACACCCGCTCGTCGGCGACGAGCAGCCCGCGTGCCTGCGGCTGCTCGAGCAGCCGCATGGAGGTGAGGTGGTCGCCCAGGGTTTCGTCGGTGAAACGCCGATTGTCCAGGTTGAACAGCAGGGCGTGCTCGCTGTAGTAGAGCGACAGTGCCACGAAATCGGCGGGGTCGCGGAACGGAACCCCGGTGGGAACCAGGTGGCCGTAGAAACCGGAGTTCGGGGTGCCGGTGGCAGCGCCGACGCTTTCGGCGAGGCGCAGCCCGTCGCCGGCGCTCGCCGGATTGGATCGTAATTGCATATCCGGCGCCCGCGGATGGATGTACTCGGCGACGAGTTCGCTGTCGGCCTGAAAGCCGCCGGTGGCGAGAACGACCGCCGTACTGTGGATTTCGATCTCCGTGCCGTCCGGTCGCCGGACCCGCGCACCGGCGACAGCGTTGTCGCGGGTCAGGAGTTCGACGGTTTCGGTGCCGGTGAACAACTGCGCGGCGGCGGTGATCCGGCGACGGCATTGGTCGATGTACTGGTTGGTGTCGAACTGGTGGCCGATCCCGTAGCGCAGCACGGGTACCGGATCGCCGCAGTGCACACCGAGCGCGCGAATCCACGCGACCGCATCGGGAAAGCCGTCGACGAGTGCATGGCGCAGTGCCGGGTCGCCGTCCGGGTTCACCTCGTCCATCATCGCGCGGGTGGGCGCGGTCCACGCGTATCCGGCGTAACGGGCGGATCCGCCGACGGACTCGGCCTTCTCCACCACCACGACCGAGCGGCCGTGGTCGAGCGAACGGGTCGCGGCGGTGAGGCCGGCCATCCCCGCGCCGATCACCAGGACGTCTGTTTCGATGGTGCGCATCGGTGTTTCCTCATTGTTCGATTCGCGGGCGCGCGCCCGCGGTGGATCCGAAATCGGCCGGCTCACACCGTGAACCTGCCGCCGTTGCTCAGCAGGACCGCGCCGATCACCCTGTCCGCACGGGGGCGCGGCCGGTGCTGCCGACAACGGCCGCCGCGGCCGCGTAGCCCTCGGCCACGGCGTGCGAAACCCGCCGAGGCACCACGGCGTCGCCGATGATCTGCACCCGGGCGTGCGGCAGCTCCCGCTGGAACGGCCGCCAGTCGGAGGCCCGCCGTTCGCCCGCGACGACGACGCGATCGCAGGTCGACCGGGTGGTGCGGCCGGACAGCAGATTCCGATAGATCACCACGGTCTCCGGCCCTTCCCGCACCACCTCCGATACCGCGGCTTCGACGACGAAGTCCACCGGCCGGCCGGCCAGCCGTTTGCGCAACTGGACCCGGCTCTCCGCGGGGATACTCGCCGCGACGGCCGGTCCCGGCACCAGGACGGTGACCTGGCTCGCGCCGCCCGCCAGCGCCGCCTCCACGACGCTCAGGGCCGGCCAGTAACCGAAACCGTCGTCCACGACCATCACCCGTTCACCCGGCCAGATCTGCCAAGGGTCGATCAGGGCCGCGGTGGTCGTGGCGGTGCCGGGTGTCGCGATCTCGGTCGCGCCGGTCGCCACGATCACCTCGTCGAAATCGGTGAGATCCGCCGGGCGGGCCCGATATCCCGATTCCAGCGATACACCGGCGAGATTGTCCTGGTAATACCGCAGCAGCGCGGACCAGCCGGGCCGGTTCGGGGCCTGCGCGGCGGTGCGCACCTGTCCGCCGATCCGACGGTTCGCTTCGAACAGGGTGACGTCGTGGGTCGGGGCCAACCGGAATGCGGCCTCCAGTCCGGCCGGTCCGGCGCCGACGATCGCCACCCGCGCTGCCCTATCGGGTGCCGCGCCGAACAGCAGCGGTCGCGCCGGTCGGCCGGATCGGCCGGGTGGGGCCAGGACCGGATTCACCGAGCAGAGCAGTACGGGGGTGAACGAGCGGCAATCCTCGTTACAAGAGACACACGGCCGGATTCGGGCGTCCTCGCCGCGCAGCAGTTTCACCGCGATATCGGGATCGGCGATGAAGGGGCGGGCCATACCGACCAGGTCGGCGCCCGCGGCGAGCGCCGCCTCGATATCGGCCCGCGTCCGGAACGCCTGCGAGACCAGCAGTGGCCGGTCGGTGGCGGCGCGTAATCGGGGCAGTGCGGGCAACAGCGGGGGTTCGGCGGTCGCCATATCCCGGACATAGGTGGTGCGCACGCCCACCGTCACATTGATGTAGTCGAACATGTCCAGAAGTGGCAGCAGTTCACACAGACCGTCGGTATCCATACCCGCTTCCTCGGCGCCGTCGATCGAAAGACGCACACCGAGCACGAGTTCCGGACAGGACGCGGTGATCGCGGCGTGCAGCCGGTGCAGTATCGCGACCCGTCCGGCCACGGTGCTCGCGTCCGGGCGGGTGTTCGAGGCGGGGGACAGGAACTGGGCCAGCAGGTATCCGTGGGCCGCGTGCAGTTCCACCGCGGCGAATCCCGCGTCGGCGGCATGCCGGGAACTGAGCACGAAGGCGGCGACGATCTCCTCGATATCGGCGTCGGAGAGGACGCGAGCCCGGACCGGCTCGCGGGGTGAGCGGATATCCGAGGGCGCCACCGGATGCTCCCAGATCTCGGCGCCCAGCGTTTCGCGTCCGAGGTGGACCAGCTGGCAGACCGGGACCGCGCCTTCCGCGGCGATCGCGCGCGCCCGGCGGCGTAGGCCCGGCAGGCCCGCCGGGTCCGACGCGTCGGTGATATTGCCGGTCCGGTTCCCCGAGTCCGCGCTCACCACGGTGCCGCCGGCGATCACCATCGCGGCGCCGCCGGCCGCGCAGCGTCGCCAGTAGTCGTCGTCCCCGGGTTGGGCCGCACCCGCGCTGACCACGCCGGATCCATGCGCCGTGGCGGCGAGGCGGTTGCGCAGGGTCAGGGAGCCGATCCGCAGTGGGGACGACATATGAGGCGAGATCACCATTCCTCCTTGAACTGGATTCACTTCATATTATGGTCACACAGTGATTGACACCACAATGGGTATGGCATAGTTTCAAACTGACATCAGTTCAGTTCTGCGCGGGATGTGGGTATTCGCACCATGAAGTTGTTGTTCAAGGCCACGGCGGCCGCGGCAGCCCTCGCTGTCACCTCGGTTCTGACGGCGTGCGGGGCGAGCCCGGGCGCCACGGGGCCCGTAACGGGCGCCTGGTCCGACGTCGAGGCGGCCGCCGGAGAAGAGGGCAGCGTTCTGCTCTATTCGAGTCAGAAGCCCGCCAATCTGGAACGGCTCGAGACCGCGTTCGAAAAGAAGTATCCGCGGATAGATCTGGAGTTCGTCCGGGGTACCGACGCCGATATCAATCCGCGGGTGGAAACCGAGAATCGTACCGGGCGCGGTACGGCGGATGTCCATATGCTCACCGACGCGACGTGGATCACCAATGCGGCCCAATCGGGTAGCTATTCCACCGAATTGGTCGGCCCGAACCTGCGGGCGCCGGAATATCAGCCGGAGACCAGTGTGCTCGAGAACCGGTTCGCACTCAGCAGCGCGGCCGTTTTCGCACTCGGCTGGAATACCGGCGCCGTGCCCGGCGGCCTGCGCTCTCCGGGCGATATTCTCGATCCGAAATATCGCGGCAAGATCGGTATCGTCAATCCCACCGGTATCGCCTCCTATGTCGATCTCTATCGCTTCTACGCCCGGACCTACGGTGACGATTATTGGGACCGGATCGCCGAGTTGAAGCCGCGCATCTATCCGAGCGCGCTCGGCATCGCCCAGGCACTCACCTCCGGCGAGATCGCGGTCACCCCGTCGGTGCAACCGCTGGTCACCGAAGTGGCGGCCGGCGCTCCGGTCGGCTGGGCGCTACCGTCGCAGCCCTGGGGCACCCCCTGGTACAGCCACGTCGTGAGTGTCGCGCCGCATCCGAACGCGGCGCAGGTCCTGGTCGATTTCATGACCACCCGGGAGGGACAGACCGCCCTGAACGACGGATATGCGGCAGCACTGCCGGATATCCCGGGGGCGGTCGTGCAGGCGCAGGAGATCGCCGTTCCGGATACCGCCGACCTCACTCCGGACAAGGTCACCCAGTACTCCCAGGAATGGGCGCGGCGTTTCCAGAACTGATCCGGTTCCGATTCACACCGACCGACAAAGGACAGGCATGCACAACAGCGCCGAGCCCCTGCACGGTACCCACGTGCTGGTCACCGGGGCCTCCGGAGGGATCGGCGGGGCGACCGCCGAACTGTTCGCCGCCGCGGGCGCGACGGTCTACCTCACCGATGTGGACGATATCGCCGGGCGGAAGCGAGCACTGACACTCGGACCCCACGCGCACTATCACCATCTGGACGTGACCGACGAAGCCGACTGGCAGGCCGTGGTCACCGCGATGGAACAGGCGGGTCACCGCTTGAACGTGCTGGTGAACAGTGCCGGGACTGCGTTGAAGGCCACACTGGCGCAGACGTCGCTCCCCGAGTTCCGCCGGATGATCGACCAGCACCTCGTCGGTACCTTCCTCGGATTGCGGGCCGCCGCGGCGACGATGACCGACGGCGGCGCCATAGTGACGATCTCGTCGCTGCGGGGTGTCCTCGCGACCGCCGAACTCGGCGCCTACGGTGCGGCGAAATCCGGTGTTCGGGCATTGACCCGAGTCGCGGCGCTGGAATTGGCCGAACAGGGGATCCGGGTCAATTCGGTCTGCCCGGGCAGTATCACCACCGAGATCACCTCGGCGCCCGGTTTCGCCGCCGACGATATGGAGTCCTACGTCCGCAGTATTCCCATGCAGCGCCGCGGCGCGCCCGAGGAGGTGGCGGCGGTGATCGCGTTCCTGGCGAGCGCGGACAGCAGCTATGTCACCGGAATCGACCTCCTGGTCGACGGCGGGACCGCCGCCGGTGTCCGTACCCCGAAAATATCGACCGAGAAGGCATGAGATGACGTCGAAATTCACCGTTTCCGGCCTTACCAAGACCTACGGCGCCAATATTGTCGTCGATCAGCTCGACCTCACCATCGAAGAAGGTGAGTTCCTGGTTCTGCTCGGGCCGAGCGGTTGCGGTAAAACGACGACGCTGCGCTGTCTGGCCGGGCTGGAGACTCCGCAGGGCGGCTCTATCGCATTCAAGGACCGGCCCGTTTTCGATGCCGCCACCCGAGCGAACGTGCCCGCGCACAAACGCAATATCGGCATGGTGTTCCAGTCCTACGCGCTGTGGCCGCATATGACCGTGCGCGACAACATTCGTTATCCGTTGAAAGTCCGCAAGATGAAAGAGGCCGTCGGGGAGGGCGCGGTGGAGGCCGCGGCCGATATGGTCGACTGCGGCGCACTGCTCGATCGCTACCCCGCGCAATTGAGCGGCGGGCAGCAGCAGCGGGTGGCCGTCGCCCGCGGGCTGGTGGCGCGGCCCGACCTGGTGCTCTTCGACGAACCGCTCAGCAATCTGGACGCGCGCCTGCGCGATCAGGTGCGGTCCCAGATCCATCAGCTGCACCAGCGGCTCGGATTCACCGCGGTGTTCGTCACCCACGACCAGGCCGAGGCGTTCGCCCTCGGCGACCGGCTGGCCATCATGAAATCCGGGAAGATCGAACAATACGACGAACCGGAGCGGGTATTCGAGAATCCGGTCTCGGACTATGTGGCCGCCTTCATCGGTATGAGCAACCGGTTGTCGCTGCGCCGGGACCACGACGGATGGGCCACGGCGGCCGGGGATTCCATCGATCTGACGCATGCGGTGATCCGCGATTCGGCCGACGAGCACACCACCGCGGTGGCGCGGTTGCGTCCCGATGATGTGCTGTTGCACGCTACGGCCGACGAGGTGCCGCTGGGCAATGTCGTCCTGCACGCCGGACTCGTGACCTACGAATACGGCGGCCGGTATTTCGACGTCACTGTCGAAACCGGTGGTGAACAGCTGATTCTACGGGCGCCCGCGGCCCAGCACAGTGCGGCGCTGCGGGGGAGTGCTCCGGGTGCGCCGCTGGTGGTGAGCTTCTCCCCGGCCGCGCTCCGCGTGTTCGCGGCACCGGACGGGGCCCCGGTCACGGCGCCGGAGCCAGTGGCCGTGGGCGCGGGAGGACACGCCTGATGGCCACCGTGACCACGACCGCCTCCCGGTCGTTCGCCGTCCCCGCGCAGTGGCGCTCACGCCTGGGCTATATCGCTCTGCTGACAGTGCTCGGCTACCTGGTCGTGCTGCCGATGATCCGGCTGCAGTCGCTGGCCTTCGCCGACGGGGCACGCGGCTACCGCGCGCAGTACACGCGGTTCGATATCGGCGAGACCATCCGGACCACCATCTCGCTCGCGTTCGGATCGCTGGTGATCGCGATGGTGCTCGGCACCCTGCTCGCCTTCGCCGCGAGCCGGCTGCCGGATCGGCTCGGGTTCCTGCGGATCATTCCGATCCTGCCGATCGTGATGCCCGCGGTCGCCAATATCGTCGGCTGGGCGTTCCTGCTGTCACCCGGCCCGGGATATCTCAATGTGCTGCTGCGGAAACTGCCGTGGTGGAGTGGTTCGGATACCGGGCCGATCGATGTCTATACCGTGCCGTGGATCATCATCCTCACCGGTTTCGGCCTGACCTCGTTCGTGTACCTGTTCGTCAGTGCGGGTATGCAGAACATCAGCGCCGAACATCTCGAAGCCGCGCAGATCAGCGGATCCTCGACCGTGGGTGTGTTCTTCCGGGTGGTGCTGCCGCTGCTGCGCCCGTCCCTCATCTACGGCGGCGGTATCGCGCTGCTGCTGGGTCTGGGCCAGTTCACCGGACCGCTGCTGCTCGGCCAGAACTACGGTGTGCAGGTCTTGACCACGGAGATGTATCGCCGGGTGTCGGAATCGCCGTCGGATTTCGCCGCGGCCGCGGCCGCCGGTTCCCCGTTGGTGATCTTCGGTCTGGTCCTCGTGCTGATCCAGAAAGGACTGCTGGGCAACCAATCCCGTTTCGTCACCCACGGCGGTAAGGCGTTCTCCCAGCCGGCCGGTCGCTCCCTGTGGGCCACCGCGACCATCGTCGGGTACGCGCTGTTCGCCCTGGTCATCCCGCTGCTCGGTCTGGTCGTCGTCTCTCTGACACCGTACTGGTCGGGTGCGCTGTCATGGGATCTGCTGACCCTGGACAACTTCCGTACCCTGGCCGCGGACAACGCGATCGTGGAATCGGTGCTGACCAGTGTGTCGACCTCACTGGCCGCGGTGCTGATCTGTGTACCGCTCGGATACCTGATGGCCACCCTGCTGGTGCGCGGCCGCCAGTTCAAGGTCCTGGCGCTGCTCGCCGATCTGATGACCGCGCTGCCGCTCGGAATCCCGGCCGTCATCTTCGGTGTCGGATTCCTGCTCACCTACACCGAGCCGCCTTTGATCCTGTACGGGACCAGAACGGTGATCATTCTGGTCTACATCGTGCTGATGCTGCCCTACGCGACCAGGATGCAGATGACGGCGATGCTCTCGCTGGGCAACACCTACAGTGAGGCCTCGGCGACCAGCGGCGCGTCCCCGCTGGTGACGAATCTGCGGGTGATGCTGCCGCTGATGCGGCCGACAATTCTCAGCGCCGTCGCCCTGATGTTCATCCTGCTGACCCACGAATTCGCGGCGTCGCTGCTGGTGCGTGCCTCGACCACCCAGGTGATGGGCACCCTGCTGTTCGACCTGTGGCAGAACGGGTCCTACCCGCTGGTGGCCGCCATGGCACTGCTGATGACGGCGGTGACCACCGCCGGTGTCGCGGTCGCGATGCTGGTCGGCGGGCGGAACGTGTTGAACAAACTATGAGGCGCGACGGTACCCCCGCCGGCGCCGGAACAGAAAGGGCCGCAATGGCAACGGGAGCGTCCAGACTCCGGGACAAGGTCGTACTGGTGACCGGGGCGACCGGTGGGATAGGTGTCGATATCGTGCGCCGCCTCGCCGCCGAGGACGCCACGGTGGTGGTGACCGATCTCGGCGAAGCCGCCTGCGCCGACCTCGTCGCCGGGCTGGACCGCCCGGACCGGCACCTCACCCGCTCCCTCGATATCGCCCGCGCGGACGAATGGCGCGAAACCGTGGCCGCGGTAGGCCACCGGTACGGACGGCTGGACGCACTGGTCAACAACGGGGCGCTCGGCAGTCTTGCCTCGGTGGTCGACGAAGATCTCGACCGCTACAACCGGGTGATCGAGGTGAGCCAGACCGGGACCTGGCTGGGTATGAAACACGCGGGTGCCCTGATCGAGGACAGCGGGGGCGGGTCGATCGTCAACCTCTGCTCGATCCTGGGCACCGTCGGCGGACTCGGCAACAGCCTCGCCTACGCGGCGGCCAAGGGCGCGGTCCGCACGATGACCAAGAACGCCGCGCTGCACTGGGCCACCAAGGGAGTCCGGGTGAATTCGATCCACCCGGGTTTCATCGAGACCGAACAACTGCTCGAGCGGTACGAGGGTACCGAGCGGCACCGCGCGATGCTGGCCGGTACTCCAATGGGCCGGCTCGGGCGGGCTCCGGAAGTCGCGGCCGCGGTCGCATTCCTGGCCGGGGACGATTCCACCTTCGTCACCGGCACGGAACTCTATGTGGACGGTGGCTGGACCTGCGCCTGACCGCGCCGACCGGACATCTTCGTCGGATGAGGGCGAAGATGTCCGGGTCGCGCGGTATTCGCCGAAGGCGCACTGGAATACAGCGGTGGGGTATGGAACCGCGCCGCCGATGCGCCGCCGGGGCCGATCACACCGCCGGGTGAGACCGATTCCGTGCCGGTCGAGACCTTCGCGCTTCCCGGCGTGGTGACGATCCCCCGGCACGTACGGGCGCGTCGGGTGCGCAGTGCTATCCGAGCCGAGGTCGCGGCGATGTTCGGTGAGCTCACCCCGGAGATCGTCGAGTCGGTCCCGGCCACCGTGGACGAGGACGCTCGCCAGGTCGGACGCTGGTTGATGTCGGCCGAGGCCACCGCACCCGACGGCACCCGGTCACGCGGACGGGTGGCCGGAACCGACGGTTATCGGCTCACCGCGGTGATCGCTGTCGAAGGAGCCCGCCGGCTCGCCGCCGGAGACCGCCCTCGGGGCGCACTCGTGCCCGCCCAGGCATTCGACTCGGCAGCGGTGCTGTCACGGCTGTGCGGAGTAGATGTTCACGCCGTCGCGCTCCTCGGCGCCGATGGTGTTCCGGGCGGCGAGTACATCCAGATGGGCCATGGTCTCGCAGGTCGCGACCATCTGGTTGAACGTATCCAGCGTCGAGAACGGGCGTTCCCGGCGGGTCCAGCTCAATGCCCGGGCCACCTCCAGCCCGGTGCACGGTGCGAGTTCGGTGACCGCGGCACGGATCTGGCCGAACCGCCGGTCGTGATGGTCCAGTAGTTCCCGGGCGCGTCGGCCGACGCTACCGCCGTCCGGGCCGTGGGCCGGGAGCATGGTCTGATCGTCGTTGTCGCGCAGCATTTCCAGTGAGTGCAGGAAATTGGCCAGCGGCAGTTCCCAGACACCCAGTTCGAAGCCGATCGACGGGGTGATCGTGGGGAGCAGGTGGTCGCCGGTGAAGAGCAGTCGGCGGGCCGGATCGTGGAACACCACGTGTCCCTTGGTGTGGCCGGGAGTGGCGAGGACCTCCAGGTCGTGGCCGCCGAGTCGCAGCGGGCCCGGGCGCAGCCAATGATCCGGTGCTTCCCAGTCCGCGGGATCGAAGGGTTCGCCGACGCTCTCGGCGTGGGCGCGCGCCGCGATACCGGCCGCGCCCGCGCGGCGAAGTTCCCGCAGCGAGCTCTCCGGCACGTTGTTACCGAGCTCTCGAATCTCTTGCAGGCCGCCGGATTCCGCCGCGCCCAGCTGCACCCGGCAACCGGTCCGGCGGCGTAGTTCGACCGCGAAGGTGTAGTGGTCGCGATGGATGTGGGTGACGAGCACATCGTGGATCTCGCCTGGGGAGCGGCCGATACGCGCGAGCCCGTCGGACAGTTCGCGATAGGTGTGCGGGCGGTGCCAGCCGCCGTCGATCAGTACGAGGCCGTCGTCGGTGTCGAGGGTGTAGACATTGACCGCGCGCAAGCCGTCCTGGGGTAACTCCAGTGGAATGCGATGGATACCCTCGGCGACCGGATAGCAGCCGGGTTCGGCCCAGTGGGCGGTCATTCGCCGCTGCCGGCCGCGGGCACCATCGTCTGCTCCGCGCCGTACCAGATCATGCGGCGGCCGCGCATCGCGCCGACATTGCGCACGGCCTCTTTCCATTCCGGGCTCGCCAGCGCGGCGTCCAGTGCCTCCCGCGATGCGAAGCTCAGGATGGACAGGCCGTCCCATCCGGCGGACCGCTCGTCGAAGGTGTCGAGCAGTTCGGTGTGCTGCCAGCGCAGCAGGCCGGGGAGCGGATAGGTCACCTCGGCGTGTTCGCCGCGCCACCAGTCGATGAACTGCTCATGGGTCCAATCGCTGGGGCGCGCCGCCAGAACGATGAGGTTGTACATCCCGGTATCCTAACTGAATTCTGTTTGGTTTCACAGGGCGTGCGACGGCGCGCTCCCTCCGCTCGGCGGAGTTACGCGCGCACCATCCGCACCACGGTGTCGGTGACTGTTTCGGTGATCTCGGCCAGCGTGAGCGTGCCGTCGGGGCGGTACCAGCGCCATACGCTGATCACAACCGCCAGGACCAGCCGGCCCTGTATGCGTGGATCGGCATCTGCGAAATCACCGGACTCGATACCGCGGGCGATGAGGTCGGTCCAGTTCTGTTCGATTTGCTGGACCAGTTCGCGCGAACGCAGCCGTTCGGCTTCCTCTTTCTCGGATTGGCGCGGCGCGGCGAGCAGATCCATATGGTTCTGCAGAATCCGCCGCTGTAACGCGTCGATGGGTTCGGCACGCAATGCTCCGGCCACGGCCGCGCGGAGCGCTTTCTCCGGATCTTCCGCACCCGCGGTGGCCGCCACGAAACGGTCGACGGAATCGGCCAATTCCAGGCGCATGATCGTCAGCAGGCAGTGTGCTTTCGATTCGAAATAGTGGTAGAGCGCGGTCTGGCCGATTCCGACCTCGTCGGCGATCGACGCCCATTTCGTATGCTCGTAACCGATTCGTCCGAATTGCTCGATTGCCGCGGTCAGGATGCTGCCCCGCTTGGATCGCGGGCTTTCCCGCCGAGCTCCGGTATCAACGGTCATGAGTGAAGTGCCCCCAGGATTCGACTGTATGGATGCTTCAACTCTACCCCACCTGATATGAACTCGAGTCGGCTGCGGCCATCCGCGCGGCGAGCCGGACCGCGTCCGGCCGGGACAATTTTCCCACCCGATTCTGCGGAAGGTCGGCCACGGAGAACAGATATTCGGGCCATTTGAATTTGGGAAAATCCGCGGCCGCGAGTCGCGCGGTCACCGTCTGCAGTGTCAGCTCCCCGGTATCGGCGACGACCAGCGCCGCGGCGCGTTCGCCGAGCAGATCGTCCGGTACCGGGACGACGCATACCTGCACCACACCCGGTATCGCCGCGATCGCGGCCTCGATCTCGTTGATATCGATATTTCGCCCACCCCGGATGATGATCTGCTTCTGGCGGCCCATCACCCGGATGGAACCGTCCACCGCCACCTCGACCAGATCACCGGTCGGCAGGAAACCGTCGTCGGTGAGCGCCGGCGCTACCGGGACGCCGTGGCGGGCGTAGCCGACGAACAAGGACGGGCCCCGCACCTGCGCGTCGCCGATCTCCCCGGCGGGGAGGGCGGCGCCGCTCTCGTCGACAGCGCGCACAACTGTTCCGGGGAACGGGCGCCCGTCGCGTCCCAGCCGGATCTCCGGTGGATCATCGAGCCGCGGTGTGGTGTGGCCCAGGCATTCCGACATACCGAAGACCCGCAGGAAGGTGGTGCCGAGCTTCTCCTCGGCCTCGGCGAGGGCCCGCTGGTTCATCGGCCCCCCGCCCACGGTCATCGCCCGCAGTGCCGCCAGGCGCCCGCTGCTGTTCTCCACCACCGAGAGCTGTAGCGCCATGGTCGGTACCAGCATGGTCCAGGCCACCCGGTGCCCGGCCATGGTGTCGAGAGCCGCGGCCGGGGACCATCGGCCGACGGCGACCATGGTGGCGCCCAGGAAAGCCGGTAGGTACATGCCGAAACAGAACGCGGCCACGGAGGACAGCGGTACGAATGCGCCCACCGTCTCACCCGGTCGCAACCCGACGGCGTCGATGGTGCTGCGGCAGGCGTAGCGGATGGCGTCCTCGGATTGGACCACGCATTTGGGACGGCCGGTGGAACCGGAGGTCATCGCGATGGCGCTACCACCGTGCCAGCGCCGGACCGGCCCGAACCGTGCCTCGCGTGCCAGCAACAGATGATCGGCGAAGGCGGTGACGCGGCGGGAGTAGATGTCCTCCGGCGCTTCCCAGCGGCGCAATGCCTCCGGTTCGCCGATCACCAGATCCGGATCGATATCCTCGAGCGCCAGCCGGAACTCCGATTCGGTCGCGTGCGGACTGAACACGGCGACCACGCCGCCGCGCAATCCGACCGCGAGCGCCGCGGCGAGGGTCCGCCAGGTGTTGTCGGCCTGGATCAGGACCGTGGGCGCGCGGTCGTCGATAGCCGCTATCCGCTCCGCCAGGGCGTTCGCCGTGGCCACGATCTCACCCAGGGTGTGCTGTCCGAGCTCGTCGATCACCGCTATCTCCGCCGGTGTCCGCCGCGCCCGCTCGAGCATCTCCGCTGCCAGTACTCTCATCGCCCGTTCCTCGTGCCGCTGTGCTCTCTGTTTACTCGTCGCCGCGCTGTCGCGGGGCGGAATGCCCTCGTCACGCCGGTGGCACCAGGACGGCGCGGCCGGTGATCCCGCCCGCGCGCAGCCTGCGGTACACCTCGACCGCTTCGGTGAGGGGGAAGGTCTGCGCGGTGACGTGCAGTACGCCCCGGCGGGCCAGCTCGACCACCGCCACCAGATCCGACCGCGGACCCCAGAAGGGCGCCGTGACACCCCAGCCCATGGCCAGGCCCACGTCCTTGCCGACCTCGAGCCGTCCGCCCGCACTACCGACCACCACCAGCCGCCCACCCGGGGCGAGCGCTGATCCGGCCGGGCCGACGGTGTCGGGCGCGCCCGCGAAATCCACGATCAGATCCGCGCCTTCGCCCAGGTCGCCGGTCGCGGAACCGATATCGGGGAACACCGCGTCCGCGCCGAGCCGGCGCGCCTGCGTGCGCGCATCCGGCCGGTTGTCGACGGCGATGATGCGGCCGGCGCCGAATTCACGGAGTATCTGGACGGCGAGATGGCCGAGCCCGCCTACCCCCACCACGAGGCATACGCCGCCGGAATCGATCAGATCGCGATGTTCGCGTACGGCGTGATAGGCGGTCAGGCCCGCGTCCGCGAGAGGCGCGCAGACCACCGGGTCCACCCCCCGGGTCCGGACCAGGAACCGGCCCGCCGGCACGATCATCGCCTGGGCCAGCCCGCCCGGATGGCCGAGTCCGTTGCCGATGGGGACCCCGCGGCCGTCGGATCGCAGGCGCAGACAGTAGTTCTCCCGCCCCCGCGCGCAGTTGCGGCACGCACCGCAACTCCAGATACCGTGGACCACCACGCTCTCCCCGATCCAGCCACGGTCGGCAAACGGTCCCGCGTCGATCACGGTGCCCGCCACCTCGTGTCCGAGGGTGAGGGGCAGTGGATAGTCGAAACCGCCGGCGGCGGAATCCATCACGTGCAGATCCGAGCGGCACAATCCGGCCGCCTCGACCCGCACCAGCAGCTCCTCGCCGCACGGGCGCGGGGTGGGGATCTCACGGAGTTCGGGTTCGGACCCCCACGCGGTGAGCTGGACGGCGAGCATCAGCGGGCCGTCCAGCCGCCGTCGACCACGACGGTCTGCCCGGTCATATACGACGAGGCGTCCGAGGCGAGGAACAGCACCGCGCCGTCGACCTCTCCCGCGCGGCCGCCCCGGCCGAGCATGGTGTTGCGCCGGACCCAGCCCGCCGATTTCTCGTTGCTGAACAGTCCGTCGGTCATCTCCGTATCGAACCAGCCCGGGACCACGGCGTTCACCCGGATACCGCGCCGGCCCCACTGACCGGCGAGTTCGCGGGTGAGTCCCAGGGTCCCGGCCTTGGACGCGGCGTAGCTCGCGCCGCCGATCGGCGCCGTCGAGACCAGGCCGATCACCGAGGAGATATTGATGTAAGAGGCGCGTTCGCCGTCGGGCAACCGGGCCGCCGCGCAGGTGGCGAGGTGGAAACCGGCGAGCAGGTTCAACTCCAGGATCGCGCGGAATTCCGCATCGGTTTCCTGCTCCGCCTGCGGCGGCCCGGCCCGGCCCGCGTTGTTGACCAGGATGTCCAGGCGTCCGGACTCCGTATAGCAGCGGTCCACCAGGGCGGTGCGGTCCTCGTGCAGGGTCACATCGCAGGGCACCGGCACGATCCGGGGATCGGCCCGGGCCAGTTCCCGTAACCGGTCCACTCGGCGGGCGGCCGCGTAGACGGTGGCGCCCGCACCGGCCAGCGTACGGGCGAAGCCCAGGCCCAGCCCCGACGAGGCGCCGGTGACCACCGCGACCCGTCCGCTCAGCCCGAACAGGCTCTCCAGTGTTCCGGTCTCCGGTCCGGCCGTCTGTGTATCCATCAGTACACCGCGGTCCGGCCGCCGTCGACCGGGATGAGGGCCCCGGTCGTGTACCCGGCGGCATCGCTCGCCAGATGAACGACCAGCCCGGCGATCTCCTCCGGCCGCCCCAGCCTGCCCGCGGGCAGCCGGTCGACGATCTTGCCGACGAACTCCTCGTCCCAGTGTTCGGCCATCTCCGTCGCGAAACCCCCCGGCAGCACACAGTTCACCCGTACCGACGGCGCGTATTCCTGCGCGAATGCCATGGTCAGCGCGTTGAGGCCGTTCTTGGCGGCGGCATACATCGCCTCCGGCGGGCTCGGCCGGATCGCGCCGATACTGGAGATATTGACGATCGATCCGCCGCCCGCGGCGGCCATCCGGGCACCGGCGACCGCCATCAGCCGGAACGGTCCCTTCAGGTTCACCTCGAGGGTTTTGTCCCACAGCCCCTCGGTCACCGACACGAGGTTCTCGGCGAGCGGCGCGATCCCGGCATTGTTGACCACGATGTCGAGACCACCGAATTCGGCGACGATCCGGTCGACGGCGGGTTCTATGCTGTCCCACCTGCCCACATGCAGTTCCAGTGGATACGCGTCGCCGGGACCGTCGCCGAGCGCGGCGATCGCCGCTTCGCAGGCCGCGAGCTTGCGGCTGGAGACGATCACCGTGGCGCCGGCGTCGCGCAGCCCGCGGGCGATCGCCAGACCGAGTCCACGGCTCGCGCCGGTCACCAGTGCGATCTTTCCGGTCAGATCCGTTGTGCTCATCGGTATTTCTTCACTTCCAGACGCGCGATGGTGCGCAGATGTACTTCGTTGGGGCCGTCGGCGATCTGTAGGGCCCGGGTGATCGCGTGCATCCGGGCCAGCACCGTGTCGTTGCTGACACCCGCCGCGCCGAAGGTCTGCACCGCGCGGTCGACCACGGCGTGCGCGACCTCCATGGCGGCCACTTTGATCGCGGCGACCTCCGAGCGCGCCGCCGCATTGCCCGCGGTATCCATCAGCCAGGACGATTTCAGGACCAGCAACCGGATCTGGTCGATCTCGATCCGGCTGCGGGCGATCCACTCCCGCACTACTCCGCGGTCGGCGAGTGGGCCGCCGAACGCGATGCGTTCCAGCGATCGGCGGCACATCAGTTCCAGTGCGCGTTCGGCCATCCCGATGGCCCGCATCGCATAGTGCATCCGGCCCGGGCCCAACCGGCCCTGCGCGATCGCGAATCCGTCGCCCTCGGCGCCGAGCATATTCGCCGCCGGCACCCGGACATCGGTGAACTGCACCTCGCCGTGACCGAGCCGGTCGTGGAAACCGAACATCGGCAGATCACGCAGAACTTCGATTCCCGGTGCGTCCGCCGGGACCAGGATCATGCTCTGCCGACGGTAGGGCGCCGCTTCCGGACCGGATTTACCCATGAAGATGACGAGTTGGCAATCCGGGTCGAGAATGCCGGAGATGTACCATTTGCGGCCGTTGAGAACGTAGTCGTCTCCGTCGCGGCGGATGGTCGAGGTGATATTGGTGGCGTCGGAACTGGCGACGGCGGGTTCGGTCATCGCGAAAGCCGACCGGATCTCACAATCCAGGAGCGGGCGCAACCATTGCGTTTTCTGTTCCTCGGTGCCGAACATGGCCAGGATTTCCATATTGCCGGTATCGGGTGCCGAACAATTGATCGCCTCGTTGCCGATGATCGACCGGCCGACCATTTCGGCGAGCGGGGCATATTCGAGGTTGGTGAGCCCGGCGCCCAATCCGTCGTGGGTCATGAATAGATTCCACAGACCCGCCTCCCGGGCTCGGGCCTGTAATTCCCGCATGATCCGCGGCTGTTCGTGCGGATTATCCGCGGCCGCGATCTGCGCGTCGTAGATCGGCTCGGCCGGATAGATGTGGTCGTTCATGAAATGTTCGAGCTTGTCGAGCAGGTCCTGGGTGCGAGCGGAGTAGGAGAAATCCACAGTGCGGCTCCTGAACTGGGGGACCTCAACCGGCGAGCAGCGCGGTTCCGGTCTCGATGAGGCGGTCGATGGTGGCGGGCAGTTTTTCCTGGTCCGGGTCGTGGTGCCGGCCCTCGCGATGCCGACGCAGGTTATGACCCATGATGGCGGCCATTTTGAGGCGGCCGAGGGCGTCGAACCAGGTGAGCTCGGGCAGCGCGGGTCCGCCGGTGCGGTAGTGGTCCACCAGTTCGGCGGCGCTCGGCAGGCCGGGCACTGTGCGGCCCACCTCGGGAAAATTTGTGCCGTCGGCGAAGACGAGGAACCAGCCGAGCTCGACCCGCGGATCCCCGGCACTCCAGATCTCCCAATCGATCAGCGCGACCGGTTCGGTGCCGGCGGCGATGATATTGCCGAGCCGATAATCGCCGTGCACCAGGGTGGGGGCCAGCGGCTCCGGGATCCGATTGCCGAGCAACTCGAGTAGACGGTCACCTCCGGTAACCAGTTCCGGCGGTACCGCGCCGAGAGTGCGGGCCCAGCGGGCGAGCTCGTCGGCCGGGGTCAGGGCTGCTTCGATGCCGGGAACGGTGCCGAGGGCGACCGCGTGCAACCGGGGCAGCACCTCCGCGGCGCGGCGCATCCGGGCCGCGGCGATCTCCGGCGCTACCGCCGGGTCGTCCAGTACCGGTTCCAGCGATTCCCCGGAGACGAATTCCATGGCGAACCAGGCGGGCTCGCTGTCGTCCTCCACGACGATGCGCGGCACCGGGACCTCGGTCGGCGCCAGCGCGCGCATGATCCGGGCCTGGCGCAACATATCGTGGCGGCCGATCGCTTCGCGCCCTTCGGGTACCGCCTTCACCACGTAGGTTCCGTCGGTGGTCACCGCGCGATAGGTGAGTCCCGAGTGGCCACCGGGCAGCCGCTCGAATCCGGTGAGCTCGGCTCCCGACTCGGCGGACAACCGTTCGCGGACACGGTGTTCCAGTGTCATTGGCGCGGCTCCTTGGGCAGGCCGAGCACCCGCTCGGCGATGATGTTGTGCTGGATCTCGTCGGTACCACCGGCTATCCGGTAACCGGGCGCCCCGAGGATGTGCTCGGTCCAGGAGAAGGTTCCCCAGCGTCCCGAATCGGCGACCAGGTCCCGGCCGAGCAGTAACCGCACGACCTCGGAGGTGCGGGCCATGGTGTCGGTGGCCAGCAGTTTCCCCGCCGAGGCCTCCGGCCCGGGATCCCGCCCCGCGACCACCGCCGCGGCGACTCGCATACCCGCCACCCGCTGTACATAGCTGCGGGTGACCAGATCGGCGACCCGGTCCCGTTCCAGATCCGACAGCTCACGCCCCAGGTTGCGGGCCAGCGCCACGGCCCGGTCGGCATTGGCCAAGCCGAGAGTCGCGCCGTCGAGGCGTTCGGCGGCGAGCACGGTCAGCGCGACAGGCCAACCTTTGCCGACCGGCCCGAGGCGCAGTCCGTCGTCGAGCACCACACCGTCGAGGTAGACCTCGTTGAACGAGCTACCGCCGGTCATCTGGCGGATCGGCCGGATGGTGACGCCGGGCGAATCCATCGGGACCAGGAAAACGGTGAGGCCCGCGTGTTTGGCCGCCGTCGGATCGGTCCGGCAGACGGCCACACCCAGGTCGGCGACTCTGGCACCCGAGGTCCACACCTTGTGGCCGTCGAGGGTCCAGGTGCCCTCTTCAGCACGGGTGGCCCGGGTCCGTACCGCCGCCAGATCGGAGCCCGCCTCGGTCTCGGAGAAGAGCTGGCAGGCGATCAGATCGGTACGCAGCATGGCCCGGACATAGCGATCCCGCTGTTCCGAGGTGCCCCACTGCTCGATGGTGGGAGCGACCAATTGCTGTGTCACCGAGAACATTTCGGTGCGCCGCGGTACCTCGAACTCCGCTTCGGCTCGGCGGAACGCGAGCACATACGACATCGGCAATCCCCGCCCGCCGTATTCGGCGGGCCAGTCGAGCGGGCCCCATCCCGCATCGAATTTGGTGCGTTCGTAATCGCGGATCGCGTCGGTGTGCCGGCGTTCCTCCGCGGCGGTCCAGTTCTCGAATACGGCGACCGAATCGTCACCGTGACCCCACGCGGCTTCGGTGCGGGGCGCGGCGACCTCGCGCAGCCAGGTCCGGGCCGATTCGGTGAACTCCGCGAGATCCGGAAGTGTCCGTGTACTCATGTGCTACCTCGACCTCAAACCGAAAGGACTGTGCAGGCGCTGATCCCGGGGGCGCCGTAGACGTGGGTGAAACCGGTGCGCGGACCGGTGGGAACTTGCCGCTCGCCCGCCGCACCGCGCAGTTGGGTGACGATCTCGTGGACCTGCCGCAGCCCCGAGGCGCCGATGGGTTCGCCGTTGGCGATACAACCGCCGTCGGTGTTGATCGGCAGCCGGCCGTCGATTTCGGTGGCCCCCGCGGCGATCATCTCCTCCTGCTCGCCGTGCACGCAGAACCCACATTCGGCCATATGCATGATCTCCGCGCCGCTCTCGGTGTCCTGGAGTTGGGCGACGTCGATCTCGCTCGGCCCGATCCCGGCCTGTTCGAAAGCCGCCGCGGCGGCATCGGCGCTGACGCTGGTCGGTTCCCCGGTGCCCTGGACCGCGGGGCTGAACACCTCGAACGATCCGAAGCGGCGGGTGCGATGGCTGATCGCCCGTAACCGCACCGGGCGGCCCCCGAGCCGGCGCACGGCGGCCGCGCTCGCGACGACCACGGCCGCGCCGCCCTCGCCCGGCGAGCAGAACATGAACTTGGTGAGCGGATCGTTCACCATCTCCGCCGCCGCGATCTGCTCCGCCGATACCGGTTCGCGCCGCCAGGCATTGGGATTGCGGCTGCCGTTGCGGTAGGCCTTCGCGGCGACTTCGGCCAGCGTCGCGGCGGAAATATTGTGTTCGCGCATGTAGCGGCCGATCTTGGCGCCGAAGAACTGGGTGGTCACCATGAGACCGGCCGATCCGTACCCCTCGGGCAGTCCCCAGTCGGCGGGGACCGGATCGAATGCGCCGCGCGGATGTTTGTCGAAGCCGACCGCCAGCGCGATCTCGGCGGCACCGGAACGTACCGCGTTGACCGCGGCGAACAGAGCGCTACCGCCGGTGGCGCAGCCGTTCTTGACGTTGGTGAACGGGATACCGGTGAATCCGAGTTCCGCTACCAGGGTGTCGGCGAGTCCGGAACCGTCGCTGCCGCCGACGGCGACCTGGATATCGGGCCAGGTCAACCCGGCGTCGGCCACCGCCGCCGTGATCGCCTCCACCGCCATCTGCCGGCCGCTGACCCCCGGCTGCCGACCGAAGCGCGACAGCCCGCTGCCGATGAT
The DNA here is from genome assembly GCF_014645735.1 of Nocardia jinanensis. Lineage (GTDB taxonomy): Bacteria > Actinomycetota > Actinomycetes > Mycobacteriales > Mycobacteriaceae > Nocardia > Nocardia jinanensis. The sequence continues at coordinate 164,584 of NZ_BMMH01000001.1, read as the reverse complement.
CGAAACCTGTTCTGTCACCGGTCCTCGCTCTGCTGGATGGAAGTGATGGCGAAACGGGGGACCGGTGTGACCGCGACCAGTCGCACCGGCGCCCGGTCCAGGGTGGCGAAATCGTCGCAGTCGAGAATCGCCTCGACCTTGATGCCCTCGGGCAGTTCGACATAGCCGACCGCGTACGGGGTGAAACCCTCGGCGGGAACGACATACGGTGGCGATTTCGGTGGGAACCGCTGGACGGTGTAGGCCCAGACCACCCCTTCATCGCTCAGCGACAGCGGATCGGCCGTCGGCCGGGCGCAGCGCGCGCAGGTCGCGCTCACCGGGTAGCCGACCGTCCCGCACTCCCGGCACCTGCTGCCTTCCAGGGTAGGTCTCACCTGCTCACCCATCTCGTTCCTTCCGATGTCTCTATGCCGGTGGATGGTTCAGCGGCCGACCCACTTGGGTTCGCGCTTCTCCAAGAAGGCATTGACGCCCTCGCGCGCGTCCTCGGACTGCAGGGCGTTGCCGACCGCCAGGTGTTCCATCACCATCAGCGACTGGATATCGGCGTCCAGACCGCGGTCGATGGTCATCTTGGTGAGCTTCATGGCGAACGGGCTCTTATCGATGATGGGCGCGATGAAATCGGCCACCAGGGTGTCCAGTTCGGCGGCCGGGGCGGAGGCGTTGATGAGGTCGAAGTCCTCGGCTTCCTTGCCCGAGAGCAGTTTGCCGGTGAGCATCAGTTCCTTGGTCTTGCGGATACCGATCATGCGGGGCAGGCGGTAGATCGGGCCCGCACCACCGAACAGCGCGCGGCGGATATGGAAGTCGCCGATCTTGGCATCGTCGGCGGCCACCGCGAAATCGCAGGAGATCATCAGTTCGAAGCCGCCCGCGGTGACGTATCCCTCCAGCACCGCGACCGAGGGGGTGTTCATGGAGTAGAGGCGATCGCAGACCTTCGCCGAGAGCACCGCGACATCCATCGCGTTGGTCTTGCCGACGTAGTTCTCCCGCAGCTCGTCGAGGTCGAAGCCCGAGCAGAAGGTGTTGGCCCGGCCCCGCAGCACCAGGACCTTGAGGTTCGGGTCGTTGTCGACCTCGACGATGATCTCGTCGAGCCGGTGCAGCAGCTCCACGGTGACCGCGTTCTTCTTGTGCGGGCGGTTGAGCCAGACACGCGCGATATCGCCGTCTTTCTCCAGGACGATGTGGTCGGTGTCAACCATCTCGGGGCCTCTTTCGTTGTCCGTTATTGAACTGGATTCACTTCAGTTGTACTCGACGGCGCGGGGCGCGTCAATACGGATGCCCGCACCTGTTTCCGGTCGTCAGATGCCGATCAGATCGGCGATGCGCGCACGATGGGTTCGCGAATCACCCTGCGCTGCTTCATTTCCGAGCGCTCGTCGAAGATATGAGTGCACGGGATGCTCCCAGGTGAAGCCGACGCCGCCGTGTAGTTGCACTGCTTCCGACGCGGCCAGGACGGCCGCCTCGGTGCACACAGCGCCCGCCACCGCGACAGCCAAGCGCGCGGAGCCGGGGTCCTCGGCGTAGACCGCGGCGGCATATCGGGACGCCGATCTCGCACGTTCCACTGCGACGAGCAGGTCGGCCAGGCGGTGCTTGACCGCTTGAAAGGAGCCGATCGGCCGCCCGAACTGATGTCGTGTGCCGACGTAGTCGACTGTGAGTTCGAGGAGCCGGTCGACGATGCCGGTGTTCTCGCAGGCCGTGGCCAGGGTGGCCAGATCGTGCAGTCGTGCGGTCGCTGCCGCGGTCGATCCGGGCGTGGTCAGTGCGACGGCCGGGCAATCCCGCACGATCAGATCCGCCTGGCGGCGGGTGGGGTCGAGGACTTCGCGTGGTCTGCGGAGGGTCCGCGGCCCGAGTCGCAGGGCGAAGAGCCGGCGGCCATCGGGTGTATCCGCCGAGGCCACCGCGATATCGGCGGTCGCTCCGCCCGGTAGGTGCGTGATCGTTCCGTTTACCAGCCAGCCCTCCGCGCCCGGGTGGGCGTACAGCTCGTCGGTGCCGGTCTCCAGCGTGCTCATTGTCGCGAGCGATCGGCCGGCGAGTACCTCGGGGAAGGAGCCGGCGGTATCGGTCGCGGCCGTCAACAGCGCCTGAGTGCCGAGTACCGCCGAATTCAGGACGGGCTCGCAGACCAGTGCCCGCCCGCATTCCTCGAGGATGATCGCCAGCTCGGCGGTGCCGTAGCCCAGCCCGCCGAATTCTTCCGGCACGGCGAGCGTGGTCACCGACATCTCGTCGACGAGTTGCCGCCACAGCGGTTCGGAGTATCCGGTGCCGGAATCCGCCGCCGCGCGCACCTGCTCGATACCGCTGTGCTTCGCGAGCAGTGCCCGCAGTGTTTCGCGCAATTGTTCCTGTTCCGGCCCAGGGGTGAGGGCCGCCGGTTCCGCCCGCGGCCACGGGGCTTCGGCGACGGATGCTGAGGTCGGGGACATGATTCTCCCGTTGATTTGAGTTGAATTCGGTTGAGCTGAGCGTAGCGGTTCATGGTCTCGACAAGAAGTGGTTTGCTGAACTAAGTTCATTTCATGAGTTACGTGATCGAGGACTACTACGCGATCGTCGACAGCGGCAGGTTGCGGGACGCGGTGGCGTTACTGGCCGAGGAGGTGGATTTCGCGATGGTCCTGCCCACGGGAGTCAAGCGCGATCGAGGCCGCTCGGCCATGTTCGCCTATCTCGACGGGCGGCCGCCGGTGAACCGCAAACACGTCCTGTCGCGGGTGGCCGCCGCCGGTGATCTCCAGTTCGCCCACGGCGCGGTCACCGAGAACGACACCGTGACCACCGGTTATTTCGTGGCCGCGATGCATCTGGACGCGGCCGGTCTCGTCGACCGGTACCAGGTCACGTTCAACGCGGATTTCGCGCTCGTACCCCGGTCCGCCAATGAAGGAGAGCAGCGATGACGACGAATGTGGCGGTACTCGCCCGCTGGTTCGCCTATATGGATTCCGACGATCCGGACCGGGTGCTCGGCATGATCTCCGACGATTTCACCATGTCGGTGCAGTTCTCCCAGGGCGCGGGCAAGAGCGCCGAATTCGTGGGGGACCGCGAAGGCCTGGTGTCCTATCTGGCGCAACGTGAGAAGAGCACGCTGGTCCATCACATCGATGTGGGCTCGGTGGTCGGTGAATACGAACTCGTACTCGGCCGCACGACCCGTGACGGTGCCTTCGAGGCCTCGTTCAACGCGACCGCGCAACTCGACGCCGCCGGTGCGGTACGCCGCCTGCTCATCGCGCGGACACCGGAGGTCTCGTTCACCCGCTGACCGGCGCGGCGGCCCGGGATCGCGCGACCCCGGCCAGATCATCCGACGGCCAGATCATCCGAGGAGGACCACCGATGAATCGCCGGCTCTGTCTGGCCCGCCGACCGGCCGGGAAACTGACTACCACCGATCTCGTCCTGATCGACGAACCCGTGCCGGTGCCCGGCCCCGGTGAGGTGCTGGTGCGCAATACCTGGCTCTCGATCGATCCCTCGATCCGCATCCGGCTGGCCGAAACCACCCCGGACGGATACCTCCCCCCGCTGCGGCCGGGTGATGCGCTCAGCGGCCTCGCCCTCGGGGTCGTCGCCGAGACCCGCAATCCGGACTACGCCGTCGGCGATCTGGTCTCGCACACCCTCGGCTATCGCGAATTCGCGGTGGTGGGAACCGGTGCACAGACCCTCGGCGGCTACGGTGCCCCGACCCGGGTCGATCCCGGAGATCTGCCGCCGCAATGGTTCCTCGGCCCGCTGGGTAGTGCCGGGCTCACCGCCTATGTGGGTCTGGTCGAGATCCTCGAGCTGAGCGCGGCGGACACACTGTGGGTGTCGTCGGCCGCTGGTGCGGTGGGCGCGGTGGCGGCGCAACTCGCGGCGCTGCGCGGCGTCACGGTCCTCGGCTCGGCGGGCAGCCCGGACAAGGTCGCCTATCTGCGCGACGAACTGGGTATCGCGGCCTTCGACTATCACGAACCAACCCTCGCCGAATCGCTGGCCGCTCTGGCGCCCACCGGTATCGACGCCTATTTCGACAATGTCGGCGGCGACCATCTCACCGCGGCGCTCGACGCGCTGCGCCCGCAGGGCCGGGTGGCGCTGTGCGGCGCGGTATCGGGCTACGACGGCGCCGCCCCGGCCGGGCCGCCGAATCTGTTCACCATGGTGGCCAAGGGATTACGGATGCGAGGATTCCGGGCCGGTTCCTTCAATTATCTCGAACAGCCGATGCGCGTGGAAGTCGGTGGTCACCTCGCGGCGGGACGCCTGGTTCACCGGGAGTCGATCTTCGACGGTATCGAGCAGGCCGCCGCGGCGCTGGTGGCGATGCTGGCGGGAGCGACGACCGGAAAGACGTTGTGCCGCTTGGCCTGAGAAGAACCGTGTCGGGCTCGGCCCGCGGTGGTCAGCGATCCCGCTGGATGCCGCCCATCCGTTGTTCGCGCTCCCTTTCGGCGGCGGTGGCGAGGTAGTCGCCGAGTTCGCGGCGCAGGGTCGCGTCGAGCGAACGGGCGAGACTGGTGTGCACCGCGGCGACGCCGAGTTCGCGCATGGTGTTCAGCATGCGCGTGGTCGCGGCGATCTCGTCGTTGGAGCCGGGGAGCCAACCCGGTCCGTGCTCGTCGACGATATGTTTCTTCGCCGCGTTGATGAGCAGGCCGCTGATCGCGTCGATCCGCGTCGCCACCTCGGCGTACACCGAGATCAGCGTGCCCAGCTCCACCCCGTACTCGTGGAGTTCGGTGAACGAGGTGAGCAATTGGGTATCGGTGATCACCACGGTGTCACCGTCCACCCGGACCAGGCCCATCCGGCTCAGCTGCTCGACCAGTTCCTCGGTCTGTTCACCGAGGATGGTGGCCAGCAGTTCCCGGGGGACCTCGAAGGTCTCCTCCTCCGACCAGTTGGCGGTGACGGCGTGCTGTAGTCCCAGCACCTCGGTGAGATCCTTGCCGGTTTCCCAGCTGGTGATGAAATCCGCGATATGCGCGGTGGTGAAACCGCGTTGCAGCAATGCGTCGATCAGCCGGAGCCGCTCCAGATGGGAGTCGTCGTAGATACTGGCCCGGCCGTCCCGGTCGGCCGGCGGCGGGAGCAGGCCGCGTTCCTGGTAGGCGCGGACATTGCGGGAGGTGGTGCCCGCGGCGCGGGCGAGATCGTCGATCCGGTATCGCGCCATGAGTCCGCACCTCCCTCGCCCGCCTACGCCGGGTGATTCCGGCTCGAGAATCCGAGTCTAGCCGCCGGCTAGGAGACCGATACGACCGTCGGCGCGATCCGCGGCTCGGCCGCCACCACCGTGTAGTCGTCGAGATCCACCTCGCGTAACTGGTTGCGGTACTGGGTGGCGAATCCGGGATACATGGTCGCGTTGAACCCGTCCTCGGTGAGGTACCAGCTGCGGCAACCGGAGTTCCAGGTGGTGGCGCCGAGCCTGCGCTGGATGGCCGCGTTGTAGCGATCCTGGCGCTCCCGGCGTACATCGAGGATCCGCAGATCCCGGTCCAGGATGAGGCCGATGGCCCGGACCAGGTAAGCGATCTGCGATTCCATGTACACCAGTGCCGAGTTGTGCCCGGGCCCGGAATTGGGGCCGAAGGTAAGGAACAGATTCGGGAATCCCGAGACCGTGACACTGCGGTAGGCGAACGCGCCGCGCCGCCACTCGTCGGCGAGTACCCGCCCGTCGCGGCCGGTGATCGGGATCGGTGTCCCCGTTTTGGACACCTCGAATCCGGTGGCGAACACGATGCAGTCAGCGCGGTGCTCGATGCCCTCGGCGGTGCGGATCCCGGCGGGCGCGATCCGGGCGATCGGCCAGGTGATCAGCTTGCAGTTGTCGCGCTGTAGTGCCGGGTAGTAGTCGTCGGTCATCAGCAGCCGTTTGCAGCCCGCCCGAAAATCGGGGGTGAGCTGGCGGCGCAGCCACGGATCGGCGACTTGGCGGCGTAACTGCGCCCGGCCGGCCAGTTCGACCACCCGGGTCAGCGGTGTGTTCCAGACGACGCCGAGTGCCACCGATTCGTGCCCGTAGAACCACGCCTGCCGTGCGAGTGTCTCCGCGCCGGGCACATGCCGGTAGAGCTCCTTGGCCAGCGCGCCGGTCCGCCGGTTCACCCGGGGCAGCACCCACCCGGGAGTGCGCTGGAAGACCTTCACCGATCCGGCTCGTTCCACGAGTTCGGGAATGATCTGTACCGCGCTGGCTCCGGTACCGATCACCGCGACCCGTTTACCGGCGAAATCGTATTCGTGGTCCCACCGGGCACTGTGGATCTTGTGACCGGTGAAGATGTCGATTCCCGGGATATCCGGATAGCCGGGTTCGGTGAGCGGCCCGGAGGCCAGCACCACCGCGCGAGCACGCACCGGCTCCGCACCCTCGACGGAGAGCTCCCAGGTGCCGGTGTCCTCGTCGAACACCATCGCGGTGATGTTGTGCCGGAACCGGATATGTGGGCCGATACCGGATCGCGCGACCATCGATTCGATGTATCCGAGGATCTCGCCGCTGCCCGAATAGGTATGCGACCACTCCGGGTTCGGCGCGAAACTGTACGAGTAGAGCCGGGAGGGGATATCGCAGGCGGCGCCGGGATAGGTGTTGTCGCGCCAGGTTCCGCCGACCGCGGCACCGCGTTCGAATACCGCGAAATTCGTGATGCCCCGGTCTCGCAGCCGGATGGCCGCGCCGATACCGGCGAATCCCGCACCGATCACGGCGACATCGAGCGGGGCTGTGCTGGTCGTGGTCATGGGATTCCTCGTCACGCGGCAGGGGTATAGGTGATTTCCTTCGACCACGACGGGTCCTTGCGCAACAGCCGCCGCGGAATACGCCCGGTGATCTTCACCAGTGTGTCCGCGAGCAGATGGTAGGGGTGACCGCGATCGACGACCCAGTTACCGTGCAACTTGACTATCTGGTACATCGGCAGCCGCCGGGCGAATTCACTACGCTCACCGACCTTGCGGTAGCGCTCGAGCGCCGAGTACAGCTTCTTCTCGTCCACACCCATCGCGACGATACTGTCGCGCATCTTGTTCAGCAGCGGCATATAGCTGAGCACGCCGATGAGGAACGTCGGTTTCATCCAGCCGCCGACCAATTCGATGAGCAGTTTGCGCATCTCCGCGTGGCCGAGTACGTCCATCACCGCGAAATCGACGGCGAGATGGCGGGATTCATCGGCATTGATACGCCGGAACGCCTCCTGGCATACCGGGTCCTCGATCTCGTCCATGATGAACTTGACCAGCGCCCCGTCCAGCGCGACCTCCAACATCGGAATGACGGTCCCGAGGAACGACAGCGACATATCGTCGGCGTACTTGTCCAGGAAGTCGATCACCAGTTTGACGTTGATATTCGGCTGCGGGATCTCGTCGCCGTCGAGCATGCCCCAGCGTCGCATCAGCGCGAGCTCGGCATTGGCGTGCTTCTGCTCCTCGGCGTGGAAATAACGGTAGATCTCGCGCAATGTCTCGTCGGGAGCCTTTTTCGCCATTGCGGCAAATCCACGCGCGCCCACGTTCTCGATCCACATCAGATCCGACATGAACGGCTCGAGCCGCGTGAGCTGTGCGGGGGTGAGGGTCTCCGCGCCCGGCGCGTCCCAGTCGATATCGGCCAGGGCCCACTGACGGTCCTTGATCTTGTCGAGCATGTCCTCGAAGTCCATGGTCGTCATATCAGACTCCTGTTCTGTGTGTGGTGGTCGGAGTGACGGGTTCGTCCTGCGGCAGCAGTCGTTCGAGCAGGCCCGCCGCGGTGGTGTACGGCCCGGGGAAGGCGCGTTTGAGGAGCCAGATCAGGTGGGCGTCGGGCTGCGGCAGGACATGCAGCCGGCCGCGGTCGTGCGCGTCGAGGGTGCTCCGGGCGACGCGCTCCGGGGAGAATCCGGTCCAGCGCATGAGGGTGGTGGCGAGATCGCGCGAGCCCGCGGTGATCCGCCCGTCCCGGGCGACATTGGTTCGTACGAAAGTCGGGCAGAGCACGGTGATCGCGATATCGGTACCGCTGAACTCCGCGGCCATCGTCTCCGACAGCGCCAGTACTCCGGCCTTGGAGGTGTTGTAGACAGCCATCGAGGGTGCGGCCGCGAAACCGGCGGCCGAGGCGACGTTGATTATTCCGCCGCGTCCGGCGGCCCGCAGTCGCGGCGCGAAGATCTCGCATCCGTGCACTACGCCCCACAGATTGATACCGAGTGCCCATTCCCAGTCGGCGAATCCGATAGCGCCCACCGGCTTTCCACCGATCCCGACCCCGGCATTGTTGATCACCAGGCTCACCGGGCCGTCCAGTACCGAATCGGCGAAACGGGCGAGGATCTCCATATCCTCGCGGCGTGCCACATCGCAGCGGAACGCGTACGCGACGCCGGGGTGGTCCTGTTCGATCGATGCGACCGTCTCCGCCGCGCGGGCTTCGTCGATATCGGCGCAGACGACCCGGCCGCCGCGGGCCGCGATCTCGTGGGCGAAGGCGCGGCCGATACCGCTGCCCGCGCCGGTGACCACCGCCCGGGCGCCGCGGCTGCGCCGGGTCGGGCCGAACGGCAGCAACGAGTCGAGTCCGAACATATCAGCTCACTTTCCGTGGGGCGCGCGAGAACAGTGCCGTGCGCAGGAACTGCGCGCTACGGTCCAGTGCGATATCGGCTTCGGGGGTCAGCCGCGGCAGCGCCTGGAACACGTGCACCTGCCCCGGCCATATCTCGAGCGTGCAGTCACCGCCCGCGGCGCGAACCATGCCGTGCAGGTGGCGGGCGTCGGCGCTGAGCATTTCCGCGCCGCCGGCCTGTACGAGGATCGGTGGTAACGCGGTGCCCGCGGTGACGCCGAGCCGCAGCCGGGGCGCGTCGTCGGGGTGGCCGTGGGTGTAGGCGCGGGGGAGCCGGCGGGCCGCGCGTGCGGAGATCACCGGATCGCGGCGCCGGCGTTCCTGCTCGGCGGCGAGGGAGAAGGTCAGATCGATCAGCGGGGAGAACAAGGCGACCGCGGCGGGTTGCGTGAGGCCGCGCCGCGCATTCTCCAGCAGCAGGTCCAGCGTCAGGTGTCCACCTGCGGAATCCGCCGCGATCACCGTGTCGTGCGCGGCGAAACCCTGGTCGAGCAGCCAGCGGTAGCCGGCGGCGATATCGTCGGCGGCGGCCGGGAACCGGTGTTCGGGCGCGAGCCGGTAGTCCACCACGAAGACCGGCAGCCCGGTCCGCCGCGACAATCGTGAGGCCAGCCCGCGATGGGTACGCGCGGAACACAGCACGTACCCACTGCCGTGGACGTAGTAGATCGCCTGTTCGCCGAACCGCACCCCGGGAGCCCGGACCCATTCCCCGCGGACACCCGCGGCGCGGACCTGTTCGACCGCGGTGCCCGCGATCGGCGGCCCGGCGGCGGCCATGATCGTGGCGATCAGGGTACGGGCGAACAGGATGCCCGGCGGGTTGAGCGGAACGGCGCAGTTGAGCGGCCGCAGGGCGTATTCGGCCGCGGTGGCCGTCAGGCGTGCGCGTAGTGAGGGCTCGCCCGGCACGCCCGGGAGTGAGGTCCTCGTCGACCCAGTCATGCGCTCAGAATCATTCACCAATGTGCCATTTGTCAATGGCTAATTGGTAGCGAGCGGGATCCGCGCGGCGGTATCAGTCGTGCCAGCCGCTCGCGGCGACCATATCGTCCCAGGTGGGAACCAGATCCGGGTGACGCAGACGGGTGATTTCACCGGGCAGCGATCCCGGCAGTGCCTTGTGCGGTTTCGCGACGGCCTGCTCCTCGACCAACCGGGTCAGCGCGCGGATACCGCCCAGGCGCGGATAGGCCGCATGCACCAGATCGGCGTAGCCGGCCGGCAGCAGATCGGCGCCGCCGCCGATATCGATACCGATTCCGTCCACCGCGATCCAGATGGCGGCTGGACGCCGGCGGCGGTGGACGGGGGAACTGCTCAGACCGCTGCTGTGTGCCGCGATGGCATCCCAGATCACATCGACCCGCTCGTCGGTGACGCCGTGGGATTCGAGGAACTGCGCGGCGAAATCGGCGCCGTCGACCTCGAACCTTTGGTCACCGTTGGCGATCTCGGCGAGCCCGATATCGTGCAGCACGCAGATCAAGTACATGACTTCCTCGTCGTAATCGGCCCCCGGATGCAGCCCTCGCGCCGCAGCCGTTGCCCGGGCGAACAGGAACGAGCGGATGCTGTGATTGCGCAGCGATACGTCGAGTTCGGCGTTGATCACGGCGTGCGCGGCGAGCGACAGCGGGGTGGCGGGAAGGTCGAGCGACATAGCGGAACTCCTTGCGAGAGAAGGGTTGAGAGAAAGATCTGGGAACTTTCCGATCAGTACGGGGTGCCGACCGACCGGAAACGATCCCGATAATCCGACGGTGCGACCCCGAGCCTGCGGTGGAAGGCGCGGCGCAGCGATTCGGCGGTGCCGAAACCGCATCGGCGCGCGATCTGCTCGACGGAGTCGCCGTCGAGCAGATCGCGCTGGGCCGCCTCGACCCGGACCTGCTCGACATAGGCGGCAGGTGCGGTGCCGAGTTCGGCGGTGAAGCGCCGTTGCAGATGCCGCGGGCTCAGTCCGGCCCGCGCGGCGAGGTCGTCGATACTGTGGCGGGCACCCGGATCTGCGTGGATCGCCGATACCACGGCGCGGATGGGGTCGGTGGCCGGCTGCGCCCGCCACAGGGCGGTACTGAACTGGGTCTGACCGCCGGGCCGGCGCAGGAACATCACGAGGTAGCGCGCGATCGTCAGCGCGACCTGCCTGCCCCGGTCCTCCTCCACCAGCGCCAGCGCCATATCGATACCCGAGGTGACCCCGGCGGAGGACCACACCTGCCCGTCTCGGACGAAGATGGGCTCGCTGTCCACGATCACCGCCGGATATTCCTGGGACAGCTGCTCTGCGAAGGCCCAGTGCGTCGTGACGCGCCGGCCGTTCAGTACACCCGCGGCGGCCAACAGGAACGCTCCTGTGCAGACCGAGGTGACCCGGCGCGCGTGCGAGGCGGTACTCCTGATCCACTCCACGAGTACCGGGTCGCGCGCGGCGGCGTCGACGCCGGGCCCACCGACGACCACCAGCGTGTCGACGGTCGCGGGATCCACCTCGTCCAGCCTGTGTTCAGCGGCGATCAGCAGGCCACTGTCGGTACGGACGGGTCGCGCCCGGGTGGCCACGACACGACAGTCGTAATGGCCGGTGCCCCGGAAGACCTCGTGCGGTCCGACGAAGTCGAGCGCCTGGAAGTCATCGAAGAGTACGAATACGACGCGGGGCTGCTGCACGATTCAAGCCTCCGTCGCCGATGACCGCGGCGTCAACGACACGTACCCCACGATTCACGCCATTCCGCGTCCGTGGTAGAGCTCCGGGATCAGCGTGGCATAGCCGGACCCGGGCCGCCGGTGCGGCACGATGGGCCCATGCATATCGACCTTTCCGGATGCACCGCGTTGGTATCGGGTTCGAGTCAGGGCATCGGGCTGGCCATCGCCGCCGCGCTGGCCCGGGCCGGCGCCATGGTGGTGGTGAACGGCCGGAGCGCCGAACGCACCGAACAGGCCCGCGAGTCGATCGTCGCCGAGGTGCCGGGGGCTTCGGTGCGCGCGGTGGCCGCGGATCTGGCGTCGGCGCCCGGGGCGGCGTTGCTGGGGGAGAAGGTCCCGGAGCTGGACATCCTGGTCAACAACCTGGGCATCTTCGAAGCGAGACCGGTCTTCGAGATCGACGACGACGAATGGCGCCGGTACTTCGAGGTGAATGTCCTTTCCGCGGTACGGCTCATCCGGATGTATCTCCCGGGAATGATGGAGCGCGGATTCGGCCGGGTCATGAACATCGCCAGCGATTCGGCGGTCGTCACCCCGCTCGAGATGGTGCACTACGGCATGTCGAAGACAGCGCTGCTCGCCGTGACCCGGGGATACGCGAAAGCCGCCGCCGGGACCGGTGTCACCGTCAATTCCGTGATGGCCGGTCCGACCCATACGCCCGGTGTCGAGGAATTCGTCCACGACCTGGTCGGCGCGGAACTGCCGTGGGAGCAGGCCCAGCACCGGTTCATGGTGGAGCACCGGCCGCATTCGCTGCTGCAACGCCTGATCGAACCCGCCGAGATCGGGAACATGGTCGTCTACCTGAGTTCGGAGCACGCCTCGGCGACGACCGGCGGTGCCGTTCGCGTCGACGGCGGATACATCGACTCGATCCTGCCGTGAACCGCGCCCGCCGGCTCAGGTGATATCGAATTCGTCGCTGATGCCGATGACCGGGTGCAGTGTCCCGTCCGGCGCCAGCCGGTCGGCGTAGTGGACGAAGCGATGGCGACCGGTGGCCGCGTCACCGGGGATATCCCAGGTGAAACCGGCCACCGAGGTGGCCGGTGGACGTTTGCTCCAGTGGAAGCGGATATTCCATTCGCCTTCGTTGGCGACCCTGATCCAGCGGTTGTCGACGAGTCGCTGAACCTCCAGAAAGGTGCCGTTGCGGCGCGGATTGTGTTTGGGATGGGCCGAGACGAATTCGACCGTGGCGCGGGTGCCGCGGCCGTACGCGGCACCCGGCTGGGTGAGGGTCGTGCCGAAATCCTGACCGGGCGGCGCGGTATCGGGACCCGGCGGAGGTACGAAGTTCGGCTGTAGCTGCGACAGGTCGCGCGGCGCCGGGCCGCGGCCGACGGCTGTGCCCGCCGCGAGAGCGATGGCCAGCCGGGTGAATTCCTGCTGATACGCGGGCAGAGTGTTGCGGCCGAACAGAGTCGACGCGCCTTCGTACTGTTGGGCGTCGTATTCCTCCGGGGTGGTGACATATTCGTGGTAGGCGTTGGCATAGCCCTGCATCAGCACCTGATCCAGCTCGACGCCCAGTGCGTCGGCCACCGTCCGGCGGATCCGCAGACCGGCGACGATGGTGAATTCGCCACCGGCCGCGGCCAGATACAGCTCGCCTATCCGCACGATCTGGATCGGAACGACACTGGGCACCCAGGGCGCCGGGGGCAGCAGCGTGAACGGTACCGCGACGGCTTTGGGGGCCTGGGTGTCGGCGAGCCAGGCGGGAACCGGCGGGTGCGGATCGCCGAGGGATTCGAGGAACGGGTTACGCACACCCTCCTGGATCGGCCCGCCCGGTAGCCCCGGCCCGTCCTCGACACTGCCGGCGAACAACGACACCCCCGCGGCGGGCGGCGCGGTATGACGCGGTACTCCGCCCGGCGCGAAACGGGCGTCCACGGCGATATCGGAGAGATCGACATAGCAGAACACCGAGCCGATGGGACCGCTCAGCTGCCGGGCATCCGCCAGGGCCGCGCGGGACGCGTCGTACTGCCGCTCGCCGATGATCCGGGTGTTGTCGAACTCGTTACCGGTAGGTCCCGACCCCGGCGCCAGATTCAGGTTCGGCGACATATCACCGGCATTGGTCTGGGCGAAGGCCGCGACGAATTCGGGTGCGCCGTCCAGGTAGCGGACACCGTGGTCGGTGTGTTCGTGGGTGAACGACGCGTACCCCTTGTTGTCCGCGCTGATCAACCTGTTCTTGTTCGTCATCGAAGTGTTGTGGGTGGCGAACCAGGTGATCGCGCCGACCTGCCTGCCGCCCTTGACGATCCCCAGCACGGTGACCGCCGGATCGACGGCCTCGGGGAAGTGCGCCCGGTCCGCGGCGGGATTGCGGTCGAAGGCCACCCGGGACCGGTTGACGCTCGCGTCGTGCAGTTCGGAGCGACCCAGTGCGAGGGTGCCCGGCGCGAGGTCGGCGTGCGCGGCGCTGATCGCCTCGACCAGGCCGTTCACCTCGGCGTCGTAGACCTGTTGCTGGAAGCCCAGGATCGACAGGTTGTAGGCGTAATCGTGGGCGGCGCCGCCACATACCGCGTGCGAGTGAGTGGAGGTGAGCAGCACGTTGTTCTCGGTGTAGAGGTCCCCGAACCGGCGGACCAGTTCGGTGAGCACCCCACGGTGAACCGATTGGAAGATCATGGCGTTCTCCGCGACGGCGAAGACGATCCGGTGGTCGCCGGTGGCGAAGACGAAGGCCCGCGCCCGGGGTCGCAGATGGATACCGGCGGTGGTCTGGTCCTGCTGGGAGTAGCCCATCATCCCGCATTCGGCGGCCGGCCCGGTGATATCGGAGATGCCGAGGCCTATCCGGTACTCGCCGGAATCCGGTGCCGCCTGAGCCGGGGCGCCGAGCGGTTCGGTGAGTCCGGGCACCGTCGCGGCCGCGGTGCCGAGAGACAAGGTCCCCGCCGCCGCACCCACCAGCACTGTTCGGCGTGGCAGCGCGGCCCGCGTGACGGTGCTCCCGTCTGTCGCGGATATCCGGGGATCAGGGGTTGCTGCCATCAGGGTTCCTTCCTGTTCGAGTGGCAGCGAACCACAGAGTTGAACAAACGTCCAGATCTCCTGCGGTCGTGTCCGATTCGCCGGGACCGCCCCGGTCCTCCGGGCGGGCGGCGATCAGTCGGGAAGTAGAGGTACCGACAGGCCCTCGCCTCGGCCGAGGAGCGCGGCCCGGGTCACGGCGGCTGAACCGAACCGGCTGCGCAGATCGTCGAGTGCCGTGTCCAGGGCGGGTGGGGATTCGTGCTCGAAGGGCAGGGCGAGCTGCTGGGTTGCGGCATTGTCGAGATTGGTGAGCGATAAGCCGATCAGCGTCAACCCCCGTTCGCCGATCAGCGGCATCGCCTCGGCGAGCAGGCCGCGTGCCGCGCGCAGGATCGTCTCGGTGTGATCGGTGGCCTCCGGTATCGTGCGGGACCGCGTGGCCCGGGCGAAATCGCCGAATCGCAGGCGCAGCACCACCGTGCGGCAGCTCCTGTCCGCGGCGCGGAGCCGCCGGGCCAGACGATCGGTCAGGCCGTGCAGGTAGGCCTCGATCTCCGCCGGCGGGTGCGGACGCCGCGCGAGCGCGCGCTGTGCGCCGATCGACCGGCGTCGCCGCCCCGTCTCGACCCGGCGTGGATCCCGCGCCCATGCCAGCGCGTGCAGATGCCGGGCGGCGGCCGGGCCGACGATCGAGCGCAACCCGGACTCGCTGTGGGCGGCGAGCTGACCGATCCGTTCGATACCGTGCGCGTGGAGTGCGTTCGCGGTCACCGGGCCCACGCCCCACAGCCGGTGCACGGGGAGCGGATGCAGGAATTCCAGTTCGTGCTCGGGTGCCACGAGCAGCAATCCGTCCGGCTTGGATACCGCGCTCGCCACCTTCGCGAGGAATTTGGTGGCCGCGATACCGACCGAGATGGGCAACCCGACGTCGCGGCGCACCCGTGCTCGCAACTCGGTCGCGATGATGTGCGGTTCGCCGGCGATCCGGCGCAATCCGGCGACATCGAGGAACGCCTCGTCGATCGAGATCCCTTCCACGACCGGTGTGGTATCGGCGAAGATCTCGAACACCGACCGGCTGGCTTCGGCGTAGGCGGACATCCGAGGTGATACGACGATCGCATCCGGGCACAGGCGCAGCGCCTGCCCGATGTTCATCGGTGTCCGGACGCCGCGTGCCTTGGCCTCGTAGCTCGCGGCCAGCACTACGCCCCCGCCCACCAGGACGGGTTTGCCGCGCAGTCGCGGCTGGTCGCGCTGTTCGACCGAGGCGTAGAACGAATCCAGATCCGCGTGCAGGATCGAGGCATATGCGCGAGCGGTGATCCGCCGCCGTTCGCCCGCGGAGTATCGCGCCGGGTCGCTGGAGCGCCCGTGACCTGCGTCGTCGCGAACCGATTCGAACATATGTTCACACTAGCAGTGGAGAAAGGTCAGCAAATCGGTGGTTTCGGCGCGGCCGGGTCACCGAGCGGACTTGCGGTCGTGAACGACTACCCCCGGTGTGTCGACCAGTTCGACCGGCCGACACACCGGGGTCTGCCCTCTACGCCGGTGCCGCAGCCGTGACCAGCTGTCAGCGGGCGTGAATGGCAGTGGCTCTGTGGATCTAGGAGCACTCGTTCGGTGCGGGTTCGCCTCGTAGACGCGCGTCCAGCCAGTCGAAGGCTCTGGGGAATCCTGTGGTCAGGCCGGTCACGTGTTCACCCGGCTCGCTTCGGAAGACCGCGGGGACGCCTCGGGCGCACTGGGTGCGATACAGCTGCTGTGCCCCTTCGAGCGGAATCCAGAGATCGTGGGCGGCGTGGTAGATGTACAGCGGCACCGCCGACGTTCGGTCACTGAGATCCGTGCGCGCGAAGATCTCGTCGGCGATGGTGCTGTCGAGCGGGTGGGGAATGTTCGCGGCGATTTCGAGCGGTATCCCGACCACACCCAGCGGGCCGAGCGCTTCGCCGCACACGTTGTTGATCGGCGATGTCGCCACCCACTGGGCCAAATGGTTCATGTTGTCGAGGATTTCGGGGTGTTCGCGAGCGTAGGCGAGCACCACCGCCAGCAGCACTCCGGAGGCGAACTTGCCGTCGAAACTGTTCGCGACGACCCTGTTGTCGGTGACGAGTCCGCCCATCGACGCGCCCACCACCACATCGGCCAATTCCGGCGCGTAGTCGTCGAGCAGCATGGCCGCCGCGTACGAGGCGATCGCGCCCCCGGAATATCCGGTCAGCACGAAACGGCTGGCGCCGAACTCGGATCCGGGCGTCGAGCGTACGGCGCGAATGCCGTCGAGGATGACGTGTGCGGCGACGTTCGGTTCCGCATAGGCCATGAACGGGCCTTCGTGATCGGGAATCAGGACCGCGTACCCACGGTTCACCGCCGACGCGGTCGTCGGTGTCAACGCGTCGATGGCGCTGCTGCTGGTGCCGTCCTGCCCATGTGCCATCGCGTAGCCGGGTGTACACCGCAGTCCGAGGGAGTTGATCGGCTTGTTGTCCACCAACACCGGCCGGCTGCCGGGACCTGTCCACGCCGCCGCCGGAACTATCAGGGTGGCCGTGCCGAAGGAGGGCGCCTCCGCGGCGGCCGTCGACCGATACTTCATCAACACGGCCCGGCCGACCGGCGCGGCGATCCGCGGCGCGGCGATCGCGGTGATGTCACGCTGTTCGATCACCTCACCGGCGGCCATCCGGTCCAATGCGGCCGGCCACGCGTCGAAGATCGGGTCACCCGTTGGCGGGGACTGCACCGCATGCCACAGTGCTGCCTGTTGCGGCGACAGCTCGCCCCCGATGGGCGGTGCCGATGCGGCAGGCAGTAGCGGCGGGGGTAGGGCCTCGTCGATACCGCGCTGTAGGCCGGAGGGGGCCGGCGTATCCGGCATCTCCTCGGCGACCACCGACGACTGTCCCGCAAGGATCAGGCAGCATGCCGTGGTCACACCCGTCAGCGCCCGTACGAGACCTGTCCGCGCACGGACCCAATTCATAGAGCTACCTCTCGAAATCGACGAATATGTCTTCGAGTCATCGCCATCGAAGACACGCAGAACCCGCCGCGCGCACGCTGGTCGTTCTCGGCGAAATACGTTGGTACGCACGCTGGTCGGGTGGTTGAACAGTATATGTTTCAACCCGTCGGCCGGTCACCGTGGTGCCAGGTTCGGACTTTTCACCACGGTCTGGCGATGCAGTGTGAATCCGCCACAAGCGCACCGGCACTCGTCGGTCCCTGCGCCACACACTCGGCCACCGCGCGATGATGCGCCGGCGACGGCCTCACATTCGGCATCGATCGCTCGTGACGCCTCTCCGTGGCAGTGCCGCGGCGAGGCGGGATCCGCGCTCGGTGGTTGATCCGATCGACGGGTCCGCTTGCCTCGCTTGGTCCACGCCGTTTCGTGAAGCGCTCAACCATGAACGTTCATAAGGCGATTCGGTGACAACCGGCATCCGCATTCGGTGCCGAGTATCGCCGCCGGGATCACCCGCACCGGCGGCGTCACCTCTCGCCGGCCCGCGATCGACCCGCCGCTCCGGATACCGCACCAGCCTTCCCGGATTCGGTACTAGACGCCGAGGAGGACAGTTCGATCGCCCTCGAGCCAGATATTGTCGGCCGTCAGTCGGTGAATGAGCCAGACTCCGTCTCCCCTGACAAGTTCGATGTCGTACCGGTTCGTCATGAGGATGTGGCGCGAGTGATCGTCCCGGGGCAAATGTTGCGCTGCGACGATTGCCTCGAGATGAGCCTTGTCACCCTCGACACTCACCCGTGGGTTGCTCACGGAGTGAGTGGTGTCGATGAGGCTGAGCGAGTCCGACAGTGCCGATACGATGGCTTCGCTGCCTTCCAGCACGGGATATTCGAAGCCGGCTCTTGCCGTGGCCGGGCCGAGATCGAGAACGGCATCTTCGGCGAGGGCAGATGTGAGAAGGGCTCTGTCGCGCAGATCGATGCCCGCGGCGTATCGGTAGAGTGCCTCGGTCACCGCGAGTTTGTCTGCGACTTCCCTGGATGAATTATCGCCGTCCGTGTTGGACATGATGATTTCCTTATTGTGTTCGATGGATGATGGAGGTAAAGAAGCGCACTACGATCGCGGCACGGCAGCGCTGTATCCGAGTGCGCACTACTCCTTCGGGAGCCGTGCCCGGAGACGGCAATGATGGGTGCGGTGTACCGGTCCTTATAGGGACACGAGCTGAGTGCAGTCAACGGGTTGACGCTGTAGAAGTCCGCGATGTTCACGGCGGGAAGAGTGTCCGGGTACCAGTAGTAGAGGTGCTCCGCGGGAACTCCTGCGGGTGCGCGGCCGGTAGTGGCGAGTTGGCGGGCGATATCTGTAACCAGCGACTTCTTACGGTGCCGATCGCTCGTTGCGGGAGCTCCTGTGCCGGAAAAGCGACGAAAACGGCCCGTGATGACAGCACGAGCTCAGGGGTATCCGAGGCCTGGTGGTGCTCTGTTGTCCGGATATCGGCCGGGAAGGGCGTTGTGATCCTTTCATCGGCCGGTGCCGGATGACCGCACCGCGGTTTCCAGCCCGGCGTGAATTCGGTCCATGGTTTCGGTGAAAGCTTCGGTGATATCGATATCGAGGCGATCGGACAACACCAAGATCCACCAGAGGGATTCGGCGAGTTTGTGCTGCAGTTGTCCGGCTACGTCACCATCTATATCCCAGGTGCCGTCGTGCGCCAGAATCAACCGTCCGATGGTGCCGACATCGTGGGAGAATCCGAGCATGAGTTCGTGAAGCGACCACACTTTCCCGTTCAGTCGTTGCTCGAGGACTTCGTAGAGGGCTCTGATTTCCAATGCCCGATCGCGCGCGGGGGCAAGTGTGATCGGCTGATTGATGCTCTGTGTCATCGAAATCCATTCATGGTTTCTCGTTTTGGCGATGTCGATGTCGAAGGTGCTGCTCTCGGATACGGTGCATAGGCTCTCGGTGACACTGTCGGGGCGGTTGTCATGACCGGTTCGCCGAGCGGGCGTCGCGTAAGTCGAGCGGCTTCGGTGCGACGTCTCATTCGCCGAGGGTCATCGGACCCGTGGATCGACAGTGATCCGACACTCACCGGGATCGGCACAGACCACTGCGGATCGACCTTCTCGACGGTTGTTCTGTGCCACGTCATCGAGGCTATCTCCGGTGATCGGGTCGTGGGAGGGTGCGGCACGCCCTGGTTCGCACACCCTTCCGGCGCAGCGATGAACGGCGGCGGACCGGCCATTCGGACCGATCCCGGCTGCTCCGGCCCGCGCATTCCGACTATCGGGTGTTCCGGATTCGGCACGCCGGTCTTCCCTGTCGCGTACCGGGGGCGGCGGGGGTCCTCAGGTTGCTCGACATGATTGCCTGGTTCATTCTCGGCGTCGCTCTGGTCGCACAGCTGTGCCCTCTCGTCGAGCGCCGGGCCGGCCGGGCCGCCTGCCGCATCACAATCCGGAGTACGCCACGGTGGCGCTGACCGGACTCGACCTCACCGCGCTCACCGCCGCGGGACAGGCATATGCATGTCGGCACGATGCCTGGTCGGCGCCCTCGCCGCGCCCGGGATCGCGCTGACCAACTCGATCGGCAACCTCGGCGGATTCGTCGCGCCGACGCTGCTGGGCCAAGTTCAGGAACGAACCGGCAGCGTCTCGGGTGGCCTGCTCGTCGTAGCGGCTACCTGTTGCGTGGCCCTCCTGGGGTGCGCGCTCTCGAAATACACCTCCCGTGCCACTCCCGGCACGCCGGTGCCGCCGAGCCCGAAGCGGGATCGGCGCGGGTCACCACTACCTCGTAGCCCCCGCATGCCGACGGTCGACGGGCAGAATCGCCACGCGGTCTCGCCCCTCGGCCGCAGGCATATGGTCCGGCAGGGGCCAGGATCGGCGGGCGAACCGACCGTTCATCGGATGCCTTTCCGCTCACCACCGGAGACGCCGACCGCATCACCGAGGCATTCGAATCCTTCATGACCACCCTGGGCCGATGCGACAACGCTACGGCGAACCCATAAGCGGCCGGGCCGGTCGGTGTCCCGAGTTCTGGATGTGTCGATGACGATCAACACGCGGGTCGCAGGATGGCGAGAACCAATGCGACGCCGATCGTGATACAGGCGGCGGCGACAGCGGCCAGAGCCGCGGAATGTGATATCGCCGTGACACATATGACGAAAAGGATGCAGGTGGCGACCGCGAGTAAGGCGGAACCGCGCTCCACCCCCGCGATCCGGGTACCTGCGTCTGCGTCTGCGTCGGGCATGTCGGACGAGGCTGGACGCGGGCCTATCGCCGGATCCGCGGCTTCCTTTCCGGCCGCCGAGACGGGTGGTGCCGATCGATTCTTGTCCGGGTGTGCGGTGGGGTGAGTCATGGCCAACTCCTCCGCGTCGTTTCGCGCCGGCCGAGCGGCCTGCTGACGACGGCTCGACCGGGTGCGCAGCGGCACGCAGCGATAGTGGAACAGTGGTCACTCTCTTCTAGATATTAGGCCCCGACGCGGGTCCGCACGCCCCTTTCGAGCGCATTTTTCCAGCTCGGGACGAGATCGGTCACCGTGACAACCCGGTCCGGCCGCCGGATGACGGCCGGTGGACCGATCCGAGGGCATGATCGATAGGAGGTCACCTGCGAGCAAGGAGGATCTATGCGCAACCCATCGGTCCACGTCGCATCGCTGTGGCAGGGCGATGAGATCTATCGCAGCGAACTCGGCTCGCTGACCAGGCTCACAGTCGACAGTTTCCCGATTCTCTCCGGGCTGTCGATCACACGTCTCACCCTGGCACCCGGCGCCTTCCGCGAACCGCACTGGCATGCCAATGCCACCGAACTCACCTACTGCACCGCCGGGCGGGCGCTGGTATCGGTACTGGACGACGGCAGCAGGTTCTCCTCGTTTCTCGTCGGTGCCGGGGAGATGTTCCATATCGATTCCGGCGCGTTGCATCATGTCGAGAACATCGGCGATACCGACGCCGAGTTCATCTCGGCCTTCCGCCACGAACGGCCCGAGGATTTCGGTCTCAGCGCCGCTGTGGGCGCGATGACCGACTCCGTTCTCGGCAACACCTATGACCTGCCCGCCGCCGCGTTCGCCGATATCCGCCGCGACACCACCGCGCGTATGGTCGCCCGGCGCGACGGGGATCCGGATATCCCCGCCGGTGCCCATTTCGGCGACCCGCACCACTTCGCCGTGGAAGCCATGCCCGCGCCGGTGGACTCACCGGTCGGTTCGGCGCGCACCGCCCGCAAGCAATTCTGGCCCGCGCTGCGCGATATATCGATGTATTCGCTGCGGATACGCGAGGACGGGATGCGCGAACCGCATTGGCACCCGGTCACCGCCGAGATGGGTTACGTCCACGCGGGTTCGGCACGGATGACCATCATGGATCCCGACGGGAACCTGGACACCTACACAGTGAACGAGGGCGAGGTGTATTTCGTCCCGCGCGCCTACCCGCACCATATCGAGGTGGTCGATGCACCGAGGATCCAGCTGCTGATCTTCTTCGACCAGCCGACCCCGGCCGATATCGGGTACCGCGCGTCGATGAGCGCGTATTCGCGCAAGGTTCTGGCGGCCACTTTCGGCGTCGCGCTCGACGAATTGCCGGACCTGCCGTTCACTTCTGCCGACCCGCTGATCGTGACGCGGAACAACCCCCTCGATCCCTAGCGGATCGCCCGGCCGAGAGGTTGCCCGGGAAGGGCTCCTCGTCCCGGCCCGCCTACCCCGGCAGCGGTCGGCGGGGCCCCGATGAGCACTCCGCGGAGGAAACCGATGGATACCGACCGTCAGGCGCTGATCCACGGCCCGCTGTTCTCCCGCCGCACCCCGCTGGATCCATACAACGCCGCCAGCCGTATCAGTGCTTACATCTACGGCAACATTCTGGTCCTCACCGCCCTGATCCCGGTAGTGACCTCGAATGAGCACGTAGGCATCCTGGTGGTCCTCGGCACCGCGGCCTCCACCTTCGTCGCCCACAGTTTCGCCGAAACCGTCGGCGGCAGCGTGCGGCAGCGTCGCAGCGCGACGATGAACGACCGGGTCCGCGAACTGCGCAATTCGGTGCCGATCCTCAGCTCGGCGGTACTACCCTGCGCGATTCTGGCGACCGGCCGGCTGGACTGGATCGAACCCCGCTCCGCGCAGATCCTCGCCGAACTCGTCGTCCTGATCCGTATCGGCGGAATCGTGTTCGTGATCGGCCGGTTGCGCGGTGAACATCCCGGGCGGGCGTCGATCATCACCGCGGTGCTGCTGACCCTGGTCGCCACCACCGTGGTCGTGGTCAAGATCGCCCTATCGCACTGAGCCGACGCCGGGCCGGCTTTCAGGCTTCCGGCCCCGGACGGTGCGGAACCGGCGCAGCCCGGCCCCGTACCTGCGCGACCCGAGGACGAGCCTGCGCGTCCCCCGATAATCTCTGTTTCGGGAAGGGGGTGCGATGCGGCTCACGGTCCTGGCTGTCGCCCTGGGGATCGCCACGGCCGGTGGGTCGCTGGCACGGACGGCGGTGTTGTTGCTGCTGGTGGATCACTCGGCGGTATTCGTCTCGGTGTTCCTGTTCGCCGGTTTCGTCCCGTCGGTCGTGCTGGCTCCGATGCCGGCCCCCGCGGTGGATCGTGTCGAATCCCGTCGGCTGCTGATCGGCACACTGCTCGCTCAGGCTGTGGTGTCCTACAGAGGTGTTCACCCTTGCCCGGCCGCGTATCAGGTTCGGTCGAAGCGCTTCCGTGAGGCTTCGGCGTGCGCCATGCGCCGGAGTGCGGCCAGTAGGCTGTCGCCGAGTACGGTGCCGACCACCGCGCCCTCCACGATGTTCTCCGCGGAGCGGAGCTGTGCGAGTGCCTCGATATCGGCGGCGGCCACCCGGTCGGCGGATTCCGCATAGGTGGACAGGCTGTCGAGCGCCCATTCGTGCCCGACCGCCCGGTAGGCGCAGAGCACTCCGGCCAGGGTCTCGACCAGTACGGATCTCGGCGGCGGCCGCCAACCGCGGGCCGCCACCACCTCGTCGATACGCCGTGCGGCCCATTCGCGATCGGCTTCGGTGACGTCCTGCGCGGATGCGGACGGTAGGCCCGGTTGAGCGGAGCCGAGCACGTCGTGGAGCGAGGTTCGCGGTTCGTCGATCGCGGCGAGTACGTCACGAACGGCGGCTACGGATAGCCCGGCCACCTCGGTGAGTGCGCGAACGAGTTTCAGCCGCCGCACATGTGCCGGACCGTAATCGGCCTGGTTCGGGCTGGTGAGCTCGCCGGGCGGGAGAAGTCCTTCACGCTGGTAGTACTTGATCGTCGCGATCGCGACGCCGGACTCCCGGCTCAACTCCGCCATCCGCATCCGCTGCCGTCTCTTTCCTCGTATCGTCCCGGTCCGGCGATCATGTCAGCAGCCGTGCCGGCCGCGCGGCGCGGCCGCTCCTCACCCGGTCGCCGGGCGGGTCCGCAGCCAGGCGAGCAGGAATGCGGCGGCGAAAGTCAGGTGGACAACACCGAATACGGCCGCTACATCGCGGGCTTCCCCGCTCACCACACCCCATACGTCGTTGAGGGCGACCACACCGAAACCGGTCAGATCGGCCAGGACGACGGTATTGCGGATCGTGGCAGGGTCGGTATCGCGTGACATCCAGTTCAGCAGCGCGATCCCGAGAAAGGGACCACCCAGCAGCCGCAGCAGTGCGATCAGTTCGGGGGAGGCGTTCTCGGGTACCGCGCCGATGCCGAACTGCGCCGGGACGACCAGTAGGGCGAGGCCGATCGCAGCGAGGTACAGCGCGGCGACGGTGAGAAGTGGTTTCTGCATCAGACGAAGTCCTGTCCGGTCGCGGATCCGGTGGGGGATCGGCAGTTCTGCGGGCCGGAAAAGAGCCCAAATATGGATAGTTGAGCTATCCATAATGGAAATCTACGCTATCCATATGGGTCTGTCCAGACTCTGCTGGTCGGGCTTCGGCGCAGTCGGATCGTAAGCATTTCCCGCATTACGCCCGCTGCGGACAATGGCTCTCGTCGTCTGCGAAACGAGGATTCCATGTACGATATCCGCCGCCTGATCCTGCTCCGTGACCTTTCCGAACGGTCCACCATGACCGCCGTCTCGGAACTGCACGGCATCACCACCTCGGCCGTCTCGCAGCAACTGCGCATCCTCGAGGAGGAGGTCGGTACCGTTCTCACCCGCCGCGAGGGCCGGGTACTGCGCCTGACCTATGCCGGACGGGTGCTGGTGGACCACACGTCGCGGATCGTGGCGGCGCTGGAAGAGGCGGAGAGCGCAGTGGCCGCCACGGCGGAGCGGGTGACCGGGGTGCTCACCCTGGCGACATTCCGTACGGCACAGAGCCGATTCGCACTACCGGCCGCCGCCGAACTGATGCGGGAATACCCGGGCCTGCGGGTGCGCGTGGTGGAACTGATGCCGGTGGAATCGGTGCCCGCGTTACGCCGCCAGGAGGTGGATCTGGCGATCACCTACGCGTATTCCTTCGGTACCCGTGATCTGCCGGTCGGTCTCGCCTCGGAGTTCCTGGGCAACGATCCGCTGGTACTCATCGCCCCGGCCGGCCTACGGGAGGAGGTGCGGCGGCGCGGTCTGGTGGCCGCCCGCGACGCCGACTGGATCGCGGCCCGCGACGGCGCGCCCTCGATCGCCTCGGTCATGTTCGCCTGCCGGGAAGCCGGTTTCGCACCGCGGATCCAGCACCGCAGCGGCAGTTTCGACGGAATGGCGGAGATGGTGGCGCATGGTCTGGGGGTGTCCATCGTGCCGGAGATGTCGCTGTCCGGCGAGCACCGGGCGCTGGTGGCCGGTCCGGTAGCCGATAGTGTCCGCCGGGTCGGCGTGACCTATCGCCAGGCCTCGTCGGCGCGACCGGCGGTGGCCGCGGCCATCAGGATCCTGCGCACCGTCGACGTGCCCCACGAACTGGTGTCCTGAGGATCGCGGGTCCGGCCCGGTCCGGGCCCACGGAATTCAGGCGGCCGCATGTGTTGTCACGGGACTGATCCCGAATCGCTCGCGCAGGGTCCGTTCGGTGTACTCGTAGCGGAAGAGCCCGCGGCGGCGCAGGATCGGCACCACCTCGTCGACGAAGATCTCCAACCCCTGTGGGAAAGCGTCGGGCATGAGGTTGAAACCGTCGGCTGCTCCCGCCCGGAACCATTCCTCGATCGTATCGGCCACGTCCTGCGGGGTGCCGATGATCCGGCGGTGTCCGCCCGCGCCGAATTCGAACAGGGCGTCGCGCAGGGTGTAACCGCGACCGCGGGCGGCGATCCGGTCGCGGATCCCGCGCACCAGCGATTCGCGGAACCCCAGCGACCCGGTGAAGGCGTCCGGATCGTCGAGATCGGCCAGCAGGTGCGGCGGGAACGGATCGTCGAGCGGGAACTCGGTGAGATCATGGCCCAGAGGTGCGCCCAGACGGGTGAATTCGGCGCCGGGGTCCTGGATTTCGCGGGCCGTCTCGTAGCGGCGCCGGGCTTCGGCGTGGGTACTGCCGATGATCGTGATCAACCCGGGCAGGACGGCGATATCGCGACGGGGCCTGCCGTGCCGGACCGCCCCCTGTTTGACCTGCTCGTAGTGCTCGAGTCCGGCGGCGAGCGTCATCTCCGCCGTGAATACGGCATTGGCGGTGCGACCGGCGAGGTCGCGTCCCTGTGGCGAACCGCCCGCCTGCACGATCAGCGGATACCCCTGGGGCGAGGCACCCAGCGGCAGGCGCCCGGCGATATCGAAGAACTCGCCCCGGTGGGTGAATTCACGGTCCGCGCTCGCCGCGCCCCACAGTCCGCGGACGACATCGACGAACTCACCGGCCCTTCGGTAGCGGGTGGCGCGGTCCGGTGTCGTGGTGAGCCCGAAATTCCCTGCCGCCGCCGGGTTGTAGGTGGTGACCGCGTTCCATGCCGCGCGCCCCGCGCTGAGGTGATCCAGGGACAGGATCCGTTCGGCCAGTTCGACCGGATCGTTGAACGTGGTGGACAGGGTGCCGATGAGGCCGAGATGGTGGGTGGCCGCGGCGACGGTGGCCAGGATGGTGGTCGGTTCCAGTGCCCGATCGCCCGGTTTGCGCAGTGGATCCTCGCGTAGCGCGGGGTTGTCGGCGAGAAAGAGGGCGTCGAGGGTACCGCGTTCGGCCAGCCGCCCGATCGCCGCGAAGTATTCGCCGGTCGTGGTCGCGTTCCGTGGCAGGCCGGACAGTTGCCAGGCGGCCGGACTGATTCCCAGATCCAGCACATTGATATTGAGGACGATGTGTTCGCGTGCCACGACGGACTCCTTCACGTTGAGGTGTAGACCGGTCGCCATCGGAGCGGATCCGGTTCGGGTCGCCGCGGGATGCCGAGATGATCGCGCAGCGTCGGCGCGGTATCGGCCGCGGGATCACGCAGCCGGACCAGTCCGGCATCGGACAGTGCGGGCAGGGCCCGGTCCAGGAAACCGGGCAGTTCGGCCAGGCCGATCCGGATCACCACCCCGGTGACATCCCACGCCTGGTCGGCCAGTTCCTCTATCCGGGAACGCAATCGAGCTCCCTCCCCGGGCAGCCGGACATGCGTTGTCACCGCGGGGTCGGCCGATACTGCCACAGTGAGGTCACGGGGCGTCACGAACGCGATATCGGTGACTCCGATATGGTCGCGATCGCCCAGCTCGTAGACCCATCCGACTATCGGCTCACCCTGCGGTGTCGTGGGCACGTTCAGCGGGCCGGTCGTCGGGAAAGCGCCGGTGTGGTCGGCGTAGCGGACCTCGACGTCGGGCGTGCGTTCGGCGGCGGCGGACTCGCGGGTGAGTGTTTCCAGCGGCCAGGTGCGCCACAGCGCCCGGGCGGCGGTCACCGCGTCGGCGAGCAGCTCGGCACCCACCGGGCTGCCGGGGGCCGCCCAGGTACCGCGGCGCGGGGCGCCGAGCGTGAGGTGATGGTCGGTGCGCAGGGCCAGCCATCCGGCGCGGCCGCGGGAGATGTGATCGAGTGCGGCGACGCGGCGGGCGATATTGAACGGATGGTCGCGTTGCGGCGCGGCGGCGACCACGATCCCCAGACCCGTTGTACGACGGGCGAAGAATGTGCCGAGCAGAGCGGGGTTCAGCGAGGTGCCGGTGGCAGTGCCGCGGTCGGCGCCGAGCACGAGGTATCCGATCCCCGCGGCGTCGAGGCGTTCGGGTAGGTCGCCGAAGCCGTTGCGGGCTTCCCGGGCGAGCTGGTCGTCGGGGATCTGCAGGCCGAGGACGAGTGGCATCTCAGTCTCGCTTTCCGGATCCGTCGTCGATCCAGGCGTTGTAGAACCAGGGCACCGAATTCGCGGCGTGGGTGAGGCCCTGGGCCAGAATCTGGGCGATCGGCGCCGCCACCGGGAGCGCCAACGGCAGCGCCGCGAACACCACCGACCGCAGGCCCTGATCGCGCACCGCCGACATCCAGCCCAGCTGGAACGCTTCGGCGTCCTCGTCGGTGATCGGGTTCTCGGGATTGGATATCTGCTGCTCGATCGGGTCGCCCGGCAGGACGTTGAGGATGAAGAACACGGCCGAATACGACAGGGCCACCACGAGGAGGGCCTGACCGATACGGCGCCACAAATAGCCGGACACGAAATGAAACCTATCTCTGGGACAGGAGGGTGACCACGATTACTATCGGAAGGAGAATTAATGTACCTGTGAATCTCAACTCAACGTCCGGAGGCATTTCTAGAATCCTGCTGATTCCAAGGCTTTTGCTCGGTACGACGACGGGTGCACTGTCACAGTGAATCGGCGGAAGGTCGAGAAATTCTGAACGGAATTCGTAGCGGGGCTGTCTTGTTCACCGGCCCTCGGCTTCTCGATACTGGGACCACCGTCGCGCTCTCGATCCGGACGGAATTCGATCCCGCGGTGTACCCGCCGTCCGCCCGGGAACGAAATACACTCCGGCGTCCGTCGATCCCGCGCGGCGCCGGACCGTGAGCCGACCGGCCCCGAGACCTCAGCCACCGGCCGTGGTCACCTGCGCCGGCCTTGATTCGGAGGAGAACCCCATGTCCAGCACCGAGACCGTGCTCGCACCCATCCCGCGCCCCGGGTCCGGCGAACTCACCGAGCTCGTCGCCGAGATCGCCGCCGACGCCGCCCGCCGCCGTGCCGCGGGCGGCACCGAGCCGCCCGACGCGGCGATCGCGGCGATCAAACGGCTGCGGCTGGGCGCGGTGCGGGTGCCGGTCGCCGACGGCGGCCCGGGCTGGACAGTGACCGAACTGTTCGCCTTCCTCATCGACCTCGCCGAGGCCGATCCCGACGTTCCGCACATCCTGCGTGTGCACTTCGGTTTCGTGGAGGACCTCTACCGGCTGCCGCGCACCGAACGCAAGGACGCGTGGCTGCCGGAGGTGCTGGCGGGCAGACTGTTCGGCGGTGCTCTCACCGAGCTGGGCACGAACCCGGTCGGTGCCTACACCTACGACAGCACGCTCACCCCGGCGCCCGAGGGGTACCGGCTCGACGGACGCAAGTTCTACAGCACCGGCGCCCGCTACGGCGACTACGTCCGGGTCACCGCGAACGCCCCGGATCGCGGCGTGCTGAGTGCGATCATCCCGGTGGATCGGGCCGGAGTGGAACACGTGGACGACTGGGACGGTATCGGCCAACGCCACACCAGCAGCGGGACGACCGTTTTCACCGATGTCGCCGTGGCGGTGGACGAAACACTGCCCTTCCGGGATCCGCGCGCCGAGGACCGGCCACGTCAGTCCTTCCCGCAGCTCTACCTGCACGCCATCGCCGCCGGGATCCTGCGTTCGGTGGCGACCGACGCCGCCGAGCTGGTGCGCTCGCGGGTGCGGAATTTCATTTTCGCCAATACCGAGGAACCCCGCCACGATCCGCAACTGCTCGCGGTGGTCGGCGAACTGGACGCCGCCGCCTTCGCCGCGGAATCCATTGTGCTGGCCGCCGCGTCGGCGCAGGATCTCTCGTTCGCCGCGGCCCGTTCCACCGGGATCGATCCGGCTCTGGAGAGCGACGCCTCCCTGCGGGCCGCGCAGGCCAAGATCGTGATCGAGGAGTTCGCCCTGCGGGCGGCCGGACGGATCTTCGATGTCGGTGGCGCCTCCGCGACCCGCGGGGCGGCCGCGCTGGACCGACACTGGCGGAACCTGCGCACCCTCTTCTCGCACAACCCGGCGGCGTACAAGGCGCGAGCGCTGGGGAACCTGCGGGTCAACGGTGAACCGTTGCCGCTGGCGGGCCACTTCTGATGCGCACTCGGCGGTGCCCGATCGCACAGGAGTATGTCACCGGTTCGGATCGCGATGATTCCCCGAATCGCGATGAGTTCTGGTCTGTCCGCGGCCCGGCTTCTCCGGCATCTTTTCCTCGTACTGCAATGAAAGATGAGGGATGCAGTCGATGGAAACCGAGATACGCGCGGTGACCACGGTGCGCGTGACAGTTCCGGCGGAGCCTTCCGGAACCGGCAGCACACCACCACAGGTCCTGTGAGATGGGTGCCCCGGACGTCGGTGCTCCGGTCCCGGCCCGGTGCCGGCTGCGGAGCCGGGGCCGGGGCACCGGCTGTCGTGCGCGCCCAAGGTTTGGATTCAGAGTGATCGAGACCGGCGACGTCGTGCCGGTCGCTCTTTAACGTCTTTCCCAGCATCCGGGAGACCGCCGCCTGGGCGGCCCCCGGCCCGACGATGCCGCGGCCGGTCGCCGGGGCGGTGCGATCCGGAGAACTCGATGAAACGACCCGTGGCCCTGTTCGGGGTATTCGCCGCGACGTTCGCCCTCGCGGCGTGCGGAGGTGGGGTGACCCAGACCGGTGTCAGCGGTCCGCCGCAGCCCGGCGGAACCCTGCGGTACGGACTCTCTCAGGCGCCGACCTGCTCCGATCCGGCGCAGGGCGGTACCAACCAGACGATCTACGTCACCCGCCAGATCGCCGATTCACTGACCGATCAGGATCCGGCGACCGGTGAACTCCGGCCGTGGCTGGCCGAGCGCTGGGAAGTGAGCCCGGACGCGCGGACCTTCACTTTCCATCTGCGCGACGGGGTGACCTTCAGCGACGGCACTCCGCTGACCGCGGAATCGGTACGCGGCACCCTGGATTCGATCGTGCATGTGCTGGGCGGCGCCAAGGCGCCGCTGGCCGCCACCTATCTCGCCGGCTACACCGGCACCGATGTGGTGGACGCGCGGACCGCGCGGGTGCGGTTCAGTGCCCCCACTGTGCAGTTCCTGCAAGCGACGTCGACTCCGCAGCTCGGCATCCTGGCCGCGGCGACCACCGCGAAGGAAGCCGAACAGCGCTGCCTCGGCGATACGATCGGCAGCGGGCCGTTCACCTACGCCGGGTATCGCCAAGGTGATTCGGTGACGCTGGCCAAACGCGCCGGATACCACTGGGGTTCGGCGGTGTTCGCGCATCAGGGCGAGGCATACCTGGACCGTATCGAGTTCACGGTCGTTCCCGAGTCCGGGGTGCGGACGGGCAGTCTGGTGTCCGGCCAGCTCGACGCGACCAGCGACGCCCTCCCCCAGGACGTGCCGCAGATCGAAGCGGCGGGCGGGCAAGTGGCCACCGCCTCCAATCCGGGTATCACCTTCGGTCTGCAACCGAACGTGAAACGGGGTCCGCTGCGCGACCGCGCCGTACGCACGGCCCTGCTGCCCGCGGTCGACCGTCAGGAACTCGTCGATACCGTGCTGGGACCGCAGTTCCGGGCCGCGACCAGCGCGCTGGCCCATACGACACCCGGCTATGTCGATCTCGGTGGTGACCTCGGGTTCGATATCGAGAAGGCGAAGCGAACCCTCGACGCGGCGGGCTGGGTCCCGGGCGGGGACGGTATCCGCGCGAAGAACGGTGAACGGCTGTCCTTCGGGGTGCTGTTCAGCGCGGCCTTCGCCGGGAACCAGGCGATCCTCGAACTCCTGCAGCAGCAACTGCGCGCCGCGGGAGTGGAACTGCGGCTGGAGCCGGCCGCCAACGCCGACTACACAGTGCGGCAGAACACCAAGGACTTCGACACCATCTACTACAACGTCACTCGTGCCGACGGCGATATCCTGCGCACCAATTTCGGGCTCGACGCGCGTAATCTGAACGATCGCGGCGCGATCCCCGCACTCGACGAGGTGTTGTCCGGCCAGCTGGCGACGGTCGACGGCGCGAAACGAGCCCAGCAGATCGGGGAGGCCCAGCGCCTGCTGCTCGATGAGGGATTGTGGATCCCGACCATCGAGCTCTCCCAGGCCATCGGAGTCGCGAACACGGTCCAGGGCCTGACCTTCGAGGCATCGGCGCGACTGCAATTCTTCGACACCTGGCTGAGCGGCCGATGACCGCGCCGGTCCGGTACGTACTGCTGCGGGTGCTCCAGGCGGCCGGCGTGCTGTGGGCCGCGTTCACCCTCTCGTTCGCGGTGCTGTACCTGCTGCCCGCCGATCCGGTGCAGCTCGCAGTGGACGCCAACCCGGGCACCCCGGTCGACGCGGCCGCGGTGGCCGAACTACAGGCCCGGTACGGCCTGGACAAACCGGTGTGGGAGCAGTACGGCACGGCGGTGATCCATGCCGTGCGCGGTGATCTGGGACATTCGCTGAGCACCGGTCAGACCGTCGCCGCGGCCATCGGGGAGGCGTTGCCCTCCACACTGGCGCTGGCCGCCACGACGCTGGTGCTGGCTGTGGTGTTCGGTGCGGCCCTGGCGCTGGCCGCCTCCTACACCGAGAGCGATCGGCTGCGTGGTCTGCTGACCGCGCTGCCTCCGGTCGGGGCGGCCATGCCCACATTCTGGGTCGGGCTGATCCTGCTGCATCTGTTCTCGTTCCAGCTGCGCCTGGTGCCGGCATTCGGCGGCACCGGTTTCAGCGGGACGATCCTGCCGGCGGTCACCCTGGCCGTTCCGGTCGGCGCGGTGATCGCGCAGGTGCTCTACAGCAATCTGATCACCACCTGGCACCAGCCGTTCGTCGCGGTCGCGTTCGCGAAGGGCGCGTCCCGGGCCTGGGTGCAGCGGCGACATGTGCTGCGAGCGGCGATCGGTCCGGCACTCACCATCGCGGGGGTCTGGGTCGGCACGGTGCTCGCCGGATCGGTGATCGTGGAGACGGTATTCGCACGCGCCGGTGTCGGCCGTCTCACCCAGACCGCGGTGCTGAACCAGGACATTCCGGTGGTGCAGGGCATCGTCGTTTTCAGCGCGGCGGTGTACGTACTGGTGAACCTGCTCGTGGACCTGGCGTATCCGTTGCTCGACGCACGGGTGGTGGACGGATTCCGGGGGAAGGAGAAAGCCCTTGCCTGAGGTTCGCGAACTCGTCGCGCCGCGACGAGAGAAGTCACAGTCGCCCCGCCGGGGGCGCACGGGTGCCGGTGTCGTGATCTCCGGTGCCGTACTGGTTCTCGTACTCGGCTGGGCGGTGCTGCCCGCGCTGTTCTCCGGCGGTGATCCGTTGACCGGTGTACCCAGCGAGAAGTTCCAGGGACCCGGCCCACAGCATTGGTTCGGCACCGACAACCTGGGCCGCGACCTCTACACCCGGGTCGTGCACGCGGCGGCGCTGTCGCTGACCGCGACCGTGCTCGCCGTGGCGATCGGGCTGGTGGCCGGCTCGCTGCTCGGAGTGGTGTCGGGAGTACTGGGCGGCACCGTGGACAGCATCGTCATGCGCTGCGTGGATGTACTGCTGTCGATCCCGGAACTGCTGGTCTCGCTCGCACTGGTGACGGTGCTGGGTTTCGGTACCGGCAATGTCGCGCTCGCGGTCGGTGTCGCGCTCATCGCGCGGTTCGCCCGGTTGATGCGCGCCGAGGTACTGCGGGTGCGGCAGGCACCGTACGTGGAGGCGGCCCGTGCCTGCGGAGTGCGCTGGTACGGAGTGCTGTTCCGGCACGTGCTGCGCAATGCCTACGGACCGGTCGCCGCGCTGGCCGCCGTCGAATTCGGTCTCGCGGTGCTCGCGGTGTCCTCGCTGAGTTTCCTCGGCTACGGCGCCGCCCCGCCGACTCCGGAATGGGGATCGCTGATCTCGGAGGGACGCAATTATCTCGCCACCGCCTGGTGGCTGACCACGCTGCCCGGTCTGGTCATCGTCGCGGTGGTGCTCGCCGCCCAGCGCCTCGGCCGGGCCTTCGCCCAGGAGGGACTGCGGTGACACACTCCGATACCGCCCGCGCGCGGGCCGGTCGAGCCGCCCGCGTGCGGGCCGATCATCCACCGGCGACTGTCGCCGGAGCGGGTTCCGAAGGCGACCCGCTGGTGGCGGCAGTGCGCCGGATCCGGAGTTTCCTGTGGGAGGGCTGGCGTTTCCAGGCCGGGCTGGCCGCACGGGCGCCGCACCTCTTCCTCTCCGGGTGGTCGTGGTGAGCGGGACGGGCGCCGGGGATCCGCTGCTGGAGGTCGACGGACTGACCGTCGAATACCGGACCGGAGCCACCACGACCACGGCGGTCGACGGAATATCGCTGACGATCCGGGCCGGTGAGACGGTCGCCGTGGTCGGCGAGTCCGGATCGGGTAAATCCAGCCTGGCCCACGCCGTGATCGGCCTGCTGAGCGGCGGGGGAGAGATCACCGCGGGCACGGTGACCTTCGCCGGCCGGCAGCTCGAGCGCCTACCGGCGCGGGCGTGGCGACAGATCCGCGGCGCCCAGATCGGTTTCGTCCCCCAGGATCCCGCGGTCTCGCTGAATCCGGTGTTGCGCATCGGTGATCAGGTCGCCGAGACGCTGCGAATCCACGGTCGCGCGGATAGGCGGAGCGCGCGGGTGGAGGCGGAGCGAATCCTGGCGGAGGCCGGGATCGATCGTCCGGCGCTGCGGGCCCGGCAGTTCCCGCAGGACCTGTCGGGCGGTCAGCGCCAGCGGGTGCTCATCGGGATCGCACTGGCCTGTGGGCCGCGGCTGGTGATCGCCGACGAGCCGACCAGTGCCCTGGACGTCACCGTGCAGCGGCGGATCCTCGACCATCTGGCCGGTCGCACCGCCGAATCGGGAACAGCGGTCCTGCTGATCACTCACGACCTCGGTGTCGCCGCCGACCGGGCCGATCGGATCGTGGTGATGCGGCACGGCCGGATCGTGGAAGCCGGTACCGCCGAGGAGGTGTTCACCGAGCCGCGGCACGAGTACACCCGCCGCCTGCTGGCCGCCGCGTCGGGGACGAGCCGGTCGCGACGCCCCGCGCGCCCGCGTGCCGCGACTCCGCTGCTGTCGGCCCACGGTCTGCACAAGGCCTTCCGGATAGGGCGGGGGACCACCCTCGCGGCCGTCACCGATGTCTCGCTCACGATCGATCGCGGCGAAACCCTGGCTGTCGTCGGTGAATCCGGCTCCGGAAAATCCACCACGGCCCGGATCATCGCCCGGCTCGAGACGCCCGACCGCGGCACCGTGGAATTCGACGGTATCGATATCGGCGATCTGCGCGGTGCCCGGCTGCGGGAGTGGCGGCGGCGGGTGCAGATCGTGTACCAGAATCCGTACGGTTCGCTGAACCCGAAACTGACGATCGGCGATATCGTGGCCGAGCCGTTGCGGGCCTTCGATATCGGGGATCGATCCACCCGCCGCGATCGGGTCGCCGAATTGCTCGACCAGGTCGCGCTGCCCGTCTCCGCCGCGGTCCGGCGGCCCGGTGAACTGTCCGGCGGGCAGCGTCAGCGTGTCGCCATTGCCCGAGCCCTGGCCCTGCGTCCGGATCTGGTGATCCTGGACGAACCGGTATCCGCGCTGGACGTCTCGGTGCAGGCGCAGATCCTGAGCCTGCTCGACGATCTGCAGGCGGAACTGTCACTGAGCTATCTGTTCGTCTCCCACGATCTCGCGGTGGTGCGTGGGATGAGTGATCGCGTAGCGGTCATGCGGGAAGGGCGCATCGTGGAAACGGGTCCGACCGCGGAGATCTTCGAAGCACCCCGGCACGAGTTCACCCGGGAACTGCTACTGGCCGTACCGGGTGCCGCGCGCCGGCACCGGCCGAGAGAAAGGACCGCGTGATGACACCGGTGCCGCCACTGTTGCTCGCCGTCGAATTGGCCGGTACGGGAGTGCATCCCGCGTCCTGGCGCCGCGCCGATTCGCGGGCCGAGGACCTGTTCACCGGCAGCTACTGGGTGGACGCGGCCGCCGCGGCGGATCGCGCCGGACTGGATCTGGTCTTCCTGCCGGATTCCTTCGCCCTGCAATCCGGGGGAGTGCGGGGGCGGCTCGAGGCGGTCGGTATCGCCGCCCGCGTCGCGGCGAGCACCACCCGGCTCGGTGTGATCCCGCAGGCCCCGGTCACCCATACCGAACCGTTCCATCTGTCGAAGGCGATCGCGAGCCTCGACTACGCGACCTTCGGCCGGGCGGGCTGGGAGGTGACGGTTTCGCCGGGTACGGAGCAGGCGCGGCTGTTCGGCCGCAAACCCGAACAGCCGGAGGATTCGCTGTGGCGCGAGGCCGGTGAGGCGGTCGAGGTGGTCACCCGGCTCTGGGACAGCTGGGAGGACGACGCGGAGATCCGGGATAGTTCGTCGGGCCGCTTCGTCGACCGCGAGAAACTGCACTACATCGATTTCGCCGGTGACAATTTCTCGGTCAAAGGCCCGTCGATCACGCCCCGCCCGCCGCAGGGACAGCCGTTGGTGGCGGTACGGGCCGCGGGGCCTCATGCGACCCGGACCGCGGTGCGGTACGCCGACCTCATCCGTATCGCCGCCCCGGACCTCGCCACCGCCGCGGAAACCCGGTCGGTCCTGCGCTCGGCGGTGGCGGCGGCGGGCCGCGACCCCCGGCAGGTGCGGGTGCTGCTCGACCTGGAGACCCA
Source organism: Nocardia jinanensis (assembly GCF_014645735.1). Classification (GTDB taxonomy): domain Bacteria; phylum Actinomycetota; class Actinomycetes; order Mycobacteriales; family Mycobacteriaceae; genus Nocardia; species Nocardia jinanensis. The sequence goes on along the minus strand of NZ_BMMH01000001.1, from coordinate 128,385 downwards.
TATCGCCGGCACAGCCGACCTGGCGGTACAGGAGGTGGACCAGCTGGAGGAGTGGACCGCCACCGCCGGGCCGGACAGTGTTCGCCATGTGGGTACCGCGGCGACGCTGCGGGATCTGGCCGAGCAGGTGCGACGAGAATGCGCCGCGGACGGGCTCGTCCTGCGGCCGCTCGCCCTGCCCGCATTCCTGGACCGGATACCGGTCCCGCTCACCACACTGCGCGGCAGGCTCGGCCTGCCGCGTCCCCTCAACCGCTACGCGACCGAACGGGGCTGATATGCCGAAGACCCAGTCGGGTAAGCAGATCCATCTGGCTGCCCATTTCCCGGGCGTCAACAACACCACCGTCTGGACCGATCCCGAATCCGGTAGCCAGATCGACTTCGACTCCTTCACGCATCTGGCCCGGACGGCCGAGCGCGGACTGTTCGATCTCTTCTTCCTCGCCGAAGGACTGCGGCTGCGCGAGCACCGCGGCCGGATCCACGATCTGGACGTGGTCGGGCGGCCCGATACGTTCGCGGTGCTCAACGCGCTCGCCGGGGTCACGACCCGGCTGGGCCTGGCGGGCACCATCAATACCACCTTCAACGAACCGTTCGAACTGGCGAAACAGTTCGCGACCCTGGATCACCTCTCCGGCGGCCGCGCCGCCTGGAACGCGGTCACCTCGTCGGACGCCTTCACCGGCGAGAACTTCCGCCGGGGCGGATATCTCGAGCACGCCGAGCGATACACGCGGGCCGAGCAGGTGGTGGCCGCGACCCGCACGCTGTGGGACAGCTGGCCCGTCGATGCGCTCGTGGTCGACCGGGCGCGGGGCGTGTTCACCCGGCCGCTGCCCGAGTTCCGTTATCGGAGTGAACAGTTCGATATCGAGGGAACTTTTGTACTCCCGCGCAGTCCGCAGGGCTACCCGGTGCAGTTGCAGGCCGGCGATTCCGAGGAGGGGCGCGAATTCGGTGCCGCCACCGCGGACGCCATCTTCAGCCGGCACGGCGAACTCGCCGCGGGACAGGAGTTCTACACCGATATGAAGGGCCGACTCGCCAAGTACGGCCGTAGTCGCGACGATCTGCTGATCCTGCCGGCGGCCACCTTCGTCCTCGGCGACAACCGCGCGGATGCCGAGGAGCGCGCCCAGCACATCCGGCGGCAACAGGTCGGCCCGCAGACCGCGATCGCCTTCCTGGAACAGGTCTGGGGTCGCGACCTCTCCGCCTACGACCCCGAGGGGCCGCTGCCCGATATCGAACCGCTCGACGATGTGAACATCACCCGGGGCCGGGTGCGGCACGCCCGGGATCCGCGGGCGGTGGCGCAGCAGTGGCGGGAACGGGCCGAGGCGGAGAACCTGTCCATCCGGGAGCTGATCATCGAGGTCACCGCGCGCCAGCAGTTCGTCGGCTCACCGGCGGAGGTCGCCGCCGAAATCGACCGCTATGTGCAGGAGGACGCCGCCGACGGATTCATCCTGGTACCCCACCTCACCCCGGCCGGACTGGACGAATTCGTCGACAAGGTGGTTCCGGAACTCCAGGACCGGGGCAATTTCCGTACCGAGTACACCGGCGCGACTCTGCGCGAACACCTGGGTCTGCGCCATCCCCATCGAGCCGACGAGAAAGTGCGTGCCTCATGACAGTTCCCTTGTCCGTGCTGGACCTCTCGCCGATAAGCACCGGATCGACTGCGCGGCAGGCGATCCGCAATACAGTCGACCTCGCCAGGCGCGCCGAGGCGTGGGGGTACCGGCGGTTCTGGGTGGCCGAACATCATTTCGTCGCGGTCGCCTCCTCGGCGCCGACCGAACTGATCGCTCTTATCGCCGGTGCCACCGAGACCATCCGGGTCGGTTCGGCCGCGGTGCAGGCCGGGTACCGGACCTCGGCCTCGGTGGTCGAATCGTTCGGCACCATCGATGCTCTCTACCCCGGCCGGCTCGATCTGGGATTGGGTCGTTCGGCGCACCGGATCGAGCAGCTCCGCTCGCCGGGGGCGCCGCCGGCACCAGCTCCACCCCGCCCGACCGTGGTACACGACGGGGTGGTCGTGCCGCCGCCGTTCGCGCCGACGCAGATCCGCGATACGACCCGGCTGGTGGCTTCGCTGGAGGCGCTGCGACTGCCGGGCGCCGAACCGCTCGAATACGCCCGGCAGGTCGCCGAGATCCGCGCCCTGCTCGCCGGTACGTTCACCACCCCCGGCGGTATCGCCCTGCATGCTGTTCCGGGGGAGGGCGCCGGCGTCGAACTGTGGTTGTTCGGTAGTAGCGGTGGTGAGAGCGCTCAGCTCGCCGGGTCGCTGGGGCTGCCGTTCGTGGCGAATTACCACGTCTCACCGGGGACCGTGGTGGAAACCGTCGAGGCCTACCGGAAGGCGTTCCGGCCCTCGGGGCGCTATCCGGAGCCGTATCTGGTGGTCTCGGCCGATGTGGTAGTGGCCGCGGACGATTCGCGGGCCCGGCACCTGGCCTCCACCTACGGGCATTGGGTTTCCAGTATCCGCAGTGGCGCGGGGGCCGCGGAATACCTCGATCCGGATACCGCGCCGCCGCTGACCGATTATCAGCAGCGGCTCGTCGACGACCGGGTGAACACCCAGTTCGTCGGAACCCCCGCCTCGGTCGCCGCGCGCCTGTCCGCACTGCGTGATCTGACCGGTGCCGACGAATTGGTCGTCACCAGCGTCACTTATCGGCACGAGGACCGTCTCACCTCACATCGTCTTCTCGCCGAGGAGTGGGGCCTGTCTCGGGTTCGCGCCGCATAGCCCGGACGGTATCCGCGCACGCCGGCGACCGGAAGGCGCCCCGCGAGGCAGGTAGCGTCGTGCCGGTGATCCAGCGCGCCGCGGCCTCGGACACGAGAGCGCACCTCCAGAAGTAGATGATATGGTAGTTAGTCGATAGCGTCGACTAACTACCATGCCCCATCAACTGTCGATCAACTAAACTGCTCGTTGTGGCAGTGAACGATCACGACCTGGTTGCCGCTCTCGGCGGGCTCTACCGTGAGGTGAACGCGTTCTACGGTGCGATAGCCCGGGAATTCGGTCTCACCGCCCAGCAGATCGCCCTGCTCTGCCTGGTACAGAACCAGCGCCCGACCTTCGGCGAACTCGCCGCGGCGCTCGGCTGCGACAAGACCAACATCACCGGCATGGTGGACCGGCTGGAGCGCCGCGGTTACCTAGCGCGGCAGCCGGATCCGGCCGATCGCCGGGTCAGCCGGGTGGCGCCGACCGCCGCGGGCGTGGCGATCGGCGAGGAGATCCACGCGGCCATCGCCGGAAGACTGGCCGCGACCCTGCCACACGTCGCCCGCATCGAACTCGCCGCTGCCGCAGCCGATCTGGTGACCGCCCTGTCCGATCGCGGCGGTTCGCGGTAGCAGCCGCTACCCGGCCACCGGCTGTGGTGCGAAACGGCTCGCGGGTTTGGGTAGCCCGAAATGGTCGCGCAGTGTGGTGCCGGTGTACTCGGTGCGGAACAGGCCGCGCTGCCGCAGGATGGGCACCACGGTCTCGGCGAAGACTTCCAGGCCACCGGGATAGTAGGGCGGCATCACATTGAAACCGTCGGCCGCACCGGACCGGAACCATTCCTCGAAGGTGTCTGCCACCTGCTCCGGCGTACCCGCGAACACCCGGTGCCCGCGCGCCCCGGCCAGCCGGTGCAGCAGACCGCGCAGGGTCGGCCGCTCCCGCTCGACGATCCCGGCCACGACCTGACGTCGGCTGGCCGAGTTGTCGGTGACATCACCGGCGTCGGCGAACAGTTCGACCGGCACCGGTTCGTCGAGCTCGAGATGCCGCAGCGATTCGTGCGCGAGGGATTCCAGCTGTTTGATGCCGTACTCGGGCACAGTGAGCTCGTTGAACTCGCGTTCCAGCTGTTTCGCTTCGCTCTCGGTGCCCGCGATGAACGGACTGATCCCGGGCAGGATCTTCACATGCTCGGGCTCGCGTCCGAACTCCACCGCCCGCCGCTTGATATCGCTGTAGAAAGCCTGGGCGTCGCCGAGCCGCTGATGCGCGGTGAAGATCGCCTCTGCGTACCGGCCGGCGAAGGCGCGACCGTCGTTGGACGCCCCCGCCTGCACCAGCACCGGATACCCCTGTGGGGTGCGCGCCGAATTGAAAGGTCCGCGCACCCGCAGGTACTCGCCCGCGAAATCGATGGGATGGATCTTGTCCGGATCCGCGTACCGGCCCCCGGCACGGTCCAGCAGGATGGCGTCGTCCTCCCAGCTGTCCCACAGTGCCGTGACCGCGTCCACGAATTCGCGGGCCCGGGCGTAGCGCTCGGTGTGGTCGGGGTGCCGGTCGAGTCCGAAGTTGGCGGCGGCCAGATCGGTGCCGGTGGTGACGATGTTCCAACCGGCCCGGCCGCCGGAGATATGGTCCAGGGAGGAGAACAGCCGGGCCAAATTGTAGGGCTCGTAGTAGGTTGTCGACGCGGTGGCGATCAGACCCAGATGCGTGGTCGCCGCGGCGATCGCGGTGAGCAGCGTGATCGGTTCGAGGCCGGGCGCCGCGTTGTAGGCGACATTGGTCCGCAGCGCCGGTCCGTCGGCGAAGAACACCGCGTCGAAGGTGGCGGCCTCGGCGGTCCGGGCGATCTCCTGGTAGTAGCCGACATCGTAGATCCGGTCCGGGCGGCTGGCCGGATGACGCCAGGCCGCCTCGTGATGCCCGGCCGGGTAGATGAACGCGTTGAGACTCAGCCGGCGTGGTTCGGTCATCGTGAATCGTCCTCGTACGGAATGGGGTCGGTGGAGACACCGAGCGCGGTCAGGAGTTGTTCGCGGTAGTGGGCGACGGCGGGATCGCCGTGCCGGCGCGGCCGGGCCTGCTCGATGGACAGATCGACCGCGATACGGCCCTCGTCCAGGACCAGCACCCGATCGGCGAGCAGGACCGCCTCGTCGACATCGTGGGTGACCAGCAGCACCGCCGGGCGGTGCCGCGCGCACAGGTCCTGCAGCAATCCGTGCATGCGGATCCGGGTCAGCGCGTCCAGCGCGCCGAACGGTTCGTCGGCGAGCAGCAGCGCCGGCTCGCGTACCAGTGACCGGGCCAGCGCCACCCGCTGCTGTTCGCCGCCGGACAGCTCCCGGGGCCAGGCCTTCTCCCGGCCGGCCAGACCGACCTCGGCCAGCGCGTCGCGGCCGCGTTGCGCGGCCCCCGGACCGGTCAGGCCGAGCGTGACATTCTCGAGCACCTTGATCCACGGCAGCAGCCGGGAATCCTGGAACACCACCGAGCGCTCCTGCGGGACGGTCAGCTCACCGTCACCGGCGACACCGTGATCCAGTTCGCCGAGGGCGCGCAGCAGGGTGCTCTTACCCGAGCCGCTGCGGCCCAGCAGTGCCACGAACTCGCCCCGCGCGATATCGAGATCTACACCGTGCAGCACGATCCGGTCGCCGAAACCGCGCCGCAGGTCGCGAACCTTCACGGTCAGTCCGACAGTGTCTGTCGCCATGCCAGGGCCCTCCTCTCCAGCGCACGGACGGCGAGATCACCGAATAGGCCCAGCAGTCCATAGATCACCAGCCCGACCACGATCACGTCGATCTGTCCGTAGGTGCGTGCCTGGGTCATCAGATAACCGATACCGCTGGTGGCGTTCACCTGTTCCACCACCACCAGGGCCAGCCAGGAGATGGTGACCGCCAGCCGCAGTCCGGTGAAGAAACCCGGCAGCGAACCGGGCAGCGCCACCCGGCGGATGAAACCCCAGCGGGACAACCCGACCGTTTGCGCCAACTCCACATACCGGGCATCGACGCCGCGCAGCGAGGCATGCGTATTGATGTACACCGGCACCAGCACACTGGCGGTGATGACGATGAGTTTCATCTCCTCGCCGATCCCGAACCACACGATGAACAACGGGATCAACGCGAGGGTCGGAATGGAACGCTTGATCTGCACCGGGCCGTCGACGAGTGCCTCACCGACCCGGCTCAGACCGGAAACCAGGGCGAGTACCACGCCGATCGAGACACCGAGCACGAGACCGATCGCGGCCCGCTGCAGCGAGGTCAGCAGATTGGATTGAAGGGTGCCCTCAGCGATCAGATCGCCCGCGGTCCGGGCCACATCCCACGGCGCCGGGAGGGTTTCGGCGTCGAGCACGCCCGACAGCGAACCGATCACCCAGGCGGCCAGCAGTAATACGGGCCCCAGCGCGAAGCCGAAGGGGATCGGCCGGCCGGGCCCGAGCCGGACCCGGCGGCGGGCCCGGGCAGCCCGGGCCGGTGCCGCGAGCGGGGCGGAACCGGCCCGCGCGCCCGCGGAGATACCCAAGGTAGCCACTACCGTGCCTCCTGTTCGAATCGTGCGCCCACCGCGGGGACGGTCTCGGTGATCGCCTGGTCGAACCGCGTATCGAAACCGTCCGCGGCCTCGACCTTGCGCGGCAACTGACCGGCCGCGGCGATGACATCGATGGTCGCCTGCTGCGCGTCGATCAATTTCTGATCCAGATGGGGAAACGTGAACTCCCCGAGAGAGTCGACGATCCGTCCCGCGTCCTCGGCGCTGAGCTTCTGATTCTCGATGTAGTAGATCCGGGCCCACTCGTCACGATGAGTGTTGGTCCAGTGGAACGATCGGACGAACGCCCCCACCAGTGCGCGCAGCGCCGCGGATTTCGCCGGATCCTGGGTGGCCTCCCGCCGGGCATACAGATAGCCCAGGCCGAAGTAGATGCCCGTGGTTTCCGAATCGGCGATCACCGTGGCACCCGGAGTACGCAGGAACCGGGTCAGCCGGGGCTCGTTCAACGGTGCGATATCGACCTGCCCGGTCCGGACCGCGTCGTTGAAATCGGCCAGCTTCAAGTTCACGAGCTCGACATCGGAAGTGCTCAGACCGGCCTTGTCCAATGCGCGCAGAATCGCGGCCTGCTGGGCGGTGCCCTCGGCGTAGGCGATCTTCTTACCCTTCAGATCCGTCAACCGGGTCGCCGTCACACCCGGAGCGACAGCGAGTTTGATACCCGCCGGATCTGTCTGATACGCGGCGATGATAGGCACATCCTGACCGGCGGCCAGCGCATGGATCGGCGGCACATCACCCACCGGAGCCACATCGGCCGCCCCGGCCCGGAACGCCTCCAGAATCTCCGGACCGCCGATGAAATTCGCGAACTCCACTTTGAACGGCAATTTCTCGAGCTCGCCGGAGGCACGCAGCGCCGTCTGGAACCGCTCCTGCTGATCGGCGACCACCAGGGTGGTGCCGGGCGGAACCTCGGTGGGTAGCGGCGTATCCAGAGCCGCGACACCGGGTTGGTCGCTGCTGTTGCACCCGGTCAGCGCCATTCCGGCAGCGGCGACAGCGAGCAGCATCGCGACCGACCTGAAACGGAAACGCGCGGCAAGGGAACGAGACTGGTGCATAGCGGCATTGAAACAATGTCACAGCCGCAGGGGAATGATTAATTCGACCGTGATCCGAACTGTGTTTATTTGCGGCGCCTTCGGCGCCGCGGGGGCGGGGCCCTATTAACCCCGGTTCTTCACTCCTTCGCTCAGTCGCTGCGCTCCTTCGCTACGTCGCTCCAGAACCGGGGCGGGCCCCGCCCACGGATGCTGACCATCCGGAGTAGACGAAAGGTGCATGCGAGCGTGCGCCTTGATCAGCGTGGGGATGGCGGCTTTGTGGTGGTCGGTGGTCTCGGGTGTCTCGGGCGCGGGCCGTTCGGTCGTTGCGCGTCGGCGCTCCGGAACCGGGGTGGGCCCGACCACGGAGGCCGGTTCGGCCGGAGGGACTGTGGGCGGCGATATGCCTCGATCGACCTGTGGGGCTCATGGCACTATCGGTGACCGCGCCTATCGACCGCACAAGGCGAGCGCGTCACCCCGCGTGTAGCGCGTCACCCCGCGGGACGGATACGGCCGCCGTGCGGCAGCTCCCATGCGGCGGCGAGCCGGACCGCGGTGCCGGCATCGGTGATATCGGCGACGTAGTACCAGTCCATTCGCACCAGGTCGGGCACGATCTCGACCACGCCGTAACCGTGCGAATCGATTTCGGTGTAGCGGATATGCGGGTTGAGTGCGCGGACCGAATCCTCCAGTGCGACCGAACCCGTACGCGGTGGGGTGGGCAGCAGATCCCCGATTCCGGCCGAGGTCACCGACGGGACCACGAACTCGGCTCCCGCGGTGGGGCCGGTCGGATAACGGGCGGCCTCCAGCGGGACGTCGGCGGCCCAGGAGCTGTGGATATCTCCGGTGAGGAAGACGATATCGCTGACCCCGCGGTCGGTGAGCGCCTGGAGTAGCCGCCGCCGGTCGGCGGGGTAGCCGTCCCACTGGTCGGTGTTGGGTGCGAAACCCTCCCGCGGGATTCCGAAGACGGCGGTGACCGCGGCGGCGGTGTCCGGGTCCAGCGGTGGGAACGCCAGTGGCGCGATCATGACCGAGTTGCCGACCACCTGCCAACGCGCGGAACCCGATACCAAGCCCGCGGTGAGCCACTCCATCTGGCGCGTACCGGTCATCGTGCGCGCGGGGTCGTCCCCGTCCCGGGTGCCGAGTTCGGGCTGCCGGTCCCGGTAACTGCGTAGATCCAGCATGGACAGTTCGGCCAGGGTGCCGAATCGCAGCCGCCGGTAGATCCGCGTCTCCCCGGCGGCGAACTGGATCCGCACCGGCATCCATTCCGAATACGCGCGCATCGACGCGGCCCGCCGGTCCGCCCAGCTGCCCTCGGTCGCGGGGTCGTGATTCTCCGCACCGCCGGACCAGGCGTTGTTCGCGGATTCGTGATCGTCCCAGGTACAGACGAACGGCACCCGAGCGTGCAAGGCCATGAGGTCGGGGTCGGTTTTGTACTGTCCGTGCCGGATCCGGTAGTCGGCGAGCACGACGATCTCGTGCGCCGGTTCGTGCCGCCGGACCGCGCCGCCGCGGCCGCCGGCGGATTCTGCCCCGTACTCGTAGAGGTAATCGCCCAGATGGACTACCGCATCGAGGTCGTCGCGGGCGGCGAGATGACGGTAGGCGGCGAAATAGCCCGCCTCCCAGTTCGAACAGGAGACCACACCGAAACGCAGCCGGGCAGGGGAGGACGAATCCGCCGGGGCGGTCCGGGTCCGGCCGATAGCGGAGGTCGCACCGAGCGCCCGGAACCGGTAGTAGTAGTCGTGCGCCGGATCCAGGCCGCGCACGTCCACCTTCACCGTATGGTCCGATTCCGCGTCGGCTGTCAGGGACCCGGCGGCGACCACGCCGGTGAACCCGGAGTCCTCGGCGATCTCCCAATGCACGGCGGCCGGATCGCCGGCTCCCGAACCGGGGACGGCCTCCGGTCCCACCGTGACCCGGGTCCAGAGGATCACACCGTCGGGCAGCGGATCGCCGGAGGCGACGCCGTGCGCGAACACCGGGCCCGCTGCGGCCGCGGCGGTCACCGGTAGGGCAGCCGCGGCCGCGGTCACCGCCCCGGCCCGCAATACGGTCCGGCGGTCCAGTGCGCCCGGGAATCCGATTTTCGAAACGATGCCGTTTCCGCTCACATTTTCAGATAACAGCCGATGGAACCGGAATCGGCAACTCGGGGCGTGTCGCGAGGACCGCTGAACCGCTGTTCCGCCATGTCATCGACCGGCCCCGGCGCGTCCAGCAGACCCCTACGAGCGGCAGCCGCGCCGCGAGGAACTCCCGCGCGGCGGCCCGGCGCACTGCTGTTCGGCGCACGTCCGATACTTGCCGCCCGTCCGACCCCGCCTCGTACCTGTGCCGGGCAGTCCCGTTACCCGAGCAATTCCAGTGCGCCGGTATCGAGGACATGGGCGCAGTGCCGGGCCGGCAGGGTGGCGAACAGTTCGTCGCCCCGGGCGGTGCGTTCCACGACCACCGAAGCCGCGATCGATATCACCACCCCCATGAAACTCTGCCGGCGCTCCGATTCCCGCGCCTGCGCCGGTGTGACCGCCGAATCCGCCTCCAGAGCATGGTGATAGACCCGTAGCAGCTCGTCGTAGCCGTCCCGGCGGTCCTCGAGCGGCAAGTGCGCCCCGAGGAAATACGCGAGAACGGTCGATGCCGGCCCACGCATGACACCCTGCCAATCCATCACGGTCAGTGGCCGTTCCGCGGCCGCGGCGCCGAACAGCATGTTGTCCAGCCGGTAGTCACCGCGCACCAGTCCGCGCGCATCGGTGTCCACCAGTGCGAGATAGCGATCGAACCCGCCCACCAGCGCGTCGCATACCGAACGCTGTGCCGCCGTCGTCGGCTCGCCGGTGGGGTCGGGTGCGCTGTGCGCCGGTCACGATGCGCGGCCATCGACGCGATCGGCGCGGAGGACCAGCGCGGCGGCCGCGGACCAGCAGGCAAGATAGTCGGGCGTGCGCAGCGGATATCAGTTGTCGATGCGGAGCGCGATATAGAGAACGGCTGCGACTGTGCGAGTATTTACGCTTCCGGTGTCGCTCCTCAGGCCGCCTCGATCTCCTGGAGCCGAAGAGCGCGGTTCACCCGGCAGGCGAGGTAGCCGACCGCCCAGGGTGCGAATTCGCAGGCGATCCAGGCGCCGTGCCGGTCGTCGAGGCCGAGCAGGCGGCAGGCATGTCGCAGGTCGTCGCGCATCCACATGACGTCGGTGTCGCGCTCGCTGGTATCGCTCATGGCCGCTCCGGGGCTGGGGAATGAGAAAGGCCCGTCGGTCGGGTATCGCGGCTGCCGGGCCGGATGTTTCGCGGATCAGCCGATCGGTGGTCCGGGCACCTCGTCTCGTCAGTGGTGAGCGCCCGGATCCTGGTGCTTCGGTCTCCGCCGATACTGCTTACCCGACGGGATCGGCCGGGCGGCGTTCGACGAGCGCTGGGCGTGCCGGCGGCGCCAGCCGATCAGATCCGGGCGTTCCTCCGGTGGTAGGGAATCGGGCATTGTCTGTTCTGGGGTTCGTGGTCGCATCAGGTAACCATCCGGAACGTCTCGGTGCTGCGCAACCGGAATTCTGGGGTCGCCCGGCGAAATCGCCTGATTCGCGCGAATCGTCCGGTGTTCCTCCGGCCGTGTGGCGTATTCGGGTTCACGCCACGCCGGAGCCGGATGAACACGGAGTCCGGCCGTCGTCGTCGTGCCCTTCCGGCCGGGCCGGTCGGATCGTCAGCCGGTGCCGGGATCTGCCTCGGTAGTGGTGACGGCATCGACGACAGACAGCACCCGCTCGCTCCAGTCGTCTCGGACGCTGCCGCTGCGGGCGGTTTCCGCGAGGTAGGCGCCGACGATCATGTCGAGGAAAGTTTCGATATCGAGGTCCGATCGCGGTGTCTTCGCCGCGAGTGCCCCGCTCAGCGCTTCGGCCAGCCGGCGGCGATGCTGGACGAGCAGCGAGCGGATCAGTGTGGTGAATTCCGGATCGTCGTCGGTGAGCAGCGCGGCCACTCCGCCCGCTCCGATACTCGCGTCGACGACATGCAGGGATTGTTCGACAACCCATCGCAGCACTGTCGGCAAGCCGGCGGTATCCGGGAGTGGCTCCGGCTCGGCGATCGAACGCAACGAGGAAGTGAGCATGTCACCGCGATTGCTGTATCGGCGGTAGATCGTAGTCTTCGCCACCCCGGACAGGGCGGCGACGGCCTCGACGGTCACCGCCTTCGGCCCTTTGGCGCGAAGCAACTCCAATGTCGCGGCGGTGATCCGTTCGTCCCGGGGTGCCGGTGCCTCGGTCATCGGGTCTCCTGCCTCTGTGTCCGGTGCCTCACAACCCGGTCCATCATGCCAACCATCTGCGCTACGATACGTGTAGCGTAGCGATAAGGAGGTATGCCATGAGGACCATGGACAAGAACTGGCTCGTCGGATGGGGGGCAATGACCCTGGGGCTGGTGACCGCGGCGACCCCGGCGTGGGCCGACACGTCTTCGGCCGGCGCCAGTCTCACGCTCGGATTGGGCGCGCTGACCGCCATATATGCGATGTGGTCGCTACTCGCACGAAATCCCACGAAGGATCACTGGGCCCTGTCGGTAATCGGGCTCATGCTCTTCATCTCGCCCTGGGTGGGTGGGTTTGCCGCGGATGGCGCGGGGTGGGTGGCCTGGACCACCGGTCTGCTTCTCGCGCTACTGGCGGGCACGGCCTATGTGAGCGACGAAGCCGCCAATGTTGCCGAGACCGAGCGGGTCGACGAGCTGGTGACCTACCGGCTGCGCCAGCTCGCGCAACGTGAGGTCGCCGGCACCGGTCGCATCCGTGGGTCGGGTAGTGCGGCATGAGTGCCGGCGGCCGGAGCCGCCCCGGCAGCGCCCTCGGAGTCCGGGGCCATTCGCTCGGTCAGGTCATCGACCAGGTCGCGACGCGGTACGTCGATGCTCGGTGGGCCGTTCGCTACTCCATGGATCTGCGCCTTCGTCGCACGGCGTAATTCCATCTCGGCCAGGCGTGCGAAGGCTATGCCCACCTGGTCGCCGATATATGGGCCGGTCGCGTCGAACTGCCCTTGGGCTGGAGGGGTTTCCGGACGACGGCATCGACGCGGTCTTCGTAACACGGTGACACGACGACAGGCCCGGTTCACCGCTGGTGAGTTTCGTAGTAGGAGCGAGCACAGAATTACATCCTCTGCTGGGGCCGCGGTGCCTGCGGCACCTTCGGGGCCGATTCGGTTCAGGCGACCGTGGTGTCGACGGTGACGGGGATGTTGCCGCGAGTGGCATTGGAGTAGGGGCACACCGCGTGTGCGGCCGCGACGAGCGAGTCGGCGCTGTCCTGATCGATGCCGCGGAATTCCACATGTAGTGCGGCGCCGAGGCTGAAACCGCCCTGCTCGGTCGGGTGCACGCTGACCTCGGCGACGACGGCCGAATCGGTGAAGGTGATCTTCTGCCCGGCGGCGACGGCCTTCAGGGCCGAGTGGAAGCAGGCGGCCCAGCCGGCGGCGAAGAGCTGCTCGGGATTCGTCGCCCCGCCCGGCCCGCCCATTTCACCCGGGATGGCGAGGGTGAGGTCGATCAGGCCGTCATCGCTGGTTGTGCGTCCTCCGGCGCGGCCGTCCCCGGTCGAGGTGGCGATGGCGGTGTAGAGGGAATCGGACATGATGGTGGTCTCCTTCGGTGGTGGATTCTCCGGTGCGAAACTGCTGGTCATCTCACCGCGTTTCGGCCGTACGGAGATGCAGGCGGATCGCCGAGATCAGGAAGAAGATGCCGCCCAGCGTCGCGTATCCGGCGAGGGGGACGAGCGCCGGGTTCGGTGCACCGGCGCCCGCGATGAAGCTTGCGCCGGCGAGGGTGGAGATCGCGCCGCTGAGAATCATCGCCCATTGGCCACCGAGCCGGTAGCGCAAGATCGCGACGATCAACTGCACGATGCCCGCGGTAATCGCCCAGACGCCCCACACCCGCAGGACGTCGGGAATGCCGGAGGTGACGGCCACGGCCAGTCCGAGGGCGGTGAGCAGGCTCGCCGCCATATTGATGTACAGCGGCGCCTTCGGGCGTGCGGTGCCCGAGGTGCGGAAGTCGATCACGGCCGCGGTGACATCGAACAGGGGATAGATCACCAACAGCGCAATGCTGACCGGGGTGAGTGTCGCGGCGGTGAGGATCAGCAGAGCTGCCCAGACGATGGCGAATCCGAAGCGGGCGTAGTACAGGTTCCGCAGCCCCTCGGTGCTGCTGGTGGTATCGGCGACAGTGCCGGCCACGCTGGTCTCGATTGAACTGGACATCAGACTCTCTTTCGATGGTCGAGGAGGTCGGTTGCGACTATTCAGGGAGAAAGAACGATCGGTATACCAGAGTGTGATGCGCTGACGCCCGCCTTGTCAAGACCGATCGTTCTTTCTGCTAATCTCGAAGCAGGAGCCCGGGAGATTGGAAGAAGTCGGATGTCGGAAGCGCGCGCGCGACTGCTCGACACGGCGAGTGGACTGTTCTACTCCGAAGGGCTCCATGCAGTCGGTGTCGAGCGCATCATTGCCACCGCCCAAGTGACACGGGCGACCCTGTACCGGCATTTTCCCGGCAAGGACGACCTTGTTGTCGCCTACCTGACGCAGGCGGACGAGATGGTTCGCGCGCAGGTCGACGCCGCGCGCCGCGAGAACTCGTCTGCCCTCGACGCTGTTCGAGCCGTCGGGCGGGCCATCGCCGACAGTATCCGGGCGCCCGGGTTTCGCGGATGCGCGTTCCTCAACGCGGCAGCCGAATACCCCGATCCCGACCATCCGGTCCACAAAACCGTTCTCGCGCACCGGCAGTGGTTCCTGGCCACGATCACCGAAATCCTCGCCGCTGTCGGCGGAATCGATCCGGGACCTGCCGCCCGGCACTTCGTGATGCTGCGCGACGGCGCGATGGCGGCGGGCTGCCTGACCGACCCGGCCCCCGTCTGCGAGACGTTCCTGCTCGGAATCGAGGGACTGCTGAATTCTCGCAGACGCACTCGCCGGGAGTCGGGCGAACAGCCTCGCGATGAGCGGATCTGATTGCCGAGGGCCATACGATCCCGGTGCCCCGAGTCAGGGTCGTGCGCGAGGAACGCCGCGCCCGCCGGGCCGCCTGCTACCGGCTGGAAGGCATAGCCGAGTAGGTGAGTTCGCAGAAGTCCACTCGAGAACTGTTGTGCGCCTGGGCGCGCGACGATCGATGTCTCCGCGGGTACGGGTGGTGGAGGTCGCGGGGCCTTCCTGTGCCGCGGGTACCCGGGTAGCATTTCCGATCACCTGAGAGTCGTCCCGTCCATGTGGGAGTTGTCATGGTTCACGACCCGTCGGATCTCGCGCAATCGGCCGCTCGCGCCGTTCTGATCATGGCCGACGGTTCGCTACCGGACTTCGAGGCCGTGTTCCATCCCGAGGCGTACAACCGGGAGTGCGCCGCGGAACCTCCCGCCTGTCGCGAACCCGGTCCGGCGGGGTTCTACGCCACCGCGCTGTGGTTGCGGACTACCTATTCCGACCTGCGCTGGGAGATCCACGAGACGGTCACGTCACAGGATTCCGCTGCCGTGCATACCACCATGTCCGGCCGCCAGACCGGTACTTTCGTGGTGTACGACGCGAACGGCATACCGGAACAGGCGTTTCCGGCCACGGGCGGATCGTTCGCCGTCACGCAGACGCACTGGTTCCGGATCGCCGAGGGCGCGGTGATCGAGCACTGGGCGAACCGGGACGATCTCGGCCTGGCCCAGCAGCTCGGCTGGGTGCCGCCGACGCCGGTCTACCTCTTCCGGATGTGGCGCGCGACGAGGGCGGCGCGCCGGGGGCCGGCGTCGGCGTCCACTACGGCAGAGTGAGCCGCCGCGTCGCAGCCGGGGATTCCGGTGTAGGCCCGAGCGGCCTGCCGTAGCGGCGTTCGTAGGTCAGGCGATCGTCGGCGCGCCGCTGCCGCTGTGCCGTATCCGCGAGGTCGGGATCGAGACCGTGCTGGACGAGGCGATGGCGGCGGTAGACGTACACCAGAGCGATCGCGAAGTAGACGATCGGTATGTAGAGCAGTCCCATCATGGCCGCGTGCATCCACAACGGTCCGGGGAGTAGCAGGAACAGGCACAGCGGCGGGGCGACAGGTAGCAGGAAGCGCAATAGGTAGCGCCGGGTGGCCCCGGGGCCGGTGAGGTCGTCGACCACCCAACCTGTCAGCGCGTCCGGCAGGGTCGCGCCACAGATGTAGCGGATCCGCTGCAAGGGGGTCGGTTTCGTTCGTGCGGGCATCTGCCTGCTCCCTCGACTCCGGGTGGGCGGTGGGACGGCTCACCCATTTCCGATTGCACTATATTAGATCGTACACTAACTAATAGCGAACGATATAAAAGGGTGGTAGGCCGGTCCCGGAACGTTTCCGTATCATCCGAACGAAAATCTGCGTGGAGGTGCACATGAGCAGCGCGATCGAGGACCCCCTGCGGCTGGAGCGGCAGGTGTGCTTCGCGCTGGCGCTGGCGAACCGCGCCGTGCTGGCGGTATATCGGCCCCTACTGGAGCCGATGAAGCTCACTCATCCGCAATATCTGGTGATGCTGGCGCTGTGGGGAGACGCACCGCTATCGGTGAAGGAGATCGGCGAGCTGCTCCAGCTCGATTCGCCGACGCTGTCTCCGCTGCTCAAACGGCTCGAGGGGCTGGACTACATCACCCGCGCCCGCGATCCGCGTGACGAGCGCAACCTGGTCGTCGACCTCACGAGCACCGGGCGGGCGCTGCGCGCCGAGGCGGAGAAGATCCCACCCGCGGTGGTCGAACGGCTCGGCCTCGGGCTGGACGACCTCGAGGAACTGCACGGGGTCCTGACCCGCGTGAACAGCGCGGCCCGCCGGTAGGCGCGGGCACGGGGGAGCGCGTCAGGCCGGTGGACCGAAGGGGGAGCCGTCGGTGGCACAGCCGGTGTTCTCGGGGGGCAGCAGGGCGGTGAACAGATACTCGCGTTTGACCTGCTCGGTGCAGGTGCTCGGTACATACATGCTGCTGTGGCCGACCCCCTCGGTCACCACTACTCGTGCGTCGGCCAGCTGTGCGGCGCCGGCGTAGGCGCCGGGCAATGGGGTGGCCGGATCGAATCTGGTGTTGAGCACCAGGATCGGCGCGGCGGTGCTCCGGTTCCACGGGCCGATGTACCGGCCGGCGTCGTGACCGTGCCAGAACGCGCAGGTGATACTGCTGAAAACCGCGATCCGCCCGAAATACGGCACCCGCTGATCTTCCGATACCGCCGCCCGGCTGTAGATGCCGGTATCGGTCGGGACAGTGCTGTCGCTGCATTGGATCGCGTGATAGGCCTCGGTGCGGTTGCCCACATAGGACGCGCTGACCGGCTGCAATCCGGGGAGGGCGGTACCGGCGTCGAACAACTTCTGCAGTAGCACAGCGAGGTCCGGGAAGGCGGACGGCTGCGAAAGACCGGCTGCCGCGTTGACGATATCGGAATACGTCCAGACCCGGCCGTCCACGCCGATCGGGGCCAGCCGGGCACGCTCCACGAGCGCTGTCCACTTCAGCTCGGGATCACCCGAGGAGAAAGCGCATTTCGGACCGGCTTCCGAACACTGCCGTAGGAAAGCGTGGAAGGCGGCCGCGATGCCGTCGGCCACATTCTGCCGGGTGTCCAGCGGAAGCGTGGTGCCCTGTGCCCCATGGCCGTTGACGTTGCCCTCGAAGTCCAGCGATCCGTCGAACACCATGGCCCGCACCCGGCCGGGAAACATATTGGCGTAAACTGCGCCGACCTGGGTGCCGTAGGAAATGCCGTGATATGTGAGTTCCGGGTCGCCGACGGCGCGGCGCAACAGGTCGAGATCGCGCGCGGTGTCGGCGGTCGACGCGTGGTTCAGGATCGGCCCGGCCTGCTGCGCGCAGCGGTCGGCGAATTGCGCGGACCAGTCGTAGAACGGCGCCTCGTCGCCCGGGGTGGCGGGCATCGGGGGCATGGAGGCGAGGAATGCCGATTGTTCCTCCTCGGTGGAAAAACATCGCACCGCGGCGCTGCGCGCCACCGCCCGGGTATCCCATGAGACCACATCGAATCGCGACCGCAGTTCCTCGGAGAACAGCCACGGCCACCGCGCTCGCTCCCGGAGCCTGTCGACGCCGGAAGCGCCGGGGCCACCGAAGTTCACGAACAAGGTGCCGATGCGCCGACCCGGGTCGGTCGCGGGCAATTTGATCACCGCCAGGTCGATCCGGTCGCCCTGCGGCTGGTTGTAGTCGAGCGGCACCTTCGCCGATGCGCACTGGAACCCGTCGCTACAGTCGGACCATTGCAGCGACGGGGTGTCCGCGGATTCGGCCGAGCGATCGATATAGGGGTCAGGGCTTTCCGCTGTTGCCGCCGGCGCCGGGGCCGCGACGATACCGATACCCACCGTGAGCGCCAGGACGGCCCGCCGGATCCGGTGGAATCTGTCGGCTGCGAAACGTAGATCCACTCCGAGCCCTTCGTGTGCATACCGTCGACGAACCGAATGATCCTGTCACACTCGTGGATCCGATGTCCGGGGGTGCGGGTCGCAGCGTGTCGGAGCGGGACCGCACGGCCGATCCGAGTACGCCGGCGCCGAATTCGTCCGGCTCCGACAGCGATCTGCCGGAGTTCGCCATTCGATTCGCCGGGCGAACCGGCAGCAGCGCCGGTCCGGCCGCGACGACCAACGCAGTCACCCGCCCGGTTGGGCGAGGTGTACCCGGATCCGGCCGCGATCATCATCCGCCGAGCCGGGCCGGGATCGCGTGGCCCGAGGTCGCAGGCGCCGATATCGACGGCCGAGGCCGGCACGGGCGCCCGGCGAAGCCGCGGAGCGCATGTTTCGGTGGCAGCGGTACGGTCGTAGAGCCCGGTACGCGATCGGTACGACGGATCCGGCGGCGATCTTGTTGTGCGCGGGGAGAGTGCACCGAGCGCGCGGCGTGATCCGGGTCCGAAGAAGTCGGTTCCGGATCGGCGGCAGCCTGTCCCAGCGTGCCCGGCGAAGCGGCGCCGTCGGGTGGTACGCGGCGATCCGTCCCTGTCGGCGGCTCGATCTCCGTTTTTGGGGGGTTCACGCAAACGAACCGGTCGGCATAGAATGCCGTCATGGATTTTTGACATAACACTTGGTCCGGGTCTGGAGGCAAGGCTTATGACCGTGCCGCGACCGCAGTCCGATCCCGCTTCGGGATCCAGTGCCGTACGGAACGTGTCAGCAACACAGCCGGTGCCGTTGTCCGCCGGACAGCGGGGGCTGTGGCTAGCGCAACAACTCAACCCCGACGTGCCGATATGCGAAGCGCAGTACATCGAGATCCACGGGTATCTGGATGTCGATCTGCTGCGTAAGGTGTTGATTCGTGCGGCCCTCGAGGTCCAGTCGGGGTACCTGCGGCTGGTAGAGGTCGGCGGTGAGCCGCACCAGCTGTTCGATCCCTCGCTGGAGGCGACGGGGCCGGTGCTCGATCTGCGGAACGAACCGGACCCCATGGGCGCGGCCCTGCGATGGATGCGCCGAGAGTGCACGGCACCGCTGGATATGACCCGGGATCGGTTGGCCGCATCGGGGCTGCTGCAGGTCGGGGATCGGCATTATTTGATGTACAGCAGAATTCACCATGTCGCGCTGGACGGTTACGCGGCGATGACGATGGCCAATCGCGTCGCGGCCCTGTACACGGCGGCGGTGCAGGACCGGACGCCGGAGCCGAGCCGGGCGGCGGACCTGCGCACTCTCTACGACGCCGACCGCAGCTATCGGGAATCGAAACGGTTCGCCGACGACCAGGCATATTGGATGAGCAGGCTCGCCGATATCGACGACGACGAGACCAGCCTGGCTGCCGGGTACGCGCCGCCGTGCGCGGACAGTGTGGTCGCGGTCGCCGAACTACCGGCGGAGACCGTCGAGCGGATCGCTGATTCCGCGCGGGCGCTGGACGCGAGCCCGGCCGCGGTGGTGATCGCCGCGTTCGGATGTTATCTGGCCCGAATGACCGGCCGGGAAGAGGTTCTCGTCGATATCCCCGTATCGGGCCGCACAACGGCGGTGCTGCGCAGGTCCGGCGGAGTGTTCGTCAATGTCGTGCCCCTTCCGATCGCTTTCGGCACCGGGGATACGGTCCGGGCGCTGGTGCGGCGGGTGCAGTCCGATCTGGTGGGCGCATTGCGACATCAGCGGTGCGGTCTCGCCGATATTCGCGCCGCCACCGGAGACGGACGGCAGCGGCGGTTCGCGGGACCGTTGGTGAATGTCATGTTCTTCCCTCAGGCGATCCGGTTCGGGTCGCTGACCGGGGAATTCCATATTCTCAGCTCGGGGCCGGTCGAGGATCTGCTCGTCAACCTGTACCAGACCGGAGTTCCGCCCAGGACGATACTGCACTTCATGGCCAACCCCGATCTCTACACCGGCCCCGAACTATCCGCGCACCGAGACGAATTCACCGAGTTCCTGGGCGCTTTCGCCGCCGCCGCGCCGAGCGCGGGTATCGGGCAGGTACACCCCGACGGTATCCGCGAGGCGGCCCGGAGCCGGAGACGTCGTGCGGATCTCGCGTTCTGGCGGGCCACGCTCGCGGACCTTCCGGTCGAGCCATCTCTGCCCATGGACCGGCCGCGGTCGGCGGCTTCGTCGCATCGGAGCGATACGCATACTTCCGAGCTGGACGCGGAATTGGTCGCGGCGCTGGAGGAAGTCGCCCGCCGGCACGGATCATCGCTGTTCACGGTGGTCCACGCCGCACTGGCGGTCCTGCTGGCCCGGACGGGCGGTAGCAGTGATATCCCGGTCGGCACACCGAGCGGCGGGTCCGGCGCGGCCGGATTCGACGATATCGTCGGCACCCCCGTCGACACTCTGGTGCTGCGCACCGAGATCGACTTCGACGAGCGGTTCACCGACCTGCTGAGCCGTATCGGGTCGATCGGCCGACAGGCATTCGCACATGCCGATGTTCCGATCGATCAGTTGATGGAGCAATTCGCGCCACAGCGGTCTCCGCCCGAGTACGCCCCGTTCCAGGTGATGCTGGCATTCCTGCACCGCGCACGGGCGAACCTCGCACTACCCGGCCTCGATGTGCCGGCGGTCGGCCCGTCCAGTGACGTGTCCCGCTGCGACCTGCGACTCGCACTGTCCGACGGCCACGACAACGGCGGTATGACAGCGACATTCACCTATGTCACCGACCTTTTCGACGCCGCGACCATCGGCGCTCTCGCCCGGCGGTGGATCCGGATTCTCGAATCGGTGGCCGCCGACCCCATGATCGTCGTCGCAACGATCGACTTGCTCGATCCTGCCGAAAAAGCCGATCTGCTCGCCCGCTCCGACCCACCCCCGGCCCCGCCTGCCACCCTCGCCGACCTGCTGGCCGCGGCGGTCGCCCATGATCCCGATGCCACAGCGACAGTGTTCGACGGTCAGCACACCAGCTACCGGGAACTGGACGAGTGCTCCAACCGATTGGCCCGCGCCCTCGTCCGCCGCGGCGTCGGCCCCGAAGACATCGTCGCGATCGGGCTCCCCCGGTCACCCGAATCGATTCTCGCCACCTGGGCCGTGGCCAAGTCGGGAGCCGCTTTCCTGCCAGTGGACCCCACCTATCCCACCCAACGCATCACGCATATCACCAGCGATGCGCAAGCGACCCTCGGTCTCACCACCAGCTCCGTGCGCACGCAGTTACCCGACGCCATCGACTGGCTGACCCTCGACGAACTCCGGGACGCCGATAGTCGTCCCGTCGCCGACGACGAGCGGGTGCGTCCCTCGCGGGTCGACGATATCGCCTACGTGATCTATACGTCCGGATCGACGGGTACGCCGAAGGGAGTCGCGGTACCGCACCGGGGGCTGGCGAATCTCGTGGCCGACCAGAGGTCGCGATTCCGCGTCGGCCCGGGCGCCCGGGTGCTGCATGCCGCATCGCCGAGTTTCGACGCCGCGATCCTGGAGTATCTCTGGGCGTTCGCGACGGGAGCACAGCTGGTCATCGCGCCCCCGACCGTCTACGGCGGCGCCGAATTGGCGCGGATCCTGTTGCGGGAGAATGTGACCCATGCGGCGCTGACACCCACCGCCCTGGCCACGGTCGACCCGGACGGGCTGGCGGACCTCGGGACCGTGGTGGTCGGCGGCGAGGCGCCCGCGCCGGCATTGGTGTCGCGGTGGGCGCCCGGCCGGAGGTTCTGCAACACCTACGGTCCGGCCGAAGCCACGATCCAGACCAATGCCAGTGTCCGGGCGGTGCCGGGTGCGCTCGTGACCATCGGCGGCCCGATCCGCGGGGTCGGAGAGGTCGTCCTCGACCCGCGATTACGGCCGGTTCCGGTCGGGGTCGTGGGCGAATTGTATGTGACGGGACCGGGTTTGGCTCGTGGCTACCGCAACCGGATGGGTGCGACGGCGTCCCGGTTCGTCGCCGATCCGTTCGCGGGTCCGGGGCAACGGATGTACCGGACCGGGGATCTGGTGCGCTGGCTGCGGTCACCGGAGGGAGATCTGACGCTCGACTTCGTCGGGCGGACCGATTCCCAGGTCAAGGTTCGTGGGTTCCGGATCGAGCTCGGCGAGGTCGAATCGGTGCTGCTGGCCTGCCCCGGCGTGGCACACGCGGCGGCGGCCGTGCACCGGAGTCCGGCGACCGGCGACCGGTTGATCGGGTATGTGGTGCTGGGGTCCGGGGCCGCACTCGACACCTCCGCGATCCTGGCCTTCGCCGGACAGCGGCTGGCTCCGCATATGGTGCCCGCGACGGTGGTGGTGCTCGACGCGTTACCGGTGACGGCGAACGGCAAACTCGACCGCGCCGCCCTACCCGAACCGGACTTCACGCCCCGCGCCGGATCCCGGCCACCGGCCACCGAGATCGAGACGGTGCTGGCGCGGCTGTTCGCGGAGGTGCTCGGGCTCGACGAGGTGGGGGCACATGATTCGTTCTTCGCCCTGGGTGGCGACAGCATCATGGCGATCGATCTGGTCGGCCGGGCCGCAGCGGTGGGTGTGGTGTTCTCCGTGCGCGATATGTTCGACCACACAACTGTCGCCGGGCTGGCGGAGATCGCCGGCCAGGACAGTACGGCGATCCCCCTTCCGCCGGAACTACCCGGCGGGGGCGTGGGGCAGGTACCGCCGACCCCGATCATGTGCTGGATGTTCGAGCGCGGCGAGTTCGACAGTTTCTGCCAGTGGGTGATGCTCACGCTGCCCGCCGGCATCGACAGCACCGGAATCGGTGCCACCGTCGCAGCGGTGCTCGATCACCACGACATGCTGCGCTCCCGGCTGCGCCCGGATCCCGCGCACGCGTCCGGCTGGGCGCTGGAGGTGGAACCGGAAGCGGCACCGGTCGCCGAACTGATCCGGCGTGTGCCGGTGGACGCGGCACCGGACAGCGATACCTTCACCACGATCGCCCGCGCCGAGGCAGCCGCGGCGGCCGAACGTCTGGACCCCGCCGCGGGGATCGTGCTGCAGCTGGTCTGGTTGGACCGGCCCGGACAGCCGGGACGGTTGCTGGTCGTCGCGCATCATCTGACGGTCGACGGCGTATCGTGGCGGATCCTCGTGCCCGATCTCGCGACCGCGTGGGCACAGCTGCGTACCGGGCAAGAGCCGCGGCTCGCGCCGGTCGGGACGTCGATGCGCCGCTGGGCACACGCACTGCACACCGCTACCGCGGAGTTCGGCCGACTCGACCGGTGGCGGTCCACGCTCGCTGCGGCCGAGCCGCCGCTGGGAGCGCGCCGGCTCGACCCGGCCGTGGACGTACAGGCCACCGTCGCGACCACCGAAGCGGCGCTACCCACCACGGTGACCCGCGAGGTACTCACCACCGTGCCCGCGGCGTTCCACGGCACGGTGGACGACATCCTGATCACGGGGCTCGCCATGGCGCTGCTCCGGTGGCGCCGCCGGCGCGGCGATACCGTGCTCGAAACGCTGCTCACCCTGGAAGGCCACGGCCGCCACGACACAGTGTTACCCGGCGCCGACCTGACCCGCACCGTCGGGTGGTTCACCATCAGCTACCCGGTGCGGCTCGACCTGTCCGATATCGATATCGACGACGCCTACGCCGCCGGACCCGCCGCGGGCGCGGTGATCAAATCGGTCAAGGAGCAGCTCCGGCAGATCCCCGACCACGGAATCGGCTACGGGCTGTCGCGCTACCTCGACGCCGACACCGCACGCGTCCTGGGGGCGCTGCCCGGCCCCCAGGTGAGCTTCAACTATCTGGGGCGGTTCGATACAGCTCCCACGGCGTCGCGCGACGAAGGGTGGATGCCCGTCGGCGCCGGCGGCATCCAGAACCCCGGCACGGCCGCGGAATCCGCCCTCGGCGTGGACGCGTTCGTCACCGACACTCCGGACGGGCCGGTTCTCGGCACTACCTGGGGCCATCCGACCGGTCTGCTCGCCCCGGCCGAGGTCGGCGACCTCGCGCAATTGTGGTGCGACGCGGTGACCGCACTGGCCACCCATACATCCCGCCCCGGTGCGGGCGGGTCGACGCCCTCCGACCTCGATCTCGTCGACCTCGACCAGGACACGATCGACCGGCTCGAGCGCCGGTACCCGGCACTGGAGGACATCTGGTCGCTCACGCCGCTGCAGGCGGGGCTACTGTTCCACGCCCAGCTCGCCGACGGCGCACTCGATGCCTACACAGTGCAACTGTGTCTGGAACTCGGCGGATACGTCGACGCGGATCGGCTGCGCCGCGCTGTGCGGGCGCTCCTCGGGCGGCACCCGAACCTGCGGAGCGCGTTCGTTCGCGACGGCGCCGGCGACGCGGTCCAGGTGGTGCCCGAGCTCGTCGATGTGCCGCTCACCCGGATCGATCTCGCCGAACGCGAGGACCCCGAATCCGCACTCGACGAATTCATGGACGCCGACCGGCACACCCGCTTCGATATGACCGCGCCGCCGCTGCTCCGGACGGCCTTGATCGGCACCGGCGACCGGCAGTACCGGCTGCTGCTGAGCATGCACCACATCCTGATCGACGGCTGGTCCACGCCACTGCTGATCCGGGAACTGCTGACCCTCTACGCCTGCGACAGCGATCCGGCGCTGCCGATCGCGGGACGTCCCTACCGTGACTACCTGACCTGGCTGAAGGCCCAGGACCGGGACGCGGCGGAAACCGCATGGGCCCGAGCATTCGACGGCGTATCCGAGCCGTCTCTCCTGGCACCCGCGGATCGCGGCCGCCGCAACGCCACCGCCGCCCGCGAAGTCCGGGTGCGGCTGAGCGAAGACCACACCGCGGCGCTGGTCGCGGTGGCCCACGAGCAGGAGGTCACGCTCAACACCCTCGTTCAGGCAGCCTGGGGGATCGTGCTCGCCAACGCGACCGGCCGCGAGGATGTGGTGTTCGGCGCCACCGTCTCCGGGCGTCCCGCGCATATCGCCGGTATCGAATCGATGATCGGGCTGTTCATCAACACGGTGCCGGTCCGGGTCCGGCTGGACCACCGCGAAAGCCTCGCCCGGCTGGTACAGCGAATCCAGACCGAACAAGCCGCACTGCTCGACCATCACCACCTGGGGCTCGCCCGAATTCAGCAGGTTGCCGGCCCGGGCGCGATGTTCGATACGGTGGCGGCCTTCGAGTCGTACCCGGTCGACTGGGGCGGGCTGTCCGATCTCACCGATATCGACGGAATGCGTATCCTCGGCGTACAGGGCCGCGACGCCGCGCACTATCCGCTCGGACTGATCGTTCACCGCGACTTCCGATTGCATCTGACCTTCAAATACCTGCCCGAACTGTTCACATCTCCTGAGATCGACGCGATAGCCGACCGGGTACTCCGCGTACTCGGCACCCTCGCGGAACATATCGACCTGCCCCTTTCACACGTGCAGTTGCTCTCGCCGGCCGAGCGAGCCGCGCTGGTCCCCGCCCGCGGTCGCCGCGGCGCCGTGATGTCGGTATTGCCGAAGATGTTGACATCCGCGCTGCGGCCCGACGCGGAAGCGGTGGTCGGCGACGGTGTCCGGCTGTCCTACCGCGAACTCGACGAAACCTCCAACCGGTGGGCCCGAGTTCTGATCGCCGCGGGAACCGGGCCCGAATCCCCGGTAGCCGTGGTACTGCCGCGCTCCGTCGATGCGGTGACTGCCGTATGGGCGGTCGCCAAGGCGGGCGGCGCGTTCGTGCAGATCGATCCCGCTCATCCGCCCCTCCGCAATGCGACCGTACTGGCGGATTCCGGGGCCGCGGTCGGACTGACACTGGAGTCGTATCGCGATCAGTTGCCCGACACCGTCCGCTGGTTCGCCCTCGACAGCCCGTCCTTCGCCGCGGCAGCCGCGGCGGCGGCCGCGTCCGCGGTCACCGATACCGAACGAACAGCCGCGCTGAGACCGCGGCACCCGGCGTATCTGATCTACACCTCCGGCTCCACCGGGACCCCCAAAGGTGTGCTGGTGACCCACGCCGGGATGGCGAACCTGGCCGCCGTGGCGCTGGAACGATTCGGAGTCACCCCGGCCTCCCGGGTATTGGCCGCCGCCGCACCGACCTTCGATGTCTCGATTTTCGAATGGCTCAGCGCCGCCGTCGCCGGAGCCACGCTGATCTTGGCCCCCGCACGGTTCGGTACCGGCGACGGACTGGCCGGTTTGGTCCGTACCGAGCGCATCACCCATGCCGCTCTCACTCCCGCGCTACTCGCCGCGACGAACCCCGACGGACTGGAGACGGTGATCCTCGGCGGTGAGCCGTTCCCACCGGATCTGGCGGCCCGATGGGCGCCGGGCCGCACCGTGATCAACTGTTACGGCGCCACCGAGACCACGGTCATCAGCTGCGGCGACGCCCCGCTGAGCACGGTCACCGGCGATCCGATCTCCATGGGTGGCCCCGTCCGCGGATTCACCGCCGTCGTACTCGATCAGCAGCTGCGGCCCGTTCCACCCGGGGTGGTCGGCGAGCTGTACCTGTCCGGGCCGGGCCTCGCGCGTGGCTACCACAGACAACCCGCGATGACGGCGACCCGGTTCGTCTCCGCACCGTACGGGCGGCCCGGAACGCGGATGTACCGCACCGGTGATCTGGTCGCCTGGACCGCCGACCGGACGCTGCAGTTCAAAGGGCGTAGCGACCGCCAGCTCGAAATCCAGGGCAACCGTGTCGAACCCGGGGAGATCGAGGCCGCGCTCGGTGACCATCCCGATATCACCCACGCCGCGGTCACTGTGCACCCAGGTCCGGACGGCGCCGGCCGACTCGTCGGCTATGTGGTTCCCGCACCGCACACCACTCCCGATACCGCCGCGATCATCACCTACCTCGCGTCCCGGCTGCCCACCCATATGATCCCCACCGCCATACTCGTCCTGGACCGGATTCCGCTCACGTCCACCGGCAAACTCGACTACAGCGCACTACCCCCGCCGGACCGTCGGCCGGCCCGATTCCGGCCGCCGACCACGCCGCTGGAAACGACGGTCTGCGATGCCTTCACCGATATTCTCGATATCGACCGGACCGGCCTCGACGACATCTTCTTCGCGGTGGGCGGTAACTCCTTGACTGCCCTCCGACTGGTGGCGCGGCTGGCGGAGTCGACCGGAGTGGATGTGCCGATTCAATGGGTTTTCACCGACCCGACACCGCAATCGCTGGTCCGCCGCATCGAGGCCCGGCGGCGCGGCCTCGACGAAGGGGATCCGGGCGGTGCGCTCGCTGTCCTGCTCCCGCTACGCGTCGCGGGAACGGAGCCGCCGCTGTTCTGCATCCACCCGACCATCGGAACAGCCTGGGGTTTCAGCGGTCTGGTGCAGTACCTCGATCCCGAACGTCCCGTCCACGGATTGCAGTCTCCGGCATTGACCGAGCCGAACGCGCGGTTCGATACGCTCGGCCGGCTCGCCGACCGTTACATTGCGGAGATCCGGTCCGTTCAGCCGCGCGGCCCCTACCACTTGCTCGGCTACTCCCTGGGCGGCACCATCGCCCACGAGATCGCCGTACAACTCCGCCGCGCGGGCGATACCGTCGCTACCTTGGCCATGATGGACACCCGCCTCGTCGACGCCCACAGCGCCCGCGTTCCCATCCCCACTCTCGGGGACGTACTCACCGAGTTCGGCGTCCCCACCTCCAGAATTCCCGCCGACCTCACCGTCGAGGCCGCGACCGACCTGCTGCATCGCCGAGACAAGCTCTTCACCACCCTGAGCCCCGGTGATCTGGAGATCCTGTATCGCGGCTGCACTCAACTCGTCGAACTCACCCGCGACCACCGGCCCACTCTCTTCGACGGTGATCTGCTCTATTTCCGTGCCGCCCCGGGCGACCCGGACTATGGACCGTCGCCCTGCCTCGCATGGAAGGAATATGTCACCGGCACCCTCACCGAACATCGCATATCCGCCCGGCACGAACAGATGACCGACCCCGAGGCGCTCCGCGCGATCGCGCTTGTGTTGAACGCGTATTCCCGCTGAGGTCGCGTCGTATCGGTTCAGGCCGGGTTCGTTCCAGCGTTGCGGGCCTCGACGGCCTCGACCGTCTTCCGGAACGCATTGCGCAGGACACCCTTGCCGGCCGTCCCGACCACCGCTGCGAGCGCGCGGCCCTTGAGATTCTTGCCCTCGCGCACCACGACGGCATCCACGTCGGTCCTGCCGTCGGGCCGGGCCGTGAAACTGTAGGTGTGGCCCGAGTGGCCACCCCACAGGTTGGAATCGGTGGTCGTCATGACGACGCGGCCGGGGTCCGACCAGTCGTAGTGCAGGCGTTCCCAGATACCGCGTGACCCCTCCGTGACGTCGGCTTCGGTGGGGCCGTGGTGGTGCACCTCGAGGTATTCGTCGGTGCTGTTTCCGAACAGCTGCTCGCGGCCGGGTCCGAAGTCGGTGAGGGCCGCGACGAACTGCTCAGGTGTCGCGATCGTTGTCTCGGTGAAGTGGAGGGTTGCCATGGTGCTCCTTTGTCCGGCGGTGGCTACCTAGTCTGTGAACAGGTATTACCCGGTTTCCCTCCACTCACGCCATGGTCTCGCGCCGCGTCGATCGGGCAACCGGGGACGGCGGCACGAACACCACCTCCGGTGTGAACGGCTTCGCCACCTCGCCGAGCGCACCGCTGTCGATCAGATGTGAATAGGCGACGATCAGGTCTCTGATCGCCTCGGTCGCAGCCAGTCGTGCGATTCGTGACCGATACCGCGGGCATGGCGAAGATCGGTGATCTCGACCTCGGGCTGAGCGAGGATCGTTTCGTTGTCGTCGACGCACCGTCCTACCTCGACCAGGTGAACGCGCACCGGGTCCACGCGCCCGTTGCCGGCCCGGCGGTGGACGAATCGGCGCTGTTCTCGCTGTTGTTCACTTCCGGAACCACCGGTGCGTCGAGTGCGCTGTCTCTGGAGCGCGAGGCCCGCTGGCGCTGTCCGTTTACTGCGGATAGCTTCATTTCATGCAGGACCACCTCGACGACCTCCGCTTCGCCCATGTCCTCGCCGATACCGCCGACGCAACGAATATCGACCGCTTCAAGGCCCTCGACCTCGAGGTCGAGACGAAGCCGGACTCGGCCCTGGCGAACGAAGCCGAGGCCGCGGTGGAAAAGCTCATCCGGGTGCAGCTCCAGCGTTCCCGCCCGCGCGATGCGGTCCTGGGCGAGGGGGACGGCCTGCAGGGCAACGGTCCCCGCTGCTGGGTGGTCGACGCCATCGACGGCCTGGAGAACTATGCGCGCGGAGTGCCGGTGTGGGCCACGCAGATCTCACTGCTGGACGCGTCCGAGGGCAGCTATCAGCCCGTCGTCGGCGTCGTCTCCGCTCCCGCGCTCGGCCGCCGCTGGTGGGCCGTGAAGGGCCACGGGGCCTTCACCGGCCGTAGTCTTTCCTCGGCCACCCGCATGCGTGTTTCGCGCGTCTCCCGGCTGCCGGACGCCTCTCTCGCGTACTCCACGCTCACCGGCTGGGAGGAGCTGGGCCGGTTGAACGGCTTCCTGAACCTTTCTCGCGAGGTGTGGCGCACACGGGCATACGGCGACTTCTGGCCCTACATGATGGTCGCCGAGGGGGTGGTCGACATCTGCGCCGACCCGGAACTCTCCCCGGGCGATATGGCCGCCAACGCTGTCATCGTCACCGAAGCCGGCGGCGACTTCACCGGTCTCGACGGAACCCCGGGCCCGCGCAGCGGCAGCGCGGCCGCGTCGAACGGCCTGCTACACGACGAATTGCTGGTGTATCTGAACGAGCGCCACTGACGCCGCCGCGTCGGCCCGCATAGGCCGCTGATCAGCACCGGCGGCCATCGGACCGAAGTTGTCACCCGCCCCGCTCGTACAGCGCGCGAACGGTGTCGACCGTATCGGCCTCAACAGGGGATTTGTCGTCGCGGTAGCGCACCACGCGGGCGAACCGGAGCGCCAGGCCACCGGGATAGCGGGTCGAACCCTGCACTCCGTCGAAAGCGATTTCGACGACCTGTTCGGGCCGCAGTCTCACCACGTACCCCTCGGTCGAGCCATCGGCGAGGTCGGTGAAGCGCCGGGTCTGCCATTCCAGCATGGCGTCGGTCATCCCTTTGAACGTCTTTCCCAGCATTACGAATCCGCCGGTGGCCGGATCGCGAGCGCCCAGGTGGATGTTGGACAGGGTGCCGGTGCGCCGGCCGGAACCCCATTCGACGGCGAGAACGACCAGGTCCAAGGTGTGCACGGGTTTGACCTTGAGCCAGCCGGCGCCGCGGCGGCCCGCCTCGTACGGTGCCGACAGTGACTTCGCCATCACGCCTTCGTGTCCGGCGGCCAGCGTGCGGTCCAGGAACTGTTGTGCCGCGGCGGTGTCGGCGGTCACCAGACGGTCGACCCGCTGGGCGCCGGGGACGAGCGTGTCGAGTGCGGTGAGCCGGTCCCGGGTGGGCAGATCGAGGAGATCTTCGCCGTCGAGATGAAGGAGGTCGAAGAAGAACACCGACAGCGGTTCGAGATCGCCCGGATGCTTGCGGCCGAACCGGGCAGCAGTGACCTGGAATCGGTGCGGCCGTCCATCGGGTCGCAGCGCGATGGCCTCGGCATCGGCGATCAGATCGGTAGCAGGAAGGGCGAGTGTGGCGGCGACGACCTCGGGGAGCCGGGCGGTGACATCGTCGAGACTGCGGGTATAGACCGAGACCGCCGATCCGGCGCGGTGGATCTGTACCCGCGCGCCGTCCAGCTTGGCTTCGAACACGGCTGTGCCGCCGAGTCGTTGGAGCGCATCGGTTATCCCGGTCGCGGTCTGCGCGAGCATCGGCCCGACCGGCCGTCCCGCGCGTAGCCGGAACTCCGCCAGGGCCGGCCGGCCCGCGGTGAGAGCTGCGGCCGCGACGGTGGGCAGGGCACCGGCCAGCATGGCCGCGCGCCGAACCTCGGCGGCGGGTATACCGGTAGCTTCGGCGACCGCGTCGGACATCACTCCCGCCAGCGCGCCCTGGCGCAACTCACCGCTGAGCAGCCGGCGCAGAAATGTCTGCTCGGTGTCGGACGCTGTCTCGAACAGATCGCGCACCAGTTCGGCGCGCACAGTTCGGGAACCCTTCCCGGAGACCTCCCCGATCCGAGTGAACCGCGCGTCGACGTCGGCGATCGTGAGCGTCGGCGTCGTAGCAGGCGGCGGCAGCGACCGCAGCGCCGCCCAGCCCACGCCGATCTGGCGTTGCGGCAATTCGCCGGACAGCCAGGACGCGGTCACCGCGACCAGTCGTGCGTCGCCGTGTGCTGCGACGCGGCTCAGCAGCGCGGCGATACGGCCGGTCTTGGCCAGCCGTGCCGACGCCGACGCGATATCGGCGGATGCGGCGGCGACCTCGGCGAACAGCACGTCGACAGCCTGGCATGCCCATCGGCTCCGGGCAATCAGCCGCCCCGCTATGTCTTCGCCGGCAACGCCGGAGGCCGAGTGGACAGCCCTCACGGCATACGGTGCCATCGCGCTCGCCGCTCGCCGCTCGCCGCTCGCCGCTCGCCGCTCGCCGCTCGCCGCTCGCCGCCCGGCGCCCCGCGCGCGTCACCAGCCTCGTGCTCGGCGACCCCGAGGTAGAGCCGGACGCTCCCGGGTACGGCGAACTCCTGGCGCAGGTGGCCGCCCCGAGTCTGGTGATCGCTGTAGCGCTGAGTCCACCGCGCGGTCCGCGAGGCCGCGATACCCGACGCCAGGCCCTTACCCGGCGGCACCCGCAGGTTCTGGAACTGCGGGGTGACCGCCCCCACGGTCTTGCGTACGTTCAGCTCCCGGGTGCTCGAATCGAACTCCGACAGATAGGCGATATCGGTGCCCATCATCTCGTGCGCGCGCGTCACCAGCCTTGCCGGCAAGGTATCCAGGTCGCGCGATTGCGCGCGCTCGAGAACAACTGGTCCGAGAGTGTGGCGGGCTTCGACGCGGCGGCTGACGGCGCCGTTGCCGATGAGACAGGTGAGACCGTGCGGCACCGCTAGAGTAGCCAGGCGTGCAGCCATCGACGGCGAGGGAATTCTCCGCATACGGATTGTCGCACTGGATCGTGCTCGCCGTGTTCGCCGCGGGTGCGCTGGCGGTCGTACTGCTCGGACGGAGGCAGCGAAGCATCGCCGACGCGCGCCGCTTCAGCCGGGCGTTCGGTGCGGTGACCCTGGTTCTGTATGTGGTGATCTACCTGTCCATGATGTTTCCTCCGACGATCGAACGCTCGGTTCCGCTGCGCCTGACCGATCTCGCGACCCTCGTCGCCGGCTACGCGTTGTGGTCGCATCGACGCTGGGCGTGCGCGCTGACCTACTACTGGTGCTTGACGTTGAGCACGCAGGCACTCCTGTCGCCGGTGCTGGAAAGCCCTGATTTCCCGCACTACGAGTTCCTGGCCTTCTGGGCGATCCACCTGCTCGTCGTCTGGGCGGCGATCTACCTGACCTGGGGTGTCGGTATCCACCCGGACTGGCGCAGCTATCGGTTCGCGGTGGCAGCGACAGTGACCTGGGTCGTGGTCACCTTCGCGTTCAATTCCCTCGCCGGCACCAACTACGGTTTCGTCAACCGGAAACCCTCGACCCCGTCCCTGCTCGATGTCCTCGGACCATGGCCCTGGTACCTGGGCACCGTGACTGTTCTGCTGCTCACCGTATGGGCGTTGATGACCTGGCCCTGGGTTCGAGCCGATGCCTCCTCGCCCGAGCCCGCGGGCCTGGATCGATGACTGCGCCCACTGCCGTTTCACGGGTATGCCCCGCCACTGCCGGGGCCGCCGACCGAACTCCCGGCTAGTCGAGAGTTATGACGGATCCATCTCCGAGCGCGACAGATTCGACGGCAGGCGCTGAATCGCATTCCCCGGCAGCGCTGGACAGCAAAGTCACTTCGATGCGCACCGTCGTATCGTCGAGCCTCGTCGGTACCACTATCGAATGGTTCGACTTCTTCGCCTACTCGACAGCCGCCGCCCTGGTGCTCATTTCACCTTCGGCATCAACTACGGCACAACACATCTCGGAATGTCGCGCACGTCGATGCTGATCGTCTCGGTTCTGTGTTCATTACTGGCCATCGCCGGGCTCCGGCCGGCCGGCCGACTGTCCGACAAGTAGAGAGTTGGGTGCGGCGCGCCTGCGGTGGATCGTCTCGCGCGGACCGCAGAATCGCTGACCATGGCGATTACTGTGGGACGCAGGTCCGCACTGATATTGCTGGCCGGGCTGCCGTTGCTGGCAACGGGGACGGCACGAGCACAGGCGGTGCTACCAGGGGTCGGTGTCGATCCGCACCGGGTGCCCTCGCGATACACGATGACGGCGTTCCGTGCCGATAGTGACACCACTTTGGTGGTGTACGAGTCGGTGGACGGGACGCGGTTCACGCCGGTGGCCGAGCATGCATATACGCCGCCGACAGGATTGGTTCGTGACCCCAGCGTGCTGTTGCACACCGACGGTTGGTACTACCTCACCTACACCATGGCCGCTGACGCGACCTCGATCGGTATGGCACGCAGCCGGGATCGGATCAGCTGGACGGCGATGGCTCCGGTGCCGATGCAGGTGCCCGGCCGCCTGGAGGGGGCGTGGGCGCCGGAGTGGTATGCCGACGCGGCGGGGCGGGTCGGGATCATTGTTTCACTGACCTGGGGTCATGGCTTCACCCCGCATCTGCTGGTACCACGCGGGACGGGGCTTTCCGCATGGACGCCGCCGATGCCGCTGCTCGGGTTGAGCCCCGGCGGTCCGGGTTCGCTGGGCTATATCGATACGGAGCTGGTGCGGCTGGGCGGGCGGGTGTGGGCGTTCGTCAAGAACGAGGACACGAAGCTGGTCGAGCTGGCGGTGGCCGATGACCCGCTGGGCCCGTATGAATTTGTGGCCGAAGGGGATTGGGCGGGCTGGGGTGGCCCACAGGAAGGGCAGTCGGTGGTGGTGCTGCCCGACGGCGGGCATCGCATCTATCTCGACGCCTATACCCAGGGCCGCTATCTCTACAGCGACAGTTACGACGGGTTCCGGACCTGGTCGGCGCCGGCCGAGCTGTCCGGGCTTTCCGGCGTTGTTCGGCACGGCACGGTGCTCACTGAATTCGGTTCCCCGACCACATCTTGATGGCCGGGGCCTCACCCGGCCGGCGCGCGGCCTGTATCGATCGACCAGAGCCGCGAAGGCGCGGCCGGCCGGTCGTGCCTTCGCGTTCGCACCGGGCCGCGGGTATCAGCGCGTCGCGCGTTCGCGGAGGGGTATTTCCAGATGGACGGTCTGGAATCCCGGACCGCTGTCGCGTGCGTCGTGGATGATGTGGCCCTGTGTCAGCCAGAACTCCAGCGCACCCTGTGTTCTGGCGTCTGTGTGCAGGTAGAGCCGGTCGAAATCCGGGGATTCGGTGACGTAATCGATGGCGGCGGTCACCAGGCGTCCGGCGAGCCCGCGCCGCTGGTGCTCGGGCCGGACATAGACGCGGAACAGTTGGGCTGTGCGCGGGTCCGGGTATTCCTCGGCGAGCCACCGCGGATGGGGCGGGTGCCGCGGGCCCTGCGCTCGGATCGCGGTGGTGGCTACGATCCGGCCCTCGTGTTCGGCGACCCACAGCCGATTGTGGGGGTGGCGCAGATAAGCGGTTCGCGGGTCGATGACATCCGCGTGGTGCTCGGGCCGGTAGCCGATGTCGAACACCTGGTAGAAGGTGTCGAGCATGACGCTGCGAGCCCCGGGAACATCGTCTTCGCCGGCGAGCCGGAACAGGTAGCCGGTGGTGCGGGATACGGTCATCGCAGTGCCCCCAATTCGCGGTCGAGTACTTCGATTCCTTCCACGGCGACCGGGCCGGGGCCGGTGTAGCCGAAGGGTACGACGATCATCCGGTTGTCCCGGATCGCTCGAAGGCGCGCCAGTTCGGGCCGTTCGCGCAACGCCTGCCGGACGGATTCGGGGGTCTGCTCGCCCTGGGTGAGCAGCACGATGATGTCCGGGTCCCGGTCGATCAGGGTTTCGGTGTTGATTTCGGAGTAGCGGATGTCGCTGTCGCCGAACGCGTTGTCCAGGCCGAGTATTCGCATTTGGCTGGATACGGTGCTGGTGCGGCCGTAGGCGCTGATCTTGGCGCCGTCCCGGGAGATGATCAGCGCGGCGGCGCGGAGCGGGGTGTGCGCCTTGTTCCGCCCGGCCACTTCATCGACGCGTTGGCGCAGTGAGGTGATCTCCGTATTCGCTGCCGCGCTGGTTCCGAAGAGCCGGCCGTAGAGTTCGATATCGGCGAAGATATCGTCGAAGCTGCCCGCCGCGTCGCGGCAGTAGCCCCGGGAGACGAGCAGTGGGATGTTCACTTGGGCGAGGTCGTCCGCGGTGACCGCGGCGCCTTCGAAGCTGACCACCACATCGGGGCCGCGGTCGATGATCTCCTCGCGCGCGATCTCACCGGTGCGGGAGGTGGTCTCGATACCGGCCAGTTCGTCGGCGTATTCGCCGGGGAAGGGTGCGGATTCGAAGGTGCGGGTGACGATGCGGTCGGCGGCGCCGGCGGCGGCGATGAGTGGTGCGGCGACGGAGCCGACGGTGACGACGCGTTGCGGAGCGTGGTCGAAGGTGACATCACGACCGCAGCTGGAGACGGTCATCGGGAAGCCCGCCGCGGCGGAGGTGGCGGCTTGTGGCGGGCCGGAGCAGGCCGTGAGAAGCGCGGCGGTGAGCAGCGCGACGCCTGGCAGGACGCGGTGCGTGCCGCGGGGGAGAGGGTTGGACACTGTCGTGGGTTTCCTTTCGGGGGAGAACTCAGTGCGGGGACTGCTGGAACCGGCGAACCAGTACGAGAAGTAGTGGTGCGCCGACCACCGCGGTGACGATGCCCAGCGGTAGTTCACGCGGTGCGAAGGCGAGCCGGGCCACCACATCGGCGACCACCAGGAACAGTGCGCCGAGCAGGGCCGATAGCGGCAGCAAGCGCCGGTGTCCGGCGCCGACGCACAACCGGGCGACGTGCGGGACGATGAGACCCACGAATCCGATCGCCCCCGCGACGGCGACGACACCGCCGATCGCCAGGGCGACGATCGCGAGGACGATCATTCGTAGTCGTCCGGGTGACAGGCCGAGTGCGCGAGCTGTGTCGTCACCGGCCGCGAGCATGTCCAACCGTGTGGCCAGTAGTACGAGAGCCGCGATCGCCGCCACGGTGACCGCGGTGGTCGTCGCGACCGACGACCAGGCCGCCGAGCCGAGCGAGCCGAGCAACCAGAACAGAACGGTGCGCGCGCCCTCCTGATCATCGGAGGCGAAGATGAGGAAGCTGGTCGCCGCGGAGAAGAGGTAGCCGATGGTGACACCGCCCAGCAGCAGTCGCAGCGAGGTCATCTGTCCGTTGAGGTGGGCGATCGCGAACAGGAGCGCGGTCGCGACCGCCGCCCCGGTGAACGCGCTGGCCGCGAGTGCTCCGGCGGCGACGGATCCACCGAAGAGCAGCGAGACCGCTGCTCCGGTGGAGGCGCCGGAGGTGACGCCGAGGATATGCGGGTCGGCGAGCACGTTACGGACCAGGGTCTGCAAGACAGCCCCCGCGACCGCGAGGGCCGCACCGACCAGGGCGCCGAGGAGTACCCGTGGGACGCGCACCAGCCACACGATCGAGTCCTGGGCGGTGCTCCAGTCCGCGGTCGCGGGTATACCGGCGGTGTGGTGGCCGATGATGCGCGCCACCGTGAGCGGTGGCACCGATACGGGGCCGAGACCGGTGGCCAGCAGGAGCACCAGCACCAGCGCGACGCCGAAGCCGCTGAGCCACCACAGCATTCGGGCGCGATCGCGTGCGTGGTCGAGGTCGTCGACGGGCTCGTCGGCCGGTCGGGTGGTGGTCATCGGGTTGCCGCCTCTTCTCGGACCCCGTTCCGGTCGGCCGGTTTCGTGGCGGGTAGCCGATCTCGTGGTCCGAACAGCAGTTGTGTCTCGCCGAACGCGGTGGTGCGGTGTACTCGGACCCCGTAGACCGGTTCGATGACCTCCGGTGTCAGCACTCGATCGACCGGGCCTGCGGCGGCGATCCGGCCGCGGTGCAGCAGGACGAGTGCGTCGCAGTAGCGTGCGGCGAGATTGAGGTCGTGCAGCACGATCAGAGTGGTGGCCGCCAATGCACGGACCAAGCCGAGTAGTTCGTGCTGATATCCGATGTCCAGATGGTTGGTGGGTTCATCCAGTAGTAAATGGTCGGCTCGCTGGGCGAGCGCGCGCGCGATCAGTACCCGTTGGCGCTCGCCGCCGGACAGTTGCGTGACGGGCCGGTCGGCCAGATGCCGGGCGCCGACGTGCTCGAGTGCCGCCGCCGCG
This sequence comes from Nocardia jinanensis, assembly GCF_014645735.1. Classification (GTDB taxonomy): domain Bacteria; phylum Actinomycetota; class Actinomycetes; order Mycobacteriales; family Mycobacteriaceae; genus Nocardia; species Nocardia jinanensis. Next base: position 91,166 of record NZ_BMMH01000001.1, on the reverse strand, counting down.
GCGATTCGGTCACCGCGGGAATAGCCCCGTAGAGAATGGGTCCACGGAGCCCGGCCCAGCAGAACCGTGTCGGTCACAGTGGCCGGTGTCTCCGCGGGCGCTTCCTGCCCGACCACCGCGAGGCGGGCGGCCAGAGATCTGCCGCGCAGTGTCCGGACCGGGATATCGTCGATGGCGACGACACCGGAATGCGGGCGCAGCGAGCGGTATATCGTCCGGAGCAGGGTCGATTTGCCCGAGCCGTTCGGACCGATGAGTCCGACGGTGGTGCCCTGTTCGACGACCAGGTCGATATCGTCGAGGACGGGCGCGCCGGCGTAGGAGAAGGCGATACCCGAGGCGTTGATCATTGTGGGACCGCCACGGTGGTCGTGCTTGTCATCGGTGAGTTCCGCCTTTCGTCGTGGGCGTTTGCCGAGGCAGTGGTGTCCCGGCGGCGGGCAGGATTCCGCGCCCGCGCAGGACGAGAATTCCGAGGGCCGACAGGACGCCGACGGCTGTGCAGCAGAGGGCCGGCGGCCACGCGAAGGGGCTGCCGGATCGGTCGACCAATGCGCCGAGTCCAGCGGTGGTGCTCACGGTGAAAACCCCAGAGGCCAGGTAGAAAGCGCCGAAGTAGCTGCCGGTGAGCGCGTCTCCGGCGAAGCGGGGGATGGCCTCGTTGACGAAGGGCTGGACCATTGCGACACCGATCGCGAGTACGACCGCGCCCGCCAGGACCGGTAGCAGGCGGATCGTGAGCGCGAGCGGTCCCGCGCCGCTGGGTGCCGGGTAGAGCGCGGCCGACGGAGGCAGCAGGAACGCGGCGCCCAGCAGCGCCATCCCGGCCGCCATCGCCGGGCCGCGGTCCGGCCGAATGCTCAGGGCACGGGTGATCGGCACCTGGCACGCGACCACGGCGACCGTCTCCACGAGGAACAGCGCAGCCACCGCCGCCGGCCCGGCCAGTTGCTGTACCTGCAGGGTGAACAGGAAGTAGATCTGGCTCTGCAACGCGAACATTCCCATGAGGGCTACGGCGAAACCCCAGAAGCGGAGATCGGTGAACACCCGCACGAGATCCGCGCCGAGCGTGGTGTGCCGGGCCGCAACGGTAGACGCGGGTAGCAATATCAACTGGGCGACGGTCAGTGCCGCGAACACTGCGGCCGCGGCGACCGCGGTGAGCCGGAAACCCGCACCCAGCAAAAGCGTTCCGATCAGCGGCCCGATCGCCGAGCCGGTATTTCCCATCACGTTGAACAGGGCGAAAGCATGTGCCGATCGATCGCCGCCGGCGCGGGCGATGTATGCGCGAACGGCCGGATTGAACAGCGCTCCGGCGAACCCGGTGAGTACGGAGCCGAGCAGCACCACCGGCAGCGAACCACCGACCGCAAACATCGCGAACCCGGCCGCCCGGATCGCGGCCCCGGCGATGATGACACCACGTGCGCCGAGCCTGTCCGAGGCCGTTCCGCCCACCAGGAAAAGGCCCTGCTGGCTGAGATTGCGGACGCCGAGTACTACCCCGATCACGGCCGCCGAGAGCGCGAGATCGCTGAGCAGATAGTCGGCCAGGAAGGGAATCAGCATGTAGAAGCCGATATTTCCGAGCAGATGATTGATCAGCAGCAGTCGCACGGACAGTGGAAAGGTTCCGAATGAACCGGGACTGCTCACCGATCGCTCCCGGACGGGGGCGAAATACCGAGCCGGAGACCGAGACCCGGCGCTCGGTGGGGCGCCCGTGCCTCGGATGAGGTGTGTCCATCTGCGGGCCGCGCCCCGAAGTCACCTGTTACGGCGCTCGATACCGGTCCGGCCGAATGGATTCTCACAGCACACCCTCTCACTGAGAGGAGAATGATAACCGTTTGCATTTAATTCGGCCAACGCGCGGCTCTCCGGTCGCCGGTGGAGAACGAGGATGCTCGGTCGAGTCGAAACGGATCGAGACGGATCGAGTCTGGCGTGCTCAGCTCGCGACGGCGTCGTGCGGGGGGTTCTCTCGGCAACGGGAGAGGCCGGCACGGTCCGGTGTGCCCACGTGACTGTTGGAACGCACTACTCGCTTCGTTCCGCGCCGGTCGGCGGCGGCCTGGCCAGCTGGTGTAGATCGCTCCGGTTCTGGACCCACTCCGATGTCGACAACGGGACCGGGGTGGTCGGCCACGCAACTACCGTCGTGAGCGACTGGCCGAACTACACAACCGAGTTCGGCGGTGGTTCCGGCGTGATCTACGGGATCGACCACCGGATGAATCCGCACTCGGCGCGGTCCCGATCGGTCCGCCGGCGGCGGACCGGCGCCGGCAGTGCTCCACACTGCAGGTGACATATCCCACCGAAAGGTTGGCTGCGCCCCCACCGCAGGGCATCCCTCCACTACGTGTTCGCCTACGGCTGGAAGGACCGCCATGACCACGACCGGCCGAGATCAGCACGCCGATCCGAGCGAGAACGCCATCCCGACAGACCCGGTCGCCCCGCCGGAGACCGGCGGGAACCGGCCGAACCTGCTCGACCAGATGGGCGGACCCCTGGGTTTCGTCTACTCCACTATCCCGGTCGTCGTCTTCGTGACCGCCAACGCCTTTCTGCCGCTTGCGCTCACCCTCGCGATCTCGATCGCACTCGGACTCGGACTCACCGTCTTCCGGCGACTTCGCGGTGAACGCCTCAGCGCCGCGGTCGGCAGTCTTCTCGGCGTCGCCGTCACCGCCGCCATCGTCGCCTGGACCGGGTCGGCGAAAGACTTCTTCCTGATCGGAATCTGGGCTTCGCTCGCCGGATTCGTCGTCACCTTCGGATCCGTGCTGGCTCGCCGGCCCCTTACCGGAGTCGTCTGGAACGCTCTGCACGGTGGCGCCCACCTCTGGCGGGCCGATCCCGCGGTACTACGCGCACATGACATCGCGACATTCGCCGCGGCGGTGGTGTTCGGATCCCGCTTCGCGATCCAGCAGTGGCTCTATCTCGCCGACAGCACCGGCGGGCTGGGTGCCGCGCGTATCGCCATGGGTACTCCGCTGACCGTATTGGCCGCGCTGGTCGTTTTCTGGGCATTCCGGCGCAGCACCCAGCGCCTGGTGAAGCAGGAGTGACGTATTCCTCGGTCAACTCGTGCCTACGCGCGACAACCAGAAATCAGGGCAAGCCGGTGGACCGACCGGACCGGCTTCGAGGGGCTGCCAGGGCGATTGCGCACTACTCACAAAGGTATGCCGAAATCATGGCCACACGAACCGTTTCCGGCCCTGGGAGCTTCGTTACGGGTTTTTCCCTTGCCGGCGCCGGTGGAGTACTCCACTGGCGGTACCCATAAGTGGGCATCGAGAATATTGGTCAAAATGGCGTAGGTGGCGAGCCGAGACCGCATCGTTCGACGCGAGCCGGCAGGACCGCACCGGCTTCGAGGGCACCGCCCAGGACACAAGACTGTTCGCAATCGCAGGGCGCGTCTTCAGCATTCGCTTTCCGCGGGAATGCCGCGCAGGCGTTCGTCCAGCCAGATCACAGCCTCGGGGTAGCCGAGTCCCGCCGCGATGACGTGTTCGCCGAGCACACTGCGGTAGACCGCGGTGACGCCGAGTGAGCACTGCTCGCTATAGAGGTTGCGCGCGCCGGCGGCCGGGATCCAGAACTCTTGTTCACCGTTGTAGATGTAGAGCGGCGTCGCGGACGCGAGTCCCGCCATCCGGGTCACCTCGTAGATATCGCGTGCCAGTGTCGATTGCAGTGGGTCGGCGATATTCGCGGCGATATCGATCGGTAGCAGCAGCACGCCGGGCAGCGCGAAAACGCGCACGCACTGGTCTTTCATCGGCGAGGTGGCCACCCACTGTGCGAGGTTGTTCATCCGGGCCAGGATCTCGGGCCGTTCGCGCGCGATACCGAAGACGGCCGCCATGAACACGGCCGAGGCCAGATTGCCGTTCATGCTGCGGGCCAAGATCTCGTAGTCGGCGGGCACCCCGCCGAGCGCCGCACCGACCAGCGCCGGTGCGAGATCGGGCGCATAACTCTCGATCAGTTTCACCGCGCCGTGCGTGGCGATCGCGCCGCCGGAATAGCCGGTCATCGCGAACTTGCTCGCGCCGAACTCGTCCGCCCGCCAGCCGCGTACCGCGCGTACCGCATCGAGTACCGCGTGGCCCGCGACGTAGGGCTCGGCGTAGGCCATCAGCGGGCCCTCGTGATCCGGAATGAGCACTGCGTAGCCACGCAGCACCGCCAGGTGGGTGGTGGGCGGCACGAAGTCGGTGAACGCGCTGTCGGACGAGAAGCCGTGCGCCAATGTGTAACCCGGCGTGCAGTGTCGGCCGAGAGCGTCGATCGGGAGGTTGTTGACCACCACCGGCCGCGCTCCGGGCACCGGCGAGGCGGTCGCCGGAATCACCAGCGTGGCCGTGGCGAAGGAAGGGCGATCGTGCGCGTCGGTGGTCCGGAATTTGAACAGCAGCGCCTGCCGGATCGGCAGCACGACCAGCGGCGCGGCCGAGGCTGTGATGTCGCGGACCTCGATCACCGCACCCGGGGCGAAGTCGGCGAGATCGGCCGGCCACACATCGAACATCGGGTCGCCGACCGGCGCCGGCAGCACCGCCTGGCGCAGCGCCGCGAGCCCCGGCGTCATACCGTCCGTCTCCTCCATCGGCACCGGTTGGGGCACCGGCGCGATCGGCGGCGGCGGAATCACCCGGTCGATCCACTGCTGAATATCGGGCAGGACAGCGCCGTTCGCGGCTGCGGGCGGTGGAAATACCGGCAGTCCGGGGAACGGGAGGCCGGGCGGCTGGGCGGCAGCCTGACCGGTGAGCAACGGCACGATGACGAGCAACGCGAGAGCGCCGGCACGCAGACATCTCATGGCACACACCCCTGGGTGCGACGTCGATATATCTGGCACCCGAGGAAATGCGGGTCTTTATCCCCGAAACGTCCCCTGTGATATCGGGGCCAGGGGCTCAGAGTACGTGACCGGGAGTCGGTTGCCGCGTTACGTCACGAGATCGAGCCGACTTGCTGCCGATTCGAGATAACCCAGCGCTCAGGTTGTTGCCCTCGATGATCACCGTCGTCGCTTCGGCAGCACCGGCGCCGACTCGTCGGAGCCGCCGCCGATGTTGCGGTCATCCCTCGGTCCCGTCCGGTCGCCGCGTCTACAGATACGAGACCCTTCTCGGCCGCGGTTCAGGTGGCCGTATGGGGATGTGTCACAGTCCGAACCGTCATCTTCTCCGGCTGATGACAAATGCCGACCGCCAGAGTGGGTCGGCTCGATGCCGGTGGCTACTCTTTGCTCGTGTGAAAGCTCTTCCAGCACTTGTAGCTACCGTGCTCGTCGCTTCTATGACGCTGCTCGGTGGACAATCCGCCAGGGCGGAACCGCCCCCGCCCCCCGCGCCGGGACCCCCGGGCTCTTCTCCCTTGCAGGAATGGATCGACAACACCATACCGGCGCCGCAGTTGGCTCCTTCGTCGCCGACACCTCCCGCACCGCAGCGACCCGCCGATGACCGGCAAGCGGCATTGTGGCAAGCGATATTGCCGTCTCCGACCGGGGATCCGATATTCGATACCTGGCCCGACGACCTCGCCGGGGCGAGTCCCGGCCAGTTGCTCGAAACACGGGACGTGACAGCAACAGCAGCGACACTGGCGGCGGTGCCGATTCAGCGTGCGCTGCTGCTGAAATTCCGGTCTACCTCGGCATCGGGTGCGCCGTCGTTCGGAACCGCGACCTTGATCACCCCGGCGGCCCCGTGGACCGGACCGGGGCCTCGGCCGGTGGAGGTGAACGCGCTCCCGATCAACTCCCTCGGGGCACACTGCACCCCAGGGTTTCAGATGTCGCACGGCATACTCGAAAAGCCCAATACCGATCTCACGGTGTTTCTGCCATCCGTATGGTGGGCCCTCGGTCAGGGGCACGCTGTCCTTCTTCCCGACCATGAGGGCCCGCTGATGGCGTATGCCGAGCCGAATGTCGCCGGGCAGGTGATGCTCGATTCGATTCGCGCTACGCGGGCCGTGGAGACGAACACCTTCCACGACAGTCGTTTCGTGGTCAGCGGTTACTCGGGTGGCGGGATCGCCGCCTACGCGACGGCGATGCTGCTGCACGAGTACGCGCCGGAGTTGGCCGATGTCGTTGTAGGGGTGGCCTCGGGCGGAGTGGTCACCGATAACAGGAACGTCGCCCACCGGTTCAACGGCAACATCTCCTCCGGAATCCTTCTGACGGTGGCACTGGCGGTGGCACGCGAGCATCCCGAGTTGCTGCAGTACATGAACAATCTGGCGCAGTGGGTGGCATCATCGCCGGTGAAGGAGATCTGCGGCGATGCCAGCGGGCCGCTCGGCGTGGTCGGATTCCCGATGGACGTCGTGGCGAATATCGGTAACCCGCTCGACAGCCCGATCGCCGAGAAGACGTTCGAGACATTGGGCTTGGCCGACCGGAGATCAGCTGTGCCGCTGTATATCTACCACGGAGCACACGATCCCTGGATTCCACTCGAGGACGCCGAGCGTACGTACCGGCAGCAATGTAGCCGCGGTGTTCCGGCCGTCTTCCGCGTCGTGCCCGGCGAACATTTGATCGGCTACGCCACCGGCGCTCCTGAGCTCGACAACTGGATCCTGGCGAGGTTGCGGGGCGAACCGGCACCGAGCGAATGCTGAGGCCACACCAGTGCGTGCACGAATAGGTTGACACCGTAACGCGCCCACCTCGCCGGCTCGTCCGCTGGGACGGTCCGGCGGGGTGGTCGCTGGAAACCCTGCCGCCCACCCCGGCAAGGCAGGCGAAACACGGCCGCACGGGAGGTGATCGCCTCCGCGCGCCGCGGCACCTCCCGAGGCTCAGTCCTGGTTCCCGGTGTCCTTGATCGCCGAGACCTCGAATTCCAGGACGACCTTGTCGGCGACCAATACGCCACCGGTCTCCAGCGCGGCGTTCCAGGTGATCCCGAAATCTTTGCGGTTGATCGTGGCCGACCCTTCGAAGCCGACCCGGGTGTTACCGAACGGGTCGTCGGCCTGGCCCTCGAACGTGAACGGGACCGTCACGGACCGGGTGATTCCCTTGATGGTGAGGTCACCGGTGACATCGAAGGTGTCCGGGCCGGTCGGGGTGATCGCGGTCGAGCGGAAGGTGATCTCCGGATGCTCCTCCAGTCCCAGGAAATCGAGACTGCGCAGATGCTTGTCGCGATCGGCATTGCGGGTGTCGATACTGCCCGCCTGGATCGTCACCTCGCCCGATGAGTTGGCCGGGTTCTCGCTGTCGAAGTAGGCACTGCCGGTGAACTCGTTGAACGCCCCGCGCACCTTCGTCACCATCGCATGCCTGGTGACGAAACCAACTCGGGTGTGTGCCGGGTCGAGTACGTAGGTCCCGGTCAATTCCTGCACATTCGTCGCGGTCGTCATCGCGGTCCTCCCAAGTCGGTAGTTGATGTATCACCCAGATGGTGCGCCGAGGTTGATGATATGTCAACTAATGCGCTAGCCTGGTCATATGACCGAGACGCGATGGCTGGATGAGCGGGAGCACGGCGCTTGGCGGGGGTATCTGAGGATGCACACCCAGTTGGTCGCCCGCCTGCACCGGCAACTGCAGAACGACTCGGGACTCTCGCTGTCCGATTTCGACGTCCTGGTCCAACTCACCGATCAGCCGGAGCCTCGGATGCGCGTGGGCGAGCTGGGGCAGGCCCTGCAATGGGAGAAGAGCCGGCTGTCCCATCATCTCGGCCGGATGCAGCGACGCGGGCTGGTGTGCCGCGAGGACTGCCCGGACGATGCGCGTGGCGCCTTCATCGTGCTCACCGCGCAGGGCCGCGCGGCCATCGAACAGGCGGCGCCCAGGCATGTCGAAACCGTCCGTGAGCTGGTATTCGACGCGCTCACCGACGATCAGGTGGAGGCGCTGGCATCGATCGCCGACAGCATTCTCGAGCGACTGGACGATTCGGCCTAGACGGAATCCGGTATTCCCGGGGTGTGGCGCAGCGCTTCGGGTGAGTTCCGGGTAGCAGCTTCAGCGGAGGACGGAGGTTGTCACCGGCCGATTGCTTGTGCGCGGCCGCTGGTCTCGGGGATGCGTTCGAAAACGGCGGCAAGTCCCTGTCCACCGCCGATACACATGGTTTCCAGGCCGAAACGGCCCTCGCGGCGGTCCAGCTCGCGGAGCAGGGTGGCCAGGATACGGGCCCCGGTGGCGCCGACCGGATGTCCCAGTGAGATTCCCGAACCGTTGGGGTTGAGGCGCTCGTCGTCGGGCTCGAGCTTCCACTCGCGCAGCACGGCCAGGGTTTGTGCGGCGAAGGCCTCGTTGAGCTCGATAACCGACATATCGTCGAGTGTCAGACCCATTCGTGCCAGCGCTTTTTCGCTCGCCGGGACGGGGCCGATGCCCATGGTGCGCGGGGGCACCCCGGCGACTGCCCAGGACGCGAGGCGGGCCAGGGGCCGGAGTCCGAGAGCGCGGGCTCTATCGGCAGTGGTGACGACGCAGAGTGCGGCCCCGTCGTTCTGGCCGCTGGCATTACCGGCGGTGACGGTGGCGTCCGGGTCGATACTCCCGCGGATCGGGCGCAGGCGCCCGAGGGCTTCCACCGTGGTGTCGGCACGGGGGTGTTCGTCGGTGTCGACCACGATCGGATCGGCTCTGCGCTGGGGTACGGCGACTCCGACGATCTCTTCGGCGAACCGGCCGGACTGCTGCGCGGCGACCGCGCGCCGATGCGACTGCACCGCGAGGGCGTCCTGGTCGGCTCGGCTGATGGTGTACTCGGCGCGTAGGTTCTCGGCGGTTTCGATCATTCCGCCCGGTACCGGGAAGTTTTTTCCGCCGGCGCTGACCCGCGCCCGGGCGAGCCGGTCGCTCAGGGCGACGCCGTCGCCTTTGATCCCCCAACGCATCCCGGTGGCGTAGAACTCGGCCTGGCTCATGGATTCCGCACCGCCCGCGAGTACCAGATCACTGCCGCCGGTGGCGACCTGCATACAGGCCTGGATCACGGCTTGCAGTCCTGATCCGCAGCGCCGGTCCACCTGCATACCGGAGACTTCCACACCGAGCCCGGCGTCGAGCGCCGCGACGCGGCCGATCGCCGGGGCCTCCCCGTTGGGGGAGGCCTGGCCGAGGATGACGTCGTCGATCTGCCCGGCGGACAGGCCGGTGCGATCGAGCAGTTCGGTGATCAGGGTCGCGGCCAGGGTTTCCGGCGCGATAGCTGCGAGTACTCCGCCGAACCGGCCCACCGGTGTGCGCAGGGGTTCGCAGATGACGGCGTCGAGCATGGCAATTCCTTCGTGCGGTGTCAGGCGCGGTTGTGGATCCGCGCGAGATCGGCGCCGATGGCGGCGGCGGTGGTCAGCAACGGGGGCAGCAGGTCGGTGCGGACGCTGTCCGCCGTGTATCGGGCGGCGTGGGTGGAGATGTTCACCGCGGCACATACTGTCCCGGTGTGGTCGCGGATCGGCGCGGCGATCGACCGCAGACCCTCCTCGAGTTCCTGGTCCACGAGGCAGTACCCGGTGTCATGAGTCCTGCGTACCTGTTCGCGGAGCTCATCGGTGGTGAGGACGGTGCGGTCGGTGAGCGGGGACAGGGTGACCTCGGCCAGGTACTTCTCGAACGCTGATTCGGAAAGCCCGGCCAGCAGGACGCGGCCCATCGACGTGCCGAATGCCGGGAAGCGGGTGCCGATAGTGATCGATACGGTCATGATCCGGCTGACCGGGACACGGGCGACGTAGACGATGTCCTCGCCGTCGAGGATCGACACCGAAGTCGATTCGCGCACCTGGGTGGCCAATGTTTCCAGGTGGGGTCCCGCGACTTCGGGCAGGCTCAGGCTGGACAGATAGCTGTAGCCGAGTTCCAGGACCCGGGGCGTGAGCCAGAACAGCGAACCGTCGGTGCGGACGTAACCGAGTTCCACCAGGGTCAACAGGAATCGGCGCGCGGTCGCGCGGGTCAGCTCGGTGGCTTTGGCGACATCACTGAGCGTCCGCCGGGGATGGCCGGCGTCGAAGGCGCGGATTACGGCCAGGCCGCGGCCCAATGATTGGACGTAATCCGGTGAGGGTTCGGTCATGGTCGATATGGTTCCTCGTCGGTAGGGTCGGCCGCGGTGTCGTCGGCCGGGCGGGGCCCGACGCCTTCGGCGAGTGCCGCCTTGCCGAGCCCGAAAGCGAGGTTACTGTTCGGTACACCGGCGTAGACCGCCGTATGCAGGAAGACCTCCGCGATCTCGTCCGGGGCGACGCCGGCCCGCAGTGCCGCGCGGATATGCATATCGAGTTCGTGCGTATTGCCGAGGGCGGTGAGCACGGCCAGGGTGAGCAGACGCCGAGTGTGCCGGTCCAGGCCGGGGCGGCTCCAGATATCGCCCCAGGCGGTGCGGGTGATGAAATCCTGGAACGGCTCGGTGAACGCTGTGGTGCCGGCTACTGCCCGGTCGACGTGCGCGGTGCCGAGGACCGCCCGCCGGACGTGCATTCCCTGGTCGAAGGCCGCGCTCCGTTCGCGCCGGCTCGCGATGTGCGCGGCGATCAGCGACGAGACCGGTCCGGCTTGTTCGATACTGGCCAGATGAGCGGCCGGGTCGAGCACGTGCAGAACGGAATTCGCGATTCCGTCGGCGAGGCTGCGCATATCGCCGGGGGTGATGGCCGGGTCCTGGGCGCCGGCGATCACCAGCGTGGGCGCGGTGATGCGGGCGAGATCGGGCCGGCCGTCCCAGTGCGCGAGGGCGGTGCAGCAGGCGGCGTAGCCGTCGTCCGGTGTGGCCGCGACCATAGCGCGGCTGCGGGCGATGAGGCCGGGGTCGCGTTCGGCCAGCCCGGCGGTGAACCAGCGGTCTACCACGGCATCGGCGATGGCGGCGGTACCGTCGGCGCGGACTGTGGCGGCCCGGTCCAGCCAACCTTGCGGGGTGCCGAACTTCGCGGCGGTGCACAACAGAGTCAGGGTGTGCACCCGGGACGGCGTGTAGGCCGCGATGTGCTGGGCGACCGCGCCGCCGAGCGACAACCCGACCAGGTGCACCGTATCCCGGTCGAGGCGGTCCAGCAGGGCCAGTACATCGGCGGCGAGTTCGGCGACCGTGTAATCACCGGTGGGAGCGGAGGATTCGCCGTGACCGCGCAGATCGACGGTGACGACCTCGTGGCCGGTGGTCAGTGCGGCCACCTGCGGTTCCCACATCGATCTGTGGGAACCGAGTGACCCGAGCAGCACGACGGTGGGTGCGCCGGTTGCGGGCCCGGTGGCCTGATAGGAGAGTTCGACGCTCGTAGTCGAATCCACCGTGTCTGCGTCCATATCACCTGCTCCGTTCGATCCCGGGAAATGCTGGGTGGAAGTACCTGTCACAGTGGGCCGTCGGCCGGTGGAGTGTCCGGTTTCCGCTCATCGCCGCGCTGCGCCAGGGCTCGGGTCACGAATTCGGCCGCGTGTCCCAGATAGCCGGCCGGATCGAGTAGCTCGCGCACCCGGTCCGTGCCCAGGTATCCGATGATGGTGGGGTCGGTGGCCAGGGCCGGGGGCTCCGCGGTGGCGGCGGCGGTGACGATCTCGCGTGCGCGGTCGGTGTGTTCGGACAATGCCGCGGTGACCCGTTCGGCCAGTAGCAGACCCCCGGTGACGGCGAGATTGCGCGACATCGCCTCGGGATGGACCTGTAATCCGGTCAGGCTCTGGGCCAGCCGATGGGCGGCTCCGCCGGTGAGCCGCAGCAGATCGGTCACGGTCTCCCATTCGGCATGCCAGGCGCCGGCGGCGCGCTGGAGTTCGTGATCCATCGCGCCGAGCGCGTCCGCGACCAGGCCGGGTACCCGGCGGGCGGCCGCGCGGGCGGTGATCGCGGCGATCGGATTTCGTTTGTGCGGCATCGCCGAGGAACCACCGGGAGTACCCTCGCTGACCTCACCGATCTCGGTGGCCGACAGCACGACGATATCGGCGGCGATCTTGGCGACCGCTCCGGCGGCGGTGCCCAGGGCGGTGGCGAGTTCGGCGATCGGCGTGCGGTCGGTGTGCCAGGGTATGCGCTGGAGTGCCAGTCCGAGTTCCGCGGCCAGTGCGTCGGCCACCGCGGGTCCGTGTGGATAGAGTGCCGCGAGAGTTCCTGCGGCGCCGCCGAATTGCACGGGCAGGTCTGCCAGCGCCGCTGTTACTCCGCCGGCCGCTCGGTCGAGGCCGACGCACCAGCCTGCCGCCAGCGTGCCGAAAGTGGTGGGCAGGGCTTGCTGGCCCAGAGTGCGGGCGGCCATGGGAGTGTCGCGATGAGTCCGGGCCAGGTCCGCGGCGGCATTCGCGCCGGTACGTAGCTCCTCGATGGCCACGGCCCCGGCTCGCTGCGCGAGCAGCAGCAGCGCGTTGTCGAGGATATCTTGACTGGTGGCGCCCTTGTGGACAGCGGCCGCCGGGACTCCGGCCGCGGCGCACGCTTCCCGAAGTTCGCCGACCAGCGGGATCACCGGGTTACCACCGGCGACCGCCGCGGCGCCGAGTCGCCGAGGGTCGAGCCGGGTGGCCAGGTCCCGTCCCGTCGCGTCGATGGCGTCCGCGGATGGCCTGTCGAGTACGCCTACCGTCGCCTGGGCTCGGGCCAGCGCGCATTCCACCTCGATCAGAGCGGCGATCCAGGCGCGGTCGGACAGGACAGCGCCGAGTTCGGCGGCCCCGAACAGCGGGTCGAACAGCTCTCCACGCGGCACGCGGGCTCCTAGAAGTAGAAGAACGGCGTCTCGGCACCGTCCGGGTCGGCGTCCTGGACCACGATGTCGAGGTGGTAGCCCTCATCGGTGGTGGTGGCGATCAGCTTGTGCCGCTGGGATTCCGGTAGTGCGCACAGCACCGGATCGGCGGCATTGGCGGATCGCTCGTCGGGGAAGTAGAGCCGGGTGATGAGCCGGTTGAGCATGCCCCGCGCGAAGATCGACACATTCAGATGCGGTGCCTCGGTCGCACCGTCACCCGCCGGGTTGGCGCCGGGCTTGACCGTGGTGAACCGGGCGGTCCCCGAGGCGTCGGCCGGGCAGCGGCCGAACCCGCGGAAAGCCCGGTCGGTCTGTGCGCGTGGGTCGTCGGGATGTTCGAAGACGCCGTCCGTGTTGGCTTGCCAGACCTCTACCAGAGCGTCCGCGACGGGAGTGCGAGCACCGTCGCTCACCGTCACAGTGACGGTGAGCGATCCCTCGGTTCCCGGAGTGACCACTTCGGGTCCGTCCGGCCAAGGCAGTCCGATGTGGAGGAAGGGCCCGACGGTCTGCGACGGGGTCGGCCCGAAGTCGGCGGTGGTGAAGTCGCCGGGGGTGCCGGGGTACCGGGGTGCGAATTCGGTGTCATTCATCGTGGTCGTCGTCCTCCTCGAAGGGGGTTGCGTCGCGACCGCGCAGCACGATGTCGAATCGGAAGCCCAGCGCCCAGTTGTCTTTGGTGGCGGTGTAGTCGAACGCGCTGACCATGCGCTGGCGGGCGCCGTCGGGGACTGCGTTGTAGATCGGGTCCTGGAAGAACATCGGGTCGTCCGGAAAGTACATCTGGGTGACCAGACGCTGGGTGAAGGCGCGCCCGAACAGCGAGAAATGGATATGGGCGGGCCGCCACGCGTTGTGGTGGTTACGCCACGGATAGACGCCCGGCTTGACGGTCGTGAACGAATAATGACCGTCGCTGTCGGTGAGGGCACGGCCCACGCCGTCGAAATGCGGGTCGAGGGGAGCGGGCCACTGGTCGCCCTGGTGTCGGTAGCGCCCAGCGGCGTTGGCCTGCCAGATCTCGACCAGCGTGTTCGGTACCGGTTTGTGTTCGCTGTCGAGGACCCGCCCGTGTACGACGATCCGCTGTCCGATCGCTTCGCCGTCCCGGGCCAGAGTGAGGTCGGCGTCCGCCGCGGTAACCCTGTCTTCGCCCAGGACCGGTCCGGTGAGCTCACCGAGGCGCTGCGGTAGCAGTACCAGCGGCTGCTTGGGGTGGCGGAGTGCGGTGGTGCGGTAGTCGGCGAAGTCGAGTGGAGCTTCCTCGTTCTTGTCGATACCGCGGTACCGCGGTGGCAGTTGGAGCATGCGCACGACCTCGTGTTCGGAATGTGGACATTGTATCGGTATGCGAACAGCATAGGACGCCGGAGGGTACGGGACAAGGGTGTCCACTACGCCGTTCGCGATGCGTACGTAGGTTCACAATACGCACATGTGCGGTTACAGTGGATCGCGTGATGGACAAAGTCATTGCCACAGCCGCTGAAGCGGTCGCCGATATCCCCGACGGCTCGTCGCTCGCCGTCGGCGGGTTCGGGCTGGTCGGCATCCCGGAAGTGCTGATCAACGCGTTGCTCGAACAGGGTGCCGGCGATCTGGAAGTCGTCAGCAACAATTGCGGCACCAACGGGTTCGGCCTCGGTGTCCTCCTGGCGGCGCACCGCATCCGCCGCACGGTCAGCTCCTATGTCGGCGCGAACGAGGAATTCGCCCGTCAGTACCTGTCCGGTGAACTCGAGGTGGAACTGACCCCGCAGGGCACTCTCGCCGAACGGATGCGCGCCGGCGGTGCCGGTATCCCGGCTTTTTTCACTCCCGCCGGCGTCGGTACGCAGGTGGCCGAGGGCGGGCTACCGCTTCGATACGACGGCGCCGGGGGGATCGCGGTGGCGAGCCCCCCGAAGGAGACCCGGGAGTTCGACGGCATCACCTATGTCCTCGAGCGCGGCATCGTCACCGATTACGCCCTGGTCCACGCCTGGAAGGGTGATCGGCACGGCAATCTCGTCTATCGCGCCAGCGCCCGCAACTTCAACCCGCCCGCCGCGGCGGCGGGACGGATCACGATCGCTCAGGTCGAACATCTGGTGGATCCGGGCGAGCTGGATCCCGACGAAGTGCATACCCCCGGAATCCAGGTCCAGCGGGTGCTGCACGTCGGCAAGGTCGAGGTAGGTATCGAGAACAGGACGGTCCGCGCATGACACTGACCCGCGAACAGATGGCGGCCCGGGTCGCCGCCGAACTCGCCGACGGCCAATATGTCAACCTCGGGATCGGTATGCCCACCCTGGTACCGAACTATCTGCCCGACGACATCACCGTTGTCCTGCATTCGGAGAACGGGGTCCTCGGTGTCGGCCCGTATCCCACCGAGGACGAACTCGATCCCGAGTTGATCAACGCGGGCAAGGAAACCATCACTGTGCTGCCCGGCGCCTCGTTCTTCGATTCCGCGCAGTCGTTCGGCATGATCCGCGGCGGTCAGGTCGATATCGCTGTCCTGGGGGCGATGCAGGTGAGCGCCCGGGGCGATCTGGCCAATTGGATGATTCCCGGAAAGATGGTCAAGGGTATGGGCGGGGCCATGGATCTGGTGCACGGGGCGCGCCGGGTGATCGTGATGATGGACCACGTCTCCCGTGCGGGGGAGCCGAAGATCCTCACGGAGTGCACCCTGCCCCTGACCGGTACGGGCTGCGTGAATCGGATCATCACCGATATGGCGGTACTGGATATCACCGACACGGGGCTGGTCCTCGTGGAGACCGCGCCCGGAGTGAGTGTCGCGGAAGTCCGGGCCGCGACCGGCGCCGATATCGAGGTCGTGCCCGAATTGCTGGAACGTGCCGGCTGAGAACGCGCGTGCGGTCACTGCCGGGCTACAGGGCGGGGAGGTTGCCCATCGCCGTCCGGATCACTTCCAGGAACCAGCGCTGTGGGGCGCCGCGCTCGGGTGCGTGCCTCGTGTAGGCGGCCACTTCGACCGGTTCGATCGGCCAGGGCAGCCGGAAGATCCGCACGGAGTGGGTCCGGGCCAGGGCGCGGGCGACCCGCTCGGGCACGATGGCGACCAGCTCGCTGTCCTGCACTACATAGGGCAGCGTCGCGAACCGGGTGACGCGCACCGCGATGCGGCTCTCCAGATGGTGTTCTACCAGGGCCTTGCGTGGCCCGAGATGGCCGGTGCCGCCGTCGACCACTACGTGTCGTTCCTGTTCGAGATCGGCCTGGACCGGTGCGGCGGTGTGCAGGCGGGGGTGGTCGGCGGCGACCATTCCGGCATACCCCTCGGTGAACAGGGGAGTCCGGCGCAGCCGCGGCGAGTCGAGTACCGGGCTGGCCACGATGGCGTCCATTTCGCCGCGGGCCAGCTGATCAGCCGCGCTCTCGAGGTCGAATGCCCGTACCCGCAGCCCGGCTCGCGGGGCCTGCGCCGCCAATTCCGCCAGAACCAGCGGCAGTACCGTCACCTCGCCCAGATCGGAGAGCCCGAGGGTGAACCGGGTGGGCCGGCTGGGGTCGAATTCGGCGGTGGCGCCGAGTGTTTCGGTGACCTTCGCGAGCGCCGCGCGCAGCGGTGGGTACAGTCGCTCGGCTTCGGAGGTCGGCAGCAGGCCACCGGGGCCGCGCACGAACAGTTCGTCGTCGAGCCTCCTACGCAATTTGCCGAGCCCGTAGCTGACGGTCGGCTGGGTGACGCCGAGGAGATCGGCCGCGGCCGTAACGCTGCGCGTCTCGTAGAGCAGGACGAATGTGCGTACCAGGTTCAGATCGAAATCGGACGCCATAGATCTCCTCTATTCAACTTCGAAAAAACATCTATTGGATTTCTGATGGACGCCACTTTAGCGTGAGTGCCATCACAGTCCTGTGTCGGCGTATACGACCGGAAATCAGAAATGAACGTGTCACCATGAACAAACTGTTGTCGTGGCCGGCTCTCTTGTGCTGGCTCACCGTGCTGCTGGACGGGTACGACCTCGTCGTCCTCGGCGCGGTCATCCCCACTCTCATCGATGAGAACCACGTGGGATTCACCGCCGCGAGCGCTACCTTCGCCGCGACCGTTTCGCTGATCGGTGTGGCCATCGGCGCCGCGGGCGTCGGACCGCTGGCCGACCGATACGGCCGCCGCTCGGTGCTGCTGGCCTCGATCGGGTTGTTCTCCGTGTTCACGATCGCGGTGCCCTGGGCCGGATCGGTTGCCGTATTCGGCGCCTTCCGATTGCTGGCCGGACTCGGGCTCGGTGCGTGTATGCCGACAGCGCTCACCTTCATGGCCGAACATATGCCCGCCTCACGCCGGGCGTTCGCCAGCACCTTCACCATGACCGGCTACCACGCCGGTGCGGTGCTCGCGTCACTGCTCGCGCTCTGGCTGATCCCGAGCTGGGAGATCCTGTTCTACGCCGGCGGTGTGGCCGGATTGCTGCTCCTGCCGTTCGTCTGGTTCAAACTGCCGGAAACCGACGCCTACCTGCAGGCCCGTGCGAAATCGGAACGAATCGGCCCGACGGTCGTGTTGCAACGCAGATATCTGCGCACCACGCTCGGTGTGTGGGTCGGGTCGTTCATGGGTCTGCTGCTGGTCTACGGCCTGAACACCTGGCTGCCGAAGCTGATGCGCGATGCCGGGTACAACATGTCCACCTCGCTTACCCTGCTGCTGGTACTGAACGTCGGGGCGATCATCGGCCTGGTGGTCGCGGGGACGCTCGCCGACCGTCGCGGTACCAAACCGACGATCCTGGTATGGTTCGCCGCCGCCGCGGTATTGCTGGCGCTGCTGAGTGTCGAGGTCTCCAGCACGGTCGTGCTCAACGCGCTGGTCCTGGTCACCGGAATCTTCGTCTTCTCGGCCCAGGTGCTCGTCTACGCCTACGTTACCCAGGCCTATCCCGCCGAGGTCCGGGCCACCGCTCTCGGTCTCGCCTCCGCCGTCGGCCGGCTGGGCGCCATCTTCGGACCGACTATCACCGGCGCGCTCATCGTCGCCGGCTCGGCCCATCCGTGGGGCTTCTACTTCTTCGCGGTAGTCGCCGGGATCGGGCTGCTCGCGCTGGCGACGGTGCCCCGGCTGATCGACCGGACGGCGAGCCCGCCGGCCGAAATATCTGTGACCGGATCCGACGATGTGAAGGAGTACGCCTCGTGACAACCACCCGGACCCAGATAGCCATTGTCGGGGCGGGCCCGGCGGGCCTGTTGCTCTCGCATCTGCTGCACCGCTCCGGAATCGACTCGGTCGTCGTCGATATCCGCAGCCGGCACGATATCGCCACCACGATCCGCGCCGGCATCCTCGAAGCGGGCTCGGTCCGCACCCTGGTGGACACCGGTGTCTCCGACCGTGTGGTCAGCGACGGCGACCGGCACGACGGCGTCGTGTTCCGGTTCGGCGGGGACAACCACCGCATCGATTTCCAAGAGCTGGTCGGCGAATCCGTATGGCTCTACCCGCAAAACGATGTCTTCGTCGACCTGGCCGCACGCCGGGAGGCCGATCAGGGCGATGTGCGCTACGAAGTGGCCGATACCGCGGTCGATATCTCGTCGCAGCGTCCCGTCGTATCGTTCACCGGCGCGGACGGCCGCCCGGCCCGGATCGAAGCGGATCTGGTGGTCGGCGCCGACGGTTCGCGGTCGATCTGCCGCAAGGCCTACCCGGCGGGTACCCGCGGCGAATGGTTCCGTGAGTACCCATTCGCCTGGTTCGGTTTTCTCGCCGAGGCCCCGCCGTCGCATCCGGAACTGATCTACGCGCATTCCGAACACGGATTCGCACTGGTCAGTCAGCGCACGCCCACCATGCAGCGGATGTATTTCCAGTGCTCGCCCGGGGAGCGCCCCGAGAACTGGGACGACGACCGGATCTGGGCCGAGATGCGCCGCCGGGTCAACGGCAACGGTTTCGAAATCGTGGAGGGGCCGATCAGCGCGAAGATGGTGCTGCCGTTCCGGTCCTTCGTCACCGCGCCCATGCGCCACGACCGCCTACTGCTCGCGGGTGACGCCGCCCATACGGTTCCGCCGACCGGCGCGAAAGGGTTGAACCTCGCTTTCGCCGATGTGCGAGTACTGCACGAAGCGATCACCGATTTCCTCGCCGGCGCCGGGGAAGGAGCGCTCGACAATTACACCGAGCGTGCCCTCGACCGGGTGTGGAAGGCGCAGCACTTCTCGTACTGGATGACCACGATGCTGCATGCGATCGAGGGGGCCTCCCCGTTCGATATCGAGCGTCAGCGTGGTGAACTGGCACTGGTCACCGGGTCCCGGCACGGCGCCGCCTATCTGGCGGAGGCCTATACGGGTTGGCAACAGGCGGCGTAGGGCCGACCGGATCGACGCGAGGAGTCCGTGACGAGATTCGCTCGCTCGGACTGCCGTCGCGCCGGCGGCGGGATACTTACCCTGGTGCGACCTCATCCCGGCACGACCTCTGCACTCAGGAGTTCTCCATGACCACGACCACGGGCCCGGCCCTCACTTCCTGGCACGGTGCGCTGTTCGACGGCGCCTTCCGCACGGTTTCGCGGACGCTTCCGGTGATCTCTCCGGCCACCGGAGCGACCATCGACACCGTCGGCGCGGCCGGTCCCGAGGACCTGGACCGGGCGGTGCGTTCCGCGCTCGTCGCGCAACGGGAATGGGCCGCGCGGACCTATGACCAGCGGGTAGCGGTATTGCTACGGGCCGCGCACCTGCTGGGTGCGGACCCGGACCGGCTCGGATCCTGGCTGGTTGCCGAGGCCGGTTCGGGCCGGGGCAAGGCGGCATTCGAAGTCGGACTGGTGACCAGCGAGCTCCAGGAGTCGGCGGCCCTCGCATCGCATCCGTACGGGGAGATCCTGCGTTCGGGCAAACCGCGATTCTCCGTCGCCCGCCGGGTACCGGTGGGCGTGGTGGGCGTGATCTCACCCTTCAACTTCCCGGGCATTCTCTCGATGCGATCGGTGGCCCCGGCTCTGGCCGTAGGGAACGCGGTAATTCTCAAACCGGATCCCCGCACCCCGATTTCGGGCGGGCTGGCGTTGGCCGAACTCCTGCGGGAAGCGGGCCTGCCCGCCGGGTTGCTGCACGTCCTGCCCGGCGGTGGCGAACTCGGGGCGGCGATGGTGGCTCATCCGCGAATTCCGTGCCTCTCGTTCACCGGGTCGACGGCCGCCGGTCGGGAGATCGCCGCCGCGGCCGGCCCGCTGCTGAAGAAGGTGCACCTCGAGCTCGGCGGCAACAACGCGTTGCTGGTGTTACCGGACGCGGATGTCCAGGCGGCCGCCTCGGCCGGTGCGTGGGGGTCGTTCCTGCACCAGGGCCAGATCTGCATGACCACCGGCCGGCATCTGGTGCACACCTCGATCGCCGACGACTACATCGCCGCTCTGGTCCGCAAGGCCGACAACCTCTCGGTCGGGGACCCCACCGACCCCGCCAACGCACTGGGCCCGATCATCGACGTCCGCCAGCGTGATCGCATCCACGGCTTGGTGACCGCCGCCGTCGAGGCGGGCGCGACGGTGTCCGCGGGCGGGCAGTACACGGATCTGTACTACCGTCCGACCGTACTCACCGACCTCACGATCGACAGCCCGGCATGGACCGAGGAGATCTTCGGACCGGTCGCGCCGGTGCTGACCTACGAGACGGTCGACGAAGCCGTCGAGATCATCAACGCCTCCGAATACGGTCTCTCGGTGGGCATCCTCACCGCCGACGCGTTCAGGGCCTTCGAACTCGCCGACCGGATCGACGCCGGGGCCGTGCACGTCAACGATCAGACCGTGGACGACGAGGCGCCGATCCCGTTCGGCGGCCTGAAGGCGTCCGGTGTCGGGGGCCGCTTCGGCGGACCCGGCGCCAACCTCGACACCTTCACCGAAACCCAATGGGTCACCGTCCAGTCGGAGATCCAGCGGTATCCGTTCTGAGGTGCGCGCGGAGTTGGACAAGATCGGAGTCCCGACGTTGCTTTTCCTCACCGACTGGTTCGACTACACCCTCCACGACAACGACGCGGCCGGAGCGCAATTCGCCGGCGCGGCCTGCGGTCTGTGCACCCGGCCCGCCTGGACGGTCCGAACCCGGAATCTCTGAGCATCCGCTCGGCCCGAGTGGAGGTGGCCCGTGGCCTACGGATCCGCCCGGACCCGAGCCGACTACGGACCGGAGCCGGGTCCAGGTCGGGGCGCCCGTGCCACGGTCCGGCGCGCGGAGCGCGCGACGGCCTCGTCGATGAGGTGCCCCCGGGCATCGACGCCCACACCCGAAGGGGCAGCGGCCAGGCGGTGCAGGATGTCCTCGGCGTGGCCGACCTCTGCGGGTGTCGGGGTGAACACATCGCGGACCGGCGCGAGTTGCCTGGGGTGGATACACGCACGCCCCGCGAAGCCCAGCCGGCGCAGGCGACGGGTTTCGGCCTCGAAGGTGGTCGGGTCCGTGAAGTTCACCGAGACCGCCGCGACGGGTGGTTCGATTCCGGCCGCCGCGCTGACCGTCACCACCTGACTACGCGCGAACAGCAACTGTTCGGCGGAGTCGTCGATTTCTATTCCCAGGTCGGCGGCGAGATCCACCTCACCGAGTTGCAGGAAACGGATCCCGGCCGCGCGGGCGATCTCGGGCAGGGCCAGTAGTCCGGCGGCGGTTTCCACGAGTGCCGATATCCGGGCGTGGCCGGCTCCGCAGTCGGCGAGGACGCGACCCGCCTCCTCGACCTCCAGGGCGGATTCCACCTTCGGAAGCCAGATACCGGTGAGTTCCGGGGCGGCCACCGCGCGGATATCGCGCTCGCCCAGTTCCCCGGGGTTCACTCTGACCCACAGTTCGACTCCGGCCGGGTCGCATGCGGCGACCCAACGGGCGACCAGCTCCCGGGCCTCGTCCTTCCGGGCGGCGACCACGGCGTCCTCGAGATCGAGAACGACCGCGTCGGTACCCGATCGGAGTGCTTTGCCGAAACGTGCGGGGGTGTCACCAGGCACGTACAGATAGGTGGTCGCGGTCATCCGATGACTCCGTGGCCCGCCACGAGCGCTTTCGCGATCACGGTGCGCATGATGTCGTTGGTGCCCTCACCGATCGCCATCAGCGGTGCGTCGCGGTAGAGCCGCTCCACGACGAATTCGGTGGAGTATCCGTACCCGCCGTGGATACGCATGGATTCCAGGCTCGCCATGATCGCCGTTTCGGAGGCGAATGTCTTGGCCATACCTGCCTCCATATCGACACGGTTGCCTCCGTCGGCGCGCGATGCCGCCCAGTAGGTCATCAGACGCGCGGCCTGCAGTTGGGTCGCGATATCGGCGATCTTGAGCTGGATGGCCTGGAAACCGGCGATGGGCTGACCGAATGCCTCGCGTTCGCGTGCGTATCCGAGGGCCGCGTCGTAAGCGGCCTGCGCGATCCCGACACTGCGACCGGCGATGTTGAGCCGGCCGATCTCCAACCCGGACAGGGCCTGTTGCAGGCCGCGGCCCTCGACGCCGCCGAGCAGCGCGCTGTCCGGCACCCGTACATCGGTCATGACGATCTCGCACGACTCGGTGCCCTTGTACCCGAGCTTGCCCAGATCACGCTGTACTTCGAAGCCCGCGGTGGTGGTATCGATCAGCAGGATGCTCATGCCCTTGTGCGGAGGAGTCGCGGTGGTATCCGTTTTCACCAGGACCGGAAGGATATTCGCGTGCCGGGCGTTCGTGATCCAGGTCTTCGTCCCGTTCACCACGTAGTGGTCGCCGTCTCGCCGGGCTGTCGTGCGGATGCCCTGGAGGTCGGTACCCGCGCCGGGTTCGGTCAGGCCGACTCCGGTCCGGTAGGTGCCGGCGGCCAGTTTCGGCAGGAGTTCCTGTTTCTGGGCGTCGGTGCCGTGGCGCGCGACCATCCAGCAGGACAGGTTGTGGCTGCCGAGGATTCCGGCGATGCCCATCCATCCGCGCGCGAGTTCCTCGTAGACGAGGGTGAACGACACCTTGTCGAGGTCCGAGCCACCGTATTCCTCGGGAGTGGTGATCCCGAAGAGGCCCATCTTCTTCATGTGCTCGACTATCTCGGTCGGATAGCGGCCCGATCGTTCGTATTCGCTCGCGACGGGCACGATCTCTTTGTCGACGAAGGCCCGCAGGGTCGACCGGAAATCGCGCTGTTGTTCGGTGAAGGTGAAATCCATACTGTTTCCTCAGTTTTCGGCGCCGTGCCGATCACTCGCGATCAGCGACGCGAGATCGTGCACGACGGTCAGATCGGCCTCGGCGGACAGATCCAGGATTCGGTCGGCGAGCTCGTCGGCCCGCATGTGCCCGGCGCAGTTGCCGGTGAACTTCGCCCGGACTTCGGCGTCGGACATGGGCACGGCCGGTGTTCCCTTGCTGCCCGCCACTTCGCCGGTCAGGATGCGCCCGTCACGGAGCGTGAGGGCCGCCCGGCCGGGGGCCGCGGCGGCGGGCAGCGGGTTCGGGGCCGGGATCACCCGGACCGATTTCGCCGTTGCGGCGACAGGGTCGCGCGCTATCGATCCGGCGCTGTAGGTGTCCACGGTGACCGCGCCGTCGTGGAGGAGGGCGGCCACGCTCCACGGCAGATCGAATTTGGCGTCGTAGGTGCTGCGCGGCGGTGCTGTGCCGGTGTGGTCGCCGCAGACGAAGGGGCTGGAGTCGGGGTGGACGTGCACCTCGATATCCACGATCTCGACCGGGTCGACGGCGATGCCCGCGACAGCGGCCGAGACGGCGTCGAGGGTTACGTGCATGAGCTGACAGCTCGGGTACGGCTTGATCCCGATTTGTGTGGCCTCCCAGCGGCCCCCGAGGTCGTCGGTGAGAACGCCGAGGTCGGCGGCCCGCTCCGATAGCGTGGCGTACACGCCGCGGTTGCCCTCGAGTACCGACGGCGGCCCGGCGGCGCCGGCCGCGGCCAGTCGCGCGGCCAGCACGCCGGCGAAGGCCGCGGACCCGGGATGCAGCGATTTGGTGTCCGCGGCGGAGTCCAGGAACTCGAGCAACCCGCCGGCCGACGAACCGGCTATCCCCAGGGCGTCCACGAGGCGGGCGGCGGGCAGGCCCATCAGCCGCCCCGCCGTCACCGCCGCGGCGAGCGGGCCGACGACCCCGGTGGCGTGCAGCCCGCGGGCGTGGAACCCGTGCGGACTGACGGCGCCGAGGCGGCATACCGTCTCCAACCCGAGGGCAGCCGCCACCAGGGTCTGTTCACCCGATGCCGACAGCTCCTGGCCGACCGCGAACGCGGTGGGGAGCACCGTCACCGTCGGGTGGACGAGGCCGCCCGCATGGGTGTCGTCGAAGTCCAACGCGTGCTCCAGCATCGCGGTGCCCATTGCCGCGGCCGGTGCCGACAGTGCCTCGCGGCCGGTCAGCGCGCGTGCCTGCGGGGGCCCGCCGAGACCGTGGGCCACCGTCCATCCCGGGGCGCCGGCCCCGAGTCGCGCGGCCGCGATCGTGACGCCGACGCCGTCGAGTAGATGCCGGCCGACCGCGTGTTTCACCTCGTCGGTGAGGTCGCGCGCTCCGGTTCGGTGTACCCAGTCGGCCAGTACCGCTGCCGCGCTCACGGCGCGACCTGTGCACTGTCCTTGCCGAACGCGCCGCCCGCCGTCAATTCCGCGATTCGTTCGTCGTCGTAACCGAGTGCGCGCAGTACTGCCACGGAATGCTCGCCGCGGGCCGGCGCCCGGCGGTATTCGGGTCGCTGGTCACCGAATCGCACAGGTGAGGCGACCTGGCGCACCGTCCCGAAGCGCGGGTGCTCGGTCTCGACGACCAGACCCCGTGCCAGCGTGTGCTCCTCGGTGAGGGCCTGGCCGATATCGTTGATCGGACCGCTCGGCACACCGGCGGGCCGCAACAGGGACAGCCAGTGCTCGACGGTGGCCCCGGCGAAGATCGCTTCGAGGATGGGCAGTAGTTCGGCGGCGTTGCGGCCGCGGCTTCCGAAATCGGTGAACCGCGGATCCGTCGCGAGTTCGGGCCGATCGATGGCCTCGACGAGTCGTTGCCAGAACTTCTCCTTGGCGCAGCCGACCACGAGCCAGCCGTCGGATGCTTCGAACGCCTGGAAGGGCACCAGCGACGGGTGCGCGGAATTGCGGGTGCGGACAGGTTCGAAGCCGCCGTTGAGATGCCAGGTCGCGGGGTAGGTGAGCAGCCCCATCGCGGTGTCGTACAGGGACAGATCGCAATCACCGCCCACCCCGTCGCGCCGGGCGGCGTGCAGCCCGGCCAGGATGCTGATGGCCGCGACGAATCCGCCGGAATAATCCACCAGGGACAGGCCTGATTTGGTGGGTGGGCCGTCGGGATCGCCGGTGACGCTCATCCATCCGGCCAGGCCCTGCAAGATGTAGTCGTAACCGGGTTCTTTCGCTCGCGGTCCGGTCATTCCGAATCCGGTCAGGCTGCAGCAGACGATCGCCGGGTTGAGGTGCTTCAGCTGTTCGTAGGTGATGCCGATCTTCCGCGGTACGTCGCCACGCAGGTTGGAGTACACGACATCGGATTCACGGACCAGATCCTCGAATACCCGGCGGCCGGCGTCGGTCGTCAGATCCAGCGAGATACTGCGTTTGTTGCGGTTGAACGTTTCGAAGAACAGCGAGTCTTCGCCGGCCGCGAAGGGCGGGACGTACCGGCCGACATCGCCGCCGACTCCGGGGTCCTCCACCTTGAGCACATCGGCTCCGAGGTCCGCGAGATGCAGACTCCCGAACGGTCCCGCGCCGTATTGTTCGAGCGACAGGATGCGGACATCTTCCAGCGGCCTCATGCCGATGCTCCGTTCGTGGCGCCGGCGGGCGCGGTGCCGGGTAGCTCGAGCGGTCCGCTCTTGGCGGCGGGGAAATAGTTCTGCCCGATCCCGCTCTCCCGGGTCGCGACCATGACCGACCGCTTCCAGGAGATCACCTCGTCACCGTCCTGGTTCAGGCCGCGGGTGATCATCGAGACGATGCCGGCATAGGGCCGCGATTCCGAGCGGCGCAGGCCCGTGCAGATGCTTTCCGCGTAGATGGTGTCGCCGACGTAGACCGGGTGACGCATCTTGATATCGGTGAACGCGAGGTTCGAGATCGCGTTCTGGCTCATGTCCAGGACCGAGATACCCAGTACCACCGCCACGGTGAGGCCCGAGTTGACGATGACCTGTCCGCTGGTGATCGGATTCTGTTGTGCCAGATGGACATTGAAATGGTTCTGGTTCGTGTTCATCGACAGCAGGGTCACCCAGGTGTTGTCGGCTTCGGAGAGGGTCCGTCCGAGCGGATGCTGGTACACATCGCCTACGGCGTAGTCCTCGAAGAATCTTCCCAGGATCGCGGGGTGGGTTGCCACGGTTTGCCTCCTCGGGCCTCGGTCGGGCAGTCACGACGACTGTAAACATCAGATGTTTAGGTAGTCAATACCCTGAAATTTGCAAGTGGAGGCTTTCATGCCCAAGGAGATGCCGTGCAGTGGGTCTAAAACATCTGATGTATAGCGTCAGCTGGACCGGAGGCGGTCCATCGTCCGGTACGAGTCCCGCAGGTGGTCGAGATGCCGGCGCATGAGATCCATCGCGGCCATCGAGTCGCCCTGGGCGACCACGGACAGGATCGCCCGGTGGTCGTCGTCCACGCATTCCCAGAATCCGGTCGGAGTGTGGTCGCGGCCGAACCTTCCGGACAGCACCCGGAAAACCGGGGCTGTGATCAACTCCAGCAGGGGATTGCTCGCCGCGCGGAGCAGGATGAGGTGGAACTCCTGATTCGCCGCGTACGTCGCCGGGCCCTGGGTGCCGTCGGGTTCGAACATGACCGCCTCGAGCTGTTCGAGATGTTCGGCCGTCCGCCGGAAAGCCGCCATCCCGGCCGCCGGCACTTCCATCAGGTTGCGCACCTCCATCAGCTGGTCGACGCTCACCGTCTCCGCCGCCGCCATGAGCGCGACACCGGTCTCCAGGTGCGCGCTGATATGGCCGATGCTCGGCGCAGTGACGAAACTTCCCCCGGTCACGCCCCGGGTGGTGTGGATCAGATTCTGTGACGCGAGCGAACGGAGCGCCTCGCGGATGGTGCTGCGCCCGACGCCGAACTCGTCGCTGAGTTCCGGCTCGGTGGGCAGGCGCGTGCCGGGCGGGAGCTCACCGGACAGAATCCGTGACCGGATGGTCTCCACCAGCACTTCGTAGGCCAGTTGTGGCCGTGCAGCCGGTTCTCGATGAATCGTGCGGTCGACCACCAACTGGCCCCTCCTCTGCCGGCCCGCGCGTCACGCCTGTGCGCGGGTCTGATCGCTAAAACATCTGCTGTATTGGGGCAATATACCGCTCATATCACCCCGGTTACTCGAAAAAGGGGGGCCTTGACGACCAAAGCATCATATGTTTACAGTCACCAACTGTAATCCAAGTCTCATCCACCGGATCCTGCGAGCGGCCACATCCAGATGCCGCCCCTCCCACCGCGACGGTGGCCTCGTTTCCACCGATCCGCACGATATGTCGAGGGATCATGCTCACATCATTGTCGTCCGCGCCTCGGCGGACCCACCCCGGCGGCCGGTTCGCCGGTCTGGCCGCGTTGCTCGTCGTACTGTCGGGATGCTCCGGCGGTCCGGGACCCGACGCCGACCCCGCCGCGCCGGTCACCATCGACGTCACCGTTTCGGCGGCGGCGGAGATCTACAGCATCCCCTGGTTGGTCGCCCAGAAGCAGGGGCATTTCGAGAAGTACGGCGTCATCGTCGAGAACATCGTGCCGGGCAAGGGCGGTAGCGCCACCATGCGGACGCTGCTCGACGGCGATATCCCCATCGGGGAGGTCAGCTACCCGTCGATCGTGCAGGCCGATCCCACCGGGGCCGAACTGCGCGTGGTCGGCGGGGGCACCCAGGGCCCGTACCCGATGAACTTCTACGCACTCGCCTCGAATACGCGAATCAACGCGATCCAGGATGTGCGCCGGTGGGCCTACACGCGTCCCAATTCGGCGACGGACGCGCTTTCACGGCTGATCCCGAAGCTGGCCGGAATACCGGCGGGCCGGATCGAGCGGATCTCGTCCGGCGGTATCGGCGAGGGGCTGGCCCTGCTGGAGGCCGGTTCGGTCGACGTGGCGATGCTGCCGTCCATCGTGGCCGAACAGCGCCCGCAGGATTTCAAGCTCATCGCCAGCAGTCCCGAGTATCTCGACCGCTTCCTGCAATCCACCATCACCACGACCAAGGACTACGCCGCCACCAACCCCGGCGTGGTGCGCGCCATCACCGCGGGCTACACCGACGCGGTGGCATCGATCGACGCCGATCCGCTCGCGGCGGCCCGGCTGTACGCCGAATACTCGGGATTCGATGTCGACGCCGCGCTGAAAGTGGTCGAGCGGGCAGCGGCGGCGCGCACCTGGGGTGGTGGTTTCGATCCCGTGTCCGTGGCCTCGGCCCAGGAGGGTGTCGAACTGTCGGGCAGCGACCGCGACCCCGATCTGTGCACCCTGTTCGATCCACAGTTTCTGCCGGCCGAGGTGGATCATTCGCTCCCCGGCGGATGCTCCGATACGTCCTCGTCGTGATGTACCGACTTCGACCGCGAAGGGTCTGTTCATGAATGCTCCCACCACGCCCGGACCGATCGTCGACGCGCGCGGAGTCAGCCGCCGGTTCGGCGCGGTCACCGCCCTGGACGGCGTCGATCTGCGCATCGACCGAGGCGAGTTCGTCTCCATCGTCGGCCCGAGTGGCTGCGGCAAATCCACCATGCTCGAGATCGTCGCCGGCCTACAGGATCACGACGCCGGTACCGTCTCGGTGGATGGCCGGCCGTTGAGCGGCCCGCGCGAACGTACCGCGGTGATCTTCCAGGAATCCGCCACGCTGCCGTGGCGGACGGTCCGGGACAATGTCGCTTTCGCGCTGGAGGTCCGGGGTGTCGCCAAGCGTGAGCGCCGGGCCCGCGCCGACGAACTGCTCGCCACGGTCGGACTGGCCGGCTTCGGCGATCATTTCCCCGGGCAGCTGTCCGGCGGGATGCGCCAGCGCGTCGCGATCGCGCGGTGCCTGTCGATGCGACCCGATCTGATCCTGGCCGACGAGCCTTTCGGCGCCCTCGACGAACAGACCCGCCTGGTCATGTCCTACGAACTGCTCGAGATCGTGGAGAAACTGACCTGCGGCGTCCTGTTCATCACCCACAGCATCCAGGAGTCGATCCTGCTCTCCGACCGGGTTCTGGTGATGAGCGCCCGGCCGGGCAGGTTCATCGACGAGATCGATATCGAGCTCGACCGGCCGCGTTCGGAAGACGTGCTCACCTCGCCGGCGGCGATATCGCTGCACGAGCGGATCTGGGGCTCGCTGCGCGACGAGGCGAAGAAGACGATGAGTGTGACCCGATGAGCGATCGTTCCATCGTTCCCGGCTATCTACGGCCGGCGCCCGCCCGGGTGCTGGGACTGCCGAACGCCGGTTGGACCGTCGTCGTCCTCATCGCGCTGCTGGCGCTGGTCGAGCTCTATGCGCGCTCGTCGTTCGCGTCGCCGCTGGATATCGTGCCGGTTTCGGATATGGCCGTCGAGACCGCCCGCCTGCTCGGCGACCGGGAGTTCCTGATCGATTCGCTGGCGCGCACACTCGGGATCATCGTCATCAGCTTCGCGGTGAGTTCCGTGCTCGGCATCGCCGCCGCCTATCTGCTGTGGCGGTTCGACCTGTGTAAACGTGCCTTCCGCCCGTATCTCAATGTGTACTACGCGGTGCCGACCTTCGCGCTGTACCCCATCATGGTGGTGCTGTTCGGCAGCGGAATCACTCCGATCGCGCTGCTGTCCACCGTCTTCGCCTTCGGAATCGTCACCGTGAACGCGCAGACCGGGTTCGAGGCCACCACGCCGATCATCGGAAAACTGGGCCGAGTCCTGCGTATGACGCGGTGGCAGTTCTTCCGGTCGATACTGCTGCCCTACGCCCTGCCCAACATCATCACGGGATTGAAGCTCGGGCTCTCCTACGCCGTCATCTCGGTGCTCGCGAGCGAATTCATTCTCTCGACCGACGGCCTGGGCCATTACATTTCGATCGCCTACGACAGCTTCGATATCGCGGAGATGTATGCCGGCATTCTCGTGGTGACCGCGCTCGCGCTGCTGGCCACACTGCTCATCTCCGCAGTGCTCAACCGATTCGATTGGAGGCGCCGGCGATGACGTCCCCAGCGTCGCAACAGCTGTCGACCCGCCCGATATCACTGCGCGAAGCAGCACCCCGGATCAGCACTTCCCGGCGGTTCGCGCCGGCTCTGCTCGTCGCCGCCGGTGCGGTCGTGGTCTGGTGGGCAGCCGCTGCCGTGCTCGACAGCCAGATCTTTCCCACGCCCTCCGAATCCATGCGGTCGCTGTTCGCCGATCTGGCCACGGAATCGTTTCGAGCCAATGTGCTCGATTCGCTGCGTCTGCTGATAGCGGCATTCGTCGCCAGCGTGCTGACCGGCGCGATCCTCGGACTCGCGCTCGGTATGAGCGCCTTCTGGTCGCGCGCGGTACTGCCTATCATCTACGCGATCAACAGTATTCCGAAGATCGTGCTGTACCCGTTGTTCCTGTCGTTCCTCGGAATCGGGCAGCTCAGCCGAGGTGGCTTCGCCTTCTACGCGGCCTTCGTGCCGATGTTCATCATGGCCGTCGAGAGCGCCGCGTCGGTCGACCCGCTGCATCTGAAGATGGCGGCGTCACTGCGGATGAGCCGGATGGCGCTCATCCAGCGGATCATCGTGCCGTCAACCCTTCCGGCGCTCGCGACCGGTATGCGTACGACCTTCGGTCTCGCGTTCCTGGGGCTGCTCCTCGCGGAGATGTTCTCCTCGGCGAGCGGCATCGGCTACGAGATGGTGCGCAATGTGAGTCTCATCCGTATGGAGAACATCATGGGGACGGTGGTGCTGATCGTGGTGATCGCCCTGCCACCGACGATCGCCCTGCAGGCCCTCGAGAACCGCATCGCCGCGCGCTTCAAGGGACCGGCCCGCTGACAGGTGGTCAAGGCTGGTTTCCACACGCACGGTCAAGAGCCACCTCGCTTTCGGCCACGGCGCCCACTACTGCCTGGGCACACCACTGGCGCGGCTGGAAGCGACGGTAGCGCTGCCGGCCGTTTTCCAGGGGTTCCCGATATGGAACTCGCTGCCGCGCCGGATGAGCTCGGTGCGGTGGCCCGTTTCATCTCCAACGCCCACCGTCATCTGCCGGTGTACGTCAACGGGGACAGCCGGCTGGACTCATCAGAGAATCCGGGCGTCGTCCGGGCGAAGGAGTAGAACCCGGCCGGCCCGGATTTCGAGCCCAGCTGTGTCAGGTAGTCCCTCGATTCTTCGTGTCCGGATCGATCTTGTCGGCGCGCTCGAACTCCTGGTCGAGCTCGTCGCGGGAGGCGGCCGCATCACTGCGATGTGTGGCTGCCCGCTGTTGCAGACCGGCCGCCTGGGCTTTTTTGGCTTCGGCTTCGGCCGCCGCCGCGCGAGCCCTGGCCGCAGTCTCGTCGGCGAGCGCTTCGCGCTGTCCGACCCGGTGCGCTTCGTCGGCCGCTTCGCCGCGGATCGTTTCCGCTTCGATACGGCGTTGTTCCTTCCGTTTGGTCGTAGCCATCCAGATCAGCGCAGCGATGATCAGGACTGCGACAACCGCGACAACAACGATTATGACGATCGTGCTGGTCGCCATTTCGGCTCCTCACCTCGAGTGTGATTGCTCGACGACATCGTTCGACGGCCCCAAACATCAGCCGGCGGCGGGGCACGGTCGCTCCGCACGACTGCCCTACCCGCGTCAGTAGTAGTGGCGTCGCCCGCCGACCGCGCGGCCCATCGACCCCAAGAGGAGCAGCACCAGCCCGATTACGAGGAGGATGATCCCGATGGTCCACAGAATCTGGAGATTGAACAGCAGTCCGACGACGAGCAGGATGATCCCGAGAATGATCATGAGGGAACCTGATTTCGGTATGGGAGTTCGCGGCCCGAGCGGTCTCGACCACCTCTGCGGACCGTATCGTCTGCGCGGTTCTGCGGGTGAGCCCACAGCGTCGCGGTCTCGACGGGCCGAGAGGCCGGATCGGATGGCCACAAGGCGAGTCGATCGGTAGCCCAGCACTCGAAGAGTTCTGTGCCGAGGTCGTGACGCTGCGGGCTCAGCAGTGCTGATTCGTGCGGGGAGCGGTCGAGCTCACGACGTGCGATTCTGGCGGACTCGGTGATAGGGGCGCCGAGCACCATGACATTGCCGGTATAGGTATCAGGGCTGTTCTCATTACTCACTGGACCCACCGCCATCTGCAATGACTCGACATTGCAGATTTCCAGTACACGCCTGGCTACCGGCAAAGTCAACGGCGCTCGGCCGGGCCCCTCCGGTACTGACTCATCAGGACCGATGCCGGCCCGAACGAGCTTCGGCACGCTCGGCGAACTGCTCGCGAATAGAGCCGTCGACGTCCTCGGTTGGGTGCCGTCGGCGTGCGTTCGCGACGCCTCATCGCGGGCGATAGTCGGCGACCAGCCATTCATCGCCGGCACGCTGTACGTCCACGGTAACCAGGGTGGCTGCGCCGACCGGTTCCGCGTGCCGAGCGTTACGGGTCTGCTGGGTCGCGAAGACGGTGACGATGTAGTTGTCACCGTCGACCGCGTCGACCGCGGTGCCCACGATATCGCCTTGTGCGATGACCTCGGCTTCGGTCATGACCTCCGTGAGCGTGGCGCGGACGGTGTCGTAGCGATGGGACAATCCGGCGGTGGTTCCGTGCTGAACACCGGCAAAGTAGGTGTCGAGGCTGCGGAAGTCGTAGGTCAGCGAACGTTTCGCGTAGTCGGCCGCGACAGCGGCCACCCGGTCGCGATCGGTGATGCGGCTACGCAGGGCATCGAGCTCACTCTCAGCGGAATACCAGCGCCAGCCGAGAAGTGCCGACAACGTGACGAGCGCAAGCGCGGCGAGCCCCCACGCTCCCACTGTGGTCCACGAAGCGGACGCGCGCTGCTCGTCGAGCTCGCGTTGTCCACCCGGTCCGGAGCGCCCATCGCGCTTCGGTTCACCGGATTCCCACTGTTCGCCGGCTACCGCTGTGGAGTCGGCGGTGTGATGACCGGGGACGGTTTCCGATGCGTCGCGCACTGCGGGTTCTCGCTTACTACGGGAGAGTGACGGTGATGCGGGCGGATCCGCCGGCAAGGCGGATCGTGGCGGGGGATTCGATCCGCCATAGGGAACTTCATCGGCACAGCGCCCGATATCGCGTCCCGGCGAGTTCCGAGGCGGCCAACGGCCAGGTCGAACAGGTGGAAGCGGATACGGAGGTTCCGGCGGGGTAGTTCGCCTTCGATCCATTGATCAGTTCCGGCATCAGCGCCAGGACTTCCACGAGCTGGTCGGGATGGGCCGTGAGCGTGCGCAACAGCTCGTGCGGCGATGGGTAGGTGCCGTCGAAGAGAGATTCCGGGTCGGCGTGAGTCCCGCCCTCGGGTTCGGGCCCCGATTCCTCCGCGAACAGCGAGTTCACCAGTTCGACGGCGCGGTCGAACATCCCGATGAGTCCGGCGATCCGCTCGATCAGCTCTCCGACGTGTTCGGCCAGGCCGACGATTTCGGCGGCGACCGTCCACAGATTGTGGATCAGCACCACGATCGCCGCGTGCTCATTCGTCGCATACTCCAGCAGATCGTCCAGATCCTCCAGCACCGCTCCGATAGCCGCGCTGTCGCCCTGTAGGGCACAGACCAGGTTCTCCGCCAATCGGCCCAGCTGCTCGATGTCGAGCGCGGTGAACAGCGGTTCGAATCCGCTGAACAGTCGCGACACGTCGAAACTCGGCACAGTCCGATCGCGCGGGATCGTTGCTCCCGCGGCGAGCGGGACCCCTCCCGGCCCGGACTCGAACAGTTCCAGGTAACGCTGCCCGAGCAAGCTCTGATAGCGGACCGCGGCGTGGGTGGTGTCCAGGATCGGCCGGTCGTCACCGAGGGTGAAACCCACCCGGGCCGTGGTGTCATCGGTGACGGCGATCGCGGTGACGGTTCCGATCCTGGCACCCGCTATTCGAACATCGCTTCCGGCAGTGAGGCCGGAGGCATCGGTGAAGACCGCCGTGTACTCGGCATCGATATCGGCGTCGGTGGCCGGTCCGCGCACAGTGGTCACGACAAGGCTCAGACAGACGACAACGAGGACACCGAAGACCGACAAGCCGATCGCAGGGCCACGCACCGATGACATCGGACTCCTTTCATTCCGGGTGCGCCGGCCCACCATGCGAGGTGCGGCATGATACGGCGACGCTTCGAGCTGCGACAGCACCGTCGGTCGAAGACCGGGAACGTCGAGACGAGACGGTTCATCGGTTCCGGCAGCCGGTGACAGGCAAGGGCGACCGAACCGTACGGCAGGCCCGGTGGGAGACACAGGTCCAGAATCATGGCGAGTATTTCTCGGCGAAGCGAGCCCGGTTGCCGCCTGGGAGTGCGTATTTCGAGGTTCGCGGCTCGGACGGAGCCCGATAGGCGCGTCGTCGATTCCGCCGGTGGATTTCTGTGGTCGAGGTGTGTGCCCCTCCCGATGTGGACCCGGACCGCGCTGACCGCGGATCGGTTACTCGGTGACTCGAGCGTCCGGGGCTTCCAGTGTGCGCAGCAGCGTTCGTAAGAGGTCTTCCAGGGCGGCCTGTCCGGATTCGGGGAGTGCGGAGAGTAGTCGCGTGACGTTGGCGGTGTGCGCGGTCATCGCCTCGTCCACCGTGGTGTAGCCCTTTTCGGTCAACCGGACGTGGAAACTGCGCCGGTCGTCGGGGTCGAGTGTGCGTTCGACCAGGCCGGAGGACACCAGTCGATCGATCCGGTTGGTCATCCCCGCTCTCGTGAGCAACAGCGCCGCCGAGAGCTGTGAGGGGATGAGGGTGTAGGGCTCGCCGGTCCGGCGCAAGGTCGCCAGAACATCGAATTCGCCTGGCTGAAGCCCGAATTCGGCGAATACTCGCTCCTGTGCCGGGCGGAGGAGGAGAGCCGCACGGCCGAGGCGGCCGACGATACCGATCGCGGTCAGCTCGAGGTCCGGGCGTTCACGCGCCCAAGCGGCAACGACAGCGTCGGTGGAGTCGGGTTCGGGGGTGTTCTCACTCATGACGCCATCCTATTCGACCCTTGATAGTTTGACATCTAACTATCAAGTGTGTGATTATCTTCGCAGTGGGCCGGACGGCCCCGCCTCCGAGGAGGACACCGCAATGCGCAGAATCATCGCTTCGACCCATCCCACGCTCATCGAGTTCTGAGGAGGACGCCATGAACGACGAAGTCACCCGATACATCGACAAGTTGCCACCGTGGCAGATCGAGGTGTGCCGCAAGTTGCGCGCCATGATCCACCAGACGATCCCCACCGCCGATGAGCAGATCCAGTACGGCAAACCGCACTTCTCGAAGAACGGTCGGCATGCCGCGGTGATCCACGTGGCGAAGAACAAGGTGTCGTTCATGGTGTTCAATGCCGCCGAGGTCGACGCGGTCGAAGGAGTGCTCAGGCCGATGGGCAACGGTGAACGCAAGACCGCCGATATCGTCGAGGGTCGAGATGTCGACTACGACCTGCTCGCCGAGTTCCTGGCAAAGGCGAGCAGCGGCCTCTGAACGGGCCGCCGCCACGTCGAGCAGGAGGGTTCCTTCGGCGCGAGAAGAAAAGCGACTGTGCACAATTCACAACTGCCGTCCCGAAGTGTAGCCTCGCGGACCATTTTCACGGGGGGACCGGATCGGTAGCGTAGCGCCCCAGAGTTGAGTGCTCCGGTGACGCCGAAACCGATCACTCTCCGGAGTGTTTCGTAATCCGATCGTCTCTGCCGAGGAGGGCGCCGTGGGCCTCACCACCGGGGATGCTCCGCCGAGCGGCCCGGTCGGACTCGCGCGGAAACCACTGCGGGATCGGATCCGGTGCTCGCCCGAGATCGCGCACGAACCGCTCGGCTTCCGGGCAGAGTATTCGTGGGGGAATACGCTGCCGTCGCCGACGATGAGGCACCTCGGGCCCGGCCGGTACATACTGGGCGAGGCCGAGTTCACACGGCGGACCGGCCGCGGTTTCGGCGCTGAGGTATCTGTGGCCCATGCCTCGACCGCCGACCAGGAAGATCGTTCACGAATGACGTCTTCGGACACACCGGTATCACCGCGCCGACCGGCACGGGCGCCGGGTAGGACCGACGGCGAGGTCGCGGCTGTCATATCCGAGATCGCGCGTGTGTTGAAGTCTCGCGAATACGAGATCAGCGTGGGAATGAGCGCCCTGATGGCGCGTGAAATAGACCATCTCGACGATGATCCGCGACTGGTGGACATGCTCAATGCCAGCGTGGCCGGCAATGTGGCCGCGGTGATCGACATATTGATCAACGATATTCCGGTCGAGCGCCTGCAACCCGCCGCGGCGGCTGTCGAGTACGCACTCCGGTTGGCCCAGCGCGACGTGCCCTCCCATTCATTGGTCCGTGCGTACCATATGGGACAGAACGAAATGCTCCGGATCTGCTACATCGAACTCGACCGCGGCGCATTGCCCGCATCGCTTGCCCTGGCGGTCGTCGAACGGCTGACGGAGATCATTTACAGCTATATCGACTGGATCACGGGCTACGTCTTCGAAGCCTACGAGGCCGAGCACAGGCGGTGGCTGGATACGCCCGGTAGCGTGCGGTCGTCCACCGTGCACTATGTGCTCTCGGCCGGCGATCCCGACACCTCCGCCTTCGAACAAGAGGCGGGGTACTCGTTGGACCGGGAACATCTGGCGCTCATCCTGTGGCGCGAGGGCCATGACCAGACGAGCGCCCTGGACCTGCTGGAAACCCGGGTACGCGCGGTCGGTCCATTGTTGCGCACCGGCGGTCCGGCAATTGTGACGGCCATCGACCGCCGGACAGTGTGGGCGTGGTTGCCGTTCGGCCGGCGGGTTTCGGTGGCCGACGCCACCGAACTGCGTTCGAATATCGATCTCTCCGACGGGGTCCGGCTGACCGTCGGATTGCCGGGATACGGCCTGCCGGGGTTCCGGCGGTCGCATCTGCAGGCCAGGGCCGCCTATTTCGTCGCGACCGTGCCCGGAGCGCCGGATCTGTCGTCCACCGTGGGTTTCGCTGATCCAGGGGTGGCGGTCACCTCCCTGCTGGCGACCGACCTGGACGCCACCCGAGCCTGGGTCCAGGAGGTCCTCGGCGATCTCGCCGAGGACACCGCGCAGGCAGCGACGCTCCGTCGAACGCTGGGTACTTTCTACGCCACCGGCGAGAACCATGTGCAAACCGCTCAGACGCTCACCCTGCATCGCAACACAGTCAAGTACCGCATCGACAAGGCCATCGAGGTGGCCCGTACCAGCGCGGTACCGCACGACAGACTCGATGTGGGGCTGGCTCTGCAGGCATGTCTCCTCCTGGGTGGCAGTGTGCTGCGCCGGGCCTCGGAAACTTCTGCCCGACCTTCGGGGTGATGCCGGATCCACTGGGACGCTGCTCGTGGTTCGGGTCTCTCCGCCCACTGGTCGAGTCCAGTCAGGGGCATCCGCACCCGTAGGCCGGCCGGCGCGAATGGCTGCCGTCGATAATGTTGGTGCACAGCGATCCCGCGCGAGTATTTCGTGCTGTTTCGCGGGCGAACCGAATTCGGCCGCGATCGTGCCGAATGGTCGCGGCAAAGCCGATCCAAAGCCGCAGGACCGAACTACGGATTATCTCACCATGGGGCATGTGGTCGCGGATATGGCCGATCGGGCCATTCGCTCTCCGAATTGATCGGGTGACAGCCGGATGCACGGATCGAGAGTCTGCGATATACGCGACATCGTCCGATCATTCCCATCAATGGGAGAGAGCTACCTGGACGTGCCGGTACCGTTCGAATTGCATCGAGGGGACCGAAAACGACTGTGGGAGAAGGTATCTCAGCGTGGCAAACCATTCGGAAGAACAGTTGGACAAGTACCGTAAATTCCGGGTCGAGCACTTCCCGCAGACCGGTTTGGCCGAATACATCCCCACCGACGGTGTCGAAGTCAAGTTTCTCGACGGATGTAATAGGTCATGCATCTTCTGCGTCAACGAGGACTACATCGGAAAGCGGTTGAATCCGCTGGATGCCGGCCTGTTCGCGCAGTCGTTGTTCGACTGGATCGACTCGCCCACCGAGTTGGAGAAGCCCGAGGCGGTCTACGGGACCGGCGGGGAACCGCTCATGGCATTGGATCTGGTCGAGGAGCTCTTCCGACCGCTGGGCGAACGCGGAGTCACCACCAGGCTGGTGACCAATGGCACGCTGTTGAACCAGAAGCGGATCGCCCGGCTGGTGGATATGAAACTCGCCGGGGTGAAGGTCACCTACAACACCGCTGACGCCGCGCGGCTGGCGGCATTGATGAAGGGCTCGAAATCAGATGACGCGGAGTTGATTCTGCGGAACATTCGGTTGGCCAAGGAGGCCGGACTGTGGGTCTTCATCCGAATCGGACTGGGAAAGCACAACTTCGACGAGGCGCCGAAGATCTATCGCATCATGCGCGAGATCGGGGTCGACGTCGTGCAGATCAAGCCGTGGATTCCGTCCGGGCTGGCGGCGACCAATCAGACCGAGTTGAGTCTGAGCCCGGCTCCACTGTTCGACCGCTTCACCGGAATCATGGAGGAGCTGTACGAGGAGATCCAGGAACCCGGGGGGCCCGAGGTGACGGTCTCCTGTTATCCGCCCGCACGGAATCTGGGCTTCACGGTCAAGGACTGCGCCAATGTAGCCAAGATCTACTGCGAGCCCTGTGGTCATGCGCTGGTGTGCAATTTCTCCGATGAATACCTCGGCAGCTGGTTTCCCGCGGACGGCGGTCTGCTCGCCTGTGTCGAACGCCGTCGGGAGCTGTACCCGGAGATCATGGACGAGCACGGTGTCGCGTCGTGCCCGGCGCGGCTGAACTGGTCGTCCCCGACCGGTGTCGTGAATCCCGCGCCCGAATGGAAACCGGCGAACTTGTTGCCGCTCGATATCGTCGGCACCGACTGATCACAGTGCCGGAGAAGATCCTGCTGCTCTCACGGAAGCCGCTCACCGAGCGTCCCCTGCACGAGTGGCTCGAAGAGGTCGTGGCCGATACGGTTCTGGTCACCGTGCCCGCAGCGTCGGTGAAGGTCCGCGCGGATGTGCGGGCTCGGTTCCTCGACTACCGGACGGTGTCGAATTACCAGTCGTGGTCCACCGAATGGGCGGCCGAGTGCGCGGCGCGTGAACATCGAGTCGGTCTCGTCGCCAGTTCGAGCGAGGACGATGTGCTCCGCTGCGCCCGATTGCGCGATAGGCTCCGAGTGCCCGGTCAGTCGCTGGAATCCGCGCGCGCCTACCGCGACAAGCTGATCATGAAGTCCGCGGTGCGCACCGCTGGGCTCGGCGTGCCCCGGCTGCGGGCCGTCGATCGGCCCACCGATCTCATCGAGTTCATCCAGGCAGTGGACCTGCCGGTCGTCGTCAAGCCGAGGCGCGGTTCCGCGTCCATCGGGGTCCGTATCCTGCGTACCGGCGCGGATGTCACAGCGTTCTTTGCCTCGGGAGAACTGCCTGCGACGCCACAACGGTCGGGCCGGTGGATCGCCGAGGAATATATCGATGCCCCGTTCTTTCACGTGGACGGGCTGATCGTCGACGGAGAGGTCGCGCACTGCTGGCCCAGCCAGTACAACAGCGGAAATGCGGAGGCGGCACAGGCGGAGATGGAGCTGTCCAGCGTGTTGCTCTCACCGGAGGACCCGCGGACAGCTCTGCTGCAACGTTTTTCTGCCGACGTCCACCGCGCCTTGCCCGCGCCGCCGTTTCCCACGAGCTTTCACCTGGAGGCGTGGATCCCGGCGGCCGGCAGGCCCGTGCTCTGCGAAGTCGCTACGCGGACCGGCGGCGCCCTCGTCGCCGGGACCTATCAGGATGCTTTCGGCGTGCATCTGTCCCGCGAGAACCTGCGTGGACAATGTGGACTGGACCTTGCGCTGGTGGGGCAACCCGCCGCACCCCGCCGCGCCGGCGGCTGGATAGTATTCCCGCCCGGGCGTGGCCGATTCGATCCGCCGCCGGGAACCTGCCCTGTCGAGGGGACAGAGGTCGAATTGCGGATGGCGCCGGGCACTCTCGCGGACGGACCCGAATACGCCGCACATCCGGCTGCGACCGTGTCGGTCCATGCGGACACGGCCGAGCAGGTACAGGACCGGATCACCGAGACCACCCGATGGTGGGCCGAGGAATGCCGATGGACGAGTTGACGCGCGACCTCCCACGGCATGGCCGGACACGGGTGGCCGTCCTTTCGAAGAAACCATTGGCCACCTACCGCTACGACCGTTGGCTGGCCGACTACGGCACGGAGGCGGTGCTGTTCGCGGAGGACACCCCCGCCGCTCGTGCCTTTGTGACAGGGACACCGCACGGCTACTCGACCCCACCCCGGCTCTTTCCGGATTGGAAGCGAAACCGTGCCATCGATGAAGCGCTCTCCAGCGAGCATGCGCGGCGGCCGTTCGATCGGATAGTGGCGTTGAGCGAGTGTGATGTGGTCCGGGCCGCCGAACTGCGCGCGCACCTGAACATTCCCGGCCAGGGTCCGGCGTCGGCCACGGCGTTCCGGAACAAATCGGTGATGAAGGCGCTGGCCGGCCGGGCCGGACTGCGGGTTCCGGACCACCGGCTCGTCGAGTCGATTTCCGACCTGATGGACTTTGCCGACAGCCACCCCGGCGGTGTGGTGGTGAAGCCGGTGGATGGATCGGGCGCGGTGGATATCACCGTGCTGCACAACCGGTCCGAGATCGAATCCTGGATGCGTACCCGAGCGCTGCCGTGTGACGACTCCGCTGATTACCTCGTGGAGGAATGGGTGGAGGCGCCGATGCTCTCGGTCGACGGGTTGATGCGGGCCGGGAGTATTCAGGCCGTGATGGTCGGCACCTATACCAGAACCTGCCTGCGTTCACTGGTGGACCTGCAGCCGCACGGCATTCTGCTGCTCGACCCCGATGACCCGCGCGTCGCGGCGGCCCGCGGATATCTCACCCGGCTGCTACGCGCGCTGCCGGCCGCTGCGGAGACGATGAGTTTCCACTGCGAACTCTTCGACCACCCTCGATACGGCCCGATGCTCTGCGAAATCGCCTGCCGTACCGGCGGTGGCAACCTGAACTCGATCGCCCGGGCGTCCCTCGGCATCGACCTGGAGCAGGCTTCTTGTCTCGGTCAGGCCGGTTACGCCGTGCCGGTGACGCGCGCGGTCCCGGATCCCGGTCGGTGCTACGGCGACATAGTGGTTCCCCGATCTCCCCGACTGCTCCCCGCCGGACTGGAATGCGATCTCCCGGGCGTCGTTCACTTCACCGCACGCGACGACGGCCGGCGGCGTGATCAGCCGCAGCGGGCCGCGAAAGTGTCAGACTATGTGGCCGACGCACTGCTCGTAGGGGATGACCATGCCGGAGTACGGCGGGTCCACGACTCTGTTATCGAGTGGCTGGACGAGCACCTGTCACCTGAGCCCTGGAAGGAATGCTGACTCACGTGGACCTTCGCCTGGCCGGACGGGCCTATTACGTGACCGGCGGTAGCCGCGGTATCGGCCGTGCGATCGCGGAGCTGCTGCTCGCCGAGGGCGCTTCGGTCGCCACCTGCGCCAGGGGCGCCGCCGGGCTGGGTGAACTGCGTGCCGCACTGTCATCGGAGCACCGCGATCGGTTGCTGACGCAAACCGTCGACGTCGCGGATGCGGCGGCGCTCGGCCGGGCCGTCGGCACGGCTGCCGATCGTTTCGGGCGCCTCGACGGCGTTGTGGCCAATGCGGGCGCCGGCGTCTCCGGCGGCGTGCTGACGACCCCGGATACAGAGTGGCAGGACCAGTTCCGAGTGAAGGTGATGTCGGTGCTCAACCTGGTCACCCCCGCGGTACTCGCCCTACAACGTTCGGATGCCGGGCGGGTGGTGGTCGTCAACGGTGTCACGGCACATGCGCCCGAGGCGAGTATGGCCGCTGTCAGCGCGGCGCGCGCGGCCGTGGCCAATCTGACCCGGTCACTTGCCGTGGAGCTGGCACCGTCCGGGGTACTCGTCAACGCGATCAGCCTCGGTGCGATCGTGACCGATCGGCAGAGAGCCCGCTACGATGCCTCCGGAGCCGCTGAACCGTTCGCGGACTGGTGTGTATCCGAGGCAACCCGGCGCGGCGTGCTGATCGGTCGGCTCGGCACACCGCGAGAGGTGGCACCCGTTGCCGCACTGTTGCTTTCGCCGCTCTGTTCGTATGTGACCGGGAGTTCCGTGGATGTATCGGGTGGCTCCGGTGGCCGTACCTGACTGGGAGATCGTCATCGCACGGCACGGTGCCACCGACTGGTCGCGCGCGGGACGTTTCAGCGGTCACCGGGACATCCCGCTGTCGGCAGCGGGGCGGGCCCAAGCAGCCGAACTCGGCCGGGCGCTGCGGCATCCGCAGCCGGAGATCATCCTCAGCAGCGACCTGGGCCGGGCACGACAGACCGCTGAGGCCATCGCCACGGCCGCGGAGATCGATCGCCGGCAGATCATGACCAGTACCGCTCTGCGGGAAGAGTTCCTCGGGTCGTGGGAAGGGCTTACGCGGGCTCAGGTAGCCGCCGCCAGTCCTGATGGATTCGCCCGCTGGGCATCCGGCGATATCGGCTCGTTCGACGGCAGGGAGGGACTGGTCGCGGTAGCGCGACGGGCTGTGCCTGTCCTGGTAGCGCACACCACAGGATTACCCCGGTCCAGCGGGCGGCTGGTGATCGTCACCCACGCCAACACGATATTGGCGCTGGCCGGGTCGTTTGCGGGTATGCGGCACGAGCGGTGGGCGGACCTGCCGTGTCCGGCCCCGGGCCAGGCCATGGTGCTGGGTTGAGCCGGGCGCCGGGATGAGTGCCGCAGTGCACCTGCCGGAAGGCCCCGCCCGAACGCTGACGTGGGCGATTCTGATCACCGCGGTCGGCAACGGGCTCTACCTCGCCGGAGTCGTGCTCTTCCTGACGCGGGCGGTGGGACTGACCGGCACCAGCGTGGGAATCGGGCTGTCCATCGCCGGTCTGCTCGGACTCGGTGCGGGCCCCGCGGTCGGGCACCTCGCGGACCGTATCGGCCCGCGGACGATCTACCTGGTCACGCTCACCGCAGAAGCGCTGGCCACCGCCGCCCTCGCTCTGGTTCACGATTTCGGCGCATTCGTCGTCGTGGCGACCGTGGTCAGCATCGCAGAGCAGGGCAGCAGGGCAGTGCGCGGCGCCCTTATCGCCCAGGTCGGCGGTCGCGGCCGGGCTCATTTGCGGGGCTACCTGCGGGCGGTCACCAATATCGGGGTGGCGGTGGGCGCCGCCGGCGCCGGACTGGCCATCCAACACGACACGTACACAGCCTATTTGGCGCTGATCCTCGCCGACGCGGTCAGTTTCCTGCTCGCCGCGCTGGTGATCGCCCGTATTCCGCCATGCCCGCCGGTGCGGGGAGTCGATGACGGTCGCGGTATCCGCCGCGGCCGATTGGATATTCCCTACCTGGGTGTCACCGGGGTGTACGGCCTGCTGTCGCTGCAATATCCGGTGCTCGCGGTGGTGCTGCCGCTATGGATCGTCACGCACACCACGGCCCCCGCCTGGCTGGTCTCGCCGTTGCTGCTGACGAACACGCTGCTGGTTGTCTGTCTCCAGATACGAGCAGGCCACCGCGTCGAATCTATCGCCGA
The DNA here is from genome assembly GCF_014645735.1 of Nocardia jinanensis. Classification (GTDB taxonomy): domain Bacteria; phylum Actinomycetota; class Actinomycetes; order Mycobacteriales; family Mycobacteriaceae; genus Nocardia; species Nocardia jinanensis. The sequence goes on along the minus strand of NZ_BMMH01000001.1, from coordinate 47,631 downwards.
CGGAGTCACGATCACCCGCCATGCCGCCGTCCTGCTGGCAGGTGGCTGCGTCCTGTTCTGCGCGAGCGCCGCAGGGCCGCCGATCGTCGCATGCCTACTGCTCGTTGTGGCGGTGATCGTGCACACGCTGGGTGAAATCGGTCAGGCCGCAGGTGAATTCGAATTGAGCTTCAACCTGGCACCGGACCATGCGCAGGGTCGCTACCAGGGGATATTCGGAATGGGAACTGGTATCTGCGTTGCGGCGGCCCCAGCGTTGCTCAGCGTGCTCTGCATCGACTGGGGACAGCCGGGGTGGATCCTGCTCGGCGGTGTTCTCCTGGGCGCGGGGTTGGCCGTCGGGCCGGCGGCGCGCTGGGCGCAGCGCACTTCCGCGCATTTGGTGGATGCGTGAGAACTCGCGCTCCGGGGCGGCTTGCGCGGCCCGATATTTTCCGTCGGACCGTTTCGATTGTGCACTCCTCACAAAGCTCTGCCCGAATTATGGCCCCACAGGCCGTTCCTCGCCCTGGGTCCAGAGGCTAGCATTGTCCACCAGATTCAATTGAAGTGATCATCCAACCAATACCGGTAAGGTTGTCTCCCGCGGACTCGTCGCCATCGGCCGAGATATAGAGTTCATCGATAATTCACCCCCGCTGTCGTCAGCTATATATCCGCCGCCGCAATACTCCCATGAGATGCCGATCCGTCGGATCGTCGACGCAGTTTCCCGGCTTCCGATTCGGGGTGTGCCGTGGTTCCGCCGCGCTCCTGCCGAGCTGTTGTCGGTTTCATCCAGGAGTCCAGCTGCGCCATTTCGACCAGAATCAGGTGCCCGGCATCTCCGGCGGCGGGAGAGAGTTGATCGCGCATCTCGGGGGCCGTCTGAGTGCAATTGCTCATGTGATCACCGATGTATTCGCGAACAGGCATATGCGTGGTATCTCCGACACGCTGACGAACGGTCCGTGGCGCACCACCGATCGCGATCTCGCCTCCCGTATCGCTGTCGTCAGCCGGGAACCGGAAATAGGAACGGGAAGCGACCTCACTCTCACCCGACGACTCGACCCCGCTGAACACCGGGACAGATACGGGCGTCCAGTACGTCAGCGTATCTTCACGAAGCACGAGTACGTCGACATGTGGGAGAGTCGGATCGGGCGGCGAATGACCGCGGACGAATTGCATACGCTCGACCGCGGCTGTGTCGGTCTCACCTTGTTGAGGCTGGGCCGGAACAGCGAGAAATTACCACCCTCGAATCTGATGTTCGGTCATCCGCGAACCCCGCAGTCGGCCACCGTGCTGGCGCTCGGCGAAGCCGCGAATGCCGAGATCCGTCGTTGCCGCGCACTGCGAGTGGCAGCATACGACGAACTCGCGGCCGCCCGGCGCGGGCCGGGCGCCACCGACGGTAGCCCTGATGTTCTCCGACGACTCGATGAGGTAATGGCGACGGAGTACGACCTGCGGCAGGCGCGGGCGGCGGCCCGGCAAGTATGGTCGGATATTCCGGCCGAGCAGATAAAACAGGCGCGGACTGCCCGGACGGAGGCCCGAATCCACGACGGCGAGCAAGCGTTGGCCGTCGCACGGGGTTACGCCGCGAAGTTCGACGAGATTCTTTCCGGCGAGCCCGCGAACGTCGCTGAATTCCAGCGCCGGGTGCACAACGATCCGGCTCTGTCACAACTGTCCGACGTCACCGCGAACCTGCCCACGACCGGCAGTCCGGCCGATTGGGAGCCCGTCATCTTCGCCAAACATCTTTGGTCCGGCCAGGACTATGTGCGTGATCCGGCCGGCCGGGAGGTCATCAGCGATGGCCGCCGCCAGTACGAGGCGACCGACAGCCCGAAGTACGGCCGCTTTCTTCCCGGACCGGCCACCGGCCAAGTGAACATGTGGGGTGATTTCCACAGAAACCGCCTGGGCTTCCTCAACTACGACTACGCCTGGTACGACGCACCGACGGATACATGGTGGCGCGCCAACCACTCCGAAACCGGAGATCCGCACCGGCCGATGCTCGTCTATCAGAGCACCTCCGAGGCATTCTTCACCGGCAGCGCCGATTTCGATACCACGGTCGTCGGAATCGGATTCGCCGACAGGAGTGGGTGAAACCGATATCGGGATCCGGGGCGGCGTCGATATCCATGGTGTCACCGAGGCGGTGACGGCGGCCCCGGCCGAGCCGTCCCCGACCATCCGGAGACCGGGATCTCGGCAGAATCTTCGCCTTCGGCGTGGGGAGCGTCTGTCAGGGGATGGCATCCGCGATAGCCGCCATCAGTTCCTCGGGCGGGAGATTCATCAAGTCGGTGGACAGCCACAGAGTGTGCAGCCCGTCTTTGTTCACGCTGTCCCAGTCCATATACGTTTCACCTTTGATCGTCCCGGGCTCGGTGAACCTGACCTGCCAACCATTGTTGCGGAATTCGCGGATCTTCTGTTCCGCGGCGGAATCACCTCCGCCGACCCGATCCAGTTGCTTGTCGAAATTGCCGGGCAGACCGGTATCCAACGGGCCCTCGTGGTAATTCGTCCCTTTTTCCGGAGTGGGTCGCCGGTCCCGGTCTGTCGCGGCACCACCGCTGTCGCCGTGATCGTCGTCATTGCCGCCGGATCCGCCGGATGTCTCCGACCCTCCACCGCCTCCCGCCGCTACCGCACCGGCTACGGCGATACCACCGCCGATGAGCAGTGCCCCGCCGTACCCGGCCTTCTGGTTCGGGGGCTCCATCGCTTTTTTGACGTGATCGCTGCGCAGGTTGACGTTCCCGTTACCCAGCAAGGCCGCGGCGCCGCGGCTTTCCGCGCCGTCCATGCTCGGCACCATGCCGTTCGGTCCGGCGAGGTGGCGGCTGGTCGAGGACAGCCGGCCGTCGAGGAACCGGCAGAGATCGGTTGCCGCCGTCGAGAACCGTTTCACTCCGCCTACCAAGGTCGCGGTGAGACCACGCGAGGACGAAACGGAGGCATTCCCGATGCCACTGAGTGCCGCTATCGGCTGTTTCGTCATACGATTTCATCCCGGCTGGTGTGGAAACTCTTATAGGGAAATGCGTCCATTGGGCTTCGACCGCGCGGGCGCCCCGAGGCCCCGCTGCCGGCGCTCCTCGCTATGCGCGGACCACCTCGCCGGAGCTGAAGGGGGAGATCAGCGGTGCCGGACACGTCACGCCGCCCCAATGCCCGAGTCGCCCGTCCGGCCTTGGGAAGTCAGGGGCACTTGCCATTGTGGCGCCGGCTTTGCCATCGAGGCTTCACCTTTTCGAAAGGGTCTCGACCAGTGGAACGGACCAGAGGGGTTTCGAATCGGGTATATGCCGAATCCGTCGATCGTGGTAGCGGATGCTGCGTCGAGCAGTGGTGCGATCATTTCCATTCGCTCTGGTGGACAATTCTAGCCAGCTGGTGCCGGGCGGAAAACGGTCTGTGCGGCCGTAGTTCCGGGAGATCTTTGTAAGGAGTGCACAATCGGCGTGGGCTGATCGGGTCTCCGGCGAATCGAGAGACTTCGCGATCAGTGGCGGCGCAGGTGACCCGGCAGTTCTTCACATCCGCAGGACTCGCCGACGCCGAGGGCGATGTCTCGCGGATGCGGGAACGGATCTGAAGCAGCTCTCCGACCCCGCAGTCGCGGCGGTGGCCGCGGCGACGCAGTTGGATCCGGATCTGCTTCGCGACGTGCTGCCGCAGTTCGATTTCGCACTACGACTGGATCCCGAGCTCGCCGCCGAGCTCACCGAGCTCGGTAGGTGGGCGAAGACCCAGGGGGTCTGTCTCCCCTCCTCGTGCGGCGGTTGCTGGAAAGTCGTGTCACGGTCGGATCATCGGTGGTGGTTCTCGCCGATCCGTCCCCGAGTTTCAAGCACTTTGGCGGGTGACGATCCGGTATCCCACATCCACGGTGGCCGATTCGATCGAGGTCCCGGCCAGCCGGGCCAGCAGCAGATCCGCCGCCGTGGTGCCGATGGCGTCGATATCCACGCTCACCGTGGTGAGCGCCGGGTTGATGTGCCGGGCCATCTCGAAATCACCGAAACCGGTGATGGCCAGCTGTTCCGGGACGGCGATACCGCGGCGTACGGCGGCGAGCACAGCGGCGACGGCCAGTACATCGGTGGCGAACACGATGGCGGTCGCGTCGGGGAAACGTTCCAGCGCGGTGTCGAGCAGGGCGACACCGGTGTCCATGGAGATATCACGGCCGGGCAGATCGACGATGCGGACCGGTTCGTCGGGCACCAGTTCAGTGACGGCGCGGGTGAATCCGTCGCGGCGCCGGATCGCGCGGGCGTCACCGGAACCGATGGTGCCGGCGAAGACCAGTTTGTGATGGCCGCGGGATACGAGATGGCGGACCAGATCACCCGTGGCCGATTCGTTGGAGAAACCGACGAGGGTGTCCAGCGGGTCGTCGATCCAGTCCCAGGTTTCGACTACGGGCGCACCGTAGGTGCGCAGCAGTCGCAGCGTATCCGGGGTGTGCAGAGTACCGACGATGAAGAATCCGTCGGGGCGGCGCTGGATGAATCCACGCACCAGGTCTTCTTCGCGTTCCGGGTGGTAGTCGGTGTAGCCGACGATCAGCTGGTATCCGGCGGGTGTGAGGCGGGAGGCGGCGGCGCGCAGGGTGTCGGAGAAGATCGACGTGGAGATGACCGGGAGGATCGCGGCGATGGTGCGGCTGCGATTGGAGGCCAGGCTGCTCGCGGCGAGGTTCGGCAGGTAACCGGTATCGGCGATGGCGCGTTCGACCCGTCGCCGAGTCTCCTCCGACACCTGATCCGGGAAGCTCAGCGCACGTGAGACGGTCTGGGCGGATACGCCTGCCGCGCGGCCGACGTCCTGCATGGTGACCGATTTCGTGGACGACTTGGCGCGTACGCGCCGCCGCCGCTCCACTCCGGCCACGCTACCTCCCGAAACCCTGCTTCTGCTGTGTGCGGAGCATACCCGGCAGGCCGCACCCGGCCCGGCGCAGTGCGTTCGCCACGCCATAGCCGGTGAGTTCCCGGTGCCGAGCAACCTCTTGCGTTACCGCTAACGTTACCGCTAACATTCGTGGCGCAGAACACTATGTGACTACTCGTACAGTGGTCCGAGACAGGGAGTAGCAGGATGAATGTGCTGGACGGTATTCGGGTGCTGGATCTGTCGATCGCCATGGCCGGACCGTTCGCCGCGCAGAAACTGGCTGATCTCGGCGCCGATGTGATCAAGGTCGAGCCGGTGGGCGGGGAATGGCAGCGGCACGTATCGGCGGGCGGCGCCCGCGGCAACGAGGTGAACGCGTCGTTCCTCTCGCTCAACCGCAATAAGCGTTCGCTATCGATGAACCTCAAGGACCAGAAGGGGCGCGAACTGCTGTACGAGCTCGTGCGCACTGCGGATGTGTTCCTGCAGAACTACCGGCCGGGTGTGGCGGGGCGGCTCGGTGTGGACTACGAGACGCTGCGCGCGATCAAACCGGACCTGGTCTACGTCTCGATGTCGGGTTACGGCACGACCGGCCCCTATGCCGACCGGCCGGGCCAGGACGTCCTGCTGCAGGCGATGAGCGGTGGCCTGGCCAGTGCGCAGCGCCGGGGCGAACCACTGCGTCCGGCGCCGTTCTTCCTGGCGGACGCCATCACCGCCTATTCGGCGTTCGAAGGGGCCATGGCGGCACTGTTCCACCGGGAACGCACCGGCGAGGGCCAGCTGGTGGAGGTCAATATGCTCGACTCGATCATCGCCGCGCAGATGCAAGAGATCAGCGTCGCGACAGTCGGCGGAATCCGGCAGGAACCGACCGATCAGATCCACGCGCACTCCTACATCCGCGCGCCCTACGGGGTGTTCCCGACCTCCGACGGTCAGCTCGCGCTCTCCTTCGCCGAGATGGACGCGCTGGCGACGGTGTTCGGCGACGACCGTTTTCTGCGGTACGACGCCGAACGCGACGGCTTCACCCATCGCGACGAGATCTCCGCGCTCGTCACCGAGAACCTCGCGAAGAACACCACCGCGCACTGGCTGGACGCCCTCGGCGCCGCGGGTGTGTGGGTCGGCCCGGTCTACGACTACACCCAGCTGCGCGCGGACCCGCAGGTCCGGCACAACCAGTCCTTCGTCGAATACGACCATCCCACCGAGGGCACCGTGGTGACCCCCGGATTCGCGTTCCGGCTGAGCAACCAGACCCAGAAGGTCTATCGGCCGGCACCGCGCAACGGCGAGCACACCGAGGAAGTCCTGGCGGAACTCGGCGTCAGCACCGACCGGATCGAGGAACTCGAATCCGGCGGCACCGTCCACCGTTACCGGTCTCCGGCCGTCTCCCGGATCTCCTGACCACGCATCCCCGAAAGATCTCTTCATGACTACAACCGCCCCACCGGTTCAGCAGGCGCGCCGCGCGGCAGCGGCCTCCGCGGTCGGCAGCCTCGTCGAGTGGTACGACTTCGCGCTCTACGGCGCGGCCGCGGCCCTCGTCTTCAACTCCTACTTCTTCGTCGATGCCAGCCCCACCACCGGACTGCTGGCCTCGTTCGCCACCTTCGCGGTGGGGTACTTCGCCCGTCCCTTCGGCGGCGTGGTGTTCGGGCATCTGGGCGACAAGATCGGGCGCAAACCGGTCATGATCGTCACGCTCGGCATCATGGGTGTCTCGACCGCGCTCATCGGCCTGCTACCCAGCTATCACACGATCGGGATGGCCGCTCCGATCCTGCTGGTCCTGCTCCGGATCATCCAGGGCCTCGGGGCCGGTGCGGAGTACGCCGGGGCCGTCGTGCTGTCGTCGGAGGCGGCGCCGCGAGGTCATCGCGGCTTCTACGCCTCGTGGTCGGGTGCGGGTGTCTGGCTGGGATCGGCGCTGGGTCTGGGCACTTTCCAGATCGTGCTCTGGCTTACCGGAGATAATTTCGACCAGTGGGGCTGGCGCCTTCCGTTCCTGCTCAGCTTGGTCATGCTGGTGATCAGCCTGTACATCCGGCGGCGCGTGACCGAGACCGAGAGTTTCGAACAGGCGAAGTCCGAGGAGACGAAGATCCCGCTGCTGGAATTGTTCCGCACGGCCAAGGGCCGGTTGGCGCTGAGCCTCGGATCGAATTTCATGCTTTCGGGATTCTCCTACATCCCGCAGGTCTGGGCGCTGAGCTACCTGACCAACGATATCGGTCTGGCGGCCATGGCCGGGCTCGGTATCAATGCCGTGGTCCTCGTGGCGGGCGCGGCGTTCATGCCGGTCTTCGGCAGACTCGGTGACCGCTTCGGCCGCCGCAGGCTATTCCTTTTCGGCTCCGGTTTCGGGATCCTCTGGGCCTTCCCGATGTTCGCCCTCATCGACACCCGCGTACCCGCCCTGATCATCCTCGCGCTGGTGGTGTGCTTCGTCGGCGCGGTGGCCACCTGCTACGCGGCCCAGGCCGCGTTCCTGGCCGAGATGTTCCCACCCGCGATGCGGTACTCCGGTGTCGCCTTCGCCCGCGAGGTCAGCGGCGCCCTGCTCGGTGGCACCACCCCGTTGATCGCCACCGCGATATTCGCCGGATTCGGGCACTGGTGGCCGATCGCGGTGTGGATGGTGGTCATGGCGACCGTCGCGTTCATCTCGGTCTATCTGTCCGCGCGCTACCGCAGCGACGCCGATCAGAGCAGCGACGACCATTTCAACCATGTGATCGACCGCCCGACCGGCGCGCTCGTGGCAGGAGCGATCCGATGACGGACGCGCCCGAATTCCACGACCGCTGGTTCGAGGACTACACGCTCGGTGAAACCGGGACCGGCGGCACCAGGATCATCGAGGCCGCCGATATCGCCTGGTTCGCCCATCTCACCGGCGATCACCACCCCGCCCATACCGATCCCGGATTCGCCGAGCCCAGGTTCGGCAGTGTGATAGCCCACGGCGTACTCACCTTCGGGGTGGTCGTCGGCCTCACTGTCGAATACAACGGCCGCGCCGTCGCCTACGGCTACGACCGGATCCGATTCCCCCGCCCGGTCCGGCCCGGCGACACCCTCCGCGCGACCTCCGAGGTCGTCGACCTCGCCGACCACCGCAATCCGCGTATCGGTCTGGTCACCAAGCAGTACACCGGGACCAACCAGCACGGTGACACCGTGCTCGTCTGCAAACACGTGCTCGCCGTCGACCGCACCCCGCAACCCGAGGAGCCGAACCAGTGACCGACACCGCCGAGGTCGAAACCGTACTCGCCGCAGCTCATCTCGCCCGCCGACCGGCGCGGCGCGCCGCGGCGACCACCCGCGCGGGGTGGCTGCGCGCGCTCGCCGCGGGCCTCGATACCGCCGCCGGTGAACTGGTCGAGACAGCGCACCGGGAGACCGCACTTCCGCTGCCTCGCCTGCGGAACGAGCTGGTGCGCACCATTTTCCAGGCCACCCTGTTCGCAGACCGGCTGGAGCAGGGCACGCTGTTCGATACCCGGATCGACCCCGCCGACCCGGACTGGCCGATGGGCCCGCGCCCGGATATCCGGCGCACCCATCTGGCGATCGGGCCGGTCCTGGTCTTCGCGGCCAGTAATTTCCCGTTCGCCTTCTCCGTCGCCGGCGGTGACAGCGTGAGCGCCCTGGCGGCAGGCTGCCCGGTGGTGGTGAAGGCACACGAGGGGCATCCGGAATTGTCCCGCGTCACCGCGCGGATAGTCACCGAAAGTCTGCGCGAGGCGGGTGCGCCGGACGGCCTCTTCGGCCTGCTCGAAGGCCGGGACGCGGGCGTGACCGCCGTGCGCGACCGGCGTATCCGCGCGGTCGGGTTCACCGGTTCGGAGGCGGGTGGGCGCGCGCTGTTCGACCTGGCGGTATCCCGGCCGGACCCGATCCCGTTCTACGGCGAACTCGGCAGCACCAACCCGGTCCTGGTGACCGAGGCCGGATGGAAGCACCGCGCGGACGAGATCGTCACCGGGTTCACCGAGTCCAGCACGCTGGGATCGGGACAGTTCTGCACCCAGCCGGGCGTGGTGCTGGTTCCGGATCTGGCCGGCTTCCTGGACCGGCTCACCCTGCCGGCGGTCGGCCCCATGCTGAACCAGCGCATCGCGGACGGCTACGGACGCGCGCTGGAGTCGGTGGCTGAACATCCGGACGTCGAGGTCGCCACGACCGGCCCGGCGTCCCCGGATACGCCGAGTGCGTGCATCCTGACCAGCACCGCTCGTGCGGTACTGGCCGACCCGGCCATCGTGAAGACCGAGATCTTCGGCCCCGCTTCTGTTCTGGTGGAATACGACGATCCACAACAGGCACTGGACGTGCTGGAACAGATCGAGGGCACCCTCACCGCGACCGTGCAGGGCGCCGCGGAATCCGACGACCAGGCCGCCGAGGCCGTCGATGTATTGGCCGAGCGCGCCGGTCGGATCATTTGGAACCAGTGGCCCACCGGCGTCACAGTGAGCGATGCCCAGCAGCACGGCGGCCCGTGGCCCGCCACCACCGCCCCCGTCTCGACCTCGGTCGGTACCGGGGCAGCGCTGCGGTTCGCCCGTCCGGTCGCCTACCAGAACATGCCCGCCGCAACGCTTCCCGAAGAGTTGCGCCGATGACGGGGTGGGCGGGCCTCACCTGGGATCATCCGCGCGGCTATCGGGCCCTGCGCGCCGCTACGTCTCACCCGGACGCCCCGGTCTGCGATATCCGCTGGGACATCCAGCCGCTCGAGGGGTTCGAATCGGCGCCCATCGCGGAGACCGCGCGGCGTTACGATCTGGTGGTCCTGGATCACCCGCATATCGGTGAGGCGATCGAGGCCGGCGCATTGCAGCCGCTCGACGACCTCTTCACCCCCACGGAACTGGCACATTGGCGAGCTGAGAGCGTCGGGCCGTCACTGCGCTCCTACGAGATGGCGGGCCGGCTCTGGGCGGTGCCGCTGGACGCCGCGACACAGGTTTCCGTGCGCGGTGACAGCGCCATACCGGTCCCGGATACGTGGGCGCAGGCCGTCGAACTGTCCGGCGAGGTCGCGGCGGCCGTGCCGACCTCTGGACCGCACCTGTTCCTCACCCTGTGCGGTATCGCGGTGGCCGACGGCGCGTCTCCCGGCGACGACGGCATCTTCCTCGGGGAAGCGGAATTCGGCGAGGCCGTCGAAACACTCCGGCATTTCGTCCCGGACCGGCCGGGTGACGGCAACGACAACCCGATCGCCCTGCTGGAACGTATGACCGCGGCGGAGGGGCCGCAGTACTGCCCGCACGTCTACGGCTACGTGAACTACACCCGCCGAGCACGCCCGCTGCTGTTCGGCGACGCTCCGCGCGGCCGGGCCGGCCGGCGCGGTTCCGTACTGGGCGGCACCGGCATCGCATTCAGCAGCCGCTGCCTCCCCGACGCCGCACTGCTCGATCACGTGCGCTGGCTGATGTCCACCGACGCCCAGCGCCGGTTCGTCACGGCCGAAGAAGGACAGCCGGGGCTGCGCACCGCCTGGGAAGACGACACCGTCAACGCGGGCAGCCGCGATTTCTACCGAGCTACCCGGGCCACCATCGAGGATGCCTGGATCCGGCCCCGGCGCGCGGGTGCCATCGCCTTCCAGAACGCGGGCGCCGCGGCGGTGCGGGCCTGCCTTTTCGACCACCACGACATCCGCCGGCTCACCCGCGAGGTGAACGAGAGCTTCGAGATCAGCTTCCGGCCGGCCACGACCGCGAGGACCGTATCGTGACCATCCCCTGGCCACCGACCGCCGAGACCCTGCTCCCGGCCGACCACGACCGGGCCGTTCTGATCGGGCGGGTGATGTGCGCCCACGGACCCAGCGTGGTCACGGTGCGCGGCAACCGCCTGATCGATATCACCGCGCGGGTCGCGACCGTGCGGGATCTGGCGGAGTACGACGACCCGGCCGCTTTCGTCCGCGGCTGCGAGGGCCCGGACCTAGGATCGGTCGCGGAGGTGATCGCGCACACTCCACCGGAATTACGGCGGCCCGAGATCCCCCGGCTGCTCAGCCCGATCGACCTGCAGCCGGTCAAGGCGGCGGGCGTCACTTTCGTGGTCTCCCTGATGGAACGTGTTATCGAGGAACGCTGCCGCGGCGACGCCTCGCTGGCCGACCGGGTGCGCGAGCAGATCACCGAACACGTGGGCACCGATCTGTCCGCGCTGGAACCGGGTTCGGCCGAGACCGCCCGGCTCAAGGAGCTACTGGTCGCCGAGGGCTGGTGGAGCCAGTACCTCGAGGTCGGGCTGGGTCCCGATGCCGAGATCTTCACCAAATGCGCGCCGATGGCCAGTGTCGGAACCGGCAGCGATATCGGCGTGCACCCCCGCTCCACCTGGAACAATCCGGAACCCGAAGTGGTGCTGCTGATCTCGTCGGCGGGCCGGGTCGTCGGTGCCTGCCTCGGTAACGATGTCAATCTGCGCGATTTCGAGGGCCGCTCGGCGCTGCTGCTCACTGCCGCCAAGGACAACAACGCCTCCGCGGCTGTCGGTCCGTTCATCCGGCTCTTCGACGGCGCTTTCGATCTCGACACCGTACGCAAACTGACCGTGACACTGCGGATCCATGGTGTCGACGATTTCGCGCTGCACGCCGAATCGTCTATGGCCGAGATCAGCCGCGACCCCGAGGACCTCGTCCACCAGCTCATGGGACAGCACCACCAATACCCCGACGGTGTGGTGCTCTTCCTCGGCACCATGTTCGCCCCGGTCCAGGACCGAGCCGAACCGGGACTCGGATTCACCCACCGCCCGGACGATCTGGTCGCCATCGAGACGCCGACCCTGGGCGGCCTGGTCAACCGGGTGCGGACCAGCGACAAGTGCGAACCGTGGCGGTTCGGCACCGCAGACCTGTTCCGGAGCCTTTCCGCTCGGGGGGCGCTGTAGGACGGTGTTCGTCCCCGGTCCCGGGGCCCTCCTCGACGCACGAAAATCCGACCGCACGGTATTCGGTACCGATACTGTGTCGATGAACCTGCCTCGTCACGGAATCGACACTCCGCCGGATTCGCGGCTCCCGGAATCACGGGTTCCGCACAACTCCTTCCCGGTATCTCCGACGCGCCCGGTTGTGGCGTACCCGAGCGGATCTCATAGCGGCGGACCCGGATCATCGGGGTGTGGTGACCGAAATCGCCTCCGATATTTCTGGTTGTGAATCAGGCCCTCTGTTCGGCAATGGCCTGGGCAAGATGATGTGATCATGCAGCCGCCGCGGACCAGTCGTGAATTCGGAGTACGGCGATAACCCGGTGCGGTGATCCGGCAGTGAATTCGGTAATTCCGTCGGAATTCTCCGGACACCGAGCCCCGGAGTTCGGCCTGGTGGAGCACGGCTACGCCGGTACGACGACGCAACGGATCCAGGACGAGGCGGGGGTCTCGCGGGGTGCGCTGTTGCACCATTTCGGCTCGAAATCCGAGTTGCTCGTCGCCGCGATCCACCACATCGCCGATCTGCGCCTGCACAATGTCGGCGAACTCGTCGCCGACCTCGGCGACCGGCCCGATGCCCTGGAACAGCTGGTGCACGCGATCCGATCGGCCATGGCCGGGCCACCCTTCCAAGCGGCCCTCGAACTGTGGGCCGCGTCCCGCACCGACCCAGAGCTGCGCGCCACGCTGCTGCCCGCGGAGAGGCGGCTCGGTGCCGCGCTGCGCGCGCTCTTCCACCGGTATGCGGGCATCTCCGACGCCGAGGCGGCACGGACGGCTTTCGAATCGCTGATGGCGCTTGTTCGCGGGCTCGAGCTGACCCGCATCATGCGGACCGACCGAACCCTGGCCGACCGGGTCGTCGACGATTGGCTCGCCAACGTCGCCCTGTTGCGGAACGAGTGACGAGCTATACCGGCGAAAGCGGCGGTGACGGCGGGAAGACGACGGGCAGGGCGGTCAACGCGCGGTGGAACGCGCCTGTCCGCCAGGTCAAGTCGGCGGCCGGCACTCCGAGGCGTATCTCGGGTAGTCCGTCGAGCAACTGGTCGATGGCGTCCTGAGCGATCAGATAGGCCAGGGAACTGGCCGGACACACATGCGCCCCGCCGCCGAAAGCGAGGTGAGCACGATTGCCCGTGTGCTGGCTCGTGCCGACCACCGGGTCGGTATTGCAGGCGGCCATGCTGATGACGACGGGTTGGTTGGCCGGTAGCCAGACATCCTCGATGAGGATCGGCTGTTTCGGGAAGGTGAAACAGAAATTGGCCATCGGCGGATCGTTGAACAGCACCTCGTCGATGGCGTCGCGGGTCGACAGGCTTCCGTCCAGGGCGCTGGCCCCGAACTGCTCGTCGGTGAGCATCAGGCGCAACGCGTTGACGATCAGATTCTGCAGCGGTTCGATACCCGCCCCGTAGAGCGTGGCCACCTGGTTCACGATCTCGGTCTCGTTCAGATCGGTCGGGTGCTGCATTATCCGTGTCGTCACATCATCGCCGGGCTCCGTACGTTTGAGGGTGATGAGCTCCACGAGCGACGCCATGAGTTGCTCGGCTCCGCGTTCCGCCCCGACTCCTTCGAATATCGCGGCCATCCCGGCCGCGGCGCGCTGCGCGATCTCGGTAGGGCAGCCCAGTACCGCGTTCAGCACCGCGAAGGTGAGCGGAAACGCGTAATCGCGGATCAGGTCCGCGGATCCGTTTCCGCAGAACGAATTGATGAGCGGGACAGCGACCTGCGCCACCGTGTCGTGGATGCTGTACGGATCGACCTTGGTGAGACCCGCGACGATGGCCTGCCGGTATCGGATGTGCGTGCTGCCGTCGTTACGACGTGCGTTCGGTCGCCACTGCATGAGCGGTAGGACCGGGCAACCTCTGGGAATGTTCTGCTGCCAGACGCGCGGGTCGGCCGGGAAATGGTCCGGGTCGTTGAAGATACGCACCGCGGTGTAGTAGCCGATCACCAATGTGGCGGGCACGCCCGGCGCCACCTCCACCGGAACCAGGGATCCGTACCGGCGGCGCATCTCCCGATAGGTGCTGTGCGGATCTACCGCGAATTCCGGTACATACAACGGGATCCGCGGCCCGGCGGTATCGATCGGTGAACCGTGCGGGGCCGGGCTCGGGAGGTGGTCGGAAAGCGTCATCGGATGGATCTTAGGTGCGGTACCGGTCCTGTCGTCGCGATCCGGCGGATCCCGGATAGTACCGACCCACCGGTAGCGTCACCTTGAGTGTGCCCCAGCGGCATGGTGTTCGCTCAGGGGCGGAATCGTGCCGGAGCCGAGCGGAGTGGAGAGTGACCATGAACGACCGACCGACCGACAAGCGACCACCATTGATCGATATCGAGTCGTTCTTCGCCGACCCGCAGTTCGCGAACCCGTCGATCTCCCCGGACGGCACCCGCATCGCCTACCTCGCCCCGCACCGGGGCCGGCGTAACGTCTGGATCCGCGGCATCGACCAGACCCATGACGACGCCGTCCCCGTTACCCACGACAGGCGCCGCGGGATCACCACCTATTACTGGACCGACGGCCCCCGATGGCTGCTCTACCTCCAGGACACCGACGGTAACGAGGACTGGCACCTGCACCGCGTCGACCTCGACGACCCCGAATCACCCGCTGTCGACCTCACCCCGATGGACCCGGGGTCGCGGGTGGTGGGTGCGGAGCCGCTTCCGTCGGTCCCGGGCAGCGTGCTGGTCACGATGAATCGGCGCCCGACGTTCTTCGACATGTTCCGGATCGACGTCGCCACCGGCGAGACGACCCTGCACCGCGAGCAGGACGACCCGACCGCTGTCGTCCTGCTCGACCGCCGTGGCGAGCCTACTTTCCGGACCGCGCTCGCCCCGGACGGCACCGTCGAGATCTCCGCGATCGACCCCGGCACCGGGCGGACACGGCTGCTGCGCCGCCTCGGCGGAGCCGAACATCCGATGGGTGTCCAGCCCCAGGAGGTCACCGCCGACGGGAAAGGCCTGCTCGTCGGGTTATTCCAGGATGGTGACGACCTGCGGCTGGTTCGCATCGACCACGAGACCGGCGAGGAGACCGTCGTCGCCGCCGTCGCAGGTCACGACCTCGACATCAGCGGCACGATTCTGCCCGGTGTGCTCCCGCCCCCGGTCTACCGCCACCGGCACACCGGCGAGATCCTCGCCGCCCGCTTCGTCGCCGATCGCCCGTATATCGAGGTCCTCGACCCGCATTTCGCCGAAATCCACACGCAGCTCCGGAAACTCTCCGACGGCGTACTCGGCACCCTGTCCTGCGACGACTCCGGGCAGCGCTGGATCGCCACTTTCGTCCACGACCGTGACCCCGGCGTCACCTGGCTCTACGACCACACCACCGGCGAGGCCCGGTTGCTGTTCCGCGCTCACCCGGACCGGGATCCGAACACTATGGCCCCTATGGAACCTGTCGGTTTCCCCGCCCGTGACGGACTGCCCTTGCACGGCTTCCTCACCCTGCCGGTCGGCGTCGAACCGCGAAATCTCCCCCTTGTGCTGGTGGTGCACGGCGGGCCGTGGTGGTACGACTCCTGGGGGTACAGCAGCGACGCACAGTTCCTCGCCAACCGGGGCTACGCGGTGCTGCAAGTGAACTTCCGCGGCTCGCTGGGCTATGGAAGGCGCCACGTCACCGCCGCGATCGGCGAGTTCGCCCGGGCGATGCACGACGACCTGATCGACGCTGTCGACTGGGCCGTCGCCGGCGGCTGTGCCGATCCCGGCCGCATCGGCATCTACGGCGGGTCCTACGGCGGGTACGCCGCCCTCGTCGGGATCACCGTCACCCCGGACCGTTTCGCCGCCGCCGTCGACTACGTCGGCGTCTCCGACCTCGCGAACTTCCTGCGCACCCTGCCGCCGTTCACCCGGGCTTTCAATGTCAACAACTGGTACCGCTACGTCGGCGACCCCGATATCCCCGAGCAGGAGGCCGATATGCTGGCCCGCTCTCCGATCACCATGGTCGACCGGATCCGCACCCCGCTACTCGTCGCCCAGGGCGCCAACGACGTCCGCGTCGTCCAGGCCGAGTCCGATAACATCGTCGCGCGGCTGCGCGAGCGTGGCGTCCCGGTCGAGTATCTGGTCGCCGAGGACGAGGGGCACGGCTTCGAGAACCCGGAGAACCAGGTCATGCTGCACCGCGCGATCGAGCGGCACTTCGCCCGACATCTCGGCGGCCGCAGCACGGGCTGATCCCGGACGTCGGACTCGCCGCACGGCCATCACCTCCTGGCTGTGCGCGAAGAACTCTCGGATCGCGGCTCACCCGGTGTAGTTCTCCATCCCCATCGGACCGGCGTCGAACACCAGGTGTCGGCACAAGGCTCCATCTGGGTCGCCTCCACAGCTGTTGCCGCGGCTCTCGGATATCTGCCCGGAAACTTCTGGACGAACCGCTGCCGTGGGTGTCGGACCCTGGTGCCAGACTCGGGGACGTGAGGTGGGCGGTAGCGGGATCGGGCGATGGGGGTGCGTATCTGTGTCCACTCGATCCGGACGGCCGGCCCGCCGAGGTGGTTTACGAGCCTTCGCTCGTCGAGGCGGTGCGGTCGCGCCCCGAGGTCGAGCGGTGGGTGTGGCGGTCCACCGCCGAGATCTATCGATCCCTGCTGGCGGCAGGCGTACGGGTCGAGCGCTGCTACGACGTGGAGGCCGCGGAGGCTTTGCTGATCGGGTACGAGGAGGGGCAGTCGGGTCAGCCCCGTTCGCTCGCGGCAGCTTGGGCTCGCCTGCACCACCTGCCCGTTCCCGCGGACGCCCCCGCGCGGGCGGCGGAGGTCCAGCCGTCGTTGTTCGAGTCGGGCGCGGTGCCGCTGCCGGCCGGGACGGACGAATTCACCGCCTTGCTGGAGGTCTACGCGGGTCAGATCGCCCGGACGGCGGCCACCGAGCATCCGGAGCGGATGCGGCTGCTGCTCGCCGCGGAATCGGCGGGCATGCTCGTCGCCGCGGAGATGTCGCGGTCGGGGATCCCGTGGCGCGCCGACGTTCACCGCGAGTTGCTGGACACGCTGTTGGGGGAGCGTTTTCCGGGTGGGTCACCACCGCGCCGCATGGCGGAATTGGCCGATGAGGTGTCGCGGGCTTTCGGGGACGGGGTGCGGGTCCGCCCGGACTTGCCCAACGACATCATCAAGGCCTTCGCCCGCGCCGGAATCGAGTTGTCCTCCACGCGAAAGTGGGAGCTCCAACAGATCGATCATCCCGCGGTAGCACCACTACTGGCCTACAAAACGCTGTACCGCCTGTATACCGCCCACGGTTGGTCCTGGCTCGAACAGTGGGTATACGGCGGCCGCTTTCGTCCCGAATATCTGCCCGGTGGTACGGTTTCGGGCCGCTGGACCACCAATGGTGGTGGCGCCTTGCAGATCCCGAAGGTGATCCGCCGGGCCATCTGTGCCGACCCGGGGTGGTCCCTGGTGGTCGCTGACGCCGACCAGATGGAGCCGCGGATACTCGCCGCCGTTTCGCGCGACCCGGGATTAATGAAGGTGGCCGGCCGGGGTGAGGATCTGTACGCGGATCTGGCTGCCCGTGGCTTCGGCGGCGAACGCGCGCAAGCCAAACTCGCCCTGCTGGGTGCCATTTACGGCCAGACCTCCGGCGATGCCCTGACCCACTTGGCCGGTCTGCGCCGGCGTTATCCGGCCGCGGTGGGCTATGTCGACGACGCGGCGCGTGCTGGTGAGGAGGGTCGTCTGGTACGCACGTGGCTGGGGCGGACGTGCCCGCCGGGGCCGGATGCGTCACCGGACCGAGAGGACCGGGCTCGGGAGAATCGCAGTGAGTACGGCAGCACCTCCGCGGCGGCACGTGCCCGCGGCCGCTTCACTCGTAACTTCGTGGTGCAGGGTAGCGCCGCCGACTGGGCCCTGCTGGTCCTGGCCGGCCTGCGTCATGCGATGTTCCGTGCCGGGCTCCGTGCCGAGCTGGTCTTCTTCCAGCATGACGAGGTGATCGTGCACTGTCCGTCAGCGGAAGCGGCGGCGGTGGCCGAAATGATCGCCACCGCGGCCGATACCGCAGGCCGACTGGCTTTCGGGCCGACACCGGTGCGTTTCCCCTTCACAACGGCGGTGGTGGAGTGCTACTGGGACGCCAAGTAAGGACCCGGACCTGCCGTTGCGAGAGGACGCGGCACGCGTTCGAACGACCGGCCACTACCTGATCGCGACCACCATCGCGTCGTTGATCGAACGCCACGCCACACCTGCCTCCAGGAATCCGGCTTCTCGCAACCGGAGGCAGTGCCATTCGGCGGGATGTTCCTCACCCCCGCTGTGCTGGTCGAAAATCGCCCGGCTGCCCGCATGCTCCTCGGTGAGGCCGGGGTCGAGAGCTACCTCTTCCCACCACTGCTCCCAATCCAGGGCCCCCATGGCACATACTCGTTCCCTGTGATTGTCCTGGACGGCCTCATCTATGGCGTTGAGCACGGGGGTATCCGGATCGGGCATATGGTCGGCATTGACGAACACGCCGCCCGGTCGAACAACCTTCGCGAGATCGGCGTACAACCGGGTCAACGGTTCGGCCTTCAGCCAATGCGTCGATGTCGCCGTCAGAACGGCGTCGAAAGGCTGGTCGGGCAGACCTTCCATCCAGCCCGGTGCGGCCAGGTCGGCCGTGACGAATGTGATCCGCGCGTCCCCTTCGAATGATCCCCGGGCGATCGCCATCATCGTCGGATCGATATCGACCGCGACCGACCTCGCTCGGGGTAGGCGTGTGAACAAGCGCCGGGTGATGGTCCCCGTTCCAGCGGCCAGATCGAGAACATGCGGAGTCGGCCCCACCGCGGCCTCCACCACGTCGATCATCACTCGGAACCGTTCTTCGCGTTCGGGAAGATAGAAACTCTGCTGCTGATCCCAACTACGCTGCCACAACTCCCAATCCACAACGCCTCCGTATCCAGAATCGACGTAAAGTTCTGCCGAACAGCGATATGTACAGATAGGCCAGGCGCGGTGCCACGGAACCGTGACAACCGAATTGGTGGCCGCGCGCGGTGTAACGCCTGGTAAGACATCGAACCGGGTCTCGGCACGGCAGATTACACACGTTTCGGGCCGCACAGTTGCGGGTGGCGTTTCGATTCCGGCATCGGGTCGATAAAGATCTGGCCCGTATCGATTCACGGCCTCGTCTGCCATCGAGAAGGGAAGGGCTTTCCGCGGGTGGGCCTCGGGTGAGGCGGTGTCGGGAAGAGGCCTCGCGTCGGCTCATGGGCGCGTCCGCCCCCTCGGTCGGCATGAAGTAAGTCTAGAACATCGACTATTGACTGTCTCCTCCAATTGGTTGGGCATGATTACTGTCGATGAAGTGGACTAGTGGGAGGTGTCATGCCGGTTGCAATCGTCACCGGGGGATCGCGCGGTATCGGGCGGGCCATCGCGGAGCGGCTGGGCGCCGACGGTGCCACTGTCGTTGTCAACTACCAGTCGAACCGATCTGCGGCAGAGCAGGTGGTCGCCACGATCGAAAGGTCGGGCGGGCAAGGCGTTGCCGCGCAGGCCGATGTCGCCGATCCGGCACAGCTGCGGGGCTTGTTCGATAGTGCCGAGGAACGCTTCGGAGGTGTGGACATACTGGTGAACAACGTCGGGACGGCGAGATTCTCCGCGATCGCCGAGGCTACCGACGAGGACTACGAGCTGATGTTCTCGATCAACGCCAGAGCCACCTTCGTCGCGTTGCGGGAGGCCGCGAACCGGTTGCGAGACCACGGTCGGATCGTTGTCGTCTCATCCGGGGTGACGGCGACGCATCGCCCGGGGGCTGGTCTGTACGGCGCCAGCAAAGCGGCCGCTGAGGAACTGGTCCGCGTGCTGGCCAGGGAACTCGGGCCACGCGGGATCACCGTCAACAATGTGCTGCCGGGTGCGATACGGACCGAGGCGCTGGCCGCGGCGCGTAGCCCGGAGCTGACCGAGCAGATCGTCGTATCCACGCCGCTCGGCCGCATCGGCGAGCCCGACGATATCGCCCGGATCGTCGCCTTCCTGGCTTCCGACGCGGCCCGCTGGATCACCGGCGAAACCGTCCATGCGGGTGGCGGGTTGTTTTGAGCCGAATCCACCTCGACCGCGAGAAGTCTCTGTTCCGGACTCGCCGAATGCGGTCGGTGCGGCGTCACGGCCTCGGATGCGGTGCCACGGTGGGTGCGCCCGGCTCGAGGAACAGCTTCCGGCCGGCCCCGCGCGGCGTGCCGGGTTGATCCACACGATGCTCGACGGAATCCGCCCGCGCCGACACCGAGCTCGGGCGCCGACTCTGTCGCCGGGCGACGACCGCCGACAGCGGTGGGGGAGAGCTGTGGCCGGGTCCCCCCGAGCTCCGGAGAGTGCCCGGACAGAGCGTTGAACAGGGTCAGGGCAGAACCTGCGGGATCACCTCGGGGTGAAAATAGCCGACGAGGGCGCCGATCACGGAGCCGAGGAGCGAGCCGCCGGATCCGGTTGCCGACCCGACGGCGGAACCGACCGAACCGCCCGCGGACGAGCCGTTCAGCACCGGATCGGGTATCAGGGCGTGCGGATTGGTGGCGATGTCCTCGCTCTTCTGCAGTGGAATGCCGGCTACCGGTGTGGCTTGCCGGGGAGCGGCTTCGGCGGCGGACGGACCCGCGATAACAACGGTCGCGGCCAAGGGCAGCGCACTGAACGCCACCACACTCATCGCCTTGACCAGGCCATTTCCTGTCATTTTCTGCCAGCCTCTCCGACCCCCGGAACAAGCGAGGGGGTAATTCGTGGGCCGGAATTCTCCGGCCGATCGAATCATAGGCAGCCCGGGGAGGACTCGGTCGAAATATGTGATCAATGACAGTGCGCGGCAGTGTGATTCGTGGTAGTTCAGCCGCACCCATGCCGGTCGGGCACCGGGATGTGCCGGGTCGGGGTGCCACATCCTCACCTTGCAGAGTTTCCCGTTATCGGTGGGATTCCGAAGTCGTATGCCGGAGCCCGGTGGATACACCCGTCGGGTCGCTCATGAGTCAATTGCATTCACACTGATCATGATTCGCCCAGCGCGGCCGACGGGTGCCTAGCATCGTCTCTGCGGCGGAGGGGAATTCGACGCGGACATTCTTGCCGACCCGGCAGTATTTCCGTCCGTCTTTCGACGGGGAGGGGCGTCGCTGCCCCCTGTTCCGAAAACGCGGTTGATTCGAGCTGTGTAATCCCCTCCGCGGTCCTTGTCGTGTCGTACGAGCGTCGAGCACTCCAGATCATGCTGGCGAAAGGATCTTCTTGAGCAAATTGCCACCCGGCCTGAAGCTGGTTTTCGACCGGTTGAAGAACGCTGTGAGTACTACCGCCGGCGCTGCCGAAAATTCTCTCAGACAGACCAGTGCGAAGCTGGAGAGCGCAAGTGGGACTCACACTGGGAACGACCACGAAGCAAGAAAGGGGATCCGATATGACAGATCCGATACCGGAGTTGACCCGAAGCGAACGGGAAGAGTTCTGGAAGACGCTGGGGTGGAGCCCCGAGCTGCCGGAGCAGGACCGGCGTCTGATCGAGCAGAGGTGGACGGACGAGGCGATTCATATGGCGCAGACCTTCGGGTTCTGAAATTCGGGGACCGCGAGGTCCACCCGGTCGCGAAGCACACTCTCTCGGAGGAGTATGCCGCGTTCCTGCGACAACATGGGCGCAGCACCCCTGATGTGTACGAGATGAGTCCTGCCGACGCCGATTACTTCCAGGCGCAGATGCAGGCGCTGAAGGACAGCAGCCGATACTCGGCATCGGTGAACGTGCACAGCCTGGAGGAATATCGGAACATGCGGCTGTTCGTCACCGACGACGGCAAGGCCGGTGGAGCGCTTCGCGGTGACGAACTCCTGTCGCTCTGGGCGCACAAGGACGGAAACTATCCGCATGTCTCCAGTGCGCTCCTGGGCGTACGAGTGTCGCTGGGCGGCCGGATTCTCAACTGCTTCGATACTGTCCTTCCCGACCTCTACTCCTTCTGCGGGTTCAAACCCACCGCCCGCCTGCCCTGGGACGATCAATACGCCCCCGAGGGATGGGACTACGGCACCTACGCCAAGTACAACGGTGGGCGGCCCGACGTCGTCTTCATGACCTACGAACCCGGAGCTCTCGGGTCGCGGTATGAACCGGGTACCGGGCGCGTGGTCGACAGTTATGACGCCGGAGTCGCGGCGGCTCGTGACGCAGCCGGATAGTGCCTGCGAGGGTTGTGGTCACCGCGAGGTTAACTGTCGTCGCAGGTGCACGACGATGGATATAACAAACCCTGTGTCTCAGTTCTGGTTTCGTGCGCCGAGTATCCGGGCGGCGATGGCGCGGGTGTCTGCCCGTCCCATCGCGGGCCGATATTCCGGTCGTCCGGTTGTCGATCCGTCGCTCGGCGCCGTGACGGCCGCCGCCGTCACGGCGCTGTGGTCCACGGTGCCGGGCACGGGTCCGGCGTCTACGCCGGGCGAACGGGAGAAACTGGTCGTCGACCGGGATACCTTCGCCGCATCGCCCGTGGTCACGGGGTACGAGACACGGGCCTGGGCCGATCTGGTATTGCGCGCATTCGCGCGGGAGACGAACCTGCTGTTACCCGGCACGCGATTCTTGCTGCTGGGTACCGGCCCGGTCGCCGACGCGCTGGCGGGTGCGCTGACACGGATCGGCGGCCGGCTCGAGATCGCTGGTCGGAACTCGATCGAATTGGTGGACCTCGCCCGGCGTCACGGGGTGCCGGTGCGGCCCCTCGGTGAGCCGCAGAGTATTCCGGTCGGCATCGATGTCGTCGTCGTCACCGGTAGCGACCACCCGCCGTTCGACCCCGGCGCGGCGGTCGCCGCGCAACGTCCGCTGATCGTGGTCGACGCCGCCCGCCCGGAACATTCAGGTGTTGTGCTGCCCGCGGAGCGGGGCGCGACAGTGCGCGATCTTACCGAATTAGCCGGTCCACGTGCGTGTTTCGTGGTCCAGGCGCCGACCCCGGATGCGCTGGACACCGCCACCGCCGAGCTGCGGGCGCTCTACACCGTGCTACTCGCCACTGTCGGGTACGTCCGTGCCGAAGCGGAACTCGCCGAAGTGCTGACGACGTGACCACCTGGGTACGCGATTCCGGGTTGTGGCCGAGGGGACAGGAGAAGATCGACTGGGCCCGGCGTTTCATGCCGGTGACGACCGCTCTCGGTGACGAGTTGCACCGCGCTCGTACTGTCGCCGGCCTGCGGATCGGGCTTTCGCTGGTTCTGGAACCCAAAACCGCCAACCTGGCACTGAGCCTCGCCCGGGCCGGAGCCGATGTCTCGGTGGTCTGTCGCGCGGTGAACACGCGCGACGATATCGCGGCCGCGCTGGTCCGGGCCGGTATCTGCGTATTCGCTCGATCCGACGCCGATTCGGCAACCGAACGCCGGCAGGCGCTGGAATTCGTGAACCGCCGCCATCACATCATCGTCGACGACGGCGCACGCATGATCCGGTTGGCGCATGCGGAGCACAGCGACGTCCTGGACTCGACGATCGGGGCGTCGGAGGAGACGACCAGCGGGCTGCGGCCGCTTCGGGAAATGGAGCGCGAAGGCCGATTGCGGCTTCCGGTGATCGCGGCCAACGACGCCCGCAGCAAAACCTTGTTCGACAACGAGTACGGCACCGGCCAGTCGACCGTGTGCACCATCGCCGACCTGCTGGGAGTCGCGCTGACCGGCAAACTGGTCGCTGTCGCCGGATACGGGTATGTCGGCCGCGGTGTGGCGCGCTCGGCGAGCGCCCTCGGCGCGACGGTCACTGTCGCCGAGATCGATCCGGTGAAAGCGCTGGAGGCGGTGCACGCCGGCTATCGAGTCGCGCCCCTGGCCGAGGCTGCGGCGGATGCCGATCTGCTGATCTCCGCGACCGGATTCGCGCACACCGTGGATATCGAGCATCTGCTGGCACTGCCCGACGGAGCCGCGGTGGCGGTGGCGGGCGGTGTCGATCAGGAGATCGCGATCGCGGCGGTGCTGGACGCGGGTGCGGCCAGGCGCACCGTCGCCGACCGCGTCGAGCAATTTCTGCTGCCCAACGGGCGCACGATCCTCGTCCTCGACAACGGGGGATGCATCAACTGCACAGCGGGAGAGGGTAATCCGATCGAGATCATGGATCTGTCCTTCGGCGTCCAGTTACTGGCCGTCGAACATCTGGCTACACGGGGCGAGGAGCTGGCCGTCGGCGTGCATCCGCTACCGGATACAGCCGACGCACGGGTGGCGCGGGCGAAACTCGACAGCGCCGGAATCCGTATCGATATCGGCGGGCAGGCCCGTTGAGCGCGCTGATCACCCTCGACAACGTCTCGGTCACCTACGCCGCGGGTAGCCGGCCGGCGCTCAGCGGTGCGAGCCTGCGGCTCGAACCGGGGCAGCTGACGCTGGTGACGGGGCCGTCGGGATGCGGGAAAAGCACGCTGATGCGGGTGGTGAACGGTCTGGTCCCGCATGCCTATAGTGCGGAAGTCACCGGTAGTGTCACGGTGGCCGGCCTCGCCGCCGAAGATCTGAGCATTCGCCAGATCTCGGAAACCGTGGGTACCCTGCTCCAGGATCCGGCCAAACAGGTCGTCGGGCATTCGGTGCTCGCCGATCTGGCGTTCGGTCTGGAGAATCGCGGGCTCGCTCCGGATCAGATCCGAGCCCGCGTGCGACAGGTCGCCGAAACACTCGATATTCCGGACGAACTGCTGCATGCGGCCACCCACGAATTATCGGGCGGCCAACTACAACTCGTGGCGCTGGCCGGAATCCTGGTGCTCCGGCCCCGGGTGATCATCGTCGACGAACCACTGGCCAATCTGGACCCCGACGCCGCTGTCGGGGTGCTGCGTGCGCTGCGTGACTACGTGGACGGCGGCGGCGCCGGCATCGTGATCGAGCACCGGGTCGACGAGGTCGTACCCATCGATCCGGACCAAGTGATCCACCTGGAGCACGGGCAGATCACCTACTCCGGCGATTCGGCGGGATTCCTGCGCGTCGCGGACCCGGATGCGGTGCGGTTACCGTTCGACACTCTGGTCGCACGCGCCGAGGTCCTGACGTCGCAGCGGCACCCGCCCGGCCGCCGCCCGGGTGGGGCCCGGCTGCGATATTCGGGTGCACAGTTGGGATATCGGACGGTCCCGGTTCTCCAGAATGTGAGCACGGAACTACTGACCGGACAACGCATCGCGGTACTGGGCCTTAACGGAGCGGGGAAGTCGACGCTGTTGCGCGCCGCGGTGGGGCTGGTGGACGTGCTGGCCGGCGATGTCGAGCTCGAGGACCGGCCGGTCGACGAGTACCCGGCCGCGGAGATGGCCGCACTGATCGGTTACCTCTTCCAGAATCCGGCCCAGGCGTTCTTCGCCGCCACGGTCGCCGACGAACTCGCCTTCGGCCCGCGCAATCTCGGTGCGGAGGCCGGTGATATCGACGAGATCTCGGCGCGGGCACTGGCCGCGGTGGGGCTATCGGATGAACCGGGCATCCTGGACAGGCCGCCTCGGACACTGTCGTTCGGTCAGCAGCGCAGGCTGGCCCTGGCACTGGCGTTGACATTGCGTCCGCGCACGCTGATCCTCGACGAGCCCACCGCGGGCCAGGACCAGCGTTCGTCGGGCCACTTCCTCGATGAGATCTCGGCTCTGTCCGATATCGACAGCGTCTATCTCATCACGCATGACATCGATCTGGCCCTGTGGCGCTCGGACCGGGTGCTGGTCGTCGCGGACGGTGCGTTGCGCGCCGACGGCACCCCGTACGACATCGTCCACGACGAATCGTTGTGGCACACCGGGTCAACCGACTCGAACGGATACGCAGTGCTGCGCGAAACCGACTATGTGCGCGCGGCCCGGGCGGCCGCGACGCTGCCGGGTCCGATCCCCTCGCCGCACGAACTCGCCCGGCGCCTCGGCCGCCCGCTCGCGAGCGACGACACCCCATCCGTCCGGAACTCACCCGAATCCCCAGTGGAGCAGAACATATGACAGTCAGCAGAACCGCAGCCACCCGGCTGTGGAGCGTCGACTCACGCACCGTGGTGTTCGGCGCCGTCGGCGCCGCGCTCTACGGTGCGCTGGGGACGTTCAGCTTCATCATCCCGGGTACCGCCAATGTCGCGATCCGGCCGGCGCTTGCCATCGTCGCGTTCGTCGGCATCAGGTTCGGACCGATCGCGGGGCTGTTCACCGGATTGGTGGGTACCGCGGTGGTGGACCAGATCCAGGGTTTCGGCTTCCTCACTTTCTGGAACTGGAGCCTGGCCAATGGGCTCGTGGGCCTGTTCGCCGCGCTGCTCGCGCACTATCTGCCCGAGCCGGCCGGTCGGACCGGCAAGGTTGTCCGGTTGGCCGGGTTGACCGTCGTCGCGGTCGTCGCCGGTCTGGCGTTCACCATCACCGAGGTTCTGCTCGGCCACACATTCGTGTATTGGTTCACCGGAGCGTATCTCCCCGCAGTCGCCACCACCGGCCTGGTGTCACTGCTCTTGGTTCCGGTGCTGGACAGAGCCTGGCAGCCGCTGGCCCGCCGTGCCGGACGCTGATGGAGGCGCCACGCTACCTGGCGGGTGACTCGTTCCTCGGCCGGCGCGACCCCCGTGTCCTGATCCTGGTCCCCGCCCTGACGGTGCTCGCCGTGACACAGATCCGGGATCTGCGGCTGATGGCCGTCGCCGCGGTGCTCGCCCTCGGGTTCTACGCGTCCGCCCGGATTCCGTTCCACGCTGTCCGAGCCAACTGGATCACGGTCGGGATCTTCGTATTCCTGCTGGCGGGCATCAACGGTCTCATCGTCGGTGCCCGGCAATACGGCAGTACGGCGACAGAACTGTTCAGATTGCCGCTGCTCGATATCTCCGTGTCGACGGCGTCGGTTTCGTACACCGTGGTGATGGTGCTGCGCTTCCTGGCCATCGCGCTGACCGGTTTTCCCTTGGCGTTCGCGGTGCGGCCCGGTGACCTCTCGGTTGCTTTCGCACGTCTGGGCGTACCCGCGCGGTTCGCGTACGCCATCGATCTGACCTTCCGGTTCCTGCCGACCATCGCCGCCAACCTGCGCGAGACCATCGCGGCTCAGCGATTGCGCGGGTACGAAGTGTCCGCGACTCGCAATCCGGTACGCCGGGTCCGGGAGCTCCAGCCGCTGATCGTGCCGGTTACCGTCGGTGCGTTCGTCGAAGCGGAGGATATCGCCGATGCGCTCGATCTGCGCGGGTTCGGCACCGGCCGCCGGACCTGGCTGCGTGTATTGCGTTTCGACAACGCCGATCGGGCCGTGCTGGCGCTGTTCATCGGCGTGGCGGGCGCCGTCACCGTGGCGAAGGTGACCGGTCGTATGCCCGGGTTGTGGCTCTGGTGACCGGCTGCGCGGCAGCCGTTACCGGGGTGCGCGGTGCCCCGATCACGGTACACACCGCCCCGTGGGTACTGGCCGGAGATGGTCTCGCCATCAGGCGCGGGGCGGTCGCTGTACTGGGTGAACTCGTCGTCGCCGTCGGCCCGTTGCGGGAGGTCTTACGCGGGCTGGGCACCCGGGCAGAGGTGGTGGAGTGGCGGGGTGCGCTGATTCCGGGGCTGGTGAACGCCCACGCGCATCTGCAGTACACCGATATGGCTGCCCTGGGCAGGCGGATCTACGGCAGTTTCGAGGAGTGGTCGACGGCGTTCGCCGCGGACTTCCGGCGGCGCGGCGACTGGCGGGCTTCCGCGGAGCGCGGCTTGGATGCGGTGATCCGCAGTGGTACCACAGCGCTCAGCGACGTCGTCACCCACGTGGAGAATCTCGACGTACTGTGGGCCGGCCGGGTGCACGGAATCGCCTATTGGGAGGTGATGAGCCTGCGTGCCGCCGACTGGCAGAGCCACGGGCGGAAACGGACTGTCGAGATCCTGGACAACGCGAGCGGCGCCGCCGCACGGGCCGTGGGGCTTTCGCCGCACGCCCCGTACTCTCTCGACACCCAGGTGCTCGCCGACCTGAGCGCGCTGGCACGAGAGCGTGGGCTGCGCAGCCATATCCACGTCGCCGAATCCGCGGCCGAACACGAATATGTGGTGGCGGGCGCGGGCCCGCTCGCCGATCGGTGGCGGAGCTGGGGGTACGACGAATTCGCGTTGCTGCGCCAGGGCGGTGCGGGAGTAGGGCCGGTGGCATATGCCGCATCGGTGGGTGTGCTGGGCCCGCATACACATATCGCGCACGGCATCTACGTGAATGCCGACGACCGTGCCGCGCTGCGCGATACGGGGACGGTCGTGGCACTGTGTCCTCGATCGAACGCGGTACTCGGCCTGGACGAAGCGCCGGTCGCCGACTATCTGCGGGAAGGAAATATCATTGCCGTGGGCACCGATTCGCTGTCCTCGAGTCCCTCCCTCGATGTGCTGGCCGATGTGGGGGAGTTGTACCGGATCGCGCGGAGACAGGGTTACCGCGAGCGCGATCTCCATCGGCGACTGTTCGACGCGGTGACCACCGGTGGGGCCGCGGCCATGGGAATGGCGGACCGGATCGGTACCCTGGCGCCGGGAAAGCTGGCCGATATCGCTGTCGTCGAAGCCGATATGCCCACCGCATCCGATACCTTGGCCGCCGTCGTCGAGGCGGGTGAAGGCAGCGCCCTGGGCACGGTCATCGCCGGCGAGCTCCGGTACGTTCGCGAACAGGCGCCGCTCTGAGCGCGCCCGGACACTACCGACGAGATCCAGCGATCAATGATCAGGGTCGGAGGATTGCAGTAACTGCAGTGTTCTCTTGGCCGCAACACTGAACCGGCCCATACTGACCGAAATTCGGCTGGTCACGATGAGCAGCAGTGTGGTGCTGACCGGGAAAACGCCGACGCAGCCGTGTTCGGCCTCGAATATGGAGCCTTGTAGCCGGCCATGGGATACCAGCTGGGTGAAGTGGTCGCCGATCCCGGCGCCGGCGGCGGCCATCGCCGAGGCACGGACCGCGATGGTATCGGCGGATCGATGGCCGCTCGATTCCCTGTTCGCGGCAATGAGGAGGCCGTCGCGGCTGGTCATGATGGCATGCTCGACTCCGTCGATCTCGTCGCATGCTCGCTGCAGTAGGCGGCCCACGACCTCGGGGTCGCTGAGCAGTACTTCATGGCGTGCGGTGCCGTCACTCATAGTCTGATCGCTTGTTCGACGCGACGGAGCTGATGGCGGGCGAGAGCCAGGTTGGCGCGTGAGCGGTCCAGCGCCAGGTAGAGAAAGAGTTGCTCGTCGGCATTCCGGGCCAGCGGCATGATGATGTGGTACTGGGCGTCGAGAGTGACGAGGATGTCCTGGACGGAGTCGTTCAGCTGCAAGGCTTCGATAGCACGTAGTTTCGCGCGCAGAACCTCGGTGTTCACGGCGCCGGCGACCTCGAGGTCGAAAACGGAATTGCCGCCCTGTTTCGCCAGCAACATTCCGCTGCCCGCGTCGACGAGCGCGATGCCGATCGCCCCGTCCACGCTCATTCCCTCGCGTAGTGCGTCGTCCATATTCATGTGGAAGCTCCTGCGTCCGTGCGGCGTTCTGTATCGACGCTCCGCGGACTTTTCTATCGAGAGGTCGGCTCTCGGCACACTACTGAACGACGAGTTGAGGGTCGATGAACAGCAGGGCATGACGAAAGGCTCCTGTTACCAACTGGGTTCGTGCCGGAGGTCGGTGAACCCGACTCCGTCAGCAGCAACAGCCTAGCAACGAAACCGGACTCGATCTAGATCAACTTCGTGGAATCTTCCGCACTGCGCGGCCGAGAAAGGTTGTGCGGCAAGATTTTGCCGCCTGGACCCTGCACCCGACCACAACCGCTGGTCACCGGAAGTAGGACGCGTAATCGCCGAAACGAACCCGGGTCGAAGCCGTCACCGGAGCTGTGTCGAGGAGGCGCCGGGGCGCGGCCCGCTCCCCGGTCGGGGCGAGCCGGCCGCGGCTCCGGACTCGTCGATATCAGCGCGAGGACTCAGCCGGCCGCGGTCTTCGCGGCTTCTCGTTGCAGCAGCCGGGCCCGCCGCTCCTCGAATCGCTCGACGTCGTGGCTCAGTTTGTCGAGATATCGGCACAGTTCCTCGCGGCTGCGCTCGCCGCGGGCGGTGAAATCGGTGCGATCGAAGATGTCCCAGATCCGCAGCACCGGAAGAAGTACCTCGTCGAGATGCTGGCGCAGATCGTAGATGCCGTGCTTGACCATCAACACGCCGTTGCGGCGCCAGTCGGGCATACCGCGCCCCGGCATGGCGAAATCCTGCACGATCTTGGTGACCGATTCCATGGCCTGATCCGGTGCGAGGTCGAACGCGGCGCTGCCGATATTGCGGTAGAAGAGCATGTGCAGGTTCTCGTCGGCGGCGATCCGCTTGAGCATCGCGTCGGCGAGTGGATCCTCACAGACCCGGCCGGTGCACCGGTGACTGATTCGGGTGGCCAGTTCCTGGAAGGTCACATAGGCGACCTGATCCAGCATCCCGAGAAAGTACTCCGGCGCCTGCACACCGCGGGACAGATGCACCATCCGGTCGTTCTCCAGCGCGACCGGATCGACCCCACGGGTGACGATCAGGTAGTCGCGCATGACGATGGCGTGCCGGTTCTCCTCCGCGGTCCAGCGGTCCACCCACGTACCCCAGGCGCCGTCCCGGCAGAAGTGCTCGCTGATCGTCCGGTGGTAGGAGGGCAGATTGTCCTCGGTGAGCAGGTTCGTGATCATCGCGACCCGGGCGACCTCCGACAGCCGTGACTGGCCGGGCTCCCAGTCGATTCCGCCGAGCGCGGAGAAATTGCGGCCCTCGTCCCAGGGCACATAGTCGTGCGGGTTCCAGTTCTTGGCCGTCGCCAGGTGCCGATCGAGATTTTCGGCGACCACCGGCTCCAGTTCGGCGAGCAACTCGTACTGCGTCAGATCCCGGCCCATGCGAATCCTTCCTCGATGTAGGTAGGACGTGATCGGAAAGTGCTGCGGTGCGGTTCCGGCCGGCGTAGCGCCGTCCCGTCCCGCGGTCGTCAATTGCCGCTCGTGCGTGCAAGGCGAACCTACCTGCGTGTATCCGGTGACACGGCGACCGGGACCCGGTTCGCCGCGCAGTGGCCGGGAGGTCCGCGCAGCGTTCACATACCTTCGGGCGTCGGCGATATCCGCCTGATCGTCGCCTCGATCTCTGTGTCCATCGCGGGCACTCGGCTCCGATCAGTGGCGCGGGTAACGCTCCATTCTGGACCCTATTCGATCAATGCCGGTCGGTGTCCGAGGCCAGCCATCGGACGGCTGCGGCTATCTCGGCGAAGACCGGCCCCTCGGGGAGCGGGGCGTGCTCGGCGAACTCTCTGCTGAGCTGATTTCCACCCGCTGCGAATTCGATGGCCCACCACACCGTGCCGGTCGCGGCGACCGACGCGTACACCTCGTGTAGTGGTTCCCGGTCCCCCCATCCGCCCGTCGAGCGCATCAGGTGGGTCAGCTCGGCAGCACCGGTACCGGTGAATGCGCGAGGTCTCGTATTGTCCCGCTGCCGGACCGCGCAAGGGCCGCATGCGATGGTTTCTCACGCGTCGGTGAAGTGCGCGAGCGTGGTGATGACTCGTTCGGCGATATCGGACGGCCACGGGAACGAGGGGGCAGCCGCTCGCTGGTGGGCGAGCCCGTGCAGGCCGAGCCAGAGCGCGACCGCGTCGGCGGCCGGGTCGGTGCTGGTGGCGCAGCCGTCGGCGACGCAGTTCTCGAGCGCCGTTCCCAGCAGCCGCATGCTCGCCCCGCCGAGGGTGGCGACATCGTTCTCGGTGACCGAGCTTTCGTTCAGATCCGGTGACCAGAGCCCGCCGAACATGGTGCGGTACCGCCCCGGACGGAGGCGAGCGAACTCCAGATAGCCGTGGCACACGGCCAGCAGTTTCTCCCGGGGCTCGGGGCCCGCGGCGTCCACTGCGGCGCGCAATTGTTCGTCGAGCTCGGCGAAGGCTTTCCGCACCACTGCCAGCATGATGGCCGGCTGATCGGGGAAGTGGCGGTAGATCGAGGGAGCGGCGATTCCGGCTCGGCGAGCCACGGAGCGCAGGGTGACGGCGCTTTCCTCGCCGGTTTCGTCGAGCAGCGTTACGGCTGCCGCGACGATCTCGTCGCGCAGTCGGGCCCCTTCCCCGCGCGGGTTGCGAATGCGGGTACGCGTCGCGGTGTGGTCATCGCTCATGAAATCACCTTACAGCACAAAACTTACATGTGTTAGCTCTTGCGGTTATCCGACTTACATGCGTAGCCTTACGGGCGTTAGCTGTTAAGGATCGGAGCGCAACGCATCATGGAAAACAACACCGCCACAACGACGGTCACCGAGATCGTCCTGCCGGGCGAAGTCGAGCCGGGCGGCCTGCGGGTCACCACCCGCGAACTTCCGTCGCCCGCCGCGGGGCAGGTTGTACTGCGGATGGAGGCGACCGGCGTATGTTTCGCCGAGCAGCAGATGCGGCTCGGCAAGTACTTCGACCAGCCGCCGTTTCCTTTCGTGCCGGGTTACGACGTGGTCGGCACCGTGACGGCGACCGGCCCAGGGGTGGATGCCACGCTGATCGGGCGCCGGTTCGCGGCGGTCACCAAGGTCGGCGCCTGGGCCGGCGCGCTGCTGCTGGACGCCGGAGATCTGGTCGCGGTACCCGATGGCCTGTCGCCGGCCGCCGCGGAGACCGTGGTGGTCAACGGTGTCACGGCCTGGCAGATGCTGCACGGAACAGCCGCGGTGCGCTCCGGCGGGACGATAGTGGTGCTGGGCGCCAACGGCGGCGTCGGCTCCACGCTCGTGCAGCTGGCCCGCCACGCCGGGATCGCGGTGATCGGCACGGCCGCCCCGCGTCACCACGCCGCCCTGCGTGAGCAGGGCGTGACCCCGGTCGAT
The DNA here is from genome assembly GCF_014645735.1 of Nocardia jinanensis. Taxonomy (GTDB): domain Bacteria; phylum Actinomycetota; class Actinomycetes; order Mycobacteriales; family Mycobacteriaceae; genus Nocardia; species Nocardia jinanensis. The sequence continues at coordinate 14,799 of NZ_BMMH01000001.1, read as the reverse complement.
TACCGCGAACCGGATATGTACCAGCGGATCCGGCAGCTCGCGCCGGACGGCGTGGACGCGGTATTCGATCACGTGGGTGGTGCCGCGGTGGTGGAGTCGTGGCGCCTGCTGCGCCGGGGCGGAACGCTGGTGTCCTATGGCACCGCGGCGTCGAAAGACGCGGACGACAATCCGCAACTACCGGTGCTGAAACTGTTCGCGCGACTGGCGATGTGGAACTACCTGCCCAACGGCAAGAGCGCCCACTTCTACAACCTCTGGGCCGGCCGACGCCACCTCGATGCCTTCCGCCGACGGTTGCGCGAAGACCTCACTCAGGTGCTGCAACTGTTGGCCGACGGCGTGCTGACCCCACAGATCGCCGCGCAGTTCCCACTATCGGAAGCCGGTTCGGCACTGGCGCTGGCGGAATCGCACACCGTCGCGGGCAAGGTCGTCATCGTGCCGGACCGAAGCCTGTCGTGACGACGACCGTGCTGTGACGCCGCGTGCCATCGCTCGCTGAGCGGCGGTTGTCTTTCCCCCGTTCCACCTCGTGTATATCCACACCCACACCTCGGAGGCTCCAGCCATGACCACTGCCGATCTCGCCACCCCGATTCCCACCGTCGCCGCCGTCACCCGCGGCGGTGATGTCGACAACCGCGCCACCTACATCAGCTTCGGACTCGCCTACATCCTCGGACACGGCGCCGCGGCGATCTCCCAGGGCGAGAGCCCGCTGGTCACGCTGCCCGCCTGGTTGCCGCTGACCCTGCTCGGTATCGGTCTCGCGATCGGGACCGTATGCGCCACCGTCGCGGCTCTGCGCGCTCAGCGCGGTGCCAGTAAACCCGATGTTCTCAGTGGCCAGCTCCTCGGACTCTCCTGGGCCGTCGCCTTTGTGGCCTTGTTCCTGGCCATCACCGGCCTCTCGTCGAGCCTGGCCGCGCCCGATCTGCAAGCCGTACTCTGGCCGGCCGGATCCGGTCTCATCGTCGGCCTGATGTACCTCAGCGAAGGTGCCGCACGCCGCAACATCCTGCACTACAGTTTCGGCGTCTGGCTCGCACTGGTCTCCACCACCGCACTCTTCTTCAGCACACCCGGCCTGTTCTGGATCCTCGCCGTGGCCGGTGGTGGCGGCTACGCGGTCGCCACCGTCCTCGAATTCCGCCGCCACCGTATCCGCTGACCGGGTCCCGCGCCGGGTGGAAACGCGGCGCGGTCCGCACCGGCCGCAGGCCCGTAATCCCAGAAGCGCGGAACTCCGGTGCAGGGCAGAATCCGACGGCGACGCGAAGACGCCCCATCTCGGCGGCCGGAGACCTCGGTGCCGAATTCGAGCGCATCGACCGGGACATGCTCGCTCGTGGATGGGGCGTCACGGATTGTGAAGGGCCTCAACGGTAATCGGTGAACGGGCAGCCCCGGGAGCATCACGTCGACGGCGGCCCGGGATCGTGCTCCGCCGGAACCGGTGCCGCGATCCCGGCCGAGACCGGCGGTGCCACCATGCCCGCGGCCCCGCGAACAGGCACAGTCGGATTCGGCAGCAGCCCGCGCTGGGTGTGTGACGGTGCGGTCTCAGCTCTGGCCGGCTGCCGCTTTGGTGGCCACGCCCATGGTCAGCGGTCGAACGATCGGGGGCATACCCCGCCACGACGTTTCCTGCACGTCTTCGACGTCCAGCCCGCGCCCCCGGATCAGCTCGAGGGTGGCACGGTTGCAATGGCAACCCTCCGCGAACCGGCGCCACGGGCCGGCGAGGCGGTCCTGCCAGTAGGCAAGTCGCGGTGACCGGGAACGCACATGCTCGAGAAACAACAGGCGGCCGCGAGGGTGCAATACGCGCTCGATCTCCCGCAACACTGGATCGGGGTCGTCGACAGTGCACAACACCAGCGTCGAGACGACCGTATCCACGGTTTCATCCGCGAACGGCAGTCTTTCCGCCGGTGCGTCGAGTACACGCGCCCGGCGGCGGCTGTTATGCAGCCGTCGCGTCAACCGTGCACGCATCGCGGCCTCCGGTTCGGTCAGGATCAGCTCGTCGAGGCCGTCGGGGTAGTAGTCGAGATTGAGGCCGGTGCCGCTGCCGAGTTCGACAGTTCGGCCCCTCGCGCGGCCGAGCAGATCCCGGCGGCGAGCGCCCATCCCCGCTCTCTCACCCACCCACAGCAGCGGGTCGTACAGCCTCGCGAACGCCCGGGCCCACAGACCCGAGCCTTCTACCGTCGCCGCCGGCGCGTCGCCGCTGCTCACAGACTCGACGGTACGCCGATAGACATCCTCTCGCATGCCCGGCTCGTCGCGCAGAGCGTGCCGGCCCCGCCGGTTCGGCAGAGCCGTGTGCCGGTCATCGGGTGCCTTACTTCGCGGCTCGGGCCACGGCCCGGCGCGGCGACGGGGGACACCGCCGGGCCGCCGCATTCTCGCGTCGGGTTCCCGGCGGGCCCGGCGGCAGTCGCGGTCGTCACCCGGCCGCGCGTGACAGACCCCCGGCCTGCTCGTGTCGGTCGGCCGCGGGACCTTTTTCCGGCAACCCCAGAACGTGCGCGTCGACGACGTTCAGCAGTTGCTCTTCGGTGCGGGTCCGAATCCAGGTCGCGGCGATGTCGTAGCCGGTGTCGAACAGTTCATCGGACGTTCGTGCGGGTGCATTGAGCGCCGCACCGTAAGGCTGGTGGGCGAAGATGGTCGAATCACGCAGGGCCTGGTCCTGGAACGGCCGCGGGCGATGCGCGATCGCGGGCAGCGATGGATGGAGCAGCGGGAATATCAGTCCGCCTCGGCTGTCGTACGGTTGCGGCCCGTACAGGTCGAGGATCAGGGCGGGGTGTGGGGAGAAGATATCGTGCGGGACCCGGTATTGGCAGCCACCGTCGAAGACCCCGTCGAGCCCGGCGGCCGCGGGTAAAGCCCCCGGTATCCGGGTAGCGGCGACGATCGCGTCCGCGACCGGCAGGTCGGCCAAGCCCAGCTTCGGCAGATCACGCGGCAGCAGCAATGTGCCGTGTCCGGCCGCATAGACGGGGATGAGCAGTGACGATGTCGCCTGGGGGAGTTCTCGGCCCGGCGGCCCGAGGGCGAAATCGGCAAATGTGCGATCACCAGCGAAGGCATGGGCGAGTTCGCGAATTCGTGCCTGTGGGTAGAGGGCACGGCGTGTCATCAGACTGCGGAGGCTCCTGGCGCCCAGCACTTCGTGCTCGGGATGATCGATGGCGATCCCGCGCGCCCGCTCGCGTGTCATGTTCAGCGCGATCGCGGTAGCCGCGAGCGCGCCACCGCTGACGCCCACGACCACCGGTTGCAGGGCGGGGGCCGGTCGCCGGTTGTGCTGGGCTCGCCGGGCAGTCAGGGCATCGACCGTCCCGATGGCCATTCCCACCATCATGGCGAGGCTGCGGCCGGCCACACCCGCGATGATCCGGACTACCGGGCGTTCCTCCGTCGACGACTGCTCTTTCACCGCTGTTCCCGCCTGCCGGCGAACGCCGCGATCCAGCGCCGGAATCCGCGGCCGGTTCCTGGATCCTTGCCTCGTGCCGCGGCTCCCGCGGCCAACGCGGTGCGGAGTCCACGCCGGGCGCCGGTGACCGGATCGATCGTTTGCCGGGTGGATCTGTTGCCGGGCGAAACCTCCGGGAACTTCCGTTCGGACCTGGTTTCGGTGGCGTCGTCGGTGGTACCGCGCAGAAGCCCGTCCGGCAGCGCGAGTTTCCAGATAGTGCGGTAGGCCAGCCAGAACTGCGCGGGTAGCGAGCCGGTGGTGTAGGGCAGATCGTATTTGTCGCACAGGGCGCGGACACGCTGGGCGATCTCGGGGTAGCGGTTGCTCGGCAGGTCGGGAAACAGGTGGTGTTCGATCTGGTAGCAGAGGTTGCCGGTCATGAGCGCCAGCCCGGGGCCGGCGTGAAAGTTGGCGCTGCCCAGCAGCTGCCGAAGATACCACTCGCCTCGAGTTTCGGTGTCCAGTTGTTCGATGGTGAACTTCTCGGCTCCGTCGGGAAAATGACCGCACATGATCACCACGAAGGACCACACGTTCCGCAGCAGCAGCGCGGAGGCGTTCGCAACGAGTGTGTGCTCGAAACGCCGTCCGCTCAGCGCCGGATAGAACAGCAGATCCTTGCCGGCCTGACTGGCGAGCTTGCGCGCGAAGACGGTGTTCGGCTTCGACCGCCAGTGGCTCCGGGGGATGCCACGGTGCCGGCGCTCGACCGCCAGGTCGTGCACGGCAATGGCGATCTCGAAACCCGCCGCGATGGCCAGGCTGGTGACGGGCTGGATCAGATGAATCGGACGCCAGGGCTCATCGCGCGTCATCCGGAGCACGGCGAAACCGAGATCCGTGTCCATGCCGTACACGTTGGTATAGGTGTGGTGAACATGGTTGTGCGCGCGTTTCCAATGGGCGGAAGGCCCGGCGAAATCCCACTCCCAGCCGGCGGAGTGGATCTCCGGGTCGTTCATCCAATCCCATTGCCCATGGCTGATGTTGTGACCGGCCTCCATCATCTCGATGATCTTGGAGCCCGCCAGCATCAGGGTGCCGGCGATCCGCGCGCCCCGGTACCGCCCGCCGCACAGCAGCATCAGGCGCGACGCTGTTTCGAGTCCGCGCTGAAATGCGACGACACGCCGAATATAGTCGGCGTCTCGCTGTCCGAGTGATCCCTGGATGTCTGAGCGAATCCGATCCAGTTCGTGGCCGAGCGCCTCGATATCGGCCTCGGTGAGATGAGCGAATGCCTTTATGTCTGTGATAGCCATCGACGTTGTTACCGAGCTCCTGGATAAAAACTTCAGGTGAATATTGTGAAAACTCTGATGAATGCACAGACGTGGACTGCCTCGCGGCCCTTCCATCCCGGAAGGCCGTTGCGATGGCAAAGAGTTGCGCGTAATGCGGTGACTTCATCCGCGGTGTCAATGGGGAGAGATCGACTCCGATCGGCGCATTCGGCAGGAATGAAAATTTTTCTGCCTGTTCTCGACTGCTACCTCGGCAGGCCGTGCACGCAACGAATACGACAACCGTTGCGACCGCTTCGCCGAATACCGAAACACTTTGTTTTCGCACTTCCTTTTCAGTCTGTATCGGCACCGGGCAGCGTGTTGAGATCGGCCCGGACAACCCTACTGAAGCGCTCTGTTGTGGACAATGAAACCGCCTGAACTTTCCGAAAGTTTGTCCGCATTGCACATTCAGCGGAGTGGCTTTGTTCTCGTCGCACAACACTCTCGACCGATGATCCGACCGGCCGCGGTCCGCGATATCGTATTGCCGCCGCGAGAAGCCGGCGATCGATGTGCTGGTCTCCGCGGCCGGCCCGGCAGGACGGAAGGCCTTACTGTCGGGCTCGGTTATTTCTCGAACGGGGCGCGTTTGCAATGCGGCTCCGAAAAGCCTTTCGACGCTCGCTGACCATCGGCCGGTAGCGGGTCGGCGAGCACCGGCCGAAGCGGCGGCGTATTCATCTCCGGGTCGCCTCGAAACAGGCCGAACGGAGACCGGCGTCGGCGGTGCGTCGGCCGGCCTGAACCTGGGCGGAACTGTTCGCATCGTCCGCCGACTGTGGCGGGGCGCGGGTCGTACCCGGCGAGCTCGCCGGATGTCGGTCAGGACGGCGGCCGGAGCACGCTCGGTCCGAGAAAGCGGCAGATCCGAAGAGCCAGTGCGATATCCAGTTTCTCCTGCCCCGCCCCTGTACGGCGGGTGGCGTCGACGGCCTTGGTGATGCGGTATTTGACCGTATTGCGATGCAGTGTCATCCGTTGTGCGGTGTGCACATGGCTTTCACCGGTCTCGTAGAACGTGCTCAGGGTGTCGCGCAGGGTTGCAGCTTGCTCGGTGTCGTCGGCAAGTGCGCCGAGCACCTCGTGCACCCATTGCCGGGTCGAGTCCAGATCCTTGGCCAGCAGCGATACCACCGCCACACCGGGGTCGCCGAATCCGATCGCCGGGCGTGCCGACGACGGCGTACCCGGCAGTGTGGCGACGAAGTAGGCGGCGGCGGCCTGCTGATGTGACCGGCGGAAGCCGTCGAGGCCCCGCCCGGGGAGCCCGACGGCCAGTCGTACCCCCTCGGTCAGCCCGGCGTCCGCCCGCAGCGCGTCGGCATCGACCGCCGGTCGTCTGCCGAACGGGAACCACACCCACATCGTCCGCGGGTCGATCGCCGTCACCAGGGGCGGGCCGTCGGCCTGCAGGATGTGCGCCATCGTCCGGGCGCCGGAATCCAGCAGGGCCAGGGTGCCGACCTCGTCGGTTCCCGTGGACCACAGGATCACCGCCAGATGAGCCTGGTCGAGACGGTATCCGGTCTCGGCCTCGAAACCCGCCGGATCTCCCGTTCTCGGGGAGAGCAGTGTGTGCACCGTGGAAGAGTGGACATTGCCGCGGGCATTCATCCACCGCATACGTTCGGTTTCATATGTCTCGAGGACGTACTCGATGATCCAGTCGGTATAGGCGTAGACGTTCTCGGTGAGCCGTTGGAGTACGGCCAGTCCCAGCGCTGTTGGCAGATTCCGTTGCGCGACCTCGTCGTAGCAGATCCGCATCATGGTGTTCTGGCCCATGTGGTAGGCGCGCACGAGGTAGTTGGACGGAATCTCGCGTTGCGCCATCCGCCGCGCGGATTCGACCGCCGCCAGCGGCGGTTGCAGGTGGGCTACGGGGATATCGTTGGCCAATATCTCGACCATGGTCGAGATATTGGCGTGGATGCTGGCGGTACGCAGGTCCGAGAGCTGCGGCTCGGCGCGGCTGTAGTCGATCGCGTGGAGTATGCGTCGAGTCATTCCCTCGGAGATCTCCGCTTCCCGCGCGCGTAACCCCGCCCCGATCTCCACAACCATGGTGGATACCAGGGTCGGCGTCGTCTCCGGCGGCGGTCCGGGCCGGTGTCGCGGTGGAAGTGCGGAAGCGGTCATCGCGCATGGCCTTTCACGGGACGTGAGGGTGGGTGGGTCGGTGACGGCCGAACCCCCGGGGCGGGCGCCCCGGAGCCGCTACGGCCCAGCACGAGATGTTCAACGGTTCCGGACAAACCTCTTCAGCTTCCGTAGTCGGTGTGATAAGAGGTTAGCCAGCCGTTCGAGGACGGGAAATATGTCGAAGCGCCACAATCGGTGGACTGCTTTGGGCAGAGTGCACAATATCGGGTCGAACCTGGGGGTGGCGCGGGCGGGGCGCGGGTACCTGGGCGGTCGGCGATATCGCCCAGCCGAGGATTCGAGCGATTCGATCGGCTCCCGGGATCATGTCGGCCACCGGCTGTGCGCAACGCACTATCGGCGGCCCATGGTCCGGCCTCTCGGGATATTCCATCGTCGGCGCACTTGCCATTAGCCTCGGAATAGCTCCGTACGTGCAAGTAGTCGAGGTGTTCGCTGCCCGAAGGATGACGCGGTCACGGGAATGTCCGCAACTACGTGGTCGTCGGGACCCGCTGCCACCGGAGGAGTACCGGGGCGCGCCGATGGCTCGCGCTGTCGTTCCGCACCGGCAGGGCGCTGGACGAGACGCAGCCGTGGTCGACTCCGTCCAATCGAGGTTTCGAGACGGGTCGAAGCGCACCATGGCGAGCGCGCGGTCCTCGACGATGCGCGATCACGGCTCGCGACGATGCGCGCCTGACCCGGGTGCTCACTATCCGTGCCGAGCCGAACACCGTCGGCGCGGAGGGAGCGAACCTGCTGCACCGGGCGGTGCTGAATCGAGCCGAAGCGTATGCGCGATCCTGCTCGCGGCCGGCGCCGACCCACTGCGACCTGATGGTCAGGGCCTCGTCGGCGGGAGACGCATCCGCTGCCGGACGAGCGTCGCTGTGACGCAGGTCTGGCTATGCTGCGTATCTCCTATGCGCTGTCGCGCCCAGTACTTCGACGAACGGATATCGGTGAAATACATACGCCCGGAAATCGGCACGGCGAGCTGGACGCTCCTGCCCGGGGAGTCGGCGAAGATATGAGCGGTCTGGGGAAGTGGAGCCTCGGGATCGGGATCGGGCTCGTCGTCCTGGTCGTACTGTGCAGAATGCTGGGCCTGATCCCGGCCACCGTGATAACCGGCCTGCTGGGTGTGATCGCACTCGGCGTCGCCGGGTACGACGCGGTCTACAACTGGCTGGACCGGGCCGAACTACGCCGTAGGGGAGCCGCTGCCCGCCGGGACCGTGAGGGTCGCCGGTAGTCTCGGGAATCCCACCTCGTCCCCGCCGCCGCGCCGACCGGGGTCGGCGCGGCGGCGGAGCGGGTGATTCAGGAGGCGGGTTGCAGCGGGCCGATGTAGGTGCCCGGGTGAGTGGCGCCGTCCTGGCGTTGCACGCTCACGCCCACCGGCCACGGCGCCTGCAGTTGGGTGGTGGTATCCGGCGGCGTGACGACGATCGTCGCCGGGACCCAGCCGCCGGGGCCTCCCGGCAGGTAGGTGAGCAGGCTGCTCACCGCGGCGCCCGGCTCCACTGTCGCCGGAGCGAAGCCCACCTCCTGGCGGGGCAGCCGGTAGGTCGGGCCGAAGGTCGGATCTTCTGGTCCCACCAGGTCGGCGCCGGGGAATCCCTGTACCGCGCAGCTTTGCGTGGAGGTGTTGGTCAGGACGATCTCCAGCCGGCTCTGGCCGGGTGAGTCGGACGGCCGTTCGCGGGTGCTCAGGTCCACTGTCTCCGCGGAGCACGCGGCCGGCGCGGCCGCGCTGGTCGCCGCCGGGATCATCATCACCGCCAGGGATGCCATCGCGGCCCCGGCCGTTCCCGCGACCCGCCACTTCATCGACGTCTTGGTTCCTTTCGAAATGCGATACATCATCGGGCCATTCGAACAGATATCTCGCCCCGATGGGCGCAGTGACGGATGACCGCCGGTCGAGCCGGGCCGGTGTCGGTCAGTCGCCCAGCGAGGTTCCCACGCATGGGAGCTGTGAGTCCGGCAGGGCTAGGTTGGCTGTGCGGGAGGACTCGACGCGGGCGACCGGCGAAAGCGGATAGTGAGCGATCAGAACAAAGAAATGCCGGACGGTGCCGGAAAGGGTGAAGAAGCGCCGGCCGCCGATTTCGATCTCCGGCCGGGCGGCGATTCCGGGAATCCTCCTGCTGAGTACGCGGACCCCGCCGATGGGTCCGCAGATCTCGTCGAGGGGAGCCCGGATCGGGCACTGGCGCGTCGGATCGCCGATTCGCTGGGGCAGGCGGGACCGTCCGGGTGGCAGCGGCTGGAGGCCGTATTCGCGCTGACCGCTACCACCGGGGTCGCCCAGGTGGTGTACTTCGACGGGGAGCGGTCGACCCGGGGGGAGCCATCGGTGCCGGTATTGAATCGGGTGCGGGAACATCGCGCCTTGGTGGCCGAGTTGGACGGTGAGCCGTGGTGGCGGCTGTTGGTGGGGTTCAATTCCGAGGGGGAGCTGGAGGTCGATTACGACTTCGGTGACGAGCCGTTCCCGGAGGGACAGTTGTTCGAGCCGGACGCCTATCGTGCGGATCTGGCGGAATATCCGCGCGAGACGCTCCCGGTATGGTTGGCGGCCTACGTCCGGCACGAGAATCGGCTGTCGCGCACTCCGCAGGAGGCGGCGCGGCAGGCCCGCGCCGACCGCGCGGCCGAGGTATGGCCCGTGCTGGCGGAGAACCAATTCCCGGATTTTCCACAGATGTGGGCCCGCTGGGCATGTATCTCGGCCGCGTTCGTAGCGGTCCGATCCGATCTGGGCCCCCGATTGCTGCCCTCGATGGGATGGTTCGAAAGCTCGCGTCGCAGCGGCTCCACAATGTATTCGCTGCCCGGCGGCCGGGCGGTGTTGTCGGGTGGGGTATGGGAATCGCCCAACCTGGACGCTGTCTACAACGACGGCGCCGATATGCCGAAAGTCTATGCGGGAGCGCCGGATTGGGTTGCCGACCCGGTTCTGAATCCGCGCGCGTCGACCGGGCTGCTGTCGTTCGTGTATTGGTGGGAATCCGGTCGCTGGTATCGGGGTGAGTCGCCGGACGCGGCCGATTGTGCCACCGCGGTGCCCGGGGTGTGGACGGCGAGCACGGTGATCGACATGCTCGCGGGATTGGCCGCGCGCCCGCCGGGCGCGGAGCAGCGAGCGGCCGCGGCGGCGCTGGTATCGGCCGCCGAAGTCGGTGTGGTGACGCGAGAGACAGTAACGAGTCTGTTCGGCGACGAGATCGGTTTCGATATCGATGGGGCCATGTACCAGCTCTCCATCGCCGGGGTTGTGGCGGTGCTGCCGCAGCGGATGCCGGAACAAGAGGCTGTTTTCCGGGTGTGCAGCTATATCGAAGGCCGTGGTCTGGATACCACCGGGTACCCGCTGGACCAGTTGACGGCCGATCGGTTCGCCTGCGGCTGGATGGTGTACGTGCCGGTGCCGCAGGGTGAAATCGCCATCGGCCGGGCCATTTTCTATATCGCCGACGACGGGGTGCTGGAGCATTCGTCGTCATCGGTGGCACCGGCCACTTTCGTGAAGAGCTTCGAACAGCGTTATCGGGAACGCCAGGACGCTCGGGCGTGAGCACGGCGGTGCCCACTCGGGAATGAACGACTCCGGCGCGGGCACCGTGTCTCTGCGCAGGTGACAGCATTGCCAGTGCCAGGAAGAGTACGTGATGCGGTGTGGCCCGATCTCGCGCACACTGTAGGAATTCTGGGCCTGACCCGTGGCGATTCCTCGGTGAGAGGGGGTCGATGTGAGCGAATCACTGTGGCTCGATCCCGATGAGATGCACGCATCGGCGGCGGAGTTGGAAGAGATCGCCGATGAAGTGGCGCAGCTGGTGGCCGAGTTGAAGATGGCTCAGGCCCGCGAGGGCGATTGCTGGGGCGGTGACAAGCCCGGCAACGCCTTCGCCGAAAGCTTCGTGCCGAGCGCGGAACAGGGCATGGCCGGTTTCGAGAACCTGGTGGACAGCGTCCGTGCGATCAGTGCCGGTATCCGCGCCACCACCGACGCATTCGCGAACGCGGACGGAGCGGGCCGAACGCAGGTGGGTAGCTCCGATCCCGCCAGCACGATGAGCGCGGATCCGATCATGCAGACATATCCGTCCCTGGATCCCACCTCGCGCTATGTGGACCAGGCTGCCCAGGCCACCCGGCAAGCCACCGGGCCGACCAGTCCACCCGGCAATGCGGCAGCAGCTGCCGCGGGGCCGTCGTCGACCGATGACACGGCGCCGGCCACCACCGACACGGACCGGTCACGGCCGCCCGAACAGCAGCAATCCGCGCCGGAACCGGACCAGCAGCAGCCATCTGCGCCGGAACAGTCGGACTCCGCCGATTCGAGCTCTCCGGACCTCGGCGCGAGTTCCGAGCCGGATCGTGATCCGCAGCAACCCATGATCACCGCTCCGGGCGCCGCGGCCCCCGTAATGCCCGCATCCCAGGGCCCCGGAACGGGTACCACCACAGCGCCGGCGGATCCGAAAATACCCGCCGCCCGCGCCGATTCCGCCCGTCCGGCTGCCGACTCTCCGTGGGGCCGGACTCCGGCGGGCGTGCCCCGGCCGGGTGTGGCAGGGGCCGCCGCACCTCAGGAGAACCCGGTACCACCGCGGGCGTCTCCGCCGCCCAACACCGGTCGCCCACCGGTCCCCGCCAAGCCGGGTGAAGAGCGAGGACGAACCCCGGCCCGGGAGCCCGCGCCCGCGCGGGCGCGCCGGAAAACCGGCGACGAGGCCATGGCGATCCTGCATGAGATGGCATCCCGGCACGATCTCGAGATCGCCGGATTCGAAACGGCGGGTATCGCCGAACAGACCGCACAGGAGATCGCCGACGCCGTCGACGTGGTACTCACGAAGTACCCGATCATCCTGTGCGGGATCCAGGTCGCCGACGGCGGGCCGCCATCTCTGGTCGAGAACCGAAACGAGGCCGCTGTGGTGCCCGAGGCGGCCGTATCGGAACCTCCGGAACCATGGATCGTCTTGAGTGGCGCCGCCGCCGCGGATCCCGGCATACTCATCGGGCGCGAACGGGCCGGACCCGATTTCGCGGATACTGTACTGCGGCAACGGCCGATGTATGTGACGATGCTGCGGGAACTCGGCCATGTACTCGATCTGAGCGGCGGGGCGCGCGCCCGGGCCGTGGTACAGCGCACACTGATCACCGAATATCTACGTATCAGCGGTGCTCAGAACGACAATCTGGGCCGCATCGTCAGTGGTTACAAGTCCTGGCGCGCTGAACTGGGTGACTACTGCTTCGACAATGGCGTGTTTTCGGCCGGTCGGGCATTGGCCGCGGGTTTCGCTGCCGTCGAAGTGCACCGCGACGACGCTCCTGTCTCGGCGAAGGCCTTGCATCGGCTGCTGGTGGAGATGGCGCGGACAGCTCTGCCTCATACGCTTTGAGCCGGGGATCCGGGAGGGTGTCGCTGTGGACCGCTGTCAGTGACGTTTCCAATGCTGGGAAGTTGCCTACGATTGTCCAGGAGTTGGACCAGATCAGTCGTCGAGCGAATACAGGGTTTCCTTGCCGGGTGTGGGTTGACGGGCAGAGTTGACATTGTCTCTGCTATTGCCGCCATGGCTACCCGTTCCCGTCATAGAGGTCGTCGCCGGGCATTTTCCCGAGGCGAGGGAAGACTCCATGCGTCGCCGGGCCGACCACTGCTCGGAAACCGCCGAGCGGTGCCGCGCACAGGCAGAGTACTTCGATATCAAGGCCGACAGCCGACTCCATGCCATCAGAGGCCGAGCAGGCGACCGGCTCGAACAAGAATATCGGGGCCTGGCCGAGAAATTTCGTAGTCAGGCCGACCACTTCGACAGCGAAGCCGAGCAGCTGTACGAGGGCGCCAATGCCTTCGAGGTGCAGAAGTGGACGGTGATCGGATTCGCGGTGATCCTGGCGTGGACATTGGCGCATGCCGCGATCATGTTCGGCGCCGGTGGCGCGATCGAGGCCTACCTCGCCACGATGCGAACCAGAACGGCGCTGGGGATCGCCTCGCGCAAACTCCTGGAATACCTCGCCGGAGTGAGCGCGCGGGCCGCCGCTCAACGCGGCACCCTGGTACTGGCCGGGAAGGCGGCACTCGTCGGTGTGCTGCAGGGTGGCGGCATCAATCTGGCGGTGCAATTGAAGCAGGTCGCCTACGATCAGCGCGACGAGGTGAACCGGAAGGAAGTCTGGGTCGCGACGGTCGCGGGTGGTGTCGGTGGCGCCGCCGGCGCGGCCGCGGGCAAATGGGTCGGCGACCGATGGGTCATCCCGAGTACCCTTGCCCACGCGGAACGCGCCACCGGCACCGGCGGGCGTGTGGTCTTCCAAGTCGGGGGCGCGATGCTCATCGGCGGTGTCGGTGGCCTGGTCGGCGGGCTTTTCGGCACCGGGGCGGCGGTCGCGCTGTCGGGCGAGAAATTCACCCTCGATGCTTTCACCGAAAGTCTCCTCCCCGCCGTGACAGGCGGTTTCCTCGGCGCCGCAGGATACAGCCTGGCAAGTCTGCGCGCCCCCACCCCGGCTCCCGAATCCGCTGCCACCGGTCCGGAGCTCGGCGCCCATGGCTCCCAGGTCGCAGGGCACAGCAGCCGTCCACTCACGGATGCTCTCGACGCACGCGGTCCGCTGCCGGCCGCCGTCCCCACCGCACAACCCAAGACTCACCAGCAGAAACTCAACGAACTGCTGTCCGGGCTGCTCCGGGAACCCGGCGCCCAGCAGTACAACTCGGTCGACTGGCAACCCCAGGGGCTGGTGCTGCCCGACAACGTCACTATCGTGAAGACGGATACGTTCGGGCCCGGTGCCGAGTCCGCGCCGGCGGTATCGGCCGGTCGTGATGCCCACACCGGCGACGGGGCCGGACAAGGCGCGTATCCGGGTGGCAACAGCTCTCAACCTCTCCGAACGGTCGATGACGCCGGTCGGCTCACGGATGGCCGAAACGCTCAACCGGCCGGGGAGCTGCATGCCCGTCTGCTCCAGCGGATCGCCGCCGATGAATCACCTGCGCGACCGGATGCCCTCAAACCGGACAAACCCACAAGTCCGGTCGTCGCGGAGCGCAATACCTCGCATGGCGCTGTCCCCGGCGCGGAACGCGGACTCCTCGATACGACCGCACACGGATCCGTCGACAAGCCGGGCAAACCCTCCGGCGCGACGGAATCAGAGCTGAACACCTCGTCCGGCAAAGATTTCGACGCCGCACTGCGGCAAGCCGATACCGGTTCCACGCGCGCGGTGAGCGGCGCCGACGAGACGGCAGCCGCAGGCAAGGCCGGGGAGCGGCCCGCACCGCGGCAAGCGGACGGTGTCGTGGTCCGGGAACCTGTCGATGCGCCCGCCAAGGCGTCCGGCACGAAGGCGACTGCCGAAGCGGCGGTCGTGAACAGAACCTCTCCGGAAACGGCACCGGTCAAGGCATCCGAGGGCGGGAAGCCGCCGAAGACCCCGGAGCCGGCCGGTAAACCACAGGCGTATCCGGAGAGGCCGGTTTCGGCCGAGGAGTCCGGCGCACCACCGAAATCGTCGGCTGTGAAACCCGAGCCGGAAAGCGACGGTGCCACAGTGGCCGATGCCGCCGCGAAGGCGGCCGAGGAGTCTGCGGCGAAACCACCGGAGGCGTCTCCCGAGGAGCCCGGGGGGATCGGACAGGAGGGTGATACACCGAAGGCAGATCCCGATACCGCTGATGATCCTGCCGCTGGTTCACGGGTGCTGCCGGAGTCCGAATCGGCCGGTGCGCGGTATGAGTCGGAGGGCGCGGCCGGTGCGCCCGGGCAGGATCCGGGGCCGGACGCGGCTGAGTTGGCGGCGCGGTATCGGGCGGAGGCCGCGGTGATC